>OZ252020.1:2067500-4705181 GCA_965247505.1 Micropepsaceae bacterium | reverse complement strand
AGGCCCATTGCGTGGTTGCGAAACCGGCGCAATGTTTTTCGGGAAATCAGATGACGTTGGACGTTGAAGGTGTTGTAGACGGTGGCGTGGGTAGAGAGAAATTGCTGCGCTGATCGAGCCGATTTGAAACGTTGCATTCGTCGTTCACGTTGCCGGACCGGCAAGTGAGAATTCTCCGCCCGGTTGTTCTTCCTGCCACCAAAATCATGGTGCTTTGTAAGGCCTAAATCCTTCAGAGCAGCACCATAAGATGGCAGTTTGTCTGTGACGAAGGCATCAGGGACAAACCTTTGCTTTTTCAACAGTTTACGCATCAACTTAAGCGCTGCATTCTTGTTTCTGCGTGACTGAACAAGGATATCCAGCACTTCGCCTTCGCTATCGACAGCACGCCATAGATACATCCGCTTTCCGGCGATGGACACGAACACCTCATCGAGGTGCCACCGGGCGTCTGGTCGAGGGCGCGTTGTCCTCAGTCTCCGGGCGTAGGCCTGTCCAAACTTCAATGCCCAGCGCCGCACCGTTTCGTAAGAAACATCTATACCACGTTCGACAAGCAGATCTTCGACGTCTCGGTAGCTGAGGGGAAACCGGTAATACAGCCAGACGGCGTGCTGAATGATCACCGGTGGAAATCGGTATCGGGCATAGGAGATTTTCTGCATCTAGCGACATTAAAGCGCCATCAGCAGCAGGTCACCCTGTTAATGTGACAGCACCCATTGAAGGCGTCCCAGCTCGCGAACCGGGGAAGCGGCGTCATGAAGTTCCGCCGGGCATAGCCGACCACCCCCTCCACATTGCCTTTGTCGTTACCCTTGCCGGGACGGCCGTAGCGGTCCTCGAAGAGGTAATGGGACTGCAGCCCGCTGAACGCCCGCGTTCGTTGCCGCGTGCCATCTGACAAGATGCGCGACACCAGACACTTGTCGTTGTCGTAAAGAATCGATTGGGGAACGCCGCCGAAAAAAACAAAGGCTCTGTTGTGCCCGTCCAGCCAGGCCTCCGTCGCCGCCGCCGGGTAGGCCGCAACGAAGCAGGCATCGCTGTGGGGAAGTGTCATGACGAAAAAATGCGCCCGATACTTGACGCCGGCGATGATCGCATCCGCCTCGCCAAAGTCCGCTTGAGCATGGCCCGGAGGATGTGACAACGGCACAAACATCTCACGCCGACGAAGGCGCCGTTCCCGAACGTAATCCTTCACGATGGTCTCTTTGCCCGTGAAGCCATGTTCGTCGCGAAGGCGCTCGAATATACGCTTCGCCGTGTGGTGCTGCTTACGGTGAACCGTTCGGTCCTCCTCCAGAATACGGTCGATGATATCCGTGAAGGGGGCCAGTTTCGGGCGTTTCGGTGGCTGGCGTCGCCGATATCCCGGCGGTTCCGAATGCCGCAGCATCTTCCTCACCGTCTCGCGCGCAATGCCAAACCGACTTGCCGCCTCTCGCTGGCTCAGACCATCAACATGGCAGGCCAGCCGAACGCGCAGATATAGGTCCACGGTGTACATCCTCCCGCCTTCCATCTCAAAAAAGATCGAAGGCTACAGGTGGCAGAGTTTTACTCCGCCCGCGGCTGGGAAATCCCGCCGCTTCCGTGGACTAATTTGTCACCGCCGTTCTCACGTTGGTTGTTGTAGTGATCGACGAAGGCGCTGATCTGGTTTTCGAGATCGCCGGGTAGATAATAATTTTCAAGCAGGATCCGGTTCTTCAGCGTTTGATGCCAGCGCTCGATCTTGCCCTGGGTTTGCGGGTGATACGGTGCGCCCCGAACGTGATCCATACCGTGGTCCTCGAGCCATTCAGCCAGATCGCCGGAGATATAGGACGAGCCGTTGTCGCTGAGCAGCCTCGGCTTGTGGACGACATTGGCGCGATTGCAGCCTGAGGCTTCTAGCGCCAACTTCAGTGTTGCCGTCACATCGTCCGCCGTCATGTTGGTGGCATTGTCAGACTAAATGGGCTGGACCTGCAGAACCTTCAATTGATGACCTCTAGGCTGCAAGTTGCCGCCATTCGGCCAGGGCGGCGGACCGGTCTTGCTTGAAAATGTCGCGACGGTTGAGATGGCGTTGGTGGTTGAAATGGTTGTGGATCGAAGCATGGACGGAGGCGAATTTCTGCAGAGTTTTTACCTCCCTGAATTTGGCCATTGCGCGTTCCCGTCGCCGGAAGGGTTGATGTGAGTTTTCTGCCAGGTTGTTGAGCCAGCGCCTGGTCTCTTGGCAACCCTCGTTGCCGATCACCTTCATCGCAGCCTGGTATGACTGTAGCCTGTCCGTGACGATCGTGGCCAGCCGGCCATAACGCTTCATAGCTCGCCTCAGAAACCTAAGAGCAGCTTCACGATCCCGCCGTTTCGTGGCATAGACCTCAAGCACTTCGCCTTCATGGTCAACGGCACGCCATAGATAACATGTCTCGCCGTTGATCCGGACGAACACCTCATCAAGATGCCAGCGCCACAGCGAATAGGATCCATGACGAATACGGCGTTTCCGGATCTCGGCTGCAAACAACGGACCAAAACGGTTCCACCAGTACCGCACGGTCTCATGGCAAATGTCGATGCCCCGTTCGAGCAGAAGATCTTCGACCTGTCTCAGCGACAAGGGGTAGCGGACATACAACATCACCGCGCTGCGGATTACCTCAGGCGAACTGTTGAAATAACGAAAGGGATTTTGCATCGCCAGAGGCTACGAAACCTTACTTCCCGGCTCAAGCCAATTTACTCTGACAATGCCCCGCCGGGTCGTCGCCAAGGTGGAGTGGCACTCAGGGGAACTGTATCCCCGCGTCGGCTTCATCGTTACCAACCTGAGCCGTCCTGCCGAGCGGGTTGTTGCGTTCTACAATCAGCGCGGCACTGCCGAGCAATAGATCAAGGAAGGCAAGAACGCCATCAAGTGGACGCGGCTGTCATGCCGTTCGTTACGCAACAATGCCGTCCGGCTCCAGCTGCATGCACTCGCCTATAACCTCGGCAACTTCATGCGGACCCTGGCGTTGCCCGATGCCGTGGAGCAATGGTCGCTGACGACGCTGAGGGAGAAGCTGGTCAAGATCGGTGCGAAAGTTGTCAGCCATGGCCGATACGTCACATTTCAATTGGCCGAGGTTGCAGTCCCAAGAAGCTTGTTCCAGAAAATCTTGAGCCTGATTGATGATCTACGACGAAGACCCGCTCCGGCGTAGGCCGAGGGAATCGACGGCAAGGAGATTGCGACACGAGAGGTGTGTCTGGATGGCAAGAGAAACGACCAAATGGCCTTCCACGCGCTGGCCGATTACCAAAATCATGTCATCGGATGGCTGCAATGGGAACAGAGTTCCCTTGGAGATGGGGCCGTGGTACGATTTCCGCGAATTTGGATGTCATCTGGGGAATGTCGGCTTAGTGCTCTTCAATCATGCGTGTGTGAGCATGGCGAAACGGCCGACGTCTTGAAAATCTAAGCCGATCTGCCATTTAATAGAGGGTCGACTGGATTGAACAATGGCTAGGCCGCGCAGAAGAAGATCGCTCTTCACAGTTCGCTGCTCACGCTTGAGGCGCTCTGCGGCTTCGCGCTGGTCGGTACTCATTCTCGCTTTTCTGGCGCTCGGGGCGCTCGGTATACAGAACCTCGTCGTTCAACCGCACGTTCATGCGCAGCCATCCGATAAGGTGCTCGTCCTAGAAATCTCTGACGGCGAAGACGGTTTGGCGGGCGATGTTCCTATTGAGCAAGGCCAAACCGACTGCCCAGTGTGTCAGTCGGCGCATCAAAACGGGCAATTTCTAAAACCTTCTGCCGCGGTGTTCGCGCTTCCCGCTCTCGTCAATTACCGCGGGATAGAATTTACTCAGCTTTCCGCCGCCTACGAGGCGGTCTCGCATAGCTGGCAGGGACGCGCTCCACCTCAAGCCTGAAGAAGTGAACGCGGTGCCAAAGAGACGCGACGCCATCGCCGCAGCTCTTCGGTTTCGTAAGAACTCCCGCGTATCCGCGCCGTGATCGATTCTCACGAGCGATGCGCGCTTCGTCTTCAAAAGGTTTGAGGTTTCGAACATGAGACATATCAATCTATCTGCCGGTGCGCTTATCGCGTATGCGGCTTCGACTTCCGTCTTCGCGCAAAATGTTGAGGAGGTGGTTATCACCTCTTCGCCCTTCGCCGTCTCGCTGGATTCGGTCATCACCAATGTCGATGTCATCGACAGTTTCGCTCTGGACATCGCGCAGCCTTCCGGTCTTGGCGATGTGTTGGGTGGCATACCGGGCGTGCGCTCCAGCTTCTTCGGTCCGGGCGCCAGCCGTCCGATCATCCGCGGCCTCGCCGGGCCGCGGGTGCAAGTCCTGACCAACGGCATCGGGACAATCGATGCCAGCGCTTTGTCGCCTGACCATGCTGTCGCTAGCGATCCCGGCGGAGCGCAACGCATCGAAGTGCTGCGTGGGCCTGCCGCTCTCGCTTATGGCGGTTCCGCCATTGGCGGCGTTGTGAACGTGATTGACGAGCGCATCGCACGGGGCGCTGCCGAAGACGGAATAGACGGACGCCTAACGGCCTCCGGCACTACGGTGAATGATGGTTACTCCGCTTCTGGTTCGCTCAAGTTCGGCTCGGGCCCGATCGTGTTCACTTTCGATGGGCTGCATCGGAATGCTAGCGATTACGACATTCCCGGCTTCGCCGAGTCGCGATTTCAGGTGGCGCTCGAAGAAGAAGAACACGAGGACGATTATAACGACGACGACGAACACCACGAAGAGGGGGAGGAAGCCTTCGGTACCGTCCCAAATTCGGGCGTGGGTCTTACCGTTCTTGGCGGCGGTGTTTCTCATGTAACTAATCGCGGATTCCTAGGATTCTCGATCAAGCATACCGATTCATTCTACGGCGTTCCCGGACACGCTCATGGGCATGGCGAAGAGGAGCACGAAGATGAAGTGGAGCACGAAGACGAGGATCATGAGGACGAAGACGGGCAAGCACATGCGGAAGAAGAAGTCGCCATCGATCTGAAGCAATTGCGGCTCGATCTTCATGGCGAGCGGGAACTGAACCTCGGCCCCTTCGGCCTAGTGAGGTTCGCTTCCGGCTACTCCGATTACGAACATGTGGAGCTTGAAGGCCGTGCGGTCGGCACGCGTTTTCTTTCCGACGGCTATGAGGCGCGCCTAGAACTCGTTCAGGAGGATAGAGACGGCTGGCAGGGCGCTGTCGGGTTTCAGGGCTCAAAGCGCAATTTCGATGCGATCGGCGCCGAGGCCTATGTTCCGAAAACGACGATCGGCGAAATCGGCGCCTTTACGCAGCAGCGTCTCGACAGGGCTGGTTGGGGGATCGAAGGCGGCGTCCGCCTCGACAACCGCAACCTCGATAGCCTCGTTGGCGAACGCAGCTTCACCAACTTTTCCGCCTCCGCAGGTGCATTCCTGCGCCCGTCCGATCCCTGGTTCTTAGGCATCAGTCTCTCCCGAACGGCACGTGCGCTGCGCGAAGAGGAATTGTTCGCCAACGGACCGCATATCGCAACGCGCGCTTTCGAGATCGGCGACCCGACGCTCAGTTCGGAGGTCGCCTATTCGGCGGATGCATCGGTTCACTATGAAGGCGGCCTGTTCTCTGCCGACCTCCATCTTTTCCTTGCGCATTATGACGGCTTCATCGACGCGGTACCCACCGGCGAGGTCGAAGACGGGTTGGATGTATTCCAGTACACGCAAACTAATGCCGATTTTCATGGCTTTGAACTGGAACTCAGCCAAACCGTTTGGGAGATGGGAACGCGCAGCGTCACGCTGGAAGGCGTTGCCGACTATGTGCTCGGCGATACCGACAACGGCCCCGCCGCCCGCATACCGCCCTATTCGCTTATTGGCCGCGTCATCTACGACAGCATGCGTTGGACCGGAGAGCTCGAACTGCGCCATGTCGGTCAACAGGACCGCTTAGTCCAATTCGAACTGCAGACCGATGCCTTCACCATGCTGAACGCGTCTGTCGAGTTCCGCCCCTTACCTGACGGAGCGCTAAGCCTCTTCGTTGCGGCGGACAATCTCACCGATGAGGAGGGACGAGAGCACACATCGTTTCTAAAGGACATCCTACCGCTGCCCGGACGCTCCCTCCGGCTAGGTGTAACCTACCGGTTTTGAGAAACTTGTTCCTGCTCTAGATTTGGACTCCTGCACTGCAGCATGGGACTTCCGCTTTGGCATTGTCAGACTAAATGGGTTGGACCTGCAGAACCTTCAATTGAGGACCTCTAGGCAGCAAGTTGACGCCACTCGGCCATCGCCGCGGCTCGGGCTTGTTTGAATATGTCGCGGCGGTTGAGATGGCGTTGGTGGCTGAAATGGTTGTGGATCGAAGCATGGACGGCATTGTCAAGTTAACTGCTTGTAGGCTGTTTGCGGCATTTCTCCATGAGGCTAAGCCATTGAAATCGCGTAGAGCAGGCATCAACAATTTACCGAGATTTCGGAGTGAATCCGGTTAACTTGACAATGCCATGTACAATCCCTTCCGGTATTTCAATAGTTCGCCTGAGGTCATTCGCCTCGCGGTGATGACGTATATCCGCTATCCGCTGTCGTTGCGTCAGGTCGAAGATATTCTGTTCGAACGGGGCATAGACATTTGCCATGAGACCATACGGTACTGGTGGAACCGCTTTGGCCCGTTGTTTGCTTCGGAGATCCGGAAGAGGCGGACAGACCGGCGCAACTGGTCGAACTGGCGCTGGCATCTTGATGAGGTGTTCGTCCGCATCAATGGCGAAACACATTATCTATGGCGGGCTGTCGATCATGAAGGCGAAGTGCTTGAGGTCTTTGCCACAAAACGGCGGGATCGCCGGGCCGCGCTTGAGTTTCTGAAGCAGGCTATGAAGCGTGATGGCCGACCGGCCACGATCGTGACGGACAGGCTACAGTCATACAGGGCTGCGATGAAGGTGATCTGTAATGCAGCCGCCCAGACATGCGGTCGTTGGCTGAACAACCGCGCGGAAAACTCACATCAGCCCTTCCGACGACGGGAAGGGGCGATGGCTCGGTTCAGCGACATTAAGACCCTGCAGAAATTCGCCTCCGTTCATGCCTCGATCCACAACCATTTCAACCACCAACGTCATCTCAACCGCCGCGATGTTTTCAAACAAGCCCGAGCCGCTGCCCTGGCCGATTGGCAGCAACTCGCAACCTGATGGCTCTCAATTATAGGTTCACTAGGTCTGGTTCAGTTAGTCTGACAATGCCGCTACCGGCGTGAGCCACCATTGACAACAACTTTTTCACGCATCATCGTCAGGCCTACGAGGGAGGAAGACATGGCCAGGAAGAATGATCTCGTCACGGTAGAAATCGGCTGGAACAGGTGGTGCTGGGACGTTGTCGGCGTCAACCCGACTCCGGAGCGCGTGCTGGCGCGCACGCTGGAGTAGCGCCTTCGCGCCATGGACACGCCCTATTCGCTTCAGATCGCCGCCCACATGCGCGACATCCGGGACATGATCGGAGCCCTGCCCTGCTAACCAGAGAATCCCATGAACCTTACAAAATGCGGCGCGGTGCCGCTTGGCTTGCTGTTTCTTGCCGCGTGCGGCGGCGGATCGTCCGTTTCCCCGCCGGTACCGCGGCCTCGGCCGCCGCCCATCATCGACCCGCCCGAGCCTGCCGTCGTAGGGCCGACCTACCCGGACGTTCCATGGCTGATACACCCTGAAGGCGCCAGGGATCTCACTGGCGGCAGGGCGCCGTCCCCGATCAGCTCCGAGCTGATCGCAGGGCGCCACGAGAACATCAAAGCCAGGGCCGACACCCTGCTGGCGACCAACTTTCATATCCTGGGCTCAAATGCCCTCGGCAATATTTCCACGGTCTGCAGCGGTTCCACCTGCTATACCGAGGACGGACAGATCATCCTCGGGGAGACCGACTTTCTCTCGGTCGAATATCAGCCGGTCATGACCCGGAACGGTATCGAAATGGTGCAGTCCAGGGAAACCGTCATTGAGGACGACGGCACCATAATAGACGCCTTCGGGTATGGCGCGTGGATGGCTCACAATGCCTTTGCCGCCGATGCTGCGCTTGTCGAGTTCGCGTCCGGCGGCGGCCATGCCATCGTCTCCGGTATATCCTTCGGCAATGCCGCAGGATCGCCGCCGGTAGGCGGTTCCGCCACCTGGACAGGGGTGATGGTCGGCGCGGACGTGGACACCGACAGCCCCGTCCAGGGCGACGCCAGCGTCATTGTGGATTTCGCGGCCATCGACCTCGATGTCGCATTCACCAACATCTTCGCCCTCGACACCGGGATCGGCCTCGACGCAATGCAATGGTCCGAGCTCAGCATAGGAGATGACGGGCGCTTTGGGTCCGACAGCCTTCACGGCACGTTCTACGGGCCAAATCATGAGGAAGTGGGCGGGGTGTTCCAGAGCAATAGCGGGCTTTTCCAGCGTAATGAAATCATTGGCAGCTTCGGTGCGCGACGTGACTAAACCATTGAAAAGGAGCGCAAAATCATGAGTAAAGTGATTCCTGTCTCAGAGCGCAGGATGAAAACCTTAAGGCCAGATACTCTGGGGTGGTCCTGGTTTGTTGGACAGGTTGTCAGCAGAGTTAAGGTGTCTTCCGGTTTCTGATCATGCTGCCAAATGGCATTGTCAGACTAAATCTTCTTGGTCGTCTCTCTCTGTCCCTTTTGGGGATTTCAGGGCGCAAAAACATGTTTTGTCTGGCTTAGACCGGACAAGAACGGGCGACGAAGCTGGCTCAACAACGGGAAAATTCTAACATACGATTTTAGTCTGACAATGCCGCCGCGCTTGAGTTCCTTAAACGTGCCATGAAGCGTTATGGCCGACCGGGCATGATCGTCAGAGATAAGAGCGCCGGCCGATTACCCCATCTTTCGGCGGGTGGTCTCAAGCGATGGACGCAACACTTTATCTTAAGAAGAAGAGATAGAGTGTTCGATGGATCAAGAAATTGAGGATCAAAGAAGTCGTTACGGTTTCAGTGCGTTAGAGAAGGCAGAGGTGTGGGATCGCTGGGCTCGGGGTGAATCGCTGAAGGCGATCGGGCGGGGTTTTGGCAAGCCCTCCTCGTCGATTCGTGGCCAGCTGTCGCCCTCTGGTGGGATCCGACCAGCGTGTCCGTCATCAAAACAAATGGGACTGTTGAGCGTGTTTCATAAGGGAGGATCTGGCTCATCTTTGTTTGATGTTAAGCCGCTTGGCGTTGATGGTTCAAGCGGCGGTTTTGGGTGGTCAGTTTTTTGATCCTTTTTCTCTTTTCGATGATGGCGGTGTGGCGTCCAAAGTAGGCGTCGGCTGGAGTTACGTTGCCGATGCTCTCGTGGTAGCGTTGGTTGTTGTAGTGATCGACGAAGGCGCTGATCTGGTTTTCGAGATCGCCGGGTAGATAATAATTTTCAAGCAGGATCCGGTTCTTCAGCGTTTGATGCCAGCGCTCGATCTTGCCCTGGGTTTGCGGGTGATACGGTGCGCCCCGAACGTGATCCATACCGTGGTCCTCGAGCCATTCAGCCAGATCGCCGGAGATATAGGACGAGCCGTTGTCGCTGAGCAGCCTCGGCTTGTGGACGACATTGGCGCGATTGCAGCCTGAGGCTTCTAGCGCCAACTTCAGTGTTGCCGTCACATCGTCCGCCGTCATGTTGGTGCAGAGCTTCCAAGCAATTATGTAGCGGGAATAGTCGTCCAGGATGGTCGACAGGTAAAACCAGCCCCAGCCGATGACCTTGAGATAGGTGAAGTCGGTCTGCCACAGCTGGTTCGGCGCCGTGGTCTTGTCGCGGAACTCATCGGCTGCCTTGATGACCACGAAAGCGGGGCTGGTGATCAGGCCGTGGGCCTTGAGAAGCCGGTAAACCGAGGCTTCCGAGACAAAGTAGCCCCTGGTGTCCGTAAACCTGACGGCCAGTTCCCGGGGCGACAGTTGCGTCTCCTCCAGGGCAAGATCGATGATCTGCCCCCGGACATCATCCGGGATCCGGTTCCACACCCGGCCCGGGCTGCTGTTGCGATCCTCAAGACCGGCGTCGCCAAAGGCCAGAAAGCGATCGTACCAGCGATAAAAGGTGGTGTGTGTACCGAAAATTAGATTCTCGCATACCTGTGGTGTAGGCCGCCCAGAATTGGGTGTGCGGTGACGGTCCCGGTGCGCTCGATGGGGCGCGGGTGGGGGGAATCTTTGGCCAAGGACCGGTGTGTCCGGGCGTCATTGTAGTACTGAACATAGGCCGAGAGCACTCGGCGCAAATGGGTATCGTTGACCACGATCACGTGGTCCAAACACTCCCGACGTATAGTTCCGATGACGCGCTCAGTATGGCCGTTTTGCCAAGGCGATCGAAAGCTCGTTGGTCGGTCTCGAATACCCATCGCACGAACGCGTCGCTTGAAGACGCCACCGAACTTCACGTCGTTGTCTCTAATTAAGAATTTTGGCGCTGAATCCCATGGAAAGGCTTCCGTGATTTGTTGAGCAAGCCACATCGCGGTGGGCTCGCCCGTAACCGTCAGAAGGACAATCTTACGTCGGGCATGATTCAGGACGACGAACACGTAGAGCTCTTCGAACAAGAAAGTTGGAACTGTGAATAAGTCTATCGAGGCGATGCCTTCAGCCTGATTCAGAAGGAAGGTCGTCCAGCTTTGTCCTCCCCGGAAGGGAGGTCGTCGGAGCATGTATTTCGCGACCGTCGATTGAGCGACCGAGAAGCCGAGCTTCAATAATTCTCCATGGATTCTTGGAGATCCCCACAAGGGATTCTCCCTACACATGCGCTGTATCAAATCACGAAGTTCTTTATCGATCTTGGGGCGTCCGAGGCGCAGACCGGGGGACCTCCAGCACCAATAACGCCGAACCCCTTGCCGGTGCCAGCGGGTGACCGTTTCCGGCCGCACGACTTTCACACTTTCAAGAACCGTCGGAAAGGCCCGAGATATCCCGACCAAGAAGGAGCGATCAAAGTTCGATAATTGGACCCGGCACAAACGCTTCCTGAGGGCGATGTTCAGCTGATGACGCAGGCTGACAATCTCCGCCTCAAGCTGGGACTGAGACTTAAAGGCGCTCCGAAATGCAAAATAGATCGTCAGTAGGACCTTCAGCATCGCCCCAAAGAATGGGCTGAGTCGGCCTCCTCATGCGAGTCTTCCCCAGTTCCCAGCTGAATCGACTTTTCGGTACACACAAGTATTACGAGAAGGTGCTGCAATCCCAGACCACCCATGAGGTCGCGAGCCGCGTCCGGATCGAGTTCCATGACGTCGGTGAGGGCAAAGTGGGTTGGAGGTCAGCGTTCCAAGTGCGATCGGCGTACCGGAACGAGGCGGACTTCCGCATCGAGCACCTGCGAGTGACGAGGCCGGAAGATGCAGGGCCTCGCCTCACTCGGATCATCGATCCCGACGTATCCGTATCGAAGAACTATGAACGGATGGCATGGAAAAGGATGCAGGATCTGGACCGGGATGCCCCAAAGGAACTCACGATCGGCGAGTACCGGAGAAAATCCCTAGGTGACCTGCAGGAGGTGCTGTCACATTAACAGGGTGACCTGCTGCTGATGGCGCTTTAATGTCGCTAGATGCAGAAAATCTCCTATGCCCGATACCGATTTCCACCGGTGATCATTCAGCACGCCGTCTGGCTGTATTACCGGTTTCCCCTCAGCTACCGAGACGTCGAAGATCTGCTTGTCGAACGTGGTATAGATGTTTCTTACGAAACGGTGCGGCGCTGGGCATTGAAGTTTGGACAGGCCTACGCCCGGAGACTGAGGACAACGCGCCCTCGACCAGACGCCCGGTGGCACCTCGATGAGGTGTTCGTGTCCATCGCCGGAAAGCGGATGTATCTATGGCGTGCTGTCGATAGCGAAGGCGAAGTGCTGGATATCCTTGTTCAGTCACGCAGAAACAAGAATGCAGCGCTTAAGTTGATGCGTAAACTGTTGAAAAAGCAAAGGTTTGTCCCTGATGCCTTCGTCACAGACAAACTGCCATCTTATGGTGCTGCTCTGAAGGATTTAGGCCTTACAAAGCACCATGATTTTGGTGGCAGGAAGAACAACCGGGCGGAGAATTCTCACTTGCCGGTACGGCAACGCGAACGACGAATGCAACGTTTCAAATCGGCTCGATCAGCGCAGCGATTTCTCTCTACACACGCCACCGTCTACAACACCTTCAACGTCCAACGTCATCTGATTTCCCGAAAGACATTGCGCCAGTTTCGCAACCAAGCAATGAGCCTGTGGCAAACCGTCACCGCTGCCGTTTGAGTAGGACCTCCGTGCTAAATTCTCGTTATTACCGTTCAATAACGTGACAACGCCATCTCAACCGTCGCGACATTTTCAAGCAGGACCGGGCCGACGCCCTGGCCGAATGGCGGCACCTTGCAGCCTAGAGGTCATCAATTGAAGGTTCTGCAGGTCCAGCCCAATTAGTCTGACAATGCCGTGACAATGCCGCTGCAAGTGTCTATTCCATCATCGACTGGGCGGCACGTTGATGAAACGCAGAAGAAGCCGCGAGCCACGCAGAAAAACTTATAACGCGAAAGGCAAATAAATGAACCCTCAGCATATTGCACAATTGGTCGCGGCCGGCATCGGTTCGCTACTGTTACTGTCCGTCGTATCGTTTTCTTGGTACACCGTCGATGAGACGGAGCGTGGCGTTCTCTTGCGCAATGGCGCAGTCAAATCTCTTTCCGATCCTGGCTTGCACTTCAAAGTACCGCTCATTGACACTGTTCAGACAATCAGCGTTCAGACGCATGTCATCCGCTGGGCCGACCAAACGGCAATGGCAACGTACAGCCGAGACCAACAGCCTGCTAATATTGCCGTAAGCGTGAATTATCGCGTGTCGGACCCGATGGCGCTCTATGGCGAATATCAATCCATCGAAAATATGCTCAACCGTCTTGTACTGCCCACCGCCAATGAGCAGGTGCGCAATGTGTTCGGACAATTCAACGCAGTGGCAGCGGTGCAGGAGCGTGCACGACTTAATTTAGAAGTCGAACAAGCGATCAGAGACAACATCGATGGGCCACTCGTCATCGAGAGGGTCCAAATTGAAAACATCGACTTCTCTGATGCCTACGAAAACAGTGTTGAACAGCGCATGCTGGCTGAGGTCGAAGTCCAACGACTTCAGCAGAATGCCCTGCGCGAACAAGTTGAAGCCGAGATCGTTGTCATTCAAGCAACGGCAGCGGCAGAGAGAGTTCGCCTTGCTGGTAACGCGGAGGCGGCAGCCATCGATGCCCGCGGGCAAGCGCTACAGAATAATCCCCAGCTTGTCGGGCTTGTCGCCGCCGAGAAGTGGAACGGAGTGCTCCCAACCACAATGCTTCCCGGTTCCGCCATCCCGTGGATTCAAGTGCCGCAATGAAAGGCTAATGTACTGGCCCCCTATAATTGTACCACTTGATCTGGATTTATCCATGATGATGGCGGGGTTATGGGATGGCATTGTCAGACTAAATCTTGTGTGTACCGAAAAGTCGATTCAGCTGGGAACTGGGGAAGGCTCGCATGAGGAGGCCGACTCAGCCCATTCTTTGGGGCGATGCTGAAGGTCCTACTGACGATCTATTTTGCATTTCGGAGCGTCTTTAAGTCTCAGTCCCAGCTTGAGGCGGAGATTGTCAGCCTGCGTCATCAGCTGAACATCGCCCTCAGGAAGCGTTCGTGCCGGGTCCAATTATCGAACTTTGATTGCTCCTTCTTGGTCGGGATATCTCGGGCCTTTCCGACGGTTCTTGAAAGCGTGAAAGTCGTGCGGCCGGAAACGGTCACCCGCTGGCACCGGCAAGGGGTTCGGCGTTATTGGCGCTGGAGGTCCCCCGGTCTGCGCCTCGGACGCCCCAAGATCGATAAAGAACTTCGTGATTTGATACAGCGCATGTGTAGGGAGAATCCCTTGTGGGGATCTCCAAGAATCCATGGAGAATTATTGAAGCTCGGCTTCTCGGTCGCTCAATCGACGGTCGCGAAATACATGCTCCGACGACCTCCCTTCCGGGGAGGACAAAGCTGGACGACCTTCCTTCTGAATCAGGCTGAAGGCATCGCCTCGATAGACTTATTCACAGTTCCAACTTTCTTGTTCGAAGAGCTCTACGTGTTCGTCGTCCTGAATCATGCCCGACGTAAGATTGTCCTTCTGACGGTTACGGGCGAGCCCACCGCGATGTGGCTTGCTCAACAAATCACGGAAGCCTTTCCATGGGATTCAGCGCCAAAATTCTTAATTAGAGACAACGACGTGAAGTTCGGTGGCGTCTTCAAGCGACGCGTTCGTGCGATGGGTATTCGAGACCGACCAACGAGCTTTCGATCGCCTTGGCAAAACGGCCATACTGAGCGCGTCATCGGAACTATACGTCGGGAGTGTTTGGCCACGTGATCGTGGTCAACGATACCCATTTGCGCCGAGTGCTCTCGGCCTATGTTCAGTACTACAATGACGCCCGGACGCACCGGTCCTTGGCCAAAGATTCCCCCCACCCGCGCCCCATCGAGCGCACCGGGACCGTCACCGCACACCCAATTCTGGGCGGCCTACACCACAGGTATGCGAGAATCTAATTTTCGGTACACACAGGGGATCTTCGCCAGCATCACATAGCGGGTATGACGCTCGACCAAGGTTGCGATATGCGTGTTCTTCGAGCCGGCCAGAAGATCGCCTTCCCAATGACCGGGCACCGCACGATCTTCCACGCTTGCAGGGCGCTCGCTGATCGAAACGATATCCGTGATCTGCCCACGGCCATCGCCATGCGAGCTCGCACGCTTAGAGCGCCGCATTGTCCGTTTGGAGCGAAGATACCCGGTCAGTTCCTTCCTAAATGCCCCACGGGATTGAATAAATAAGCTTCGATAGATGGTCTCGTGCGACACGCGTTTGCTCTCGTCTTCGGGATGCATCTGCTTCAGCCAACCGGCGATCTGCTGGGGCGACCAATCCTGTTTAAGCTTGCGCGCTACTGTCTGTCGTAACTGCGCATTGCCCGCCAATTTACATCGCTTCGGCCGGCGCGCACGTATAAAGGCCGCTTCGTCGGACAATGCCGCGCGGTAGCGATCATAGCCCCCATTGCGGCGAATCTCTCGGCTCACCGTCGAGGGCGCACGGCCCAGCAACCTTGCCAAAGAGCGTGCAGATTGTTCCGCCGCGAGACCTCTGGAGATCTCCTCGCGCTCCGACAATGTCAAAGCCAGCTTTGAACGCCGCCGGGGTGCCGGTCGGATCCCGCCATAGGGCGACAGCTGACCACGAATCGACGACGAGGGCTTACCGAAAACTCGCCCGATCGCCTTCAGCGTTTCACCCCGAGCCCAACGCTCCCAAACTTCGTCCTTCTCTAACGCACTGAAACCGTAATGGCTTTTCTGGTCACCAATTCCTTGATCCATCGAACACTCCATCTTTTCCAATTAAGATAAAGTGTTGCGTCCATCGCTTGAGACCACCGGGGTAAAGCGGACATCAGCAATTCTGATATTTGCAGGTCCCGATACGCGGCAGCGATGGCGCTATTTGGTAACAGGCCGGAAGCGTTGCACCCGCTGGCCGCGATTCTCGGCGACATAGACATTGCCGTTTGAATCGACGCCGATGCTGTGCGCCTGATTGAATTGACCCGGATAATTGCCGGCGCGGCCGAAGCTGGTCAGGAACTCGGCGTTCTCGCGCTCGAAAACGTCGATCCGCGCGTTGTTCTGATTGATGACGTACAGCAGCCTTTGCTGAGGATCGGACGAAAAGGCAATGTCCACTGCCGAACCGCCGCTCTGGACGAGTTGTCCGTCTTCGGGCGGCGTGACGGGCATCCAGGGAACCGCGATACGGCGCTGGAAGCTGCCCATCTTGTCGTAGACTCGGATCTCCGATCCGCGACGGTGACAAACATAGACCATGCCGTCATTGGACAGATGCACGCAGTGCACGGATTCCATGTCGCCGAACACCCATTGGCGCAGGAACGCACCTGTGTGTACCGAAAAGTCGATTCAGCTGGGAACTGGGGAAGACTCGCATGAGGAGGCCGACTCAGCCCATTCTTTGGGGCGATGCTGAAGGTCCTACTGACGATCTATTTTGCATTTCGGAGCGCCTTTAAGTCTCAGTCCCAGCTTGAGGCGGAGATTGTCAGCCTGCGTCATCAGCTGAACATCGCCCTCAGGAAGCGTTCGTGCCGGGTCTAATTATCGAACTTTGATTGCTCCTTCTTGGTCGGGATATCTCGGGCCTTTCCGACGGTTCTTGAAAGCGTGAAAGTCGTGCGGCCGGAAACGGTCACCCGCTGGCACCGGCAAGGGGTTCGGCGTTATTGGCGCTGGAGGTCCCCCGGTCTGCGCCTCGGACGCCCCAAGATCGATAAAGAACTTCGTGATTTGATACAGCGCATGTGTAGGGAGAATCCCTTGTGGGGATCTCCAAGAATCCATGGAGAATTATTGAAGCTCGGCTTCTCGGTCGCTCAATCGACAGTCGCGAAATACATGCTCCGACGACCTCCCTTCCGGGGAGGACAAAGCTGGACGACCTTCCTTCTGAATCAGGCTGAAGGCATCGCCTCGATAGACTTATTCACAGTTCCAACTTTCTTGTTCGAAGAGCTCTACGTGTTCGTCGTCCTGAATCATGCCCGACGTAAGATTGTCCTTCTGACGGTTACGGGCGAGCCCACCGCGATGTGGCTTGCTCAACAAATCACGGAAGCCTTTCCATGGGATTCAGCGCCAAAATTCTTAATTAGAGACAACGACGTGAAGTTCGGTGGCGTCTTCAAGCGACGCGTTCGTGCGATGGGTATTCGAGACCGACCAACGAGCTTTCGATCGCCTTGGCAAAACGGCCATACTGAGCGCGTCATCGGAACTATACGTCGGGAGTGTTTGGACCACGTGATCGTGGTCAACGATACCCATTTGCGCCGAGTGCTCTCGGCCTATGTTCAGTACTACAATGACGCCCGGACGCACCGGTCCTTGGCCAAAGATTCCCCCCACCCGCGCCCCATCGAGCGCACCGGGACCGTCACCGCACACCCAATTCTGGGCGGCCTACACCACAGGTATGCGAGAATCTAATTTTCGGTACACACATCCCCCGGTCTGCGCCTCGGACGCCCCAAGATCGATAAAGAACTTCGTGATTTGATACAGCGCATGTGTAGGGAGAATCCCTTGTGGGGATCTCCAAGAATCCATGGAGAATTATTGAAGCTCGGCTTCTCGGTCGCTCAATCGACGGTCGCGAAATACATGCTCCGACGACCTCCCTTCCGGGGAGGACAAAGCTGGACGACCTTCCTTCTGAATCAGGCTGAAGGCATCGCCTCGATAGACTTATTCACAGTTCCAACTTTCTTGTTCGAAGAGCTCTACATGTTCGTCGTCCTGAATCATGCCCGACGTAAGATTGTCCTTCTGACGGTTACGGGCGAGCCCACCGCGATGTGGCTTGCTCAACAAATCACGGAAGCCTTTCCATGGGATTCAGCGCCAAAATTCTTAATTAGAAACAACGACGTGAAGTTCGGTGGCGTCTTCAAGCGACGCGTTCGTGCGATGGGTATTCGAGACCGACCAACGAGCTTTCGATCGCCTTGGCAAAACGGCCATACTGAGCGCGTCATCGGAACTATACGTCGGGAGTGTTTGGACCACGTGATCGTGGTCAACGATACCCATTTGCGCCGAGTGCTCTCGGCCTATGTTCAGTACTACAAAGACGCCCGGACGCACCGGTCCTTGGCCAAAGATTCCCCCCACCCGCGCCCCATCGAGCGCACCGGGACCGTCACCGCACACCCAATTCTGGGCGGCCTACACCACAGGTGTGCGAGAATCTAATTTTCGGTACACACAAGGCTTGTCGGTACATGGGTGTCCGCCTTGTTGCACTCCCATCATGCGGGTTCCTCCACGCCCGTCAACCGTTCTTTGTAATCCCCCAAGCAATCATGCTTGACTAGGCATTGTCAGACTAAATCGGCTTGAGCCGGGAAGTAAGGTCTCCTAGCCTCCGGCGATGCACAATCCCTTCCGTTATTTCAATAGCTCGCCCGAGGTAATCCGCAGCGCAGTGATGCTGTATGTGAGGTTTCCGCTCTCCCTCAGGCAGGTCGAGGATCTTCTCAACGAACGGGGCATTGATGTCAGTTACGAAACGTTACGATATTGGTGGAACCGCTTTGGCCCGTTGTTTGCCGCCGAGATCGGCAAACGCCGCATTCGTCATGGATCCTATTCACTGTGGCGCTGGCATCTTGATGAGGCGTTTGTCCGGATCAATGGCGAGACATGTTATCTATGGCGTGCTGTGGATCATGAAGGCGAAGTGCTTGAGGTCTACGCCACGAAACGCCGGGACCACGAAGCCGCGCTTAGGTTTCTGAGGCGGGCTATGAAGCGGTATGGCCGGCCGGCTTCGATCGTCACGGACAGGCTGCAGTCATACCGGGCGGCGATGAAGGTGATCGGCAACGAGGGCCGCTAAAAGATCAAGCGTTGGTTGAACAACCGCGCAGAAAACTCATATCAACCCTTCCGGCGACGGGAACGCGCAATGGCCAAATTCAGGGAGGTCAGAACTCTGCAGAAATTCGCCTCCGTCCATGCTTCGATCCACAACCATTTCAACCACCAACGCCATCTCAACTGCCGCGACATATTCAAACAAGCCCGAGCCGCTGCGCTGGCCGAATGGCGGCAACTTGCAGCCTGAAAGTCCTGTATTATGGGTTCTTCTTCTTAGCGCCAGTTAGTCTGACAATGCCCTCGATTGGCCGCGCCGATGCAACAATCTCTCCTTCCCACTGGTACAATAATTTTGTCAGGTCAGCCATTCATGTGGGGTTCATCTAGCATCTGCCATTGTTGCGATAGACGTAGGGGCGAGTCGGCAACTGAACCTGGAGGCACCTATGAAACGGTTTTTGGTGACTGTCTGTGCAGTTGCGGTTGTGACGCTGCTGTCAGGTTGTGCTGTCCCTGGTAGTTATTTCGGTGGCGGCTACTACGCCAGCACCGCCACTTACAACGCCTCTTGCGACTACTACACGCCACCCTGGGGCTATCCGTCAGACTATTGCCGTTACCAAATATGGAGCGATCCGGTCTATTCCGGCGGCATCTGGTATGGCGGACCGATCTATTTCCGCACCTATGGCGGTACAAATTGGTTCTGGCTCAACAATGGTTGGAGACGCAACGAATGGCGCGGAGCACGGCCACGCATTGATTGGAGCCGCGGCGGCAACAGATATTGGAGCGGTAATATCGTCCGGCGCGGCGGCAATGGCGCAAACTCTCTGGCCCTGCCTGGCAGAAGAGGCGGTGCGCGTGTTGGCAGACCGGCCGCCCGCAACAACGGGGGCGGCCGCGCAATCCGCAACAATGATGGCGCAAACTCTCTGGCCCTGCCTGGCAGAAGAGGCGGTGCGCGTGTTGGCGGACCGGCCGCGCGCAACAACGGGGGCGGCCGAGCAATCCGCAACAATGATGGCGCAAACTCTCTGGCCCTGCCTGCCAGAAGAGGCGGTGCGCGTCTTGGCGGACCGGCCGCGCGCAACAACAGTGGCGGTCGCGCAATCCGCAACAATGATGGCGCAAACTCTATAGCCGTACCTGCCAGACGAGGAGGTGCGCTTGTTGGCAGACCGGCCGCCCGCAACAACGGGGGCGGCCGAGCAATCCGCAATAATGGTGGCGCAAACTCTCTGGCCCTGCCTGCCAGAAGAGGCGGTGGTCGCTAGGTCCACAACAATAGTGGTGGTCGTAGAGGAATTGTCAGAGGAAGCGACATTGAGTGTAGGGGGGCGTTGTCACGTTACTGAGAACGCCGTCGCCCTGTCGGCACCCGACGTCCCCAACGCTGATCAATACGTTACTCATGGTCCACCGGACGCCAAAGGTAATGCGTCTCACCATTGACCCTGATAAACACCTCGTCCAGGTGCCAGCACCATCGGGAAGGCATTGTCAGACTAACTGGGTCGGACCTGTAGAATCTACAATCGAGGATTTTTAGGCTGCAAGTTGACACCACTCGGCCAGCGCAGCGGCTCGGGTCCGTTTGAAAATATCGCGGCGGTTGAGATGGCGTTGGTGGTTGAAGTGGTTATGGATCGAACCATGGACGGAGGCGAATTTCTGCAGAGTTTTTACCTCCCTGAATTTGGCATTGTCAGATTAAATTTGCTTGGCAGCAATTCCCTGTCCCCTTTTGGGGATTGCAGGGCGCAAAAATAGATTTTGTCCGACTTAGACCGGACAAACACGGGCGACGAAGCTGGCTCAACAACGGGAAAATTCTAACATACAATTTTAGTCTGACAATGCCGTTGAAATAACGGAAGGGATTGTGCATCGCCGGAGGCTAGGAGACCTTAACTTCCCGGCTCAAGCCGATTTAGTCTGACAATGCCCCTGCTCTAGATCACGCTCCAAGCTGTGCCAAATGTCCTGACGACGGACAGTGACGTTTCTCCCATAATCAGTACCAGTTGGTTCACTCTGTTAATGTGACAGACCCCTTTCCATTGTTATCGTCAAGAAGAAGTAGCATGATTTCTTCTGGAAACCTCAGCATTCGCTCACCAATGGTTCTACTCACCTATGGGTCTAAAGGTCCGATTTCGGGCAGACAATTTCAGGCAACTGTTCTTGACAATTACTCAGCGTGAAAACTTGATCCTGGCGGCTCAAGCAAATTCAAAAGTATACCGCGTCGATGGACGTCGAACCCGAACGCCGAGCCACAGCGCGGCCTCTACCACGGGTGCTCCTTCCCCTCCCAGGTCCAGAATCGACCGTGTCGGGATTCATCGAGGCTGACCATGACCTTGGAGATGCCGCGGGCGCTCTCGCCCACTGACACCACGGCACTTGGACCGCCCATGTCGGTGCGGACCCACCCCGGATGGATGACCACCGCGAGGCAGCCCCGCTCGCGCCAGATTTCCTCGAGCGCCCTGAACCTGTCGTTGAGCGCCGCCTTCGACTCGCCGTAATTCCCGAGGCTGCGGCGCGACCCGCGGCGTGAGCCCATCGTGCTGGTGATAAGCGCAATCTTGCGCTGCCAGCTTCGCACGACCGTGTCCATCAGCAATTCGGCCATCTCGATCGGGGCCTCTGCGTTGATACGGTGCACGGCGGCGGCGCTCATGCCTTCACCGTAGACACCCGCATTGTGGATCAGGACGTCAATCGCCTCATCCCCCAGCGCATCGCGGAACGTCTGCCGCTGCGCGGGGTCGGTCACCTCTAGTCCGCGGATGTGTACATCTCCGGCCACCTCGCCAAGCGCCCCGGGGCGCTCCGGGGTGCGTGTCGTTGCATGCACCCGCCATCCCGCGGCTGCGTAGTGCTCGACCAGTCCGAGACCGATACCCCGGCTCGCGCCGATGATCGCCACGGTCGGCATCGTCCCCCTCCTCTCGAGCCCATGCGCTCAGCGTACAGTTGTCGTGCCCGCTGTCGCTGGACAGTCAGGATCAACGCCCGCAACCGCTCGTCGGCCCCAGTGTCGATCGCGTGGCCCCAAACGGTCCGTTGTTACATTCTGTGCCCGCCAGACACTGAAGCCGCATAGCTAGCGCTGGCCCCCAGCGAGCCTGGCGTAATATACCTGCCTCAATGGCATTGTCAGACTAACCGGGCCGGACGGGTAGCGAATATACATCATCGCTGCGAGTCGAATGATCTCAAGTGAACTTTTGAAATAACGGAAGGGATCGTTCCTTGCCTACCCGGTTTACACCCACACCCACTAGGTGTGTGTACCGAAAAGTCGATTCAGCTGGGAACTGGGGAAGACTCGCATGAGGAGGCCGACTCAGCCCATTCTTTGGGGCGATACTGAAGGTCCTACTGACGATCTATTTTGCATTTCGGAGCGCCTTTAAGTCTCAGTCCCAGCTTGAGGCGGAGATTGTCAGCCTGCGTCATCAGCTGAACATCGCCCTCAGGAAGCGTTCGTGCCGGGTCCAATTATCGAACTTTGATCGCTCCTTCTTGGTCGGGATATCTCGGGCCTTTCCGACGGTTCTTGAAAGCGTGAAAGTCGTGCGGCCGGAAACGGTCACCCGCTAGCACCGGCAAGGGGTTCGGCGTTATTGGCGCTGGAGGTCCCCCGGTCTGCGCCTCGGACGCCCCAAGATCGATAAAGAACTGCGTGATTTGATACAGCGCATGTGTAGGGAGAATCCCTTGTGGGGATCTCCAAGAATCCATGGAGAATTATTGAAGCTCGGCTTCTCGGTCGCTCAATCGACGGTCGCGAAATACATGCTCCGACGACCTCCCTTCCGGGGAGGACAAAGCTGGACGACCTTCCTTCTGAATCAGGCTGAAGGCATCGCCTCGATAGACTTATTCACAGTTCCAACTTTCTTGTTCGAAGAGCTCTACGTGTTCGTCGTCCTGAATCATGCCCGACGTAAGATTGTCCTTCTGACGGTTACGGGCGAGCCCACCGCGATGTGGCTTGCTCAACAAATCACGGAAGCCTTTCCATGGGATTCAGCGCCAAAATTCTTAATTAGAGACAACGACGTGAAGTTCGGTGGCGTCTTCAAGCGACGCGTTCGTGCGATGGGTATTCGAGACCGACCAACGAGCTTTCGATCGCCTTGGCAAAACGGCCATACTGAGCGCGTCATCGGAACTATACGTCGGGAGTGTTTCGACCACGTGATCGTGGTCAACGATACCCATTTGCGCCGAGTGCTCTCGGCCTATGTTCAGTACTACAATGACGCCCGGACGCACGGGTCCTTGGCCAAAGATTCCCCCCACCCGCGCCCCATCGAGCGCACCGGGACCGTCACCGCACACCCAATTCTGGGCGGCCTACACCACAGGTATGCGAGAATCTAATTTTCGGTACACACAGGACTCCCTAGAAATCACCAGCCCCTCAATTGGCAGCGAAACAATAGAACAAGCCGTCGCCGCCGGTATTCCGCAACTGCTGCTGGGTACAACCCTGGCTGTCGTGGGCTGAATTCCACTGCGCGCGGTCATGATGACCGACCCTTGCTTGTCCCTCGGAGCTGCTCGTCCAGTTGTTGCAGGTCATGTCCTCGCCCGCTGGATAGGCCATTCCGTCCAGAGTCGAGCCGGTCAATATGTCGTGCCGGTTGGGCGAGAAATTCCCGTTGGGAATAAAGTCACCTTCCTCGGTGAGTATCCTGTCCATGCTGAAGGGGTGTGTGATGCCGTGAATCTGATCGACATTCGCACCCACCTGGACACCCCGATAGTTGTGCCACGGACCCGATCCGATGCGGTCGCGGGCATTGACGGCGTTCGGTCCTTGCGTGCTCAAATAGGCACGCCAGGTGTGGTCGCCGGCACCCGCCTCGTCGGCGAGCATCTGACAGTGGGCGTCGGCTCCGGCCAAACCTCCCAGATCGCCCCCGTTTCCGGGCCCATTGCTCGTGACGAAGAACGTCATAGGAGGCTGGGCATCCTGTGCGGCGACCAACGCTGAGCTTGAGCCCAGCAGGCTGATTCCGATTATGCCTAAGATGCACTTTGTTCTACTCACGTCAGTTCTCCTCTTCCCTTTTTCAAAACAGCGGCAATTCATTGTCTAGCTACACTCTATTTTTGTAACAGCACGGTCGCTGTTCAGGAACGCTACGCGGAGGCGGAAACGTGCACTCTTACCAACATGTGGTTCACAGTTTCGTGTCCCTTGTCCCTTCCGAAGGTGTTGTCACGTTATTGAACGATCGTGCTGTGAATTGGCATAGAACTCAAGCTCAAGCGGTGGCGGTGGCGGTTTGCCACAGGCCCATTGCGTGGTCGCGAAACCGGCGCAATGTTTTTCGGGAAATCAGATGACGTTGGGCGTTGAAGGTGTTGTAGACGGTGGCGTGGGTAGAGAGAAATCGCTGCGCTGATCGAGCCGATTTGAAACGTTGCATTCGTCGTTCGCGTTGCCGGACAGGCAAGTGAGAATTCTCGGCTCGGTTGTTCTTCCTGCCACCAAAATCATGGTGCTTTGTAAGGCCTAAATCCTTAAGAGCAGCACCATAAGATGGCAGTTTGTCTGTGACGAAGGCATCAGGGACAAACCTTTGCTTTTTCAACAGTTTACGCATCAACTTGAGCGCTGCCTTCTTGTTTCTGCGTGACTGAACCAGGATATCCAGCACTTCGCCTTCGCTATCGACAGCGCGCCATAGATACATGCGCTTTCCGGCGATGGACACGAACACCTCATCGAGGTGCCACCGGACATCTGGCCGAGGGCGCGTTGTCCTCAGTCTCCGGGCATAGGCCTGCCCGAACTTCAATGCCCAGCGCCGGACCGTTTCGTAAGAAACATCGATACCACGTTCGACGAGCAGATCTTCGACGTCTCGGTAGCTGAGGGGAAACCGATAATACAGCCAGACAGCGTGCTGAATGATCAACGGTGGAAATCGGTATCGGGCATAGGAGATTTTCTGCATCCATCGACATTAAAGCGCCATCAGCGACAGGTCACCCTGTTAATGTGACAGCACCTTGTCATGACCGATCAGATCGTCATCACCGAGAAATCCAGCCAGGCTAAGGATGTTCGTGCTGCCGTCGGATCCCGTTACGGTACCGTTCTTCCAGCCGAGGGCCATCTGCTCGATCTGTGCGAGCCGGAAGATGTAAACCCGGCCTGGAAGCGTTGGTCGGCGGTACTGCTAAGGCCCGAGGGGCTGTACGTCACCAAACCAGCTCCGGGCGGCAATAAGGCAGCCAAGCTGAAAGCCATTCGCACGGCTCTGGGCAGCGCCAAACGGGTGTGGCTCGCCACTGATTGCGACCGCGAAGGGCAACTCATCGGCCAGGAGGTCCTGGAACACTGCGGCTATCGCGGCGAGGTCCTGAGGGTGTTGTTTACTGCGCAGGATTCACAAACCATCCGTGAGGCGTTCGTCCGCGCCCGGCCCAACAGTGAACATGCCAATCTCTACGCCGCCGCTGTCGCGCGCCGGCAGGCCGACCAAATCTACAATCTGTCGTTGACGCGCACCGCGACCGTCACGCTCGGCCGGGGTGTGCGGGGTGTGATCGGGGTCGGCCGGGTCAAGACGCCGACGCTCGCGATCGCCTGCAAGCGGGAACTGGAGATCCGCGACTTCGTTCCGGTGACCTACTTCGAGGTTGTTGCCGAGGCAGAAGTGAAAGCCGGGGCTATCAGGATGCGGCACGCGCCGAGGATCCTCAAGCGGGATGACGCCGAGGCCGTTGTTAAGGCGGCGCAGGACTTTGAGGGGCCGCTACGCGTGTGGGTAGAGGATAAGCGCCAACGCCCGCCCAGGCTCCACGATCTGCCCTCGTTGCAAAAGCTTTGCAGCGCCCGGTTCGGCTGGCCTGCTGCCAAGACTTTGGAAGTGGCGCAGGAACTCTACGACGGCGCGGGCAAGAAGATCCTCACCTATCCACGCGCCGAGGTGCGCTACCTGCCCGAAAGCGCGGTCACGGACGGAGCGAAGATCGTCAGAGCGTTGCAGGCGGGGAAAGCCTACGGCGCGATCTCCGTGCCGTCGCCGCCGTCGATCCGCAAAGGGCGGAACGGCAGCTTCTACGATAAAGGGATCAAGGGCGCGAGCCATCACGCAGTCATTCCCAACGTCAACACGGTTGAGGGTCTGGGCGAGATCTGGCCGCGCCTGTCGGGCGCCGAGAAGAAGCTGTTCGACGCCGTTGCGCGGTCATACCTCGCGTCGGTCATGCCCGATTACCGCTACCGGCAGACGACGGTAACACTGGACGTGTGCGGCTTCGAGTTTCGTTCCGCCGGCCGCCAGCCCATCGAACCCGGCTGGCGCAGCGCCTTTCCCGACTGGCGGCCCGCCGACGAGAAGGGTGAGGCGGCGCAAACGCTGCCCATGCTGCGCGACAAGGAGCCGGCGAGATTGCGCGATCCGGAGATCGAGGACAAGGAAACCCGGCCGCCGCCGAGCTACAAGGAAGGTACACTGATCGAAGCGATGCAGAATGCCTGGCGCTTCGTCGAGGACAAGGCCCTGCGGGACCGTCTCAAGGAGGCCAAGGGGATCGGCACACCGGCGACGCGGGCGGAGATCATAGCCGGGCTGAAGAAGCAGGGGTTCCTGACGGCACAAGGAAAGAACATCGTGCCGACAGATCGGGGGCTGGCGCTGTTCAAGGTACTGAAACACGCTGATCCGGCTTTGGTGGACCCGGGCGTGACGGCGGAACTGGAATGCCTGCTGGACGATGTTGTGACCGGCAAACAGGAGATGATGGGTGCAATCGATGAAGTGTGTGCTGCCGCCCGACGCATCATCGGTAGGCTCGCGGATGGCATTGCGGCCGGAGAGAGGATTGAACCGAGCGATGCTTTCAACAGTGATAACAACAAGGGGCGGCCGACGGCGGCGGCAATGAAACGGTTCGCAGCTTCGATCGCCAAGCGCAAGGGCATCAAGCCACCGAAGGGGTATACGAAATCGACAGCGGTATGCCGAGCGTTCCTGGATCTGCATGCACCAAAGAAAGGGTCAGGGAATGGCGATGCGCGCGTCGCTGCAGACACATCCAACAGGCCGCCGAGCCCAGCGCAATGAGAACGGCGGTGACAAATTAGTCCACGGAAGCGGCGGGATTTCCCAGCCGCGGGCGGAGTAAAACTCTGCCACCTGTAGCCTTCGATCTTTTTTGAGATGGAAGGCGGGAGGATGTACACCGTGGACCTATATATCTGCGCGTTCGGCTGGCCTGCCATGTTGATGGTCTGAGCCAGCGAGAGGCGGCAAGTCGGTTTGGCATTGCGCGCGAGACGGTGAGGAAGATGCTGCGGCATTCGGAACCGCCGGGATATCGGCGACGCCAGCCACCGAAACGCCCGAAACTGGCCCCCTTCACGGATATCATCGACCGTATTCTGGAGGAGGACCGAACGGTTCACCGTAAGCAGCACCACACGGCGAAGCGTATATTCGAGCGCCTTCGCGACGAACATGGCTTCACGGGCAAAGAGACCATCGTGAAGGATTACGTTCGGGAACGGCGCCTTCGTCGGCGTGAGATGTTTGTGCCGTTGTCACATCCTCCGGGCCATGCTCAAGCGGACTTTGGCGAGGCGGATGCGATCATCGCCGGCGTCAAGTATCGGGCGCATTTTTTCGTCATGACACTTCCCCACAGCGATGCCTGCTTCGTTGCGGCCTACCCGGCGGCGGCGACGGAGGCCTGGCTGGACGGGCACAACAGAGCCTTTGTTTTTTTCGGCGGCGTTCCCCAATCGATTCTTTACGACAACGACAAGTGTCTGGTGTCGCGCATCTTGTCAGATGGCACGCGGCAACGAACGCGGGCGTTCAGCGGGCTGCAGTCCCATTACCTCTTCGAGGACCGCTACGGCCGTCCCGGCAAGGGTAACGACAAAGGCAATGTGGAGGGGGTGGTCGGCTATGCCCGGCGGAACTTCATGACGCCGCTTCCCCGGTTCGCGAGCTGGGACGCCTTCAATGGCCACCTGGAAGAGCAATGCCGCAACCGGCAAGGCAACGTCCTGCGCGGCCACCGCGAGAGCATCGGCGAACGGTTTGTGCGTGACCGCGAAGCGTTGAAGAGGCCACTGCCGGCACCGTTCGACGCGTGCGACAAGCAGGGCACGCGGGTCAACTCGCTGTCCCTGGTGCGCTACCGGACGAATGACTATTCCGTGCCCGTCGCCTACGGCCATCAGGAAGTCTGGATCCGTGGCTATGTCCACGAGGTGGTCATCGGTTGCGGCACCGGGATGGTGTTGTCACGTTATTGAACGATCGTGATGTGAATTGGCATAGAACTCAAGCTCAAGCGGTGGCGGTGGCGGTTTGCCACAGGCTCATTGCTTGGTTGCGAAACTGGCGCAATGTCTTTCGGGAAATCAGATGACGTTGGACGTTGAAGGTGTTGTAGACGGTGGCGTGTGTAGAGAGAAATCGCTGCGCTGATCGAGCCGATTTGAAACGTTGCATTCGTCGTTCGCGTTGTCGGACCGGCAAGTGAGAATTCTCAGCTCGGTTGTTCTTCCTGCCACCAAAATCATGGGACTGGGCAAGGCCCATATCCTTCAAAGCAGCACCGTAAGATGGCAGTTTGTCTGTGACGAATGCGTCAGGGACAAATCCTTGCTTTTTCAACAGCTTGCGCATCAACTTGAGCGCTGCCTTCTTGTTTCTGCGTGACTGAACCAGGATATCCAGCACTTCGCCTTCGCTATCGACAGCGCGCCATAGATACATCCGCTTGCCGGCGATGGACACGAACACCTCATCAAGGTGCCACCGGACATCTGGTCGAGGGCGCGTTGTCCTCAGTCTCCGGGCATAGGCCTGCCCAAACTTCAATGCCCAGCGCCGGACCGTTTCGTAAGAAAGATCAATACCACATTCAGCGACCAGGTCTTCGATGTCTCGATAGCTGAGGGAAACCGGAAATACAGGCAGACGGCGTGCTGAATAATCACGGGGGGAAATCGGTATCGGGCATAAGAGATTTTCTGCATCCAGCGACACTACTGCGCCATCAGAAACAGGTCACCCTGTTAATGTGACAACGCCAAGCTGGACGACCTTCCTTCTGAATCAGGCTGAAGGCATCGCCTCGATAGACTTATTCACAGTTCCAACTTTCTTGTTCGAAGAGCTCTACGTGTTCGTCGTCCTGAATCATGCCCGACGTAAGATTGTCCTTCTGACGGTTACGGGCGAGCCCACCGCGATGTGGCTTGCTCAACAAATCACGGAAGCCTTTCCATGGGATTCAGCGCCAAAATTCTTGATTAGAGACAACGACGTGAAGTTCGGTGGCGTCTTCAAGCGACGCGTTCGTGCGATGGGTATTCGAGACCGACCAACGAGCTTTCGATCGCCTTGGCAAAACGGCCATACTGAGCGCGTCGTCGGAACTATACGTCGGGAGTGTTTGGACCACGTGATCGTGGTCAACGATACCCATTTGCGCCGAGTGCTCTCGGCCTATGTTCAGTACTACAATGACGCCCGGACGCACCGGTCCTTGGCCAAAGATTCCCCCCACCCGCGCCCCATCGAGCGCACCGGGACCGTCACCGCACACCCAATTCTGGGCGGCCTACACCACAGGTATGCGAGAATCTAATTTTCGGTACACACAGCAGTAATGTCGCTGGATGCAGAAAATCTCTTATGCCCGATACCGATTTCCCCCCGTGATTATTCAGCACGCCGTCTGCCTGTATTTCCGGTTTCCCTCAGCTATCGAGACATCGAAGACCTGGTCGCTGAATGTGGTATTGATCTTTCTTACGAAACGGTCCGGCGCTGGGCATTGAAGTTTGGGCAGGCCTATGCCCGGGGACTGAGGACAACGCGCCCTCGACCAGATGTCCGGTGGCACCTTGATGAGGTGTTCGTGTCCATCGCCGGCAAGCGGATGTATCTATGGCGCGCTGTCGATAGCGAAGGCGAAGTGCTGGATATCCTGGTTCAGTCACGCAGAAACAAGAAGGCAGCGCTTAAGTTGATGCGCAAGCTGTTGAAAAGACAAGGCTTTGTCCCTGATACCTTCGTCACAGACAAACTGCCATCTTATGGTGCTGCTCTGAAGGATATGGGCCTTGCCAAGCACCATGATTTTGGTGGCAGGAAGAACAACCGGGCGGAGAATTCTCACTTGCCGGTCCGACAGCGGGAACGACGAATGCAACGTTTCAAATCGGCTCGATCAGCGCAGCGATTTCTCTCTACCCACGCCACCGTCTACAACACCTTCAACGTTCAACGTCATCTGATTTCCCGAAAGACATTGCGCCAGTTTCGCAACCAAGCAATGAGCCTGTGGCAAACCGCCACCGCTGCCGCTTGAGCTTGAGTTCTATGCCAATTCACAGCACGATCATTCAATAACGTGACAACACCTTGAATTCAGCGCTGAAGCTACTCCTCGCCGTCCCTAATTTCCTCAAGCCGGCTTGCATGATCCAGTTCATACGCCGGCGGTTCCCCACCCGGGCCCATCAGATAGTGGTCCATCCACCTCGTCATGCGCATCGCGTAATCGAGTCGTGCCGCGGCGTGGCTGTTGCCGTGCCCCTCGCCAGGATAGATCACCAGTCGAACTGGCGTATCGCTGCGCAGCTTGAGCGTCTGATATAGCTCCAGCGACTGGCTCGGGTTGACGCGCGTGTCGTTGTCGCCGCCAAGGATCAGCAGCGGCGTTTTCGAATTGCCGGCGTGGAACACTGGGCTGCGTTCCAGCGCAAGCTGCCAGTCGTCCCAAGGCCAGAAGCGCATATGCACTTCGAAAAGCTCTCGCGGGATGTCGCCAGACACGACCTCGGAGATCAGGTTTGAGATGCCGACGAAGGCGACGCCCGCGGCGAAGTGTTCGCTCAGTGCCGTGGCACTCCACATGGTAGCGTACCCGCCATACGACCCGCCGGTGACGCCCACGCGGTCTGGATCCGCCAGGCCGCTCTCTACGAAATGTGTCCTGGCGTCGACAAGATCGTCGAATTCCTTGCCTGCCGGGTCGAAATGGTCGAGCTTCGAGAATTCCACACCTCGGCCTGTGCTGGCCCGGTAGTTGGGATAGAACAGGGCATAGCCCTTGCCAGCCAGCGTCTGCGCCGGCGACGAATAGCTCGACATCCAGCCGTTGCTGTAGTGCGCCTCGGGCCCGCCATGAACAACAAGGACCAACGGGTGGCGTTCGCCGGACCCACTCGTCAACGGCCTCACCAGCACGCCCTCAAGTTCGAGTCCATCCCGGGCCGTATAGGTGACGGCCTCCTGGGACGCAAGCACCCGTTCCGCCAGGATCGGATTGGAATCCGTAAGGCGCCGATATCCGTCGCGCTCTGTCCAGGCGTAGAGCTCGCGCGGGTGCTCCGGCGTGTCCGCGATGACCGCGAGCGTGTCTGATCCCGGCACCGCATCGAGCGAACGTGCAATGGGATCGCCTTCCGGCGGGGTGGTAAGCACCGATGTGCCGTCCACGGCCAGCACACCGATCTCGTTCCACACCCCGCGCGAGCCCCGATACCAGAGCGTCTCGGCGTCGCGCCATTCAAGCGCATTGACATGACCGGGGTAGCTGGGTGTCAGCTCGTGGCTTCCCTCGCCATCGGCCGCGGCAATGAAGATCCGACCGGGCGATGGGTCGCTCAGATCCGCGGCGCCGACGTAGGCCAACTGGCGACCGTCCGGCGACCAGGCCGCGCCGCCGAGCTTGCCCACCGTCTCAAACTGATTCAGCACTTCGCCGGATTGCGCGTCGACGATGTGAAACCGCCGGCTCATGAATGAATCGTCGACGCTTGGCGTGGGCGCCAGCGCGACCACGTAGCGATCCCCGTTCGGTGCCCAATGAAAACCGCTGGCCGATCCCGGCAACTCGGCCGCGACGGCTTCGGGCTCATCCGCCTCCAGATCCAGTGTCCAGACCCGCGTTGGCTGCCTGGACTCGCCGTATACAACGGCCCTGAATCCAAGGTCCGCCAATTGGCCACGCTCGGGCGGATTCCCGTCCGTGGCCAGAAACGCGATGTGCCGGCCGTCGGGGGAAGGCGAAAAACTCTGAATGTTCGCTTCGTGGGCATAGAGGCGCTGGGACTCGCCGCCGGTAAGCGGAATGCCGTACAACGCCCGGAATTCATCATCATCGTTCCGCTCGGCCAGGTAGTAGACCGTCTCGCCGTCTATGGACCAGGCGATCTGCCCAACATTGACCTCGCCGGTAATGAATCCGCGGGAATTGCCCTCAAGATCGGTGATGTGCAATTCACGGTAGGCGCCCCCGTCCTCGTCGACGTACGGTACGCGGGGCGCGTTGAGTAGATAGGCAATGTGTTCGCCGCTGGGTGAAAGTGCGGCCGATGCCACGGTCTTGAGCGTGACGATTTCATCGAGCGTTAGCGTCTCGTCTTGGGCGGCCGCGACGTCGATCCTGCCGAACAGGATCAGGACGAAGAGCAAGGAGGGCATGGTGCGCATGTTATCAACCCGCTGCGTCAATCAGATTCCATTCTACCCATCGAAATACTGGCTCTGCACTTCATGGGGCGTTGTCACGTTGGCGTCGTCACACTAACAGGGTGACCTGCTGCTGATGGCGCAGTAATGTCGCTGGATGCAGAAAATTTCCTACGCCAGATACCGATTTCCACCGGTGATCATTCGGGGTATTGTCAAGTTAACTGCTTGTAGGCTGTTTTCGGGCATTGTCAGATTAAATCTCCTTGGTCGTCTCTCCCTGTTCCCTTTTGTGGATTTTAGGGCACAAAAACACGTTTTGTCTGGCTTAGACCGGACAAGCGCGGGCGATGAAGCTGGCTCAACAACGGGAAAATCCTAACATTCGATTTTAGTCTGACAATGCTCTGCAGCGGGCATTGTCAGATTAAATTTGCTTGGTAGCCATTCCCTGTCCCCTTTTGGGGATTGCAGGGCGCAAAAAAAGATTTTGTCCGGCTTAGACCGGACAAGCACGGGCGATGAAGCTGGCTCAACAACGGGAAAATTCTAACATACGATTTTAGTCTGACAATGCCGTGCGGTACTGGTGGAACCGCTTTGGTCCGCTGTTTGCCGCCGAGATCCGGAAACGCCGTATTCGTTATGGATCCTATTCACTGTGGCGCTGGCATCTTGATGAGGTGTTCGTCCGCATCAACGGCGAGACCCGTTATCTATGGCGTGCCGTTGACCATGAAGGCGAAGTTCTTGCGGTTTTGGCCACGAAACGGCGGGATCGTGAAGCCGCGCTTAGGTTTCTGAGGCGGGCTATGAAGCGTTATGGCCGGCCGGCTTCGATCGTCACGGATAGGCTACAGTCATACCGGGCTGCGATGAAGGTGATCGGCAACGAGGGTTGCCAAGAGACCAGGCGCTGGCTCAACAACCGGGCGGAAAACTCACATCAGCCCTTTCGAAGGCGGGAAGGGGCAATGGTACGGTTTAGAGATATTAGGACCCTGCAGAAATTCGCCTCCGTCCATGCTTCGATCCACAACCACTTCAACCACCAACGCCATCTCAACCGTCGCGACATTTTCAAGCAAGACCGGTCCGCCGCTCTGGCCGAATGGCGGCAACTTGCAGCCTAGAGGTCCTCAATTGAAGGTTCTGCAGTTCCAGCCCATTTAGTCTGACAATGCCCAGCATAGATCGTAGCCATCATTGCGATGCCGATTGCCGGGGCGGAAGCAGAACGATTTAAGCTGCGCGAAAACACGCTCCCTCCGATCCTGCCATCAAGACGATGCCGTGCCGATTGAGACGAAGTATTCGGAATCTAAATGCCCAACCGGGGCCGGCCGATCGCCAAGGAATATCGAGTGCGGAAATTGCATTATGAAATCGCCCTGTCCAGTCTATCGGCTCCCACCGTCGAATGGGATTTCGTTCATAGCTTCTTTTTTATTGAGGCGTGATATGAAACTCAGCGAGCGCAGGCGGAACAACTGCTCTTTCTTCTGGGCGCGGCAATTGCGGGATCCAATCATAAGGGACGCGATAGGCCCGATATATATTGTTCCTTCCGCTCTCCGTCACGAAATGAGGCACAATATATTCCCAAACGATTTCATTTTCGGCACCAACCTCAAAGATGCGGCCCGCAGCGCCCTCTGTGATCAGGGTGTTTCCGTTTGCCAAGCGCTGGGCCGCGCTCACATTCGGACTGTAAAACTGAAAGCTCGCTCCGCCCGGGATCGAGTACTCCCAAATCTTCTCAAGCGTCACAGGATTAATCTCAAGCACGCGCGAATAATTCCGCGTGACGACATTTCTGCCATTCGGAGCGCCTGGATTTCCCGCTCCGTATCCGGCACTGCCTCCATTGTCGAACACCATTAAATTTCCGGCACCCGGCAAACCGACCGGGATAATATGCGGATGATGCTGGCCGCTGATCTGACCAAGTTCGCTTTGCGCTTCCGACACGCGATAATCTGGACCAATCCGCCATACGATAGCGCCGGCCCGGTCAATGATGGCGACGATATTGGCGGTCCGGGCGCTGATGATAACGTTGTCAGGGTGGAAGCGCCCGTCGCCCTCGTCATACCAATGATTAGGACCGACATAAGACATCGAGTTTAGGTGTAGCCAGTCGGCGCTCTGCTGTGCCTCGCTCCAGCCAACAGAACGGTAAATGGCATTGCGGGCATCTTCGGAAAATCCCAATTCGTCGACATGCTCGCTGGCCAACCAGTCCCAGAGAATCTGTCCGTCCCACGACAACTCGTAGATGTAATCATCCTCCAAGCGTTTGTCGCTGATCTCCGGAACCATCACTTCCTTATGGCCAAGTACCAAGGTACGTCCGCTGTCAAGCAAAGGCCCAGACGGCGCAAAATAGCCGGCCGGGCTCCCTTCACGCTGCCAATCATGGTGTTGCCTTGAGGCCCAAATTGTTTCGCCGTCCTCGGTCTGGACTTGCTCGGCGCGGTCATATTGCCAGACGATGTTGCCGTCCCAGTCTTGCTGGGTAAGGGCGATTGTTTCCTGATAGGGTTCTCGTTGTCCGATGCCGCCCATGATGTGACCGCCGGGCAGAATTCTCGGCGGATGCCCCCAATATTCATCCCAGCGCCTTACCTCGCTGCCATTCATGTCGATCAATGTGGCCCCCGCGCTGCCCGGCGCGTTATATAATGTATACCCGCTCCATGTTTTGTCCGGCTGATAGATCGTTGTCCCTGTCGGATAAACACTCGGGAACGAGATCGCGGCGCGCGACGCAAGAAAGAAGATCAGCACCGCCGTAAACAAAGCGCCCAAATACCGCATAAGGCTCATTGTTGCCCTCCTGTAATTGCAGCCGCTCCGCAGTGAATGGCTTGAGAAGATGTTAGTTCAGAGACGGCTTTCACGCCAACAGGCAGAGCCGTGCCAACGGTTGGATTTTTCCAACCGATGCCGGCGAGCTATTGCACGGAGTAGTGTCTAGCGCAGCAGTTCCGTCGTAACGTGGGCCTGTTTTGAGTGCATCACTTTAAGATCGACGAGATCGAGATGCGATGCAGCGTCCTCCAGCATGCCCCAACCCTTGATCCATTCGTAAGTGCGCTGCAATGGCCAAATTCAGGGAGGTAAGAACTCTGCAGAAATTCGCCTCCGTCCATGCTTCGATCCACAACCATTTCAACCACCAACGCCATCTCAACCGTCGCGACATTTTCAAGCAAGACCGGTCCGCCGCCCTGGCCGAATGGCGGCAACTTGCAGCCCAGAGGTCCTTAATTGAAGGTTCTGCAGGTCCAGCCCATTTAGTCTGACAATGCCCCTGAGCGGGCTCGATCAATTCGGAACCGCTCCAGCGCCCCGGATCGGCGACGGCCCTCAACCGCGCCGCAGCAGCGCGACGTAGACGAGCGCGGTGGCGAACATGATCAGGCTGTAGGTGGCCGCCGGCACCGTCGCGAGTCCGCCGCCGAACAGGAGCACCGCGACGGCGATGGCGAGTGTTCCGTTCTGCAGCCCACATTCGATCGAGATCGCGATCCGCTGGCTCGGGCCGGTAGCGAACGTCCGCGCCAGGAGATAGGCGATGACCATCATCAGCAGGTTGAGGACGAGGGTAACCAGCCCGGCCTGCGCGAAATAGGTGACGATGTTGCCGCGTTCCTGATAGATCGCGCGGGCAAGCACGAGGACGAACAGCACCGCGGACACCCGCCGGGCCGCCGGCTCCGCCCGCCGCGCGAAGTCCTCGGCGAGGCGGCGGACCAGCAGGCCGATAATGCCGGATCCATGGCGAATACGGCGGTTCCGGATCTCGGCGGCAAACAACGGGCCAAAGCGGTTCCACCAATATCGTATCGTTTCGTAACTGACATCAATGCCCCGTTCGTTGAGAAGATCCTCGACCTGCCTGAGGGAGAGCGGAAACCTCACATACAGCATCACTGCGCTGCGGATTACCTCGGGCGAGCTATTGAAATAACGGAAGGGATTGTGCATCGCCGGAGGCTAGGAGACCTTACTTCCCGGCTCAAGCCGATTTAGTCTGACAATGCCTCTAGCGCAGCAGTTCCGTCGTAACGTGGGCCTGTTTTGAGTGCATCACTTTAAGATCGACGAGATCGAGATGCGATGCAGCGTCCTCCAGCATGCCCCAACTCTTGATCCATTCGTAAGTGCGCTGCAATGGCCAAATTCAGGGAGGTAAGAACTCTGCAGAAATTCGCCTCCGTCCATGCTTCGATCCACAACCATTTCAACCACCAACTGAATAGCCCCGAGTTTTCTAGACGCCTTCGGTTTTCATTTTCTGCTGCCGTTCGAACTCGACGGGTGACAGCATCCCGTTCCTCACATGCTTTCGCGTCGGGTTGTAGAACATTTCGATATAGTCGAACACATCCCGCCTGGCTTCGGCTCGGGTCCCGTAAGTCCTGCGCTGTATCCGTTCGCGCTTGAGCAGGTTGAAGAAGCTCTCCGCGACAGCATTGTCATGACAGTTTCCGCGTCGGCTCATCGAGTGCTCCAGATTGTGATGCTTGAGGAATGATGCCCAGTCCATGCTGGTGAACTGGGAACCCTGGTCCGAGTGAATCAGCACCTTGCTCTTCGGCTTCCGACGCCAGACGGCCATGAGCAGAGCCTGCAGGACCATGTCCGTTGTCTGACGGCTTTGCATGGACCAGCCTACGACACGGCGAGAATAGAGATCGATCACAACCGCCAGATAAGCGAAGCCTTCCAGCGTCCTGATGTAAGTAATATCTGTCACCCAGACCCTGTCCGGTGCCTCCACATCAAACCGCCGGTCCAGTGTGTTGTCGACGACCAATGATGGTTTGCCGCCATAGCTGCCCGGCCGGCGCTTGTAGCCGATCTGGGCCTTGATGCCTGCCAGGCTGGCCAGACGTGCGACGCGGTTCGGGCAGCACGCCTCGCCCTGGTCGAGTAGGTCATCGTGCAGCTTGCGATAGCCATACACCTTGCCGCTGTCCTTCCAGGCCTCGCGGATGAGCTCCGTCTGGCGAGCATCTTCCCTTGCTCGCTTGCTCAGCGGGTTCTTCAGCCAGGCATAGAAGCCGCTCGGTTGGATGCGCAGGCACCGGCACATCGCCCGCACCGAGAACAGCGGGCGATGCTTGGCAACGAACGCGTACTTCACTTTGCATCCTTGGCAAAATACGCGGTGGCTTTTTTTAGGATGTCACGCTCCTCGGTGACACGCGCCAGCTCTCGCTTCAGCCGCCTTATTGGACCCTGCTGACGAAAGTGGAGACGTCCTGCGATAGGATTTTGATCGCAGGAGGTGCAAATGTCGAAGCAGAATGGGAACAAGGGCCGGCGGTTTGATCGGGCCTTCAAGGAAGAAGCCGTCCGTCTTTTACAGACGAGCGGGCGCAGGCAGCGGCAGATAGCAGGAGATCTTGGGATCAGCGTCAGCGCGCTCGGCCGCTGGGTCGCAGAATTGCGTGAGGAGGATTTGCTTTCCGGTCCGCATGAGGATGCAGCGAAGGAGATTACCCGTCAACGCCGAGAGCGTGATCTGGCCCGTCAGGAACGTGATCTCCTAAAAAAAGCGCTGGCCTTCTTCGCCAGGGAAAGTCGATGAGGTTCCGGTTCATCGACGCGGAGAGGGCCGGGTTGGCGATGCCGATATTCCGCCTGTGCAGGCTGCTGCAGGTCAGCGTCTCAGGCTTCTACGCTTGGCGCAATCGCGGCCCAAGCCAGCGACAGCTCGATGACATGGTTCTACTCGCCCATGTCCGGGCAGCCTTTCGGCGCAGCCGCGAGAGCTACGGTGCAGAGCGGGTCCATCACGAGCTTGCCGAGAATGGGATCGAGGTTGGACGCCATAGGGTGGCTCGGCTGATGCGGGGAAATGGGTTGTCTCCAAAACGGAAACAGAAGTTCAAAAAGACGACGGACAGCCAGCACAACAAGGCCGTCGCATCGAACCTTCTCGACCAGAACTTCTCCGCCGAGGCACCCAACGAGAAATGGGCTGCCGACATCAGCTATATCTGGACGGCACAGGGCTGGCTGTACCTGGCCGTCATGCTCGACCTCTACTCCCGGCGCGTCATCGGCTGGGCCGTGGGCGCTCGCATGACCAGCGACCTGCCGCTCAGGGCGCTTAACCGTGCTATCGGGCTGCGCCAACCTGGCGCCGGTGTGATCCACCATAGCGATCGGGGAAGCCAGTACTGCTCAGACGCATACCAGGCGCGCCTCGGTGAACTCGGTTTCCTCGCCTCAATGAGCGGTAAGGGAAATTGCTATGATAACGGTGCTGTCACATTAACAGGGTGACCTGCTGCTGATGGCGCTTTAATGTCGCTAGATGCAGAAAATCTCCTATGCCCGATACCGATTTCCACCGGTGATCATTCAGCACGCCGTCTGGCTGTATTACCGGTTTCCCCTCAGCTACCGAGACGTCGAAGATCTGCTTGTCGAACGTGGTATAGATGTTTCTTACGAAACGGTGCGGCGCTGGGCATTGAAGTTTGGACAGGCCTACGCCCGGAGACTGAGGACAACGCGCCCTCGACCAGACGCCCGGTGGCACCTCGATGAGGTGTTCGTGTCCATCGCAGGAAAGCGGATGTATCTATGGCGTGCTGTCGATAGCGAAGGCGAAGTGCTGGATATCCTTGTTCAGTCACGCAGAAACAAGAATGCAGCGCTTAAGTTGATGCGTAAACTGTTGAAAAAGCAAAGGTTTGTCCCTGATGCCTTCGTCACAGACAAACTGCCATCTTATGGTGCTGCTCTGAAGGATTTAGGCCTTACAAAGCACCATGATTTTGGTGGCAGGAAGAACAACCGGGCGGAGAATTCTCACTTGCCGGTCCGGCAACGTGAACGACGAATGCAACGTTTCAAATCGGCTCGATCAGCGCAGCAATTTCTCTCTACCCACGCCACCGTCTACAACACCTTCAACGTCCAACGTCATCTGATTTCCCGAAAAACATTGCGCCGGTTTCGCAACCACGCAATGGGCCTGTGGCAAACCGCCACCGCTGCCGTTTGAGTAGGACCTCCGTGCTAAATTCTCGTTACTACCGTTCAATAACGTGACAACGCCCCTGAAGATATGGAGCTATTTACATTTTGTGATGACGCTGAAGAGGCCTGGGAAAAGCTTGTTCGCCGCGGCCTGGTCGAGCACACGCCAGAATGCGATCGCCCAAAACTGCCTTAGTGAGATTTGGTACGAACACTATGAATTCGAAGAAAAAATCGCTATCCGCGTGTAGCAAGCGAGTAGGCGAATCTGGAGAGAAGCCCATGTCTGGCAATTGAAAGATGGGTCTTATGGCGCCCAACTGGGCTATCTCGTGCGTGAGGACGGTACGACCCTCGGCGAAATTCCCGAAACGGAATAGAGCGCTGGGCGGAAATTCCCCCTTCGTTGCGGGCAGCCCCGAGACTGGGTTACGCTGCAGGTGGAGCAGGGGCCCCAGAGCTGAATATGCTCTGGCCGAAAAGGACTGGAGAAATTGATGAAGTATTCCACGGGAAATCTCGTAATTGGGCTTACGTTCAGTGCATTCGCGTTTGTCGCTTATTCGCTTAGCGCCGCCGCACAACAAGGAATCGGTACGGAATATGGCGCGCGCCCGCCCGTGATTTGCCCAGACCGTACCCAGCCGGCTGAAGGTCCTCTTGATGAAGAGCAGCTCCTCTATCACCTTCGTTGCACCATGGAAGGGATCGGCGATGGCCGGCTCTATCTTGCTGAGAATATGACCGCGGAAATTTCGGGCGAAGGCCGCGCGCACGATCCGCAGCGTGACTATTACGACAACATTGACACAAGCGCTTTGATCTACCCGATCAGCGGAAGCCTTTTGCGCTATAACTGCCATGTGCTGGACGGCACGAATGAAGGCACAAGCTGCGAAACCTTCCTAGAGGAGGAAGCTTCCGGCGCGTGCTACCAGGAAACAAACGGCAATTGGGTTTGCCGCATGTCGGATTTAAGCCAAGTGCGCGATGACGGTGCTCCGCCGCCGCAATAGCCTTTCCGCAATAGTGACGGTAGCCTGACAAAAAAATGAATTGGGCTATGAAAAAAAAGCGGGAACAAGTGCCACGCTGAGGTGCTTGCCTCCCCGGGGTTAGCATAGCGGTATTGCCGTGCGGAGCAATGGATGTCGAGCGGACAAGAGATCGCGATAAGCCTCTATGAGGGACCTAACCTCATTGTTCCGTTTGCGGCTGCTATCGCAGAATTTCCGAATCCCTATTCCGCGTCCTTGGCGCTCGCCCGAGTGAAAATGCTGCTTGGCGAAATACTCAACATTTCCGGGCCTGCCCCAATCGCATTGGTCGGCGAGGCAATTGACTATCCCGGCCTAGCTGCGGCGCTTGCACTTTCTTGGCAGGAAACCAACCAGCCGCAGGGCCTATCCTCCGACGTATCGCAAAATGAAAGTGGCTTGGTCCGAATTGCCGTGGGCTTCTTCAACGCGTCGAAAGGGCGATTTGCGGTCCGGGCGGCCGTAGAAATCGCAAACGCTGTGTTCGCTCGGGCAGCAGACCCGTCCGCCGACATATCGCGGGTGACGCCGCTATTCGGCCAGCTTGGCCAGCTCGCGCACACATATCGGTTCGGAACGGTTTCCTCCGCCTAGTATTATGGCCGCGAAAACCTGCGGAATACCGGTTTACGAGCTGGCACCGGGGACAAATGCTCTTTCCTACGGCCAAGGCGCGCGGAGCGTGCGCTACTCCGAGGCAACCAACGAAAGAGATTCAGTCACCGGCTATAAGCTTGCGCAGAGCAAGGCCGACAGCAATTGGCTCATAAAGCGGCTCGGCTATCCCAGTGTCGAACACGAGGTTGTGCGAAACTTAGCCGCCGTGCGGCGCACAGCGGCGAGATTAGGTGCTCCGTTAGTCGTAAAACCGCTCGACCGCAACGGCGCGATGGGGGTGTCCGTCGGAATTGAAAACGACGCAGAACTCGAACGTGCATCCGCGACCGCGTCGCGTCTGTCACAAAGCGGTGGCGTAATTGTTGAACGCTTTGTGCCGGGCGACGAATACCGGCTTAATGTCTTTGGTGGGAAGATGCTTCGGGTAAGCCGGCTCGTACCGGCAAGTATCACCGGGGATGGTGAACACTCGATCGCGGAAATCATTGCAGAGGACAATGTCCGACGCCGCGAGGCGAAAGCTGCAGGGGACTACGTCTACGAATTGACGATTGACGACAGGATGATCGCTTTGTTGCGCAAACAAGGCTTTGCACCGCAAGACCGCCCGCCCCAGGGAAAGTCTTTGCGTCTTTCAGGGACCTCAAATTTGAAGACAGGTGGGCACCGTGAAGACGTTACGGATATTGTTCACAACGACAATGTTGCGATGGCTGAAGCGGTTGCTCAGAATTTTCACCTTGATGCGGCAGGTGTCGACTTTATTACACCCGACATTACAAAATCTTGGACTGAAATTCCTTGTGCGATTATCGAAGTGAATCCCAATCCTGGGACCGGCAACGATTTGGCGCTCGTGGTGATGCGTACGAAGTTTCCTCGTGCCGAGGATGGCCGCATACCCAGCATCCTTGTCGTCGGTGGAGCGGATAAACTGGCCGATCAAATCTCCAAGCATTTGAGCGCGGGTGGCAAACGCGTTGGTCGGACCAACTCTACGGAGACATTTCTTGCCGGCCAAAGACGTTTCGCCGGCAACGCGGAATTGCCCGCGCGAATTTTAGGATTGCTGCTCGACGCAACCTGCGAGGCCCTGGTGGTAAGCAGCACAGTGCTGGAGATCGCGAAATATGGTGTGCCGCACACAAGCTACGAATTAGCAATAATTGCCCAACAGGAAGAATTGACTTCAGAAGTACACGATCTTGTCATGAACAACGCGACGAAATGCATTGTGCCGGCACTTCCCGGTTTGTTGGACGAAGAATTACTTGCAGCGATAAACGCGCTATGAGCGCGACGCTGCTACCCGCATCTCGTAATATCTCTTGCGAAGATGGCTAAATTCTCGAAGGGAATAGGTTAGATAAAGAACACGGCGTGCATTGGGAGAGCGGTTTGCTCCGCTGCTATGCGGCGTCAAGCCATGAAACGCGATAAGGCTTCCCTTTGAAATAACCGCCTCCCATATCTTTGCGCCGGTTATTGCTGATGGATCGACATCTTTAGGGTGTTCTAGCGGCGCTGGCTGAATCTCGTCATGGCAGCCTACGGCAAACGTCAAACCGCCATCCTCTTGCGAAACATCGTCAATTGCGATCGCGATCGTTGCAACCTGGTCTTTGTGTTCTTCGCTCAAATCGTAATAGGAATAATCCTGCTGAAGCGCATAACCTTTGTCGCCTTGGAGCTTGTAGAGAAGTTTGTCTTTCAGCAAGAACGATTTGCCTCCAATGAGCCCTTCGGCCAGCTCGACTATGCGCGGCTCGTTTGCGACCGCTTCATATGCAGGAGCAATGTCGCACACCGGGTCGAAGCGCTCAAAAATCCGGCCGCCATTGATTGCGGGACGATAGGCAATCCGGGCAGAATCTAATTGGCCGTCACTATATTTGGCGAGCAGATCGTCAGCCTGCTTTGCCAATTCTCTAGTGCGCGGAGGGGAGAAGAAATTTCTGATCGCAATTACGCCAAGCGAACGGTAGGCGTCGACGATAGCTTCCAGTGATTTTCCTGTTTGATCGATACGCATGGTGGTTAGAACAGTCCTCATAACATCGCGCGCGAGCATTCGAAGATGCGGCCAATCTCCCGCGCACCGGCGGATTGATAAAAACGCTGACCCGCAGAACCCTCGACCGAAAGAACGACAACGGCACTTTCGCCCTCACACGCCAACAGGCGCAAGAGGTGCTGTAGAGCCATCTTGCCGATACCTTTGCGGCGAACATCAGATCGAACAAAGTAATTCTTAATTCTCATCACGCCATCCGCGCAGCGCATAAGTCCCGTAGTTGCAATCGCGCGTTCATCTGTTTGTCCACTCAAAGCGTAAATCCAAAAATCGATCTTGCCGGTCTTTGCCTTCTGCCGTTCGAGAGAAATCCATTGTTCGGGGTTTGATGCGTATCCGTCGCTTGCCTTGGACGCGGGGGTCTGAATTTCCACCTTTTTTTCCAATCGCTGTCGGATGAAACTTTCATCCAGTTGGAATGGCTCTGGTCGTCTAGATAGCTCGGAACGAGGTCAAAGGCGTGAATGAGTTCGGCCCGCCGACGGTAGCCCTTCTCTTTCATCAGACGGATTTTTTTTACTCAGTCTCGTTAATGTAAATCCGTGCAGTAGTTGCACCGGCACATTTGAACGCGTCTTCGACTTCGCTAATCGTATTGGTAATGATTGCGTCAGATTGCTTGCGCGAAATCAGTTTCTCGCTGTCGAGAATACACGCAGCCGCTCCCGGCAGGGTCTCCAGACCTGGAATAGTCGCGAAGAAATAGTTATCGCCAGAGCGTATATTGGCCGCGAGCTCAAAATAGTTGCGCTCTGAAACCAGTGCACATTCCAGGAGTGTCTTGTCGCTAAGGGCCCGCATACCGGTTCGCCGTTCGTCTCTTTCTTTGCCCATGTCTAATGGTGCAAACTCATTCTGTCTCCTGGTTTTACGGTCCCTCCGGCTTCTTGTATGATTGTAAAAATTCACGGATAAGCGCATGGCAAATGATGTGACGGAAGAGCGCGCAAGTTTTGGCGCGATGATTGAAGGTACGCCTGAGGATTGGGCTAAAATCTCGGTTGCGAAGAAGGTATATAACCAAGCTCTGCCCGATCGTATTTTGCTACATCTTAAACAGTTGGAAGGCGAGCATTGGGGATTTCCAATCGACCGCCTCGCCCATTCGCTTCAATCGGCGACACTCGCCCATGGCGCCGGCATGGACGAAGAATATGTGGTGTGCGCCCTGCTTCATGATATCGGCTACACGATAGGACCGCACGATCATGCGGCGGTTGCTGCCTCCATATTGAAGCGTTTCGTTTCACCGCAAAACCACTGGATGATCTCTCGTCACAATATTTTTGAAGGCTATTATTTCTATCAATATTTTGGTGGCGACCGGAACGCGCGGGAACGGTTCCGCGGGCATCCTTGTTTCGAGCAAACGGCGCATTTTTGTGAAGCGTTCGATCAATGCGCATTCGATCCGAGTTTTGACGCCATGCCGCTCGAGGCGTTCGCGCCGATGTTGCGTAGAATTTTTATCAAGAGCCGGCGCAAGGCGCTTGAAGCCCAGGCTTAAGCCGGTTCACGCCAAGCTCCATATGGCGGAGTTTTTGGAGTGGTTATTTGGTAATTTCTTGGAACCACAGCGGTTCTTGGGGGCCGAGCCGCCAAAAATCGTACCATTTTGATGATGTGATGCTTCAAATCGCAAAAATATGATCTCACATTTCACGTGAAAAGCTGCTACTTGCAGCTAACGATTTTCCGGAGGCGGGCAATGAGCAAATCCTTATATCTTATCGGTGGTGCGATCCTTGTAGGCGGCGGCATTTGGTATGCCACGCAAGGAGGCATGGCCGGCGGCGGCATGGCCGGCGGCGGTGGCGATGCCGTTGCGATCGATGCGGACGATATTGGTGGCGTCGTAAGCGGACCTAACGGACCCGAAGCCGGTGTCTGGGTCATCGCAGAGACCAATGATCTGGATGTGCGCTACATCAAGATCGTCGTGACCGATGATGAAGGCCGCTATGTGCTGCCCGATTTGCCCGAGGCAAATTATGATGTTTGGGCGCGCGGTTATGGCCTTTCCGATTCTGCGAAGGCGGTTAGCACGCCAGGCAGTAATGTGAACATCATGGCAATTCCAGCGGCCAGCGAAGCCGAAGCGGCGCATTATTATCCCGCGATCTATTGGTATTCGATGCTCAACATGCCGACGCGTGAAGAGTTCGAGGCTAACGAGCTTATCCCTGAAAATACCAGCTATGAGAGCTATCAGGCGCGGATGAAGAGTAATGGCTGCGTCGGCTGCCATCAGCTTGGCCAATTGTCGACCCGGACCATGCCCGAATCGCTCGGCGACCTCCACGGCTCCGAAGCTTGGATACGCCGTATTCAATCCGGTCAGGCGGGCGGTCAGATGATGCGGCAAATGGCAGGTGCACTTGGCGGTGCACCGCTCGAAGATCTCGGCAACTGGACCGATGCCGTTGCCGCGGGCGAGCTTCCATTTGCTAAGCCTGAGCGTCCCCAAGGCGTCGAGCGTAATATCGTCATCACCATCCGCGATTGGATGGACGAGCAACATTATCTCCACGACGCGATTTCCACGGATAAGCGCGATCCCACGGTCAATGCCTATGGGCTGCTCATCGGCTCGCCGGAACTGAGCTCCGACAATCTGCCGCTCTTGGATCCGGTGAACAATACCGCGACGGTTTTCCGCGCGCCGACAGAGGAAGGTGCGCCGGTTGCCGAAGGAGATCCGCCGCTTATGGCCTCACCCTATTGGGGCGACGAGCCATTGTGGGATTCGAAGGTTTTCAATCACAATGCGATGTTTGGGCGCGATGGCCGCGCTTGGCTCTCAGCGCAATTTAAAGAGCGGGATAATTCGGCATTCTGTAAGGCGGGTTCCGATCATCCCTCAGCCCAGCTATTCCCGTTGGAGGGTGCTGGCCGGCGCATCACCGTTTTCGATCCGAATACGCTCGAATACGAATATGTCGATGTTTGCTTTTCCAATCATCATTTGCAGTTCGGCTACGATGAAAACGATACGTTGTGGACGAGCGGCGGCGGGCAGGTAGTCGGATGGCTTAACACCAAGATGTTCGACGAGACCGGCGACGCGGCGGCCTCGCAAGGTTGGACGGCGTTTATTCTCGACACCAACGGCAATGGCCAGCGCGACGCCTATGTCGAACCGAATGATCCGGTGGATCCGACAATGGATAAGCGCATCAATGGCGGCTTCTATGCCGTCATGCCTAATCCCGCCGATGGTTCCATCTGGGGAACGGTTGGCGTGTTCGGCGGAACAGCGGGCGTAGCAAGGATCGATCCAGGCCCCAATCCACCCGAAACGGCGATTGCCGAGGTTTATAATCTGCCCCAAGAAGGTTTCGGATTGCGCGGCGGCGACATCGATAAGAACGGTGTCGTTTGGGTGTCGGCATCGAGCGGGCATTTGGCAAGCTTCGACCGCAGACTATGTACCGGACCGCTGAACGGCCCTGAGGCAACCGGCGATCATTGCCCGGAAGGCTGGGCCTTCTATCAATATCCCGGCCCGGGCTTTCGCGGCATCGGCGAGAACAGCGCGGAGTCGAGCTATTATTCCTGGGTCGATCAGCACAACACGTTTGGCCTCGGCGAAGACGTGCCGATGTCGACCGCCAATCTCAATGACGGCATTGCAGCCCTCGTGGATGGCGAGATGGTAATGCTGCGCGTTCCCTACCCGCTGGGCTGGTTTTCGAAGGGTTTTGACGGACGCATCGATGATCCCGACGCCGGCTGGAAGGGCCGTGGGCTGTGGATGGCCAATGGCGACCGCACGCCGTGGCTGATCGAAGGCGGGGCAGGGACCAAGCCGCTTGTCGCCCATTTCCAGCTGCGCCCAGATCCATTGGCGAAATAACGCCGTAAATCAGATAAAGAGCTAAAGAAGGCGCTCACCGAGCGCCTTCTTTTTTAAGTCTTTGCGCCTTAGCGCGGTGTGACGATGGCCCGTCCAATCGTACCAGTATCGGCTCCGAACCAGATCGCGCCCGTTGCGGGATCGTAATCCATATGGCGCACGGCGCCTCCGCGCACATCGGCAAAAGAGGGAATCTGAGCCGAGCCGATGAAACTTTCGGTTTTGGAATCGAAACCTGTGAATTGTCCCGGCGCCCCGTCGCGGTGCACGAACCAAATGCGATCTGATGAGTCCACGGCCATGCCATAGGGCGCAGCACGTCCACCACCCGGCACCTCCCACTCTTTGATTTCGCTATTGCTCGGATTATAGGCGCCGAGATAGCCACCCGAATAATCGACATACCAAATGCGACCGTCCGAGGTGATTTCGATGCGGCGTGGACGCGTACCCGCGCGCGGCAAGGTGATTTCGCTGATCTCCATCGTTTCAGGATCGACCCGCGCGAGCTTGTTTGTCCCCAAAAGCACCGACCACACGACGCCATCTGCTGCGATCTTGATACCGTAGGGGAGCGAGCGGCGCGTTTTGGATTCAACAAGCTCAATGTCGTGTGTTTCGGTATCGAGCTTGCCGAAAAAATTTCCGCCCTGCACTGTGAACCAGATATCGCCCGCATCATCAAACACCAAAGTGTGCGGATCACGCGCCGCAGGGTCGGGCATGTCGATTACGGTGAGCTCGCCGTTTGAAGGGTCGTAATATCCGATGGAGCCGACACGGTTGCCCGTGTACCAAACCTTGCCGTCATCGGCGACGATGGTGTTGTGTGGGCCGGTTCCGCGCGGCAAATCCACTTTGCTGAATTCGCCCGAGGCCACTTCGAGATGGCCAAGATAATGTCCGCCCTGGCCAACGAACCAAATCGAATTTGAGTTTTCGACGAAAGGATCGCGCGGGCCGCCGCCCCACGGCACCTCCCATTCTTCGATTTCAATATTTGTTTGCGCTTGTGCAACGATTGGCAGCGCCATAAATACGCTCGCGCCCATGATTGCTGCGCTGATGACAAGAAACCTTCTTCTCACGGCTTGTCTCCTTGCGGCCTATTTTCGTGCACACAATGTAACGAAAGGCCGCCCATAGACATAGTGTCCTCAAAGAGGCTCGATTCTAGGGCCGCAAACGTCTCTAAAAATATTGATAAATCATGGCACGCGCGACGATCTTGCTATAATTGATGTCGCGGACGCCGTGCAGCTGGAGGCGTCACTGCTTAAGGGAGGCCCGGGTGAGATATTTCGACTTCGTGAAGGTGGCGGGGGCGCTGGTTGTGGCGCCAATATTGATGTTGGGAACATACGCGTCGCCGGCTCTGAGCCAGGGCGTGATCGAGAATTACGCGCCGGTCACCGACGCAATGCTGGCGGACCCAGCCCCAGGCGATTGGCTCTCCTATGGCCGCAATGTGATGAACTATCGCTTCAGCCCGCTCAGCCAAATCACCCGCGAAAATGTCGGTAGCCTCCAGCTTATCTGGGCCCGTGCGATGGAACCGGGGATCAATCAAAGCGCGCCGCTTGTGCATGACGGCGTAATGTTCGTGCCTAATCCTTTCGATGTCATTCAGGCGCTGGACGCTTCCAATGGAGATTTGATCTGGGAGCATCGCCGCGAACTGCCCGAGATGGAATCGATAATGCATTATGGCGAGCGCAAGCGCGGTATCTCGCTCTATGACGACAGGCTCTTTTTCGTATCCTGGGACAATCACGTCGTTGCGCTCGATGCTACGACCGGCGCCCAAATCTGGGAGGCGGACCGCGGCGGTCAGGACGAAGGCATTACCAACTCAACCGGGCCGGTGGTGGCCAATGGCGTCGTTGTCGCGGGCAGCACTTGCCAGCAAGCAATCCGTTCTTGCTATGTCACCGGCCACGACGTCGAGACCGGCAAAGAATTATGGCGCAATGCGGTCATCCCGCGTCCGGGTGAGCCAGGGGACGAAACCTGGGGCGGCAGAGCCTATGGAGATCGCTGGTGCACCGGTGTTTGGGGGCAAATCTCCTACGATCCTCAAACCAATCTAGTGCATTACGGATCGAGCGGTATTTGTCCGGGCTCCGAAACTGAACGCAACCAGCCCGGCGCGACAATTTTCGGAACAAATACGCGTTTCGCCGTGCGGCCACGTACGGGTGAAGTCGTATGGGCGCATCAGGTTCTTCCGCGCGACAATTGGGATCAGGAATGCACTTTCGAGATGATGCCGGTAACGACCGATGTGAATCCCAACGCGGATGAGATGTTAAGTGTTGGTCCCGGCGCGCAAGGCACCGACCGGAGGGTGCTCCTCGGCGTGCCTTGTAAGACCGGCACGATGTGGGCGTTGGACGCGGAGGATGGTGAATTTCTTTGGGCGCGCGATACCAGCGCGCAAACGCTCATCGAATCGATTGACGAAAAAGGAGTCGTAACGGTCGACGAAGATAAGATTCTCGCGACATTCGGCGAGCCGGTCGACTGGTGTCCATCGCATTCGGGTGGACGCGATTGGCCGCCTTCTTCTTACAATCCCGAAACGAACACTTTCTTCATTCCCTATATCAACGTGTGCCAGCAATCGACGCCGCTGGCGACGCCGCGACAGCGCGGGGAAAATTATAATGTGGCCCAGACCCGTAGATTAGCGCCGGGTGCCGAGTTTGGCGGCACGGTCCATGCCATCGATGCCACCACAGGCGAAACCCTTTGGAAGTGGAACAATCGTGCCCTTACCTATTCGCCGACTTCGCTCACAGCAGGCGGTTTGTTGCTGACCGGCGGGTTCGATCGCTATCTCCGTGCGCTTGACCAGGAAACGGGTGAAGTGCTGTGGCGCACGCGCTTGGCCTCGCAAGCCCAAGGTCACGCCTTTTCCTATGAGGTGAATGGCGTTCAATATATTGCGGTCACGGCAGGCGGCGGCCGGCGCGGCGGCTATGCAAATCTTGTGGTCACGCCCGGCGTCGATGCCATCGACGGCAGCAATGCGGTTTATGTGTTCGCATTACCGGGAAATTTGGGGCTCGAAAACTAAACGCTAATCACGAATTAAAAGTCAGGCGTGTTGTCGCGCGGACCGGGAACAAGGCTCCCGTCTGGGAGGCGATTATTCTCCATGCACACAGTTTCGCTATAAGGCTCGCGCGGCGCGTAATATTCCGCGGCACTGGACCAAGGCGCGGTGAACGCGCCAGGGTCTTCTACAGTGATTTCGACGCGCAAGGTCTCGTTGTCTTCGAGCGCGCGATAACGCTCAACGACATGGATTTGTTCGGTGTGCGGCGTGCCGAACAAATCTGTCGGCGTTACGTCAGTGAGTCCTATGGTGTCGACCACCAGCGTATCGCCTTCGAAATGTCCCACCGAATGACCGTAATGCCTCGGCCGCCAATCTTCGGGATGCTTTTCATTTAGGTAGACGAAGCGCGGAAGCATGCCTCGCATAAACAAGAAGATGACCATGTCCTCGGTGACCAGCACTTTGAGCGGCCCGTTGAACTGAAGAACATGCGGTACGCCCATCGGGCTGCATGATTCCTTGGCCTCGGATTGAAAGACGCCGGCCCGATCGTCTTCGTTGCGCTTTCTTATGACTTCGGCGGCCCAAGGCTGCAGGATCGGTGCACTGGGATCGCCATGCTGGGTGCCGCCCTCGCCTCTGCTGCCCTCCAAGCGCAAAACCGGCGCGGGCGCATCGCCTAGCGGCAGAAACGGAGTTCCGGCGGTGGCGCCGCGATCCCAATAACCCGAAATTTTGCCTTCGACATCAGGCTGTGCGGCAGCCGGCACAGCGATGCAAAGCAGAATCAATCCTGCGAAAAATCCCTTAATCGCAAATTTCTTGGTCACTTGCTGCCCTCCCCTGGCGATCTGCCGCGATGCTATCGCGGTCTTGCGCGCAAGGCTATGGTAAGTCGACAGGGGAAGGTAAGGTGCCCGTATTTCCCCGCAAAGGGCTCTTTTCCATTGTTTCTCAATCGTTTGCGCTTCATCCAAAAACGGCGGCCCGGGGCGTGGTTTCCGAGTTTAGGGGTGTTTGCAGCAAAGGCTGAATTCGTTACACTTGCAACCAATTAATATTTCGGGGGTTGCGGGCGCCACGCGCCACGCAGGACTGACCATCACCTATCGTTTTGGAGGCGGGACAATGCGGACTTCAGTACTAATTGGCGGGCTCATCATTTTGGGCGCAGGCGCTTACTACTTCACTCAGCAGGACACGGACATGGCTGGGGGCGGGGGCGCTAACATCATGATGGACGCCGACGACATCGCCGGTGTGGTCATGGGCCCCAACGGACCGGAGGCGGGCGCTTGGGTCATCGCCGAAACCGACGATCTTCCGACGAAATTTATCCGCACGGTGATCACCGACGATGAAGGCCGCTATTTGATCCCAGACCTGCCCGACGCCAATTTCCAGGTTTGGGCGCGGGCCTATGGCAATTCCGATTCTGTAGCAACAACGGCAACGCCAGGCAGTCACGTCGATCTAGAACAGGTGGTAGCGCCCAGCGCAGCTGCGGCAGCAGAAATTTATCCCGCGCTCTACTGGATGACTTTGCTTGAAATTCCCGAAGCCAATGAGTTTCCCGGAACCGGCGATGCGGGTAACGGCATTAGCGAGGAGATGGAGACCCAGGCCGAATGGCTTCATCAGATTCAGACGACCGGCTGCGGCTCCTGCCATCAATGGGGCAACAAAGCGATGCGCGAAATCTCCGCCGAGCTTGGTGAGTTCGAAAGTTCTGCTGATGCTTGGATGAGGCGTATTCAGGCGGGGCAGGCGAGCGCGTCAATGGTCAATCGCCTTCCTATGCTCGGTGTAAGCCGTGCGATCCAAGAATACGCCAGCTGGACCGACCGCGTCGCGGCCGGCGAGCTCCCGTTTGAGCAACCGCCGCGCCCGCAGGGCATGGAGCGCAACCTTGTCGTCACACAATGGGATTGGGCGGAACCAACGACCTATCTCCATGACACAGTCTCCAGCGACCGTCGTGATCCGACCGTCAATACCTATGGCAAGCTCTATGGTTCGCCGGAATGGAGTACTGATGAAATCCCCATTCTCGATCCGATGAGTCACCAAGTCAGCTACACGACCGTGCCGCAGGCCGAGCCTGGAATGCATACCTCGCGTGACGATTCCATCTTTGCGGCGTCGCCCTTCTGGGGGATGGAGCCGATTTGGGATTCCCACACCGACTCGCATAACCCGATGATGGATCATCTTGGCCGCGTTTGGTTCACCTCGCGTACCAAGGCAGCGGGCAATCCCGATTTTTGCCGCGCAGGATCGGATCACCCGTCCGCGCAATTATTTCCAATCGATAATTCGGGACGCGATCTTGCGCTCTATGACCCCCGCACCGATGAGTGGGATCTTATGCAGACCTGTTTTGGCACCCATCACATCTCCTTTGCCGAGGACGCCAATAATACGATGTGGTTTTCCGGTGGTGCGCGTGAAATGGGCTGGTTCAACCTCGCCCTTTACGAGGAGACCGGCGATCAAGAGACTGCACAAGGCTGGACTAGTTTCGTGCTCGATACCAATGGTAACGGCGTGCGTGATGCCGATCCGGTGGGCTTTAACGATCCCATTGATCCCACGCGTGACAAGATGATCGATGTCGGCAACTACTCGGTTTCCTACAGCCCGGCCGATGGTTCGGTTTGGGGCTCGGTCATGGATTTTCCCAGCGGCTTTGTCCGCGTGATTCCTGGCGACAACCCGCCCGCAACTTCAATCGCGCAGTATTATGAAATGCCGTATTTCGACGAGAACGCGGAAGTGAGAGCGCATTCTATTCGCGGTGCGGATATTGATCGCAATGGCGTGAATTGGGCGGGCGTGCAGAGCGGGCACATTGCGAGTTTCGATGTCCGTAAGTGTACGGGATCGCTCAATGGGCCGGAAGCTACGGGAAGGCATTGTCCCGAAGGCTGGGCTTTCTATGAAATCCCAGGACCGCAATATAAGAACATTCAGGACGTGCCGGGCAGCGGTGAGACCAGCTATTACACCTGGGTCGATCAGCACAACACGCTCGGTGTTGGCAATGATGTTCCCATCGTTATCGGTAATGCTTCCGAATCGCTTCTCGCGCTGGTGAATGAGGAAATTCTCACCCTTCGTGTTCCTTATCCGACCGGCTTCTTCGTAAAGGGTGTTGACGGACGGATCGACGATCCGGACGGCGGCTGGAAGGGCCGGGGGCTCTGGACGACCTTTGGTTCCAGAACCCCGTTCCATATGGAAACGGGCAAGGGTACCAGGCCGAAAGTCTATAATTTCCAGATGAGGGACACGCCCCTAGACCACTAATACCGGTCAAGGGTTCAGATTTGGAAACCAGTTTCTAACCTATTCGGCGCAAATTGGGCCGAATAGAGATGGGAATCGGTTCAGCGCGAGCGCGGTAACTTGCCTCTCTCCCGCTGTGCCGCGACGGAAAAGGATCGGGTTGCGCATTGATATCGGCAATTGTAACCCTATTAACCAACGGGGTTAGCGGCGCGTCGTACGTCTTGATGTGGGCCAATTGGTTATATGAGCGAGAATAGAGCATCCCCTCGAACACGAGCTTTCCTTGTAGGAAAGATCATATATGGCGGCGAGACGTACACGCTCGACTGCACGATTAAGGATATTTCCGAAACCGGAGCTCGCGTCAAAGTACAAGATCTCTTTTCCATTCCGAACAATATTGTTTTCTTGGATCCAAAAAATTTCAGCGCCTATGAATCGACCGTGAAGTGGCGCAAAGGAACCGAAATGGGTCTTTCGTTCGATGAGCCAATATCTCTACAAGATGAATCCAATCCGCGCGTGAAATCCTGCGGCGCGTCAGCATGCAGGCAAGGGCAAGTTAGAGAGATCACTCACTCCGTTCTTTCCAAACAATTCATTTAATGTTTGTTGGCGTGGAGCAAGCGCGATATGTCTCCGGGCATCGGCGAGCCCCTGACAATTGCCTTGCCCAACATATTGTTCCCATCGAAAATAGCCCTATGGCTGGCGGGCTGTTTCATGAGGCTTAGAGGTGATGCTCTATAATTTAGTGCGATGTTGCGTCTGTGGTGAGCCGTTGTCCTTTTCTCCCGAGGGCGTGCGCAATTGCTGCCAATCTTCATTGGGCAGCAATATGCGCGGTGGCTTTCTCATCCATGATCCGGATATGGCCCAGTCATCGCCGGAGATTCTTGTCCGCGACCAAGACGCGCTCAACTACATGTCGCATCCGAAATTTCCCACGCAAATTGCGAGACTCAAAAGCTTTATCCATTCCCGCGCGCCAAAAGGGCAGGGGAACAAAATTCTCGATCTCGGATGCGGTCCCGGCCCGACGACGGAACTTCTTCTGCAAGCCGGTTATGACGTGGTTGCGGTCGATTTTTCCATCCAATCTTTGTCGATAAACGCACATCTCTGCGGCGCGATGTCGGAGCGCGCTCTGTTCGTGCATGCCGACCTCAATGCGATTGAATTTTCTGATGCCTCCGTTGACGGCATTATGATGGCTGATTTTCTTCAGCATCTCGGAGATCAAAAAACGCAAGTCGCTTTTCTCCATAAGATATTTCGGGCGCTGAAGCCGGGAGGCTGGTTCTATTTGAGTTTTTTCAACTTGAATGCATTCCACCGCTTGACGGGCGATATTGAGGGGATGCGCGGAGGCATCGGATATCGACGCATGGCGCGGCCCGATGTTTGCGCCATGCTTCCCGCTTGTATTGGTGTGGAGAGGCAATCAGTGACGAATATCTTTCATGGCGCGAGACTGGATCGTATTGCGACGGGCCTGCCCTTTGCCTCACTCCTAGCGCGGATGGCAGTGATTGAAGGGCGCCGAATCGAATAGGGCTGTACGCAGCAATTCCGGCCTTTCGATCCTTAGATGCGGCGCGGCAAAACTTGACGATATCAACCATAATCCCCGGAAATCCGGCGGATTGGGGTTTTTCTGGGCGGAATGTTGCATCTTTTTAACGTTGCACGTTCATCCGCGGTTCAGGTGCTTTTTGCGATAGTTTCCGCTGGAGGCTCGCGTCTATGCGGTTCTCCTTCTTGGAGGCGCCAATGAAACCGCTAACAACATTAGTCTGTGCCGCGGCGGTCACGCTGCTGGCGGGCTGTGCCGGTGACGGCACTTATTAGGCGATGTCCCTATCTCTGTTGAAATTCGTGGGGCAGGCGTCGCTGGTTGATGATGCTATGCTGCCTTCATGATGGTTTCAATGGCACTGTCGGCCTGAGCCTTTCTCAAGTGTTCCTGGAGAGCATTTCGGAGGATGGGCAGCTGGCGATAGGCCTTGAGGTGACGGAAGGTTTTCTGGGCCTCCAGCAGGCCGGCGGCGATCCATCTGAGCGCCATCTCGGCGTGTCTCCAGCGTTTGACGCTGCGGGTGACCTGGCGCACCGTGCCGAGCGCGTTCTCGACGATGTTGGTGCAGGCGAGCGAGCGCCGGAGTTCGTGCGGTAGGCCGAGGCGGATGACGGTGAGGATCTCCTCCAGCCCCTCCAGGATGCTGCCCGAGACGCCCGGTTCCTCATGCTCCAGACGCCGGACCAGGTTGCGCAAGAGCCGCTCGGCCTTGTTTGCGTCGTCCTGGTCCCAGGCCTGACGGGGCGCCTTCTTGACGCTCGCGTGCAAATGTTGGGGCAGGCGCTCGATGATGTTACGGCCCTTGTGGACCTGGCAGCGCTGGATGGCGGCGGCCACACCGAAGGTGTTTCGGATCGCTTTGCTGAGTGCCTTCGCGCCATCGACGATGAACAGCCGCGGCAGTGTCGGATCGAGCCCCCTGGCGAGGAGATTGTCGATCAAGGCCTGGACGACGACCGTGTTCTCCGTCGCCCCCTCGACCACGGCCAGGACATGCTTGTCGCCGTTGCCATCGACGCCGATCGCCGCCATCAGGACATGGTCGCCGACATGCAGACCGTCGATCTGGATGACTAGCAGGTCGAGTTCCGAGAGATCCGAGGCGAGCCAGGCCTTCATCTTCTTGCGTGACAGCGCCACAAAGCGCCGGGAAACGGCTGACTTCGAGGTGCCGTCGCCACGCGCTTTCGCCAGCTCGCCCTCGGGCAGACGGACCGCGCGGTGGTACTTGCGGGTCGACACGTTCAGCACCATCAGGTTGAGCGCCCACTCGAGCAGCAGGTTGCCATCGCGTAGCGCCTGCCAACTCTCCAAGCTCACCTCTTTGCCCGCCCGGTCACGAACCCGTGGCCGGGCCACCTTCACTTTGCCGCCGTGGTAGCCGATCTCGCTATGTGTCCTGCCCCAGCGATAACCTCGACGGTCCCCATGGCGGCGATGTCGGGCCCCGCACACGGTCGTGGCGTCCCCCTCCATCATCTCGGCCAAGGCCTCGACCCCGGCCAGAAGACAAAACCGATCCACGCTGAGATGGACTGCGTCCATCGCGTCCGCCAGCGGCGGCATAGGAATCGAGGGGGCAAGGGCTTTCGGGCGGCTGGAACTACGGATATTATTTCCCATGGTGTCGTTCTCCCTTTTGGGTTTGCAGCACCCGGAGCCTAACGGCTCCAGGAGAGCGACACCTACCTCAACTTTTCAACATCGACCGGGACATCCCCACTTATTATGGCGGTAGCTATTACGGCGGCTATGGCGGCGGCTATTATGGCGCCAATTACTATGACTGCGACTATTATTCGCCGCCTTGGGGCTATCCAGACAATTATTGCCAATACCAGGTGTGGAACCAGCCGGTCTTTTACGGCGGCATCTGGTATGGCGGACCGATTTATTATCGAACATATAGCGGCGCAAATTGGTACTGGTTGCAGGGCGGATGGCGGCGCGACAACTGGCGCGGTGCGCGCCCGCGCATAAATTGGAACCGCGGAGGCAACCGCCAATGGCGCGGTGAAATGCGCCGTGGCCGCGACGGGAATCGCGGCCCGGGACGAAGCGCAAACGATATTCCACCCGACAATGACGGCACCGGGAACCGCCCCCCCGTAACAGAGATGGTGGCTTTCGTAACAATCGCGGCGGCAAAAATGCCGGTGAGAACAATGCCGGTGAGAACATTGGCCCTCGGCCCGGTGGCCGGCGCCAGGCAGAAGCCGGGCCGCCACCTGATAATGACGGCGCTGGAAACACCCCGGCGCCTGATAGAGGTGCCGGTTTTGGCGACAATCCACGCCGCAACAATGGTGGAAACAACAATGTCAGCCGGCCTGGCGGTCAGCGTGACGCAGGCGCGGGTCCGCCTCCCAATGAGCGTGCAGCAAACAATCCTCCGCCCAATAGAGGTGGCGGAACCCGCAACAATGCCGGCAGAAATAATGGTGGCGGAAACCAAAGCGCTCGGCCCGCCCGTCAGCGTGATGCCTCGGCAGGGCCGCGTGCAAACCGCGGAGGCGCTTTTCGCAACGTTCGTCGTGGAGGCAATGCCGGTGCAAACAATGCCGCCCGGCCTGCTCGCCAACGCGGCCCCGGTGGCCGCGGATCTCGCAATAATGACGACTAATGATCTCGATCTAGCGGCCTGATAGAAAAAGAACCGGCGCTCGGCGTAGCTACTCGATACCAACCACGCCCCCGAAACTTCGTGCGAGTCACTGCGCACCTGGAACCGGCAGTTCAAGCTTTTGCCCGCGACCTAATTTTTTACATTCGCGATAAATCCATTCGGCAATAGCAAGGTCAGCTGCCGCAGTTCCGTTATTATTGGCGTGATAGGTGATTTGTTCGTCAGAGCTACGTCCGGGATGCTTGCCCGCGACGATATCGCCCAATTCGACGATTTTGTCCCAGCTAATAATGCCGGCTTCCAATGGTACGATCAGACCTGCCTGTTGTTCCTGTTCCACCGATTCGCGCCAATTGGTCACAATGATGTCGGCTCGCTCAGCGGTGCGATCGTCATTTTCACGCCTTCCGGCTTTCAGCCACCCGCCCTTGACCAGGGCATTATTGGAACCGACCACCGTGATCACATGCTGTCCCGGCTCCAGCCAGTCGCCGTCGAATACCGGCACGTTTGAATTGGTTGCGCAGATCACGATGTCCACGTCACGGCAAATCTCCCGAGGCTCGTCGATATCGATGATTTCCGCATCCACCAATGGCGCAAGCTGTTTGACGAATTTCTTCCGATTGTCCGGATCGCGGCTATAGATTTTGTAGCTCTTGATGCTGCGCTCACAGCTGCAGGCCAGAACCTTGTGCAGCGCTTGTCCGCCGGTTCCATAGACACCAACGCTCATCGTGTCTTTGCGCGCGAGATGGCGAATGCCGACGCCGGTGGTCGCTGCGGTGCGCAGTGCCATCAGCGAAGAAAAACCGATTTGCTTTTCGGTGATCTCGCCCACAATGATGGCTTTGAGGTGTGCGCTATTCGCATCGAAGAGCAAATAGGTCGGGTGCTCGCGATAGGGATAGACCTGGCTTTGCGGATCATGGGTCACGGATTCGGCGCGGGTGAGCGAGCCGATGACGCCTAGAGAATCGACGCCGCCGGGAAAATTAGAAACCCGTACGCCTTCATGCGAATGCACGCGCCGCCGCGGTGCGTTGATGATCGGAAACTCCGCCGCGCCGCCATAACCCTCGGCCACGAGATCGATGGCCTCGCCCATGGTGATGAGATTCTTGATGTCTGAGGGTCCTAAAAAAAGCACGGCTTTATTATTTGCTTGTGTCATGTTTGCCTTTGCGCCAAGGACCGCATTGAGGAATGCACCGTGGACTGATCAAATGCCTGGCCCGTCGAAATTAGTTTATCGTGTTTGAACGCGCCGATTACGCCAGCAAGCGCTCTGCCGCCCATCGCGCATCGATTGCGCGCTCTGGTCCGTCCTGCTCAGCCGCGGCGGCAGCTCCATCGAATAGGACAAATAGCGCACCGGCGGCTCGAGCGGGATCGGTTGCACCCGCTGCCTGGGCCCACTCTGTAAAACGACCAATCATCCAGTCGCGTTGCGCGGATGCGAACGAGCGCGCGGGATGCGCGCAATCGGCAATCTCACCCAAAAGGTGCTGGACTGGGCACCCTCTAAAATTCGGGTCGCGCGTCCACTCCACTAAGTGATCGAAAAACCGGAGTGCGCGTTTTTCCGGAGGGATGCCCGAAACAAACGCGTCAATATCAGCGCGCACTGCTTCGGTACGCCGCGCCATATAAGCGGCAATCAGATCGTCCTTGGAGCCAAAATGGGCATAGAGCGAGGCTTTTGCGGCGCCTGCCTCGGCTAGAATGCGATCGATGCCAACCGCCCGCACGCCTTCGCGATAAAACAGGCGGTCCGCCGCATCAAGCAATCGTTCTTTGACGTTCGGCTCGTCGGCTATGGGCGAATTTTCAACCATGCTTGACAATACAGACAGTTCTGTCTATTTACAAGCCATAGAAAGACAGAACAGTCTGTCTACGAAAAAATAAAGGGAATTTGAGACATGAGTTTTCCAATTTCAGGCAAGACAGCGCTGGTCACCGGCGCCAATCGGGGTATCGGAAAAGCCATCGTGGAGGCACTCGTCACTGCAGGTGCGGCCAAGGTCTACGCCGGCACCCGCAACACGGCGGACCTCGTACCCCTCATCGCTCGACACGGCTCAAAGGTCGTTGCCCTTCGGCTTGACGTTACGAATAGCGCGCACATTGAGGCAGCGATCAAAAACGCACCAGACGTGCAGCTGTTGGTTAATAACGCCGGCGTTGCTGCGCATGCAGGCGGCACCTTCACCGACCCGCAGTGGATCGTCGCGGGGCGTCAGGAAATGGATGTCAATTTTTTCGGCACCCTGTCCGGCGTCAGCACCCATGGAACAGCTTGATTCAAGGAGTGTCATGGAGACTAGTGCTCAGCCAGGTCCCGGCTCGACCCGCGCTGCTGGGTGACCCTATATCGGGCAGATGAGGTTTTCGGAGGCAGTGGCCTCCGCGTGAATCTTACCGATTGCTGGGAGAATAGAGTTTTCGGTACACACAGGCAAATAGGAAAAACGAGATTTCAGCTTCTATCGTCACATCTCCTAAGACCAGATGAATCAATATGATGCCACAAAACTCTGGCAAAAGTCAGATTGACCAAATGCAATCAATGAGTTAACATAGGGCGCTAAGCGATATTTTGGTCCGACTTTTATCCTCAACTGCTTTCGCAGGCTCGTAATAAGCCCAGCCCTTTGTTCCTTGATAAGCCTAATCCACTCCTGCTTGCATTGATCCGGGTCAGACAGAGGTGGCCATCCATACTAATTTGGGGGGCTATCCATGCGTGCCGCGACAAATCTTCACGAGAAAAACGTCGGTCTCTTACAGCCTGTCTCTGCCACAACATTAGTCGGAAAGTCAGAACAAAACACCCAAACCCTTTCGAAGGCTCAGCAAGCGACTTCACTCACCGGCACCGCGCCAAATATAACGAATATGCGTGCGTCCTCGCCCGCCATGCTTTTAATCGATTTCGCGGTGGCGATCTTAGCCTCTGTCATGAGCGTCGTAGCCTACCACAGCATCGCTTATAACAACTTCGGAGATGTCCCCGCATTTGTCCCCGCATTTGTCGCAGTCGGAGCTTTAGTTGGTGGGATTTATTGCGCGCTCGTCCGATTGAGAGAACGCAAACAACTCTTCAAGATATCTCGTAAGTTTGAGCGTGCGAGAACTGCCGCGCTCTATTGGACGATTGCGTTTGCCCTCCTTCTATCTTTTCTCTTCTTACTTAAAATAACAGACACAATTTCGCGCGGCACCCTGCTGCTGTTCTATGTTTTTGGTGGCTTAGCGGTTGTAACTTCTCGCGTGAACACGCCGATAGTGCTCTTAAAGTCGCGAAACATTGCAGGTTATGCGCGCGAGGTGATCATCATTGGTGCAGAAACAAATCTAAACCTAAACGCCTTGGCATTAGAGATTGCCAATGACCTTTTAGCCAAAGCGACGACTGTATCGCTTGATGCAAATTGCAGTAATGAATCGTGGGCAGTGACGCGCGAGCACTTCTGTAAGGAGGTTATGAATATTGCCCGTAGTGCAGAAGAAGGAGAAATTTACATCTCAACAGAGGGCATTCCCGCAGAAAGGCTGCACTCCCTCTTAAGAAGGCTCAGCCTTATTCCTCGCTCCGTTCTTTTAGTCCCAAATGCGGAAACATCATTTTATCTCAAGCAACCAATTGTGCCTTTCGGACAACTCTTAGGTGTTGAAATTCGAAGGGCGCCCTTAAACTTTGTGCAAAGAGCGATTAAGCGCTCAATAGATCTTATTTTGGGCATCTGCCTTTCGGCCGTTCTAATACTGCCACTCATAATAGTTGCTATTGCTATCAAGCTTGATAGCGCCGGCCCTGTCCTCTTTTACCAAACCCGTAAGGGACTTGGCGGAAACCCATTTAAGATGCTCAAGCTTCGTACGATGTCGGTTTTGGAAGATGGGCGGCAGATTACGCAGGCAACACAGGATGACCCTCGTGTCACGCGTCTTGGGAAGTGGTTGCGTCGAGGCAGCATCGATGAGCTTCCGCAGCTATTTAATGTCTTGAAAGGCCAAATGTCCCTTGTTGGGCCGCGCCCTCATGCGATCGCACATGATGAGATGGACTTGTCCCGGTTTGATTCCGGATCCGCTACTCATTTAAGCGGCCTTTTGTTCGAAGGCCAAGGGGCTTTTACCTCCCAAAGCTGAAAGGCGTCTGCGCAGATTGTAGAAGCCGTTGATGTACTGAAAGAGCGCGCCCTCGACCCCTCTTCTGGTGTACCAGGTTTGGCGCCAGATCAGTTCAGCCTTTAGCGTTTTGAAGAAGGTCTCGACCACCGCATTGTCGTAGCAGTCGCCTTTGCCGCTCATTGAGACTTTGAAGCCGTGTTGACGCAATCGCTTCTGATAGTCGTGCGAACAATACTGGCTGCCCCGATCCGTATGATGAGTGCATCCTGGTGGCGGCTTGCGAAGGGCCACCGCCATATCCAAAGCTCTAATTGCCAGATCACGCTTGAGCCGGTTGCTGACAGCCCAGCCGATGACACGACGCGAATGAAGGTCCAGCATCACGGCGAGATATAACCACCCCTCGCGCGTCCAGATGTAGCTGATATCACCTGCCCATTTCTGGTTTGGCAGGGTGGCTGTGAAGTCACGGTTCAGCAGGTTCGGTGCAATGTTGAAACGATGATTGCTGTCTGTTGTCTCCTTGTATTTACGGGTTCTGACAACGGATATACCGTTTTCACGCATCAAACGCCCAACACGACGATGACCGACGTTCAAGCCCAGCTCTTTCAATTCCTCCGTCATACGCGGACGTCCGTAACTGCCAAGACTCAAACGGTGTTGCTCTCTGATATGGGCCAACAGAACCAGATCGTTACGCTGACGCTGGCTGATTGGACGGCTGCGCCAGGCCCGATAACCACGCGACGTGACATCCATTATCCGGCAAAGTCGTTCGACAGGGACCTGGTGGCGGTGTTCGTCAACGAAGGCAAATCTTATTTGCTTTGCTCCGCGAAGAACACTGTTGCCTTTTTTAACAGATCCCTCTCCTCCTTGAGGAGGCGAACTTCTCTGCGCAGGCGCTCATTCTCCTTCGCCAGATCCTCTTGATCCTCCCCCTTTGAATTGGTCCACCCTATTGTGATGGAAAGAGGAGGACCGAAGATGGCTGCTAAGCGCCATAAACCAGAAGAGATCGTATCTAAGCTGCGTCAGGTTGACGTTTTACTGGGGCAAGGGAAGTCTCGGATCGATGCCATTCGCCAGATTGGCGTAACCGCGTTCACCTACTACCGCTGGCGCAAGAACTATGGCGGCATGGGTACAGATCAGCTCAAACAGTTGAAGCGGCTTAAGGTGGAGAACCAACGGCTTCGAAGGGCTGTTGCGGACCTCACGCTTGATAAGCAGATCCTAGCGGAGGCCGCCCGGGGAAACTTCTAAGCCCCTCGCGTCGTAGGTGTTGCATTGATCAGGTGCGTGACAAGCTGAGTGTTTCTGAACGCCGTGCCTGTCGCGTACTTGGTCAGCATCGCACCACACAACGCCACGATCCAAGGGGCAAAGAAGACGAAGAGCGCCTTGTCGGCGACATGACCGAACTGGCCCGGCAATATGGCCGCTACGGCTATCGTCGCATTGCCGCCCTCCTTCGAGAGGCCGGTTGGCATATCAATGACAAGCGTGTGGAGCGCCTATGGCGACGGGAGGGGCTTAAGGTCCCACAGAAACAGCCGAAGAAAGGCCGCCTGTGGCTCAATGATGGCTCGTGTGTCCGCTTGCGGGCAGGCTATGTGAACCACGTCTGGTCCTATGATTTTGTTCATCATCGAACCGACGATGGGCGCGTGTTCCGAACCCTCAACGTCCTAGATGAGTTTAGTCGGGAATGTCTGGCCATTCGGGTGAAGCGGAAACTCAATTCTACCGATGTGATCGATGTCCTCACCGATCTCTTCATTCTGCATGGCGTACCAGCCTACATTCATTCCGATAATGGGCCGGAGTTTGTTGCTGAAGCCGTACGCAACTGGATCAGCGTGGTTGGAGCAAAGACCGCCTACATTGAGCCTGGAAGCCCCTGGGAGAACGGCTACATCGAGAGCTTCAACGCACGCTTCAGGGACGAACTTCTCAACGGGGAAATCTTCTATTCTTTGAGAGAAGCACAGATCGTCATCGAGCAATGGCGGCGGCACTACAACACAAAGCGCCCGCACAGTGCCCTCGGTTATCGGCCCCCGGCGCCAGAAACCATCGTCCCGTTGCCAGAAAGACCGACCATGAACTAAGATTCAAACTGGACCAGTCAGTGGGGGTTGATCACTCTTGTGGGGCCGACGACAGCTCATCTTGCTTCATCGACTGAACCCAATTGCTCAATGTCGAAAAGCCAATGCCTAAATCTGATGCAATCTGTTTGCGGGTAAGTCCGCTCGTCTGCGCAATGCGAACCGCCTCACGCCTGAATTCTTCGCTGTGTCTGTGTCCCATGATGATTCTCCTTGTTGGTAAAATATCCAATCAAGGACTCGGAACAAATGTGAGACATGTCCACATTGCGTAGAGAAGCCATCAACAATTTACCGAGATTTGGAGTAAATCCGGTTAACGTGACAAAGCCCGCGCCGCCGCGCTGGCCGAGTGGTGTCAACTTGCAGCCTAAAAGTCCTAGATTATAGCTTGCCTATCCGGTTTACACCCACACACACTAGGGCTAGAATGGGCGCAAACCGGATATAGGGGAGCGCGCCATGGATGTTCTCGACCGCGCCGATCTCCCATTCCCGCATTCGCTACCCGAGTTCCAGCGACTTTTCCCCGATGATGCGGCCTGCGCCGCCTACCTGGAGAAAGCCCGCTGGGGAGACGGCTTTGCCTGCCCGCACTGCGGCACGGCGGGAGAGCCGTTCCACTTTGAAAACCGCCCTGGCGTCCTGCGCTGCCGCAAGTGCCGCCAGAACACCGGGCTGACGGTGGGAACAGTGATGGAGCGTAGCCACACTCCGCTGAACGTCTGGTTCTGGGCCGCTTATCTGGTCGCCAGTCAGACGCCCGGCATGTCCGCCGTGCAGTTTCAGCGGCAACTTGGTCTTTCGCGCTACGAGACGGCCTTTCAAATTCTCCACAAGCTCCGCTCGGGCATGGTGCGGCCCAACCAAGACAGGATCGGTGGACAGCCCAAGAACCATGTTGAGGTGGACGAACCCTGGGTTGGCGGGCGAACGCGTGGGGAAGGCCGTGGTGTTCACCACAAGGTTCCCGTCTCCTGTGCCATCGAGGTGCGTCATCGAAAGCCGGGCACCAAGCTCGACAACCGGAAAGACGGACGCTATGCCGGACGCGTTCGGCTCGCCGTCGTGCTCGACCGTAGCGCCGAGTCGCTCTGTGGGTTCGTCGAGAGCACCGGCGCGCCGGGATCGCTGATCGTTACTGACGATTGGAGCGGCTATGCTGGCCTCGGTAAGCGCGGCTATGAGCACTTCGCTGTTGCCGAGTGTGGTGATCCAGAGGTTGCCGAGCAATACCTGCCGATCATCCATCTGGTTTTCGCCAACCTGAAGACGTGGCTGATCGGGATCCACCACGGCGTTAGCCACCAGCACCTACAAGCCTACCTCAACGAGTTCACCTTCCGCTTCAACAGGCGGTTCTACCCGTTCAACGCCTTCCGCTCATTGCTCGACATCGCGGGCGACACCTCTGCTCCAACCTATGCCGAGCTTTACTCGGGAGAGTGGCGGCACCCTACATGTAGCGGTCATGGGCGTTAACCGGATAGGCAAGGATTATAGATTCTACAGGTCCGACCCAGTTAGTCTGACAATGCCGTACAGAGCGTGGCGTGGTCTTATGAGGCCGAGAGCTTCCTGGAAGCTTTGCTTGATCATTTCACCCTTGATCGCTTGCAGAAGTCGAATCGTGCCAGCGACTTATTGTGGCGGCGCCATCCGACGAACTAACGCGACCTCTGGGCTCAACGAAAACTTTACAGTGAACAAACCGTTGTTCTCAAACGGTCAGTTTGATGGTCTTGCTTCGGCAGCTCATTGCGTAGCGTCTGACCAGGGGTTGACCGCCTTGGCACCCGTATTGCGGAACTCCTGCTCGTTGCGTGTGACGATGGAAAGACCATGATGCAGCGCCGTTCCCACAAGCATGGCGTCCGGCAAATGGCTGTCGAGTGACTCCCCCCGACGGCGCTTTTTCTCCATGACCAGGGCGCAAGCCCGGGCATCGGCGATCGACCAGTCGAAGATCCGGTCTTCGAAAAAATCGTCCAGCAACCATTGAAACCGTTCGGCAAGATCCTCTCGGCGTTGTCCGGGATCGAGCCGGCCGATTCCGTTCAGGATTTCCCAGACTGTGATGGCGGCTAGGCCGATCCCCTTGGCAGCGATGCTGTCGAGGAATTCGGCCACGCGCGGTTCCGGTCTCGTGCGCATCATCTCGGAGACAACGTTCGTATCGAGGAGCCAAGCAGTGGGCGCGGTCACGTCTGGTTCTCATAGGGGAACGCGACCGGCCTGTAGCCATGCTGTCCAGGCTGGGGCAGGTCGACGCCGTGCTCCAGACCGAAATAATTCCTGAACGTCTCGGAGGGTGTTCCGCGACTTTCTGATTTCGCACGCCTTTCATGAATCAGGCGGCGGACGAATTCTTCCATAGAGACGCCGTACTGACGCGCTTCGCGCTGTAGCCAAGACTTGTCGCCAGGATCGATATCGCGAACGGTGATGACAGATCGCATTGTCTTGCCTCCCTGTCTGCGTGTTTGTGTGCTCTTCATCTTCCAGCAGAGTAGTGTTAGCAATATTTGCTGTCAATATTTCATCATGTGCATTAAGGGCTTTGTCAAGTTAACCGGATTCACTCCGAAATCTCGGTAAATTGTGGATGTCTGGTCTATGCAAATTCAATGGCTTAGCCTCATGGAGAGATGCCGAAAAAAGGGGATGTCCCGGTCGATGTTGAAAAGTTGAGGTAGGTGTCGCTCTCCTGGAGCCGTTAGGCTCCGGGTGCTGCAAACCCAAAAGGGAGAACGACACCATGGGAAATAATATCCGTAGTTCCAGCCGCCCGAAAGCCCTTGCCCCCTCGATTCCTATGCCGCCGCTGGCGGACGCGATGGACGCAGTCCATCTCAGCGTGGATCGGTTTTGTCTTCTGGCCGGGGTCGAGGCCTTGGCCGAGATGATGGAGGGGGACGCCACGACCGTGTGCGGGGCCCGACATCGCCGCCATGGGGACCGTCGAGGTTATCGCTGGGGCAGGACACATAGCGAGATCGGCTACCACGGCGGCAAAGTGAAGGTGGCCCGGCCACGGGTTCGTGACCGGGCGGGCAAAGAGGTGAGCTTGGAGAGTTGGCAGGCGCTACGCGATGGCAACCTGCTGCTCGAGTGGGCGCTCAACCTGATGGTGCTGAACGTGTCGACCCGCAAGTACCACCGCGCGGTCCGTCTGCCCGAGGGCGAGCTGGCGAAAGCGCGTGGCGACGGCACCTCGAAGTCGGCCGTTTCCCGGCGCTTTGTAGCGCTGTCACGCAAGAAGATGATGGCCTGGCTCGCCTCGGATCTCTCGGAACTCGACCTGCTAGTCATCCAGATCGACGGTCTGCATGTCGGCGACCATGTCCTGATGGCGGCGATCGGCGTCGATGGCAACGGCGACAAGCATGTCCTGGCCGTGGTCGAGGGGGCGACGGAGAACACGGTCGTCGTCCAGGCCTTGATCGACAATCTCCTCGCCAGGGGGCTCGATCCGGCACTGCCGCAGCTGTTCATCGTCGATGGCGCGAAGGCACTCAGCAAAGCGATCCGAAACACCTTCGGTGTGGCCGCCGCCATCCAGCGCTGCCAGGTCCACAAGGGCCGTAACATCATCGAGCGCCTGCCCCAACATTTGCACGCGAGCGTCAAGAAGGCGCTCCGTCAGGCCTGGGACCAGGACGACGCAAACAAGGCCGAGCGGCTCTTGCGCAACCTGGTCCGGCGTCTGGAGCATGAGGAACCGGGCGTCTCGGGCAGCATCCTGGAGGGGCTGGAGGAGATCCTCACCGTCATCCGCCTCGGCCTACCGCACGCACTCCGGCGCTCGCTCGCCTGCACCAACATCGTCGAGAACGCGCTCGGCACGGTGCGCCAGGTCACCCGCAACGTCAAACGCTGGAGACACGCCGAGATGGCGCTCAGATGGATCGCCGCCGGCCTGCTGGAGGCCCAGAAAACCTTCCGTCGCCTCAAGGCCTATCGCCAGCTGCCCATCCTCCGAAATGCTCTCCAGGAACACTTGAGAAAGGCTCAGGCCGACAGTGCCATTGAAACCATCATGAAGGCAGCATAGCATCATCAACCAGCGACGCCTGCCCCACGAATTTCAACAGAGATAGGGACATCGCCCCGAAAACGGTCATGCTTTAAGCTCTTTTCCCTCTACTGTGCTGCCAACCGCCTGGAGCATTGGCATCTAAATGCTATAGTCGCCCCCGGAATCATCGGAAAAGTCCATTCCGGGGAGGGGATGATTATGGCCATTTTACTGACCAATTTGCGCTACGCGATCCTTACGGGCTTCGCTTTGACCGTTGTAGTGCTAGCGATTTATCTGTCTCAAGCCGAGCTCAACGGCTACACGTTCTGGCCGTTCTTCCTGCGCTGGCTGCATATTCTTTGCGGCGTGATGTGGATCGGGATTCTTTGGTATTTCAATTTCGTCCAAATTCCGACCATGCCCAAAATCCCCGACGAGCTGAAACCGGCCATTGGGCGTCATATCGCCCCGGAAGCATTGTTTTGGTTTCGCTGGGCGGCGATGGGAACCATTGTTTTCGGCGTTCTTCTCGCGGCGATGAAGGGATATCTCGTTTATGCCTTTACGCTCGGTGCTTCGCAAGGCTTCAGCAATATCGGCGTGATCATGATCGGGCTGGGCATGTGGATGGGAACCATTATGTGGTTCAATGTCTGGTTTATCATTTGGCCCAACCAACAAAAAGCGCTGAACATCGCCAATGCGTATCCGAGCCTCGCGCCGGAAGAGCGCGCCAAATGCGCGAAGACGGCGGGGCTGCTCTCGCGCGCAAACACTGTTCTTTCTATTCCGATGCTTTTCTGCATGGCGTCGGCGCCTCATATCTACCAAGGCTGAGGCCAGACAAATTCGAGAGGCCGTCTGGGCGAGAAAGCCCGGGCGGCCTTTTTTTTGGTGTTTTTCGACACAATGCGCGCAGCAGCTTTATGCTGATAGCTCACCTCGATTGAGGAAAGTGTATAACTCTTGTCCATTGCTGCTCCCGAAATTTCTTGCGCCGAGGCGGTCCGTGCCGTCGATTATGACCGCTATCTTTCGGTGCTGTTCGCAAGGCGCGACAAACGCGCGGCGTTGTTTGCGCTCTATGCGTTTAATTATGAGGTGGCGAAAACCGCCGAAGCGGTCAGCGAACCCACGCTTGGCTTGATCCGTTTGCAATGGTGGCGCGAAGCGATTGAAGGAATTTTCGAGGGGGCGCCGCGCCGCCACGATGTTGTGCTGGCCTTAAGCAATGCCATCGACGCCTTTGCGCTTCCGCGTTTGTTGTTCGATGGCTTGATCGATGCGCGCGAGCAAGATCTCTCCGGGGCGCCTTTTGCCGCTCCATCGGAATTGGAGAACTATGCCGATGCGACTTCCGGTCACCTCATGCGGCTTGCCGCCCGAATTGTGGGTGCCGGTAGTAGTCTCGACGGCTATGTGCGTCCTGTCGGGATTGCCTATGCGCTCATAGGCCTCATGCGCGCCTTTCCGCATCACGCCGCACAGCGACGGATTATGTTGCCGCTGAATGAATTGAGAGCTGCAGGTTTGAGCGAGGAAGATGTTTATGCGGGCCTCGCCGATAACATCCGTGTACTGATGGATACCATGATTGCCGCGGCCGAGACGCAGTTGAACGCCATTTCCAATGCGCAAATCCCGCGGCGTTATCTTCCCGCATTCCTGCCGGCGGCATTGACCCGGCCCTATCTAAAAATGATGAGCCGGCGCGGCTTTAGTCCGTATCGCGATGCGGTGGAGCTATCGGTTCCGCGCAAGCAGATTGCGATGCTTGGTGCGTTACTGCGCGGGAAGATTTAATTTTGTTGTCATCCCGGCCAAGCTGCACGGTTAGAATTTGTGTTTCTGATGAGCTTTTTACCTCCCCCCCTGCGGGGAGGTCGCGAGCAATTGCGAGCGGGTGGGGGGACGGCGTTGACGGTATGCATCAATCCGATTGCACCCCCACCCGATCCGTTGTCGCTGTGCTCGGACGGATCGACCTCCCCGCAAGGGGGAGGTCAAGAGCTCACCGCTATTAGAAACAGCCCCCATCTCACTCCGCGGCGGCGCGGGGCGGGCCCAACCAGACTTCCAAATCCGCAATCGCGCGATGCGCCATCAAGCGTTTTCTATCGCGGCCTTTTGCTTTCTTTTCGAGCGGCGGGAACAGCCCGAAATTGACATTCATGGGCTGAAAAGTTTTCGCGTCGGCACCGGTCGTGATGTGATTGAGGAGCGCGCCTAATGCGGTGCTGGGCGGCGGAGGGCTCATGATTTCACCATGTGCCTCGGCATTTGCAAAACGCCCTGCAAGAAGCCCGATAGCCGCGCTCTCGATATAACCCTCCACCCCGGTGATCTGTCCGGCGAAACGCAAAGCGGGGCGCGCCTTTAGCCGCAATTCGCCATCGAGAAGACGCGGCGAATTTAAAAATGTATTGCGGTGAATACCCCCAAGCCGGGCGAATTTCGCATTCTGCAAGCCTGGGATCATACGAAAGATGCGCGTCTGCTCGCCATATTTAAGCTTGGTCTGAAATCCGACAATGTTCCAAAGCGTGCCGAGAGCGTTGTCCTGGCGCAGCTGCACCACCGCATGCGGCTTCGTCTCCGATCTTGGATTGGTTAAACCGACCGGCTTCATCGGCCCAAAGCGAAGGGTTTCATCGCCTCGCGCGGCCATTACTTCGATGGGCAGGCAGCCCTCGAAATAGAGCGTCGATTTTTCCCATTCTTTGAATGAAGTGGTTTCGCCGCTCTTTAGTGCCCCGATAAACGCTTCATATTGCGCCGCGTCGAGAGGGCAATTGATGTAATCGGCGTTGCCTCCGCCGGGTCCCGGCTTGTCATAGCGCGATTGAAACCAGGCAATCTCGGTGTCGATGCTTTCGCGCTCTACAATGGGAGCGATGGCATCGAAGAAGGCGAGCGAATCTTCTCCCGTTATCTCCGCCAATGCCTCGGCGAGCGCCGGCGAGGTCAGTGGCCCGGTCGCAATGATAACATTGCCCCACTCATCCGGAGGCAATCCTGCAATCTCTTCGCGGCTCACACGGATATCGGCATGATCGTTGATCGCAGCTTCGACTTCTTTGGAAAAACCATCGCGGTCCACTGCCAGCGCACCCCCGGCAGGAAGCTTATGCTGGTCACCCGCGCGCAAAATCAGTGAATTGGCGCGCCGCATTTCTTCATGCAGCAGGCCGACGGCATTGTTTTCCCAATCGTCCGAACGAAAGGAATTGGAACAGACGAGCTCGGCAAGGGTTTCGGTTTGATGGGCCTCGGTCATGCGTTTGGGACGCATTTCATGAACGATGACAGATGCGCCGACATTCGCAGCCTGCCACGCCGCCTCGCAGCCCGCCAAACCTCCACCGACGATATGTATTTCGTGCATTGCTGTTTTTATCATGGAGCGGAGATAGCGCGGAAGTGTGATCCCAAGCAAACGGGGCGGCTTTCAATGCGAAAGCCGGGACGGTAGAAGAGGCCTAATGAACAAAATCCCCCTCGGCCAAACGATTGTATTCGGATACGCTTTTGTCGCTAGTGAATTCAATTCAATTGTACGCATTTGCTGGATGCCATCGCTTCTTATGGTGGCAGTCGATTATCTCCTGCGCCGCTATACGCTTTTCTATACGAGCGAGAGCGCGGGAATGGGCGCGGCACTGACCGATTTTTTTGTCCTAACGGGCGCAATTTCGCTTTGGCTGTTTTCTTCATCGATTATGGCGGTCGGTGTTACGCGCCTCGCCATGAGAAGGTCTCTAGAGCAAGGCAATATTTATTTTCCGCTGGGGTGGACGGAACTGCGAATGTTCGCCGCGAATATTCGCTATGTCCTCGCCATGATTATGCTTTTTTTGGGTGCAGCAATTGTCTCCGCACTTGTACTGAGTCTAGCCGGTGCCGAGTTCAATCAAGCAGGTGAACCGCAATTAGACGGCCCGGTCGCTCTTCTGGCCTATACGCTTGTTGCCATTACCTTTGGCTACATTGTTGTTAGCGCGGTTCGCCTTGCTTTTTTCCTTCCCGCGATTGTCGTCACCGAAGATAAAGGTTTGCAGCGCGCCTACAACGCGACCAATGGAAATGTTTGGCGTGTTTTGATTGTGCTTGTTGCGGTTTCTGCTCCTCTCATCTTGGTCAGCGCGCTTTGCGACGCAGCCATTTTGGTTGCGACTTTCGGTGGGGATGCTCTTGGCGGCGAACCTGGTGCTGTATTCGAGAATCTGGAGACCGCGGCCGCAGCCCAACCATTGGCATGGGCCCTCTACCGATTTGCTTTCAATATTGCGTTGATGGGGATTGTCCCCAGCACGGCCGCCTTTGCCTATATGAAGCTAAATGAGAGCGAGTATGAAACTAAATAAAGGTGTGGGCGCGACGCGCAAACACGCTACTCCGCCGCCACGCGCTTAGGCGCTTTCGCGCTTTTAGGTGCTTTCGCTCCGAGAATCGTTTTCAAATATTTGCCGGTAAAGCTGCGCGCGGTCTTCGCGACCTGCTCCGGCGTTCCGGCCGCGATAATCCTGCCGCCATTATCGCCACCTTCCGGTCCCATATCGATAATCCAATCGGCGGTCTTGATGACTTCCAGATTATGCTCGATCACCACCACCGTGTTGCCATTGTCGACCAACTCCTGCAGCACTTCCAAAAGCTTGCGCACATCTTCGAAATGCAAGCCCGTGGTGGGCTCGTCGAGAATATAGAGCGTGCGTCCGGTCGCGCGGCGCGAAAGCTCCTTTGAGAGCTTCACGCGCTGTGCTTCGCCGCCCGATAAAGTCGTCGCCCGCTGACCAACCTTGATGTAGCCAAGCCCGACGCGATTCAGCGTATCCATTTTCTCGCGTATGCTCGGGACGGCGCGGAATAATTCGCCCGCCGCCTCCACGGTTAGATCGAGCACGTCGGCGATGGAATGGCCGCGGAACTTCACTTCCAGCGTTTCGCGATTATAGCGTTTGCCCTGGCAGACATCGCATTGCACATAGACATCAGGCAGGAAGTGCATCTCGATCTTGATTACGCCGTCGCCTCGGCAGGCCTCGCAGCGCCCGCCCTTGACGTTGAACGAAAAGCGTCCCGGCGTGTAGCCGCGTGCTTTGGCTTCGGGCAATCCGGTGAACCATTCGCGAATGGGCGTGAACGCGCCGGTATAGGTTGCCGGGTTCGAACGCGGCGTACGCCCGATCGGGCTTTGATCGATGTCGATGACTTTATCGAGAAATTCGAGGCCGAGAATCTTGTCATGCGCCGCCGGGTGGGCGCGCGCATCGTTCAGGCGCCGCGCCACTGCCTTGTAAAGCGTCTCGATAGTGAGGCTCGATTTTCCGCCACCCGACACGCCCGTGACGCAGGTAAAAGTTCCTACTGGAATTTCGGCGGTGATGTTTTTGAGGTTGTTGGCTTTGGCGCCTACGACTTTAATCCAACGATTATAGGCGGGCTTGCGCCGCCTTGGCGGCAACGGAATTTTCTTGGTGCCGACAAGATATTGTCCGGTGATGCTCCTACGGCATTTCATGATCTGCTCGGGAGTGCCGTGGGCTACAATCTCGCCGCCGTGGATGCCCGCACCCGGCCCCATATCGACCACGTAATCTGCGGTACGAATGGCTTCGTCGTCATGCTCCACTACGATTACCGTATTGCCGAGATCGCGCAGCCCTTTGAGCGATTCCAATAGCCGCTGATTGTCGCGTTGATGGAGCCCGATAGAGGGCTCGTCCAGAACATATAATACGCCCGTAAGGCCGGAGCCGATTTGCGAGGCAAGGCGAATGCGCTGGCTCTCGCCGCCCGACAATGTCGCCGAGGAACGCGAGAGCGTGAGATATTCGAGCCCGACGTTGTTGAGGAATTTCAGACGCTCGCGAATTTCTTTCAAAACCCGCGCTGCGATTGTTTTCTGCGTCGGGTTGAGCGATTTGTCGAGCACCTTGAACCATTTATCGGCGCCGCGGATCGACATTTTACAAACTTCGCCAATGTGAAGCTTGTTGATCTTCACGCATAAAGCTTCGGGCTTCAGGCGATAGCCCTCACAGATTTCGCATGGCGAGTTGCTCTGATAGCGCTCCAGCTCTTCCTGCACCCAGGCGGATTCGGTTTCGTGATAGCGCCGGTCCATATTCGAGATGATGCCCTCGAACGGCTTTTTCACATCGTAACGGCGCATACCGTCGTCATAGGTGAATTTGATCTCGTCCTCTTCCGAGCCATAGAGGAGAAATTCTTGGATCTCTTCGCTTAACTCCTCCCAAGAATCGCTTAAGGAAAATTTGTAATGGCGCGCCAGCGCGTCCAATGTTTGCAAATAATAGGGCGAGGAAGATTTAGACCAGGGTGCAATCGCGCCTTTACCCATGGTTTTGCTTGGGTCCGGCACGACCAAATCGGGATCGAAATAAAGCTGCGTGCCGAGGCCGTCGCATTCGGGGCAAGCGCCATGCGGATTGTTGAATGAGAACAGCCTTGGTTCGATTTCCGAAATGGTGAAGCCCGATACGGGGCAGGCGAATTTCGACGACATGGTGAGCCGCTTTGGCACCATCTTGCGACTGATTTTTTCTTTTTCGTCGGCGAATTCGACAACCAGCAAACCGTCGGAAAGATTCAGCGCCGTCTCGATTGATTCGGGCAGACGGTTGCCGATATCGGCGCTGACCACGATGCGGTCTACCACTACGTCGATGTCGTGTTTGAATTTCTTGTCGAGTTGGGGCGCGTCGCCAAGATCGTAAAATTTTCCGTCCACTTTGACACGCTGAAAACCTTTCTTCTGTAGTTCAGCCAATTCTTTGCGAAATTCGCCTTTGCGCCCGCGCGCAATCGGCCCGAGTAGAAAAAGCCGGGTGCCTTCTTTCAGGCCCAAAATGCGATCGGCCATTTGGCTGACCGTTTGGCTTTTGATGGGAAGTCCGGTCGCCGGCGAGTAGGGAATTCCTGAGCGCGCATAGAGAAGGCGTAAATAGTCGTAGATTTCTGTCACGGTGCCGACGGTGGAGCGCGGGTTTTTCGAAGTCGTACGCTGCTCGATGGAGATGGCGGGGGAGAGTCCGTCGATATGATCGACATCGGGCTTTTGCATCATCTCCAAAAATTGCCGCGCATAGGCCGATAGGCTCTCGACATAGCGGCGTTGGCCTTCGGCATAGATGGTGTCGAAAGCAAGCGAGGACTTTCCCGAACCCGATAGGCCGGTGAACACCACCAGCCTGTCGCGCGGAATCTCGATGTCGATATTTCGAAGGTTGTGCTCTCGGGCACCCTTTACGGAGATGTTCTTCTGCATTTTCGCCAATTTGCGGGACCAAACGAGTAGCTATGACGGGTTTTCGCCGGGCCGGGCAAGGACCGCCCCCAAATTCCCCCAATTTCCGCCTATCGCCCTCCTATGGACGGCTAGGCGATGATTCCCATAGACTAGAACAAAAGAAGAACATATACTATTCGAATGTTGCTGTGGGGCGCCAAGAGACGCCGCATTGGTTCCGGAGTGCAAATGCGTGGAAAAGTTTTTGCCTCCATGGCGTAGCCAGTCCTGCAGGGGATAGCTTCGCGGGCAGATGCGGTTATCGGAAGACCGGGCTTAATTGACCCGGAGAGAGAAGGAGAGCGGGAAATGGCGGGCAGTTTGAACAAGGTGACCCTGATCGGAAATTTGGGGCGCGATCCTGAAGTGCGACGCCTCAATTCTGGCGACCCGGTGGTCAACCTTTCCGTCGCCACATCGGAAAATTGGCGCGACAAGGCTTCAGGCGAGCGCAAAGAGCGCACCGAATGGCACCGCGTTGTCATTTTCAACGAAAATTTGGCCAAAGTTGCCGAGAGCTATCTTCGTAAGGGTTCAAAACTTTATATCGAAGGCCAGCTCCAGACCCGCAAATACACCGACAAGGACGGCGTTGAGAAATACTCGACAGAAATCGTCTTGCAACGTTACCGCGGCGAGCTGGTGATGCTGGATTCGCGCGGTGGCGGCGACGGAGGCGAGCGTCCGGCCGCATCTTCAGAGGCCGGCGATGCCGGTGGCGGTTCTGGGCGCAGTTTCGAGCGCAACGACCTCGACGACGAGATTCCGTTTTAGAGCATGATGTGGCCAGACTGAACCATTCCCACGCGGCGTGTTTGCGACAAGGTCAAGGGATTTGTCGAAGAGCATAGTGGGACTATGGTCGAGACAAAGCCCGTAGGATTTGGTGCAAACCCGCCCGTCCCTTTGGGTTTGCGTCCGGCGGGCACCCACTTTGTCATGCGGCTTGTCCGATGCCCACACATCGCGCTTCGCCGCCTTCCGCGTGGATCACCCCTCTTTGCGGATTGCCTTTGCGGGCCGCAAACAGAATTGATTCAATCTGGCCACATCATGCTCTGAGGGCAGCTTCCTTGACGCGCTTAATTCTCTTCTGCGGTTTTTTGCTTTTTCTTGCTGCGGGCCTTGCCGGTTGCGCAGACGGATCGCGTTCCTTGGGCTTTGTCGATCCAGCTTTGGCTGCGTCCTATATGAATCTGTTGCCTACCGACCGGCCGCTTCACGGTCCGGGCGGCGCAGCCATTATCGTCGCCCCAAACATTGCTGCGACCAACGCCCATAATGCGAATCTTGTTGCAGACGGGGACATCCTGGCGCGCTCGAATGTTTACGATCTCATGTTCTTTCGCACCGGGCGCACCCAAGCAGTGCGAACCGCCGTGCCCATGCTCGGCCAAGAAGTGGTGGCCTATGGCCATGGGGGGGACGAGGAGCGCCGCGAAGCCTGGGGCTCGATTGCGCTGCTTCCCCCGAGCCCGGAGAACTGCGCCGCGTGCCCCGCGGGAACCGGTTTTGGCTATCGCGCACCGGCTGGTCCAGGCTTCTCCGGAGGGCCGGTGACCGACGCCGAAACGGGGTCCGTTTTGGGGCTGACATTCGCCTATATTGAAAGCCCTCTGGAGAGCGGCGAGCCGCGCCTGATGCTGGCTTACACCATGGCCCAGATCGCGTCCGAAATGGAGCGTTTGCTGCCTTAAAAAAAGCCCTAAAAATCAAAGGGATAGTGCTGCACTTTGGTCATAGAATTGCTGGTTGTTTTGGGCTTAAAATGGTACAAAATTACCTTACGAAAAGGGGCGCGAGTCGGCCCTTTTTTGCGTTTTTTATAAGGTCCTAAGTGAGCACTGAAGACACCACAGATGACGAGCCGCCTGCTGGCGGAAATGTTACCCCAATCGCTATCGAGACGGAGCTAAAGGCCTCCTATCTCGATTACGCGATGAGCGTCATTGTAAGCCGTGCATTGCCCGATGTGCGCGACGGTTTGAAACCCGTGCACCGCCGCATTCTCTATGCAATGCACGAAGCCGGTTACGATTGGAACAAAGCCTATCGAAAATCCGCGCGCGTCGTCGGCGATGTCATCGGTAAGTATCATCCGCATGGCGATCAAGCGGTCTATGACGCGCTGGTGCGCCTTGCGCAGACTTTTTCGATGCGCCTGCCGCTGATAGATGGGCAAGGCAATTTCGGTTCCATCGACGGCGATCCGCCCGCCGCAATGCGTTACACCGAAGTGCGTCGGGCGAAAGTCGCGCATGCGCTAACCGAAGATCTCGACAAAGACACGGTCGATTTTCGCGACAATTACGATCAATCGGAATCTGAGCCGATCGTTCTGCCCGCGCGTTATCCCAATCTTCTCGTAAATGGCGCCGGCGGCATTGCCGTCGGTATGGCGACAAATATTCCGCCGCATAATCTCGGCGAGGTCGTCGACGCCACGCTGGCCTATATCGAAGATCCCTCCATCAGCATGGAAGCGCTGACGGAAATCGTTCCGGGGCCAGATTTTCCCACCGGCGCAATGATCATCGGAAAAACTGCCGCGCGCACTGCGCTGGCCAATGGACGCGGTTCGGTTCTCATGCGCGCGCGCACCAATTTCGAAGAAATTCGCAAGGATCGCGAAGCGATTATTGTGACCGAGCTTCCCTATCAGGTGAACAAAGCACGGATGTTAGAGCGCATTGCCGATTTGGTGCGCGACAAGCGGGTCGAGGGGATTGCCGATTTGCGCGATGAATCCGATCGCCAAGGGATGCGCGTTGTAATTGAGTTGAAACGCGATGCCTCCGCGAACGTTGTTCTCAACCAACTTCATCGTTTTTCGGAGCTGCAAACCAGCTTTGGCGTTAACATGCTGGCGCTAAATGGCGGCCGTCCGGAATCAATGAATTTGAAGGACATGATTGCCGCCTTCGTGTTTTTCCGCGAAGAGGTGGTGACCCGGCGCACGCGCTTCGAGCTTGGCAAGGCGCGCGATCGCGCCCATGTTTTGGTTGGCCTTGCCGTTGCGGTTGCGAATATCGACGAGGTGATCGCGCTTATCCGCGCAGCGCCTGACGGCGCCACCGCCCGCGCCCAATTAATGGAGCGTTCTTGGCCGGCAAAGGATATGGCGCCTTTGGTCGCGCTGATCGCCGATCCGCGCCACAAGGTTGCCGACGACAACACCATCCGCCTGACCGAAGAGCAGGCCAAAGCTATTTTGGAACTGCGCTTGGCTCGCCTGACTGCGCTAGGGCGCGATGAAATTGGCGACGAGGTTAAAAAACTCGGCGTAGCGATCGCAGATTATCTCGACATCCTTCGCTCGCGCCCGCGCGTACTCGAATTTATCAAAAAAGAACTTGCCGATGTGCGTGCGGAATTTGCCGATCCGCGCCGTACCGAGATTATCGAAGCGGAAGTCGAAATTGACGATGAATCGCTGATCGAGCGTGAAGAAGTCGCGGTAACGGTTACCCATGCGGGCTATATCAAGCGCACACCGCTTGCCGAATATCGCGTGCAAGGCCGCGGCGGTAAGGGACGCGCCGGGATGGCCACGCGCGACGAAGATTTCGTCACCCGGATATTCGCAGCCAGCACCCACGCACCATTATTGTTCTTCTCCTCCACCGGCATGGTCTATCGCATGAAGGTGTGGCGTTTGCCCGAGGCGCGCGTCGCGGGCCGCGGCAAGGCCATGGTGAATCTACTGCCCCTTAGCGAAGGCGAATGGATAACGACAGTGCTGCCTTTGCCGGAAGACGAGACCAGTTGGGACCAATTCCAAGTGGTCTTTGGAGCGACTTCGGGCAGTGTGCGCCGCAACGAGCTTTCCGATTTCACCAGCATTAATCGCAATGGTAAGATTGCGATGAAGCTCGCGGAGGGCGAGGGCATTGTCGGTGTTCAGCTCTGTACCGAAAATGACGACATGCTGCTCACCACCCGCGGAGGTAAATGTATTCGCTTCCGCGTGACCTATATTCGCGTCTTCAAGGGCCGCGAATCCATGGGCGTGCGCGGGATAAAACTCGGCAAAGGCGACAAGGTCGTGACGCTGGCGCTGCTTTCTCATGGCGATGCGACGCCGGCCGAAGCACGGACTTATTTGCGCCAGGCGGGCGCGGCGCGCCGTGCCGCCGAGATCAGTTCGGAAGAAGCGGAGGCCGTGATTGAAGACGAACATGGGGAAAACGGCGAGGAAGCGACCCTAAGCTCGGAGCGTTATGCCGGACTAGGAGCGGCCGAGCAGTTTATTCTCTCGGTATCTGAACAGGGCTTCGGCAAACGCACCAGTTCTTATGAATACCGCGTGACCGGGCGCGGCGGGTCTGGGATCGTTGCAATGGCGCTGACAGGGCGCAATAGCGCGCTGACGGGTGCATTTCCGGTGGAGGAAAGCGACGATATCATGCTGATTACGGATAAAGGCCAGACAATCAGATGCCCGGTGGCCGATATCGGAATTAAGGGACGTTCGACCCAAGGTGTGACATTGTTCCGTCTCGATGAGGGTGAGCGTGTCGTCTACGTGGATCGCGTAGCGGAATCCGAGAACGGCAATGGCCACGAAGAATAGCAAAAAGAATAGCAAAAGCCGTATTGGGCTGTACCCCGGAATGTTCGATCCGATGACGCTCGGTCATATGGATATCATCCAGTGCGCGGTAAAATTGGTCGACCATCTTGTGATCGGCATCGCAAAAGAGTCACCGAAGAAGCCGCTCTTCACTTTGAAAGAGCGGAGCGAGATGCTTCGACGTGAGACGGCGCCGCTCGCCGGCGCTGGTCGCGCAACGATTTCGGTCGTAAGTTTTGATGGCTTGTTGGTTCATTTTGCAAAAAAAGCGGGCGCGTCGGTTATCATTCGCGGTTTACGCGCGGTGTCCGATTTCGAATATGAATTTCAAATGGTCGGCATGAACCAGCGTCTTGCGCCGGACATCGAAACCGTATTCTTGATGGCTGATCCGCGCCATCAGGCGATTGCGTCGCGCTTGGTAAAAGAAATCGCAGTTTTGGGTGGTGATATTTCACACTTTGTAAGCCCGAGTGTCGCCAATGCGCTGAACAAACGCGTCGCGAAAAAGAAGAAATAAACATTTCAACACCAAAGGAAGAACCATTGTCCGATACAATTAATATGGAACTGAAAGACGGCACGGTCATCATAGAGCTTCGCCCCGACCTCGCGCCTAATCATGTGGCGCGCATCAAAGAGCTGACCAGCGACGGTTTCTATGATGGCATCGTATTCCATCGTGTCATTCCGGGTTTCATGGCGCAGACCGGCGATCCGACAGGCACCGGAACGGGCAGTTCCGACAAGCCAAATGTCGCCGCCGAATTTTCGAAGGAACCCCACGTCAGGGGAACGGTTTCAATGGCGCGCAGCACATCACCGGACAGCGCCAACTCGCAATTTTTCATCTGCTTTGCTGATTGCGCCTCGCTGGATGGGCAGTACTCCGCGTTCGGCAAAGTGGTCTCAGGCATGGAGCACATCGACGCGATTAAAAAGGGCCGCGGCGGCGGTGGCGAAGTCAGCGATCCCGACTGCATCGTTAAGATGAGCCTCGCCGAGTAAGACCTAAGCGCAACGATCCGACATATCGCGTGATTTGCTGCATTTTTCGGTGAGTGTTAGGGCGCTGCCGTGATGTGAGGTTTCCATTTGTGGCCGAGCCTATTCCTCTTATCGATCTTCAGGCGCAGCGCGTGGCGCTGGGCTCTGCGCTCGACGGCGCAATAGCTGAAGCTGTTGCCGGTGGGCGATGGATTTTGGGGCCGCAAGTGGACGAGCTGGAAAAACAGCTCGCCGAATTTGCCGGCGTGAAACACGCGGTCGGCTGCGCCAACGGCACTGACGCTTTGCTGCTTATATTACGGGCGTGGGGCATCGGCGCGGGCGATGCGGTATTTGTTCCGGCCTTTACTTTTGTCGCCACAGCAGAAGTCGTTTCTCTTGTCGGTGCAACGCCCGTCTTCGTCGATGTGCTTGAAAATAGTTTCAATATCGATCCGGTAAGCCTGAAGTCCGCCATTGCAATGGTGAGGGCGGATGGCGCGCTCACACCGCGCGCGATTATTCCGGTGGATCTTTTCGGCCAGCCCGCGGACTACCGCGCAATCGAACCGATCGCAGAGGCCGAGAAGCTTTTTCTTTTATGCGACACGGCGCAGAGCTTTGGCGCATCGCTCGACAACAGGCGCACCGGCTCAATCGGCCATGCGGCCGCGACAAGTTTTTTCCCCGCAAAACCATTGGGCTGCTACGGCGATGGTGGCACCTGTTTTACCAATGATGACGAGCTGGCGGAACAATTGCGTTCGCTGCGCATGCATGGGCAGAGTTCCGATCGCTACGAGCATGTTCACATCGGTTTAAATTCCAGGCTCGATACCATTCAAGCAGCGATCCTGATCGAGAAATTAAAAATCTTCGCGCAAGAGATCGAAGCCCGCGAACCTATTGCCGAGCGATATAATGAGGCGTTCAGCCAAATTGATGGCATCCAAGTGCCGAGGGTGATCGAAGGCGCGCGTTCGGTGTGGGCGCAATATACGCTTCAACTACCTAACCGAGAAAAATTGCAGGACGACCTAAAAGCCGAGGGCATTGCGACGGCGGTGTATTATCCAGTTCCGCTGTCTAGGCAGCCCGCCTATAGCCATTACCCATCCGTTCCGATTCCGGTAAGCGACGCACTCTCACGCAAAGTCGTGAGTCTGCCGATGCATCCCTATCTCATTGAGGGCGCACAGGACCGCATTGTTGCTTCGGTCCTCAAATCCGTGAGTGATGCCTGAAGGATAACTTTCATGCGTGTCGCGCTTTTCGATTTTGAACTTCCACCTGAGCGCATTGCGCTTCGCCCCGCGGTGCCGCGCCATTCCGCGCGGCTTTTGGTCGTCGATGAGGGCGGCGGAGGAAGTCACGCGCATTTAAGCGCATTGCCGGGCATCTTGCGTTCCAGCGACGTTCTTGTGGCCAATGATTCCAAAGTTATTCCTGCCAGGCTGCATGGCATACGCGGGCCGCGCCCGGGAACGCTCGGCGCGGGTGCGGAGATAGAAGTGACGCTTCTTAAACGTCTCTCTGGGGAAAAATTCTCAGCCTTCGCAAAGCCCGCCAAGAGATTGCGGGAAGGCGATCATGTTCGTTTCGGCGAGAAGCTGGAAGCGACCATCGCCGCGCGCGAAGGCGGTGAAGTCGAGCTTGTCTTCTCGCTTGCCGGCAGGGAACTCGATAACGCGATCAATAAGATGGGCGAGATGCCGTTGCCTCCCTATATCGCCTCAAGACGCCCGCCGGACGCGCAGGACAAGGAAGACTATCAAACTATTTTTGCCGCGAAAGACGGCTCGGTAGCCGCGCCCACGGCGGGCTTACATTTCACCCCCCAGCTTCTCGCACATTTGAAGCGGGCCGGGATATCAATCGAACATGTCACGCTGCATGTCGGAGCAGGAACGTTTCTTCCCGTCACTGCTGACGATACCGAACGCCACAAAATGCACAGCGAATATGCTGTGATCTCGGAGGGCACCGCAAACCGGCTCAATGCGGCGCGGAGGAAAAATGGGCGCATTGTGGCCGTGGGGACAACGGCGCTTCGCACGCTGGAGAGTGCCGCGGATGCGAGTGGCGAGATTCGGCCGTTTGCCGGCGAGACGGACATTTTCATCACGCCCGGCTACGTGTTTAAGGCCGTGGACGTACTCTTGACCAATTTTCATCTCCCGCGCTCAACGCTTTTCATGCTGGTTTCTGCTTTCGCCGGTCTTGAAACCATGCGCGCCGCCTATGACGAGGCCATCGCAGAAAAATACCGCTTCTATTCCTATGGCGACGCGTGCCTGCTATTTCGTGCCCCGACATGAGTGAATTTCGATTTGAGCTTGGGACATCCGACGGCGCGGCGCGCACCGGCATAGTGCACACGCCGCGCGGGCAAATTCGTACGCCTGCTTTCATGCCGGTTGGCACCGCAGCCACGGTCAAGGCGATGTTGCCGGCAAGCGTTCGCGCCACAGGTGCCGATATTGTCCTCGCCAACACCTATCATTTGATGCTGCGGCCCGGGCCGGAGCGCATCGAAGCTCTTGGCGGGCTCCATCGCTTCATGGATTGGCCCCATCCTGTTCTAACTGATTCCGGTGGCTTTCAAGTGATGTCACTCGCGAAGCTGCGCAAAATTACGGATGAGGGCGTGCAGTTTTCTTCGCATATCGATGGCGACAAATTTTTCCTGAGCCCCGAGCGCGCGATGGAGATACAGGGGCTATTGGGTTCGGACATTCAGATGGTTCTAGACGAATGTCCGCTTTTCTCGGCGAGCCAGTCGGAAATCGAAAAATCCTTGGCGCTTTCTATGCGTTGGGCGGCGCGCTCCAAAGCGGCCTTCGCGGCGGGCGAGGGGAAAGCCTGTTTCGGAATTGTGCAAGGCGGCGTCTATCCCGCTTTGCGGCAACGCTCGGCCGAGAAGCTGCAGGAGATAGGATTTGACGGCTATGCGATCGGCGGGCTTGCGGTAGGCGAGGGGCAGCAAGCGATGTTCGAGACGCTTGAGGCCACTAATCCGCATTTGTCCCAAGCGCATCCACGTTATCTGATGGGAGTCGGCAAGCCGGACGATATTATCGGCGCGGTCCTACGAGGCGTCGACATGTTCGATTGCGTCTTGCCGACCCGCTCGGGCCGTAACGGCCAAGCCTTTACGCGCGAGGGGGCGCTCAATTTGCGCAACGCGCGGTTTGCCGATGAGTCATTGCCGCTCGATGGCGCATGCAGCTGTCCCGCATGCAAGAATTACAGCCGCGCCTATCTGCATCACGTGGTAAAGGCCGGCGAGATCATCGCCTCGATGTTACTCACCTGGCATAATCTGACGTTCTACCAAGATTTAATGGCGGATTTGCGCCAAGCGATTGCGGAGGGTCGCGCAGAAACATTCGCTAGCGCGTTTCTGCGGGATTACAGCGTTCCTGATGTGTGATGTTCGGGGTTTGGCCCTGTTTGCTACCGACTGTCCATTCCCCCTCCATGACGCACCGGTCCGGGGCTCCCTGTTCGCGAATACAGCTTGATGCGCTTGTGTCGCAAGAATCTTGTCCGCGCCTCGACATAGGACATCGGGATTGGCATCGCGTGAACCCACCCCTCAAACTCTTCTTTTGCCAACACCCGCCATAGGCGATGGCGACAAATTTCGATTCCAATCCTAAATTCTTGATCACGGTATCGATCTGCGCCTTGGTGTAAAACTCGGACCGGCCATAATCCTTGGCGAGCCGGGGGGTGAGACGGCGCGCATAACGCTTCGCCGCGCGCTTTCGGCGATAGTTCTCGAACCAAGAAAGCTTGTTGCCACTCATTGGCCATAGACCCACTAGCTGCTGCGTTCATTCTAATTCGTCGTCTGGAAGCCCGGCAAACCCAGTGGCTGCTTAAATTGGTCCTTTGCTGTCGGCCCGCGACTTCGAAGTGGCCTGATCCCAAAGACCGGGTAAAATCAATGTGTTCGCCCATTTTCTCGACTTGTGGTACACGCCCCGATGCGGCGAGCCGAGGGGGCAATCCCAGAGTTCTCCAAAGTCTGGATTTTAGTCACGCCGATAAAGTAGCTTCGCCCGCTGCCATTGCTAATTCTTTTGGGACGAGCCGAGATGCCGCCGAAGAGAAACCCATCGTCGGACGCCGTTTAAGGTTCGCCCAAGTGCCGTTTAGAAGAGTATTTCCGCGAATAGTTCTGGCTGCGTTGGCAATGGGCGTGTTGTCTCCGTCCCCGAGCTTTGCTGCCGAGCCGCTCAGCGATTTTTTGGCTTCTAAGCCATCGATCCGCGCCGTTCGGATCGACGCTTCCGAGGCTCCGGAAATCGACGGCGATCTATCCGATCCCGGCTGGGCCAGGGCTGCACTCATTGATGAGTTTCGCCAGCGCAGTCCTGATCCGGGCGCAGCCGCGACCGAGCGTACGACCGCTCAACTCATGTATGACGAGAACAATCTTTACATTGGAATCTATGCCTATGATTCAGCGCCGGATCAGCTTGTCATTCGTACCATGCAGCGCGACGGTCAGGTTTGGAGCGGCGACAATATTTTCGTCACGCTGGATCCGGGTCCCACCTGGCGCAACGCCTATACCTTTCAGATTGGTGCCTCCGGTGGGCGGCAGGATGCGCTGCGTCTGAACAACACCGCCGAGTTGAATGCCTGGGACACGATTTGGTCGGTGCAGACCCGGATCGTTTCGGACGGATACATCGTTGAGATGGCGATACCATTTCGCTCTCTCTCATATCCACCCGGTCCCTCTGATTGGGGGCTAGAGATTGGCCGTACGGTAAGGCGGACGAATGAATCTATTCGTTGGTCGACAGTCGATCCTGCGGCTAATTTTGCCGATGTCAGTCAAGCCGGAATCATGACGGGGATTTCCGATGTCAATCAAGGCCTAGGCCTCGACATTCAGCCCTATGTTCTTTTCGGCGCCAAGCATAATTGGCAGCAGCCGGGCGACGGCGCCGGGCTAACCGGGACCATGGGCGGAAATTTATTCTACAAGATCACGCCTGCCCTTACCGGAACGCTGACGCTCAATACGGATTTTTCCGATGCGCCGCTCGATACCCGCCAAATCAATACAACGAGGTTCTCTCTATTTTTTCCAGAGACCCGAGATTTTTTCTTGCAAGACGCCGGGGCATTCCAATTTGGCGGGCGCGCATACAACCGCGGCTTCGACCGTTCGGCAAATAATGGTTTACCGTTCTTCTCTCGTAATATCGGTCTGGCGGGCGGGGTGCCGGTGAGCATCGTTGTCGGCGGAAAAGTATCGGGAGAGTTCGCCGGGTTCGAAGTCGGCGCGCTGTCGGTTCTTACAGACAACACGTCGTCGGCAGATCATCAAATTCTGTCCGTCGCGCGTATAACGCACCCGATTATGGAAAATACCAAGCTTGGGATGATCTTCACCAATGGCGACCCGACGGGGGAGACAAATAATTCTGTCCTGGGCGGTGATTTCCAATATCAGACCACATCTTTCTTGGGCAACAAGATACTCACCGCCGACGCCAGCCATCAGCGCAGTTTTTCGGACGATGCCGGTGAAGACGATTCCTTTGCGATTGCACTTAATTTTCCCAACGAGCCATGGGGCGGGGACTTTACGGCCAAACAGGTTGGACAAAATTTTTCACCCGAACTTGGCTTCGCGAATCGCACCGGCATCCGTCTTTACGAACTCAATGTTCGAAGAGTGACGCGTTATCAGAACAGCTGGGCTAGAACGACAGTATTTGGAACGGGTCATACGCTCGTAACGCGCCTCGACAACGAAGTTGAGACGCGAGAGAGCTATTTCTTCGGCGAGTTGGAAACCGCTCCCAACGACGTTTTTTCGGTGACTGCCAGGAATATTCTCGAGAACATTCCGGAGGATTTTGATCTTCCAGGAGATGTTGTGGTTCCCGAGGCGAACTATAATTGGACCTATGCAACATTGAGATTTCACTCATCGAGCGCGCGGCCGTTATCGATCGAGGCCGCAATTACCTGTTGTGCGTTCTTCGACGGAACGAATGTCGCGGGAGCACTTATATTCACCTACCGGCCAAACCAGTATTTTTCCGGCCAATTCGCCTACGAGCCTTCTTTCATTGATCTGCCTGGCGGAAACGTCAACATTCATCTGTACAAGCTTGAGGGTGCTATTAATTTCAATCCGGATATGTCGGTGGCCTTTCAGGCGCAATATGACAACCTCTCGAGGTCGCTGGGCGCGCTGGCGCGTTACCGCTGGGAATACTCGCCCGGTAATGAGCTGCTGATTGCTTATGGTCAATCAGCCGATATTCCGCATTCGCGCATTCGCGCGCAGACATCGCAGTTCACCCTGCGTCTTGTTCGCACATTTCAGTTCTAATTTTCGCTTGCCGCCCGGTTTTGGGCACCCGGTTTTAAGTAGTGTCTAGCCGGCGTCTTCTAAAGCCGCGCAATGATTGCCCTGGCAGATCGTCTCGCCATCGGGCAGCCGCACAAACCGAAGCTGGCCGCCATTCGAGCCATCCTTTAGCGGGTGGAAGCGAATTTCGATTGGATCTCCGGGCGTAACACTATCTTGGGCCCAGCCGTCACGGCTGAGTTGGCCGATGGAGCCCATTTCGAAGGACCACTCCAGCTCGTTGCCTGCTTCATCGGCCACGGTCAGATGGAGCCAGCAATGCGGGTTGCGCCATTCAAGTTCGCTCACCGTACCGATACGGGCGTCCATTTGACTGTGGTCGAACATGGCGAAGGAATGATGGGCGAATGCCGGATAGGCGAAGAGCGCGGCGACAAGGCCTGCTAAGCCCAAAGCGCTCAAACTTGGCGTTCCAAATTTCATCGTTTGGATTCTCCTAGATGTCTCTACCGAGAGGCGGACCCAACATCGCTCATCATGGTTCGATTATCCGTCATTCGGCAGTTAAGCGGCAAGGTGCCGTGGCGACGTGGCCGTGGCGACGCGGCCTTTAGTGTCTCTAAGTTCGAACATTCTCGGGCTTTTCATCTCTTAGCTGTGACCAGGCGCAATCCTTGGTTGACCGGAATAAGTTAGCGTCCTAATCCTGCCGCCACCCTAAGGGGCCCGTAGCTCAGCGGTAGAGCATCTGACTTTTAATCAGAGGGTCGCTGGTTCGAGACCAGCCGGGCTCACCATTAATATATACACAATATCAAATACTTATATGCCAATGTGGGTGATCGCTTCATCCGCATCGGTATATTTATTCTTTTCGGTAAGCATACGGTAAGCAGAACGCGCCATTTCACCTTGTCCGAAGGACCCTGGACCGTGGCATTCGAAGCGCCGCGTACATCGGCGCTCCGAAGCGTTTAGCCCGCGATTTTACGCAGCACGTTTCCTGAGGTGGGCGCCAACAGAAGCGAGTGCGGCTGGGATCGTATGGTCGCACTCGTTGTCTGGATTGTTCGGTCTCACGTTCTTGCGGAGCCCCCCTCTAAGGACACCGAGACAGTCGTGAATGCACTGATCAAACAGGCGAAGAAGCTTCCCACCGGACTCTACAAATCTCTGACCGGGGACCGGGGCAAGGCGCTTGCCGATCACAAGCGCTTTAGCTTGGCGACCAATATCAATGTCTATTTCTGCGATCCGCAAAGCCCTTGGCAGCGTGGCTCCAATGAGAACACCAATGGCCTCCTACGACAGTACTTTCCCAAAGGGACGGACCTATCCGTGCATTCGCAGGCGCACCTAAATAAGATCGCCCGCAGGCTCAACGAAAGGCCACGTCAGACCTTGGGGTTCCAGACCCCGGCAGATAGATTTAATGCCTGTGTTGCATCGATCACCTGAGGCCGCAGCACTAAGCGGACATCGCCTAGAACTCCCCAAATATCGGCTTTTGACCCAAAGCGGATATTGATGCGCCCCGGTCCAATACCCCTTCCAATACTCCTATTGAAAACTACACATTAGAACTCGAGTTTGCCGCCGCCGAATTGCGTGGAGACATGCCTAGATGGCCCAGATTTTTATGCAAAAGCCCGTATTTTTCCGATAGTTGCCGGCAGCCGACTATGCTATCGACTATTGCGGCGTCGGCTGGGCGCTATTGGACGCCTATTGGCGCGCTTGAAAGCATGGGGACAGCATGACGCTTGGGGGCCGCATCATTCCGGTCATTTTATCGGGGGGTATGGGATCGCGTTTGTGGCCCTTATCGCGCGCCCGCGTGCCCAAACAGCTTTTGCCGCTAGTGAGCGAACGCACAATGATTCAAGAGACTGTCCTACGTGCTGCGCGCTTCACCTCCGAAGTTCCGATTATCCTCTGTCACGAGGAACACCGATTCATGGTTGCCCAGCAAATGCACGATATTGGCGTTAAAGCTCGTATCGTTCTGGAGCCGGACGCACGCGATACTGCACCCGCGGCCGCCGTTGGGGCGCGTTTTGCACAAATGGAAAATCCAAACGCAATCGTTTTGCTTCTCCCCGCCGATCACACCATTAAAGATGTCAACGCTTTCGTCGAGGCGGGTGAGCGCGCCGCTGGGGCAGCCGATGCAGGAAAACTCGTGACTTTTGGAATGAAGGCAACCGAGCCCAGCACCGGCTATGGATATATTCGTGCGGCCACGGACCGCCCGCTTAGCGATGGGGTGTTCGACGTTGAAGAATTCGTCGAGAAGCCGGATGCCGAGAACGCCGGCGAATATTTGCGCGCTGGTTATTTTTGGAACAGTGGGATGTTTATGTTTCGTGCGGATATCTTCCGTGATGAGCTGGCAAATCTTGCGCCTGAAATATTGTGTGCTGCCGATGCGGCCGTCGATCGCGCAGAGCGCGACAGTGATTTTCTGCGCTTGGACAAAGATGCTTTTTCAGCGGCGCCCAAAGTCTCAATCGATGTGGCCGTTATGGAGCGCACGGGAAGGGCGGCTGTGGTTCCAGCGGCGATCGGCTGGAACGATGTCGGTTCTTGGTCTTCGCTTTGGCAGGCCGGACCGCAAGACAAACAGGGCAATGTCAGTTCCGGCGACGTAAAGCTGCACAACAGTGCCAATTGCTATGTCCGCTCCGAGAAGGGAATGGTTGCGCTTGTCGGCACCGAAGATTTGATCGTGATCGCTACCGACGATGCTATTTTGGTGGCGAACAAGGATTGCGCGCAGGATGTGAAAACGCTTGTCGAAGAGTTGAAGGCAGATGGCCGTGCGGAATATTCATCCCATACCCATGTCTACAGGCCATGGGGAGAATACCGCACCGTCGATAGTGGCGATCGTTTTCAGGTCAAGCAGATTATTGTCAAACCGGGTGGCAGGCTGTCCCTCCAATATCATCATCATCGCGCCGAACACTGGATTGTCGTCGAGGGAACGGCGCGCGTGACCTGCGGCGACAAAGTGTCGATGCTCAATGAAAACGATTCTACCTATATCCCGGTAGGGTCCAAACATCGTTTGGAAAACCCGGGCGAAACCCCTTTGCGTATTATTGAGGTGCAGTCGGGCTCGTATTTGGGTGAAGACGATATCGTTCGGTTGGAAGATTTGTATGGACGCAAATCGTGACAAAAACCGCGTTGATTACCGGTATTATCGCCTGCTAGCCCTTCATCGCGCGAGAAGCCGGTTATCGCAGACCCAGGGCTGGTTTTTGGTGTTTTTTGCATAGAGAAAAGCGAAAAAACCTGCGGGGAATCTTGCACTTGCAGACGCCGCTCTCTATTTACAGCGCCAGATTGTTTTCGCGTGAAAAACGCACTTCACTTAGGTGTTTTGACCTTTTCTCCTCAATTTAGTCCTGGCGAGCCCTAATCCGTGAGCACGGCCTTAACTGAAAAAAAATCGCGCCTGCGGTTTGTCACCTGTGGCGGCGTTGGTGCCGGCAAGTCGACACTGCTTGGGCGCCTTCTATACGACTCAAATTTCATTTCCGAAGACCAGGTGGCGGCGCTGACCAAAGATTCGGCTCAGCGCGGAGCGGCGGGCGATGAAATTGATTTTGCGCTTTTGGTGGATGGAGTGAAGGCGGAGCAGGAGCAGCGCACCACCATTGATGTTGCATATCGCTTGTTCTCCACTTCGAAGCGAGAGTTTGTCGCTGTCGATACGCCGGGCCACGAGAAATACACGCGCAATTTGGCGATCGGCGCCTCGAATTCGGAACTCGCGGTGATTTTGGTCAATGCCAAAGAGGGCGTGCTCGCCGAAACACAGCGCCACGCCTATATCGTTTCGCTCTTGGGTATTCGAAATATTGTTCTTGCAGTCAATGAAATGGATTTGGTCGATTTCTCGCATAACATTTTTGAGAATATTTGCAGCGAATTTTCCAATTTTGCGGGAAGATTGAATTTCGAGAAGATTGTTCCAATTCCAATTTCCGCGCGCAATGGCGACAATGTTGTCCAGACGAGCGAGAAAACGCCCTGGTATGATGGCCCGTGCCTTCTTGCGCATCTCGAAGCGGTAGAAGTCGAAGCCAAGCTTTCATCGGGCCCGTTTCGAATGCCCGTGCAATGGGTCATCCAGCCTAATTCAGACCATCACGGTTTTTCGGGAACCATCGTCAGAGGGCAGGTCGCCCAAGGCGATGCGGTGGCTATCGCTAAATCGGGCCAAGTGACGCGTGTTAAGCAGGTGATTGTTACTTCGGGCGAGGTGAAGCAAGCCATCACAGGGCAAGTTGCGACAATTACTTTGGACGAAGAACTCGATATCTCGCAGGGCGATGTTCTTGTCGATCCCAAGGCGCGCCCGGAATATGCCGATCAGTTTGCAGCGCATTTGCTCTGGATGAGCGAGGAAGAACTTCTTCCTCACCGGCAATATTTAATCAAAACCGGTGCACAAGTAATTCCTGCGCATGTCTCGCAGCTTAAGCACAAGGTGGATGTCCATTCGTTGGAACATCTTGCGGCGCGTACGCTGCAGCTCAATGAAATAGGCTATTGCAATTTCTCAACGGACGAGCCGGCCGCTTTCGACCCCTATTCCGAGAACCGCGACATGGGCGGGTTTACCGTTATCGACAGCCTTACTCACAATACGGTCGGCACTGGGATGATCGCGTTTGGCCTGCGGCGCGCCACCAATGTCCATTGGCAGGCGCTCGATGTTAACGCTGGTGCGCGCGCTGAGCTCAAGCATCAGAAACCGTGCATGCTTTGGTTCACTGGTCTGTCAGGCTCGGGGAAATCGACGATTGCCAATTTGGTCGAGCAGCGCTTATTCGCGCAAGGCAGGCACACCTATATTTTGGATGGCGACAATGTTCGTCACGGGCTTAACCAGGATCTCGGATTCACCGATGGTGATCGCGTGGAGAATATTCGCCGCGTTACAGAGACGGCAAAGCTCTTTGTCGATGCCGGTCTTATTGTTCTTGTGTCGTTTATTTCGCCCTTCCGTTCCGAAAGGCGGCTTGCACGAGATTCGGCGAAAGAGGGTGAGTTCATCGAAATATTCGTAGATACACCAATTGAAGTATGTATTACGCGAGACCCAAAGGGCCTCTACAAGCGTGCGCAGGCTGGTGAGATCAAGAACTTCACGGGGCTCGACAGCCCTTATGAAGTGCCGAAAAACGCCGAATTGGTTCTCAAAACCGAGGATATTTCGGCGGAAGATGTTGCCGAGCGCGTGGTGAGTTATTTGAGGGAGACGGGCCGCGTGCCGTGATTTCTCTCTGACGAGAACGGCCCGCGCAGCGATTTATTCTCCTCTTTCGTTTTTTAGGCCCTCGTTAAGCGCAGATCGGCTAGTTTTGCGAAGAGATTCGGAACAAAGCCATGTCCATACTTGTCACCGGTGGTGCCGGCTATATCGGCAGTCATATGGTTCACGCTCTGCTGGACCGCGGTGACGATGTCGTGGTGCTCGACAATCTTTCCACCGGTATCCGTGCCCTTGTGGCCGAGCGCGCCACATTTATCGAGGGCAATGCCGGCGACCGTGCACTTGTCTTAAACATCGCAAAGGAACACGGCGTGACGGCCGTAATTCATTTTGCCGGCTCGATCATCGTTCCCGAATCCGTCGAGAAACCGCTAGATTATTACGCCAACAATACGGTGACTTCGCGGGAGTTAATTGCGGCCTGCATTGAAGCCAATATCGGCAATTTTGTGTTCTCCTCGACCGCCGCAGTTTACGGCATGCCTGACCAAATCCCCGTCGCAGAGCCGGCACCGACATTCCCAATAAATCCTTATGGCCGTTCGAAGCTCATGACGGAGTGGATGCTTCAAGATGCCTCCCATGCCCATGATTTTCGCTTTGTGGCACTGCGCTATTTCAATGTCGCGGGGGCCGATCCCAAGGGACGTACGGGGCAATCGACACCGCGTGCAACCCATCTCATCAAGCGAGCCTGTCAGGCGGCGTTGGGACGCTTGGACGCGCTCGACATTTTCGGTACCGATTACCCGACAAAAGACGGCACCGGTGTACGCGATTACATACATGTCTCCGATTTAGCGAATGCGCATGTGCATGCGCTGGATCATCTCGAAGATGGCGGCAATTCGCTGACGCTGAATTGCGGTTATGGGCATGGATTTTCGGTGCGCGAAGTCATCGATACGGTTGCACGCGTTACGGAAAGTCATGTGCCCACGCGCGAGGCGCCGAGGCGTGCCGGCGATCCGCCTGTGATTGTCGCCGATCCCACGCAGATCAAAGAAATCTTCGCCTGGAAGCCAAAATATGACGATTTGGACGAGATCGTTCGTACGGCCTATGGCTGGGAGAAGCGGCTCAATTCGGTTTAGAGCTTGGCAAGAATTTCTCTAAGTTTTGGTGCAATGTCGCGTCGTTCCAGTCCAACGGCTAGATTTGCATGTAAGAAGCCAAGTTTGTCACCGCAATCAAACCTCCGACAGCTTGTTTTTACGGCGTGGAATGGAACCTTCCCCAGAAGGTGGGCCAGTGCATCGGTGAGCTGTATCTCGCCGCCCGCGCCAGTTTTTTTCTTGTCCAATATCTCGAATATGTTCGGCGGCAGGATGTAGCGCCCAATGACACACAGCGTCGAAGGCGCGTCCTGCGGATCAGGCTTTTCGACGATGCCGCGTACCTCTATCGCATTTTCCTTAGTCGCTCCTGGATCAACAACGCCATAACGCTTTGTTTCCTCACGCGGTTTTTCTTCCGCCGCGACCAAAATTCCTCCGCCGACATCGCCATAGGATTGCACCATTTGGCTGAGTGCGCCGGGGCTGCCGATCATCAGATCGTCGGGAAGCAATACCGCAAAGGGCTCATCGCCGACCAATTCGCGTGCACACCAAACCGCATGCCCAAGGCCCAGCGGTGTATCCTGATAGGCGAGGCGAACCGAATCGGATGGAAGAAGAGTGCCGATAAGGCTCTCAAGCTCCTCCTTCTTACCGCGGGACTCCAGTTGCGACTCGAGTTCGGGTGCATGGTCAAAATGATCGGCGATAATATTTTTGCCGGGCCCAGAGACGAAAATAAATTCTTCAATGCCCGCGTCGCGTGCTTCTTCGACGGCATATTGTATGATCGGCTTGTCGACGACCGGCAGCATTTCTTTGGGCATGACTTTTGTAGCCGGCAGGAAACGTGTTCCAAGGCCCGCAACCGGAAAAACTGCTTTGCGCACTAGATGAGACGAAGAAATCATTTTCTCGATACACTCATGGCCGCTGCGACTATCGTTCGAGCGATCGGGGCGGCCGTCCAATACTAATATAGATAAACCCAGCTTCCATCATCTCTTTGGGTTTATAGATATTACGAAGATCGACCATCAACGGGTGTTTGAGAAGCGCCTTTACCTTTTCAAGATCCAGTGCCCGAAATTCGTTCCACTCGGTAAGAATTACAACGCCGTCCGCATCTTCAAGCGCGCCGTAGGCATCTGGGCACATTTTAATATCAAGGTGCTTTGCCGCCTCCGTCATACCTTCGGGATCGTAAGCTTGAAGAAGCGCACCGCGCGCTTTGAGTTCCGGAAGAATGACAAGACTTGGTGCTTCTCGTATGTCATCGGTATTCGGTTTGAAGGTCAGCCCTAATACCGCGATGCGTTTGCCCTCGACGCCGCCAAACGCGTGCTCGATTTTTTCCGTCATTCGCGACTTGCGTTGATCATTCGCCGCCGCGACGGAAGCAATTATTTTCGAAGGTGCACCGGCTTCTTCTGCGGTGCGCAACAGCGCGAGCGTGTCCTTAGGAAAGCATGAGCCTCCGTAACCGGGGCCGGCATTTAGAAATTTTGATCCGATACGCCCGTCTAAGCCGATTCCACGCGCCACATCCTGAACGTCAGCACCGACTTTCTCGCAAAGATCCGCCATCTCGTTGACGAAAGAAATTTTCGTCGCGAGAAACGCGTTGGCCGCGTATTTGATCAACTCGGCACTTTCTCGGGACGTAAAGAGAATCGGGGTCTCATTGAGATAAAGCGGGCGGTATAACTCGCGCAATGCGTCGCTCGCCCGCGCGCTTTCGGTGCCACATACAATACGATCAGGCCGCCGGAAGTCCTCAATCGCTGAACCTTCGCGTAGGAATTCCGGATTTGAAGCGACATCAAAATCGGCATCGGGACGCAAGCCGCGGATCGTTTCCTCAACCTTGCGCCCGGTTCCCACCGGGACAGTCGATTTGGTGACCACCACCGTATAGCCGTCCAGCGCAGAGGCAATTTCTTCAGCGGCTCGGAATACATAGTCCAGATCCGCGTGACCGTCGCCCCGCCGCGAGGGTGTTCCAACGGCAACGAAAACAGCATCGGCCTCCGGCACTGCCCGTCTCAGATCGGTCGAAAAAGCCAGTCTTCCGGCTCGAATATTGGTGGAGACGACTTCTCCCAGCCCCGGCTCATAGATCGGCATGCGCCCAGATGAAAGGGCGTCAATCTTGCTCTCGTCTTTATCGACGCAAATAACGTGATGGCCGAATTCGGAGAAACAGGCGCCCGACACAAGGCCGACATAACCTGAACCAATCATTGCGACGCGCATAGGCTAGTAACCGGTGAAAAATGCGTCTTTTCTTCGCCCGGCTGGCCCCGCGTTGCAAGGCCGTTCTTAACTTAGTTCCATGCGCTGCTGGACCTAAAGCCGTAATCGTCCTACCCAATTTGCCTATGGTGACCTCAGAAGTGCCGAAATGATTGAAGTTAAGAACCTCGTCTATGAGTAACCCACTATGCGGGCGCTTCACGGGGTCAGTTTCTCCGTGCAGCCGCAGACAATTACTGCGCTGGTTGGCCCGAATGGTGCGGGCAAAACAACTTTGCTGCGCTGCCTGGCGGCGCTTGAAATGCCATATGAAGGCGAAGTGTGGAGCGACGGGCTTGCTACGCGCGCCTCACCGCGCGCAATTCACGCGCGCTTGGGTTACTTGCCGGACTTCTTCGGCCTTTACGATGCCCTTAGCGTAAGGCGTTGCCTCTATTATGCGGCGCGCGTGCATGGCATCGACACCGGGAAAGTCGATGCCGCGGTTGCAAGGGCTGCCGAACGTGTAGCGCTTACCGATCGCCTGAATACGCCGGCGGCCGAACTCTCCCGCGGTTTGCGCCAGCGCCTGGCGATCGGTCAAGCGATCGTTCATGAACCGAAGGTGCTGATGCTAGACGAACCGGCTTCGGGACTTGACCCATCGGCGCGCCGTGGTCTCTCCCAGCTTCTCGTTTCGTTACAAGAACAAGGGATGACGCTTGTTGTTTCCTCGCACATTCTTTCGGAGCTCGAGGACTACTCCAGCGAAATGATCATCATAGACGACAGACATATTGTTGGAGGCAATGCGGTCAAGCTGCGCGAAGCCTCGCGCGCGACCATTCGCGTTGAGCTCTCTACCGCACGAGAAGATCTGGCCGAATTTATATCGGGCCAAACCGGCATTGAGCTAATTGGGTCCGATTCAAACTCTGCGACCTTTCATTTTTTCGGAGATTCCAATGCCCGTGTACGGCTGTTGCGCGTTCTAGCGGCCGAGGGATTCGAAATCGTGAGCTTTGCAGATGCGCCGCGGCAGTTGGAAGAAACCTATTTCAGCGAAGTCCGAAATCACCTGGCCGGAAAGTCTTCAGGTGAAACACCATGAACGCGGAATTACAACGCAATTTATGGCTGGAATTCTCCCATCGCCGACTAGTTTTTATGGTGGTCTCGCTCGGTCTTTTATTTATGTTCGGCAATTCCGGTCTTGGCCCGTCCGGACTTGGAACTACCGCTGAATACGCGTTTTACGGCATCGTCGTCTTGGGGTGCGCGCAATACCGCTGAAGCTGTTGTAGGCGAGATACGAGACCGCACTTGGGATGGGCAGCGTCTTTCCTCGCTTTCGCCTTTTGCAATGACCTGGGGCAAGCTCTTGGGCCCAACATCTTACGCTTGGGCAGGCGGTATGTTTTGCCTTGTGGTCTTGGCTTGGACGGCGTTCACGCAAGGCGGCGCGGGCGCTGTCATTGGGGACCTTAGCTACTTTCTGATGATCGGACTGATGGCGCAGAGCGTGGCGCTATTCGCAAGTCTTCTGGCTGTGCGCCGCCGGCAAACGCATTCCCGCCTAGACGTATTTTTCTACCAAATTATCGGTCTCATTGCTGCTTGGACCGTTTGGTGGACGTGGCGATTCGTGTCCGCAGGAGAGCTTTTCGACAATGTTTTTAACGTTGACCAATTGCGTTGGTGGGGACTGTCGATTGACACGTCGCGTTTTTATCTTGCTTCGCTTTTAATTTTTCTTCTCTGGGCGTTCATCGGTTGCCTTCGCTTGATGCGCATCGAGCTCAGCATGCAAAATACCCCTGTCGTATGGAGCGCATTTGTAGCCTTCATGACATTCTATTTTGCAGGACAACAAGGTCCAGAGAGCCTGGCAGGGTTTGGTGTGGAGATACCTTCCACCGCGCTTCCACTGCTGCTTGCATGTCTCACCACCGCAGGTTTGACCTATGTCGCTGCATTTGCCGAACCGAAAGATCAGGTGCTCTATCGGTGGCTCGGCGAAACGCTTGTGGCGAGGCGGCTTTACGCATTCTGGTCAAGACTCCAAGCCTGGATGATCGCCTATGTCGCGACTCTATCGTTGGGCGCGGTGCTTGCTCTTGTTCTCGCGGCAAATCCACCCGCGGTACTCGGTTTCGAATTCTTTCATGCTGGGGCGGTCATAAGCGCGTTAGGTCTTTTTACCCGTGACATCGCAATATTTCTGATATTTCCGCTCTTGCCGGGTTCAAAGCGCGGCGAGGCTCCCGCCATTATCACCCTTGTCATGCTCTATATTGTCGCCCCGCAACTTTTGGGCGGCACGGGCGCAGGCGTTTTGTTCCGTCCCTTTGGTAGCGATTTGGGTTTGATGGGCCCGCTCATTGCTTGGGGCGAGGCTGTTCTGATGTGGTTTATTTTATACCGCGTCGCGGGAAAAAATATCTTGCAAAAAAGGGTTGCGGATATTCCGGTAAATACTCAGCCGGAGCGCAAATAGCGCACTGCTTCCTCCCGCTCGAATAGATAGAGCAGCGTGCGCAATGCCTGGCCACGGGCTGATTTAAGCTGCGGATCTTTTTGCAATATCAGTCTGGCATCGTCTCGGGCAATGGCAAGGAGGTCGCCATGCCGTGCAATGTCGGCGAAGTGAAATTCCGGCATCCCGCTTTGCCTGACGCCGAGCAGTTCGCCCGCTCCCCGAAGCCGCAAATCCTCCTCCGCTATGACAAAGCCGTCATCATGTTCGCGCAGCGCCGTTAGGCGCTCTTTCGAAGTTGGTCCAATCGGCGGGTGATAGACCAATAGGCAGGTTGAGCTTGCCTGTCCGCGGCCGACGCGCCCGCGCAATTGGTGAAGCTGCGCTAGCCCAAATCGTTCTGCGTGCTCCACGACCATGATGTTGGCCTCCGGCACATCGACACCAACCTCGATCACTGTTGTGGCCACGAGTAATTTTGTTTCGCCCTTCCTGAAGCGCTCCATTGCCGCGTCGCGGTCTGGGCCCTTCATGCGCCCGTGCACTAATCCAACAAAGGGTCCAAGAATTTTTCCCAGCATCGCTGCCCGCTCTTCGGCTGCAGCAAGATCGCTTTGCTCGGACTCTTCAATCGAAGGACACACCCAATAGGCGCGCGCATCGTCTGCGATCGCGCGGCGAAGGGCGTCCACCACTTCCTCGAGGCGCTCTGCCGGCAATATTCGGGTGTCAACGGGCTTGCGCCCGGGAGGCTTTCCGACGAGGCGCGAGACCTCCATATCGCCATAGGCCGTGAGCTGTAGCGTGCGCGGGATCGGTGTTGCCGTCATGACCAAAACATCGGGCGGCTTTTGTCCCTTGCCCTGAAGTTCTAGCCGCTGGTGGACGCCGAAGCGGTGCTGCTCGTCTACAACCGCAAATCCGAGGTCGTGAAACGCAACATCTTCGGAAAAGAGCGCATGCGTTCCCACCAGGATATCGATCTCGCCGCTTTTTAACCCCGCAAGTAGGGCATCTCGCTTTTGCCCGCGCTCCCGACCGGTCAGAAGCGCAAGGCGCGCGCCTGCGGCTTCGGCCATTGGCGAAAGCGCATCGATATGCTGACGCGCGAGGAGCTCGGTCGGCGCCATGAAGGCGCCTTGTGTGCCCGCTTCGACCGCGCTCAGAAGTGCCATCATTGCTACAACGGTCTTTCCGGAACCGACGTCACCCTGGAGAAGCCGCAGCATGCGTGAGGGCTGCGCCATATCTGCTTCGATCTCGGAAATCGCTTTTATCTGCGCGGCTGTCAGCGCAAAGGGCAGTGCAGCAAGCGCTTTTGTGGTTCGTGTCTTGTCGCCTTGAAGCGATCGCCCGGGGCGGGCGCGCATATGTGCGCGGACCAGCGCAAGCGCCAGCTGATTGGCAAGGAGTTCGTCATAGGCAAGGCGCGCGCGCGCCGGGGTATCGGGGCTGAAGTCACTTTCGGAGCTTGGCGCATGCGAAGCGCGCAATGCTTCTGCAAAGCCGCTCCATTGCTTTTGCGCTTGGTGCGCCTGATCTTGCCATTCGGGAAGTTCAGGAAGTTTTTCGTGCGCGGGGCCAATAATCCGGCCAAGTGTGCGTGCGGCGAGTCCCACAGTTGTGCGGTAGACGGGCTCATTCAGGGGTATTGACTGGGCTTCTTCCAAAGTGACGATGAAATCGGGGTGCGCCATTTGCAGGCGGTCCTTGAATCGCTCGATTCGGCCACTCACCACGCGCGTTTCGCCCTCCGGAAGCGACCGCCGTATATGGTCCTCATAGGCTCTAAAGAAGATGATCTCCATGGCCGCCGTCTCGTCGCTGACGAGAACCCGATAGGGTAGGCGCCGGCCACGCGGTGGAGGCTTATGCGACAACACGTGGATAGTAACGGTCGCAATACGATCCGTCTCGGCATCAATCAGCATGGGGTGATAGTTGCGGTCGACAATCCCAAAAGGCAGGTGAAATAGCAGATCTAGAATTCGGGGCCTCGAAGCGCCTGTTATTTTCGTCAAAGATTTTTCGATACGTGGACCAACGCCCGGCAAGGTCCGCGCTTCGGCAAAGAGAGAGAAAAGAATCGCCGGCCGCATGGGTCGTTTCAGCCCCCCCCCGAAAAGTACTGAACAAAGACAAAAATTTAGCGCCAACTAGCAGTAGCCGCTGGCCGTGCGCCACGCTATAGGACCTTGCATGGGTGACACTACAGATATTGAAATCCGGCGGCGAAAAGCCAAATTCCAGGCCTTAAGGCGTGGATTTCGTGAGGTCGATCTGGTTTTCAGTGCCTTCGCGGAGGCGCATCTAGAGACGTTGGACCCAGAAGAGCTTACTCAGTTCGAAGCGCTGCTTCGGGTGGCCGACCGGGATGTCTTTGCCTGGTTTATGGGCCATAAGCCCGTACCGCCCGAATATGATCATGCGGTTTTCGCGCGTCTATGTGCGTACCGGGAAAATCTGCGCGCCAAGGCGTGAAGGAAAATTTGTGGAACGTCTGACCGCCATAGCCCGCGAGGGTGCACGCCTGTCCGTCAGTGGGGCGCCGGAGGGGTTCGACAGCTATATTGCGGTTGAGGCGGCAAAGCGGTCTTCCGGCCTGGTCATATTCGTTGCGGCAGACGATGCGCGGGCGAGCACGGCATTGGAGACGGCGCGCTTTTTCGCTCCTGATTTATCGGTACTCCATTTTCCCGCTTGGGACTGCCTTCCCTATGATCGCGTTTCGCCGCGTTCGGATATTGAGAGCAAGCGTTTGGCCACATTGGCCGCGCTTGCCGCGCGCAATCCGCAAGGGAGCCCGGCGCTTGTCATAACGACCGTCAATGCGGTGGTTCAAAGGGTGCCGCCGCGCGCAACAATTGCGGAAGCAAGCTTTCTCGTGAAGGCCGGGGCAATCGTCGATCTCGAAGCGCTGAAGCGGTTCTTAGCCCGTAACTCCTACGTCCGCACCGGTACAGTTCGTGAGCCGGGCGAATTCGCGCTGCGCGGTGGGATTGTCGATCTCTGGCCGCCGGGAAGCGATGATCCGTTGCGGTTTGATTTTTTCGGATCGCAACTTGAAACAATAAAACAATTCGATGCCGAAACGCAGCGCTCGCGCGACACCATTCCTTCCGCCGAGTTGTTGCCCGCCAGCGAAGCACAGCTTGATCCCGACACCATAAGCCAATTTCGCTCGGGCTATGTCGCAGCTTTCGGAGCGGTGACGGATGAGGATCCGCTTTATGCGGCTGTCAGCGCCGGGCGCAAGCATGCGGGGATGGAGCATTGGCTTCCCCTTTTCCACGAAAATATGGAGACACTTTTCGATTATACGGGGCGCGTTCCGACGTTTTTCACCGCGCAGGCCGAGGAGGCCTTGAAAGCCCGACTGGACTTGGTCGCAGACTACTACGCGACCCGCAAATCTTTGCGCTATATGGAAAGCGAAAAGGGCCCACGCAAGGGAGTCTCTTTTGCAGCGCCCTATAAACCATTGAGCCCTGATGCGCTTTATCTCACCGAAGCCGAGTGGGGGAATGTGTATTCGTCCCGCATTGCTCGCATCTTCTCTCCGTTCACCGCGCCGGACTCTTTGAGCGCATTAGATGCCGGTGGACATTCCGGGCGTGATTTCGCGCCTGAACGTGCGCAGGAAGGAAAAAGCGGCGCGCGGGTAAATGTCTTTGAGGCAGCCGCCGAGCATCTCGGGGCGCTGCAACAAAAGGGCAAGCGAGTCATTGTTGCGTGCAGGAGCGGCGGATCTGCCGAACGCATGGGCGGCGTCCTTGCCGATTACGGCCTGCCCGCCATTAAGCGCATTTCCGAATGGGACGAGTGCTTGTCGCTTCATGAAAGCGCGGTTGGGCTTGTTGTTCTCGGGCTTGAGCACGGGTTCGAGGGGCCCGATTTTGCAATTGTTACCGAACAAGATGTCCTTGGCGAGCGCATGGCACGCAGCCGCGCTCGTCAGCGCCGCTCGAAGAATTTCCTCGCGGAGGCGTCATCGCTCTCGGCGGGAGATCTGGTCACCCATATAGAGCACGGCGTTGGTCGTTATGTGGGCCTTAAGACCATTGAAGTCGCGGGTGCACCTCATGATTGCCTCGAACTTCACTATGACGGCGGAAAACTTTTTCTCCCTGTTGAGAACATTGAGCTGCTCACCCGCTACGGATCGGAAGAATCCGCTATCCAGCTGGACAAGCTCGGCGGCTTAGGTTGGCAGTCGCGCAAATCGCGCATGAAAGAGCGTATTAGAGAGATCGCAGCGCAGCTTATTGGCATCGCCGCGTCGCGTGCTCTCAAGAAAGTGTCACCGGTAGAAACGCCCACCGGCGCCTATGACGAGTTTAGTGCGAGATTTCCCTATCAGGAGACCGAAGACCAGGAACGCGCAATCACCGATGTCGTCGAAGATTTCTCCAAAGGCCATCCGATGGACCGGCTTATCTGTGGCGATGTGGGCTTCGGAAAGACGGAAGTTGCGTTGCGTGCGGCTTTTGTTATGGCGATGTCAGGTCAGCAGGTTGCGGTGGTCGTGCCGACAACCCTTTTAGCGCGTCAGCACTATAAGAACTTCACCGAACGCTTTGCGGGGTTACCGATCAAGGTTGCACAGCTTTCGCGATTTACCACTGCGAAAGATGCGGCAATGGTGAAAGAAAACCTCGCGTCCGGAAATCTCGACATTGTCATTGGCACACACGCCCTTCTTGCGAAGACAGTTTCGTTCAAAAATCTTGGCCTTCTTGTTATCGACGAAGAGCAGCACTTTGGCGTTACGCATAAAGAACAATTGAAAAGCATAAAATCCGATGTTCACGTATTGACGCTCACCGCTACGCCCATTCCGCGCACCCTGCAGCTTGCGCTTTCGGGCGTGCGTGATCTTTCACTGATTACTACGGCACCCATCGATCGCTTGGCTGTGCGGACATATGTAACGCCCTTCGATCCGCTCATCCTGCGGGAGGCCTTACTGCGCGAACATTATCGTGGCGGTCAAAGTTTTTACGTTGTTCCACGGATCTCCGATCTCCGCGCGGCTGCGGAATTTATAGAAGAGACCGTGCCGGAGCTGAAATATACGGTCGCGCACGGGAAATTGGCAGCAGTGCAGCTCGAAGACGCGATGACGGCGTTCTATGACGGCAAGGTGGACGTACTCATTTCTACGAACATTGTTGAAAGTGGGCTGGATATTCCAACGGCGAATACCTTGATCGTTCATCGCGCCGATCGGTTTGGACTTGCGCAGCTCTATCAGTTGCGTGGCCGCATTGGACGCTCTAAGCAGCGCGCTTATGCCTATTTGACGACACCATCGGACGTTAGGATTACCGACAGTGCGGAGCGGCGGCTGCATGTTCTCCAATCATTGGACACCCTCGGTGCGGGGTTTTCTATCGCAAGCCACGACCTCGACCTTCGCGGCGCCGGCAATCTCGTTGGAGACGAGCAATCGGGTCATATTCGCGAAGTGGGCATCGAACTATATCAGGCAATGTTGGAAGAGGCGGTCTCGTCGCTCCGGACCGGCGGAACGGATGAAGGACAGGAGGCGTGGTCGCCGCAGATTAGTCTCGGTGCGCCAGTGTTAATTCCGGAGCAATATGTTCCAGATCTTAATGTGCGCATGTCGCTCTACCGGCGGCTTTCCGAGATTGAGAACAAGCCGGATCTGGATGGCTTTGCCGCCGAGCTGATTGATCGTTTCGGGCCCATCCCGGAGGAAGTGGAGAATCTCCTCAAGATAGTCGCAATCAAACAACTCTGTCATGCAGCCGGGGTGGAGAAGATCGAGGCGGGTCCGAAGGGGGCAACACTATCATTTCGTGACAATTCCTTTGCCAATCCGGCGGGTCTGATCGCGTTCATCACAGCTGATCAAAAAACGATGCGCGTGCGCCCCGATCAAACGCTTGTTGCCATCCGCAATTGGCCGGATTCCGACCAAAGGCTGAAGGGGATTGACCGCTTACTCACCCATCTAGCGGAGATCGCGGCAGAGGCGCCGGCATAATGATTCTCGGCTAGAGAGTCGGGATTAGAAATCGGGAGTGTCGTCTAAGGGGATCGGGTATAGCTCGCCCTCGGTGGTGCGATTATTCTCGGCGCAAATAAACTTTGCCCACTCGCCATTAGTACGACTGTAGCTCGCTCGCGCAGTCCAAGGCGTCGTGAAATTGTCCGGATCGCTCACTGTGATGTGGACTTCGAGCGTTCTCCACTCTTTGACAATCCGATACCGCTCCACCACGCGCAAAGATTCGCCATGTGGCGTTCCAAAACGGTCTGTCGGCGTCTTGTCGTTGAGCCCTATTGTTTCGACCACCAGCTGATCACCTTCATAATGACCTACCGAGTGGCCGAAATAACTCGGCTCAATATTCTCGGGATGTTGTTCGTCTAAATAAATGTAGCGCGGTGTTTGGTCACGCTCGTAAAGGAGCGTCACCATTTCCGGTGTTTGCAAAACCTGGAATTTGCCCAAAATATTCATGACATTGGGAACGCCTGAGGGGCGGCACAGCTGAGTGGGGGTATAGTGGCCGTGTCCTGCAAAATCGGCCTCGCCGTTGGCGCGGACGATCTCCGCTGCGTGCGGTTGCAAAATCAGATTGGTGTGATCTCCGACCCATATCTGGCGGCTAACTATCGTGTTCCGTACAGGGCCCGGTCCCGTAGCGGGCGGATCGAAGGCAATGCCGTCGCGCTGCCAAATTCCTTCGAAGCTTGGAATTTCACGCATTTCGTACCACCCGGCGAAGGGTCCGGTTTGCGCATGAGCAATGGTGGTGCAGACCATCAAACCGAGGCAAACCACGCCGGGTGCACGCGATATCCCCGGAATGCTGCACCAGGAGAGCCCAAAACTGCACCTCATCTTCCAATCCCCGCATTCACTAGTGTGAAATTGCCAGCGCCAAATAAATTCCCAGATCAAGTGCTGGATCAAGAGGAAGATCATAAGGCAAGTGCCGTTTCCAGTGAACTGAGCCATGTCTATGGGCGCATGCCGGCCTAAGGGCAGGCAAAGACCTAATTGAGGCGATCACGGCGAGGTTACAATTGGCGTCGCAGCTCCTGCCGCGAGATGGAGGCAATATTCACTTGGGCTGGCTCTTTTCGAGCGGTCCAGCCATGGTTGTGCTACTCTTAGGTGAAACAAGGAAATAGATGGGGTCTGCTATGGGCGTCCGAAATCTAATTTTTCTAGCGGCTGTTTTTTTGGCGATGGGGCTTGGCACGGGTGCTTTTGCGCAAAATTCAGCGCCGCGCATGCTTACCCAAGCAAGTTTCGACGATATTGACTATCCAATTGGTGCGCTGGCCGCTCACGAAGAAGGGCGCGTTGTTCTGGACCTATCCGTTTCTCCGAACGGGATTATATCGGACGCGCGCGTGGTAACTTCTACGGGATCGGAAGAGCTTGATCGTGCATCCATTCGCGTCGCGAAAGGCAAGTGGCGGTTGGCGCCTGCAATGCAGAACGGTCGGCCGGTTGCGTCAAACACCCAAATAGAAGCAAACTGGTCGCTACCACTAACTGCGGTCACGCAAAACTATTTCGATGTTCCTGACTCGCAGGGCGCGACGATGGCTCTACCGAGCGGACCCTATGGAGCACAATATTCTGATTATCCGCCGGCTGCAGCGGCGTCGCGTGCCCAAGGCGTTGTTGGCGTGCGCTATCAAGTAGACACGAATGGGAACGTGAGCGACGCCGCTATTGTAGAATCCAGCGGTAATTCTAGATTTGATGCTGCGGCGCTTCGTATTGCTTGGAACCGCAGCTTTACACCGGCCACCCGTAACGGGGCGCCCGCCTCGGTTTGGCAAGGGCTCACTGTGTCTTTTTCGATTCTACCGGCAAATGCCACGCGGGTCGCGCCGCCATGTTACAGCCAGCCGATTCTTGCGCGCGATGCGGTGCTCGTTGGAGCAACGCCCCACCGTGTCGAAGTTGGGTATGACACCGCGAAATATCGGACACGTTGGGAAACGCGTGCCGTCACCGATTGGATCGGAACCTGGGTGCGAGTTTCAAATGCGGGCGAGCCGACAGAAGTTATTCTTTTCACCGAGGGTGGCTGGATGGTCCCGTCGGAACTCATTGCCAGCCGTCTGACCGGTATGCGTGACTATCCCAGCGGCCAAAACGGGTGCTGGTATTATGATCCGGTTTCAATTTTGGGTTAGGACCAACCCCATTTTCTTCATTGAACAGGCGAACTTCATCATGATCAAAGGGCTCAGCCGAATTTGGCTTGGTGCATTTTCTACGATTTTTATTGCAACAGGCATTTTAACGGCGGGCTCGGCATTGGCCCAAACTGACGACGCAATAATTTGGCCGCTTCTAGACGATCCGCAAGCGGTATATGTGTCGGTGCCCGAGGCTGAGTTTCGTTCGCTCGGCGCGGGGCTCAACCTTCCCGATGCAGGCCGGAACGTCACAGAGCTTGCGAATGCGGCGCCGGACGGCGCCTTTGATCCGCGAGCGCTTCAAGATATTCCTGCGGCCGAACTTGGCTACCAAGCCGATTGGCTCGTCGAGCGATTTAGCCGTTACAACCTTTACTGGGACATCACCGGCTTGCGCCTTACCAGCCGCGATCCGGATGCCGCGAACTATCCCTGGATCGTGATTATCAATGGGGGCGCCGCGAATTTTTATGAATTCTACGTCGATTTGAAAAACCAGCCGGGCTGGGCGCAATATTTGGCGCAGAAGCTGAATATTCTCATCGTCACCATTCCGGGCAATTTCAAATATGGCGGTTGGGACCAGCCCGTGGTCGATACCTCCCGTCAGCCGGCCTATCTTCTCGATCAAGAGCTTTCAATGGACGAAAACAAGCTTCGTCACATGATCTTCACCAACAAGCTCATCATGCAGGGCCTGAAAGACCTGATTATGAACCATACCCAGGGCGATATTTTAATTGTCGGACATTCAACCTCGGGTGAGCTGTCGCAACTGGCCTATGAGGATCCGGACCTTTCAGAGAGGCTCAATGCACGGTACCTCGGTTGGGGAAGCGGTGGCGCAGCTCGAGTCGAGGCTGTTGAATCAGTTCGCAAAGGCGTAACGCCCAATGCACCCACCCTTAACCGCCGTGCAGGTCTTCCCTTGGATGTCCTGGAGCGCAGGACACCGGATGTTTACAGCAACGGCTATAGCGGCGTTCTCAATCCATTTTATGAACAGGGCATGACCATGCTCCAAGTCGCTGAAGTTTGGTTAAGTGCCGAAGCGCGACGCCGCGCCAATTTCAAGCAGCAATTACAGAATTGGGAGCATGGCGATCTCCTTTCTCTGCGGGCGCGCACCGAGGTGCTCCTGGAAGAGCATTTGCATGCGACGGGAAATCCGTGGGGAATAGAGTTGGAAGACGTGAGCAAAGATCTCTTCGCTACCCATTTCACCCGTATGGACGGATTTTCTCGGATGGTCTGGATGACGGCACGCTGGGACACCAATCACTGGGATCCTGAGAACCAATCCAATGCCCCGGAAATTTTCGTCGCCAATGAGTACAGAAGAAAGAATCCGGACGGCGAGCTTCGTCTGATCAACTGGGATTTGCCCATGACCCATTACGGCCATGTGGAACTTCCACGCGAGCTTGCCGGCGCGACCTACAGCGTTGTGCGCTGGATCAATCGCTAGCAAACATTACCAAAACCTTTGCGAGCAAATGCCTTGCCTCAAGAAGGTAAGGGGAAATTAAGCGTTCTTGCGTCATAAAGAACGCGTGTACGAGCACGCTTGAACTTCAGAGGGTATATGCGCGATGCGCGTACATTTCGGCGGTTATTTTTTTGGTCAGGTCGTGACCTTCATTTACCTGCTTCAGAGCATGAGCCAAACGGTTCAGCTTGATCCGGCGAGCTGGCCGCAATTTTCCGTCTACAATCTCGTGGTGGCCAATTTTTGGCCGCTCTATTGGCTTGTTCACTTCGTTGATCGGGAGAAACTCGACGACACCTATTGGCAAGTCTACGACGTGGCGCAAGCGCGCGTTGCCGAAGCTCTTGACATCGTCCAGATATTATTCGCTTAGGAATAAACGCAGGTACCGCTGGAAAACAGCACCATGCGGGTTCTAAAGCGCGCTTAGCACCAACACTGCAAAAAGTGCCGAGATGCTGATCATCGTCCACGTCGCGGCGACGGTAAGAAGATTGCCCCACTGATCCTCCCCCTTTGAATTGGTCCACCCTATTGTGATGGAAAGAGGAGGACCGAAGATGGCTGCTAAGCGCCATAAACCAGAAGAGATCGTATCTAAGCTGCGTCAGGTTGACGTTTTACTGGGGCAAGGGAAGTCTCGGATCGATGCCATTCGCCAGATTGGCGTAACCGCGTTCACCTACTACCGCTGGCGCAAGAACTATGGCGGCATGGGTACAGATCAGCTCAAACAGTTGAAGCGGCTTAAGGTGGAGAACCAACGGCTTCGAAGGGCTGTTGCGGACCTCACGCTTGATAAGCAGATCCTAGCGGAGGCCGCCCGGGGAAACTTCTAAGCCCCTCGCGTCGTAGGTGTTGCATTGATCAGGTGCGTGACAAGCTGAGTGTTTCTGAACGCCGTGCCTGTCGCGTACTTGGTCAGCATCGCACCACACAACGCCACGATCCAAGGGGCAAAGAAGACGAAGAGCGCCTTGTCGGCGACATGACCGAACTGGCCCGGCAATATGGCCGCTACGGCTATCGTCGCATTGCCGCCCTCCTTCGAGAGGCCGGTTGGCATATCAATGACAAGCGTGTGGAGCGCCTATGGCGACGGGAGGGGCTTAAGGTCCCACAGAAACAGCCGAAGAAAGGCCGCCTGTGGCTCAATGATGGCTCGTGTGTCCGCTTACGGGCAGGCTATGTGAACCACGTCTGGTCCTATGATTTTGTTCATCATCGAACCGACGATGGGCGCGTGTTCCGAACCCTCAACGTCCTGGATGAGTTTAGTCGGGAATGTCTGGCCATTCGGGTGAAGCGGAAACTCAATTCTACCGATGTGATCGATGTCCTCACCGATCTCTTCATTCTGCATGGCGTACCAGCCTACATTCGTTCCGATAATGGGCCGGAGTTTGTTGCTGAAGCCGTACGCAACTGGATCAGCGTGGTTGGAGCAAAGACCGCCTACATTGAGCCTGGAAGCCCCTGGGAGAACGGCTACATCGAGAGCTTCAACGCACGCTTCAGGGACGAACTTCTCAACGGGGAAATCTTCTATTCTTTGAGAGAAGCACAGATCGTCATCAAGCAATGGCGGCGGCACTACAACACAAAGCGCCCGCACAGTGCCCTCGGTTATCGGCCCCCGGCGCCAGAAACCATCGTCCCGTTGCCAGAAAGACCGACCATGAACTAAGATTCAAACTGGACCAGTCAGTGGGGGCTGATCACCACGTCTGAATCGGGTGGCGGTTGCGCTCATCGCGCAGACGGTCGCGGCTGCGTTTTTCGCGTCCTACAATAAAAGTAACGAACAGGGGATGGGGGTAAAACGGGACCGTGAACCTAAGATTCACTGGATATTGCGCAGGATCTTCATTCCTTGCCTATCCGGTTTACACCCACCCCCACTAGGGCTAGAATGGGCGCAAACCGGATATAGGGGAGCGCGCCTCGGTGAACTCGGTTTCCTCGCCTCAATGAGCGGTAAGGGAAATTACTATGATAACGCCGTCGTCGAGACCTTCTTCAAAACCATCAAGTCAGAACTGATCTGGAGGACTGTGTTCAGGTCAAGAAGCCAAGCTGAAACTGCCATAGCCGGATACATCGACGGGTTCTATAATCCAGTCCGTCGGCACTCGACGCGGGACTTCACAAGCCCCGTCAAATTCGAGGCAGAAGCAATGCAAACGGTGTAGGGCGCCTCCACTTTTCCTGGATGGGTCCAGTGGACAGCCCAAGAACCATGTTGAGGTGGACGAAACCTGGGTTGGCGGGCGAACGCGTGGGGAAGGCCGTGGTGTTCACCACAAGGTTCCCGTCTCCTGTGCCATCGAGGTGCGTCATCGAAAGCCGGGCACCAAGCTTGACAACCGGAAAGACGGACGCTATGCCGGACGCGTTCGGCTCGCCGTCGTGCTCGACCGTAGCGCCGAGTCGCTCTGTGGGTTCGTCGAGAGCACCGTCGCGCCGGGATCGCTGATCGTTACTGACGATTGGAGCGGCTATGCTGGCCTCGGTAAGCGCGGCTATGAGCACTTCGCTGTTGCCGAGCAATACCTGCCGATCATCCATCTGGTTTTCGCCAACCTGAAGACGTGGCTGATCGGGACCCACCACGGCGTTAGCCACCAGCACCTACAAGCCTACCTCAACGAGTTCACCTTCCGCTTCAACAGGCGGTTCTACCCGTTCAACGCCTTCCGCTCATTGCTCGGCATCGCGGGCGACACCTCTGCTCCAACCTATGCCGAGCTTTACTCGGGAGAGTGGCGGCACCCTACATGTAGCGGTCATGGGCGTTAACCGGGTAGGCAAGCTTCATTCGTATCTATTAAAGCCGTGTTTGTTTCGGCAATCACCATAGGATTTTCCCCTCACGCTCATATTGCATAGGGCGATTAAGCTAGTGAATAATGGTAACCGCTTGGTAAGGATGAAGTAACTCTGTGAGTTACTTGATCCTTCCTTCTTTAAACTCCACATGCTTGCGAAGCTTGGGATCGTACTTCTTGATAGAAAATTTCTCGGTCAAAGTACGGCTGTTTTTCTTCGTGACGTAGAAATAGCCCGTATCGGCGGAGCTATTTAGCCGAATTTTCATCGTCGTGGACTTTGCCATCGCGTTTCTTTCTCACTTCGGACCGAAGTAAGGTAAATTAGTCGCGCGGCTCTTATTGTCAAGAAGCGGGGGAGTGATCCTTGCCTATCCGGTTTACACCCACACCCACTAGGGCTAGAATGGGCGCAAACCGGATATAGGGGAGCGCGCCATGGATGTTCTCGACCGCGCCGGTCTCCCATTCCCGCATTCGCTACCCGAGTTCCAGCGACTTTTCCCCGATGATGCGGCCTGCGCCGCCTACCTGGAGAAAGCCCGCTGGGGAGACGGCTTTGCCTGCCCGCACTGCGGCACGGCGGGAGAGCCGTTCCACTTTGAAAACCGCCCTGGCGTCCTGCGCTGCCGCAAGTGCCGCCAGAACACCGGGCTGACGGTGGGAACAGTGATGGAGCGTAGCCACACTCCGCTGAACGTCTGGTTCTGTGCCGCTTATCTGGTCGCCAGTCAGACGCCCGGCATGTCCGCCGTGCAGTTTCAGCGGCAACTTGGTCTTGCGCGCTACGAGACGGCCTTTCAAATTCTCCACAAGCTCCGCTCGGGCATGGTGCGGCCCAACCAAGACAGGATCGGTGGACAGCCCAAGAACCATGTTGAGGTGGACGAACCCTGGGTTGGCGGGCGAACGCTTGGGGAAGGCCGTGGTGTTCACCACAGGGTTCCCGTCTCCTGTGCCATCGAGGTGCGTCATCGAAAGCCGGGCACCAAGCTCGACAACCGGAAAGACGGACGCTATGCCGGACGCGTTCGGCTCGCCGTCGTGCTCGACCGTAGCGCCGAGTCGCTCTGTGGGTTTGGACCCTGCTGACGAAAGTGGAGACGTCCTGCGATAGGATTTTGATCGCAGGAGGTGCAAATGTCGAAGCAGAATGGGAACAAGGGCCGGCGGTTTGATCGGGCCTTCAAGGAAGAAGCCGTCCGTCTTTTACAGACGAGCGGGCGCAGGCAGCGGCAGATAGCAGGAGATCTTGGGATCAGCGTCAGCGCGCTCGGCCGCTGGGTCGCAGAATTGCGTGAGGAGGATTTGCTTTCCGGTCCGCATGAGGATGCAGCGAAGGAGATTACCCGTCTACGCCGAGAGCGTGATCTGGCCCGTCAGGAACGTGATCTCCTAAAAAAAGCGCTGGCCTTCTTCGCCAGGGAAAGTCGATGAGGTTCCGGTTCATCGACGCGGAGAGGGCCGGGTTGGCGATGCCGATATTCCGCCTGTGCAGACTGCTGCAGGTCAGCGTCTCGGGCTTCTACGCTTGGCGCAATCGCGGCCCAAGCCAGCGACAGCTCGATGACATGGTTCTACTCGCCCATGTCCGGGCAGCCTTTCGGCGCAGCCGCGAGAGCTACGGTGCAGAGCGGGTCCATCACGAGCTTGCCGAGAATGGGATCGAGGTTAGACGCCATAGGGTGGCTCGGCTGATGCGGGGAAATGGGTTGTCTCCAAAACGGAAACAGAAGTTCAAAAAGACGACGGACAGCCAGCACAACAAGGCCGTCGCATCGAACCTTCTCGACCAGAACTTCTCCGCCGAGGCACCCAACGAGAAATGGGCTGCCGATATCAGCTATATCTGGACGGCACAGGGCTGGCTGTACCTGGCCGTCATGCTCGACCTCTACTCCCGGCGCGTCATCGGCTGGGCCGTGGGCGCTCGCATGACCAGCGACCTGCCGCTCAGGGCGCTTAACCGTGCTATCGGGCTGCGCCAACCTGGCGCCGGTGTGATCCACCATAGCGATCGGGGAAGCCAGTACTGCTCAGACGCATACCAGGCGCGCCTCGGTGAACTCGGTTTCCTCGCCTCAATGAGCGGTAAGGGAAATTGCTATGATAACGCCGTCGTCGAGACCTTCTTCAAAACCATCAAGTCAGAACTGATCTGGAGGACTGTGTTCATGTCAAGAAGCCAAGCTGAAACTGCCATAGCCGGATACATCGACGGGTTCTATAATCCAGTCCGTCGGCACTCGACGCGGGACTTCACAAGCCCCGTCAAATTCGAGGCAGAAGCAATGCAAACGGTGTAGGGCGCCTCCACTTTTCCTGGATGGGTCCAAACCACCTTCCGCTTCAACAGGCGGTTCTACCCGTTCAACGCCTTCCGCTCATTGCTCGGCATCGCGGGCGACACCTCTGCTCCAACCTATGCCGAGCTTTACTCGGGAGAGTGGCGGCACCCTACATGTAGCGGTCATGGGCGTTAACTGGATAGGCAAGGAGTGATCAACTAGCCCATTGTGCTTTGGCAGAGGCCCAAAACGCCAAACCCCCGCCACTGGCAGGGGTTTGACTGGGAGAGGTTCGTACCGCTCAGCCAAGTGCGCGAGCCGAAAAATCAGTTAAGGGACTCAAGATAGGCGATTAGATTCTCTCGATCTGCCGGCTCACTAAAGCCCGGAAAGCCCATGATTGTGCCCGGAATCATTTCCGCAGGGCTATCAACAAAGGTTCCGAGAGATTCAGCATCCCAGACAATTGCAGCCTCCTGCATCGCACCCGAAAAATTGGCGAATCCATCGGAAGTTCCGGACGTACGCCCGACAACGCCAAACAGATTAGGCCCAATCTTATGGCCGCCGCCCTGTTCCGCCGAGTGGCAGATCCCGCAATTATCGCCAAAAACGAACTCGCCTTCCGCCGCGTCAGCGGCTAGGGCCGATCCGGCGCCGAAAAACAATGCCGCCGAAACGATACCGGCGGAAACCATGGTCGATTTTCTAAATTTAGCCACGTTAATCCTCATTCGTTATGCCCGTCCTCAGAAGCGCCCATGTAGCCGAACTCTTCGGCGAATTGAAGGCGCCTAAATGTAGATCAATCAACCTTTTTCCGGTTTTCCCTGTTTTATTGGGACTTTTTGGCCTTCTTACGGCTGCGGCTTATTCGCGCGGCCTTCGGGCGCACTTCCGATATCGGCTTCTGCCCGCGAATTAGTTCAAAGCGCAGTCCACCTGTAAGCGGAGCGGCCTCGGCGAGTCGTACTGCAATTATGTCACCCAGTCGGTAGGTGGTGCGCGTGCGCTCGCCAATCAATGCGTGACGCTTCTGGTCATGGCGGAATCGTTCTGCGCCCAGCGCACGCATGGGAAGAATCCCATCCGCGCCGGTTTCAGCCAAACGAACAAAGAGTCCAAATCTGGTCACGCTAGCAATCCGCGCATCGAACACCACTCCTACATGCTCTTCCATATAGGCGGCGACGTAGCGCGCGACAGAATCCCGTTCCGCCGCCATAGCTCTGCGCTCGGTCAGTGAAATATGCTCTGCTGTTTGCGAAATCTTACTTGCTTCACTCTCCGAGAGGCCGCCGCCGCCAAGCTTCAGCCCAGCAATAAGCGCACGGTGGATGACAAGATCCGCGTAACGGCGAATGGGCGATGTAAAATGCGCATAGCGCGCAAGGTTCAAACCGAAATGCCCAATATTGTCCGGCGCGTAGACGGCCTGCGATTGGGTTCGCAACACGATTTCGCTCATGACCTCTTCATTTGGCGTGTTCTTGGCACCTGCGAGGGTTCGATTGAATGCGGATGGTTTAACAACCTGCCCCGTGGCGAAGGAAAGATTTATTGCGCGAAGGTAATCAGCGAAGGCTGTTAGCTTTTCGAGACTTGGCTTCTCGTGAATACGATAGAGAGCCGGTTGGCGGTTTTTTTCGAGAGTTTCGGCTGCGGCAACATTTGCCTGGATCATAAACTCCTCGACAAGGCGCATAGATTCCAAGCGCTCTCGGAAGGCGACCGAACTTACATTGCCTTTCCCGTCCAAAACAATTCGGCGTTCTGGCAAATCGAGATTCAGTGGCTCACGCTTGTCGCGTGCTTTTGCTACGGCCAAATAAGCGGACCAAAGAGGGCTGAGGACGCTTTTTGCAATCGCCTTTGTCCGTGAATTTGGTTTGCCGTCGAACGCGCGCTGCGCGTCAGAATAGCTAAGGCGCGCAGCGGATCGCATGATGACACGTTCGAATTTGTGACGACGCTTTACGCCGCGCGCATCGAATATCATGCGAACTGCCAATGCGGCTCGGTCTTCTCCTTCGCGTAAGCTGCACAAATCCGTCGAGAGCGCTTCGGGAAGCATTGGAACGACGCGGTCCGGAAAATAGACCGAGTTTCCCCTGGTATAGGCATCCTGGTCGAGCATTGAGCTGGGGCGAACAAAATGGGCGACATCTGCGATAGCGACGATGACGATATGCCCACCGGGATTCGATTTGTCGGGGTCCGGCCCTGCCCACACAGCGTCATCATGATCGCGCGCGTCTTCAGGATCGATTGTGATAAGAGGAATATCGGTTAAGTCGGTGCGGCCCTCAATCTTCGCTGGTCTGGCGCTTTCAGCTTCAACAATGGCTTCTCGGGAGAAAACCGTTGGTATGCCATGCGCGTGAATGGCGATGAGGCTGACCGCTTTGGGTTTGTTCATCGAGCCTAGGCGTTCGGCAATTTTTGCGCGGGGGAGACCGGATCGGCGTCCGGCCAGTGGTTCGACGACTACTAACTCGCCGTCGGGGACGTCTTTCACATCGCTTGCATCGACGATGAAGCCATATCGCGATTTGCGGTCGATTGGTTCGATGCGCGTGTTTGCCCCGTCACGTTTCACCACGCCAAGTACGCGATGCGCGCTTGCGCCAAGCCTTTTTATGACGCGGCCTTCTAATCCATCTTTCTCCTGGGAGATGCGCGCGAGAACGCGCTCGCCAGGTCCCAAAGCTGCGCCGGCTTCCTCGCGGCCTGGGACGATAAGGATTTGCGGCGGATCGCCATCGCCGTCCCAACGCGATGGGCGACCAAGTAAATCGCCGTCGGTATCGGTGCCGGTGATCTCAACTACTGTAACGGGAGGAAGCGCGCCCGGTTTTGAAAAGCTCTTTTTCTTGCTGCGTTCGATCAAACCTTCATCAGCAAGTTCTTTGAGGAGCCATTTGAGCGCTTGGCGGTCTTCGCCGCGAACGCCAAGCGCTTTTGCAAGATCGTGCTTGGTTGCACCCGGATGTGCAGCGAAGTGGGCCAACACTGTGTCTCTAGAGATCGCCGGTGCCGCTTTGGATTTTGTGGATTTGGGCAAAATTTTTCTCAGAAACTAGGCGCATTCAAAAGCGCCGCTGCAGCAAGACTTACCGCAGAGCTAGAAATTGTAGGGCGGTCACCGACGGCTAATGCGCAAGCGAGTCTGGGCGGAGCTGGAAATTGTAAACTTTCGGCCGCGTTCCTGGTCCCGTCTCCATATGCGCCGGTGTGCGGTGGCCGGACGTTGTCCACAAACCGCGGCCTTTCCAGCCAGCATTGGCGTCGTCGATGCGTCCGTCTACGCCTTTCGCAAAAAAGCCGAGCGGGTAGGGCACTGTGAAGGTCGCGATCTCGTCATTTACCATCATGTGCAACGAGCCGGATGCATTGCCTATGATAATGGGAACATCATTTCCCAAACCAAATGTGTCGTGCTGATCGACCCAAGAGTAGTAGCTGGTCTCCACACTGCCCGACACGTCTTGCATGTCTTTGAAGTTGGGACCTGGGAGCTCCCAGAACTGCCAGCCCTCTGGACAATGTCTGCCGGTCGCTTCTGGTCCGTTGAGCGGGGCGGTACATTTTCGTACGTCAAAGCTGGCGACATGGCCGCTCTGCGTGCCTGCCCACATCACACCATTGCTGTCGATATCCGCGCCACGTAACGAATGCGCTTTTATCGGAGTATTCTCGTCGTAATACGGCATCTCGTAAAATTGCGAGAACGCGGTGTAGGGCGGATTTCCGCCGGGAATAATGCGGACATAGCCGCTGGGAAATGGAACGAAAGTCCCCCAAACCGATCCGTCTGCCGGGCTGACGGCAACCGAATAATTGCCGACATGCATTATCTTATCGCGCGTTGGGATTATCGGCTCATCTGCGCCAACGGGATCAGGATCGCGCAGCCCATTGGCATTGGTATCGAGAACAAATGTTGTCCAACCCTGTGCGGCCTCGGCATCACCGGTTTCATCGAATAGCGCGGTGTTAAACCAGCCGATTACGGCGCCGTTATTGTTTGGCCCGCCCGCCGAAAACCAAAGCGTGTGCGTGTCGTCTTCCGCAAAGTTTAGATGGTGCGTCGAAAAGCAAGTCTCGATAAGCGTCCACTCATCCGTCGCCGGGTCGTAGCGCGAAAGATCACGCCCCGAATTATTGAGCGGCATCAGCTGCGCGGAAGGGTGATCCGAACCTTCGCGGCAAAAGTCCGGGTTGGCGTTCGGCTTGACGCGCGAGGTGAGCCACACGCGTCCCAGTTGATCCATCATCGGGTTGTGCGACACGCTATGGCTATCCCAGATCGGATCCGGTCCCCAGATCGCCGAGGCCTGAAACATCGGATCTTCTAAAGTCGACGGCGTAGCAGGGTCTTGGAGCGGCACAATTGTATGGGTCGCAACATGAGTGACCGGATCGAGAATTGGAATTTGATCGGTGCTGTTTTCAGGCGAGCCAAACATTCTTCCATAAGCGTTAACGGTCGGGTCGCGCCGGTCTGTTGTGATCAAGTCGTGCAAATAAAATTGCGGCTCCGACCAATCCCACTGTGTAACAACGACGTTGCGTTCGACACCGGTTGGCCGCTCCGGACCCTCGAACGGGACTTCGCCTGCTGCGATCCGGTCGGTCCAGTCGGCCAGTTCGCCGAGTGAACGCGTGGGACCCATACGCGTAATTGCGCCGACCATTTGACTACTGGCCTGGCCAGATTGAATGCGGCGCGTCCATGCTTCGACGGAATTTTCAAACTCGCCAAGATTGGTTCCAAGCGTGCGCGTGTATTCGCTGCCCAATTGGTGGCAGGAATAACAACCAGTCGATTTTACGCTGTGTAACCACTCGGCCTGGCTCTCTACATTAGGCGAAATGCCGTTTCCACCATCGCCGGTTCCGGGAAATTCGTCGGCTGCAGGAATGCCGAGCAGCGCATACCAATAAAGGCCCGGGTATATCTTTGCGGCCGTTGCGGCATCGGGCGCTCGCTCTTGGTTCAGGTTCACCTGAGATCCGGGAGCCGCGTCGGTCTTCGCGGAATCAACTAAGCCATATCCGCGTGAGAAGATTTGGTAGTTGGCATCGGGTAGATCGGGAATGACGTAATGGCCTTGATCATTTGTGACCACGCTACGTACGAATTTGGTTGGAAGATCATCTGTCTCGGCGATCACCCAGACGCCCGCTTCCGGTCCGTTGGGGCCCATGACTATGCCGCCGATATCGTCAGCGTCTATCGCCACCTGCGCACCACCATTGGTGAGGCCTGCAAGCCAGCCTTGGTTATTCGCATACCAGCCAAGCGCAGCTAGGCCGATAAGCCCGCCCACTATGACAACCGGTTTCGAAGCGCTCATTTTTTTCACTCCCCCCAAATTTGTGGCCGTCAATATAACACCTTTGGACGCATTCGGCGCGGGCGACACAGACAAAAATGAAGCGGCGCAGGGAAATTTCCTCTGCGCCGCTAATTCAATTGATCCGCATTGTTGGAGTTTCTTAATGCTCCAACGGATATTGACGAACCTGGAAATGATAGACTTTTGGCGGTGTCCCTTGCCCTGTTTCCATATGGAATGGCGTGCGCTGACCGGAAGTCACCCACAATCCGCGGCCCTTCCACCCGATTTCGGGATCATCAATACGCCCATCGAGCCCCTTGGCGAAGAAGCCCATCGGGTAGGGCACGCGCATCGAGATGATTTCATCATCAACCAACGCCAGCAGTGAATCCGAAGCGTTGCCGATCACGATTGGCGTATTGTCGCCCAGATTGCTTGTATTGAACTGATCGACCCATGTGTAATAGCTCGTTTCCGCGCTGCCCGGAACATCTTGAATGTTTTTGTATTGCGGTCCGGGGAATTCCCAGAACAACCAGCCTTCGGGGCAATGGCGCCCCATGGCTTCGGGACCGTTTAGCGGCGCGGTGCATTTTCTAACGTCAAAGCTTGCAACGTGACCGCTTTGAACTCCGGCCCACATTACGCCGTTGCGGTCGATATCGGCTCCGCGGATCGAATGGCCTTTAACCGGCGCGTTCTCGTCGTAATAGGGCATCTCGTAAAATTGCGCGAGCGCAGTGCTTGGCGGATTATCGCCCGGGATCACACGGACAAAGCCGCTCGGAAACTGAACCACGGCGCCCCAGATCGAGCCGTCAACCGGACTGATCGAGACCGAGTAATTGCCTCTATTTCTAATCGTGTCCCGCGTGGGATCCACGGGATCGTTGTTGCCCACCGGGTTCGGATCGCGAACGCCATTACTATTGGTGTCGAACACAAAATTTGTCCAACCCTGCGACGCTTCCAGATCGCCCGTCTCCTCATACATGCTTGTGTTGAACCAACCGATATAGGGATTGGGATTGTTTACACCGCCGCTTGAAAACCACAGCGTATTCGTTCCGTCTTCGGTGAAAACGAGATGGTGCGTTTGAAAGCATGTGGGTATCAATTTCCATTTGCCGCTCGCGGGGTCATACATCGAAAGATCGCGGCCTGAACCATTGATAGGGGCAAGCTGCGCCGATGGATGATTGGACTCTTGGCGACAAAAATCCGGATTGGGGTTTGTGTGGACTCGCGAGGTGTACCAAACGCGACCAAGATGATCCATCATCGGGTTATGGGTGACGCTATGGCTATCCCAAATAACTTCGCTTCCCCAATAGGGCGAGGGCTGAAACATCACAGCGTCCGCTGTCGTTGGGAGGTCCAAATCGTCTACCGGGATATCGATAAAGGAGGTTTGGTGCGTGACGGGATCAAGCACCGGGAAGCGGTCGGTGCTGAGCTCTGGTGAACCATAAAGCTTTCCAAAGCCATTAATTGTCGGATTTCGGCGATCCGTGGAAATTTCATCGTGCATATAGACGTTTGGTTCAGACCAATCCCATTGCGTAACGACAACATTCCGCTCAATGCCTTGCGGACGCTCCGGTGCATCGAAAGGAAGCTCGCCTGCGGCGACTCGATCGGTCCAATCGGCATATTCAGCAAGTGCGCGCGCTGCTCCAAAACTCGCTATAGGATTGACCATCGAGGCGCTGGCCTGGCCCGATTGGATGCGGCGCGTCCAGGCGTCCACGGAAGAATCAAAATCACCAAGCTCGGGAAGAAGCGTGCGCGTCGCCTCATTGCCGAACTGATGACAAGAATAGCAACCGGTCGATTTAACCAAATGAAGCCATTGGCCTTGGCTTGAGAGCTCAGGGTTGATGCCGTTTCCCCCATCTCCCGTACCCGGAAACTCGTCCGCTTCTGGGACCTCCAATAAGGAGCCCCAATAGATTGCTGGGTAGAGTTCAGCCGCTGTTCTCTCATCGGGAGCTGCGGTCTGTTCGAGGGTCAGATGCACGCCCGTAGCCGTCGTCGTCTTCGCGGAATCAAGGAGACCGTAACCGCGCGCCCAAACTTCGAAATTCGCCTGGGGTAGATCGGGCAATACAAAGCGGCCCTCATCATCGGTGACTACGCTACGTACGAAATAAGTCGGCAGGTCGTTGGTTTCGGCTATCACCCAAACGCCCGCTTCAGGTCCGTCCGGGCCCATAACCACGCCACCTATATCGTCGTCATCAATCATGATGCCGGCTTCCATGCCGCCACCAAGCAGGCCTTGGTCGGCGGCGTACCAAGCGCCCGCGCCAATTACCGCTATGCCGCCAAAAACAGCCAACACTTTAGATGAGCTCATCTTCTTAGGGCCTCCCCAATGGTTTCGTATTTGAATGTTCCATCCTTGCCTATCCGGTTAACGCCCATGACCGCTACATGTAGGGTGCCGCCACTCTCCAGAGTAAAGCTCGGCATAGGTTGGAGCAGAGGTGTCGCCCGCGATGCCGAGCAATGAGCGGAAGGCGTTGAACGGGTAGAACCGCCTGTTGAAGCGGAAGGTGAACTCGTTGAGGTAGGCTTGTAGGTGCTGGTGGCTAACGCCGTGGTGGATCCCGATCAGCCACGTCTTCAGGTTGGCGAAAACCAGATGGATGATCGGCAGGTATTGCTCGGCAACTTCTGGATCACCACACTCGGCAACAGCGAAGTGCTCATAGCCGCGCTTACCGAGGCCAGCATAGCCGCTCCAATCGTCAGTAACGATCAGCGATCCCGGCGCGACGGTGCTCTCGACGAACCCACAGAGCGACTCGGCGCTACGGTCGAGCACGACGGCGAGCCGAACGCGTCCGGCATAGTGTCCGTCTTTCCGGTTGTCGAGCTTGGTGCCCGGCTTTCGATGACGCACCTCGATGGCACAGGAGACGGGAACCTTGTGGTGAACACCACGGCCTTCCCTACGCGTTCGCCCGCCAACCCAGGTTTCGTCCACCTCAACATGGTTCTTGGGCTGTCCACCGATCCTGTCTTGGTTGGGCCGCACCATGCCCGAGCGGAGCTTGTGGAGAATTTGAAAGGCTGTCTCGTAGCGCGAAAGACCAAGTTGCCGCTGAAACTGCACGGCGGACATGCCAGGCGTCTGACTGGCGACCAGATAAGCGGCACAGAACCAGACGTTCAGCGGAGTGTGGCTACGCTCCATCACTGTTCCCACCGTCAGCCCGGTGTTCTGGCGGCACTTGCGGCAGCGCAGGACGCCAGGGCGGTTTTCAAAGTGGAACGGCTCTCCCGCCGTGCCGCAGTGCAGGCAGGCAAAGCCGTCTCCCCAGCGGGCTTTCTCCAGGTAGGCGGCGCAGGCCGCATCATCGGGGAAAAGTCGCTGGAACTCGGGTAGCGAATGCGGGAATGGGAGATCGGCGCGGTCGAGAACATCCATGGCGCGCTCCCCTATATCCGGTTTGCGCCCATTCTAGCCCTAGTGGGTGTGGGTATAAACCGGATAGGCAAGGTTCAATCCAGCAATATTTAGCGCCACAATTCGACATGGTCTATGGGGCTTTAATCACTATTTTGTTGGCCTGTCTTTGTCGAGTTTTTCGCGCTTTTTGCAGCCTTGGTGGTGCCAATTTTTGCTTTGGCGGCAGGTTTCTTCTTTGCCGCTTTCTTGGTCTTGGCGGCGGGTTTCTTCGCGGGCCTTTTCTTTGCCCCCTTCTTTTTCTTCTTGACCGGCCCTTTTGGGGCGCGCGCATTAATAAGCTCAATGGCCTGATCTAGTTCGACCGACATTGGGTCCACGCCATTGGGCAAAGTGGCGTTGGTCGTACCGTCGGAAACGTAAGGTCCGTACCGGCCTTTCAATACCCGTATCATTGCGTCGGAATCGGGTGCTTTCCCTAACTCTTTGAGCGCCTGCGCACCGCGAGGACGGCCGCCTTTTGCTTTGCGCTCGGCGATCAGGGTTACCGCTCTGTTTAGGCCCACAGTGAAGACATCCTCGGGCGTTTCCAGGGACGCGTAGGCACCATCATGCGCAACATAGGGACCATATCGGCCAAAGCCGGCAACGATCAGTTTTCCACTCTCAGGGTGGAGACCGACTTCCCGCGGAAGCGAGAGAAGTTTTACCGCCATGTCTAAATCAACGGTGTCGGGCGAAAAGCCCTTCGGTATCCCTGCGCGTGGCGGTTTTTCGCTTTCCCCAAGCTGCACATAAGGGCCAAAGCGGCCCGCCTTGAGAGAAATCATTTCTCCGCTCACGGGGTCCGGACCCAATTCGCGTGGCTCAACCGCAGAACTCTTGTCACTGGGCCCGATCTGACGGGTGAACTTACATTCCGGATAGTTCGAGCAACCGACAAAGGCGCCGAAACGACCAAGCTTCAGATTTAACCTTCCATCTTTACAAGAAGTGCATTTTCGCGGGTCGGCGCCACCCTCCGGCCGCGGGAAAATGTGTGGCGCCAGAATTTCATCGAGCGCGTCTATGACATCTGAGAATTTGAGATTCTTCGTTTCTTCGGTTGCGTTATGAAAATCGCCCCAAAAATCCCGAAGCAGCTTTTTCCAAGCCAGCTCGCCGGCTGAAATTTTGTCTAGGTTCGCCTCTAACTCCGCCGTGAAATCATATTCCACATAACGCTTGAAGAAACTCGTGAGAAACGCGGTAACGATGCGCCCTTTGTCCTCTGGTAGGAAACGGTTGCGATCCATGCGCACATAGGCCCGGTCACGCAGCACTGTGAGGATGGAGGCGTAGGTCGAGGGCCGGCCAATGCCTAATTCTTCCAGTTTCTTTACGAGACTCGCTTCGGAGTATCGCGGTGGCGGCTCGGTGAAATGCTGTTCCGGCTTGATAGTTTTTGTGGACAGCGAATCGTCCTTGGCCAGCACCGGTAAATTTCCAGCTTCGGAGTCCTGATCGTCGTCGCGGCCTTCCTGATACAGAGTTAAAAACCCATCGAAAACCGTTACGGTGCCGGTGACACGAAGCGTTGTCTGACCGTCCGACGATACCGCGTCGACGGTGGTGCGTTCCTGTTGGGCGCTCTCCATTTGCGATGCCAAGGCCCGTTTCCAGACTAATTCGTAGAGTTTGGCCTGATCACCATGGAGATGCTTGCGCATGTCGCCTGGCGTTCTCGCAAAACTCGTTGGTCGAACCGCCTCGTGGGCCTCTTGCGCATTTTTTGCGCGCGAAGAGTAGGCGCGAGGTGCCTTCGGGACGTAGCGACCGCCATACAGTTTACCGATAACAGCGCGGCACTCTGCGATCGCTTCCCCCGCCATGGTGACGCCGTCCGTTCGCATATAGGTAATAAGGCCGGCCGTCTCGCCACCAACACTCACGCCTTCGTATAGGCCTTGCGCGGTTTTCATTGTCTGGGAGGCTGCAAAGCCAAGTTTGCGCGAGGCTTCCTGTTGCAGTGTTGAAGTAATAAACGGCGGTGCCGGGTGGCGGCGAACTGGTTTCTTTTCGACGCTCCCGACCGAGAATTTTCCACCTTCAATTATGCCGCGCGCGCGCATGGCCGCGGCTTCGTTCTTCAGCGAAAGCTTGCTGAGCTTCTTGCCGTCAAGATGGGTAAGACGTGCGCTGAAGTCTCCAGCCGGCGCAGAAAAATCAGTTTCGATCGACCAATATTCCTGGGCTGTGAACGCTTCGATCTCCAGTTCGCGCTCGCAGATAAGCCGAAGCGCAACGGATTGGACTCGCCCGGCCGAGCGGGCGCCTGGAAGCTTGCGCCACAATACGGGCGAGAGATTGAAACCCACGAGATAGTCAAGCGCGCGCCGCGCAAGATAGGCATCTACCAGCTCGTCATTAATTGCGCGCGGATTCGCCATGCCATCGAGCACCGCATTTTTGGTGATCGCGTTGAACACGACCCGCTGCACCTCGGCTTTTCCCAAAGCGCGCTTTTGCTTCAATGTCTCAAGGACGTGCCAGGAAATTGCCTCTCCCTCGCGATCCGGGTCAGTGGCAAGGATCAGTTTGGAAGCAGATTTCATGGCATCGGCGATGCCCTCCATCCGCTTCTGGGATTTGGGATCAACTTCCCAGGTCATCGCAAAATCTTCGTCCGGCTTTACCGAGCCATCCTTGGAAGGCAAATCGCGAATGTGGCCGTAGCTGGCTAAGACTATGTAATCGCTACCCAAATACTTGTTTATCGTCTTCGCTTTAGCGGGAGACTCGACGACAACAACGTTTGACGGTTCGGCCATAGCGCTCGCAAAGGTTGTGTTGGCCGGAATGTGCCGGCGTGGAAGCGCCGGACACTGGTCGAAGCTTCCAAGTGCTGTCAACGTTCCTGTTACAACTTAAAATAGCAAAATCGTCGAAATATCCGATGTTTGCTACCATAGATAGCAGAAACAAATGATTATGGTGACCAATGCAGGCCTGTTCGGGTTCAGCACCAAGATACGCGGGCTCCAGGATGGCGCTGCACCAGCTGCGCAAGTTCCAGTTCCAATAATATGGTGAGGATTGTGGGTGCGGGCGCCCCAATTTGGCGTACCAACTCATCAATCTCGACCGGAGCGGTCGAGAGTTTTTCCTTCACGGTTTCTCTAATGGAGTTGTCGGGCACGCGAGAAGGGGCGCTCATCGGCGGAGCTGGATAAGCCTCACGCTCATTCTTCAGCAAGAAAGGCGCCCGCCAACATAGGCTGAAGTCCGTTAATGACATCGTCTGCACATGTCGTCAGGGTTGCGCCCTCCTTGAGAAGGCGATTCGAGCCTTTTGCGCGGGGGTCAAGCGGAGAGCCGGGTACCGTAAAAACTTCGCGTCCTTGTTCGAGGGCGTATCCTGCTGTGATGAGCGAGCCCGAACGCTCCGCCGCCTCCACCACGACACCAGCGCGTGAAAGACCAGAGATGATGCGGTTGCGGCGTGGAAAATGCCGTGCCTGCGGCCTGGTGCCGAGTGGCATCTCAGAAATGATCGCGCCGCGTTCGGCAATTTCCTCATAGAGCGCATGGTTTTCGGGTGGATAGATAATGTCTGCACCGCCGGCGACCACAGCGACGGTTCCGCTTTCCAACGCCGCTTCATGGGCTGCGCGGTCGATCCCACGGGCCATTCCCGAGGCGATAACCAGTCCCGCTTGGCACAAATCGGCAGAGATACGCTGCGTGAATTTAACTCCAAGCGCCGAGGCGTTCCGCGCGCCGACGATTGCTACGATTTCCCGCTTCAGAACATCCGCCAATACATCCGGTTGGCCGAGAACAGTTATAACGGGAGGTGGCGGGTCGATCGCCGCGAGTGCTTGCGGAAATTCCGGCTCCGTACAAGCTAGGATACGGCCCGATAGCGCATTGACTGCGGCCAGTTCCCGTTCCGCGATTTCGGCAGCTGTAATTTTGAGCTCGTTGCCCCCGCGGCGGGCGAGACCCGGCGCGGCCCGCAACGCTTCGTGAATTCCTCCGAATTCGTTGAGAAGCGCTGCAAAAGTCGACGGACCAATATTCGGAGTGCGCGCAAGGCGGAGCCAAGCGATGCGTTCGTCCTCGTCGAGCTGGCGGCGAACCGCCCTCATCTTGAGCCGATCGATGGTTCCTGCCCCGATATGAGGCGAACGATGTTGGTGCGGTGTCTTGCGAAAATGATGATCACGAGCACCAGTTCGAGGATAACAAAGAGAAGCATTTCTTGTCCGGCATGCCAAAAATCAAGGTCGTACCAGAATAGAAAAAAGAACGGCGTAAATGTGGCTGAAACAAGTGTAGCAAGTGAAGAAATACGAAAAACTATGGCCGTTGCGAGCCAGCTAATGCAGGTCAGCAATCCGATTGGCCAAAAGAGCCCGAGCGTCACGCCGACAAAGGTCGCCATGCCTTTACCGCCTCTAAAGCGTAACCAAACGGGGAAAAGATGGCCGAGAAATACCCAGAGCGCCGCCACGGCCGCGAACACCTCGCCCGCATACCAATTCGCCACAACGACAGCCGCCGCGCCTTTTCCCATATCGAGCAGCAGCGTTGCGAAGGCCGCCCATTTGTTTCCAGTGCGAAGAACATTTGTTGCGCCAATACTTCCGGAACCTATCTCGCGCAAATTGCCTGCCCCAGTGAGCCGGGCACAAATCACTCCGAACGGGATCGATCCAAGGAAATAAGCGAGAAATGCGGTGCCCAGAAGATAGGGCATTGCCTCGCGCCAAGGGAGATAGGCAAGTGAAGTCAACATGCGAGCAGTCCATCGCCTATCTTCCCGGGAGTGGGAAACCGATTAGGTGCGCGCGGCGCGGCGCGGCGCGCGCGGAACGTACCCTGCATCTTGAGCACTTTTCTCGTTGGTAAAAAAGATCGTGTCTGAAGGATTTTTCGGAAGGTGGGGCCTCTGCGCCACCGGCTCATAGGTCTTTTGCCGACGATTCGCGACGAAAAATATTTCTACATCGTTTTCGCAATAGTGACATCTGAGCCTTGGAATTCCCCCATCGATAACATGAAACTTGTTCCGCGCGTATTTTCCGTCGAGCGGATCATGGACAATGCAGTTTGGGTTGGCGCATTGACAACCAATCTCCCTAGGCTGCTCGTAGAGTATATGATGGGATGATCGGAATCCGCCTTCGAAAGGCTCCAGCATATCTTCTTTGGACAGCTCCAATAGAAGGGACACAAGCGCCATTCTAATTGGGACTCCATAGGCGGCTTGGCGGAAATAGACGGCGCGCGGATCATTATCGAACGAAACATCGAGTTCGCCGACGCGCGGCAGTGGATGCATGACGCTGGAGTGAGAAAATTCCTTACCCTTTAGAAAGTTTGCGTCGACGGTTGGATAGTCCTGATCCTTATCGCTCCAGCGTTCTTTCTGAAAGCGCGTTACATACACCGCATCGATCGCCTTCTTTGTGCGCGTGGCATCTTTCTTAAGATGGTCGTCAATCGCATCGGGCTCGGCAATAAGCGCTAACTGATGCGGCTGATCTGCCGTTACGTAAAGCGCGTCAAGTTCCGGGTCCGCCTTTCCGGCAGGGCGTTCCGGTGTGCACTTATATTCGTGCCGCAAACGCCAAAAGACGTGCTCGGGCAAATCCATACCGCTGGCGGGCAATAGCGTTATGCCTGCGCCGAAACGGGCGAGCGCATAGACGAAGGAATGTATTGTCCTACTGCCTTTGAGGTCGCCGGATATCGCAACGTTCAGATTGTTGAGGTTCTTGTTTTCTTTTTTCAGCGTGAAGAGATCACACAGTGTCTGCGTTGGGTGCTCATGTGCGCCATCGCCGCCATTGATAACCGGCACGGACGAGAAGTCAGAGGCAAAACGGGCTGCGCCATCGCGCGGATGGCGAATGACAAGAATATCGGCATAGTTCGAGGCGACACGGACGGTATCGGCGAGGCTTTCGCCTTTCGCGGCGGAACTGGTTGCCGGATCTGCGCTGGAAATTGATTTGCCGCCGAGACGGATCATCGCCGTTTCGAACGAAAGGCGCGTTCGCGTGCTGGGTTCATAAAAAAGGGTCGCGAGAATTGCATCCGAGCCGATATGGATGCTCTTGCCTATGCGGTATGGGGTATGGGGGTCGCCGAGTTCCCGCAAATATCGAGCGGCAAGAGAAAAAAGGGTCTCGATCTCGTCGATCCGCAGATCGTTGATTGACGTGAGGTGCCTAAAGCGTTTCGGATTTTCCTGGCCCATTAAAGTTGGGCTTATAGGTGTCTATCGATAGAAGTCCAAGCTTTCCTGACTTAGGCGTTTCGTAGCCGGTCCAACGCGCTCTGGAGAATGTAGGCGGCCGCCACTTTATCCACGCTTTTCGCCCGTTTTTTGCGCGATGTATCGGCTTCTAACAGCGCTCTGTTCGCTGCGACGGTAGAGAGGCGCTCATCCATCATTGCGAGCGGGATTTGGGAACGCCTGGCAAAGTTTCGGGCAAAAGCGCGGGCTGACTGAGCCGCCCGACCTGCACTCCCATCTAAATTGAGCGGCAATCCTACGATTAGGCCGCCTATTTCTAGCTCAGCCACTAATGCGTCCAGGCTCGCTGCATCCGCAGTAAATTTGCCGCGCTTCAGGGTTTTTAGGGGAGTTGCGACCGTCAGCGAGGTATCGGAAAGCGCAAGCCCAATGGTTTTCGCACCAAGATCGAGGCCGAGAAGCCGTTGACCCGGGTTCATAGCCGATTTCAGTTCGCCAAGTTTGAGTAGCGCCATCCGGGGCCTATAAGCCTGCTTGCCAGTGGGAAAGTCCATTGCTAGCTAGACTTAACAGAATCCGAGCATTCGGAAATGCTGTTATGTACATCGCACCACGGAATTCTTAGGCAACCCATGTCAGTAGATAAAGACACGGTTCGGCGCATTTCTCGGCTGGCAAAACTAGCCATGGATGAGGCTCATCTCGCGCCCATGGCCGAGGAGTTAAACGCAATACTCGACTGGGTCGAACAGCTGAGTGAAGTCGATGTCGATGGCGTGGAGCCGCTAACCAGTGTCGTCGCGCAGAAGTTAAAGATGCGCGAAGATGTGGTGGATGACGGTGGCTATTCTGACGACGTGATCAGGAATGCGCCGCTTTCCGAAGATCATTTTTTCGTTGTGCCCAAAGTGGTGGAGTGATCATGTCCGCCGATCCCGTCACATTAACGCTGGCAGAAGCGCGCGATGCAGTGCGCACGAAAAAGATTTCCTCGCGGGAGTTAACCGAGGCTCATATTGCGGCAATAGATGGCGCAGGAGCGCTCAACGCCTTTGTTACGGCGACGCCCGAGCGGGCATTAGAGATGGCGGAGCAGTCAGACGCGCGCCTGGCAAAAGGCGAGGCGCTTGCGCTGCAGGGTTTGCCGCTCGCCATAAAGGATTTGTTTTGCACCAAAGACGTTCGCACAACGGCGGGTAGTCACATTCTTGGTGATTTCGTGCCGACCTATGAATCGACTGTCTCTCAAAATTTGTGGGATTCAGGCGCGGTTCTTCTCGGCAAAACGAATTTGGACGAATTCGCTATGGGCTCGTCCAATGAGACAAGCTATTTCGGACCAGCGATCAATCCCTGGCGCGCCGCGGGCACCAACCGGGATTTGGTTCCCGGTGGCTCTTCGGGTGGCTCGGCATGCGCCGTTGCCGCAAATCTTTGTTTGGGCGCGACTGGAACGGACACAGGCGGCTCGATCCGTCAGCCCGCAGCCGTCACCGGAACGGTTGGCATGAAACCAACCTACGGCCGTTGCTCGCGCTGGGGCATTGTTGCCTTTGCGTCATCGCTCGATCAGGCGGGCCCGATGACCAGAACAGTACGCGATGCCGCGATCATGTTGGGTGTGATGGCAAGTCACGACCCGAAGGATTCTACCAGCGTGGATATGCCGGTCCCCGATTACGAGAACGGGCTCGATCAGGGGGTAAAGGGCCTTCGTGTCGGAATTCCGAAAGAATACCGCATTGATGGAATGCCGCCTGAAATCGAAGCGCTATGGACTAAGGGAGCCGAATGGCTGAAAGCGCAGGGCTCTGAAATCGTCGAGGTCTCGCTCCCGCACACGAAGTATGCGTTGCCGGCCTATTACATTGTTGCTCCGGCAGAGGCCTCGAGCAATCTCGCGCGCTATGATGGCATGCGTTACGGCCACCGGGCCAAAGACGCCGACGAATTGATCGAGCTATACGAGAAGAGCCGCGCCGAGGGCTTCGGTCATGAGGTTCAGCGCCGTATTTTGATTGGCACTTATGTGCTCTCGGCGGGCTATTACGATGCCTACTACTTGCGCGCACAAAAGATCCGCACGCTTATCGCCCGCGATTTTACCGAAGCCTACAAGTCCTGTGACGTGCTTCTGACCCCGGCGACCCCCTCGGCAGCTTTTGCCATTGGTGAGAAGACCGCCGATCCGGTTTCGATGTATCTCAACGACGTATTCACCGTGACGGTAAACCTGGCGGGACTTCCCGGCATTTCTGTTCCGGCTGGTCTATCGGCGGACGGCCTCCCGCTCGGCTTGCAGATCATCGGTGACGCGTTCGACGAGGCAACTGTGTTGCGCGCCGGCCGGGCGATCGAAGATGCGGCAGGTTTCTCGGCTAAGCCGGCCAATTGGTGGAACGCACCATGAGCGCGCGCGCGGCCAAACTTCTTGAGGGGGCCTCCGGATCGTGGGAGATCGTTATCGGCATGGAAGTCCATGCCCAGGTGCGCTCCAACGCGAAGCTATTCTCCGGCGCCTCCACGGAATTTGGTAGCGAGCCGAACGCGAATGTCAGTCTTGTAGACGCGGCAATGCCGGGAATGCTTCCCGTGATCAATCAAAAATGCGTCGAACAGGCGGTACGCACGGGACTTGGGCTAAAGGCTGAGATAAATCTCTATTCTGTGTTTGACCGAAAGAATTATTTCTATCCTGACCAGCCTGCTGGATATCAAATATCTCAGTACAAACAACCAATTGTCGGCGAGGGAGAGGTGTTTCTCGACCTTCCCGGCGGGGTGAGCGTGCCGGTCGGCATTGAGCGACTCCATCTCGAGCAAGATGCGGGTAAAAGTCTTCACGACCAGCATCCCGACTATACTTATGTCGATCTCAATCGCGCCGGCGTGGCGTTGATGGAAATCGTCTCCAAACCGGATATGCGCTCAAGTGAGGAGGCTGCGGCATTCTTGCGTAAATTGCGGGCGATCGTTCGCTATCTGGGGACCTGTGACGGAAATATGGACGAGGGGTCCATGCGCGCGGACGTGAACGTGTCCGTACGTAAGCCCGGCGGACCGCTTGGGACGCGATGCGAAATAAAGAACGTCAATTCAATGCGTTTTGTCGTTCAAGCTGTCGAGTACGAAGCGCGCAGACAAATCGACATCCTCGAAGATGGCGGTAAAATTCGGCAGCAGACGCGGTTGTTCGACTCGCGCCTTGGCGAAACGCGTGCGATGCGTTCCAAGGAAGAGGCGCATGATTACCGCTATTTTCCCGACCCTGATCTTCTACCTCTCGTCATTGAACAAAGCTGGGTGGATGAAATTGCCGCGACGCTTCCCGAGCTTCCAGACGAGAAGAAAGCGCGTTTCATTGCGATGGGGTTGTCGCCCTATGATTCCAGCGTGCTCGTATCCGAAAAGGAATCTGCAGACTATTTCGATGCCATGCTGGCTGCCGGCGCAGAGCCTAAAACCGCCGCAAACTGGTTAAATAACGAGTATTTTGGCCGCCTGAACAAGGCCGGGATTTCAATTGCGAAGGGACCAATCTCGCCTGAGAGGGCAAATCAACTGCTTTCATTGGTTGCCTCCAAAGTTATCTCCGGAAAAATTGCCAAGGACCTCACCGATATTATGTGGGACGATTCGCGGCATCCGGAAGCAATCGTTGAGGAACGCGGTCTCAAACAAGTCACCGATGAAAGTGCAATCGAAGCCGCCGTTAATAAGGTTATCGAAGCAAATCCTGACAAGGTGGAAGAAGTAAAAGCGAAGCCTAATCTTGCAGGTTGGTTTGTCGGTCAGGTCATGAAAGCAACGGGTGGAAAAGCAAATCCGCAGGTCGTAAACGCGATTCTCAAGCGTCGGCTGGGATTAATCGATGACAAGTGATTCGTTCGTATCTGTCCTTTTTGGCTTTTTTGGATGTTTGTCAAGGGGAAAGCTTTTTTTTAATCAGTATGCGGATGATCATCTAGAAACCAGTAAAAATCAGGGTTTCCCGTTGAACGCGTTTTAACTTCAAAATTGGCAAATTACCTCGGTATTGCATTTATTAAGGTAACTTCTTCATATTCTTAGCGTTTTGGGTCGCGCGTGTTGCGCGTCCGGAATTAGTAAAGGGAGTTGTTTCTATGCCGATGACTGCAAAGAAAAAGCCTGCAAAGCGCAAGGCTGCGAAGAAGAAGCCCGCTAAGCGCAAAGCCGCGAAGCGCAAACCCGCCAAGCGGAAAGCCGCTAAGCGGAAAGCTGCGAAGAAGAAGCCAGCTAAGCGCAAAGCTGCGAAGAAGAAGCCAGCTAAGCGCAAAGCTGCGAAGAAGAAGCCCGCTAAGCGCAAAGCTGCGAAGCGCAAACCCGCTAAGCGGAAAGCTGCGAAGCGCAAAGCCAAGAAGAAATAGCCTTCTAGTAGCATAGGCATAGGCCGCGGTTTCTCTACTTTCGAGAGCCGCGGCCTGCCTGCCTCCCCCGATTATCCATCTGAAATATCTGGAAGTTTTGGTAACTGCCCCTTACGGTGCGGCACATGCCTGTATGGCCTACAGGCGTGGCACCAATATCAAGGGGACAATCCATGGCGGGCGCGTCTGGCACAAATTCCGGCAAAAAGCCGATTGAGGTATTTTTCTGGCCAACGCCGAACGGCCTCAAGATCAGCATCATGCTGGAAGAGTGTCGTACCCCCTACGTGATCCGTCCGGTGGTTATTCGCAAGGGCGATCAGTTCAAGCCCGAATTTGAAGCGATCTCTCCAAACACCCGCATACCTGCAATCATAGATCCCGATGGCCCCGGCGGGCGGCCCATCTCGATCTTCGAGTCCGGTGCAATTTTGCAATATCTTGGGCGCAAGACAGGGAAGTTCTACCCGCGCGGCCGTGCGGGCGTGGAAGTGGATGCGTGGCTGTTTTGGCAAGTGGCCAATGTCGGTCCGATATTCGGACAGGTAAACCACTTTAGAAATTACTCTCAAAGCAAGGTCCCTTACGCCATCGAGCGTTTTGTGAACGAAGCCCACCGGCTTTATGGCGTTATGGATAAGCGCCTTTCAGTGCGCAAATACCTAGCCGGGCGTTACTCTGTTGCCGATATCGCTACTTGGCCTTGGGCACGAAGCTTTGAGCGACGTGGCATCGATATTGAAGAATTTCCCAATGTGAAGGACTGGCTTGCGCGTATTGAAAAGCGGCCAGGGGTGCAACGCGGAGCCAAAGTCGGCGAAGAATTGCGCGCGCCCGACTATGATCTCGGCAAAGATCTTGAGGCGCATAAGATTTTATTTGGACAGCGTGCGCGCAAATAGTCCTTATTTAACAGGCATTTTCGAGCCTTTTCCCTGTGCGCATCGATGCCGGATGTTAACGAATACTAAATTGCACCGTTAACCCAGCCTTAGGCACATTTCCTCAATCATCCACCCCTGACTTGGTTCGCGCAAATTTGTGTCGGCCTGATTTTTTGGGGAGCCGAATTCCGGCTTGGTCTTTTGGGGGTGTTTGAAATGGCGGTCATTGATTTTGATGCGTTGACGCAATTCGAGCTTGAAGCGCGCAACGGTCGTGTAGAGGCGCTGTACAATCTTGGTCTGGCATATTCTACGGGGCAGGCGGTGGATGTCGACTACGTGGCAGCGCATAAATGGTTCAATCTGGCTGCGCTAAAGGGTGTGCTTCAGGCACGCGGCTGGCGCGAGCAGATCTCCGAGGAAATGAGTTCGGATCAAATCGCAGAGGCGCTACGTCAGGCGCGCGAATGGTTAGGCGCAGCTTAGAGTCACCGCGCGATCGCTTGGCCATCGGCTAAGCAATATCGCCCAAGAAACTGTCAATCGCGGCAATTGCTTCCGGCTCATCAAGAAACGGGGGGTGCCCGCGCCGCTCAACACTCGCCGCGGCAAGGTCAGTCTTCACCCCACGCATTTTTTTAACTGTGGCCGCGGATAGCAGGTCCGAATTTTCTCCTCGCAAAACTAAAACCGGCCGTTGGGCCAGCCCGGTGAATAATGGCCACAACGCTATATTCGGACCATCAGGCGAGATACCGTCAACGCTTTGGCGCATCGCGTCACCCAATTGTGGATCGTAATCGGGGACAATCTGCCCTTTCTCTTCCCGGTAAAGCGCATGGGCGAAAGAAAGCCATTGGGCGTCATCTACGCCGGGAAATGCCTCACCCAAGCTTCGCTTTAGTGCCGCAGTGGCCGCCTCCCAGCCGGGCATAGGCGGTTCGCGTCCAACGAATTCCAAAATCCGGCTGAGCCCGCGGGCTTCGATTTCACCGCCAATATCGTTTAAAATGGTGCCTTCCAAAATGTCGGGTCGCGTCCCAGCCATGGTCATGGCGACAATACCGCCGCGCGAGGTACCGAGGGCCACAATTTTGCCGATGCCGGCGTCCTCCAATAGGCGGACCATGTCCGCCGCCTCAATTGCCACCACGTAGTGGCGAGGATCTTTGGCATGCTCCGATTTTCCGCGCCCCCTTAGATCTGCGACAATGACCCGTCGCGAGCGGGCCATATGCGGAGCAATGAATTCGAAGTCCCGGCTGTTACGCGTGAGGCCCGGAATGCAGAGCACCGGTGTACGGCCTGATGGGCCTTCATAGTCTCGATAGTAAAGTTTTAGGCCGTCGCTCGAATTGTAATAGCGCTCCTCATATGGCTGAGGGCGTGATCGGAATATCCGCCTCGCCAATGCCTGAAAGAAAACCATTTGTGGAGGGCCGTGCTTCTAGCCGCGTGGTGCAGGCACGGGCAGGGGTATTTCGCCTTTGGGTGCGTTGCTACGCGTAAGGTCCGCAAGAATCTCGAGCGGCTGAGGTGCGCCCGACAAGCGGTCTCGATAAACTTGCATATTTTCGAGCACGCGTTGCACGTAATTGCGCGTCTCCCCAAATGGGATCAGCTCTATCCAGTCGATCACATCCACATCTGGGAGCCGCGGGTCGCCATAGGTCTCAACCCATCTCGCGACATTGCCCGAGCCGGCATTATAGGCAGCGATGGTGAGAACGTATGAGCCGCTCCAGCGCGCAAGAAGGTCCTCCAAATGGGCGGCCCCGAGTTGCATATTGTAGTCGGGGTTGGTGAGGCGGTTTTGGTTGTAACCAATCCCGATCTGCCGCGCCGTCTGCCTCGCCGTACCTGGCATAAGCTGCATAAGCCCGCGTGCGCCAGCGCGGCTAACTGCGCGGGCGTCGAATTCGCTTTCCTGGCGTGTCAGTCCAAGAACGAGGGCAGGCTCAACGCCGTCACGGCGTGCAGCTTGCGGAATATCGACCAGTGGATCCAGATATGGCAGCAACATAACGCCGCTATAGCTTGCGAGTTTGGCGATCCGAAGGGCAAGCGTTCGATCGTCTGCACCGCTCATGAAATCGGCCAAATAGCGCATGCGGCCAGGACTACGATCCTCATTGGCCAAGTGCAGTGCGAAGACCCGCAGCAAAGCAGAACGATCGAGATCGACGAGCGCGTTCATCGCGCGAACTCTATCGTCATTGTCCAGCCGCTGATCGGGGTCCGGCATGTCCAGACCGAGTGAGAGCACCGGCTCGGACGAAAGCCGTGCCATTGCGAGTTGCCCATAAAATGTCGTCGAATCTTGTGCCGCGCGCTCATAGCTCGCGCGTGCGTCGTCGGTAAAACCAAGCGCATCTTGCGCGCGGCCGGACCAATAATGCGCGCGCGCGCGGCTGATCGGGAAAGACACGCCGGCGGCAAGCCGTTGAAAGTGATCGAGCGCGGTCGCGGGCTTATCCTGGTAACGAAGAGCAATCCAGCCCGCCAGAAACTCCGCGTCCGCAAACCCACCACCCGATTCCATGCTGTTTTCAGCGGTGAGCTGGTAGGAAACATCATAGGCACCGATTTTCAACGCGTCGCGCGCCATAATATGGCGCTCACGCCACCAGCGATTGGGGCTTGGCAATGGTCCCGGAGCGCTGCGCATTATTTCCCATGCTTCCATGTCACTACCGTTTCGGCGCAGGGCACGTGCCTGGTCATAAATGAGCCAGGGGTCATTCTGCTCGGCAGCGTCAAGAGAGACCGCAATATTCAGCGCGCTTGCCGGCCGCGTCTTCAAATTGATGCGTGCGTCGGCAAGGCTTTTTGCTTGCGCATCTACGCGGCTCAGCTGGCGCCGCGCGTCGTTAACGTCCTCGCCCGCTAGAAGTTCTATAAGGCGCGCATTGTGGTCTTCGGGACGTAGCAGGCCGCTATGCACGGTTAGAAATTCGTTCTCTTCGGAGGCGGAAAAGCCGTTGTTGATCCACGCATCGCGAATCATCTCGGTGTCTTCGTCGCGGCGGCCCACTGTAATCATCGCTTGCCCGAGGCGAAGCGCGCCCTCATTTGTTTCGGGCTCGCGCTCGCCAAACCATGCAATGACCTCATCCGGCATTAACGTTGCCGGCATTTCTTCCTCGGCGCGGGCGAGCAAGCGCGCGCGGAACGGCCAATCGGCATGTTGATCTAAAAAATCGCTGATTTCTTGGAAGCTGGCGTCACCGTCATCGTCCAAGAGGTAACGCCACTCCACCAAGCGCGTGGCGACTTCATCGGAGGCCTGCGCGGCCAGGCGCATCGCTTCTCGCCAGTTATTGCGATCGCCTGCGCGGTGGCCCTGCTCGAAAATAACCAGACTAGTTGCGCTAAGGACCCTGTTTCCCGGTCCGACCGGATAGGCAGAGGGGCCCTCAGCCGCTTGCGCCATGCCCGCGGTGAAAAATGCCGCGACGGCCCAAAAGGCTAAGGGCAACGCCCGCATCGGGGAAAAGTAATTTGGAAGCACGACACCATCCTGTCTTGCGCTCATCCACGACCGACGGGGCGTGGCCGGAGTAAGAATACGCGCTACTGATCTCGCTGGCCATCGTTTCCATGCCAATGTGACCATTTTGAGTGCTGCTTTGCGCCCGCTTAGGCAGAAGAGTAATGTCCGCCGCGTAACCAAATCGAGACAGATTATGGCGGGCTTATTCGACCGCATTAAAGGTTCATTCACTGCGTTGATCACGCCATTTAAGGATGGCACGGTCGACGAGGCCGCTTTCCGCCGGCTGGTGGACTGGCAGCTATCTGAAGGCACGCATGGCTTGGTTCCCGTTGGAACCACCGGAGAGTCCCCAACCCTTAGCCATTCTGAGCATATGCGTGTTGTCGAAATCTGCGTCGAATCCGCAGCAGGGCGCGTCCCGGTGGTTGCGGGTGCAGGCTCAAACTCCACCAGCGAAGCCGTAGAATTTACGCGCCATGCGAAAGCGGTCGGTGCGGATGCGGTGTTGTCGGTTACGCCTTATTACAACAAGCCGACACAAGAAGGGCTCTATCGGCATTTTGCGACGATTGCCGAGGCAGTCGATATTCCGATGATCCTTTACAATATCCCGGGGCGCAGCATCGTCGAAATTTCGGTCGAAACGATGGCGCGCCTTTCCGAGATCACAAACATCGCCGGCGTTAAAGACGCAACCGCGAATCTCCTGCGCGCGAGCCGAGATCGGGGTGCGCTGCCGACGGAATTCATAAGGCTGTCAGGCGAAGATGGGACCGCGCTGGCATTCAATGCGCATGGTGGACGCGGATGTATCTCGGTGACTTCTAATGTTGCTCCGCGCGCTTGCGCGGAATTTCAAACAGCATGTCAATCTGGTGATTTCGCGTCCGCACTTGAGATTCAGGACCGCTTGATGCCTCTCCACGACGCATTGTTCGTCGAATCGAGTCCCGCCCCGACAAAATATGCCGCGTCTCTGCTGGGACTTTGTACTGAAGACGTACGTCTTCCCATCGTCCCGCCGAGCGAGAACGCGCGCGCGATTATCCGTCAGGCTATGACCAAAGCCGGGCTGCTAAACGCTTAAGATTTGCATGGCAAAGAAAGCCTCACCGGACCAAAAAATTGTCGCCGACAATCGCAAGGCGCGTTATTCCTTTGCGATCGAGTCGACGATAGAGGCTGGCCTGATGCTCGTGGGCAGCGAAGTAAAGTCGCTGCGCACCGGTAAAGCGACGATTGCCGAAGCTTACGCGCATGCCAAAGATAGAGAAATCTTCCTCGTCAACTCCTATATTTCTGAATATCAGATGGCAGGCCGGTTCAATCACGAGCCAAAGCGCGTACGAAAATTGCTGGTTCGAAAAGGCGAGGCCCAGAAGCTTGCAGTTGCGGTGCAAAGGCAAGGAATGACTTTGGTTCCGCTCAAACTTTATTTTAACCGTAAGGGCATCGCCAAAATCGAACTCGGTATTGCGCGAGGCAAGAAGATTCACGACAAGCGGCAAACAGAGAAAGCCCGAGACTGGGATCGCCAAAAAGGCCGTTTGCTTCGAGATAAGGGCTAGCGGTTTCGCGTTGCGAAAACACGATCAGACTTGTGTGGAGTTGGCGACGAAGTCACCCGCGGTTAGTGTGCCGACAATGAGCGACAAACCGGACGGCACGGCTCCCGCGGGCCAAATTAAAGAAAAGCTCATTCGCTCGAAGGAAAAATGGGCTATGGACGGGCGCCTGCTCACCGGTTCGCCCGACAATGAGCGCACCATCCGTCTACCGCCTGGGCAGCGGGAAGTGAAGAACTGGCCGGTTCTTGATCTCGGGGCGCAACCCGATGTGAAGCCGGAGAATTGGCGTTTGCAAATTGTCGGTCTGGTTGAGAATCCGATCGTCTGGACATTGGAAGAATTTATGGCGCAGCCGCAGGAGGATATTACCTCTGACATTCATTGCGTCACCCAATGGAGCCGCTTCGACAACCATTGGCAGGGAATTTCCGCGCGCCACCTTTTGGAGCGCGTTGCACCGAAACCCGAGGCGCGTCATGTGATCTTTAGGGCCTATGACGGCTATACGACGAATGTGACACGCGAAATGTTCGAGGATTCCGATGTGCTACTTGCCCGTTCATGGGAGGGCAAGCCGCTCACGCGGGAGCATGGAGGCGCTGTCAGGGTCGTCATTCCAAAATGGTATCTATGGAAGAGTCCAAAATGGGTTACACGGATCGAATTTACCGCCGAGGACCAGCCCGGCTTTTGGGAAGTTCGCGGCTATCACAATGAAGGCGATCCATGGAAAGAAGAGCGCTACGGGTAAGGGGAAGAAAATGTCTGAGCCGATTTGGAACGCGTTTCTAACCGAGCGCGATAAACAAGTATTTTCTGCAGCGGGCTATGGCGCGCGCGCCGGCTTTGGCAAGCGCCCGGCGCTGTTGGTTATCGATGTGAGCTGGGGTTTCACCGGAGAAAAGCCGGAGCCCATTCTCGAATCGATTAAAAAATGGCCGAGTTCATCGGGCGAAGAGGCCTGGGACGCGGTCGCTCATATCAAGGCGCTCCTGGACAAAGCGCGCTCGAAGGGCGTGCCGGTCATCTATACCACCAATACCAAACGGGAAGATGGCTGGGATCGCGGTGCATGGAGTTGGAAGAAAAATCGGCCGCGGATTTCACAGAGCAACCGCGACGGCTACGAGATTGTCGATGATATCGCTCCGCAAGCGAAAGATCTTGTTGTCGTTAAACAAAAGCCTTCTGGTTTTTTTGGAACGCAATTGGCGAGTTATCTCACCTTGCTTGGCGCGGACTCGGTTATTGTAACCGGTGGGACAACGTCAGGCTGCGTTCGCGCGACTTGTGTTGATGCCTTTAGCCACAATTATCGCGTTGCTCTTGTCGAGGAGGGTTGTTTCGATCGCAGCCAGGCCAGTCAGGCGATGACGTTCTGCGATCTCAACGCGAAATATGCCGATATCGTAAAATCAGAAGAGGTTTTGGCATATATTGATTCTTTGCCGGAGGGTTTGTTCGATCTGCCCAAGGGCGCCTGAATCAGCTGCGCCTTTCCAAAAATTGGGTAATTTTAAGCCTCGGCGGCGGCCTTCGCTTTTAATACTGCAGTGTCGAACATCATTGGCGTCAAGACGCCGGTATTCGTGTTGTAGCGCGAGCAGTGATAGCTGGAGATCAAATAGAGACCGTTGAATTTGGTAATTGCGCCATGCGTAAAGGGGTGATCCTTTCTCTTCAAACCAAGCGTCGCGGAAACGCTGTTATGCGCAATCTGTCCAAGGCTGAGGATTGCTCGAAGTTCCGGCATCGCGGCAATTTCGTTCTTTAGAAATGCGAGGCAGGTTTTTATTTCTGTTGGCAAAGGTTTGTTTTTTGGGGGAACGCAGCGAACGGCATTGGTAACGCGTACATCTCGAAGCATGAATCCGTCATCGGCACGGCGATTATATTTTCCACGCGCAAGACCCAGCCGCGACAAAGTAGAATAAAGAAGATCTCCCGCAGAATCGCCGGTGAAGGGACGTCCCGTTTGATTTGCGCCTTTCAGGCCGGGCGCCAACCCGACAATAAGAAGCGGCGCTTCGATGGGGCCAAAGCTAGGCACGGGACCGTTAAAATAGGCGGGATAGGTCTCGCGATTTTCGGCGCGAAACTCCACAAGACGCGGGCATAGCGAGCAGTGGCGTGAAGGTTGATAGAGGGAGGATTTCATAGAACTGCACCTTAGTCGGCCCATGCTAAGAGTAGAAGCGTCGCCAATTTGAAAATCTACCGCGAGGAGCGCGTAAGCACCGCTGTTGAAATTACTGTTTTCGCTTAGGCTAGATGCTGGCAGGCTTTGGGAACTCTAGGAAAAATCCATGATTGTCATCGCGCTCGGCGCCAATCTACCCTCCGCTGCCGGCCCGCCTGAGAAAAGTCTGGGTGCGGCGCTCGGCGTGCTCGTAGATGCGGGTATCGGTATCGTCTCGCGTTCGTCTTTTTATTGCTGCCCTGCGTGGCCGGACCCGTCCGATCCGCCATTTGTTAATGCCGTCGTGGTGCTTTCGACGGAGCTCTCTCCACATGATTTGCTTAACCTTTTGCACGCGATCGAAACCTCCTTTGGGCGTCGTCGGTCCGACGATGTGAATTTGAAAAATGCTCCGCGGACGCTTGATCTCGATCTCATCGACTACAATGGACTTGTTCAGCCCGGCCCGCCAGCGCTTCCCCACCCTCGAATGGCCGGGCGCAGCTTTGTTCTCGTGCCACTGCAAGAACTCGCCCCAAAATGGCGCCATCCTGCAAGTGGAAAGACGATTAGTGATTTGATTGTTGCGCTTGGAGACGAGGCCGAAATTCCCCAGGCCCTGTAGCGGAGTTGATGAGTGCTGGCCGTATTCGTAAGGCCACAAAAAACGGCCGTGTTGCCACGGCCGTTTTTCGAAATGGTTGATGCGGCGGCTTTATTAAGCCAGCTGCAAGGCCAGTTAAAGCTATTCCACTTCCCTGCAACGCGTATCCGGCGCGACGCCGCCGCCAAACGGATCGCAAAGCGCAGTTCCGTCGGAAAGGATGATTGTTCCAAGCACGCCACCATAGGAGCCGTCTTTGAGAGGCCTGATCAACGCAGAAATGGTATCGCCAGGCTGCATGCTATCGGCGGCCCATCCGCGGCGCGTCAGTTGGCCGGTCGATCCAGACTCTAAAGCCCATTCTTGCATCTCGCCGTCATCACCCATAACCGTGATGTATATCCATGTATGCGGATTGATCCATTGGTAATCCACAACAGTCCCCGTGATCTCGATCGCATCGGATGGCTCATAGTTCGCGTGCGAATGATGCGCCAAGGCCGGGACCGCAAGATCAAGTGCGGCCAAACCGGCAAGAGCCAAACCGGCAACAGGTAGAGTCTTCACCGACATATTATCTCTCCTCAGTCGTTTGATTGTGAGTGTACTTGCTTCGATTCCCAAATCAACTCAATCCCACGCTGTGCACCGTGCGACCGATTGCCAACCCTGGGGAACTCGTTTGGTTTTTTGGGCCTATTGCTGTTCGCTCGAACTTGATTTCTTGCCTATCCGGTGAACGCCCATGACCGCTACATGTAGGGTGCCGCCACTCTCCCGAGTAAAGCTCGGCATAGGTTGGAGCAGAGGTGTCGCCCGCGATGCCGAGCAATGAGCGGAAGGCGTTGAACGGGTAGAACCGCCTGTTGAAGCGGAAGGTGAACTCGTTGAGGTAGGCTTGTAGGTGCTGGTGGCTAACGCCGTGGTGGATCCCGATCAGCCACGTCTTCAGGTTGGCGAAAACCAGATGGATGATCGGCAGGTATTGCTCGGCAACCTCTGGATCACCACACTCGGCAACAGCGAAGTGCTCATAGCCGCGCTTACCGAGGCCAGCATAGCCGCTCCAATCGTCAGTAACGATCAGCGATCCCGGCGCGACGGTGCTCTCGACGAACCCATAGAGCGACTCGGCGCTACGGTCGAGCACGACGGCGAGCCGAACGCGTCCGGCATAGCGTCCGTCTTTCCGGTTGTCGAGCTTGGTGCCCGGCTTTCGATGACGCACCTCGATGGCGCACAGGAGACGGGAACCTTGTGGTGAACACCACGGCCTTCCCCACGCGTTCGCCCGCCAACCCAGGTTTCGTCCACCTCAACATGGTTCTTGGGCTGTCCACCGATCCTGTCTTGGTTGGGCCGCACCATGCCCGAGCGGAGCTTGTGGAGAATTTGAAAGGCCGTCTCGTAGCGCGAAAGACCAAGTTGCCGCTGAAACTGCACGGCGGACATGCCGGGCGTCTGACTGGCGACCAGATAAGCGGCCCAGAACCAGACGTTCAGCGGAGTGTGGCTACGCTCCATCACTGTTCCCACCGTCAGCCCGGTGTTCTGGCGGCACTTGCGGCAGCGCAGGACGCCAGGGCGGTTTTCAAAGTGGAACGGCTCTCCCGCCGTGCCGCAGTGCGGGCAGGCAAAGCCGTCTCCCCAGCGGGCTTTCTCCAGGTAGGCGGCGCAGGCCGCATCATCGGGGAAAAGTCGCTGGAACTCGGGTAGCGAATGCGGGAATGGGAGATCGGCGCGGTCGAGAACATCCATGGCGCGCTCCCCTATATCCGGTTTGCGCCCATTCTAGCCCTAGTGGGTGTGGGTATAAACCGGATAGGCAAGCTTGATTTGACCCCGCCGCGGTTGGGGCCAAGGATAGGGAAACGGACAGGTTGCTATCAATTTGGCTGCAAGCGACAGAAATTGGAAGGTGCAAGGGTACAAGATATCTCCATACTTCGTGGGCCAAAAAATGAGGATTTTCTTGTGAATTTTCGGCAATGCACATGTCACGAAATCGAATTGGCAGCGTTCCCAACACGGCTGTCGGTAATTCGGGGCCTGGCGCTTGAGGGTAGGAACAATGCGTAGGGGTGTTTCTGAATCGTGGGAATGCATTGTATTTAAAGGGAAAACCGACTCTTGATGCGGCGCAACAGAGCAGTTAGTATCCAAAATTCCTTAGATTTCAGATGCTTGGTATAGGAGCCGCGATGGCGCGCGTAACCGTTGAAGATTGTGTCGATAAAGTACCCAACCGTTTTGAACTGGTGCTCCTCTCGGGGCACCGCGCCCGACAACTTTCTGGTGGATCGGAGCCGCTTGTCGACAGGGATCGCGACAAAAATCCCGTTGTTGCACTACGCGAGATTGCAGACCGCGTGCTCACGCCGGAAGACATCAAAGAAGAATACATCAAGAGTCTCCAGCGCCATGCTGAAGTTGACGAGCCGGAACCGGAAATGCCCATTGAGGAGACCGTCTCTGAAGACATGTTGCATCGTCAAATCACGGAGGAGGAACTCCTGCGCGCGCTTACGACCGAGGCGCAGCGCCGCGCTGAGCCGCAGCCGGAAGAACCAGTCGAATACGAAGACTAGGGCGGCCTGGCCCTTAATATTCGGATGGAGCGTGTTTTGATTTCACGCTCCAAGCGCCGGCTTATGCGCCAGACCGAACTTGTCGAACGGGTAAAAAGCTACGATCCGCAAGCCGATGAAAACCTCCTGAATCGTGCCTATGTCTTTGCGATGCGCGCGCATGGCCCGCAAAAGCGTGCCTCCGGCGACCCCTATTTCTCGCATCCGTTAGAAGTCGCGGGCATCCTTACCGATCTAAAAATGGACACCGCGACAATTGCCACCGCGCTGCTGCACGATACGGTCGAGGACACCAATACCACGATACAACAGGTGCAGAAATCCTTTGGCGAGGAAGTTGCGGGCCTTGTCGACGGCGTCACGAAGCTTTCTCAGCTCGAAGTATTTTCGGAACGCACGCAGCAGGCTGAAAACTTTCGTAAATTAATGCTTGCGATGTCGAACGACATTCGCGTGCTTTTGGTGAAACTGGCCGATCGTCTGCACAATATGCGTACGCTCTCGCATCTTAAGAGCGAAGCCACACGGCGGAGAATCGCGGCGGAGACCGTAGAAATTTATGCGCCACTCGCTGGACGCATAGGCATGCAAAATCTGAGAGAGGAGCTTGAAGATCTTGTGTTCGCCGAGCTTGATCCAGAGGCGCGGGAATCCATCGTACGACGCCTAGAGCGCCTCGATGCCCAGTCTTCGGGGCGGGTTGATTGGGTCGCCGACGCGATCAAGCGCAAGCTCGCCGAGGCCGGTATTGAGGCGTGGATTAGCGGCAGAACCAAGAGGCCTTATTCGATTTGGCGTAAACTGAAGGATAAACAGCGGAATTTCGAACAACTATCCGATGTCTTCGGCTTTCGCGCAGTCGTTGCCAGTGAAGAAGATTGTTACCGAGCGCTTGGCGTCCTGCACCGTACTTGGCAAATGGTACCGGAGCGATTCAAGGATTTTATCTCACTGCCGAAGTCGAATGATTACCGCTCGCTGCACACGACCGTCATTGGACCGGAAAACCGTCGTGTTGAAATTCAAATCCGAACAATGGATATGCATGACGTTGCCGAGCGCGGGGTGGCTGCGCATTGGCGATATCGTGAAAATGTCGAAGAACGCGATCGCAATGCGCTTAAGGCATATGAATGGCTTCGTGATTTGGTGGAATTGCTCGAGCGTGGCGAGAACACGGAAGAATTCTACGAGCACTCCAAGCTTAACCTTTATCAAGATCAGGTGTTCTGCTTTACGCCGAAGGGCATGCTTATTGCGCTTCCACGTGGCGCGACTCCTATCGACTTTGCATATTTCGTGCACTCCGACGTAGGCAATACCGCTGTCGGTGCAAAAATTAACGGCGTCCATACGCCTTTGCACACGCCGCTAAAAAACGGCGATCAAGTTGAAATTATAACGTCGACCGAGCAAACGCCCTCTCCGCTCTGGGAGCGTTTTGTGCAAACGGGAAGGGCCCGCTCGGAGATTCGTCGTTTTTTGCGCCACGCTCAGCGTGATCAGCACGTCAAATTGGGGCGCCGTATCCTTGAAAAGGTTTTTGCCGATGAAGGGTTCGAACTGGGAGAAAAGTCGGTTGCAGGCGTTTTGAACAAGCTGCGCCTTCCTAAGCCCGACGATGTCTATGCGGATGTTGGACGTGGTGCGCTCCGTGCCGACGAAGTGCTGGAAGCAGTCTATCCCGAATTGAAGCGCCGTACGGCCCGAAGTCGCGATGGCCGTCCCGCTGTGGATCTGGGCGAGCGTCCGGTGTCGATTGAAGGACTTACCGAAGGGATAGCCTATCGTTTGGGCGGCTGTTGTCATCCGATTCCCGGCGACAGGATTGTTGGGCTCATGGTGCCGGGGGAGGGTGTCATCATTCACGCGGTTGACTGTGAAGTGTTGGATCGACACCAGGACAGCATGATCGATTGGATAGATGTGCGTTGGCGAGATCGCAAAGAAGACAGCGCATACTCGACCACACGCATAGGCGTACGTGTTGAAAATACCGCGGGCTCACTTGCCTCGATCGCCAATATCATAAGCCGGAACGGCGCGAATATTTCGAATTTGAAGATCACCAGCCGTAATCCGCTATATTTCGAACTACAGATCGATCTCGAAGTTCGCGATGCACAGCATCTGGAACACATCATTGGCGCCTTGAAAGTAGACTCGGCGGTGGAATTGGTTGAGCGCTCCCGTGGACTCGATACCGACCATCAAGATGGTGCTCCGGTCGTCGCGGAGGGCGAGACACAGGGTGTTCTGATTTAATGACTAACTCAATGGACGCGCGGCAATGAAATCTCTGCGCTTGGGCGTTAACATCGATCACGTGGCGACGCTTCGCAATGCGCGGGGCAGCCCATATCCGGATCCGGTGCGCGCGGCACGTTTCGCACGAGAAGCGGGCGCAGATATCATCACCATGCATTTGCGCGAGGACCGCCGCCATATTCGCGATGCGGATGTTGAGAGCCTTTCATTTGTTGATGAGATTCCGCTCAATTTGGAGATGGCCGCAACCGACGAGATGTTGGAGATCGTGCTGCGTGTTCGGCCTTACGCGTGTTGCATCGTACCGGAACGCCGAGAGGAACTGACCACCGAAGGTGGTCTCGATGCAGCCGACCAACACAATCAGCTCCTGCCCCTTGTGTCCTCTCTGGTTGACGCCGGCGTGCGGGTTTCGCTCTTTATTGCGCCGGAGGAAAAACAGATAGAAGCCGCGGCGCACATAAACGCGCCGGACATTGAGCTTCATACGGGCGCCTATTCCGAGGCGGTGCTTCGCGGGGATAAAGGCCCGGTCGCAAGCCACCTCGAGGCGCTGCAAAAAAGTGCCGCGCTCGCGAACCGACTTGGCTTAGAAGTTCATGCTGGCCATGGGCTGACCTATGACAATGTCGGTCCCATCGCAGCGATTGAAGAAATCACTGAGCTTCAGATAGGGCATTTCTTGGTGGGCGAGGCGGTATTTGTCGGGTTTGGACCGGCGATACGGCGTATGCGCGAAATCATGGATCGCGCCCGGGGTGTATTATGATTGGCACGCCATGATTATCGGATTGGGAAATGATCTAATCGATATCCGTCGAATAGAGACTACTCTTGATAGGTTCGGTGATAGATTTGTTTCCCGTGTGTTTACGGATATCGAACGCGAAAAGTCCGATAAGCGCGCCAATCGTGCAGCATCATACGCGAAGAGATTTGCCGCGAAAGAAGCCTGCGCCAAAGCATTGGGCACTGGGCTAGCCGCAGGTGTTTTTTGGCGCGATATCGGCGTGGTAAACCTTTCGACGGGGCAACCCACATTAAATTTGACCGGCGGGGCGGCGCGGCGACTTGCACTAATGACTCCAAATGGGATGCGATCTACCATCTCACTGTCATTAACCGACGATTACCCGTTGGCACAGGCTATTGTGATTATTATGGCTGTGGTAGATGCGCCGCAGGAATTAAGGAATTAACGAGAATTAATCGGCGTTGCCCTCTCCATTTCTTGACCAGAGGGCTTTGGTCAGCGTCTTCTAACCGATTGTATGGTTCAGTGTGAGCGACCGCGAACAAATGACAGACGGGCAAGTGGAGATGTCAGAGTCTTCGACCACACAAGACTTGGCGGCGAAGAAGCCGGTAAGGAAAGAATCTTGGGGAGAGGTCGTCAAGACCATTATCTATGCGCTTCTTATCGCCGGCGTAATCCGCTCACTTTTGTTTCAGCCGTTTAACATCCCTTCAGCCTCGATGGAGGCAACGCTGTTAGAAGGCGATTATCTATTCGTCTCCAAATTCAGCTATGGCTACAGCCGCCATTCCTTCCCATTCGGGATAGTCCCATTCTCAGGGCGCGTGTTCTCCGACCTACCTGAGCGCGGCGATGTAGTCGTCTTTAAGAATGGCAGGGATGGTTTCAAGGATTATATCAAACGGCTGATCGGCCTTCCGGGCGATCGCATCGAAATGAAATTCGGGACACTCTATATAAATGACGAGATGGTGCCGAAAGTTGAAGCCGAATCCTATGTGGAGTATTTCGGCAGCGTTCCGCACAATGTCTCGCAATATGTCGAAACTTTTTCCGACGGCACGAGCTATATGGTGCTTGATCGTCAACCGAACGGAAATCTGGACAGTACCGAGGTGTTTGTGGTGCCTGAGGGGCATTATTTCATGATGGGGGATAACCGGGACAATTCAGACGATAGCCGCCAGAACGTTGGATTTGTCCCGCACGAAAACTTGGTCGGAAGGGCGCAGATCATATTTTTCTCCACCGACGGCAGTGCGCGGCTCTGGGAAATTTGGAAATGGCCTTTTGCCATTCGATATGAGCGGCTCTTCAAATCGGTCCGTTGAAGCACTTGAAGCACTTGATGCGCTTCAAGTAAGGCTCGGTTACGCATTTCGGGATCTGGATCTGTTGCGGCGGGCGCTTCGCCACGCGAGCATGGGGGGAGTCTCGAACGAAAGACTCGAATTCCTCGGCGACAGGGTTCTGGGGTTGGTCGTAGCGGAACGTCTGTTCGAGAATTATCCCCATACGGACGAAGGCGGATTAGCGGTACGGCTAAATGCACTCGTTCGTCGCGAGGCCTGTGCCAGGGCAGCGGAGGCGCTTGATCTCGCTCCGCATATTGAGATGGCAAAATCGGAGAGCCAAGGTGGCGCACGAAGCAAAATGGCCATTCTTGGCAATGGGTGTGAGGCGGTGATTGCAGCGCTATATCTGGACGGCGGGTTGCGGGCTGCGACGGATTTTATACATCGTTATTGGGAGGAAATGTTCGAAGGATTGGCGCCGGAGCTGCGTGACGCGAAGACCATTTTGCAGGAATGGGCGCAAAGCGGCGCACTGAAGAAGAAGGTTCAGCCCGGTTATAAATTGACAGGCCGCGAGGGGCCTGATCACGCACCCGCTTTTACCGTTGAAGTGCGCATTCCGGAACATGAACCGGAAATTGGACGCGGTCTGACGAAGCGCGAGGCGGAGCAGGACGCTGCGCGTCGCCTTCTCCTTCGGCTGGGCGAATGGAAAGAATAATTGGAACAGGCTCAAACGCGATGTGGATTTGTTGCCGTATTAGGTGCGCCAAATGCCGGCAAGTCGACACTGGTAAATGCGCTCGTTGGCTCTAAAGTCTCTATTGTTACGCAAAAAGTGCAGACCACGCGCATGCAAGTGCGTGGAATTGCCATTCGCGGGACGGCACAGATTATTTTGGTGGATACGCCCGGCGTATTTCTTCCTAAGCGAAGATTGGATCGTGCAATGGTTCACTCTGCGTGGAAGGGTGCGGCCGATGCCGATTTGGTTCTGGTTATTGTGGACGCTCACGAGCAGGCGAAACGACCGAACGCGAACCCTACCGAGGACACCAAGCGGCTAATTGATGGCCTGGTGGAGGCGGGGCGCGAGGCGGCACTCGTCTTGAATAAGATTGATTCTTGTCCGCGCGAGACGTTGCTTCCGGTCGCTAAAAAAATGGACGACACCGGAGCGCTTGAGCGCATATTTATGGTTTCTGCGCTGAACGAGGAGGGATTGGAAGATTTGGCGTCCTATTGCGCCGATAAGATTCCCGTTGGGCCCTGGCATTATCCAGAGGATCAGTCGGCAGACATTCCATCGAGACTGCTTGCCGCCGAGATCACGCGTGAGAAGCTTTACCTACGCCTGCACGATGAGCTTCCCTACGCATCAACTGTCGTAACGGAGTCTTGGACAGAAAAAGCTGATGGTTCGGTCCGAATCGATCAAACCATCTATGTTGAACGAGAGGGACAGAAAGGCATCGTGGTCGGAAAAGGCGGGCAGACCATAAAGGTGATTGGCGAAGCCGCTCGGCGTGAGATGACGGAATTATTTGACCGCCGCGTCCACCTTTTTCTCCACACAAAGGTCTCCAAACGTTGGGGAGAACAGCGGCAACATTATTTGGAGATGGGACTGGAATTCCCTAAAAATTAATGAGTTACACAGTTATCCACAAGACCCAACTAAAGTTTGTACACGGATTGTTCGGCTGTGGATAAGTCTGTGGAAAACATCCCGGAGCGAGCCGGACAAAAAAGGAGCACAGGCGGGTAATGGATTGGTCTGACGAGGCCATTGTGCTTTCCATCCGCACACATGGCGAGACCTCCGCCATATTGGAAGCGCTTACTCGTGAGCACGGGCGCCATCTTGGACTTGTTTATGGTTGGTCCTCCGCTAAGCGCCGCGCAGTTCTACAGCCGGGCAATACTGTTCAAGTAAAATGGCGCGCGCGCATTGCCGAGCATCTCGGATCCTATACCGCGGAGCCGGTGCGGCTGCGCGCGGGCGACATGTTCGAAGCGCGCGCCTCGCTAATCGGCCTTAACGCATTCGTGTCCATTGCGGGGGCCGTGCTTCCCGAGCGTGAGCCCCACGGACCAGCCTTTGAAGGCGCTAATCTTCTTCTCGAAACGATTCCCGCGCATGGCTTTGAGATATGGGGCAAGGTCTTCGCACATTGGGAATTGGCGCTTCTGGAGGAGCTGGGCTTCGGTCTCGACCTCTCAAGCTGTGCCGGCACCGGCTCAACGGAGAATTTGGTATATGTCTCTCCTCGCTCAGGAAGAGCGGTTTCACAACAAGCTGGCGAGGCCTATCATGACAAACTGCTGACGCTCCCCCGCCTCCTCCTTGACGACACCATTGAGGCGCCAAGTGGCGAAGATCTGGCCGCCGCGTTGCACCTTACCGCGCATTTTCTAAATCTTTGGGTCCTGGCGCCCCTTGAACGACGTTTTCCCGAAGCACGCCGCCGCCTAAATGATTTTGCCGCGAAGCATGCCCTATCTCGGCAGAGCAGCGAATCGGACTAATAAGAGAGTAGAGGCGAAGGGCGCGATGGGCGAAGCTCCGATTAAAGACGATATTACGCCGGAACCGCTGTCAAAGGCGCTTTCGGAGCGTTATCTCGCTTACGCGTTGTCGACCATTACAGCGCGCGCGCTCCCCGATGCGCGAGATGGCTTGAAGCCTGTCCATCGGCGTTTGCTTCACGCGATGCGCGAACTTGGCTTGAATCCGGAGGCCGGCTTCAAAAAATGTGCGAGGGTTGTCGGCGATGTCATCGGCAAATTTCATCCTCATGGCGATCAAGCCGTCTACGACGCATTGGTCCGGCTCGCACAGGATTTCGCAGTGCGTTATCCGCTCGTCGAAGGGCAGGGCAATTTCGGCAATGTAGATGGCGATAACCCTGCCGCAATGCGCTACACGGAAAGCCGACTAACGGCGATTGCGCAGAGCCTCCTCGAGGGCATCGACGAAGACGCAGTAGATTTTCGGCCGACTTATGATGGCGTGGAAAAAGAACCGATTGTTCTTCCGGCCGCTATTCCAAATTTACTCGCAAATGGCGCGAATGGCATTGCAGTCGGGATGGCGACGTCCATCCCGCCGCATAATTTAGGCGAGCTTTGCGCAGCCAGCATTGCCTTGCTCGGCAATCGGAAAATCCAAGATCGAACTCTATTTCGTTTTGTAAAAGGTCCGGATTTTCCAACCGGCGGCGTTATCGTTGACGAGCCCGAGACGATTGCCGAAGCCTACCGCACAGGACGTGGGTCCTTTCGGGTTCGTGCGAATTGGTCTCGAGAGGAAGGCGCGCGCGGAACCTATCAGATTGTCGTCGATCAGATTCCTTATCAGGTTCAGAAAGCAAAACTAATTGAGCGTATCGCAGCGCTTATGGATGAGAAAAAGCTTCCTTTGCTTGAAGACATTCGCGACGAATCTGCCGAAGACATTCGTGTTGTGCTGGTTCCAAAGAGTCGTTCGGTTGAACCCGAACTCTTGATGGAACAGCTTTTTCGCTTCACCGATCTCGAATCGCGCGTTTCGCTGAATCTCAACGTGTTGGACAAGGGCGTAACCCCGCGCGTGATGTCGCTACGTGAAGTGTTGTTGGCGTTTCTTGATCACCGCCGCGAAGTATTGCAACGCAGAAGCAAATATCGTTTGGCAAAAATTGCCGACCGCCTCGAGGTGCTTGCGGGATATTTGGCGGTCTATTTGAACCTCGACAAAGTGATCAAGATCATCCGTAACGAGGACGAACCAAAACCAAAACTGATTAAGGCATTTAAACTTACCGAACGCCAAGCTGAAGCAATACTGAATATGCGGCTGCGTTTTCTACGAAAACTCGAAGAGACACAAATTCGAAGCGAACATGCCGAATTGTTGAAAGAGCAGCGCGGAATAAAGAAGCTCGTTGCGTCCAAAAAACTGCAATCGGAAAAAATCACAGCTGAGCTGAAAACCGTCGAAACACGTTTTGGTCAAAAGACGGAGCTTGGCGAACGACGAACCCAGTTTGAAAAATTGCCTGAAATTGAAGGAGATGTTTCGCCGGAAGCATTCGTCGAGAAAGAACCGATTACGGTGCTTTGCTCGCAAAAACTTTGGTTGCGCACGCTCAAAGGCCATCAGGAGCCGAGCGGCAGCGTGAAATACAGAGAAGGCGACCACGGTCGTTTCTGGATACGCGCGCAGACCACAGACAGACTCATGTTGTTCTCGACCGACGGCCGCTTCTACACACTCGATTGCTCGAAACTTCCCGGTGGACGCGGTCTTGGCGAAGCCATTCGCGGATTCATCGATCTTCCGCCCGATGCCGATATTGTCGCGGCGTTCGTGCATCGCGAGGAAAGAAAATTGTTACTGGCTTCGTCGACAGGGCACGGCTTTGTCACCGACGAAGACGACGCGGTCGCGATGACGCGGAGCGGTAAGAAGATTATGAGTGTGCCGGTGAACGCCGAGGCCTCGGCATGTGTTTTTGTATCGGGCGACACTCTCGCAGTTGTGGGTGAGAACCGTAAACTCATTACTTTTCCGCTTGCAGGTGTGCCGGAACTTGCGCGCGGCCGAGGTGTTAGGCTGCAGCGTTATAAAGATGGCGGTTTGTGCGATGCGACGGTCTTCAACTGGAAGCAGGGTTTACGCGATGCCAACAACCGCACTTTCACGCCAGTGGAATTGAAAGAATATCGCGGAGCGCGTGCCCAAGCCGGCCGAATAGTCCCACGTGGATTTGCGAAATCGGGTAAGTTCTCTTCCGACCAGCAATGAGTTTCGGACCCCCGAAACCCGCATTCTTGCAGCTCGCTCATGTCAGTAACAAGCTGAATTACAATGATTTATCCGTGTACCCGACAGCCTTGTCGAAACACGGTTTTCAACCATAAACGGCGCGGGAATTTGCAGTTTGGGCAGGAAATTTGCGAATTTTGTTGTGGGCTATGTTAACGGCGAAGATTGTCGTTAAATGATCAAATAACAATTGTCTCCCGCAAGGTGGGGCGAGGGGAAGTTCATGCGCCGTGGGTTAGAAACCCTAAGTATTGCCTATGTTGTCGTGGCCGGCTTGTACGGCGGAGCGATGTATTTCGCGTCCAACAAGACTGTCGCCGATGACATCACGCACGCACCGACTTACGCATATGAGGCCGCGTGGAACCAATTTTCCGAGGCAGACAGATGGATCGCGGATGCGGCAGCGCGATTCCACGATCAATTTGCGGCGCCCTTGGCAGAACCGCCTGGGCCATCACAGATGCGTGGTTCTGGCGTTGAAGTGTTGGTCGCCGAAGCGCCTTCGATATCTCCGCTTCCAAATGGCGAAACGGTCTCGAAGAACGAAACGTCCGAATTTGATGCAGCCGACATCATAATTGCAGAAGAGTATTTTGCGCCGATTGAGGCTGTGCGCATTACGCAACGAGTCGAGGCGCGTCTGCGCGATAATCTCTCGAGCGATCACTATTCGAGTTTCGATTTATTCATCTATGTCAACAAGGCAGGCACCGGCCCGTGGGCACAACAGATGTATGTTTTCGAAAAGCAGGGAGGCGGGCTCGAACTCTTGCACAATTGGCCAGTCTCAACCGGGCGAGAACGAACGGAGCGTACGCCAACTGGGCTGCGTACGTCTACTGTTACGCCAGCCGGATATTTCCAATTCGACCGAGGCCGAATGTTTAGAAACTATCGCTCAGTGCAGTGGAATAATGCGCCTATGCCCAACGCGATGTTGATCAGCCCCCACTGACTGGTCCAGTTTGAATCTTAGTTCATGGTCGGTCTTTCTGGCAACGGGACGATGGTTTCTGGCGCCGGGGGCCGATAACCGAGGGCACTGTGCGGGCGCTTTGTGTTGTAGTGCCGCCGCCATTGCTCGATGACGATCGGTGCTTCTCTCAAAGAATAGAAGATTTCCCCGTTGAGAAGTTCGTCCCTGAAGTGTGCGTTGAAGCTCTCGATGTAGCCGTTCTCCCAGGGGCTTCCAGGCTCAATGTAGGCGGTCTTTGCTCCAACCACGCTGATCCAGTTGCGTACGGCTTCAGCAATAAACTCCGGCCCATTATCGGAATGAATGTAGGCTGGTACGCCATGCAGAATGAAGAGATCGGTGAGGACATCGATCACATCGGTAGAATTGAGTTTCCGCTTCACCCGAATGGCCAGACATTCCCGACTAAACTCATCTAGGACGTTGAGGGTTCGGAACACGCGCCCACCGTCGGTTCGATGATGAACAAAATCATAGGACCAGACGTGGTTCACATAGCCTGCCCGCAAGCGGACACACGAGCCATCATTGAGCCACAGGCGGCCTTTCTTCGGCTGTTTCTGTGGGTGGACCCTGCTGACGAAAGTGGAGACGTCCTGCGATAGGATTTTGATCGCAGGAGGTGCAAATGTCGAAGCAGAATGGGAACAAGGGCCGGCGGTTTAATCGGGCCTTCAAGGAAGAAGCCGTCCGTCTTTTACAGACGAGCGGGCGCAGGCAGCGGCAGATAGCAGGAGATCTTGGGATCAGCGTCAGCGCGCTCGGCCGCTGGGTCGCAGAATTGCGTGAGGAGGATTTGCTTTCCGGTCCGCATGAGGATGCAGCGAAGGAGATTACCCGTCTACGCCGAGAGCGTGATCTGGCCCGTCAGGAACGTGATCTCCTAAAAAAAGCGCTGGCCTTCTTCGCCAGGGAAAGTCGATGAGGTTCCGGTTCATCGACGCGGAGAGGGCCGGGTTGGCAATGCCGATATTCCGCCTGTGCAGACTGCTGCAGGTCAGCGTCTCAGGCTTCTACGCTTGGCGCAATCGCGGCCCAAGCCAGCGACAGCTCGATGACATGGTTCTACTCGCCCATGTCCGGGCAGCCTTTCGGCGCAGCCGCGAGAGCTACGGTGCAGAGCGGGTCCATCACGAGCTTGCCGAGAATGGGATCGAGGTTGGACGCCATAGGGTGGCTCGGCTGATGCGGGGAAATGGGTTGTCTCCAAAACGGAAACAGAAGTTCAAAAAGACGACGGACAGCCAGCACAACAAGGCCGTCGCATCGAACCTTCTCGACCAGAACTTCTCCGCCGAGGCACCCAACGAGAAATGGGCTGCCGACATCAGCTATATCTGGACGGCACAGGGCTGGCTGTACCTGGCCGTCATGCTCGACCTCTACTCCCGGCGCGTCATCGGCTGGGCCGTGGGCGCTCGCATGACCAGCGACCTGCCGCTCAGGGCGCTTAACCGTGCTATCGGGCTGCGCCAACCTGGCGCCGGTGTGATCCACCATAGCGATCGGGGAAGCCAGTACTGCTCAGACGCATACCAGGCGCGCCTCGGTGAACTCGGTTTCCTCGCCTCAATGAGCGGTAAGGGAAATTGCTATGATAACGCCGTCGTCGAGACCTTCTTCAAAACCATCAAGTCAGAACTGATCTGGAGGACTGTGTTCATGTCAAGAAGCCAAGCTGAAACTGCCATAGCCGGATACATCGACGGGTTCTATAATCCAGTCCGTCGGCACTCGACGCGGGACTTCACAAGCCCTGTCAAATTCGAGGCAGAAGCAATGCAAACGGTGTAGGGCGCCTCCACTTTTCCTGGATGGGTCCAGGACGCTATGCCGGACGCGTTCGGCTCGCCGTCGTGCTCGACCGTAGCGCCGAGTCGCTCTGTGGGTTCGTCGGGAGCGCCGTCGCGCCGGGATCGCTGATCGTTACTGACGATTGGAGCGGCTATGCTGGCCTCGGTAAGCGCGGCTATGAGCACTTCGCTGTTGCCGAGCAATACCTGCCGATCATCCATCTGGTTTTCGCCAACCTGAAGACGTGGCTGATCGGGATCCACCACGGCGTTAGCCACCAGCACCTACAAGCCTACCTCAACGAGTTCACCTTCCGCTTCAACAGGCGGTTCTACCCGTTCAACGCCTTCCGCTCATTGCTCGGCATCGCGGGCGACACCTCTGCTCCAACCTATGCCGAGCTTTACTCGGGAGAGTGGCGGCACCCTACATGTAGCGGTCATGGGCGTTAACCGGATAGGCAAGCAATGTTCTTTAACTGGATGAACCAAGGAAGGATGACGGGCATAGCCATTCACGGCGTGCTTGGGCGTCCCATTGCGTCGCTGGGTGAGCGTGCCAGCGCGGGTTGTGTGCGCCTTTCTCCGGAGTCGGCAGAAATTCTGTTTGAACTTGTTCGCGGAAACTACGGAGGAAAAGTTCCTTGCTTTGATTTTGACCAACGGTCAAACTCGCTTAGCCGGGAGGGGGCGTTGGCGCGCAGCACCGATGGCGAACTGCAATATGCCGACGGGTACCGCGCGCTTATATTTATCGATAATTTTGGCGGCGAGGACCCCAGCGCCATTTTTTAACCGGTCCCGTTTTGCAATCAGTCTTGTTTTCTTAGCTTCTGTAGTTCGTAAAGCGCGATCGCGGCAGCATTGGAAACGTTTATGCTTCCCATGGCGCCACTCATCGGGATGGCCGCGCTCGCATCACAAGTTTCCCGAACAAGTCTGCGAACGCCGGTGCCTTCGGCGCCAAGGACGATAGCGATATCCCCCACTCGTGCGACGTCCTGCAGCGATGATTGCGCGTCGCCGGCCAGTGCTATGCGCCAAAAGTTCATTCGGCCGAGGTCTTCAAGGGTGCGGGCAATGTTGACAACCGAAATGCGCGGTACGATGTCGAGCGCGCCTGATGCTGCTTTGGCCAGGGCGCCGCTTTCAGGCGGTGCATGGCGATTTTGAACAATAATTGCACAAACCCCGAAGGCTGCCGCCGAGCGAAGGATGGCTCCTTCATTATGGGGATCGGTTATGTGGTCGAGTACCGCGACGGTTCTACGGCCAGGTGCCAGTTTCCCAAGGGTCTCATCAAGACGAACGGCGGTGAGGGGCTCGCAAAGAAGGGCTATGCCTTGGTGAACCGCAGCGGCTGGGACGATTTTGGAGATCGCTTCAGGATCTGCCGGCTCGATCGGGAGGTTTAAAGGCAACTCGGCTCGGATTTCTGATAATGCCCGCGCGGTAGCAGCGATTTTTATTGCGACCCGGGCTGGGTTGGACAGCGCCGCGCGCACGGCATGCAGCCCATAGATCCAGAAGGGGTTGTTCTTACCCACGGAATTCGCCGATTTCCCAATAGAATCAGGTTTCCGGCCGCCCTTTCGAGGCCGCCCGCTATGGGTCCGTTTTTTCTGTTTTTTCAGGGCCAAGGTGAGGCTTCTAAGTCGTTGAGCTCATTGAGGGGCGCTGGAAATCGACGCGCCAAGTTAGCGGCGGTTCAACCACGTATTGACACCCTATCGCAATTGCTCAATATGCGCGCTTCCTGAGTTTTCCGGGGCGGAATCCGCTATTGCCGGATGATTCGTCGTATGACAAGCGTTTGAAACCCATAGTGAAATGCCAAGGTGCCACGGATGACCTCATTGCCGTCGACCGAAGTGTTTCATCTCGGGGGAGTGTCCCGAGCGGCAAAGGGGGCGGACTGTAAATCCGCTGGCGTAGCCTTCGTAGGTTCGAGTCCTACCTCCCCCACCATACGCTTTTTATCGGCGAGGGTGTGCGGGTGTAGCTCAATGGTAGAGCAACAGCCTTCCAAGCTGATGACGAGGGTTCGATTCCCTTCGCCCGCTCCAGCTGCCGCTTGAACGGAAACGACTGAACGGGAACGACGGTGCCAAATGACTAATTTAGAATGCCAAGAGGGCTAACATATTATGGCGAAAGCGAAATTTGAGCGTACGAAGCCTCACTGCAACATCGGCACGATTGGCCATGTTGATCATGGGAAGACGACGCTAACGGCTGCGATTACGAAGATTTTGGCCGAGTCGGGCGGTGCGACGTTCACCGCCTATGACCAGATTGACCGTGCTCCCGAAGAGAAGGCGCGTGGGATCACGATCTCGACGGCGCATGTGGAATACGAGACGGAGGCCCGTCACTACGCGCATGTCGACTGCCCGGGTCATGCTGACTATGTGAAGAACATGATCACCGGTGCTGCGCAGATGGATGGCGGGATTTTGGTTGTTTCGGCTGCGGACGGCCCAATGCCTCAGACCCGCGAGCATATTCTTTTGGCCCGCCAGGTCGGCGTTCCTGCTCTTGTTGTCTATCTGAATAAGGCGGACATGGTGGACGATCCCGAGCTCCTTGAGCTTGTGGAGTTGGAAGTGCGTGAGCTTCTTTCGTCCTATCAGTTCCCTGGGGACGATATTCCGGTGGTCTCGGGCTCTGCGCTTAGCGCGCTTGAGGACAAGGATGAGAAGCTTGGCCGGGAATCGATTTTGGCGCTTATGAAGGCGGTGGACGAGTACATCCCGCAGCCCGACCGTCCGATTGATCAGCCTTTTTTGATGCCGATCGAAGATGTTTTCTCGATTTCGGGCCGCGGCACGGTTGTGACGGGGCGTATCGAGCGCGGTGTTGTGAAGGTCGGCGAGGAAGTCGAGATCATTGGGATCAAGGACACCTCGAAGACGACGGTGACGGGCGTTGAGATGTTCCGCAAGCTTCTTGACCAGGGTCAGGCCGGGGACAATGTGGGTTGTCTTCTTCGCGGTGTCGAGCGTGAAGGCGTCGAGCGTGGGCAAGTTCTTGCGAAGCCCGGCTCTGTGACGCCGCACACGAACTTCATGGCCGAAGTCTACATCCTGACCAAGGAAGAAGGCGGCCGTCATACGCCGTTCTTTGCCAATTACCGTCCGCAGTTTTACTTCCGCACGACGGATGTGACGGGGCATGTGAAATTACCGGAAGGCACGGAAATGGTGATGCCCGGCGACAATGTGACGATTGAAGTTGAGCTGATTGTGCCGATCGCGATGGAAGAGAAGCTGCGCTTCGCCATCCGAGAGGGTGGACGCACTGTCGGCGCAGGCGTCGTCGCTTCCATAATCAAATAGTCAAAGGACGGGCGTAATTAGGAGTGTAGCTCAGTTGGAAGAGCGGCGGTCTCCAAAACCGTAGGTCGGGGGTTCGAGGCCCTCCACTCCTGCCAAGTATACTGAGACGCCAAATAAACTGAGCCCTAAGGCCAAGCACGAGCGAGTTACGAATGGCAGAAAATACGAGCAAGGAAGCAAGCGCGCCGCCGAAGCGTCGGATGAATCCTATTAGGTTTTTCTCTGAGGTTCGTCGCGAAGGCAGCAAGGTAACCTGGCCAAGTTGGAAGGAGACATGGCTGACGACGATAATGGTTTTTATCATGGTTACGCTCATCATGATTTTCTTCACCATCGTGGACTTCTTTCTAGGTTCTGGCGTCCGCTATTTGCTTGGCTTGGGCTAAGCGCATGAATATTGGGGCAATGGCACAATGACGGGCCAATGGTACATCGTTCACACCTACTCGAACTTCGAGAAGAAGGCAGCCGAAGAGATTCGACGTCAGGCCGAAATTCAGGGTCTGACCGATCTTATCGAAGATGTCATGGTTCCGACGGAGGATGTGGTCGAGGTGCGCCGGGGCCAGAAGGTCAACGCGGAACGCAAGTTCTTACCAGGCTACATTCTTGTGAAGGCCGATCTGGCGAACAACGAAGCATATCATCTAATAAAAAACGTACCGAAAGTGACGGGGTTTCTCGGACAGAACAACAAGCCGATGCCGCTGCGCCAAGGGGAAGTCGATCGTATCGTCAATCAGGTTCAAGAAGGCGCCGAACGTCCCAAGCCGTCCATTACGTTTGAAGTCGGAGAGCAAGTGCGTGTTGCGGATGGTCCATTCACCTCATTTAACGGTGTGGTGGAAGAAGTAGATGAGGATCGCACGCGCGTGAAAGTGGCAGTATCCATTTTTGGGCGTGCAACGCCCGTGGAATTGGAATTTACGCAAGTCGAGAAAGTTTAGTTTTCAATCCGCGGGAGGCCGTCGCCCGGCTGCATGAACCGCGAACCTCAGAAGGAGGAAATGACACGTGGCGAAAAAGATTATCGGTTATGTAAAATTACAGGTGCCTGCTGGCGCGGCGAACCCGTCGCCGCCAATTGGCCCTGCGCTGGGCCAGCGCGGTCTCAATATTATGGAGTTTTGCAAGGCGTTTAATGCCAAGACTCAGGACATGGAAAGAAATATGCCGATCCCGGTGACGATCACCGTGTTTTCGGACAAGTCTTTTGCCTTCGAAATGAAGACGCCGCCGGCGTCGTACTTTCTGAAAAAAGCGGCGAAGCTGCCCGCTGGATCGAAGATGCCTGGTCGTGATGTTGTGGGCACGGTTTCAATGGCCGAAGTTCGTAAGATTGCCGAGGCCAAGATGGTCGACCTCAATGCCAACACAGTCGATGCCGCCGCGAAGATCATTGCAGGGTCTGCGCGTTCGATGGGCATCCAGGTGAGGGAGTAGGGTCATGGCCAAGATTTCAAAGCGGATTGGCAAAGCCCGCGAGGCTATCGAAGATATGAAGTTTTATCCGCTTGACGAGGCGGTCCAGCTCGTTAAGGCAAGTGCGAGCGCCAAGTTCGATGAAACGGTCGAGGTGGCAATGAATCTTGGCGTAGATCCGCGTCATGCCGATCAAATGGTCCGGGGTGTGGTCTCGCTTCCCCATGGTTCAGGGCGCTCCGCGACAGTGGCCGTTTTTGCCAAGGGCGCAAAGGCCGACGAGGCGAAGGCGGCTGGCGCCGATATTATTGGTGCGGAGGAGCTTGCCGCGGAAGTCGCAAAGGGGAAGATAAATTTCGACCGCTGTATCGCAACGCCGGACATGATGAGCGTTGTCGGTCGCCTTGGTAAGGTGCTTGGCCCGCGTGGCCTAATGCCGAATCCGAAAGTGGGAACCGTCACAATGGATGTCACTCAGGCGGTGAAGGATGCCAAGGGTGGCGCTGTTGAATTTCGTGTCGAGAAAGCAGGAATTGTTCATGCCGGTGTAGGCAAAGTGAGCTTTGACGAAAAAGCGATTCGCGAGAATGTGCGCGCGCTTATCGATTCGGTAATGAAGGCGAAGCCAGTCGGCGCGAAAGGCACTTACTTAAAGAAGGTGTCGCTTAGCTCAACCATGGGCCCGGGCGTCAAGATTTCATTGGGCTCGGTCACTCAAGCCGATGCCGGTTAAATAATTTAAAACCTTGCCTTTTCCGAAGGCCAAGGCCGTAACAGCAGTTTCCGGCGCGCGTTTCGCCGGAAGACCTGTCCGAGACCGCAGGCGTTCCTGGTTTTTAGGAACTTAATAGGCCAGCCGGCGTAGACGGGGCGAGAACCGGATTTCGAAAGCCACAAGCTTTCGCCGTTCGGATTTGAACCCTGGGGCAGGAAATCCGTGAAAGTCTCACCTAGCGGTGCGTTTTTACGGGTTGTCACAGGGGACGACGGCGAACGCGCGCTGTTGTCGTTGAGTTAAGGAGTGGGAATGGACAGAAACCAAAAAACCCAATCCGTAGCAGAGCTTAACGCCCTGTTTTCGGAGGCCGGTGCTGTCATTGTCGCCCACTATAGCGGCTTGTCGGTTGCCGATATGAATGAGCTTCGGACGCGAATGCGTGATGCCGGGGCGTCATTTAAAGTGGCAAAAAACCGCCTCGCCAAGCGTGCGCTCGAAGGAACACCCGTCGCAGGGATATCGGACCTTTTCAGCGGTCCAACGGGAATCGGTTATTCCGAGGACCCCGTTGCCGCACCCAAGGTTCTGGTGACCTATGCAAAGGAGAACGAGAATCTCGTGATCCTGGGTGGGGCTGCCGTTGGGTCGATTCTCGACCTTCAGGGGGTAAAAACCCTGGCGGCATTGCCCTCTCTCGATGAGCTAAGAGGAAAAATAGTCGGGCTAATACAGGCTCCTGCCACGAAAATCGCGGGTGTTCTGCAGGCTCCAGCGGGTCAATTGGCCCGGGTTCTCTCGGCATACGCAAACAAAGCGGCCTGAAGGCACTAGCAATCTCGATTTCAAATCCGATATGAAGGAACAGCTAAATGGCGAATCTCGAAAAACTGGTTGACGAACTGTCGAAACTTACCGTCCTCGAGGCGGCTGAATTGTCGACGCTGCTTGAGGAGAAGTGGGGCGTATCTGCCGCAGCTCCAGTGGTAGTAGCGGCTGCACCAGGCGCAGGTGCGGCGGAGGCCGCAGTCGAGCAAACAGAATTCACGGTGGTGCTCGCCGCGTTTGGGGAAAAGAAGATCAATGTAATTAAAGAAGTCCGTGCCATCACCGGCCTTGGCCTGAAGGAAGCAAAAGATCTCGTCGAGAGTGCTCCGAATGACGTGAAGGCAGATGTTGGCAAGGAAGAAGCAGAGAAGATCAAAAAGCAGCTCGAAGACGTTGGCGCGAAAGTCGAGCTAAAATAAGGAGGCGTGGCGGCTGTCTAAGCTGACGCGCGAGAATATGCGTACCCCTCTCCCTGGTGGAAAACCTTCTACCGGGGTGCGGGTTTGTTCGTCTTTACTGTATTGCACCCCATTGCAAGGGAATGCCCGATGACTCTATCCTTCACCGCCCGCAAACGCATCCGCAAATCATATGGCCACATGGTCGAAGTTGCACGGATGCCTAACCTTATTGAGGTTCAGCGAACTTCTTACGACCAGTTTCTTCAAGTGGATAAACCGGACGGCGGACGGCTGGATCAAGGTCTGCAAGCGGTCTTCAGCTCGGTCTTTCCGATCAATGATTTTTCTGAAAGTTCGCTGCTCGAATATGTCGATTACCACTTTGAAGCTCCCAAATATGACGTGGAGGAGTGTCAGCAGCGCTCGATGACTTATGCTGCGCCATTGAAAGTGACGCTGCGGCTAATTGTGTTCGATATCGATCAAGAAACCGGCGCGAAGTCAGTTAAGGACATCAAAGAACAGGATGTCTATATGGGTGACGTTCCGTTGATGACGCTGAACGGGACTTTCGTCGTTAATGGAACAGAGCGCGTTATCGTTTCGCAGATGCACCGCTCGCCCGGCGTATTTTTCGATCATGATAAGGGAAAGACGCATTCGTCCGGCAAGCTGTTATTTGCAGCGCGCGTTATTCCCTACCGCGGATCATGGCTCGACTTCGAGTTCGACGCCAAGGATATCTTGCACGTCCGCATCGATCGGCGACGCAAATTGCCTGCAACGACTCTTCTTTACGCACTTGGTCTCGATCAAGAAGGGATTCTCGACTACTTTTTCAAAAAAGTTGCTTTCCGCCTAAATAGGGATGGTGCTTGGTCGACGGCCGTTGACGCGGGCTGGATGCGCAATACAAAGCCCATGGGCGAGTGGAAAAACGCAAAAACCGGCGAGAAGCTCGCTGACGAAGATCAGAAGATCACGGTGCGCGCCCTGCGTAAATGGCAGGAAGAAGGCATCAAGAACCTCACGGTTGGCGATGCGGATTTGGTCGGTCGTTATTCCGCACTCGATATGGTCAATGTCGAGACGGGAGGAATTTACGTCGAAGCGGGTGACGAGTTAACCGAAGAGAATATCGAACAGCTTCGGGACGCCGGATTTGAGGAAATTGTTACGATCAATGTCGATCACGTAAACATTGGCGCCTATATCCGCAACACGATGGCGGTGGACAAAAACCATAACCGTGATCAAGCACTCGTCGACATCTATCGCGTGATGCGGCCCGGCGAACCGCCTACGGCGGAAACTGCCGAGGCGCTGTTCAAACAGCTTTTCTTCGACTCGGAACGCTATGATCTATCGAGTGTTGGGCGGGTTAAGATGAATATGCGTCTTGGTTTGGACGCGGAGGACACCGTGCGAGTTCTGCGCAAGGATGACATCCTCGCGATCGTCAAAGCCTTAGCCGACTTGCGTGATGGGCGTGGTGAAATCGACGACATCGACAATCTGGGTAATCGACGCGTGCGCTCGGTCGGCGAGCTCATGGAAAATCAATTCCGTATCGGGTTGCTGAGGATGGAACGCGCAATCAAAGAGCGCATGAGTTCGGTCGACATCGACACAGTGATGCCGCACGATCTCATCAATGCAAAGCCCGTGGCCGCATCTGTTCGCGAATTTTTTGGTTCGTCGCAGCTTTCACAATTTATGGATCAAACAAATCCGCTTTCCGAGGTTACGCACAAGCGTCGGCTTTCCGCATTGGGTCCGGGCGGCCTTACCCGCGAGCGCGCCGGCTTTGAAGTGCGCGACGTTCATCCGACGCATTACGGGCGCATATGCCCGATTGAAACGCCGGAAGGGCCGAATATCGGTTTGATCAATTCGCTTGCAACCTATGCGCGCGTAAACAAATACGGGTTCATTGAAAGCCCTTACCGCAAGGTGGGAAACAACCGCGTAACCGAGGAAGTGGACTATCTTTCCGCAATGGAAGAGGCGAAATTCACGATCGCGCAGGCAAACGCGACTATCGACGGACGCGGGCAAATTATCGACGAATTGGTGTCCTGCCGTAAGGGCGGCAACTTTGTCATGACGACGCCTGAGCAGGTCGACTATATCGACGTCAGTCCAAAGCAGCTTGTTTCCGTTGCCGCAGCGCTCATTCCGTTTCTTGAAAACGATGATGCAAATCGCGCGCTGATGGGGTCGAACATGCAACGGCAAGCCGTTCCGCTCCTGCAAGCCGAAGCGCCCCTCGTTGGAACCGGAATGGAAGATGTAGTTGCGCGCGATTCGGGTGCCGCGATTTCTGCGAAACGCTCTGGTGTCATCGATCAGGTCGACGCAATGCGCATTGTTATTCGCGCGACCGAAGAGACTGACCCGGCGAAACCCGGCGTTGACATCTATCGTCTTGCGAAGTTTCAGCGCTCAAATCAAAACACCTGCATTAATCAGCGGCCATTGGTGAAAATAGGCGATCGCGTACGACAGGGCGACATCATTGCCGATGGACCTTCAACCGATTTAGGCGAGCTGGCGTTGGGCAAGAACATCCTCGTCGCGTTCATGCCGTGGAACGGATATAATTTTGAGGATTCCATTCTCATTTCCGAACGTATCGTGCGCGACGATGTGTTCACGTCGATTCACATCGAAGAATTCGAAACGATGGCACGTGATACCAAGCTCGGGCCTGAGGAAATTACCCGAGACATCCCCAATGTGGGTGAGGAAGCGCTCAAGAATCTCGACGAGGCCGGCATCGTATATATCGGTGCGGAGGTGAATGCTGGGGACATTCTTGTCGGCAAAGTGACGCCGAAGGGCGAGACGCCGATGACGCCCGAAGAAAAACTTCTTCGCGCGATCTTTGGTGAGAAGGCCGCGGATGTTCGCGACACCTCACTGCGTGTTCCACCAGGGGTCATGGGCACCATCGTAGAAGTAAGGGTGTTCAACCGGCACGGGATCGAAAAAGATGAACGTGCACTCGCAATCGAACATGCAGAAGAAGAGCGTTTGGCACAGGACCGCGATGACGAATTTGTGATCCTGGAGCGCAATATTTTCGCGCGCCTGTCGGAAATCCTTTTGAATAAGATCGCAGCTTCGGGTCCAGAGGGCGTGGTACCGGAGATGAAGATCACGCAATCGCTTCTCGACGAGTTGGGCCGTCATCAATGGTGGCAGATCGGGCTACGCAACGAAAAAGCGCAGGCGGAGGTCGAAGCGATTAAGGGACAGTATGACGAGTCTAAGGATCGTCTTGATCTGCGTTTTGCAGATAAGGTGGACAAGCTGCGCCGAGGGGACGAACTGGCGCCAGGCGTCATGAAGATGGTCAAGGTGTTTGTTGCCGTGAAGCGCAAGCTACAACCCGGCGACAAGATGGCCGGCCGTCATGGCAATAAGGGTGTGATCAGCCGCATCGTGCCGATGGAGGACATGCCGTATCTCGAAGATGGGACCCCTGTGGATGTCATCCTCAATCCGTTGGGTGTTCCGTCTCGAATGAATGTTGGGCAGATTCTTGAGACTCACCTCGGTTGGGGTTGTGCAGGTCTCGGGCGGCAGATCGGCGAATTGCTCGAGAAAGTTCAAAATGATGGCCGGACGGACCAACTTCGCCAATCGTTGAATGGAATCTATACGAATGACGAGCGCCTAAATGAATTGGACGATCCGGCGCTGATCGAACTGGCTGAGAATCTGAAACTGGGTGTCCCGGTCGCGACGCCGGTGTTCGATGGGGCAAAGGAAACAGATATCGTCGATATGCTGCGGCAGGCGGGGCTTAACGAGTCCGGCCAGGTAACGCTGCATGACGGGCGCACGGGCGATGCATTCAAGAGATCCGTGACGGTCGGCTACATCTACATGCTCAAACTGCATCATCTTGTCGATGACAAGATCCATGCGCGCTCGGTCGGACCCTACAGCCTTGTTACCCAACAGCCATTGGGCGGCAAAGCACAGTTTGGCGGACAGCGTTTTGGCGAAATGGAAGTTTGGGCGCTGGAGGCCTATGGCGCGGCCTACACGCTCCAGGAAGTTCTTACCGTCAAGTCAGACGATGTTGCCGGGCGGACAAAAGTCTACGAATCGATCGTTCGAGGCGAAGACAATTTCGAAGCGGGCATTCCGGAATCCTTCAACGTGTTGGTGAAGGAAATGCGCTCACTCGGCCTGAATGTCGAGCTGTTGAATCAGTAATGTTCCGAACGTTTGCGGTGAAACTGCAATTGTTCTGATTTTTATTCCTCTTCGCACGTTAGTAAGAGCGGTCGAGGAGCAAGGCGAAAGAGGCACCTGATGAACCAGGAAATGACCAACGTCTTCCAGCAAGGCAAGGATATTCCGACCTTTGACCGGATTCGCATTTCGCTTGCGAGCCCGGATCAAATTCTTCGCTGGTCGCATGGCGAAATCAAGAAGCCTGAAACGATCAACTATCGGACGTTCAAGCCCGAACGCGACGGACTTTTCTGCGCGCGTATCTTTGGCCCGGTGAAGGACTATGAGTGCTTGTGCGGAAAATACAAGCGCATGAAGTACAAAGGCATCGTCTGCGAAAAATGCGGTGTCGAGGTCACCGTGCAGAAAGTGCGGCGCGATCGTATGGGCCATATCGAGTTGGCCTCACCCGTTGCGCATATTTGGTTTCTGAAATCGCTTCCTTCGCGCATCGGTTTAATGCTCGACATGACGTTGAAGGATTTGGAGCGGGTTCTCTATTTCGAGCAATATGTCGTTATCGAGCCTGGTTTGACGCTCCTAAAAGAGCGTCAACTGCTTACAGAAGAAGAGTATTTCAAAGCCCAAGACGACTATGGCGAGGATACGTTCACGGCCATGATCGGTGCCGAGGCTGTTCGACTCCTATTGCAGGCTATCGATCTTGAGAAACTGCGTCAGGACTTACGGGCGGAGATTGCGGTCGCAACAGGAATCGAAAAGCCGAAGAAGCTCGCAAGACGATTAAAATTGGTCGAGGCCTTCTGCGGTTCGGGAAATCGTCCGGAGTGGATGATCTTGCAAGCGGTTCCCGTGATCCCACCGGAGTTGCGCCCATTGGTCCCGCTTGACGGCGGGCGTTTTGCGACCTCCGACTTGAACGATCTCTACCGCCGCGTCATCAACCGCAACAATCGTTTGAAGCGCCTTATGGAGCTCAAAGCCCCGGATATTATTGTGCGCAATGAAAAGCGCATGCTTCAGGAATCGGTTGACGCTCTGTTCGACAATGGTCGTCGCGGCCGCGTAATAACCGGTGCCAACAAGCGTCCGCTTAAATCGCTTGCGGACATGCTGAAGGGCAAACAGGGTCGCTTCCGCCAGAACCTTCTTGGAAAGCGCGTCGACTATTCCGGCCGCTCGGTGATTGTCGTCGGCCCCGAACTAAAATTGCATCAGTGCGGTTTGCCAAAGAAAATGGCGCTCGAACTCTTTAAGCCGTTCATTTATGCGCGTCTTGAGGCCAAAGGTTTTTCCTCGACCGTCAAGCAGTCAAAGAAGCTCGTGGAGAAAGAGAAACCGGAAGTCTGGGGTATACTGGAAGAAGTTATCCGTGAGCATCCGATTCTTCTGAACCGTGCGCCAACGCTTCATCGTCTGGGCATTCAGGCCTTCGAGCCCGTGCTGATTGAAGGCAAAGCGATTCAGCTCCATCCACTCGTCTGCACTGCCTTCAATGCTGACTTCGATGGCGACCAAATGGCTGTCCATGTGCCACTCTCATTGGAAGCGCAGCTCGAATCGCGTGTTTTGATGATGTCGACCAACAACATTCTCAGCCCCGCTAACGGTAAGCCGATTATCGTGCCCACTCAGGACATTGTTTTGGGCATTTATCACCTATCGATCGAGCGGGACATGGAGATCGGCGAGGGGATGGCCTTCTACGATATGGCGGAAATCGAACATGCGCTCTTCGCCGGTGTTGTCACGCATCATTCAAAGATAAAAGCGCGTTACGACACAGTCGACCCGGACGGAACGCCGGTCACAAAAATTGTAAATTCGACGCCAGGGCGAATGTTAGTCGCGGATCTTCTTCCACGCCACAAGGCAATCTCGTTTGATCTCGTCAATAAGCAGCTGCGCAAGCAGGAAATTAGCCATTTGATTGACGAGGTCTATCGTCATTGTGGGCAAAAGGAGACGGTGCTTTTTTGCGATGCTCTGATGTCGCTGGGCTTCCGCGAAGCTTGCAAAGCGGGGATTTCGTTCGGTAAGGACGACATGGTCGTGCCGCCCACGAAGGGAAAGTTGATCGATAATGCGCGCCATCAAGTCCGCGAATTGGAACAGCAATATCAAGAAGGTCTGACGACCGAGCGTGAAAAGTACAATCAGGTCATCGATGTTTGGACAAAGTGCACGGACCAAGTTGCCGCTGAAATGATGAAGGAAATTTCCGAGCCGCGTATCGATCCTAAAACCGGTCGTGCTGACGAGATTAACTCGATTCACATGATGGCGCATTCTGGTGCGCGTGGTTCGCAGCAGCAGATGAAACAGCTCGCGGGAATGCGCGGTCTGATGGCAAAGCCGTCTGGCGAAATTATTGAAACGCCTATCCTTTCTAATTTTAAGGAAGGTTTGACGGTGCTTGAGTACTTCAATTCAACGCATGGCGCCCGGAAGGGTCTTGCTGATACCGCGCTGAAAACCGCGAATTCGGGCTATTTGACCCGGCGCCTGGTGGATGCTGCGAATGATTGCATTATTACCGCCGAGGACTGTGGGACGAAGAACGGTATTAGCGTTGAAGCGGCCATTGATGGCGGCCAAGTCGTTTCCACTTTGACCGAACGCACATTGGGCCGCACCGCGGCGGAGGACATCAAGCACCCGGAAACCGATGAACTGATCTTAAAGCGGGGTAAGGAGATCACTGAGGTGGCCGCGGAAGAATTAGAGAATGCGCATATTCAACGCGTTAGCGTGCGTTCGGTGCTGTGCTGCGAACTCCCGGAAGGCGTATGCGGAAAATGTTACGGGCGCGATCTAGCCCGTGGAACGGTGGTCAACATTGGTGAAGCAGTCGGCGTTATTGCGGCCCAATCCATTGGTGAACCAGGAACGCAGCTCACCATGCGTACGTTCCATATCGGCGGCGCTGCACAGGTTGCGGCGCAGTCGAAGATTGAAGCGAGTCATGACGGGAAGGTAAAAATCATCAACCGCAATCTCGTCAAAAATTCGCAAGGGCAGTTGGTTGCGATGGGACGAAATATGCAGGTCTCCATCGTTGATCCCAAGGGCCAGGAGCGTGCGGCACACCGCATTAGTTATGGCGCGCGGCTAATGATTGAAGACGGCCAGCAGATCAAGCGCGGCGACAAGGTTGCGGAGTGGAACCCGAATTCGCTTCCGATTTTGACTGAAACTGAAGGTACGGTTCGCTTTGTCGATCTTGTTGAAGGCGTCAGCTTGAAGGATGTTGTCGACGAAACCACGGGTGTGTCACAAAAGGTCATTATTGACTGGCGGTCCGGCTCGAAGCCGGGCGATTTGCGGCCTTCGATCGAGATCGTCGACAAAAAAGGAAATGTGTTTGAGCTCGAAAGCGGTGAGGCGCGTTACACGTTGTCTGTTGACGCAATCCTTTCGGTTGAAAATGGCTCCGACATAAAAGCCGGTGACGTTCTTGCCCGCATTCCGACGGAAGGCGCAAAGACTCGCGATATTACTGGTGGCTTGCCGCGTGTGGCGGAACTTTTTGAGGCACGCAAACCGAAAGATGCTGCCGTCCTTGCCGAGATTGATGGCTATATCGAGTTTGGGAAGGACTATAAGAATAAGCGTCGTCTACTTCTGCGCCCGAAGGACGATCCGGAAGGAGATCCGGTTGAATATTTGCTGCCCAAGGCGAAGCATGTCTCGGTACGCGAAGGCGACTATATCGAGCGCGGTGATTTCATCATCGACGGCAATCCATCGCCGCATGATATTCTACGCATCAAGGGCGTGGAGGAATTGGCGCATTACCTCATCAGAGAAATCCAAGAAGTCTACCGCCTCCAAGGTGTGAAAATTAACGATAAGCACATCGAGGTTATTGTTCGCCAGATGCTCCAAAAGTTCGAAGTTGAGGACAGTGGCGATACACCGCTTCTCGTTGCCGAAAACGTTGATCTCGTGGAATTGCGTGCGGCGAATCAAAAGGCGGCGGAAGCAAATGGCCGGGGAGCCAAAGCGCGGCCGATTCACCTTGGGATCACCAAGGCAAGCCTTCAGACTCGTTCTGTGTTCTCGGCAGCCTCGTTCCAGGAAACGACACGGGTGCTCACCGAGGCTGCGGTCCATGGCAAGGTAGATACGCTTGAGGGCCTGAAGGAAAATGTCATCGTGGGACGCCTCATTCCGGCGGGGACGGGTGGAGCGATCACCAGAATTCGTCGGATCGCGGCGGAGCGGGACAAGGCGATTCAGGCCCAAAGAGTGGCAGAAGAAGCGCTCGCTTTGGAGGCGCCCACCGATGCTCCTTTGGAGGCGCCTGCCGATGCTCCTGTGGAGGCGCCTGCCGAAGCTGCTGTGGAGGCGCCGGTAGAACCGCCTGAGGAGGTTCCGCAGGAACCGGCTTCATAGGCTGTCGTCGACGAAGTTTAAGGGCCGCCAGCCGGGCGGCCCTTTTTTTGCCCCATTGGCTTTTTGTTCGCTCGAAGCCGAAATCTGCCCAGCTGGGTGGTGCCCTCCGCGCAAGGCATTGAATTTACTTAATTTGTTTCGTATGGTCGCGTCCCGCAGAGTGAATTTGATGACCAGCCCCACTTGAATGGGGTGATTGACAGCAAACCCCTTTAGAATACTGCGTTTTCATCCTTGACGCGGTGCAACGCACCTAGATATACAGCCGCATCTTCGCGGCAGGCCGTCGGTGCCCCCGAAACGCTGCCTGAAGCCAGTTGTAAGAATGAGTCATGCGCGATCCGAGGCGTTATTGCTCCGGGTCCTCCGCGTTGCGGGCCACCTTCGAAAGAGGGCTGGCTCCTTAGAATTTTGTTTGACCGCATAGCGGCCAGAAATAAGGAAATGGAATGCCGACAGTTAATCAGCTGGTTCGAAAGCCGCGTTCGACGCGCGTGAAGCGCAACAAAGTGCCGGCTCTTAAAGGCTGTCCACATAAACGCGGTGTCTGCACGCGCGTGTATACGACAACTCCGAAGAAGCCGAACTCGGCTCTACGCAAGGTTGCGAAGGTAAGGCTAACAAATGGCTATGAGGTTGTGTGTTACATCCCAGGGGAAGGGCACAATCTTCAGGAGCACTCAGTCGTACTCATCCGCGGTGGCCGTGTGAAGGATCTTCCTGGTGTGCGTTACCATATCCTTCGCGGCGTACTCGATACGCAAGGCGTTAAGGACCGCAAGCAACGTCGTTCCGTATACGGAACAAAGAGGCCGAAGTAGTTTAAGTAGGGCGAAAACGGAACCGGCCAGCGCGTAAACGAAGGTCGGGCTCCAAACGAAAGACGACACGAGGAATTAGGATCCATGTCACGCCGCCGCCGCGCAGAGAAACGTGAAGTTATTCCGGACGCCAAATATGGCGATACGGTGCTCGCGAAGTTTATGAACAGCCTGATGATCCAGGGAAGAAAGTCCGTCGCGGAACGGATTATTTATGGCGCGTTTGACGCCATTCAGTCTAAGACGAAACAGGATCCCCTTAATCTTTTCCACGAAGCGCTGCGTAATGTGAGTCCGGCCTTAGAGGTGCGTTCGCGCCGTGTTGGCGGCGCCACCTATCAAGTTCCGGTAGAAGTGCGTCCCGATCGCTCGCGCGCACTCGCTATCCGTTGGATTATCAACGCGGCACGTTCGCGTAATGAGCCGACGATGACATCGCGTCTTTCTGGCGAGCTTATGGATGCTGCCAACAATCGAGGCAACGCGGTTAGAAAGCGCGAAGACACGCATAAGATGGCCGAGGCCAATCGCGCGTTTTCGCATTATCGCTGGTAGTTCGAGGTCAACGGATTATGGCGCGCACAACACCCCCCGAACGCTACCGAAACATCGGTATTGCCGCGCATATCGATGCCGGCAAGACGACCACGACCGAGCGTATTCTCTACTACACGGGCCGATCTCATAAGATCGGCGAAGTCCATGATGGCGCTGCCACTATGGACTTCATGGAGCAGGAGCAAGAGCGCGGAATTACAATCACCTCCGCTGCAACCACTTGTACGTGGAACGATCACCGAATCAACATTATCGACACGCCAGGCCACGTGGATTTCACCATTGAGGTTGAACGCTCCATGCGCGTGCTCGACGGTGCTGTTGCAGTGTTCGATGCGGTTGCGGGCGTGGAGCCGCAGTCGGAGACCGTCTGGCGCCAGGCCGACAAATACAAGGTTCCGCGTATCTGTTTCGTCAACAAAATGGATCGCACCGGCGCAAATTTTGAACGCTGTGTTGAGATGATGATTGATCGCCTCGGTACCAAGCCGCTTGTTGTTCAGCTGCCTTACGGTTTGGAAGCGGAGTTTAAGGGTGTCATAGATCTCGTTTCCATGAAGGCGCTCGTCTGGAAAGATGAAGGCCTCGGGGCGGACTACGAACCACAGGACATTCCGGCCGAGTTACAAGAGAAGGCCGATGCCGCCCGCATTGCGATGGTCGAGACGGCGGTGGAGGAAGACGAAGTCCTGCTTGAGGCTTATCTGGATGGGAAAATACCGTCTGATGACGAGCTGCGGAAATGTATCCGTACTGGAACATGCGCGTTCCATTTTGTTCCGGTACTTTGTGGCTCTGCCTTTAAGAATAAAGGCGTTCAGCCTTTGCTTGACGCGGTTGTGGACTATCTTCCGGCGCCAACGGACGTTCCTCCTGTGGAGGGTGTTAAGCCTGGTACAGACGAAGTGCTTGTTCGGCCTGCCGACGATGACGCTCCTTTTGCGGGCCTGGCGTTCAAAATCATGGACGATCCATTTGTTGGATCGATCACATTCGTGCGGATTTATTCTGGGATCGTAACTTCTGGCACAACTGTGCTTAATTCGGTTAAGGACAGGCGCGAGCGTGTCGGGCGAATGCTTTTAATGCATGCCAATTCGCGCGAAGACGTTAAGGAAGCGCGCGCAGGCGACATCGTTGCCTTTGCCGGACTCAAAAACACCACCACCGGCGAGACGCTGTGCGATGTAAACGATCCGGTCATTCTCGAACGCATGGAATTTCCAGACCCGGTTATTGAAATTGCGATTGAACCGAAGACCAAGGCCGATCAAGAGAAGATGGGGCTCGCATTGACGCGGTTGGCGCAGGAAGATCCCTCTTTCTATGTCTCAACTGACCAAGAATCAGGGCAGACCATTTTGAAGGGTATGGGCGAGCTTCACCTTGATATTAAAGTTGATATCTTGCGCCGTGCCTACAAAGTCGATGCCAATATCGGCGAGCCGCAAGTTGCCTTTCGTGAGACGCTCACAAAGCCAGCGACGATTTTATACACCCATAAGAAACAAACCGGCGGGGCGGGTCAGTTCGCTGAAGTAAAGATTGAGTTCGAGCCGGGCGAAGTAGGGTCTGGTTTTGTTTTTGAGAACGATGTTACTGGCGGTAACGTTCCAAGGGAATTTATACCCTCGGTCGAAAAAGGTCTGAAATCGCAGCGAGAAAGTGGACTTCTTGCCGGCTTTCCGGTTATCGACTTCAAGGCGCGCCTTGTTGACGGCAAATACCATGATGTCGATTCCAACGCGCTTACCTTTGAAATCGCGGCGCGGGCAGCTTTTCGGGAGCTGGCTTCAAAGAATACGGCCAAGCTCCTTGAGCCGATTATGCGCGTCGAAGTGGTAACACCGGAAAACTATTTGGGTGAGGTGATCGGCGATCTGAATTCGCGGCGTGGGCATGTTCAGGGCACTGATACACGTGGCAACGCGCAGGCGATCGATGCGATGGTGCCGCTGATGAATATGTTTGGTTACATCAACACGCTGCGCTCGAAAACGCAGGGGCGCGCGCAATACACCATGCAATTCGATCATTACGAGCAGGTTCCGCGCGCCGTCGCGGACGAAATCATAGCCAAGAATGCATCATAGCCAATACGCCTAAGGGTCGGAATACGGAGAACATATTATGGCGAAAGCGAAATTTGAGCGTACGAAGCCTCACTGCAACATCGGCACGATTGGCCATGTTGATCATGGGAAGACGACGCTAACGGCTGCGATTACGAAGATTTTGGCCGAGTCGGGCGGTGCGACGTTCACCGCCTATGACCAGATTGACCGTGCTCCCGAAGAGAAGGCGCGTGGGATCACGATCTCGACGGCGCATGTGGAATACGAGACGGAGGCCCGTCACTACGCGCATGTCGACTGCCCGGGTCATGCTGACTATGTGAAGAACATGATCACCGGTGCTGCGCAGATGGATGGCGGGATTTTGGTTGTTTCGGCTGCGGACGGCCCAATGCCTCAGACCCGCGAGCATATTCTTTTGGCCCGCCAGGTCGGCGTTCCTGCTCTTGTTGTCTATCTGAATAAGGCGGACATGGTGGACGATCCCGAGCTCCTTGAGCTTGTGGAGTTGGAAGTGCGTGAGCTTCTTTCGTCCTATCAGTTCCCTGGGGACGATATTCCGGTGGTCTCGGGCTCTGCGCTTAGCGCGCTTGAGGACAAGGATGAGAAGCTTGGCCGGGAATCGATTTTGGCGCTTATGAAGGCGGTGGACGAGTACATCCCGCAGCCCGACCGTCCGATTGATCAGCCTTTTTTGATGCCGATCGAAGATGTTTTCTCGATTTCGGGCCGCGGCACGGTTGTGACGGGGCGTATCGAGCGCGGTGTTGTGAAGGTCGGCGAGGAAGTCGAGATCATTGGGATCAAGGACACCTCGAAGACGACGGTGACGGGCGTTGAGATGTTCCGCAAGCTTCTTGACCAGGGTCAGGCCGGGGACAATGTGGGTTGTCTTCTTCGCGGTGTCGAGCGTGAAGGCGTCGAGCGTGGGCAAGTTCTTGCGAAGCCCGGCTCTGTGACGCCGCACACGAACTTCATGGCCGAAGTCTACATCCTGACCAAGGAAGAAGGCGGCCGTCATACGCCGTTCTTTGCCAATTACCGTCCGCAGTTTTACTTCCGCACGACGGATGTGACGGGGCATGTGAAATTACCGGAAGGCACGGAAATGGTGATGCCCGGCGACAATGTGACGATTGAAGTTGAGCTGATTGTGCCGATCGCGATGGAAGAGAAGCTGCGCTTCGCCATCCGAGAGGGTGGACGCACTGTCGGCGCAGGCGTCGTCGCTTCTATAATCAAATAGTCAAAGGACGGGCGTGGGAGATTAGTTGGAGATGACAATGCAAAGCCAAAATATCCGCATAAGGTTGAAGGCGTTCGATCACCGTATTCTCGATAACTCCACGCAGGAGATCGTCAATACGGCCAAGCGTACCGGCGCGCATGTTCGTGGGCCCATTCCGTTGCCAAATCGTATTGAGCGCTTCACGGTCAACCGCTCGCCCCATGTCGATAAGAAAAGCCGCGAACAGTTTGAAATCCGCACACATAAACGGCTGCTAGACATTATCGATCCAACACCGCAGACGGTGGATGCGCTTATGAAGCTCGATCTAGCTGCGGGCGTAGATGTCGAAATTAAGCTTTAAGGATTAGGCTGGAATGCGCACTGGAGTGATCACGCAGAAACTGGGCATGAGCCGCCTCTTTACAGAGGACGGCCGCCATATCCCTGTGACCGTGCTGAAGCTCGACAACTGCCAAGTCGTAGCGAGGCGCACGAAGGACAAAGACGGATACACCGCCGTTCAACTCGGGTCGGGTTTTGCCAAGGCAAAGAACACTTCAAAGGCCGAGCGCGGGCATTACGCCAAGGCTGAAGTCGAGCCGAAGCGCAAGGTGGCGGAGTTCCGCGTCAACGAAGAAAATTTGCTTGAGGTTGGGGACGAGATTCTCGCTTCGCACTTTGTTGAAGGCCAGCGGGTGGATGTTACCGGAATTACAATCGGTCGTGGATTCACCGGAGCGATGAAGCGCTGGAATTTTTCCGGTCTTGAGGCAACCCATGGTGTTTCGATTTCGCATAGATCTTTGGGCAGTACCGGCAACAGCCAGGACCCAGGAAAAACCTTCAAGAATAAGAAAATGCACGGTCATTACGGCGCAGAGCGGGTGACCACGCAAAATCTAGAAGTTGCCAAAGTCGATGTTGATCGTGGCCTTATTATGTTGCGCGGCTCTGTTCCTGGCGCCAAGGGTGGCTGGGTCATGATCCGTGATGCCGTAAAGCGGCCATTTGCCGATCTTCCCATGCCTGCAGCTATCCGCACGCGCGATGCGCCGGAGCAACCCGCCGAAACACCGGCGGAGGTTCCCGCTGAGAGTGAGAGCGCAAGTCCGGAGGCTGGATCATGAAAACGAAAGTCGTGACGCTCGACGCGAAGGGCGCGGGAGAGATTGAACTCTCCGATGCGGTCTTTGGCCTTGAGCCGCGCGCGGATATCCTTCAACGCGTTGTCGTTTGGCAGCTTGCAAAGCGTCGTGCAGGCACTCACAAGACCAAGACGCGTGGCGAAATACGGGCCACCACGGCGAAGATGTACCGTCAGAAAGGCACCGGATCCGCCCGCCACGGTTCACAGGCTGCGCCGCAGTTCAGGGGCGGCGGCAAAGCGATGGCTCCGGTCGTTCGTAGTCACGAGATTGGCTTACCGAAGAAGGTGCGGGCGCTTGGTCTCAAGCATGCCCTTTCGGCAAAGACCAAAGAAGACAAACTCATCATCGTCGATGAATTTACGGCGAAGGAAGTTAAGACTAAGGCGACCGCAAAGCGTCTTTCAAATTTTTCAGGCGGACGCATGTTGCTTGTCGATGGAGATTTCGAAGACAAATTTGCGCTCTCGGCGCGCAATCTTCCGCAAATTTTTTTTTCGGATGCCGCAGGGCTGAATGTTTACGACATACTGAAGAGCGATACTTTGATGCTCAGCAAAGCAGCGGTTCAGGCGCTCGAGGAGCGACTAACATGACGCTGTCCTATGACATTGTTCTTTCACCGATGATTACGGAAAAGGCGACTGTTCTCTCGGAGCACAACCAAGTCGTATTCCGTGTTCCGCTTAGCGCAACCAAGCCGCAAATCGCGAAGGCTGTGGAGGAGTTGTTTAAGGTCAAAGTAACTGCCGTGAACACACTGCGCGTGAAGGGGAAGACGAAGGCATATCGCGGCCGAGCTTATTCTCGGAGCGATATCAAGAAAGCTATTGTGACTCTCGCTGAGGGCCACCAGATCGACGTAACAACGGGACTATAGGAGCGGGAAATTGGCATTAAAGAAGTACAAACCCGTAACGCCCGGTCAGCGTCAACTCACGTTGGTGGACCGGAAAGGCCTGCATAAGGGTGGTCCGCTTAAGAAATTGACGGAGGGCCAGAAATCCTATGGCGGTCGCAACAGCAGCGGGCGTATCACTGTTCGCTGGCGTGGTGGTGGTCATAAACAGCGTTACCGCATTATCGATTTCAAGCGCTCAAAACCTGACGTTCCGGCGATTGTCGAGCGTCTGGAATATGATCCAAATCGGACATCTTTCATCGCCTTGATTAAATATAAGGATGGCAAGCAGGCCTATATTATCGCGCCGCAGCGATTGGCTGTTGGCGATAGCGTCATGTCGGGTGAGCGCGTCGACGTGAAGCCTGGAAACGCGATGCCGCTTGGATCGATGCCTGTCGGCACCATTGTTCATAATATTGAAATGAAGCCGGGCAAGGGCGGGCAAATGTCACGCGCCGCCGGCTCATACGGGCAATATCTTGGTCGTGACGCGGGCTATGCGCTTATCCGTCTGGGCTCGGGAGAGGTTCGTCGTACTAGGCTTGAATGCAAGGCAACCGTCGGCGCGGTTTCTAACCCTGATCACATGAACCAAAGTCTGGGTAAGGCGGGCAGAAATGTTTGGCGTGGACGGCGGCCTTCGGTGCGCGGAACCGTGATGAATCCCGTCGATCACCCCCATGGTGGTGGCGAAGGCCGTACCAAAGGTGGTCGTCACCCAGTTACGCCGTGGGGAAAGCCAACAAAAGGTGCTCGCACACGAAAGAATAAGACAACATCGAAATACATCTTGCGTTCGCGACACGCCCGCAAGAAGAAGAAATAAGGCTAAGAAATATGGCACGTTCTGTTTGGAAAGGTCCCTTTGTGGATGGCTATCTGCTCAAAAAAGCGGAAGCCTCGCGCACGAGTGGGCGCAAGGATGTGATCAAGATGTGGTCGCGGCGCTCGACGATACTACCGCAATTCGTTGGCATCACATTTGGTGTTTATAACGGCCATAAGCACATTCCCGTGCTCGTTACCGAAGACATGATTGGACACAAATTCGGTGAGTTTTCGCCGACGAGGACCTTTCACAGTCACTCGGGCGACCGCAAAGCGAAGAGAGGATAATCGCTATGGGTAAGCCTGCGCTTCCTCGCAAGCTTAGTGAATCCCAGGCACGCGCCGTGGGTCGAAACATTCGCGTTAGTCCGCGCAAGCTAAACCTTGTCGCGCAGTCGATTCGCGGCAAGTCTGCTGAATCCGCTCTTTCGACATTGACGTTCACTTCAAGGCGTATTGCGCGCGACGTGAAGAAAATTTTGCAATCGGCGATTGCCAATGCGGAGAATAATCACGACCTCGATGTGGATGATTTGATTGTTTCGGAAGCCTCGGTCGGAAAAAATTTAACGATGAAGCGATTTCGGCCCAGGGCGCGTGGTCGCGCAGGGCGAATTGAGAAGCCCTTTAGTCAAATCACCATTGTTGTCGAAGAAAAGCGCATGATCGAGACCGCCAAGAAAAAGGCGGCGAAAAAAGCGGCAAAACCGGCGCCCGCCAAGGCGGTGCCTGCAAAAGAACAAGGCGCTAGCGCAGCTGCCTCTGAAAAGGCATCGGCAAAGAAAGCCGAGGACAAGGAGCCCGCAGTGAAGGAACCTTCTGCGAAGAAAGCGCCAGCGAAGGAAACATCGGCGAAGAAGGCTTCTGCAAAGAAGGAAACCGCTGAGAAGCCGGCAGCAAAAAAGCAAGCAGCAAAGAGCGCACCTAAAGCGAAAACCATCAAAAGCCAGGGCGGCACGAAAAAGTCCGGCAAGGGCAAGGAGGCCGAGTAATGGGTCAAAAAGCTAACCCGATCGGACTGCGGCTCGGTATCAACCGAACCTGGGATTCGCGATGGTATGCGACCAAGAAGGAGTACGGAAAGCTTCTTCAGGAAGACATCGCTATTCGCAAAAACCTGATGGAGCGCTTGAAGCAGGCAGGTGTTTCACGCGTGTTGATCGAGCGTCCGCACAAGAAGTGTCGGATTACAATTTACTCGGCGCGCCCCGGTGTCGTAATCGGTAAAAAGGGTGCGGATATCGAAAAACTAAAATCCGAGCTCGGAAAATTCACCGATAGCGAAATTCATCTGAATATCGTCGAAATCCGCAAACCGGAAATCGATGCAAAGCTTGTCGCCGATAACATTGCTCAGCAGCTTGAACGTCGCGTGGCCTTCCGTCGGGCGATGAAACGGGCGGTTCAGTCCGCAATGCGGCTGGGGGCACAGGGTATCCGCATCAACTGCACGGGACGATTGGGCGGTGCGGAAATTGCCCGGACCGAATGGTATCGCGAGGGCCGCGTGCCCCTTCATACAATGCGTGCCGATGTCGACTATGGCGTTTCGACAGCCAAGACCACTTACGGGACGTGCGGTGTCAAAGTATGGGTCTTCAAAGGCGAAATTATGGAACATGATCCGCTTGCCCAGGATAAACGCCTTGGAGAGGCCGCCGAGCAAGGCGCGCGTAGTGGCGGGAAACGACAGCCGGCAACTGCGTAAAAAAGGGATACGAAAAGAGTAATCGATTATGCTGCAACCAACACGCACCAAGTTTCGCAAACAGCAAAAGGGCCGCATCCACGGCAATGCCAAGGGTGGGTTTACGCTTGCCTTTGGGCAGTTTGGATTGAAGGCAGCAGCGCCCGAACGGATTACGGCGCGTCAGTTGGAAGCGGCGCGCCGTGCTCTCACGCGCCACATGAAGCGTGCGGGAAGGGTTTGGATTCGCGTATTTCCGGACGTGCCGGTTTCGAAGAAGCCGACGGAAGTTCGCATGGGAAAAGGGAAAGGCGCACCGGAGTATTGGGCGGCCAAGGTCAAGCCAGGACGGATACTTTTTGAAATTGACGGTGTTGATATTGGTACTGCGCGCGAAGCAATGCGCCTTGCCGCAGGAAAATTGCCGATTGCAACAAGATTCGTTTCGCGGATTGGGGTGTAGGAAATATGGCGATGACCAATCCAAGCGTCTACCGCGACAAATCTCCGGACGAGCTAAACGACGAACTCGTTAAGCTCAAAAAGGAACAATTTAACCTTCGTTTTCAACAGGCGAGCGGGCAGCTGGAAAAGACAAGCCGTGTGCGGGAAGTGAGACACGATATTGCGCGTGTTCGGACGGTGTTAAGTCAAAAGGCGCGCGGCGAGACAATTCTTGCGCCGAAGGCCCGGTCTACGAAGAAGGCGCCTACAAAGAAGCCGCCTGCAAAGAAGGCGCCTGCGAAGAAACCGGCCGCAAAGAAACCGGCCAAGGCGGCGGCTAAGAGCCGCGCCAAGGCGAAGAAATAGGAGAGCCGGGAGATGCCGAAGCGCGTGTTGATGGGTACCGTCGTGAGCGACAAGAATCCGCAAACTGTTGTGGTCAAAGTCGAGCGTCGTTTTGTTCATCCGGTGATGGGTAAGATTGTGCGCCGCTCAAAAAAATATCACGCACATGACGAGAAAACGACGTTCAAAGTTGGGGACATAGTGCGGATTCGGGAGTGTAAGGCGATTTCGAAATTGAAGCGCTGGGAAGTTGTCGGCCTTGCCGGCGAAAGCTCTGCTGGTAGGAGCGTTGGAGCGAACTAATGATTCAATCGGAAACAGTGCTCGACGTTGCCGACAATTCCGGGGCCAAACGCATCTTGTGCATTAAGGTGCTGGGCGGGTCCCGTCGCAGATATGCGCGCGTCGGCGACACCATTATCGTAAGCGTCAAGGATGCGATCCCGCGCGGGCGGGTAAAGAAGGGTGAAGTATTGAAAGCGGTCGTTGTGCGCACCGCGCAGGGTGTGCGGCGCACTGATGGCTCCTTGGTCCGCTTTGACAGTAACGCAGCGGTTTTGATCAATAACCAGAACGAGCCCATTGGTACACGAATCTTTGGCCCAGTGACCCGTGAACTTCGCTCGAAGAACCACATGAAAATTATTTCGCTTGCTCCGGAGGTGCTCTGAATGCCTGCGAAGATTCGAAAAGGTGACAAAGTGGTCGTTATTTCGGGCCGCGACAAAGGAAAGCGAGGAGAAGTCCTTCGTGTCTTTCCGGGGGACGAGCGCGTACTGGTATCTGGCGTCCATATGGTCAAGCGCCATCAGAAGCAGACGATGAGCCAACAAGCGGGGATTGTCTCGAAGGAAGCGCCAATTCATTTTTCGAAGATTGCGCACGCCGATCCCACGTCGGGCGCGCCCACGCGCATTGGTTTCAAAGTATTAGAGGACGGAACTAAAGTCCGGTTTGCAAAGAAGTCTGGAGAGGTTCTCGCCAATGAATGAGGCCACAAAAAAAGACGTGGTTGACGAGCAAGCGGGTGATGCCGAGACGGTCGAGGCCGAGGCTTATGTTCCGCGTTTTAAGCAACGGTATCGGGACGTCATTCGTCCCGATCTCGTGAAGCAATTTGGCTATAAGAACGAACTTCAAGCGCCGCGCGTTGAAAAAATTGTAGTAAACATTGGGGCTGGCGAGGCCGCGCAGGATAAGAAAAAAGCGCAGTCGGTCTTAAATGATCTTACGGCCATCGCAGGTCAAAAAGCGGTCATCACCAATGCGAAGAAAGCTATTGCTACGTTCAAGATACGTAAGGGTGATCCGATTGGCGCCCGAGTGACGCTGCGCAAGGATCGCATGTATGAATTTCTTGATCGCCTGATCACGATCGCGCTTCCGCGTGTACGCGATTTCCGAGGAGTTTCGGCTAAGAGCTTCGATGGTCGCGGCAATTACGCGATGGGAATGCGGGAGCATATTGTTTTTCTTGAAATCGATTACGACAAGATGGAAACAAGTTGGGGTATGGATATTGTAATTCAAACGACTGCGAATACCGACGAAGAGGCAAAGGCGCTTCTCGCCGGCTTTCAAATGCCGTTCGAGATTTTGGAGCCTTAAAATGGCAAAACAGAGTGCAATCAACCGGAATAAGAAGCGTGAACGCATGGTCGCGAAATTCGCCGCCAAGCGTGCGGCACTGAAAGCGATCGCCCTAGACATGTCGGTTCCACCGGAGGAGCGTTTTGCGGCCCGCTTGAAATTAGCGAAGCTTCCCCGCAATTCTGCGCCCTCGCGCGTGCACAACCGTTGTGACCTTTCGGGACGGCCAAGAGGCTATTACCGGAAGTTTAGGCTTTCGCGCATTGCGCTTCGGGAGCTTTCGAATTTTGGCCAAGTTCCGGGTATGACCAAGGCGAGTTGGTAAAGGAGCCAGAATAGACCATGGCGATTAACGATCCTGTTAGCGATCTCATTACACGAATTCGCAATGGCCAGTTGAGAGGCCTCGCGAAAGTGTCCTCCCCTGCGTCAAGGTTGCGCGGCCGTTTGCTTGAAGTTTTGAAAAGCGAGGGCTACATCCGCGGCTACGCAGAAATTGAGTTAAAGGGTGCTGCGAAGGAATTTGAGATTGAACTGAAATACCACGACGGCAATCCTGTGATTCGCGAATTAACACGCGTCTCGAAACCGGGCCGCAGAGTTTACAACTCGGTTGCCGAGTTAAAGCCGTACCGTGCCGGGCTGGGTATTTCGATTATCTCTACGCCGCAAGGGGTTATGTCGGACGCCGATGCGCGCGACCAGAATGTGGGCGGAGAAGTTCTCTGCCAAGTGTTTTAGAGGATTGAACCAACTTCGCGTGGATGATCGCGAAGTGGCGACAAGAAGGTGGAAAGTATGTCCCGCATTGGGAAAAATCCGGTCGCACTGCCGCAGGGCGTGACGGCAACCGTGGAAGACGGAACCGTTTCGGTCAAGGGACCGAAGGGGAAACTGAGTGTCGTATTGGCTCCCGAAGTTGAAGCGAAACTCGGTGATGACGGCATTACGATGGCACCGCGCAGTGATGACGCGCGCGCGCGCGCGATGTGGGGCATGCAGCGGACTCTGGTAAATAATCTTGTTGTTGGCGTGACTAAGGGCTTTTCGCGGCAACTGGAAATCAACGGCGTTGGCTATCGCGCGGCAGTACAGGGTAGAACACTACAGCTGCAGCTTGGGTTTTCCCATGATGTGAATTATCCGATCCCTGAAGGGGTTGAGATTGTTGCGGAGCGGCCCACTGCTCTGACTATTAGCGGAAGCAACAAGCAGATGGTTGGGCAGGTGGCGAGCGAAATTCGTAGCATGCGCCCGCCCGAGCCGTATAAGGGCAAGGGCGTGAAATATGCGGGGGAACGTGTTCGCCGCAAAGAAGGCAAGAAGAAATAGGCCGGAAGGCGTTTGGGAAACAAGGTATGGCTAAGCAAAGCAAATTGTTCGAGCGCCGAAGGAACCGGGTGCGCTATAGGATTCGGCGGAGCGCAACGGGCCGCGCGCGTCTGTCCGTGTTCCGGTCGGGTATGCATATTTATGCGCAGGTAATCGATGATGCGACACGGCGCACTTTGGCTTCTGCCTCCTCGGCAGATGCTGCCAAAAGCGGAGCTCTTTCCAAGACATGGAATCTGGAAGCGGCAGCGGTGGTCGGAAAGCTAATAGCCGAGCGCGCCTTGGCGAACGGCGTGAAGCAAGTTGTGTTTGATCGTGGTGGGTATCTTTTTCATGGGCGTGTTAAAGCGCTAGGCGATGCCGCTCGAGAGGGCGGATTACAATTTTAAAAGGAAAGGGCATGCCAAGTGGCACGTGATTACCGCCAGCGCGAAGAACGCGATAGCGAACTCATCGACAAGCTCGTGCATATCAACCGCGTCGCCAAAGTGGTGAAGGGTGGACGCCGGTTCGGATTTGCCGCTCTTGTGGTTGTCGGCGATCAGCGCGGCCGCGTTGGTTTTGGCAAGGGCAAAGCCCGAGAAGTTCCGGAAGCGATCCGAAAAGCGACGGAAAATGCGAAACGTTCGATGATCCGTGTTCCGTTAAAAGACGGACGAACCCTTCATCACGAGACAAAAGGCCATCACGGAGCCGGAAAAGTTGTCGTTCGCCCAGCCGAGCAGGGGACCGGGATTATTGCCGGCGGACCTACGCGCGCGGTTTTCGAATCTTTGGGTGTCGGCGATGTTGTCGCAAAAAGCGTTGGAACATCAAACCCTTACAACATGGTGCGCGCAACCTTCGACGCTCTGCGGCGCCAACAGAGTCCGCGCCTCGTCGCACAGCGCCGTGGAAAAAGTGTCGCCGAAATAATTCAACGACGCGAAGGCACAGGTAAGGGAAAATCAGAAGCGCAGGCGCAGCCGGAGGCAGAAGCGTAAGCCATGGCCGAAAGCAAATCGAAGAAAAGCGTCAAAAAACCGGCAGCCGGTAAGACCGTTACCGTTCGCCAGTTGCGAAGTGCAAATCGCAAGCCTGAGAATCAAGCGGCTACACTTCGCGGCCTAGGCTTGGGCAAGATACGTCGTGAACGCACGCTGGGGGACACCCCTGCGGTGCGAGGAATGATCCGCAAAGTCGCTCACCTTGTTGAAGTGGTCGGGGAATAGGTTTTGTTATGAAACTGAATGAGATCAAAGATAATGAAGGAGCCCGAAAGCGTAAAACGCGCGTGGGTCGTGGCTCGAGTTCTGGGCTCGGCAAAACATCCGGACGCGGGGTGAAAGGGCAGAAGTCGCGAAGGGGAGTGTCGATCAACGGATTTGAAGGGGGGCAGATGCCCCTCTATATGCGCCTTCCCAAACGTGGCTTTAAGAATATTTTTGCGAATGATTTCGCAGTCGTCAATCTCGATCGTCTTCAAGCGGCGGTTGAGGCCGGGAGCCTCAAGGAAGGCGAGGCCATCACGGATAAAATGTTGCGCGACGCTGGTCTGGCCGGACGTTCGCGCGATGGCGTACGGATCCTTGGCCGTGGCGAGCTGAAATCGAAGTTGACGCTTAAAGTTGCTGGGGCGTCCAAAACTGCCATTGATGCCGTCGCTAAGACGGGCGGAAGTCTAGAGACCACATTCACGAAAAAAGTGCATATGAATAAGTCGGGCGAGCCGGGCAAGCGACAGAAACGTCGTGCAGCTGCCGCTGAAAAGCGGGCTAAGGCAAACGCAGGCTGATATAGATTAAGTGCCTATCTGTCTCCCGGAGCTTGTTTTTTCTAAAGCCGGACCCCACATAGGCATCAATCGTCCCACGGTGAGGGACGTATTCATTGGGCGGAATCCGCGCGGGAGTGAGAAATGCCCTCAGCGGCAGAACAATTAGCTGCCAATTTCAATTTCGGGGCGTTCTCGAAAGCAACCGAGCTCAAACAGCGCATCTGGTTTACAATGGGCGCGCTGGTTGTAACGCGGCTCGGCACATATGTGCCGATGCCCGGCATCGATGCGACCTCGCTTGCCCAGATCTTTCAGCAACAGGCCGGTCTGCTCAACGTCTTTAACGTTTTTGCCGGTGGTGCGATCGAGCGCATGGCAATCTTTGCGCTCGGTATCATGCCCTATATTTCGTCTGCCATTATCATGCAGTTAATGACGGCGGTTAATCCTCACCTTGAGAAATTAAAGAAAGAGGGTGAAGCGGGACGCAAAGTTATCAATCAATACACCCGTTACGGCACCGTTGGCCTCGCTGCGGTGCAAGCCTACGCCATCGCGATCGGGTTGGAGAACATAGGAACCGTTGTTATCGATCCGGGTTTTGCCTTCCGCATCTCGGCCGTCATCACCTTGACCGGCGGAACGATTCTCTTGATGTGGATCGGCGAACAGATAACTGCACGAGGTGTTGGAAACGGGATTTCGTTGATCATCATGACCGGTATTGTTGCGGCCTTTCCCGGAATGATTTTCCAGGCCTTCGAATCGGCGCGCACAGGGGCAATATCACCAATGTTTCTGTTCTTTCTCGGTGTGCTCGCAATAGGCCTCGTTATGTTCATTGTCTTTGTTGAGCGGGCGCAGCGTCGACTACTCGTGCAATATCCAAAGCGGCAACAAGGCAACCGCATGTTTGGAGGGGAAACGTCTCATCTTCCGTTGAAGCTGAATATGGCGGGCGTGATTCCGCCGATCTTTGCCTCGTCGCTATTGTTTCTTCCTGCAACCATTGCGGGGTTCAACGCCGCAAACATATCTGGTTGGTTTCAAACGGTGGTAGCGCTACTCGGCCAGGGCCAACCGCTCTATATGTTGATGTACGCGTCGGGGATTATGTTTTTCACTTTCTTCTATGTTGCGCTTGTTCATAATCCGGAGGATATGGCCGACAATTTGAAAAAATATGGTGGCTTTATTCCGGGGATGCGCCCTGGTAAGCGCACAGCTGAATTCATTGACTACGTAATGACGCGCATTACGGTTATCGGGGCAGTCTATCTGTGCTTTGTCTGCCTCATCCCCGAATTACTCATTGCCTATTATGGAGTGACGAGTTTCGTTATGGGCGGCACATCCATCCTCATCATGGTGAGCGTGACCATGGATACGGTCGCGCAAATTCAGAGCCATCTGATGGCGCAGCAATATGAGGGCCTCATAAAAAAGGCGCGCCTCAGGGGTGCGCGGCGCTAGGCGCCAAGGGGAACGCGCCAATGAACCTTATCCTTTTCGGTCCGCCTGGGGCGGGTAAGGGAACCCAGGCCAAAATCCTCCAAGACGAATGGGGCATGGTGCAGCTGTCCACCGGGGATATGTTGCGCGCCGCCATCGCCGCCGGAAGCGATCTGGGCAGGCGCTGTAAACAGATCATGGACAAGGGCAATCTGGTTACCGACGAGATTGTGGTGGGAATCATTGCCCAGCGGTTGGATGCGCCGGATTGCGCAGATGGCGTGGTGTTCGACGGCTTTCCCAGAACCATCTCGCAGGCTGAGTCGCTGGATAAATTTCTGTCCGAGCGCGATTCGCCCGTCGACGCGGTGATTGAACTCAAAGTTAGGGACGAGGCGCTGGTTGATCGAATCGCCAAGCGCAGCCGCGAGGCGGGTGGAACGCGCGGAGACGATACCCCGGAAACGCTACGAAATCGCCTCGAGGTCTATCACAAGAATACGGCGCCTTTGCTTGATTTCTATGCCCGCCAGGGCAAGCTGGAGGCTGTGGACGGCATGGCCTCAATCTCAGAGGTCTCGACTGAGATCAGGCGTGTTCTGGAGGGCCTAAAGCCATAGGGCCGGCCTGATTTGGCCTTACCGCGAAAAGTACGAAAACCTTGATATTGGGCGAAAAATCTAGGGATTCGGCGTTGACTGGGGGCTGTTGATTTCTATAATCCGCGGCTTCACGTCGGGATCATCTACTTGCGGCGAGCCGTTGGTGTGCGCTGAAAGCGCATTATGGCTTGCCCTTTATCACTAGGAGAAGCACGTGGCGCGAATTGCCGGCGTCAATATCCCGACCAATAAGCGCGTTGAAATCGCGCTTCGCTACATCCATGGCATTGGCCAGACCAAGGCAAAGGAAATTTGCGAGAAAGTCGGTATTGCCAAAGAACGGCGCGTGTCGGACCTCACGGACGCGGAAGTGATCCAAGTTCGTGAAGCGATCGATCGCGACTATCTGGTTGAAGGCGATTTACGCCGCGATGTTGCAATGAACATCAAGCGCCTGATGGATTTGGGCTGCTATCGGGGATTACGCCATCGCAAAGGGCTGCCGGTTCGTGGACAGCGCACGCACACGAACGCTCGAACCCGCAAGGGTCCGGCGCGGGCAATCGCGGGCAGGAAAAAGGTAACCAAGTAGAATGGCGAAGTCATCTCCGCGTCCGCGCAAGAAAGAAAAAAAGAATATCGTCAGTGGCGTTGCGCATGTGAAGGCAACGTTTAACAACACGATTATTACCATTACCGATGCCCAGGGGAACACGATTTCCTGGTCGACCTGTGGCGCGCAGGGGTTCAAAGGCTCTCGCAAATCGACACCCTATGCGGCACAGGTTGCTGCTGAAGGTGCAGCGAAGAAAGCCATCGAACATGGCATGCGTACATTGGAAGTTGAGGTTTGCGGCCCAGGGTCAGGCCGTGAATCTGCATTGCGCGCATTTCAAACCGCCGGCTTGAACGTTACTACTATTCGTGATGTCACGCCGATTCCGCATAACGGATGCAGGCCACCCAAACGCCGCCGAGTCTAACAGTTAAGTAGTCTGCGTAGAGCACATCAAAATAACCATCGAACGAATTGGGCAGAGTGTTTTACCTGCCCGGGAAACGATGAGGAAAAAAAGTGTTTCAGAAAAATTGGCAGGAACTAATTAAGCCCCATAAGTTGAAGGTGGAGACAGCCGCCGACAATACCAGCCGCGCCACCATCGTCGCCGAGCCGCTGGAACGCGGTTTTGGCCTTACGCTTGGAAATGCGGTGCGCCGCGTTCTTTTGTCCTCGCTCCAAGGTGCGGCGGTAACCGCCATTCAGGTCGATGGCGTACTGCATGAGTTTTCTTCGATCCCAGGTGTAAGAGAGGACGTCACCGATGTCGTCCTCAATGTGAAGCAAATTGCCCTTCGCATGCATGTGGAAGGGCCGAAGCGGCTTACGCTACACGCGGACGGGCCGGGCGAAGTGACGGCAGGTCAGATTTCCGAAGTCGCGGACATTGAAGTGCTCAATCCGGATCTTGTTCTTTGCACGCTGGACGAGGGCATAGCGCTTCGTATGGAACTCACCGTCAATTCGGGTAAAGGATATGTTGCCGCGGATCGGAACCGTCCCGAAGATGCGCCGATCGGCTTGATGCCGGTGGACTCGCTTTTCAGTCCGGTGAAAAAAGTGTCCTACAAAGTCGAGAATACCCGCGAAGGGCAAATACTCGATTACGATAAGCTTACAATGCAGCTTCAAACGGATGGCTCAATCACAGCTGAGAGCGCTGTCGCCTATGCTGCGCGCATCTTGCAAGATCAGCTCCAGGTCTTCATCAATTTTGAGGAACCAAAGGAGCGGGTTGCCGACGAGATGAAGCCAGATCTTGCCTTCAATCCGGTGCTTTTGAAGAAGGTCGATGAGCTCGAACTTTCGGTGCGCTCGGCCAACTGCCTTAAGAACGACAATATCGTTTATATTGGCGATCTCATTCAAAAAACCGAAAGCGAAATGCTGCGGACGCCGAATTTCGGTCGGAAATCGTTGAATGAAATTAAAGCGGTGCTTGCTGAAATGGGTCTGCATCTGGGAATGGAAGTTGCCGGTTGGCCGCCTGAGAATATCGAAGAGTTGGCAAAGCGTTACGAAGATCAGTATTGATTTTTCGCCTTGCCGTGGGAGGCAGGGTCGGGTTGAAGTTGAGGAAATCCCATGCGTCATCTAAATGCAGGCCGTAAACTCAACCGCACGAGTTCTCATCGTAAAGCGATGTTTGCGAACATGGCATGTGCGCTGATCAAGCATGAACAAATCAAGACAACGCTGCCGAAGGCTAAGGAATTGAGGCCGATCGTCGAGCGCCTGGTGACTCAAGCGCGTAACGCGAAGGGCTCCCTCCATGTTCGCCGGCTTGCACTTTCTCAGATCCAAGACACGAAAATGGTAGCCAAGCTTTTTGATGTGCTTGGACCACGCTATGGCGACAGACCTGGCGGGTATATCCGCGTTCTAAAGGCTGGATCGCGCTATGGCGATAACGCTCCGATGGCGGTCATTGAATTTGTCGATCGAGACGAAGAGGCAAAAGGCCAAGACTCCGGTCCCGTTATGACGACAGATGACAACGAAGAAGGCGACGAGTAGGCCACTCGAAAATTAGGTTACAAAAGGGTGGCCATTGGCCGCTTTTTTTATACCGCCCCAATTATTTTTGGTAATTCACCCGTCAACCCGTAGGCGGGACGTATGAGGAAATGCCCGGCGGTGTCGACCGCGTATCCCAGCCTTGGCGAGGCAAGGGGAACAATAAGAAACGTGAAAACAATAATCAGATATCCATATGGCTCTGCGCGCGAATAGATCTCAGAAAACATGCGTGGAGAGGTTGCTGCGACCAGCTTACTCGCGTCAAGTGGCGGCAGTGGAATCAGATTGATAATTACAAGAACGACATTGAGGACGATGCTGGCGTGCAAGGTTGCCCGCCACAATGGATAGTCCTCTGCGACGCCGCGTGTTGCAGCCAAAAGGAGCGCGAAGAGTAATGCGAGCGCTATATTTGTTAGTGGCCCTGCCGCTGCAACCAACGCCATGTCGCGTTTAGGGTTTCCTAACTTGGCTGTATCGATAGGTATTGGTTTCGCATAGCCAAAGGCGATGCCGAGTGTGATTAACAGCACTGCGGGGAGCAGCAATGTCCCCCAGGGGTCGATATGGTTAAGGGGATTCAGCGTCAAACGGCCATCGCGCTCGGCGGTGTCGTCCCCCAACGCATATGCAACATAGCCATGCGCCGCTTCATGGAAGGTAATCGCGATCACAACTGGTATCGCGAGGAGCGCAATCATTAGAAGGGGCGCCATATTATTCCCCGATCTTGGCGCCTGCCGAGTGGGGTTGGCTTGGAAGCAGAAAAGCAATGCCGATCGCGGCCACAAAATAGCCGATCAAAATGATACCGGCTGAGCCAAGCACATAGGCGATGGGAAATCCATACCAAATTGCGAGTGAAAGATTTGTTGTTATTGCGGCGAGAATTCCCGCTCCCGCGGCAAAGCCAACGCGCAAGAAAAAGCTATCTATACCGGCCCAGATTATCAGGAATGTGAGCACCGATGCTTGAATCACGTCCTTGATAAATTCGAGTGCAACCCGATTTCCCATGCCGCCAAAAAACATATTGTCAGGATAAAACATGTGGCCTCAAGTGATGGACGCAACACTTTATCTTAATTGGAAAAGATGGAGTGTTCGATGGATCAAGGAAATGGGAATCAGAAAAGCCATTACGGTTTCAGTGCGTTAGAGAAGGACGAAGTTTGGGAGCGTTGGGCTCGGGGTGAAACGCTGAAGGCGATCGGGCGAGTTTTCGGTAAGCCCTCGTCGTCGATTCGTGGTCAGCTGTCGCCCTCTGGCGGGATCCGACCAGCACCCCGGCGGCGTTCAAAGCTGGCTTTGACATTGTCGGAGCGCGAGGAGATCTCCAGAGGTCTCGCGGCGGAACAATCTGCACGCTCTTTGGCAAGGTTGCTGGGCCGTGCGCCCTCGACGGTGAGCCGAGAGATTCGCCGCAATGGGGGCTATGATCGCTACCGCGCGGCATTGTCCGACGAAGCGGCCTTTATACGTGCGCGCCGGCCGAAGCGATGTAAATTGGCGGGCAATGCGCAGTTACGACAGACAGTAGCGCGCAAGCTTAAACAGGATTGGTCGCCCCAGCAGATCGCCGGTTGGCTGAAGCAGATGCATCCCGAAGACGAGAGCAAACGCGTGTCGCACGAGACGATCTATCGAAGCTTATTTATTCAATCCCGTGGGGCATTTAGGAAGGAACTGACCGGGTATCTTCGCTCCAAACGGACAATGCGGCGCTCTAAGCGTGCGAGCTCGCATGGCGATGGCCGTGGGCAGATCACGGATATCGTTTCGATCAGCGAGCGCCCTGCAAGCGTGGAAGATCGTGCGGTGCCCGGTCATTGGGAAGGCGATCTTCTGGCCGGCTCGAAGAACACGCATATCGCAACCTTGGTCGAGCGTCATACCCGCTATGTGATGCTGGCGAAGATCCCCTCTAAGGACACCGAGACAGTCGTAAATGCACTGATCAAACAGGCGAAGAAGCTTCCCACCGAACTCTACAAATCTCTGACCTGGGACCGGGGCAAGGAGCTTGCCGATCACAAGCGCTTTAGCTTGGCGACCAATATCAATGTCTATTTCTGCGATCCGCAAAGCCCTTGGCAGCGTGGCTCCAATGAGAACACCAGTGGCCTCCTACGACAGTACTTTCCCAAAGGGACGGACCTATCCGTGCATTCGCAGGCGCACCTAAATAAGATCGCCCGCAGGCTCAACGAAAGGCCACGTCAGACCTTGGGGTTCCAGACCCCGGCAGATAGATTTAATGCCTGTGTTGCATCGATCACCTGAGGCCGCAACACCATAAAACCCGACGGAACTTCTGCATTTGCCTCGGGGATAGCTGGGAACATATAGAGGCCGCCGGACCCACCGGCGCCCGCTTCGAGCGTGGATGTGATCAAATATTCACGCGGGAGGAGGGAGATCCCCATTTCCCCCAAGGGCGACATATGGGCTAACGAAAGCCAGCTGAACATCAAAATTCCGCCGAAAAGCGCAGCTGCCGCTATGCGTATTGCCATGGCTTATTCTCATATCAAAGGAGGAGTATACCAAGAGGACAGCGCCTTGGCTTGGGAGCGACCGCGGGAGCGCTCGATTGTAGAAATTTTGCCATTTTCGCTCGGATAATAATGCGATATGGCAGCTCTAGTAAAAAAGAGTACGCCGAGACATGACAATAAGAACAATTCTTCTCGCCGGATTTATGAGCCTTCTGGCAGGGGTGAGCGCCGCGCAACAGCGTGTAGTTCCGCGAAGTCCCCAGCAGATCCAGCTCTCATTCGCGCCGGTGGTCAGCCAAGTCGCGCCGGCGGTGGTCAACGTCTATGCCAGCCGCGTGGTTCGTCAGCAAATTGGCCCCTTTGCCGGGAACCCATTTTTCGAGCGCTTTTTTGGCGGTGCAGGACCTACTCGTGATCGGGTCGAGCAATCCCTCGGGTCGGGTGTGATCGTTGGAGGCGAAGGGATTGTTGTAACCAATTATCACGTGATCGAGGGCGCGGAGGACATTCAGGTCGCACTTTCCGACAGGCGCGAATTTCAAGCAAGCGTGGTGCTTGCCGATGCGCGGACCGATCTCGCGGTGCTTCGCATTGATCCTGAAGGGGACATTTTGCCCGCGCTCGAGTTTGGGGATAGCGACGCGCTTGCAGTCGGCGATCTTGTTCTTGCAATCGGCGATCCGTTTGGAGTTGGGCAAACGGTCACGAGCGGAATCGTTTCGGCTCTGGCGCGTACGCAAGTCGGCGTCAGCGACTATCAGTTTTTTATCCAAACCGATGCGGCGATTAATCCCGGCAATTCGGGCGGCGCGTTGGTAACCATCGATGGCCAGCTCATTGGAATAAACTCGTCCATCGTATCGTCCTCTGGCGGAAGCGTAGGGATTGGCTTCGCGATACCTTCCAATATGGTGCGTTTGGTTGTTGAAGGAGCGCTTGGGGGCGGCATTCGCCGGCCTTGGTTTGGTGCGCAAGGCGACGCTGTGACGGCGGAAATCGCCAGGAGCCTGGGTCTCAACCGACCGGTTGGCGTGGTGCTGAGCCAGGCCTACCCACAGAGCGCCGCTGGACAAGCAAGCCTGCGCCGCGGCGATGTTGTCATTGCGATTGACGATTTTGAAGTCAACGATCCGCAGGGTTTAAACTATCGGGTTGCCACGCGTCAGCCGGGTGATCTGGTAACAGTACGATTCTTGCGCGACGGCATTGAGCGTCAGGCCCGTGTTCGCGTTGGTCTTCCACCCGACAAAAATCGGAACGAGATATTGTTGACCGGCCGTAACCCCTTGGGCGGCGCGCGTGTTGCAAACATGACTCCTGCACTGGCCGATGAAATGCAGTTGGATTTTTTTCTTACCGGAGTCGTGGTTACGGGGATTGAGGGCGCATCCGACGCAAGGCGTTTCGGATTTCAGACCGGCGACATCATACGGCAGGTCAATGGAATCGACATCGCCAACCCAGATGCGCTTCAGACTACGCTTAATTCCAGCGAAGGATGGGACATTTCCGCCTTGCGCGGCAACCGCACGATGTCTGTTTCGATCCGCTAACACAAGCAATTGTTGGACGAAAACCTTATCATATCAATCAGTTACGCAGCTCGGCCCGGGTGTTTGCGTGAGCCGTTTCGTTTGCCGATCAGATCGGTGCGCGCGCTTGGCTCGGTCTTAAGCCTCGGGCTCGCGTCGCTTATCGCGGTTGGGTCACAACATCCAGAACCACCGGTTCGCCACTTTTTACGACTTCTATCGCGCGACGATAGCTGGCTGCCAGATCGTTTGGATTGTCGATCGGCCCGATTCCTTCGACGCCCAGTGATCGCGCCAATGATGCATAGTCAACGAACGGGTCCTCGATTGTGGTGCCGATGCGCCATGTACCTTGGTCCAACCCGCGTCCGCGCCAGCTCGACATGCGCTGAACGTGCATGACCTCTTGGTGATAGCCGCGATTGTTGTGGACAATCGCGAGCAGCGGAATGCTGTGATGGGCGGCCGTCCAGAGAGCGCTACTAGTAAACATGAAATCGCCGTCGCCCTGAATATCGACAGCGAGCCTTCCGGCGTCGCGATGCGCCAGGGCGGCGCCCACGGCAGCAGGAAGATGATACCCTTGGCCATGTCCGCCTGGTCCGCCGATCCATTGGTGGTGTCGCTCGAAGTTCCAGAAACGCCGCGGCCAACTGCCATAGGTCGCGTCGCGCGAAACAAATCCCCAATCCTCGTTGCGGATAAAGGGCCAGAGCTCTGCACACATGCGTGCGCAGCTTACCGGGCTTGAATTCCAGGCGTTTTGCGCCGCCGCGGCAATGTCGGCTTCGCGCGTTTGGGCCGTCTGCGCTTGCGCGTTTTGGGTGCGGGCAGCCACCCGTGCGCGCGCCGGATCGTCCAAGGCCCTACGAATTTCCTCGATCAGCGCCGGCAGGGTCGCTTCGACATCAGCCGCCATCGCGATGTCTACCGGTTGGTAGCGCTGAAAGTCTTGATAGTTGGCTCGCATATAAACATCGCCCATGCCGAGCGTAATAAGATTTGTGCCCGGGCGAATTCGTGAACTAAAGCTCGGATGCGCAGTGTCCAAATAGCTGTTGACCGTGCCAAAGAAATCGGTGACTTCGAGTCCCAAGATGGCATCGGCTTGACCAACAGCTTCGCCGCCGCGGCGGTAGAGATAATGCCGGTTGGGCATATTCATCCGCCCGCACTGATCGACCACCACGGCGCCCAGCGTTTCGGCCAGCTCAACAATTAGATCGACACCGTCTTGCGAGCGTGCGGCACGGTCCGCAACGATGACGGGGTTCTCGGCCGCCGTCAAAATCTGTGCTGTCTCGCGTACCGCAGTAATGTTGGCCTGAGGAGGTGCTACTGGGCTCACTTTTGGAATATGGAAATTAGGGCCCGGATCGTGATGATGTTCTTGTAATCTCTCATCAAGCACGATGAGAACCGGCTCGGTCGGCGGCGTCATCGCAATCTTATAGGCCTGTACCATGGACTCGGCGAGATGCTGCAAGGAAGCCGGTTGATCATCCCATTTCGTAAAATCGCGCACAAAGGCAGCGGGGTCTTGCGCTGCGTGAAGCGTGGGCACAAGCGGCCGGCGTTCGGTCGCGTCCACACTGTTTCCGATCAGCATCATTAGTGGAACACGGTCGGCCCAGGCGTTGTAGATCGCCATCGCCGCATGCTGCAGCCCAACGGACCCGTGACAAAGCGAGCCCAGCATTCGGCCGGAAACTTTGTAATAGCCATGCGCCATTCCGGTGGCGACTTCTTCATGCATGGCGGTCAGCAGTTCTGGCGCTCTGTTCCCACCATAATTCACCAGTGATTCGTGTATGCCACGGCAGCTCGATGCGGGATTTGTGATCACATAATCGATATCAAGCGTCTTGATGACATCGACCATGTAGTCGGAGCCGGGCTTGCCCTGGGTAAGGCCCAGATGGGGCGGCTCGGCTGCAGGCACCCCAGATTCTGCCTGCTCCATCGCATAAGTCGGTCGCCCCGCAGACGGCGCTTGCCCTGCGGAATTGGTCTGGGAGGCACCGTCCCGGCCGGCAGGCAGTATGGCCGCTTTGGCACTCTCCGCCGCGGTGACGGCCGCTGCGCCGCTTACCGCCACGCCGGCAAGGAATTTGCGGCGATCGACATTGTTCGGGGTTTGCTCTGACATTCTATGCGCTCCCTGGCTCTACGCTCCCTGGTTGAGCCTCCGCCCTGCCGTAAAATGACTATTTATGGGCGATTGTCTTGTCCGTGAACAAATTATCTTTCAGCTCTTTCTCGAAGACGGGGTCGTTGCGGCGTATCCACTCGAGAGCCATAGCCGCATGCTCTTTTTCCTCATCCCGATTATGGGCCAGAATCGCCTTTAGTTCGGGGTCCTTGCAGGCGTCGACGCGTTGATTATACCAGTCCACCGCCTCAAGTTCCTCCATCAATGAGACGATTGCCCTGTGCATATTGCGAGTTTCAGCCGATAGCTCCTCAATGGGTTCGTGATAACCTTCGTTCGACACGGTACAGCCTTTCTTGTGCTCGTTTCATCGGTTTACCCTAGCTATGTGGTGCCTGCAGCGCGCTAGGGAAAATAGGAGGATGACACCTAAATCGCCTGTGGACGTGTTTTTTAGCCCAAAGGAGCCGGTTTGCGTATATCGTTCCCCTATCTGGAACCGAGGCTTGGCCCGAACGGATGCATTGATGATTTTTTGTGGAAACAAGTCTCACAGTGAATTTGGTGCCTTTCGGCTGTCTTGCCTTATTGCCGTACTCATAAGTGCGGCGTCAGTCTTGGTGGCGGCGCCTACTCGCGCGCAAGACGACCCAGGTGCATTTACGATTCCGATCGACCCTCTGATCGAAGTTGACCTGCTGCTCATTATTGCGACCGATGTGTCGGGAAGCGTGAGCCACAACGAAGCGTTCCTGCAGCGCAAAGGCGTGGCAGATGCGTTTCGGCACAGAGATGTCATCACTGCGATCGAGTCCGGTAGTTTGGGGCGCATTGCCGTCGCCTATATCGACTGGTCGAGCCGTTACTACAATCAGGTACTTGTGAATTGGACGATGATAGACGGTGAAGCGACCGCGCTCGAATATGCCAATGTTCTTATGCGCATTCCGCGAACCCGCGGGCAGGGGACTTCGATCAGCGACGTTCTGGAATTTTCGATGAACGTGTTCGAGATCAGTCCATATTACAGCAACAAACGCGTCATCGATATTTCGGGCGACGGACCCAACCGCTCCGGTACTCCGCTATTGGAAGCCCGCGAGGAGGTTATTTCAAACGGAGTCGTAATTAACGGTTTGCCTGTCGTCGACCCTTATGGTTGGGACGAGTTCTCCAATCTTGCCGAATATTTCCGGGGGTGCGTCATCGGTGGTCCCGGCGCGTTCGTGCAGGCCGCCGAAGGCTTTGCGGATTTCTCCCGCGCGATCAGGCGCAAATTGGTACTCGAGCTATCGAGCGTCACACCCGAAGACATCGAGCCGGAGCTCGTGCCCCGTGATCGCCCTCGGCTTATCCCAACCCAGTCCGTGCCGCTACCGCAAAACCCAAATCTTCAGCCCTATAAAGAGGAGTATAGGGGTGCATGCGATACTTGGGATTTTTACCGGTAGGTATTTCGAGGCGGTATCTTGCGAAACCGAATCCGAGTGAGCCAAGCGCTCTATGCTGCGCTTATCTGTGCAGGCATGGTGCTGCCGCATAACGTTTCGGGCCAACCGCAATTTTCTATCCCGGATTTTTCGGGCTTCTGGGTCCATGGCGTTGAGCAGATCGTGTTCGACCCCGCACCCAACGACGGTCCAGGACCCGTCATCGATATTCTCAACATCGAATGCTCGCCGAATTGCCCGCCGCGCCTGAGTGGCCAGGCCTTTATCGGCGATCCCGCAAATCCAAACCTCAAACCTGAAGCGGCTGAAGCGGTGGCGGCCATGGGGGGGCGCTGGCGTAGTGGCGCGATCGTGAATGTCGCGACCGAGCTATGCGCGCTTTCCAGTGTCCCCCACGTGCTGACATTATTTGGTCTCGTGCAATTTCTTCAAGAACGCGATCAGACTACGATCCTCTATGAGCGCGATCATCAAATCCGCCGTGTCTATATGAATCAAAAGCATTCCGAGAATTTTGATCCCGATTGGTATGGCGATAGCGTCGGTCATTATGAGGGCGATACGCTGGTGGTCGATACTGTGGGCTTGGGCGGTGACTCGCTGATTGACCGCTTCGGCGTGCCTCAGACCTCAAGAACACATGTGGTGGAGCGCTATCGTATAGGCGAGGACGGCAACAGGCTTGTCGCGCATGTCACAGTCAACGACCCAGATATGTTCCATAAGCCGTGGTCGGGGACGATCACCTATTCCCTAAGAGGCAGTGCTACCAGGCTGGCGGAGACGCGCTGCGCCGAAAACAATAAGGATGCTGCGACGGGTGAGGATTTTGCCATTCCGATTGCGACAACAGCGGACTTCTAGCTTGGAACAGTCAGTGTCCAATGGAATTTAAAGCGCTGTCATTTAGAGCGCGATATCTGCGATCTTGATAAAAACGCGAGCTTAGCAATAACGCTTTCTAAAGCGCGTTTAGAAATCTCTTATTCAAGTTTCTAGTTTAAAAATAGAACGCTTTGTCTCGCGACGCGTTTTCGATATGCGCAGCTGTTGACACGACATTAGCAGCCGCTTTCCCCTCTGACGGGGGACACTACCATTATGGCCGCGTTTCCACGTCTTGCTGGCGCAATGGCGTCGTCCAAAAAAGACAGCATCGTGATGCCGTCGTCCTGTTTGGGTAGAGCGCTTACCGTAAAGGGCCGCCTTGAAATGGATGGTGAAATCCAAGTTCATGGCTGCGTCCTGGGCCGCATTGACGCCACCCGCCTGTTTGTCGGAATTGGGGGTTATGTCGAAGGCGACATTGTTGCGCAGGATGTTCACATCGGTGGTCAGCTGATCGGCTGCGTCTTTGTCCAAAAAGTTACGCTCGAAAGCACCGCCAAGATCACCGGACGAATATTCCTTGCCTATCCGGTTAACGCCCATGACCGCTACATGTAGGGTGCCGCCACTCTCCCGAGTAAAGCTCGGCATAGGTTGGAGCAGAGGTGTCGCCCGCGATGTCGAGCAATGAGCGGAAGGCGTTGAACGGGTAGAACCGCCTGTTGAAGCGGAAGGTGAACTCGTTGAGGTAGGCTTGTAGGTGCTGGTGGCTAACGCCGTGGTGGATCCCGATCAGCCACGTCTTCAGGTTGGCGAAAACCAGATGGATGATCGGCAGGTATTGCTCGGCAACCTCTGGATCACCACACTCGGCAACAGCGAAGTGCTCATAGCCGCGCTTACCGAGGCCAGCATAGCCGCTCCAATCGTCAGTAACGATCAGCGATCCCGGCGCGACGGTGCTCTCGACGAACCCATAGAGCGACTCGGCGCTACGGTCGAGCACGACGGCGAGCCGAACGCGTCCGGCATAGCGTCCGTCTTTCCGGTTGTCGAGCTTGGTGCCCGGCTTTCGATGACGCACCTCGATGGCACAGGAGACGGGAACCTTGTGGTGAACACCACGGCCTTCCCCACGCGTTCACCCGCCAACCCAGGTTTCGTCCACCTCAACATGGTTCTTGGGCTGTCCACCGATCCTGTCTTGGTTGGGCCGCACCATGCCCGAGCGGAGCTTGTGGAGAATTTGAAAGTCCGTCTCGTAGCGCGAAAGACCAAGTTGCCGCTGAAACTGCACGGCGGACATGCCGGGCGTCTGACTGGCGACCAGATAAGCGGCCCAGAACCAGACGTTCAGCGGAGTGTGGCTACGCTCCATCACTGTTCCCACCGTCAGCCCGGTGTTCTGGCGGCACTTGCGGCAGCGCAGGACGCCAGGGCGGTTTTCAAAGTGGAACGGCTCTCCCGCCGTGCCGCAGTGCGGGCAGGCAAAGCCGTCTCCCCAGCGGGCTTTCTCCAGGTAGGCGGCGCAGGCCGCATCATCGGGGAAAAGTCGCTGGAACTCGGGTAGCGAATGCGGGAATGGGAGATCGGCGCGGTCGAGAACTGGACCCTGCTGACGAAAGTGGAGACGTCCTGCGATAGGATTTTGATCGCAGGAGGTGCAAATGTCGAAGCAGAATGGGAACAAGGGCCGGCGGTTTGATCGGGCCTTCAAGGAAGAAGCCGTCCGTCTTTTACAGACGAGCGGGCGCAGGCAGCGGCAGATAGCAGGAGATCTTGGGATCAGCGTCAGCGCGCTCGGCCGCTGGGTCGCAGAATTGCGTGAGGAGGATTTGCTTTCCGGTCCGCATGAGGATGCAGCGAAGGAGATTACCCGCCTACGCCGAGAGCGTGATCTGGCCCGTCAGGAACGTGATCTCCTAAAAAAAGCGCTGGCACAGGCGCGCCAGGGAAAGTCGATGAGGTTCCGGTTCATCGACGCGGAGAGGGCCGGGTTGGCGATGCCGATATTCCGCCTGTGCAGACTGCTGCAGGTCAGCGTCTCAGGCTTCTACGCTTGGCGCAATCGCGGCCCAAGCCAGCGACAGCTCGATGACATGGTTCTACTCGCCCATGTCCGGGCAGCCTTTCGGCGCAGCCGCGAGAGCTACGGTGCAGAGCGGGTCCATCACGAGCTTGCCGAGAATGGGATCGAGGTTGGACGCCATAGGGTGGCTCGGCTGATGCGGGGAAATGGGTTGTCTCCAAAACGGAAACAGAAGTTCAAAAAGACGACGGACAGCCAGCACAACAAGGCCGTCGCATCGAACCTTCTCGACCAGAACTTCTCCGCCGAGGCACCCAACGAGAAATGGGCTGCCGACATCAGCTATATCTGGACGGCACAGGGCTGGCTGTACCTGGCCGTCATGCTCGACCTCTACTCCCGGCGCGTCATCGGCTGGGCCGTGGGCGCTCGCATGACCAGCGACCTGCCGCTCAGGGCGCTTAACCGTGCTATCGGGCTGTGCCAACCTGGCGCCGGTGTGATCCACCATAGCGATCGGGGAAGCCAGTACTGCTCAGACGCATACCAGGCGCGCCTCGGTGAACTCGGTTTCCTCGCCTCAATGAGCGGTAAGGGAAATTGCTATGATAACGCCGTCGTCGAGACCTTCTTCAAAACCATCAAGTCAGAACTGATCTGGAGGACTGTGTTCATGTCAAGAAGCCAAGCTGAAACTGCCATAGCCGGATACATCGACGGGTTCTATAATCCAGTCCGTCGGCACTCGACGCTGGACTTCACAAGCCCCGTCAAATTCGAGGCAGAAGCAATGCAAACGGTGTAGGGCGCCTCCACTTTTCCTGGATGGGTCCAAACATCCATGGCGCGCTCCCCTATATCCGGTTTGCGCCCATTCTAGCCCTAGTGGGTGTGGGTGTAAACCGGATAGGCAAGGAAAGTTGTTTTAACTGGAACGGCGCAGATGTCCGGCGATGTAGTCCACCAGGACATTCAAATCGACGCCGGCGCTTACCTCGATGGCCATTGCCGCCCCGATTTTGGCAATGCCGACGACAATAAGGTGCCCCCACTTCATGCCGTAGCATCGGACCAGCGGAAAGAAGCTCCAAAGAAGTCTTCGAACGGCAGCACTAAGGCTGAATTCGGATCGTTATAGGCTCGCAGCGATAAGGCGCGGCAATCATCCTGCCGCTGACTATGGTGGCCCCAGAAATTACGCCGGCTGCAAGGATCTCGCGCCTCGTCAATTGCCTTTTGCGCTCGATTTACGTCCGAGAGTAGGCAAGGTGGACACAGGAAGTTTATGCGCGCTCACCCGGCTTGACCGGCTCGATCCGAGCCGGCAGGCCACGGAGCCGATTTACTCGCCATTGGAGATGGCCTAATCTCGTAGTTGGTAGGGAATTTCAGGGAAACGTCCTGTTTTTGCTGGGGAGTTGCGAGAAAACGTTGTCTGCGGCAGCCAAAGTGCTGAGCGAAAAACGGCCCTCGACCAAGTCCACGAGCTAAAACCCGGCAATTCTCTGATTGGTAATTTGACCTGACGAATATTTGATTTTGACGATCTAATTTTATTTGGAGGACCGCGCGATGAATGCCCTGATCAAGAATCCCAAGGAAGTGAAAGACGCACCCGTCGATGAGCGGGTGCTTGAGCTTTACAACGAATATGCCCATGGCCGCATCGACCGTCGCGCGTTCGTGCGCAAAGTGAACATGCTCGCCATTGGCGGTATCTCAACGGCAGCTCTCATTGAGAGCGTGATGCCGCAATATGCCAAAGCGCAAACCGTCATGTTTACCGATTCGCGGATCCGCGCCGAATATGTCGAATATGCGTCTCCGCTTGGTTCGGGAACGATGCGCGGCTATTTGGTCCATCCGAGGGAAGTGCAGGGCAGGGCGCCGGGGGTGCTGGTCATTCATGAAAACCGTGGCCTCAACCCCTATGTTGAAGATGTCGCACGCCGTGCAGCTACGGAGGGTTTTATCGCCCTCGCACCTGACGGCCTGACGCCGGTCGGCGGTTATCCCGGCAATGATGATTACGGCCGTACGCTGCAATCGCAGCTCGACGACGACAAGCTCGATCAAGACATGTTTGCCAGCGCGCGGTTTTTAAAATCGCATGCGGGTTCCAATGGCATGCTCGGCGCAACCGGCTTTTGCTGGGGCGGTGGAATGACCAACCGCGTTGCTGCGGAGCTAGGCGACGATCTCAATGCCGGCGTTCCGTTCTATGGGGCTCCAGTCTCGGCTGAAGATGCCGAGAATATCGAAGCCGCCTTGCTTCTGACCTATGCAGAGACGGACAACAACATCAATGGCCGTGCGGGCGACTATCAGACCGCGTTGCGCGCCAATGATGTGAACTTCGAAGCGGCCACTTATCCGGGCACCATGCATGGCTTCCACAATAATTCGACGCCGCGCTTTGTTCCGGAACAGGCAGCGGCTGCCGAAGCGCGCATGTGGGACTGGTTCCGTACGCATCTCGCGTAAGGCCCGCCGCGTAGAAGCCCGCCTCGCAGAACAATGAGTAACCGAAGCCGGCTCCTAAATGGGGCCGGCTTCGTTTCTTTTATGAATATTAAGTAGCGCTTAATCGCCGGCTTCGATGACCCGCTTCAACTCCAGCACGGTTTCGTCTGGCTGATCGAGCGCCGCGCGAACGCGCCCGGCCACAATTTCGCCTCGCGATGGTTGAATGGGGATATTGAGGGCTGCCGCCTGCTCCAGAAATTCCGGATCGGCTGCGACATTCATATAGGCGTCTCGGATTAGGGCTAGACGATCGGCAGGAATGTCCGGCGGTCCTGCCGTGAGGCGTCCCAACACCGCGACGGTCTCGGTGAGTTCGAGCAGTGGCGTAAAGCGCGGATCGGTCACGAGTTCTCGGGCATGAGGGACCCCTAGCGCTCGGGCTTCTTCGCCCGTTACCGAGAGAACATATTTGCCGGCGCCACGGGCGACGAATTCTTCACGTGAACTTGTAGCGTTGAGCGCACCTGCAACTTCACCACGCATCATCGAAAGCTCGAACTCGCCGCCGGATATTCCTGGTATGAGCCGAATGTTAAGCCCAAGCGCCGCGCGCAAGATCAGAATCTCAGTGTGGTTCGCCGTTCCGAGACTTGCCGAGGCCAATCGAATGGTTTCCGGCGAATCGATAAGATCCTGAATATCGTCAAACCCGGAATTCGTCGCCAGCACCATGGTTCGGCCTTCCTCGGCCATCTTTCCGATCCAGCTCATTTCCGTGAGATCGAAACGTATGCCCTGCAGGCCCAGAAGCTGGCCGTAGATCAAACCGGTGTTAAACGTGCCGAAAGTCAAACCGTCGGGGCGAGATACAAAAATTGTATTCGCGCCGATGATATTTCCCGCGCCGGTTACATTGCGCACGACGATGCGCCGCACCGGGAGATATTTCTCCATATGGCGCGCAATTAGGCGGCCATAGGTGTCGTACCCGCCGCCGGGCTCGGACGACACGATATAGGTGATAGTTTTGCGTTCGAAGAAATCTTCGGCGCTTTGCTGCGCGCTAGCGGGCGCCAGTATCATTGCCGCCGCAAAAGCAGCTCCAAAACGCCAAATTAAATGTCGAACCATGATTTCTCCCTGGCGGTTCTCGCTCAATCGGACGTATGGAGGCTAACCCAACAGCATCTAGTGATCTAGACCAGGTCGATTACAAGGTCGTTGTCGTTAATTATGAGGGCGCTCAAATTGTCGATGTGCGCGGATCGATGGCCTATGCCGCATGGTATTTTCGGCAGCGTGAAGGACAGTTCACTTTCGATGCATATCCCCAGGCCGACCGTATCGAGGGCCATCAACTTCAGTTTACCAACTCGGACTTAAGCCGCACCTATGTTGCAATTCGTTTCCACAAAGGACGGCTCTGTATACTCGAAGCGACGGCTCCCGCCGGGCCATTTTCAGCAATCCCTAAGTATTTTAGACGAAAACCGGGACCGAATCCGGTATAATATGGAGGCCGATGGAATCCGGCGATGTCCCTATCTCTGTTGAAATTCGTGGGGCAGGCGTCGCTGGTTGATGATGCTATGCTGCCTTCATGATGGTTTCAATGGCACTGTCGGCCTGAGCCTTTCTCAAGTGTTCCTGGAGAGCATTTCGGAGGATGGGCAGCTGGCGATAGGCCTTGAGGCGACGGAAGGTTTTCTGGGCCTCCAGCAGGCCGGCGGCGGTCCATCTGAGCGCCATCTCGGCGTGTCTCCAGCGTTTGACGTTGCGGGTGACCTGGCGCACCGTGCCGAGCGCGTTCTCGACGATGTTAGTGCAGGCGAGCGAGCGCCGGAGTTCGTGCGGTAGGCCGAGGCGGATGACGGTGAGGATCTCCTCCAGCCCCTCCAGGATGCTGCCCGAGACGCCCGGTTCCTCATGCTCCAGACGCCGGACCAGGTTGCGCAAGAGCCGCTCGGCCTTGTTTGCGTCGTCCTGGTCCCAGGCCTGACGGAGCGCCTTCTTGACGCTCGCGTGCAAATGTTGGGGCAGGCGCTCGATGATGTTACGGCCCTTGTGGACCTGGCAGCGCTGGATGGCGGCGGCCACACCGAAGGTGTTTCGGATCGCTTTGCTGAGTGCCTTCGCGCCATCGACGATGAACAGCCGCGGCAGTGTCGGATCGAGCCCCCTGGCGAGGAGATTGTCGATCAAGGCCTGGACGACGACCGTGTTCTCCGTCGCCCCCTCGACCACGGCCAGGACATGCTTGTCGCCGTTGCCATCGACGCCGATCGCCGCCATCAGGACATGGTCGCCGACATGCAGACCGTCGATCTGGATGACTAGCAGGTCGAGTTCCGAGAGATCCGAGGCGAGCCAGGCCTTCATCTTCTTGCGTGACAGCGCCACAAAGCGCCGGGAAACGGCCGACTTCGAGGTGCCGTCGCCACGCGCTTTCGCCAGCTCGCCCTCGGGCAGACGGACCGCGCGGTGGTACTTGCGGGTCGACACGTTCAGCACCATCAGGTTGAGCGCCCACTCGAGCAGCAGGTTGCCATCGCGTAGCGCCTGCCAACTCTCCAAGCTCACCTCTTTGCCCGCCCGGTCACGAACCCGTGGCCGGGCCACCTTCACTTTGCCGCCGTGGTAGCCGATCTCGCTATGTGTCCTGCCCCAGCGATAACCTCGACGGTCCCCATGGCGGCGATGTCGGGCCCCGCACACGGTCGTGGCGTCCTCCTCCATCATCTCGGCCAAGGCCTCGACCCCGGCCAGAAGACAAAACCGATCCACGCTGAGATGGACTGCGTCCATCGCGTCCGCCAGCGGCGGCATAGGAATCGAGGGGGCAAGGGCTTTCGGGCGGCTGGAACTACGGATATTATTTCCCATGGTGTCGTTCTCCCTTTTGGGTTTGCAGCACCCGGAGCCTAACGGCTCCAGGAGAGCGACACCTACCTCAACTTTTCAACATCGACCGGGACATCCCCTGGAATCCGTACCAGGGTAGACTAGTTGGGCCGAACAGCAATTTTCCCGCAGGAAAACCACGAAATAGGACATTATTGCCCGTTGTCTCTTTCGGCAAAGGGCGGATATAATGAGTCAAGATAATTGGGAGAGAAACATGCACCTTAAAGCAATCGGCCTCGCTGCCCTCACCGTACTTGTACTTTCCATACCGGCATTGGCTCATCATTCGCACGCGAATTATGAGCAAGCAGAGTTCATCGAAATGGACGGAACCGTGACGCAAGTCATGTGGATGAACCCCCATGTATGGCTCTATTTGGAAGTCGAGAAAGAAGACGGTTCTTCCGGCGTGTGGGCTCTTGAGGGAGGTAGTGTCGGTGCCTTGACGCGTGGTGGCTGGCAACAAGATACCATTAGTGTTGGCGACGAGATTCACGTCCGCTGTCATCATTTGAAGGACGGCTCAGACGGTTGTCTTCTCGGATATGTTTCGACGCCCGACGGTCGTATTACCGACAAAGAATTCGACTAATAGCCGTTTTTCGCGCTCGCGCGCGTGCGGTTGAGTAAAAGATATTGGGCGAGCTTAGGCTCGCCCATATTTTTTTTGATGCGGGTTTGTTAACCTTGCTCATAGTGAGGTCGGCGTTGCCGCTGTTGGCTACCTCTTTACCAATTGGACTTGGCCAAGCTTGAGGCTGAAACATTGCAAAAAAAGCTGCCTCGATGTCGGTAGCCGGATATTCAACCCCGCAAGTGCGCTCCGCTCCAAGCCATCTCCTGGGGATGAGTACGGGCACGTGGATTCGAATTTTACAGGAAAATCGCTTCGCAGTTGATTCTCCATTTTTGTTGAGCGCCCTTTCGGTATCCGCGGCGAGTGTTCTCAATGGATTGTGCCGCGTTTTTGATGATTGGAGAGCGCCGCGCGACAGCGGCGTTTTGACCAGAGATCCAATTTTTATCGTAGGACATTGGCGTAGCGGAACGACCCTGCTTCACAATCTGCTTGCGGTAGACAAGCAATTTGCCACTCCTAATTTTTGTCAGGTTTTCTTCCCCAACAGTTTCATTACCGCGGGCAAGCCGCTTCACTGGTTTCTGAATCGCGCATTGCCGAAGAAGCGTCAAATCGACGACATGGAAATTGGGCCTGAGCTTCCACAAGAAGATGAATTTGCGCTTTGTGCGCTGACGGGATTGTCGCCCTATATTGCTTACGCGTTTCCGCGCAATTGGGAACATTACAATCGTTACCTTACGTTTACCGACGCCACGGATGATGAAATCCGCCGTTGGAAAGCTGCTGTGCGCACTTATGTTCACAAGCTGACGAGCGTTTACCGTCGTCCGTTAATTTTAAAATCGCCGCCGCATACCGCCCGACTGCGTTTGCTGCTCGAAATATTCCCGAATGCCAAATTCGTGCATGTACATCGAAACCCCTATGAAGTGTTTCAGTCGAGCTGCCGCACGCTCTCGATTGGTCCACCGCTATTGCAGATGCAACGCTTCGACTTTAACGATTTAGAGGAACTGGTCTTGAGCCGGTACGAAGCGCTCTACGATATGTTCCTGGAGCAGCGCTCGATGGTGCCAGCAGGAAATTTGTTCGAAATGTCGTTCGACACATTAACGCGCGATCCGCTTAGGGCGGTGCAAACGCTCTATCGGGAACTTTCACTTCAGGGCTTTGACGATATCAAGAATGATCTGCGAACCTATGTGGACTCGCTTGTCGGCTATAAACCCAATCGGCACACTGAGCTATCGGAATCCTCTGCCGAGCGTGTCGCAGAGCGTTGGAAAAGATTCTTTTCTAGCTGGGGATACTCGGTGGAGCCGCTGGGTGCTGCGCTTTAACGGCGAACATATAATTCCAAAGTTTTTGTTAACCGAGCCATTGCTAATTCTGACAGGGCACGGACCTTGGTTTCCAACTGGTGTTCTGTGTCAACATGGCTTTTAGCGCAGTTCGAGTCATGCTAAATTTGGTGCGAACGTGCGAAATCTCATTCTGAGGTTGCCATGAGTTTATCTGTTAGGGCTGGTTTGGTAGTTCTGCCAATTCTGATCGGATTGGCGCCAGGTTCTGTTGCCGCCCAAAACATCGCGTTACAAATTCAACATTGCAACGATTTCGCCGCGGAAAATCAAGCGCGCATCGAAGCGTGCACGGATGTCATTGAGTCGGGCAGAGTGCTGGACTTAGCGCCGTTTTTGTTTCTGCGCGGTCAACTCTATGTTGGCGAAAGAGACCGCCAGGCCGCGATTGACGATCTAAATATTTGGCCCCAATCGGCGCTGCAGGAAAGCGGAAACTACTATTTCGCGGGCACGGCATTTAGCGAGGTGGGAGAATTTGAACTTGCGTTAAATTATTACGATGAAGCCATTCGACTCGATCCGGACAATGCGGCGGCCTACAATAATAACGCGTGGCTCCAGTCGACTGGGCCAGAAGAAGACTTACGCGATGGCGCTCAGGCGGTCCTCGACGCAACCAGAGCGGTTGAGCTTGAGGATAGCCCCATGTATCGCGATACGCTGGCCGCAGCCTATGCGGAAGCAGGCGATTTCGAACGTGCGGTGGACGAGCAGGAGCGAGCAGTCGAAGAGTTTGAAGAAGGTGGGGACGAGGCCAACGCTGCAGGCGCACAAACGCGCTTAGAACTTTATCGCTAAGATCTTCCTTATAGGCAATGAAGTACGCTTTAAGATTCGTGTCTGACGTCAGCGCCTTTGGGACGAATTGAGGTAATTGCATAACGGAGGATTTCTGGCTCATCGTAGTGACCGAAGGGAACGAAGATGAGACAGAAATCAATGAGCAAGAACGACCCGGCGGAGAGAACGGTTCGGGATATTCGGCGCAAGACACGCAAGCAGTATACGGCTGAGGAGAAGATCCGGATCGTGGTGTCGGGCCTGCGCGGCGAGGAGAGCATCGCCGCCTTGTGCCGCCGCGAGGGCATCGCTGAGGGTCTGTATTACAGCTGGTCGAAAGAGTTTTTGGAAGCGGGCAAGAAGCGGCTCGCCGGCGACACCGGGCGCCAAGCGACCTCGGGCGAGGTTAAAGGCCTGCGCCAGGAGATGCGCGACTTGAAGGAGTTGGTCGCCGAACTTTCGCTGGAGAACCGTCTTCTCAAAAAAAATATGATCGGGCATGGGGGAGGCGAGGAATGAGGTATCCCGCATCCGAGAAGCTGGAGATCATCCGCCTGGTCGAGCAGTCCCACCTGGGCGTCGGGTCCACTTTGGACAAGCTGGGCATTCCGAAGACCACCTTTTATCGCTGGTACGATCGCTTTCTGGCCTTTGGCGACGCCGGTCTTGAGGATCGCAACAGCAGCCCGGGCCGGATGTGGAACCGGATCCCGGATGATGTCCGGGGGCAGATCATCGATCTTGCCCTGGAGGAGACGCAACTGTCGCCCCGGGAACTGGCCGTCAGGTTTACGGACACCAGGGGCTACTTTGTCTCGGAAGCCTCGGTTTACCGGCTTCTCAAGGCCCACGGCCTGATCACCAGCCCCGCTTTCGTGGTCATCAAGGCAGCCGATGAGTTCCGCGACAAGACCACGGCGCCGAACCAGCTGTGGCAGACCGACTTCACCTATCTCAAGGTCATCGGCTGGGGCTGGTTTTACCTGTCGACCATCCTGGACGACTATTCCCGCTACATAATTGCTTGGAAGCTCTGCACCAACATGACGGCGGACGATGTGACGGCAACACTGAAGTTGGCGCTAGAAGCCTCAGGCTGCAATCGCGCCAATGTCGTCCACAAGCCGAGGCTGCTCAGCGACAACGGCTCGTCCTATATCTCCGGCGATCTGGCTGAATGGCTCGAGGACCACGGTATGGATCACGTTCGGGGCGCACCGTATCACCCGCAAACCCAGGGCAAGATCGAGCGCTGGCATCAAACGCTGAAGAACCGGATCCTGCTTGAAAATTATTATCTACCCGGCGATCTCGAAAACCAGATCAGCGCCTTCGTCGATCACTACAACAACCAACGCTACCACGAGAGCATCGGCAACGTAACTCCAGCCGACGCCTACTTTGGACGCCACACCGCCATCATCGAAAAGAGAAAAAGGATCAAAAAACTGACCACCCAAAACCGCCGCTTGAACCATCAACGCCAAGCGGCTTAACATCAAACAAAGATGAGCCAGATCCTCCCTTATGAAACACGCTCAACAGTCCCATTTGTTTTGATGACGGACAAAGATTCGTGTCACTAGTTAGCCCCGCTTCCGCCAGCCTCGGTAATGTAAAGCCTCTCTTCACCATAGGCGATATAAACATGCAGATGACTTAGTATAGACATTCCCACAATTACGTAGGGTAAACTGGTGCTGGTGCGCCACCCAAAAAGGGTGCCGAGCCCTGTGCCCATCAGATCTGGAAGCACGTCGAGCGTGGGTTCCCTAATCTCAATGCCGGCCATACTTAAACTCTGAAATTTGCGGCGATACACCTCATCATTGTCCTCGCCCAGAGTACCAATTAGTTCGTTTTCCGCGGAAGAAAAATCCAAGCCAAGTTCGCGCTCCCCTACGTTTTGGTTAAGCGTGCTTGTGGCAGCGCCGGTGTCCATGATGGCTGTCAGTTCAACGCCATCCAGTAAAATAGGAAATGTGATGTGGCCCCCGCGATCCAATTCGAATGGAATAATAGCGATCGTTTTTGGCTGCCAGTAGATAACCTGCCCTTCGCAATGATCTTGGCTAAACATGTTAACTTTGCTTGATCCAAAATCGAGGTCGATATCGTACCGGGCCAGAATATCTGGCCCGATGGTGCCGACCCTGCGGATTTCGCTATCGCTGCCCTGATCGCCCGGTTCGATCATAAAGGGCCGGTCCCTACCCCTGACTGTACCAATCCGAAATTCATCGACAGTGACGTAGTTGTTCGAGCTCTCGCCGGTTACGCCTATTATTGAACCGCCCGCGCGCCGTAATCTAAGGTCGAGAACTTCGGCCAATTCACTATAATGGGTGCTGTAAACCCCTCCGGTATCGATCAGCAAGTAGCGTTCCAAATCGTTTAAGGTCATCGGGATGAGGGGGCGGCCAACAGCATCATAGGAAAGTTCAATAGTGGACACGTTGGAGAGAGTACATTCTTCCGCCTGTCTGACGTCAGCGCCTTTGGGACGAATTGAGGTAATTGCATAACGGAGGATTTCTGGCTCATCGTAGTGACCGAAGGGAACGAAGATGAGACAGAAATCAATGAGCAAGAACGACCCGGCGGAGAGAACGGTTCGGGATATTCGGCGCAAGACACGCAAGCAGTATACGGCTGAGGAGAAGATCCGGATCGTGGTGTCGGGCCTGCGCGGCGAGGAGAGCATCGCCGCCTTGTGCCGCCGCGAGGGCATCGCCGAGGGTCTGTATTACAGCTGGTCGAAAGAGTTTTTGGAAGCGGGCAAGAAGCGGCTCGCCGGCGACACCGGGCGCCAAGCGACCTCGGGCGAGGTTAAAGGCCTGCGCCAGGAGATGCGCGACTTGAAGGAGTTGGTCGCCGAACTGTCGCTGGAGAACCGTCTTCTCAAAAAAAATATGATCGGGCATGGGGGAGGCGAGGAATGAGGTATCCCGCATCCGAGAAGCTGGAGATCATCCGCCTGGTCGAGCAGTCCCACCTGGGCGTCGGGTCCACTTTGGACAAGCTGGGCATTCCGAAGACCACCTTTTATCGCTGGTACGATCGCTTTCTGGCCTTTGGCGACGCCGGTCTTGAGGATCGCAACAGCAGCCCGGGCCGGATGTGGAACCGGATCCCGGATGATGTCCGGGGGCAGATCATCGATCTTGCCCTGGAGGAGACGCAACTGTCGCCCCGGGAACTGGCCGTCAGGTTTACGGACACCAGGGGCTACTTTGTCTCGGAAGCCTTGGTTTACCGGCTTCTCAAGGCCCACGGCCTGATCACCAGCCCCGCTTTCGTGGTCATCAAGGCAGCCGATGAGTTCCGCGACAAGACCACGGCGCCGAACCAGCTGTGGCAGACCGACTTCACCTATCTCAAGGTCATCGGCTGGGGCTGGTTTTACCTGTCGACCATCCTGGACGACTATTCCCGCTACATAATTGCTTGGAAGCTCTGCACCAACATGACGGCGGACGATGTGACGGCAACACTGAAGTTGGCGCTAGAAGCCTCAGGCTGCAATCGCGCCAATGTCGTCCACAAGCCGAGGCTGCTCAGCGACAACGGCTCGTCCTATATCTCCGGCGATCTGGCTGAATGGCTCGAGGACCACGGTATGGATCACGTTCGGGGCGCACCGTATCACCCGCAAACCCAGGGCAAGATCGAGCGCTGGCATCAAACGCTGAAGAACCGGATCCTGCTTGAAAATTATTATCTACCCGGCGATCTCGAAAACCAGATCAGCGCCTTCGTCGATCACTACAACAACCAACGCTACCACGAGAGCATCGGCAACGTAACTCCAGCCGACGCCTACTTTGGACGCCACACCGCCATCATCGAAAAGAGAAAAAGGATCAAAAAACTGACCACCCAAAACCGCCGCTTGAACCATCAACGCCAAGCGGCTTAACATCAAACAAAGATGAGCCAGATCCTCCCTTATGAAACACGCTCAACAGTCCCATTTGTTTTGATGACGGACACTTCCGCCGCGTAGAGCGGAACTGCGCTCATTGCCATGGCGAATGGGATTAAACTGAAGATTAATTTGCGGTAGCGGTGCATGGTACTTCCCGATGCCTCAATTCCAGCGTGCTGAGCCGAACGAGTTTAACCGCATTTCGTCGAACTGGCCATTTTTTGCGGATGCAGCGCGGCCATACAAAAGCTAGTCTAATTCCATGAGTGATCTCTTCGGTTCCGTCGAGCTTGAAAAGGACGTGCCCAGGCCATTGGCCGACCGGCTCAGGCCCCAAGCTCTCGGGGAAGTGGTTGGCCAGGACCATCTATTGGGGGATGAAAATCCGCTCGGACGCATGGTGAAAACGGGCCGGGCGTCTTCGATGATTTTCTGGGGGCCGCCCGGAACCGGTAAAACAACCATCGCGCGGCTGCTCTCCTGTGTCTTCAAACTGCACTTCGAACAGCTTTCCGCCGTCTTCAGCGGCGTTGCCGACTTAAAGAAAACATTTGAGGCCGCTAAGCAGCGTCGGCGCATGGGGCAGGGGACGCTCCTTTTCGTTGACGAGATTCATCGTTTTAATCGAAGCCAACAAGATAGCTTTCTTCCTGTGGTTGAAGACGGCACCATTGTTCTCGTTGGTGCGACGACTGAAAATCCCTCATTCGAGTTGAACGGTGCGCTTCTGTCCCGTGCGCAAGTTCTGGTGTTGCGCCGGCTCGGCGATGATGATCTGGAAACGCTCCTCAAACGCGCCGAAGAACATTACGGAAAACCGCTCCCGCTATCTGAGGAAGCACGGAGTACTTTGCGCGCCATGGCCGATGGCGATGGGCGGTATCTTCTCAATCTTGTCGAAGAAATTTCCGCGATCGCCTCACACGTTCAGCTCGACAACAAAGCCCTGGTTGAAGCGGTGCAAAAAAGGGCGCCGGTTTATGACAAGTCGCGCGACGAGCATTACAATCTCATTTCGGCATTGCATAAATCCATACGCGGCTCCGATCCCGATGCTGCGCTCTATTGGCTCGCACGCATGTTGGCTGGCGGCGAAGATCCGCTCTATCTCGCGCGGCGCTTGGTGCGTATGGCGGTGGAGGATATTGGCTTGGCCGATCCACAGGCCGTGCATCAGGCGCTCGCCGCCAAAGACTTATTCGATTTTCTGGGAAGCCCCGAAGGTGAACTGGGCTTAGCGCAAGCGGCGGTCTATCTCGCTACGGCGCCCAAATCGAATGCCGTCTACAAAGCCTTTAGCGCTGCCAAACTTTCGGCGGCAGAGCATGGTTCGCTTGTGCCGCCTGCCCATATTCTAAACGCGCCGACTAAGTTGATGAGGGAGATCGGCCATGGCGCGGGTTACGAATATGACCATGACGCCGAGAAGGGTTTCTCGGGCCAGCATTATTTTCCGGAAGGAATGGAGCGGGTGAAATATTATACGCCCGACGAAATCGGTTTCGAGCGGGAAATTGCTAAGCGGCTGGCATATTGGTCGAAGCTGCGCGACGGCAAGACGGACAAGCGATAAGGCCCCTATTTCGGCTCAACGGGCTGAGAGTTCTTGTTTTTGGCAACGGCAAGAGCAATTTGCTGCCTCGCTTCAAGGTGCTAGGTTCGTCCCCAAGAGCCGGGGTTGGGAGATAATCTCCCGCCCCATTAAGGTTTGGGGCCCAGGTCGTGGGGGCAAGGGGAGAGTAGAATGCTCAAGAAAATTGCTGTGTCTGTCGCGTTGGTAGCCCTCATGGGAATGCCTGCAGAGGCACAAAACGCTGGTGACGCCATGGCGCTTTTGCGCGCCGCCGACGAGGCTATTGGGGCCTCCGATGTGCGTACCATCCGCTATGGCGGGGTGGACGGCTACGTCACGGCCATCGGCCAAAGCGAGCATCCGGAAATCGAGAATGGCTGGCCGCGTTTTCATCTGGCGCGCTTCACCCGCACGATCGACTTTGAAAATATGTCGATGCGCGAAGAGCAGGTGCGCACCCAGGGCCAGTGGCCGGCAGAAATTGGTGGCGGGCTTCGTCCCATCGTTGGCGAGCGCCGCACGGTTGCGCTCTATATGGATGGCCATGCCTGGAACGAAAACGCCGACGGTTCGGTGACACCCTCGCCACGCAACGCCACGGTGCGTATGCTCGAGATCATCATGACGCCGCATGGTTTTGTCCGCTATGCGATGGAAGCCGACGATTTACGGATGGACACGCGCTGGCTAAGTTTTCGTTCCACCCAACGCATTCACACGGTGAGCTTTACCCACCACGGACCAAACGGTGACTATCCGATTACCGGCTGGATCAATGAGGCCAACCAGGTCACGAAGGTCCAAACGTGGTTTCCAAGTCCGGTGGTTGGCGACCAATTCGTCGAAACGCGTTACGCACAGTATGAAGACTATGATGGCTTTGCCTTCGGGCCGGTGGTGCATCAAAGCGTCGGGACGCCGCCGCACCCGAGCTATGATTTTAAGGCGACTGACCTGGCGATCAATGTCGATGGGGCGCCTACGGAAGTGCCCGAGTCGGTTCGTGGGGTCGAAGACAATGCGGGCGACGTAACCACAAGTGAATTAGCGCCAGGCGTATGGCTAATTGGTGGCAATCGCTATTTCAGCGTTGCGATGGAATTTGAAGATTATTCGCTTGTTATCGAAGCGCCGGTCAATGAAACGCGCGCCTTTGCGGTCATGAACGAAGTGCGCCGCTTGGTGCCGAACAAGCCTTTGCGCTACGTGGTAAACACACACCACCATTTCGATCATGCGGGCGGTCTTCGAGGTTTTGGCGCTGAGGATGTCCTCATGGTCGTGCATGAATCGAGCGGCGCCTATTACGAGGCCCTCGGCACCGCACTGCATTCACGCATTGTCGAACCCGATACTCTCTCCCGGACGCCGCGTCAGGTTCACTATCTGCGTGTGCAGGATCGCCATACATTTTCCGACGATACGAACGAGCTGCAGCTCTTTCATGTACAGACCTTGCAACACGCGTCGGATATGCTGATTGCCTATTTGCCGCGCCAGGGAATTGTTGTGCAGGCTGACCTCTATGGCCCCACACCGGCGGGGGCGACACCCTCGCCGCGCAATAGGGCGCTGCTTCTGAATATCCAGCGTGTCAGCATCGCGCCGACAAGGATGGTTTCAATTCATCAAGGCGAAATACCCATGGGAGGCTTTCTGGACCTTATGGGCCAAGATCAGTTCACCGCCGCAGGTCAGGGACTAGACGCGGCTCTCAATGCCGGCCGCTAAGTTAAATTAACTTGTAAAGGGGTGGGGATGGCGCATCTCCGCCCTTTGCCCTAGGCGGATTGCAGCGAGGCGCTATTGTTCTACTCAGCTTGAAAGTTGGAAAGTTTAAGGAGAAATACAATGTTGAATCGGATGGTGGCGTCGCTTGTGCTGGTGGTCATGGCTGCAATTCCGGCAGCTGCGCAGGACGCGCCGGACACGCGCGCGGTTCTGCAGGCAGCCGATGCCGCGATGGGCGTCAGCGGGGTTCATTCGCTCCGTTATAGCGGTCATGGCTATGTCACCTCGCCGGGCCAGGCTTACTCCTCTGCGCTCAATGATACCTGGCCGCGCTACGATATGAGCTACACGCGTACCATCGATTACGCGGCCAACTCTTATATGGACGAGCAAACTCGCAACCAGGCGACCTGGCCAAATCGTGGTGGCGGAGGCAGGCCCACAGACGGTGACCGTTTGATCAAAGAATTATTTGCCGACGGCTTTTCCTGGAACGAAAACAATGGCGGCGATCCCGCGTCGGACCCGCGCTATATCGTTATGCGCAATATGGAAATTCTCCTTACGCCGCATGGCTTTATCAAAGCGGCGCTTGCCGCACCCGATGCCACAGCCCATCGGCAGATTGCTAGTTCGCGTTCGATCCAGCACGTCAACATCGTCACCTTCAAGGCGCTCGGGAAGTATCCCGTGAATGGTTGGTTCAATGAAGAGAATCAATTGGTGCGCACGCAAACCTGGGTACCTCACGACATTTTGGGCGATCTTTATATTGAGACGCGATACACCGATTATGAGACATTTGGCGACATACAGTTTCCGACCGAGTTCCATAGAAGCTGGGGAAACCCTCCGCATCCCGGACATGAGATTTTTATCACGGGCGTTGAAGTCAATGTGTCGGACGCGGCAGTTTCAGTTCCTCAATCGGTTCGCGACGCGGCAATAAACCCCGAAAATGTCGTCTCGGAAGAGTTGGCGCCAGGCGTTTGGCTCTTAGGAGGCGCTGGTCACAACAGCGTGGCGGTCGAGTTCGGGGATTACTGGGTGATCGTTGAGGGTCCACGTTCCACCGCGCGCGGCCGTAAAGTCATCGAGGCGACGCGAGAGTTAGTTCCGACAAAGCCTATTCGTTATGTTCTCAACACCCATCACCATTTTGATCATTCCGGAGGGCTTCGTCCGTTTGGTGGAGACGATATCGTCATCATCACGCATGAATCGAATTTCAATTTTTATGAAGGTGTTTTCTTCGACCTACGACCGCGCACGCTGCAGACGGATAATCTGTCGCTGGCTCCGCGGCAGGTGCATTATGTTTTGGTCGACGAGGAATACACCCTGACCAATGGCGGGCGCATGTTAGAAGTCGCTCATGTTGAGGACATTGACCACGCCGCCGATATGCTGGTCGGATTTCTCCCTGCAGAGGGTATATTGGTGGTGGCCGATCTCTTCAGCCGTCGCGGGCCCCTAAATGTTGGCAACCCGAGCGATGGGCAATTAGCGCTGTATCATGCCGTGCGGCGGCAGGGATGGGAGGTCAATACGATCATTCCCATCCATGGTGCCCCGACGACATGGGACGAGTTCATGAGCATTGTGGGCGGCGCCACGCAGCTCGGACAGGCGCAGTAACTGGGTTAGAACCGCCTTCGCGGTTGATCCTTCTCTTTTGTGCTAGGCAATCAGAATGAACATGTTGATCGCGATAGCCCTTGGCGGCGGCATTGGGGCGCTTGGGCGGCATTTTCTCTCGTCGGCGTTGGCTGCAATTCTGGGCTCTGTGTTCCCATGGGGAATATTTGTCGTAAATATTCTGGGCGGCTTGCTCATGGGTCTGATCGTTGGGCTGGGCGCATTAAAAATCGACTATTCGCTCGAGACGCGCGCGTTCCTGACCACGGGCCTCTTGGGAGGCTTTACCACCTTCTCGGCCTTCTCGCTCGACGCGTCGCTGCTAATTGAGCGCGGCGATTGGATGGCGGCCATGCTCTATGTAGCGGGCTCGGCGCTACTCTCGATCGTGGCGCTGTTTGCCGGGTTGTGGCTGGTCCGGAGCCTATGAGCGCAGATACGAAAATGGTCGCCCGCGAGGATGCGGGCGTACGGCTTGACCGCTGGTTTAAGCGCCATTTCCCAGGTCTGGCCCACGGCCCCCTGGAAAGGCTGCTTCGTACTGGGCAGGTGCGGGTGGACGGCAAAAGGGTAAAAGCCGGTGACCGTCTGGAGGCCGGTCAGACGGTTCGGATTCCCCCACAACTAAAAAATGAATCCCTTCAAGACATCAAGTTACCGAGCGCAACATCAATAAGTGGGGCTGATAAGAAATTCATACAGAACCTTGTTATTTATGAAGATTCTGTCGTGTTTGGGCTGAACAAACCAAGCGGTTTGGCTACCCAAGGCGGCTCGGGCATTACGCGCCACCTTGATGGGCTTTTAGGGGGATTGCAGGGCAAGAAACGACAGCGCCCGCGCCTGGTGCACCGGCTTGATAAAGACACTTCAGGGGTCATCCTGGTGGCGCGCACAGTCCCTGCCGCGCGGGCACTTTCCGAATCGCTTCGCAAACACGACGCGAAAAAAATCTACTGGGCGCTGACCCGTGGCGTGCCGGTGCCCCGGCAAGGAACGATTAGGCTTTCCCTCGCCAAAGAAGCCGGGTTCGGCCCGGGTGGCCGAGATGAGCGTATGACCGGCGTGGAAAAGGATAGCAAAGGAGCAAAGGCGGCGGTTACGCATTATTCGGTCATGGACACCGCTGCAAACCAATATGCCTGGGTGGCCCTCAAACCGGTCAGCGGCAGAACACATCAGATTCGCGCCCATCTTCAGGCCATTGAGACGCCCGTCGTCGGCGATTTCAAATATGGGTCGAGCGAAGCCAAAGGCAGGGGCGAGCTGGAAGACAAACTGCACTTACACGCGCGATTCCTAGACATCGCCCATCCTAAGGAAGGGCGGCTAAAAATTGGCGCTCCCTTACCGCCGCATATGCATCACGCCTGGAAGCTCTTCGGCTTCGACCCGGCGTCCGAAGTCAACGCCTTTGCAGCGCTTGAAAGCAAAGGACGCAAGGCTTGAGCGCGCCAAAGCTAAAACGATTTTACGAAGAAGTTGCGATTGTCACCCTAACAGGCGGCTTCGAAATTAAGTTGGACGGAAAGCCGTTGCGCAGTCCGGAACAAAACGCGCTGCATCTGCCGAATACGGCGCTAAGCGAGGCGTTGGCGCAAGAGTGGCGCGTTCAAGGCGAGGAAATATCTCCGTCGACAATGCCGCTCACCAAACTCGCCTTTACGGCCGCTGACCGGGTCACGCCTAATCGCGATGCTGTGATCGAGCAAATATCGGCTTTCGCAAATTCAGACGTTATTTGTTATCGCGCGCCGGAACCCGGCGAACTAGTAAAGCGGCAAAAGGAATGCTGGGATCCCATCCTCCATTGGGCTGACGCTGAGCTGGGCGCAGAGATGCGAACCGGCGAGGGTATTGGCTATATCGCGCAAGATATGGACGCGTTGGATGCGCTGACGGCGGCGTTCTCGGACAAGTCGGATTTTCATCTTGCCGCTCTTTATTCGCTGGCAGTCATCGGAAACTCGCTCGTTATCGCCCTTGCGGTCGCCGAAGGCGAGATCGGCGCCGAGGACGCGTTTCAATGCGCCAATTGCGATGAACTTTATCAATCTGAAAAATGGGGTGATGACGAAGAAGCGCAGGCCCGCCTCAAAGAGCGGGCCGAAGAGTTTCGCGCAGCGGCAGAGTTCCTAAAGCTCTTGCACCATTCCTCACCTGTAAATTGACCCTCCCAAACCCGCTCATCAAGATAAGCGGTGAAACTTCAGCGCATGCACAGCGTAATGGTGATTTTTCTATAGGCCATTTCAACATGGAGTACCCGCACAGTGCGGCACTAGCACACTTGCGGTTACTTTGATGATGTGGCTCTTTTTTGTATACAAACCAAATTGAAAACAAGGATCTGTTATGAGTGGTGAAATGACCACTATGCGCGTTCGCGTTGAAGGCAAAGTTCAAGGTATTGGATTTCGTGCCTACACGGTGCGCCAAGCTATTGCGTTGAATCTAAAGGGCTGGGTACGCAATCGGACGGATGGCACAATGGAAGCGTTTGTCACGGGCGAAGTGAAGGATGTCGAACGGTTCGTGCAGTCCTGCATTAAAGGCCCGGAGGGCGCCAGAGTTGCAAACATCGATCTTGTTGCCGATACTGATCCGGGCAGTGAAGGATTTGTCGAATTGCCGGATGCCTAAGGAATTGATCCGAAAATCTCCCCGAACGAATCTCTGAGTACAGAATCTACTTCCGGCATTTTTGCCGAAATTCCTAATGCCGATAGGCTTGTGACACCGTGCTCTTTTATTCCACAGGGCACGATCCCGGAATAATGCGATAAATCGGGATCGACGTTCAGGCTAACGCCGTGAAATGTCACCCAACGGCGCAGGCGCACGCCAATCGCTGCGATCTTTTCCTCGCGGTCCTTGTTACATACCCAAATTCCGACACGCCCATCACGTCTTTCGCCATTTACGCCAAATTTCTTGAGTGTGCGGATCAGCCACTCCTCTAGATCGCAAACGAAGCCGCGGACATTGGCACCGCGGGCTTGAAGGTCCAGCATCACATACGCAACGCGCTGCCCGGGCCCGTGATAGGTGGCTTGTCCGCCACGCCCGCTTTTGAAGACCGGAAAATGTGCTTTGACGATGTCGGAGTCCTTCGCGCTCGTCCCCGCAGTATAGATCGCAGGATGCTCCAGCAGCCAAACTTGTTCTGCGCAAGTATGGTTTGAGATGCCCTCAACACGCGCCTCCATGGCGCTCACTGCTTCGAGATAGGGCACATATCCCTTGGACGTGCGCCATTCCACTGAAGGGTGTTTGGCGTCGAGTGGGGTGGGGCTTTGCAGCATCAATATCCCTGCGGGCGCACTTTCGGACTTAGATCGCTCATGGCCTGGCGTCTGCCAAGGTGCCGGCACATCAAATATAAATACATAAAAATAGTGTGTATTATGATAAATACCATAATATTATTGCAAAATAGGAGTTAGGTTCCTATCTCTAATTGGAAGAGACGGTTTTTTGCTCAGATGTGGGGCAGACATGCTTCCAATTGTTTTGACACCCCAAGGTGCTCGAATTGGCATCGCCGGCCACGGAAGCGCGTTCGGTGGGCGCATGCGCCTTTTGAACGACGCCGGCATTACGCCGTCCAAGATGCTCGAAGATCGGCAGCCGGAACTATCCGAGCTGGCTGATCTGAATGTCCTATTTATTGCCGGATGGGACGAGAGCACATCGCGTGAGATTTACGCCAATGCCAAGGCCGCTGGCGTCTTGGTCAATGTCGAGGACGTTCCGAAACTTTGCGATTTTCATGTTCCAGCCCAGATAAGGCGTGGCGAGCTCCTGATCACAGTCTCGACCGGCGGGCGTTCGCCCGGACTGGCGGCACGGGTGCGCGAAACGCTCGGGGAGATATTTGGCGTGGAATGGGAAAACCATGTCGACGAGATCGCGATCGCGCGGGCACGTTGGCGTGCTTCCGGCCTTGGGCCGCAGGAAGTAGCACAGAGGACGCGAGAACTGATCGACAATAAAGGCTGGCTGAACGGGTTGGGGCAATAGCACGGCCAATGCCCCATCTAGCGCCCAGGCGCGGGCAGATCTGCCGATTTATTGACTAACTTCACTTTCGAGGCATGTTTTGTTACACCGCGCCGGCCTTTCCTCGCGGTCGTGGCGGAATGGTAGACGCGCTAGCTTGAGGAGCTAGTGGGGCAACCCGTGGAAGTTCGAGTCTTCTCGACCGCACCATCCTGCCGGCAAATATTCCGGGAGCGTGGCTGAATCCCTTGGGCACGGCATGAGGATACCATGCACGATATCGACGAGTACCGAGTGACTTTTAATCGCCGCCCCTTCCGCATTTTCGGATGCGTGGGTTGCCTTGTCATGCTGTTCGTCGTCGGGGGGATTGTCGGCCTTTTGTGGCAAGGTTGGAGATCGCTTCTGGGGTTCTGATGTGGCTCTGCATCTCATAAAGCTATGCGTGGGTGCCGAGAGCATCGATGATCTAGAAAAATGGCAAAAACGCCGCCGCTTAGAGAGAAAAAAGCGGGGCGAAGCCGATGAAACTTTCCACGTCACCAGACAGACACCCAGGCGCGCGGCCGAGCTTTTGGACGGCGGGTCTCTTTATTGGGTGATCAAAGGGCAGATTGCCGTCCGCCAAAAACTACTCGAACTTAGACATGTCGTAAGGAATGGGGGACCGCGCTGCGCGCTCATGCTCGATCGCAAACTGGTTCCGGTCGCGATGCGCCATCACCGGCCGTTTCAAGGCTGGCGTTATCTGGAGGAGGCGGACGCTCCGCGGGATCTGCGCCCTGGAGAGGCCGTCAAAATGCCCGAGGAACTCCGCGCCGAGCTGGCCGCCCTGGGCCTAATGTAGGCAAAGACAAAAAAGGCGGTCTTGCCCCAAGCTGTCACTGTCCTAAACTAGTATTGATGGGCCTCACCCAAGACGGGGCATGAACATTGGGTGACTTTAAGGGAGAAACAATGGCCACGACCAAGCACATTCACTATTTGGGCGCGGCAGTCCTATCTGCGGCGCTTCTTTTTGGTTCGGGCGCGGCACTGGCTGCAGCAGCCGGCGGGCCATTGCCTGGGGAAGGCCTGAGCCAAAGCTACCGTGAAAGCCAGATGGACAATCTCGAATACCAAAAAGTCGAACCGATTAAGATGGCCGACAATCTCTTTTATGTCGGCCCGGGTTATGTCGGCGTATATTTAATAACGACGCCCGAAGGGCATATCCTTATAGACGGTTCGGAAGATCCCTATGTCGACCATGTGCTGGGAAATATTCGTAAGGTTGGATTTGATCCCGCTGATATCGAATACATCATCATTAGCCATGGTCACCTCGATCATTTCGGTGGCGTGGCCGCGATTCAAGACCTTTCGGGGGCGCAGGTCGGTGCGGTTGCAGAAGATTGGGAACTGATCGAAGAGCGTTCACTAACTCCGGGACGCAATCAGGGGCCGCCGCCGCGCATGCCACGCAAAGATATTGTCATCGAACAAGGTGACACCATTTCGCTTGGCGGCCAGACACTGCATCTGCACACCACGCCAGGTCACACCGCAGGCGTGATGTCCGCAGAGTTTACGATCTACGACGATGGCACCGCGCATAAGGCGTTTTTCTCTGGTGGCACCGGCGGGCGCGGAGGCCATCTCAATGTGTTGGCGGTTGAAACGACCGTGCGCGTAATGGCGATCGAAGACATCGAAATTTTTTTGCCGAACCACGCGTGGAATGCCGGCACTCCCTATCCCAATGGAAGCATATTCGAACGCGCGCTGCGCATTGCCGAGGCACAGCCAAACCCGTTTGTAGACGGCGCGGCATGGCAAGAATGGATTGGCAAGGTGCATCAGCGTAATGTCGATAACCTTGCACGGGACAGGGCCGAGGCAGGCCAGCAATAATTTAAGCGACGCCAGTCGTCATCGGAGGAAACATGACAATCGGAAAACGTCTCGCTTCATTATCTGCGATTTCACTGAGCGTCGGGGTGCTTTTCTCCGCATGTGGATACGCTGCGGACGTTGGCCCGGCACCGGGCGAAACTTTGAGTCAAAGCTTTCGCGAAAGTCAGCGAAACAATGTCGGATATCAAATGCTCGAGCCCTTTCAGGTGTTCGACAATCTTTACTATGTCGGACCGGGCTTTGTTTCGGTTTGGCTGCTGGAAACGTCCGACGGCCTGGTTTTGTTTGATGCGGCAGAGGAGCCCTATGTCGAGCATATCCTCTCGGGCATTCGTTCCTTAGGATTTGATCCGGCAGACATCGAATACATCATCATCAGCCACGGTCACCTCGATCATTTTGGTGGCGTTCCCTACATACAAGATGTTTCGGGTGCGCGCGTCGCTGCGATGGCCGAAGACTGGGATATGATTGAACTGGCTGCTACGCAGCCTGGGCGCAATGACGGACCGTCTCCTCGCGTTCCGGAGCGCGACATGGTTCTAAATCAGAACCAAACAATTGTATTGGGAGAGTCTACCCTTACGATCCACCACACGCCCGGACACACGCCCGGTGTGACCTCGACCGAGTTTTATGTCTATGACAACGGGACACCGCATCGTGCGCTACTTATAGGCGGATCGGGCGCGCGCAATAATGAGTATGAAGATGCGGTCTATACCTCGCGCCTCTTTGGTGCGATGGACATCGACGTTGCAGTGATGAACCATTCTTGGCTGGGCGTAAGCACGTTTCCGCGCGGAGGGATCTTCGAGCGCGCCCAAACTTTGTCTACACGTCAAACGGTCGATCCGCATCCTTTTGTCGATCCGGAATCCTGGCGCGAATGGGTGGAAGCCGGGCGCGAACGCAATGCCACTGGGCTTGAGGCCAAGCAAGCAGAGGGCGGATAATAACGCCATCCCCGAATGCATTGTAACCGGCGGGGAGAGCACTGAAGGCCTTCCTGCCGCCGCTCAATACGTGAGCGGCTACTAAACCGCCAAATTGTCGATCAACCGAGTCTTCCCGAGCCATGCAGCGGCAAGGACACGGCTTGGAGCGGTAAGTTCACGAATGGGCCGCAAAGTTTCGGCGTCGCGAACGGCGCAATAATCTACACAATCAAAGCCCGCCGAGAGCAACGCTGCGTTGCCCTCTGCTTCGACTTGCGCGATGTCGTTCCCTGCGCGAACGCGCGCTGCAACATTTTGCAGCGTGCGAAAAAGCGCCGGGGCTATCTTTCGCTGTTCCACGGAGAGCAAGGCGTTGCGCGAGGAAAGGGCGAGCCCATCACCCTCCCGCACGATCGGCACGGCGAGGATATCTATGTTCATGTCGAGCTGGCGAACCAATTGTCTTACAACCAACAGCTGCTGGTAGTCTTTTTCGCCAAAAGTAGCGAAATCAGGCATCACCTGCCGGAAAAGCTTTCCCACGACACTCGCGACACCACCAAAAAAATGCGCTCGGAAATCGCTTTCGAGTCCCGACGCGGGTCCATCCAGTACTGGCCTCGAGACGACACCCTCTGGGTAGATTTCCTTTGTGTCCGGCGCATAGATCAGATCGGCGCCGCCTGCGGATTGAAGTTTCCGCGCATCGCTTTCGGGATCTCGCGGATAGCGATCAAAGTCTTCATGAGGGGCAAATTGAGCCGGATTTACGAATATACTTACGACCACACGCCCCGCCTGTGCCCGGGCTTGAATGAGATGGGCCAAATGGCCTTCATGCAGCGCGCCCATGGTCGGAATAAGCGCTATTTTGTCGTTATTCTTTCGCCAGCTTGAAACGAGCGACCGCATTTTGGCCGCATCATGGACAATGGGAATTGCGTTCATAGCGGTGGGATAATGCACATCGGGCGCCTAACCAAGTGCATTTCCACGAAATAGACGTGTAGATACGCGTTCCAGGTCCCCCTTTTCGATAGAATATGCCCTAAGTGTCCGATTCGCACCGAAAGGGAATGCGGGGCTAGAGATCATGAGCATCGCACTCGATCATCGTTTGGAGTTGGCAGGCATGCCGCCCGCGGCGAACGCCTATACAATTGCTTTTGGTAATGAGAAGGGCGGTACCGGAAAAACCACGACGGCGGTCCACGTTGCGATCTCGCTGTTACGAATGGGCATGAGTGTTTCCGCGATCGACCTCGATTCCCGGCAAAAAAATTTCGCTCGATATATTGAGAACAGATCGGCGTTCATGGAGCGCTCCGGCGTGGATTTGCCGCTTCCCAATGTGCGGGTGATCGAGAGGTCCAAAAGGCAAAATGTTGACGCCCAGGTGGCAGAAGAATCCGAACGCCTGGGCGAGGCACTGGCCGCGTCTTCCGAAGAAGCTGATTTCATCATAATCGACATGCCGGGTAACGATACGAACCTATCGCGTCTAGGGCATGCGGCCACCGACACGTTGGTCACGCCAATGAATGACAGCTTTTTGGATTTCGATCTTCTGGCGAAAATCGATCCGGAGACGTTCGAGGTGTTAGGCCCCAGCCTCTATTCCGAATTTGTCTGGGAGTGCAGGAAGAGGCGGGTTCTTTCGAGAAGGCCGACGATCGATTGGGTCGTTACACGAAATCGCGTATCGGCGTTAGAGGCACATAACAAGCGCAGAGTGGGAAACGGGCGATGTCCCTATCTCTGTTGAAATTCGTGGGGCAGGCGTCGCTGGTTGATGATGTTATGCTGCCTTCATGATGGTTTCAATGGCACTGTTGAGAACGGCGGTGACAAATTAGTCCACGGAAGCGGCGGGATTTCCAGCCGCGGGCGGAGTAAAACTCTGCCACCTGTAGCCTTCGATCTTTTTTGAGATGGAAGGCGGGAGGATGTACACCGTGGACCTATATCTGCGCGTTCGGCTGGCCTGCCATGTTGATGGTCTGAGCCAGCGAGAGGCGGCAAGTCGGTTTGGCATTGCGCGCGAGACGGTGAGGAAGATGCTGCGGCATTCTGAACCGCCGGGATATCGGCGACGCCAGCCACCGAAACGCCCGAAACTGGCCCCCTTCACGGATATCATCGACCGTATTCTGGAGGAGGACCGAACGGTTCACCGTAAGCAGCACCACACGGCGAAGCGTATATTCGAGCGCCTTCGCGACGAACATGGCTTCACGGGCAAAGAGACCATCGTGAAGGATTACGTTCGGGAACGGCGCCTTCGCCGGCGTGAGATGTTTGTGCCGTTGTCACATCCTCCGGGCCATGCTCAAGCGGACTTTGGCGAGGCGGATGCGATCATCGCCGGCGTCAAGTATCGGGCGCATTTTTTCGTCATGACACTTCCCCACAGCGATGCCTGCTTCGTTGCGGCCTACCCGGCGGCGGCGACGGAGGCCTGGCTGGACGGGCACAACAGAGCCTTTGTTTTTTTCGGCGGCGTTCCCCAATCGATTCTTTACGACAACGACAAGTGTCTGGTGTCGCGCATCTTGTCAGATGGCACGCGGCAACGAACGCGGGCGTTCAGCGGGCTGCAGTCCCATTACCTCTTCGAGGACCGCTACGGCCGTCCCGGCAAGGGTAACGACAAAGGCAATGTGGAGGGGGTGGTCGGCTATGCCCGGCGGAACTTCATGACGCCGCTTCCCCGGTTCGCGAGCTGGGACGCCTTCAATGGCCACCTGGAAGAGCAATGCCGCAACCGGCAAGGCAACGTCCTGCGCGGCCACCGCGAGAGCATCGGCGAACGGTTTGTGCGTGACCGCGAAGCGTTGAAGAGGCCACTGCCGGCACCGTTCGACGCGTGCGACAAGCAGGGCACGCGGGTCAACTCGCTGTCCCTTGTGCGCTACCGGACGAATGACTATTCCGTGCCCGTCGCCTACGGCCATCAGGAAGTCTGGATCCGTGGCTATGTCCACGAGGTGGTTATCGGTTGCGGAACCGGGATCATTGCCCGACACCCCCGTTCCTACGACCGGGAAGATATGGTCTTCGATCCGATCCACTACCTGCCTTTGCTGGAGCACAAGATCGGTGCCCTGGATCAGGCCGCGCCGCTAGCCGGATGGGAACTGCCTGATGCCTTCCCAACCCTGCGCCGTCTCCTGGAGGCGCGCATGGGCAAGGCCGGCAAGCGGGAATACGTCCAGGTCCTTCGGCTTCTGGAGACCTTCGATCTCGAGGTGCTTCACGGCGCGGTGAAGGACGCCCTGCGCCTGGGTGCGATCGGCTACGACGCCGTCAAACACCTTGTGCTGTGCCGTATCGAGCGACGCCCGCCCAAACTCAACCTGGATATCTATCCCTACCTGCCTCGGGCCAACGTGGCGACCACGGCCGCCGCCAGTTATATGAGCTTGTTGGGTGGAGGCGCGTCATGACCGATACGCCGCAAGTGTTGCTGGCCCATCACCTCAAGACCCTGAAACTGCCGACGTTCCTGCGCGAATACGACAAGCTGGCCCGTCAATGCGCCACCGAGGGCGCCGACCATGTGCGGTATCTTGTCCGTCTGACCGAGTTGGAACTGATCGACCGTGAGCGCCGCATGGTCGAGCGGCGGATCAGACAGGCCAGGTTCCCCGCCGTCAAAAGCCTCGACAGCTTCGACTTCAAGGCCATCGCATCGCTCAACAAGATGCTGGTTCTGGAGTTGGCGCGATGCGAATACGTCGAGCGTCGTGAGAATATCATCGCGCTCGGCAACTCAGGCACCGGCAAGACCCATATCGCCCTCGGTCTCGGTCTGGCGGCCTGCCAAAAGGGGCTCTCCGTCGGCTTCCTCACGGCCGCTGCCCTGGTTCATGAACTGATGGAGGCCAGGGATGAAAAACGCCTGTTGCGCCTGCAGAAGCAACTGGCAAAGCATCACCTTCTGATCATCGACGAACTCGGCTTCGTGCCGCTCTCGAAGACCGGCGCCGAGCTGCTGTTCGAAGTCTTCAGCCAGCGCTACGAGCGGGGCTCGATCCTGGTGACCTCCAACTTGCCGTTCGATGAGTGGACGGAGATATTCGGCTCGGAACGCCTGACCGGGGCTTTGCTGGACCGCCTCACCCACCATGTCCATATCCTGGAAATGAACGGCGAGAGCTATCGTCTCAACCAAAGCCAAAAACGGCGGAAATCCCCAAAAATACCTGCTTAACCGCCGGTGCAATGGTTGACCCGGTTGGTCCACAGGAACCTCCCACGCTGCTTCGCTCCGCGTAACGCAAGCGCTACTCGAAGCAGCGCGGGTCCCTCCTATGGACTACCGGGACACCCCCCCAACACCGCGTACCGCATAACGTTAAGTGGACTAGTTTTGCTCCGCCCGGGTGGACTAATTTTGCTCCGCCGTTGACACCTGTTGGAACTGATCGGCAGCGAGTTCGCCGCCGGGGAACCGGTCTTGCTCTTCACGGAGTACAAGGCAACTCAGGCCCTCGTCGTCAATGCCCTGCATCGTCGGTTTGGTTTCGGATCAACGGCATTCATTAACGGCGACGAGCGTCTCGACGGCATTGAGCTGTCGTCCGGTGAAGTCGCGACCATCCGCCAGCCGCGCGAGAGTGCAGCAGATGACTTCAACGGCGGGCAGGTGCGTTATCTGGTTTCCACGGAGGCCGGCGGCGAGGGTATCGACCTTCAGGAACGCTGTGCGGTGCTGGTCCACGTGGACATGCCATGGAATCCGATGCGCCTTCACCAACGGGTGGGACGCTTGTCCCGGTACGGTCAGAAGCGTCCGGTCGAAGCCTTCATCTTGCGCAATCCCGAAACGGTCGAAGCCCGTATCTGGGATCTCCTCAATGAAAAGTTGGAGCGTATCCAACTCGCGTTCTCTTCGGTAATGGAGGAACAAGAGGATATTTCGCAACTGGTCGTGGGCCTCGCAGGCAACTCCTTCTTCAACGAGCTGTTCTCGGGCGCGCGCGATTTGCCCGACGAGCGGCTAGCAAACTGGTTTGACCAGTCCACGGCTACGCTCGGCGGGCAGGATGTCGTAGAGACTGTCAGAGAGATACTGGGAAACGTATCGCGTTTCGATTTTCAGCAAGTCGGCAAGGATCTTCCGCAGGTCGACCTTCCCGATCTCGACAGTTTCTTTTCCCAAGCCGTTGGCCGCCATGGTCGGCGCATATTCCGGCGCCTCGACGGTCTGGAGCTCAGGACCCCCGACAACTGGAAAGCCCGCCATTATGCTGTCCGGGACCGTTACAACGATCTCGTTTTCGATCGCGGCCTACGGGGAAAGAATGCGGCTTCGCGTGTTCTTGGAGTCGGTCATCTGCTTTTCGATATCGCCCTTGGCGAAGCCCGCAACCTTCCTGCCAATCTGACGCAAGTTTCTGGTCTTGAAACTCCGTTGCTTATTGTGAAGGTCGAAGACGAGGTGACCGGAACAGGGATGCTGGTCGACAACTTGGTATTCGGCATAACAGAGAGAGACAATGGGATCCAGGTGCTGCGGGACTGGGAACTTCTATTAAGGCTCAACGCGCTGTCAGTGAAATCTACGGTCGAACCGATAGTCGGAATTCCGGGAATGAGTGAAACGCTGACGAGGTCGAAATCAGCGTTCGACCTTGGTCTTTCCCGGCATGCACCTTCCATGAACCGCCCGTTGTCGTGGCCGGAAATCTTCCTGGTTCCCGCCCCGGGCGACGGCAACAAATAACGATTTGCTGGCAGATTACGTGGTCAATGCCCCCATGTCTCAATGATCATCCTTGCCTATCCGGTTAACGCCCATGACCGCTACATGTAGGGTGCCGCCACTCTCCCGAGTAAAGCTCGGCATAGGTTGGAGCAGAGGTGTCGCCCGCGATGCAGAGCAATGAGCGGAAGGCGTTGAACGGGTAGAACCGCCTGTTGAAGCGGAAGGTGAACTCGTTGAGGTAGGCTTGTAGGTGCTGGTGGCTAACGCCGTGGTGGATCCCGATCAGCCACGTCTTCAGGTTGGCGAAAACCAGATGGATGATCGGCAGGTATTGCTCGGCAACCTCTGGATCACCACACTCGGCAACAGCGAAGTGCTCATAGCCGCGCTTACCGAGGCCAGCATAGCCGCTCCAATCGTCAGTAACGATCAGCGATCCCGGCGCGACGGTGCTCTCGACGAACCCATAGAGCGACTCGGCGCTACGGTCGAGCACGACGGCGAGCCGAACGCGTCCGGCATAGCGTCCGTCTTTCCGGTTGTCGAGCTTGGTGCCCGGCTTTCGATGACGCACCTCGATGGCCCAGGAGACGGGAACCTTGTGGTGAACACCACGGCCTTCCCCACGCGTTCGCCCGCCAACCCAGGTTTCGTCCACCTCAACATGGTTCTTGGGCTGTCCACCGATCCTGTCTTGGTTGGGCCGCACCATGCCCGAGCGGAGTTTGTGGAGAATTTGAAAGGCCGTCTCGTAGCGCGAAAGACCAAGTTGCCGCTGAAACTGCACGGCGGACATGCCGGGCGTCTGACTGGCGACCAGATAAGCGGCCCAGAACCAGACGTTCAGCGGAGTGTGGCTACGCTCCATCACTGTTCCCACCGTCAGCCCGGTGTTCTGGCGTCAAGTATATAATTCGCTTTTCAAAGTGGAACGGCTCTCCCGCCGTGCCGCAGTGCGGGCAGGCAAAGCCGTCTCCCCAGCGGGCTTTCTCCAGGTAGGCGGCGCAGGCCGCATCATCGGGGAAAAGTCGCTTGAACTCGGGTAGCGAATGCGGGAATGGGAGATCGGCGCGGTCGAGAACATCCATGGCGCGCTCCCCTATATCCGGTTAACGCCCATACCCACTACATGTAGGGCTGCGATGAAATGCGTAACGCCGACACCACCGCCCAGATAAGCGCGATTGCCCGCAGCATGGACGGCAAGCGCTTGCGCTATCGTGATTTGATCTGCCGCCTCAACCGGCCGACGCAACACCTTGGCGCAAACGGAGGAGTCTGAGTTTGTGCTTACGAGCCAAAGGCATAGTCCGTGGTTCACCTTGCACGAGAAGCCTGGGCCGTGGAATCACTGCCAGCCCAGCTCCAATGGGAACGTCAAACGCCTGCTCTGATAACGCTTTCTGAAGAGTGCTGTGTTTTCGATCTATTCGCTCTCGCATCCGAGAAAAGTGGCCGGACGGCTCAAGAACGGTCCTGAAAGACTTTGAGGTTCTAACCCCCGGCAGAGAGGCCTGCCGCTAGTGTTGCGTTGATGCATTGAGACCGCAATCGCATAGAAGCGGGTTCCTGCCGTCCGCCTACAATCTGCAATATGGACTCAGCTTGGTTGCTGAGTCAGCCTCCAGCCCGCATTTTGTGATTTGCACCCCTATCCCGGATCGTTGCCTGACAGGCGGCGGGCAAAGCCCGGAAAAGGAGGTGAAAAGATGGCAAAATGCACAACAAAGCCCCGTACCGTAAGGACGGGCAAAAAGCCTGGGCCGAAGACTGTGAAGGTAAAATCTCACGTCAAGTCCAAACCCAGCAAATGTAAGTAACTACTGCTTACGCTAGGAAGGGCGGTCGGGCCGGAAGCTTGGCCGTCCTTCCTGTTCGTAATTGAATCGGAGCCGGAGTCCCGTGTCAACATTTCATCGCAGCCCTACATATAGTGGGTATGGGCGTTAACCGGATAGGCAAAGGTCATTCGTCCTCAAGGGGTGGTCGGTCACTGTCGTCGCAGCCGTCTTCCTGCTTGCCGTGCGCGGCGCTGACTTGGCCTTGGCCATGGCTGCGGGCCAGGCGGTTGATCTTCATGTGCTTCATGATCCAGCCGGGATCCCTCAGCGCCGCATGCATGCGGGGCCAGCCATAGGCGGAGGGATCGCTTCGATTACTTATTGGGTGCTGGCAATGGGATAGTCCAAGTTCCTTCAGAAACGCGTTGTACTTCGCTGTTGACTCCTGAATCTGTTTCTCGATCTCGACCAACTCCTTATGCGTGACCGACAGATCGATCGCGACCTCCTGCTCGACCGTGCTGATATAGCGCGAGATGTTCAGGTTGCAATCGTTGGCCTCAATCTCGTTTATCTCCACGCGTCTGGCGTACCGCTCTATGCTCTCCGGACGGCATTGTCAGACTAAAATCGTATGTTAGAATTTTCTCGTTGTTGAGCCAGCTTCGTCGCCCGTGCTTGTCCGGTCTAAGCCAGGCGAGACATGTGTTTGCGCCCTGAAGTCCCCAAAAGGGGACAGGGAGAGACGACCAAGCAGATTTAATCTGACAACGCCGTTGAGCGGGCTCGCCTGCTTGGCTCTAAACCAGGCCATCAGACTCTTCTTTCAAGGCTCGGACGCGTAGGGCGCGGCTTGTCGTTGCGGAGTTGGCAAAAATAAAGCGCCGCCTTTCGCCCGGTCGGCTCTTGAACCCACAGACCCACAACCTGTCCTTGTCCGGTCGACGGCGTGGTTGCGAAGCCCGCCCTACGACATTGTACACATTGATATTTTTGAAGAATCCTGCCGGGCCGTGCTGGGCGCCGTTGGGGGGACGCGGGAAGCACTCGGGAATCGCGGCAATTCAATGACGAGAGTCCCGGTGACGCTGGAGGGCCGCGGGAACTGCGGGGCGGGGCGTCAGGCGGTGCTCTGCGCCTCGGACGGGCGGGCGCTCTCGAACACGGTGTCGGCCGACATCGGCAACGAGGGTTGCCAAGAGACCAGGCGCTGGCTCAACAACTGGGCGGAAAACTCACATCAGCCCTTTCGAAGGCGAGAAGGGGCTGATGTGAGTTTTCCGCCCGTTCTATGAATAAGTCTCGATGTCATAATTTCAATTACACGTAACCCAATGATATTATGCAATAAACAATTAATTTTTATCATTATCAGTATAAGAATCTGACGATAGAATTGCGCAATCAAAACGAAAGCGCATTCATTATAACTTCAGCGCATCCAAGCGGACCTTTGTCGTATGCTTTCTCCGTCATCCCCTTTTCGGCCCCTCCGGGGCAAGCTCCTAATACGCCTTTCGCGGTCCTACAAAAGTGCCCCAAGCGGAGTGACGTAACAGTCAGTTCTTGTGATTGCCTGCCGGGAACACAGCCAATGTATGAGTGTGCGTAGGAACGCTCGGCACGGGTGCATTTAGGAGCACTTCAATTCGGTCGGCAATTCGCTGAGCGGATTTCCTGAGTTGATCGACGGTCCAGTTGGCGGCATGGTCTTCAGAGAAATTGCCGCGACGGGCCCGATTGACCAAGCGGTCGGTGAGCGAAGTCGGAGGCATCAGTTCACGCTCCGCCACGGCGATGAAACAATTCCGCATAGCCTGAAACCAGAACTTTGCGTCGCCCGCTTCACTGATCCGGCTGTAGAGGTGATGCGGATCTTCCACATGGCCCGATGCGCTGGTGGGTGATGGGAACACCCAGGCGCGAAGACGGGCCAGCACTGGAGCAGGCCGTGTGCGACATGGCGCTCGGACGCGGCCAATGGACCGGAGCGTAGATAACTTCAATCCGGTCGTTTGCTTGGCCTCGCGCTAAGCGTCGCCGGGCCGGGCCATGCGGTAGCCGACCCCGCGCTCGTTGAAGATCCAGGCGGGGTTCACCGCGTCGTCGCCGAGCTTTCTGCGCAGCCGCTTGACGTAGGCGCGCACGATCTTGGGATTGCCGTTGGCGCGTCGGGACCAGACCTGGCGCAGCAGGGTTTCGTGGGTCAGGACCCGCCCGGCACCCCGCGACAGAACCCGCAAGAGCTCGTACTCGGTCGCCGTCAGCTCGATCGCTCGCCCGGCGACCGTGACCCGGCGCCGGTCGTAGTCGATGGCGAGCTCGCCCAGCACCATGGGGGCCGGGTCGGCACTGCGCCGCAGCGCCGCCTGGATCCGGGCCACCAGCTCGGTCGGCGAGAAGGGCTTGACGATGTAGTCGTCGGCGCCGGCCTCCAGCGCCCGCGCGATGGTCTCGTCGCGCCCGTAGCCCGAGATGAAGATGACGGGCAGGTCGGCGAGCTCCGGAACGGTCTGCATCAGCCGGACCCCGTCGGTCCCGGGCAGCATCAGGTCGAGCAGCACCAGCCGGGGCTTCTCGGCCTGGAGGATGCGCGACATCTCCCGGGGGTCGCCGGTGACCAGGGGGGCGTAGCCCGCGTCCGCGAGCGTGTCGCGAACATGGCGCAGCGTCTCCGGGTCGTCGTCGACCACGAGGATGGGGGCCGCTTCTGTGTCCGCGCCGGGTTTGCCGGGGCGGCGCGGGACGCTGCTGGCGCCTGCTTCCCCAGCCACCGGCAGCGTGAAGGTGAAGCGGGCGCCGAAGCCCACGCCGCCGCTCTCGGCTCGGATGCGCCCGCCATGGGCCTCGACCAAACCCTTGCAGATGGCGAGGCCGAGGCCCGACCCGCCGGTTCGGACCCCGCGCTCGCCGCCAGCGGCACCGGAGTACTTGCGGAACAGCTGCGCCAGGCGTTCCGGCGGGATGCCTCTTCCCTCGTCGGCGACCGAGACAGAGACATGCACGCCGTCGCGCTCGGCCGCGATCCGGATCGGCGTGGACTCCGGCGCCTGCCGCGCGGCGTTCGTCAGCAGGTTGTTCAGCACCTGCACGACGCGCTGGCGGTCGGCCATGACGCGCGGCAGGTCAGGCGGCAGGTCGATTGTCACCGTGTGGCGCCCGCCGCCGGAGAGGAAAGTGGTGCGCGCCTGGTCCACCAGCGCGGCCATCTCCGAGGGCTCGGGCGAGACCGAGAGCGTGCCGGTGTCGATGCGCCCGGCGTCGAGCAGCTCGGCGATGAGGTCGATCATGCGGTCGGCCTGCGCGTCGACGATGCGGATGAACTCGCGAGTCTCGGCCGGCGCGAACAGCCGCGAGGCGCCGAGCAGTGCGGCGGTCGAGCCCTTGATGGAGGTCAGCGGGGTGCGCAGCTCGTGGCTCACCATGCCGAGGAACTCCGCCCGCATCCGCTCCAGTTCCTGAAGCGGTGCGAGGTCCTGCATGGTGACCACCACCGACGCGACCGCGCCATCCTCGGCGTGGATCGGCGTCGCATTGATGAGCGTGGTCACGCTGCGTCCGTCGGGGACCGAGAGCGCAATCTCCTCGGCGCGCACCGTCTCGGCGCCGCTCAGCGCGCCCGCGAGCGGGAGTTGGTCGAGGCTAATCTCACGTCCGTCGGCGCGCCGATAGGTGATGACCTCAAGCAGCTGCTCCGCGGGCTGGCCGGGAGCGCACAGGCTCTCGACGATCCGCCTCGCCTCGCGGTTGAGCGAGGCCGGGCGGCCGGTGCCAGCGTCGAACACGACGACGCCGACCGGCGAGGTCTCGATCAGCGCCTCGAGGTGGGCCCGCGCCCGCTGCTCGGCGCGGTAGGTCCGCGCATTGGCGATCGCGGTCGCGGCCTGCGAGGCAAACAGCACCAGGATCTCCTCGTCCTCGTCGGTGAACGGCTCGCCGCCCTCCTTCTCGACCAGATAGAAGTTGCCGACATGGACGCCGCGATGGCGCATCGGCGTGCCCTGGAAGGTTTTCGACGGCAGCCGGTCGGTGGGGAAGCCGAGCGCCTGCACATAGGCCGGGACGTCGGCGATCCGGAGCGGTCCCTCGAGGTCGCGGAAGTGCTCGAAGAGCCGCGGGCCCTCGGACCATTCCACCATGGCCCTGTGCTCCTCATCGGTGAAGCCCGAGGTGACGAAGTCCTGCGGCGCGCCCGCCTCGTCTATGGTGGCGATGGCGCCGAAGCGGGCGCCCGTCAGCGACCGGGCGCTCTCGACCACCTCGCGGAGCACGGTCTCGAGGTCGAGGCTCGCGCTGATGCGCAGGCTCGCCGTGCTGAGCGCCGAGTTGCGCTCGCGCAGCGCCTCGTTTTCGCGTCTCAGGTCGCGGCCGGTCATCCGTTCCTCCCTGCACCTGCCCCGGGCCGTCCTGCCGGCCCGGTCGGGAGCCGATTCGCCGACGGACCGAGGAAGGGCAAGGCTGCCTCGATTCGATCCAGTTTGCGACCGTTCGCGTCTAAATCGCCAAGTATTCGTGTTGAATTCACGAAAGACACATAAGAAAGGACACCATTGTCACACAATAGTGTATAGGACTGCAATTACAATTCTGTGCGCCCCGCCGCGCTACGGACCGCCACGGTATACGGGCAGGAAGCGTGGAGGGCTTCGGTGCCTTCGGCGTGCGAAGGGCCGTAGGATTTTCACGGGTTTTCAAAGGATTTGGAGACAACAATGAGTCTTTCGTTGGGTCTTGGCGATATCGCCGACAAGGAGGAACCACGGCCCTGCCGGGCAGACCCAGAGCCGCCGGAGGGCCGGGGGACTGAAGGCGCGGGCGCTGCGCCGGGACGCCCGGTTCGGGCGTTGCCGCTGGGGGTATCGGCGAAGCGGGCGAGGTCCATGACGCGTCGGGCGAGCCGGGCTGGGGTCTGAGCCGCCGGCATATCGGGCAGGACATCATGCAGAATATATCGGAGTAATTGGCCATAAGTGACATCGCAGCCGATACCACCACGACAGCGACCGTCGCGGTCGAGCTTGAGGCGGGCCGCACTAACGATTCGACCTGCAGGGCGCGACGGGTGGGCACGGCACGCTCTCGGACACCTTACCTGCGGCGTATCCTGGATTCCGAGGGCAACAAGAGCATCGGCGACGGGCAGCACCGGACCTACAACGACGACTTCCAGGGCTCGCACGTCCCGGGCGAGTGCCGCTCGAGCTCGGCGCTCAAGGCGACGCGGCGGCGAACGACGACCTCGGACCCGAGCACGGGCTCGGATTGCGGCTCACCGCGCGCTGGCAGGCGGCGGCGTCCGGCAGGGACAGCGGTGGCGGCATGGTGACGGGCGGAGGGGCTCGGGCATGGCAGTTCCTCCTCAAGTGCAACCCCGGAGTGCGGGGAGGCGTGGGAGGTGCGTCCGGCCTCGAAAACCAAAGATTGGCGCGAGGAAGGAGTCACACCGGAGACACTCGCCGCGCTGCGCGGAGGATCTACGCAGAACTCAAGTCCAGGTACAGAGCGGGTCTCCGCAACGCAGTTCTCCTTCGGCTACTGCCGTGCGTACGAATTACTGATCGCGTCAGCCACCAGACCTGCACCGACGTCCGCCCTGCAAGGGTTCAGGCCGGATCGGTGCAAGGCGGCGGTCGATCCAAGCGAGAAACACGTTGTCCCATGTTGGCTTCACGGGATTGGACTGATTTTGGAAAATGCGTTGTCCTCCTCAGCCTTTTCCTGGCGCCTGTCGTTGGCGTGAGCGATGCGTCGGCACAGACCCCGGTGTGCAGCAACACACCCGCCCCCGGAGAGAGAATCGAGTGCAAGAAGGACGCCACCTCCACCGACAACATCGAAATCATCACGGAGAACGTCAACATCGAAACAACGACCAACGCCCCTGCTATCTACGCGGAACATTTCGGCGACGGCACCAACACTATCCTGGTAATAGGCAGTAAACTGACTGCGTCAGTCGACTTTACCGAGGCCATTCAGAATGCGCAGTATGGCACCGGCGGAAACTCCAACACCTATATAATCGATAGTACAATCACGACGACCGGCCAGTACGGCTTTGGCGTTTTTAACATCATCCAGCAGGAAAGCTTGGTCGGCAACATCATCCTCCACGGTGAAGATCTGAGGATCACGACGACGGGCGTCCAGGAATACCGAGCGTACGGCTTTGGCCTCTATGCCCGCAATCAAGCGGATGAGGGCGACATAAGGGTTGCAGCACACAAATATACTTACAACGGAACGGGCCACGGTATCCATGGGTGGCGGGACGTGAGCGGCCACGGCGCCGTCACGATCTTCGTCAGCGACTCAATGATCACCACAACAGGCACATATGGTAAGGGCTTTCTAAGCCGTGGCTTGTCGAGCCACGGCATCTCCGCATGGAACCTTTCGGAGAACGGGACGGCCGACGATGTTGTCGACGTCGACGTGTTCAGAACCACCCTCACGACGAAGGACATGCGCAGCCACGGCGTTAAAGCATTGAGCCACGGTCCCGGAGAAATCAGCGTCTACCTGGAAGACGTCACCGTCAATACAGAATCCACGGAAACTAACCACCAATTCGACACGCGTGCTCACGGGGTATTCGCCGGAAACTACATCAGAGATGGCGACAATAATGGCGGTAACATCAAAGTTGAGACGCGGAGGGGAGAGATTACCACCCGGGGTACAGAATCGTTCGGTATGTATGGCTGCCATGGAGCATCATATGACTGCTATGAGCACAACCTTAAAGATCAGGTGCTAGGTTTTGAAAACAGCAACACGGGCGATATCAGCATCAAGACGACAGGCACAGACGTCACGACTCATGGTCCCAGGTCGGCGGGAATCCTTGTCGAACACACCGGCGATGGACTGATCGACATTCATATTGAGGACGGAAGCGTTCTCGCCAAAGGAATGGACGCGCACGCCATTCAGGTGGGCCACGTCAACAGCGGCGGAGAACCGGAGCGTGTCGTGGGTTTGGGCGAGGACGGCTACCGCAAGCGGACGGTCACGGTGAACGGCCAGGTGCGCGGCGGTACGGGCCGGGGGGCGGGCGTCTTTCTCGCGGGCGGCGGCAAAGTCTTCATCGGGCCACGGGGAAGTGTCGGCGCCGCGTCAGGAATCGCGATTCTGGCGACGGGAGACACACCGACTGCCGTCGAGGGAGATCCGTCCATAAAGCCCAAGTTGCTCGTTAACATGAACCTCGACGGCCGCCGGGTGGCACAGGTCATCGGCGATGACTGGATTATCAACGATGGGGGAGAGACCACCATTGTGGTCAACGGCATCCTGCTGCACGACGGCGCGACGGGCGTGGTCCCTGGTGCAGCAGCTCCGAACGGGGCGTGGAACGTCACGGCCAGAGCAGAGGGAGTGAGAGTAGAGGATCGCACGGATCCCAACCCGGCGAACTGGACCGTAACCGAGCCGGCCACGGGAGTGGTTGGCGATCGAGATTTCTCTGCGGATGACTTCGTCTTCAACGACCCTCCGCCTCCTCCGCCTCCTCCCGTGGAACCGGAACCCGAGCCCGAGCCCAAACCGGAACCTGAGAAACCGCCTCCTCCGCCTCCGCCCGTGGAACCGGAGCCCGAGCCCGAGCCCGAACCGGAACCTGAGAAACCGCCTCCTCCGCCTCCGCCCGTGGAACCGGAGCCCGAGCCCGAGCCCGAGCCCGAGCCCGAGCCCGAGCCCGAGCCCGAACCGGAACCTGAGAAACCGCCTCCTCCGCCTCCGCCCGTGGAACCGGAGCCCGAGCCCGAGCCCGAACCGGAACCTGAGCAACCCATGCTTATTGAAGAGTACGCGCCCCGCTCGGCGGTCTATGAGGCTCTCCCTGGCTTCCTGCTTCGTCTGAACGCGCGGGAATTCTCGGCGGGGGGAGTCGTGCGTAATGGCTCGCCCCTCTGGGTTCGCGTCTCCGGTGGAAAGGGTTCCTACGAGCCGAAAAGCGCTGTCGTGGGTGCGGAGCACAGATTCGATCGAATCTCCGCGGAAGTGGGGATGGATGTCCTCCTCGACGAGAACATCACCGGCTCAATATCAGTGAGAAGTATTCGCGGTTCAGCAGCTGTTAACTCATCCGTGGGCGGCGGAAATATCGTAGCTGAAGGGATCGGTATAGCCTTGGGCGCTACGCTACGCGACACGGACGCAAATTACGTGCGCGGTCGCTTATCTCTGACGAACTACAGCATGGACCTCACATCGAGCGAGCGGGGCCGGCTTGAGACGGGCGTCGATGCGACTGGCTATAGCCTGTATTTGGAAGCGGGCAGGCAAATAAAGCTGCTCGGGAAGACGAAACTCACGCCCCGTGTCTGGTTGACGGGTTCGCAGATCGGCATGGACGCGTTCACTGACGCGGTTAACGCCGAGGTCTTCGTTGACGATGCGTCCCGTCTCGCCGGCGGCCTCGGGGTGGTTGGGGAGTTGGAAGACGTCTGGAACTTGGAGGACGGAGCGTTCTCCCTGCGAGCCTCAGTGGACCTGGAACAGACGTTCGCCGGAGCGGAGACGGCTGTCGAGATCTCGGGAACAAGACTGGAATCCGAAGCTCGCAGGACCCGCGTTCAACTGGGTGTCGGCGGTCTCTATCGCCGTGGCGGCCTTTCATTAAGCGGTGAAGTCTCCGCAGGCGGCTTGGCTTCGGGTGATGAGTCGTACTCCGGTCGAATTACATTCGGGTTGAACTTCTAGCCCAGCGTTGCAAGTGAATTGCGAACGATGATATCGGGGCATTGTCACGTTAAGTGATTGTAAGCTGTTTTCGGCATGCCTCCATGAGGCTAAGCCGTTGACATTGCGTAGTGCAGCCATCGACAATTTACCGAGATTTGGAGTGAATCCAGTTAACGTGACAAAGCCAGTACGCCACTTTTCGGGACACAATCCATGCTAATTTTTTTCTATTCCGTCATGATAAGAACAATAAGATGTAACCTGAGAGACTCGTAGGAGAATTTGATGATTCAGACTCGTGGTTTCAGAGCCGTCGCTGTGGCGTTCCTGTTCAGCCTCGCGCTCCTCGGCCGGGCGCAAGCCCAAGCAGACTACGGTTACACGGAGTTCGAGGCCTCGGGCTCGCCGGAGGCCCACCAGGTCTTTCTGAGGGGCTTGCTGCAGCTGCACAACTTCGAGTACGCCGACGCGCGGGCCTCTTTCCAGGAAGCGCTGGCGATTGATCCCGATTTCACGATGGCGTACTGGGGCGAGGCGCTGAGCTACGAGCACTCATTCTGGGGCCGCTATGACACCGAGGCATCCAGAGCGGTGCTGGCCCGCCTGGGCGCCACGCCGCAGGCACGTGCGAGCAAGGCCCGCACGCAGCGCGAGCGGGAGTATCTCCAAACGCTCGAGGTGCTGTTCGACGAGGGCACGCAGGAGGAGCGCAACAACCACTACTCCGAGGCGCTGCGCGAGCTCAGCGAGACATATCCGGACGATCTGGATGCGGCCGCATTGTACGCGTTGTCCATCCTCTTCACCACCTACGGCGGCCGTGACTACACCCGGTACATGCAGGCCGCGGCCATTACCGAAGAGATACTTGACAAGAATCCGCTTCATCCGGGCGCGCTGCACTACAGCATCCACAGCTACGACGATCCCATTCACGCACCGCTGGGTCTGCGCGCGGCGAGAGACTACTTCAAGGTCGCGCCCTCTGCGGTCCACGCGCTGCACATGGGCTCGCATATCTACTTCGCGCTCGGTATGTGGGAGGAGGGCACGGATCGCAATAGCCGTTCCTTCGAAGAGGCGGTGGCCCGTCAGGCGGATCCCAACGACCTCTACGGCGGTCAGGCGTATCACGCCCTCACGTGGCTGATATACAGCCTCTCCCAACAGGGCAACTACGATGAGGCGCAGGCGCGACTGGCGCTAATCGAGAAGCAGGTCGAGCAATACGGTGACGAGAGCCCGGTGCCCAGGCGCAACTTCGTCGGCGCGAGAGCTTCCTACATCATCGACACCCAGCAGTGGGACAACCACTATTCCGGCGTGGAAATCGATCACGCGGGGCTCGATGCGTTCTCCATTGCCACCGACTACTACGTCCAGGGTGTCGTTGCGCTCAACCGTAGCGACATGTCCAGGGCTGAGGCCGCGCTTGCGGCCATGGGGGGCAGTAAGGCCATCACGAACCCGGACCGCCGGATCATGGCGCCGCGCCTCCTGCGGCTTGCGCTTGAGGGCCAGATGGCCCTGGCCGCCGGTCGCGGCGAAGAGGCTCTGGCGCTGATCGGTGAGGCGGCGGAGCTTGAGGGTCAGTTGCCGGCCGAATACGGGCCGGCCGTGCCCGTACAACCCCTGGCGGAGCTTCTGGCAGACACCCATCTCGAGCTCGGTGACGCCGGGATGGCACGTCATTGGTACGAGGTCTCGCTGCGCAACGCGGTTGGCCGCGAGCGGTCGCTCATGGGTCTGAGCAAGGCTTCTCATTAGGCGTATTGCGCTGGTTGTCATTCGATTCACGCCGCTCGGATGCCGCGTGGGGGCATTGTCACGTTGTTGAACGGTAGCTACGTGCATTTGGCCCAGAAGTCCTACTCAAGTGGCAGCGATGGCGGTATTGTCACGTTAAGTGATTGTAAGCTGTTTTTGGCATGTCTCCATGAGGCTAAACCATTGACATTGCATAGAGCAGCCATCGACAATTTACCGAGATTTGGAGTGAACCCGGTTAACGTGACAAAGCCCAAACGAAGCCTATCGTGATCTCGGCGCCCGTCCGCGTAGGCCCCGCTTGCCTCTGGTACGATCCTGCGTCGCCGCGCCGGTACAGAATCTCGCCGCCGTTGACACTATTCTTCTGCCTGGAATACCTCCTCTGTGGGAAGGAAGTTCATTCTCGCCTTGATCCATGCGGCAACCCTTCGACAGCTCCCGCCCACCAGCTCACGATTCCTCCCGCAATCGTCAACGCTTCTCGCTCGATAGGGCGGCGCCAGCTCTAGCGGCCGAATGGCGAGTTGTTGTGAGAGAACGATGGTTGAGGGAAAACCAGCGACTAAAGAGTGCTAGCGCTGCCGCCACTGCTTTCCGATCACGCACTTGCACAAGACCACGATCAAGGTCAACACGGGCCATAGCGCTCGCCCACAGAGCATGGGATCGTGAAGGAAAGGTACTTATCGAGTTTATGGCGGGCGAAAATATTACCGAAGCGAGAGGATTTTTGAATACAATAATTGTAAAAGAAAGTTTGGTTTCTGGTTTAAGGAAATAGGTAGGTGTATCGTTGTTCGGATATTGTCTGCCATACTTGGCCAACGTTTCTCTGGAAGAGAGGATGGCCATATTTGCCTGATCTGAATTTGAAGTCCACTCGAAAGAGTAGATCACCTATGACTCTCGGGAAAGACATTTTTTCTCGCTTACATGAAAGCGGTTATGTTTTACTTCGAGAATGGCGGCGTCAAGAAACAACTATTGCCATCGGACAATCGATCGGAAATGTAGTGGATACCCGCGCCTTACTCCCACAGAAGACTATTGGCTCTGTTCAGACGCTTGAGCCTAGAACTAAAGCTGCGTCCTCTCCTTATCGATACAGCGGGGTTTTTGGCCTTAATGAATTTCCTCTTCACACAGATTTAGCGCATTGGTTGCGGCCGCCTCGATATCTTGTCTTGCGCTACCAGCATGGGTCTCGAGTAGTGGATACCAGGCTATTGGCTAGCTCCACGTTAGTATCTTTATTGGGTTACAGAACACTACGTCGAGCCGTTGCGCGGCCGAGGCGCCGTGGACAGAATGACGCACTCTGTTTGCTACCGCTCGTCTTTTACGCAAACAGAACGTACGCATTCAGATGGGATTCCCTATTTTTGGTGCCAATGAACGAAGCAGCCCACAAAGTAGCCCAACTAATGCGCACTCAGGCACGGCACATAGCGGAGTCGTTGACGTTAGCCGAAAGCGGAGACACGCTGATTGTAGATAACTGGCGTGTCCTTCATGGGCGAAGCAAGGTTCCGTTGCATAGCATCGATCGAAGGCTAGAACGCGTCTATCTCTCGGAGATCCACATATGAATCCTTCTGTGACCGGACATCCATGGTCTGAGGAATCACTATTCCACAAGGCGCAACTCTATGTTGAACGGATGGAAACGCATCCCGGTGACGATTGGCAGTTCGGACTTTGGTCCGCGCTGACCTTAGAGTTGCTTGCTCGGGCGGCCCTTGCGCATATCTCTCCTGTTCTACTGGCAGAAAACGTGAACTGGCGAAATGTGGCTTTTGCAGTTTGCAAAGATCAGACTACCATGCGATTTATTCCCAGGTCAGTATGTTCCAAAGAGATACTGTCTCGTCTGAAAGAATTGGTGCCAACCTTCAATGATGAAATTGCAGGTTTTTGCAATCAACACATAGAACGGCGAAACGCTGAGCTTCATTCTGGTGATTTGGCTTTTGAGAAATTGGGAACATCTGAGTGGTTACCCAGGTTCTATTTTGCGTGCGACGTGCTCCTGGACTCGATGAATAGAGAACTTGGGGATTTTGTTTCAGAACCCTCGGAAGCTCGGGATCTGATCGATGCGTTCAAAGATGCTGCAGCCTCCTCTGTGAAGGGAGATATAAAGGCTTACAAGAAAGTGTGGTCCGACAAGAATGACAGTGAACAAGAAGAAGCGTCCAGCCAGTCTGCAACGTGGGCGAAACGGCAAGCAGGTCACCGTGTCAAATGCCCAGCCTGTAACTCTCAAGCACTTGTACAAGGTACGCCTAGCGGCCCCGTCGCCACAAACGTGGATGGAGACGAAGTAGTGCAGCGACAAACAATGCTACCCTCATCATTTGAGTGCATAGCGTGTGGGTTACGCATCTCGGGTCTTTCTAAGCTTACAGCAGGTGGATTGGGGAACGCCTTCAGCGCGACATATTCCTACACGGCTGCGGAATTTTTTGAACTCTATACGGAAGAAGATCTTGAGGAGGCCCGAAATGAGATGCCGGAATTCGAACCGGACTTCAACGAATAGGTTGGTTGAGAAACGAATGATGCAGCCGACGTAGATGATCCAGTTGTTCGGGCCAAGCTTTCCGAGTTGCATCGCCTGAAAGCCGCTTCTTTCCAGCTTGCAGGAACTCCTTCGACCAGCTGTAGTACAGACTCACGGCGATCCCCTCCCGGCGGTACAGCTCGGAAATGCTGTCCTCACCACGCAGGCCCGCAACTACGATCCGGATGCTCTCCTCAGCCGAATACTGCTTGCGCGTCTTACGCCGAATATCCCGCACCCTATGTTCGGCGCACTCTCTCGAATCCATGGATTTCTGGTTCATCTTCGTTTCCCTCCGTCTCGACGATGATCCAGAAATCCTCCCTTAGAAAAACCTTTCAAGCTGTCCCATAAACGCTGACCTCAGACAATTGTTGGTATATTGTTTTACTTTGCCGTTTTCTAATTAAAGCCGAATCAGTGGTATTTCATAATACTCGTCCCAAATTGTGGGGCGTATTTGCAATGTATTCGAAAACAATTCGCAGCCGCACCACCAACAGAGGTGCCGTCTATGCAGTACCGGATATTGCCGCTTTCATCTCTGAGCGTAAACCGGGCAAATGATCGCCATGGCGAGTTAGAGAACGAGACAGCCGCCATCGCATGGCTCTTCAATAATCGCGAGGTACATATGAAGAACCTCGCCAAAGACATTGTTGAAACTGGCGGAATATACGAACCACCATTGGTGTCCCCCGACGGCGATGAGTTTATCGTCTTTGATGGAAATCGGCGCGTTACATGTCTCAAGGTCCTGCAAGATCCTCGAAAGGCACCGAATGCAGAACTGAAGGCGTATTTTTCCGACCTTCAATCAAGAATATCGAAGCCTATCCAAAATATTCAGTGTCAGGTTGAGCCAGATAGGGACCGTGTAGATGAAATTCTGTTTCGTCGGCACACAGGCAGTCAAGCGGGCGTCGGCCAAAGCACTTGGGACGACCGCATGAAAGTCAATTTCGTAAACCGAACCGGCAAGCGAACATCTGTCAACGTAGCGGAGGAAATTGAAAAGAAATTAACCGAGGCCGATCTGTTGCACGACCTGCGGAAAATCCCTCGTTCTACGATGAACCGGCTGCTGTCTTCAGAGGCGTTTAGAAATCGAGTTGGAATCAGCGTACACAAAGGAAAATTCGAGCTAACGCACGAGAAATCTGTAACGTTAAAGGCTTTACTACGGATCGCAGACGATCTTGCGCACAAGCGAATCGTCCTTGGCGATATTTGGGATGTCGATGGGAAAATCGCCTATCTCGACAGTTTGCAAGCGCAAGGGGTTCTACCTGACGAATCGGATCGCTTAAAGAGTTCAAGCTCCAGGGGTTCTACGAGGAAGCCGCCACCGTTCCCGGCGCCGAGGCCGAAACCGGCCAAGCCTCTCTCACGGCGTATAACGCTAATTCCAAAAACAGATTTTGGCATTGCCTGGCCTGGCCGCTTGCAACGGCACAGAGCAATATGGGATGAGCTGCAGTTTCATTTGACCCTGACCCACCATCCCAATGCGATATCGGCTTTGTTCCGCGTACTTCTTGAGTTGTCCATCGACAACTATATAAATCAGTCTGGACTCAGCGTCGGAAAAAACGAGAAATTGGCTCTGCGAGCGCTGAAAGTCGCTGAGGATTTATGTAGGAATGGAAAGGTTGATTCGAAATATGTCGGCGAAATTAAAAAGTTTCAGAATGCCGATAGGCTGATATCGGCTGACACACTGCTGTCCCCCGTCAGCGCCTATGAGACAGATTGCGGGCATTGAATAACGGAGGATTTCCGGCTCATCGCAACCGCCAAGGAGTGGAGATGAGACAGAAATCCGGAACCCGAGCACCGTCGTCTAAGCGGCTTGTCAAGAACATCCGCCGGGTGACCCGCAAGCAATATTCCTCTGAGGAGAAAATCCGCATCGTGTTGGATGGTCTGCGCGGTGAGTTCAGCATTGCCGAGTTGTGCCGGCGTGAGGGTATCGCCGAGAGCCTCTACTACAGCTGGTCGAAGGAGTTCCTGGAGGCAGGCAAGCGCCGGCTGGCGGGCGATACGGCGCGTGCAGCAACCAGCAGCGAGGTCACGGACCTTCGCCGGGAGGCGCGGCAGCTGAAGGAAGTCGTCGCCGAGCAGGCCTTGGAACTGCGGCTGCTTAAAAAAAGCATGATCGCGGATGGGGGAGACGAGGAATGAGATACCCGGCCGCCGCGAAACTGGAAATCATCCGCCTGGTCGAGCAATCCCGTCTGCCGGTACGCCGAACGCTGGACAAGCTCGGTATCCTGCCCGCGAGATTTTACCGATGGTACGACCGCTACCAGAGCGGCGGGTACGAGGCGCTGAAAGACAGACCACCCAGGCCGAAGCAGGTCTGGAACCGTATCCCGGATGATGTTCGGGGGCGGGTCTTACGACTGGCCCTGAACGCGCCTGAACTGTCGCCACGTGAGCTGGCGACGCGCTTTATCGACACCGAAGGCTATTTTGTCTCAGAAGCTTCGGTCTACCGGCTGCTCAAGGCACACGACCTGATCACCAGTCCAGCCTTCGTTGTGATCAAGGCCGCAGACGAGTTCAAGGACAAGACCGTCAGGCCCAATCAGCTGTGGCAGACAGACTTCACCTACCTCAAGGTCATCGGTTGGGGCTGGTTCTATCTCTCGACCATCCTCGACGACTTCTCGCGCTATATCATCGCCTGGAAACTCTGCACGACGATGCGGACCGAAGACGTCACCGACACGCTGGAACTGGCGCTCAAGGCATCAGGCTGCGATCAGGCGAAGGTCGTCCATAAGCCAAGGCTGTTGTCCGACAACGGATCCAGCTATGTCTCCGGCGACTTGGCCGAATGGCTCGATGATCAGAGCATGGAGCATGTCCGTGGCGCACCTTATCATCCCCAGACCCAGGGCAAGATCGAGCGCTGGCACCAGACCCTCAAGAACCGGATCCTGCTGGAGAACTATTATCTGCCCGGTGATCTCGAAGCCCAGCTCGGCGCCTTCGTCGAGCACTACAACCACCGACGCTACCACGAGAGCCTGAATAACCTCACGCCCGCCGATGTCTACTTCGGGCGCGGCCAAACCATCCTACTGGAAAGGGAAAGGATCAAACGAAAGACCATCGAGCACCGGCGCTTGCAACATCGCGACGCCGCTGCCTAAAATTATTAACCAGGTGAGCCAGAACCTCCGTTATTTTAGGCCCAACCCTGTCTCAAATCATCTGACGACGGACACCCTCCGCGTTCCCAGTGTCATTCAGTGACGTGTGGCCGGCAGTCGACCGACCCAGTGCATCCTGTCACCCTGCTCATCCAACAGGGGGTCGACCCCGAAGCTTTTCCTGATCGAGGGCGCCCAGCTTTGACGCCGTGGCTTGCCAAGGCTTTCCTGCCCCAGCAGGGTGAACGCGGTGTCGTGCGTGCGGGCCTTGGTTCGCGGGGCCAACAGCGAAAGTAGCGGATGTTGTGCCGGTAACCTGAGTGCGGCCCTGCGATCCCGCCGTTTCGTTGCAAAAACCTCAAGCACTTCACCCTCGCGGTCAGCCATCGACAATTTACCGAGATTTAGGAGTGAATCCGGTTAACTTGACAAAGTCGGTAGTGTGCCCCCTCCTCGCGCCTTGTGCTGGCCGAACGCGGCATTGATACGGCGGCTCTCGCTGCGCACCGGAAATAGCACTCACACGTCGCGGTGAACTGGAGAGGCAATATCGTGAACAAGACTCTTACCGTGGGACTCATCGTCGCAGCGCTATGCGGTGTGCCAATTTCTGCGCAAGGGCAGGGCTGGTACGTCGGGGGTGAACTAGGTACGGGCATGGTTCAGGCCTTGGGCATCACCGGGTTGTCCAATGATCGGGCCAGCGTCTGCGACGAGTTCATCAATCCGCAGTACGCGACGGTAACGCAGACGGCGGGGTATGAAGATTACAACTGCACGGGGCCGGATCGCAGCGATAACTGGGTCAACCAGTTCGCCCGGGCCACGGGTCTGCAAACCAGTTGGGTGCTGGGGTATCGCTTCGGGGCCGGCACGTCTGGCCCGCGGTGGCACCACGTGCGGACGGAGGTGGAGTACTTATACCGTTCCACCGCCTACAACCAGACCGTCGCCGTGCCTGGCCTCGGCGCCGGCTCGGGCAGCGTCACTGCTGACAAGCTAAATCAGGAACTTCGGACGGCAACGGACTACCTCGGTCGCGCGACCTCGCACACCTTGTTCGCGAACCTGTATTGGGACCTCCGCACCCGCAGTCGGTTCACGCCTTATGTCGGCGTGGGCGTGGGGATCGGGTCGACCGCGCTGGCCTACGGCAGTCTGTGGGCGAGGAACGCCGATCCCACCGCGATTGGTACCGGCGAGGGGTTGCCCAACGTGGACGACATTCGCCGGAACCTGGCGGCCACGACGAGCAGCTTCCAAGGTGTCCTGTCCGACAGGATGATCAGCGAGCAAGTGCTGTTTGGGGTGCATTACGCGCTCAAGGAGGGCCTTTCGGTGGGCGTCAAGGGCCGGTGGCTACACGGCGAGGCCTTCAGTAGTGATGAGGCGATCGTCTGGAACCCGCTACGCAGTCACGCCCCCAATCTGCGCCGCGATGGGAGCGAACCCGTCTCGGGGCAGCTCCTAACCGACGCGAGCACGCTCTGGGGCGTGGGCCTGAGTCTCACGTACCACTTCTAGAGCGTGGTGGACTGAGACGATAGCTGAAGGACCGTTCAATAACGTGACAACACCCTTCTCCCGTCAGGAAACGCTCATGTTCACGCACTCTGTACTTGCGGGCTTTGTCAAGTTAACTGATTGTAGGCTGTTTTCGGCATTTTTCCATGAAGCTAAGCCGTTGAAATTGCGTAGAGAAGCCATAGACAATTTATCGAGAATTCGGAGTGAATCCGGTTAACTTGACAAAGCCTTCTTTCCCGTCGGTAGCCGGACGAGAGCTGGTAGGATATGGCGCCGATCGGCGGTGCGGGCGTTCGCGGCCGTCTTGGGCTTCACGCGCACGCGCACATGCTCTTCGAGATAGCGCGCCGCCAGGTCGGCCAACTCGCAGCCTGAGAGTCCTCGGTTGTAGGTTCTACAGGTCCCATCCAGTTAGTCTGACAATGTCCCAAGAATGCTTACAACGTGCTGCTTGTTCTCAGTTAATACGTGGTAAGAAATGTGGGATAAATAACGCCGAGTATAATAAAATATAATACTGTTCAGATAGTTAATGAATTATAATTGCGGACGTGGCGTCCTCCTCCATCATCTCGGCCAAGGCCTCGACCCCAGCCAGAAGACAAAACCGATCCACGCTGAGATGGACTGCGTCCATCGCGCCCGCCAGGGGCGGCATAGGAATCGAGGGGGCAAGGGCTTTCGGGAGGCTGGAACTACGGATATTATTTCCCATGGTGTCGTTCTCCCTTTTGGGTTTGCAGCACCCGGAGCCTAACGGCTCCAGGAGAGCGACACCTACCTCAACTTTTCAACATCGACCGGGACATCCCCGGGAAACGCGCTTAACGCTCTTGCTGACAGAATTGGCTTTCGCGTGGGACCAGGTCTTTCAGAGCGTGTCGTCTTTCGGGAACTCTTTCCATATGGATTGACCCTTTTGGACCTGCCGGCGTCAGGCGTGCCCGTTAAGTTTACGATGCCGCACGTCTCTGCCCGCCAGGAGCTTCGGGCGCTGATGACCGTTCTTCAGTTGCCGGGGCTGGAGCTCAGCGCTGCGGCGGTCTAAGTCTGGTCGTAAGTCTTAAGGACGATCCGGATGCTCCCATTGGCCGCGGGCCTTGTCGCGCTCCTTCTTGGCGTTTTTCTAGTCGGTTCATTCTTGCGTGCCGATATGCGCCAGCTTGCAACGAGCCTATCGCGCGTCGGCGGAATTGTGCTGGCTGTTGCGACGATCGGTCTGGCCGCAATGGGACGAATTGGTTTTGCGGTTCTCACTGGAAGCGTTGCCTGGGCGCTTCTCATGGGTCGACCATTGCCTAATTTTGGTGGACGTTTCGGCGGTGGCGGTACTGGAGGAGGGCAATCCGGCGCTGCCAATCGCAGCGGGCGCATGTTGCGCTCGGAAGCACTCAACTTGCTGGGACTAAATGAGGGAGCTAGCGAAAAAGAAATCCGCGCTGCCCACCGGCGTTTGATTCAACAAACCCATCCCGACAGGGGTGGCACGGATTATTTGGCAGCCAAAATCAACGAAGCCAAAGAGATATTGCTGGGAAGGTAGCCTGGCAGTGATCCGGGCTGGAATTCAAATAGAAGCTGGAAAGAAAGACTAAGTGTTCGGTTCGTATTGTGAAGTGAAGCAGGTTCCGCCCCGGCTCATCACTTGCTGGCAAACAGCGCGCGCCTCGCCCTCCGCAAAGGGACCGAAGCGTGCACGGTAATAGGTCTGACCGCCCTCGCCACTAAACGGGGCTACGAGGCGTTCCGCTTGTCCCAGCACATCAGTTGAATTTTGTGCATAAATTTCGAGCTGCACATTGGCAGCGTTTTCGCCCACAAAGGCACCAATCTGTACCGACCAGCTACGGGGATTAGTCGATTCCCCACCAATGTCCCCTTGCGCGACCGCACCCGGCCCGGAATTTTTGAGAAGACCTGGTTTCGGCGTAGGCAGCATTACCGCGAGTTGGATTGTAGATGCCGGCGCGGTTGCCTGCGGCTCGTATCCTGGCGCGTTGTAGGTGGCCAACCCTTCGATGAGCGAGGCAATCATGTCTCCACCCGCAAAGGATTGCGACGCGCTAGAGATTGTAGGTATGGACGGTTTTTCCCGTGGGATAACGGCGCTTTCGGACGGAAGCGCCGCGATGGCAATAGCCTGCGCAGCCTGTGCAGACCTGGGTGATTGTATCTGCGGCCCGAAAGCGGCCAGTAACACTGGAGGTGATACTGTCTCTTCCCATATCGGCACTATCTTCGGCCCTTCGCCATCTTCCCAGGGCACATTTGCATAGGCAATAAGCAGCGGGTTCTCTTCGACTTCCTCAAAGGCAATTGCAAGAATGCGTTTCATCTCTGCATCCCGGCTGGCTGCCGTGCGTCCGCCCATGACCACGCCGATGAGATGCTTATTTCCTCGCACAACCGAAGTCACAAGATTGAAGCCTGATGCGCGGGTATACCCGGTCTTGATGCCGTCCGTACCTTCGAAGACGCCAAGTAAATTATTGTGGCCTGTGTAGCGCCTACCTTTAAAACTAAACTCATCAAGTTCCAGAAATTTGTAGTACTCCGGAAAATCATAGGCGAGGCGGCGGCCGAGAAGTGCCATGTCATTGGCAGTTGAAATCTGCTGCGCATCGGGCAAGCCGGACGCGTTGGCAAAATGGGTGTTGAGCATCCCCAATTCACCGGCTTTCCGAGTCATCATACGCGCGAAACCGGACTCGGTTCCTCCAATGGCCTCCGCAACAATAACCGCTACGTCATTAGCGGAACGCACAATGATGGCTTCCATCGCCGTTCGGGCGTCTATTGTTTCACCGCGCCTGAGATTTAATTTGGTCGGAGACTGAGAAGCAGCAAAAGACGAGGTTGGAAGCTGTGAACTAAAACTAAGCAACCCGTTCTCGAACGACTCGAAGAGAAGGTAAAGCGTCATCATCTTTGCCAGAGACGCAGGGTACCTAATTTCGTAACTATCGCGTTCGTACAGCACGCGGCCGCTCACACCATCGACAATCAAGGCGGCGTCTTTTCCCAAATTGGGCACTCTTGCCGCGTGGGCTGGGCTGAAAATGCCAACAGCCAGCGCCACAAACGCAAACACGCCAATCAGATGGAACGCTTTTAGCCGCATGAATCCCCTACAGTTTTTGCTGCGAAGCAGCGGTGTAAACAGACAAAATTGTAGCCGAAGCATCAAGAGCAACCGAATGAGAAAGCTAGCCATGGTTCATTTACGCTTGGTTAACGATTTCACCTCTCACATCACCCGCATGCCTAGGCTTAGTCTTGATAAGACTCACTTATTTAGAATTCTCATAATTTATGTTGCAGTGCAGCATTTTTTCTTGACTTTAGCCGCGCAAAGTCACATATGAATTATGCTGCACTGCAGCAAAAGATTCTTAAGAAAGGCACCAAAATGGCTACGGCAAAGAAAACCAATAAGGCAGCGGCAAACGGCGCCGAAGCCGTCGAAAATGTCCTCAATAATGGCACCGAATCGCTCAAAGAGGGATTTGAGAAGTTTACCGAGGGTTACGAGCAAATCGTCGCGTTCAACAAGGAAACCGCGGAAGCGGTTATTGAATCCGCCGCAAAGGCGGGTAAAGGAGTTGAGATGATCAACAGCGAAGTGTTTTCCTATTCCCGCCAATTGCTGGAGGACGGTATTGCTGCAACGAAGGCAATCCTTGGTGCCAAGACGCTCCAGGATGCGCTTGAATACCAGTCCCAATTTACCAAATCGGCGTTTGGGACCAATGTTGCACAGGCAACTAAGGTCCGCGAGATGGCCTTGGATACTGCGAAAACAGCCACTGAACCGCTTCAAGCGCGTGCGAACGCTCTCGCGGAACTAGCGCAAACTCAAACGGCCTAATTCGCCTCACCGCCAAGAATTATAGGAGTGCCCTGGGTGGAAAACACCTGGGGCATTCTTGTATTAGGTGGATGTAGAAGCTGTTGCGCCCGCCGGGCTGGCCGAAAGATCCTGAAAAATAAAATTACTTATTAATCACGCCCTGGAGCTTGGCCGACGAGTTCATTGTATCGCAGCATTCGAGACGTATATTCTAGTTGTAAGCTAACAGCGAGGTCGGGTGCTTTCCCCTTCGCTTGTGGCTTCGGTATTTTTTTGTTGGATAGTAGTCCCTTCAGTAATTTTGTGTCGTCGAGATGTGCCTGTGACTAAGCATTCCCTGGATTTGAAACAATCTTACTCGGTCGATACGAGTAGAAAACTTTCGAGTATAAAACTTATGAGTAGCGGCTCGGGTGACGATTTCGACGAAGGTGATTTTCGCAATGGCGGGGTCGGGTTTCCCGGAGCTGGCGTTGATACCAAGGTCCGTCCGAAGACTAAAAAACCGTCACTGTACAAGGTCCTTTTGCTTAATGACGATTACACCCCCATGGAGTTTGTCATTCACGTGCTTGAGAATTATTTTGGAAAGCAGCATGAAGAGGCGGTAGAAATTATGCTCCATGTCCACCGCCGTGGCGTCGGAGTTTGCGGCGTATATACTTTTGAAGTTGCGGAAACCAAAGTAACCCAAGTGATAGAGTTGGCAAAACAGAATCAACATCCGCTACAATGCACCATGGAAAAGGAGTAGCTGCGTCCTCATGCCTTCGTTGTCGCTTAGTCTGGAACAATCCCTGCATCGCGCGATAAGGCTCGCGAGCGACCATCAGCACGAATATGCGACACTTGAGCATCTTCTTCTTGCCCTTGTTGACGATGCCGACGCGGTGCAAGTCATGCGCGCTTGCAATGTTGACATTGAACAGCTGCGTTTGGGCTTGACGAAATATGTTGAGGAAGATCTCGCGACGCTCATGATCGATGACGGTGAGGATGCAAAGCCCACCACGGGGTTTCAGCGGGTCGTGCAGCGCGCTGTGTTGCACGTCCAAAACTCCGGACGCGACGAGGTAACCGGTGCAAATGTGCTGATTGCTCTTTTTTCGGAGCGCGAAAGCCACGCAGTTTATTTTCTTCAAGAGCAGAATATGACGCGGCTCGACGCGGTAAATTATATGAGCCATGGCATTGCCAAGCGTCCCGGCATGACGACTTCCAAGCCCGTGCGGGGCGCTGAAGAGGAAGAAGATGTCGGCGAGAAGCCGGTCCAGCAGGGCTTGGAAGCGCTAGAGGCCTATTGTGTCAATCTGAACGAGAAGGCGCGCAGCGGGCGCATCGATCCATTGATCGGCCGCGAGAGTGAAGTCGAGCGTACGATTCAAATTCTGTGTCGCAGGCAAAAAAATAATCCGCTTCTTGTCGGAGACCCCGGTGTTGGCAAGACCGCAATTAGTGAGGGTCTTGCACGCAAAATTGTTAATGGCGAAGTACCGGAGGTGCTGTCCAACGCAACAATATTCGCGCTCGATATGGGAGCGCTGATTGCGGGCACACGTTATCGGGGGGATTTCGAGGAACGTTTGAAGTCCGTAATCAACGAGCTTGAAGCCGTCCCGGGCGGCATCCTCTTCATTGACGAGATACACACCGTGATTGGCGCGGGAGCCACTTCAGGTGGCGCAATGGACGCTTCCAATCTTCTAAAGCCGGCCCTACAGGCTGGGACGCTTCGGTGCATCGGTTCGACGACATATAAGGAGTACCGCCAGTATTTTGAAAAAGATCGGGCGCTGGTGAGAAGGTTCCAGAAAATTGATGTCGTGGAGCCCACCATTCCCGATTCGATTAAGATACTAAAAGGCCTAAAGCCCTATTTCGAAGAGTATCACAAGATCCGCTACACAAATGACGCGATCAAGGCGGCGGTGGAACTTGCTGCAAAGCACATCAATGATCGCAAGCTACCGGACAAGGCAATCGATGTAATCGACGAAGTTGGTGCGGCGCAGATGCTGCTTCCGGAGTCGCGGCGCCGCAAAGTGATTAATGTCCGCGATGTCGAGGAAGTGGTCGCTAAAATTGCTCGAATTCCTCCCAAATCGGTTTCGAAATCCGACACCGATACGCTTTTGCGTTTGGAAGACGATTTGAAACGGGTCGTTTATGGTCAAGACGAGGCCATAAAAACGCTGTCAGCGGCGATAAAGCTCGCGCGGGCCGGGCTACGGTCGGCTGAACAGCCGATTGGCGCCTATCTTTTTTCCGGTCCAACCGGCGTTGGAAAGACCGAAGTCGCGCGCCAGCTTGCTCTGGTTCTCGGCGTGGAGCTCTTACGCTTCGACATGTCAGAATATATGGAACGCCATACCGTCTCGCGTCTTATTGGCGCCCCCCCCGGCTATGTCGGGTTTGACCAGGGCGGGCTTCTGACTGATGGCGTGGACCAGCATCCCCATTGTGTCTTGCTGCTCGATGAGATCGAAAAGGCGCATGGAGATTTATTCAATATCCTCTTGCAGGTTATGGATCACGGCAAATTAACCGATCACAACGGCAAGAAGATCGATTTTCGCAATGTGGTTTTGATAATGACGACCAATGCGGGTGCCTTTGACGCTGCAAAGGAAGCGATTGGATTTGGTCGAGGCAAGCGGCAAGGCGAGGACGAAGAAGCGATCAAGCGCCTGTTCACACCGGAGTTTCGGAATCGGCTGGATGCGGTGATCGGATTTGCGCCATTGGGACGCGATACGATCGACCGCGTGGTTGAAAAATTTGTCCTTGAGCTAGAGGCTCAGCTCATCGATCGGGATGTCTCTTTTGACTTAACGCCCGAGGCAACGCGCTGGCTGGGCAAAAAAGGTTACGATGAGGCGTTTGGGGCACGGCCCTTGGCGCGCGTTATACAGGACCATATTAAATCGCCGCTGGCCGATGAGATTTTGTTCGGCAAATTGAAGCGCGGGGGAACGGTACGTGTCCTACTTGATCGGGAGAAAGACGCTCTTGCGTTCGAGTTTATTACCGAGCCCAGTCCACCAAAGAAAAGACGGAAAGCGCTAAGCAAAGGCAGTGTTCCCAGGGCGGGTTCGAAGAAAAGACCAAAGCCTAAGGAAGCAGTCTAAGCGAGCTATCGCTGCTTGCGTTAGGCAGCTGAGATCTGCATCACGCCACGAGGCGCGATTTATCTTTTTACAGCCCGGTATAACGATTTTGCCATAGCGCCGGCGCAAGGGATGCATTATCACTCGCGGCGATGTCCCTATCTCTGTTGAAATTCGTGGGGCAGGCGTCGCTGGCTGATGATGTTATGCTGCCTTCATGATGGTTTCAATGGCACTGTCGGCCTGAGCCTTTCTCAAGTGTTCCTGGAGAGCATTTCGGAGGATGGGCAGCTGGCGATAGGCCTTGAGGCGACGGAAGGTTTTCTGGGCCTCCAGCAGGCCGGCGGCGGTCCATCTGAGCGCCATCTCGGCGTGTCTCCAGCGTTTGACGTTGCGGGTGACCTGGCGCACCGTGCCGAGCGCGTTCTCGACGATGTTGGTGCAGGCGAGCGAGCGCCGGAGTGCGTGCGGTAGGCCGAGGCGGATGACGGTGAGGATCTCCTCCAGCCCCTCCAGGATGCTGCCCGAGACGCCCGGTTCCTCATGCTCCAGACGCCGGACCAGGTTGCGCAAGAGCCGCTCGGCCTTGTTTGCGTCGTCCTGGTCCCAGGCCTGACGGAGCGCCTTCTTGACGCTCGCGTGCAAATGTTGGGGCAGGCGCTCGATGATGTTACGGCCCTTGTGGACCTGGCAGCGCTGGATGGCGGCGGCCACACCGAAGGTGTTTCGGATCGCTTTGCTGAGTGCCTTCGCGCCATCGACGATGAACAGCCGCGGCAGTGTCGGATCGAGCCCCCTGGCGAGGAGATTGTCGATCAAGGCCTGGACGATGACCGTGTTCTCCGTCGCCCCCTCGACCACGGCCAGGACATGCTTGTCGCCGTTGCCATCGACGCCGATCGCCGCCATCAGGACATGGTCGCCGACATGCAGACCGTCGATCTGGATGACTAGCAGGTCGAGTTCCGAGAGATCCGAGGCGAGCCAGGCCTTCATCTTCTTGCGTGACAGCGCCACAAAGCGCCGGGAAACGGCCGACTTCGAGGTGCCGTCGCCACGCGCTTTCGCCAGCTCGCCCTCGGGCAGACGGACCGCGCGGTGGCACTTGCGGGTCGACACGTTCAGCACCATCAGGTTGAGCGCCCACTCGAGCAGCAGGTTGGCATCGCGTAGCGCCTGCCAACTCTCCAAGCTCACCTCTTTGCCCGCCCGGTCACGAACCCGTGGCCGGGCCACCTTCACTTTGCCACCGTGGTAGCCGATCTCGCTATGTGTCCTGCCCCAGCGATAACCTCGACGGTCCCCATGGCGGCGATGTCGGGCCCCGCACACGATCGTGGCGTCCTCCTCCATCATCTCGGCCAAGGCCTCGACCCCGGCCAGAAGACAAAACCGATCCACGCTGAGATGGACCGCGTCCATCGCGTCCGCCAGCGGCGGCATAGGAATCGAGGGGGCAAGGGCTTTCGGGCGGCTGGAACTACGGATATTATTTCCCATGGTGTCGTTCTCCCTTTTGGGTTTGCAGCACCCGGAGCCTAACGGCTCCAGGAGAGCGACACCTACCTCAACTTTTCAACATCGACCGGGACATCCCCTCAGCGTGTGTTCACGCTCATGCGCCGCCCAATATCGGACAACTTCTATTGATTGACTAAGATTGTATCGTCAGGGTCGAGGAGTTCTGGGATCGATTCAAGATAGGCATGAATGTCCTGCAACTCTGCATCGGAAAGAAGGACTTCGCTGTACGGAGGCATCTCCAAGGGCGGCATTCGCACATAGGCTGCAAAGGCCGCGTATGGCAGCGGTCCAGGAGCAATATTCGGTCCGCGGCCACCTTGTCCCTCTGTGGCGTGACAGGTCCAGCAACCCTTTTCCTGAAACATTTGGTTGCCCCGTTGTGCATCCTGGGCGAGCGCTGCAGACGCAGTCAGCACAACAAACCCCGTGGCGGCCGCGGCCGCCGTTAAAAACCGTTTCATCATTACCCCCTAATGCGGCTGCGTCACGACGTCGAGCAAATATGGCTCGCCTGCTTTGACTGCTTCAACGCCGCGCGCAATTGCCGGCCCTAAGTCATTTGGATCGGTGATTGGACCCGCGCCGGCAACACCCAGCGATTGTGCGAGTTGGGCGTATTGGATGTTCGGCTTGGTGATTTCATTCCCGATATGGAAGTTTGCGAGACCACGGTCGCGCCACTGTCCGACCGTTTGAACATGCATAATCTCGCGGTGATAGGCCCGGTTATTGTTCATGATCGAGAGCATGGGAATGTTGTGATAGGCCGTCGTCCAGTGGACACCCGGCGCAAACATGCTGTCGCCGTCGTTTTGAATATTAATCGGCAAATGGCCGTTCTCGCGGTGGCCAAGTGCTGCGCCAACAGCGGCCGGTAAGCCATAGCCGACACCTGCGCCGCCCGAACCGCCATTATGCTGGTAATGTTTGTCGAACGTCCAAAGGCTGGTGACGGCGCCGTCCAAAGAATCGCCTGAGAACGCCCAGTCTTCGTCTTTGATTTGCATCCAAATTTCGGCGGCCATTCTGCCGGCGCTTATCCGTCCGGTTGAATTCCAACCCAACATCGCAGTCCGGCGTGCGTTTTCCCTTGCCGTCGCAAAAGCCTGCCTGGCTGTGTCTCCACGCGCTGCAATCATCGCGCGCCGCTCGGCAGGAATTTCTTCTTTGACTGCTTCGATCAGCGCACGAAGCGTTGCTTGGGCGTCTGCGCCGATCGATACATCCACCGGCTGCAAACGCTGGAAGTCTTGATAATTGGCGCGGGTATAGAGATCGCCGACGCCTATGCTGATCAGTCGCGTTCCCGGACGAACGCGTGAGGCCAGCTGGAAGTTATAACTGTCGGAGAAGCGGTTAACGGTACCGAAGAAGTCGGTGAGCTCTAAACCTAGAACGACGTCAGCGCGCGTAATCGAGCCACCACCGCCGGAGAGATAGTGGTTGTTGGGGAAGTTCATGCGGCCATATTGGTTGATAACGGTCGCATTCAATGTTTCCGCCAGTTCGACAAGAAGCGGCATACCTTCCGGCGTACGTGCTACGCGGTCGGCGACGATCACCGGGTTATCGGCATTCGCAAGAAGCCGCGCGGCTTCTCTTACTGCGCCCGTGTCACCTTGCGGCGGCGAGGTCGGCGTGTATTTCGGAATGAAGAGCTCAGAACCATCGGGAATGCCGTGTTCTTGAATGTGACCATCCAAGGAAAGCGCGACCGGCTCCATCGGCGGGGTCATTGTGATCTTGTAGGCCCGTACCATGGATTCGGCAAAATGCTGCAATGACCAGGGCTGGTCGTCCCATTTGGTAAAGTCGCGAATAAGGCCAATGGGATCGATTGCGGAATGGGTCGTGGGCACGCCCGGGCGGCGTGATGCCGCGTCGCCATGATTGCCGACTACCACAATGACTGGCACGCGGTCGCACCAAGCGTTGTAGATGGCCATGGTCGCGTGCTGGAGGCCAACCGTGCCGTGGAAGAGGCACATCATCGGCTTGCCGGTGGCTTTGTAATAGCCATGGGCCATCGCGGTGCCGGATTCTTCGTGCATACAAGTCAACATTGTCGGCATCTGGTTGCCGCCATAATTGATGAAGGATTCATGTATGCCGCGGCAACTTGAAGCCGGGTTGGTCACCACATATTCGATATTGAGTGACTTAATGACGTCGACCATAAAATCGGAGCCAGGCTTGCCGGGACTATAGGAATAGGGCCCAGCATGAGGCATTCCATTTTCCGCAGCCTGTACAGCTGCCGTGGGCCGCGCCGCATTGGGTGCTGGTGCTGCCGCTTTTGCGCTATTCGCTATGGGTACAGCACTTGCCGCGCCGGCGACTGCCACTCCAGCTAAGAATTTGCGGCGATCAACGCCCGTGCCCGAATTTTTCTTCGACATCCCGATGCTCCCGTCCCTTGTCACAATTCGATTAGAGTCGAACTTTCGGCCAAGATACTACTGGAGGCGTGCCGCATTACCAATCAGGAAATAGGGGGAGTGAGGCAAAGATTAGCAGCTATTTTGGGGGGCGGAGCGGGACTGCCACACAATTACGGGATATCGCCCAAATATCAGTCCTTTTCGCCGACCGCCTGTTCACCGATTTTATCTAAAACAGACAGCAAGTCTCTCCAAACAAGGCGTTTGGCCGAAGGCTGGCGTAGCAAATAGGCCGGGTGCAGTGTTGGCATGGTGGGAATGGCTTGGTTTTTGGTTTGGTAGACCTGCCATCGCCCGCGTGTGCGCATTATTCCCTCTGTTGTGCCAAGAAGGTGGCGAGCGGACACAGCACCCAACAGCACCAGGACATTTGGTTGCGCCAGTTCAATATGGCGGCGAAGAAAAGGAAGGCATGTTGCCGCTTCTTCCGGTGTGGGGTCACGATTTTGTGGCGGGCGCCAGGGCAGAATGTTGGTGATGTAAACTTTGGATCGATCAAGCGCTAAGGCTTCCAACATCCTGTCGAGAAGCTTTCCCGCTCTGCCGACAAATGGCCGGCCCTCGCGATCTTCGTCGCGCCCAGGCGCCTCCCCGATAAACATTATCTGCCCATCGGGGTTGCCGTCCGCAAATACGGTATTGGTTGCAAGGCGTTTGAGCTCGCAACCTTCGAAATTCTCGAGCGCCTCCTTCAATGCGGCAAGGCTTATGCACGATCCCGCCAGCTCGCGTGCCGCGCCCGGCGCCGTGGACAGCGAAACCGCCTTAGCGTTCGCCGAAATTTCCCCTGATTTTCGTGGATTAGGCGTGCTTTGGCGTTTAGGCGTGTCGGATCCGGTGGGCTTGGCCGGATTTGGGGCGGCAAACCGGTCTGGCGAACTCTCCGACACAGCCTCGTCGGCGCCTGCGTCAACAAGCCAGCGAAGCATGGCGAGGTTGGTTTCCTTGGAAAGTTCTGACATGCAACAGATGTTAGCCGAGCACGGTTGCGATGCTAAGGGCATCTGATCGTGCAATACGCAAGCGCCTGGGGACATGATACTGGTCGAGCGAGAAAGCATGGAATTCGACGTCGTAATTGTCGGAGCGGGGCCGGCCGGGCTCTCGGCTGCGATACGGCTAAAGCAGCTTGCCGCCAAGAAGGGGCGAGAGATTAGCGTTTGCGTGCTGGAAAAGGGCTCCGAGGTTGGCGCGCATGTCTTGTCAGGAGCGGTGATAGACCCCGTCGCGCTGAACGAGCTCTTTTCGGACTGGCAGTCCAGAAAAGCCCCTCTGACCACAGAGGTGAAAGCCGATCGCTTCTATTATCTCTCAAACCGGCGGGCGCGACGCATTCCCTCGATCTTGTTGCCACCGTCGATGAAAAATCACGGAAACTATATTGGGAGCCTCGGTCTCCTTTGCCGTTGGCTTGGGCAAGAAGCAGAAAAGCTTGGCGTTGAAATTTTTCCTGGCTTTGCGGCGGTGGATTTCGTCGAGGAGAATGGCGAGATACGCGGAGTCGTGACGGGAGATATGGGTACCGCGAGAAACGGAGAAAGAAAGCCAGGCTTTGCGCCAGGCATCATGCTTCTTGGGAAATATACGCTCATCGCCGAAGGCGCGCGAGGCTCGCTCGCTAAGCGCCTGATTGCGCGTTTTGATTTGTCACGCGACCGCGCACCGCAAACATTTGGGCTTGGGCTAAAGGAATTGTGGGAATTGCCGCAAGCCGCGCATCAAAATGGGCTGGTCTTTCATTCATTGGGTTGGCCGCTCGACAATCGCACCGGCGGAGGTGCGTTCGTCTATCATTACGGCGACAACCTCGCTTCCGTCGGGTTTGTTGTGCATCTCGACTACGAGAATCCCTATCTGTCGCCCTATGACGAATTTCAACGTTTCAAAACGCATCCGATTATTCGATCGATGCTGGAAGGCGGTCGCCGCATAGCCTATGGCGCGCGGACCATTACCGAGGGCGGACTGCAAGCCGTGCCGCGACTTGTATTTCCCGGAGGCGCGCTAATTGGTTGCGCTGCCGGTTTTGTGAACGTGCCTCGAATCAAGGGCAGCCACAATGCGATGAAGACCGGCATGCTTGCTGCGGAATCCGTGGTCGATGCGCTTGAAAGCGATCGTTCGCACGACGTGCTTGAAAAATTCGAAAACGCCTATCGGCGCTCTTGGGTGTTTCGCGATCTCCACAGTGCGCGAAATGTGAAGCCGTTGTGGAAACGCCACGGGACCCTTGGCGGAAGCGCTTTGGGTGGGTTTGACTTGTGGTGCCACGCGATTTTCGGTCGAGGTCTCTTTGGAACTCTAAGGTCCGATATTCCCGATTTCGCGCGGACGAAAAAAGCAGATAAAGGGCAAAAGATTGCCTATCCGCCTCCTGATGGTTTGGTGAGCTTCGATAAAATGTCGTCGGTTTACCTTGCTGGGACGTCCCACGATGAAGACCAGCCGACTCACTTGAAGTTGAACGACCCAGATTTGCCGATAAGGGAAAATCTCCCGAATTACGCCGAACCGGCGCAACGCTATTGCCCAGCCGGGGTATTTGAAGTGTTAGAAGAGGGCGAAAGTACTCGATTTGTTATAAATGCTGCGAATTGCGTCCATTGCAAAGCTTGTGACATTAAGGACCCAGGGCAGAATATTGCTTGGACGCCGCCGGAAGGCGGGAGCGGTCCAAATTACGCCGCTATGTGAAACGAACATTTGGAGCTAGTTTTGCATCGCAAGGAGGCCGACGAGCGTGACGTGTAAATATTGCATAGCCGGACCCATGATTTTGGCAACGTTGGCGCTTACCGCCTGCGCCGCGATACCACAGAACGCTGCGAATCAGGCACCAGTTTTGGCGCCCGAACCCATTCCCGTAGTTTCGTCGGTCACCGGGACCTACCTCGCTGCAAGATTTGCTTCGTCGCAGGGCGAAATAGACGGCGCTGCCGCCTATTACGCAAATTTGCTTGAGTATGATCCGGGTAATTCCGATTTGCTCGCGCGCACATTTCTTTTCGCGGCGTCCGCGGGCGACATGGAAACAGCCATCCCGCTTGCGCAACGGGTTGTGTTGCTGGACCCACGAAACCGTCCAGCGCATCTGATGCTTGCTGCCTCCGCTCTGCAAGCAGAAAATTACCCTTTGGTGGAAGAAGAAATCGGGCAGGCCGGAGGTGGAGCGTTCTTTTCCCTTACGAACACTCTCATTCAAGCTTGGGCGCTTGCAGGCCAGGGTAGTACGGATGATGCGCTCGTCGTTTTAGACCAAATGGCCGACCAAAACGGTGTGGCAGGGCTCCGGACATTTCATCGCGCACTAATCTTGGAGTATGCCGGGCGTAACGACGAAGCCGGCGAGGCCTATCGCGCCGCTATGGGTGTTCCAGGCGTCGGCGCGCGTGGAGCCGATGCGTTGGGGCGTTTCCTTCGCCGCTCCGGACGCGACGAGGAAGCTAGGGTGCTCTATTTGCGCCTTGCCGAGCGTGTGCCGGATAGTCCTGTCGCAACCGTCGGCTTGGCCGAGATTGGCGCCGGCCAATTGCCCGCTCCGCTGATCTCAACTCCGGCCGAAGGCGCAGCTGAGGGATTGTTTGCGCTCGCATCCGCTCTGACCGGCGAGAATAACAGCGACATCGCAGTTCTCTATTTCAACGTTGCAATATATTTGCGACCAGACTTCGAACTTGCGCGGGCGTTTCTTGGCAATCGTTACGAACGCATGGACAAATACCGCAAGGCCATCGAAGTTTATTCAGGAATCTCTCCGGAGTCGCCTTACTACCGGATGTTGGAGGTGCAGACGGCGGTCAATCTAGGGCGCATCGACCAAGCGGACACTGCCATCGCGAGGGTGCGGGCGCTTACGCGAAGTGATGCCGGAGATACGGATGCTTGGGCGGCACTCGGAGATTTGTTGCGAGGCGTTGGTGAATTCGAGGATGCGATCCCTGCCTATAACCGCGCCATAAACCAAATATCTGAAGGTGATGAGCGTCTAGTAGAGCTTTTCTTTGCCCGCGGGATTTGCCACCAGAGCCTTGAAAATTTGGATGCAGCGGAAAGTGATTTCCAGGAGGCCTTGGCGATCGATCCGGAACGGCCGGATGTTCTGAACTATCTTGGATATAGTTGGGTGGATCAGAGCATAAATCTTGAGCAAGCCCTTGTGTTGCTGGAAAAAGCGCGCTCGTTGCGTCCTCTGGACGGCTACATCGCGGACAGCGTTGGGTGGGCGTATTACAAATTGGGGCGTTATCGTGAAGCGGCCGAGATTCTCGAACAGGCGGTGCAGCTCGCCCCGGGCGCTTCGGAAATCAATGATCATTTAGGCGATGCTTATTGGATGGTTGGACGCAGGCTCGACGCGCGGTTCGAATGGACGCACGCCCTCAATTTAGATCCAGAGCCGGATGTTCGCCCAGTGATCGAGCGCAAATTGCGCGTTGGATTGGAATTACCGTCTGCAACGGAGTCTTGACGGGCTCGATTTCGATATTACGAAAACCAAACAGCGCATGATGCGTGTCCAAGCCCCCGCGAAACTTAATCTATTTTTGCATATTGGCGAAAAGCGCTCCGATGGGTTTCACGCTTTGGAAAGCCTTGTTGTTTTCGCCGAAGAATCCGACAGCCTTATCTTTGAACGGGCAGACGAGTTGTCTCTGCGCGTGGTGGGTCCGTTTGCGGATGCGTTGACGGACATACCTAACAATTTGGTTCTGCGCGTTGCGCGAGCGTTGGATGCAGAGCGAGGTGCGGCAATCACCCTGAAAAAAAATCTGCCCTTTGCTGCCGGAATTGGCGGAGGCTCGGCTGATGCTGGCGCGACCCTGCGCGGGTTGAATGCGTTTTGGAAGCTCGGGCGAGGGCCTGGGGAGTTAAGCGAGATCGCAGTGGCAATCGGCTCAGACGTGCCGGCCTGTATTGTGTCGCAGCCAGTATGGATTGCGGGGCGGGGCGAGATGGTGCGGGCTGTTGGAAATATTCCATCTTTTGCACTTGTACTGGTTAATCCGAATATTCCGCTCTCAACGGAAGGCGTGTTTGCGCGACTCAACGTCCGCACGGGGTTAGGCGCCATGAGCCCGCCTCGTGGTGATATTAACTCGGTTTGGGATTTGGTGAACTACCTGGCGGATTCAGGCAATGATCTCGAAGCGCCGGCATGTGCTATCGCGCCGGCCATCGACGAGGTGCTTGAAGCGCTCGCGCATGAACCGGGATGCGTCCTGGCTCAAATGTCGGGTAGCGGCGCGACTTGCTTTGGCATATTTCAAGAAGCCCCATGGGCCGAAGGGGCGGCGGATCGAATTATGCGAGAACACCCAAAATGGTGGGTCAGACAGACCTACATTGCGCGTCCGGAGGTCGGCATAGCCAACGTTGAATGACGCGCGATCAATAGGCGCGTTCGACCACGAATTCCGCAATCTCGGAAAGTGCCGACTTAATCTCTCCTTCCGGACAGCGATCGAGCGCACTTCGAGCTTCGTCGGCATACACGCGCCCGCGCTCAATGGTTTCAGCAAGGGCTCCACCGCGCTCCAAATACTCGATCGCGCGCGTGAGATCGCCTTCTTCTTGGACGCCAACTTCGATTGTTCTGCGCCAAAAGCGCCGTTCATCTTCCTCCGCCCGTGACGAAGATAAGATGACGGGGAGTGTGACTTTGCTTTCGCGGAAATCGTCGCCGACCGCCTTGCCCATGACCGCTTGGCGCCCTGAATAATCAAGTGCGTCGTCGACAAGTTGAAATGCGATCCCTAGGTTTCGCCCGTAACTGGCCAAACGTCTCGCATCGGCATCGCGCGCGTTCGCTATCATCGCACCCGATTCAGCGGCTGCCGCAAAAAGCGCCGCGGTCTTCGCGGAAATCACCGCGAGATAATCGGTTTCCGTGGTCGCGAGATTGCGAGTCACGCGAAGTTGCATCACTTCGCCTTCCGAAATAACCGCTGAGGCGTTGGAAAGGACACCAAGAACTGGAAGCGAGCCTGCATCAACCATTAATTGGAACGCGCGGCTAAATAGAAAATCGCCGACCAGAACGCTCGGCTTATTGCCCCAAATTCTGTTGGCAGAGGCGCTCCCGCGCCGCAGCGCGCTTTCGTCTACAACATCGTCATGCAGGAGTGTCGCGGTGTGAATGAACTCTACCGCAGCGGCGAGTTTGATCTGCGCATCGCCAGTTGCGCCATACATTTTTGCGGCAGCGAGCGTAATCAGCGGGCGCAAACGCTTGCCACCCGAATCAACAAGGTGCGCGCTTACTTCGGGGACCAGCGCGACGTCGCTAAGCATCCGCAGATGAATTAGCTTATCGGTTGCGGCGCGGTCGTCATCGACAAGCAAGGCAAGCCGCTCAATCGGATTGACCTGAGCGGAATTGCCTCCGTCTTTGGCTCGAATCTTTGAATTTTGCGAAGGCGCGCTACTCATGCTCTCTTAACGTCTCCCCCTTGGGTGCCGTCCATTCGGAGAACGAGCCCCTTTGGGCGACAGCATTGGACCAGTGCGGCTAGGCTTGGCAATAGTTTTCACGAGGATTTGGCATGAAGGAGCTGCTTCGGACCAACAACGTTGTCTACCTGTCCTACGCGCAAGCTGTTCTAAAGGATGCAGGAATCGAAACGCTCGTGTTTGATGGGCATATGAGTATCGTTGAAGGTAGTATTGGAGTGTTGCCGCGACGCCTCATGGTGGCCAATGATGACGAAGCGGCCGCGCGCCGCCTACTTACGGAAGTCGATCCCTCCGAAATCGATGGCAGCCAGTGATCGAGCCTGAGGAACTGACGGTTGACGGGTTTCTCAACAACCGACTGAGCCTTTACCAACCAAAGCGTGGGTTTCGCGCTGGCCATGACAGCGTATTGCTGGCGGCAAGCGTAACAATCGCCGAAAATGGACATGCACTTGAACTCGGCTCCGGCGTCGGCGTAGCCAGCCTTTGCCTCGGCGCGCGCGTAGCGAATTGCCATGTAACGGGTATTGAGATTGATCCGGACCTGGTTGCTCTCGCCACCGAAAACGCAATACGCAATGAAATGTCGGGACGCGTGAGCTTCATCGCCGGCGACGCTGTGACGATGACATTTGATGGGAAAATTTTCGACCAGGTTTTCCTGAACCCGCCTTTTCATCCCAGCTCGGGGCGTAAATCGCCCGATTCAGGACGTGCCCGCGCCATGCATGACCCGAACGATGCCCTAACTTGTTGGACCGCACGCGCGATCCAGCTTGTTGGCCCTGGGGGCAGCGTTACGGTCGTTATGCGCGCCGACCGGTTGGCGCGATGGCGGATCGGCCTTCCAGGCGCATTGACGGTGTTGCCTTTATTGCCGCGTCGGGACGAGGAACCCAGACGGGTTATTGCGAGACTGAACCCGTACGCTCCGTCCTCCTACCAGGTGGTAAAGCCTTTTGTGCTTCATCGCCCTGACGGCAAACCGACCGACGAGGTCGAAGCCGTATTGCGGCACGGCGGGCCACTTTCCCCGGAATAAGGACCGGCGCTTGACCCCCGCTTTAGAGCGTGGCTAACAGGCTTAACGTTCAAGGACTCAGCTTTGTCCAAAACCTCGACCTTTCAGGATCTGATCCTCACCCTACAGGCCTATTGGGCCGAGAAAGGCTGCTTGATCCTTCAACCATTCGATATGGAAGTTGGGGCGGGAACCTTCCACCCCGCCACGACCCTGCGCTCATTGGGCCCTCGACCGTGGCGCGCGGCCTATGTGCAGCCCTCGAGAAGGCCGAAGGATGGGCGCTATGGCGAGAACCCAAACCGGTTGCAGCACTATTACCAGTACCAGGTGATATTAAAGCCATCGCCCGAGAATGTGCAGGAGCTTTATCTCGACAGTTTGAGAACGCTCGGCATCGATCCCAACAAGCACGACACTCGTTTTGTCGAAGACGATTGGGAAAGTCCCACACTCGGTGCCTGGGGCCTTGGCTGGGAGGTGTTGTGCGATGGGATGGAGATCACGCAGTTTACCTACTTCCAGCAGGTTGGCGGCATCGATTGCGATCCGGTATCGGCGGAAATTACTTATGGTTTAGAGCGGCTCGCAATGTATGTGCAGGGCGTCGAGTTCGTTTACGATCTGCAGTTCAACGAAGACTTTCGTTATGGCGAAGTATTTCATCAAGCCGAGCAGGAATATTCCGCTTTTAATTTTGAGCATGCGGACACCAAGATTCTCTTTAGCCATTTCGAAGATGCAGAAAAGGAGTGTGTGAACCTTGTCGCCAAAGAGTTGGCGCTTCCGGCCTATGATCAATGCATAAAGGCGAGCCACACCTTCAATTTGCTTGATGCACGCGGCGTCATCAGCGTGACCGAGCGTGCTGCCTATATCGGGCGGGTCCGAGCCCTTGCCAAAGCCTGCTGCGAGGCCTGGTTGGCAAGTCCGCAGGGCGCCTACGAGCCGAGGGGTGTCTAGATGCCCGATTTGCTGCTCGAACTTCTTTCCGAGGAAATCCCCGCGCGGATGCAATCGCAAGCGGCCAAAGATTTGGAACGCCTAATTGCTGGGGCGCTGACAGATCGGCGGCTTTTGTTCGAAGGTGCGCGTGCATTCTCGGGACCGCGGCGGTTGAGCCTTGTGGTTACCGGACTTCCCGTAAAGCAGCCCGATGTGAGCGAAGAGAAAAAGGGCCCGCGCGTAGGCGCGCCCGAAAAGGCCATTGAAGGTTTTTTGAGGTCCGCTGGTGTGATGCTCAATCAATGCGAAAAACGCGAAGACACCAAAGGTGCGTTTTATGTTGCGGTGATAGATAGAAAAGGGCGCGAAACGGCGGAGCTATTGTCCGAATTGCTGCCTGCTGAAATCGGAAAATTATCCTGGCCGAAATCTATGCGTTGGGGGAGTGGGCGTTTTCGGTGGGTACGGCCATTGCGCAAAATTATTGCCACTTTCGATGGCGAAGTGGTGCCGTTTGAAATCGCCGGCGTGGCAAGCGGCAACAATACAAACGGACATCGTTTTTTATCAAAGGGCGAGATCGAAGTGCGCCGCTTCGACGATTACCAAGAAAAGCTAAAAAAAGCTCATGTCGTGCTGGATGCCGACGAGCGCCGAGAAATCATTGTTCACGAGGCGCAACAAAAAACATTCGCGCTGGGCCTAGAGTTGATCGAGGACGAAGGATTGTTGCGCGAAGTAGTGGGGCTTGTGGAATGGCCGGTGGTGCTTATCGGTGAGATCGATAAAGCGTTTATGGATTTGCCGCCGGAGATATTGCGCACCTCGATGCGCGCGCATCAGAAATATTTCTCGCTGCGCAACCCCGAGACATTAGAGCTCACTAACAAGTTCATTTTTGTCTCCAATATGATCGCGGCCGATGGCGGCAAAGAGATTATCGCTGGGAATGAACGTGTTTTGCGCGCACGCCTTGCCGATGGAAAATTCTTTTGGGATCAGGACCGCAAGCGCACACTGGACTCACGTGTCGCCGATCTTCAGGACATGGTTTTTCACGCCAAACTTGGCACCCAATTGGAACGCGTGAAGCGGATCGAAGGACTGTCAGGCGAAATCGCAAAAATCATTGGTGCAGACGAGGAAAAAGCGAAGCGTGCAGCTTTTCTTTGCAAAGCGGATCTAACAACTGAGGTCGTAGGGGAGTTCCCGGAGCTGCAGGGCATCATGGGGCGTTATTACGCTCTGAATGACGGTGAGGATGAAGAGGTCGCCGACGCAATACGCGATCATTACAAGCCGGCCGGCCCGTCGGATGAGGTTCCGACAAAACCCGTGTCTATTGCTGTCGCGCTGGCGGACAAACTCGACGCTCTAACGGGTTTCTTTGCAATTGGTGAGAAGCCGACGGGATCGGGCGACCCTTATGCGCTACGGCGTGCAGCTCTTGGGGTCATCCGAATAATATTGGAGAGGGGCACGCGTCTACAGCTTAAGAAAATTAGTAGATTTGATGACGACCTTCTTTCGTTTTTTGCCGACCGTCTGAAAGTTACCCTACGCGAGAAAGGTGTGCGGCACGATCTAATAGATGCGGTATTCGCGCTTGGCGATGAAGATGATCTGGTGCGTTTGGTGCGTCGGGTCGAGGCACTCCAAGAATTTTTAGGAACGGATGACGGTACGAACCTTCTCACCGGCTACAAGCGCGCTGCGAATATTCTCAAAATCGAGGAAAAGAAGGATATGCGCGAATATCGCGGCGCACCGGATGGTCTCAAAGAGGTCGATGAAAAAGAGCTTCATGCGGCCCTGGTACGGGCAAAGACCGACGCGGCGAAGGCCCTAGCCGATGAAGACTTCGCCGAGGCAATGTGGTCTCTGGCGTCATTGCGGGTTCCCGTCGACAGGTTCTTTGACAAGGTTACGGTGAATGCTGAAGACAAAATCTTGCGAGAAAACCGCTTGATGCTTTTGTCTCAGATTGTAGAAACCGCTCATCATGTGGCGGATTTCTCCAAAGTTGAGGGGTAGCGTCAATTGGTCCTCACAATGTCTACACGGACCATGACAAAATAAAATCTAGGGTTTGGCTACGCCCCCGGAGGAACGGGACCGCACCCTGACGAATAGGACCGGGGCTTATGACGAAAATGCTTTACGGTTTCGGCGCAGGGAAAGCCGAAGGCAGCGCGGAAATGCGCGCACTTCTTGGCGGCAAAGGTGCGAACCTAGCCGAAATGACTAATCTTGGACTTCCGGTTCCCCCTGGCTTCACCATTACGACGGAAGTCTGCACCTATTTGCACGAGCATGGCCGAGAATATCCCGACGACCTGAAGCAAGTTGTCGAGTCCGCGATGTCGAAAATCAGTGAGCTTAGTGATGGGCGTTTCGGCGATCCGGAGAATCCGCTTCTGGTTTCGGTTCGTTCGGGGGGGCGCACGTCCATGCCCGGGATGTTGGATACGGTTCTGAATCTCGGACTCAATCCCGAAACCGTTGCGGGACTGGCAAAATTGACCGGCGACGAGCGTTTCGCCTGCGATGCCTATCGGCGTTTCGTGCAGATGTATTCCAGTGTCGTTTTGGGATTGAAGCATTCGCTTTTTGAAGAAATCTTGGAAAGCGAAAAGGGAATGCAAGGCATCGAGTTCGATACTGAACTTTCCGCCCATGACCTGAAGAAAATTACCGATCTTTATAAGACCGAAGTATTGGAAAGTTTGGGCGCTCCGTTTCCTGACGATGTGAACGAACAGCTTTGGGGTGCGATTGGCGCTGTGTTCGAGTCTTGGAGTGGCGCGCGTGCCAAAACCTATCGCCGCCTACATAATATTCCGGAGGACTGGGGTACTGCCGTCAACATACAGGCGATGGTATTTGGCAATAGGGGCGAGACCTCGGCAACGGGTGTCGCCTTTACGCGTGATCCCTCGACGGGTGAGCGCGTGCTATACGGTGAATTCCTGATCAACGCGCAAGGCGAAGATGTCGTCGCCGGCATTCGCACACCGCAATCAATCACCAAGCGTGCGCGCGAAGCAATGGGCGGCAAACGGCCGTCCATGGAAGAGAAAATGCCCGCTGCGTTCGCAGAGCTCTCCCAAATCACGAACAACCTCGAATCCCATTATCGCGACATGCAAGACGTTGAGTTCACCGTGCAGGAAGGAAAGTTATGGATGCTGCAAACCCGCACCGGAAAACGAACCGCGCGGGCGGCCCTTCGAATTGCAGTTGAAATGGTCGATGAAAAGATCATCTCGGAGGAAGAAGCGGTGCTACGGGTCGATCCGGCCGCACTAGATCAACTCTTGCATCCAAGCCTTGATCCTGACGCACCAAAAGACGTGATCGCCTCGGGTCTCGCGGCGTCTCCCGGCGCAGCAACCGGCGAAATCGTATTTAGCGCAGACGACGCGGAACGTGCGGCGTCCGATGGACGCGACGTTATCCTTGTGCGCTTGGAAACGAGCCCTGAGGACATTCACGGCATGCATGCCGCAAAAGGCATTCTGACTGTGCGCGGAGGCATGACCAGCCACGCTGCGGTTGTGGCACGGGGTATGGGGTGTCCGTGCGTAACCGGCGCGGGCGCGCTAAAGGTCGATGCGGCGCAAGGTACGATGACGATCGGTGATCTGATGCTCGCACGCGGCGAAATTGTCACCATCGATGGCGCTGTCGGCAACGTCTATCGGGGGCGCATTCCGATGCGCCATCCAGAACTCACCGGAGATTTTGCAAAGCTCATGGGCTGGGCGGACCAAAAGAGGCGGCTGAAAATTCGAACCAATGCGGAGACGCCGGCGGACTGTATCACCGCGCGAAAATTCGGCGCGGAAGGCGTCGGACTTTGCCGTACCGAGCACATGTTTTTCGACGCCGATCGTATTCTCGCGGTGCGGGAAATGATCCTTGCCGATGATCTTGACGGCCGCAAAGCTGAGCTAAAGAAACTTCTTCCGATGCAGCGCGAAGATTTCAAGGCCATATTTCACGCCATGAGCGGACTTCCGGTCACAATTCGTCTACTCGACCCACCGCTCCATGAATTTCTTCCGCATACGGATGAAGAAATTGCTGAGGTCGCGAAAAGCTCCGGCGCCGATCCGAAAAAGCTCCGCGCAAGGGTTATCGCACTGTCCGAGGCTAACCCGATGCTCGGCCATCGCGGATGCCGCCTCGCGATAACCTATCCAGAAATCTACGAAATGCAGGCGCGAGCGATCTTCGAGGCCGCATTTGAGGTCGAAGACGAGGCTGGTAAGGCGGTTCACCTTGAAATCATGGTGCCTTTGGTGGCCTTTAAGTCCGAACTCGATTTTTTGGCGTCACGGATTGCTGATGTGGCCCGCGAAATTGCAGAGGAGAGGGGCCGCGCGCCGGAGTATCAAATTGGAACCATGATCGAATTGCCGCGTGCCGCCTTAATGGCGGGAACAATTGCGGAGACGGCTCAATTTTTCAGTTTCGGTACAAACGATTTAACGCAAACAACACTTGGACTAAGCCGCGACGATGCAGGGAATTTTTTAAGTGAATACATCGAGCAGGCGATTATAGAACGTGATCCATTTGTCTCCCTCGATACGGAAGGCGTCGGCGTTCTGATGAAGCTTGCGGTCGAGCGCGGACGCTTAACCCGCAAAGATCTAAAACTTGGAATATGCGGCGAACATGGCGGGGACCCCGACACAATTCGATTTTGTGAACTAATAGGGCTCGATTATGTTTCGTGCTCACCTTATCGCGTTCCAATAGCGCGGCTTGCTGCGGCCCAGTCCGCGCTTAGCGATCCACGGAGTTCCGCGCTTAGGGAATCACGTGAGAAAGATTAGGAAACTTTCACGTTTTTTTGGCGAAAGAATCTTATACATTTTAAATCATTGGCTGTGCCAATAGTGCGTTGTGCTGCCAGACCGTCTTGTTTTTATTGACGAACGACAATGGCGCTGGTAGCAACCGCCATCCGGTCGCGAATAATAAGGTGGGGCAGCGCGACCTGATGTTGTTGGTTGAATTTGTTTTTTAAGGACCGAAATGACAACAGGAATTGTTGCAACGTGCCTGCGCGCGGATCGTGTCGTGGTGGGAGCGGTTTTTGTCGCGCTTGCTACTGCTTCGGCCGCTGTAGCCATTGACAATTATAAGATTGACGGTGTGCCCATTGCGGTCGTTCAAGAATATGCGACTGCGCCGCTAGCACAGTCACCGATTGAACTCGCGTCGGTGCAGCATAGCCACGATCAATACTGCCTTGCCGAAGCCATGTATTACGAGGCGCGCAGTGAAGGCGCCGAGGGTGAAAAAGCCGTCGCCGAAGTTATCCTTCAGCGGGTTCGCAGTCGCTACTATCCCAATACGATTTGCGGGGTCGTTTATGAAGGCACGGACCGGGGCGACAAGCTGTGCCAATTCTCTTACGCCTGCGATGGCTCCATAGCGGAGCAAAAAACCGCGAAAACCTGGGAGCGTTCTCGTCAGTTGGCGTCTCGGATCATGGCGGGAACCATAAGGCTAGGCGGCCAAACCGACCGTGCAACCAACTATCATACCGTTGAGGTTTCGCCGGATTGGGCAGGCGCGATGCTGCGCACGCGACAAATCGGCAACCACATTTTCTATCGCCAAGCGCCGCTGGTGCGCGCCAAAGCCGAAATTGGTGGGAACCCTGTTTTGCGTTCGGGCGTATTATTGCCGGATGGAAAAGTTATGCCCTATGATCCAACGCTTATTCCGCCGTCGTCACTCGAAATCAAGACCAAGATCGAGATTGACAGCGCTGTGCGTGATGGCCCCTGACGAAATATAGTCGACGCCGCTTTCTGCGACTTCCCGAACAGTTTCCAAAGTTATCCCCCCCGACGCTTCGAGGATGGCGCGGCCATTTGTGAGCGTGACCGCGCGGCGTAGCAGCTCAGGGTTCATATTGTCGAGGAGGATTGTGTCGACTCCGAGCTGCAGCGCCGTTTCAAGTTGATCTAGTGTATCGACTTCTACTTCCACTTTGATCATATGTCCGAGCTGATTTTTTAGGCGGGAGACGGCTGGCTCCAGACCGCCGGCCGCGGCAATGTGATTGTCTTTCACCAGCACAGCGTCATCCATACCAAAACGATGGTTGAACCCACCGCCACACCGCACCGCATATTTTTGCAAGATTCTTAGTCCTGGAATTGTCTTTCGCGTACAAACGATCCGTGCCTTCGTTCCGTCAACCCGTGTCACGAGTGCGCGGGTTGCCGTCGCAACACCGGACAAATGACCAAGAAAATTGAGCGCGACGCGTTCAGCTGAAAGAATGGCACTGGCTGGGCCTTCCAAATCTGCGATGGCTGTACCTTTTTCAATGAAGCTGCCGTCGGGATTGCGGACATTCAACCGCACTGAAGGATTGACGACACGGAACGCGATTGCAGCAGCAACTAAGCCGCAGGAAACGCCCTTTGCGCGTGCGACTATTACGGCCTTAGCCGATTGTTTGGCATCCAACAAAAGATCGCTTGTGAGATCGCCAGCGCGCCCAAAATCTTCAACGAGCGCATTACGAACGATCGGCTCCAAAAGAAAGTCCGGCGGCGGGCTGTTGTTGGGCAGCGTTGAAATCATCAGATAACTAATCCTGGATGGTCAATTGTGGTTTCACGCATTGGAGTCGATCCGCGTGGTGGAAGGAACCTCAAGCGAAGGCATCGGCGCATGTTTAAGTGCAGTAAACAGGCCGGCGACTCCGCCACCCAATATAAGTGCGCCGTCAGTATCGATTATATTATCGGGGGCTGCGCCCAATTTGTTACGCTGCCTCCCGCACTTTAGGCGCAGGCAGGACACGTAGCATGGCCTCAACAGAGGCTTTGGCGCGCTCAGCCACTTCCGGGTCTACCACTACTTCAACGCTCATTGTTTCTAACGCATTGAGAATTGCAGGAAGCGTAATGCGCTTCATGTGCGGGCAGAGGTTACACGGGCGGATGAATTCGACATCTGGATACTCAACCGCAACATTGTCGCTCATGGAGCACTCCGTGACCAACACCACGCGGCGCGGGCGCTTGTCTCCAACATAAGAAATCATACCCGACGTCGAACCGGCAAAATCCGCCTCGGCAATCACCTCTGGCGGACATTCGGGGTGGGCAAGTACAATGACGCCAGGGTTTGCATCGCGATAGCCGCGTATTTCGTCCGCAGTAAACCGCTCATGGACTTCGCAGCGGCCCTTCCAGGTGATGATCTTGACGGACGTCTGCGCGGCAACGTTCTGCGCAAGAAATTCGTCGGGGATCATGAGAACCGTGTCGACGCCTCGTTCGCGTGCAATGGCCTCCACTATGGCGACGGCGTTGGAAGAGGTGCAGCAAATATCGGATTCGGCTTTGACTGCCGCCGAGGTGTTCACATAGGTGACAATTGGTAGGCCCGGGTATTTTTGTTTCAAAAGGCGAACATCGGCAGCGGTGATGGACTCCGCTAGCGAGCATCCGGCGCGCTCATCAGGAATTAGCACCGTTTTTTGCGGTGACAGAATCTTTGAAGTTTCCGCCATGAAGTGGACACCGCCCTGAACGATGATTTTGGCATTGGTTTTCGCGGCTTCGCGCGCCAGTTGCAGGCTGTCACCCGCGAAATCTGCAACACAATGGAATATCTCTGGCGTCATATAATTATGCGCAAGTATGACCGCGTCTTTTTCGCGCTTGAGCTCATTAATCCTGGCAATATAAGGCGCGAAAGTGGGCCATTCGATTACAGGAATAATTTTTGCGACCTTGGCGTAGGAAGCAGCTGTCGCTCGAGCGATGTCCGGTGTGTAGGCCAAGGGGGTGTAAGTCATCTTCGTACCTTATTTATGCTCTATATGAGTATATATATTACATGAAAAAAGCCGGTTCAAGGCCGACGCCGCCAAGCTTAGACGGCTATTAGACGAATTCAAACCATTTTACACCTGAAACCTGTCCATTTCCCTTTTGTTAACCAAGTTCATCCCATCCAAAGACCTCTATCTCCGTCGTCTTGGGGGAATCACCACGGTGATCTACGGAAAATTAGCGGGTATTGGAATGGGCCTTTTGGCTGCGACCGCCTATTCGGGCGTTGTCTTGGCCCAAGGCGTGCCCCAATTGCGCGGCTCGCTAGGGGCAGAGTACAGCCGTTCGTTTGTTAGTGACGGCGGGGACGAAGCTAATTGATGGAGCACTACTGGCGATATTGTAGTCGGTCTTGGTGCGACCGGCTTACATGCGCAGGGCAATGCAAGTTATGGCCAGTTCGATACCTCACCAGGTAGCAGCGTAGATATTTGGAATATTGCCGGCTCGCTGTTTTGGCGTGCCAGCCAGGGTGTGCTCGGTGCGACCATTGGATATGTGGATGCTTCGAGCGCAGACACGACGATCGATTACGTCAATTATGGGCTGTTTGGCGAAGCCTATGTCACGGACACCATTTGGCTTGTGGGGCGTGGCGGTCTATTCGATGGCAGTGGCATCAAGGGCGGCTATTATGGCGGCGGCCTTCGTATTTATGCGACGCCCAATCTTGCATTGGCGGGGCGTGTCGATGTTACGGATATCCAGGGAGCAGGGGGCAATGTGCTCGATTATTCGGCGAACGCGGAATATTTGATGGCCGCCGTGCTGCCGCTAAGCCTTTATGCAGGCTATACCTACACTGACACCCCAGGCGGAGGCCCAAACGTCAACTCTGTCACACCAGGTCTCAGGGTCTATTTTGGAGGGTATGACGGCGAGAGTCTGGCAGAGCAGAATCGTAATGGTGCGGTCCGCGAGCCAATTCAGTCGTTGGAATTCATAAACCTTTGATTTGAGTAAGATTCCACCGCGCTTCAAGAAATTGCCGCGCCTCCTATTTTTGCTTCGAAGGCGAACGCGAACCCAAGCGAAAGCCTGGAGCCGGGCGCTCGCGAACGACGTCTCTACGAAATCGAAATTGTTCTGCAGGCCGGCCGCGGCCGCGCTGTGAAAAGCGGCCCGTTCCCTCAACAAGCCCCTGGCTTTCAACAAGGCGACGAAAATTTTGTTTGTGCAGGCGAATGCCGGAAATCGCTTCGACAGTTCGTTGTAACTCGAGTAGCGTGAATTCTGGCGGCATGAGCTCAAAAACAACCGGACGGTATTTCATTTTACCGCGCAAACGGCCCATCGCCGTAGCAAGGATTCGGCGGTGGTCATACATCATCATGCGTCCAAGCGCTTTATCGGCTGCCAAGTCTAAGCCGCGATCCTTTTGGGCTTCGCCTACGAGGCCAGCTTCGTAAAGCAGCTCATAGCGCTCCAGAACTTTTTCTTCGTCCCACGCGATGTCTTTGGTTCCAAAGCATAGGCGTATCCGCGCGCGACGCTGCGCGATTTGTCTAGCGCCCTTGCCATTAGCGGCAAATTTTGCAAGCGCCGGCATGATCGGTGAATGAATTATCTCCGGTTTTGTCTCGCGCCAGTCCTCCCAAGGGAAATAGGCGTACCAATCCCTCCACTGCGAATCCGGCGCCGAAAGTACGCGATCGCTTCGGGTTAGCGCAAGATAGCCAACAGAAAGTATGCGCGGTCCTTTGCCAATATGCGTCGTATGGCGACCACGATCGCCAAAAGTGTAGAGCTGTTCGACATAACCAAGTTGCAGACCGGTCTGCTCTTCAACCCATTTTAAAAGGCCGGAGTCTAGCGTTCGATGCTCTACAGGATCGAAATTTCCAAACGGAATGGCGTCCGCAGCGTGATCGCGTTCCACAATCAGGACACGGGGTTGGTCGTCACTGATAGACACGATCGCAACGGATAGCCCAACCAGCACTGTCTGCGGCTTGTTGTTTTTTTTGTTCGATGCAACCCGTTTTCTGGAGGCTTTTTTTGTTGGTTCCATTCTTTGGTCCACTCAGTTCATGATCAGCTCAACTGAGGCGCTTAAAAGTGTCGAGATAAAGCTTTTGTATCTCATTTGCCCTCAATGGCGAGAGCCGAGGCGCTTTCACGCGTCGCGGAGTGCCGAAGAATCGCCGGGCCTCTGTTATGCTGAAGCCGGCAAGTTGTGTCGCTTCAAAATAGGCTGAGTAGTGATCGGCACGCTTAATGAGTTTGACGTCGGCGGGAGGGCTTTCCTGGGGCAAGCCGAAGCGCAGATGAATTGCACGGCTGAGCCGGTTTTCAAGGTCTTTATAATCAAAGCCCACGGCGGCTTTGAATGGGCTAATTAAATCACCGACGACATACTCCGCCGCATCATGCAGCAGCGCCGCAAGCCGAAATTCGCGGGTCGCTCTTGGCCTGAGCTCACTGGCGATCTGCTCAACAAGGAGGCAATGCTGCGCCACAGAAAACGCATGCACACCTTTTGTCTGGCCATTCCACCTCGCAACGCGGGCAAGGCCGTGTGCGATGTCTGTGATCTCAATATCTAGCGGGGAGGGATCGAGCAGGTCGAGCCTTCGACCGCCCAGCATGCGCTGCCAGGCGCGCGGAGAGCGCGGTTTTTTCGAATTGGCCATGCTTTATCCTCAACCGCTCCTAGCGATGTCTAGCGCAATTGGTACCGATTAGGCGATGGCCCAGGCGCCATAGTTGTTTTGGTTGCACTGAATTGCGCGGTAGACGAAGCTGCTACAATATTGCTGTGCATCGAATGGAGAGTGCCATGGCCATTGCAAAAATATTGGCTTCCGTTACCGGTGGTGTCCGCGACGAAGCCGTACTCCGATATGCAGTTGCGGTAGCGCGACCGTTCAGTGCTCACGTGGTTGCAATTTTTGTGCGTCCCGATCTTGCCGAAGCAATCGCATTTTTCAGCGATGGGGTTTCAGGCGCGGTGATTGACGAAGTCATCAGCGCCAGCCGCGACGCCGCTGAAGAGGCAGCTCGTAGAGTAGAGCAGACCCTCAGTGCAGTTTGCACAAAGGAGGGAGTCGAGAGTGTATCCGTTCCGGCGCGCGCAGATCGCGTGACGCTGTCTTTTCATCAGGCTCAGGGAAATTTGAGTGATCAAATGACCCAAGCCGCGCGCTTGTCGGATATAGTGGTATTCGGGCCGCTTCAGGACGGTGACAACATCGGGCTTGCCGACGCGTTCGTTCAGACGCTCACGGAAACCGATCGCCCGGCGCTACTAGCTACCGGAGAATTTCAACAGAATTTTACCAAGCGCATTGCAATCGGCTGGGATGGCAAGACGGCCGCATCGCAAGCCGTAAGCGCGGCGCTTCCCTTTCTAATCCGTTCCGACAGCGTTGAGATTTTGAGCGTGCGGCGCGGAACGGCGGCGCCTCAGCCAACCGATGCTTTGCGCGAGTATCTTGCGCTTCATGGCGTTTCGAGCACTGAACGCGTGATCGACAGGGGCGCACGCGGCACCGGTGAGGTCCTTCTCGACGCGGCGATGGATACTGCTGACTTATTGGTGACTGGAGGTTACGGCCATGGCCGCATACGCGAGAGCCTAATAGGCGGCGTAACTAGACATGTCATCGCGCATGCCAAATTGCCTGTCTTCATGGTTCACTAGCCACTTTCGGTAACAAGGAGGCGTTTGCGGTTGCGAGAAGCGTTGCTAGGGCGCCCGACCGTGCGTAGGGCTCGCTCAAACGATGGCCCTGCGCTAAATGATCCTCCATGATTGGCAGTAGCGCTCTAGTGTTGTTCTCCGGTGGGCAAGATTCGACGACTTGCCTGGCATGGGCGCTTGAAAATTTCGAGGAAGTCGAGACGGTTGGCTTTTTCTATGGCCAGCGTCATGACGCAGAGCTAATTGCGCGACCCATTATCCGCAAGAAATTGCAAGAGCTGTTTCCCGCGTGGAGCGGTAAGTTAGGACCTGATCGCGTTCTTTCGCTCGATGTTCTTGCCGAAATCGGCGGGACGGCTCTGACCGACGATGTTGCCATCGAAATGGGAGAGAAAGATATTCCAACGACATTTGTTCCTGCACGCAACATTCTTTTCTTGTCGGCTGCCGCGGCCCTTGGAATGCGCCGAAATATTTGCGATTTCGTGGGCGGGATGTGCGAGACGGATTATTCGGGCTATCCGGACTGCAGAAGCGAAACCATTTCTGCGCTGGAGAAAACCTTGGCGCTCGGCCTCGCAGAACCCATTCAATTGCATATGCCGCTGATGCATATCGACAAGGCTGGGACATGGCGTCTTGCCGAGTCATTGGGCGGTGGGCAATTGCTCGATCTCATTATTGAAGAAACAGTGACCTGCTATCGGGGCGAGAAAACAAAGCGGCACCTTTGGGGCTATGGCTGTGGGTCCTGTCCCGCTTGTGAGCTGCGCGCGGGAGGGTATGCGCGATATCGTGGTGATGGCGTATGAGTTACCAGGTCAAAGAAGTTTATTTGAGTGTGCAGGGAGAGGGTGCGCGCACGGGGCGTCCTGCGATATTCCTGCGCTTTGCAGGTTGCAATTTATGGACGGGACGCGAGGCGGACCGGGCGGAGGCCGTCTGCAAATTTTGCGACACGGATTTTGTTGGGACCGAGGGGCCTGGCGGCGGAAAATTTGATCAGGCGCATGATCTTGCGCGCGCCGTTGCCGACAAATGGCCTGTGGAGAACTCTGAAACGCCTTATGTCGTTTGCACCGGCGGTGAGCCGCTTCTCCAACTCGATGCGCCGTTGATTGAGGCCATGCATGAATGTGGATTGGAAATCGCGATAGAGACAAATGGGACCCTTCCCATACCGAAGGGAGTGGACTGGGTCTGCGTTAGTCCCAAAGCGGGCGCAGATTTCGTCGCGCAGAGCGGCAATGAGCTAAAATTGGTATACCCGCAATTAGGAGCAGAACCTGAACGCTATGAAGGCCTCTCATTTGTAAATTATTTTCTGCAGCCCATGGACGGCCCGAATTTAAGGAATAACATGGCCGCTGCGGCGGAATATTGTATGGCCCATCCTCAATGGCGCCTGAGCCTTCAAACCCATAAACTGCTCGGAATACCCTAAAGATCTGCGCTTGACGCGCTGCTTCTTGCCTGCCAAAGCCCCGTCAATAAGCAAGCCACTGAATAGGCCTATGGTTGAAATTACACAGCAATTTGGGTTTGACGCCGCGCATTCTCTCGAAGGCGCCGGCGAAACGAACCGGCGTATGCACGGTCATAGCTTCTATGCCGAGGTTACGCTCCGCGGCGAGCCGGATCCGAAAATGGGTTGGGTCCGCGATTTTGAAGAAATCAACGAGGTGCTTGGCGCAATTCGCAGCGAATTGGACCATCATCTCCTGAACGAGATTGAGGGGTTGTCACTGCCAACGTTAGAAAATCTTGCACGCCACATTTTTGTTCGAGCGAAGGAGAAATTGCCGGAGGTGTGCCGAGTAAGGCTCTCGCGGCCATCTTATGGACAGTCATGCCAGTACGAAGAAAAGTAAAACCTAAACGCAAAACCACGCTGCAATTGGGCCGCAAGGTGGCAGTTCCCGCCACGCCCGAAACCGCGGTGTTGGACGCGGTTGCCAACCCGCATACGGGCACCGATTATGTTGTGCGCTTCACAGCACCCGAGTTCACGACGCTCTGTCCGATTACCGGTCAGCCGGATTTCGCGCACTTCGTGATCGATTATTGCCCGCGTGCAAAACTACTCGAATCGAAATCGTTCAAGCTTTATCTAATGAGCTTTCGTAATGAAGCAGCGTTTCATGAAGATTGCACGATCATGATCGGCAAGAGAGTTGTTCAAGAAATTAAGCCGAAATTCTTTCGGATTGCCGGTTTTTGGTACCCGCGCGGTGGCATCCCCATCGACGTTTTCTGGCAGGCAGGGAATCAACCGAAGGATGCATGGCTTTCCGATCCCGGCGTGTCGCCTTATCGCGGACGCGGCTAAGCAGCAGTTTTAGAACAGGCTTTGTGCCGCGGGCATCCAACAAGGTGATCGTTCACCATTCCAACTGCTTGTGCAAAGGCATAGACGATCACCGGACCAACAAACTTGAATCCCCGTTGTTTTAATTCTTTCGAAAGACCCTCGCTCATCGCGGTTTGCGCCGGAATTTGTCTCATCGTGCGGTAGCGATTGACCTTCGGCCTGCCGTCGACATGTTTCCAAACGAGTTCGGAAAACCCGCCGGGCTCGTTCTCCATGATTTCAAGCCATAGACTCGCGCCCTTAATAGTGGCGTCGATCTTGGCGCCAGATCGAACAATTCCGGCATTGCTCATAAGGCGAGCGCGTTGTTTTTCGCCGTAGCGGGCGATCTTGTGTGGACTGAAGCCATTGAAAGCACGGCGAAAATTCTGACGCTTTCGCAAAATTGTGATCCAGGAGAGTCCGGCCTGAAAGCCGTCAAGGACGAGTTTTTCATATAGCGCCCGATCGTCATATTCCGGCACGCCCCATTCCTCGTCGTGATAGGCACGGTAGAGAGGGTCATCTCCCGGCCAAGGGCAGATTTGATTGTTTAATCTATTCACTGTCATCACAAAATCATTTGTGTTTTGTCAGAATTATTCGATCGAGGCATCCAACCAAACCGGTTTCCGAAGAATAACATTGTTGCCCGCGATAGTGATCGGAACGTTTTTTTTATTTGCGTCTGTGATGCGATCTAATCGCAGAAGCGCCAACGCTAATCTTCCGGCATGAGTGCCCAATTTGCCGACCTCACGACCGCCTGCTTCTACCGAAGCACCTTGAGGATACACCTTGTCCGTTTCGACGATAAAAAATCGTTTGCGAGCGCTCGCCCGGTGTTTCATTCGGGACGTAACTTCCTGGCCGACATAGCAACCCTTGTCAAAACTGACGCCGCTCAATTCTTCAAACCCTGCGTCGAGCGGAAACATCGTGTCCGGGGGGAGATCGGCGCTATCGGGAATACCGAGCCCAAGTTGATGCGCTCGATAGGTTCCATCGTCGGCTGCAAAATGCTGCTTCAAGATCTCAGGGCGTGCAATGATCCTTTGCCCTAGCTTTTGGTGGCGCGGATCGGTGAAAATCATCCCTTCATCGGGTAGGGCTGGCGGTTTTTCCCCGCCCCATGCCGCGGCGAGGGCTAAGGGCGCTTCCGCTATTTCCACCTTGGCCCGAAGTCGGTAGAGGCCGAGGCGCTTAACAAGTGCGTCCCGCTGCGTTGTGGCACAGTCAATATGGAAGTGGTCATCGCCGCTCCTCGCCACAATGAAATCGAACAGTATCTTGCCTTGTGGCGTCAGAAGAGCTGTGTAGATGGCGCTCTCGCTCTCAAGCCGCCCCATATCGTTTGTAATGAGGCCTTGAAGGAAACTGGTCGCCTGCGGCCCTGAGATCACAAGAACAGATCGGTCGCTTAAGGTTGTCTGGTGTTGCATGGAACTGACCTAAGACCGGGCTCTACCACTTGCAAGAGGAAAGGGCGGGCCCACGCTCTCGCGGTTCTGACAAAACTCCGCTAAATCGGGCCTATGAGTCTTAGATTGCTCACAGCAATGGGGGGCAGCCGAGTTGGCGGGGCGGAAGCCTTTTTCGTCACCCTCAATCGGGCGTTGCACGCCCGTGGACTGGCTGTACATGCCGTTCTACGCGATAGCCCCGTTCACACGAGCGACCTCGCTCAAGCGGGAATTTCTTACGACACAGCAAAATTTGGCGGCCCCACAGATTTGTGGACGACCAGCCGCTTGCGAAAAATCACTAATGCATTCCACCCGGATGTCGTGCTCACATTTGCGGGGCGTGCGTCCTCGTACATGCCGCGCGGCAATTATACGCTAATCGGAAGATTGGGCGGCTATTACAGTCTGAAATATTTCAAGCGATGCGACTATCTGATCTGCAATGCCCCTGACTTGGTTCGCTACGTAGTCGAGGGGGGCTGGAGACGCGAGCGGGTATTCCATATTCCAAATTTCCCGCGCATTGATGAGGCGCCGCCGATAAGCCGTGCTTCGCTAAATACCCCCGAAGGAGCGCCTTTGGCCCTAGCATTGGGTCGGTTTCATCCGAACAAGGCGCTGGATGTTCTCGTAAGAGCCACAGCTATGGTTCCCGACCTATGGGTTTGGATTGCCGGTGAGGGCGAGGAGCGCCGGAATCTAGAAAAACTTGCTCGTGATCTTGGTGTGTCGGAGCGGGTGAAATTTCTTGGCTGGCGAATGGACAAGGCCGCATTGTTTAAAGCGGCTGACGTCTGTGTGTACCCCTCGCGAAAAGAGCCGTTTGGCAATGTCGTGGTCGAGGCGTGGGGCTACGGGACGCCGCTTGTGACGACCGATGCTACCGGGCCGGCATGGCTGGTGCGCAACGGCGAAGACGCCATCATGACGTCTGTTGATGACGTTGAGGCGCTCGCTTCGGGTATTCGTACACTCGTCTCCAACAAGGAGCTCGCAGCTAAGCTAGTGGAAAACGGTAGAAAGCGTATTTCAAATGAATTTTCGGAAGAGGTTATTGCCAGTCAGTACCTCGCTCTTTTGGAGTCCCTACGGTCAAAGCGTGAAACCAAATGTGCGGAATAGCGGGCTACCAAACCACAGATGGATCGGTTTTGCCTGATGCGGTATTGGAAAAATTTACCCATGCGCTGGCGCATAGAGGGCCAGACGGTACGGGATCTCATGCCGCCGATGGTTTGGGACTTGCCCAGACAAGACTTGCTATAATCGATCTGGAAACGGGCGATCAACCGTTTTTTGGTCCAGGTGGCACGGTGTTGGTCGCAAATGGCGAAATCTACAATTATCTTGAGTTACGTAAGGAGTATTCGGATGCGCGGTTCGCGACAAAGTCCGATTGCGAAGTTCCATTATTTGCCTACCAAAGAGACGGCGCTGGGTTCACGAAACGTCTTCGAGGAATGTATGCGTTAGCCCTTGCCGATCCGTCTAAAGGTTCACTGTATCTTTCTCGCGATCCGTTCGGCATCAAGCCGCTCTATTACGCCGAAACGAATAATGGCCTCGCCTTTGCCTCTGAACCCCAAGCAATTTTTGCGACAGGTCTGCTGGAGCCGAGAATAAACAGCGAGATCGCAACTCAATTATTGCAGCTTCAGTTTACGACCGGCCGAAACACAATTTTCGATGGTGTTCACCGGGTCCTTCCTGGCGAGTCATTAGAAGTGAAAGCTGGCCGGATCGCAAATCGGCAAAGGGCCAGCTCGCTCCCCGACGGCCCGCCAAGAGATATTGCCGAAGATGAAGCGTTGAACTTCCTCGATGACGCGCTGATGGACAGTGTAAATATACACCAACGTTCAGATGTGCCTTATGGGATGTTTCTGTCGGGCGGTATTGATTCCTCTGCTCTGCTAGCGTGCATGGCACGGCTTAATGACAGACCGGTGCGCGCTTTCACTGCGGGGTTCCCCGGAACAGCGGTTGCCGACGAACGTGATCACGCCAAGCGCGTCGCGAAAGCGGTAGGTGCCGAGCATGTTGAGATTGCCGTTACTGCAGGCGATTTTTGGGACAATCTACCCGCGATCGCCGCCGCAATGGATGATCCGGTTGCCGACTACGCGATCGTTCCGACCTATTTACTGGCCCGTGCGGCTGCGAAGGAGCTCAAAGTCGTCATTTCCGGTGAAGGCGGAGACGAGCTATTTGCCGGTTATGGCCGTTACCGCCGAGCGGGTCGCTCGAAGCTCTTCGGGGGACGCCAAATGTATGCACGCAGAGCATTGGACGGGCTCGGCGTACTTAGGACGGAATCAAATCACTGGCGCGACGGCATTGCAGAAGCAGAGCAGGGGGCACAGGGTCGAAATTGGTCGCGGTTGCAAGCGGCGCAGGCAACGGACATCGCTGATTGGCTTTCCCACGATCTCCTTTTGAAGTTGGATCGCTGCCTCATGGCGCATGGCGTAGAAGGACGCACGCCGTTTTTGGATCCGATCGTTGCGGACCTCGCCTTTCGGCTGCCGGATCGCCTCAAGTTAAGAAACCGAACAGGAAAATACCTGCTGCGTCGGTGGCTGGCGCAGGCATTGCCGGAGGCCGATCCATTTTCCAAGAAACGCGGCTTTACTGTCCCCGTTTGGGATTGGATCGCGTCCCGCGCCCAAACGCTTGCGCCGCTTGTAGCAAAAAACCCGGGTGTTTCTGAAATTTGTCACCCGCAGAAGGTCGAACGTCTTTTTAGCGCGCTTGGCGGAAGCGATAGGAAGCGTATGGGACGCGCGTGTTGGAATCTGCTTTTTTATGCGCTGTGGCATCGGACACATATCGAGGGCGTAGAGCCCTTAGGAGATGTGACGGCGGTTCTAGAGAGCAAACAGTGAGCGAACATTTCGATCTTCTCATCCGTGGCGGCACCTGTGTTTCGTCTGGTGGACTGGGTGAAGCAAATATTGGTGTGCGCTCCGGCAAGATTATTGAGATTGGTGTTTCTTCAAGTGCGAGTGCGGTGGAAACCTTCGACGCCAAAGGGCTTCATATTTTGCCCGGTATCATCGATACGCATGTGCATTTTCGTGAACCAGGGTTTGAGCACAAGGAAAACATGGAATCTGGAAGCCGCTCTGCCGTGATGGGCGGAGTAACTTCGGTTTTCGAAATGCCGAACAATAATCCGCCAACGACAACGCGCGCTGCCCTGGAAGATAAGCTAGGACGTGCGGAAACGAGCATGCATTGCGACTACGCCTTTTATATTGGAGCAACCAGCGACAATCTCGAAGAGCTTGCGGAATTGGAGTGCCTTGCCGGAGTTGCGGGCGTAAAACTTTTTATGGGGTCGTCAACCGGGAAACTGCTCCTTGCCGAAGACGGCGAAATTCTTAGAGCACTTCGTGCCGGCCGACGGCGGATCAGTATTCACGCCGAGGACGAAATGCGCCTGCGCGAACGCTTCAAGCTGGCAATACCGGGCGATCCTTCGACGCATGCCATATGGCGCGACAAAGAGACGGCCAGGCTGGCCACCGAGCGTCTATTGCGCTTAGCGCGCGAAGCAAAGCGGCGTGTTCACATTCTGCATGTGACGACCTTGCAAGAGTTGCCCCTTCTTGCCGGCGCGCGGGATATCGCCACGGTTGAAGCCACAGTGCAACATCTGACTCTTAGCGCGCCGGAATGTTACGAGAAATTGGGAGCACAGGCACAGATGAATCCACCATTGCGAAAACCCTGCCATCGCGATGCGCTTTGGACTGCTGTAAACAATGGCTTCATCGACGTCGTGGGTTCGGATCATGCACCACACACCCTGACCGAAAAGAGCGGTATTTATCCGCAGACACCATCGGGGCTGCCGGGGGTTCAGACGCTCCTCACAATCATGCTCGATCATGTGAACGCCAGTCGGCTTAGCCTTAAGCGATTAGTTGAACTTACGGGCGAGGGGCCCGCACGGGTGTTTGGGATAGCAAATAAGGGAGCGCTAGCTGCGGGCTTCGATGCAGACTTTGCGATTGTCGATCTAAAGGGGAAACGAAAAATCTCAAATGATTGGATCGCATCGCGTTGTGGTTGGACGCCCTATGCAGGCGCTGAAACCACCGGTTGGCCTGTTGCGACGATCTTACGCGGCGCGGTTGCGATGCGCGATGGAGACGTCGCAGCTGCCGGTTCCGGACAGCCAATTCGTTTTGCCGAGCCGTAGCCACGCTATTGAAGTGTAAATTGGCCACTCACATGCCGAAGCCCGGCCGGCACTACCGGCCCACCCGCAGCAACACGAACCGAATGAAGCTTGCCGTCCAGTTTTCTTTCCCAGAAACGTAGAAACCGGTTGAGCACAGGGAACTGCGGCGAATGGTCGTATTTTTGCCAGATATAGGATTGTAGCAAAGCCGGATAGTCTGGACGGTGATAAAGAATTTCTGCCGTCGTAAGGCGATAACCCTTCAACATAAGCTCTACTGGACTCATGATGCGATTCCCATGTTTGCCTGAATAATCCCGAGTAGATAACTCTAAGTAGATAATGATTCTGTCAGTGGCGATGTCCCTATCTCTGTTGAAATTCGTGGGGCAGGCGTCGCTGGTTGATGATGCTATGCTGCCTTCATGATGGTTTCAATGGCACTGTCGGCCTGAGCCTTTCTCAAGTGTTCCTGGAGAGCATTTCGGAGGATGGGCAGCTGGCGATAGGCCTTGAGGCGACGGAAGGTTTTCTGGGCCTCCAGCAGGCCGGCGGCGGTCCATCTGAGCGCCATCTCGGCGTGTCTCCAGCGTTTGACGTTGCGGGTGACCTGGCGCACCGTGCCGAGCGCGTTCTCGACGATGTTGGTGCAGGCGAGCGAGCGCCGGAGTTCGTGCGGTAGGCCGAGGCGGATGACGGTGAGGATCTCCTCCAGCCCCTCCAGGATGCTGCCCGAGACGCCCGGTTCCTCATGCTCCAGACGCCGGACCAGGTTGCGCAAGAGCCGCTCGGCCTTGTTTGCGTCGTCCTGGTCCCAGGCCTGACGGAGCGCCTTCTTGACGCTCGCGTGCAAATGTTGGGGCAGGCGCTCGATGATGTTACGGCCCTTGTGGACCTGGCAGCGCTGGATGGCGGCGGCCACACCGAAGGTGTTTCGGATCGCTTTGCTGAGTGCCTTCGCGCCATCGACGATGAACAGCCGCGGCAGTGTCGGATCGAGCCCCCTGGCGAGGAGATTGTCGATCAAGGCCTGGACGACGACCGTGTTCTCCGTCGCCCCCTCGACCACGGCCAGGACATGCTTGTCGCCGTTGCCATCGACGCCGATCGCCGCCATCAGGACATGGTCGCCGACATGCAGACCGTCGATCTGGATGACTAGCAGGTCGAGTTCCGAGAGATCCGAGGCGAGCCAGGCCTTCATCTTCTTGCCTGACAGCGCCACAAAGCGCCGGGAAACGGCCGACTTCGAGGTGCCGTCGCCACGCGCTTTCGCCAGCTCGCCCTCGGGCAGACGGACCGCGCGGTGGTACTTGCGGGTCGACACGTTCAGCACCATCAGGTTGAGCGCCCACTCGAGCAGCAGGTTGCCATCGCGTAGCGCCTGCCAACTCTCCAAGCTCACCTCTTTGCCCGCCCGGTCACGAACCCGTGGCCGGGCCACCTTCACTTTGCCGCCGTGGTAGCCGATCTCGCTATGTGTCCTGCCCCAGCGATAACCTCGACGGTCCCCATGGCGGCGATGTCGGGCCCCGCACACGGTCGTGGCGTCCTCCTCCATCATCTCGGCCAAGGCCTCGACCCCGGCCAGAAGACAAAACCGATCCACGCTGAGATGGACTGCGTCCATCGCGTCCGCCAGCGGCGGCATAGGAATCGAGGGGGCAAGGGCTTTCGGGCGGCTGGAACTACGGATATTATTTCCCATGGTGTCGTTCTCCCTTTTGGGTTTGCAGCACCCGGAGCCTAACGGCTCCAGGAGAGCGACACCTACCTCAACTTTTCAACATCGACCGGGACATCCCCCTTGATATCATCTTCATCGACGAGGCTGGCCGCATACTCAATATCGCGGCGAACGCCACACCGCTTTCGGAAGAAACACTCCTCTCGCAGGGTCCGGCCCGCGGCGTATTGGAAATCCGCGGCGGCGGCGCGGCGGAGCTTGGAATTGCAAGTGGGGATCTGGTTCGCCATCTGATCTTCGGCAACGGCGTTTTGTTGAATTAGGCGATGGCGCGCATGCCGACGAACTTCATATACACCTCTCGGCGGTTCGCGCCGAAAATCACAACCTCGTAGGTGTCTTCCTCCAAACAATCGACGCCTGGCGCGCCCGCCGGCATACCCGCCACGGCTAACCCCCTGGCATCAGGCTTTTCTTCGAACAAGCGTTTTACTGCCTCTGCCGGCACATGGCCCTCAATGACGTAACCCGCAAGCTCCGCCGTATGGCAGGCGGCAAGATCGGGTGGAACGCGCAGTCGCTCCTTTATTGCCTTGAGATCGTTTGTTTCTTTCGTTTTCACAATAAAGCCCGCCCGCCGCATATGGTCGGACCATCTTGCACAGGAAAGGCCCTCCGGTGTTCGGTGGATATAGATTGCCTCTTGTGTCACCAGGCCCGGGAGCGCTTTTGGCGGGGGTGGCGCGGGCGAATTCTTAAGGAGCCCGAAAAGTTTCCGCCGTGTAATACCATCTTTGGTCATGGCGCAGCCCTTTTGGCGGGCTTCGGCCCATCAGCGAAAGCAGCAACGATTAACAAGCGCCCGTTCCCTGCCATTTTTTTCCAGCGACATTATTCACAGCGACATTATTCCTGGCGACATTTTCTGCCTTGATCGGCTAAACTTCTACCATCATGCGCTTCGCCATTGTCATATTATCGCTATTCGCTTTCGGCTCTTTCGCCTATGCGCAAGGGATTGACGGGCCGCAGCCTACGCTCCCGCAATCGCCGCTAGCGATCGATACGCTCGAGAAAAGCCATCATTTTATTATCGAGCTCGCGGATGACCGCTTTGAACAGCAACGCGGTCTGATGTTTCGGCAGAGCGTTCTTCCAGACGAGGGCATGCTGTTTGATTTCAACGTGGACTTGGAGCGCGCCTTCTGGATGAGGAACACGCTTATTTCGCTTGATATGTTGTTCATCCGTTCGGATGGCACGATTCACCGCATCGCGGCCAATACAACGCCGCTATCGTACGCGAGAGTGCCAAGTTTCGGCCCAGTGAGCGCGGTGCTCGAGCTGGCTGGGGGGCGAGCGGCCGAGCTTGGCATTGCCCCCGGCGACACGGCGCGCCATCAGATTTTTGGAAACTACAAGCTGATGAAGCTCTCAAAACGCTAACGACCTGGCGCGGAGCGACGCACTTTCAACGGAGATCGCATGGGCGAGGAAATCGCAAAGACAAGCTTTGCCCCGGAAGATTCCGTCGAGTTCGAGCGGCGGCTTGGCGTAGAGACCAAGCTTCTTGGCGAGGCCGTTGGCAAGGGCCGCTTTTCAAACGAGGGAATTACGCTCGGTTTTGAAATCGAGAGTTGGCTGCTTGACCACAATTTTTCCCCTAGCCCAGTCAACGACCAGTTTTTGACGGCATTTGGAAATAAAGACGCAATACCCGAGTTATCTAAATTCAATGTTGAACTCACCTGCCCGCCGCGAAAACTGGAAGGGAATGTATTTTCTTTGGTGCAGGCGTCCTACGAAGAACTTATCCGAGAAGCAAATAAAGCAGCCAACAGCTTGGGCGCCAAACTTATTATGATCGGAACGCTTCCGACCATTCGCGAATCCGATCTTAATTTGAAGAACATGTCGGCCTTAAAGCGTTACTACGCGCTAAACAACGAGGTCTTGCGTCAACGCGGTGGAGTGCCCTTAACCATCGATATTGAAGGCGCCGAGCATCTTAAAATGGAGCATCATGACGTGATGCTGGAAGCCGCAACCACGTCGTTTCAAATTCATCTGAAAACGCCCATTTCAAAAATTCATCGTTATTTTAATGCCTCGGTTATGGCCTCCGCGCCGGTTCTCGCTGCGTCGGTCAATGCGCCCTTTCTATTTGGTAAGGAGCTTTGGTCTGAAACGCGCATTCCATTATTCGAGCAGGCAGTTGATTTACAGGGCAGTGATGCAGGGATGCGGCGCGTGACCTTTGGTTCGCGCTACGCAAGTGAGTCACTGCTCAATCTTTTTACCGAGAATGCGGAAAGCTATCCGGCGCTTCTCCCGTGCCTCTTTGATAATTCACCAGACGACTACCGCCACGTTCAACTTCAAAACGGAATGATTTGGCGCTTGAACCGGCCCTTAGTTGGCTTCGAAGACAGTGGGCGACCGCATCTGCGTTTTGAAACCCGCGGGTTTCCGGCCGGGCCGTCCGTCTTGGATATGGTAGCGAGCACTGCTTTCCATATTGGTTTGATTTTTTACATGGTCGAGCATGATTGGGATCAAGATCCTGCGCTTAGTTTCGGACAGGCTAGAAAAAATTTTTACGCCGCCGCCCGAAACGGCCTGTCGGCAAAACTCGACTGGCCGGAGAAAGGCGAAGTGGAAGTCGATCAGCTGATAGAGCGAGATTTGATCGCGGCTGCGCGCGAAGGTCTTCGTCTTGCCGACATCGCGCCTTCGGAAGCTGATCTATTTCTTGGGGTGATAGCGGCACGCGTAAATTCCGGCCAAACCGGCGCGGCGTGGCAGCGGCGTCAATTGATAAAATGCGACGGCGATTATTTTCAGATGATGGCGGCTTATTGTTCGAATCAGAGCTCCGGCGCGCCAGTGCATGAGTGGGAGAATTAGCGGCGCGATAATTCGGCTGTTTTTGCATTAGACTCATAAAATGGAATCGAGCTGCTCTCCAGAAACCGTGCGCGCAGCCTTTCGGCAACAGGCCGAATATTGCCGCAATATGAATTCGCCCTTCACAGCGATAATCTGTGACGTCATCGGCGAGCGGTTGACGGACCACAATAAAGTTGGTGCGCATATTTTGGGCTGGAAGGGCAAGCCCGATGCGATGAATGATTCGGTGCCACTTCGTCTCGCAGGCGCGCTCCATGCTCTTGCAATGCGTGAATACAAACCACCACTTACAGCACTTTACCCGCCGAGTTTGATACCAAGCAAAGAAGCGGCGTGGCAGGTGATCGAGAATGTTTTAATCGAAGAAGAAACGGAGATTTTGAATTGGCTTGATCTTCCGCCGCAAACCAATGAGGTGGGGCGTTCCGCTGTTTTAATGAGGGGTCTATTGGTAATAGCGGCAGAAACGAAGATGCCCCTCTCGCTCTTCGAGTTGGGTGCTAGCGGCGGCCTAAACTTGATATTGGATTCTTATGGGTACCGTTTGGGAACGGTGGATTCAGGTAAATCGTCCTCGCAGCTTCAACTAACACCCGAATGGAGAGGGACGTCGCCCCCTGGTGCGGAAGTCGTAATTGTCCGGCGCAGAGGTGTTGATCTCATGCCGTTGGATGTCTCTAGCCCCGCGGGGCGGGAGCGCCTACGCGCTTATATATGGCCGGATCAGGCGGAGCGGCTCGCGCGCACCAAGACAGCAATTGATATAGCCGCTGCCGACCCGCCACAAATAGATGCTGCGGATTCCGCCGATTGGTTAGAAATTGTCCTTGAGGTCGAACCCGAGACCGGCATTACACGAGTGCTAATGCACTCGATCGCTTTTCAGTATTTTCCAACGGATCGTCAGAAGCGCATTGAAAAACATATTACTCGTGTCGGTTTGCACGCGACGGCGGACGCGCCGCTGGCTTGGCTTCGTATGGAGGGGGTCTCTAACGAAGGTGTTGGGCTAACGCTCACTATTTGGCCGGGTGGAGAGGAGCGCTTGCTGGCTAGTGCTAGCGCTCACGGGCACTGGATCGAGTGGCAGTAGCGATGTGGCAATAGACATCACCCGCGCCGGCATCTCCATTTGGTTACCCAAAATCTTGATCCGATTAGGGCGCACGCCCAAGCCTTTTGATCAGCGCCTGTTTCACTTCCGGCCACTCGTCTTTCAATATTGAATACATGATCGTATCGCGCCAATACCCCGCCGGCATCCACATATGCCCACGCAATACGCCTTCTTCTTTGGCGCCGAGCTTTCGGATTGCCGCATTCGATACTAAATTTCGGGAATCGGTCTTCAGCTCAACGCGGTTGTAACCAGCCTCGTCAAATGCGTTTTGCAACAGAAGGAGCTTTGCTTCCGGATTGACAGTGCTGCCCTGTGCTTGCCGGACATACCAAGTCCATCCAATTTCAACCCGAGAATGCGTGGGTACGTTTGCGAGATAGCTGGTCGACCTGAGAACGGCGGTGACAAATTAGTCCACGGAAGCGGCGGGATTTCCCTGCCGCGGGCGGAGTAAAACTCTGCCACCTGTAGCCTTCGATCTTTTTTGAGATGGAAGGCGGGAGGATGTACACCGTGGACCTATATCTGCGCGTTCGGCTGGCCTGCCATGTTGATGGTCTGAGCCAGCGAGAGGCGGCAAGTCGGTTTGGCATTGCGCGCGAGACGGTGAGGAAGATGCTGCGGCATTCGGAACCGCCGGGATATCGGCGACGCCAGCCACCGAAACGCCCGAAACTGGCCCCCTTCACGGATATCATCGACCGTATTCTGGAGGAGGACCGAACGGTTCACCGTAAGCAGCACCACACGGCGAAGCGTATATTCGAGCGCCTTCGCGACGAACATGGCTTCACGGGCAAAGAGACCGTCGTGAAGGATTACGTTCGGGAACGGCGCCTTCGTCGGCGTGAGATGTTTGTGCCGTTGTCACATCCTCCGGGCCATGCTCAAGCGGACTTTGGCGAGGCGGATGCGATCATCGCCGGCGTCAAGTATCGGGCGCATTTTTTCGTCATGACACTTCCCCACAGCGATGCCTGCTTCGTTGCGGCCTACCCGGCGGCGGCGACGGAGGCCTGGCTGGACGGGCACAACAGAGCCTTTGTTTTTTTCGGCGGCGTTCCCCAATCGATTCTTTACGACAACGACAAGTGTCTGGTGTCGCGCATCTTGTCAGATGGCACGCGGCAACGAACGCGGGCGTTCAGCGGGCTGCAGTCCCATTACCTCTTCGAGGACCGCTACGGCCGTCCCGGCAAGGGTAACGACAAAGGCAATGTGGAGGGGGTGGTCGGCTATGCCCGGCGGAACTTCATGACGCCGCTTCCCCGGTTCGCGAGCTGGGACGCCTTCAATGGCCACCTGGAAGAGCAATGCCGCAACCGGCAAGGCAACGTCCTGCGCGGCCACCGCGAGAGCATCGGCGAACGGTTTGTGCGTGACCGCGAAGCGTTGAAGAGGCCACTGCCGGCACCGTTCGACGCGTGCGACAAGCAGGGCACGCGGGTCAACTCGCTGTCCCTGGTGCGCTACCGGACGAATGACTATTCCGTGCCCGTCGCCTACGGCCATCAGGAAGTCTGGATCCGTGGCTATGTCCACGAGGTGGTTATCGGTTGCGGCACCGGGATCATTGCCCGACACCCCCGTTCCTACGACCGGGAAGATATGGTCTTCGATCCGATCCACTACCTGCCTTTGCTGGAGCACAAGATCGGTGCCCTGGATCAGGCCGCGCCGCTAGCCGGATGGGAACTGCCTGATGCCTTCCCAACCCTGCGCCGTCTCCTGGAGGCGCGCATGGGCAAGGCCGGCAAGCGGGAATACGTCCAGGTCCTTCGGCTTCTGGAGACCTTCGATCTCGAGGTGCTTCACGGCGCGGTGAAGGACGCCCTGCGCCTGGGTGCGATCGGCTACGACGCCGTCAAACACCTTGTGCTGTGCCGTATCGAGCGACGCCCGCCCAAACTCAACCTGGATATCTATCCCTACCTGCCTCGGGCCAACGTGGCGACCACGGCCGCCGCCAGTTATATGAGCTTGTTGGGTGGAGGCGCGTCATGACCGATACGCCGCAAGTGTTGCTGGCCCATCACCTCAAGACCCTGAAACTGCCGACGTTCCTGCGCGAATACGACAAGCTGGCCCGCCAATGCGCCACCGAGGGCGCCGACCATGTGCGGTATCTTGTCCGTCTGACCGAGTTGGAACTGATCGACCGTGAGCGCCGCATGGTCGAGCGGCGGATCAGACAGGCCAGGTTCCCCGCCGTCAAAAGCCTCGACAGCTTCGACTTCAAGGCCATCGCATCGCTCAACAAGATGCTGGTTCTGGAGTTGGCGCGATGCGAATACGTCGAGCGTCGTGAGAATATCATCGCGCTCGGCAACTCAGGCACCGGCAAGACCCATATCGCCCTCGGTCTCGGTCTGGCGGCCTGCCAAAAGGGGCTCTCCGTCGGCTTCCTCACGGCCGCTGCCCTGGTTCATGAACTGATGGAGGCCAGGGATGAAAAACGCCTGTTGCGCCTGCAGAAACAACTGGCAAAGTATCACCTTCTGATCATCGACGAACTCGGCTTCGTGCCGCTCTCGAAGACCGGCGCCGAGCTGCTGTTCGAAGTCTTCAGCCAGCGCTACGAGCGGGGCTCGATCCTGGTGACCTCCAACTTGCCGTTCGATGAGTGGACGGAGATATTCGGCTCGGAACGCCTGACCGGGGCTTTGCTGGACCGCCTCACCCACCATGTCCATATCCTGGAAATGAACGGCGAGAGCTATCGTCTCAACCAAAGCCAAAAACGGCGGAAATCCCCAAAAATACCTGCTTAACCGCCGGTGCAATGGTTGACCCGGTGGGTCCACAGGAACCTCCCACGCTGCTTCGCTCCGCGTAACGCAAGCGCTACTCGCAGCAGCGCGGGTCCCTCTTATGGACTACCGGGACAACCCCCCAACACCGCGTACCGCATAACGTTAAGTGGACTAGTTTTGCTCCGCCCGGGTGGACTAATTTTGCTCCGCCGTTGACAGCTACGCTCCATCACTGTTCCCACCGTCAGCCCGGTGTTCTGGCGGCACTTGCGGCAGCGCAGGACGCCAGGGCGGTTTTCAAAGTGGAACGGCTCTCCCGCCGTGCCGCAGTGCGGGCAGGCAAAGCCGTCTCCCCAGCGGGCTTTCTCCAGGTAGGCGGCGCAGGCCGCATCATCGGGGAAAAGTCGCTGGAACTCGGGTAGCGAATGCGGGAATGGGAGATCGGCGCGGTCGAGAACATCCATTGCGCGCTCCCCTATATCCGGTTTGCGCCCATTCTAGCCCTAGTGGGTGTGGGTGTAAACCGGATAGGCAAGAAGATTCATCTCGTTCTTAGCCGCGCTGCCATAATGATAAAGAGGAATGCGGCCAGGCCCAAAAATCCCCAATTGCGAATTCGTTGTTCGGCTGCAGAAGTAAGCTCCAATCGAGAGTATTTTACTTCGTTGTCCAAGCGCAGCTCTAATATCGGGATCGGTAATGAATTGTCCGTGCGCGCCAGCCCAGATACAATGACATCATATTCACTCTCCGTGTCGGCATTGCCGAGAGCGTCCAAAATTTGTGCCACGCGGCTATTTTCTTTCGATATCGCCCGCTCATCGACGTGCAGCGTAATGGAATCTCCAGCATTTAATCCGCCGACGCTATCGGCAAAACCATATCCCAAAGCTTCATGTATGCTGTAGGCGGCAAGGTGGTCATCAAGAAAAACGACGCCTTTAACGCCACGCGGCGAGTAGTTGTCGCGCAAGTCCCATCGTTCAAACACGCCCTCTACAATGACGGTTTCGGGCGGAAACAGATCGGGAATGGAATCAACAATCACGAGGACGCAAAAACCGATAAGCGCAAATGGAGGTAGAAACAAAAGAAACAAATGCCAAATTGGCGCCGTGGCGCGTTCAATCGGCCCGCTCGCAATCCAGCGTTCGTTTTTTTTCCCTCGGTCGCGCGGCGCAGCGGAGAGAGTGCGCAATGAGAGAGCAGTCGAGCGATTGGCTTGTAAGTTCGTATTTGTTTTCCTCCCTTTTGAACCATAGTTTCCTGAGCGCTTGGTTGCCCAGGGCATTTTTGCCTTTCCAGATGTGGTGCGGCGCAAGGCATTGCGCTGTTTCGTTTTGTGGGGTGTGTCTCTTCGTTGCGCGGAGCGATTGCGTAGGAGGAGAAGTTCGGCGCGCGATGAATTTTCTAGTGCGTTTAGTGCCTGAAGCCACTCGGAGCTCTGGATATTGAGAAGCGGTACATCACCAAGCCAGCGAATATTGCAGCGTTCAATTATGCCTTCGAGCGCATTTTCAATTTCCTCAGGGCTCCTCAACGCGGCAGCAATTCGCGCCATATCATGCGCGTCGGTCGCGCGCCCCGCTTTGCGGAGAAGGGTGATCACGGCAACGGCACGGTCTTCGACCCCAGCAATGTTCATAATTTTATCCGCGCTACACAGTACGTCATGAACCAGTCTCCAAGACCGCTGCCATGGGGAGAAATTGCAAAACCCGAGCGCTAGTTCTAATTGAGCACGAACTGTTCTGCTATGGGTGAAATGACCTATTCCAACTTGGCTTTCGGAGTGCGAGATTAATATATGATTCAGTGAGGGGACCCAGATGGCCAGCCTGACGTTAAAATTCGCGATTTCGCATTACGACCGTCACGTTCCGTTTCTTGACGGAACGGTCACATTGCCGGGCTTCGACTTGCAGGTCATGCAGATTGGCCAATCGGTGAATGGACGTTACGGCAAAAATCGTCATGGCAGGATGCTTAACGAGAAGGAGTTCGAGATTGCGGAAGTATCGCTCTCGTCCTATTTGATGGCGCGCGCGCGAAAGCTACCCTTCACGGCGATCCCGATATTTCCCAGGCGTCTTTTTAGTCAATCGCAGATTTGGATTAATGCAGATGGCGATGTGCACAAACCAACGGATTTAATCGGAAAGCGGGTTGGACTAAGCACCTTTCAGACAACGCTTTCTTTGCTGGCAAAGGGCGACTTGCAAGCGGAATACGATGTTCCTTGGCGTAAAATAAAATGGCTTACCAATCGGCCTGAGACGGTGAATTTTACACCTGGCTCCGGCGTGCAAATCTCGCCAATTCCTGAAAACAAAAATCTTGGCGCCATGCTTCTAGAACGCGAAATCGATGCAATTTTTCGGCCTCACCCGCCGGATCAATATCTTGCGGGTGATAAGCGCATCCGAAGACTATTCGATGACCCAAAGGCGGAGGAGGTGCGCTATTTCAAGAAGAACGGCTTCTACCCGATTATGCACATCACTGTATTTCGCGATGAAATATTGCAGCGCCACCCGGAGCTCTCCGAATTAATGCAAGACGCGTATGCCGAAGCCAACGATATTAGCCGCCGTTACTACGATGACCCCAATTGGTCGCGTCTGGCTTGGGGCCGTCACTTTTTGGAAGAAGAGCGCCAACTTCTTGGGGAAGACCTTTGGCCAATTGGAATAGATGAGAATCGCGCCTGCCTGGAGAGGTTTATCGGTTATTCCCACGACCAAGGCCTAATCGATAAGCCGCTTAGTGTAGACGAATTATTTTCCTAGCCCGCCAACTATATTTTTTCGGCGCCAAAGGATTGACGCGCTGCGATCGCGCTATCAGGAAAATCGCTGAACACGCCGTCGATACCTAACGCGTAGAAGGCCTTGTACTCGGCCATCGGATCCCCACCAAAGCATGCTTTTTGGAATTGTGGTTCATCACGGAATGTATAGGCATGAACAAATAGGTCGGTTTCATGGGCGTGGGAGACGAGCTTTGATGCAGACAAACCATCATTATCGTTGGCGACCAGAAGATGTTCCTTCGGCACACCCAGGCAGTTCGCGTAGCTTGCAATCTCATCCAAACTATCGGTGACAAGAGAGAGATAGCTCCGGCTATCTCCCGCAACGATGAAATCATATGGGCGGTCATGGGGTTCTCCGATGAGCTGCAACAGACGAACATCACTACGCGACCTTATGGCTTTGAGGTTGGAAATTTCGAAACTTTGGACAATCACCGGCGAATATCGCTCGGTCCATCCCGCGTCCGCGAGCACCGCCAGCAGGCGGTCTTCCAAAGAAAGTCCAATGTCTCGGTGATAGGTCGGGTGCTTGGTTTCAGGGCAAATCCCTATCGCGCGGTTTTTCGAGATGCTTGTTGCTTTTACCAAATCCACGATTTCGACCAATGTCGGAATTTGAAACACCGCGTTGAGGGACTGATCGCGCAACGCATATGACTGTTTTGCTCGAAGAGACTTTATTTCCTCCAAAGTAAAGTCGCTTGCGAACCAATCGCAGACATCGCGACCATCCACCACGCGAGAGGTTTTTCGATCTGCAAATTCCAGGTGCGAAGCAATATTTGTGGTGGCGGAGAGCCAGGGTTCGTGACGCGCAATTAAAACACCGTCCTTAGTTGAAACAAGATCCAACCCGATAAAGTCGGCACCGAGTTCAATTGCCTTTTGGTAGCTTTGCAACGTGTGCTCGGGAAGATAACCGCTGGCGCCGCGATGGGCGATGACCAGCGGCGGCGCACCCGACAAGGTGGGAAAAGACGCAGGGGCGGAAATGGCGGTTACCTCGCGAGACGCAAAAATGCGGTTGGCAAGCGCAGCTCTTCTACGCCCTCAAATGTCGACGCGATCACGCAAATGGATCAATTGGTGCGTGACACGCGTCGGATTCACTAGAAAATATTATTCCGGCGTAAACCTGACCCAAAGGCGGCTTCGATTCCGGCTACCGCGCAAGGGATGCCGTAATTATGCGGATTGCCTCCCAATCCACCAACGCCGACAGCACCGGCGACGACGCCGTCAATGATTATCGGCACCGCTCCCGGCTGCGGAAAATCTCCGATCCATTCCGGTGCAATATTTTGGCCGGTGGTCACCATACGGTTCACTTCAGCAGTTGTGCGCCGCCAGCGGGCCGCGGTCTTCGCCTTTAGAAGCGCTGTTGTTCCCGAAGTTTCGCTTGCGCCTTGCATCGAATGAAAATCAATTAAAATTCCAAACGGATCTACCACTGCGACGGCCAGGCGAACGTCCCATTCGCGCGCCGTTGCGATGCAGGTATCGGTTATGGTTTGTGCGGCCTCACTAGAGACGAACGGTCTATTATAAGTTGCGCCGGCCGGCTGGGCCGTGGCGGTCGCCGTTAAGGACATGATGGCTATGGCTGTTAGGCCTCCCCTAATCGCGCGATGGAACATTGGCTTCTCCCGTGGATGTTTTCTAATGATTGAGACTAGTCCGGCAGGGCGGGCGATGCCATGCGAGACGCTGGTGTGAACGTGTCGGGTGCGGTCCCGCGCATTGTGGACAACAACTCGTAATGGTCCGGAAGGATCGCCAGCACATTTTGTTTGGATTTTTCCAATCCCGCCGAGTACTTGTCCCAATCATCCTTGCTGAGCCTCGGATCGACGGCATATTCGTGGCGCGCAAAATGGCCCTTCGGTTCAAGGATAAAAATGTAATTCCAATTCGTGAAAAGCGAATCCGCGCGAGTGTCGAATTCCTCGGGCAGTCGACCGTGCCACATATCCAAACGCGAACTCAGGAGATCGGAAACTTTCACATCGTCTCGGGCAGCGCGCCAATAGGGCTCAAAGCGGTTCGATTTTAGGTAGTGGACTTGGACAAAGTCGCGGATTGTTTCAAAGAGGCTTGAAGAGAGCGCATTATATTGTTGTACAAGCGATGGGCGGATTTCCTTGGTCGGAAAATTCATCAACAACCAACGCGCGCTTATCTCGATGGTATGAATTGCAGTTGCCTCGAGGGGTTCAACAAACCCCGCAGAAAGTCCGATCGCAATGCAGTTTTTTACCCACGCTTTCTTTCGGTACCCGACATTCATATTAATGACGCGTGTCTCGGGATCTGGCGCACCCTGCGGTAGATCACCCTCCGCACGAAGGTGAGCAAGAAATTCGTCTCGGGCCTCGTCGTCGCTCTTAAAGGCGCTGGAAAAGACATATCCGGTTCCCAATCTACTAAACAGGGGAACGCGCCATACCCATCCTCCGCTTAACGCCGTTGCGCGTGTACAGGGCTCGATTTTCTTCGGGTCACGATGCGGGATTTGGACGGCGACCGCGCGGTCGTTGAGAAGATAATCTCCGAATGAGACAAAAGGGTCGTCCGAAACTTTGCTATGAACGATGCCGCGAAAGCCGGTGCAGTCGATCACCAGCTCGACCGGGTGGCTGCCGTTTTTTTCCAAAGTCAGGGCAGTGACATATCCCCGTTCGTCTTTCTCCACGTCCACAACTTTGTCGCGAATATGTTTGATTCCGCGATGAACAGCCAAATCGCGGAGATACTCCGCAAAGAGTCCGGCATCTAAATGATAGGCATAGCTGATATGGCGGTCGTAGTCGGGAGCGCCCAACTCACGCGGCGCTTTCATATTGCGCAATATGGCAACGTTTGGAAGGATGCTGTCCGCTAGAGACATGCCGGGTTTTGGCGGTCCAAACTTACGATAGTAATATGCAGGTAGCCGGCCCGCGCAACTGGGTGGCGCATTGAACGGGTGATAGAATATCGGCCGCTCTCCCGAGGAATCTGTAAACCAATCTGCAAATCGCACCGCCAATTTAAAGGACGCATTGCTTCGGCGTATGAACTCACGTTCGTTAATGCCGAAATCTTCCAAGGTACTGGGCAAGGTAATAAGCGTTGCTTCGCCAACTCCAATCGTAGGAACATTTGGCGACTCGATGAGCGTAATCTCAACTTTTCTTCCACTGGGGTTCGCGTTTAACTCGGTTATCAGCATCACGGCCGTCATCCAGCCGGCGGTGCCGCCACCAACAATAGTCACATGTTCGATCTGGTTGCTCATCGTGTTTCGTTACGAATGTTGAAGCTGATGCGAGTTAGTTACGCAGGATTGCGCGTGCCCGCTCTACAATGTGAGGCGGTGTCGCGTAAACTTCCTCGATAAGCGCTTGCGCCTCTTCGCCTGTCATGGGCGTAATTTCTAACCTCACCTGCCGGGCGTCGGCTAAGAATTCGGGATCCCTAACCGTATCCTCAAACGCTTTGCGCAGAGCCGCCGCGCGGTCCGCAGGGATGCCGGGTGGTGCGAGGAAAGGTCGGCCCACCGCGCCGCGTGCGAAGATCATACGAAAGAGCTGGGTGTCTTCCTCGTTCTTGGCAAGGTCCATGACCCAGGGAACACCCATCTCGGTCAGTTCGGGAAGCGGCTTAAGAGACATCTGAAGCAGAATTTTTACCCTGCCTTCGTCGAGCCAGCGCTGATTGGTTGAAACCAGGCTGGCCCATGACCAGCCGCAGCGGCCGTCCACTTCGCCGCGTTCCATGGCATAAAGAAGATCGGCTCCGCCCGGATAACCGCTGACGATCCGAAATTGCGCTCCTAAAACGTCTTCAAGAATTCGCGGGTAAACATCCGGATCGCCGCCGATGCCGACGCCGCCGGTGATAAGCTCTTTGTCGTAGAGGTCGGAAAATTCGTCGATTCCCGCGCGCTCCCACGCAGCGCAAACGCTGACTTCGTCCGTAGTACTTCCTATCCAAGTGAACTTGGTGGCTTCAAAGCGGAGCGTTTCCGGAGGAGACATTCCAACCAAAGGCTCAAAGGGAATTCCACGCGCAATGAGGCCAAGGGCGGTGCCGTCTTTCGGAGCGGCATTATAGAGCCAATTGGCAAGCTTAAGGCTTCCTGCGCCTTCCATATTAAGCGGAATGACCGTGGGGTTGCCGGGTATGTGTTTTCCGATATGGCGCGCGATGAGGCGGTTATGATTGTCATAGCCCGAGCCAACGGTAAAACCGTTATACATCTCTAAAACGTTGTCGCTGTAGAACTCCTCTACGCTTTGCGCGCGCGCGGCCCCACTATTGAGGCCGAGGGCCGCAACCGCAAATCCCAGCAGGCAAGCATAGTCCCGTACTCTCATAGTTTTTGGCTCCTGGCCGTTTCCGGCGCCCTGAATATCGGTGTGCGCTGGTATACTATCATTCTGAATAGGAGATGAAACTAGGCCAAAATCTAGGAAATTTTGGAATATTGGGCGGATCTCGGCCTTTCTCGGCCCACCTTTTCCGATAAGGCAAAAAGACGCTAGGGAAGGGCCATGCAGACGGTCTTCTTACTTCTGGCATTGCCGGTCCTTATCGTTCTCTTCATTCATCTCCTTGCGGTCGGAAAATTCGACCGCTATGCGCGCGACGCGATGAAGCATGTCCGTGGCGGACTGGGCGCCGATAGTGACGAAGAACTAAACCCCGAAGCCATCCCAAAGATCGTCCGCGACTTCGCGCTTAAGGCGGGCGTGCCGGAGGCCAACCCTCCGCTAAGCGTCTTTTTTTATCAACTGTGCGAGATGCGCATGAACCCGGGCGATGCGTGGATGAAGCTGCGTGCAGAACAAGTCATCGGCGTCGTAAAACTGGGTTTTGTCTGGTACGCCGAACAGAAGAAAAGCCTTTTCGTCACTATGCGCGTGGTGGATGCCTATGTGGATGGCCGGGGAGTATTGAACGTACGCGCGCTCGGATCTTTGCCGATTGCCGATATGAGTGGCCCCGGCGCCGACGAGGCCGAGCTCATGCGCTATCTGGCAGAGCTTCCCTGGGCGCCCGACGCCATGTTGCATAACCCAGATCTGCGATGGCGTCAGCTCGACGAAAAGACGGTCGAAGTCGAAGCCGGTAAGGTGGGCACCTTGGCAAAGGTGCGTTTTTATTTCGACGATGCCGGCGACATTGTTGAGATGCAGGCCGATGCACGAGGCCGTGCGGAAGGGATGGAAGTCGTGCCGCGTCCCTGGCGCGGAGTTTTTTCGGACTATCGCAAAATCGAAGGAGATTTTGCCGGTGAAACGGGCTTTCGCCGTATTCCCACCAAAGCAGAGATCGGCTGGCAACTGGAGGGCGGATATTTCGCCTATTGGCGTGGCCAGATAGCGACCTATGGCCTCGAGAACGAAGAGCGGGCGGGCGGATAAAAACGTTCACTTTTTTGTCATCCCGGGCGGGCGCCCGTGCGGTGTCGCCGCACATTTATTGGTTTCCGCGCAAAGCGCGGGGGGCGCAAGACCCGGGACCCACGGCGACCAAGACACGGTTGGTCCCGGATCACTTCGCTGCTCTACGTGTCCGGGATGACAGTTTTTTGGCGGTTTAATCTAGCCGAATGATGCTTTGACGGACTTTTTACTACTCTCACCCCTAGCAAATCCCCCGCTTCTTGAAGGGGCGGGCGCAAACGTGTATCCAGCGTCGCCTGTCGCCGGGGCGTGGCGCAGCCTGGTAGCGCACCTGCTTTGGGAGCAGGGGGTCGCGTGTTCGAATCACGCCGCCCCGACCAATTAATTCAATGAGTTAGCAATATTTTCTGCATTGCTAAATTAGCTTGGGTCACAAATGGGGTCACATGTTGTACCGACGATCTGTGGACGTGGGGAGGAGGCACACTTACCCGAATCGATACAAGCGGTTTGTTAGAGGCTGTCTTGGAGAGGAACCTGTTCTCGTTCCTCTGACAACTCGGGCTGGTCGATCAAATCGCGGCATGTGGCGGGCGCAAGTCCGGTACCAAAACGGCTTGACGGTGGTGGCAGACCCCTGGCAGTCTTCCCATTCTGCCAAAGTCAAAAAATCGTAGGAGATGGCAATGAATAAGGTATTGGTAACCAAAATCATTATTGTCCTGATAGTTGTTTTGGCGGTTGTGCAGGCCCTTGCGGGCGACATGGTTCCTGAGGGGATTGTGCCGCTGGCGCTGGTTATTCTGGGCTTGGCGTACGCGGCCGTGGCGATTAACGCTGAGGACGCGACAGCCTACTTAGCTGTTACTATTGCGGTCGGCGCGGCCTCAGGCGCGGATGTGCTGGGACACATCCCGGAGATTGGTGTCCCTCTGGACGGCATCCTCGATCAGGTCAGTGTCGCTCTTTATGCCGGTGTCGTAACCGTGCTGGTGATAAGGACGTTTAACCGCCTCAAGGGTTGAAGATGCCGGGTCGTCGTTACTGAAACACTGAAGACGGCGGGCAAATGGATCTCGTAACAAGGACAGTGGTTAGGCTGACCTGAGAATGGCGGTGACAAATTAGTCCACGGAAGCGGCGGGATTTCCCTGCCGCGGGCGGAGTAAAACTCTGCCACCTGTAGCCTTCGATCTTTTTTGAGATGGAAGGCGGGAGGATGTACACCGTGGACCTATATATCTGCGCGTTCGGCTGGCCTGCCATGTTGATGGTCTGAGCCAGCGAGAGGCGGCAAGTCGGTTTGGCATTGCGCGCGAGACGGTGAGGAAGATGCTGCGGCATTCGGAACCGCCGGGATATCGGCGACGCCAGCCACCGAAACGCCCGAAACTGGCCCCCTTCACGGATATCATCGACCGTATTCTGGAGGAGGACCGAACGGTTCACCGTAAGCAGCACCACACGGCGAAGCGTATATTCGAGCGCCTTCGCGACGAACATGGCTTCACGGGCAAAGAGACCGTCGTGAAGGATTACGTTCGGGAACGGCGCCTTCGTCGGCGTGAGATGTTTGTGCCGTTGTCACATCCTCCGGGCCATGCTCAAGCGGACTTTGGCGAGGCGGATGCGATCATCGCCGGCGTCAAGTATCGGGCGCATTTTTTCGTCATGACACTTCCCCACAGCGATGCCTGCTTCGTTGCGGCCTTACCCGGCGGCGGCGACGGAGGCCTGGCTGGACGGGCACAACAGAGCCTTTGTTTTTTTCGGCGGCGTTCCCCAATCGATTCTTTACGACAACGACAAGTGTCTGGTGTCGCGCATCTTGTCAGATGGCACGCGGCAACGAACGCGGGCGTTCAGCGGGCTGTAGTCCCATTACCTCTTCGAGGACCGCTACGGCCGTCCCGGCAAGGGTAACGACAAAGGCAATGTGGAGGGGGTGGTCGGCTATGCCCGGCGGAACTTCATGACGCCGCTTCCCCGGTTCGCGAGCTGGGACGCCTTCAATGGCCACCTGGAAGAGCAATGCCGCAACCGGCAAGGCAACGTCCTGCGCGGCCACCGCGAGAGCATCGGCGAACGGTTTGTGCGTGACCGCGAAGCGTTGAAGAGGCCACTGCCGGCACCGTTCGACGCGTGCGACAAGCAGGGCACGCGGGTCAACTCGCTGTCCCTGGTGCGCTACCGGACGAATGACTATTCCGTGCCCGTCGCCTACGGCCATCAGGAAGTCTGGATCCGTGGCTATGTCCACGAGGTGGTTATCGGTTGCGGCACCGGGATCATTGCCCGACACCCCCGTTCCTACGACCGGGAAGATATGGTCTTCGATCCGATCCACTACCTGCCTTTGCTGGAGCACAAGATCGGTGCCCTGGATCAGGCCGCGCCGCTAGCCGGATGGGAACTGCCTGATGCCTTCCCAACCCTGCGCCGTCTCCTGGAGGCGCGCATGGGCAAGGCCGGCAAGCGGGAATACGTCCAGGTCCTTCGGCTTCTGGAGACCTTCGATCTCGAGGTGCTTCACGGCGCGGTGAAGGACGCCCTGCGCCTGGGTGCGATCGGCTACGACGCCGTCAAACACCTTGTGCTGTGCCGTATCGAGCGACGCCCGCCCAAACTCGACCTGGATATCTATCCCTACCTGCCTCGGGCCAACGTGGCGACCACGGCCGCCGCCAGTTATATGAGCTTGTTGGGTGGAGGCGCGTCATGACCGATACGCCGCAAGTGTTACTGGCCCATCACCTCAAGACCCTGAAACTGCCGACGTTCCTGCGCGAATACGACAAGCTGGCCCGCCAATGCGCCACCGAGGGCGCCGACCATGTGCGGTATCTTGTCCGTCTGACCGAGTTGGAACTGATCGACCGTGAGCGCCGCATGGTCGAGCGGCGGATCAGACAGGCCAGGTTCCCCGCCGTCAAAAGCCTCGACAGCTTCGACTTCAAGGCCATCGCATCGCTCAACAAGATGCTGGTTCTGGAGTTGGCGCGATGCGAATACGTCGAGCGTCGTGAGAATATCATCGCGCTCGGCAACTCAGGCACCGGCAAGACCCATATCGCCCTCGGTCTCGGTCTGGCGGCCTGCCAAAAGGGGCTCTCCGTCGGCTTCCTCACGGCCGCTGCCCTGGTTCATGAACTGATGGAGGCCAGGGATGAAAAACGCCTGTTGCGCCTGCAGAAGCAACTGGCAAAGCATCACCTTCTGATCATCGACGAACTCGGCTTCGTGCCGCTCTCGAAGACCGGCGCCGAGCTGCTGTTCGAAGTCTTCAGCCAGCGCTACGAGCGGGGCTCGATCCTGGTGACCTCCAACTTGCCGTTCGATGAGTGGACGGAGATATTCGGCTCGGAACGCTTGACCGGGGCTTTGCTGGACCGCCTCACCCACCATGTCCATATCCTGGAAATGAACGGCGAGAGCTATCGTCTCAACCAAAGCCAAAAACGGCGGAAATCCCCAAAAATACCTGCTTAACCGCCGGTGCAATGGTTGACCCGGTGGGTCCACAGGAACCTCCCACGCTGCTTCGCTCCGCGTAACGCAAGCGCTACTCGAAGCAGCGCGGGTCCCTCCTATGGACTACCGGGACACCCCCCCAACACCGCGTACCGCATAACGTTAAGTGGACTAGTTTTGCTCCGCCGTTGACAGTCGACCTGCCGCAGCGATAACGGAAACCAAATATACATCATCACCGCGAGGCGGATTACCTCGGGTGAACTGTTGAAATAACGGAAGGAACTCTGCAGTCTAAGAGACTAGGGAGCCTCGCTGGGTGGCTCAAGCCGGTTTACTCCGACAATGCCCCTATCATGACAGCTCAGGGCTGGCGCACTTTCGAGCGCTTGTCATTGCTCGAAATACCGCTCAGGAAACATTGCTCTCCCGCCATGACGAAAATCGTCCATCACCTTCGCATACGGAATGCGATTTGAAGACGCACTTTTCCGAGAGAGCGATATGGACCCTGCTGACGAAAGTGGAGACGTCCTGCGATAGGATTTTGATCGCAGGAGGTGCAAATGTCGAAGCAGAATGGGAACAAGGGCCGGCGGTTTGATCGGGCCTTCAAGGAAGAAGCCGTCCGTCTTTTACAGACGAGCGGGCGCAGGCAGCGGCAGATAGCAGGAGATCTTGGGATCAGCGTCAGCGCGCTCGGCCGCTGGGTCGCAGAATTGCGTGAGGAGGATTTGCTTTCCGGTCCGCATGAGGATGCAGCGAAGGAGACTACCCGCCTACGCCGAGAGCGTGATCTGGCCCGTCAGGAACGTGATCTCCTAAAAAAAGCGCTGGCCTTCTTCGCCAGGGAAAGTCGATGAGGTTCCGGTTCATCGACGCGGAGAGGGCCGGGTTGGCGATGCCGATATTCCGCCTGTGCAGACTGCTGCAGGTCAGCGTCTCAGGCTTCTACGCTTGGTGCAATCGCGGCCCAAGCCAGCGACAGCTCGATGACATGGTTCTACTCGCCCATGTCCGGGCAGCCTTTCGGCGCAGCCGCGAGAGCTACGGTGCAGAGCGGGTCCATCACGAGCTTGCCGAGAATGGGATCGAGGTTGGACGCCATAGGGTGGCTCGGCTGATGCGGGGAAATGGGTTGTCTCCAAAACGGAAACAGAAGTTCAAAAAGACGACGGACAGCCAGCACAACAAGGCCGTCGCATCGAACCTTCTCGACCAGAACTTCTCCGCCGAGGCACCCAACGAGAAATGGGCTGCCGACATCAGCTATATCTGGACGGCACAGGGCTGGCTGTACCTGGCCGTCATGCTCGACCTCTACTCCCGGCGCGTCATCGGCTGGGCCGTGGGCGCTCGCATGACCAGCGACCTGCCGCTCAGGGCGCTTAACCGTGCTATCGGGCTGCGCCAACCTGGCGCCGGTGTGATCCACCATAGCGATCGGGGAAGCCAGTACTGCTCAGACGCATACCAGGCGCGCCTCGGTGAACTCGGTTTCCTCGCCTCAATGAGCGGTAAGGGAAATTGCTATGATAACGCCGTCGTCGAGACCTTCTTCAAAACCATCAAGTCAGAACTGATCTGGAGGACTGTGTTCATGTCAAGAAGCCAAGCTGAAACTGCCATAGCCGGATACTGGACATGTCTCACATTTGTTCCGGGTCCTTGATTGGATATTTTACCAACAAGGAGAATCATCATGGGACACAGACACAGCGAAGAATTCAGGCGTGAGGCGGTTCGCATTGCGCAGACGAGCGGACTTACCCGCAAACAGATTGCATCAGATTTAGGCATTGGCTTTTCGACATTGAGCAATTGGGTTCAGTCGATGAAGCAAGATGAGCTGTCGTCGGCCCCACAAGAGGATCTGGCGAAGGAGAATGAGCGCCTGCGCAGAGAAGTTCGCCTCCTCAAGGAGGAGAGGGATCTGTTAAAAAGGGCAACAGTGTTCTTCGCGGAGCAAAGCAAATGAGATTTGCCTTCGTTGACGAACACCGCCACCAGGTCCCTGTCGAACGACTTTGCCAGATAATGGATGTCACGTCGCGTGGTTATCGGGCCTGGCGCAGCCGTCCAATCAGCCAGCGTCAGCGTAACGATCTGGTTCTGTTGGCCCATATCAGAGAGCAACACCGTTTGAGTCTTGGCAGTTACGGACGTCCGCGTATGACGGAGGAATTGAAAGAGCTGGGCTTGAACGTCGGTCATCGTCGTGTTGGGCGTTTGATGCGTGAAAACGGTATATCCGTTGTCAGAACCCGTAAATACAAGGCGACAACAGACAGCAATCATCGTTTCAACATTGCACCGAACCTGCTGAACCGTGACTTCACAGCCACCCTGCCAAACCAGAAATGGGCAGGTGATATCAGCTACATCTGGACGCGCGAGGGGTGGTTATATCTCGCCGTGATGCTGGACCTTCATTCGCGTCGTGTCATCGGCTGGGCTGTCAGCAACCGGCTCAAGCGTGATCTGGCAATTAGAGCTTTGGATATGGCGGTGGCCCTTCGCAAGCCGCCACCAGGATGCACTCATCATACGGATCGGGGCAGCCAGTATTGTTCGCACGACTATCAGAAGCGATTGCGTCAACACGGCTTCAAAGTCTCAATGAGCGGCAAAGGCGACTGCTACGACAATGCGGTGGTCGAGACCTTCTTCAAAACGCTAAAGGCTGAACTGATCTGGCGCCAAACCTGGTACACCAGAAGAGGGGTCGAGGGCGCGCTCTTTCAGTACATCAACGGCTTGTACAATCTGCGCAGACGCCATTCAGCTTTGGGAGGTAAAAGCCCCTTGGCCTTCGAACAAAAGGCCGCTTAAATGAGTAGCGGATCCGGAATCAAACCGGGACAAGTCCATACATCGACGGGTTCTATAATCCAGTCCGTCGGCACTCGACGCGGGACTTCACAAGCCCCGTCAAATTCGAGGCAGAAGCAATGCAAACGGTGTAGGGCGCCTCCACTTTTCCTGGATGGGTCCAATATCAGTTTGATGTAATGGGAGTCTCTGTGAATCATCAGCTGCGGTATCGCCACCCACCCTGCTCGAGAAAAATTACCTGACAAGGACCGCCTGATTGTATTCGTAACTATGTCTACTGCCTCGAGACCGAATTCCGGGTCAGAGGAAAACCGTAAATCCTCTGTCATTACCATCCGCAGATCGTAAAACTCGTCCTTCTGAGTATCCTTGGCAAACCTTAGTTTGTAATCGCTAGGTCGTTTTCTGAACCGTTCTTGCCAGCGGTAGTTGCCTCCTTCCGCAATAATAAGCGGTTCCCGAAATGTGTGCGATTCCAGCATCGACTTAACTACGGTAGACTACCATTTCTCCCATGGGCATATTCCCAGCCGGTCTTTGCCATCGATCCTCCAGTGATACTCTCCCAACTCGCGTGGTTTGCGAAAGGCATAATAGGTATCGGCGTGTTTGAGCGTCTGATACACCAATTCTCCCATCGCCACGGATTGCACGTAGAGCTGAAGCGGCATGTCTTCCAATTGCCGACGCAGCTCTCATACCTGTTTCACCAGATTGGGATGATGATCTGAAGTCAGATGGACCGTTATCGCCTCTGCCTGCCCTGACTTGTGACGGACCAGATCCTCCTTGGAGTGCATTCCCATGTCGACCGCTACGACCTCGAACAACGCACCGACCCTTCGCAACAGCCCTACAACCTCGACGACCTCTCCTTCCGATAGAGTCCGGCCCTTGACCTCATCCTTCGTCTTGGGCAAACGACTCCTCAGAGGCCCGTAAAGCTTTTTGAAGTCCTTCGTGGCACTGCTGGGGATTACGAGAGCTCCAACCGCAGAAATACTATGGCCATGTACATCCGGTACAAAGGTCCCAGATTCATCGATGAAAATGTGCAATCCAACCTCCCGGATGACACTTCGCACTCTCAACGTCGAACAGCACGGCCCTCTCGCCCGGGTCAATGCCGGAATGGGCATTTTCAGCCTAACTGGATCGGACCTGCAAGACCTACAATTCAGAACCGTCAGGTTGCAAGTTGACACCCTTCGGCCAGGGCGGTCACTGCAATAGTTCAGTCAATCGGGATTGTACGCGAGTGATTTCTACGAGAAGACGGCGGCGGCCTTCCTACCATCCGCCAGGACTCACGACGATCTAACTCTCAACTCTCCACCGGACCGCCAGCTCTAAGCCCCTGTCAGCGGCGCTCTGTGGCCCATTTTGAGGGTGTTTGGCGAGGCACGCCGCACCATGCCCAGTGTTTGTTTCTAGAGATACAAACAAGGTGTGCTCGACGGCCAGGCCCGCGCCGATCCGCGCCTCGATTGGACGACCTCGATAATTGAGATTTGCCGAATCGCTTGTTGAATAGCGATTTGCCGGTTTGAAACGGCCTCTCAGGCGCGAATTGTTGTCGGCCAGCCGGGTGATTCGTGAGAGCGCGTTTTGCAGCGGTCATTCGAGCGCTCCAGTTCTCTGACGCTCGAAACAGTCATTGCAGACAATGCGCCGGGTCGCGCTCATGTAGGCGAGCGCACCGCAGCGCGAACAAATTTCAACGTGCGTGAATTTTTCCTGGCGCAATCGCCACGCCCTCACAGTGCGTTCGATGGAGCCAAACCTCGAACGGCGTCCCATATGCGCCTCACAGATCAAATCCGCTTGCCGCGTGCCCATAGAAACACCGGGAGCAAAGACGTGCCCGCCGCTGGGAAGGTGTGCACGTCTTACCGCAACTCGCACATGGACGCGGTGGCTTATTGAGAATGGGGTCAGCCTTGCCGCGCGGCATGCGCGTAACCGTCAACACACTCCACCTCGAAACGGTGCCCGGCCTGTGACGTGCAGCACGAAACAGCTCCGACAAATCCTGCGATGCAGAACGCGCGGCTGAAACATACCGTTGCATGCCATGCAGGGACGGCGACTAAGTTCGGGCCGGATGCGATTTCCAATCGGGTCATCGAGGCGGCGGGACAATGCAGGATAGAGAAGTTTCTGGAACATAGCAGACGCCCCTTTCATTCATCGGTATTGAGAAGTTCGCGCAATCTTTTCTGTTGCAGCGCGATCTCTTCGGCAAGCCCGCCATCGCCACAACCAATTGCCATAGCGATCGGATCGAGGCGGTTTGCGCTCGCGCGATCCTCAAGCCGGGCAATTCTACTATTCAAACGCCTGATTTCAAATTCGTTCGCACGCCTACAAGCCGTAGAGCAATAATCTTTTGGACGGCCTCGCGGCGTGACGGGAAATCGCTTAGCGCACGATTTACACGAGCGCGTTTTTTTACGAACGTGTTTTGCCGGTGCGCTCTTGGTGTTCCTCTTAGGAGGCATCACTTTCTCCACACGCTACTTTCTCCACGCCTACCCCCTGCGGTTTTTTTGCATGCGAACACAGACGCCCCCCAGCTCGGTCCCCAACGATTTGCTCTAGAGATAGAAGCCCCCCCCCCGAGGGGAAAGGCGGTGATTTGCTGGGAAACAATGCGGCCCGACTAGGTTTCGAGCGCTGGCCGGGCCGCATACGCTGGCGGCGGCGTAATGCAGGTACGCCATCGCCGCGGACTTTATTCGGATCAGGCGACACTGAACTTAAGGAGTTTGATCGCGTCGAAGTTCACAACGTCACCGCCGACACGCTTTGTGCTATAGAATTTCACGAAACCTTTTCTGGTGAACGGATCGCGCAAGGTGCGGACGGCAGTTCGATCTAGGATCGTGTAACCGCGCCGGAAATCGCCTAGCGCGATACTGAATGAATTCGCCGCAGGTGCGGGCATGCCCTCAAAATCATCCCGCACGCGAAATCCAAGTAACCTCGACGGTTGATCTTGGCTTAAGCCATCGGACCAGAGATAATCGCCGTTTGTGTTTTTCAGCTTGCGAACGAGCGCAGCGGTTTCGCGGGACATAACCCAAACGGCATTGCGCCGGAAGATAGGACGAAGCGCGCCGACGACATCATGCAACGCATCGCCGTTCGACCCAAGCCCTCCGGCGGTGCCGGTGGGAACGTATTCAAGTTTGCCCCATGGCCGGTCCTCATCGGCTTCAGTAGTGGAACTATCGCCATAATCGAGAAATCCACGGGGCTTGCTTGAGCCATTGCCAACGACAAACGCGGAGTCTTCATCTCTTCCGAGTTTGTCTGCAATCTTGGAAGCTAGCCAATCCTCAATATCGAATGAAGAATCATCCAAAAGCTTTTGAGTGATTTCCGGCTGCGCAAATTGCTCGTGCGTTTCGATCCACTGTAATCCGACTTTGGGAGAGTCCGTGGTCCCACGCGAATCTGTTTCGCCAATCCAGCCGCCGGTTGTTGCGTCATGGACGTCATTTGGAAACTCGAATGCGTCCGATCTTGTCGCTTGCACCCTTGCGATCTCGCGCCTCGGCGATGTTTCGCGAGTCCGAATTAAGATATCGCGGGCCATTTCGGGCGCTACAAAAAAGCCCCCATCCGGGTCTGAACCGACTTGGAGCGCGGCCTTAACGTCCATAGGTGTCGCATCGCCACGCCGGAGCCATGCCGCGAATGCGGGTGCATATTCGCGGAGCGATGCCCGGTAGTCTTCATCCGCTTCAGCCACTGAAACCGGCTTGCGTTGAGAGGCGCTCAGAAAGGCTGCAATCGCTTCGTCTTCGTCAATGCGCTCTGGTGAAGGCTGACCTCCATAAAGCCGCTCCATTGCGTAACGATCAACGAGCATTTCGCAACTTGCCTCGACGCCATCGAGCCGGGCGCAGTGCGTTTTTTTGAAGTCCTCAAATTGCTTAGTCAGGGTTTGAATGTACGCGCCCACCTCGGCACTGCCATCGGCGCGAACGCGAACGATCCCACGCGATGCGGAATTTAAAAGTTTTCGATTGTGAAAAGTCATGGTCTTACTCCTGATGTTATTTCGGCTCGCCTTAGGTCTATCAGCGTCCAAAAGAAAAAAATGCGAAACCACTTCACTTGAAGCGGCCTTACGTTTCATCGTTTGTGCTGATGACCTTGGAGTGATGGACAGCGCTCGGCTTGCCCCTCATTTCCTTGGCGAACACGACAGCGCTCGGCTTGCCGTCACCAGGTTAACGTGCGCAGCGCTCGGCTTGCCACGTCCGGGTCCATGCGGGATAGCGCTCGGCGTATCCGGGAAGACCAACAAGGAGATTTTACTCCACCTAAAACCGGAGATGCAAAGACAATTTCCGGCTTTAAATTTCAGCGTGTGCGAAGATTTATTTATCCAGGCAATCCCTGAAATTCAGAGGCAAAAAAAGTTTCTTAGAGCGCGGCCACATGATCGACATCCAAGACCTTTTCCGTGATTGAGAGTCGTCAATTGACGACTCTTGTCTACCCTACGCTGCCGGTACTGAAGGTTTGCAAATTTGCTGAGCGTGACTTTTTCAATCCGCCAATTGACGGTTTGATTCGACCTACGATCCCCATCGCGTCTTAGTTTTGGGAGTTTTGCCGCGACCATTGCGCGCTGACTTTCGTTCAGGTGACGGCGGCTTGTTCATTCGTGACAGGTTCAAGCTGGGCCAATTGGCCCTCCTTGTCTGCACGCAGTTAATGCCCCCGATGCTCGAACGAGATATTAGGCCGAGTCATGCTGATTTCCGTTCATTGTGGTTCATATCGGAGAGGTTGAAATCCAACTGGTGGGCAGCCCAAGCGGCTTGCCGTTCGGCCTCAATCTGCTTGCCATGCGCTTTGGCAGCGCGTGCCTTACGACGTTGATCGGCCTCGGCCTCGGCCCTAGATTTTTCTTCCGAACGGATAAGCTCAAGCCGTCTTGCAATATCCCTTTTGTTTTCTGAACCCCGCCAAATTGTCGTGACATTGCTCATGGTTTTTCATTTCCTTCCTGAACGTTCGCAACTTTAATTGAGGTGGGAGTATGCGCTCCGTCTTCGTCTCAGCTCCCATCCCCTCCAAAGCCATTTTTCTTTTTTTGGCGTTTGCACTGAGCAGGCCGTCGATCAGAGCGCCAAAATCTCGCTTTCCACAGCCCACTGTTTCGCAAGCCTGTTTGGCTCCCTGAAAAGAATTACTGTCGGTTACTGAAAGGGGGTCATGGCTGTCATGTTTAAGGGGGTCATGGCTGTCATGCTTAGTGGGACATGGCTGTCGTGCTGAGCGCGCAATTATGGGAGCGTATACCGAACACGACCTCTTGCCCCGCGTCACCGTCAGGAACCCGGCTTTTTTGAGTTCCCGAATTAATCTCTGCGTCTGACGGCGCGATTTTCCGATGGCGATGGCGAGCTTATCAATCCCGACTACGGCCAATCGATTCTTGCGGTTCAAATAGCTTAGAATTCCAATCCAACAGCGCCGAGCTGCCATTAACCATTCACCATCGACAAATTCGACAATAGTGAAGCTCGCACGCGCCAATGTCGCCGTGCGCCGCAATTCGGTTTCAAGCCGGTAGTGCCACGAGCGCCCTTCGCTCCGGGCCACGTCAATGTGGCCTGCCTCTCGCAGTTCCGCGATGTACCGCTTCGCGCTTCGCTCAGTAGTGCCCAGGGCAAGCCCCAGGCCCCCCCCTTGGGATTGTAGCAAACTCGCCGCGCTCACCGCCCTGAAGGCCGGTTCTGGACGAAAGATATGCGAATGTGACAACGGCGCCATCGCTCAGATTTTTCCGCGCTCGCGCAATGCGGTTGTCGACGATTGCGAAGACTCCCGATGGGCTCTGTTCCGGCGGGATCGACATTGTTAATTCGCATCGATCCACCAGCGGCGGTCCCGCGTCTGCTTCTCAACTTCAGCTTTTAATTCCGCCCGAAGTGTCTCTGGCGATGTCAACTTAAATCGCGAACGAAGTTTGATGCGCTTGGCTGCGGCGCTCCCGTTTTCATCGGGCGGGAGCATTGGTGTCTCGCTCGGCGGCGCGCGCTGAAATCCATTCATTCAATTCATGGCGGAGCCAACCAACGGCGTAAACGCTGAGTTGAAGCCGACGCGGCACGCGTCCCTCTCTCTCGAGCCTCCACCATTGGACCCTAGAGATTCCAGTTATTTTAAAGCGTTCAGCCTCACGAACGACTCAACTATTCGCGTCTTGCATTTCACGTTACCTCACGAATTCCGACGTAACGCTCAGATACCCTCCGGAAGCGGGGGGGGTAGCAAAAGGTTTTTGTCTACCCTGCTTCATTCTTATTGCTTTGAGGATCAGCCGTTCTGTTTCAACTCTTTTTTTAAAGTCCGGCGGTCCGAGCCATTTCTTGATTTGCGTGAGTTGATCGTAGCCAATAGCTTTCCGGATTTGCGAAGCTGATGCTTTAGGATTCCGCGCCACATAATTGACCGCCTCCAGCCATTTTTTTCGGTTTCTCACTTTTGCCCGAGGTTTTTCGGAAACGCCAATAAGCAACTTAATGAGGCGTACGAGGTTCGAAGGCGGGGGCTCTTGAAAAAGAACGCACGCATTCAATTGGTCGCACGCCCAGCGTTGAATGTCGGCCCTTTCCTTCGTTGCACTTGACTCTATAAGCGCTGCGCGGTCGGCAGCCTCGGCGTCAATCCAAGCAAGACGTTCTGCAACCGTTGGATGACACCAATTATCATAGAAGGATTTCACCTGTTCTCGTGTTGCCCGCGTCATCTGGCAGCCCTCCGGAAGGTAATAATCTTCTCAGTGACCTGCTCGCCTGCGATGACGCGCTCCAACCACGCGCACCATGTTTGCATCGCCTTGCGGCGCAATTCGAGGTTCGTGGATCGGTTATATACCCTGCCTGTTATCGTCACCGGCGCATGGTTCAGAAGCGCAGACAAAATTTCGGGCGCGGTCGCAAGTTCGCCATGCCACGACGCGAAGGTCCGTCGCAGGTCATGGACTGTGGCGTCTCCGATTCCTAATTTGTCGCGATTGCGATTGAGCGCACGAGTCAGCGCGGACGGTTCCAACGGTTTTCCAAGACGCCAAGACGGGAAAAGAAAAGCGGACGGTTGATTGTCGTCTGGCGAATTTTGTCCCTTTAGCTTTTGACGCACCGTAATGGGACGGACGCGATTTCGGTCTACCTCCGAAAGCAGCGAGAGTGCCAATGGAGGCAGCGGAATCAGATTCGCACGGCCATTTTTCGTCCTTTCCGAGGGGAGTGTCCAAAGCGCTTCATCGGTGTCGATTTCGCTTCTGAAAGTTCCCGCGACTTCGGCACGGCGCTGCCCAGAAACGAGAAGCCATTTGAGCGCCAACTGCACAGACGCCATCATTTCGGCGCTACTTAGGCCCAACCAAAAATTTCGAATTTCCTCGGTACTAAGGAAACGATCTCGACTTTTTTCGGGTATGCGGCGCATTCCTGCCGCAGGTGTCGCGTCCAGGATTCTGCGATCAAGGGCAAATCTAAACGCGCGAGAAATGACGCCGCATACCCGATTACGAAGAACCGGAGTCCCACGATCCTCGATTTTGTCGAGCACGCGAATGATGTCGCGGCGTGTGATTTCTTTCGCCTTCCTGCCTTTCCAATACGGCAGGACCTCGCGCCGTAGCATTCTTTCGTCCTCTGCGGCTGTCGACGGCTTCAAATTTGGCCTTGCGTGGCGCTCCAAGTATTCATCCACGAGTTGGTCGACAGTCTCAGCGTTTCGCTCAACTGCGCGTTCCTCGGCCACCAAGGCACCGGGATCGACGCCAAGCCCGAGATTATGTTTTGCGCTCGCAAGCGCGACATGCGCGTCGGCCACTCCAACCTGAGGATAGTTTCCGAAGACCATCCGCTTCTGAACGCCGTTGAAGCGATAGACGAAACACCAAGTCTTGCGTCCCTTCGGCGAGACGCGAATTGCGAGACCAGTTCGGCCTGGCTCTTTCTTTTCGTAGCGAATTTCTTTTGAGCGAAGAGCGCGTACTTGCCTATCGGTGAACATGCCTTACCCTCCAATGTGACCCAATTTGTGACCCAGGCCAGAACGCGCGGCCTCCTGTCTCGCCGAAACGTGCAAAATCAATGTGACCCAAATCGCAGTATGGGGTCACCAAATGTATGAAACAAGAGGAAATAGGCCGCAACGGCATGTTCACATATATTAGGAAATTCCTGAACAATTACGCTGTGTTGCGCGTTTCAGCGTGTTGCGTCATAGTGCGTCTGCGTCGGATTTGGGAGCAGGGGGTCGCGTGTTCGAATCACGCCGCCCCGACCATAAACCGGCCCTAATTTGGGAGAACCATCGATGCTGGCCCGTATTTATCGGCCCTCACGCAGCGCCATGCAGTCCGGCAAAGCGCGCACCAAGAAATGGGTGCTGGAATATGAGCCGCAATCTCCGCGCGCGCTAGATCCGCTAATGGGCTGGACCAGCGCAGACGATATGCGCCAGCAGGTCAGAGTCGAATTTGGCTCTATGGGAGAGGCGACGGCCTATGCGGAAAGCAATGGGATCGCCTATCAGGTGTTCGAGCCCCATAATCCTTCACTAAAAGCGAAGTCCTATCCCGATAATTTTCGTTTCGATCGAAAAATTCCCTGGACGCATTAATTTTTGAGATTACGTTTTTGCCTTAGGGCGGGCTAATCTCCCGCCCGGCGCTGACCCCGTAGCTCAGCTGGATAGAGCAACAGCCTTCTAAGCTGTGGGCCGTAGGTTCGAGTCCTACCGGGGTCGCCAATTAAAATCAATAAGTTACGTCATGTCTGGCAACAAGAAAAACAGCCAATAATCTGTTTTAGGTACGGAATAGGTACGGATGTGCATGTGGCCTAATCTGGGTTTCTGGGACCAAGCGATTTGTTGGAAGCTGTCTTGGAGGGGAGTCTGGAGGGGCACGGCAGATTTACTCTGACAATAATCCCTCACCAGCTAACCCGGTACGCCCCGCCAATGCGCGAGCGATTTCTGCCGGGCTCATGTCTTGCGTCCCACGAATGCGCCACCTGGATTACACCGCGTCCCCAGCCAATCTGGGCTTCCTGGGTTAAAGCCAACTCAACTTCGCGGCCTCCTGGTGCCAGAGAGAAGTTCGCATGGTCATAGACCCGCTCTCCGTCCTTGAGCCCGGAAAGGTAAGTGAACGTGCCATTACCCAATTCAGCGCGAAGAGGCTGGGATAAAGACAACCGCGACCATGTTCCACGCCCTCTTTCACCGCGCCCCACTCCAATGTCCCACGCCGACATAGCGTGCGTACCAACGTCCAGCATAACGCATGACTGGAAGAACGGGCGCCCAAAAGCCAAAGTAGCGGAGGCGTTCAAGGTCCACGCTTCAGCAAGTTCAACCTGGGCGTGACGCCCCACCCAAGCAGACATAGACCGGACCTGATCACCGAAAGCGCCAGAAGCGCGTCCGCCCTGCCAGGACTCAGCGTCTGCCAGGACGCCCCACCTGAAACCGTCAACCGGAGCTTGCTCAAAACCTATCCTTTCTTTGCCTACCAATAGACGAAGGCCGTTCTCATTCACCGGTCCGGCTATGGTTCCAGGCGTAAATCCAAGATGAGTATCCCCGCCTCCGGTATTCTCAGGTGAGGCAAAAGCGGGAATCGCTACCGATGGGTTGTGCCAATCAACTGCACAACATGCGTCTGGAGACTTGGCAAACGCGGTTATTGCGTTTGTTGGATGCCAGACCGTGTGAACGAACTCCTCAGGTGAAGACCAGAACGGCGCTCCCCAACTGTCTAGGCTTGCAACCTCGACGCCCGATCCTGCTAAACGCCGTCCGATGTTTCCCATTGCCGGCGGCGCACTGACGACCGTTAATATGGTGTCCCTGTAGAGTGATGAGGTTCCGGTGACGGTACTTCCCACCGGTCGCAACGCGGCCTCAAGGTCGAGCAAGCCCGCTCCGTATATCTCAAGCTCCGCGTATATCCCTTCATTATTGGCCGTGTTAACCACACGCTTGACGATCTCGGTATTACCGAGTTGTCCCCGGAAGTGCTCCATGAGAAGCGCAATCGCTCCGGTTACTACCGGGGCCGCGAATGACGTTCCTTGTACTTCATGGGCGATAAATCCCCTTCCAGGACTACCCGCAGCATTCACTGACCCTGGCGCCGCCAGACAGAAGTGCCGACCCCATCGTTCAACATCCCAGTTAATGGGAAGCTGGCCGCAAAAATTCGTGTAAGTAGCATGGCTCCCAGAGTTATCAACCGCCATGACCGATAGTTGATGGCCTCTCACATGTGGCTCGTAAAAAGGAATATCCGCCCCCAGTCCGCTACGCTCTTCGAAACTATTCCCTGCCGAGTACACTACGATGGTTCGGTGATCTGGATGCGTTCCAGTCTGCATCTGTGCCCGCCAGAACTGTGGAAGTATTAGCCGGAGCCCCTCGCCCCACCACTGCGTTTCATCATTCAAGACAGCCGAGATGGCTACGGGGTCGAACACCCCGATCCCGTAGCTCCGGTTGATCACGTCGTATTGCGCGTAGTTTGACTTAGTTCTGGTCGCCAGAAGAGAATCAAGCTCCTGACGATCTTGAGGGGTTAAGCCCAGGATCTGTAGAAGTAACCCAATATTTGCTGTGCGTTGATCGCTTTGCCTATCCGGGTCAAAGTCTTTGGCAATAGGAATAATCGTGGCGCCAGGCGCAACTCCGAAATCCCGTCCCGCTGCAACAGAAGCCACGGCAGCTCCATGAAAATTGCTCCCAGTTATATGAGGAATTTTCAACCATCGTCTCAGACTACCATCCTCGAGGGCATCATTACGGATAAACCAGTTTTGATCTTCGTCCGGCCACCCCTCTGTAGCGATAACCCACCGCGCCGTCAGCGTCTCGGCCTGTCTGACGTCAGCGCCTTTGGGACGAATTGAGGTAATTGTATAACGGAGGATTTCTGGCTCATCGTAGTGACCGAAAGGAACGAAGATGAGACAGAAATCAATGAGCAAGAACGACCCGGCGGAGAGAACGGTTCGGGATATTCGGCGCAAGACACGCAAGCAGTATACGGCTGAGGAGAAGATCCGGATCGTGGTGTCGGGCCTGCGCGGCGAGGAGAGCATCGCCGCCTTGTGCCGCCGCGAGGGCATCGCCGAGGGTCTGTATTACAGCTGGTCGAAAGAGTTTTTGGAAGCGGGCAAGAAGCGGCTCGCCGGCGACACCGGGCGCCAAGCGACCTCGGGCGAGGTTAAAGGCCTGCGCCAGGAGATGCGCGACTTGAAGGAGTTGGTCGCCGAACTGTCGCTGGAGAACCGTCTTCTCAAAAAAATATGATCGGGCATGGGGGAGGCGAGGAATGAGGTATCCCGCATCCGAGAAGCTGGAGATCATCCGCCTGGTCGAGCAGTCCCACCTGGGCGTCGGGTCCACTTTGGACAAGCTGGGCATTCCGAAGACCACCTTTTATCGCTGGTACGATCGCTTTCTGGCCTTTGGCGACGCCGGTCTTGAGGATCGCAACAGCAGCCCGGGCCGGATGTGGAACCGGATCCCGGATGATGTCCGGGGGCAGATCATCGATCTTGCCCTGGAGGAGACGCAACTGTCGCCCCGGGAACTGGCCGTCAGGTTTACGGACACCAGGGGCTACTTTGTCTCGGAAGCCTTGGTTTACCGGCTTCTCAAGGCCCACGGCCTGATCACCAGCCCCGCTTTCGTGGTCATCAAGGCAGCCGATGAGTTCCGCGACAAGACCACGGCGCCGAACCAGCTGTGGCAGACCGACTTCACCTATCTCAAGGTCATCGGCTGGGGCTGGTTTTACCTGTCGACCATCCTGGACGACTATTCCCGCTACATAATTGCTTGGAAGCTCTGCACCAACATGACGGCGGACGATGTGACGGCAACACTGAAGTTGGCGCTAGAAGCCTCAGGCTGCAATCGCGCCAATGTCGTCCACAAGCCGAGGCTGCTCAGCGACAACGGCTCGTCCTATATCTCCGGCGATCTGGCTGAATGGCTCGAGGACCACGGTATGGATCACGTTCGGGGCGCACCGTATCACCCGCAAACCCAGGGCAAGATCGAGCGCTGGCATCAAACGCTGAAGAACCGGATCCTGCTTGAAAATTATTATCTACCCGGCGATCTCGAAAACCAGATCAGCGCCTTCGTCGATCACTACAACAACCAACGCTACCACGAGAGCATCGGCAACGTAACTCCAGCCGACGCCTACTTTGGACGCCACACCGCCATCATCGAAAAGAGAAAAAGGATCAAAAAACTGACCACCCAAAACCGCCGCTTGAACCATCAACGCCAAGCGGCTTAACATCAAACAAAGATGAGCCAGATCCTCCCTTATGAAACACGCTCAACAGTCCCATTTGTTTTGATGACGGACAGTCGATGGTTGCTTTACGCAAATTCAATGGCTTAGCCTCATGGGGAAATGCCGAAAACTGCCCACAATCAGTTAACTTGACAATTCCCGCCAGCGCCCTACCCGACAAGCGGTATCGGGCATAGGAGATATTCTGCATCCAGCGACATTACTGCGCCATCAGCAGCAGGTCACCCTGTTAGTGTGACAGACTCCGCTCAACAGCCATTTGCCCGACGCCATGCTTGTGGGAACGGCGCTGCATCATGGTCTTTCCATCGTCACACGCAACGAGCGGGAGTTCAGCAATACGGGCGCCAAGGCGGTCAACCCCTGGTCAGACGCTACGCAATGAGCTACCGAAGCAAGACCATCAAACTGACCGTTCGAGAACAACGGTTTGTTCACCATAAAGTTTTCGTTGAGCCCAGAGGTCGCGTTTGTTCGTCGGATGGCGCCGCCACAATAAGTCGCTGGCGCGATTCGACTTCTGCAAGCGATCAAGGGTGAAATGATCAAGCAAAGCTTCCAGGAAGCTCTCGGTCTCATAAGACCACGCCACGCTCTGTACAACGTATCTGATACCTGCTCACCAAAGCAGGCTGATCAAGCTGACCATTTCGGACATGCCGTGCAGTCGGAACGAACACTATCCATTGACCTCACCGGGACACAAAGTTCTCGGCCAAACCCAGAGGCGCAATAGTTGGTAAATATCAGTAGAAACCCAAACCACACCGGTGTTTGTCAGGTGCAGCGACAAGTGCGTGTCTACGAGAGTGCGCATGGCAACCCACCGTTTCGGGTGATAGGACCTTTCCATCCGGACCGTGGCAGGACGCCCCCGGAATCGGCCCGCCGTGCCCTCTGGAGTTCGCGCCGAAACAGCAACATACGGCGTGTGTCTCCGAACCGCTCGCCCGTGATCAAAGCGAGGCTATTGCTTTCGTTCTTGCACTTTGAGCCGGTCGAGTCTGCGAGCAACAGGAGATGGTGAGACTCACGCTCCAACAACTCGAAGCTCACCTGTGGGGCGCGGCGAACATCCTGCGCGGGAAAACGGCGGGCCAAGACTACAAGAACTATATCCTGCCGCTGATGTTCTACAAACGGCTCTGCGACCAGTGGGAATGCGAGGCGGACGAGGCCATCGCCGAGCTAGAAGGCCAGCAGGACCGTGCTTTCACCGATGCGGAGAAAGCGGTCTTCCGCAAACGCGGCGAACATCGCTACACGATCCCCGACGGCTCGCGGTGGGGCGACGTCAAGGCCATCTCCACCAACATCGGCGCTGCGCTGACCAGCGCGCTGCGCGCTGTCGCCAACGCCAACGACGAGTTAAGGGGAGTCTTCACGGTGGACTGGAACCAGCCAGCTCCCGATGGTTCCGGCAAACCGCTCATCGCGAACGAAGTCGTCCATGCTCTGGTCCAGCACTTTGACGAGCACGACCTTTCGAACAATAGCGTTCCCGCTGACGTATTGGGCTGAGCCTACGAATATCTCATTAAGAAATTCGCCGACGACGCCGGAGCCAAGGCCGGCGAGTTCTTCACCCCACCTGAAGTCGTGGACACATTAGTGCGCATGCTTGAACCGAAGCAGGGCGACACGATCTATGATCCCACCGCCGGTTCCGGTGGAATGCTCGTGCGAGCGGCCGACTATTTGCACGAGAACGTTCATCTCCCGACCAATGCACGGTATTTCGGACAGGAAATGAACTGGAGCAATGCGGCAATTGGCAAGATTAACTCCGTTCTCCATGGCCTCGCAGCCGACATCCGGGCCGGCAACAGCACAATCACCGACCCGCAGTTCCTCGACGACGGCGAGGTGATGAAGCTCTCTCTCGTCCTCGCCAATTTTCCGTTCTCCGACGACTTCTGGTGGCTCAAACCGGAACAGCAGACCGATGACAAAACAAAGAAGGCCAAACTCCAGATGGTGGTCTTTGGCAAGGAGGGATATAAAGACCCGTATGGCCGCTTCGGCCGCGGCACCGGTTTCAAGGCGCCGCCTGCCGGTTATGGGGACTATGCATTCATCCTGCACATCCTCGCATCTCTGACCGACCACGGCCGCGCCGGCATCGTGTGCCCGCAGGGCGTGCTCTTCCGTGGCCAGCCAGAAATCGAGGAGGAGACCGGGGGCTTCGACGCCAAAGGAAATCCCAAGATAAAGCGCCGCAAGGCCGACGACGAGCACCTGATTCGCCGCGCACTGCTTGAGTCCCGCCTAATAGACGCCGTTATCTCGCTGCCTCTTAACGTCTTCTATGGCGCCAGCGTGCCCGCCTGCTTACTGATCCTCCGCAAGCAACGTCCGGTCGAGCGCCGCGACCAGGTTCTGCAGGTTTATGCCGCCCGCCACTATCGCGAGCTTTCTGCGCAAAATCAACTTCGCCCACAAGACATAATGCGCATGCTCGTCCATTACCACGCCTACGGTGACGGAGAGAAAGCGTTCCCCCTCGTTGCCGAACACAGCGCAAGGATTCACCAGGAAATCGACCGGCTAGTGAAAGATGAGGTCGGGCGGATCAAGGCCGAGTATCAACCTCATGCGGACAGGCTGACACATCTGGAGACCGAAGTTCGGGAAGCGCACGATAAGGAACAAGCCGCTGAGACGAAACGCGACAAGGCGGAAGCTGCGTCAGCGGCAACCAAACTCAGCAAGCAGCGCGACAAGGCTGCGGTCAAGGTCGCGGAACGCAACGAACGAATCGCCGAGGCGCGGCGCAGTGCCAACGATGACCGGAACGATGTTAGCGCTGTAGGCCAGGAACTGCTCGCTTTCTATTCCGATCCTGACGAGCTGCTCAAGCACGTCCGCGTCTTTGACATCGATGAGATCAAGGAGAACGAGTTCAATCTCAATGTACCACGGTACGTGGATACTTTTGAGCCGGAGCCTCGGATTGAGGTAGCGGACGCTTTGAGAGAATTAGATGCTGCGGAGTGTGCGATGAGGGTAGCTCGCACTAAACTCTCAAAATTATTACGTAAAGCCGGATATGCAGACTGATTGTTTTCCAAACGCAATCTCAGACTGGCCAAGAGGCCCCGTCAACCAATTGGCCAAAGTCAACCCGAGATATGCCGGCAAGAAAAATCGGATTTACCCATTCGTCCAGATGGCCTCAGTAGGAGAGAACTTCGCGGGCATGCTCACGATTGCTTCACGGAAATTGAAGGGGTCTGGACTCGCTCGTTTCAAGGTTGGAGATACCCTGTTTGCGAAGATCACCCCGTGCACGGAGAATGGAAAGGTTGCATTCGTATCTGACCTACCGGATGCGACTGGTCTCGGCTCCACGGAATTCATTGTCCTTTCTCCGCGCAAGGACACGAACCCTCGCTTCCTTTACCATCTTATGTGCTCATATCCTGTACGCGGGCGTTGCGTCGCAAGGATGGAAGGATCGACCGGCAGACAGCGAGTCCCAGACGACGTGTTTGTCAATCGGCTGACTCTACCGATTCCCCCGCCGTCGGAGCAAGCCGACATCGCTCGCATACTAGACGCCGTGATCCTCCCCCTTTGAATTGGTCCACCCTATTGTGATGGAAAGAGGAGGACCGAAGATGGCTGCTAAGCGCCATAAACCAGAAGAGATCGTATCTAAGCTGCGTCAGGTTGACGTTTTACTGGGGCAAGGGAAGTCTCGGATCGATGCCATTCGCCAGATTGGCGTAACCGCGTTCACCTACTACCGCTGGCGCAAGAACTATGGCGGCATGGGTACAGATCAGCTCAAACAGTTGAAGCGGCTTAAGGTGGAGAACCAACGGCTTCAAAGGGCTGTTGCGGACCTCACGCTTGATAAGCAGATCCTAGCGGAGGCCGCCCGGGGAAACTTCTAAGCCCCTCGCGTCGTAGGTGTTGCATTGATCAGGTGCGTGACAAGCTGAGTGTTTCCGAACGCCGTGCCTGTCGCGTACTTGGTCAGCATCGCACCACACAACGCCACGATCCAAGGGGCAAAGAAGACGAAGAGCGCCTTGTCGGCGACATGACCGAACTGGCCCGGCAATATGGCCGCTACGGCTATCGTCGCATTACCGCCCTCCTTAGAGGGGCCGGTTGGCATATCAATGACAAGCGTGTGGAGCGCCTATGGCGACGGGAGGGGCTTAAGGTCCCACAGAAACAGCCGAAGAAAGGCCGCCTGTGGCTCAATGATGGCTCGTGTGTCCGCTTGCGGGCAGGCTATGTGAACCACGTCTGGTCCTATGATTTTGTTCATCATCGAACCGACGATGGGCGCGTGTTCCGAACCCTCAACGTCCTGGATGAGTTTAGTCGGGAATGTCTGGCCATTCGGGTGAAGCGGAAACTCAATTCTACCGATGTGATCGATGTCCTCACCGATCTCTTCATTCTGCATGGCGTACCAGCCTACATTCGTTCCGATAATGAGCCGGAGTTTGTTGCTAAAGCCGTACGCAACTGGATCAGCGTGGTTGGAGCAAAGACCGCCTACATTGAGCCTGGAAGCCCCTGGGAGAACGGCTACATCGAGAGCTTCAACGCACGCTTCAGGGACGAACTTCTCAACGGGGAAATCTTCTATTCTTTGAGAGAAGCACAGATCGTCATCAAGCAATGGCGGCGGCACTACAACACAAAGCGCCCGCACAGTGCCCTCGGTTATCGGCCCCCGGCGCCAGAAACCATCGTCCCGTTGCCAGAAAGACCGACCATGAACTAAGATTCAAACTGGACCAGTCAGTGGGGGCTGATCACCACGCTGCTTCGCTCCGCGTAACGCAAGCGCTACACGAAGCAGCGCGGGTCCCTCCTATGGACTACCGGGACACCCCCCCAACACCGCGTACCGCATAACGTTAAGTGGACTAGTTTTGCTCCGCCGTTGACAGATGGTTCGGAACAATGCCGCTGGCGTGATCTTTCCACTCACAGGCATGGGACGAACGACCAGCGTGGCGAGTACTTCCATCAAGGCAGTTTTTCCGCATTGCTTCGTGGCAGACGTTAGGTTGAGGAAAGTCGATTTCTTGAGCCTATCATGTAGCCACGTATGGGCGATCCACAGCGCCACAGCATCGGCCGCGGGCGCGGGCATATGGACGTATAGTCGGATTAACGCGGCAACCCCATCGAGAAACTCCGCACCGTCCACCGGGTTAGGCCACGGTTCAGGATCCTGCCATTCAAGAGGCTGACCTTGAAGGTCATTTTTCTTACGACCATTCAGCCGTTCTATCGCCTTGTCGATTTTTTTGATTCGAACCTTGCTACAATCCCGCATGATGCGTGCGCGCAGATTTTCCCATAGGTGGGCCCTTTTTCTTTCCAGGGCCGCTAGTCGACCCAACGTCTCGAGCTCCAAAAACACGCCAGGCCTGTCCTGTGCCTCAGCGAAGACGCTTGACCATTCGTCCTCGTCGCCTCCTTCGGGCGAATGAGGCGGCGACGGTTCCAGCGACCCGTCGCCATTCTCATCGTGCCCGGCGCCAATCTCTTTGGCTATGCTTGGACTGCCCTTGTCGCGACCGAGTGGACGTTGTCTTGTGCGAGCCATGACGTCATGCAGAGCGCTGTCGAGAGTTTAGCCAAGCCTCGATCTCAGACTGGCGCCAGCCCACCATGTTGGTGCCCAGTTTGATCGAGCGGGGGAACGGATCGGTCCCGCGGGCCATGTAGACGTAGATACGTGAGCGACTTATGCCCGTCATCTTCACGACAGCAGGCAGACGAAGAATACGCTCTTCAGGCATTTGATTTACTCCCTTCATCTCTGGGACACGAAAAGCCCCGTCATGTCTGGAAGGGATAGCCGGTTAGTGCGGTAAAAACTGGACCAAAGATTCCTCGACGCCAAAACTCACTGACTGTCGTCAAAGTCGCGCTGGGCGCAACGATGCACATGGTCCTCGGTCACCTTACGGATCGTCTGCTCTAGCCCATCCGTGTCGATGCCAGGAGGGTTAAGGACAGGCCCCAACCCCTGGGGCGGGAGAAGCGGCCGGCCAGTGCGCTGGTTCCTGTTCGTCCGCATTTCATTTTGGTATCGGTCCCAAGCGTTCCAAACTGTACGGGAGGACGGGAGAAAGTAATATGGATGGCTACCGTAGCGTTCCTTAAGTACTTCAATCACTGCACGGCAGATCGAATAATCTTTTTTCCCGCCGTTCGATGCGTAAGTGCCCCGGATCGGCAAACGCACTGGCCACTCTGGATCCTGTCGCACCCCGACCGCCCAATCAATTGCCAAGGCGATTATGTGGTCGCGTATTGCCGTCCAGTCTTGCGCGAAACTGCGCGGTCCGGGCTTCTTGGGCCGTGGATCTCCGGGATTCTCGGCCCACTCCTTCAAGCATTGAGGCATCGGCTCCCCCGCTTTGCGGTACAAGTCGACAGCACGCTCCAACGCAGGCCGTGCGTGAGCCAAGTGGTCCATTTTTGTCAAGAAATGGCACTGGTGTTCAGCTGATTGACGGATTTCAGGATCGCCGCCCAAACAGAATTTAGCGTTTTTCTGAACCATGTCTTCGAACAAGGCCGTCTGTTGTCGGGGGCTGAGACGGGGAAAGATCAACGCTCTTTCAAGATCGCTCCGGAGCAGTGGATCCGAGAAAATGTCGCCCACACCAATCTTGATATCCTGGAAGCACTGTTCTTGCTCTTGGCGCTTCTCAATTTTGGGGCGCTCCCTCTCACGCATCTGTCCGGTTCCCATGTCGGGCCATCGGAATGACCGTCGCCTCGGGGTTGATCGCCAGATATTCAGCCCACTGTTCCATCAGCTTTGAGCGTCGCGCGAACAGATCCGAACGCGCGTAGGCCGCCTCCACCTTGTTGATGACCGCATGGGCCAGTGCCGCCTCCATGACTGCGCGAGATGCATTAGTGCATTCCGCCGCCCAATCGCGGAAACTCGACCGGAAGCCGTGCGGCACGGCGTCCAGACTAAGGTCGCGCATCAATTTGGACAACGTCATGTCGGACAGCGGCTTGCCGGGCCGCGTTCCGGGAAAGACCAGACCGCTTCCGTTCCCGAGTTGCCGTGCTTCGGCCAGTATCTCCAGGGCTCGCGCACACAGTGGGACACGGTGTTCGCGCCCGGCTTTCATTCGGTCGGCAGGAATGGTCCAGATTGCCGCGTCTATGTCGATCTCGCTCCACGCCATAAGCCGGACCTCGCCAGATCGTGCGGCCGTCAGGATCAGGAACTCGAAGGCCAGTTTGACAGCCGCCCTTCTACCGGACGCGCGAACGGCCTTGATGGCGCCGGCGACTTCGCCATGCGGCAGGGCCTTATGATGGCCCATGCCTTTGCTTTTTTGCTTGGGAAGTACAGCGCCGATAGCGTCACCGCCCGGGTTGTCCTGTCTGAAGCCTTGGGCCACTGCCCACTTCATGACGGTCGAGATGCGTTGGCGCACACGTCGCGCGGTTTCCGGTTTCTCGTGCCAGATCGGCATGAGCACGCTAAGGACATCTGCCGTGTAGATATTCGACACCGGGCGCTTGCCCAGGCGAGGGTAGACGTAGGTGCGCAAAGTTGCCTCCCACTGCGCGGCGTGCTTGGCGTTACGCCAACTCGGCCGGTGAAGTTCAACGACGGCCGTCACGGCTGCCTCGAAGGTGGGTATGCTGGCTTGCCGCCGAAGGTCCATAGGATCTCCACCGGTGCGTGCGGCCTTGCGGTTGGCAAGCGCTTCCTCGCGGGCCTCTGCCAGCGATACTAGCGGCACGCCACCAAGCCCGAGCGTCCGCTGCCGTCCCTGGATCACGAGCCTTTGCTCCCATCGCCGTGCACCGGATGTATCGACCTTCAGATACAAGCCATTGCCGTCGCAATAACGGCCAGGTTTGGAGGTCTTGCGCACGAAAACCGGCGTCAATCTCTTGTCGGGATGCTTTCCTTTCGGCTTGCGACCAAATGCCATGGAATATACCTACTATTTCATACCATATATATAACGGGAAGGTACGAGAAATCGCGAGATGTCGCAAGACGACAACAGACAATTAATCAGTATTATAATGGTAGTTTTTTACGAATCAGGATGCGACAGGAAAGAATTATGGCGGATGGGGTGGGATTCGAACCCACGAGAAGCGTGAACCTCTGCCGGTTTTCAAGACCGGTACCTTCAACCACTCGGTCACCCATCCGTTATCGATCTCAAGTCACTTATCTTAGTGGCTCGGGTACCGGAAGCCCCATCCGGCAAGCAGTCCCACTGCTTCTTTGCCTGCGCCCCGTGCGCGCTCGGAGAAGTCATGACCGCCGCCGGCCACCCCGAGCAGAGGCGAAGTTTTCGATACTAGTGTTGGCGGGGCGGACACTATCGGAATTCAAACTTTCGCGTCCGGCCCTGGATTGCGCTTGAGCGATTCTTTAAACTCTCGACCCCACTGCAACGCCTCTCCTGACGTTAACGCAGACACGAATTTTGGGTCGTTTGGGACGAGTAGGGTGGTTGACTCTCGAGAGGGCTGATTTTGGAAATACGAAAACTTTTGTAAACGGCCGCCCAACATCGCCGAAGCGGCAATTTGAGCGGCGCCGCCGAAATTTACCGCCAGATTTTGAAACAAGATCCAAGCCATCCCCGGGCGCTCTTTGCGCTCGCGGTGATTTCATTTCAAACGGGCGCTTCGGAAGAAGCGGAACCCATTGTCTCCGCACTGGGCATTGTCAGACTAACTGGGTCGGATCTGTAGAATCTACAATCGAGAACTTTTTATGCTGCAAGTTGCCGCCATTCGGCCAGCGCAGCGGCTCGGGCTTGTTTGAATATGTCGCGGCAGTTGAGATGGCGTTGGTGGTTGAAATGGTTGTGGATCGAAGCATGGACGGAGGCGAATTTCTGCAGAGTTCTGACCTCCCTGAATTTGGCCATTGCGCGTTCCCGTCGCCGGAAGGGTTGATATGAGTTTTCTGTGCGGTTGTTCAACCAACGCTTGATCTTTTGGCGGCCCTCGTTGCCGATCACCTTCATCGCCGCCCGGTATGACTGCAGCCTGTCCGTGACGATCGAAGCCGGCCGGCCATACCGCTTCATAGCCCGCCTCAGAAACCTAAGCGCGGCTTCGCGATCCCGCCGTTTCGTGGCCAAAACCTCAAGCACTTCGCCTTCATGGTCAACGGCACGCCATAGGTAATGTGTCTCACCGTTGATGCGGACGAACACCTCATCAAGATGCCAGCGCCACAGCGAATAGGATCCATGACGAACACGGCGTTTCCGGATCTCGGCTGCAAACAACGGACCAAAGCGGTTCCACCAGTACCGCACGGTCTCATGGCAGATGTCGATGCCGCGCTCGAGCAGAAGATCTTCGACTTGTCTCAGCGACAAGGGGTAGCGGACATACAGCATCACCGCGCTGCGGATTACCTCAGGCGAATTGTTGAAATAACGAAAGGGATTTTGGACCCTGCTGACGAAAGTGGAGACGTCCTGCGATAGGATTTTGATCGCAGGAGGTGCAAATGTCGAAGCAGAATGGGAACAAGGGCCGGCGGTTTGATCGGGCCTTCAAGGAAGAAGCCGTCCGTCTTTTACAGACGAGCGGGCGCAGGCAGCGGCAGATAGCAGGAGATCTTGGGATCAGCGTCAGCGCGCTCGGCCGCTGGGTCGCAGAATTGCGTGAGGAGGATTTGCTTTCCGGTCCGCATGAGGATGCAGCGAAGGAGATTACCCGCCTACGCCGAGAGCGTGATCTGGCCCGTCAGGAACGTGATCTCCTAAAAAAAGCGCTGACCTTCTTCGCCAGGGAAAGTCGATGAGGTTCCGGTTCATCGACGCGGAGAGGGCCGGGTTGGCGATGCCGATATTCCGCCTGTGCAGACTGCTGCAGGTCAGCGTCTCAGGCTTCTACGCTTGGCGCAATCGCGGCCCAAGCCAGCGACAGCTCGATGACATGGTTCTACTCGCCCATGTCCGGGCAGCCTTTCGGCGCAGCCGCGAGAGCTACGGTGCAGGGCGGGTCCATCACGAGCTTGCCGAGAATGGGATCGAGGTTGGACGCCATAGGGTGGCTCGGCTGATGCGGGGAAATGGGTTGTCTCCAAAACGGAAACAGAAGTTCAAAAAGACGACGGACAGCCAGCACAACAAGGCCGTCGCATCGAACCTTCTCGACCAGAACTTCTCCGCCGAGGCACCCAACGAGAAATGGGCTGCCGACATCAGCTATATCTGGACGGCACAGGGCTGGCTGTACCTGGCCGTCATGCTCGACCTCTACTCCCGGCGCGTCATCGGCTGGGCAGTGGGCGCTCGCATGACCAGCGACCTGCCGCTCAGGGCGCTTAACCGTGCTATCGGGCTGCGCCAACCTGGCGCCGGTGTGATCCACCATAGCGATCGGGGAAGCCAGTACTGCTCAGACGCATACCAGGCGCGCCTCGGTGAACTCGGTTTCCTCGCCTCAATGAGCGGTAAGGGAAATTGCTATGATAACGCCGTCGTCGAGACCTTCTTCAAAACCATCAAGTCAGAACTGATCTGGAGGACTGTGTTCATGTCAAGAAGCCAAGCTGAAACTGCCATAGCCGGATACATCGACGGGTTCTATAATCCAGTCCGTCGGCACTCGACGCTGGACTTCACAAGCCCCGTCAAATTCGAGGCAGAAGCAATGCAAACGGTGTAGGGCGCCTCCACTTTTCCTGGATGGGTCCACTTCTTCTCAGCGCCAGTTAGTCTGACAATGCCAAACCGGGTCAACTCTTGATCGCCTGCCGGGCGGCAAGAACGTCGTTGACGAGGCTCCGAACGTTCTTCTCGCCGATAAACGGCGAGAGGATGAAGCTCTTCAGGCCCACTATCGGCTCGCCGTAATCCGTTTCGCGATAGCAATCCGTCATCGAGATGTGCACCCCTTCGCCACGCATGGCCCGGTCGTAGAGATACCGGAACAAACGACGGTTGTAGTCGTTGTGGCGCAACAACTCTTCCCGGGCGTCCGGGTCGGTGCGCTCGCGCTCCTTGATGGTCCACGTATCGACCCCATCCGGATAGACTCGAAACACCGTGACCATCCCAACGCCCTCATCGTTGAGCACCGTAATCGAGTTATGCCCTTCGAGATGCTCGCGTAGCGATTCGGCCATCTCCACGAGGTGGCCAAGGAGAACACGGAGGCCGACCCGGCCGAAGAGGAGGAGGTTGGCGTACGCTGAGAGCACGCCTGAACCGCTGCGCGATGCCTCCAGTGTAAACACCCCGGGGTGGCGTTCGCCGGACTGGAACAGATACGGCATCTCGTTCCGGCCACGCATGAGGCGCTGCAGGTCGGCTCGGTCGCGAACCAGAAACAGGCTTGATATGTATGGCGCGAAGCCGGTCTTGTGGAAGTCGATCCCGATGGAGTCGGCCCGGTGCAGCTTTGAGATGCGGCGGCAGGCTGCCGCGAGGGCACGCACTGTACGGGGACGAAACCCGAGTGGGTTCCGCTCGAAGTCGTAGTCGTTGAATACCGACCACGCCCATCCGATGACGGCGTCGGCGTGGACGTGCGGCGTGTAGTCGAGGGCGTAGTCATCGACCAACCGGTCACGCAGGTCGACGACCGCGTCGAGGTCGTCTATGCCGAACGCGTCGGTCGTACCCATCGTCGCGACCAGTGCCACGATGTTCTGGCCCTGGTGGATCGCCGCGCGTGCGGCCGCGTCGAGCCGGTCGATGCGGATGTCGTTCTGCAGGTGCGTCGGCACCTCGACGACGTTCTTCTCACCGAGGCCGAGCCAGCCGGCGACGTTCAGGCGGCAGTAGTGACTCTGCGCCGACGCCAGGACCACGCCGTCCCCGCGGACGCCGTTGTCCATCGCGTCGGGAAACGCTTTCTCGATGCCGAGCTTGACGCCATAGAGCGTTGTGCCAGTCCCCCCGAACGTGAAGACACCGGCCGACTGCTCTGCGTCATAGCCGACGAGCCGGGCCACCATCGCGGCGACCGACGCTTCGGTCAACGCGAGGCCGTACGACGTATCGTCGGAGATGAGGTTCGGATTGTAGATGGCGGGCAGCAGAGATCCGATGATGCTCGGGATCGACGGTGGCGGAATGACGTTGATCTGCGTCCGCGGATGCCCCCAGATCGGCAGACCTTCGAGCTTGCCGACCAGCAGGCTCGCCACCTCCTCCACGCTACATCCCTCCTCGGCCATCTCCGTCCGCTCAGCGGACGCGTAATCAAGTGCACACGTGCGGCCGAGCAGTGGCACCTCGGACTTCATGGAGTCGACCTGATCAAGCGCCCGCATGATCGAGAAGACGAAGTACGCGTCGTGCATCCGATTGGAAACCGGCGCAGGAAAGGCGTCGCGTATCCGGGTCAACAACTCGTGGTAGACGGGATTGGTCACGCTTGGACGGGCCCGGCCGGAGCAATCGCGTCAACGGCAGCCGGCTCAAGCTCGCCCGAGCCGTCCAGGCCGACCGCGGTGAACCGGCGCAGATCCCGGCCGGGCCCGCAGCCGAGATCGAGAATGACGTGCGGCGTCTCGCCCTTGATCGCCTGCGAGCAAGGCCGCGATGTTATGGCTGACGTCATGATCTGCCGTGCCACGACGGTAAGTGTCCTCCATGTGGTGCTGTCACATTAACAGGGTGACCTGCTACTGATGGCGCCATAATGTTGCTGGATGCAGAAAATCTCCTTTGCACGATACCGATTTCCGCACGTGATTATTCAGCACTCCGTCTGGCTGTATTTCCGGTTTCCCCTCATCGACCGGGACATCCCCGATCTCCTCGCTGAACGTGGTATTGGGGTGGAACATGGCCTGCCCCCATTAAGTGGTCCACGTCTTATGAGGGAGTCGGACGCGGGTTAAGTTGAGGGGCCAAGCGTAGCCCCTCGACATCGTAGGTCGGCCCGTCAACGTTGGGCAAGACCGTTTCTGGTGCCGGCGGTCTGTATCCGAGCGAGCTGGGTGGCCGCACGGGGTTGTAGTGCTGGCGCCATCGCTCGATCAGCACTTTAGCCGGCATTGTCACGTTAAGTGATTGCAAGCTGTTTTCGGCATGCCTCCTTGAGGCTAAGCCATTGACATTGCGTAGAGCAGCCATCGACAATTTACCGAGATTTGGAGTGAATCCGGTTAACGTGACAAAGCCGTTTGCGGCATTTCTCCATGAGTTTAAGCCATTGAAATCGCGTAGAGCAGGCATCAACAATTTACCGAGATTTCGGAGTGAATCCGGTTAACTTGACAATGCCTTCCGAACCCCAGCCGTGACATTCCCCGTGTCGCCCGTCTAGACGCCGGAGCCTGGCACGGCCGCCTGCCCGGCCTGCTGCGGATCGACATGGACACTCACCCTGATGCGGCCGTCAAGGGCCGAAAGCATTTTCATCAACCGGTCCAGTGTGAAACGCCCGAGATCGGCGTTGCGGATGCGCGAGAAATCCGCCGCGCCAAAGCCGGTCATGCTCGCGGCCTTCCGCACCGTGAGCGCGCTCTCGTCCAGCACCGAGATGATCCGGGCCGCCAGGATGGACTTTGCCTGTTTCAGGTCCGCATGAGGATCGCCGAAGTCGCGAAAGACATTCCCACTTCCCTCGACCAACTCAAAGTCGCTCTCGCTCATCGCTCCATCTCCCTTTTCAATCGCTGCAACCGGGCCCGGATCAGATCCATATCAGCTCTCGGAGTCTTGATGCCCGTCTTCGATTTCTTTTGAAACGCATGAAGCACCCACAGCCGGCCCGCGACCTCCGTGACGTATACTGCACGCCAGGCATCGGTCCGGTAGCGCACTGCGATCTGCATGACGCCCGATCCAAACCCCTTCAGAGGCTTGGCGATATCCGCCTTGCCTCCTTCCGCGGCGATTGTCAGCGCGGTGCCGATCCGATCCCGCACCGCCACTGGGAACGTCCCGTACGCCTTGCGCGCCGCCCGAACCCATCCGATCAGCCTGGTGTCATTGCTCATGACGAATGTTGTCATTTATGACTACATCCGTCAAGCACCGCACCGCCCATCGGCCACTTCGCCTGTATGGGCATTGTCAGACTAACTCGACTGGCCCTGTAGAACCTACAGTCGAGGGTTCTCAGGCTACAAGTTGACGCCACTCTCGTCACAGATGTCGATGCCACGTTCAAACAGAATGTCTTCGAACTGACGCAGCGACAGCGGGTAGCGAATATGCATCATCACAACGAGCCGGATGATCTCGTACGAGCTGTTGAAGTAGCGGAAGGGATTGTACAGCAACGGGGGCTACGAGAGCTTACTTCCAGGCTCAAGCCGGTTGTCTCTGACAATGCCCCTTACCCCGAAGCAGACCGCAATTTTGCGCTCATTTCAGGCGCCCTGTTACGCCCAAATATTTCCCTGATAGGTGAAATTATTTCCGTGTTCCGTTCAAGAAATTCCCTGTTAACTTTGTAGGGAATTTGGCTTTAACCGCCTCTAATACCTACTATATTTTACCCTCCAACAGGCGATTCTTGCCAAAAGTGACGAAATTCCCTGTTAATTCCCTGTTAAACAGGGAATTTGAGGCCGAGACGCGCGCTATCCCTACTGCATGCACAGCCACGCAGCGTTAGCCCATGCCTATCCGGTTTATACCCACACCCACTAGGGCTAGAATGGGCGCAAACTGGATATAGGGGAGCGCGCCATGGATGTTCTCGACCGCGCCGATCTCCCATTCCCGCATTCGCTACCCGAGTTCCAGCGACTTTTCCCCGATGATGCGGCCTGCGCCGCCTACCTGGAGAAAGCCCGCTGGGGAGACGGCTTTGCCTGCCCGCACTGCGGCACGGCGGGAGAGCCGTTCCACTTTGAAAACCGCCCTGGCGTCCTGCGCTGCCGCAAGTGCCGCCAGAACACCGGGCTGACGGTGGGAACAGTGATGGAGCGTAGCCACACTCCGCTGAACGTCTGGTTCTGGGCCGCTTATCTGGTCGCCAGTCAGACGCCTGGCATGTCCGCCGTGCAGTTTCAGCGGCAACTTGGTCTTTCGCGCTACGAGACGGCCTTTCAAATTCTCCACAAGCTCCGCTCGGGCATGGTGCGGCCCAACCAAGACAGGATCGGTGGACAGCCCAAGAACCATGTTGAGGTGGACGAACCCTGGGTTGGCGGGCGAACGCGTGGGGAAGGCCGTGGTGTTCACCACAAGGTTCCCGTCTCCTGTGCCATCGAGGTGCGTCATCGAAAGCCGGGCACCAAGCTCGACAACCGGAAAGACGGACGCTATGCCGGACGCGTTCGGCTCGCCGTCGTGCTCGACCGTAGCGCCGAGTCGCTCTATGGGTTCGTCGAGAGCACCGTCGCGCCGGGATCGCTGATCGTTACTGACGATTGGAGCGGCTATGCTGGCCTCGGTAAGCGCGGCTATGAGCACTTCGCTGTTGCCGAGTGTGGTGATCCAGAGGTTGCCGAGCAATACCTGCCGATCATCCATCTGGTTTTCGCCAACCTGAAGACGTGGCTGATCGGGATCCACCACGGCGTTAGCCACCAGCACCTACAAGCCTACCTCAACGAGTTCACCTTCCGCTTCAACAGGCGGTTCTACCCGTTCAACGCCTTCCGCTCATTGCTCGGCATCGCGGGCGACACCTCTGCTCCAACCTATGCCGAGCTTTACTCGGGAGAGTGGCGGCACCCTACATGTAGCGGTCATGGGCGTTAACCGGATAGGCAAGCGTTAGCCTTTGTACCGATTATTGTCTCTTCGTAATAGGTCAGAGTTTTCCGGCGGTTAGCACGCTCATTTGTCGGATTGCGCGTAACAGAGACCGGCTTTCTGACTTTGTTGCGCGGTTTCTTCGAGAAGTCTCTGCTGGCGATTTTCGGGCTTCCCGTTTTATCAGGCGAATGCGGCACGAGACGGGTTCAAGCATAGCTGAGACCGTTTCGACCATCTGCCCTTTAGCGTTCGGGCCACCGGCACCCTTGGCGATTCGGCAGCCTGCACCTCTAGCAAAGGCAAAGAACACCCTGCGGATGAAGATAAGGTCTGCTTCAGCGTTGTGTCTGCAATAACCGGGTCTGCGCCGGCTGATCCTCCCCCTTTGAATTGGTCCACCCGATTGTGATGGAAAGAGGAGGACCGAAGATGGCTGCTAAGCGCCATAAACCAGAAGAGATCGTATCTAAGCTGCGTCAGGTTGACGTTTTACTGGGGCAAGGGAAGTCTCGGATCAATGCCATTCGCCAGATTGGTGTAACCGCGTTCACCTACTACCGCTGGCGCAAGAACTATGGCGGCATGGGTACAGATCAGGGCGATGTCCCTATCTCTGTTGAAATTCGTGGGGCAGGCGTCGCTGGTTGGTGATGCTATGCTGCCTTCATGATGGTTTCAATGGCACTGTCGGCCTGAGCCTTTCTCAAGTGTTCCTGGGGAGCATTTCGGAGGATGGGCAGCTGGCGATAGGCCTTGAGGCGACGGAAGGTTTTCTGGGCCTCCAGCAGGCCGGCGGCGGTCCATCTGAGCGCCATCTCGGCGTGTCTCCAGCGTTTGACGTTGCGGGTGACCTGGCGCACCGTGCCGAGCGCGTTCTCGACGATGTTGGTGCAGGCGAGCGAGCGCCGGAGTGCGTGCGGTAGGCCGAGGCGGATGACGGTGAGGATCTCCTCCAGCCCCTCCAGGATGCTGCCCGAGACGCCCGGTTCCTCATGCTCCAGACGCCGGACCAGGTTGCGCAAGAGCCGCTCGGCCTTGTTTGCGTCGTCCTGGTCCCAGGCCTGACGGAGCGCCTTCTTGACGCTCGCGTGCAAATGTTGGGGCAGGCGCTCGATGATGTTACGGCCCTTGTGGACCTGGCAGCGCTGGATGGCGGCGGCCACACCGAAGGTGTTTCGGATCGCTTTGCTGAGTGCCTTCGCGCCATCGACGATGAACAGCCGCGGCAGTGTTGGATCGAGCCCCCTGGCGAGGAGATTGTCGATCAAGGCCTGGACGATGACCGTGTTCTCCGTCGCCCCCTCGACCACGGCCAGGACATGCTTGTCGCCGTTGCCATCGACGCCGATCGCCGCCATCAGGACATGGTCGCCGACATGCAGACCGTCGATCTGGATGACTAGCAGGTCGAGTTCCGAGAGATCCGAGGCGAGCCAGGCCTTCATCTTCTTGCCTGACAGCGCCACAAAGCGCCGGGAAACGGCCGACTTCGAGGTGCCGTCGCCACGCGCTTTCGCCAGCTCGCCCTCGGGCAGACGGACCGCGCGGTGGTACTTGCGGGTCGACACGTTCAGCACCATCAGGTTGAGCGCCCACTCGAGCAGCAGGTTGCCATCGCGTAGCGCCTGCCAACTCTCCAAGCTCACCTCTTTGCCCGCCCGCTCACGAACCCGTGGCCGGGCCACCTTCACTTTGCCGCCGTGGTAGCCGATCTCGCTATGTGTCCTGCCCCAGCGATAACCTCGACGGTCCCCATGGCGGCGATGTCAGGCCCCGCACACGGTCGTGGCGTCCTCCTCCATCATCTCGGCCAAGGCCTCGACCCCGGCCAGAAGACAAAACCGATCCACGCTGAGATGGACTGCGTCCATCGCGTCCGCCAGCGGCGGCATAGGAATCGAGGGGGCAAGGGCTTTCGGGCGGCTGGAACTACGTATATTATTTCCCATGGCGTCGTTCTCCCTTTTGGGTTTGCAGCACCCGGAGCCTAACGGCTCCAGGAGAGCGACACCTACCTCAACTTTTCAACATCGACCGGGACATCCCCCCGCCTCGTGGCGCGCAAGTTCGTTTCTCGAAGCTCGCGCTCCCTCCGTTTTCTGTGAAGACGGAAACTTCTGCCCGTGGCGATTCGCGTAAAAGTTGTATCGCTCCAGGCCTAGCCCTAAGCGTTTGAACGGCGCGCCACACGAGGATTTATTACTTTAATGTACCACAAAATTCCCAGAATTGGAAGAATTTCTCTGCCAAGCGATTGAATAACAAAATTAATCCGGAGTTTCCCGCATTTATCGATCGCTTTTTTGCGGCCTAATATATTTACCACTTTGGCTTCGCTCGGCCGTTAACGGCATAGGCGTGGTGCTAGTCCTCTCATGAAAAAAGCCAAATCAATGCGAGGAATGATCGGCATAAGTGCGTAGCAACCGAGTGGTCAGGTACCCTCGCCAGGTGCAGGGTCAAAAAATTTCTCGAATTTGTCAGGGGCGCCCTCGAAATCCTTGCCGTCCGGAGGCGGCACTCCCATTTGACTGATGTTCGGCCATATTTTCGCGTATTCCGCGTTAACCTCCAACCATTTCTCCAAGTCGGGAACCGTATCCGGCTGGATGGCCTCGGCAGGGCACTCCGGCTCGCATACACCGCAGTCAATGCATTCGTCAGGGTGTATGACGAGCATATTATTGCCCTCATAAAAGCAATCGACAGGACAAACCTCGACGCAATCCAGGTACTTGCAACGGATGCAAGCTTCGGTAACGACGTAGGTCATAGCTCTCTCCGGTAAAACGAGTGGGGGTGACCCATTAGGACGAGCAGGCCCCGCGATCAAGCGTCCTCGATAATTTCGTACAAAGTTCGCGCCATTTTCGCCGGACCCCGCCGCTCACCGAGGCCGAGCACTCGAATAACCATTGCCTGCCCTCCGGTGGCAAGAGTCATTATGTCGCCAGCTTGGACACGGGCCCCGGCTTTTTCAACCCGATGGCCGTTGACACGAAGGTGGCCCTTAGACGCGACTATTTGCGCTAATTTGCGTGTTCTACAGAAACGGGCATGCCATAGCCATTTGTCGATGCGCAGCGATTCTGTGGCGAGTAGTGTGGTTGGCATGGGCCGCTAATCCGCAGCGATGAGGCCTGCGAGACCGGCAAAGGGTGAGTCGGATCGCGGAGCGTCCTTTTTGCGCTGCCTCCTCCGTCTTTTTTTGTTTGTTGACCCTTTACGGCGCCAGATCATGCCTTGCTCTTCCAAATCTCCCCTAGGAATCCTTTCCCAGCCAAGCGCATTAGCAATTTTAATTGTTTCCTCGGTGCCGGAGCCTAGCAGCGAGCAAAGGCGGCGCGTCACCTCTTCCGCAATCAATCCTTTGCGCGATGCTACGAGCAGCTCCGAATCCAACCGTTCAAGGATATCCAAACGAATTGCGCGATTACCCACGACATTAAAATAGGCAGCCTCGATAAAAGGTTTGCAGACGGCTTCGTCGACAGCAAATGAGGTTAGGCCTGGAGTGGGTGGGGCAGGAATTGGGTACATTTGACGATGGGCCGCCCACAGAAGCGCTACAAGAGCGGAAGGCGCTGGTTTTAACAAACGCGGGATAAATAATGCGTGGCGTCCCGCTCTCACGCCGAAGCGTCCGAGCAGTTTGACTGCCTCGCGCATTTCGCGTTGCTTCCCACTCGACGATGAGTTTAACCGACCCAGATTCTCTGTGAGCTGAAAGGCAAGTCCGCGGGAGAGTCCGGCAAGTGCAAGCTGTTTGTCGTCGCTTCGTGCTTGTGCAGCGCGGCGTAATGAAACAAGAGGCTCGAGTATCGTTGCAATGTGATTTTCCAACCAACAGCCTAGACGTGCTTCGAGTGCATTGCGCAATTGCCCCTTAAGCAATTCATCTGCAAAAACTACAAGGGAAGGCGTTAATGGGCTTGCTCCGCATTCGAGTTTTGCGATCGGCGCCCCGCGCCACCAAAGCTGCCCATGCTCCGAGAGATGAATTTCGTCGTTTTCGGCGCCAATAAGCGCGCGCGCACGTGAGGTGAGCTCTGACTCAAGACCACGTAGCGCGGCAGCACGTAGAGTGCGGCCATGAATACCCTGCGCACGTGGGTCGGGAGCAAAGCGGAAGCCCTCGAGTTTCCCTATATATTCGTTGCCGATAACGATGGCGCCCGAATCGTCAACCGAAAGGGCGAGGTATTCTTCGTCGCGGAGGCTACGCATAAGAAGCGAGGTGCGACGATCAATAAACCGTTGGGTTAGCCTTTCGTGTAGCGCGTCGGACAGGCGGTCTTCGACGGCGCGCGTCACTTCTTGCCAATGCGTTGGGTCACCTGTCCAACGCGGGCGGTGGGTCGCATAAGTCCAAGTGCGAATCTGGGCGAGCCTTCCGGACAGCGTGTCGACGTCGCCCTCCACGATATCCAGGTGTTTAATCTGGCGGGCCAGCCAATCGTCGGGAAGGGCGCCATCACGCAATAAATGACCAAAAATTTGAGCCACCAATTTGGTGTGTTCGTCCGCGGTTAATTTACGAAAATCGGGCAACTGGCATGTTTCCCAAAGGAGCTTCACCGTAGAGAAATTATTGACTGCGTTTTGGATTTCGTTGTCTTGCGCCAGCGTACGCAACGCCCAGTGATCGGAAGCGATGCGGCCACGTGTAAGGCCGCGCATCGGCGGCGGGGCCTCCAAACTCGTGAGCAATGCCGAGAGGCTTGAGAAATCCAGCGAACTGTTGCGCCATTGCAGCACGCGTACGGGTTCGTAGCGATGGCTTTCAACTTGGTCGGCAACTTCTAATTCTAATGGGTCCGCGTCTGCAGTTGTGCCGAAGGTGCCGTCATTCATATAGCGTCCCGCCCGTCCTGCGATCTGACCAATTTCGTCGGGCTTCAGTGGGCGCTGCATCGCACCGTCAAATTTTTCAAGCGCAGCAAATGCAACGTGATCGACATCCATGTTGATGCCCATACCGATTGCATCCGTGGCAATAAGAAAATCTGCATCCCCAGACTGGTAGATCTCGACTTGCGCGTTGCGTGTTCGTGGCGACAGAGCGCCTAAGACAACCGCTGCGCCTCCACGTTGCGCGCGCACAAGATCCGCAAGGCCGTAAACATCGTGGGATGAAAATGCCACGATTGCCGAGCGCCGAGGTAGGCGCGTCAGTTTTTTTGAACCGCTATAGGTGAGATCGGAAAAACGCGGACGACTCAAAAAATGCGCGCGTGGCTCCATGCGTCGGATTGCAGAACGCATGGTTCCGGCCCCCAACAACATTGTTTCTTCCAAGCCCCGTGCGTGCATTAGCCGATCAGTAAAAATATGTCCCCGTTCCGGGTCCGCGCAAAGCTGGATCTCATCGATTGCAAGGAAGGCAACCGGGATGTCCACGGGCATGGCCTCCACCGTACAGACATAATAGCGAGGGTGACGTGGAACGACGCGTTCCTCACCTGTGATCAAGGCGACCTCGCCCGTGCCCTTCAAAGCTACGATTTTGTCAAAGACCTCACGCGCCAATAGGCGCAGCGGTAAACCGATCATGCCCGAGCGGTGGCCCAACATGCGCTCGATAGCGAGATGCGTCTTGCCGGTATTCGTTGGCCCCAAAACGGCTGTAATACGCCCGAAGGGCCCATCTAAACTTGTCGGGGAGGATGATAGGGCACTTAAATGGGAGCGGGACATGAGACGCACCATAGCGCACGGCGCCCGCCCTCAAGGGCCAGCGTCACTAAGCTCTACTGGGAGTGTTTTGCTCGATATATTCTACGCAAGAGTCGAATACCATCGTGAACGCAACGAGAACGAAGCGTGTCCGAATCACTAACTAAACAATATGTCATTCTTTGTTCACGCACCACATATTCGCTTTCCAGGCCTGCTGCAAGCAAAATATGGGGTAATACACATGATAAGGCACTGCCGAACGGCCATCGGGTACACCAAGAATGTTTAGCCCTCGCCCCTAAGTTTCGAGATCTACCCCGTCTAGCCGCAGCTCACTTGCCACCGCCGTGATCATTCCAAATTCGGTATTCGACCAAAGGCGGATGGGTACCAGATAGGGCTTGTTAGGGTTCAGCGGGCTCCGAAGTTCTGCGATCCAGGCAAAAACTCTGGGCATTTCGCCACCATTTTCAACGATATTTTGCAGCTCGCCGGCTACTTGAACATAGTCGATCTGACACGTCATGACCGGTCCGGCATAAAGCCCATTATCCATGCGTATCTCTTCGTTCTTGATGAGGCTGAACGCGACGTCATAGCGACGTTGGCCGTCATAAACGGGTGCTACAACCCCGCAGGGGTTATCAAGGTTCGAATGATGGCTGTTCATCAGAAATACCATGGCACTTAAGGGATCCATGGAATTCCTAGCTTCGTCGGCTCCGGGCGGTAGCTCCTCGTCGTCATATCTGCGGTCTGGATTGGTATAAATGCTGTCCGGACCGTCGTCCCGGAAGCTAAGGACGAATTCGCGCCGCTGGCCGCGCCGCGTGGTGAAATTGTCGTAACGGGCAGGTCTTACCTGGCTTTGGCCGATATCGCCATTGGAGGCTGCTTCGATATTGGATTCCCAAAATCGGTTTATTAGGCCGGATGTTTCGACGGTGGAGGAGGCGAGATATTTGCCGCCCTGGATTCGCGTAGACATGGTGATAGCGCCAAAGGGAATGCCCCCGGCATAGAGCCTGAATGTGATATCAAGCGTGGAAGGCTGGTCCTCGGTTGCTAGGTACTCACCTCCGGCAGATTGCACGGGGCCGGAATAGGTCACGCCCACCAAAAGGAGGGCGACAATCCAAAACGTCCCAATTCGTAAATATCTCATCGCGGGTCTCGTCTTGCTCAAGAATTCAAGCTGTAACATTGTGATCCCATGAAATCCAAATATAGCCGATCTAGAAGCCAAAAATGGGTGGCGCCTGTCGGCAGGGGTTCGGCTTGACGCCGGACGGATGCCTCCGCTAGGAGAGCGCGCTTATGGAGCGTCCGTCAAGGCGTTTTCCCGAATGAAATTTACATGAGGTATGTGTCATGTCCCGCCGCTGCGAACTAACCGGAAAAGGCGTGCAAAGCGGGAATAATGTCAGTCACGCAAAAAACAGGACGAAGCGGGTGTTTCGTCCAAATCTTCAGACCGTGAGCTTGGCCAGCGAATCTCTTGACCGGACTGTTTCCCTGAAGATCAGCATGCACGCTTTAAAGACAGTTGATCGCAAGGGTGGGCTGGACGCATTCTTGCTCAGAGCAAAGGATTCGGCCCTCTCTGCGCGCGCTCTGCGCCTTAAAAAGCAGGTTGCGAAGCGCCTAGCGCAGACTGCAGCCGCGTAAACGCGCAGTTTTTCTAGGCCTTGATTGTTCGGCTATTTCGATTGTTGGCATGTGCTCAGTGAGGCAGCCATTTAGCGCGTGCAATTGGTAGGTACGCCGCGAAGCCGCTGCTATAGTGCTCTTGCTAGCCGAACGCGGAAGTTACTTTGGTAAATCATCTCCTTGCGGCCCTAGCGCTGGCGTTATTGTTGCTGGTCTCGGGCACCTCATTTGCCGCGGATGGGCGCGATCTTCGCGCGGGTATGGAAGCGAGCCGAAACGGTGATTTTGAACAAGCCATTGAATATCTGTCACAAGCAATTGCCTCTGGGAGCTTGAGCGCGACTGATATGGCTTATGCGCTTCGCCTGCGCGGCGAGGCCAATTTTTTCCAAGAATATTATGACGAGTCGATTTCCGACTTTGCTCGCTTGGTGGAACTCAAACCAAGTTTTTCGGATGGGTACCTCGGTCGCGGCGCTGCTAGGGCTGCAAAATATGACAGTCTGGGTGCGCTTGCGGATTACGATGAGGCAGTGCGCGTTGAACCGGATTCTGCGCCGGCGCATGGGCGCCGTTGTGAGACTCTGGCTTATCTCGATCGCGTTGCAGACGCATTGGAAGCCTGCAACCAAGCGATTTTCATTAGTGTGAATGATGCCGATTTCTATTTTTTGCGCGCAGCCATTCATATTAGTTTGGACGATCCCGAAAAGGCAGAAGAGGATATTGCGAGCGCAATGCGGTTAGAGCCGACCGATTATGCTGCGCATATTCGCAGAGGGACATTGCGGCAAGAGCTTGAGAATTGGGATGACGCCCTTTCAGATTTTGACAGAGCGGTAGAACTCGCGCCGGATGCCATGGCGGGACATTTTGCGAGAGCAAATTTCTTTGACGCGACAAAGCAATATTCGCAGGCTGTTGAGGGTTATCGTAGCGTGATCGAACTGGAGCCGGAGCATTCCGGCGCCTACAATAATAGCTGCTATGTTCTGGCAAAAATGGGCAGGATCGACGAGGCCCTCAGCTATTGCGATAGGGCGATCGCGATGCACCCCAGCAACCCAGCCTATCTCGATTCTCGCGCCTACGCGTACTTGCGCGCCGGCAATTATGAAAATGCAATCGAAGATTACGACGCAGCGATTTTCGTTTTCCCAAATTTCTCTTATGCATTATATGGCCGCGGAGTTGCCAAGCTTCGGTTGGGAGACGAAGTCGGTGGTCGAACAGATATTTCTGCGGCAGAGGAAATCGATATAGAAATTAGACAAAACATGGAAGAGATCGATATTCGATTGTAGCCGGGCGGCCGCTTACGCCGCCCTTTGCCGGCGCATTCTCCGTCCCCCGCGCTGAACGCGGCCTTCAGCAAATAGATCGATAAGTTGGTTGGTCATGGCTCCGCCTAATTGCTCGGCGTCGAGGATTGTAACCGCGCGCCGATAGTAGCGCGTTACATCATGACCAATTCCGATTGCGCAGAGCTCAACCGATGACTTGTTCTGGATTTCCGCAATTGCTTTTCGGAGGTGGTGATCGAGATAGTTACCTGTATTGACGGACAGCGTAGAATCATCGACCGGCGCCCCATCAGAAATAACCATCAATATTCGCCTTGCCTCAGGTCGTTTGGCTATGCGGCTATAGGCCCATACAAGCCCCTCTCCATCGATGTTTTCCTTCAAGAGGCCTTCACGCATCATCAGACCAAGATTGCGCTTGACTCTACGCCACGGGGCGTCGGCGCCTTTGTAGACAATATGACGAAGATCGTTCAGCCGGCCCGGATTCTGAGGTTTGTCATCGTTGAGCCATTTCTCTCGCGACTGACCGCCTTTCCAGGCGCGTGTCGTAAACCCAAGAATTTCAACTTTTACGCCGCAGCGCTCCAATGTGCGGGCAAGAATGTCTGCGCACATAGCGGCCACCATGATGGGACGTCCGCGCATGGATCCGGAATTATCGAGAAGAAGAGTTACAACGGTATCTCTGAAATCCGTGTCGCGCTCCGCTTTAAATGAGAGCGGATGCGTTGGATCGATTACGACCCGCGTCAATCGGCCAGTATCGAGTATCCCCTCTTCGAGATCGAAATCCCAAGAACGGTTCTGCTGCGCCATGAGTAGACGTTGGAGCCGGTTAGCCAACCGGGCGACAACACCCTGAACGGGTAGCAATTGCTGATCGAGAAAATTGCGCAGGCGGGTTAGCTCCTCACTATCGCAAAGTTCTTCGGCGCATATTTCTTCGTCAAATTCTTTGGTGAAAACGCGGTACCCCCAGCGTTCAGCATCGGCAAAAGGAAGATCCGGGTGCCATGGGCGCGAGCCTTGCTTGTTTTCGTTGTTCTCGTCCGGATCCGGCAAATCGGTTTGCATCTTGGAATCGACTTCATCTGCCTCGTCATATTGCTCCTCCATGCCTTCCGCATCCGGATTTTCCATTTCTTCAGCGTCTTCCCCTTCGGAATCGCTGCTGCCGTCATTCTCATCGGGATCCTCAGGTTCGCCCTCTTCACCGCCTTCCTCGCTCGAAAGATCATCGGCCAATTCGAGATCACTCAAGATCGCCCTGGTTATTTTCGCAAACTCTCTCTGGTCGCTAATTGCATGCACGAGCCGGTCGAGCGAGGGGCCAGCCTTCATTTCAAGGTAGGACCGCCAGGCGTCCATTGCTGTTCTAGTGCCCTTTGGCGGACTTTCTCCTGTCAATCGCTCACGCACTATGAGGCCAAGAAGTTCCGCAGGTACGATGTCTTCGCGTTCCGATACCGAGTTAAGTCCACTCGTCAGGCATCTCTCGACAACATTGGCTGCAAGGTTCCTGCGCATGCCTGGCATGGCCAGGGCACCAATGGCCTCCACGCGCGATTGCTCGGCAGCATCGTACAGTGCGCTTGCGTCAGCTCCAGAGGGGCGCAAATCACGATCAATGCCTTTGCGATGGTAGGCGACACGCAGCGCAAAGGCATCGCTCGCGCCGCGGATAGCAGCGACTTCTTCCGGCGGAAGGCTACGGGAGGGAAGGGGGAGGCGAACTTTCTTTCCCTTAAGAGCCGGAACTTCCGGTGAATAGCTTACCTCAAGTTCCGGGTCTCTGGCGATCGAGCGCGTAGTGTTCGCTATTGCCCGCTTGAACTCATCGGTGGGATTTTCGTCCGGGTTCACCGTATCCTCACGCAAAGCGGCCTAAGCTACCATCACATTTGCCGCAGATTCTGGAAGTTCTTCTCCAAATGCACGTTGGTAGAATTCGGCAACGGTCGCCCGTTCAAGTTCGTCGCACTTGTTCAGAAATGTTACGCGAAATGCGAACCCGACATCGTCGAAGATCTCAGCGTTCTCCGCCCACGTGATGACGGTTCGTGGGCTCATAACCGTCGAAATGTCTCCGTTAATAAACGCGTTGCGAGTCATATCGGCGACGCGAACCATCGCTGAAATCGTCTTTTGCCCTTCTGCTGTCTTGTAGGTCTGCGCTTTCGAAAGGACGATCTCAGCTTCTACGTCGTGGGGTAAGTAATTCAACGTCACGACGATGTTCCAACGGTCCATCTGTCCTTGGTTGATTTGTTGCGTACCATGGTAGAGGCCGGACGTGTCGCCCAATCCGATGGTGTTCGATGTCGCGAACAACCGAAACGAGGTGTTTGGTTTAATAATCCGGTTCTGATCGAGAAGGGTCAGCCGGCCGGAGGATTCGAGAATGCGCTGTATGACGAACATGACGTCGGGCCGGCCGGCGTCATACTCGTCAAAGACAAGCGCGATTGGGTTTTGAATGGCCCAAGGGAGCATGCCTTCGCGGAATTCGGTGACCTGTTTGCCGTCTTTTAGAACGATCGCGTCTTTGCCAACAAGATCAATCCGACTGATATGGCTATCGAGATTAACCCGTACCATCGGCCAGTTGAGCCGTGCGGCGACCTGCTCAAGATGGGTTGATTTACCCGTCCCATGGTAACCTTGAATGATCACGCGGCGGTTATGGGCAAAGCCTGCCAGAATGGCGAGGGTGGTTTCACGGTCGAAAACATAAGCTGAATCGAGATCTGGAACGTGCTCACACGCCTTCGAAAAGGCCGGAACGCTCATTGCTACGTCAAGGCCAAACGTATTGCCTACATCGACCATGATATCGGGCTGGGCCATCTCCAGGCCGCTATCTTGCATTGTCATACTCAATCCACCGGTTGTCGCATTAGCGGGCCACATACACGCCGTTGCAATCTTTAAGAAATATGGAGGGCCTCAGGGATTACCTCGGGCAAATCCGCTTGTGCGCAAATGCCCATAGGCCTTAATGACCTGTTTTAGCCGCTCTTCCTTGCCACGATCGCCCCCATTGGTATCGGGATGGAAGCGCTTAACAAGCTCCTTATATCGGGCCTTAACTTGGCTCAAGGTTGCCGCCTCTTCAAGTCCAAGGGCGTCCAGCGCGTCCAATTGTCCTTTAGTTAGTGCAGTTTGGCGCGGCCGGCGCTTCAGTTCAGCAGCTTTATCAAATCCTGCAAAACCGTCCTCAAAGCCGTAGCTCCAGTATTTCTGCCCTTTTGGCGCGGCCGAGCCTGCTGCGTGTTTGCCCATAGGCCAGGTAGGTCGGTGGCCCAGATTTGCCTGGTTGCAATGGGCTTCGATTTCCGCGTCCGTCATGCCTTCGAAAAAATTCCAGTGCTCGTTATGAGCACGCAAATGCTCTGCGCATAGCCAAACGCGTTCGTCCATATTCTTGCGGGACTTTGGCGCATGCCATTCTGCGGTGGTCTTGCAGCCCTTAACACCGCAGGGTTTGCCACTGGTTGGCTTCTTTTTTGTTGTTTTTCGGCGCCCATCCGGCTTGATGCGAATGTCGAAACCAAATTTCGGGCGATATTCTCGCGAACCACTCATAGGCTAATTATGGGAACAGATAGGTAAAAGACAAGAAAACGAAGTACTTGACATGCAGAAGTATTTTCTACTTCAAGCCAGGGATGACCGACTCGATTGAAACGTCCATTCGCGCCAAGCTCAGCAGTGATCTGGCACCGCTCCTGCTCCAAATCGTTGACGAAAGCGCCAAACATGCCGGCCATACCGGGGCACGCCCAGGGGGGCAGACCCATTTTGCGCTGAAGATTGTTTCTCACAGCTTTGAGGGCCTGTCTCGCGTGGAGCGGCAGCGAAAAGTCTATGGGCTGCTCGAGGAGGAATTTGCCGCGGGGCTTCATGCGCTTGCGTTGCAAACACTGACGCCGGAGGAGGCAAACCTAGCTGGCTGATTCGGATTTATTCTCGCGATGACGGTATAGGCCTATCCGCTAATTCAGCCGGTGGCGCCACGCGAACGGCCGTAATCTGATTGCGTTTCTTACGAAGCACCTGAAATTGGAAGCCATGAAAGGAAAATTTCTGCCCAAGGTTGGGGATCATTTGCGCTTCGTTGATGACCAGTCCGGCAATGGTCGTAGCGTCGTCGTCCGGCAGGTTCCAATCAAGTTCGCGATTGATCTCCCGGATCGGTGTCCAACCGTCAATGTTGTAGGAGCCGTCGGGCTGAGGCCGTATTCCTTGGGGCAAATCGTCGTCGAAAGCTTCTGCAATATTACCGAAAATTTCCTCAAGAATATCTTCGAGTGTTACGAGGCCCTCTATGGTGCCGTATTCGTCAACGACGAGGGCAAAATGTGCGTGACGCTCACGAAAAGCGTGAATCTGCTCTTCGAGCGTCGTCGTCTCGGGGACGAACCAAGGCTCCATCGCAAGCGCCATGATGTCCATGCCCTCGAGCGAGCCGCGGCTCTTAGTTAGGAACCGCATTAAATCCTTGATGTGCAATACAGCGACAATGTTTTCCGGGTCATCTTTCCAAACGGGCATACGCGTGTGCGCAGAGGACAATATGTGTTCCATTGCGTCGTCCAAGCTCGCATCCGCGTCCAATGTCACCATGTTCTTGCGATGGACCATGACATCGCCAACTTTGAGCTCAGAGAGGTCTAATATGCCCCCGAGCATATACCGGTGTTCGGATTCCACTGCTCCTTCTTGATGGTGAAGGTCGATTGCCCCGCGAATTTCCTCGTGCGCCGTAAGCACAGGTAACTCTCCGTCCTGGCGAATTCCAAAAAGGTTTAGAATGCGCCAGACGATGAATTTTACCGTCGCTACAATTGGCGAGAGAACAATCACTATAAGCCGTATCGGTCGGGCGACCGCCAAGGCCATCCGATCGGTATGCGTGATCGCAAACGTCTTTGGCATGACTTCCGAAAAAACAAGGACGAAGGCAGTCATCACAAAAGTGGCAATGACGATCCCACCCTCTTCAAAAATTTCAAGTGCCAGCCAGGTGGCGAGCGCAGAGGCAAGAATGTTGACAAAATTATTGCCAAGAAGAATGGCACCGATTAGCGACTCTCTGTTTGATACCAGCGCGCTCACATGGGCAGCGCGCCGGGAACCTTCTTGAGTCAGGTGGTGCATTCTAACTTTTGAGACCGCCGTCAACGCGGTTTCCGAACCAGAGAAAAATGCAGAAATGACCAAGAGCAAGCCGATGGCCAACAGGTAAAGCAATAGTTCGAGCGTCATGGCTCCAATCCAGTTGAAAATGGGGATGGGACTATAGGGCTTATCGATACAGATAGGGCAAGACGAGAAGTCAATCTTCGGTCAGAATCCCCTTTACCACTTCTTCGTCTATCTCTCTGGCAACAAAGGCTTTTCCAATGCCTTTGGCCAGCACAAAGGCCATGCGGCCAGCCTGCGCTTTTTTATCGTGACGCATATGAGAGAGGAGTTCCTCGGCTGCCGGCCTTGGCCCGTGGATTTGCGATATGCGTGTTTTGAAGCCAACTCCGGCGAGGTGGCGTTCAACCCGCGCAGCGTCTTGGGCCGTGCAATGACCAAGCTTGGCTGAAAGTTTGAAGGCCAGGACACACCCTAAACCAACAGCTTCGCCATGGGTAAGGTGGGACGAATAGCCAAGCGCCGCCTCTAGGGCATGGGCGAATGTATGACCGAGATTGAGTAACGCCCGTTCGCCGCTCTCGCGCTCGTCACGCGCAACGATATCTGCCTTCATTTTACACGAATGAGCCACCGCATGCGTAATTGCGGCCTCGTCTCCCTCAAGCACTTGCTGAGCATGTTCTTCTAGCCAACCAAAGAATTCCGCATCGCCGAGCAAACCGTATTTGGCGACCTCCGCATAACCGCTCAAAAAATCGCTCGACGGGAGGGTCTTCAAGACGGAAATATCTGCGATTACGATTTGGGGTTGATGAAAGACACCCACCAGATTTTTTCCGTGCGCGGTATCGATCGCAGTTTTCCCGCCAACGGAAGAGTCAACTTGCGCAAGAAGAGTTGTGGGGATTTGCGCGAACGCAATACCACGTTTCAAGATGCCTGCTGCAAAGCCCGCAAGATCTCCAATAACGCCACCGCCGAACGCGACAATCATGCCACTACGTTCGATTTCGAGAGCAAGCAGCCTCTCAAGCAATTTCTCAAGTTGAGCAAAACTTTTTGTTTGTTCGCCGGGAGGAAGAATAATTGGCGTCGGAGAAAATCCAGATGCCATTAGGCTAGCCGCAAGCGTGTCATAGTGAAGTTTTGCGACGTTCTCGTCAGTTATGATGGGAAGGGCATTCGCACCGTTCTTTGTCACGCCTGCAATTAGACGACCGCTGTCCTGCAGGAGCCCCGATCCAATGCGGATATCATAGGACCGTTCGCCGAGTGGGACAGAGATAGATAGGCTCACGCACTTACTCCAGTGTTGCGCTCGTTCAGCGCTTTGAGAATACGTTTAACAACCGTCTCATGCGGTCCTGCGTCGCTCAGCACAATGATATCGGCTTGCTCGTAGACGGGTTCGCGGTCTTTCAATAGTTTGTCCAGAGCCGCACGCGGATCGGTGTCGCGCAAGAGCGGCCGCGTGTCTTTACGCGTCACACGGCTAAGCAGCAGATCGAGATCCGCCTTCAGCCACACCGATATGGCTCGCTCTTTAATAGCGGTTCGGGTCTCCGGGTCCATAAAAGCACCGCCTCCCGTAGCCAAAATATGTGGCGGCTCACCAAGAAGGCGCGCTATCACTTTACGCTCGCCCTCACGAAAGGCCGGTTCGCCGAGGTGGTCGAAAATTTCATTTACATTACACCCTGCGGCGTCCACGATCTCGACGTCGGCATCACGAAATGGCACGCCAAGAGCCGCCGCAAGACGTTTGCCGACAGACGTCTTCCCGGCGCCCATCATTCCGACCAAAATGACTGATCTATCGAGTTCCTTCATTTACGCTTCGCTTACACCCGTTATATTCGGTCTACCAGCGCAGTTTGGCCAGGGTCCGCAATATTCAGCTTGCGCGCATGCCTTTGTCTGGTCATCACTCGGCTCTACGGGGAGTATCACGGCGCACGCAGCTCCGGATGAGGAACGGAACGATATGTCTTGGAAACTACTAGCGGCCCTGGCGGTTATGTTGATTTTGGCCGCAATAGGCCTATCCGTTTATGGTGAGAGATTGGTGCCGGAGCAACAGAGAATCGAGCAGGCCCTTCCCGATGAACGTTTCTCAGACTGACCCTCAGACTGATCTTCGGACTGATTGGGGCAATGATCGTCGAACGAATCACATGGCTGCCAAACTAGCCATCCCATTCCTATTTGCCCTTGTGGTTGGGCTGGGCGGTTTGGCCGGCGGCTCGGCATTGGCTCAATTGCCTGATCAAGCCCCGGCGTCTCAAGGCCCTCGTATATTGGTCCCCTCGGAACCTCAGTTAGGGACGCAGCCTGCGTTTCCACCTTTGGGTACCGTCGGTTCCGGCGTCTCAAACATTGACCTTCCTTCAATTCCTGCTCCCGTTGCCGTGGGTGATTTGGGAACGGTCGAGGGACCGGTAGCAGGAACACTTAACGAATTTAATGGTGGAATTGGTCAAGACATGTGGGCCGGCAGTAGCCGTGAAGATGCTGAAATGTATCTTCAGCGCGTTCCGGCCATTCTCCCGTCACAGACCGCGCGCCTTCTTTTCCGAAAGGTGCTTTTAACCGAAGCGACTTTGCCGGTCGGCACCGGCAGCCGCCCATTCAACGCTTTACGAATTCAGCGTCTGCTTGAGGCGGGAGAACTCACCGATGCCGGCGCGCTCGCAGCGCGGGTTCGTAGCCGCGATCCGCTGACGCAACGCATGCAGGCAGACGCGATGCTTTATGCGGGTCGCGATATCGATGTGTGTGGTGAAGCAACCAGCGAAAGGTTGCAAAGCGGCGAACCGTTTTGGGTTAGTTTGCGCGCCTATTGCTACCATTTCGACGGCGACACCCTAGCGCTCGAGCTGACGCGAACCGTCATGGAACAACAGGGTATGGCCGGCGCTGCTCTTTTTGATCTACTGGATGCCTTTGATAGCGACGAACCAAATGCCCCCGATAACATTCCGACACCGAATGCCGTGCACATTCGTTTACTCATGCGCCATGGTTTTCTGATTCCTCCAAATGCCGTAGCTGATCTCGGAGTGCCGGCGAGCGTGATTGCTGCCATGCACACGGAAATGCCGCTCGAAATTCGTAGGCCGGCAGCGGAGAGGATGTTTCGCGCTGGGTCTTTGCCGGCAAACGTATTGGGCGATGTTTTTGCACTCTCGGAGTTTGAACCGGGGGATTTGAATCTTGCGGCAACCATCGCCCGCAGCGAACCCATGATGGCCGCCTTAGAGCGAATCCATAGCACGCTCGAAATTGACGGGCGGGCTGACAGACGTGCCGAGCTGGTGCATCTGTCATTTCAGATTGGGCGCAATGAAGCGCTGTTTCCTCAGATTGCTCAGCTCTTTGGGGGCGATGCTGCGGCGATATTTCCTGCTCCGAATTGGGAAGCGTGGGCGCCGCTGATGTTGCGCGGGCTACTTCTTGCCGAGCGTCATGGGGCGGCGGACCGATGGTATAATATGCTTAATTCCCAAATTGCAGCTCATAATCCGGCGTTCAAAGATGCCGCCTTTGTGCTGTCCATTGTTTTAGGGGAAGAACCATACATCGCGGATGCACAGGGCCCGCTAAATGAACTCGCGATCCAGTCGTTTAATCCGCTGGTTCCCCCTGCGGTTCAGGCACGCACGGGTTTGATCCTAGGGCTGTTCGAGGCACTGGGGTTGAATATGCCGCAACCGGCACAATCTGAAGTCCAACGACTCGTGTCTATGGAATATCCTGGCCGCAGCCCTGCGGGTGTAATTATGCAACGAATTTATAACGCAGCCTTGGCGGGCAGGCGCGGCGAGCTCGCGCTAGGTATTCTCGAAGCCCTAGGTCCGCGCGGCGCAAGTGACATGGCTCCAAATGTTATTGTGGTTTTCGTACGTGCGCTTCGCACCGCTGGAATGACTGAATCAGCTCAAACATTGGCGAGCGAAGCAATTCTTACATGGCGGGGTGGTTGATGTGCCTCGATCGGCGAGGCAGCCGCTATCTCAATCCGATGGCGCCCTAATCGAATCTTTTTTGGACATGATGAGTGCGGAACGGGGCGCAGCAGTAAACACGCTTTCCGCATATCGACGTGACCTTATGGATTTCTCGGCGAGTTGCGCGCGCAACCGATCAAATCTCAAGTGCGCAGCGCGCGAAATTGTTCGACTATATCTTTCTGAACTTGCGGCCAACGCATTGAAGCCAACGTCACGGGCGAGAAAACTATCAGTTCTGCGCAGATTTTACGGCTTCCTTTACAGCGAGGGTTTGCGCAATGACGATCCATGTGCCGCCATTGAGAGCCCGAAAGCAAAACGGCCATTGCCGAAGGTTCTTACGGCTGCGGAGGCGTTTCGCCTTATAGAGACGGCGCGCGCTAGCGGACTCGAAAAGGGCGAAGAAAGTCCTGAACGGGCGCGCCTCGTTGCTATTGTAGAAATGCTTTATTCCTCTGGGCTTCGAATTAGCGAGCTCGTGTCACTTCCATTGGCATCCATTCGTAAGGGTGAGCGATTTATTCATGTGCGCGGAAAAGGCGGACGCGAACGGCTGGCGCCATTGGGTGGAGAGGCCCGAGCGGCATTGGACGATTATTTAGCTCTCCGCGAGCGAATTGTTCCGGTAGGCGGCGAGAAGGGACCTGCCTCGCGCTATCTTTTTCCTTCACGTGGCGCTAGCGGCCATCTTACACGCAGGCGATGTCATCAACTTCTGAAAGAATTAGCCGCAAAATCTGGAATCGATCCGGAACGACTATCACCACATGTGCTGCGGCACGCCTTTGCTACGCATCTTGTGGAAGGCGGTGCGGATTTGCGTAGTGTTCAGTCTATGCTAGGGCACGCGGACATTGCGACTACGCAAATATATACGCATGTCGCACAAAGCCGCCTGAGAAGCACGATGGAAGACGCCCATCCGCTAGCGCGAAAACGCGGCAAAGCGAAAAGCGACCATTAGCGGTTGGCCCGTGCAGCGGAGAAATCCTGCGCTGGCTTTCTAATGTCCATCCCCCAGTGTGGGGTTCCGGTCAATCAAAAGGCGGGCAAGACAAGCGTGGGGAATTATTAAGTGGCTCTGCTTCAGTATGTAAATCAAAGGCTTGATGTAGATCGAATTGACATTGCTTGGTGCCCTTGCCAACTTCCGAGCAATCAGTCCTGCGGAATGTGATGAACGTTTTTCTGGAATTTGAACGACCAATTGCCGAACTTGAAGGCAAGATCGAAGATTTGCGTCAACTTGGTTCTCACGACCAGGCGGTCTTCATAGACGATGAAATCGTAAGGCTGCAAGCCAAAGTCCAACTGCTCATCGACGACGCCTATGCGCGCCTAACTCCATGGCAGAAAACACTCGTTGCGCGTCATCCGGGTCGGCCGCATTTTTCCGACTACGCCAATCGCCTCTTTGACGATTTTGTTCCGCTCGCGGGAGACAGATTGTTCGGCGAGGACAAGGCTATTATCGCAGGCCTTGGACGTTTTCGCGGACAGTCGGTTGCGATTATGGGTCATGAGAAAGGCAGCGATACTCAGACACGATTAAAGCACAATTTTGGAATGGCAATGCCGGAAGGCTATCGCAAAGTGCAGCGCATTTTGGAACTTGCAGACAAATTCGGCTTTCCGGTCATTTCCCTTGTCGATACGGCCGGCGCGTATCCTGGGATTGGCGCGGAGGAGCGTGGGCAGGCGGAAGCAATCGCGCGCGCGACCCAATCTTGTCTGGCGGTGCGTACGCCGTTTGTTGCGACCATAATAGGCGAAGGCGGTTCGGGTGGTGCAGTGGCAATTGCCACTGCGAACAAAGTGCTGATGCTCGAACATGCCATTTATTCGGTAATTTCTCCCGAGGGCTGCGCCTCTATTCTTTGGCGTAACACGGAGAAAGCTGCCGATGCGGCATCGGCCATGAAAATTACCGCGCAAGACCTACTGCAGCTTGGCGTGATCGACGAAATTATTCCCGAGCCGCAAGGCGCCGCACACCGTGGGCCCAATCAAGCGATTGATAGTGTCGGCGATGCGATAGAGGCCACGATGAAGGACCTAAGTCGTCACGGCCCGGAAGAATTGCGGCGTTTGCGGCGGGAAAAATATCTTCAAATCGGAAAACTGGAGGGCGCCTAGGTCCTTTGCAGGGCAAAGCAAAGAAAAAGGCCGGGATTTACCCGACCTTTCTTTTTGAAGTTGCCAAGTTCTATCTCGCAAGTTCGAACGCGATAGAAGTAACCCATCCAAAGTTACCGAGTTCGTCCTGCACTTCCCACATCAAACCGTCTTTATTACCGGTGGGATAAAGCAGCATCCCCGCTTCTAACGGACGTACCACGGCCGACCTAGACCAAGCATATGCCATATCTCTCGGGATAATCTTACGTCAGTGCTCCGTGGCAATATTTGTATTTTTTGCCCGAACCACAAGGGCAGGGCGCATTGCGTCCGACCCGCCCCCAAGTGCGCGGATCGTTTGGATCCATGGCGCCATCGCTTACGCGTGTGCGGAGTCCGCGCGTAGAATCCGGCCCCGGTGTGCCCATCTCGTCTTCACCAGTCAGCGGATTTATATGATGGCCCTCCATTTTTGGCAGCTCGCGCGGCTGAACCGGTTCCGGTTCTCCTACATTGATGTTGATGGTCATCAATTTCTGGATCGTATCCGCGCGCAGGCGAGTGAGGAGGTTTTCGAATAGCGAAAGCGCTTCGCTCTTGTATTCGTTCAGCGGGTCACGCTGGCCGTAACCGCGTAAGCCCACAAACTGTCTCAAATGATCCAATTGGACGATGTGTTCGCGCCAATCTGCATCGAGGGTCTGAAGCAATAATGCCTTTTCCACATAGCGCATGACGTCCGGCCCAAATTTTGCCGCGCGTTCTGCAGCACGGTTTTCGACGGCTTGCCCGATGCGCTCGCGTATTTCCTCGTCTGCAATGCCTTCTTCTTTGGACCAGTCAGTTATGGGCAGGTCGAGGTCAAAAAGTTTCTGAACTTCGTCGTGCAGCCCCGGCGTGTCCCAGTGCTCCGTATACGCGTTTGGAGGAATATGCAGGGTAACCAGTTCATCTACCGTTTCAGCGCGCATATCTCCGATTGTATCATTGACGTCATTGCTGCTCATAATTTCTAGGCGCTGCTCGAAGATCACTTTGCGCTGGTCGTTCAAAACATTGTCGTATTTCAGGATATTCTTTCGAATCTCAAAGTTACGCGCTTCGACTTTTTGTTGTGCTTTCTCCAGTGCCTTATTCACCCAAGGATGCGAAATGGCTTCGCCTTCTTGGAGCCCCAAGCGCTTAAGAGCTGAATCCATCATTTCCGAACCGAAAATACGCATCAGGTCGTCTTGCAGACTTAGGAAAAACTTCGAGTCGCCCGGATCACCTTGACGTCCGGACCGTCCGCGAAGCTGATTGTCAATGCGCCGGCTTTCATGGCGCTCGGTACCGAGTATGTAGAGACCGCCCGCAGCGATGACTTTTTCCTTATCAATCGCGATCTCGGCGCGGATGGTTTCGGAGATTCGGTCGCGCTCCCTCTCTTCTTCTATCTCCTCGCACGCTTGCAGAATTTTAAGATCCGGATTGCCGCCAAGTTGAATATCGGTGCCGCGACCGGCCATGTTCGTGGCGATGGTCACTGCTCCCAAAACGCCTGCCTGGGCGACGATCATCGCTTCTTGTTCATGATAGCGCGCGTTCAATACTGCATGCTGAATTGGTACCTTTTTTGACGATACCGAAATCAAATATTCACCTGCCTCTTTCAGCTCCTCGGCGAGTTCAACTTCTTTTTTCAGGCTCTTCGCTTGGCGCAGAAGGTCGTTTCCGGTTTCACGAATATATTTTGAATCTTTTAACCGCTCATCGAGCAATTCTGATTTTTCGATCGAAGCCGTGCCGACGAGCACCGGCTGGCCGCGGCGCTGGCAGTCGGCAATTTGTGCAATGATCGCTCGGTATTTTTCCTCGACCGAGCGGTACACTTCGTCATCATAGTCGTTACGCTTTACTTCTTGGTTCGTCGGAATCTCGATCACGTCGAGACTGTAAATGTCCATGAATTCGGCGGCTTCGGTAAATGCCGTACCGGTCATGCCCGCAAGTTTCAAAAAGAGCCTGAAATAATTTTGGAAAGTGATTGAGGCGAGCGTTACGTTCTCCGGCTGGATTTCAGCATTCTCTTTTGCCTCCAATGCCTGGTGTAGACCGTCGGAATACCGGCGCCCTTCCATCATGCGGCCGGTAAATTCGTCGATGATGATGACTTTCCTGTCCTTGACGATGTAATCCTTGTCTTTCTGAAAAAGCTTGTGAGCACGCAGGGCTTGGTTGACGTGATGAACGAGTGTGACGTTGTTGATATCGTAGAGGTCACCTTCTTCGAGAATTCCAGCTTCCTCAAGAATTTCAACCATGTGCTCGTTGCCCTGGTCGGTCAGTGTGACCTGGCGCTGTTTCTCTTCGAGCTCAAAGTCTTCGTCTTCGAGTTTTGGAAGGAGTGCATCGATCGTCTTGTATAGTTCCGAGTTGTCTTCGGTGGGGCCTGAGATGATGAGCGGAGTACGCGCCTCGTCTATAAGGATGGAGTCGACCTCGTCGACAATTGCGAAATCGTGCCCGCGTTGAACCATTTGGTTCACGCTTGATTTCATATTGTCGCGTAGATAGTCAAAGCCAAATTCGTTATTCGTGCCGTAGGTGACGTCCGCGGCGTAGGCGTCTTTTCGCTCAGGGTCGGATATGCCGTGTACGATCACACCGACCTTGAGGCCGAGGAAACGGTAGATCTGACCCATCCACTCGGAGTCGCGCTTGGCAAGATAGTCGTTGACAGTGACGACATGGACGCCTTTTGAGGCGATTGCATTCAGATAAACCGGTAGCGTCGCGACGAGCGTCTTGCCTTCACCGGTTTTCATTTCGGCGATTTTGCCCTCATGAAGGACTATTCCGCCGATCAGCTGAACATCGAAATGACGCTGGCCGAGAGTGCGCTTGGCAGCCTCGCGGACAACTGCAAAGGCTTCCGGCAGGAGCTGATCCAGAGATTCGCCTTTGGCGTGGCGCTCTCTGAAAACAACCGTCATATTTCGAAGTTCGTCATCCGTCTTATCGAGAAAGCTCTCTTCCAGCGCGTTAATCTGCGCCACAAGGGCCGCTTTTGCCTTCACTTTGCGCTCATTGGCCGAGCCAACAAAGTGGCGAAAAAAGCGGAAAACAAAGCCGAAAGGGTTGGAGCCCAGCATAGAATCCTCACGCTGCCCGGGGTTTTAGAATGCTGGGCCGGCGGGCAACGAAAAACAGCGAATGCGCCCAGAAGCGCCTGATCCCAAGGGGAAACAAGCATCGGAGAGATAAGAAGCGGCTCACCCCTTGTCAATTCGCTATAGATGGGCCTAATCCGGCCCTAGCGATGGGCAGGCACGAGAATTCGCCTCGATCGTTGGGAGACGGGCGGGCCATGGCCAGCAAAACAACCAATAAGGCTATCCCGGCGAAACCTGAGGGTGCCAGCCTAAAAAGCGCATCGCCGTCTTTGGGCGGCCATCCGCTCTCGCCCATGGCGCCAAAAAAGCTGGCGAAACTCCCACCGCTCGCCGGGGTAAGGCTGGCAACGGCAGAGGCGGGAGTTGGCTATCGCGGGCGGACAGACGTCCTGCTTGTCACGCTTGCCGAAGGAACTGAGGTTGCGGGCGTTTTTACCCAGTCGAAAACCGCCGCTGCACCAGTAGATTGGTGCAAAAAACAATTGGCGTCAGGAAGAGCTCGCGCCCTGGTCGTTAACTCCGGAAATGCCAACGCGTTCACAGGTGAGGCCGGCAGAACAAGCGTTGAAGAGGTTGCAGCTGCAGCGGCCGGCGCGATTGGCTGTAATTCTAAGGAAGTTTTTCTTGTCTCCACCGGCGTCATTGGGGAGCCCCTCCCGCATAAGAAGATCACAAAAATACTTGGCCAACTTGCACAAAGCGGATCTGCCGCTGGCTGGCGGGCCGCGGCAGAAGCAATCACCACCACCGATACGTTCTCGAAACTAGCGACGGAAAAGGCCTCCATAGAAGGGCGCAGCGTCACCATTAATGGGATTGCAAAAGGTTCGGGAATGATTGCCCCGGACATGGCAACGATGCTGGCATTCATATTTACCGACGCACGCTTGCCGTCCTCGGTTCTTCAACCGCTCCTGGCGGAAAGCGCGAAACGTTCCTTCAACGCCATCACCGTTGATAGCGATACCTCTACAAGTGACACAATTCTGCTTTTTGCCACCGGAAAGGGCGCCAAGCATTCCGATATCACCCGGTTAAACGACAGAGCGCTGGGTAGTTTCAAAAAAGCGCTTGATAAAGTGCTGTTGGATCTAGCGCTTCAGGTAGTGCGCGACGGCGAAGGCGCCTCCAAGCTGATCCAGATTGACGTGGCAGGAGCGGCGGACGAAGCGGCGGCAAAGAAAATCGCGATGGCGATTGCCAATTCGCCATTGGTCAAAACCGCCATTGCCGGCAGCGATGCCAATTGGGGCAGAGTCGTAATGGCCATCGGCAAAGCCGGAGAGGAGGCCGATCGCGACAAACTCAAAATCGCTTTTGGAAGGCACGTTGTTGCCGAAAACGGTGTGAGATCTGCGCGCTATGATGAAGCCAAAGCCACCAAGGCGGTCTCTGGCCAGGAAGTGAAGATTTCCGTGGATGTCGGGGTGGGCAAAGGATCATTTCGCGTGTGGACTTGCGATCTCACCGAGGGCTACATCCGGATCAATACGAGTTATCGAAGCTAAAGCTAATAACGCTTTGTATTCATAATTTTAGAATGACGTCCTTAACCAATACATTAGTAAGAAATAGATGTCTGAAAAGCGCGTTATCCTTGTCGCGGCATGCGCTTTGATCGATCCGGACGGTCGGGTTCTTATCGCCCAGCGGCCTGGGGGGAAGACCAGGCGATGTCCCTATCTCTGTTGAAATTCGTGGGGCAGGCGTCGTGGGTTGATGATGCTATGCTGCCTTCATGATGGTTTCAATGGCACTGTCGGCCTGAGCCTTTCTCAAGTGTTCCTGGAGAGCATTTCGGAGGATGGGCAGCTGGCGATAGGCCTTGAGGCGACGGAAGGTTTTCTGGGCCTCCAGCAGGCCGGCGGCGGTCCATCTGAGCGCCATCTCGGCGTGTCTCCAGCGTTTGACGTTGCGGGTGACCTGGCGCACCGTGCCGAGCGCGTTCTCGACGATGTTGGTGCAGGCGAGCGAGCGCCGGAGTGCGTGCGGTAGGCCGAGGCGGATGACGGTGAGGATCTCCTCCAGCCCCTCCAGGATGCTGCCCGAGACGCCCGGTTCCTCATGCTCCAGACGCCGGACCAGGTTGCGCAAGAGCCGCTCGGCCTTGTTTGCGTCGTCCTGGTCCCAGGCCTGACGGAGCGCCTTCTTGACGCTCGCGTGCAAATGTTGGGGCAGGCGCTCGATGATGTTACGGCCCTTGTGGACCTGGCAGCGCTGGATGGCGGCGGCCACACCGAAGGTGTTTCGGATCGCTTTGCTGAGTGCCTTCGCGCCATCGACGATGAACAGCCGCGGCAGTGTCGGATCGAGCCCCCTGGCGAGGAGATTGTCGATCAAGGCCTGGACGATGACCGTGTTCTCCGTCGCCCCCTCGACCACGGCCAGGACATGCTTGTCGCCGTTGCCATCGACGCCGATCGCCGCCATCAGGACATGGTCGCCGACATGCAGACCGTCGATCTGGATGACTAGCAGGTCGAGTTCCGAGAGATCCGAGGCGAGCCAGGCCTTCATCTTCTTGCGTGACAGCGCCACAAAGCGCCGGGAAACGGCCGACTTCGAGGTGCCGTCGCCACGCGCTTTCGCCAGCTCGCCCTCGGGCAGACGGACCGCGCGGTGGTACTTGCGGGTCGACACGTTCAGCACCATCAGGTTGAGCGCCCACTCGAGCAGCAGGTTGCCATCGCGTAGCGCCTGCCAACTCTCCAAGCTCACCTCTTTGCCCGCCCGGTCACGAACCCGTGGCCGGGCCACCTTCACTTTGCCGCCGTGGTAGCCGATCTCGTTATGTGTCCTGCCCCAGCGATAACCTCGACGGTCCCCATGGCGGCGATGTCGGGCCCCGCACACGGTCGTGGCGTCCTCCTCCATCATCTCGGCCAAGGCCTCGACCCCGGCCAGAAGACAAAACCGATCCACGCTGAGATGGACTGCGTCCATCGCGTCCGCCAGCGGCGGCATAGGAATCGAGGGGGCAAGGGCTTTCGGGCGGCTGGAACTACGGATATTATTTCCCATGGTGTCGTTCTCCCTTTTGGGTTTGCAGCACCCGGAGCCTAACGGCTCCAGGAGAGCGACACCTACCTCAACTTTTCAACATCGACCGGGACATCCCCGAAGACCATGGCCGGACTGTGGGAATTTCCCAGAGGCAAAGTTGAGGCGGGGGAAAGTCCCGAGCAGACAGTCATTCGTGAGATGCGCGAAGAACTGGGCGTAACCATCGACGAGGCCTGCCTTTCGCCATTTATGTTTGCCTCCCATGCTTATGAAGATTTTCATCTACTCATGCCGCTTTTCCTTTGCCGGCGTTGGGACGGAACTGTGACGCCTCAGGAAGACCAGAAGACCGCGTGGGTAAAGTCAAAAGATTTGGAGCCAAAGAATTTCGAAAAGGGAGACAATCCCTATCCAATGCCGGCTGCGGACATCCCGCTTATCCCGCATTTGCGCGATTTTCTCTAACAGGCTGACGCAAGGGGCTTCTCTCGATTACCCTGGCTTTTCGCCGGTTGGGTGTTCCTTGGTCCCAAGCACATCAGCCAAACGCATTTGAGCGCTTCCGGGCTTGAGTGGCTGTTGCTGGCTCTCATGGGGGGCCCAGCCTGTAAGAAATATGATTTCAAAGGTTGCCGGCAAACGCTCATCGTCATCTGCATAAAGCTCGGCATACTCGGCAACCACGGATCCAAGCAATTTTCGAGTTAGGGGCGTCTTCGCTCGTCCCGAAAGTGCGTTGGTCTCGCCAATTGCACGCAAGTCCGAAAATAGTTTCGTGATATTGCGATAGCGCATGATTGTTCGTTCGACATCGGTCACCGGAAGCGAAAATCCGGCTCGCTGCAATAGGCTGCCCAGGCCTCGTATGTCGGCGAAGGGTGAAACCCTCGGCGACAAGCCGCCACGGATCTTCGTTTCCGCGTTGGCAAACGAGGCGCGCAACTCTCTTAGAGTGCCGCGCCCGAACATCGCAGCCAGAAATAGCCCGTCAGGTTTTAAGGCACGACGGATTTGCAGCAGGGCGCCTGGCAGGTCGTTAACCGCGTGCAGAGAAAGCACGCTGACAATCAAATCAAAGCTTTGTTCGGCAAAGGGCAAGGCTTCCTCGTCGGCCACGAGGAGTGTGCCTGTTTTCCCTGCAAACCTAGTCGGCGCGGCGTGCGTCCAATGTTGCGCCAGCCCTAACAGGTCTTCAAAACCGCTGCCTCTCGAACCAAGATTAAGGGCGCTTTCAAAACGGCGATTTACAACTAAAATACGCTCGGCAAGGGCCGAAATGGCCAAATCCGACAGGACGGTTTCACTATCGTTTTTCGCGGCACGCATGCGTCGCGCACGGTAGGTTCCGCGATCATAGATATTGGGTGGTGCGCCTGTCATAAACTCGCCATAGCTTGGGCAATATTTGAGCTCATCTGAACCCTACAGTTAGGGCAATGGGCGAATTGAGGAAATGGCTGCAGGCATTAAAATCCACGGCGGGAACGACCGAGGCTTGGGCGTCAAGCTGGTGCCGAACTGGGCTCGACTTTTTGTTTCCGCCTCTTTGTATCTCCTGCGGGTCACAAATCGGAGAGCCCTATTCGCTCTGTAGCGAATGTTGGCGGGAAGTTTCATTTGTAGAAGGCGCTGTGTGCGCAAGCTGTGGTCTGCCCTTCGAGATTGACCCAGGCGAAAATGCGGTTTGTGCGGGCTGCTACGCCGCTCCAACCAGTTTTGATCGCGCTCGGTCCATATTTCACTATGACGAGGCTTCCAAGCGTCTAATTCTTGGATTTAAGCATGGAGATCGTTTGGAGCGCGCTCCGGCCTTCGTCAATTGGCTCGAGCGGGTGGGGCCAATGCTCGCCCAAGAGGCAGATTTTATCGTGCCGGTTCCATTGCATGCCTCACGGCTTTGGCGGCGCCGTTTCAACCAGTCTGCCATTCTTGCGCAAGGAATCGCGCGCCGCTTTGATAAAATCTACGCTCCGCTGCTTCTAGAAAGAGTCCGCGCTACGCCCAGCCAAGGTTCGATGCCCAGCGCGAAAGCTCGGCAGCGAAATGTTGCCTCAGCGTTTCGGGTCTCAAAACGGGAGCGTGCCAAAGTTTCTAGTAAAAATGTGCTTTTATTGGATGACGTTTACACAACGGGCGCGACACTCAACGCCTGCGCCCGCGCTCTCAGAGGTGCCGGAGCATCACGAATCGGCGTGCTAACGTTGGCGCGCGTTGTACGGGCCAGCTCTGGCGCTATATGAAAGGGGGCATATTCGAAATAACTAGCCCGATGCCTAAGACCATTATCTACACCACGATTGCCTGCGGTTACTGCGTGCGTGCCAAAAGGCTCCTAGAAGCCAAGGGGATTTCTTTTGAGGAGGTGGACGTTTCCTATGATGCCGAGACACGCCTCGCCATGATGGAAAAATCCGGCGGTAGGATGACGGTTCCACAAATCTTCGTTGGTGACACGCATATTGGAGGCTACGATGATCTCTACGAGCTTGAGCGCTCGGGTAAGCTCGATCCGTTGCTGAGCCTAGCGTGAGCGGCAAATGAACGAACGCAAAATTAAAGCTGCATGCATTCAGCTTTGTTCGGGCGACGATGTAACAGAGAACGCTAATATCGCCTCTGGTTTTATTCGCGAGGCGGCAGAGCGTGGGTCCCAGTTTGTCGCAACACCGGAAAATACTTGTTTGATGGCGCCCGATGGTGGAGCCAAAATTGAAAAGACTTTTCAGGAGAAAGATGATCCCGCGCTTCCCGTATTTCGTGCACTTGCCGCCGAGCTAAATATTGTTCTGCTTATCGGGTCGCTTGCGATCAGGACATCGGAAACCAAAACCGCGAATCGTTCCTATTTGATCGGACCTCAGGGAAATATAGTCGCGCGGTACGACAAAATTCATTTGTTCGATGTGCAACTACCGTCCGGCGAATCCTACCGGGAATCGAACACGGTTGAAGCTGGCGACAAGGCGGTTATTGGCGCCCTCTCCTGGGGCAAAGTTGGGATGAGCGTTTGCTATGATTTGCGGTTTCCGCACCTCTATCGCGATCTTGCTAGGGCAGGCGCAGATATCCTCACTGTCCCATCGGCCTTTACGCAAACCACCGGACGGGCGCACTGGAACACATTGTTGCTCAGTCGCGCGATTGAGAACGGTTGCTTTGTAATGGCGCCTGCCCAAGGGGGAGCGCATGCAAACGGTCGCAAGACATATGGTCATAGTTTGATTGTCAGTCCATGGGGAGAGGTTTTAGCCGAGAGCGGAATGGAACCAGGCGTTATCACGGCAGAGTTAAATCTTGAGGAAATTGGTGCAGTTCGAACGCGTTTACCCTCGCTACAGCATGATCGTAAATACGCGCACCCTGTTGTTCGGGCTTGATTAACGTAATGCCAAGCTTCATTTAGTGAAATACCAAGGTTTGATGACCACAGAGGTCCCCAATTGATTGCCTATAATCTTTCATGTTCGCGCGGCCATGAGTTTGAAGGTTGGTTTAAGGACAGTGCTTCCTTTGACACGCAGGAAAACGAAGGCGCGTTGGTTTGTCCGCTGTGCGGCGATTTGAAAATCCGAAAGGCGATTATGGCGCCGTCAGTCGTGAAAACGAATGCGAGCGTTCTCGCGAAAACCGATGCCGAAACCGTTCGTCAATACGCGGCTGGATTGCGCAGTTACATTCGCGAGAACGCGGAATATGTCGGTCCTCGTTTCGCCGATGAAGCACGAAAGATTCACTATGGCGAAGTGGATGAGCGACATATTTACGGCGAGTCAACCACCTCCGAAGCTAAGGAGTTGATCGATGAGGGGATTGAAATCGCTCCCCTCCCAATTGAACCGGAGGAGATGAACTAAGCAGTGCGCGGCCGAGTATCCGCGAATAACATGGCGAGTTCCTTCGGCTAATTATGTCCGGCGACCGCTAGGTAATTGACGTCGGTATCGGAAGAAAGTCGCCACTCCCAGCGCATCGGATCGAATGCAACCCCTTGTAAATGACTCACGCTAAGGCCCGCGGCTCCAAGATGGGCGATAAGCTCGTCGGGGCGAACAAAACGATTCCAATCATGCGTGCCCGGCGGCAACCAGCGTAGAACATATTCGGCCCCGATCTTGGCGAGCGCGAGACTCTTCAATGTTCGGTTGAGCGTGGCGACGATCATCATCCCGCCCGGCGCAAGGAGCTTTCCGCAAGCCGCAAAAAAAGCAGGAAGGTCTGCAACATGCTCGACAACCTCCATGTTGAGTATGAGGTCGAATTTTGAACCTTCGAGGGCGAGTGCCTCGGCACTGGTAGCGTGATAGGTGAGGGGCAAGCCCAAATCCTTTGCGTGGGTTGAGGCGATAGCAATGTTCTTCTCGGACGCATCGATCCCCAAGACGTCGAATCCCTGCCGCGCCATGGGCTCGGACAAAAGGCCCCCGCCGCAGCCAACGTCCAACAGCGTTTTGCCCTGGAAGGGCCGTAAAGCGGCACCGTCGCAACCAAAGTGCTCTATTGCAGTGCCGCGGATGAAGGAGAGCCGCACTGGGTTAAATAGGTGAAGGGGTTTGAATTTACCGTTTGGGTCCCACCATTCGCTAGCAAGGGCGCTGAACTTTGCTATTTCGGCCTCATCGACCGAGGGCGAATGCGTGTTTGAGGAGGCAGATCGCATCGTTGTATCGCTCATCTCGCGAATGTCTGTTGAGCCTTCGAAGCCCGGCGTCTATGTATGGCCTGCAAAACTTGCCCGCGCCAGACCCCGAAAATGGCTAAGATCGTAATGAAATTCGGCGGTACGTCGGTTGCCAACCTAGACCGCATACGCCATGTCGTAAAGATCGTGAAGGCGGAAGTGGACCAAGGCCATCAGGTTGCGGTCGTTGTTTCGGCTATGTTCGGGGAGACCAATAAGCTGGTGGACTGGACCCGCGAGCTAAGTCCGGTTCATGACGCGCGCGAATATGACGTGGTAGTCGCGTCGGGCGAACAGGTCACGGCAGGGCTTACTGCGGTTGCTCTTGGAGCGATTGGGGTTACAGCGCGCTCATGGCTTGGCTGGCAGGTGCCGATCCGCACCACCAATGTCCACGGATCGGCCAAGATAATGCATATAGAAACGGATTTGCTGAACGAGCGACTTGAGCAAGACCAAGTAGCCGTGTTGGCTGGATTTCAGGGCGTGGCGGAGAACAACCGTGTTACCACGCTAGGTCGAGGCGGATCGGACACCAGTGCTGTTGCGCTCGCTGCGGCACTGAATGCGGAGCGCTGCGATATTTACACCGATGTAGACGGCGTCTACACCACTGACCCTCGGGTGGTTTCTAAGGCGCAGCGTTTAGAGCGTGTGTCCTATGAGGAAATGTTGGAATTGGCATCGCTGGGCGCGAACGTCCTTCAGACTCGCTCGGTGGAACTGGCGATGCATCACCGCGTCCCGCTTCGGGTATTGTCGGCCTTTGACGAGGATCCCGGCGGCACGCTTCTATGCGACGAGGACGATATCGTGGAACAGAACCCGGTCACCGGAATCGCGTATTCGCGCGACGAGGCAAAGATTACCCTATTGCGGGTTCCCGATCAGCCAGGCGTGGCGGCGGCCATATTTGGGCCGCTCGCCGATGCCGGTGTGAACGTGGATATGATCGTCCAGAACGTGTCGGAAGACGGGCGGAAAACGGATCTTACATTTACGGTCGATCACTCCGAGCTTGACCGCGCCCTTTCCGCAATCCGTGAAGCTGCGCCAAGCATTGGTTACAAAGACCTTGTGCACGACTCCAATGTCGCGAAAGTGTCGATTATCGGTATCGGCATGCGTACCAACGTCGGAATTGCCCAAACAATGTTCAAAACGCTGTCCGAAAAGGGGATCAATATCCAGGTTATCTCCACATCGGAGATTAAGGTGAGTGTTTTGATCGCTGAAGAGTATGTCGAGCTAGCGGTAAGGGCCCTTCATTCGGTATATGATCTAGACGCAAAATAAGAGTTTGCTCCTCATGTTTATGTTGCGCACGGTCCGAAAGATCACCTGATGCCGCCACCTCTCGCAGCTGGCGGCCCACGGGTTCTACTCCGCCGCTTGCGCGAGATCATGGCGGAGCAGACAAGCGCGCAAGACCGCCTCAATAAACTGGTATCCGTTATTGCCGCGAACATGGTTGCGGAAGTCTGCTCCATCTATTTGCTGCGAACGGGCGGCGTTTTGGAACTCTTTGCGACCGAGGGGCTTTCTACAACTGCGGTACACAATACCCGTCTTGATCGTGGCGAAGGCCTTGTCGGATTTATTATAGAAAACGCCACGCCGCTCAATCTTACCGACGCGCAAGCACATCCGAAATTTTCCTATCGCCCTGAGACTGGCGAAGATCCCTACAAGTCGTTTTTGGGCGTACCGATTGTTCGCGGCGAACAGGTGATCGGCGTGCTGACTGCCCAAAACCTTACGGCACGCCACTATGACGAGGAGGAAGTTGAAGCGCTCCTTACAGTGGCAATGGTTTTGGCCGAGGTCGTGGCGCAGGGAGGGTTGTATGATCTTGGCGAGCTAGAGGACATTACGCTCTCCAGCACGCGCCCGTTGCATTTCAAGGGCGAAGGGATCGCAGATGGAATGGCGATCGGTCCGATTTATTTGCATGAGCCACGCGTCAAAATTGAACGCATGATCGCCGATGATCCCGTCGCGGAGCTACAGCGCCTGGAATTCGCTTTACTTGAACTGCGTGCCTCGGTGGACGAGATGCTGGAGTCGAGTGAGCTTAATCTGGCGGGCGAGACCCGCGATGTCATTGAAGCCTATCGCCTGTTTGCAAATGATCAGGGTTGGCGACAGCGTTTGCGAGATGCGGTGAGATCGGGCCTTACCGCCGAAGCAGCAGTCGAACGCGTTCAAGACGAAACCCGTGCGCGCATGAACAGGACCAACGATCCTTATTTGCGCGAGAGATTGCACGATTTTGACGATTTGGCGCGTCGGCTGGTTCGCCACCTCGTACGAGCCGGCAGCCCATGGGAGGCGCAATCGCCTTTGGCCGGTTCGATCATCGTCGCGCGTTCCATGGGACCTGCTGAATTGTTGGATTATGGCTACAGCAATATTGCTGGATTGGTCGTTGAGGAGGCGTCGCGAAACTCGCATATTGCGATTGTCGCCCGCTCGCTCGATTTACCTTTCGTTGGTGGGTTAGAGGGAATCGCGGATGCGGCGCGCCTAGTCGATACCGTCATTGTCGATGGCGAGACCGGTGACGTTCATCTTCGACCGACATCCGACATGATTGCGGCTTTTCGAGCAAAACAGGCGCTTCGTGCGCAGCGTGTCGTCCAATTCGCCGCCATTCGAGAGGAAGAAGCGACAACCCGCGATGGCGTCCGCATCCGGTTGAATATGAATGCAGGATTGCTCGTTGATCTACCACATTTGGAGGAATCCGGTGCCGATGGGATCGGCCTGTTTCGAACGGAGCTGCAGTTCTTGGTCGGCGCAGCGATGCCGGCGCTGCGCGACCAAATCGCATTTTATCGCAAGGTTTTTGAGGCGGCCGGCACTAAACCTGTTGTCTTCCGCACGCTTGATCTCGGTGGCGATAAGGTTCCCAGCTACGGACGGCGGGTGCGTGAGGAAAACCCTGCTTTAGGATGGCGGGCCATTCGCGTCGCGCTCGATAGGCCGGCGCTACTTCGCTACCAGGTTCGTGCACTCATCTCGGCTGCGGAAGGGCGGCGTTTGCGCCTGCTTCTTCCAATGATTACCGAAGTCTCGGAGTTTGAAAAAGCGCGCGTGTTGATCGATCGGGAGCTTGATCGTGCGGCGAGGCAGGGCGTTGCAAAACCGGAGCAAGTTGACGTCGGCTCGATGGTCGAAGTGCCTTCTTTGTTGTTCGAACTAGATCAGATTATCTCGCTGGCAGACTTCATCTCGGTCGGATCGAACGATCTGCTGCAGTTTGTTTTTGCGGCTGACCGCGCCAATCCGGCAGTTTCCAGGCGATATGATTCATTGAGCCCAGCTGTGCTCAATCTTGTTCGCCAACTCGTTTCAGTTGCCCAAAGGGCTGGTCGCCTGCCCCAAATTTCAGTTTGTGGGGAAATGGCTGGAAAGCCCCTGGAGGCAATGGCCTTGATCGGCTTGGGTTTAACCTCGCTTTCGATGCAGGCCACCTCCATAGGACCGGTAAAAATGCTTGTCAGAAGTCTTGATACGCGAACACTTGGGCCCGTTGTGGACGGGCTCTGCGCGTCGACTTCGGGCGTTCGCGATGCGCTGACAGCTTTCACCGAAGAGCACAAAATTGAAATCGGTCGGGTGGGATGATTCCGCTCAGGAGTGAAAATGTTGGCTGGCCGCACCAACTATTAATCAGGACGTTGTAGTGTTCTAACTGTTCTGATTTAATCCACAGGACGCTTGAGAGCGTTTCTGTGGGTAACGTTATTTAACCCCGCATTCCCCAAGTGACCGATCCATCTGATGCGGTTTCCGTCTGATTCCTGTATAAGAATCAGTGGATTAGATCAGACGGAGGGTGGGTCGAATGCGGAACCTGGAGGGTGAGTCGGATCGGGGGCTTCTGCGGGCGTTTTTCGACCGAAGACTGAAGCTTGCCTATCCGGTTAACGCCCATGACCGCTACATGTAGGGTGCCGCCACTCTCCCGAGTAAAGCTCGGCATAGGTTGGAGCAGAGGTGTCGCCCGCGATGCCGAGCAATGAGCGGAAGGCGTTGAACGGGTAGAACCGCCTGTTGAAGCGGAAGGTGAACTCGTTGAGGTAGGCTTGTAGGTGCTGGTGGCTAACGCCGTGGTGGATCCCGATCAGCCACGTCTTCAGGTTGGCGAAAACCAGATGGATGATCGGCAGGTATTGCTCGGCAACCTCTGGATCACCACACTCGGCAACAGCGAAGTGCTCATAGCCGCGCTTACCGAGGCCAGCATAGCCGCTCCAATCGTCATTAACGATCAGCGATCCCGGCGCGACGGTGCTCTCGACGAACCCACAGAGCGACTCGGCGCTACGGTCGAGCACGACGGCGAGCCGAACGCGTCCGGCATAGTGTCCGTCTTTCCGGTTGTCGAGCTTGGTGCCCGGCTTTCGATGACGCACCTCGATGGCACAGGAGACGGGAACCTTGTGGTGAACACCACGGCCTTCCCCACGCGTTCGCCCGCCAACCCAGGTTTCGTCCACCTCAACATGGTTCTTGGGCTGTCCACCGATCCTGTCTTGGTTGGGCCGCACCATGCCTGAGCGGAGCTTGTGGAGAATTTGAAAGGCCGTCTCGTAGCGCGAAAGACCAAGTTGCCGCTGAAACTGCACGGCGGACATGCCAGGCGTCTGACTGGCGACCAGATAAGCGGCCCAGAACCAGACGTTCAGCGGAGTGTGGCTACGCTCCATCACTGTTCCCACCGTCAGCCCGGTGTTCTGGCGGCACTTGCGGCAGCGCAGGACGCCAGGGCGGTTTTCAAAGTGGAACGGCTCTCCCGCCGTGCCGCAGTGCGGGCAGGCAAAGCCGTCTCCCCAGCGGGCTTTCTCCAGGTAGGCGGCGCAGGCCGCATCATCGGGGAAAAGTCGCTGGAACTCGGGTAGCGAATGCGGGAATGGGAGATCGGCGCGGTCGAGAACATCCATGGCGCGCTCCCTATATCCAGTTTGCGCCCATTCTAACCCTAGTGGGTGTGGGTATAAACCGGATAGGCAAGGACTGAAGTTCGAGTTCCACGGTTCGCGGATCACGTCAGACGCTGGTCTGCTCGCCTATCGTGAACTGGACGAAGCCCTCGGCCTGACCACGCTGGCCGGTGACGTTATTGCTGACAGCCGGACCGGCAAGATCGGTTGGCACGGCATCATCGGTCTCCTTCGCCAATCCGTCTATGGTCGTCTCGCCGGGGACGAGGACGTGAACGACGCCGACCGGCTGGGGCGCGATCCTGCGATGCGGTGGATCGTCGGCGGCAGGGCTGTCGAGCGCGGCGGCGCATCGACCAGCCAGATGGGCCGGTTCGAGACGGAGTTACTCGCCACCAATGACAACCTCGCCGCGCTCGCTGACCTTTTGGGCATCTGGATCGACCAGGTTAACGAGCGCAAGCAGCCGAAGATTATCGTGCTCGACATGGACAGCTCCGTCAGCCCGACCTACGGTGACCAGGAGGGCACGGCCTACAACGGTCACCTCGGCTGCACGTGCTATCACCCGCTGTTCGTGTTCAAGCAGTTCGGCGATCTGGAGTGTTGCGCCCTGCGTCCGGGCAACGTGCACAGCGCCCATGAATGGCGCGATGTGTTGGACCCAGTGGTCGCTCGATACCGGAACAAGACACTCCGGCGTTATTTCCGTGGGGACGCCGCCTTCGCCTCGCCCGAGGTTTATGAGTTTCTGGAAGCGGAAGGCTTCAAGTACGCCATCCGGCTTCCGGCCAACAAGGTGCTGCACGACAGCATCGCGCACCTGCTCAAGCGCCCCGTCGGCCGGCCGCCGAAGGAAGTTCGTCGTATTACGCGAACTTCAGCTATCGGGCCGGTAGCTGGACGGAGCCCCGCCGGGTCGTCGCCAAGGTGGAGTGGCACTCAGGGAACTGTATCCCCGCGTCGGCTTCATCGTTACCAACCTGAGCCGTCCTGCCGAGCGGGTTGTTGCGTTCTACAATCAGCGCGGCACTGCCGAGCAATAGATCAAGGAAGGCAAGAACGCCATCAAGTGGACGCGGCTGTCATGCCGTTCGTTACGCAACAATGCCGTCCGGCTCCAGCTGCATGCACTCGCCTATAACCTCGGCAACTTCATGCGGACCCTGGCGTTGCCCGATGCCGTGGAGCAATGGTCGCTGACGACGCTGAGGGAGAAGCTGGTCAAGATCGGTGCGAAAGTTGTCAGCCATGGCCGGTACGTCACATTTCAATTGGCCGAGGTTGCAGTCCCAAGAAGCTTGTTCCAGAAAATCTTGAGCCTGATTGATGATCTACGACGAAGACCCGCTCCGGCGTAGGCCGAGGGAATCGACGGCAAGGAGATTGCGACACGAGAGGTGTGTCTGGATGGCAAGAGAAACGACCAAATGGCCTTCCACGCGCTGGCCGATTACCAAAATCATGTCATCGGATGGCTGCAATGGGAACAGAGTTCCCTTGGAGATGGGGCCGTGGTACGATTTCCGCGAATTTGGATGTCATCTGGGGAATGTCGGTTAACATTATAATTCAGTGAGTTAGGCGCAGGTGGCCAAAGTAACGCGACTTTCTTTTGATCAAGGCGACGAATTGGAGCGTCGGCATTTGCATCTGCGCGAGATCAGTCCGGATATTGATGCGCCGCTTGAGACAGTCGGTCAGGATTTGCGAACCGCCCGGCAACGCAAGGGCGAAGACCTCGCAACAGTTTCGCGCTGTCTAAAAATAAGGAAGGACCTCCTCAACGCTCTGGAGGAGGGTAAGTTCGATCTCTTGCCCGGACGCGCCTATGCCGTCGGCTTTGTTCGTACCTACGCTCACTATTTGGGCCTCGAAACCAATATCTTGGTCGAACGCTATAAGGCTGAAGTGGCTGGATTTGGCGAGGCCGATGAGATCGAGACATGCCTTGCGCCCGAGGTGGAGCGTAAATTACCACAGGGAACGATCGTATTTGTGGCTCTCTTGCTAATGGGCATTGCCTATGGCGGCTATTATATCCAGTCATCCGCCAATCAAATGCTCACTGAGCGGGAGGCGGCAATACCGGCGCGGCTTGAGATGATTGTAACGGAGCAATCTCAGGAAAGTGCAGACCCCCAGCCCCAGCCGGCGCAGACTGTATCCCAACCGCAATCAGCGGTCCTGGCATCTCAATCCTCACCAAATGGTGCCGGCAGTAGTGAGTTGGGTCAGGCGGAGCTAGAGACGGCGGCCCAGAACCTGCCCTCGGGACAGAGCTATGGAACCAGAAACACCGATTCGCGCATCACCCTTCGAATGCATGAACCGACCAATCTGCGTATCGTCGGGACCGATGGCATGCTTTTTATAAACCGGACGCTGAACCCGGGGGACACCTATCGGGCCCCCAATATTGTCGGCATGACGATTTCGTCTGCTAATTCTGGAGTGGTTGAGCTCATACTTGACGGATCCCCGCTTGGCTTTTTGGGAGCCAATGGGGCTGCAGCCGATGCGCTTTCGCTCAATCCGCAAGATATAGTAGACCGGGCACAATAATCGGCTAACTGAGACTGTTTTGTAGATCAGGCTAGTAAGCGCGGGTATCAGATGAGTATTCGTCCCTATCGCGACATCGCGCGACGCAAGTCGCGTAAAATAGCTGTCGGTTCCATTGAAGTGGGCGGTGACGCGCCAATTTCGGTGCAGTCCATGACCAATACAGTGACCAGCGATGTTGGGGCGACAATCGCACAGATAAAGCGGCTGGAAGACGCCGGTGCCGATATCGTCCGTGTATCTTGTCCGGACAAGGACGCGACCGCAGCGCTGAAAACAATCATCAACGCGACGAGTGTGCCGATCGTCGCCGACATACACTTTCACTATAAAAGAGCGATCGAGGCGGCGGAATCCGGTGCCGCTTGTCTTCGAATTAATCCGGGAAACATTGGTTCAGAGGCGAGAGTCAAAGAAGTCGTCCGGGCGGCAAAAGATCATGGCGTCTCGATGCGTATCGGCGTGAATGCCGGTTCTTTAGAACAGGATCTGCTTGAAAAATATGGCGAACCTTGTCCCGAAGCGATGGTGGAAAGCGCTCAACGCCACATGCGTATTCTCGAAGACAATGACTTTTTCGAATTTAAGGTGAGCGTGAAGGCATCCGACGTATTCCTTGCGGTGGCCGCGTACCAGTCCTTGGCCGATGTTTGTGACTATCCATTGCATTTAGGAGTTACCGAAGCCGGCGGAATGATTCCAGGCACTGTAAAATCATCCTTGGGCATAGGGATGCTTTTATGGGCGGGCATCGGAGATACGATCCGCGTCTCGCTCTCGGCCGAACCCGAAGAAGAGATTCGCGTAGGTTTTGATCTCCTCAAATCGCTCGGAATACGACACCGGGGGGTAAATATTATCGCTTGTCCGTCCTGCGCGCGTCAGGGCTTTAACGTCATAGCTACAGTCAACGCCCTGGAAGAACGGCTCAAGCACATTTCTACGCCGATGTCGTTGTCGATAATCGGTTGTGTTGTGAATGGACCCGGGGAAGCGCGCGAAACCGACCTTGGATTTACCGGGGGAGGCGCTGGCGCTGGTATGGTCTATTTGAATGGACAGCCAGCCTACAAGCTAGACAATGAAAACCTCATCGAACATATCGTTGATTTGTGTGAACAGAAAGCCAATGAGATCGACGCTGAGCGCAACAGCACGACCCTACTTGAGCCGGCGCAATAGCGCTCCAGCATCTAAACAATATGATTCCACAGGCCAAACTTGAACGTGTGCTCGATCGCTTTGCGGCGATAGAAGCGGAGCTTTCCTCCGGTGCTTCACAGAATTTCGTGAAGTTATCGAAGGAGCATGCGGAACTCGCGACGGTCGTGGAAGCGATCAGAGCGTATCGCGATACACAGCGCCAATGCGAAGAAAATGAATCCATCATTGATGACGAAGCATCCGATACAGAACTGAAGACACTTGCGAATGAAGAGTTGGTGGAGTGTCGGAGTAAGTTTGAGGAATTGGAGCGTAAAGTTCGGTTGGCACTACTACCAAAGGACGCTGCGGATTCCTCGAGCGCCATTATTGAAATTCGGGCGGGGACGGGAGGTGATGAGGCCGCGTTGTTCGCCGGTGAGCTATTAAAAATGTACACGCGCTACACACAGTTGCAGGGTTGGAAGACGGACATCCTCTCACTAAATGAAAGTGATCTCGGTGGGATCAAGGAGGCAGTGCTCTCGGTTGAGGGCCACGGCGCATTCGCCAAATTGAAGTTTGAGTCAGGCGGTCATCGCGTACAGCGTGTTCCCGTCACTGAGACAGGGGGGCGGATTCATACATCTGCGGCGACCGTTGCTGTGCTTCCCGAACCAAAAGATGTCGACGTTGATCTCAATGACAAGGATTTGCGAATAGACGTCTACCGAGCCTCCGGCGCGGGCGGCCAGCATGTTAACAAGACGGAATCAGCTGTACGGATTACGCATTTGCCGAGTGGTATAGTGGTCGCAATGCAGGACGAAAAATCGCAGCATAAGAACAAAGCCAAAGCGATGAAGATATTGCGTGCGCGGATGTTCGAGGCAGAGCGCGAGCGCCAAGACAGTGCGCGTGCGGCCGAGCGCAAAGGCCTTGTGGGATCGGGGGATAGATCTGAACGCGTCCGCACTTATAATTATCCGCAGGGACGGGTGACTGACCATCGCATCAACCTAACGCTTTATAAGTTGGATCGGATCATTTCGGGCGAGGAAATCGACCAGATCGTTGAGGCCCTGATCACGGAGGATCAGGCAAGTAGGCTTGTTGCGGAAGATTCGGTCGATTGACCGTGCTCTCCGGCTTGTTGGAAAAGGGGACTGCCCATTTACGCGGGGCGGGCGTCGATGGACCCCAGCGCGAGGCACGACTACTCTTGGCGCACGCGCTTGCTGTGTCGCAGGAAGAACTTGTCGTTGAAAGTGCAGTTCCAAACGTGCACGGCATGATGCGCTACGAGGCGCTCTTGTCACGACGGATCGCGCGTGAGCCGCTAGCCTATATTATTGGTTATCGTGAGTTTTGGAGTCTGCCCTTCGCGGTTGGTCCGGGTGTGTTAGTTCCTCGTCCGGAATCCGAAACCCTGGTTGAGGAGGCGTTGCGAATATTTCCTGAACGCGATGCGCCGATTGACGTCCTAGATTTGGGAACTGGTTCAGGATGCTTGCTGCTTTCTTTTCTGCACGAACGGCCTCAGGCAAATGGAATTGGTGTTGATCTTTCGCAGGAAGCATTGGCGTTCGCAGAGAGAAATGCATATGACCTCGGTCTCTGGCAGCGCGTGGCGATGATCAACGGAAGCTGGACCGAAAAAATTAGCGATGTATTTGACGCAATATTTGTTAACCCGCCTTATGTTGCCCTCGGCGACTTAACGTCCCTGGCCCCGGAAATAGTCTACGAGCCTGTGACAGCGCTCGCCGGAGGTTCGGACGGATTCGAGGCCTATCGGCAATTAGCCCCGATTTTGGGGGTGCGCTTGAAGAAGGGGGGGCGCGCTTTTCTGGAAATTGGCGCCGGCCAGGCGGATCGGATTAAGGACGTATTCGCGGCCTCTGGCCTGTCTACGCTGTATTCCGTCACAGATCTGGCCGGTATTCTGCGATGTTTGGTGCTAGAACGAAGCCGTCATTAACCTATGCGGCCAATTTGCTATGGCAAGGGCGGCTAAAAAGGGCTTGGAAACACACAGGGGAAGACGCTAGTTTATGTCCGACGTGGCGAGGGGTTACGTCAGGCCGCAGCGGGTACCGCGCGGCGAGAAGGCAGGAAACGTAAAAATACGATCCGCCTTCGATGCTGGGTGACAGAGACAGCGCTAGGAAGTTGAAACGGCGATAAGGTTCGCGCGCTCCTATGGGGCGGCGCTGGCCAGCGAGTAAAATTCGAGGGGTTACATTGAAACGTTCAAGAGGACGCGGTCGGAGACCGCAAAATAGTCATAACCGGTCGTTCGATAGCGCTGGCCCGGAAGTAAAAATTCGTGGCACGGCATCTCAGATCTATGAGAAATATCTTCAGCTCGCGCGCGATGCGAATTCTTCAGGAGACCGGATTCAAGCTGAAAACTACCATCAGCATGCTGAGCATTATTTTCGAATTGTTCAGGCAGCCCAACCAGCTCAAACAGCTCAAACAGGTGCTGCTCCAGTAGCTGCTACAGCTCCTGCAAATGGCGGCGGCAACGGGGAGGCAAAGCCGAGTAGCGGTGCAGATGCCAAGGCTGGGGCGGGAGCGCCGTCCTTCAGTCTTGCAGAAGGTGCCGAGGACGAGGAAGTAGCCTGACGCCTAGCGCACATAAAGTCGTCTGCGGATGCTTGTTCCGGAGAAAATCTAACCCACATTGGTTTACGTACGGTGCCGCATGCCGGGCCGTAGCGCGAGATTTTATGTGCGATCGATGCCTGAAAACGGGTCGAAGCGTGTAAGGAGGTCTTATGGACTTCGAGAAATTTACCGAGCGTACGCGCGGATTTATTCAAGCGGCTCAGACCGCGGCGCTGGGCGCCAATCATCAAAATCTAACTCCGGGGCATTTGCTCAAAGCCCTTCTTGGCGATGAAGAAGGCTTGGCCGCCAATCTGATCGGTGCCACTGGTGGACGCGCAACGAACATCCTTCAGGCGGTCGGTCTTGCGCTTGGAAAGCTCCCAAAAATTGAAGGCAATAACGCGCAAGTCTATCTCGCGCCAGAGACTGCTCGGCTATTCGATCTCGCTCAAGATTTAACCAAGAAAGCGGGCGATTCCTTTGTAAGTGCTGAAAGACTGTTGCAGGCCATTGCCATGCAAAGCGGCACGCCGGCTGCGGATGCGCTAAAAAATGGCGGCGTAACAGCCCAAGCTCTGAACAAGGCGATAGATGAGTTACGGCAAGGGCGCACCGCCGACACAGCGACGGCCGAAAACGCATATGACGCGCTCAAGAAATATGCCCGGGATCTGACTGAAATTGCCCGCAACGGCAAACTCGACCCTGTTATAGGCCGTGATGAAGAAATTCGTCGTACAATGCAGGTGCTTTCGCGGCGAACCAAGAATAATCCCGTACTTATAGGTGAACCGGGCGTCGGTAAGACCGCTATTGCCGAGGGCCTTGCTTTGCGCATTGTAAATGGCGACATCCCAGAATCTCTACGCGACAAGCAACTTATGGCGCTTGATATGGGTGCCTTGATTGCCGGCGCCAAGTTTCGCGGCGAATTTGAGGAACGACTAAAGGCCGTGCTTAACGAAGTTACGGCGGCGGAAGGGCGCGTCATCTTATTTATTGACGAGATGCACACCCTTGTCGGCGCGGGCAAGGCTGACGGTGCTATGGATGCGTCCAATCTCTTGAAGCCCGCTTTGGCGCGTGGTGAGCTCCATTGTATCGGCGCTACGACGCTCGATGAATACCGTAAAAATGTGGAAAAGGATGCTGCTTTGGCACGGCGTTTCCAGCCGGTGTTTGTCTCGGAGCCCAGCGTAGAGGATACGATTTCTATTCTCCGCGGCTTGAAAGAAAAATATGAGGTGCACCACGGGGTGCGAATTACCGATGGCGCAATCGTGGCTTCAGCAACATTGTCCAATCGCTATATCACCGACCGTTTTCTTCCCGACAAAGCGATCGATCTGATGGATGAAGCGGCTAGCCGACTTCGTATGCAAGTGGATTCAAAGCCCGAAGAGCTGGATGAGCTTGATAGGCGCGTTATTCAACTGAAGATCGAACGCGAAGCTCTGAAAAAAGAAAACGATCAAGCCTCCAAAGATCGTTTGGAAAAGTTGGAGGGCGAGCTTAGCGGGCTAGAAGACAAATCCGCTGCCCTTACGGCGAGGTGGAACGAAGAAAAGAAGTCTTTGCACGATGCCCAGCGGGTTAAGGAGCAGATTGACCTCGCGCGTCAGGAGTTGGAGGTCGCGCAACGTAAGGGCGATCTCGCGCGCGCTGGAGAGCTTTCCTACGGTATTTTGCCGGAGCTTGAGCAGAAGCTTAAAAATTCGGAAGAAGACGGCGTAGACCGCCTCGTAAACGAAGCGATAACGGAGGAACATATCGCCGGCGTAGTATCGCGTTGGACGGGCATACCCGTTGATAAGATGCTTGAGGGCGAACGTGAAAAGCTTCTGCATATGGAAGACGCGCTCAGCAGACGGGTTATCGGCCAGGGCGAAGCTGTTCGCGCAGTGGCAAATGCGGTGCGCAGAGCGCGTGCTGGTCTGCAGGACCCCAACCAGCCAATTGGCTCCTTCCTTTTTCTAGGCCCGACCGGTGTCGGAAAAACCGAATTAACAAAGGCACTTGCAAATTTTCTTTTCGACGATGACAGCTCAATGGTGCGTATCGACATGTCGGAGTTCATGGAAAAGCACTCGGCTGCGAGACTCATCGGAGCCCCGCCGGGCTATGTCGGGTATGAGGAAGGTGGCGTATTGACCGAGGCAGTTCGCCGCCGCCCTTATCAGGTCATCCTTTTCGATGAAGTGGAAAAGGCGCACCAAGATGTTTTCAACGTGTTGTTGCAGGTTTTGGATGATGGCCGTTTGACCGATGGACAGGGACGAACGGTGGATTTCCGTAATACGGTGATCGTGCTGACATCTAATTTGGGTGCGGAATTTCTTGCCGCTCAAGCCGAGGGAGAGGATTCCAGCGCAGTGCGTAGCGAGGTGATGGGAGCGGTCAGAGCGCATTTTCGTCCAGAATTCTTGAACCGGTTAGACGAGATTATTCTTTTCCATCGTCTGTCTCGGGAACAGATGAATGCGATTGTAGATATTCAGCTTGAACACCTGGCGAAGCTTCTTGCCGATCGTAAAATCACACCGCAGCTTGACGAAAAAGCAAGAGCTTGGCTTGCGTCTGCTGGGTATGACCCCGTTTTTGGCGCACGCCCCTTGAAGCGCGTCATTCAACGGAACCTACAAGATCCGCTGGCGACTTTGATCCTGGAAGGCAAGATTGCCGACTGCGATACCCTAAATGTATCGGCCGCCAAACACGGCTTGGTGATCAATGGGACCGAATACGCCGCCGAAGAAAACAATTTTTCTTCGCGGGAGAGCGCCACGTCAAGCGCGGCACTGCACTAACTTATTGCTCGGTTGTTTGGCGCAGGCCCGATGCCTCGGCAACCCGTGCCTGCATCGGAAGCGATGCAACGAGTTGTTCGATACGGCCGCGTTCGGCGAGAAAGAGTTCAAGCTCTGAGCCCTCAAGCTTGCGCCCGCTCGCGACCTTAATTGTGGCCGGATTAACTTGGCTGCCGTTTTCGCGCACTTCGTAATGAAGATGTGGTCCCGTGGCGAGGCCCGTTGCCCCGCTATAGGCGACAATTTGGCCTTGGCGGACGCGTGCCCCCTTGCGAACGCCGTTGGCGTATTTGGACAAGTGACCATAAGCGGTAGAAAATCCATTGGCATGGCGTATGACGAGAAGATTTCCATAGCCGCCAGCGCGCCCAGCTACGTCTACGGTTCCGTTCCCTGCGGCCATGATCGGCGTCCCTGTCGACACCGCAAAATCAATACCTTGATGCATCCGCGTATAGCCTAGAATCGGGTGTCTCCTGGCGCCAAACCGGGAAGAAATACGAGCGCCATCAACCGGTGTCCGCATAAGAAGGCTACGAGCGCTATTTCCTTCCTCATCAAAGAACTCTTCGCCATCGGGCGTATCAAAACGGTAAAGCGTGTGCGTCTTGCCGCTCAATGTCATAGACGAAGTTAGAATTTCTCCAGGTTTCGCAGAGTCTCCATCTGGCGTGTAGAAATGGGTGAAGAAGGTTTCAAACTGATCTCCAGGCTGGACATCGCGCTGAAAATCAACGTCGTATGAAAACATATGAATCATCTCTACAACGACCGCGGCGGGTATGCCTGCCTGCATCGCCGCGAGGTAGAGACTTGAATCTATTGTCGCCCCGGCGTGTTCGTAGCGGGCAACAAGTTCCTTGGCAATTTCTCGCGCTTGGTATGCGTCCGGTGAAGAAAGTTCAATTCTAACTTCACGGTCGATCGTGGGCACGAAGGAGAGCGACAGAAGCCGCAAGGTAGGCGTTTCCGTCAGAGGAGCTTGCACGAGCCGCCTCGGAAACAAAATTTCTTCAAGACCAAAATTTGCTTCGAATACTTGGCCCGCCCGAACGCTTCGTGGGGAATAAACCTCCCTTATTGCGTCCACGACGGTTACGGCGTCCTGCTGTGAAACACCGGCCTCTTGAAGCATGCCCATGAGCGTGCCGCCATTTTCGATAGCCAGCATGCGCGTGCTTACGCCTGGTATGCCCTTCAGAGTGTCAGTTGCTTGGGGTGCATTCCGTAAACCGACAAGCGTTCCCGCTTCGCGTTGAATACGCGCCGAAAATCCTGAAGCGCTGGTGCCTAACAAGCCGGCTAAGCGAACATCATCTGGCGAGATGCCCGGAATTTCACGGGCACCAGGCAGGCGTGCAAGAATATCGTAGGGGAGGGCGGCCTCTGTCCGACGAGGCTCGTAGGTTGCCGCTTCACTCGGGGGGGCTGCCGCAAGCGCCAGCCACACAATCGTCACCGCGACCGAGGCCGTAATCGCAGTCGAAACAACTGCCCAACGTCCGTCTGGTGAATCAAATACGTTTTTGACGCTAGAGGCCACTTTGCGGGCCTCGCGTCGAACCACCAAAACTCTCGAAAGAGCGCTATCTAGCAACTCGAATTCCTCTAATGGGGCGCAAACAATTATAGGTTGCACCCACGCCAGCAAATGCATTTCCGTTCGATTCTAAGGCCGAACGAAATCATCCTTATTTTCCAAAGAAGTATACAAACGTCAACGGTTACCGAAACGTTAATGATGGCAAGGTAATACGCTAATTCTAGGCTACTCTGCGGGTGCCGGCAACGAAGTGGAGCGGCGTTTTCGGTTCTGGCTACGCTTTAAAAGCCACATCCAAATGCCGGTTATGGCTAAGAAAAGCGGTAGAAGCCCTGAAATAAATACGACGACACGCCAGATAATGCCTAGTCCCAACCCGGAATGAAGCCAGCGCTGCCAGTGAACGACGCGTTCTCCCAGGGCATAAACGCGCGGATCGTCGATATAAACGACTTGTCCCGTTTCCGGGTCGGATGAGACGGTAATTTGGAGCGCCCCGGCACCTAGATTGCGTGGCGAAAGATTTATGACCATCACGCCGCCCGGCCGTATCGCCAGCTGGATATCACGTAGCTCCGACTGTGGAACTAGACTAAGGGTCCTGGCAACCGCTTGGTCGAGATCACTGGAAAAATCTGCAGGCGGCGTGTCGGCGATACTCGGTTCGTCGAAAAACTGCCCTAGCGGCATCACCATCCCAACCGTATCACGAAACGTACGCGGAAAAGAGAGGTAGAGGCCGCTTATGCTCACAACCAGCAATACTATAAGCGACCAAAAGCCGACGGCACTATGTAGATCGTGGAATAGGCGTAAACCGCGAGCATCCTGCGCAACGCCGAATGCGCCGCGCCACTTTCCGATTCTTGGCCACCAAAGGACCAAGCCGCTAATACAAATGAGAATTAAGGCAATTCCCATCCACCCCACAAAACTTCGATCTGAAATCGTGCGCACATAGAGCGTCGCATGGAGCGTGCGCATCGTATTGAAAATGCGCGCTGCCCTGGGGCGTTCTATCTGTCCCAATATTTGCAGTGAGACCGGGTCGACAAACACGAGATGGCCGCGATCATTGTCGCCTCTTTGAGCGGAGTTTGTTCGAAAGCGAATCATTGCCGGCTCGCCGGGCCTCTCCGGCACTGTGATCCGCGTGGCGGACGAACCGGGAAGAGATGCTCTTGCCGCCCCAAGTATCGCTTCTAACGATTGTTGCTCGCCAATTGCGGATGCATGCGGTTGCGACCAGCGCGGCGCCTCGGGTTGGAACATCAATATGCTTCCCGAAATCCCGAGCAGAACAAACGGAACGGCGAGTATAAGCCCCGCCCAAAGGTGGAGCGTCCGCAATCCATTTCGAAAAACGTGCCACTTCACGGTTTCAATACCCTATAGCCTCGCCGTCTTTGCGCATTTCACTTGCGCCCCAATACACACGATTTTCGCGATCGTATAGGACCGCTTGATGGCCACCAAATAACCTGCTCCCGGGCGCAATCTTATGCCCACGCTGGGCTAGCTCGGGCACAACATCGCCAGAAACTCCGGACTCGATTTCTACCGTCCCGATACCATCAGCAGGCTCGCCAGTAGGATCGCTCCCACCACAATGGCGAAAGCGCATGAAATCCCCGGCTTCCTGCACATTCATATCAAAATCAATCATGTTCGTGAGAACTTGCACATGCCCCTGTGGCTGCATGTCGCCGCCCATTACGCCAAACGCCATCCAAGGCACGCCGTTTTTCATAACGAATCCTGGGATAATGGTGTGAAATGGCCGCTTTCCCGGCGCATAGACGTTGGCCGACCCGGGTTCGAGCGAAAACAGTTCGCCGCGATTTTGAAACATAAACCCAAGATCGTCGGGCACCAGTCCGGAACCCATACCGCAGAAGTTAGATTGAATCAGCGAGACCATCATTCCGTCCGCGTCTGCAACGGCGAGATAGGTTGTGTCGCCATCCGCGAGCTTTGGTTCGCCTGGAGCAATATCGGTATTGGCAAAATTCATATCGATGAGCGCGCGCCGTTCCGCGGCATAGCTGTCCGACAACAATGCCTTCATTGGGATATCCGCAAAATCCGGGTCGGCATAGAATTTTGCAAGGTCCTCATATGCCAGCCGCTTTGCTTCGATCATCAAGTGAAGCGCGTCAGCGGAGCCTGGGCCCATTGATTTAATATCGAAGCCTTCAATAATTTTCAGCATCTGTAGCGCGGCGGCGCCTTGCCCGTTGGGGGGAAGTTCAAAGACGTCATAGCCGCGGTAATTTATAGATACGGGGTCGACCCAATTGCCCACATGCGCAGCCAGGTCGTCATAGCCGAGTGGAGCTCCGATCTCCCTCAGATAGTCGGCCATCTTTTGCGCAAGTGCACCTTCATAAAATATTTCGCGTCCATTTTCAGCGATTGCGGCATAGGTGGCGGCTAAGTTGGGGTTGCAAAATAGCTGTCCTTCGCGCGGAACCTTTCCGTCAATTAGGAACGTCTTTTTTGCATTCTCGAACTCTTCAATTTCCTCGGAGGCCGCAAAGGCATCCATATTTTCTTGCCAATGCATCGACACATATTGTGACACCGGATAACCGTCACGGGCGTAAGCGATGGCTGGCGCAAGGACGTCCTGCATCGACATCCGACCGAATCTCCCGTGAAGTGCAAACCATCCGTCAATTGCTCCTGGCACCGATAGCGATAAGGCGCCACGCTGTGGAATTTGAGTTTGTCCCTTAAGCTTCGTTTTTAAATCATCGAGACTTTGTCCGTTGGGCGAACGTCCGGATCCGTTGTAACCATAAAGCGATTGGCTGTTTGGGTCCCATACGATCGCAAAAATGTCGCCGCCTATGCCACAGGCCATCGGCTCCATCAATCCCAAAGCTGCATTCGCAGCGATTGCCGCATCCATTGCGCAGCCACCGCGTTTCAATGTGTCTATCGCGATGAGAGTCGCAAGCGGCTGGGCCGTCGCTGCCATGGTATTTTTTGCAATGACCGGCGAGCGCGTCGCGAAAGGCGCCCCGCTATAACGGTCACCTTTGCCGTCGCCAGATTTAGATTGGTTCAAAAATGCAACCTCCTCTGCAGGAAAATTCAGCAATCCAGATTCTTTAAGCGGCAAGAGGGACCGCTGTCCTTCTTAAGCCCGTATTTCCCAAGTAGCGTCGATATTCAGTGCGGCGAGAAGGCGATTCTTCTATAAGAATCATGAAGTTGTAGCATGCATGGAGCGGCGGATATGGCACACCCGATGGGTGAATCGAAACCGGGGTGCCTTCGGGTCGTTTTTGACCGTCGCTTGAAGCTTGAATTCCACGGTTCCAAGATCACCTCTGATGCCGGGTTGCTCGCCTACCGGGAGCTTGACGATGCCCTCGGCCTGACTGAGATGGCCGAGGGTGTTTTCCACGACAGCCGTACCGGCAAGAACGGATGGCACGGCCTAACGGGGCAGTTTCGTCAGTCCGTCTTTGGCCGTCTTGGCGGATACGACGACGTGAACGATGCCGATCGTCTGGGTCGTGATCCCGCCATGCGCTGGATTGTCGGCGGCAAGGCCATCGAAAGACAGGCCGCTTTCACCAGCCAGATGGGACGCTTCGAGACGGAGCTATTGGCCGCCGACGAGAACGTTGAAGCCTTGGCCGACATGAACGGGGTGTGGATCAACAAGGTTCATGACCGCCATCCGCCGAAGATGATCATCCTCGACATGGATAGCTCCGTCAGCCCGACCCATGGCGACCAGGAAGGCACAGCTTACAACGGCCACTTCGGCTGCACCTGCTATCATCCCCTGTTCCTGTTCAACCAGTTCGGCGACTTGGAGAGATGTTGGACCCTGCTGACGAAAGTGGAGACGTCCTGCGATAGGATTTTGATCGCAGGAGGTGCAAATGTCGAAGCAGAATGGGAACAAGGGCCGGCGGTTTGATCGGGCCTTCAAGGAAGAAGCCGTCCGTCTTTTACAGACGAGCGGGCGCAGGCAGCGGCAGATAGCAGGAGATCTTGGGATCAGCGTCAGCGCGCTCGGCCGCTGGGTCGCAGAATTGCGTGAGGAGGATTTGCTTTCCGGTCCGCATGAGGATGCAGCGAAGGAGATTACCCGCCTACGCCGAGAGCGTGATCTGGCCCGTCAGGAACGTGATCTCCTAAAAAAAGCGCTGGCCTTCTTTGCCAGGGAAAGTCGATGAGGTTCCGGTTCATCGACGCGGAGAGGGCCGGGTTGGCGATGCCGATATTCCGCCTGTGCAGACTGCTGCAGGTCAGCGTCTCAGGCTTCTACGCTTGGCGCAATCGCGGCCCAAGCCAGCGACAGCTCGATGACATGGTTCTACTCGCCCATGTCCGGGCAGCCTTTCGGCGCAGCCGCGAGAGCTACGGTGCAGAGCGGGTCCATCACGAGCTTGCCGAGAATGGGATCGAGGTTGGACGCCATAGGGTGGCTCGGCTGATGCGGGGAAATGGGTTGTCTCCAAAACGGAAACAGAAGTTCAAAAAGACGACGGACAGCCAGCACAACAAGGCCGTCGCATCGAACCTTCTCGACCAGAACTTCTCCGCCGAGGCACCCAACGAGAAATGGGCTGCCGACATCAGCTATATCTGGACGGCACAGGGCTGGCTGTACCTGGCCGTCATGCTCGACCTCTACTCCCGGCGCGTCATCGGCTGGGCCGTGGGCGCTCGCATGACCAGCGACCTGCCGCTCAAGGCGCTTAACCGTGCTATCGGGCTGCGCCAACCTGGCGCCGGTGTGATCCACCATAGCGATCGGGGAAGCCAGTACTGCTCAGACGCATACCAGGCGCGCCTCGGTGAACTCGGTTTCCTCGCCTCAATGAGCGGTAAGGGAAATTGCTATGATAACGCCGTCGTCGAGACCTTCTTCCAAACCATCAAGTCAGAACTGATCTGGAGGACTGTGTTCATGTCAAGAAGCCAAGCTGAAACTGCCATAGCCGGATACATCGACGGGTTCTATAATCCAGTCCGTCGGCACTCGACGCGGGACTTCACAAGCCCCGTCAAATTCGAGGCAGAAGCAATGCAAACGGTGTAGGGCGCCTCCACTTTTCCTGGATGGGTCCATGTTCCCTGCGCCCCGGTAATGTTCACAGTGCTGACGGATTGCGGAATGTTCTGGAGCCGGTGGTGATGCGCTATAAAGAAAGGAAGGTGCGGCTGTATTTTCGTGGCGATGCCGCCTTCGCCTCACCGGAGATATACGAATATCTCGAAGCCGAGGGATTACTCTACGTCATCCGCCTCAAAGCGAACGCGATTCTCCAGCGGAACATTGCCCATCTGCTTACGCGACCTGTCGGTCGCCCGCCCGACCATGTTCGCCGTTTCCACGCCAGCTTCAGCTATCAGGCTGGATCGTGGAACAAGAAGCGCCGTGTCGTGGCCAAAGTGGAGTGGCATCCCGGTGAGCTGGTTCCTCGCGTCGGTTTCATCGTCACTAATCTGTCGCGCCCTACCAAGCGGGTGGTGGCGTTCTATAATCACCGTGGCACGGCAGAGCAGCACATCAAGGAAGGCAAGAACGCCATCAACTGGACCCGTCTGTCATGTCGCAAGTTCCGCAACAATGCCGTTCGGCTCCAGCTTCATGCGCTGGCATATAATCTGGGCAGCTTCATGTGGACACTGGCCTTGCCGAAGGAGGTGGAGCACTGGTCGATGACGACGTTGCGCGACAAGCTGGTGAAGATAGGGGCCAAGGTTGTCCGACATGGCCGCTACGTTACGTTCCAATTGGCTGAGGTGGCGGTGCCGAGGGACCTATTCCGGAAAATCCTGAGCTTGATTGATGATCTGCGGCGAAGACCCGCTCCGGCGTAGGCCGAGGGAATCGACGGCGAGGAGAAAGCGACAGGAGAAGTGTGTCTGGATGGCGAGAAAAATGACCGAGTGGCCTTCCAAGCGCGGGCCGATTACCAAAATCATGCCATCGGATGGCTGCAAAGGGGATACAGCACCCTTGGCGATGGGAAAGTGGTACGATTTCCACGAATTTGGATGGCATCTGGGGAATGTAGGTTAAGATAGCGCCAATGGTCGTCTTTGGCGCGGTGGTATTGCCGGCAAGGCTTGACCATAGTCGCGATCCGTCGCCGCACCCGTCCCCCAAGGAACTCCCCAAAATTCGACTCAAACCAACAAAACAGCCGACTCTGAAAGTCGCCCTTTTGATGATCTTACCCAGTTTCAAGAAGAGGCAGAACTATAAGACTTGCTCGGGCCTGCGTCATCGGCCCGCAACCAGACGATTCTTGTCGGGCTTTATCTTGCGTCTGCAGCTTTTTCGCATAGTTGTTTAGCTGCGTTTTTTTAGAAGTAGATCGTCATAGCGGCGGGCGAAGGCCTGCAATGAGTTGTCGAGCAAAGCATGAGAATAGTGATTATCGGCGGCGGGGTGGCCGGTTTGGCCATTGGTTGGCGCTTAGCGTCAGCGGGCTGTGAAGTCCAGATTCTCGAACGCGCTCTGGCGGGGCGGGCGAGCAGCTGGGCAGCCGCGGGAATGTTGGCGGCGACCGCGGAAACCGAGGCGCACGACAATGGCTATACGAGCCTTGCCCATGAGGGCCGCGCCGCTTGGCCCAAATTCGCAACCGATTTGCAAAAAGTATCCGGCATCGATTTGGGTTACCGAGCATGCGGGACCTTGTTAATCGCGCAATCAGACACGAGAGCAACTGCGCTAAAGCGTGCCGCTACGGAGCTATCGGCGCAGGGTGAAAACATTGAGTGGCGCACCGCAGAAGAAGCCCGTTTGATTGAGTCTCTCCTCAGCCCTGCAATTCACGGAGCGCTCTTAGCGCCTGAAGACGCGCAGGTGGATAATCGGAAGCTCAGCGCTGCGCTGGCGCGCGCATTTGTCAGCTGCGGCGGAACCTTGCGTGAGCAGTGTGATGTCCACGCTCTCGACATTGAATCCGGCGCAGTTAGGGGCGTGGCAACTGCGACTGGGAAAATTACAGCGGATAAGGTGGTAATCGCGGCGGGCGCATGGAGTAGCACCTTAGGCGGGCTTGATCAGGGCGTTGTGCCGCCCATTCGCCCCGCAAAAGGTCAAATGACCGCGGTGGCGCCACCGAAGGGCGTGGAAATGCCGGGGCACTTAATTTGGGGGGAGGAAATTGTCTATCTTGTGCCGCGCACGGGAACGCTTCTGATTGGTGCGACTGTAGAAGATGTCAGTTTCGAGACATCGGTGACGCAAGAGGCTCTGCACGAATTGATTGCGCGCGCGTCGCGGCTCATTCCATCGCTATCGTCATGGCGCGTAGTCGAGAGCTGGGCTGGGCTCCGCCCCCGAACAGCAGATGATTCACCGGTAATTGGGGCAACACCCGTTGACGGTCTCTTTATAGCAAGCGGCCAATACCGAAACGGAATTCTTTTCGCGCCGGTTATAGCCGACATGATTCGTGGTCTTGTATTAGAGGAAGAGCCAAACCCAATCTTCGATGGCTTTAGTCCCATGCGCTTTGCGAAAAGCTAACGCGGCGGTTGCAATACTCTAGAGTGATAGACTCCAGCTCCCGCTAATACACGAACTGTTCGGTAAGAATACGTTCGTCGAGACTATGCCCGGCATCGTAAAGCATCGTCACCGGACTTTGGCGGTCTTCTGCAATTTCCACGCGTTCGACATTGCGCACCTCTAAATCATCAGCAACGGCGCTTACCGAACGCTTTTTACTGTTTAATATGTCCATGCGGATTTTTGCTTCGTGTGGGAGCAAGGCACCCCGCCAGCGCCGCGGCCTAAAAGGACTTAATGGAGTCATCGCGAGCAACGGTGCGTTGATAGGTAAAATTGGACCATGCGCGGATAGATTATAAGCGGTACTTCCCGCAGGCGTCGAAACTAGAATGCCATCGCAAACCAACTCTTCGAGACGCACCCTTCCGTCCAATACAATGCGTAGCTTCGCGGTCTGCCGGGTCTGGCGCAGCAAAGATACTTCGTTGAACGCAATCGCGGTTTTTTCGCCGTCGCGCGAATAGGCTGTCATCCTCAAAGGGTGAATGCGAGCAGGTTCCGCCGCTTGAAGTCTCTCGCGCAATCCCTCTTCACGATACTCGTTCATTAAGAATCCCACTGATCCGAAATTCATGCCGTAGATCGGCAGGGCGCTCTCGATGAATTTGTGAAGAGTTTGTAGCATAAAACCGTCGCCACCAAGCGCGACAATAACGCTTGCGTCCTCTGGCGAGCCATTGCCGTAGCGCTTGGTTAGATTCTCCAACGCCACTTGCGCCTCAGGTACCTCCGAGGCTGTAAAATGAATCTTGTCAGTCATCTTCCGAAAGTTATCCGCCGGTTAGCGACATTGTCCGAGCAACAGAAGGCCGGTCATGGCGCCGGTCGATGATAAAATCATGCCCCTTCGGCTTGCGCGAGATCGCATCATCGATCGCGGCCTCTAGTGCGATATCGTCGGAAGACGCGCGCAGCGGCGCCATCAAATTTGCGGAGTCGTCCTGACCAAGACACATATACAGCATGCCCGTGCAGGTCAGGCGCACCCGATTGCAACTTTCGCAAAAATTATGCGTCAGCGGTGTAATGAAACCAAGTTTGCCACCCGTCTCGCGCACGCGCACATAACGCGCCGGTCCGCCTGTTCGCTCAGATGATGGTTCCAGCGTATAATTTTCCGATAGACGCGCGCGAACGAGTGAAAGCGGAAGGTAACTCTCAGTGCGATCTCCGTCGATGTCACCCATCGGCATGGTTTCTATGAGGGTAATGTCAAAGCCGCGACCATGCGCCCAACTCATGAGTGACGATATTTCATCTTCGTTGATGCCGCGCAAAGCAACGACATTAATTTTGACTTTAAGCCCTGCTTCCTGCGCTGCATCAATCCCGCCCAGGACTTGAGGGAGATCACCCCAGCGGGTGACAGTTCGAAATTTTTCGGCATCAAGCGTATCAAGCGACACGTTCACCCGCTTGACGCCGCAATCAACAAGCTCTCCGGCAAAACGCGCAAGCTGGCTGCCATTCGTGGTGAGCGTTAAGTCTTTAAGCGCTCCCGTACCGAGATGCCGCGATAAGGAACGAAAAAGCGTCATTACCCCGCGTCGGACCAAGGGTTCACCTCCCGTTATCCGAAGCCTATTCACGCCCTTAGCCACAAATGCGCTGCACAGCCGGTCAAGTTCCTCCAGCGATAGGACATCCTTCTTGGGCAAAAAGGCCATGTGCTCCGGCATGCAATAGGTGCAGCGGAAGTCGCAACGGTCCGTGACGGAAACGCGCAAATAGGTAACGGAGCGGCCAAATGGGTCAATCATGGCAACAACCTAGCAAACTCCCCTTCCAGTTTCACCTAGGAGATGATTTGGCACCGAGCCGACCCATAGCGCGGCGCTAACGCCTGGAACAATAGGAGATTTGCGTGTATCTCGGAGAAAAGCGCAGATGGGACAAATCATGAAATTCGGTGTCGGCCAGCCGGTGAGGCGTAGAGAGGACGTGCGTCTGGTAACGGGACGTGGCCAATATACCGACGATCTGGTGATGGAAAAACAGCTTTATGCGGCCTTTGTGCGAAGTCCACACGCGCACGCGAAGCTTGGCGCTATCGATTCCGAGCAAGCTAGAGCGCTTCCGGGCGTTATAGAAATATTTACCCACGCCGACATTGTTGGCGCCCCCACCATGCCGATTCTAGCGCGTAACAAAAACCGCGACGGATCGGATATCACCGCTACTCCTAAGGCACTTCTACCGGCTGACAAGGCCCGCTTTTGCGGCGAGGCAATCGCGATGGTTATTGCCACCAGCGTTGCGCTCGCGCGCGATGCAGCCGAATTGGTTGATATCGATTACGACGCGTTGCCGGCTGTAGCCAATTCCGGCGAAGCTAAAACAGGCGAACAAATTTGGGATGAGTTGCCCGGCAATCTTGCCCTTGATTGGATAGACGGCGACGAAGAGGCAACCGCATTAGCATTTGCGAACTCCGCAAAAAGAGTCTCTCTTGATCTCGTACAAAATCGCGTTGTACCCGCGCCGATGGAGCCGCGCGCGGCTATTGGCGATTTTGATTCCGAAACAGGCCGCTACACTCTTTTTTCGGGCACGCAAGGTGTTGCGGGTTACCGCGAACGTCTTGCCGTAGCGTTCAAAGTGCCTCGCGAAAATTTGCGTGTGGTTTCGGGTGATGTTGGCGGCGGCTTTGGACAAAAAACCGCTGTCACGGTTGAACAGATGCTTGTGCTAATTGCGGCCAAGAAATTGGGCCGTCCGGTAAAATGGACGGGCGATAGATCCGAGTCATTTCTTGCCGATACTCATGGCCGCAATCTCAAGACCCATGCCGAGCTTGCGCTAGACGATGCCGGTCGGATATTGGCGATAAGAGTTACGACCGATGCCGATATCGGCGCCTATATGTCGATGATCGGCCCCAATGTCGTCACGACGGGGGGCATGAGGGTCCTTGGCGGGGTTTATCGCGTCCCGACGGCTTTCGTGAATGTAAAAGGCTACATAACGAACTCGTCTTGCATCAGCGCCTACCGTGGCGCTGGACGCCCCGAGGCCGGTTTCATTATCGATCGGTTGCTGGACTTGGCCGCAGCCGAATTCGGTATCGACCGCATTGAGATTCGGCGGCGGAATCTGCTTCTGCCCGAAGAACTTCCCTACAAGAATTGGAAAGGTCTCACCATCGATTCGGGTAACTTCACCAGAAATCTGGATCAAGCGGTGGCATTGTCTGACTGGGCGGGCTTTGAGGCGCGGAGACAGGAGTCCGAAGCGCGGGGAAAAAAACGCGGGCAGGGGGTTTCCTATTACGTAGAAGTCTCCGGCGGACCACCCGGCCCGGAACCATGCAAGGTTAACTTTACGGAAAATGGCGGCGTAAAAGTATATTTAGGCACGCAATCAAATGGGCAAGGTCATGAAACTGCATTCGCCCAACTCGTCTACGAACAATTGGGCGTGCCGTACAACCAAATAGATATTTTGGCCGGCGATACGGATTATGGCGTCGAAGGACGTGGCAGCGTGGGTTCACGCTCTCTGCAGACAGCCGGCAACGCAATCCTGGCGGCATCCGATGAGATTATCCGCAAGGGTAAACTTGCCACTGCGCATGTATTACAAGCCGGCGGTAGCGAAGTTGAATTTGTGAAGGAAGACGAATTTGGCCTGTTCCGCGTTGCCGGGACAGACCGCTCGATTGGTTTAGGCGAACTAGCAGCCACGCTGAAAAAGGAAAAGATACCCGGTTTTGAAGATGGCCTCGACAGCGAGGGTGGTTTTGAAGGCAAACCGACATTTCCAAATGGCTGTCATATTTGCGAGTTGGAACTTGATCCCGAGACGGGCACGGTCGAGATCGTTCGCTACGTCATTGTCGATGATATGGGGCGTGTCGTTAACCCACTTATTGTCGAGGGTCAGGTCCATGGCGGCGTTGTGCAAGGATTGGGTCAAGCGCTTATGGAGAACATCGTCTATGAGACGGGCTCCGGCCAGCTTCTCACCGCAAGCTTTCTTGACTATGCCATGCCCCGCGCCACGGACGTGCCAAACATAACGCTTCGCTACAATGAAGTGCTTTGTACGACTAACGCGCTTGGTTCCAAGGGGGCGGGTGAGGCGGGGACCGTTGGAGCGCTTCCAGCAATTGTGGGCGCCTTATGCGATGCGCTCGGTATTGCGCACATTGATATGCCGGCAACGCCGGAAAAGGTTTGGCGCGCATACCGTGCGGGTAGCTCGGCGGCAAATTAGTCGCGCGTCGACATCGCGATTTCTCTATCCCTCCGTGCGGCTCTTATGGTCGATGTAAATCTGCGTCACACCGGGATAATCCGTTTTCCCGGTTCCAAGAACGGGTATATCCTCGACGTGTAGGAAGTTCCTCGGTACGGCAAGTTCCGCAACGCCATGATTTTGCACCCAATGAATGAAATCTGAGCGATTTGCTTCGGCGCAGGTGGTTACTAGGACGATCTGTTCTCCCTTGCGGGCATCTGGAAGCAAGATTGCGGCGTGCAAATCGTCAGGCCAAAGCGTCGAAGCGCAGTTCTCGACGACGGTGAGTGAAACGGATTCACCGCCAATTTTTGCAAACCGTTTGAGGCGCCCGCGAATAGAAAGATAGCCGTCTTCGTCCAAATAGACGATGTCGCCTGTATCGTGCCATCCGCCTTCCGGCGGCTCGATCTTGCCCGGTTCTTCTGGCTTCAGATATCCAAGCATCACGTTCGGACCACGTACGAAAAGCCTTCCGCCACCCTCTATTCCTTCTACGGGATCAATGCGTGCCTCGATCTCGGGAACGAGGCGTCCTACCGTTCCCGGGCGGTTGGCTTCCGGTTGGTTTGACGAAATCACCGGTGCGGCCTCGGTAACCCCGTAGCCCTCCAGCAATTCAATTCCATGTTTTTGACGAACAAATGTGCGGGTCTCGTCCCGCAGACGTTCGGCGCCGAACACGGCCAATCGCAGACCGGAAAGATCGCCCGCGCTGCACGACCTTGCATATTGCGAGAAAAACGTATCCGTCGAGAGAATGATCGTCGCTGCTTTTTCGCGGATCCGTCGAACTATTTCATGTGGTTGGCGTGGGGTAGGATGCAGTATGACGTTCATACCAAGGAAAAGCGGCATGAGCGCACCAGCCGTAAGGCCGAAGGAATGAAATGTCGGCAACGGATTGAACATGATGTCCGTTGTCGAAAACGTTAGATGCGCTCGTATTTGTTCTACATTGGCTAGAATATTGGCATGGCTTAGCGCGACCCCTTTTGGTTCACCTTCGGTTCCAGATGTAAAAAGATAAACTGCCGGGGAATCGGGCTTCGCTCCGCCTCGAAACAGCCAAGGGGCAAGAGGCCCAATAATTGCGTGAAGCTTATCGAATACAGTAAGATTTTCTCGTACGTCCTCAAGATAAATCAGCTCGCAACGCTCACCCAACCAGTCTTCAAGCTCTTCGAATTTTCCCAATTCAATGAATTTGTGCGCGGTGACGACGCGTTTGACGGAGGCGACTTTCAACGCCGCCTCTATCGCATGCCGACCTGCGGTAAAGTTCAGCATTGCGGGTACACGGCCGAAGGCCGAGATCGCAAAAACGCTCAGAACGGATCCAACACCCGTAGGAAGCAAAACACCAATCGCCTCTTGTTTAGCCGACCGGCGAACGAGTGCGTGTCCAAGCGCATAGGCGCCACGAACAAGAGCGTCATAGGCAAAAGTCCGTTCGTCGCCATCGGTTAGAATTGTGCGCGTTCCGCCGAAAGTTCTGCGCGCGTCCAAAAGGGCGGAAATTAAGGTACGCCTGGCACGCGCGGGATTATACGACATCTTTTTCATGCATCTCTTGACCAACTAAGCCTAGCGCAGGACCAATGGGAGGCAAGGCCCTCGAAAAGCTGTTGCGATAAAAGTACTTTGGGCGATCACCTGCAATTACGATAGTGCGCGTGTAGGCGTCAAAATAGAGAAAAATATACGCTCTGCGTCTTCCGGCCCTTCCCAAAAAATTAATTGTAGCTCAGACGCGTGATCCGAATTGCCATGTTTTGCGCGAAGACATGTGAGCCGCAATGAGCGAAACGGCGAGAGCCAAACCAGATTGCCGTATGGGCTCGTCATTGAGGGCGAACGCGGCTTTAGCCTTAATTTCGCCGCAGGGACCCGACAACAAGTAATGAAATTAGGCACTTATGCCTGGTGATTTTATTGTTCTAAGCCTGTAGAACTACGCTCATGAAGACGAGATTCCAGGGTGGACGCGGCCTTGGCTGGGTCCACATCTTTTTGCTTAGCGCAGCGGTCCTATTTGCCGCTCCAACGGCGCATGCCGTAACGGAGTTTGCGGCGCCGTCACTTCTTGCGCCCCCTAATGAATTGGATCCAGGCGGCGCCGTGTCGGAAATGCTTGGTGACGCGCGCACACTTGATTTGGTTAATCGCGCGTTACGAGCAAGTTCCCTTTCGCCGGATTATGAGGCCGAGCTTCGGTTAATGCGCGGGTCGATCCTTCTGGATTCCGGAGCGTGTCAAGCAGCGATCATGGAACTGGATATGGTTCTGGAATTGACGCCTGACGACGATGAAGCGTTGGCCAAACGAGGACTCGCCTATTTATGCCTAGACCAATATGAGGCCGCAGGGCGCGATTTGAATGCCGCCGTAGCGTTGGACAGTGAATCCTACTGGGGCCGTTTTGGACGTGGTTGGCTCTATTTCCGCGTGGAGCGCCTAGCCGCTGCGGAGGAGGACTTCGATGTGGTCGTTCGGGTCGCGCCGCAATCGGTGCTTGCCTATTGGGCGCGCGGCTATGTGCGGCTTACGGAGCGTAATTACGAAGATTCAATTTTCGATTTCGATCGGGCGCTACAGCTGAGCGGGGGATTTTCTTCAGGTTACATGTTGCGGGGATATGCTTTTTTGGGAGTAGGCCAACGCGATAGAGCCATTGGCGATTTCGACGCGGCGTTAACTTTCGATATTAGCGAGCCTGGGAGTTATATCGGCCGTGGATTTGCGCATCTCAAGCTTGGCAACATTGGTGAGGCCGAAGAAGATTTTTCCATAGCGGTTGGTCTCGACCCTGGGTCCACACTTGCACAAGAAGGCCTTGGCCTTGTTCTAAACGAGCGAGGAGAATTTGGAAGGGCGCTCGAGTCTTTTGCAATTGCGGTAGATGGCAAGCCACGCGTTGACACCCATTTCGGACGTGGGGTTGCCCGCATGGAAACCGGAGACATTCCGGGGGCGATCGCGGATTTCGAGGAAGCACTTCGGATCAGTCCAGATTATGCCGGGACCTACGTAAATATGGGCATTGCACAGGCGCGGGCAGGGGAAGAAGAACTTGCGCTGATTAGCTATGCGACGGCGCTCGCACTTGATCCGCTCGAGAAAAACGCGTTTTACAATCGCTCTCTGATCTATCGCCGTCAGGGTCTACACGAAGAGGCTATTGAGGACCTCACCGAGCTCATTCGCATTAGTTCATATTCAGCGGACAGCTATGTCAATCGTTGCATTGCGTATTACGACATGGACAACAATCTCGGCGCGCTTTCGGATTGCGACACGGCGCTTTCGATCGATAAGGCGGTACCGCGCGCGCATGGTATTCGCGGCCTCGTATTTACCCGCATGGACGACTATTCTGAGGCTATCTCGGAGTTCGACGCGGAAATTTCCATTCGACCGGAGCATCCGGCGGCTTATCGCGAACGCGGCTTGGCCTATAGCGAAATCGGTGATTTGGAAATGGCATTGGCGGACGCGGATGCGGCCCTTGGATTGAATTCAGGCTATGCAGAAGCCTATGTCGATCGCGGGAATATTTATCGGCGCAAGGGCGAAAACTTGCAGGCTCTTGCAGATTTTAGCACCGCGATTGAACTTGAACCGAACGACGCCAACGCCTATCGCGGACGCGGCGAGATCTATCGCGAAATGGGCGATATGGATAAAGCCGAGGCTGATTTCGTAATGGCCATAGCGCTGGCCTCTGCGGATCAATTTGCGTCCTCGCAGCCGGTTCAATAAGCAATAAAAAATGACTGTCATTCACGAGCAAGGGACACACAACACGCACGCTTCCGCGGGCGAGCGCGCTGTTCGTCACCCGGAAAAAGCGCACCGCGCCGATACGCCATTGCTTCGCAAGCCCGATTGGATTCGCGTTAAGGCACCGGTGAGCCGCGAATATGCTGAAACACGTAGGATTATTCGCGAGCATGGTTTGGTAACCGTTTGCGAAGAAGCCGGCTGTCCCAATATTGGCGAGTGCTGGACCAAAGCGCACGCCACGTTCATGATTCTTGGCGACACATGCACGCGCGCTTGCGCGTTTTGCAATGTGCGAACCGGTGTTCCGGGCGCACTAGACATGGACGAGCCCAGGCGGGTTGCGCAGGCGGTCGAAAAGCTCAAGCTTGCGCATGTCGTCATTACCTCGGTCGATCGAGACGATCTTCCAGATGGTGGGGCGGAGCATTTTGCCGAAACGATCAGGGCAATTCGTCAGTTAAGTCCGCAGACAACTATTGAAATCCTTACGCCCGACTTTCTGCGCAAGGAAGGCGCTGTAGAAAAACTGATGGCGGCGCCACCTGACGTCTTCAATCATAACCTTGAGACCATTCCGCGGCTTTACTTAACGATACGCCCAGGGGCACGATATTTTGCCTCGCTTAGGCTCTTACAGCGCGTGAAGGAAATCGATCCGCAGTCTTTCACCAAATCCGGACTGATGGTTGGACTTGGCGAGACTCGAGAAGAAGTCATGCAAGTTATGGACGATTTGCGTGCTGCAGACGTGGACTTCCTCACAATCGGGCAATATTTGCAGCCGACACGCAAACATGCCGCGGTAGATCGTTTCTGGACTCCAGACGAATTCAAAGCACTGGAAGGGATTGCGCGTGCGAAGGGCTTTCACATGGTTTCGGCGAGTCCGCTGACGCGCTCTTCCTACCATGCCGGCGATGACTTCGGCCGGCTGAGAGCGGCGCGGGCTGCCGATCGCGCGCACGCTCAGTAGAGATGCCTTCCCACAAGGAAATATTTTTGTCTCCCTTCAGCGTGGGCGAAATGTTTGCCGTCGTTGCCGATGTCGAGAAATATCCCGAGTTCGTTCCAGGCTGTGCGGCGTTAAAAATTTTAGAACAAGAATCGGAGGGCGGAGTCGATACGATCACGGCCCAAATGTTGGTTTCATTTGGGGCTTTAAGGGAAAAATATACGAGCAATGTAACACTCAATAAAAAGGAGAGTGTTATAGAGGCCTGCCATATCGACGGGCCCTTTGATCATCTAGACACAAGATGGCGTTTCATTCCCGTGGAAACGGGTTCGGAGATACAATTCTTTATCGATTTTTCATTTAGTAACCAAATCCTGGCAGCTGCTTCCAGCTACATATTCGATGCGATGGCCCGCAAAACAACCGACGCTTTCGTCGCGCGTGCAAAACAGCTCTACGGCGGATCACATCACGCGCAACAATAGCTTCAGCGCAGCGTCTACCGTTAGTAATCGCACCTGACTTCGCCCGACATCACCAAATTCACAGGCACGATGCTGAATTTCAAGTCCTTCTCGCGCCGCGGCAATATGAACAAGCCCAACCTGTTTTAGGGTTGTCCCACCTGACGGGCCGGCAATACCAGTAACTGCAACACTCAGTTCGGCATTGCTGTTTTCAAGCGCGCCCTTTGCCATCGCGCACGCAACATCAGCCGATACGGCTCCAACCCGCTTTAAAAGGGTCTCCGGGACTCCAAGAAGCTGCGTTTTTGCATTGTCGGAATAGACAATGAATCCGCATTCGACAACGTCGGAGGAGCTAGGAATTTCCGTAAGGCTTGCGGCAATTAATCCGCCGGTGCAGCTTTCGGCGGTGACGATATGAAGTCGATTAACACGCGCTTTGTTTAGTACGCGCTTGGCCATGTCGTGGACGTCATCGCTAAACATTTCAGATCGCCTACCAATTGAATAGTGCAAACAAAATGGCAGCTGATACAAGACCGGCTGCCGCGTCGTCTGCCATGATTCCAACGCCGCCGTGCAAGCGTTCGAGGCGCGAGATCGGCCAAGGTTTGGCGATATCAAAGAAGCGGAAAAGCACAAAAGCCGCGACGATCTGAGGCCAGTTAGAAGTGTTCCCCGCTGGGGTAATAAGAAGCATTGCAAAAAGCTGCCCGGCAATCTCGTCGATCACGCTCGTTCCTGGATCTTCGCGGCCGGTTGAACGCGCATGTGCACCCGATGCCCAGATTCCAATAGCGAAAATAACAAGTCCAACGACCAGTACGCCGAGCGTGCCATAGGATAGGTGCAGCAAGTATCCGATGGGAAGCGCAACCAGCGAGGCCATCGTTCCGGAAGCAAATGGCGTGTACCCAATCCCAAATACGGTTGAACACCAAATCGCAACTCTGGTCATCGGGTGCTTGCCAGTAGTCTTATGGTAGCGATCGCTTGCGCGGCGATGCCTTCGCCGCGCCCGAGGGCACCAAGGCCTTCGGTTGTTGTTGCCTTCACGCTGACGCAATCAATATCGATATTGAGAACCTCAGAAATACGCTTAATCATCGCATCGCGATGCGGCGTAATTTTTGGTTGCTCGCATATCAGTGTGACATCGACATGCGCAATAATCCCTCCGCGCTCTGTCACAAGCGAAGCAGCCTTTTCCAGGAAAATATGTGATGGGGCGTTGCGCCATTGCGGGTCGCTTGGCGGAAAATGAACGCCAATATCGCCGGCACAAATCGCGCCCAACACCGCATCCGTCAAGGCATGCAAGCCGACATCAGCGTCTGAGTGACCTGCAAGGCCCTTATTGTGGGCAATGCGCACGCCACAAAGCCAAACATGCTCACCCGGTGAAAACTTGTGGACATCGAACCCGGTTCCCGTCCTGACATCGCCCCAGACTTCACGGGCGCCGCCCGACGCAATTTTTTCCGCAAGCTCAAAATCTTCGCTCTTAGTGAGTTTCAAATTGACTTCCTCTCCGAGAACGTCCCGGATTGTCAATCCGGCAAGTTTGGCCATCGCCATATCGTCCGTGACCGAAGCAGCTCGATGTTGACGATGCGCCGCCAATATCGCTTCAAAAGAAAACCCCTGTGGTGTTTGTGCGCGACGAAATTCAGCTCGAGGCACACTTTCGTAATCCGTGGCATTTTTACGCCAAATGCTATCGGCCACCGGCAGTAAGGGAACGACGGCGTCGGCGGTGCTTAGCGCGCCAACCACACGTTGAATTAGCTCTTGCGAGACAAATGGCCGGGCGCCGTCGTGGATGAGGACACTTGCCGGACTTTGCGCTTTCAGCGCCTCCAATCCTTTTGAAACCGATTCTTGGCGCGTTTCACCGCCTATAATTGGCTCTAGAAGATTAAGTCCGCAGGCAGCCTCATCGAAATGGGGCCGGTCCTCTTCGCCTATCACTACTTGAATGGGATCAATTGCCTTTATTTGCACGAAAGCATCCAAAACCCAGCGTAACACCGGTTTTTCTGCAAGCAGGCGATACTGCTTAGGTTTTGCGGCGCCAGGGGCACGCTCGCCCCGACCCGCGGCAACGATGAGTGTGGCGCAGACTTGCTCCGGCATAGCGCTAAGCTATGGCGGTGATTGTCTTCAGGTAAAGTGAGCCGGCCGAAAATAGACTATTTTCAGGCAAATTTCATAGCTGAAGCCCAGTGTTGTGCCTATGGAATACGCATATTACTGTGGTGCCTATATTCTAGGCATATACGGGTAATGGCAGAAAATACCAAACCGAACGGGCAGCTGGCTAACAGCCCTGCGGTCGGACCGAGCGAAATTGTCGGGGCACTACCAATGCCCGTCATACTCGTCGGTGCCCAAGGCGAAATGTTTTATGTCAATCACGCTGCAGAGCAGTTCTTTGACATGGGCGCCGAACTTTTATCGAAGCACAAGCTTGCCGATCTCTTGCCCTTTGGAAGTCCCCTATTGCAGCTTGTGAACCAGTCGCGTGAACGAGAAGCGTCTGTTGCGGAGCGCAACGTCGATCTTTCGACACCGAAAAGCGGAGAGCGTCTCGCCGATGTCACTTTGACACCCGCCCTAGAACTAGACGGCGGTGTCGTTGTTCTTCTTCAAGAGAGGGGTTTGGCGCAGCGCATTGATCGCCAACTTCTTTATCGCGGTGCGGCCCGTTCGATGTCGGGAATGGCCGCGGTGATGGCGCATGAGATCAAAAATCCCTTGGCCGGGATTCGGGGCGCTGCACAATTGCTGGAGGAAACGCTCTCACCGGAGGACCGTACACTTGCACAGCTCATCCGTGACGAAGCGGACCGCATTCGCGGGCTAATTGATCGCATGGAAGCTTTTGGCGATCCCATGGCCCCGACACGATTGCCGGTCAACATCCATGAGGTGCTGGACCGCGTGCGGCAAGTGGCAGCCACAAGTTTTGCGCGCAATCTTCGGATTACGGAAAATTTTGATCCGTCCCTGCCGCCGGTGCCGGGTGACCATGACAATCTCATTCAGGCCTTCATGAACATCGTTCGAAATGCCGCCGATGCTTCGCCCGATGACGGAAGCGAAATTGTTTTAGCGACGGCCTACCTGCCGGGCGTCAGTGTAACGACGCCAATTAGCGGCCAATCTCAAAGAGTCAGCCTACCGCTTGAAGTCACCATCCGGGACAATGGCTCCGGAATTCCTCAGGGCTTGCTGCCCCATATTTTTGATCCCTTCGTCACTACGAAAACAACGGGAGCGGGCCTTGGCTTGGCGCTTGTGGCGAAAATTATCAACGATCATGGCGGCGTCATCGAATGCGACTCGCAAGCTGGACGAACGATCTTTCGAGTTCTTCTTCCCGTAGCACCAACCGACGACATTTCCGAAAAGGCAGAACAATAAAATGACTGAAGGCCAATGAGTGAAGGAACGATTCTTCTTGCCGATGACGATGCGGCAATTCGTACGGTTCTCAACCACGCGCTCGGCCGTGCAGGCTACGACGTACGCACTACGGCGAACGCAGCAGGGCTGTGGCGGTGGGTTGCGCAAGGAGAGGGCAGCCTCGTCATTACAGACGTCGTTCTGCCCGATGAGAACGCGTTCGATTTATTACCGCGCATCAAAAGGCTGCGTCCCGACCTTCCGGTCATCGTCATGAGTGCACAAAACAATATTCTAACGGCGATAAAAGCTGCCGAGCGTGGGGCATACGAATATCTGCCCAAACCCTTCGACTTGAAGGTGTTGATTGCGGTTGTTGAGCGTGCGCTCAGTAAAACACCCAAAAAGGCGCCCGCGGCTGAACGCGAAAGCGGGGAAGAGCGCTTACCGCTGATCGGGCGCTCCCCGGCAATGCAAGAGATTTATCGGATCGTTGCGCGCCTGACCCAGGCCGATCTCACCGTCATGATCTCAGGAGAGTCTGGAACCGGAAAGGAATTGGTTGCACGAGCGCTCCATGACTACGGAAAACGTCGTAAGGGAAGTTTCGTTGCTGTCAATATGGCTGCAATCCCAAAAGAGTTGATCGAAAGCGAGTTATTTGGACATGAACGGGGCTCGTTTACCGGAGCGACGGGCAGGGGAATTGGCCGCTTCGAGCAGGCCGAGGGGGGAACGCTTTTTCTGGACGAAATTGGCGATATGCCGTTGGAAGCGCAAACGCGGCTGCTGCGCGTATTGCAGCAGGGCGAGTACACAACGGTTGGCGGAAGAACACCGATCAAAACAAATGTACGCATTATCGCGGCGACAAACCGCGATTTGCGACAACTTATTCAACAGGGCTTGTTTCGCGAGGATCTGTTTTATCGCTTGAACGTTGTGCCAATGCGATTACCGCCGCTACGAGAGCGCAAAGAGGACATCGCCGAATTGGTGCGCCATTTTCTTGTCAAAGCTAAAGGAGAGGGTCTGCCCGAAAAGCGTTTGGACGTGGAAGCAACTGAGCGCTTGAAGGGTCATACTTGGCCGGGGAATGTACGAGAGCTTGAAAATCTGGTTCGCAGGCTTGTGGTTTTGAGTCCCGACGAGGTTATTCCCGAGCAAGAAGTCGTTTCCGAACTTGCGCAATTGGGACGCGCCCTGCCGATATCCGATGAAGAAGAAGTCAGCCTCTCGCAATTGGTGGAACGGCACCTAACTTCTTATTTTGCGGAATTTGGCGAGGGCTTACCGCCCGCCGGACTGTATGACCGCGTGTTGCAGGAGGTGGAAAAGCCCTTACTCGCCATTACGCTTGCCGCAACTAGGGGCAATCAAATCCGCGCGGCACAATTACTTGGGCTTAACCGAAACACCCTCAGAAAGAAGATTCGTGAACTTGGCGTTGAGGTCATCAGAGGGCTAAGAATCCAGTAAAACCCTGACAAACCACACTTTGACTTGATGCAGTATTACAACAAAACATAATTGCAACAGGCTGTGGCTTTGATACAGTGGCTCTGGTGGCACGGCCCGGATGTAGGCCGGTCCCGAGATATCTTCGAGGCACAATTTCTATGGCAGACACCTCGGTGTTGCGTTCCCGTCTGTTGGGAAGCCCGTTCGATCTATTGAGCGCGTTATCACGCCCGTCGCTTATAGCTATCTTCGTTGCGTTTGCTGCCGTCATCTCCGGCCTTGTTACCTATCTCAATCTCACCGGGCGCGTTCCATACGATCCAACGTCGTCCGGGCTAATCGTGCTTTTTCTTGTTGACCTTTCGCTGGGACTAACTCTGGCAGCGCTCATTGCCTGGCGCATTGCTAAATTGTGGACCGAACGCAAAAGCGGCGCTGTCGGATCGCGTCTGCACTTTCGCTTGGTCACAATCTTTTCGTCCGTCGCTGTGGTGCCGGCGATCTTAGTGGCGGTCTTCGCGGCCTTCTCGCTCAATCTTGGTATCGAGGCTTGGTTTTCCGAACGCGTCCAAACCGCGCTTACCAACTCGGTGAGCGTGGCCAATGCTTATGTGGATGAGCACCGTCAGGTCATCCGAAACGATATTCGCGCAATGCAGTTCGATCTCAATAGTGCCGCGCCGCTATTGCAAACGGACCAGCAACGTTGGCGCGATCTCTTGCAGACCGAAGCCCAGATCCGTGCTCTGCCGGCCGTTTACGTGATGGACTCAATGGGCAATGTGCTTGCGAGTGCAAGGCGGGAAGATACCCCTGATCGTGGCCCACTTGCCCCGGAATATTTTCAGCAGGCAGCGTCGGGTGAGATCGTTACCATCACTGAACCGAATGAAGATGCGGTTTCGGCACTGGTAAAATTGGACGCCTTTGTCGATGCCTATCTTTTGGTGTCGCGAAATGTCGACCCGCAGGTCCTTGAGCGTCAACAGAGCACCTTGGATGCCGTCTCGGAATATGAGCGCCTCAATCAAAACCGTTCCCAGATGCAACTCAGTTTTGCCGGGCTCTACATTGTTGTCGCCATGCTCATTCTACTGGGCGCGGTGTGGACGGGGCTGTGGGCTGCAAACAAGATCGTTATGCCCATTGGCCGCCTCGCCACGGCATCAGGCCGTGTTTCGGAAGGCGATCTCTCGGTACGTGTTGACGTTGCTAAGGATGGTGACGAAATAAATTCGCTCGGTAAGGCGTTTAATCGCATGACATCGCAGCTCGAGGGGCAAAGAAACGATCTCATCGAAGCAAACACGCAGCTTGATTCACGTCGACGATTTACCGAGGCCGTGCTGGCCGGTGTTTCGTCCGGTGTTGTGGGTTTGGATGGCGACGGCCATGTAACGCTCATTAATCCGACTGCATCGCGGCTTTTGGGCGCGCAATCCAATACCGCCGAGGGCATCCATTACTCGAAGGTACTGCCAGAGCTCAGCGATCTTATTCGCCGCGCCATGGTGGAACACTACGGCAACACGGCAGGGCAGGTGGAAGTGCGCCGCGACGGTGCGCTTCGTTATCTCAATGTACAGGTGTCTCGAGAGGCTGGAGACCGTAGTCATGGCTTTGTCGTGACCTTCGACGACATTACCGATCTTGTTTCGGCGCAGCGTACGGCTGCGTGGGCCGAGGTAGCCCGGCGCATTGCACATGAAATTAAGAACCCGCTGACTCCAATCCAGCTCTCTGCCGAGAGGCTTAAGCGTAAATATGGCGAGGAAATATCCAGCGACCCGGAAGTGTTTGAGCAGTGTACCGATACGATTATTCGCCAAGTCGGAGATATCGGCCGCATGGTGGATGAATTCTCTTCATTTGCGCGAATGCCTGCGCCGGTCATTCGTCCGGAAGAAGTTCAAGAACTTGCCAGGCATGCCGTATTTCTCCAGCGCATTGCTTATCCGCAAATCAATTTTGAAATCGATATGCCGGAAGGGCTCATAGGCATCGAATGTGACGGTCGCCTGGTTTCGCAGGCGCTCACGAATATACTAAAGAATGCAAGCGAATCCGTTATTGCGCACGACGCTAAAAACGACGACGGCCAGGGGCGCATTCGACTAACGGTTACCGCGACAAAGGACAAAGTCACGTTTTCCATAGAGGACAATGGTGTTGGTCTTCCGCCCGAGCATAGGCACCGTTTAACCGAGCCTTACGTTACAACGCGGGCCAAGGGAACGGGGCTGGGTCTTGCGATTGTGCGCAAAGTCGCGGAGGACCATGGCGGAGAGCTCGTTTTAGCCGATGTCAGAGATGTAAAAGGTGGAGATGCACCAGGCGCCATCGTGCGCATGGTCTTTCCTTTGGTTCAGCCAGATAAAAAAAATAGCAGGGTGTCTCATGAGCAAGAACGGATTGCCGATCGCGTCTGATATTCTCGTTGTCGATGACGAGATCGATATTCGCGAGTTGATGGCAGGAATACTATCTGACGAAGGTTTCCGCACGCGGAGCGCTTCGGATTCAGATGCCACTCTCGCAGCGATCACAAAGCGGCGCCCACATCTGGTTGTGTTGGACGTTTGGCTACAAGGAAGCCGTCTCGACGGCATTCAGCTCCTGGACGTATTGAAGCGCGAGCATCCCGATCTGCCCGTCGTCATTATTAGCGGTCATGGTACGATCGAAACTGCTGTCGCAGCAATTAAGAAGGGCGCCTATGATTTCATCGAAAAGCCCTTCAAGGCCGACCGGCTTTGCCATGTCGTGCGCCGTGCGCTTGAAGCGGCAAAACTAAGACGTGAAGTTGAAGAATTAAAACTTAAGACAGGCGAACGTTCTGAGCTCGTGGGCAGCTCGTCCGCGATCGGGCAATTGAAGCAGTTGGTGGACAAGGTGGCGCCCACCGGAAGCCGTATCCTTATTAATGGCCCCCCGGGTTCGGGTAAGGAGGTCACCGCGCGGCTGATACATAAGCGCTCGCGCCGCGCCGATAACGCGTTTATCGCAATCAATTGCGCGATGATGTCGCCGTCTCGAATCGAGACTGAATTATTTGGCTCAGAGACGGAGGAGGGCGCTCGCAAAATAGGCCATTTGGAGCTTGCTCATGGCGGGACTCTGTTTCTCGACGAGGTGGCAGACATGCCGCTGGAAACGCAAGGAAAGATTCTTCGGGTATTGATTGATCAGACTTTTCAACGCGTCGGGGGCTCCACCCGCGTAGAAGTGGATGTTCGCGTAATCTCATCCTCAACACGCGATTTGCGCAAGGAAATAGAACTGGGACGTTTCCGGGAAGATTTATATCACCGCCTAAACGTGGTCCCCGTGCATGTGCCGGCGCTTGCCGAACGGCGGGAAGACATGCCCGAACTTGTATCTCATTTTATGCGGCGGCTTTCGGTGTCGTCAGGGTTGCCGGAGCGCGAAATATCAAACGAGGCGATGGCGGTGCTTCAAGCGTATCATTGGCCTGGAAATGTGCGCCAGTTGCGCAATATCGTCGAACGCCTTCTGATTTTGGCAACAGACGACGCGGCGGAGGCAATTTCTGCGGATCTGCTGCCCTCCGACGTTAACGGCACGACAAACGGCAACGGCAATCGCACGGATTTGGTAATTACGCTTCCGCTGCGAGAGGCAAGAGAAATATTCGAGCGCGAATACCTTATGGCGCAAATCAATCGTTTTGGCGGAAATATATCGCGCACAGCGTCCTTCGTGGGAATGGAACGCTCTGCTTTGCACCGCAAGTTGAAGTCACTTGGTGTGTCTTCAATGAGGCCCGCTGCCAACTACAACGCTTGAGCGCAATCATATGTTGCTTCATCGCGCGGATTACCATCCGCCACCCGGACGCGTTGCTTATATCGACGGCCGTTATGTTCGCCATGGCGTGGCCGGCGTGCATGTCGAAGACCGTGGGCTGCAATTTTCCGACAGCGTCTACGAGGTTATTGCGGTCTCAAATGCCAGATTAGTGGACGCGGCGCGTCATCTCGATCGGCTGAAAAGAAGCCTTGGTGAAATCGGCATGAAAATGCCGGTAGGCCGAGCATCGCTAGCGGTGATCTTGAAGGAGACCGCGCGTCGCAATCGGTTGCAAGAAGGGCTGCTATATCTTCAAGTCACGCGGGGTGCCGCGCCGCGCGACCACGCAGTACCGGACGATATTTCTCCAACATTGATCGTAACTGCAAAACATACGGATAGATTGGCTATGGAAGCCCAGCATGAATCGGGCGTAGCAATTATCACCACTCCAGACATTCGCTGGGCGCATTGCGACATAAAATCGACCGCGCTCTTGCCAAACGTCATGGCGAAGACCGAGGCGCGCAAGCAAGGCGCCTATGAGGCATGGTTTGTCGATGGCGACGGCTTTGTTACGGAAGGCTCGTCCACCAATGCCTGGATTGTAGACAGCAACGGCACGCCAATTACCCGCTCTCTTCGCGACAATATTTTGGCCGGTGTAACCAGGGGAGTTTTGCTTCGGGCCATGTCCGCCGCCGGCATTGAGGCAAAAGAGCAGGCCTTTTCGTTGGAGGAAGCCTGTGGCGCAAGCGAAGCCTTTATGTCTTCGGCCACAGGAGGAGCGATCCCTGTCGTCCAAATCGATGGCAAAGCGGTGGGAAACGGGAAGATTGGCTCCGTCTCAAAGCGAATGCATGCGCTTTACCGAGAGCTTTCTTTAAAAGAATCAAAGGGCTAGCAGTCGTGACGCGAGCTTTTTTGCCCTTCGCAAACGACACCAAGCTCTATATGCTTGCTTGCAACGCGTCCTCCGAGGCGCCGGCACATTACACAGCAATACAAATGGGGCTCACCCATGACCGATAAAGCTCAAAACCTCCAAGACACTTTCCTGAACGCTGTTCGCAAGAGCAAAACTTCGGTGACGATCTATCTCGTCAATGGAGTAAAGCTTCAAGGCAACATCACCTGGTTCGATAATTTTTGCGTGCTCCTTCGCCGCGATGGCCAAGTTCAACTCGTATACAAGCATGCCATTTCGACGGTAATGCCGATGGGGCCGGTACAATTGCAGGATGAAGAAACGCCTGCCGCGGAGCCCGCCTGACTAGATCTAAAGATTTTGGTTTTGTATCGGCCGAGCCGGGTTCCGTGCGAGCCATGGTTATCCATGCGGCATTTAAGTCCAGCAAGGCCAAACCAGGGGCCGCAGGCGCGGGTTTATCAGCGCGCGATCATACAGCGCAGCTAGAAGAGGCGGTTGCGCTTTCCGGCGCGATCCATCTCCAAATCGTAAAAGCGATGATTGTGCCGATCGCAAAGCCCGTGCCGGCGACGCTTATGGGGCGCGGGAAGGTTGGAGAGATTAGGACGCTGATCGAGGAGCTTCACACTGAGCTCGTGATCGTCAACGCCGCTTTGAGCCCGGTCCAACAACGCAATTTAGAGACGACATGGAATGCGAAGGTGCTCGACCGTACGGCACTTATTCTTGAAATATTCGGCGAGAGGGCAGCGACGAGGGAAGGGCGCCTTCAGGTAGAATTGGCCCATCTTACCTATCAACGCTCGCGCCTGGTGCGCAGTTGGACCCATCTCGAACGCCAGCGCGGTGGCTTCGGCTTTCTCGGCGGCCCGGGCGAAACTCAGATCGAAACCGACCGTCGGTAGATCGGCGAACGTATTGCCAAGCTTCGTAAGGAGCTGAAGGAGGTCAAACGTACCAGAGGCCTTCATAGGCATGCGCGCAAGCGCGTGCCGTTCCCTGTCGTTACGCTGGTTGGCTACACGAATGCCGGCAAGTCGACTTTGTTCAATCTAGTCACCAAAGCCGAAGTTGCGGCGAAAGACCTTCTCTTCGCTACCCTCGACCCGACAATGCGCGCGCTCGTTCTACCGAATGGCAGGAAAGTGATCCTTTCCGATACGGTAGGATTCGTTTCCGATCTTCCCGTCCAGCTGGTGGCGGCGTTCCGCGCTACGCTGGAAGAAGTGCTTGAAGCCGATTTATCCTTCATGTCCGCGATGCCGCCCACAAAGATTCCGAGGCTCAGAAGGCGGACATCGTCGAAGTCTTGCATGAGCTTGGCGTTAGGGAAGAAACTGGTCAGCCGCTCATTGAGGTCCTCAACAAAATAGACCCCCTGGATCCCGACATTCACGAATCGATGTTGGCCCGAAATAGGGTGGGCCCGGATGGAGCGATTGCCGTCTCGGCGCTAAGCGGGGCCGGGATTGCCGATCTTCTGGTCTCGCTCGAACAGCATCTGGGTGCCCGCGATCATTTGTTTAGTCTCAGCCTAAAGCTCGAAGACGGGGCGGGGCTTGCCTGGGTGTCAACGGCGGAGCAAAATTAGTCCACCCGGGCGGAGCAAAACTAGTCCACTTAACGTTATGCGGTACGCGGTGTTGGGGGGTTGTCCCGGTAGTCCATAGGAGGGACCCGCGCTGCTTCGAGTAGCGCTTGCGTTACGCGGAGCGGAGCAGCGTGGGAGGTTCCTGTGGACCCACCGGGTCAACCATTGCACCGGCGGTTAAGCAGGTATTTTTGGGGATTTCCGCCGTTTTTGGCTTTGGTTGAGACGATAGCTCTCGCCGTTCATTTCCAGGATATGGACATGGTGGGTGAGGCGGTCCAGCAAAGCCCCGGTCAGGCGTTCCGAGCCGAATATCTCCGTCCACTCATCGAACGGCAAGTTGGAGGTCACCAGGATCGAGCCCCGCTCGTAGCGCTGGCTGAAGACTTCGAACAGCAGCTCGGCGCCGGTCTTCGAGAGCGGCACGAAGCCGAGTTCGTCGATGATCAGAAGGTGATGCTTTGCCAGTTGCTTCTGCAGGCGCAACAGGCGTTTTTCATCCCTGGCCTCCATCAGTTCATGAACCAGGGCAGCGGCCGTGAGGAAGCCGACGGAGAGCCCCTTTTGGCAGGCCGCCAGACCGAGACCGAGGGCGATATGGGTCTTGCCGGTGCCTGAGTTGCCGAGCGCGATGATATTCTCACGACGCTCGACGTATTCGCATCGCGCCAACTCCAGAACCAGCATCTTGTTGAGCGATGCGATGGCCTTGAAGTCGAAGCTGTCGAGGCTTTTGACGGCGGGGAACCTGGCCTGTCTGATCCGCCGCTCGACCATGCGGCGCTCACGGTCGATCAGTTCCAACTCGGTCAGACGGACAAGATACCGCACATGGTCGGCGCCCTCGGTGGCGCATTGGCGGGCCAGCTTGTCGTATTCGCGCAGGAACGTCGGCAGTTTCAGGGTCTTGAGGTGATGGGCCAGCAACACTTGCGGCGTATCGGTCATGACGCGCCTCCACCCAACAAGCTCATATAACTGGCGGCGGCCGTGGTCGCCACGTTGGCCCGAGGCAGGTAGGGATAGATATCCAGGTCGAGTTTGGGCGGGCGTCGCTCGATACGGCACAGCACAAGGTGTTTGACGGCGTCGTAGCCGATCGCACCCAGGCGCAGGGCGTCCTTCACCGCGCCGTGAAGCACCTCGAGATCGAAGGTCTCCAGAAGCCGAAGGACCTGGACGTATTCCCGCTTGCCGGCCTTGCCCATGCGCGCCTCCAGGAGACGGCGCAGGGTTGGGAAGGCATCAGGCAGTTCCCATCCGGCTAGCGGCGCGGCCTGATCCAGGGCACCGATCTTGTGCTCCAGCAAAGGCAGGTAGTGGATCGGATCGAAGACCATATCTTCCCGGTCGTAGGAACGGGGGTGTCGGGCAATGATCCCGGTGCCGCAACCGATAACCACCTCGTGGACATAGCCACGGATCCAGACTTCCTGATGGCCGTAGGCGACGGGCACGGAATAGTCATTCGTCCGGTAGCGCACCAGGGACAGCGAGTTGACCCGCGTGCCCTGCTTGTCGCACGCGTCGAACGGTGGCGGCAGTGGCCTCTTCAACGCTTCGCGGTCACGCACAAACCGTTCGCCGATGCTCTCGCGGTGGCCGCGCAGGACGTTGCCTTGCCGGTTGCGGCATTGCTCTTCCAGGTGGCCATTGAAGGCGTCCCAGCTCGCGAACCGGGGAAGCGGCGTCATGAAGTTCCGCCGGGCATAGCCGACCACCCCCTCCACATTGCCTTTGTCGTTACCCTTGCCGGGACGGCCGTAGCGGTCCTCGAAGAGGTAATGGGACTGCAGCCCGCTGAACGCCCGCGTTCGTTGCCGCGTGCCATCTGACAAGATGCGCGACACCAGACACTTGTCGTTGTCGTAAAGAATCGATTGGGGAACGCCGCCGAAAAAAACAAAGGCTCTGTTGTGCCCGTCCAGCCAGGCCTCCGTCGCCGCCGCCGGGTAAGGCCGCAACGAAGCAGGCATCGCTGTGGGGAAGTGTCATGACGAAAAAATGCGCCCGATACTTGACGCCGGCGATGATCGCATCCGCCTCGCCAAAGTCCGCTTGAGCATGGCCCGGAGGATGTGACAACGGCACAAACATCTCACGCCGGCGAAGGCGCCGTTCCCGAACGTAATCCTTCACGATGGTCTCTTTGCCCGTGAAGCCATGTTCGTCGCGAAGGCGCTCGAATATACGCTTCGCCGTGTGGTGCTGCTTACGGTGAACCGTTCGGTCCTCCTCCAGAATACGGTCGATGATATCCGTGAAGGGGGCCAGTTTCGGGCGTTTCGGTGGCTGGCGTCGCCGATATCCCGGCGGTTCCGAATGCCGCAGCATCTTCCTCACCGTCTCGCGCGCAATGCCAAACCGACTTGCCGCCTCTCGCTGGCTCAGACCATCAACATGGCAGGCCAGCCGAACGCGCAGATATAGGTCCACGGTGTACATCCTCCCGCCTTCCATCTCAAAAAAGATCGAAGGCTACAGGTGGCAGAGTTTTACTCCGCCCGCGGCTGGGAAATCCCGCCGCTTCCGTGGACTAATTTGTCACCGCCTTTCTCACCTGGGCCTATGCCCATGGGCGCGTGGTTGAACGTGCCGACCAAGATTCCAAGATGAAGCTGGTGATCTCGGCGGACGATAAGACGGTGGAGAAGTTTCGCAATCACTACTCGGAAGAAATAGAATTTATCTATGAAGATCAGCTATATGCTGGCGCATCCTCATAAACCCACAGGGCCGTGGATAGTTTGTTTACCGTGCAAACTTATGCCGGAAAGTGGTCTCTAGCAGCTATGTTTAGCGGGAAGTCTCGCCGCGCTTGGCCTCGTTCCAAAGGGCTTCCATGTCCTCTAGCGAGGCCTCTCCAAGCGATTTTCCGCGCGCCCGAAGACCGTCCTCGATCACTTTGAAACGCCGTACAAATTTGGTGTTTGCCGCCCGCAAAGAGGCCTCAGGGTCGATTTTCAGATGACGCGCCAGCTTGGCAAAAGCAAAGAGGAGATCGCCAAATTCCTCGGTGATTTTCGCCCCGTCTTCCGCTTCCGACGCTTCGGCCAATTCTGCGGCTTCTTCCGCGATTTTCTCCACGACATTAATCGGGCTCGGCCAGTCAAAACCCACTTCGGCTGCACGATTTTGCAGCTTTAAGGCGCGCATCAAAGCGGGAAGGGCATTGGGAACATCGTCCAGAAGACCTTTTTCCTCCGCACCCAGGCCCTTTTCCGCCCGTTCCTCGCGCTTGATATCTTCCCAGGCTTTGCGAACCCCAGCGGTGCTCTGGGCGCCCGTGGTTTCAAATACATGCGGGTGCCGGCGCACCATTTTCTCGCAGATGGCGGCGACAACGTCCTTATAGGCGAAATGGCCCGTTTCCTCGGCCATGCGGGCATGGAACACCACCTGGAGCAGCAGGTCTCCAAGCTCGTCCTTTAGGTCCTTGAAATCACCGCGCTCGATCGCGTCCGAGACCTCATAGGCTTCCTCGATCGTGTATGGCGCAATTGTCGAAAAATCCTGCTCGAGATCCCAAGGGCAGCCGCCATCAGGATCGCGAAGCTTCTTCATGATGGCGAGTAGCTTCGCTGTTTCGTTGTGTTCGTCGTCCAATTCAGACATGGCGGAAGCCTATGCGGAGAGGGCCGGCTTGGTCCATGTCGGGTCATTAAATCAGTAAACGCCCCCTACGCAGCATGTATAACAACTTCGTATAAGCAATATTATGGGAAATAATAGCTGTCGTTTTATGAGGTGTTGCAAGGAATGCTGGACCTGCGGACTGACGTCGCTAAGTTGACGTCATAATAACGCGCTGAAAACGCCGCCGCCGATTTTGGGGAAATAAATTGATCCGATCTGAATTGAGAGCCGCTGAGCGGCTCCTGAGGCGCGCATGAGCGCAGCAGAACTCTCTTTATTCGCGCTTCTGGCCGTAATTGTCGTCAGCCTGACTTCGCGCATCAATATTGGCGTGCTGGCCATAGCGCTAGCGTCAGCCGTGGCCATTCTGGCCGCAGGCTGGACGCCCAACATGGTCATGGCTGAATTTCCCAGCAGGCTCTTCCTGACGCTGGTCGGCATCACATTGATGTTCGGCGTAGCCCAAAAAAACGGAACTCTTGAGGGCATAACCGCCAGAGGCGTAAATCTCTGTGGAGGTCGTGTTGCCCTCGTGCCCATCTCATTTTTTATCCTTGCGGGTGCCCTGTCCTCGGTCGGACCCGGCGCAATTGCGGCTACCGCCCTTGTGATTCCTCTGGCCATGGTTGCGGGCGTTCGGGCAGGAGTCCCTGTTTTTCTGATAGCTCTAATGGTGGCGAATGGTGCCAATGCCGGCAACCTTTCTCCATTGAGTGCCGTCGGCAGGATCGTTCTTGAACAGATGGAAATGACAGGCCTCGCCGGGTATGAGCTCAATGTTTTCCTTGCCAACTTTGTTGCTCATACCGCCGTTGCGATAGCCGCCTACGCCCTTTTTGGCGGGCTACAGCTTCTGCGTGCCGGCCGTACGGAACTGCCCCAGACCGCCCTTGAGCCTTTCAACAGGACCCAATGGTTCACGATCATAATCCTCGCCATTTGGATCGTCGGGGTGGTCGGCTTCAGTTTGAACCCGGGCGTCACGGCTTTTGGCGCTGCGGCCTTCCTAATCATAGGCCGGGCGACGGATAACAGCGCGGCAATCGCGAGCGTTCCATGGGGGATCATCCTCATGGTCTCAGGCGTGAGTGTTCTGATCGGCGTTATGAACGAAATCGGCGGCCTGGACCGCTTTACCGAGCTTCTGGCGGGCATCGCGACACCCGGCTCGGTCAATGGCGTCATGGCCTTCGTCACCGGCATTATTTCTACCTACAGCTCGACCTCGGGCGTTGTCTATCCCGCCTTCCTGCCTACGGTTCCGGGCCTGGTGGAACAGCTTGGCGGCGGGGATCCGCTCGAATTAGCGCTCAGCATCAATGTGGGCGCGGCCCTGGTGGACGTCTCGCCGCTCTCCACGATCGGCGCCCTATCGTTAGCCGCACTACCTCAAGGGGCGGAAGACCCGGCGGTGCTCTTTCGTAAGATGCTGATCTGGGGCTTTTCGATGTCAGTGGTGGGCGCCCTTTTCTGCAAGCTTTTCATCGGCTTCTTCACCTTTTGAGCTTTGGCGTTATCGGAGTGTCATGATGAGCATCGATGACGAGCGTGAAAAACGCATTCTCACCACCCATGTTGGCAGCCTGCCCCGCCCGGATGGCCTGTCGGATCTTATGGCGAGCGGCAAAACCGACACCGAAGAATATGAAAAAGCGGTCCAAAAGGCGGTCGCAGATGTTGTCCGCCGCCAGAACGAATGTGGGATCGACATTGTTAATGACGGCGAGCAATCCAAATCCGGTTTTGTGGCCTATGTTTCAGAGCGCCTTTCCGGGCTGGAACCCATTGAAGGGGACGCGCCGCAACTAAATTCGCGCGAGCGCGAAGCTTTTCCCGAATTCTACTCCCACGGCCATTCCGGGACCGCCCCGCCCCGCATGGCGACGACCAGCACCCTTGCCTATCGCGGATACGCGGCCGTTCAAACAGACATAGACAATCTAAAAGATGCTCTGGAGGGCAAAGACTACGTAGAACTCTTTATTCCCTCGGCGTCCCCCGCGAGTTTCGAGCGCTATCAAGAGAACAGATTTTACGCGAGCGACGAGGAATGCCTCTACGCGCTTGCCGATGCTATGCACGAAGAATATCTCGCCATTATAGGCGCCGGTTTCATGCTCCAGATCGATGATCCGCGGCTTGCCATGCATTACATGCTGAACCCACAAAAGAGCGTGGAAGAATGCCGCAAATGGGCGATGGGCCGTGTCGAAGCGCTGAACCATGCATTGCGCGGTATTCCGCCCGAGCGGGTGCGCCATCACACCTGTTATGGGATCAATATGGGGCCGCGCATTCACGACATTGAATTCAAGGATGTCGTCGACATCGCGTTATCGGTGAATGCCGGGTTTTATTCCTTCGAGGCCGCCAATCCGCGCCATGAACATGAATGGCGCATTTGGGAAGAGGTAAAACTCCCCGAAGGAAAAGCGATATTACCCGGTGTGATCACCCACTCTTCGGTTGTGGTCGAGCACCCGGAACTTGTCGCCGAACGGATCTTGCGTTTTACGAATCTAGTGGGCCGCGAGAATGTGATCGCCAGCAGCGATTGCGGTTTTGCCTCGACGCCGCGCAGCGTGCCGGAAGTTCACCCTTCGATCGTCTGGGCGAAATTCAAAAGCCTCTCGGAAGGCGCCGCGATTGCTTCAAAGAAGTTATGGTGAATCGGCCGGCGTGTTCAAATGCTGCAACAACACTTCATATTGTTCCGGCGTGACGAAGCCGTCTTCGACATAGAGCGCCCGGTCGGGAATATGTTCTAAATCGACATCGAGATTTTCGGTGCTGAGCAGTCTTTGACCATCGGGCAAATAGCGAAGGCGTATACCGCTTTCGTCGAGGAAATGAAGCGATTGCTGAAATTGTCCTGGCGGTGGGGCGCGTGGCGGCGCTTCGGCCTCCGCGACATATAGAAAACCATCATGGAGATGGATGGCGAGGAAAAGCCGGCGCCCGTTTGGCTTGGTGATCTGAATCATCAACCCGCCAACGCGGTCGATCTGCGAATAGGCATCACAGATTGGACCCATCCAGGAAAAATGGAGGCGCCCTACACCGTTTGCATTGCTTCTGCCTCGAATTTGACGGGGCTTGTGAAGTCCCGCGTCGAGTGCCGACGGACTGGATTATAGAACCCGTCGATGTATCCGGCTATGGCAGTTTCAGCTTGGCTTCTTGACATGAACACAGTCCTCCAGATCAGTTCTGACTTGATGGTTTTGAAGAAGGTCTCGACGACGGCGTTATCATAGCAATTTCCCTTACCGCTCATTGAGGCGAGGAAACCGAGTTCACCGAGGCGCGCCTGGTATGCGTCTGAGCAGTACTGGCTTCCCCGATCGCTATAGTGGATCACACCGGCGCCAGGTTGGCGCAGCCCGATAGCACGGTTAAGCGCCCTGAGCGGCAGGTCGCTGGTCATGCGAGCGCCCACGGCCCAGCCGATGACGCGCCGGGAGTAGAGGTCGAGCATGACGGCCAGGTACAGCCAGCCCTGTGCCGTCCAGATATAGCTGATGTCGGCAGCCCATTTCTCGTTGGGTGCCTCGGCGGAGAAGTTCTGGTCGAGAAGGTTCGATGCGACGGCCTTGTTGTGCTGGCTGTCCGTCGTCTTTTTGAACTTCTGTTTCCGTTTTGGAGACAACCCATTTCCCCGCATCAGCCGAGCCACCCTATGGCGTCCAACCTCGATCCCATTCTCGGCAAGCTCGTGATGGACCCGCTCTGCACCGTAGCTCTCGCGGCTGCGCCGAAAGGCTGCCCGGACATGGGCGAGTAGAACCATGTCATCGAGCTGTCGCTGGCTTGGGCCGCGATTGCGCCAAGCGTAGAAGCCTGAGACGCTGACCTGCAGCAGTCTGCACAGGCGGAATATCGGCATCGCCAACCCGGCCCTCTCCGCGTCGATGAACCGGAACCTCATCGACTTTCCCTGGCGAAGAAGGCCAGCGCTTTTTTTAGGAGATCACGTTCCTGACGGGCCAGATCACGCTCTCGGCGTAGGCGGGTAATCTCCTTCGCTGCATCCTCATGCGGACCGGAAAGCAAATCCTCCTCACGCAATTCTGCGACCCAGCGGCCGAGCGCGCTGACGCTGATCCCAAGATCTCCTGCTATCTGCCGCTGCCTGCGCCCGCTCGTCTGTAAAAGACGGACGGCTTCTTCCTTGAAGGCCCGATCAAACCGCCGGCCCTTGTTCCCATTCTGCTTCGACATTTGCACCTCCTGCGATCAAAATCCTATCGCAGGACGTCTCCACTTTCGTCAGCAGGGTCCAGGTTACTTCGCCGAGCTTGCGATAATTCGCGGCTGTGTGGGCTTCCGAGCCCAGCATCGCCGTGAGCCGGGCGCCGCGATAATCGGCGGCAATAAGGCTATAGGTGTTGTTCCCGCGGCTTGCCGTGAACTTACGAGCAGGAATCGGCAGATTATCCTCTGAGAACCATTCGATGTCTTCAGCCGTAGGCTCACTAGGAAAATTGACCCCAAAGCGCCATTCGACATTGCGGTAATCGATCGAACCTTGGGCAAAGACTGGGCCCGACCACAAAACCACAAGGGCCACCCACAAGAATGTCGCTAAGCGCATTGGATGTATCCTTTCCTTCACCACAACTGCCCTCCCCGGCCCATATTCAGGGGAGCGGGTATCGGCTATCTTACAGCCAAATCCCGCTTAGGGAATTGGAGAGAAACTAGAGGAATTACGCCATGGCCAGGAATAAAATTGCTACCGGTGTGAGCGCTGCATTTGCTGCGCTTGTACTCTTTGCGCAACCCAGCATTGCCCAGGATGGCGTAAACCGGACTGGCGATATCGTTTTTGCCGAGGTCGACGGAAGGGAGCTTTTGCTTGATCTCTACACGCCGGCGGGGGTCAATAACGCTCCGGTACTCATCTTTGCCCATGGCGGCGGCTGGGCTCGCGGCTCGCGTGAGCGCGTCCCTCATATTGACCTGGTCTCCGCGGGCTATGCCATCGCCTCGCTCGATTACCGCCTTTCCGGCGAGGCGAAATTTCCTGCTCAGATTTACGATTTGAAGGCGGCAGTGCGTTTCTTACGTGCGAACGCAAGCGAACTTGGAATCGATCCTAATCGCATCGGCGCTTCGGGCTCATCGGCCGGCGCGCATCTCGCACAGCTTCTCGGTGTAACCAATGGCAGCGCCGCTCATGAAGGCAATGTCGGCGAGCACGACAATGTGTCGTCCGATGTGAGCGTGATCGTCAGCTATTACGGCGCGTCGAACTTCACGACGATCCTCGATCAATCGACCGAATATGGCTATGGGGTGCGCGCGCCCGCTCTCAATGCGCTTCTTGGTGGACTTCCCGAGGCCGAGCCGGAACTCGCGCGTCTTGCGAGCCCCATCTTTTACGCAGATGCAAGCGACCCGCCGCTCTATTTGCTTCATGGCGATTTGGATCCGCAAATGCCGATCAATCAGACCCATGAGATACACGGCAAGTATAAAGCGCTTGGCCTGCCGGTGCATTTCGAAGTCGTGCACGGCGCCCAGCATGGCGGCGAACCGTTCTACGATTCCGAACGCACCGCAATGGTTCGCGCCTTCCTAGACGCCCATTTCTTGAACGGCGACTAAAACGCAGTGCATTGCGGAGCTAGCCGCGTGATCTTGCTGACGCCATGATTACCGAATCCGAAATCACATGCCCGCATTGCCGAACGGCAAAGTTAGAGACCATGCCGACGAACGCGTGTCTCTATTTCTACGAATGCACCGGTTGCAAGAAATTGCTCCGGCCCAAGCCAGGCGATTGCTGCGTCTTCTGCTCTTATGGCTCCGTGCCCTGCCCGCCCATTCAAGAATCCGGCAACATTGCTTGCTGCGCTGAAAATTTAAACTAAGAAAGCAGCACGCATCAACTCTAGCTAATCGCCTTTACTCCAACTCGCCCGCGATAGAGGCGGCAGCAGCGCGCGCGCAGGCATCGTCAGCAGGCTGGCCACCCACTGCGCCCGAGATACCAACTGCACCAACGGTTTCGTCACCTGACATGATCGGCGCCCCACCGCCAAGTGGAAGAACATTCGCCAGCTGCCGCTGACCTAGGCGCTCAGTGCCCGGTGCGGAATCATCTCGCCAAACAATTGAGGGGCGCCGGAAGGTCCGCGCGGTATAGGCCTTGCGGAAAACCTGGTTCCAATTATGCGGCGAGGCGGTATCGGCACGGATCATAAGGATCGGATTGCCGGCGCGATCGACCACGGCGATGGTCATGCTTTGGCGGTCCGGGGCGCCGCATTCTGCATTCACGGCATCGACAACCATCCAAGCATGGGCGACGGAAATATTTTTCTGCATCAAGGGTACAGCATTCGCGGATAGTGCAAGCAACGCTGCTGCGCCGAATGACGTCAATGCTGCAGCATTAGAAAAACGAGACATGGGAAACCTCCCTTTACAGACGTAGACTTAACGCTCTGTTTTCGGTTCAAGACTTACTGAAGCTGGTCGGCGACGGCGGCCAGGCCTGCCTCCGCACAAGCTGAATCGAAAGGCTGTCCGCCTTGCGCACCCGAAACACCGATCCCGCCCAAGGGCTGGTCGCCCATCATGATGGGAACGCCGCCGCCGAGCGGAATGACATCGGCCAGCATGCGCTGGCCCATAGCATCGGAGTCGCCGGCCGTGCGATCGCGCCATTCGATCGATGTTCTGCGATAGGTGCGCGCGGTATAGGCCTTGCGATAGGCGAGCTCCCAATTATGCAGCGATGCGGTATCGGCTTTAACCTGTAAGACCGGTGCGCCGGCGCGGTCGACCACAGCAACAGTTATAGTGAGCAAATCACCCGGCTGGTTACAATGGGCGATCGCAGCGTCCACGATCTGCCGCGCCATGGCGACCGAGACGTTTGCCTGCATCAAAGGCTGGGCGGCTGCAGGCAGTGCCGTGAGCCCTGAGAGAAAAATGGCGGCTGCAAGTGTGTGGCTAAATTTTCGAGACATGGATATTCCTCCCCAATAGGTGCGACGATTTGTGGCCGCCTACCCTTATGCGGCCCCCTCGCTCACAGCCACGATAACACGATATCCGCAGATAAAGAGCCCGATTGTCCAATTATGAGTGGTAGTATTTCCTTTAAATGGAGCAATAGACAGGGCCAGAATAATGAGCCGAATTCACGCCTGTGTGTTTGACGCCTATGGGACGCTGTTCGACTACGCGTCCGCGGCGGGAAAATGCAAAGACCAACTGGGTGACAGCCTGGCACCCTTCACCGCCCTTTGGCGTGACAAGCAGCTGCAATATACCTGGTTGCGGGCCACCCAATCGCGCCATGCCGATTTTTGGCAAGTCACCGGTGATGCTCTGGACTTCACAATGGAAAGTATGGGGATTTCCGATCCCGCTCTGCGCGAGCGGTTGATGAGCCTGCTTCTCACCCTCGATCACTTTCCCGAGGTCGAAACCGTTTTGAGAAGCCTCAAGGTCAAGGGGATTAAGCTAGCCATCCTATCGAACGGCACGCCCAAGATGCTTGGCGCGGCGGTGGATAACGCGAAGCTTGGACCTTATTTCGATGCGGTGATTTCGGTCGAGGAAGCCGGCGTCTTTAAGCCTCATCCGAAAGTTTACCAGCTCGCAGTCGATCGATTAGGCGTGAAAGCTGGCGAGATTTCTTTTCAATCCTCCAATGCCTGGGACGCCTATGCGGCGTCTGCTTTCGGCATGCGTGTCGTCTGGTGCAATAGATATGGTCAGCGTCCCGAGCGCCTTCCGGGAAAGCCTGACCATGAAGTCACGACGCTTGACGAGCTGCCGTTACTCATTGCGGCTTAGGGTGAAATAGAGATCACTATTGTGCGTATCTTGCGCAACAAATGTGAAGCGTCGATCGACAAATTCCCAATTTTTGTCATTCCCGGCGAGGACGAGTTTTGTTCGTCCGAGGGAAGGGAAACCAAGTGCCGAAGATAAGCGCGTGTTGCTAAACCTGGGTCCCCTTCCCCTCGCGATGCTTCGCATCACTCGGCCGGGGATGACAAGTTTTACTGAATCGATCAGCTGTCGGATTTGCCCCTGGATGGAATGCCAAGTTGGGCCATGACAGGTAAAATATGGGAACTATATACTTGACTCCCTCAATCTGATTTGGTGCTCGCGATCCAAGCTGTCATGGCCTTGAGATTATGCGCCAAGAATAGCGCAAGTCCACGGTTATGAGCGTCCTCAAGATTGTGGATGGCGAACACCCCTGTCAAAACCGCTGCCGAGACGACCTGCGACTTGCCAAAATCTTCGCGCCACGTCTCGGCCTTGACCACCGCATCGTTGTTCAGCCGCTTTACTGAGTTAGTGTATGAGTTCGATACCTTGCACTCGACGGCCAGTGTTCGTCCATCCCAGAGACCCACAACAAAATCAGCCTTGCGGTTTCCAAGGTACGACTCACGGCAGAACTCGCCCGGTTTTGGTGCTTCACTGAGAGTTTTAATGCGCCGCCGCTTCACCTTCCTATACTTGGTTCCAAGCAGTTGTAGTTCCACGCGCTCCTCTTGGAGCTTCCGCCCTTCGCTACGCCGTAGGGTCTCAACGCGCCGCATCGCAAGCAGCGCAGTCGTCGCCAGTATCGCCGCTTTCTGATCTTGCTCGGCGGGCGTCCATTCATCGTTCACCCACGGAAACCGCCTCCGGTCGTGCCAGTCGCGCATGAATGAAACTACACGCGCCAATAGTTCAGGATTCTCCTTTAGACGTACCGGCGCAAGAGACTTCGCTTGCATCAACACCTTGAGATCATCTTCAGATACTGGTGGTCCGGTCAGATAACGGAACACCTCGCGCTTCCGCCCATCTGACAGAATACTGAGTGCGCTCTCTTCCAGTTGCGTCAGGTCTACTGTCTCTTCCATGACCTCTTCAACCACACCCTGATATTGGTCGAACAGTTCGAGGTAAATTTCTAATGGTTCTGTATGCCGACCTTCACGGAAATGTCCTTCTGCCGCCGATCGTTCAGCGTCGAGTTCTTCGACTGTCCAATTTGGCGGTGGCTTCACTTCGCAATCTGCGCAAGGACCGTAGGGAGGGGATGGGGATTCTCTCCATCTCGCGCGGCTCAAATTTAGTAAGTCCGCCAGAGTAAACGCGCCCGCGATCCATCATTGGCGCTTCGCGAAGGTATTGGACAAGCCCGCGCAACAAATTATCCGCAAGCGGTTCGCGTGGATACAGACCATGCGCGATGTTGATATGGCGCGCTTCCGCCTTGTTAAGGACAAAGGCCGGAGGTCGACGCGCCATATACGTCGCGAGAATAGGCGCTGGTTCATGGAGCCCGACAGACCACCACGCCTTGCGATGCTTCGCGGTGAAATTTGCCATTGCGCCCATTTTCTTGGCGCGCTTGAGAAAGTCCTTAATTGCGCCGCGTTTCTTCGTCGGTATTTTTGAAAGATCGACAGGAAGATCAATAACGCAGCGCAACCGGCCAGCGTCGGCCAATACTTTCCCTGCCCGGAATAGCTCCATTGCTTTAGTTACAGTAGGAAATAGCACTTCATCGGGCAGTCCCTCGCTGTGCTCCCCGGCAATCCAAACGTGGTTTGCTCCCGTTACTTGACCACGATGAACGCGGCACAATTCACCGAGTTCAACATACCCGGACGGTGTATTTTGCACCTTCCGCGTGAAATGCGACCAGCGCGGCTCTGCGAGCAAACGAGTGCGGCTAACCCGACGGCCGCCAGAGAGGTGGTCGAGGTCATTGAGTTTGCCGATGCGCGCGAAACGTGCAGACGGCGGCTTGCCATTGACGGTGAAAGTCGCAACAGCGGCGGTGCTCTGCGTTCCGGGGAACGGTTCGGCTTGTGGTTCGATAACATAGACAGATTGTCCACCAAGCCGGTTTAGAAACAAATCGCGGACAAGTTTACCGTAGTTCACGTCGAGCCATTCCGCCGCCGTAATAAGAGCGCCGTAGTCTCCCGCTTTTGCCCACCGCGCGATAGCAAGAAAGAAATAGACGTGGAGCCCCGCAAGCGAACTCGCTTTCAATCCGAGTTCTGCGGATTGTTCTTTCAGCCACCTCTTCCACTCGACGTTGAGTCGGTGATGACGAACATAAGGCGGATTGCCGATGTAGAGAGTGCGACCTTCAATCTGTTCAAATTCGACAGAACGAAAATCCTTCAGGAGGACCGACGCGCGATCAAACATGCCAACGGCGGCAATGTTGGCGCGGGCCAAAAGTGCCGCAAGCGGGTCGGTTTCGACCGCGACAAGGGACGCTCTCTTGAATTGCCGGCCGGCCTCAATGAGGAACCGGCCGGAGCCAGCCCCCGGGTCGATGATGCGGTCCGGGGTGCCAATCGCCGCGGCCCAACCCAGCATCGCATCGACGATCTTGTAAGGCGTGTAGATTGCCCCGCTCTCGCGGCGAACGCCTGCACTGCGGATCGTGCAAAATGCCTCGCCAAGCGGATCTCCGCCATCGCGAATCTTATTTCGTAGAGCGTTCACTTCGGACACTTTTACGTCCGGCAACGCCTTAACGAGTTTCACTTCGGCAGGCGTTAAATTGCCGACGGTATCCGCTCCGAGTGCTAACGCGAACGCGGCGATTCCGCTTTCAGTGGAAAGCATTGTCGAAGAAAATGGTGCGGAGTTTTTCTTCTTTGGAACTGGACGATACGAAAAGACTAAATCAGTGATTTGGTCTAGTGCGCCTGGTCCACCTGGCATGAGGTCAAATCCCTGTAGGTGAGGCGAGGTCCAAACGACGCCGTCACCAAGCTCGCGAGTCTCTCCAAAGTGTGTCGTTTCACGTTGCCGTCGTTAAGCTGGAACGTAAATTCATTCACGTAACGGTGCAAGTGCTTCTGGCTGGCGTGGTGATAAACGCCATGCAATCCACGCTTCATTACAGCCCACACGCTTTCAATGTCGTTTGTGTGGACGCCTTCACGGACATATTCACCAGCGCTGTGGCGTACTGTTTCGTGATCGTAGCCGCCGTCACCGATTCCCTTGTAGCCGCCGTGGTCGTCAGTGTGAAGCATTGAGCCGGTGGCTACGTTCTCATGGATAACGGCGTGAAGCGTTCCCGCTTCCGTATTTTGAACCGGCTTTGCTTTTGTCTGCCCGCCGCGCTCGCGCATCCCAACAACTGGGGTCTTGCCGACAGGACCGCGACCGGCGCGAGCCTTCTTGTTGCTGTGCTTGTTCTTCTCTTTGCCGCCAACGTAGGTTTCATCAATGGCGACAATGCCACTCAGAATGGAGGGGTCGTTCCCGCAAGCCTCACGAAGGCGGCCTAGAATAAACCATGCTGTTTTTTGCGTGACGCCAATCTCCTTCCCAAGCTGAAGGCTGGAGACGCCTTTGCGGGCCGTCATAAGTAGGTACATGGCCATCAGCCATTTATCTAGGGGAACATGCGACCGTTCGAAGATCGTCGCCGTGCGAACCGTGAAATCCTTCTTACAGGCGTTGCAGCGATAGTAGCCGCCCTTGCGAGGCGTGATCCGCTGCGCTTCTTCGCAATGAGGGCAGATCGGCCCGTTCGGCCAGCGGCGTGCCTCCATGTAGGTTCTCGCCGATTCTTCGTTGGGGTATATCTTAGAAAGCTGGTAAAGGCTTATGGCCGAACGGGACATAACATGGCTCCTCAAGCGGTAGTAGATAACTACCCTTTTTTGGTGAGGGAGTCAAGTATATAGTTCCCTAAAATATAATGTGAGTCACCCCCACATCGCTCATCACAACTCTATGCGCATGCCGTCATAGGCCGGCTCAACACCGGGCGGAAGTTCCTGACACAAGGTCTCAAAGTCAAGATCGTTGTGAAGATTGGTCAGGATCGCACGCTTGGGTCTGACACGCGCAATCCACGAGAGCGCCGTCTCGACATTAGCGTGGCTCGGATGGGCCTTATAGCGCAAGGCATCGACGATCCAGCACTCGACGCCTTGCAAGGCCTCCAGCGCTTTGTCATCGAGCACATTGACGTCGGAAGAATAAGCAAGAGGGCCAAAACGAAATCCAAGAGAACGTATTCGGCCATGCGTTTGCACGATGGGAAGTACCGGAAGAGCCCCGCCCGCGCCATCAATCTCAAACGGCTCGAAGGGTTCGGGGATCTCATGCGCATTAATGATGGGTGGATAATCGCTGCCTTCAGGCGTTGTGAAGCAATAACCAAATTGTTGATGCAAACGCTTTAACGTGGCGGCATCGCCATGCATATCGATGCGTGTTCGCGTGAGCTGCACCAAAGGGCGAAGATCGTCGATTCCGTTTGTTTGGTCGGCATGAGGGTGCGTCATCAAGACAGCGTCTAGGTGAGTCACGCGCGCCGATAGAAGCTGCTGGCGAAGATCGGGGGATGTATCCACAAGCACCGATGTTTCCCCAAATCGAACAAGAAGTGAACAACGAGTTCGGACGTTCTTCGGATTCTTAGGATCGCACACACCCCAGGCGCCTGCCCCATCCGGTCCGCCTACCCGCGGAACCCCGCCGGAGGACCCACACCCTAAAACAATCGCCGAAACCTGCATTATCGTTCCGCCTTGGAGAATAATCGGAAAAAATTCTCGGTCGTCGCCGTCGCCAGTTCGTCCTGAGTTACACCCTTTAGTTCCGCAAGCATCGCGGCAGTATGCACCACAAAGGCCGGCTCGTTTGTTTTTCCTCTATGGGGTTGCGGCGCCAGATAAGGCGCGTCGGTTTCCACTATCAAACGATCCAGCGGCACCTCTTTTATGACTGCACGCAAATCCTCCGTCTTTTTGAAAGTGGCGATACCGGAAACGGATATATAAAAACCCAAATCAAGCGCGGCGCGCGCCAGCCTTTCAGTGCCGGTGAAACAATGGATCACACCCGTGAAGCTGCCTTGTTCCATCTCCTCGGATAGGATTGCGATGGTGTCGTCCTCGGCATCGCGCGTGTGTACAACCATGGGCAGGGAAGCCTCGCGGGCTGCTGCAATGTGAACCCGAAAATCGGATATCTGCTCATTGCGCGGGCTATTATTATAATAGAAATCGAGTCCGGTTTCTCCGAAAGCGACGACTTTTGGGTGCTCGCTCCCTTTAAGAAGAATTTCCGGGCCTTCGAGTACTTCCTTGGCAGCGCTATGAGGATGCACACCAATCGTGCAATGGATGTCTCTGCTAAGCTCTGCGATGGCCCGAACACGAGGAAAAGCTCCCAGTTCGGTGCCAATGGTCAGAAAATGCCCCACACCGGCGTCGCGCGCGCGCGCAAGTACCGCATCCAATTCAGGCGCGAATTCCGGGAAATCCAAATGGCAATGGCTATCTACGAGCATGGGTGCACCCTGTCCGAGGGGCGAAAAAAATTCAAGATTGATAAGGGCTTATAGCGGGCTGCTATGGCGACGACCGGCCTCGATTATCCGCACCGAATTGATCACAGTTTGGCGCGGCTCCATATGTATGCCCTTCGCCCTTGAGAAGAGATGATTAATCCGCTCCCAGGCCTCTATCCAACCTTGATAATCGTCATCCGGCCCAAACGCGCAATGGCGTACGCGCCGGGCGAGCGCATATGAGAGGTGTTTGCCAAATTCCGGGAGTCCGTCTTTTACTTTTACAACCCGCTCTGCAAGTGCGAGCAGCGCCGGAAAATCCGGTACGCCAGCAGCTTCAATCAATCGTTCTGCGTCCTGAGCGAGCTTTAACCCATCTCCTTCGGCAAGCTTCAGCGCTAGACCGGGAGATCCATCGCCTAGATCCATCAGTATGGCGCGTTTTTTTGCGTTGAGCTCCGGCAAAAGGTGAGCAAGAGCAATGCTCATATTGGAAGTTCGCAGCGGGCGCAGATCGAGCCGCTGACAGCGTGAACGTATTGTCGGAAGCAATCGCCCCGGTGCATGCGCAACAAGCAGGAGCATTGCACGCCCCGGTGGCTCTTCGAGGAGTTTCAGAAGCGCGTTGGCCGAATTTTCATTCATATCGTCGGCGCTATCGACAATGGCAATCCGCCAACCCCCTGCCCCCGAAGTCAATCCGAAAAATCCGGAAAGCTTTCTCACCTCGTCCACGGTGAGCGCGGTCCGTGGTTTTCCCTTGGCATCTACGCCGCGCGTGAGCACCATAAGACCGGGATGGGCCCTTGCCTCTATTTGGCAGCTTGTAGTGTTATCTGGCGTCAGGCTGAGGTCGGCAGCGCCTTTGTCACTTACGCCATAATTCAAAACATAACGGGCAATGCGATAGGCGAGAGTCGCCTTGCCGATCCCCGGTGGTCCTGAAACCAACCAGCCCTGTGGCGGGCGCCCAGAACGTATCGCACCGGCGGCGCGCATGAGAGCTCGATCTTGTCCAAAGAGCTCGTAAGACTTTCGCGGATGGCGCTCGTCTAGCTGTTCCACGATCTCGCTCTTTCGGCTCATGGGCGAAGGCGCTCCTGAACGATTTGCCAAATCTTGTTTGCAACCACCTCAAGCTCCTGCCCACCATCGACCAAAACACAATTTTTTCCGCGGGACTCGCTCAACTCGCGAAAAGCTACTCTGAGCGTATCATGAAACTTGCCATCAAACTTCTCAAAACGTGTTTCTATATCTTCCACTCTTGTCCCGACACGGGTGAGACCAATTTCCGGCGTAACATCAAGAATGATTGTGAGGTCGGGAAAAATCATTCCCGGGATAGCGTTTTGCAAGGCGTTTACAGTGTCCACCCCCACCCCACGCGCAATTCCCTGATAGACAAGTGTCGAGGCCGAAAAACGATCACAAACCACCCATTTTTCGCTTTCCAGTGATGGCCTTATGAGCCGCGCAATGTGGTCGGAGCGTGCGGCCAAAAATAGCAAGGTCTCGGTAAGCGGCGTCCATCTCTCCGGTTCGCCTTCAACCAGAAGCTGGCGTATTTCTTCGGCTCCAGGTAAGCCGCCCGGTTCTCGGGTGAGCACAACTTCGTGGCCATTTTCTTGCAATGAATTCTTTAGCAGCCGCGCCTGGGTGGATTTGCCTGCCCCCTCGCCTCCTTCAAAAGTAATGAACTTTCCGATCACTTAAATGCTTACCGGCCCGAGCCCGCGATCAGCGCGCTTAAGCCTAAATACATATTCTTGAAAAACCCGGCGGCGCCAACGTCCTGGCTTGCCACAAGAGCTACGCTCATGTCGGGTTTGCCCGGTGCCGATATTGTCAACATAGCAATTTGCTGGCCGGCCGCGATCGGGGCCTCCACCGGCCCGTCATAACTGACGACTAGCCGCATTTGCGCGCGCGCATCCGGTGAGAGAATTGTTTGAAGCGGGTCCACAACGACAACCGGAACATTGTCTTGCGCACCGCCCCAGATCTCGACCTCAGCGACGATTTCGTTTGCGGCCAGTAAATCGTAGCTACGAAACTCTCTAAAACCAACATCGAGCAAACGTCCAGCTTCCGTATTTCTCGCGGCTTCCGAGTCTAGGCCATTGACCGCCGAAATGAGGCGCCAACCGTCTCGCTCTGAAGACACCACAATGCCGTAACCGCCTGCCTCGGTATGGCCGGTCTTCAACCCGTCAACGCCCCCATTACGAAAGAGCAGCTGATTGCGATTCGGCTGCCGGATATTGCTCCAGGTGAAATCGGGAATAGCAAAATAGTAATAGTACTCCGGATATTCACGAATGAGATGCGCGCTCAAGGATGCAATATCGCGCGCAGACATATAGTGGTTTGGTTCTGCGATCCCGTGGGAGTTCAAAAAATGCGAGTTGTTGAGCCCGAGCTGCAACGCGCGGTTGCTCATCATTTCCGCGAAGTCATCTTCCGTGCCGCCAAGCGCCTCGGCTACGACGATACAGGCATCTCCGCCTGACGATATGATAATGCCTTTAAGTAGGTCGTCCACACTGATTTGAGAGCCAAGCTCAACCCACATCTTGGACTCGTTGGTCGTTAGGCCCTGGCGCCATGCGCGTTCCGAGACAGAGAAAATATCGCTGAGTGAAAGACGGCCATCCTTAAGGCGCTGGAAGATGAGCTCCACCGTCATGAGCTTTGTCATGGAAGACGGCGCCATTTGTTCGTCGCAGGCTTTACAGAAAAGGATTTCACCGCTTTCGAAATCTACGAGCGCAGCTTGGGCCGCGGGAGTATTAATCTGGGCTTGGGCGGACACAAGCGGCGCAATAGCTAGCCAAGCGATGCCTATGCAAAGAAGCCAAGTCTTAGACTTGCATAAGGGCATTCTTGTTTCCTCCAATGCGGTCCGAACGACCATAAGCGTGGGCGATCACAGAGCGTTCTGTGCTCTCGGAATGTTCGATTATTCTATTACAAAATTGACATCAGTGTGGCCGGCCGTCTGGACCTGATTGAGAACCGCGTCGGCTGTAGCCTCATCCTGAAATGGTCCCATCCGAACTCGAAAAATAGTGCCCTCCTCGCCTGCGACACGCGAGATTCGTGCACCGGCAAACGCAAGCCCGGAGGCCACCCGATTGGCGTTCGTGAAATCATCAAAAGCGCCGGCTTGAATGTAGATTTGTTGTGGCCGAGGAATCGGTATCTGAACCACCTGACTGGCTGCCTCGGGCGGGCTCGATACCGACGTTACTTGCAGTGCGCCCGGCGGCGGCGGCGCCTCTATTATCGGCGCGGGCGCGGGCGCTGGCGCGACAGCTGGCGCAACAGCGGCATCGGGGAGCGGGTTAAGTATTTCAGAATCTGCGGTAGTGGAAATTTCACTCGGCTGCGAATCCGCTATCTGAATCACCTCCTCCTCCACTTCAGGAGGGCTGGACACTGGATCTTCTTGCGGTGCTGCCGGTTGCGGTAGCGCCTCGACCGTCTGCGCGGGAGCGACAGCGGTATCAAGGACCAGGTTAAGCACTTCGGCGCCGGCAGGAGTGTTAGTTTCGTTCGGCGGGGCAACCGCCACCTGAACCACTTCCCCGTCTAACCCAGGCAGGCCGGCCGACTGGACTTGATTCAGTACGGTGTCGGCCGTAGCCACATCCTGAAATGGTCCCATCCAAACTCGAAAAATCGTGCCCTCCTCGCCTGCGACACGCGAGATTCGTGCACCGGCAAATGCAAGCCTGGAGGCCACCCGATTGGCGTTCGTAAAATCATCGAAAGCGCCAGCTTGAACGTAGATTTCATTCGGCGGGGGATCCGCTATCTGAACCAGCTGACTGTCTGCAGCAGGCTGGCTGGATACCAACGCTACTTGCGGTGGTTCGAGCTGCGGTGGTTCCTCTACTAACGGCGCGGGAGCGACAGCGGCATCGGCATCGGCATCGGGGACCGGGTTAAGCACTTCAGAACCCGCGGGTGTAGAAATTTCATTTGCCGGAGGCTCAGCCGCCTGATCCAGCTGACTGTCTGCAGTAGGCTGGCTGGATACCAACGCGACTTGCACTGGTTCCGGTTGCGGTGCTTCCGGTTGCGGTGGTGCCTCTACTAACGGCGCGGAAGCGACGGCGGCATCGGGGACCGGGTTAAGCACTAAAGCGTCAGCAGGAGTGTAAATTTCGTTCGGCCAAGCAACCACTATCTGATCCACCACCCCACGGCGATGTCCCTATCTCTGTTGAAATTCGTGGGGCAGCCGTCGCTGGTTGATGATGCTATGCTGCCTTCATGATGGTTTCAATGGCACTGTCGGCCTGAGCCTTTCTCAAGTGTTCCTGGAGAGCATTTCGGAGGATGGGCAGCTGGCGATAGGCCTTGAGGCGACGGAAGGTTTTCTGGGCCTCCAGCAGGCCGGCGGCGGTCCATCTGAGCGCCATCTCGGCGTGTCTCCAGCGTTTGACGTTGCGGGTGAGCTGGCGCACCGTGCCGAGCGCGTTCTCGACGATGTTGGTGCAGGCAAGCGAGCGCCGGAGTGCGTGCGGTAGGCCGGGGCGGATGACGGTGAGGATCTCCTCCAGCCCCTCCAGGATGCTGCCCGAGACGCCCGGTTCCTCATGCTCCAGACGCCGGACCAGGTTGCGCAAGAGCCGCTCGGCCTTGTTTGCGTCGTCCTGGTCCCAGGCCTGACGGAGCGCCTTCTTGACGCTCGCGTGCAAATGTTGGGGCAGGCGCTCGATGATGTTACGGCCCTTGTGGACCTGGCAGCGCTGGATGGCGGCGGCCACACCGAAGGTGTTTCGGATCGCTTTGCTGAGTGCCTTCGCGCCATCGACGATGAACAGCCGCGGCAGTGTCGGATCGAGCCCCCTGGCGAGGAGATTGTCGATCAAGGCCTGGACGATGACCGTGTTCTCCGTCGCCCCCTCGACCACGGCCAGGACATGCTTGTCGCCGTTGCCATCGACGCCGATCGCCGCCATCAGGACATGGTCGCCGACATGCAGACCGTCGATCTGGATGACTAGCAGGTCGAGTTCCGAGAGATCCGAGGCGAGCCAGGCCTTCATCTTCTTGCGTGACAGCGCCACAAAGCGCCGGGAAACGGCCGACTTCGAGGTGCCGTCGCCACGCGCTTTCGCCAGCTCGCCCTCGGGCAGACGGACCGCGCGGTGGTACTTGCGGGTCGACACGTTCAGCACCATCAGGTTGAGCGCCCACTCGAGCAGCAGGTTGCCATCGCGTAGCGCCTGCCAACTCTCCAAGCTCACCTCTTTGCCCGCCCGGTCACGAACCCGTGGCCGGGCCACCTTCACTTTGCCGCCGTGGTAGCCGATCTCGCTATGTGTCCTGCCCCAGCGATAACCTCGACGGTCCCCATGGCGGCGATGTCGGGCCCCGCACACGGTCGTGGCGTCCTCCTCCATCATCTCGGCCAGAAGACAAAACCGATCCACGCTGAGATGGACTGCGTCCATCGCGTCCGCCAGCGGCGGCATAGGAATCGAGGGGGCAAGGGCTTTCGGGCGGCTGGAACTACGGATATTATTTCCCATGGTGTCGTTCTCCCTTTTGGGTTTGCAGCACCCGGAGCCTAACGGCTCCAGGAGAGCGACACCTACCTCAACTTTTCAACATCGACCGGGACACCCCCCCACCACCCCGTCTACCCCAGGCAGGCTGGACACTGTGGCTTCTCGTTCGTTCACTGGTCGCGGCAAAGCCTCGACCGGTCGTGCGGGCGCAATAGCGGCACCCGCAACCGGGCTGAGCGCATTGGAGGCCACAACACTTGTCGGCGCCGCCGGAACGGCATTGGCGATCTCCGGAGGTGTCGCTTCCCCAATGCCAAGAGTCCTGTTCCCATTGAGTTCGGCACGCCCCAGGAACGTCACCCGCACGCGGGCCGTGCCCTGGATGCGATAGCCCAAAAGTTCAGCCGCCCGCTCCGAGAGATCGATAACACGGTCGTTCACGAACGGCCCGCGATCATTGATCCTAACCACAAGCGATCGGCCGTTTTCGAGATTGGTCACCCGCGCATTGACCGGCATCGGCAAAGTCGGATGCGCCGCCGTTATGGCATTGCGGTCGAAGATCTCGCCGTTAGCGGTCACACGCCCATGAAATTCCTCGCCATACCAGGAGCCGATCCCCGTTTCGTCGTAATCGGGGTCCTCACGCGGATAATACCAGGCACCGGCAATCGAATAGGGATCGCCCACCTTATAAATGCCACCGCCCGTCGCGGGCGGCGGTGCCTCCTCAATTACAATGGGCGGCGGCGGTGGGGGGACCGTCGTGCAGGCCACGATCGCCAGACATGCCCCGAGCGAAACGAATGCTCTCCAAAAAGAGGCTTGCTTATAATAGCTTATGTTCACTTCGTTTCGCCCGTACATCTAGCGATTCGTCGGTGCCAAAATTGTCAGCCAAAGCAGCAGTGATCGCAACCGCGTGCGTTAGCTTTGAAGAACAAAAGCCAATCGAAACCAGTTAAGCTACCGGTTTGGATCCTAATACTCGACGAGCAAATAAGCAGAATTCGAGGTTCCATCGCCCCATCTTCCAGTGGCCAAGGGTTCCGGATTTTCCAAGACAATCTCGTACCGCCCAGCTTGGCTCAAAAGATTTCCGTCCAACATGACATTGATCCTGGAACCGTCCACCCATTCCCACGGAACGGAGTTTCCATTGATGAGGACCTTCGTACCGGCGACGAAGTTGAATCCTGTCAAGTCCAGTGTCGTTGCCGCGCTGCCCCTTTTGATTGCTGTTGGCGCGATCATCTCGATGGCCGGTTGTGGAGAGGTATCCGGGTTAGGCGCGGTATTACTCGGGCGCACTGGGCCAGTATTTTCTTTCAGCGCTCCAACCCAATGACCGTCATTAATGGTGTAACGCTGATCGCCGTCATAGCCGTAAAATGGAACCGTATAGGACGCGTGTATCCCGCGATCGATTTGTTCTCCATTGAAGATTACCGAGTCTATTTCCCGTAGATTGTTTATGTCGGCTAAAGGATCGGCATCGACAATAATGATATCGGCAAGCTTGCCGGCTTCAACGGTTCCAATGCGGTCAGCAACACGCATCGCCTCCGCGGGCCATTTCGTAGCGGCCATGATAATTTGCATGGGCATGATGCCGCCCTCTTGGAAAATCGCCATTTCCTCGTGAATGATCGAGCCGGGCACTTTCGCGCCATTGGTATCGCCGCCGACCAAGACTTTCCCACCCGCGTCGATCACCATTTTGTGGAAGCGGATCATATTGTGATAGCCGGGCATCCGGCGCTCACGTAGCTCACCCGTTGCGGTATCTCTGCGTGTTCTCGCCAAGCGCCTATGAAATGCATCCGGATAATAAGACAGTAGTTCCGGGTTGGAGAACAGCCTGCCATAGGCTTCTTGCATTAGCGCCCAATCGGCAGGGTAGCCCGGCGCGTCATGAATAATGTTCGGCACAAGAAAGACTTCCTCGCGCACGATGAGATCGACAGCATCAAGCGCTTTGGCTTCATCCATGTTGGCGTATTGGTCGAGCGCATTATTCGAATCAATTCCATCGGCAACAATGGCGGGTCCAACTCCGCGCGAATGATGGATGATGTCGATTCCTGCCAACGCTGCTTCGCGCAAACCCATGCGAGGACCGCTCGCCCGTTGCGTGCAGGGCTTGCCTGCTGCATGGGCGGTGTCACAAGCCCATCTCACCCATTCCGGATCCCAATCTCCATTATGAAACATGATCATATCGGCGCCGCGGTCGAGAAGAGTTTGGGTATGTTCTTGTAGAGCCTCAAAGGTGCGCGGAAGTTGACGCCCGTCATAGGGCGTTTCGAAACCATGTAGCTCGTCTTCATTGAAGCCACCGAAATGCGCGATGCCAATCCACTCGCGCGGTCCGCGCTGAAGATTCATATTCACAGCGTTGCGTGCGGCTACGGAAACCTCGGCCCCAAGGCCAATATCGATCTGTGACGTCACACCGTGATGAAGATAGAGCTCGCCAAAAAACCAAGAATAACTCGCCTGCCCGTCCCATAGTCCCGGAAGAATCCATTTTCCCTCCGCGTCGATAATCTCCGCGCCATCGGGAACATCGACATCGTTTGCCGGCCCAGCTGCCACAATTTGATTGCCTCGAACAACAATCGTGGCGTTCTCAATCGGCTCGTCTCCGTTTCCATCGATCAGCGTGCCGCCCTGAATCACCAGCGCCTGTTGTCCTTGCGCATTCGCGCCGATGCTGAATGCCATGGCAAGAAAGGCAACACTGCCGGCAAATACCGCTATGCGTAGCGAATTCTTCATAGGTCAAAATCCCCCATAATTACCCAGGTTTTCTACCGTTTTTCTATACTTCCAGGCATGCAGCTAGAGCTGCGCCAGTTCTTGAATATTGATGTTCTTTAGCGGCAGCTGCCTAACGCGCTTACCCGTTGCGGCAAAGATTGCATTGGTCACTGCCGCCGCAATCGGTGCGGTCGCGCATTCGCCGACTCCAGCCCAATTCTCTCCTCCGCTCAGCGAAAGATGGACTTCAATCTCCGGAGCATCGCGCAAAGTCACCATCGGGTAGCTGTCGAAATTTCCCTCTCTCACGGCGCCGTTTTCTATGGTGATCTCGCCATACATAGCGGCCGCCAAGCCATAGATGATGCCACTTTCCAATTGCGCTTCGACAAGCTTTGGATTGGCGACATGATAGCAGTCGACTGCAGCAACAACCCGGTCCACACGAACATTTCCGGCGTTGTCGACGGTGACTTCCGCGACATGCCCGGTGACCGCGCGATGATTTTCGCAAATCGAGATTCCGCGGCCTCGTCCAGCCGGTAAAGGCTGCGACCAGTTGCTGTGCTCGGCCAGTGTATCGATCACTCCAAGAAAATCGCGTCGCGTTGTCATCGAGCGTCGAAAGGTGAGCGGGTCCACACCTGCTGCATGGGCGAGCTCATCCACAAAACCTTCAAAGAAGAAGACGTTTTGAGAGCCACCGACCGAGCGCCAAAACGCAACTGGGACATGGGTATTTTTAAGCATCAACCCGATGCGGTGATGGGGAATTGCGTATGGGCAATCGTCGAAGCCGTCAATCGCTTGATTTTCGATTCCATTTGGCGCCGCTTGAGGACCGTTAAGCGATCTTGAAATAGAACCGCAGGCTATTTTGATGTCCGCCGCGGTTATTTTGCCGTCTGCAACCGCGCCGCGCATCCGAACGGCCGCTTGTGGCCGGTAGCGGTCATGGCGAATTTCCTGCTCGCGTGACCACACCATTTTTACCGGACGGCCATCCATTTCCTTTGCGACTAAGATGGCGTGAACCATCTCGTCATTGCGCGAGCGGCGCCCAAAGCCTCCGCCAAGATATGTGTTGTGCACGAAGACCTGCTCGGGGTTTAGCCCGGATACTTGCGCCGCAGTCTGAAGGTTTCGATAGGGTGCTTGGCTGCCCATCCAGACGTCCAAGCGGTCGGCAGCTAGCAGCACCGTCGCGTTAAGGGGCTCCATGGTTGCATGAGCGAGAAGCGGCGCTTGATAGGTGACGTCCACAATGTTTTCACTTGCCGCAAGCGACGCCGGCGCATCTCCATCATTTTGCACTTCGGCCATCGGCCCCTCGAGCAATTCGACATAGAGCTGGCGGAATTGCTCGCTGTTGGAATTGGCTGCTTCGCCGCCATCCCATACAGGCTCAAGCATGCGTAACGCTTGCTCGGCGCGCCAATAATTATCTGCAACGACGGCAACCGCGCTCGGCATTTTGACGACACGAATTATCCCGCGCCGGCCCATAATGGGCGTTTCGTCTACGCTTACCAATGTACCGCCGAACACCGGGCAATCCATCACCGCGGCATAGACCATATTTTCGAGCCGGGTATCGATACCAAATTTCGCTGTTCCATCGACTTTGACGGGCGTATCCAAACGGGCAACCGACTGACCAACCAATTTATATTGATCCGGTGTTTTGATTGCGGGTTCGGCGTCGAGAACGATATCGGCGGCCTCTGGAGCCAAGGCCCCATAGCTCAAACTGCGCCCGCTAGGAACGTGCGTTACGGCGCCGCTCTCTGCCGAGCATTCTGAAGGCGAAACGTTCCACCTATTTGCCGCTGCCGCGACAAGACGAACGCGCGCACTGGCGCCGGCCTGTTGCAATGCTTCACGCGAAGAAATCAGTCCTCGGCTACCCGTGGTGACCATTCCCCCGTAAATTTCTTCTTCACGATGATTGCGGTTAGCCGAAGCAAATTCGCCCTTAACTTTAGTCCAGTCGCATTCCAACTCTTCGGCGACGAACATGGGGAGCGCGGTCGCTGCACCCTGCCCCATTTCCGCATGAGGAAGCCGCACGGTTATCGTTTCGTCAGGGTCGATGACGATCCAGGCCGACATTTCGTTGGCGGCGGCGCTCTCAGCCGTCCATGGCTCTTCGGCCATGGGCAGTGCGCCCGCGGTGCCGGGAATTCCAATGGCTAGCGCAAGTCCCCCACCCGCGCTCATCGACGCCGCCACAAATTTGCGCCGCGATAGCTCTGCACTACCGCACACATCCCGAGACTTCGGATTCCTATCGCCCATCGTATTCTCCTAGCCTTTCAACCTAGCCGCGAAGCATTTCCGCAGCGCGATGAATGGCTTTTCTAACGCGGACATAGGTGCCGCAACGGCAGATGTTCGTGATGTTTTGGTTGATGTCGTCGTCGGAAGGCGTTGGATGATTTTGGAGGAAAGAGGCAACGGCCATGATCTGCCCTGTCTGGCAATAACCACATTGCGGAACATCTTCGGCAATCCACGCCTCTTGTACCGGGTGCAGCTCGTCGCCTTCGGACAAACCCTCGATGGTGGTGATTTCATGCCCGGCGGCGGCGGCAACCGTGATGACGCAGGAGCGCATTGCATCGCCGTCTATATGGACCGTGCATGCGCCGCACTGGGCGATCCCGCAGCCGAATTTGGTTCCGGTTAAGCCCAGTTCATCTCTTATGGCCCACAAAAGGGGCATGTCATCTTCGACATCAAGATCGTGTTCGGTTCCGTTGACCGTCAATACTGCCATAATTTGCTCCCGCCAATACCAGCCGAATCTCTCCAATCCGGACGGCATCCATTTGATCGATGAACCAGTCTAGCATAGTTCGAAAATCAGGTTTAGGGGGGTCTGAGCGCGTCCCTGCCAGGATAGAGGCGTCAAAAACAAAGATATTTGGCGGCCTTTTCCCCGGCGGTGGAGACCAATGGGCATCGATGGCATGGGCCATCAGCCCCAAGGACTGATTGGAGCTTGGCCAAAACGAATGGCTAAACAAGTGTGACGTTCATGGAAACGGTCACGCGTGGATTTTTGTATTTTCCCGCAGGTACGCGATGCTCCAGATAGGAGGGAAATATCAAAACGTCTCCCTCGTCCACCTCCAGCTGTGCTTTATCTTCATAAACGTCCTTTGGAATATCGTCGCGAACAGCATAGGCCTTTATCTGGCGTGCGGGATCGTAAAAGACGGGTGCTTTATGCTCTGTACGATCGAACGCCAGAAAATGAATAAGCGAGATGTGAAAAGGAATATGGTGATGAACTTCCTGATACTCCTCGTTCTTCCAATAGACGTTGTGCCAAACATGAACCGAAAATTTATCCGCGCGAACATACTCGCCAATGATCTTTTGGTATGGCGCGGGCATAGATTTGATTACTGCGTCCTTTGGTGGCGTTGCAAAACTGGAGTGAATGCGATCTGTTTCCCAGTAACCCGGTTTCACAAAATCGTCCGCCTCGTAATGCGCTAGAATTTCCGGAAGAAATTGCTGTTTCAGGACGTCGTGCTCGGGAATCCGGAGCTTCACAACCGGAATGGCGAATAGTTCCTTCTTTTCTGCAAGCATGGTCAGGCCGCCCAAATAGAGGAACGAAAAATTATAAACATTGCAATCAAAAAATACTGCCAAACATATTAATTTATCTTTCCTATACCGTCACCGCAACGCTAGCCAAGGGCTAAGCGACGTGGCATCGCACCAAGGCAAGAAACCCGCGGCTCAATCGCCGAGAAAAGTCACGTTCATCGAGACCGTAACCCGAGGCTTAGTGTAGTTTCCGGGCGGGACGTAATGCTCTAAATAGGACGGGAAAATCAATGCGTCCCCTTCCTCGACAATGATCGTATCGCTCTCTTGCCAATAGTCTTTCGGCACGCCTTCCTGCCGGCATGAAGCTTTTATAAGTCTCGCCGGGTCGTAAAAGACCGGCGGTTTGTGTTCCGCTTTGTCAAATAACAAAAAATGAATAATGGAGAGATGACAAGGCATATGGTGATGCATCTCTTGGTACTCCTGGCCCATCCAATACATATTATGCCAAAGTTGAACGCTATATCGCGACGGAGGAATGACATCGCACACGAACTGAACGTATTCCTCCGGCATTGAAGCAAACGCGTGCTCTTTGCTGTCCTTGGCTCCAAAGCTTGTGTGAATGCGATCCGTCGTCCAAAATTTGGGCTTTTCATGTTGGTTATGCTTGTAGCGCTGCAGCATGTCCGGGAGAAAACGCTGCTTCAATGCTTCGGTCTCAAGCAACCGCGTTTTTCTAATGGGGATCGTAAAAAGGCGCTTTGTTTTAATCGCCATAGCTATAGCCTTTTGACGAATCTCTCCGTCCCTCGCTAGTCACGCTCACATTTATGGACACGATCACCATGGGTTTTTTGTAGTCCCCGGCCAAGATGCAGTGTTCTAAATAAGCCGGAAAAAGCAGGGCGTCGCCCTCATAATATTCAACTTTTTCCTCTTCCGACCATAGTTCGGCCTGAACGGCGTCATTGTGGCAATGCGCTCGTGTAACTGCGGTTGGAGCGTAAAAAATTGGTCGCTTGTGCTCGGAAGGATCAAAGCTAAGAAAGTGCATAAACGAAAAATGGCCAGGCAAGTTGTGACGTCGTTCCTGGTACTCATGTCCCGACCAATAGACGCTGTGCCAAATTCGAGCATGGAAATGATCGGATCTGACGAATTGCCTCATGAGCCGATCATAGGCGGCAGGCATCGGATGAATCACTTGGTCTTCGTTTTTGGACGCAAAACTCGTGTGAACCCGATCGCTCTCATATTCTGCGGGGATCCGAAAAGCACCCGTCTCATAGCGCCGCAATATTTCGGGCAAATATTGTTCCTTGAGCGCCAGTGTTTCATGCACTGCTACTCTCGTTACGGGGACGCCAAAAAGATGCATTTCTTCAAGTGCCAAGGTGCAGACCTTGAATAGGAGATTTGGAGGTTACCTTGCTTCAGTAATACCTCATATGTCTGTGGGGTAAAATGCGGTTACTTGCCTTTTATATGTAGATTCCGAAGCGTGGCATTTTGACGATCATGGTGAAACCCAGCTCCTGGTCAATGGGGAGGTTCGCGGCATATTGCCGAAGCCCAATCGGCTTCTCGTGTTCGATGGAAACCTAATGCATCGCGCAACGTCATTTCAGACCCGCACTCGCCATACAATTTTGCTGCAAATGGACGAAGTGAGTTTCTCGGACTTTGTGCTTCCTGGCGCCGATTCTAAGCGCTTAAATCCAGCGCGCTAGTTTAGGCTTCAATTCAATATTACTAATCGTGCTTCCAAAGATCTAATTGAGCCGCAATTGCGTTTAGTCGCTACAGTTTCCTATTCAGAAACTCTATACTTTTCGGCCGCATAAATTTCCGCTCCTTATCACCAATCATGTCTGGAGTGTCGATTTCGTTCACGACAAGCTGAGCAATGGCCGAAGCTACAAGATGCTCACGGTTCTGGATGAGTACACTCGTCAGGCCCTATGTGTGGCCGTGAACACCAAGATGAGGTCAGCGGAGGTGTTGGAGGCGCTGTATCCGCTGCTGCTGAGGCACGGAAAGCCGAAGTACATTCCTTTAGACAACGGCCCAGAGTTCGTCGCCGCCTCTCTTCAAGAATGGCTGATGAAGGTCGGAATAAAACTGCCGCCTCAACCGGTCGACGCAACACCTTGGCGCAAACGGAGGAGTCTGAGTTTGTGCTTACGAGCCAAAGGCATAGTCCGTGGTTCACCTTGCACGAGAAGCCTGGGCCGTGGAATCACTGCCAGCCCAGCTCCAATGGGAACGTCAAACGCCTGCTCTGATAACGCTTTCTGAAGAGTGCTGTGTTTTCGATCTATTCGCTCTCGCATCCGAGAAAAGTGGCCGGACGGCTCAAGAACGGTCCTGAAAGACTTTGAGGTTCTAACCCCCGGCAGAGAGGCCTGCCGCTAGTGTTGCGTTGATCCATTGAGACCGCAAACCTATTCAGATCTATCCGGGTTCACCATGGGAGAACGGCTACAATGAGCGGTTCAACGGAACTCTACGCCACGAGGTCCCCAACGCCGAGTGGTTCGCCACCACAAAACAGGCCCAGATCGTTATCAATCAGTGGCTCAGGCAGTACAATTATATCCGCCCGCATCAGGCACTAAACATGCGTCCCCCGGTCCCAGAAACCGTACAGAAAAATGGCCCATGAAAATGGGGCTGGACACACGGGCACACCATTATCGTTCCCAATGAAAATTCCTTACATTCAGACCTTTAGTCAATTCTGGACTTATAAATGGAGCGTAATGCTTGTCAATCATAGCCGTGCTTGTCCGGTGAGAACGGCGGTGACAAATTAGTCCACGGAAGCGGCGGGATTTCCCAGCCGCGGGCGGAGTAAAACTCTGCCACCTGTAGCCTTCGATCTTTTTTGAGATGGAAGGCGGAAGGATGTACACCGTAGACCTATATCTGCGCGTTCGGCTGGCCTGCCATGTTGATGGTCTGAGCCAGCGAGAGGCGGCAAGTCGGTTTGGCATTGCGCGCGAGACGGTGAGGAAGATGCTGCGGCATTCGGAACCGCCGGGATATCGGCGACGCCAGCCACCGAAACGCCCGAAACTGGCCCCCTTCACGGATATCATCGACCGTATTCTGGAGGAGGACCGAACGGTTCACCGTAAGCAGCACCACACGGCGAAGCGTATATTCGAGCGCCTTCGCGACGAACATGGCTTCACGGGCAAAGAGACCATCGTGAAGGATTACGTTCGGGAACGGCGCCTTCGTCGGCGTGAGATGTTTGTGCCGTTGTCACATCCTCCGGGCCATGCTCAAGCGGACTTTGGCGAGGCGGATGCGATCATCGCCGGCGTCAAGTATCGGGCGCATTTTTTCGTCATGACACTTCCCCACAGCGATGCCTGCTTCGTTGCGGCCTTACCCGGCGGCGGCGACGGAGGCCTGGCTGGACGGGCACAACAGAGCCTTTGTTTTTTTCGGCGGCGTTCCCCAATCGATTCTTTACGACAACGACAAGTGTCTGGTGTCGCGCATCTTGTCAGATGGCACGCGGCAACGAACGCGGGCGTTCAGCGGGCTGCAGTCCCATTACCTCTTCGAGGACCGCTACGGCCGTCCCGGCAAGGGTAACGACAAAGGCAATGTGGAGGGGGTGGTCGGCTATGCCCGGCGGAACTTCATGACGCCGCTTCCCCGGTTCGCGAGCTGGGACGCCTTCAATGGCCACCTGGAAGAGCAATGCCGCAACCGGCAAGGCAACGTCCTGCGCGGCCACCGCGAGAGCATCGGCGAACGGTTTGTGCGTGACCGCGAAGCGTTGAAGAGGCCACTGCCGGCACCGTTCGACGCGTGCGACAAGCAGGGCACGCGGGTCAACTCGCTGTCCCTGGTGCGCTACCGGACGAATGACTATTCCGTGCCCGTCGCCTACGGCCATCAGGAAGTCTGGATCCGTGGCTATGTCCACGAGGTGGTCATCGGTTGCGGCACCGGGATCATTGCCCGACACCCCCGTTCCTACGACCGGGAAGATATGGTCTTCGATCCGATCCACTACCTGCCTTTGCTGGAGCACAAGATCGGTGCCCTGGATCAGGCCGCGCCGCTAGCCGGATGGGAACTGCCTGATGCCTTCCCAACCCTGCGCCGTCTCCTGGAGGCGCGCATGGGCAAGGCCGGCAAGCGAGAATACGTCCAGGTCCTTCGGCTTCTGGAGACCTTCGATCTCGAGGTGCTTCACGGCGCGGTGAAGGACGCCCTGCGCCTGGGTGCGATCGGCTACGACGCCGTCAAACACCTTGTGCTGTGCCGTATCGAGCGACGCCCGCCCAAACTCGACCTGGATATCTATCCCTACCTGCCTCGGGCCAACGTGGCGACCACGGCCGCCGCCAGTTATATGAGCTTGTTGGGTGGAGGCGCGTCATGACCGATACGCCGCAAGTGTTGCTGGCCCATCACCTCAAGACCCTGAAACTGCCGACGTTCCTGCGCGAATACGACAAGCTGGCCCGCCAATGCGCCACCGAGGGCGCCGACCATGTGCGGTATCTTGTCCGTCTGACCGAGTTGGAACTGATCGACCGTGAGCGCCGCATGGTCGAGCGGCGGATCAGACAGGCCAGGTTCCCCGCCGTCAAAAGCCTCGACAGCTTCGACTTCAAGGCCATCGCATCGCTCAACAAGATGCTGGTTCTGGAGTTGGCGCGATGCGAATACGTCGAGCGTCGTGAGAATATCATCGCGCTCGGCAACTCAGGCACCGGCAAGACCCATATCGCCCTCGGTCTCTGTCTGGCGGCCTGCCAAAAGGGGCTCTCCGTCGGCTTCCTCACGGCCGCTGCCCTGGTTCATGAACTGATGGAGGCCAGGGATGAAAAACGCCTGTTGCGCCTGCAGAAGCAACTGGCAAAGCATCACCTTCTGATCATCGACGAACTCGGCTTCGTGCCGCTCTCGAAGACCGGCGCCGAGCTGCTGTTCGAAGTCTTCAGCCAGCGCTACGAGCGGGGCTCGATCCTGGTGACCTCCAACTTGCCGTTCGATGAGTGGACGGAGATATTCGGCTCGGAACGCCTGACCGGGGCTTTGCTGGACCACCTCACCCACCATGTCCATATCCTGGAAATGAACGGCGAGAGCTATCGTCTCAACCAAAGCCAAAAACGGCGGAAATCCCCAAAAATACCTGCTTAACCGCCGGTGCAATGGTTGACCCGGTGGGTCCACAGGAACCTCCCACGCTGCTTCGCTCCGCGTAACGCGAGCGCTACACTAAGCAGCGCGGGTCCCTCCTATGGACTACCGGGACAACCCCCCAACACCGCGTACCGCATAACGTTAAGTGGACTAGTTTTGCTCCGCCCGGGTGGACTAATTTTGCTCCGCCGTTGACAGTCCGGCAGTTGTTAGCAATATCATAGGCGTTGGCGCCGTAGAGCAGCCGGAAGGAAATGTAGGTGTGTCGACAGACCGTGAGGTCACGTTTTCTGCGCGGTCGCTCGTTCGTATATCGTAGATTTTCCATTTCCAAGATCACCCGGAACATATCGCGGTGATGAGCTAGAAATAACAGTTCTTCGGATTGTTTCGCGTCAGAAATGTTCCGTTGCTTAAGAATGCGATGATACGCATCGACCGCACCGTGCAGACTGGCCCGCGGCTCAATCTCCAAGAAACGTCACGTTCATAGAGACGGTAACCCGAGGCTTGCTGTATATTCCCGGCGGGACGTGGTGCACCAGATAGGACGGAAAGATTAAAACGTCCCCTTCATCAACAGCAATCGAATCCTTTTCCCGCCAATACTCCGACGGGACGCCTTGGTGTCGGCATGAGGCTTTCGTGAGTCTCGCGGGATCATAAAAGATTGGTGGCTTGTGCTCAGCTTTATCGAAAACCAAAAAATGAATCATGGAGAGGTGGCAAGGTACGTGGTGATGCCGCTCTTGGTACTCCTGCCCCGTCCAATAGATATTGTGCCAAAGTTGAACGTCAAACCGGGAAGGAGAAATTATTTTGCGCACAAACTCAGCATACTCATCCGGCATGGAAACGATCGGGTGCTTTTTGCTGTCCTGCGCGCCAAAGCTGCTATGAATGCGATCCGTTGTCCAGAAGTCGGGTTTTTCATATGGGCTATCTTTGTATCGCTGCAACATGTCCGGCAGGAACCGCTGCTTTAAAGCTTCAGTCTCTGCCAGCCGTGTTTTTTTGATTGGAACCGTAAACAGGCGCTTGGTTCTAATCGCCATAATTATAGCCTCTGGGCGTGTTCCCCTGGTCATACCCGAGCGCGGTTACATTTATGGAAACGATGATCATGGGGTTCTTGTAGTCCCCCGGTGGGATCGCGTATTCCAAATAAGCAGGAAAGACCAAGGCATCACCTGCGTAGAAATCGATTTTTGCCTCATCAGACCAGGCCTCAGGCTGCATGGAATCATGGCAGTGGAGCCTCGTTAATTCATCCGGAGAGTAAAAGATGGGTCGCTTGTGCTCTGCAGGATCAAAGGCAAGAAAGTGCATAAACGAAAAATGACCGGGTAATTGGTGACGTCGTTCCTGGTATTCGCGACCCGACCAGTAGACGCTGTGCCAAACGAGTGCATGGAAGTGATCCGAACCGACGAACCGCCGCATTAGCTGGTCATAGGTGGCAGGCATCGGATGAATCACCTGCTCTTCGTTTTCCAATCCGAAGCTGGTGTGAATTCTGTCACTCTCATAGTCGGGTGCCTTTTTTAGTGAATCTGCCTCATAGCGCCGCAATATTTCAGACAAATATTGTTCTTTGAGAGCCAGTGTCTCATGCACTGCCACTTTCGCAACGGGAACGCCAAAAAGATGTATTTCCTCAACTACCAAGAGCCATCCATGCATCGGAGTTTCTGGACTATGCGTTGCCCTAGAATTACCTCATATAACGAAGAGGTAAAACCCTGACAAATATACGAGGGACGCCTGCCTCATAGAGCAACGTCATTTCTAGCTCGACAGCGATACTTTTTCGGACATTGTCATCCTGGGTGTTTTTTCATGGACCCCATAGAGCGACACCTGCGGGTCTTGCCGGGGCACTCAAAGCCGTTTCCAAATAGCCTGCCATATAGCTGCCGTCTCCGGCAAAGAGATTTCCAACATTAGTTGCCAACGGCTTTGGCGCCGAGAGTTTTTTTTCGCAGACCAACCAAACAAGGCGCAAAAGAGAAAGGCCGCAAGCCTTTCGGATCGCGGCCTGAAACTATTCAACAATCTTACGCTTAAGCATTACCAGGTCTTGGTAAGGGAAAGGCTGACAACACGTCCGAGTTCGGAGAAGCGCGTGTCAAATGCGCGGATTTCGCGGGCCCTGCCGCGCGAGTTGAACGTGAATGGAGGATCTGCATCAAGGAAATTGTTGACGGTCAGAGAAATGTTCAAGTTTTGCAGATACGAGTTCGTGGGCATCATCCCGGTATTGTAGGAGAAGTTGACATCAAACTGCGTCCAGCCCGGAGACGTATTGTAAAAGCCTCCTTCGGGATTCTCCTGCGGATAGTAAGGTGAGCCGGAATAGCAATCGCCTGTGCCGAACCCGGTCTGCCAGAAACAGTTGGGCAGCCTGAGGCCGGTGCTCGGAGCCTGATGGAATCTCGTGGTAGCGAAGAATGTCGTGCTCCAGGTGCCGTTGGTCCAGCCGGCACGACTGCGAACACGCTGTAGACGGGAGCCTGAATTCTCACCCTGGCGTACACCGTTCTCGTCGATAAAGCCGTCATAGTCCGATTCAACCGGCACCTCCTCGTTGGCTTGTGCCCGAGAATTGAGTTCGTAATAGCCGGCGTTTCCAACATGGAATGAGCCCAAATTGCCCATGTCCCAATCATAGCGGAAACTATAGTCGATACCGCTAAACTCAATGAACCCAAGGTTGGCATTGGCGCCATCCGTGATGGCTTCCGTCTTAGCGAACCTATCAAAGGTCGCGGTGGCTGCCGGCAGAGCCCCAAGCGCTGTGACGATTGCATCGAATTCGGAATCACCTTGGCCGTTGTCTAAGACACCTCCAACACGCGATGGGCGGACAATCCAGAGATGCCGCGACAGAGCATTGTCGGGATCCCCGCCACCGGAGTTGTCGCCACGGATGGTGTCGGAGATTTTGATGGTGAAATAGGAAACATCAAAGTTGAGACCGGCAAAAATGCCATCGAGAGGTGCGATATTAAAGCCAAAGACATATTGCTCCGCAGTTTCCGGGCCCAAGCCCTTAGGTGGTCCGCCCGGACGCAAAGACTCCGGGAGCCCGCGGGCATAATCGCCAAGGCCGGAGCCGCCGGCAAGATCAATGACAGCCGGTGCGAAGAATGCAGCGTCCCCAGAACCGATAAGGCAGCTCGGATTCATCAGCGCCGTTGCCGATCCCGGAGCCGCTGTTCCCGAAGGCGTAGAATTATCCTCATTACTACAGTCAAATAAGATGTTGTCGCTACCGGCACCGCCCAAGCGGTTGACCCCTAAGGCGCGCGAGCCAGCGGTCGACCCAGACTGGCTGAAACCCGGAGCACGGAAGGACTTGCCCCACGCACCACGGAGCGAAATACCTTGGCCGAGAAGCAATGTCGCCTGAACTTTCGGTGTCTTAATGTACGAATCTTGGAAGTCGTATTTATCGACGCGATAGCCGAGCTCGACATCGAGACCTTCGACAAATCCTGGGATCGACCAGTCCCCGCCCAATACTGGAATGTTCAACTGACCGAAGAAGGCATGCGCGACGCGAGTTGCGATTTCAAGCTCTTCAGAGGGAAGGGACTGACCGTGGGCAGTCCCATGATTGGAAGTATCTCTGAACCAGAAATGCTGCGAAGTGTGCTCGGTACTAAGACCGGCGAGGATCTCACCCGAGGGAATTTCGTATAACGGTCCGGAGAAATTAGCTCCTAACTGGCGAATGCGCCACTGATTTTGCTGAAGACGCGAACCACCGATGTAATCCAGTGTCTTTTGCGCGTTACAAGCCGTTCCATGTGTGAGTGCATCGCAGAAGAGGTTCAGAAAAGGAACATCGTCCGGTTTGGTGTATGCCTGAAATGGGAACTCATCGCCGATCTCATTGCCCACAGCCGCATGAGCACGATCTCTGTTGATCATCGCGGTGGAACGCGTGTTGCTCTGCTCGTTACTCATCGAATAGAAAACGTCGCCGATCCAGCCAAGTGGCAGGCTGTTGAAGTTAAACCCGAATTCATAACGGGTGGCGATATTTTCAAAATTGATACGCGACGAACTGCCTAAGAACGGTGTCGCATTAATTTGCACCATAAGGTCGTCATCACGGCTCGAAGAACGCGCCGCGGCGGTCAAGGCGGCGGCACGATTATCCGCGTCGTTCCTTTCGTCGAGACCAGACGCCTTAGCGTCCTCAAGCTCGCCCGCGGTCGGATTGTCGGGATCCAACGCATAATTGGAAATCCAATCGTCAAATGAGTCATTGTAAAGATCGTCGAGTTCCTGCTCGAAGAAATAATCCGTATGAGCCTGCCGGTTGGCTTGCAATGCGGCTATGATGCCCGTCGGAATATAGGGGTTGGCCTTTTCCAGCCCGTCGTCTTCGTAGGGTACTATCACGCCTCTATCCGCTCTGCGGAAAGACGCGTGTTCGCGCGAGTTACCACTATTGGTGTTGATGCCGAAATGCATCTGGCCTTTACGGTTGGAGTAGAACATCGTGCCGTGAAGTTCCACTTCGCCCAGGCCAAATAAATCGTCTGTCAAAACCTGGTTGAGCGTGCCGACAAAGGCCTCGCGGTTTTGTTGCGGAAGCGCCCAGCTATCGTCGTAATTGATCCGCTGGTTCTCTTCATTGCGCTGCCCAATAGTCCATTTATTGGCCGCGATGGCAGTCCAATTTCCTGCCGGTTCGGGCGAATCGTCGTATACCTGGCCGATGCCATGCGGCAGGCTGTAACAATTTGAGCAAAAACGCGTCCCGTTGACGGCATTGAAGCCGTCCGGGGTACCATTGGGGTATGCCGAGTAGAAATTGGGGTTGTCGGTGAGGTTGCCACCCGGCGTGTCACCGGATACCGCATCGTCATCCGGAGACCGGGGGCGGCCAAGCATGATGATGCCAGGATGGCTCAATGCGGTCGGCGTTGGGTCAAAACCAATAAAATCGGAAAAATTGGTGGTGTATTTGTCGCGACCAATGGCCGAGGCGCGGACGCGTTGGTGGAAATAGGCTTCACCCGTCAGGGTGATGTTACCCGTATCCCAGCTGATGCCGTGGAGATGGCTCGCAGCAACCTTAAAGCCTTGACTGATATGAACCGGGGTCGAGATGTTGACCTGGCTGACCGAGCCTTCGAAGTTGCGCTTCAAGATGACGTTGATAACACCGACAATGGCGTCCGAACCATAAACCGCAGAGGCACCTGCTGTCAGAATATCAATACGCTCGACCGCTAGCTGGGGGATAATCGAGGGGTCGACCGTGTCGCCGCCATGGCCTTGAATTGGCCAACGACGGTTATTGATGGTCAACAGGGTGATAGCGTCGCCGCCGGAGCCCGAGAAGCCATGAATGGCAACGTCTTGGCCATAACCGGTCGTACCGCCACCACGTAGAGACGTCAGTGTCGCATCGACCTCGACCGAGGGCACGCTGTAGAGCATGTCCGCAACGGTAATGGCACCCTGTTCTATGAATTCTGCCTCGCCCACCGCGGTAACCGGAACGCCGACAGCACCAGCACCGGCGATCAACGAACCTGTGATCACGACTTCCGCTACCTGAGCTTGCGCCGCGCCGCTCCCAATCGCGACGAATGACGCGGTACCTAAAAGCGCAGCGAGATTAGACGCGCGCGAACCACGTACCCTAGAAGCTCCTGAATTCATTTCTAATTCCCCCGAACCAATCGATTGTTAATTTGGTCTCACCAAAACTAAGATCCGTACTCAGATCGTTTGCCCCACATGCCGTTGCAACTCGTAAACGTACCATTCGAGCAACGCACAAAAGGCCGCGCCGAACGGCAACTGCCACTGCATATTTAAGTCGTATTGAATGTTTAACGATTGACCGAGAGGATGTATGTGAGGCGAAATTACGGGTTTCATCTCATTTTGAAATACGATTTGTTTAGTGAAGATTGTAGGTAGGTGATCTACATAGCCCACAAATTTGCGAGCGGCGGCCTTTAAAAGCGGACAAAACACCGTCAGCCAAATAAAATTAGTAGCCCCAAGGCGCGGACATCGAAGTAGGAAAAGGCAGTAATTTCAGCAGCTTTTATCCACATTTTTGCGCTAGAAGGTAAAAGATAGGTATAGCACCCAGTAGGTGCTAGCCTGACAAACGTGTAGTCCCAATTTGGGGAAGTTAGGAGTACCGAAGGCATTTTGCGATAGGGGGTAGTATGTCAAGGGCAGGAACGGCGGCAACATCCGTACTAGATGCGCGTGTATTCATTCTCGATGAAAATCCAATAATGCGCGGGGGGCTTTCAACAATTTTTTCCCGAAATGGCTTATACATTTGCGGCCAATCAGGAAATACAATTAAAGCTAAACAAGAAATTCTGGAGGAAGAACCTGATCTCGTTGCCTTGGATATTTTGTTTCACTTCACCCCTAGCCTTGAAACAATCAAACATTTACATGCGCACAATTCCAAAATAAAAATTCTTGTGCTTTCCGAACTTGAAGAAAGGATATATGCGGAACGGGTAATCCGTGCCGGCGCCAGCGGCTACATAATGAAAACCGAGTCTGCTGAACACGTAATTGAAGCCATCACAGATGTGCTCCAAGGCGGCATTTACCTGAGTTTGGATCTTAAGGCGGAATTCGCAAAACGATTCGTTAATGGAGAAACGCTGACGAGCAACTCCCTTGTCGATCGACTCAGTCAAAGGGAATTTGAGGTCTATTCCTTTCTTGGCCAAGGTCGTAGTCCACGCGACATAGCCGAAGAACTTCATTTGAGCGTAAAGACCATCCAAGCCTATTGCACGCGAATCAAGAATAAACTCGCCTTCAGCGATTCGCGTGAACTTCTTCAAAACGCTATACATTGGCACATGCATGTCAGCAAAGAGCCGGACAGCTCTGGCACGCAATTACATTGAAGCGGTACTAGTCGTGACGAAGATCGAAAGCCGTGAATGGGGTTTTCGAAATAAGCACGCGTGGCCACGCTGATTGATAATTTAAAAGCGAAGCATCGAGCCTTTGATGCATCAAGAAGCTTAGCGCCATGGGGACTTGGAAGCTTAGAACTCAAAATTAAGACGTGTAACTAACAGCAACCATCCCCATATATTAGCACTTGGTATGAACGAACCTTGCCTATCCGGTTTACACCCACACCCGCTAGGGCTAGAATGGGCGCAAACCGGATATAGGGGAGCGCGCCATGGATGTTCTCGACCGCGCCGATCTCCCATTCCCGCATTCGCTACCCGAGTTCCAGCGACTTTTCCCCGATGATGCGGCCTGCGCCGCCTACCTGGAGAAAGCCCGCTGGGGAGACGGCTTTGCCTGCCCGCACTGCGGCACGGCGGGAGAGCCGTTCCACTTTGAAAACCGCCCTGGCGTCCTGCGCTGCCGCAAGTGCCGCCAGAACACCGGGCTGACGGTGGGAACAGTGATGGAGCGTAGCCCCACTCCGCTGAACGTCTGGTTCTGGGCCGCTTATCTGGTCGCCAGTCAGACGCCCGGCATGTCCGCCGTGCAGTTTCAGCGGCAACTTGGTCTTTCGCGCTACGAGACGGCCTTTCAAATTCTCCACAAGCTCCGCTCGGGCATGGTGCGGCCCAACCAAGACAGGAGCGGTGGACAGCCCAAGAACCATGTTGAGGTGGACGAAACCTGGGTTGGCGGGCGAACGCGTGGGGAAGGCCGTGGTGTTCACCACAAGGTTCCCGTCTCCTGTGCCATCGAGGTGCGTCATCGAAAGCCGGGCACCAAGCTCGACAACCGGAAAGACGGACGCTATGCCGGACGCGTTCGGCTCGCCGTCGTGCTCGACCGTAGCGCCGAGTCGCTCTGTGGGTTCGTCGAGAGCACCGTCGCGCCGGGATCGCTGATCGTTACTGACGATTGGAGCGGCTATGCTGGCCTCGGTAAGCGCGGCTATGAGCACTTCGCTGTTGCCGAGCAATACCTGCCGATCATCCATCTGGTTTTCGCCAACCTGAAGACGTGGCTGATCGGGATCCACCACGGCGTTAGCCACCAGCACCTACAAGCCTACCTCAACGAGTTCACCTTCCGCTTCAACAGGCGGTTCTACCCGTTCAACGCCTTCCGCTCATTGCTCGGCATCGCGGGCGACACCTCTGCTCCAACCTATGCCGAGCTTTACTCGGGAGAGTGGCGGCACCCTACATGTAGCGGTCATGGGCGTTAACCGGATAGGCAAGGAACGAACATTAAAATGTTTTGCAGCAACACGACCTAGGGGTTCGCAATTTTGGCAAACTGTAAAATTGCGAGAAGGTCATGTCGCAATAGTTGAAGTCAAAAAAGAAAAGGCCACGATCCTTTCGGATCGCGGCCTGAAACTATTCAACAATCTTACGCTGAAGCTTTACCAGGTCTTGGTAAGGGTAAGGCTGGCGAAACGACCGAGCTCTGCGAAACGATCGTCATAAGCGCGGATTTCGCGGGCCCTGCCGCGCGAGTTGTAAGTAAAGGGAGGATCTGCATCAAGGAAGTTGTTGACGGTCAGAGAAATGTTCAAGTTTTGCAGATACGAGTTCGTGGGCATCATCCCGGTATTGTAGGAGAAGTTGACATCAAACTGTGTCCAGCCCGGAGAGGTATTATAAAAGCCTCCATCGGGATTTGCCTGCGGGTAATAGGGTGAGCCGGGATAGCAATCTCCTTCGCCGAACCCGGGTTCCCAGAAACAGCCCGGCAGTCTGATATTGGTGTTCGGACCTTGATGGAGCCACGTGGTAGCGAAGAGGGTGGTGCTCCAGGTGCCATCGGTCCAACCGGCTCGAGTGCGTAAGCGCTGCATTTGAGCACCGGAATTCTCGCCCTGGCGCACGCCGTCATCACCGGTCACGCCGCCATAGAGCGATTCAACCGGGCTTTCTGAATTGGCTTGTTCCAGCTGATCGATTTCAAAATAGCCGCTGTTTCCAACGTGGAACGAGCCCAAATTGCCCATGTCCCAATCATAGCGGAAACTCCAGTCGATACCTTTTAATTGAATGAAACCAAGGTTGGCATTGGCGCCATCCATAATGGCGTCAACTGGCAGGAATCTATCGAAGGTCGAGGTCGATGCCGGCAGTGCCGCAAACGCAGCTATGATCGCATCGAATTCCGCATCATTTGCGCCGTTGTCTAAGAACCCTCCAACACGCGATGGGCGGAGGAGGAAAAGATGCCGTGCCAGTGGATTATCCGGATCCTGGTTGCCGGACTCGTCGCCGCGGATCGTGTCGGAGATTTTGATGTTAAAATAGGAAACATCAAGATTAAGACCGGCAAAAATGCCATCGAGAGGTGCGATATTAAAGCCAAAGACATATTGCTCGGCAGTTTCCGGACCCAATCCCTTTGGCGGCCCGCCCGGACGCAACGCTTGCGAGACCCCTCGGGCAAAGCTGCCAAGCCCGGAGCCGCCGGCGATTTCAACGACGGGTGGTACGTCGAACTCTTCAAACCCGGCACCGCCTAAGCAAGCGGGATTAAACGCAGCCGTCGCCGAACCCGGAGCCGCAGTGCCTGACGCCGACCCATTTTCCTCATTGCTGCAATCGAACAAGAAATCGTCGCTACCGGCACCCTGCAGGCGGTTGGCACCAATGGCACGCGAGCCCGTGGATACCCCAGTTTGGGCGAAGCCCGGAGCGCGGAAGGACTTGCCCCACGCACCACGAAGCGAAATGCCTTGGCCGAGTAGCAATGTCGCCTGAACTTTCGGGGTCTTAATATATGAATCTTGGAAGTCGTATTTATCGACGCGATAGCCGAACTCGACATCGAGACCTTCGACAAATCCTGGGATCGACCATTCCCCGCCCAATACCGGAATATTCAACTGGCCGAAGAAGGCGTGCGCGACGCGAGTCGCAACTTCAAGTTCTTCAGCTTTGAGGGCCTGACCATGGGCAGTTCCATGATTGCCGTAATTATTGACCCAAAAATGCTGCGAAGTATGCTCGGTACTAATACCGGCGAGGATCTCACCCGAGGGAAGCTCGAATAACGGGCCGGAAAAATTAGCTCCTAAGTGGCGAATGCGCCATTGATTATTCTGCAATCGGCTACCTAGGATGTAATCCAGTGTCTTGCGCGAGTTACAAGCCGTTCCGTATGTGAGCGCGTCGCAGAAAATGTTAAGAAAAGGAACGTCGTCCGGCTTGGTGTATTCCGTGAACGGTGCATCCGCGCCGACCGTACCACCCAAAGCCGCAAAAGCGCGGTCCCGGTTGATCGTCACGGTCGACTGCGTGTCGTTCTGCTCGTTACTCATCGAATAGAACATGTCGCCGATCCAGCCAAATGGCAGGCTGTTGAAGTTAAACCCGAATTCATAACGGGTGGCGACGTTTTCAAAACTGATGCGCGATGCGCTGCCCATGTACGGTGTCGCATTAATTTGCACTTGAAGGTCGCCATCACGGTTCGAAGAACGCTCCGCGGCGGTCAAGGCGGCGGCACGATTATCCGCGTCGTTCCTTTCGTCGAGACCAGACGCCTTAGCGTCCTCAAGCTCGCCCGCGGTCGGATTGTCGGGATCCAACGCATAATTGGAAATCCAATCGTCAAATGAGTCATTGTAAAGATCGTCGAGTTCCTGCTCGAAGAAATAATCCGTATGAGCCTGCCGGTTGGCGGTCAACGCCGCCAAGATGCCCGTCGGAATATACGGATTGTCAAGCGAAACAGAGGCGCCTCTATCCGCTCTGCGGAAAGAAGCGTGTTCGCGCGAGTTACCACTATTGGTGTTGATGCCGAAATGCATCTGGCCTTTACGGTTGGAGTAGAACATCGTGCCGTGAAGTTCCACTTCGCCCAGGCCAAATAAATCGTCTGTCAAAACCTGGTTGAGCGTGCCGACAAAGGCCTCGCGCTGCATTTGCGGCAGTGCCCAGCTATCGTCGTAATTGATCCGCTGGTTCTCTTCATTGCGCTGCCCAATAGTCCATTTATTGGCCGCGATGGCAGTCCAATTTCCTGCCGGTTCGGGCGAACCGTCGTATACCTGGCCGATGCCATGCGGCATGCTGTAACAATTTGAGCAAAAACGCGTCCCGGTAATGGGATTGAAATCGTCCGGAATACCATCGGGGTATGCCGAGTAGAAATTGGGGTTGTCGGTGAGCACGCCACCCGGCGTGTCACCGGATACCGCATCTGATTCCGGACCCCGGGGCCGGCCAAGCATGACAATTCCAGGATGACTTAGCGCGGTCGGCGTGATGTCATAGCCGAGGTTGCCGGTTTCGCTAAAATTGGTGGTGTATTTATCGCGACCAATGGCCGAGGCCCGAACGCGCTGGTGGAAATAGGCTTCACCCGTCAGAGTGATGTTACCCGTATCCCAGCTGACTCCGTGGAGATGGCTCGCGGTAACCTTAAAGCCTTGGCTGATATGAACCGGGGTCGAGAAGTTGACCTGGCTGACCGAGCCTTCGAAGTTGCGCTTCAAGATGACGTTGATAACACCGACAATGGCGTCCGAACCATAAACCGCAGACGCACCTGCTGTCAGAATATCAACACGCTCGACCGCTAGCTGGGGGATAATCGAGGGGTCGACCGTGTCGCCTCCATGGCCTTGAATTGGCCAACGACGGTTATTGATGGTCATCAGGGTGATGGCGTCGCCGCCGGAACCTTCAAAGCCATGAATAGCAACATTTTGGCCATAACCGGTCGTACCGCCACCACGTAGGGACGTCAGTGACGCATCGACCTGGAGCGAGGGCACGCTGTAGAGCATGTCCGCAACGGTAATGGCACCCTGTTCTAGGAATTCTTCCTCGCCCACCGCTGTAACCGGAACGCCGACAGCACCAGCACCGGCGATCAACGAACCTGTGATCACGACTTCCGCTACCTGAGCTTGCGCCGCGCCGCTCCCAATTGCGACGAATGACGCGGTACCTAAAAGCGCAGCGAGATTAGACGCGCGCGAACCACGTACCCTAGAAGCTACTGAATTCATTGCTAATTCCCCAGAAAATGCGACCGCGTTGTTGGCGCCCACAACAAAAGTTGACGTAAACAAATCAATTCCATCCTTAAGAAGTGCAAGAAAATCGCCGCTTCCTCCCCAAGAATATCCCTTCATATTGTGTAGGCAATATACATAGAATGAGCGTTCGTCAAAATATAATTACTAGGAAAGTATAAATATCCCGGACATAATTTTAGTTAAAGGATTCAAGGGTAATTAGAATAATATTAGGGATATCAATTAGTTAGATATATTTGGCCCTCGGAACGGCTACCGGCCCCATGAACCAATTTTTCTAACTGTCACATAGCTACAACGCTTACACGCTGAATATTTTGGGCTGGTGCTCCTATTTATCGCGCGAATTCAGACCTAGGTGAGTCCACAGCTGATTCCCAGACATAATTGATCACCAAATAGGATTGGGGATTGCGAATCGCCTCGAACTCTCAACGACAAAGAAGCACAAGCGCCAAAAGCGCTTTGTTGCACCCTGCAAATTCAATAGGAGACTGCGTTTATTCGAGGATGGTCGACCTTGGGTCTCAGCCTCCGACGGCGAATGCCCTAGGCGGCCTGCTCTCTCGATAGCAAGTCCACATCGTTACAAAGGCCGTTTCGAGATGACGGGTGATTCCCTCGGTATCGAAAAGCGGATGGGTTTCTCGGTTTCGGGCCAGTTTTTCTTTTGGAATTGCCTAGATAATGGTATTTCCGCAGTCGATTCCTACCCTTCAGGCAAGAGGGTAATATTCACTGGGGTTTCATAGTAATTATCGGCCCCTCTGGCAGAGTCTATCGCCCAGCCAACACCCCCGCCGAGAACAATATTTCCCCATGTCGAACCCTGGATTCCAGAGTTGGAAAGGTGCGTGGCCGTCTGGTATCCCTCTTTGTCGCAGACAACCGTAATATCTTCTTTTGTTTTCTGGATGGTGACGCCACCGGGCGTTTGTTCCACGGTCCCGATGGAGACGCCTTGTCTATTCAAAACACAGCAGGCGTCGGTCGGATTCGTGTTTATAACTATTTCCTGTGTTGTTCCGTCGATAATTGAAGCACAATTTGTCAAGCCGAGTGCCAACAATACAACACCTAAATTACGGTACATTATGATCTCCTCCCACCTTACTAAAGGTATTTAGTCCCGCGATGCGCCAAGGCCAGAGGAGCTACCCCAAACCGCGTCGTAAGGCTGTTATATTCAGCAGATAACCCAGCAAAGCGGGGTCTCTGCACAATAGTTGCAGGAAGATTGCTTGCCTATCCGGTTTACACCCACACCCACTAGGGCTAGAATGGGCGCAAACCGGATATAGGGGAGCGCGCCATGGATGTTCTCGACCGCGCCGGTCTCCCATTCCCGCATTCGCTACCCGAGTTCCAGCGACTTTTCCCCGATGATGCGGCCTGCGCCGCCTACCTGGAGAAAGCCCGCTGGGGAGACGGCTTTGCCTGCCCGCACTGCGGCACGGCGGGAGAGCCGTTCCACTTTGAAAACCGCCCTGGCGTCCTGCGCTGCCGCAAGTGCCGCCAGAACACCGGGCTGACGGTGGGAACAGTGATGGAGCGTAGCCACACTCCGCTGAACGTCTGGTTCTGTGCCGCTTATCTGGTCGCCAGTCAGACGCCCGGCATGTCCGCCGTGCAGTTTCAGCGGCAACTTGGTCTTGCGCGCTACGAGACGGCCTTTCAAATTCTCCACAAGCTCCGCTCGGGCATGGTGCGGCCCAACCAAGACAGGATCGGTGGACAGCCCAAGAACCATGTTGAGGTGGACGAACCCTGGGTTGGCGGGCGAACGCTTGGGGAAGGCCGTGGTGTTCACCACAGGGTTCCCGTCTCCTGTGCCATCGAGGTGCGTCATCGAAAGCCGGGCACCAAGCTCGACAACCGGAAAGACGGACGCTATGCCGGACGCGTTCGGCTCGCCGTCGTGCTCGACCGTAGCGCTGAGTCGCTCTGTGGGTTCGTCGAGAGCACCGTCGCGCCGGGATCGCTGATCGTTACTGACGATTGGAGCGGCTATGCCGCCCTCGGTAAGCGCGGCTATGAGCACTTCGCTGTTGCCGAGCAATACCTGCCGATCATCCATCTGGTTTTCGCCAACCTGAAGACGTGGCTGATCGGGACCCACCACGGCGTTAGCCACCAGCACCTACAAGCCTACCTCAACGAGTTCACCTTCCGCTTCAACAGGCGGTTCTCCCCGTTCAACGCCTTCCGCTCATTGCTCGGCATCGCGGGCGACACCTCTACTCCAACCTATGCCGAGCTTTACTCGGGAGAGTGGCGGCACCCTACATGTAGCGGTCATGGGCGTTAACCGGGTAGGCAAGGAAGATTGTGGGCTAAGTGCGTGACGGGAGTCAATCGTCCAGCGGTAACGGTATTGTTTCATTCAGCTTCGGGTATGCGCGCTGAAGGCTGCGCGTAAACACGGTCCAATTTGGCGCGGCGCGCATGAGGGCCATCACGCCAACCAAATGTTCCTTCAGCTTCGGGTGGCCGAAGTCCGGCGTGAACCATTGGTGATGCGTGGTTTTCCGACGACCGGTTGGCAGTTTCGGGTTGAGGCGCTTCAACTCGGCCAACACGCCAGGAGCGAGACGGTCATAGACAACGTCGTTGGTATATTGGCCGATAAGGGGTGTGCGCTTATGGCCGTCCGGCCCTGGCCAGTGTTTGAGTTTGTAGATCAGCTCGTAGAACTCATAGGGGAACGTCTTGCTCCAGGGTTTGAACTCTTTGGCGATGTACCGCTCCAATATCGTCGCAAGCGCCCGCTCCTCGCGTACACGCTGATAGCCGGTGGCCTCGTCGACAAGCCCGATGATGCCGAGGCGGGCAAAGCCTCGCATGAGAAGATCGCATGCGGCGGCGGAGAGGAGTTGCGAGGACATTAGTACGCCAGCATCCCGCGCCGCTAAATATACCTCGCAAACTTGTGGAAGAAGTTCCGCCTTATACCCAACGGCGCGTCCACCGCGAAAAGGGCTGAATCTTATCTTTGTTGTCGAAGCTGTTAACTCTTTGCTTACAAACGGTTTTAGGTTGTTTGAGGCCAAAAAGGGGGCTACTTCTTCGAAACCTATTCTGTGGCCCGCTGGTTTGGTTGATTGGCCCAGCGCGGAAAGAAAGCCGGATTGAGTAAGAACGCGCGTGCCGTCCTCAAGAACAGCACAATCAATTGTAACAGGGCCTATTTTCAGTTCCCCAGTATGAGTTGCCTTTGGCACACCCTTCGCCATTATCTCACTCCCAATCCCCGGTTAATCGTCATATCGAAGGCCATAAACGGGTCAGCCTTGCGAAGATTATAGCGGAAACAAAACTCATCGACATATTTTTGAAGGTGTTTCCGGCTCACGCTGTGGAACTGGCCGAACATGCCGCGCTTCAGGAGCGCCCAGAACCCCTCAATGGTGTTGGTGTGAATGTCGCCATCCACGTACCAGTCAGAATGCCTAATAACATCGTGCGGAAGAACCTTGGACATTCCAATATAGGCTTTGTATTCGTCCGTCATTAAGCTGGCGTTTCCGGTATCTACGCGCTCTTTGACAAAGGCCCGCATGTGGATGCCCTTCATCTTGTCCTTGGCAACTACCTTGGCGGCAACGCTACCCTGGCGCTCTACAGCGCCGATCACAGCGATACCGGAAGATCCAGGATTTGGTCCCTGCAGCCGAAATTTGGAGGTACAGGCCCCCTCCATCGGCATAGAGCCCCTTCTCCTTAGTCCGGGTGACCGTTAGAGCCTTGAGGCGTCCAATTTGATTTGCCATTTACCATCTCCATACCCATCCCTAAGATTGAGATTGTGATGGACTATGGCGGACACTACAAGACAATGAGAGAAATAAATCAAATGAGAATCCAACTTTTGTGGATGGGTAGAGATGGCAAGAAACGTCAGGAAACATTGATTTGGCGGACATCGCGTCCGCCAGCGGCGGCATAGGAATCGAGGGGGCAAGGGCTTTCGGGCGGCTGGAACTATGGATATTATTTCCCATGGTGTCGTTCCCCCTTTTGGGTTTGCAGCACCCGGAGCCTAACGGCTCCAGGAGAGCGACACCTACCTCAACTTTTCAACATCGACCGGGACATCCCCAAAGCCGCAGCCGGGCCGGCGGAGTCGAGACGATAGCCCCTTCTTGCCTGCACATTATCTATAGTTAGTCCAGAAAAGCGCGATCAGACGCGGTGAATTATCTCAATGGCCATCCATGCCTATAGAATTTGAGCTGACTAATGTGGTTATTTCCTAATGATGAAAATCACGTGGACCTATGGACAATGATAAATCGCAGCGCATTCAATAGATTTGCCGCCGCGGTCTTTGCCATTGTGTTGGTTCAGCTGACCGCGAGCGCCTGTTCACGTAATACCGTCACCAACTCGGACGAGACCCGCGCCGCAGCCGAGACCGCGCAGGCACAGGGCCCGGATGCGCTTGGTGCATTGGCGGATGAAGGGAACGCGGCGGCGCAATTCATTCTCGCGCAAAATTATCAAAGCGGAACCGGAGCTCCTCTCGACCCGGAACAGGCGGTCGCGTGGTTTTCTCTGGCGGCCGAGCAAGGTCATATCGCGGGGCAATATCAGCTGGGCCTCGCCTACTCGCGCGGCGAAGGGGTCGCTCAAGACTATGAACAAGCGGCCTACTGGTTCGAAGAATCCGCCGACCAAGACTTTGTCGACGCGCAATTCGCCATCGGCAATGCTTATGCGCGCGGAGCAGGCGTCGAGCAGGATTTTGACGAGGCCATCGATTGGTATTTTGAGGCCGCCGACCAAGTCGAATTAATAAGCGATGCGGTTGGCGCTGCGCAAGCCGCGCTGGGTTTGGCGTACTCACAAGGGGTGGGCGTCGATCAGGATTATGCCAGTGCAGCAGAATGGTATTTGAAAGCGGCAGCACGCGGCAATGCGTCGGCTCAGTTCGGCCTGGCCGTGATGTATGAATCCGGACGCGGCGTCGCGCAAGATATCGCTCGCGCTGGCGAATGGTATCGCCATGCTGCGGATCAGGGTTATGCCAACGCGGAATATAATCTTGGCATCGCCTATGCGAACGGAAACGGCGTTGAGCCCGATCTCGCCGAGGCTGCGTCCTGGTTCCAGCGCTCCGCCGAAAACGGAAACACGAACGCGCAGTACAATTTGTCGGTGATGCTCGCGCAGGGGCGCGGCCTGGAGGTCGACACGATTGAAGCTCAAAAATGGTTTAGTATTGCCGCTACACTGGGCGATGAAGATGCCGAAATCGCGCGTGATCAGATTGCAAGCGCGCTTTCGCCAGCCCAAATCGAGGAAGCTCAGGCGCGAGCCGATAGCTGGTTCGCCGGTTTAGATGCCCCGGACATTCGCCGTCCCTAAGATATTTGTAACGAGAATTCGCTGTTCCTTTAGGAACGTTAGCGCCTACGGCCACGTTATCTCCCTTGAAACACCCATGAAGGGAGTAGCGTAGTGGCAGATATTGGTACCGAACAAGGCACAGTAAAAGCTTCATCTCAGCGCGGATTCGCGTCCATGGATGCAGCCAAGCAGCGCGAGATCGCCCGTAAGGGCGGGCGCAGCGTCCCGGCGGAGAAACACAGCTTTTCCCGCGACCCAAAACTTGCAGCGGAAGCCGGCCGCAAGGGCGGCAACAGCGTGCCCGGAGATCGGCGGAGCTTCTCCCGCAATCGGGAACTCGCCGCCGAGGCAGGTCGCAAGGGCGGAATTGGTTCTCGAAAATTGAAAGAATAAACCTTGCCTATCCGGTTAACGCCCATGACCGCTACATGTAGGGTGCCGCCACTCTCCCGAGTAAAGCTCGGCATAGGTTGGAGTAGAGGTGTCGCCCGCGATGCCGAGCAATGAGCGGAAGGCGTTGAACGGGGAGAACCGCCTGTTGAAGCGGAAGGTGAACTCGTTGAGGTAGGCTTGTAGGTGCTGGTGGCTAACGCCGTGGTGGGTCCCGATCAGCCACGTCTTCAGGTTGGCGAAAACCAGATGGATGATCGGCAGGTATTGCTCGGCAACAGCGAAGTGCTCATAGCCGCGCTTACCGAGGCCAGCATAGCCGCTCCAATCGTCAGTAACGATCAGCGATCCCGGCGCGACGGTGCTCTCGACGAACCCACAGAGCGACTCGGCGCTACTGGACCCATCCAGGAAAAGTGGAGGCGCCCTACACCGTTTGCATTGCTTCTGCCTCGAATTTGACGGGGCTTGTGAAGTCCAGCGTCGAGTGCTGACGGACTGGATTATAGAACCCGTCGATGTATCCGGCTATGGCAGTTTCAGCTTGGCTTCTTGACATGAACACAGTCCTCCAGATCAGTTCTGACTTGATGGTTTTGAAGAAGGTCTCGACGACGGCGTTATCATAGCAATTTCTCTTACCGCTCATTGAGGCGAGGAAACCGAGTTCACCGAGGCGCGCCTGGTATGCGTCTGAGCAGTACTGGCTTCCCCGATCGCTATGGTGGATCACACCGGCGCCAGGTTGGCACAGCCCGATAGCACGGTTAAGCGCCCTGAGCGGTAGGTCGCTGGTCATGCGAGCGCCCACGGCCCAGCCGATGACGCGCCGGGAGTAGAGGTCGAGCATGACGGCCAGGTACAGCCAGCCCTGTGCCGTCCAGATATAGCTGATGTCGGCAGCCCATTTCTCGTTGGGTGCCTCGGCGGAGAAGTTCTGGTCGAGAAGGTTCGATGCGACGGCCTTGTTGTGCTGGCTGTCCGTCGTCTTTTTGAACTTCTGTTTCCGTTTTGGAGACAACCCATTTCCCCGCATCAGCCGAGCCACCCTATGGCGTCCAACCTCGATCCCATTCTCGGCAAGCTCGTGATGGACCCGCTCTGCACCGTAGCTCTCGCGGCTGCGCCGAAAGGCTGCCCGGACATGGGCGAGTAGAACCATGTCATCGAGCTGTCGCTGGCTTGGACCGCGATTGCGCCAAGCGTAGAAGCCTGAGACGCTGACCTGCAGCAGTCTGCACAGGCGGAATATCGGCATCGCCAACCCGGCCCTCTCCGCGTCGATGAACCGGAACCTCATCGACTTTCCCTGGCGAAGAAGGCCAGCGCTTTTTTTAGGAGATCACGTTCCTGACGGGCCAGATCACGCTCTCGGCGTAGACGGGTAATCTCCTTCGCTGCATCCTCATGCGGACCGGAAAGCAAATCCTCCTCACGCAATTCTGCGACCCAGCGGCCGAGCGCGCTGACGCTGATCCCAAGATCTCCTGCTATCTGCCGCTGCCTGCGCCCGCTCGTCTGTAAAAGACGGACGGCTTCTTCCTTGAAGGCCCGATCAAACCGCCGGCCCTTGTTCCCATTCTGCTTCGACATTTGCACCTCCTGCGATCAAAATCCTATCGCAGGACGTCTCCACTTTCGTCAGCAGGGTCCACTACAGTCGAGCACGACGGCGAGCCGAACGCGTCCGGCATAGCGTCCGTCTTTCCGGTTGTCGAGCTTGGTGCCCGGCTTTCGATGACGCACCTCGATGGCACAGGAGACGGGAACCTTGTGGTGAACACCACGGCCTTCCCCACGCGTTCGCCCGCCAACCCAGGTTTCGTCCACCTCAACATGGTTCTTGGGCTGTCCACCGATCCTGTCTTGGTTGGGCCGCACCATGCCCGAGCGGAGCTTGTGGAGAATTTGAAAGGCCGTCTCGTAGCGCGAAAGACCAAGTTGCCGCTGAAACTGCACGGCGGACATGCCGGGCGTCTGACTGGCGACCAGATAAGCGGCCCAGAACCAGACGTTCAGCGGAGTGTGGCTACGCTCCATCACTGTTCCCACCGTCAGCCCGGTGTTCTGGCGGCACTTGCGGCAGCGCAGGACGCCAGGGCGGTTTTCAAAGTGGAACGGCTCTCCCGCCGTGCCGCAGTGCGGGCAGGCAAAGCCGTCTCCCCAGCGGGCTTTCTCCAGGTAGGCGGCGCAGGCCGCATCATCGGGGAAAAGTCGCTGGAACTCGGGTAGCGAATGCGGGAATGGGAGATCGGCGCGGTCGAGAACATCCATGGCGCGCTCCCCTATATCCGGTTTGCGCCCATTCTAGCCCTAGTGGGTGTGGGTATAAACCGGATAGGCAAGGAACAAACTGCAAAAATCCGATAGGTGCTCACCAGGGCAAAGACAATCTGCGGCACCGAAACTCCGGTGGCTCGAGACTGCGCGCGCAAGCGTAACGCGCCGCCTAGATGTCAGCGTATACCCGCACCTCTTTTCGCGCGCCGGGATTAGTTACCGCTCCATCGCGGGCGGGCCCAACATTTTGCGCATATCGCCAGATCGCACCCGAACCGAATGAAGGCGATTTCGGCTTCCATTGCGCTCGCCGGTTATTCAACTCTTGTTCCGAGAGCTCGATGTCCAGCGTTCCGGCTTCAGCGTCCACGACAATAATGTCGCCGTCCTGCAGTAGCCCAATCGGTCCCCCGTCGGCTGCTTCCGGTCCTATATGGCCCACGCAAAGCCCGCGCGTGCCGCCGGAGAAGCGCCCATCGGTGACAAGCGCAACTTTGTCTGAAATCCCCTGCCCGTATAGCGCCGCAGTCGTGGACAACATCTCGCGCATGCCAGGCCCGCCCTTTGGGCCCTCATAACGGATCACGATAACATCGCCCTCTTGATAGGCCCGCGCCTGAACCGCGGCGAACGCATCCTCTTCGCAATCAAAAACGCGCGCGGGGCCGCGATGCTTCAAATGTTTCAATCCTGCGACTTTCACGATTGCGCCTTCCGGCGCCAAACTACCCTTCAGCCCAACAACGCCGCCCGTAGGCGCTAACGGATTCGACACCGGGCGCATAACTTCCTGCGCGGTATTGAAACTCACCTTCTCCATATTCTCGGCCAAAGTCTTTCCGGTAATCGTGATGCAATCACCGTTTAAAAACCCACCGTCAAGAAGGGTGCGCATCAGCATCGGCATGCCGCCGGCTTCCCACATATCCTTTGCAACGAAGCGCCCACCCGGTTTTAGATCTGCAAGATAGGGCGTGCGGCGAAATATCTCGGCGACATCGAAGAGGTCGAAGGAAATGCCCGCCTCATTCGCCATCGCAGGCAAATGAAGCGCAGCGTTTGTCGACCCGCCCGTTGCGGCAACCACCGTCGCGGCGTTTTCAAATGCTTCACGGGTACAAATATCCCGTGGCCGCAAATTGATTTCTACGAGCGCCATGACGGTCTCGCCGGCCATAACCGCAAAATCGTCCCGTTCAAGCACTTCCGCCGGCGGCCCGGCCGAATAGGGAAGCGCCAAGCCAAGCGCTTCCGAGACGCAGGCCATCGTGTTCGCGGTGAACTGCCCGCCACAGGCCCCCGCCCCCGGACAGGCGACGCTTTCGAGCGTATGCAGATCCTCATCGCTCATCGCACCGGCCGAATGTTTACCCACGCCTTCAAAAACATCGACAACGGTCACATCTTTGCCTTGGAAACGGCCTGGCTTAATCGTGCCGCCATACAAAAAGACCGAAGGAACGTTGAGACGGAGCATCGCCATCATCATTCCGGGAAGCGATTTGTCGCATCCGGCAATACCTACCAGCGCATCGTAGCAATGACCGCGCACCGTCAGCTCAACTGAGTCCGCAATGACTTCGCGCGAAACAAGCGACGACTTCATGCCTTCATGACCCATGGCAATGCCGTCGGTTACCGTGATCGTACAGAATTCGCGCGGCGTACCACCGGCGCTCTTCACGCCTTTCTTTGCCGCCTGCGCCTGGCGCATGAGCGCGATGTTGCATGGCGCGGCCTCGTTCCAGCAGCTGGCAACACCGACAAAGGGCTTATGGATGTCTTCATCGGTTAGACCCATCGCGTGATAGTACGAGCGATGCGGCGCACGGCTTGGCCCTTCGGTGACATGGCGTGAAGGGAGTTTGTCTTTGTCGAATTTGGTCATGGCATTACTCTTCGGTCTACGCGTTATGAGGCTACATGTTTAATCGGTTGAGCGCTTCGTTCAGCCGTGCCTTTGTTGCCAAAGCTTCCTTGCGCTTCTCTTTCTGTTCTTCGATGACCTCTTGAGGGGCCTTTGCCATAAACTTCTCATTCGCAAGCTTGGTATCGAAGCGGGCGATCTCATCGTCAGCCTTCTTGCGATCTTTCTGCAATCGCGCGCGCTCTATACCAAAATCGATGACATCGCCAAGCGGAAGCGCGGCAACAACATCGCCCATAACAAACTGTGCGGACCCTTTGGGAAACGCATCGCCCGTTCGAGCGCTTGCCAGCCGCGCCAGCGTCATGATTGCATCACGATGGCGCAAGAGCAGCTCGCCAGTTTTCTCGTCCGCATCCTTTAATATAAGCGGCACCCGCGCTGCCGCAGGTACATTCATTTCTGAGCGCACAGAACGAATTTCACTTACCAGCTCGACGACCCAGTTTATCTCTTCGCGCGCGGCCTCATCTTGCGGAATTTCTGAGGCGTTGGGCCAATTTGCTTCCATGAGAAGTGTTGGTCTGGGAGTGGCATGCTCGGCCGTACGGGCCCATAATTCCTCTGTAATGAACGGCATAAATGGGTGCAGAATTTTTAAAATCTGGTTGCGCACATAGGCGGCTGTTGCACGGGCCTCTTCGCGCTCGGTGTCGTTGGTGCCGCTCAAAACAGGCTTGATAAGCTCAAGATACCAGTCGCAAAAGACATCCCACACGAAATGATAGATGGCACTAGCGGCATCATTAAACCGATAGCTTTGAAATCCGCGCTCGACTTCGTTTATCGTCCGTGCGGTCTCAGCAAGGATCCACCTATTGACCGTCGCTTTGACCTTTGCAGGATCAAAATCAGGCGAACTTACGCATTCGTTCATTTCGCAAAAGCGTGCGGCATTCCATAGCTTGGTGCCAAAATTGCGACAGGTCTCGACCCGGTTGGTTCCCAGCCTGATGTCTCTGCCCTGCCCGGCTGCGATGCAAAGGGAATACCGCAATGCGTCGGCGCCATATTGTCCGATGAGGTCAAGCGGGTCGACGACGTTCCCCTTTGTCTTGGACATCTTTTGCCCGCGCTCATCGAGCACGCGGTTATGAATGAAAACCTCGTTGAACGGGACTTCACCTTTGAGGTGCAATCCCATCATCATCATCCGCGCGACCCAAAAGAAAATAATATCGAAGGCAGTGATGAGAACCGAGGTAGGGTAAAATCGTTTTAGCTCGGTCGTTTCTTCCGGCCAGCCAAGGGTGGAGAACGGCCATAAAGCTGAAGAGAACCACGTATCAAGGACATCTTCACCGCGCCAAATTTTTACGTTGGTGCTTCCCTCAAAGAAAGCGCCAATAGCTTCATGCCCCTCCTGTGGAGTTAGTGCTACAGAAACTTCCAATCCAGTGTAATATTCTTGGGCTTGCGCGAGTGCATCTTGCTCACTCTCGGCAACAAAAATTTTTCTTTTCGTTTTATCGACAAAACTTGAATCAGATAGATTCTTTAAATCAATGTCGCCATGCTCGTTCTTAAATACCGGTCCGTACCAAGCGGGGATTTGATGGCCCCACCACAGTTGCCGTGAGATGCACCAAGGCTGAATGTTTTTGAGCCAATTGAAATAAACGTTGCGCCATTGATCGGGGACAATGCGTGTGCGCCCGTCCTCAACTGCCACAACCGCTTTTTCGGCAAGTGGTTCGACATTCAAATACCATTGTTCCGTTAAATACGGCTCGAGAATAACTGTCTTCGTCTTTTCGTCATGCGGCACCGCGTGGACAATATCTTCTATAGTGTCGAGCAAGCCGAGTTCCTCGAGGTCCGCAACAACGCGCGTCCGCGCTTCAAAGCGATCAAGCCCACGATAGGATTGCGGCACCGAATCGTTCAGCGCGGCATCGGGCGAAAGAATGTTGACCGGTTCCAATTCGTGCCTGCGGCCAACCTCAAAATCATTGAAATCATGCGCCGGCGTAATTTTTACCGCACCGGTTCCCTTTTCGGGATCCGAATATTCGTCTGCAATGATCGGAATTGGCCGATCGGCCAGCGGAAGAATCACGTTCTTGCCGACAAGGTCCTTGTAGCGTTCGTCGTCGGGGTGCACGGCAACCGCAACATCGCCCAACATGGTTTCAGGCCGGGTGGTGGCAACGGTAATGAATCGTCCTTCTTCACCTGCGATTGGGTATTTTATGTGCCAAAGCTTGCCTTTGATTTCGATATTTTCGACTTCGAGATCCGAAACCGCCGTCTGCAGGCGTGGTTCCCAATTTACCAAGCGCTTGTCTTTGTAAATCAGGCCTTCCTTATATAACCGCACGAATACTTTCAGCACGGCGTGACTTAAACCCTCGTCCATCGTAAAGCACTCGCGGCTCCAATCGCAGGACGCTCCAAGCTTGCGCAATTGGCGGACAATCGTACCGCCGGATTCTTCCTTCCACTTCCAAACTTCCTTTAGGAACTTTTCGCGTCCTAAACCGGTTCGGCTTTTTTGACTTTTCGCCAGCTCGCGCTCGACAACGAGCTGGGTCGCGATCCCCGCATGGTCGGTTCCTGGCTGCCAAAGAACATCTTTGCCCCGCATCCGTTCGAACCGGCATATCGCGTCTTGCAGCGTGTTGTTCAACGCATGGCCAATATGGAGGCTGCCCGTGACGTTTGGAGGTGGAATAACAATGCAGAATGTGTCGGCCTCCGGACGACGCCCAGCGCGAAACAACCCCGCCTCCTCCCATTGCGCATAGAGGCGGTCCTCGACTTCGTCGGGGTTGAAAGTCTTATCAAGCATGAAAAATACCTAGGCGACTATTTGGACAAGAATGGCTTCTTTAGGAGGCCGCCCAGTCCAATCGTCAAATCCATTCTTCAAGTCCGATGGTCTGGGGCGGCCCCAAAGGCAAACCCAGAGGGGCAACCCCATTGGGCGTGGGGTCAGCGCCGGCGTGAGCGTACAGCCCGCGAAATATCCTTTGTTACCGCTGCCTCAACCAAGGGCGGTAGATTTTCGTCCATCCACTCCCGGATCAACGGAGACAGCCGCGATACAATTTCTTCGCCATGATCGTCCACCCACGCCTGAAGGGTCGGGTCGAACGCCTCCTGAACGGCGCTGGTAAAAACAGCTTCAACGCTTCCATCGCTTGTCACCGCCGATGGCGCCAACGCGGGATCCTCTTCTATTTGGTCAAAAGCTTCGTCGAGCGCTTCACGTGTGGTGGACGAGATAAACTCGTCATCGAGCGGCGCTTCTTCCGAGTAGTTTTCCGGCAAGCTCTCTTCGACATCGTCAAGGTCGGTCTCCATACTGAAGGCTACTGATTCATCGACCTCGGTAATCGTATCCACCCGTGCCGGCTCTTCTTCGATAGCCCCAATGGGTTCACTCAAATCCGCTGCAAGCGGCTCCTCTATAGTTGGCTCCGCTGGAGGCTCCGGTTCGCTCATTTGGAGCGAGCTCTCCCCCTCCGCCGGTTGCGGTTGCTCTTGCTCAGCCTCTGGCTGGTCCTCAGAAATAATTTTGCGGTTGAACGCAAGAATCTCATCCATGGTTGGTTCGCTGTTCTGGTTCGACTGACTCATTGGCTTTTGCTTCTCGATCATTGCCAGGGCTAGACTTTGCCGAATCTAACCCAAAGCGGTTTGCACTAGCAAAGAGGCATTTCATTAACATCGCTTTAGTGGGCGGTTGCCAAGCTAAACCTTGCCCAAACCTTGGCTAAAATACGAATGTTTCAACCTTTTCGAAGCCGGGCAAAACGGGCACTTGCGCGTCAAAGGCTGCACGATCGCTAATCGTGCCGTTGTTATTTAGGTAAAGATGTGCGTGGCCACGCCCCCCATCGCGAATCACGGTCACTAGCCGTCCACCCTGTGCGAGCTGGCCCAGAAGCGAATCCGGCCTCGATTGCAGTGCACCGTTGACGAAAATAACGTCATAAGGGGCGCCTTGCCGAAACCCGTCTGAGAGGACTCCATGCTCCACCCTCACATTGTCCATATCCAGAAGCTGTTGCCCGGCAGTGCGTGCAAGGTCTTGGTTTACTTCTAGCGCGATAACCTCTCCCGCCAGGCGCCCAAGAACCGCCGCCGAATAGCCGCTAGCGCAGCCTACATCGAGAACATGATCACTATTGGCAATGGACGCGAGCTGCAGGAGTTTTGAAAAGCAGCGCGGGTCAAGAATGTGACGCCCAGCCGCAACCTCAAGGCAGCAATCCGCGTAGGCGACACTGTTCAAACGTTCCGGAACGAAGCGCTCGCGAGGAATATCGGCCATCGCGCTTTGAATGCGCCGGTCGGTAACATCGTTGGCCCGGACCTGACCCTCGACCATATTAAGCCGCTGCGCGGCATAATCGGACATCGCGACCCCTAATTGCCCCATGGAGAAAACGGGCTGCTTATACTGGGCAGGCTAACGGGAGACAACGCGGCGACACGCGGATCGGAACGATTGCCGGTGCTTCTTTCTATCTGGTAAGAGGGTCGCCCGTTTCGGCCTTGCCGACCCGGGAAGTGAGGCCACGTGGCGGAGTGGCTACGCAGCGGTCTGCAAAACCGTTTACCCCGGTTCAATTCCGGGCGTGGCCTCCATTTACCCATCGCGGACCCAGAATACGACGCAACCAAGATCGGCTGAGAGAATATGGCCGCGAAGCTCAAGAATGCATCGCTTGTCCTGGCATTGGGCGCGATGTCAGGCTTATCAAGCGCGTATGCTGCCGAGGCCGAAGCTGGGCGCGTCTTTCCGGTCGCCGGCAATATTCACCTCGCCGTGGTCGAGGGGCGAAATACGCCGTTCCTGGTCGGCGATGATGCGGTGTTGCTCGCCGAAACGAATTTCGAGCGAAATGCCGAGACAGTTCGCGACCTGATCGCAACAATCACGCCACAACCTGTACGTCTTGCGGTGAACTCGCACTGGCACCCTGACCATGTCGGCGGAAACGCATTCTTTGCGGCAAATGGGGCGCTTACCCTTGCGCATGAGAACACGCGTACGCGAATGCTTGACCGCCTACAAAACCAGGCTACTGGCCCACAATCGGCGGAGGTCATTACCGCCCCCCCTGCCGGCACTCACCATCAAGTCTGAAATGACGGTGCATTGGGACGACGAAACGGTTGATCTTGTTCACTACCCGAACGCCCATACCGATTCGGATGTTGTGATGTATTACCTGAACTCCAACGTCGTCTATATTGGCGGGCTTTTGAACTACCCGATGTATGCAGGTATTTTTGGAGTAAGTGGATTTCTTGAAGGCCTAGATCGGGTCATAACCGCTACCGATGAGGATACGAAAATTATTCCCTGGCGCGGACCGGTCGTCGGCAGGGCCGAAGTTCAGGAGTGGCGAAATGTCCTACCTAGCCGAGGTCAGCGGAAGAATTGCCGCTCTCATGGGAGAGGGCAAAGATCATGAAGAGATCGTCGCCGCGGGACCAAGTCGGGATTTCGACGCCAAATTGGGCGCCTAGCGCGCGCCAGAACGCTTTGTACAAGACATATATGCCGCGCTCGCAAATAACTCCCAATAGAATCAGATTCTCGATTTTGTTGCCCGCAGCGAGGCGGAGATTTCCGACGCAAGCCTCGCCTTCGACAAAACCCAAGAAAAATACGGAAAAATTGGGTTAATTTGCCATTAAGACTTTATTTACCTTGAGGGGGCAACCTTGCTTTGTTTTGTCTTCCCTTGAAGACACCCCACCATTACCCAAAACTTGGGGTCGGACGTAAGTCCGGCCCCTTTTTTTGTGGTTTATTCCATGCCTATCCGGTTAACACCCATACCCACTACATGTAGGGCTGCGATGATTCTTGCTTAGAAATAGCCTTTTTCTTCTCCTTGGTCACTTTTGTATATAATTCCCTTAATTTAGGGGAATTGGCGGTTGGGTGGCGCCAGGACTCAATTGGCTTATGAGGACATGGGCAAACAGGGTAAGGATGAGCACCATACTCCCCGCCAGCGTCTGCCAGACGAAAGCCTTGGTTGCAACTGATCCTAACTTTTCCTCAATACGCCCCAACGTCGTGGTAATTTCATTCACAGTGGTCTCGATATTGCCTATGCGGCGCTCAAGTTCTCCAAGCCGGAACGTAATTATGTCGCCATTACCATTAGTTGTGCGGCCCGCCGCCTCCGCCGGGGGTATTGATGGGTGATTGACTACCTCGCCCTTCATGCCTGGACCTTTGAAAGCCACTCCCAAAGCTCTGGTTTGTTGAGTCCAGAATATGCGGATATTTCAACTGGACCCATCCAGGAAAAATGGAGGCGCCCTACACCGTTTGCATTGCTTCTGCCTCGAATTTGACGGGGCTTGTGAAGTCCCGCGTCGAGTGCCGACGGACTGGATTATAGAACCCGTCGATGTATCCGGCTATGGCAGTTTCAGCTTGGCTTCTTGACATGAACACAGTCCTCCAGATCAGTTCTGACTTGATGGTTTTGAAGAAGGTCTCGACGACGGCGTTATCATAGCAATTTCCCTTACCGTTCATTGAGGCGAGGAAACCGAGTTCACCGAGGCGCGCCTGGTATGCGTCTGAGCAGTACTGGCTTCCCCGATCGCTATGGTGGATCACACCGGCGCCAGGTTGGCGCAGCCCGATAGCACGGTTAAGCGCCCTGAGCGGCAGGTCGCTGGTCATGCGAGCGCCCACGGCCCAGCCGATGACGCGCCGGGAGTAGAGGTCGAGCATGACGGCCAGGTACAGCCAGCCCTGTGCCGTCCAGATATAGCTGATGTCGGCAGCCCATTTCTCGTTGGGTGCCTCGGCGGAGAAGTTCTGGTCGAGAAGGTTCGATGCGACGGCCTTGTTGTGCTGGCTGTCCGTCGTCTTTTTGAACTTCTGTTTCCGTTTTGGAGACAACCCATTTCCCCGCATCAGCCGAGCCACCCTATGGCGTCCAACCTCGATCCCATTCTCGGCAAGCTCGTGATGGACCCGCTCTGCACCCTAGCTCTCGCGGCTGCGCCGAAAGGCTGCCCGGACTTGGGCGAGTAGAACCATGTCATCGAGTTGTCGCTGGCTTGGGCCGCGATTGCGCCAAGCGTAGAAGCCTGAGACGCTGACCTGCAGCAGTCTGCACAGGCGGAATATCGGCATCGCCAACCCGGCCCTCTCCGCGTCGATGAACCGGAACCTCATTGACTTTCCCTGGCGAAGAAGGCCAGCGCTTTTTTTAGGAGATCACGTTCCTGACGGGCCAGATCACGCTCTCGGCGTAGACGGGTAATCTCCTTCGCTGCATCCTCATGCGGACCGGAAAGCAAATCCTCCTCACGCAATTCTGCGACCCAGCGGCCGAGCGCGCTGACGCTGATCCAAGATCTCCTGCTATCTGCCGCTGCCTGCGCCCGCTCGTCTGTAAAAGACGGACGGCTTCTTCCTTGAAGGCCCGATCAAACCGCCGGCCCTTGTTCCCATTCTGCTTCGACATTTGCACCTCCTGCGATCAAAATCCTATCGCAGGACGTCTCCACTTTCGTCAGCAGGGTCCAACTCGTTGAGGTAGGCTTGTAGGTGCTGGTGGCTAACGCCGTGGTGGATCCCGATCAGCCACGTCTTCAGGTTGGCGAAAACCAGATGGATGATCGGCAGGTATTGCTCGGCAACAGCGAAGTGCTCATAGCCGCGCTTACCGAGGCCAGCATAGCCGCTCCAATCGTCAGTAACGATCAGCGATCCCGGCGCGACGGTGCTCTCGACGAACCCACAGAGCGACTCGGCGCTACGGTCGAGCACGACGGCGAGCCGAACGCGTCCGGCATAGCGTCCGTCTTTCCGGTTGTCGAGCTTGGTGCCCGGCTTTCGATGACGCACCTCGATGGCACAGGAGACGGGAACCTTGTGGTGAACACCACGGCCTTCCCCACGCGTTCGCCCGCCAACCCAGGGTTCGTCCACCTCAACATGGTTCTTGGGCTGTCCACCGATCCTGTCTTGGTTGGGCCGCACCATGCCCGAGCGGAGCTTGTGGAGAATTTGAAAGGCCGTCTCGTAGCGCGAAAGACCAAGTTGCCGCTGAAACTGCACGGCGGACATGCCGGGCGTCTGACTGGCGACCAGATAAGCGGCCCAGAACCAGACGTTCAGCGGAGTGTGGCTACGCTCCATCACTGTTCCCACCATCAGCCCGGTGTTCTGGCGGCACTTGCGGCAGCGCAGGACGCCAGGGCGGTTTTCAAAGTGGAACGGCTCTCCCGCCGTGCCGCAGTGCGGGCAGGCAAAGCCGTCTCCCCAGCGGGCTTTCTCCAGGTAGGCGGCGCAGGCCGCATCATCGGGGAAAAGTCGCTGGAACTCGGGTAGCGAATGCGGGAATGGGAGATCGGCGCGGTCGAGAACATCCATGGCGCGCTCCCCTATATCCGGTTTGCGCCCATTCTAGCCCTAGTGGGTGTGGGTGTAAACCGGATAGGCAAGGTTTATTTTCGTTAGGGAGTGTTAACGCTTAATCACTTCTTGGCTTTTTCAGCCCTACGCTTTGCCCACCAAAGTTCCACCCTGCGGCGCCAGCGTCTTACAATGGCAAAATCCACCGACAGAACTAACAGGCCCAGCGGGATCATCCATAGTCCCAAAACAGGCAAAATCGAGAAAATACCGCCGAGAACGAGCACTAGGCCCAAAGAGACCCTGGCAATCCGGGAGGCCGGCACGGGCATTGAATAGCCCCAAAGCTTCACCTGCTTGGGGCTCTTAGGTGGCTTAAAGTCCGGTCCGTTCATGTTCAGGCTCGTGTCATACACCCGAAAACTCATACGGGAGCAATTAGCATGTAGAAATAGAAAACGGGCTGCGCTAGACAGCGAACCGTTGTTCCTCGGTAGCTCAGCGGTAGAGCAACCGGCTGTTAACCGGTTGGTCGTTGGTTCGAATCCGACCCGGGGAGCCACCTATCTTTCAATCACGGCTAAAGCAAGGCTAGCGTATAAATCTTCTGGGACATTTTCCGGCGCCCCGCCTCCGACTGGAGCTCGCCCGAACTCTCCAAACGCGTCCAACTCTGCCATCCATTCAATGGGTGTGGCATTGGCTACGCTTCCTCAACTATACCTTCGCCGCTATCGCCTTGAGTTTTTCCTGCCAGAGCAAATCATTACTTCATGCGAATTTAGATCAAACCCGACAGAGGCATCCACATGATCAAAGTCAGCGTATTTTATCCCCGCAAAGAGGGGGCGAAATTTAATATGAAATACTACGCGGAGAGCCACCTCCCGCTTGTGCGCGGGAAGCTAGGGGATTCTTGCAAAGGTATTGTGATCGACCGCGGCGTGCGTGGAGGGGCTCCCGATACTCCGGCGCCTTTTCTCGTTATCGCGGATCTCTTGTTTGACGATGTAGAGGCCTTCCAGAATGCATTTCGCCCCGTTGCGCAGGAGATCATGGCGGACATCCCAAACTTCACGAATGTTCAGCCTACAATTCAAGTCAGCGAGATGAGTTCGGCGTAGACCCGGCTTGGGCGCCCGCATATGATTGTTTACGGCCTAAGTTTTGGCCCGGTAAATTCGGGAATTGGAGGAGACCATCATGAAATCTGCAATCGCGGCGCTCGGCCTGATTTCGTTTATCGTGCCGATATTTCTTGGGCCTGCGATCGGGGCGGAATTAAACCCCGACGCCATTACAATCCTCACACCCGAAGAGTTCCAGTGGCGCGACGAAGACCCGGTTCCGGCGAATTCCGTAAGCCTATTCGGTGACCGCAATTCCGAGGAGTATTATGTCTACCTCAACAAATTCGCACCAGGCGCCTTCAGCCGCCCGCATTTTCACGCGAACGACCGATACATAACCGTTGTAAAAGGAACCTGGTGGGTTGGAACTGGATCCGATTTCGATCCCGACAACAATACCGTCCCGCTGCCCGTCGGCAGCTTTGTCGTGCATACCGGCGGCGAAGTTCACTATGACGGTGCCAAAGACGAAGAGGTCTGGGTCCTGATAAGCGGCATCGGTCCAGCCGGCGGAACGGATGTCGAAATTACGAACGAAGAATAAGCGCAGGCTCGGCCCGGTCGAACATCGACGTAACTTAAGAGAGTCTAGTCTTATTGCAGACCTTGGACGGGCGCGAAATCTTGGTTCGCGTAGGCTGCCGCTGGGTTGGCATCCGGTATTTTCATAACCAAGAACGGAAAATGCATTGCTTCGTGGCACGCGTTGCACGCGGCGGTTAACCCGACATAGGCGCGGTTGAATTCAGCAAGGTCTGAAGAATTAATCGCCGCCAGCATCGCGTCCATCGGCTCAAACATCGTTGCTTCCACCGCGTCGTCAACCGGAAAAAAACCAAAATCAGGAATGGTATCGCCTATACGACCGAACGCACCGCGAAGTTCGTTCAACTGAAATCGCGCGAGTATCCAGTTTTCTTGCTGGCCGGCATAATACATTTTTAGATGCCGCGGCTGGATAGTCATTGTCATAAGATCATCGAATCCTGGTTTGAAATCTAGGATAACCAATCCTTGGTCATCGCTCGGCTCTTGCGCCGAGTGCGCTGTCCATGCGGCCATTGTGAGCGACGCCGCCATACAAAGCGTTGCGGCGTACCGCCATGTCCTAGATTTCATTCGCATCGGGTTCTCCTTCAATCTCAAAAAGTTTTTTGGCCAGGTAGTCGCGCCCTGCAAGCATAGCAGTATTCGAAAATGAGCGGGACCCATATCGCCTAGTTCCACGTTCCGCCTGTATCGAGACTGTATCGCCCTGCGTCTAGGAGCACGACAACCGCGAGAATCGCTAGAAGGCCACGAAATAGAGGGCATATCCAATGAGGTGCAACCGGAAGATGCGCCGAATCCTCGGGGGAAATGCTAATCAAACATTGCTTGAAGCTGACCGATCCCAAGCGTAGCATCCAGCGATCTTTACTTAGCCGATGCTTATCTTAAAAGACGAATGCTGGATCGGTTACGAGGAATACTGAAGAAGGGTGAGTTCCATGGAATTTTCTGCATTGGCCAGGCTGCATATTCGTAGAGCGTGGCGCGCCGCATTCATGCTTGTCGCGATAACTGGTGTTTATGCATGTTCGGCCGCAGATGATGCGACAATTGGGGAAGAAGGCTCGCTACTTTCTGGACGCATCACATCGGACGACGGTGCTGCGCTGGCAGGCATTCCCGTGCGAGCGCGCGGAGCTGGCGATAATTTCAGCGTAGTCGTTTATAGCGGCAGCGACGGTGTCTATTCGTTCCCCGCCTGGTCGGATCTTAACCCTGGTGCTCACGCCGTTTCAATTGAACTTCCAGATTTTGAACACGCCCGCAATGACGCGATCTCTCTCAGCGAGGAAACGCCGGCGCAGTTAGACTTCGCGCTAACGCCCCGCGAACCCTCTTTAGACGACGCGACCGCTTCTGAAATTATCGCGGCACTTCCGGGCACGCATCAGCAGAAAGTTCTGTTTGCGCAGTGCAGTAACTGTCACACTTTGCAAAGGGCGCTGAGGTTTGAATATGACCAAGAGGGCTGGGCGGAAGTTATTGATTTGATGGCTGGACGGCGAAATCTTTCACGTGATTTCCCCGAATCCTACACCTACGGGCAGCAGCGTTTCCGTGAACCGCTATCGGAATATATCGCGTCCATCCGCGGTCCGGGCTCTTCCGAAGAAATTCCGTTCGAATTGCGGCCGCGTCCGACAAGTGATGAAGCCACCAACCTTGTTCTTACGGAATACGATCTGCCGCGCGGCGGAGAGCGCGAACTCTACATGCTACGCGGTGACGCGCGACATGTTTGGCCGCACGACGTTGTCGTCGACGACAAATATGCTTGGTATACGGATCATTTTTCCAATGCCCTCGGCAGAGTGGACAAAAAAACCGGCGAAGCGATCGAATTGTCTTATCCAGTTCCACCGGGTGGTGGCCGCGATACCAATGTTGCTGCAGGCGAAGTGCGCGCGGGTAATCCAGGTGGCGGCTCTCACGACTTGATCATGGACAGCCAGGGAAACCTAATGATCGGTATGGATGGCGCGACCGTCCGCTACGATCCTAGTACAAATGAATTCAGCAACTGGCTTTCCGGAAATAATATGTTCGGGCTCGATTCCAATGATCACATTTGGCACACAGACGATGGCGGTCCGCTAATGGAGGTCAATACGCAGACGGGTGAAATAATTGAACATGCAATCCCGACAAATGACGGCGTCTACGACATGGATACCGACTCTCAAGGTCGGACAATCATCAATTTGTGGCGCAACAGCAGAATAGGCGTCTTTGATCCTGGCTCGGGCGAGTATTCGACCTATGAAGTGCCTACCCCGGAATCAGGACCACGCCGCGGTGAGATCGACGACCAGGATAATCTGTGGACCACGCTTTATTACGCGGGACGCGTGATTCGCTTCGACCCGGATAGTGGTGACATCAAGGAGTATCCGCTTAACCCAGGGACGGAAGCCTACACGCCGCCCTATGCCGCGCCCTACTCGCTTTCAGTCGACAATAAAAACGGTTGGATTTGGACAAACGATTTCAATGCGAACCGCCTCTACCGCATCGATATCGAGACCGGCGAGTCAATCGAATATTTCATGCCGCGCCCCTATGTGATGCGCGATATGACTGTGGAAGAAGGGACCGAGCGTCCAACGCTGTGGATACCGTCCTATCGTCCGCCTTCGCAAATCGTGAAGGTGCAAGTCAGGTAGGATGGCGCGCGGGTAGGCATGCGTGTCTGATCCTGGCGGAACGGCTGCACCGCTTGCCAGGCGGATTCTTTGCTGCGCGGAAACCCCCGGGCAGAACCATAAGTCTGATTCGTTCCTTTTTTGAGCAAAGCAACTACGCCGCCAGAAACGAAAACTCCGAGATCACCACTGTGGCGCAGGCCCCGATACAGCATTCCAGAATAGCGCTAATATTTTGGTTGATTGGGGAGTATTTATGCGCGGCCCCTCACATGGCTCAGTCGAGCTTGCTATTGGCCCCAAGACGTCCATGCCCCAATATGTCGTCACCGACCCATTTATGGTTAATGGTTTGAAAGACTCAAAGGATGACGCGGGCTACTTGGCTAATATTGGAGGCGATAATTCTTGCCCTGGCAGGTGGAAGCCTTGCTGCGTTCTGGCCGTTACAGCCCCCGCCTAACGGGCTTGTTGCCTATGATCAGGGCAATTATTCCGCCGCGTTTCAGTTCTGGTCGCGCGCAGCCGAACAAGGCGACCCAAAGGCGCAATATAATCTAGCACTTTTGTACCGAGACGGGCGTGGCACGGGTCCGGACCCAATCGAAGCTATGAGGTGGTTTGAATCCGCTGCAGAGCTTGGCCTCGTCGAAGCTCAAGTCAATCTTGGCGTAATCAACGCGAGCGATGGCCGTTCAGCCGATGACGACGCGCTGGCAGAAAAATGGCTGCGTCAGGCTGCGGAGCAAGGTGACGAGTTTGCGTTATATAATCTTGCGCGCCTTCATTTGAGTGGACGGGTAGCGGCACGCGACAATACCGAGGCCATCGCATGGATTCAGTTCGCTGCCGATGGGGGAGACTCTGACGCGCAGGTTAATTTGGGAAACATGCACCTTGCCGGGCTGGGTGTTCCCCAGGACAATGTTGAAGCGGCAAGATGGTACCGGATGCCCGCCGAGCGCGGTTTCGCAAACGCGCAAAACAATCTTGGTTTTCTCTATCTGACCGGACGTGGCGTACCAGTGAGCGATGTCGAGGCTGCAAATTGGTACCGACTCGCAGCCGACCAAGGCTTGGCCCAAGCACAATATAATTTGGGAAGCTTGTACCTTTCGGGTCAAGGCGTCACGGAAGATGTGAGTGAGGCTGTTCGCTGGTGGCGGCTTTCCGCCGATCAGGGGTATGGCGATGCGCAATACAATTTGGGCGTCTCCCATATGAACGGCTACGGCTTCGTGGAAGACCATGCACAAGCTGCGCAATGGTTTCAGCTGGCAGCGGAGCAAGGCCACGCAGATGCGCAATTTAATATCGGGCGAATGCACCTTGATGGCGATGGCGTCATCCAGAACAATTTGGAGGCCTATCGGTGGATTGCTCTTTCCATTCCGCGCTTCGCCGAGGGCGAGGAGGAGATGCGAAATACCGCGCTCGCCAGTAAGAACGTCGCTGTATCTAGAATGACGCCTGCGCAAATTGCTGATGTGGAAGCGCAAATTGAGAATTGGACGCCAAGGTAAACGGTATACTGCCTTACAGGGCATTCGAAATCCGACCAGGCGTATTAGGGAGTAATCGGTGGCACTACTTATAAATAATGACGTGACAGCTCGGGTATTGCGAATGGCCGATGCCGTCGGCGCCATGGAGCGCGTGCTGCAGCAATACGCCGATGGGTTTGCCGCCTTTCAACCACGCACTGATATCTGGTCGCCTACTGCCGTTGGCGGCGATTACTACCGTTGGGGCTCCCTTCTCGGCGCAATGTGTGACCCACCGACGCTCGCGTTACGGTTCAAATCGGATGTCATTAGCTGGACCGAGTATGAAGGTGCACAGACTGAAGAATGGCACAATATGAAACCCGGCACCTATTGCGGTTTCATTATTTTGATCGACATGACAAATGGCGAAATCATCGCGCTGATGAACGACGGTGTGTTGCACCATGTACGCGTAGGCGCGACCGCAGGCGTGGCCGCAAAACATCTCTCGCGAGAGGATTCAACCGTTCTTGGGATTGTTGGCTCCGGTGGAATGGCCGAAACCTATGCCGAGGCGATCTGCAATGTTCGTCCGATTGAGGAAATTCGCGTTTACAGCCCAACAGCGGCAAACCGTGAAGCCTTTGCAGCAAAGATGGCGGAGAAACTCGGCGTTGCGGTCGTCATAAAGGATAATAACCTTGAAGTCGCACGCGATGCCGACATTGTCGCGCTTTGCACAGACTCTCGTCGCCCCGTCTATAATGTGGAAATGTTGGAAGCGCAGAAGCCAGGAGCTTTTTTTATTCGTTGCCGGCTGGATGAGATTGACGAACCAGTGCTCCAAGCCGTTGATAAGATCTTCGGCAATGGCAAGGAGCCCTATTCGGAATTCGTGATCGGCTCACCGGAAGAGCGCGCCCGCAGACCAAGTAATAAGGAATACCGCCGCCGATACAAAAGAACGGAGAATCCCTTATTGGCGGAAGTTATTGCTGGGAAGCAGCCCGGTCGGACGAGCAATACGGAATCAATCTATTTTGATAACAACTCGGCAGGACTGCAATTTGCAGCCGTTGGGCGCGTTGTTTACGAGAAAGCCAAAAAAGCGGGATTGGGAATGGCCATCCCCATGGATTGGTTTCAGCAAGACATTCGCAATTGAAGGTTTCTGCAGTGAGCAGTGAAACATCGAATTTGGACCATCCGTTTTGGCGCTACTCGCTTACGGTCTATTCGAAGGAAGGCGTTCCCGCCGAACTCATTGCGCTACAAGACACCTTCGATCTCGACGTTAATGTGGCACTTTTCTGTCTTTGGCTCGGCCGCGCTGTTGGCTTTCAGCTGCGTGAGGATCAACTCAACGCACTATCCGAGCGTTGCACCCCTTGGAACAAAGAAACGGTTTTGCCCATGCGCGGCGTTCGGCGCTATCTCAAAACTGGAACTGCGGTTCAACCTATTGCCCAGCGTGCCGCGGAGCTACGCACCCAAATTAAACGACTTGAACTTTTGGCCGAACAAATCGAACAGGCAATACTCTATGACTGGTTCGTCGATCAGCGAATCTTGGACGCGAATGGGTCGTACGACGCCGCTGTCAACAATCTAACTCTGTTCATGAAGCGATCAATGCCAGATTGGCATCGAGACAGAACCGTTACGGCATTCGCAACAACGCTTAGTGCGGCAGATTGACAGGAACTTTGCTGCCCTAGAGGGTATGAGCACAATTCATGGGTTTTTTTGGGGAGGGCATGATGGGTTTACGGCACGGCCACTTTAAGTTCGCTAATAGCGTTACATGTATCGCCATGGTAGCTGCGGTTAGTTTGGCGTCGGCAATCCCTGCTTATGCCAATGACTTCTGGAGACATAGTCAAGCGCGCAATACGGGCCTGGAATCTGCAAGTGCGATGCTGAATCTCCGCATTCCCTTTGGCGGATCTGTGACCTCCAACGAGGAGCCCACTTTCGGACTTTTGCTGGCGGCTGGTTCGACTCGTTATTCCGAGTTTCAAGCGCATCGCTTTAATACAAACAGGTTTGGAGACGCTATTTTTGCTTCGCCGGCTCTGTCGGAGACGCCATTCTTTCAAACCGGAATTACGCTTCAAGGCAAACCGTTCGTCAAATACGAAGCCATGCGCATGGCCCCTCTGAACGACGGGCGAGTAGAGTTTTTTGACGGTGATATGGATGGCGGAGAGCTCTTCATTCTTGGAGGTGTGATCATAGGTGCGTTAGCGATCCTTTATTATTTAAGCGACGGATTTGAAGGCAACGAAGAGGTCGAGTAACCGAGTTAGACTCCCCAATCTAGCTGGGTGACTGCAATTTAACTTAACTTTCTGAATGACAATAATTTTGGAGTAAGACATGACCGACGAGAGCGAAGGCGTACTTCATGAGCTTGACCCGACCGAGCTAAATGCACTGTTGAGCGCAGGAAAAGCTGTTGTGATCGATGTGCGCGAAGCTGCCGAGTATGGCGCTGAGCGCATTCCTGGCGCGCTCCTCTTTCCGCTCTCGACTTTTGATCCCGCTTTTTTACCTCTCGATACGGAAAAGCAGGTTGTATTTCATTGTGGTGGCGGCGGACGCTCGAAAAGAGCAGCAACCAGCCTTTTTGCCCATGGTTTCAAGGAATCTTCGCATCTCGCGGGAGGCATCAGGGCGTGGAAAGCCGCAGGGCTGCCGGTCATCGCCCTGGATCCCTTAACAGGCAAGCCTGTCGAAACAAGAAGCGCCTAGGATTTAAACCAATCACGTAAGGTCACGCGGGGCGCATTCGGATCATCCAGGAGCGCGCGCAGCGCGCTGAGCGAGGCGACACGCTGGTCGCCGATGAGGTGTTGTGGAATCTTATCGGAAATATTTCGGATCGTTTCCGCAAGCCCGGTGCGGCGAAGCACACCACGTTGCTCCAGCACGTCGAACACAAAATAGGCTACCATAGCGTTCGCCGGAAACCCCTCGCACCGTTTCCTAGCTTCCATGCCGATACCCTCTAAAAACATTTCACGTTGGAGTTAAAAATCGGGCGCATCGTCGGTCGGAATTTGCATTTCACGGCCAGGCCAAGACTGCCGATGGTTTTCCGCGCAAATCGTTTCCAACCACATATAATTGTTTGGCTCGTAATCTGCACGCGCTTTCCAGGGCATGGCAAAGGCGCCGTGGTCTTCGATATCCAGCTCGATCTCCAAAATGCTTCCGTCATCGGAAAGACGATAGCGCTCGACGACATGCATTTTGTCCGAATGCGGAGTCCCAAATCGATCAGTTTCCGTGTCGTCCATCAATCCGATCGTATCGACCACCAAAGTATCGCCCTCGTAATGTCCAACAGATTCGCCCCACCAAGAATGTCCAAAATTCGTACTGTGCGCCTGATTTAATCGGACTTGGCGGACTTGATGATCGCGTGAATACATGAACACAACACTGGCCGGCGTTTGCAGCACCGTCATATTGTCAAAAAGATTTAAGATATGTGGAACACCGGGCGGCATACAAAGTGTCTGATTTTGGGGATGGGGATAGTCGTCAATTTCGTTCTGCGCGATCTCCCCCAGCGCCTCGCGAGTATGCGGCAACAATATGGGATTATTGATGCCCGGAACCCAACCTATGACAACGGCAATCACGCCCTCCTCTTCACCGGGCGCAGGTGGGCGCCGCGGATAGCGAGGATCGATCATGATCGGACCCGCGCCATCATATCCAGGTACAGGATCGAAAGATCCGCGAATATTCCCGGTGCGGGACCATAGCCCGGAAAAGTCGGGAGCTACATTGGCGCCATCCGCCGCCAAGGACGCGGTAACACTCGCACCGGCGGCACAGAGAAGCCCCGCAAACAAGCAAAGCCTAAACGACTTCATCGCGGTCCACCGTTTGCTACAGCGTCTGTTACTCCGGCTTGCGGAACTTCAGTATGAGTTGTGCAGTCGCGAAGCTGGACATTCCGGTTCTGTCATCCTCAGGCCGGCTGAGCAGATCACTCTCGCCATCAAGAACAAAACCCACAGCAGTAATCGCTGCGATAACGGCCTCTGGGTCGATACGATGCGTGGTGCTGGTGTCGGCATAGCCCGAACCGAGCGGCGCAGCATGATCGACGATGAAATAGGTTCCGCCCGGGCTCAACGCGCGAAAGACGCCCTCGTTAAATGGAACCATTCCCTCGGGCGTCTCGGCATTGACGACGTCATGGTAATTGTTTGAGAGCCAGACCATGTCGACCGGCTCGCCGATTTCATCAAGCGCAGCCAATGGCGGAGTGACAACTTCAACATTCGAATAGGCCGGATCGGCGGCAATCGCGTCAACGGCCTCCGTCCGGTCGGGGCGGCCTTCCATCCGCTCGGCACTTTCTGCCGGGTGGACTGTACCGTTTTCTCCGACCACTTTGGAGAATATCCGAGTGTAATAACCACCGCCGGCACGATAATCTACGACAGTGTCGCCAGGCGCCATGCCGGAAAATGCAATGACTTCGGCGGGAAGACGCACCGCATCGTTTTCACGGTGTTCTGCGGTGCGACCCGCGTCTTCGACCGCTGCGGTAATGTAAGCCGGCACGCCGGCAGGAGCCTCAGCGGCCTGAGGCGCAGCGGGGGGCGGCGCGGCCACTTCGGCGGGCGCGGGCGTTTCCTGGCTGCAAGCGGCGAGCAAACCCGCCGAGGCAATGGCGATCACGACTACTGAACTACGAATCATTTGGGGCTCCCTTGAGTTTCTGCCGGAGGCAGTCCGGACGGATTTGGCTGAGGCTGATCTTAACGGGTTGAATGGAACCAGTCACCTATCAGTGTCAAGCATCGGGATAATTGTCTTTCTGGGGGAATTATCACGGCGACTTGAAGCCCTCCGCCCTGCTGGCTAGGTTCGCACGCTTTTCGCGTCAAAGAACGGAACCAATGCCCTTGTCTGAAGTAAAAACCGACGTGCTCGCCGCGATCGGAAATACGCCGCTGATCCGCCTCAACGGACCGTCCGAGAAAACCGGCTGCGAAATCCTCGGCAAAGCCGAATTTATGAACCCTGGGCAATCCGTAAAGGATCGCGCCGCCCTGTACATAATCCGTGCCGGTCTGGACAGCGGTGAGGTTAGCCGGGGCGGGAGCGTCGTCGAGGCAACGGCCGGAAACACAGGAATTGGCCTGGCCGTCGTCGGAAATGTGTTTGGCTTAAAAACAATTATTGTGATTCCAGAGACTCAGAGCAATGAAAAGAAAGACGCACTTCGTCTCTTGGGAGTTCAGCTAATTGAAGTGCCGGCCGTCCCTTACAAAAATCCAAATAATTATGTGAAACTTTCTGGGCGCTTGGCGGAACAATTAAAGAGCGGGCCGGGGGGAGCCTTGTGGGCAAACCAGTTCGACAATGTCGCGAACAGACAAGCGCATTTGGAGACAACGGGTCCTGAAATTTGGGACCAGACCGGCGGTAAAGTCGACGCCTTCACTTGCGCGGTTGGAAGCGGCGGAACGCTTGCGGGCGTAGGATTCGCGCTGAAAGAACGCAATCCCAATATAGTGATCGCTGCAGCAGATCCCGAGGGCGCGGCGATCTATAGCTGGGTAAAAACCGGTGAGCTAAAAAGCGAAGGAAACTCGATCACCGAAGGGATCGGCCAAGGGCGCGTGACCGGCAACCTCGAAGGCGCACCGATTGACGATGCATTTCGTATTCCTGATTCCGAGGCGCTGACTTATGTGTTCGAGCTAATCGAAAATGAGGGCCTATGCTTGGGCGGCTCCAGCGGCATTAACATTGCGGCAGCGGTACATCTGGCCGAACAGATGGGCCCCGGCCACACAATCGTCACTGTGCTTGCTGACTACGGAAACCGCTATCAAAGCAAGATGTTCAATCCGGAGTTCTTGAAAGCAAATGATCTTCCCGTGCCGCATTGGCTCGGTAACCCACCAACCCCACCGTCCGCCCCTTACGAGTAATGTACGGCAATGGGTATGCACCCTCTCGCAACCACGGATTGGCTTAACGAGCATCTTCACGATCCCGACATACGCATTCTCGATGCCACTTGGTATCTACCCAGTGATGCTCGTGACCCCCAAGCAGAGTACGCGCTAGAACACATTCCAGGGGCGATGTCCCTATCTCTGTTGAAATTCGTGAGGCAGGCGTCTCTGGTTGATGATGTTATGCTGCCTTCATGATGGTTTCAATGGCACTGTCGGCCTGAGCCTTTCTCAAGTGTTCCTGGAGAGCATTTCGGAGGATGGGCAGCTGGCGATAGGCCTTGAGGCGACGGAAGGTTTTCTGGGCCTCCAGCAGGCCGGCGGCGGTCCATCTGAGCGCCATCTCGGCGTGTCTCCAGCGTTTGACGTTGCGGGTGACCTGGCGCACCGTGCCGAGCGCGTTCTCGACGATGTTGGTGCAGGCGAGCGAGCGCCGGAGTTCGTGCGGTAGGCCGAGGCGGATGACGGTGAGGATCTCCTCCAGCCCCTCCAAGATGCTGCCCGAGACGCCCGGTTCCTCATGCTCCAGACGCCGGACCAGGTTGCGCAAGAGCCGCTCGGCCTTGTTTGCGTCGTCCTGGTCCCAGGCCTGACGGAGCGCCTTCTTGACGCTCGCGTGCAAATGTTGGGGCAGGCGCTCGATGATGTTACGGCCCTTGTGGACCTGGCAGCGCTGGATGGCGGCGGCCACACCGAAGGTGTTTCGGATCGCTTTGCTGAGTGCCTTCGCGCCATCGACGATGAACAGCCGCGGCAGTGTTGGATCGAGCCCCCTGGCGAGGAGATTGTCGATCAAGGCCTGGACGATGACCGTGTTCTCCGTCGCCCCCTCGACCACGGCCAGGACATGCTTGTCGCCGTTGCCATCGACGCCGATCGCCGCCATCAGGACATGGTCGCCGACATGCAGACCGTCGATCTGGATGACTAGCAGGTCGAGTTCCGAGAGATCCGAGGCGAGCCCGGCCTTCATCTTCTTGCGTGACAGCGCCACAAAGCGCCGGGAAACGGCCGACTTCGAGGTGCCGTCGCCACGCGCTTTCGCCAGCTCGCCCTCGGGCAGACGGACCGCGCGGTGGTACTTGCGGGTCGACACGTTCAGCACCATCAGGTTGAGCGCCCACTCGAGCAGCAGGTTGCCATCGCGTAGCGCCTGCCAACTCTCCAAGCTCACCTCTTTGCCCGCCCGCTCACGAACCCGTGGCCGGGCCACCTTCACTTTGCCGCCGTGGTAGCCGATCTCGCTATGTGTCCTGCCCCAGCGATAACCTCGACGGTCCCCATGGCGGCGATGTCAGGCCCCGCACACGGTCGTGGCGTCCTCCTCCATCATCTCGGCCAAGGCCTCGACCCCGGCCAGAAGACAAAACCGATCCACGCTGAGATGGACTGCGTCCATCGCGTCCGCCAGGGGCGGCATAGGAATCGAGGGGGCAAGGGCTTTCGGGCGGCTGGAACTACGGATATTATTTCCCATGGTGTCGTTCTCCCTTTTGGGTTTGCAGCACCCGGAGCCTAACGGCTCCAGGAGAGCGACACCTACCTCAACTTTTCAACATCGACCGGGACATCCCCCATTCCAGGTGCCGCGTTTTTTGATATCGACTTAGTTGCCGGTGAAACATCGGCACTGCCACACATGATGCCACGGACGGATGATTTTGCGGCTGCGGTACAAAACCTGGGCATCAGCAATAATCATTTTGTGATGGTCTATGACGCAAAGGGAATTTACTCCTCACCGCGAGTTTGGTGGGCCTTCAAGGCCATGGGGCATGATAACTGTGCCGTGCTCGACGGTGGGCTGCCAAAATGGCGCAGAGAACATCGCCCAACGGAATCTTCTCTTCCTAATAATCCCCCCGGAATGTTCGTCCCGGTTCTAAAGCCGGAGCGCCTACGAGGAAGCGGCGACATGCTTGCCAATCTGCAGACCCGTTCCGAGCAGATTTTGGATGCGCGCAGCCCAACGCGTTTTGCCGGAACTGAGCAGGAACCGCGGCCAGGCGTAAAACCCGGTCACATTCCCGGCAGCGTCAACGTCTATTATGCTGATCTCGTAAATGATGACGGAACCCTAGTTTCGGCAGACGACCTGCGCGCAATTTTCTCGAAAAATGCGATCGATCTCTCCCGCCCAATCACTACCACTTGCGGATCGGGCATTACCGCCGCCATTGTCACCCTCGCCGCGAATATTGCCGGCGCAAATAGACTTGCGCTTTATGACGGATCTTGGGTCGAATGGGGCTCCATGGAGAATGCGCCGATCGAGATCGGACCTGGGTGCGAATGACGGAACGCACAAATTCCGACGGCTGTGAGGTTACCGCCACCGTTACCTATCTTGAGATGGAGGCGTTCCCACCTGGCACTCCGCCGCCTCCCCCCATGCTCAAAACCGCCATCTTGCGAGCATATGATCCGCCGGCGCATTTTTACCGTTATCTCTACAATGCAGTGGGGCGAGACTACCTATGGACAGAAAGGCGCTGCTGGAGCGACGAAGAACTTACCGCTCACCTCATGAGTGACACGCTGGAACTCTATATTCTCCTTATTGCCGGAGTGCCTGCAGGATTTGCCGAACTTGATTTCAGCGAGAAAAATATATGTCAGCTTGCTTATTTTGGACTTACACCTGACTTTATCGGGCGTCGCATAGGTCCATGGTTTTTATATCAAGCAATTGAGCCTGCATGGGCAAAGCCGATCACAGGGCTGCTCGTCAGCACTTGCACGCTCGATCACCGAAAGGCACTTTCCACCTATCAACGCGCAGGGTTTGGCGTACACGCGCGAGGCGAGAAAACGATTACCGTTCCGGCAGACATGAAAGTTCCAGAGCATGCAATTTAGTCAAATAGCCATGCCGTATCAGGCAGGGCGCAAGCAAATTGCCACCAAGCCATTACCGCCCGACCGGGCAAGCTCTAGCCTAGCAAGCACCTCACCGAGAGAAATTAGATGAATGTCGTCGTCCTAGTCGGAATTGTAATCACCCTCGCCACGGGGATTCCTGTATTTCTCCAGATGCGAAATCATCCACGCGGCTTGAAGGTCCTGTTCTTTGCCGAGATGTGGGAACGGTTTTCCTATTATGGAATGCGCGCTATCCTCATATTTTATCTGACACAGCATTTTCTCTTCGATGATGCGTTCGCCACCTCTCAATACGGCTCCTACACATCAATGGTCTTTCTACTTCCTTTGATCGGCGGCGTGCTCGCGGACCGTTATATTGGAACGCGCAAAGCGATTGCCTATGGCGCCCTCCTTCTTGTCGCCGGACATTTCTTGATGGCTGCGGAAGGCGCACCCGCTCGTCAATTCCTAGTTTACGAAGATCAAAACTATGAGATTCAGATCACGCGAAATGCTGGCATCACAGAATCAAACCTGATCGTCGATGGTGTGCCATATGAATATGGAATAGCGGAAAACGGTATCGGGATCAGTGTGCAAGGGCTCCCGGCAGGCAGTCCGCTTCCTCAAATTATTCCGAATGATGAAATTGAAACCGCCGAGGTACGTAACGGTTTTTACGTCGGTCTATTCTACCTCGCATTGTCCCTTATTATTATGGGCGTTGGTTTTTTGAAACCGAATATCTCAACGATTGTTGGACAGCTCTACCCACAAGGCGATCCAAGACGCGACCCCGGCTTTACGCTCTATTACTACGGGATCAATATGGGAGCGTTCTGGGCCTCCATTCTTTGTGGCCTTTTGGGACAGACAGTCGGTTGGTGGGCCGGGTTTGGGCTTGCTGGCGTTGGTATGCTTGCGGGGTACATCGTATTTGTGCGCGGCAAGGAGGCATTGGAGGGGCATGGCGAACCACCCGACCCAGAAAAACTTGCGCAGCCCGTCCTTGGCCCTCTCAACCAAGAACATCTGGTTTATCTTGGTGGGCTTCTAGGCGTCGGTTTTATCTGGTTCATCGTTCAGCACTCGCAGGCCGTAGGAACACTACTTTCGGCAGGCTCCATCATTATCCTTGGCTATGTCGCCTGGTTTCTCATTACCAAATGCGACAAGATCGAGCGCGAGCGAATGTTGACGGCGCTTATTTTGATCTCAGGCTCTGTCGTTTTCTGGACATTGTTCGAACAAGCCGGATCGTCCATGAACCTCTTTGCGGAGCGAAACACGCAGCTCCCAAACCAAGGATATCTGACGGTAACCGCGGGGCAAACGCAGTCATTCAATGCCGGGTTCATTTTACTTTTCGCACCGGTGTTTTCGCTGCTGTGGGTGAAACTGGGTCAATATTCGCGCGATCCCGATCCGTTCATCAAATTTGGACTTGCGCTGGTTCAAATTGGCTTAGGATTCATGCTCCTTGTTTGGTCGGCGCAATTTGCCGACGAAAATTTTCGAATTCCGCTCATTTTCCTTGTTCTCGCTTATCTTCTGCACACCACCGGTGAGCTTTGCCTCTCACCGGTTGGCCTCTCCCAAATGACCAAGCTTTCAGTGCCGGCCCTACTTTCAACAATGATGGCAATCTGGTTTCTATCCAGCTCTTGGGCGCTATATCTTGGTGGCTTTGTTGCGCAGATGGCGGGCACGGAAACCGTGGGCGGGCAAGTTCTCAACCCACAGCTGGCGTTGGAGACATCCATGGGGGTCTTTAATTGGATTGGATGGATCGGACTTGGCTCCGGAATGGTTTTCTTTGCGCTCAGCCCGATATTGCGCCATTGGACCCATGAAATTCATCTCTCGCCTGGCGGCCCGACGCCCAAGGCGATGGCGCCCGACACTGGAACGGTCATCAAAAAGTAAGCCTAGTGAGCAAGAAAGAAACCAAAATTATCGAGGCGGGACGCAAGCCATCCGAGCATGTTGGCGCCGTCAACACGCCGGTTTACCGGGCCTCGACAATCATTTTCCCTGATAGCGAGACCCTTCGCACGGGTAACCAGCCTTACCTCTATGGCCGACGGGCGACTCCAACAACGCGTGCGCTTGAAGAAGCAATCTGCGAATTTGAGGGCGGCGCAAAAACCGTACTTACGCCGTCCGGGCTTTCCGCCTGCTCGCTTGCCATTCTCAGTGCGGCGAGCGCAGGAGACCAAATACTCGTAACCGATTCCATTTACGGCCCGACGCGTCTGTTTTGCGATCGTGTGGCGAAACGCTACGGCATCGAGACGAAGTACTTCCCCGCCGCTGCCTCACCCGAGGAAGTTACGGCATTATTTCAGTCAAACACGTCCGCGATATTTATAGAGAGCCCGGGTTCGATCACCTTCGAGGTGCAGGATGTTCCAGCAATTGCAAAAGCTGCGCACGAAAAAGACATTGCGGTCATCCTCGATAATACTTGGGCAACGCCACTTTATTTTGACGCCATCGCGCACGGCGTCGACTATTCGGTTCAAGCGGCGACGAAATATTTCGGCGGCCACGCGGACGCCAATGCCGGCAGCGTCACCGTAAACCCAAAGCATCAGAAGAGACTTGTCGAAACCCACGGCGATATTGGGCTGTGCTTGAGCCCGGACGATGCGTTCATGATATTGCGCGGCTTAAGAACCCTCGCTGTCCGCATGGCGCGACAGCAGGAAAGCGCGGTTAAAATTGCGCGCTGGTTGCAAACTTGTCCCGAAATCGCGCGCGTCCTTTATCCGGCGTTGGAGAGTGATCCGGGCTATGATCTGTGGAGGCGCGATTTCACCGGTGCGCCGGGGCTATTTAGTGTCATTTTTCAGAATGAGTTTACCTCCGAGAATGTGGCGGCATTTGTCGACGGGCTGAAGCATTTTGGTATTGGCTATTCATGGGGTGCATATGAGAGCCTCGTGCTCCCCGCGCATTTCCGCAGAAGCTTTCCGGGTCCAAAGGATAAGGGGCCAATCGTTCGCTTTCACATCGGTCTCGAAGATGCCGAGGATCTTATGGCCGATATTGGCGTCGGATTAATGCGTTTATACTGATAAGTATACACGTCGATAATATTGAAAAGTATTTTGGAGATAATTATGCCGGTCGACGGAAGCTGGAAGATCACGGTGCAGACGCCCCTGGGACCGCAAGATTCGACCGTTACATTAACAAGCGATGGGTCGAAGCTGACCGGCACCGCAGAAGCGTCAAATGGCGGCAGCGCCGAGCTGGAAGATGGTGAAATCAACGGCAATGATTTTTCGTGGAACGCGCGAATAACAAAGCCCATGCCGTTAAAGATTGAATTTTCTGGAACACTCGATGGCGACACTATGTCCGGCAATGTAAAATTTGGTGCAATGGGGTCCGGCTCGTTTTCCGGGGCGCGCGTTTAGGAAGATGCACGAAATCAAAGACAAACCCGAGGAACAACTATCGCACGACGATTTTGTCGCTGAGGTCAAATTTGATTCCAGCGGGTTAGTCGCCTGCGTTGCTCAGGATGCAACAGCAAATACTGTGTTGATGGTCGCTTGGATGAATGAAGAGGCTTTGCGCCTAACTCTATCATCGGGGGACGTCACCTATTGGTCGCGCTCAAGAGCGAAGCTTTGGCGAAAAGGCGAAACCTCGGGTCATACTCAAAAGCTCCGGGAGGCCCGGATTGACTGCGACGGCGACACGTTGCTCTTGAAAGTTGATCAGACCGGCCCTGCCTGCCACACCGGCGCGCCAAACTGTTTTTTCCGGCAGGCAAAATAGCGGGCAAAACAGCAATCCAACTTGACTCTTAGGCGTCCCCCGGCAAATTTGGGCCATGGCTGGGGAAAGCACCAAGACTTCAGGACAAAAAGGCGGCGATCGCCGTTGGCGTTTGCTGCTTTTGATTCCCTTTCTGGGTCTGGTCTGGGTGCCGTTCTACAATGTTGTCGAGCCATCCATTTACGGACTGCCTTTCTTCTACTGGTACCAATTTCTCTGGGTGTTCATCACGCCTGCCCTGACGTGGATCGTCTTTCGCAAGACAGACTAGATAACCGCTAGGGGGCGGCGTGAATTACACAGCAATAACAGTTTTTGTGCTGCTTTTCGGCGCCATCACGGTAGTGGGCTTTGTCGCTGGGCGTTGGCGTCGTGGCGATCTTGACCAGCTGCACGAATGGGGCCTGGGCGGCCGACGGTTCGGAACGATCGTCACTTGGTTTCTTCTGGGGGGCGATCTTTACACCGCATACACATTCATCGCGGTGCCTGCATTTATCTTCGGCACGGGCGCGCTTGGCTTCTTCGCCCTGCCCTACACGCTATTCATCTACCCGATCTTATTTTTGTTCTTCCCCCGCCTCTGGGCTGTTGCGCATAAGAAAAACTACATCACTGCCGCCGATTTCGTGCAGGGCCGCTTCGGAAATCGATGGTTGGCATTGGCAATCGCAATAACAGGCATTGTCGCCACCATGCCCTATATTGCTTTGCAGCTTGTCGGGCTCCAAGTGGTCATCGGCGCCATGGGCGTGCGCGCCGAAGGCCTTGCAGCGCATCTTCCGCTGACGATCGCCTTCGTTGTTCTGGCTGCGTTTACTTACAATAGCGGTCTTCGCGCGCCGGCCTTGATTGCAATAGTCAAGGACGTCCTGATTTGGATCACGGTGATCGCGATGGTTACGATCATCCCAGCGCAGCTCGGCGGCTATGAAGCGATGTTTTCGAGCATCCCAGTCGAGCGCCTTATTTTGCCCGCGCCTGCAGAGTGGAGCCTTGGGCTCTATTCGGGATATATCACGCTCGCGCTTGGCTCGGCCTTTGCGCTCTTTCTCTATCCGCACAGCATTACAGGCATCCTAAGCGCGAAAAGCGCTGTCGTGATCCAGCGCAATGCCGTGTTTTTGCCCGCCTACTCCTTCCTGCTTGGGCTGCTTGCGCTCACCGGTTTCATGGCGATTTATGCCGGCGTCTCGGACATGCCGGAATATGCAGAAGGTTTTGCCGCGGACGGCAATAATTTTGCTGTCCCTGCATTGATCCTTCATAGCTTCCCCGATTGGTTTGCCGGGGTTGCCTTTGCGGCAATCGGCATTGGTGCGCTTGTTCCCGCAGCGATTATGTCGATCGCAGCGGCCAATCTTTACACGCGCAACATTCACCGGGCCTTTATCAACCCCAATATGACTGCCAAGCAGGAAGCGAAAACCGCCAAAATCGTCTCATTAGTCGTCAAAGTCGGCGCATTAGTTTTCATCTTGGGATTACAACCGCAATACGCAATCACATTGCAGCTATTGGGCGGAATTTGGATGAGCCAAACCTTCCCAACGGTCATCCTCGGCCTCTATACGCGTTGGCTTAATCCCTATGCGCTGTTCACGGGCTGGGCCGCGGGGATTGCGGTCGGAACTTGGATGGTCTCGACGAATGATTTCAACTCCTCCATCTACGAGTTAGATGCAGCCGTGTTGACGGTGCCAGGCTACGCTGCGCTTTATGCGATGATCATCAATTCCGGGCTGACTTACGGTTTAACGCCGCTGTTCAATCGCATTTCCTGGACCAAGGGAAGCGATGAAACCGAAGCTTCGGACTACCATTACGGGCGTTCGAAGCTTGAAGATACCAATCCCGCATCGGTCACTGCACTCGAATAGTACAAAGAGTTTTGCAGCGCGCCGGCCAAGCTTGCGATTGGTTACTTTGCGTTAACCAACATCCTTAAATTAGCCGAAGAACAAGCTTCGCTGTAGGAACGAAGCTTGCCTATCCGGTTAACGCCCATGACCGCTACATGTAGGGTGCCGCCACTCTCCCGAGTAAAGCTCGGCATAGGTTGGAGCAGAGGTGTCGCCCGCGATGCCGAGCAATGAGCGGAAGGCGTTGAACGGGTAGAACCGCCTGTTGAAGCGGAAGGTGAACTCGTTGAGGTAGGCTTGTAGGTGCTGGTGGCTAACGCCGTGGTGGATCCCGATCAGCCACGTCTTCAGGTTGGCGAAAACCAGATGGATGATCGGCAGGTATTGCTCGGCAACAGCGAAGTGCTCATAGCCGCGCTTACCGAGGCCAGCATTGCCGCTCCAATCGTCAGTAACGATCAGCGATCCCGGCGCGACGGTGCTCTCGACGAACCCACAGAGCGACTCGGCGCTACGGTCGAGCACGACGGCGAGCCGAACGCGTCCGGCATAGCGTCCGTCTTTCCGGTTGTCGAGCTTGGTGCCCGGCTTTCGATGACGCACCTCGATGGCCCAGGAGACGGGAACCTTGTGGTGAACACCACGGCCTTCCCCACGCGTTCGCCCGCCAACCCAGGTTTCGTCCACCTCAACATGGTTCTTGGGCTGTCCACCGATCCTGTCTTGGTTGGGCCGCACCATGCCCGAGCGGAGCTTGTGGAGAATTTGAAAGGCCGTCTCGTAGCGCGAAAGACCAAGTTGCCGCTGAAACTGCACGGCGGACATGCCGGGCGTCTGACTGGCGACCAGATAAGCGGCCCAGAACCAGACGTTCAGCGGAGTGTGGCTACGCTCCATCACTGTTCCCACCGTCAGCCCGGTGTTCTGGCGGCACTTGCGGCAGCGCAGGACGCCAGGGCGGTTTTCAAAGTGGAACGGCTCTCCCGCCGTGCCGCAGTGCGGGCAGGCAAAGCCGTCTCCCCAGCGGGCTTTCTCCAGGTAGGCGGCGCAGGCCGCATCATCGGGGAAAAGTCGCTGGAACTCGGGTAGCGAATGCGGGAATGGGAGATCGGCGCGGTCGAGAACATCCATGGCGCGCTCCCCTATATCCGGTTTGCGCCCATTCTAGCCCTAGTGGGTGTGGGTGTAAACCGGATAGGCAAGGAACGAAGACCCCCATTTCTTGCTTTTGTTATTCGAGTGAGACGCGGAGGAAGCAATGGCTCGAAAGGGAAAAAAGTTCACCAACTACGTTTCAGGTCCGGACGGAAGTCCCTTGACCCTTTCCGATTTGCCTACATCCAACACCAGGCGCTGGGTTTCAAGGCGCAAGGCCGAGATCGTCGCTGCCGTCGATGGCGGACTGATAAGTCTCGACGCAGCCCGTCAGAGATATTCTTTGTCGGTGGAGGAATTTCTCTCTTGGCAACGAGCATTCGACCGTTTTGGCCAGCAAGGGCTTCGCGCGACTAAAGCGAATGACAAACGCATTGGGCGATGTCCCTATCTCTGTTGAAATTCGTGGGGCAGGTGTCGCTGGTTGATGATGCTATGCTGCCTTCATGATGGTTTCAATGGCACTGTCGGCCTGAGCCTTTCTCAAGTGTTCCTGGAGAGCATTTCGGAGGATGGGCAGCTGGCGATAGGCCTTGAGGCGACGGAAGGTTTTCTGGGCCTCCAGCAGGCCGGCGGCGGTCCATCTGAGCGCCATCTCGGCGTGTCTCCAGCGTTTGACGTTGCGGGTGACCTGGCGCACCGTGCCGAGCGCGTTCTCGACGATGTTGGTGCAGGCGAGCGAGCGCCGGAGTGCGTGCGGTAGGCCGAGGCGGATGACGGTGAGGATCTCCTCCAGCCCCTCCAGGATGCTGCCCGAGACGCCCGGTTCCTCATGCTCCAGACGCCGGACCAGGTTGCGCAAGAGCCGCTCGGCCTTGTTTGCGTCGTCCTGGTCCCAGGCCTGACGGAGCGCCTTCTTGACGCTCGCGTGCAAATGTTGGGGCAGGCGCCCGATGATGTTACGGCCCTTGTGGACCTGGCAGCGCTGGATGGCGGCGGCCACACCGAAGGTGTTTCGGATCGCTTTGCTGAGTGCCTTCGCGCCATCGACGATGAACAGCCGCGGCAGTGTCGGATCGAGCCCCCTGGCGAGGAGATTGTCGATCAAGGCCTGGACGACGACCGTGTTCTCCGTCGCCCCCTCGACCACGGCCAGGACATGCTTGTCGCCGTTGCCATCGACGCCGATCGCCGCCATCAGGACATGGTCGCCGACATGCAGACCGTCGATCTGGATGACTAGCAGGTCGAGTTCCGAGAGATCCGAGGCGAGCCAGGCCTTCATCTTCTTGCGTGACAGCGCCACAAAGCGCCGGGAAACGGCCGACTTCGAGGTGCCGTCGCCACGCGCTTTCGCCAGGTCGCCCTCGGGCAGACGGACCGCGCGGTGGTACTTGCGGATCGACACGTTCAGCACCATCAGGTTGAGCGCCCACTCGAGTAGCAGGTTGGCATCGCGTAGCGCCTGCCAACTCTCCAAGCTCACCTCTTTGCCCGCCCGGTCACGAACCCGTGGCCGGGCCACCTTCACTTTGCCGCCGTGGTAGCCGATCTCGCTATGTGTCCTGCCCCAGCGATAACCTCGACGGTCCCCATGGCGGCGATGTCGGGCCCCGCACACGGTCGTGGCGTCCTCCTCCATCATCTCGGCCAAGGCCTAGACCCCGGCCAGAAGACAAAACCGATCCACGCTGAGATGGACTGCGTCCATCGCGTCCGCCAGCGGCGGCATAGGAATCGAGGGGGCAAGGGCTTTCGGGCGGCTGGAACTACGGATATTATTTCCCATGGTGTCGTTCTCCCTTTTGGGTTTGCAGCACCCGGAGCCTAACGGCTCCAGGAGAGCGACACCTACCTCAACTTTTCAACATCGACCGGGACATCCCCACGCATTGCGGTGCGTCCTCGTGCGCTCGCTCGGGATAACGCCCGTGTATTGCACGGGAACTAAGTGTTGGCGCGCAAAACGCGCAGGGCCGCACTTGTAGAAACGCAAAAACTTCGCCTTAATCTGCGCATCGCAGAAAAAAGGGAGAAATAAATGAATTGCAATAAGAGGGTAATTGGTAGATTGGCCGGCGCCGTTGTCGCGTTGGCGGCGTTCGGTGCATCGGCGCAAGTGGATTCGAAATTCGTCATTACCGGCGCGGACGCCGCGCGCAATGGCGAGTTGAACATGATCAATGCCGCAACAGCCGAGGGCATTACAAACGCCTGTCGGCGCATGGCCGAAGAGCGTGACTTGGACGCAGCGATCGTGGTGTTGGATAATTTCGGCAATGTTGTCCATCAGCATCGCATGGACGGTGCCGCGCGCTTTACCGCGATTCACACAGCCGAGTTGAAGGCGGAAACCGCGCGGCTTACCCGCAGGCCGACCGTACAACGGATGAACAATGTCATCCGTCGGCCCGACCGCGCAGTGCGTGAGTGGAATCTTGGGTTCTTCCCCAATGCCGGCGGCTTACCGATTTGGGTCGGCGATCAGATTATCGGCTTTATCGGTGTTGGCGGCATGGCTGCTCGCCCGCCGGAATGGAGCGATGAGATTTGCGCCCATCGCGCAATGGAAGAAATCATTGGACCTCAGCCAGCATTGACTGAAATCGCAACGCCTTAAAGTTTGCGTGATTTAATAATTGGTAATTTGGGGCCTCGCATTTATGCGGGGCCCTTTTTCTTTGATCAGTACAAAACTATTCGTCTCGGCAGCCGGCGGGTGGAGAAAGACTTGGTTTGACGGAACACTCACCATACCCGTAGCGTTTGGGCCTGTGTTAGTGGTCGAGGCCAAAATGAACAAAGAAGAGGAGCACGAAGAATATCTGCGGCGGATGGTGGAGCAAAACACAGAAAAGAGCCTGAAGGACCCGGAGAAATGCCTGAAAGCGCTACGGCTTTTTAGTGAGGCATCAGAACTGGAAGACGAGGGAAAGATACAGCAAGCCGTCGAGCGCTAGCTCGTATCCGCCCAGATGGGTCGTTCTTCTGCGCAGAATAACCTCGCAACTCTACTAGACGACAAAGTCACACCCTCAAGGCCAAAGGAAGCAGTCTATTGGTACAAGCGCGCCGTCCGATCTGGCGATTGTATAGCAGCCTGGAACATGGCGATGCATCATAGAAATCGTGGGAAGCGTCGCTGGCAAATCCACTGGTTACGAGTTGCAGTTCGGATGGGACACGATGAAGCCGCAGAGGAACTGCGCAAGCTTGTGAGGTTGGTCAAAGTCTGACGCTTGCTCCAAGCTGAACCATTTGTGAGAACATAATTTTTCGGAAAACACATCTGAGGCTTGTCTCGCCCCTTCCCGGCAAATACCCTCCTTGCCGATATTACGAGTTGGTTTTTCTTTGGGGGTTTTCATGAATAGATTTGTCGGCGCAGCGTTATGCGGTTTGCTCAGCCTATCTGCGTTGGAGGCCTTCGCCGCCGAGGGTTTTGAGCCCCCCGCATGGGCCTATCCGTTCAGTGTTCCAGGACAAGCGCGCGGGCCCGACGATGGGATGCTCTATTCCGTCGAAGGCAGCAATCTTGAGCTTACTTCGACCCAGATCAATAATCGCTTTGGTCCGCCCGATTGGTACCCGGACGAACACGCACCGATGCCGGAAATTGTCGCCAATGGCCGCGAACCGGATATTTGGGCGTGCGCTCTATGTCACTTACCCAATGGCGCGGGCCACCCCGAATCCGCCAATTTATCGGGGCTTCCAGCAAACTACATTGTCCGTCAGATGCAAGATTATGCCAGCGGCGATCGCGTAAGTGCTACCACGGAGAGACCCGGAATCATGATCGGCTTTGCTCGGGCCATTACCGATGAAGAAGCGAGAGAAGCTGCGGAATATTTCGCTAACCTGGCGCCCGCCAATTGGAACCATATTGTCGAGGCCGAAATGGTGCCAGAGACCTTCATGGGAGCCGGCAATATGCGCCACCCAATCCCCGGCGGCGGCATGGAGCCAATCGGGATGCGGATTATCGAGCTTCCAACCGATTCTCATGACGCCGAGCTGCGCGACAGCCATAGCCCCTTCATGGCCTATGTGTCGCCCGGCACATTGGCCAAGGGCGAAGAGCTCGCAAGCACGGGCGGCGGCAAGACGATCCAATGCGCGATCTGCCACGGTCCCGATCTCAAAGGCCTTGGCGATGTTCCAAGTCTTGCCGGGCGCTCGCCAATTTATATGGCCCGTCAGCTATTCGACATTAAGCATGGCGCCCGTAAGGGAGCATCAGCGGCGCTGATGCAATCCGTCGTCGCCAACCTCAATGAAGAGGATATTTTGAATCTGGCTGCTTATGCCGCCTCGCTTGAACCGTAAGCTCGTGTAAATTTTGCTTAGGAGAAATTTGAGTTGAAACGCGACGAAAAGAAGCCAGACCTAACCCTCAGCCGCCGGCCGCTGTTGCAAGGCGCCGCCGGATTAGTAGCCGCGGCGGCCCTGCCCTCATCGCCCGCCTCTGCAGCTGCTCCCGCGCCAGCGCAAACCGCAGCAAACGCAGATGTCACCGGCCGCCTTGCGCGCTACATGGTCGAGGCCACTACGCGCGAGCTTCCCGACAATGTTCTGTTGGAATGTAAGCACCGCATATTGGACACGATTGGGGCTATGGTCTCCGGCGCGCGGCTAAGGCCGGGTGAAGTCGCGCTTGAATATGTCCGGAGCTTGGGTGGGACCGAAGAAGCGAGTGTCATCGGATCGGATTTCAGAACAACGGCGGTGAACGCGGCCTTTGCCAACGCAATGTGCGGCCATGCCGATGAAACCGATGATTTTGAGCCCACAACCAAGGCCCATCCCGGTTGTGTCGTCGTACCGACCGCTTTGGCCATGGGCGAGCGCGAAGCGCGTTCGGGCATGGACATGATCAAAGCCGTCGCGCTTGGCTATGATCTGTGCTGCCGGATCATATTTGCGCTTGGGCCTACTTATGTGCGGGCCAACCATCGCAGCGCCGAAGGCACCAGTTCGGGTTTCGGCAGTTTAGGCGCGGCGGCAGCTCTCGCGCGGCTGAACGAGACCGAAATGCGCTATGCAATCTCTTACGCCGCGCAGCAAGTTTCAGGCTTATGGTCTTGGGTCGGCGATAATGAGCACATCGAAAAAGCATTCGACTTTAGCGGCATGGGTGCGCGCAACGGCACCTCTGCCGTCACCATGGTGCAATCCGGCTTTACCGGGATCCTCGATGTGCTGGACGGCCGGCACAATATGTTTCTGGCTTTGTCGAGTGAATCGAGGCCTGAAGAAATGGTCGCCGATCTAGGCAGCCGTTTTTATGTGGCGGAAACAGCGATTAAAACCTTCTCGGTGGGTTACCCGATCCAATCGGCATTGGATGGGATGCTGACGCTCAAGAACGAGCACAATCTAAACGCCGACAATGTGCAGCATATTTTGTTTCGCTTGCCGACCGATGGCGCGAACATCGTAAACAACAGCGCAATGGCAGATGTGAATTTACAACATCTTGTATCGCTGGCCTTACTGAGAGGAACAGTGACCTTCATCGACAGCCACGATCAATCGCTGATGGAAGACCCCGAGATTCTGGATATCCGAAGCCGCGTCGAGCTTATCGCCGATGATTCCTTAGTGGTCCCCGAAGCGCCGCGCAGCGCCTTTGTCGAGATCACGCGTGAAGATGGCAGCAAGGTGAGCTTGTTCACGCCCTATGCGCCGGGAACTAAAGAACGGCCCTTAGATACTGCAGGCGTCAGCGCGAAGGTGCGCGATCTCATGACACCGGTATTGGGCGTGCAAAAAACCGAAGCGCTTATCGCGCGCGTGAACAATCTGGAAGAGCTGGATGATTTACGCCAGCTAAGACCGCTGTGGACGGTTTAGGGTGACGGGGCTTGGATACGCTCACTCAACGCTGCAACTACCCGCTCTCGGACCAAGAACGATAAATCCGCCCTGAAGCCTCGCGCATGCCCCCATTCGGGGGTAAAGCGGACTCCTGCACCGCAACATGGAATGTCGGCTTTTGACCCAAAGGGACATTCAGGTGGGCGTCCTGTTTCGGCCCTCTCAAACCAAGTGCTGTGAGCGCTTCACTCCCGATTCCATGGATATAAGACATTGTCAGGACGCAGCAATATTAACGCAAAAATAGAGGCATATTCGTCATTGTGGACCACTATGATCGCACCATTTATGTTCTGAGAATGTTTATGGGAGCTAATGTGGCATTGCGTAGGTGATATGGGAGAATTCCAAGGTTCATTTAGATCGCCTGTTTATGGTCAGCGAGGCATGGTTATCGCAGGCCATTCCCTTGCTACATACGCTGGAATTCGCGTCCTCGAAGGCGGAGGTAACGCAGTCGATGCGATGGTGGCCGCGTCGGCCGCTACTGCAGTCGTACTCGGGCACGCCGCATCAATCGGTGGTGACTGTTTTCTTCTCTTTCATCAGGCAGCCACTGGCCGGACCATTGGCCTAAACGCATCGGGCACGGCGCCGACTCTCGCCGATCCTAAATGCTTCTCGACCGGCATGAAGGAACATGGCCCCATGGCCCCGGTGGTTCCGGGGCTGGTGCGCGCCTGGGAAACCCTCCATAGCCGCTTTGGTCTGCTCAAATGGAACACAGTTTTCGAATCGGCAATTGATTTTGCAAATGCCCACCCTGTTTCCGAGGTGCTCGCCACTCGAATAGCGATGCACCAGAAAAAACTGGTGAATGATCCAGGTTGCGCAGCGCTTTACATTCCCAATGGGCGTCCGATAGGCATCGGCGAAACGCTGCGCCAGCCTGCGCTTGCTGAAACATTAGAGGGCATTGCAAAAGATGGCGCAGAGGCCTTCTACGAAGGCGATGTTGCGCAGCATATAGACTCGTATTTTGCGGAGCATAATGGATTGTTGCGTGGATTAGACCTTGCATCTTACGAGCCGCTCTGGGTCGAACCTATCTCCACCGAATACCGTGGTCATCGGGTTGAGGTCATGCCACCCAATTCTTGTGGCGTACTTCTACTAATGCAACTTAACGGTCTTAGCGCTGTCGACAACGAAATACTCAAAACCGATCCCGCCCGGCGCCTTGCCTATCAGATGAGTGCCATGAAGGCGGCCTTTTCCGCCGGCGTAGCTTTTGTCGCCGATCCCAATGCCGTAGAAGGTGCGGCGGCACGGCTGCTAGGCCCGGACACAACTAAGTCCATGCGCGCTGCAGTGCTCGCTCTGGAAAATTCTAAGACGGGATCCGACAGCGGTAGCACATCATGTTTGATGATATCGGACGACGAAGGAAATGCAGTGTCGCTCGTCCAAAGCATTTTCAACGTCTTTGGAAGCGCCTTTTTGGAGCCGCATACTGGGATCTTGTTCAACAATCGGATGAAGGGGTTTGCCCATGAAGAGGAAAAAGCAAACTCCGTTGCTCCCAACAAACGCTCGGCGCACTCGCTCTGTCCGGTCATGGTGCTGCGTGGGGGTAAGCCCAGATTTGTAATGGCTACACCTGGCGGACTAAGCCAAACACTAACCAATGTGCAGGTTCTAAATTATCTCATTGATGACGGCCTAAACGTGCAGGCAGCGGTGGAAGCACCGCGCTGGTGCAATACCAACAGGGGTGAATTTCTGCTTGGACGTGAGTTTCCGGAAACGATTGTCGAGGCTCTAGCGCAATTCGGTCACAAAGCGAGACAACGCGACGATGGTTATTACTACGGCTCGGCCAAAGTCATCGAATTTCTAGCTTCGGGGAATTTCGCGGGCGGTGCAGATTTTCGTCGCGAAGCTTTTGCACTCGGTATTTAGGCTCTCCAAGGCTCACGCGCGACAATCGCCCTAGTCATCCCTAATTTTGCGATTCAGCCCACTCCCGGCGCGAACATTTCCTCGGCGGAGATCAAGTGCGGCGCCAGCTTCTGCTCGAAAAGATACTGACAAATTGCTTCCCAGGTCGGACGGTTAGCTTCAACACCATAGCGCCAGAAATCCTTACCAAACACACGCCAGGTTTCTTCCATATGGTCGAGCAGAAATGGCAATGAGAGCCGCAACGCGTCGGTATCGTAGAAGCCTTCGATCGCGAGATCTCTCGCTTCGCAAAATGCCTTGTAGAGGCTGGCCGCTGCCCACGGATGATCCCGGTATACGTCATCGCGCAAGACCACCATGTGCATGATCGGGAATATGCCGGTGCGAAGAAAATATTCCTGCTCGACCTCCCTATAGTTTGGGAATAGACGCGTAATGAGGGGCGACCCTTGCATGAACAAATTTGGAATCTGGTTAGCTAGCAGTACATCGATGTCCCCAGACTGAAACATGTTCTCCAGCGTTTGCCCGGCCGGCAGAAACTCGTGTTTTAGATTTGGCGGCAAATTCACCGCCAGCCGTTGCTTTTCGCCGGGCTTGTTCAGTCCGCCAATGAACCAGTGCATGTCCTCTGGCGCCACACCGAAATCATGCTGGAGCATGCCACGCATGAAGACGATTCCGGTTGCGCTATATTGCGGGGTGCCAACGCGCTTTCCGCGTAAATCCTCGGGTTTGGTGATGCCGGCGTCGCGGCGGACATAGATACAAGAATGGCGGAAGATTTTTGAGAGGGCCACCGGAATGCCTATGAGCGGACAATCTCCACGACTTCGTAGGATGGTATAGGACGCAAGCGACATTTCGCAGACTTGGAATTCCTTATTTTCTAGCATCCGCTGGAAGGACTGACCCGGCCGCAAGACTTCGATGTCAAGATCGATGCCTTCCGGTTGGACACGACGATCCATCAGGGGGCGTGTGCGGTCGTAATCCCAACATGCGCAGCTTAGTTGAATTCGGGACATGGAGCTCCCTTAATAGTTCAGTCCCAGCAGCGGCCAATAGAAGACTACGCTGAACGCAAGCGCGACAAATTCCACTATTGCAAGTAGCGCACCTAGCTTGATCAGATCCGTGTGCTGGAAAAAACCGTAGCTGTATCCAAGAACCAAAACCGCCGATTCATAGGCGAACAGCTTACCCCCTGAGGAGAATGCCCAAATCATCCCGATCCACCTTGGATCCATATCATTTGCGTTGGCGTATTCGAGTAAGAGCGGGAGCGAGGTCACAAGCATGGAAATCTCACTGCCGGTAAAGAGGTGGTAGATGAATCCTCCCCAATAGAGAGCCGTTATCGCAACGAATTCCTGCGAGAGCATCGGCTCAAGCCCACCAATGGCTACATCGGTCAATACCTCCAACGCGCCGCTCGACTTGAGCACCGCGCTCATTCCAAGTGCCGCACCGACAAAAAAGAAAGGCAACAAATTGACGCGCTTAAAATCCTCTTCATCGAGCACATTGATGTAGGGCAGAAGCGCGAACAAACCAACCGCGAAGGCGATGAGTGCAGGCGAGAATCCATGAAGCCAATCTGTCATCCACAGACCAAGAGCAAGCGCGATCAATAGGCTTGCCTTGGTGGTCAACGGCGTCCAAGCAGCTTTGTTGCCGAAATGCGTCTTCATTTCCTCCTCGCTGCCGACAATGCTCTCCGTCTCGGGCGGAAACAGTTTGAGCGTGATCCGCCAAGAGGCAAAAATCGAAATGAGGGCGCAAGGCAGAAACGCGAAAACCCAAAGTGAGTACGGAACGACCGTTCCACTATCTACAATGAGGCCACGCGCCAAAATCGTTGCGGTTCCGGCAATGACCATTTTATTGAAGAGACCGGACATGTAGGTAATAACGAGAAATACACCGCGGCCCATATTCGATCCGCGCTCGGCCTTAAACAGCTTCAAAACGCCCAACGCGATCGACGCCGTAACGATCAAGACGACTGCGCCCGACGGGACCAAGAACGTAAGCAGGAAGTTTATGACGATAAGCCCGAGCAAAAAGCGCGAGTAAGTCAGCCCGATGCGGAGGATTACAAAATTACCAACCCGCTGAGGGATGCCCGACTTGGTTGCCATCGCACCAATAAGGACGGCGCCTAGGTAGAACCACGTGGATTCGCTCACAAATCCACTAAAGATAATTTCCGGCTCGGCAACCGAAAAACCCCAAAACAGCAGGAGACCCAGGAGGCCCGCTGCGGAGTAATCCATTATCTCGGTCATCCAAGAAATGATCATGAACGCTGAGATGGCGAAGGTTGCCTTGGCTTCGGGCGGAATCGGCAGAGGCGCAAGCCAAATTGCAAGCGGTATTGCGAGGCAGGCCAAGACTTTCACCGAACGGTACTGAGCCTTGTTGGCCCACTTCACGTCTTTAGGGGACGGCGCTGCGTTCGCGTCTTTCGCCGTCATCCCTGCCCCCAAATCCCTTTATGGTCGATGATGCAACCAGCTCTATTCATTACACACAATATTGCAGAGCTAGCACAGCCTCTCGTTTCAATTTGGCCCAAACGGACGAAGCTGTGCCTTAAGAATGTGCGGTCGCAGCGACCGACGGTAGAGCCGATCGTCAAGTAATATGCGCGGCCTCATTCAGGCTATTGAGTAATGAAGTTCTAAGTAGAAACTCGCGCGCGAGTTTAGGATCCTCGGATTTACGCCTCAGCTCGTCATGATTGCGTTGGCGCACTGTCGGGTCTTTCTCGGCAAGCAGTCGCTTGTTGCGAATGGTCTGGACTTGTGTGTGTTGGGCCGCAACATAGCGTCGCTGCCGCCCGTAGAGGTCAAGCAGTGATTCATCGCCCTCTCCACGCCAGATGCGCCCGAGCTTGTCAGCCAAGTTGAAGGCATCGTGGACGCCACTATTTAGCCCCATTGCACCTATCGGACTGTTTACGTGAGCGGCATCTCCGGCCAGAATTGCACGGCCTTTACGAAATTTCTGTGCCACGCGTTGGTGCACCGAGTAGAGGTTGCGGCCAACGATTTCGAATGGCTGTCCGGTCGGCAAGAGGCGTTGCAACCGCTCTTGCATAGCTTCGGGCCTCGTGAGCGCCTCTTCTTCCTCGTCCGGCTTGGTAGGAAAATGGACGCGCCAGCAATTTGGCGGGCCTATCCAATGGAATAGGTTCGAATATTCCTTCGGATGAGAGATGTAATTCCGTTCCGCATATCCATGCTGCGTGAAATCATATGCAACCTGAATTGTGATTGTACGGTCCGTATATGTGAACCCTTCGAACTCGATCCCCAATTCATCTCGTACAATACTGCGCGCGCCCTCTCCACTTACGATGTAACGCCCACGGATCGACTCCTTTTCGCTGCTGCCAGTCTCGAAAAATGCGGTGACACTTTCCGAATCTTGGGTGAATCCCGTAAAAGTTGCCCCCAGTCGAACGTCCGTCATCGCATTGGCTTTCACCATCGCCAGCGCTTCCTCCACGATTTTTATACGCTCGCACTGCAATACGAACGGAAAGCGTGTGTCGTTTTTGAGATGAATATGATCAAACTCGGCTATGCGTTCGCGCTTCGCCCCATCCCAATAGTGGAACCGCGGCGCAACAATGCCTCGTGGCTCTAACTTCTCGTAGAGACCGATTTTGTCATACATCTCAAGAGTGGCAGGGTGATTTGTGCCTGCGCGCGGTATCTGTTTGAGAAAGTTCTCATCAGATAATTGTTCGATGACGCAACTCTTCACGCCCTCCAACGCCAACGCCAACGCTAAGCATAATCCTAACGGCCCAGCCCCAATGATAATTACGCGATCATCAGATCGGTCCATCTACACCCCCCCAAAACTAATTGAATATCGAATTTATCCGCCGGCCTGGTCTCCAGCCACCTCATCTGCAGGGAGGACATTTTTTACGGCACCGGTCCAGCCAGTATGGGTCATATCGAATATAATTCCGTTGGGATCGCGATATTTGCACTCATAAAACGAATTGGGCGAGGTGGGCCGCCCAGCCATGTAGGTTGCACCAGCCTCCGTCGCCTTCTTTTCGGATTCTGCCAGATTGTCGACCCACATCCCGAAATGATAAATGCCAACTTCCTCTTCTTCGGATTCTATTTTCAGAAGTGCAACATTCACTGTGCCGTCCGACAGATAAATACCTCGCCGGGCTTTGCCCACGCGTTTCAAGTCAAACGCACGCTCGAAGAAAACTGCTGAGGCTTCTGGATCTGGTACGATAATAGCGATGTGACGTAGTTTGGCCATGGTTCTACCCCGTGTTTGCCGAGCGGTTTTATCACTTCGATCAAGGATTGTAATGCCCGTCGGAAGGCGCGCAAGTCAGGATGCTCGACCAATTTTTTTTACTGAAGACTTAGGGTACTGCAATGACGCAGTTCAACCCGGCTTATCCTTGTGCAGTACAATAGCGTCATATTCACGGCTATCGACGATCGCCTCTACAATAACCGAACCGTCGCTTGCGAACGCGGCTTTAAGCTCTCTACGAAATTCTTTGGTATCGTGGGCAGTGTGAACCGGCACACCAAAGATGTGGGTGCCCCCAATTGTTCCTTGATTTCGCACCGGCGTACCGTAGATCGGGTTGCTCTTTTTTTCCTGCTTGATGCGTATCAAGGCGAGATCGTTGTCCGTCAGCAGAATAACGACGATTTTAAGATTGTAGCGCACGGCAGTGGCAAGCTCGCCCGCGGTCATAAGAAAACCCCCATCGCCTACGACCGTACACACGCTTTTTTCAGGTCGAGCGAGCTTGGCAGCGATGGCCGACGGAATACCGAACCCCATGGCGGACCATCCATTGGTCATGATCTGCAAATCGGGAGCCGGCGTGGCCCAGAGCTGACCGATCAGATGAGTGTGCGCACCCACGTCGCAGGTCATGATCCCGTCATCAGGCAGCTCTTCACGCAATGCAGCCAGAACCCCCTTGGGCCCAAAGCCTTCGCTGGAGGGTTTCAGCTTTGCGAACATCAGCGCTCGGCGCTCGGCCAGGGCGGCAAGGTCCCAATCATTTTCTATAGCGGGTAGCGCCAATAGTGCGCCTAGCGATGTCCTGATGTCGCCTACCGCATCTACCGCCAATGTGTAGGTGTCACAATCTAGATCAGCCGGCTCGATATCGAAATTGATCAGCGGTGCACCCTTGGGCATCCAAGACTCATAATTAAACTCCACTGGATCGTAGCCCACGCACACAACGAGATCGGCTTGTTGATGGGTCTCGCCAACTATATCGCTGAGCGCATGGAACAGAACACCTGCGTAAGAGCGATGGTCCTCGGCTAGCATCCCCTTGGCCATGGGGGTGAGAACCACTGGAATTTTATACTTCTCTGCTAGAGATTGAATCTCTCTCTGCACGTTTGCGTGGACAGCGCCGAGGCCCACGGCAAGGATTGGCTTGCGTGCTCCGGCGAATAGTTTCGCCGCTTGCCGTAGCAACTCCGGATCGGTGGGTGGCGGCGAAGCAAGGGGGGCGAATGCAATGTTCTCGATGCTTGCGCTCTCAGCCGATAGGCCTACCGGAAGACCAACATGCACTGGCCCAGCGCGTCCGCCGAGTGCGACACGGGCGGCATCGAACAACACCGATTTCACGGCGTCCGCGCGCAGACGGGTCGTCTTCTTGGTCAGTGGCTCGAATAAAGCTTGATGATCGATTCCCATTTGCGTCGTTCGTCCGCGCATTGCCGTTGGCATTTCGTCGGTAAAGGCGATCATTGGTGAGCGATCAAGCAGCGCTCCCCCGACCCCTGTTGCCAAATTGGTGGCACCCGGACCGAAGGTGCCGAAACAAACGCCGGGCGCATCGCCTAGCCGGCCGCATACATCGGCCATCATGCCAGCGCCGCCCTCATGCGTTACCAAAATGAACTCTATTCCGTCGGTTGTGCGCAGGGCCTCCATGTAATCGACCCATCCACCGCTCGGCACTCCGAAGACGTATTTCACCCCCAGATCGCGCAGAGTATTCACAACCGATCTAGCGACTGTATTTGTTTCCGACATTGTCGGCCTTTCGTTCTAGTGCCTTTGATTCAAGAAGATCTCTTCAGGAACCCACACGAAGCGGTGCATCGATCTTACGCAATGCAGCGAGGACGCTGAGTGCAGTAATTTTTCCGGTTCTCGGATTTTCACTCGGTACATTCTGGATCGTCATGTCGAAGCTTGCCACATCGGCGTCGACCATAATTCGGTGGGTGTTCCGAGTGATATCAGGATCAGCCCATATTTCGAGATAGGTCTTGTCCGGACCAATTCCAGCCAAAGCGAGCGCAACAGCGACATTAAGATTAGCAGGAAAGCCCTCTGCGGCTTCGCGTGCTGTTCCCTCAAACAGCAGTAGCGGCGCATCGATGTCCTCAATATTGATTTTATTTTTGACCAGGAATGGGGCGCCAGCGAGTCCTTTTATTGGCTTGCGCGTCACCATCCGAACGGATCGAATATGCCCCTCGGCCGCGGCCGAAACAGCATCGAGGCCCAATAGGGCGCCCGTTGGGACAATAATTTGCCCACCCGTCCGCGCAGCGATATCGATCAGATGTGGATGTGACAACAGCGCGCCGACGCTTAAAACAACCACTTTTTTGCCAGCCTCTAACACCGGCTTGGCGATATCTTCAAGAATTGCCGCCGGCGCACATTCCACAACGATGTCCGCAAGTTCGGCGAGGTCTTGCAAATCGCAGATATCAACTTCGACATTCATCTGCTTGAGCGTTTCACGCGCTTTATCCTTGTCGCGTGCAACGACGGCAACGAGCTCGGCATTGGCAATCGCTTGGTTTGATAAATGCGTCGCCAGCGACCGGCCAACGGCGCCTAGTCCAACTATTGCGATCTTCATTTTGCCCATCATGCCTCTGATCCGATATTCAAGAATAGCTTAGTTCTTCTTCTATTCTGTAGGAAAAAGCCATGGTATCTCACGAACGGAGCGCGGCCTCGCCATAGGCACTCGGACGATCATTAAGCGTTACGCGGCAAATTGAGAAAAAGCTGATCTCCCAAGACGAAATGCAACAAATCCTCTTTTGCCGTTGGCGGTTCATAGTTCTCTCCCAGCCTTAACAACATCGCCTTCAGTGCGCTGGTCACACTGGTCCATAGCCGGTGGATATATGCTAAGACCTACGCCGAGACGAGCGAAGAAGCGCCACGGTCATGCATATCGTTATATTGATACGCATGTCTGCGGTGTCGGTCTCGTGGTCTAGATAATGTTGGGAGGGATATCATGAGATACAGTTTCATCCGGGCGACTATGGCGCTGCTACTTTTGGGCCTAATGAGTTCGCAACCGAGTAACGCTGCACAGGACACAGCTGAGGTTCGAGAGCTGAAGGAAAAAGTTGCCCAAGCGACACGTTTGCTCGTCTCGCAAGGAATCATCGGCTCTTCAGGTCACGTGAGCGCCCGCATTCCAGGGACCGATTTGGTATTGATTGGATCTCGTGATGTCAGCCGCGCGGTCTTGCAGGCGGACGACATTGTGACGGTTGACTTGCGCTCGACCCAGATAGGCGGACCGACGATCGCCCCTCGAGAGGTGGAGATTCACACCGGGATTTATAGAGCGCGGCCCGATGTCATGTCTGTGGTTCATTCTCACCCCATCCATTCCTTTGCTTTTTCTATTACCGGCAAACCCATCCTGCCCGTGACGGTCCACGGAGCTATCTTCGGCGAAGGCGTGCCGCTCATGGATTATGTAGGTCACGTCAACACGCGCGAGCTTGGAGATCAGTTGGCAGAAGCCTTAGGCGATAAGAATGCTGTGCTCCTGAAGATGCATGGTGCCGCCGTTGCTGGGCCGACGATCGAAGAAGCAACGATCTGGGCATTGCACTTGGAAGAAAATGCAGAAAAGCAGCTCATAGCCGAGGCCAGCGGAATAGTTCATGCCATGACCCAGGAGGATATTGATCGTTGTCTCGGTCAGGCCTTTGGCGTGGCCAGCATTTTAAAGCGCTGGGAGTATTATGCAGGCATCGAGCGGGGACAGAATTTTAGGTGAGGGTGGCGTAGCGGCGCACAAAGCGGACATCCCTAGTCACCAGACCAGTTCCCGCGTCCAGGGGCAAAGTGGATGTGGCCGCTAATCCTTCGCATGTCCACTTTTAACGCAAAGCAAATTTGAGCCCTCAAGGCTGAATCATAGCGCGCGCCCGTTCCACGATGGGCGCGGGTGTTAAATAAATTTCGCGAATGAGTGCGGCGGCTTGCTCGCCGGTGAGGGGCGAAATTTCCAGCCGCAATCGTTCCGCCTCGGCGAGATATTCGGGATCTTTCACCATCTCAGTGAAGGCATTCTGCAACGCAGCCGCGCGCTCGGGCGGAATATCCGGCGGGGCGATAAAAGGGCGTCCGACCGAACCCCGGCTCAGGACAAGACGTAGGATCTGCCGGTCCTCTTCGGTCTCGGCCATGTCCATCAGCCAGGGCACGCCCATCGCCTGCAAATCGGGGTGTCGGCGCAGCCCTATCTCAATCAGAATATTAATTTTGCCCTCGCGCACCCAATCCATGTGGGTGGCGGCAAGGGTGCTCCACGACCAGCCGCAATGGCCGTCCACTTCACCGCGCTCCATCACGTTGTCGATCTCGGTGCTGCTGGGATAACCGTCGATGATGCGAAAATCGACGCCCAACACGCCCTCCATCAGAAGCGGAAAAATATCGCTGTCCATACTCGCGCCCATACCCGACGATCAGTTCCCTCTCATAGAGATCGGAAAATGTCTCGATGCCGGTGCCCCGCCATGATGCGCAAATGCTCGTCTCGTCGGAGGGGCTACCAATCCAAGTGAGCTTGGTAGGATCGAACTGAAGCGCCGCGGGCGGCGCAATGCCGACCAGCGGCTCGAAGGGGGCGCCGCGAGAAACGACGCCCAATACGGTGCCATCGCGCGGCGCGGCATTATACAGCCAGTTGGCCAGTTTTAGGCTGCCCGCGCCATCCATATTTTGCGGAACAACGGTGGGATTGCCCGGAATGAATTGTCCGAGGTGCCGTGCGGCGAGACGGGCGTGAATATCGTAGCCGCCGCCCACCGAGAAACCGACGTAAATCTCCACAATGTTGCCGCGATAGAAATCCGCGACCAGGTCCTGCGCATGCGCAGGAGTTTCAAACGGTACAAGGGCCGCCAGAGCAAACAGAGTTGAGCACAGGAAATGCTTCACAATGGTCATGTCATGCAACATAGCACGAGATTGAGGATGTCGGCTATTGGCTGCCGGTTCAGAGGAAGGATGCAACACAGGCGTAAATTCTGTCTGCCGTGGTTTGGAGCCCCAAGGTCTGACGAAGCCTCTCGTTGAGCCTACGGGCGACTTTTTTTAAGTGCGCCTGGGAATGCATGTATTGAGCCGGCAACCCTACGCGCTGGCAGCATGTTCCGTTCACCTGCCACCGGTATTGGGCATACAAAAACTGAAGCGCTTATCGCGCGCGTGAACACGCTGGAAGAGCTAGACGATATACGCCAGCTAAGGCCGCTATGGACGGTTTGGGCGTTTACAATCGTTTTACGCTACCGGATTTTTCCATCCGCTACCGAACGCAGCGCTCATTGATCAAGCTATTGGCAAATACTGTGACAAGTACCGATACCGCCGGCAGGCCCTCTGTAACAGGGGCCACCGGGGCCGTCATATGCGGGACCACCAGGGCCGTCATACATGCCCCCCTGGACCAGCGTAACAGGGACCGCCCGGACCGTCATAGGCGGGACCACCTGGGCCAGCATACATCGGCCCTCCTGGACCATCGTAACACGAACCGCCCGGGCCATCATATCCGGTGCAGCTGCATGCTTCCGCCGCGCTGGCCGGTTGCAAACTGACTGTCACGACTACGGAGCACGAAACAAGAAGCGCGAACATCAAAAGAAGACTAGTTCGATTCATCTCAATGCCTTTCATGGTCAAGCTACTTCAACTCGAACTCCACGAACTCGATCAGAGTCGTGCCGGTGTTCTTTACCGCCCTCGTCTGCCCTTCGTCTTGCCAGATGAAATCGCCTACATATGGCGCCATGCCGCGATCACCCGCCCCGGGCACCATTTCGGCGAGCACGCCGCCATGAACATAGACTCTTAGCCCCGGCGCGGTTTGCGTGATCTGACCTGTTGCTTCCCCAGGTTCTAAAACAACGCGCCAGGCCCGTAGGCGTGCGTTGTCCAAAATCTGATCATAGCCCTCGACGCCCGAGCGATCTGAAACAATGAAACCTTCCGGCCCCTGATTTTTTAGAATGAACGAGATGTTGCGGAACGGCGTCGGCCCGATATTGCTCGCCTTGTGCGTTCTGAGACCAGTGTTGGTAACATCGGTAAAATTCACGCGGCCCGGGCGGCCATCGGTTGCCGTACCGGCCGGTGTCACATCGGGCGAGCCGTAAATTTGGCCGGTTCGCTGGGCCGGAGATAAATTCACGGATACCGAGTCAGCATAATGGGTGTGGTAACCGGAATCGTAACTGGGTGGAATATTGATGTGCAGCATGATGACATGCTCGTTCGAAAAAATCGGGACATGGAACGACGCCTTTTCCATGGGCACCGGTTCGTCTTCGTGCTGAGCGATTGCCGGCTGCGCCATTGTAAAGCTAAGCACGATCAGAGATGCTGAAATAAGGTGCCTCATGGAGTTCCTCCCATTGAAATTAAATCTTCGATGAATCGAAGAATTGAATGTTCGTCTCATACTAACGCGATGCCGCCGCCTCGCTATTCACATTTACCAAAGCCGGTGTCGTCTCGGGCGGCCTGCGATGATGCGTTGCCTGCTCATAAGCGTAACTCAGCTTGAGCAATAAGGGCTCGCTATAGGGCCATCCGAAGAAAGTGGTGCCAACCGGAAGATCGTCGGCGGTAAAACCCGCAGGAACTGTCATCGATGCCGCATAAGCCAAGAACGTATTGAGCGAGGGCACGCCTCGGGCGCTTAAATAAGGCGGGTTGATTCCGTCTTCGGTCAAATTGGGCTGGTGCTCGACCGTTTTATGGACAATGGCGTCAAGTTGATTGTCCGCCATCACTTTCAAGATGTTGATCATCAGCTGGTCCCTGGCCTGAAGATATTCGAGATATTTGGCGGTATCCGTGGTTGGGCCGGGCATGCGCCACCTCTCCTCCGCGTCGCGCGGAAATCCTTGGGGCAGCAAAGGCGAATTTGAGATGTCCTCGCGCGTTCTAAATTGTGAGTTGGGATTACGCGCTAAATAAAGCCGCAGCGCTTCGTCGGTAGCGACCTAATCGCGACCCCGCCTCGCCAGCAAGGCATTGAGATCGGGGATTACGATAGGATCGATGAGGATGGCGCCGGCCGCTCTGAGCTCCGCGATGTTTTTCTCGAAAGCCTCATCGACCGTTTTGAAATCTTGCGATTCTGGCTCCGAAGAAGGGCTGAGCGATTCACGTATGATTCCGATGCGGGCGCCCCGCAGGCCATTTACGTCGAGAAATTGTACATAGCTTCCGTCGAGTTTGCCGACACCGGCAGCACTGAGCGGGTCTTCGGGATCATAGCCCACCATCGCGTCCGGCAGATGTGCGAGATCGGTTACGCTTCGCGCCATCGGGCCCATTTGCGCGGCCAAAGTCGGGTAACCGTCCCACATTCCGCTGCGGCTCACGAGGCCCGGCGTCGGCCGCAAACTGGCAACTAGGTTCCACGCACCGGGCCGGCGAATGGAAGCAAAGGTTTCTTCTCCGAGTGCAAGGGTGGAGAAGCTCGCCGCAAGGGAGGCGCCGGAGCCGCCTGATGAGCCGCCTACCGTACGCTCCAAATCATAAGGGTTGCGCGTGACGCCAAACATTGAGCCGTAAGTATCACCCGCCGCATACCCGCTCAGCGTAGTTTTGCCGAGGATGATGGCTCCGGCTTCGCGCAATTTTTCGATGACAAAGGCGTCCCTCGTCGGCCGGTAATTCTCGAACACTAATGTGCCCATTGTCGTCGGCATGCCCGCGGTGTCGATCTCGTCTTTGACCTGAACGGTAATGCCATGAAGCGGACCGACAAAGCCCGATTCCCTATAGGCCGCGTCAAGACGGTCGGCATCTTCCAAGGCGTCGGGATTAAGAGTGATGATCGAGTTGATGGTCGGACCCTGCTGGTCATAGGCCTCGATCCTATCCAGATAAGCTTGCGTCAATTGACGGGCGGTGAGCGTGCCCGCTCTATAGGCCGCGTGAATGTCGCCGATCGACGCTTCCATGACCTCGAACTGTGCAGCGTCTTTGCTTGGACCCTGCGCTGCGCTCAAAGGCGCAGGATTGACCAAGATAAATAGGGCCAACAGACAGCTAAGGACACCGCATTCCCAAGTTTTCATTTGGCCCACTTCCCCGCAAATATTTTGCCGAGGATACACTCTTCGTGACCCACTGACAAAGCGGCTCGCCGCGGTATGTGGTCGAATATCTAGGTGCGACAATGGACTTGCGCCGGCAGCTAAGTAAAAAACGCACATCTTGGAGAGCAGATAAGCGCTGCTAAAATTCACCTGTTAGAGTGCGCGCAGGGATAGAGATAGGCTTACGACAATCTCGGGAGGCCATGGATATGAACGACCAATTTGCACAATCTACAAGACGCGCCTTTTTGCACTACCTTGCCTGTAGCCCGGCTCTTTATCTGGGCGGCTCGGCAGGCAGCGCGTTGGCGCAAGTCGCCGCCGGCCCCTATCCGCGAGAACTTATTGCCAGAGCACAAGACGCGCTCAATGTTTTCGACTTCCACGAAGTGGCCAAGCAAAAACTTCAGCCCGGTCACTACACCTATATGACTCTTGGAACCGATGACGGTGCAACGCTCACCGCGAACCGCGTCGGGTTTGAAAAATTTCAAATTCGGACAAGACGACTAGTTAATGCCGAGAACATCGATACCTCTATCGAATTGCTTGGGGAGCGCTATCCGATCCCCATCTTCATTGCGCCCTGTGGAAGTCAAAAGGTCTACAATCCGGAAGGTGAAGTGGCGGTCGGGCGCGCGGCGAGAGCAAAAGGCGTCGAGCAAATCCTCTCCACCTCTACGTCGACGGGAATAGAGGACGTCATCCGAGCGCGCGGCAGGCCGATTTGGTATCAGCTCTATGCCGATCCTGTTTGGGAGGTGACGCATGCAATTGTGAAGCGTGTTGAAGCGGCAGGCTGCCCTGTGCTCGCATTGACGGTGGATAACACGGTCAGCAACCGCGAGGTTCTCTATCGCCACCGCCGCGACGACAACCCCGATTGTCAGGTCTGCCACGCAGAAGATGCCGGCGTCATCCCACCAAAACCGATGTTTGACGGCCTTGAAATGAGCGTTCGGAACAGAGTGTTCATGGATTGGGACTATGTGGACCGGCTAAAGGATGCCACGACCATGCGGCTGTTCTTGAAAGGCATCGTCACGGCGGAAGATGCGACGCTGGCATTGGAACATGGGGTGGATGGCCTGATCGTCTCCAACCATGGCGGCCGCGCCGAAGATTCAGGCCGCAGCACGATCGAATCCCTGCCCGAGGTGGTGAATGCGATTAACGGACGCATTCCGGTGATCGTCGATAGCGGGTTTCGCCGTGGCACCGACATCTTCAAGGCCCTTGCCCTTGGGGCTGATGCCATTGCGATCGGCCGGCCATATTTATGGGGCCTCGGCTCCTTCGGACAGGAGGGTGTCGAAACCGTCTTGGATATCCTCAAACGTGAGCTTGAAATCGTCATGGCCCAGGCGGGCACAACACGCATTGCGGATATCACCGGCAATTACATCGTCTGACATGAAAACCAATAGCGAACTTCATCCGACGTAATCGGTAGGAGTAAAGGTATGAGAGCTTGCAAATGTAATATCACCATTCGGAGTTTCGCTGCGTCAGTGCTGGCGGTAATGGCCGGTTTTGCTCCGGCAGCAAACGCGCAAGACATTCAGTCCCCCAAACAAACCGATCTTCCAAATCCCTATCGGCTAGTCGCGGATTGGCCGACCGTCCCCGAGAACATGAATGGAGGAAAATGGGGCGAATTGATAAGGGCGGATATTGATTCCGAGGGCAATATTTGGGTTTTTCACCGATGCTTTAATACCGAACCTGCGGGCTCGGCCACCTGCGTCGGTCGCACCGAGCCGCCGATTTTGAAATTCGATCCGGCAGGTACTCTCCTGACCAGCTTTGGCGAGGGGGTGTTCGCATTTCCCCACGGATTCATTGTCGATGATCTGGGCTATGTGTGGGCCACCGACGCCAATGCAAATGAGACGGTGCTCGGTCTATCCGCGAGAGACTCGGACGGCTTGGTCAGAGGTCATCAGGTCTTCAAATTTAGTCCGGCCGGCGAGGTGTTAATGACCCTTGGCACAAAGGGAGTGGCCGGCAACGGCCCCGATAGCTTCAATCGGCCGACGGGGATCGCCATGGCGCCCAATGGCGATATTTTTATTTCGGATGGACATGGCAGTAATGACCGCGTGGTAAAGTTTTCCAATGATGGCCGCTTCATCAAGAGCTTGGGACGCCATGGAACAGGCCCCGGTGAGTTCGATCAGCCGCACGACATCTCCATCGGTGGTTCTCAAGGTCATGTTTTCGTCGCCGACCGCAGCAATAACCGGGTCCAGGTTTTCGACCAGGAGGGCAACTTCATCACTGCGTGGAAACAATTTGGCCGGCCCAGCGCATTGTTTGTCTCACAAGATGACACACTTTACGTGAGCGACTCACAATCGAACGCGACTCGTAACTCAGGCTATTTAAGGGGCATCACGATTGGCAGCGCCATCGACGGCTCGCTTAAGGCTTTCATCCCCGACCCGGACCTGGCCGAAGCGGACGCAACCCGTATTTCCGGGGCGTCGGGCATTGTCGCAGACGCCGAGGGAACCATATATGCGGCCGATGTCGGTCCGCACCGGTTGAGGAAATACGTTCTTAAGTAGGTTTCACAGAACCCATACAAGCTTCGAAAACAACGTGTCGCTCTGCCCCGATCGTTCACCGAATGCAGATGTGCCGCGCTGATAAGCGAGCTGGAACGAACCAAACGGCGGATTAAATCGCCAGACACCGAGGAGTTGTACGTTCTCCTTTTCAATCGCTGAGTTTGTCTGCACGAACGCCCTGACGAACAAATCAGGGTTGAAGGTGTAGGTTGCCTCGAAAACATGAATCGTCGTGCTCTCATGCTCCAGGTCTGGCGTAAGATCGAGCCGGGAAACATTATAAAGCAACCGCAGGCTATCGCCGAACGCCCATTGTACTTGTCCGCCGTACTGCAAGGCATCATTGTCGAAGAGGTGGCCGCCGCCCACATAGGCTGTGACCGCGCGTCCGTCGCGAGCATTCCAGCCCGCTGTAAATTTTGTCTGATGGTTGCGGAAGCCCTTCTTGAACACACGTAGTTCCGGATCGGCCCCTCGCTTTTCGTCGCGCCGTTCGAATTGGAATTCAAAATTATTTCTAAGGACCACAGTCACCCTTGGCACAAGCGCCCATCGCCGCACCCTGTTCTCGGAAAAAAACTTTCCATACCCGAAATTGACCGAGCCCCTCACCCGCTCAAATAGGCCGCTCCCGAACATTGTGTGTCCAAAATTGGTGTCGATCTCTTTGCGGTCATCTTCGGGCAAGAAGCCGAGGACGTTGAGATCATCGCGAATGTTGGGCGAGAACTGAGCGTAGCGGACATGGAAATGAGTCGTGGACGTGTCATAGCTCGGCCGCACAAACCAAGCGAGCCCGCCGTCCGCCGTCGGACCATGGACACGGAAGAATTGGCCGGTGAAACTGATCGTATCCGTGAAATAGAGCGTTGCGTCCGCGCCGACGGTTCCCACGTTCTCGTTTTCGAAAGAGCGGTTGGTCGCGAGAACGCCGATGGTAGAGCCGCGCGGCAGGCTGCGCTGCGCTCTGAAGATACCGTAATAGGCGGGCTTCTTTTCCTCGGAACCCTCCGGCCGCAGTTTCTCCGACGCTGTGATCACTGAAAAATCGGTACTGCCGAGCCTCCCATTCGCCTTGCCCCCCCAAATAATGTCTCCAATGCGTCTTGTGTGGAACTGGGGGTAGCGCTGATCGTACATCTCTGTGCCTTCGAGAAAGAACGGGCGTTTCTCCGGCACGGAGAGCTCCAGCCGCGTGAGGTTAATCTCCTCAACATCAGCCTCTACGAGCGCAAAATCCGGATTGACGGTCAGGTCGACTCCGAGCGTGGTCGACGGCCGCCATCGAATGTCGCCACCGAATTCGAAGTGGCTACCCTCCCCTATTTCGAATGATCCGACGCCATATGGAATGAACTGCCACACATCCTCTTCTCGGCCCGGCGGCTCAAGGCTCGCGAGCTCGCCAAAACCCGAGACCCGGAAAACCGACTCGCTTGGCCCCGACCAGACGGCCGTCTCGAGCCGCCTTGGAACGATGCGAACGAAATTGACACGCCAGATGCGCTGCTCCTCTTGCGGGTAGAGCAGTGTGGAAAATGGGATCTCGAACTCGACGGTCCAGCGATCGTCGAGACGCGCAGCCGCGGAGCGCCAGGCACCATCCCATTGCAGGTCGACGGTCGCGCCATTATTGGCAATACGCCCATCCTGCTGAGTCGCTAGTGCGTTCGCGCGAAAAACATATGCCGCGCGCCCGTCGGCGAATGGATCAAGCATAATGGCTATGGAGTCGTCACTGAGAAGATCACCATCGCGCTGAGTGATCGCTGCGGCGAGCTGTTGTATTTCTGGATCAAGCGCTTCAATGGCCACATAGAGAGCTGTCGCGGTTTGGCCGACACGCACGATAGTCCGATACGGAGAAGGCGCTCCGTAGTTCGGTTCGATCTGTACAAAGTTCTGATCGGCGATCGCGGCGTCGACCCATTCGTCCAAACCAACATTGCCGTCGATGACCGGCGCCACTGCGAACGTAGCCGTCTCAAGCTCTGCCAGCTCTTGATTGGCTGCCTTGGTGGACGATGGCGTGAGTGTGGCGACCAAGTTCGCGAGAACAATCAGTCCGACCCAACCGTAAATCCTTCTTGGCCAACGCCCCAGCATTGCGCCCTCAGACTTCTCGGCCGTATCGGTCGAACAACGCCGCGACATTTTCCCAGCAGATCACGTTCATTTAGGGTTCGACATTCGCTGATTTCCCAATGACATTAACACAGGTTCAGTCGGTCGGTGCCCCCGACACATCGCCACACGATGTCGATTCGAGGGCGCCCACATTACCTTTGGTAACGGCTCCCAGATAACAGCGCGGGTCGCAAGCAATATGTCCGCTATTGGCGCAAAGCAGACATGGTCCCAGCGCCCAATCTAGATTGGGCTCTCGGTGCACGCGGCTAAAGTGCTGAAGACCAAATAGGCGCTATTGAGAGAGCGAATCGAGAAAGCCGCTCTCGTCGAGTTCCTCGATAAAGCTTGAATCGTAGAACTCTTCCAGTGTGTGCGTGCGCATTTGCGGAGAATCATAGACTTCCATAAAGGCGCGGATGCCTTCAACCGACGGGTAGGGTTTGTCTGGGAAATCCATCACCACGGCAAACATGCGCTCTTGCGTAATGCCATCGGTGATGTTGAACCACTTTGCGAGCGAGGCATCGAAGGCGGCGCGGTTCTGTTTCATAAACGCGACCGCTTCAACGCCTGATTTTACAAAACGCGCAGCGGTGTCGCGATTGGCGGCGAGCCAGGCGCGCTCGGCCATGACGCCGGAACCGGCCATCGGAAAATTATATTGGGAGAGATCGATGATATCTTTGAGGCCCGCCTCCGGTGCTAGCGCGAATATCATGGCGCTGGCAAAAGTCGCATCGACCCGGCCCTCAAGGATGGCGCCGATAGTGTTGGCGCGGACGCCGACATTGTCGTAGCGTCCGACAAGAAAGGTGTCGGTGCCAATAGTCCAACCCATCTCCTTGGCGAAGGTGATAAGCCCCATATTGGGTCACCGCGCCGGAGCTGGAATAGCCGAGGCGCCTACCGCGCAAATCATTCACGTCGCTGATTTCGGACAGGCCGATGATATGGCTTTTCACAACGCCTTCTTGCGTAGCAAGGACGACGCGATCGATGCCGCCGAAGTAGACGGCACGGTAGATGCCAGGTGCGGCACCGCCCACCGCCATCGGCGCGGTGGCGATATCCTCGCTCACGTTTTCGGGAGGCACGTTGACGCCGTTGTTACGCGCAGTGTTCGCGGCGTTGGGGGTAATGAATTGACGCACGTCGAGGCCGTTGCGCTCATAGATTCCATTGTCGGCTGCCATCAAGAACGGGACTTTGTTGATGGAGACATCGCCCAAGGCGACATCGACGGAGATAAGCCCATCGGCTGCGTGGGCGGGGACCAAAAAGATGAGTGTTGCAAGCAAAATACTGAAGACAGTGCGCATGATAGCCTCCCCAATTTGTGACCCACTAAGAGTGTCCATTGGCGGTATCCTATCTCATATCGAGACGGGGTGTAGCCCTTAAAAAATTATAGCGCACCGTGCCCTTTATTTTCGCTTTCAGGGAGTATCTGCAGAACGCATCACGCAGCGGGTGGCCGGGCTGCCCGACCCTACAATCCGCCTCTGAACATGTTCGCTTCACTAATCGGCCATTGGGTGTCAAGCACTTTCAGACTTTCCACTGTTGCGGTTTCTATGTCTCTCGCGGGCTCGCGCTTCTCTTCGGAATCGGCACTTAAGGCCCTTCCATCATGGGGTTCGAAGACGAGGCGGAACAATCTTTCGGGCGGCCTTGCCATCGGACGGACGGCAGGTCCAAGCGGACATACGAACTCACTGGACCCTGCTGACGAAAGTGGAGACGTCCTGCGATAGGATTTTGATCGCAGGAGGTGCAAATGTCGAAGCAGAATGGGAACAAGGGCCGGCGGTTTGATCGGGCCTTCAAGGAAGAAGCCGTCCGTCTTTTACAGACGAGCGGGCGCAGGCAGCGGCAGATAGCAGGAGATCTTGGGATCAGCGTCAGCGCGCTCGGCCGCTGGGTCGCAGAATTGCGTGAGGAGGATTTGCTTTCCGGTCCGCATGAGGATGCAGCGAAGGAGATTACCCGCCTACGCCGAGAGCGTGATCTGGCCCGTCAGGAACGTGATCTCCTAAAAAAAGCGCTGGCCTTCTTCGCCAGGGAAAGTCGATGAGGTTCCGGTTCATCGACGCGGAGTGGGCCGGGTTGGCGATGCCGATATTCCGCCTGTGCAGACTGCTGCAGGTCAGCGTCTCAGGCTTCTACGCTTGGCGCAATCGCGGCCCAAGCCGGCGACAGCTCGATGACATGGTTCTACTCGCCCATGTCCGGGCAGCCTTTCGGCGCAGCCGCGAGAGCTACGGTGCAGAGCGGGTCCATCACGAGCTTGCCGAGAATGGGATCGAGGTTGGACGCCATAGGGTGGCTCGGCTGATGCGGGGAAATGGGTTGTCTCCAAAACGGAAACAGAAGTTCAAAAAGACGACGGACAGCCAGCACAACAAGGCCGTCGCATCGAACCTTCTCGACCAGAACTTCTCCGCCGAGGCACCCAACGAGAAATGGGCTGCCGACATCAGCTATATCTGGACGGCACAGGGCTGGCTGTACCTGGCCGTCATGCTCGACCTCTACTCCCGGCGCGTCATCGGCTGGGCCGTGGGCGCTCGCATGACCAGCGACCTGCCGCTCAGGGCGCTTAACCGTGCTATCGGGCTGCGCCAACCTGGCGCCGGTGTGATCCACCATAGCGATTGGGGAAGCCAGTACTGCTCAGACGCATACCAGGCGCGCCTCGGTGAACTCGGTTTCCTCGCCTCAATGAGCGGTAAGGGAAATTGCTATGATAACGCCGTCGTCGAGACCTTCTTCAAAACCATCAAGTCAGAACTGATCTGGAGGACTGTGTTCATGTCAAGAAGCCAAGCTGAAACTGCCATAGCCGGATACATCGACGGGTTCTATAATCCAGTCCGTCGGCACTCGACGCTGGACTTCACAAGCCCCGTCAAATTCGAGGCAGAAGCAATGCAAACGGTGTAGGGCGCCTCCACTTTTCCTGCGTAACGTCTTTACATGCACCGGACGATAGAGCCCCGCCCGCATCATCTGCGCCATCCCCCGCGCATCGTTGCGGTCCGTCTTGTTGATCTGGGCCTTCAAGACCGCTCTCATATGCCGGGTCTCGACACAAATCGCCGGCAAGCCCGCTTCGGCAAGAGCACTGAAGAGCCATTGCGATAAGGGTCCGGCTTCCAATCCGATGCGCTTGAAGTGGTAGCTAGGGTTCGTCAGCACCGGAAGCAGCGCCTCCGGCTCGCTTGCCACCTTCACTTCCCGCACGATCTTGCCCGTGCCGTCCACAATACAGACGCTCGTCTCCTTGACCGATACGTCCAATCCGGAAAATGTTCCATGCTGCGCTTCTCCTTGTTTGATGTTTGGGGCAGCAAAAACTGACCCCGCGCTAACATCAGCCTGAAGCGCAGCACCCACAATCGTCAGAGATAAGAGCGCCGGCCGATTACCCCATCTTTTGGCTGCCGGCCCCGGTGATCGATGCACACAACACCGAGCCAGACGGTATTCAGTCCGCGTCGGGCACGAGCATCCGAATCATTCCGTCCTGACGCGACGTGACAAAAATCTCGCCGTCTTCGCTGCGGCTTAAGTGCATATCGGCCCGCGTTACGCCCGCCCCGTTGGTGCGCTCAATAAGATCGCGAAAGGAGACATAGACGCGGTTGCCGCTCGCATCGCGCATATAGAGCTGAATTTCCTCGATCGGCGCCACCGTGTTGGGGATGCCGTCATCGGCGGCCTTCAACGCCGCAAGATCCGAGGCAAAGAGCCTTCCGCGCTGCAAATCGCCGAATATAAATTTACCGCGCAGAGCTTCGATGCGTCCGTGGTAGGCGAAGCCGCCGGCTATCGCTATCCCGTCATTGTGATCATACATCGCGACGGGATAGGTGAATTCATCATCGGTCCGCCCATCGAGCAAATCCGCCGGAAGCTCGAACAGCTGATTTAGCGCACCGCCGGGACGTATCCTGCCATTCTCCCAATAGCCCTCACGCGGCATCCAGCCATAATTACGGCCCGCATGAACGATGTTGACCTCCTCGATGTTGCTCATACCGATATCTGTTGCGAACATCGTTCCGTCGGTAGCGTCCCAGGACAGCCGGTGCGCGTTGCGAAAACCATATGCGTAGATCTCGCCGAGTGTGTCGGGATCGTTATCGTTGGCGAATGGGTTGTCCGCAGGTATCGTGTAGTCGCCTAGCCCCTTAACGCCGTTCGTTTGCGAAGGGCTGCGCGGATCGACGCGTAAGATGGCAGTGACGACCGAGTCGAGGCGCTGAGTCTGGCCGGGATTTTGGGAGTTCGGCCCTCCCCCATTGCTGAATCCCAGATCGCTGCCGCTGATATACAAAAATCCATAATCGGGATCGCCGGTTTGGGAAGTCGGGTTGAAACCGACATAGCCAATCGGGTGGGACATGTTGGTGGTCACGTGAGCGACCCGCAGCAGCTCGCGCCGTGTGCCGTCGAAATTATTCGCGCTGGGATCGTTTGCCCGCCATTCGGTGACGACGTTGTGATGCGTAACGTCGGCTTCGCTGAAACCCGGCGGTATGAAATCGGGTGACCCGGAGGCTCCGAACACGTGTTCGCCATGCACCGTGTAGAACAAGCCGTTTTCGGTGAACTCCGGATGAAAACCGAAAGAGATGAAACCAACCTGAAGTCGGTTGTAGATCGTCCGGGGGAACGCGGCTCCAATGTCGGCATAAACTGTGGGCTCGTCGCTGCCATGGAGCAAATACAGGAACCCACGTTGGTCATTGGCGAAACGGCGGCCGTCCGGCAGCTCGCGAACGAAGCTGACGCGCGCATAGCCGGCCGGATTCGTATCCTGATCGCCATGCAGAATCCCGCGTGTCCGCGGCAAGCGCACGACATCTTGAATCTGCACCATCAAGCCTTTTTTCTCTATTGGGGGCAGAGGATCGGCGATAGGTGCGTCTGCGGCGTGTGCCGGGACAAGCGCAAGCAGCGCGATCATGAAGAGCGGGAGCTGTATGTGCATGATGAGCCTCTTTAAGCTATCTCTGTCTCGAATATGCTTATACCAGATTTACCGCTACGCGTGCTATGACATCACCCAACTGTAAGTGTCCGGGACCCCACATGAGTTTCAAACGTTTCGGTTTCGCTGTTGCTGCGATAGCAGGCCATTTGCTTGGCGCGAGCAGTGCGCAGGCTGCCTCGGCGGCGGAATTCTATACCGACCGACAGATGATTTTGGTCGTATCGGCCAGTGCGGGCGGCATTTACGCTGTCAATGCGCTCACTCTGGCCCCTTACATTGCAGCGCATCTTCCAGGAAACCCGGAAATCATCGTGCAGTACATGCCTGGAGCGGGCGGTTTGCGTGCGATGAACTACATGTATTCGAACGCGCCAAGAGACGGCTCAGTGATCGCGCTGATCCAAGCTGGCGTTCCGCTTTCACCCCTGTTTGGGACTGCGGCCGCCGAATTCAGTCCGCTAGAATTGAATTATCTCGGGAGCCTCGATTCCGCCACCGGCATTTGCATCGCGTGGCACGAATCCGAAATTCGGACATGGGAAGACCTGTCCGAGAAAGATTTTTTTGTCGGCAGTTCCGGCGCCGGCTCGCAAATGGAAATCTTCCCCATAATGCTGAACAAACTGTTTGGCACGAACATTACGGTGATTTCCGGCTATCCTGGTGGCAATGAAGTATTCAACGCCATGGAACGCGGCGAAGTAGACGGCCGCTGTGGTTCGTTGATCTCCGGTATCAATACAACCAGGCCTGATTGGATTCCAGAACAGAAAGTATTCGTGCCGATTCAGATTGGCTTCGAACGCCATCCCTCATTCCCTGACACTCCGGCGGTGGGCGAATTCGTGGAAGACGAGACCACCCGGCAGGTCCTCGAACTTATTCTTTCTCCAATGGAATCGTTCAACCGCCCGCTTGCCGCGCCGCCAGGCGTGCCCGAGGAACACGTTGCGGCGTTAAGAGCCGCCTTTGAGGGCGCCATGGCGGATCAAGAGTTTCGCGAAGAAGCGGAAAGAATCGGAATCCATATAAACCCGGTCCATAGCGACCAAATTTATGAGGCGATCCAGCGCGCTTACAATATGCCGCCGGAAGTCATTGAGGCGGCGAAAGATGCGATGCGTTTAGGGAGCAATTAGCCCCTGGCGGAGTCCACAATGGAAATGCTGCACTCTAAACAAATTCCGTCAATCGGGATTGAGCCGCGCGTAAAGTCGAAATGTCAAATTTTCTCAAAGTCACGTCGAACGCGCTACGTTGCAGCGCAACTGCCGATAAATGGTGCCGATTAAATATCAAACTCCGAACGCACCAAGAATCTTGTGACACACATCTCTCTTGGATAGAGCCGTTCGCGCTCGACACCGACACATCTATATCTGCGGGACGAGTTCCAAGTCCGTCGCCACGCGCCTTTAGAAAAGCTTCTTTTCGCGTCCAAAGCGTAAGGAAGCTTTTGACCTTTTCGGACCAGTTTGGCAGCGCCGTAATTAAACATTTTTCCTTAACACTCAACGCGAATTCAAATGCGTCTTCGCTGATTGCGTCCTCCGCAATGAGCTCTACGTCAATACCGACCACATCCCGCGACGAAAAAGCGAATACGCCAACACCCGCACTGCGAGCCAAACTGAATTTTAACTCACTCGTATTGCTTGGTTCGACGATATAGGGCTTACCCTTAGCCGTGTATCCAAATTGCAGAGAGCCTGGCGCGCACCCCAAATGTCTTGCAAGTATGAGCCTGACGATACCATGCGAGACGATGTATTCTGTCTGATCTTTACGTGAGCGATAAGTCGAGGCACGCGAACGCTCATAGCCATCTAGAATATCTGCTGCCCAGGACACTTCCATATCGTTGCACGACAAATCTGCATGCCACACATGCACCGCACCTCGCTCTAACTGGAAAGATTTTTCAGCTTGTCGTGTTTGTGAGGTAAGCATCGAAGTGTTTTCCCAATATTTTGTCATAGGGCGGATAAATCATTTCGAGGTGGCCTACCGGGATTTCGTGCACGTCGAGTCCGCCAATCACGAAGGGCTGCCAATCGCGCTTTTGCGTTTCGCCGTTACCGGCGCTGGCGAACATGACAACCTTCCCGGAGTACACACTTGCCGAATAATCGCGGTTAACTTTGTTACACAACCAGCGATAGAAACGTCGTCTCTCTGCGATTGGTATAGGTGAATGCAGCCAGCTTCGCCGAATATCGAGCCATCCAAATATAGTGTCTCATTTAATTTTCCGCCGCCGCCGAATCCCATTTTGAATTGGCGCCCGGGTGGAATAGTTGAGGTCATTAGGCTTACTTGTCGGCTGAAGCATTGCCGAACTAAACGGAAAATCGAGCTCTCCGTTTGAGGCATGTAGTTTGGTGTCCACAAGGCCGAGAAAATCGACGGCGAATCCGTCTCGGACCAGCTGCCGGGCCATTTCAAATGCGACGCGGCCTCCGAAGGAATGTCCGGCTAGATTATAGGGTCCATTTGGGAATCTGCGGCGCATTTCGATACATAACTTGCTGCCATCGTCGGTATTGTCGTTGGGATCGGATGCCGTCCGTCCAACGCGGGCGGCTGCAATCCATATACGGGCGTGTCGCTACGAAGGCTTTCGGCAAGATACTGCGCGTAAAGGACATGGCAATTTCCGTTGTTCACAACAAACAAGGGCGCCCTATTACCCGCGCTGCGGATTGGCACAAGAATTTGCGCCGAATTCAACCACATATTGTCCCTTATTAGCTTTCCTAATTCGGAGATGGTTGGGGCACTCAGAATATGGGTTGGTGAAAGTTGTTGACGAAAGGCTTTTTCAATTCGCGCAAAGATCAACATTGCTTGCAGAGAAGTCCCCCCAATTCAAAAAAACTATCGTCAACACCAATTTCAGGGAGCTTCAGTACCTCCTGCCAAATATCCGCAATGGCCTTTTCGTACTCATCTGAAGGCGGCCGATAAGGAACGCGGACATACCTTTCTTCAGCAGGGTGTGGAAGTTTCGCGCGATCGACTTTGCCACTTGCCGAAAGCGGAAAACTTTCAAGAACACAAATATGCTATGGGATCATGTAGTCCGACAATCGCAAGCCCAGGCTTGCCCGGACGGTTGACGCGATAACGTCCGAAGATCCTAAAACATATCCAACGAGTGTCGGCTCGTTAGTCTCGCGGCTATCCGATATTACGAGTGCATCCTGCACGCCGGGCAGACGGCGCAGCTCGTTTTCGATCTCAAGCGGCTCTATACTAAATCCACGAATCTGGAGCCTCCGGCCCTTTCGCCCGACATACTCTAGCGCGCCGTCTTCTCGAAAACGGCCTAAATCGCCTGTGCGAAACACGCGCACTCCGCTGGTCGGATCGCTATGGAATACTGAAGACGTGAGTTCAGGATCGTTCCAGTAGCCAAGCGCTAGGGATGGGCCTTTAACGACTATTTCCCCAATTTCGCCCGGCCCTACTATTTCTCCCTCGTCGTTTTCCAGCTAGACTTCTGTATTTGAAATGGGGTGACCGGCTTCAAGAGTGCCGGGCTTCGGAAGATTGTCTTTGGTCGTAACGCGCGCCGCAATCATACCGGCTTCTGTCATATTCAAGCCGTGCACGATCCGCCATTCTCCCGAAAGGTGGTTTGCAATGCGCATTAGGTCAGATCGGTCGAGCCGATCGCCACTTGAACGCACTTAGCGCATTGGCAATTTTATGCTTTCCGGTAGTTCTGACAGCCAGGTTCTTGTTAGCGCGCTTTGAATGTGCAGACCTGTAATCTTCCTGTCCGCGAGCCAATCGCTTAGGCCATGGAAGCCGTTTGTCTTAAGGTCGAAAGGGTGGAGACAAGCACCGTTGAGAAGCGGGAGAAGTACCGTGTGGATTCCAGAGGCGGTACCAACCGGACGCAAGAGGCCGATTCTGTCAGAGCTTCGCAAAATTGCGAGATGCGCGGCGACGTCGACGCGATGCAGGAGACTACCATTACTGCAGAGCACACCCTTCGGTCGACCGGTAGAACCGGAGGTGTAGAGGATTAAGACAGGCGAATTCGTCTCTTGGTTTTTGCGGAGAATGGCATGCTCTGATCTGTCACTAATATTTTCCACATTCAATGTCGTTAGGCCGGACCTGACCACATCCGTCAATTGGTCACTCAACGCGCTGTCAGTAAGAATCGCAGACGCATTAGATGCTGCTGCGACTTTGCAAAGAAAATCCGGCGGAGCCTGAGTATCCAGTAGAAAGAAAATTGTTCCCGCCATTGCCGCCCCCAAGATTGCGGCGAATAGCTCTTTGCCTGGCGGAAGAAAGATTATGATCGGACGATTTGCATCTAAGGAATTTGCCAACAAGCCGCGATCAATCGTCCTCGCCATGGTGTCTAGCTGACGATATGTAAACGTCTCGCTATCAGTGACCAAAGCTAGATTGTCGGGAGTTCGTGATGCCTGCCATTGGAAACGCATTCCAACAGAATATTCCGACGCTGGTGGTATCAACCTTGCCTATCCGGTTTACACTCACACCCACTAGGGCTAGAATGGGCACAAACCGGATATAGGGGAGCGCGCCATGGATGTTCTCGACCGCGCCGATCTCCCATTCCCGCATTCGCTACCCGAGTGGACCCATCCAGGAAAAGTGGAGGCGCCCTACACCGTTTGCATTGCTTCTGCCTCGAATTTGACGGGGCTTGTGAAGTCCCGCGTCGAGTGCCGACGGACTGGATTATAGCTTGCCTATCCGGTTCACACCCACACCCACTAGGGCTAGAATGGGCGCAAACCGGATATAGGGGAGCGCGCCATGGATGTTCTCGACCGCGCCGGTCTCCCATTCCCGCATTCGCTACCCGAGTTCCAGCGACTTTTCCCCGATGATGCGGCCTGCGCCGCCTACCTGGAGAAAGCCCGCTGGGGAGACGGCTTTGCCTGCCCGCACTGCGGCACGGCGGGAGAGCCGTTCCACTTTGAAAACCGCCCTGGCGTCCTGCGCTGCCGCAAGTGCCGCCAGAACACCGGGCTGACGGTGGGAACAGTGATGGAGCGTAGCCACACTCCGCTGAACGTCTGGTTCTGTGCCGCTTATCTGGTTGCCAGTCAGACGCCCGGCATGTCCGCCGTGCAGTTTCAGCGGCAACTTGGTCTTGCGCGCTACGAGACGGCCTTTCAAATTCTCCACAAGCTCCGCTCGGGCATGGTGCGGCCCAACCAAGACAGGATCGGTGGACAGCCCAAGAACCATGTTGAGGTGGACGAACCCTGGGTTGGCGGGCGAACGCTTGGGGAAGGCCGTGGTGTTCACCACAGGGTTCCCGTCTCCTGTGCCATCGAGGTGCGTCATCGAAAGCCGGGCACCAAGCTCGACAACCGGAAAGACGGACGCTATGCCGGACGCGTTCGGCTCGCCGTCATGCTCGACCGTAGCGCTGAGTCGCTCTGTGGGTTCGTCGAGAGCACCGTCGCGCCGGGATCGCTGATCGTTACTGACGATTGGAGCGGCTATGCCGCCCTCGGTAAGCGCGGCTATGAGCACTTCGCTGTTGCCGAGCAATACCTGCCGATCATCCATCTGGTTTTCGCCAACCTGAAGACGTGGCTGATCGGGATCCACCACGGCGTTAGCCACCAGCACCTACAAGCCTACCTCAACGAGTTCACCTTCCGCTTCAACAGGCGGTTCTACCCGTTCAACGCCTTCCGCTCATTGCTCGGCATCGCGGGCGACACCTCTGCTCCAACCTATGCCGAGCTTTACTCGGGAGAGTGGCGGCACCCTACATGTAGCGGTCATGGGCGTTAACCGGATAGGCAAGGGTTGACGGTTACGTTGCCTACCCTGTGCTTCCAGAACATGTGTTTGTTGGGACGCAGCTCATTATCACTATTGGAGAGCCACCACGCTGGGAGTCTCGGTGGCTCCGTTGAGACCACCCGGGTAAAGTGAGTATCTGCACTTGTTAATTTCAAACTGAGGCCATCGCGTTCGTTCGGATACTCAGCCCAACCGAGCTCGATACCAGCTGGCCGAACCTCAAAGACTGGAAGGCCGAAACCGGCGCACTATTTAACGCGCCAGTAACGGAATGTCTTCCACCGCTGGTGGCTGCGTCCGCGAGGTCAAAAACGCGTGGATGTCGGCCAGATCCTGATCCGACATCACAACATCCGTATATGGCGGCATGCCGCCGCTTGGATTACGTATATACCAGGTAAAACGCGCCAGGCTCAGTGGATCCGGTCCAATTCGCGGCCCCTGCGCGCCGCCCTGCCCTTCATTTGCGTGGCACTGGTAGCAACCTGTCTGCCGATAGAGCGCCGCGCCGCTCATCGCGGCTCCAATCGGCCCGGCCGCGCCCCCCACGGACTCCAAAAAAGCGTGCATTTCGGCGAGCGACTGATCGGAGAGGCTCTCAGCTTCATAGGCCGGCATCGTACCCGTCGGGTTTCGCACATAGTCGATGAAACCCGCCATTGCGAGCTCACCTGTCGCGATGTTGGGCGCAAGCGCAGTGCCGCGCCCCTCCTCACCGTGGCAGGCGCCGCACCCGGACGCCGTGAAAACCTCGCCGGTGCCTTGCGCAAAAACATCAGACGCTGCGATACAGATCAGACCCGCCGCTGCGAGACGAATAGTTTGCGTTATCATCCTCAGCGGACCTGCGTGACAACATCGACGAGCGCGGGCTCGCCGCGCTTCACGACCTCAATAGCGCGGCGCAATGCAGGCCCAAGATCATTCGGGTTGTCGATCGGGCCTTCAGTGTAGACGCCGAGCCCCTCGACCACTTTAGCGTAATCGATGTTGGGATCGGAAAGCTGGCTGCCGATCGCACCTCGATCAATGCCGCGGTTGCGCGCGTTGCACATGCGCTGCACATGCATGACCTCCATATGATAGGCGCGGTTGTTGTTCATGACGCTCAAGAGCGGGATGCGGTGGTGCGCCGCGGTCCAGAGCACGCCCGGCGCATACATGAGATCGCCGTCGGTTTGTATTGCGACCGAGAAACGGCCGTGCCTGCGGTTGGCGAGCGCAGCGCCGACCGAGGCCGGCGCACCATAACCGATACCGCCGCCTCCTGCGTGCCCCAACCACTGATAGGGTTTGTCGAAGTCCCAGAGCCGCCGCGGCCAGCCGCCGCCATCGCTGTAATAACTGGAGACCAAGGACCAGTCTTCGTTCTTGATCTGCGCATAGAGTTCCGCACATAGCCGGGCGGTACTGACGGGGCTCGCATACCAGGCGTAACTCGCGGCCCTACGCGATTCCTCATCTGCAATCCGGCTCGCCTCGGCCAGCCGCTCGCCCCGCTGCGCGAACACAGCCCGCCGGGCAGGCGTAATCAGGCGGTTCACGGCGTCGATCAGCGATGGCAGCGTCGCCTCGCCATCGGCGGCGATCGCCAGCTCCACTTCCTGCATGCGCCGGAAGTCCTGATAGTTCGCACGGATATAAAGATCACCGGTCGTGATGGAGATGAGCTTTGCATCCGGTTTTGCAACCCGGCTGGTCGAGCGGTGTAGCTGATCGCGGAGCACATTGACCGTGGCCCAGAAATCCATGACCTCGAGCCCGAGAATAACGTCGGCCTGAGGAATGACTGCGCGGTTCATCGGTGGCGGTCCGTTGGAATAGCGATGGGTCTGGTTCAATGGGTGGCGCGTCGGAAAATTCAGCCGGCTGCCGCGATCAATCACGGCCGCCTGCAGCGTCTCCGCAAGCTCGATCAGCAATTCCATACCCCGAGGCGTGCGTGCGAGCCGATCGGCAACAAGCACCGGGTACTCCGCATCTACAAGCATGCGCGCCGCTTCCTCGACCGCGCCGGATTCACCCTGAGGCGGAACGGGGATCGTCAGCTTAGGGATGTGCATATTCGCGTCGCGGGCGATCGGTCCTTCCTGTAGATGGCCGTCGAGTACGAGCACCACCGGTGCCATCGGCGGCGTCATGGCCACCTTGTAGGCGCGCACGGCCGACTCGGCAAAATGCCCGAGCGACCAGGGCGTGTCGTCCCATTTCGTGTAATCGCGAACCATGTCGGCCGCGTCCTGGACACCGTGATACCACTCGGCCGAGCGGCGCAGCGCAGCGTCACCGTGGTTGCCAAGGATCACATAGACGGGCACGCGGTCGCACCAGGCGTTGTAAATCGCCATCGCCGCATGCTGCAGACCAACCGTGCCATGCGCCATGATCGCGAGCGGCTTGCCCTCCACCTTGAAGTAGCCATGCGCCATCGCGACCGAGGATTCTTCGTGGCAGCAGGTGATGAGTTCGGGACTCTCATTACCGCCGTAATTGATGATCGACTCATGCAGACCACGGAAGCTCGAGCCGGGATTTGCGCAGAAATAGTCGAATTCCAGCGACTTGAAGACATCAAGCATAAAATCGGAACCGCTGCGCTCATTAGCGCCGATGACCTGAACGTCCGACGGCGTCATGGCTTCGGCTTCCGCGGTCATGATCGGCGCCGTGATGGCGTCCGCGGCTGCCCCAGCTCTGGTCTGGGCGCTCCCTTCTGTCTGGGCCTTGGCAATTCCAGCGGGCGCTATCAGTGCCGCAGCACCCGCTAATGTGCCGGTTTTTAGAAACTCCCTGCGTTCGATCGAGGCCTTATTCAAGTCGCGGGTTTTGGTCATAGCTTGTGCTCCCCCATACCTCTCTTGCCATCACCTATCTTGGCGTTACTCAAAGCGTTGCAAGTTATCGGCTGTCACGCAAATGCGTTCCGGGCTGAGTCATAAGAAGTATTCCCCCGTGTTTGTCATGGCCCGCCCGGCATGCCCCAAATGGGAAACCAAACATTGGCGCGCATAGCGCGCCGGGGCATGCGAATCGTGCCATTGGCGCACGGCGCGCGCCGGGGGCGGGCCATCCAGATGATCGTAAAACTCATTTGCCGCACGGACGCGGAGCTGCTGGGTGGCCCCATTAAATGGGGCCATGACAAGTTTGTATTTTGGTTAGTCTGACGCCGCGCTGTACTGCGGTGGGTACGCTGCGGTGGAGCGCAGGAACGACGCACAGCCGACGAGACGAGCCGCCGTGCCGGCGGGCGTCTATATTGAGCTAATACCGCCGCCCCAATCTAGAAATCACGCGTTATCGCCATCGGAATGGGATAGCCCCCGCCGGCCGCATCACGATTATTTTCGGGGCAAATAATTTGGGCAAATATCGCTTCCTGCGGGCCCTCCCCGCTTCTCGGCGGTATCCGCGTATAGGCTACTTGCGCGGACCACGCCGTCGTGAATGTCTTGGGATCTTCCACAGTGAAACCAATATCCAAGCGCTGTCGGTCGGCGGATAGCGTATATCTTTCGGTGACGCGCATCGCTTCGCTTTTTGGTGTTCCAAAGCGATCAATAAGGGCCCTCGGATCCTGGGCAATGGTATCGATCACAAGCGTATCCGAACCCTCATAATGCCCTACGGAATGCCCAAACCAAGTGATCGCAGGATCAGGCGGGTGCGCCTCATTGAGATAGATATGGCGAACCGTTTGGCCGCGTTGGTAGATGATAGTGATCTCGTCTTCTTTCTGTAGGAATTGAACCGCGTTGACCATGTTGAAGGCGAGAGGAACACCTGTCGGCCAGCAAAGCGCCCATGCTGACCAAACGGCCTCGCCCCTGATATACATTTCGCGTTGCGCCCTGATTGCCTCGGCAGCATGGGGCAAAAGAATGGGATTGGTAGCATCGCCGATATAGGGCATGCCCTGCCGCGGCTCTCCCGATTCCGCGCTAAAGGTTACTGGTACCGGCCCGTTCTCCAGCGGGTAGAAATTGGCCGCCCCCCGCGCAGGCTCGGGACGCGCCCAATAGCCCGCGAAATCGACTATGCCCTGCCCGGCTTCGGCAGCATTCGAATGAGGGATAAGTGCAACGGACGGGGCGATGATCGCGATGACGCCGCCAAGCGCCGCTGTGGTCACTCCAAGGCTAAGCAAGAACCTATGCGCGCGGCGGCCTGCAACCCAATTTGAGAAACCATGCATCTCTAAGTGGCTCCCTCGCGGTCGTGAAAATCGATGTCTCACTATGCTGTATAAGAGCCAAAGCTGCCAGCCGGGTTCTCCCCCGTCCCTTCTGAGGCCAAGTTTATGACGGAAACCGATCCAAAACCGGCGTTGAGTACGCATTGGATCACCGGGCGACAATTCGCTAGTCTCTAGGCGATCATTCGTGGGCGGCAGCCATCGGAAAGCTAGCGCTCACAAAGGGAGGACACGAATATGCGCATATCGCTTACAGCTCCAGCATCTCTGCTTTTGTTTGGCCTCGCCGTTTTCGCGACGGATGCACAACTCGGACACGCTTTGGCGCAGGCGGGCGCCTCCGACGGGGTCGTGCGGGAAATTATCCCCGGCCATTACCGCTACGAGAACGGCACGCGCGTCGCCGGTGTTATCGTGACGAATGAAGGCGCCGTGGTGCTCGACGGCTTAAGCAGCCCTGAAATGGGCGCGGACGTCCAGGCGAAAGTCTTGGCGGCGACGGGACAGCCGGTCCGTTATCTCGTCAATTCGACCTTCCACAATAATTACACGCGCGGCAACGCGGCTTACACGGACGTCACAAGCATCGGCCACGAGCTCTATCGGGAAGATCTCGCTGCCCTAATGGATGAAGGCGGCGTGTCGGCGGAGGAGCGTGCGGCGCGCCTTCCAGACATGACCTACGCGGAAACCACGATGCTTCATCTCGGCGGCAAGGAAATTCAGATCATTCACATCGGCCCGGCGCACACCCGCGGCGATAGTATTTTGTATGTTCCCGAGGACCGCATCGTCTATGTTAGCGAACTTGTCTTCTACAACCGCTTTCCCTTCTATAATTCGGGCTACCTTGGATGGATCGACGCGATCGACCGAATCCTTGCGCTGGATGCCGACATCTTCGTGCCAGGTCAGGGGCCGATGACCTATGACGACCCACGCGAATCGCGCGATGCGATGCTCGCCATACGTCAGATTCTGGTCGATGCGCGGGATGCGGTTCAAGCTCAAATCGCACAAGGAGCAACAGAGGAAGAGGCCTTGCAGAACATCACACTCGAGCAATACGCCGATATGGGCGGGGCATTCGAAACGCAAAGCAAAGTCATGCTGGGCCGAATGTATCGGGAATTGACGGGGACGTTGGAGTAAAGACCACCGTCAGCGGGCGATTTGCCAAACGGCGGCCGAGCATGCCCGACCGGCCGAACAGATTCGCATTGTGGGAGCGAGCTAAATGTCGAACACACTTGTCGTCAAGGGGATAGCACAGACCGTGGACGTCGAGCCGAAGACCCTTAAGAACATTGAACCTAGTCGTCGCGAATTTCTGGCTACGAGCACTGCCGTGGGCGGCGCCGTGATTCTTGGCTTCTACCTGCCGCCTAAGAGCGCGCAGGCGGCACAGATTGACGGTGAGCCATGGTACCGCGAATCCATGGTCCCCGAGATCAACGCCTGGCTCACGATCGCACCGGACGACACGGTGACCATCCGGGTCGCCCAGACCGAAATAGGAACCGGCGTACTCACCTCCTGCCCCATGATGGTGGCAGAGGAGCTCCAATGTGACTGGAGCAAGGTGCGGGCCGAATACGCTTCGCCCCACCGCAACGAGATCGAGCAAGCGCCGGAGTGGACCTTGAAGGTTCCCGGCGACGGAGACCCGTTCAACCGTGACGGTGGCGGCGAAGCTGCAACGGGTGGCGGAAGCACCGGCGTCTACCGCCGGATGCGGACCGTTAGCAGCGGTTCTGTCCGGGAAAGCCGTTACTATCTGCAGATGGCGGGCGCGGAAGCGCGGGAACGGCTGCTGCTTGCCGCCTCCGTCATGTGGCAGGTGCCGATTTCGGAATTGGTGGCGCAGAACAGCGTCATCACCCACACGCCGAGCGGACGGCAGACCAGATATGGAGCGCTCGCTGCTAGGGCAGCGCAGACACCGCTTCCTGATCCGTCGCAAATTAAGATCAAGGGGCCGGACCAGTTTACGCTGATCGGTACAGAGCAGAAGAACTTGGATGTCCCGCTCAAAGTTACCGGCCAGGCCGTCTATTCCATCGATGTCGAATTGCCCGGCATGCTCTATGCCGCGGTCAAGGCCTGTCCCGTGTTCGGGGGGACGCTCAAAAGCTACGACTTCGAGGTCGTCAGAAACCGTCGGGGTGTCCATTCGGCTGTCGCCTTCGGAGGCGATGGCTATGTGAGCGGCGGGGTGGCAGTTATTGCCGACACCTGGTGGCGGGCCAAGACCGCACTCGACCTCATGCCTATCGAATGGGATTTGGGACCAAACGGCGATCGCAACAGCGCCGAAATATTACAGGCTCAATCCGAGACCATGAAGCAGCCCGGCACGATCGTGCTGGAAGAAGGCGGCAGCTACGCCGCTGCGAAAATGACAGCCGCCAAAGTGGTCGAGGCCACCTATACACTGCCTTATTTAGCCCACGCCCGCATGGAGCCGGGCAACGCAACCGCGATGGTGACGCCCGATCGCGTCGATGTTTGGACTGGCTCCCAGACTCTCGACGCCGCCATGGAGCACGCGGCTGAGGAGGCAGGCGTCAATCCGGACAAGGTTTTTGTTCACACCACTTTCCTGGGCGGCGGATTTGGCGGCGGCGGCGCTTCCGATCAGGTCCGCCAGGCCGTTGCCATAGCCAAGACCCTCGACGGAAGGCCGGTGAAGATGATCTGGACTCGCGAAGAGGACATGCGGCTTGGCGAAAAATATCGTCCAACCGGCATTGCCCATTTCGAGGGCGCTCTGGATGGGGATGGCTGGCCTCTGGCAATTTCGTTTCGTACCAATGGCGATCGCTTTGCCGGTGATGCGCCGGCCGGCACACATGATAATTTGGTTGCCGAGCAAACCGTCCGCGGCCTCGACCAAGTCCCATACTTTGTTCCGACCCTCTATTACGATGTCCACACACAGAACAGCCACGTTCCGGTGGGGTTCCGTCGCTCGCCCGGAAGCGCGACGAATGTCTTCTATCTCGAGAGCTTCTTCGATGAATTGGCCCATGCCGCCGGCAAAGATCCGCTCAGCTATCGGCGCGAGCTGATCGCGAGGAACAGTAATTTCCGCGACCGCGACGATTGGCTAAGGGCGCTCGACTTGGTGGCCGAGATGTCGGGTTGGGGTAAGCCACTCCCCGAAGGCTGGGCGCAGGGCGTCGCGATCGACGACCGGCGGCGCCCGACAAAAAGAACTTCCACGCTATGTGCCGAAGTGGTCACGGTTTCGCTCAGCCGGGACGGACAGCTCCGGCTAGAACGGGTTGATTGCGTGTTCGAGGAGGGATTCTCGTTGGTAAATCCGCTATCCGTCCGCAAGCAAATCGAAGGCCAGATCGCCTGGGCGCTCGGCGACACGATGTGGCAGGAAATCACTGTCGAGGAGGGTCGCATTGTCGAAGGTAACTTCCACCAATTCCACATCGCCCGCATGGCGGACTACCCTTTGGAAGTGAACATCCAATTCCTCAAGACCAACAAATGGATTTCCGGTGTGGGTGAAGAAGCCGTCGCGCAGATTGCGCCGGCCATCGTCCAAGCTGTCTTCAAGATCACCGGTAAACGAATCCGCTCGCTTCCGCTGGCAAAGCACGATCTGAGCTGGGCCTAACGCCTATGGTCCTTTTGTAATTTTTATCTGTTTTACCAGCCCATCCACGGGCATTGAGCCGCTCATTCCATTCGACATCGGGGCGTTCGGGGCTACAATGCGAGGCGACGTATGGTGGGGGTGTAATCATTGATCAACCGAATTCTATCCGCGGGAGCACTTTTGGCCCTGAGCCTCGTGGCGCTTGCGCATACCGCGCAAGCACAGAGTAGCGACCCATTGCCGGACTTTGGCGGGCTGTGGCGGCGCACCTATCTTTACGATCAAACCTTCGATCCGGCGCCGAGCGGTCCCGGCCCTGTCCTTCAAGACTTGCGCTACCCCGGCGTGAACGCCACTGGCATTCCGCGCGGCGCCATAAGTGACGAACAGAGAGAGAATATTATCGAGCTTACCAATGGCTGGGTGCCCGATCTTTCCAACCCTATCCTGCAACCTCACACCAGGGCGTTTTTGGCGGAGATTGGGCAGCAAGAGCTTGCGGGCATTCCGCGTCCCCAGCCTCAGACGCGGTGCATGCCCTCCGGCGTGCCTCATATTTTGAATGCGAATGACGCAATCATGATCCTGCAGACGCCTACAGAGGTGTTGTTTCTCTATGCCCGCGATCATCACATACGTCATGTCTATTTAAACCAAAAACATTCCGAAGATCCGGGTCCTAGCTGGTGGGGTGAATCGGTCGGACATTATGAAGGCGACACTCTGGTCGTCGATACGATCGGACAAACCGACATTCCCGACACCGATCGTTTTGGAACGCCTCATTCGGAGCAAATCCATGTGGTCGAGCGTTACCGCCTTACAGAGGGCGGAACCAAACTCGAAGGCTTGTTCACAGTTACGGACCCCATTGCATTCACTATGCCGTGGTCGGCGCGCGCCGATTATTCTGTCGGCAACTTCATGTTTCTTGAAACTGTTTGCGCGGAAAACCCAAGGGATTTTTGGCCCGGGATACCGATCATCATTCCGATCGAATCGACCCCCGACTTTTGAGCTGCGCGATCCGTGATAGTCTTCGTGCCGCGCCGCAGCGTGCCCGGCATTGAGCCAGGTTTCTCGCCGCGCGCAATGGCACAGCTTTTCTCTTAAGCTGGATGGCCGGTGAGCAAGTTAAAGGGGATGCCCAATGGACAGGCGAAAATTTCTCATGGCGGCGGGCGCAACGCCTGCAGTGATCGCAGGTTTACCAAATCCTGCGTGGGCCCTTGGGACACAGCCGTTTCTCGATCAAGAAAAGCTCGACAACCGCAATAGTAATCGCTCGACCGTTGCCTGTCAGAACGGAATAGTCTGCGCGAGTCAGCCGCTCGCCGCGATGGCGGGTATCGATATTCTTAAAGCGGGTGGGAACTGCATCGATGCCGCAATCTGCACAAACGCCGTTTTGGGACTTATGGAACCAAATTCCGACGGCATGGGCGGGGATCTGTTTGCAATCCTCTGGTCCCAACAAGACCAAAGATTATACGGGCTCAATGCAAGTGGCCGCGCACCCTATGCGTGGAACCTCGATGAAGCTGCCCGCCGCGGACTGACGCAGATACCAAGGATTAGCCCTCTCTCATGGTCGGTACCCGGCTGTGTTAGCGGTTGGGCATCGCTCAGCGAACGCTTCGGCACGCTTACACTTGCGCGGTGTTTGGAAGCTGCCATTTCATATGCGGAAGAAGGGTTTCCGCTTTCACCGCTTGTCGCCGCTAATTTTGAACGCGACGCCCTGTTCAACTCCATTGGCGATTCGAGTCTTGCAAGCGTCTATCGTCCTGATGGAGTTGCTCCGAAATTCGGAGACATCTTTAGGAACCCGATGCTCGCCCGTTCCTACAGGCAAATTGCCGAAGGTGGACCGGAGGCATTTTATCGAGGAGAGATCGCCGAGCGCATTGTCGCCAAGTCCGACGAGCTGGGTGGATATATAAAAATGCGGGATTTGGCAGATCACAGCTCGGACTGGGTTGAGCCGCTAAGCACGAACTATCGGGGATATGATGTTTGGGAGCTGCCGCCAAACGGCCAAGGCATCACCGTGCTTCAAATACTAAATCTGCTTGAGCATTTCGATTTCGGTGAATTGGAACCCAATTCTGCCGAGCATTTACACTTGCTACTGGAAGCAAAGAGGCTCGCGTTTGAAGATCGTGCCCGTTTTTTCGCCGATCCGGACTTCGCAGAGATACCGACCGATTGGCTGATTTCGAAAGACTACGCTGCGCAGAGAGTCAAGCTCATCGATCCAATGGTCGCCAGTCGGCGCATTGGCCCCGGAGATCCAGATCTCGATTCAGACACAATCTACATGACTTGTGCCGATTCTGCAGGAAACATGATCTCGCTTATCCAAAGCAATTACTCGGGATGGGGATCGACGATCTGCCCGGACGGTGTTGGTTTTGCGATGCAGAATCGCGGCCAGAGCTTTTCGCTCGATCCAGAGCATGTGAACAGGTTGGAACCTCACAAACGGCCTTTCCACACAATCATTCCCGGCTTTGTTACAGAGGACGGAAGGCCGCTGCTTTCCTTCGGCGTAAAAGGCGGCTCGTTCCAACCGCATGGGCAAGTACAAGTTCTTATGAACATGTTGGATTTCGGCATGTCGCCGCAGCAGGCTGGAGATCAGCCCCGTATAGACCACATAGGCGGCCCCGATCCCGCCGCCGGTCAGTCTACTGACGGCGGAACGACTTATTTTGAGCATGGTTTCGACGACAACGTTAAATTGCGGCTTGCCGAAATGGGCCATCAGCTTGGTTCGGAAATTGTTAATCCGGGAGTCTATCAAGCGATCTGGAGAAATGACGATCCGCTGATTTACTTCGGTGGCTCCGACCCGCGCATGGATGGAGCGGCACTGGGTTACTAGTGGGTTTGGGCGGCGCTGTTCTTCTCATTCCCTGACCGCATTGACGGACAATCTAGGGATACTCGGTAAAGGCTGCTAGGCTTGGCGAAGTACCATTGCGCCATCGAGGAGAGCTAGGAATGCGCACCAATTCGATTACGGCCCCACTCGTGAGTTTGGGTTTGTTCGCCGCCGCCGCCGCCGCCACCACTGCCATCTCAATCGAGCCTTTGGCGGCTATGGAGGCAGAGCCTGGTGTTCCCTGTGCGGGAGTCTGGATGATAAACGAACAGGCGACAATGCGGGCAACAACGGCCATGGGCCCATCGGTTCAGTTTTTCGAGTCATGGGGACCAAATGGCTGGATGCGGATGAACACCGGTGAACTGGAGTCGGCAACGAGAGCAGAATTCCATTTCGAGCAGTTCAACGGGCAGACCTATCAAGTATTTGGCACCGACCCGAGCTTGGGAAAAGCGCGAAAAATTACCGATCGCATCATCGAGGCCTCGAGAGTACGCGAGGGCCGCGATGCCAACTCGCAATATGTATTCTTCTCGCAAGACTGCTCACGCGTGACGATGTACAAAGCGGAAGGGGAAGATCGGCACGCTCCACCGGGGCAGAGCCATTATTATAATGACCTTCGGGTCTACGATATAATCGAGCCTCCTGCAGTGTCGTCGGTCGCCGGCGAAGAGGCGGCAGCCGAATTTTTCGGCGGTTGGGTGCTCAACCGCGCAGCGTCGAGACTGACCCTTGGGCCTAAGGTCGCCGAAACAATAATCATCGTTCCGTGGGGGAAATCGGGATGGGTGTGGAACCATCTCTCCGGCGGACCATACCAGCCTGAAGGCTTGCACGAAGGCGTTGAGAGGGTGGAATGTGGAGCCTCTCAGGGCGCGACTGCCATCTCTTGCCAGGGCCCGCCTGCCAGCATGATGCTCTATTGGGCAAGCTGGGATTCAAAGGCTTTTCCCACCTATGGCACGCAGCACGGCCAGGTGCAGGTGAAGATGATCGACAATCGCTCCTTCGAAATCACGTCCTTCCAAGTTTCTCGAGATCCCGCGAGCGGGAACAAGGCGAGCGTTGTTCTTTCCCCCGACGGCGATCACATGACGGTCACCACTAGAAGCGGCGCGGCAAACGGCGCAAACCAATTCGAGGACGATTTACGCGTTTATGACCGCATTGATGGCAGAACTTGGCCAAGTGTGACGCGGTAAGCTGGACCGGCACGCTCCCATAAGCGTACCCTCGCAAAAGATTGTCATTCGCCCCAATCCAGCGTCATCAATGCAATGCCGAATTGAACGTTTCAACGAATGGCCTGACAGAGAATGGCCTGACAAGACTGGCATCTTGGAAATTTCGACCCAAATAAGGGAGCAGGATATGAGAAAGATTTTTTTGGCGGCGATAGCCATAGCGATTGCACCGCTGTCGCTCACCTCGGCCGGCGCACAAGAGTTGAGACTATTCGGCGGCGGACATTTTCAGACGGCCGGAGGGCCCCTGGCGGAGGGGTTCAGCGAGAAATCGGGAATTGCGACGAGCTACACCGGCGGCAACACGGGCAATGGCGGCATGATGAGAAGAATAGAAGCCGGTGAAGTCATCGATGTCATCGTCATGAACCGGGACGAGATGAACGAGCAAGCGGAAGCCGGGAACATAAAGCCGGACAGCGTCGTCAGTTTCGGGCGTGACCGCATGGGCTTGGCGGTGGTGGCCGGCCAACCGGTGCAGGATATCTCGACGCCGGAAAATCTTCGCGAAGTACTCCTGGCCTCAAGAGCAGTCGGAATGGCAGAGCCCGACCCGATGGGCCACTCGGGCAAGAACGTTCTCGAAGTATTGACGAATCTGGGCATCGCCGAGGAGATCACGAACAAAGCCGTCATCTATAGCCGCGGCTCCGACGAACTTGCCGACGGAACAATCGACATCGGTTTTTGGTCCTATCCCGAGCTCTTGCGGCGCGAAGGGATCGAAGTGCTGGGTCCCACTCCGCTGGAATTGGGCGGCTTCACAGAACAGGCGGTTGGAATTCCTACAACCACTGAGAATGATTCGGATGCCAGGGCGTTCATCCAATATCTCATCAGCGCCGACGCCGAGACCGTCTATAGCAATTACGGCTTAGATGCGTTGCCAGCAACGCACTAATGAGTGCTGACCTAGGCGTGTTTCGCCGGCACTAAGCGGCGGCGGAGCTAAGTCCCGAAAACCTCGGCGAAGAATCGTTCGATCGCTGCCTTGTATTCACTTGCGGCGCGCTCTTCAGCGGGCGAACCGGCTTCGCTGAGACCGTGTCCCGCGCCGCTATACAACTCCATCTGCCAAACGATCTCCGCCGCACGCAAATCGTCAACGAACATGAGCACTTCTTCAAGCGGCGCCGGGCGGTCCTCGCCGCCATGCAAGATCAGAACACTGCCCTGGATGTTGCCCGCCGCCTCGGAGGCAAAACCGTCATACGAGCCGTGGACCGGAACGATTCCGGCGAGCTGTGCACCGGTTTCGCCGAGCTCGCTCGCCACTGTGCCGCCGAAACAGTAACCGATCGCTGCGATCCTGGAATCATCGACCATCGGATTTGCGCTCAGCACGTCGAGTCCCGCCTGGGCGCGGGTGCGCATGAGTGAGCGGTCGGCGCGGTGGGGGTCGGTCTGTTCCCGCATCTCAGGCACCGATTGCGGCAATATGCCTTTGCCGAACATGTCGGCAGCAAAAACCACATAGCCCATGGCGGCCAACATCCGCGTATCGGCAATCGCCTTGTCGGTAAGCCCGGCGCGATCGTGGAACATGGGAATGCCCGGCCGCCTGCCCGCCAAGCTGTCGTCATAAGCGAGGTGCCCACTTAGTGTCGCATCGCCGTGCTGATAGTCTACTTGCTGGATTTGAATTTCTGCCTGGGCGATGCCGGCAGTAAGCGCGCAAGCGAGAACGGCGCCGAGAGAGCTCGATAACAAACGTATGATGGTCATTGGACACCTCGTTGTTTCATATCCGTCAGTGTAGCCCAAAATTCGGCGGGCGTTTGATCATGTCTAAAGCGACATTGCCTAGATGGTCGGTCCGTCCGGCCACTGAGGCGGAAGAATAGCGCTGCCGGAGGCAAGTAGAAAGCGCAGACGCGTGTCCGGTGCCGTATTTTATGGCGAGAGCGAAGCTTGAACGAGAATTTTCTCCGGACCAATCAGGGAGGGACGGCCTTGCAAGCCGTGCCTAGCTTGAGTGCCGAGATACAAAAGCCGATCTCGGCGTTCCTCAGAAGTCCGGCTCGACGGCACTCGTCATGGGGAACAATTCCTCGCGGAAGAAGAAGCGATTATTCTCGGAGCAGACATGCTCCAGCGAGTTCAGCCTGTCCGGAGTTATTTCACTGTGGATGACTGCCCCCCACGGCATGGTGAAAGCGCCCTGGTCCTCCACGTTAAATTGCAGCTCCAGCGTCTTGCCTCCGGGTAGCGGGCGGTAATAGGTGCCCACCCTGCCTTCGCGTCGCCGGGCTGGTTCCGCCGTCCTCGCGACTTGATCGCTGTCAACCAGGCGATAGCGCTCGACGACATGCAAGGCGTCCGTGTGCGGCGTGCCGTAGCGATCGACCTGGGTATTGCTTGCAGGCTTTATGCCGATCGTGTCGATGACCAGCGTGTCATTGCCTTCGTAATGGCCGACGGACTCTCCGTACCACGAGGGCACGGGATGCGCCGAGTGCGCAACGTTCATAGCAACGTAACGTACCTGGTGATTGGAATAATAGACCACCGTGATTTGCTCGGGAGTCTGCAGGAACTTTATTTCCTTCACGCCGAAAACAAAGGGCACGCCTTCCAGCTGACACATGTTGTGCGGGCTAGGAACGGGTTCGCCGGTTTGCGCGAGTTCGGCACGGCTCCTGACGACGTCCGCTGCCCAGGGCCTGAGCATCGGATTGTTGTAATCTCCAGCGAGAAGACCTGGGACTTCGCTCGTATTTGTCACCGGTCCGGCGCCCGAAAACGGCAGTTCGAGTTCGAGCCGCGTACGTCCCCACACGCCGGAAAAATCAGGCAGCGCGCCATCTTCGGCGGACGCACTCTCCTGGCCGTGAACCGGCAAGGCGAGTGTGCATACACAAATTCCAACTGCGAGAGCGGCAATCGCGTGTCTGCGCATTGTAGAGCCTCCGTGATCCGTCGGATTCGCGTAACAGCGGTACCGAAAGGCTACCGCCTCGGCACGTGTCAGTCCAGGAGAGGAATTAGGGGCTTAGATGCTCAGGCCGCTGGCGGCCGAAAGCCTCAGGACGGGTGCGCGCTGACGATGTTGTATGTGGTTGCGTCATTACTCAATGACAATTTAGTCTGCATGCAAGCGGTAGTGGATGTCGCTGTTTAGCGGCACGTGCATTGGGAGGATACAAGAAATGTTCATAAGGTTTTTTTCTGGCCTGTTCGATCCCATTGCTATCGAGTTCCGTCGTGGCACAGGAATACGCCGAATTCGTCGACCGAGAGCAATTTTTCAGTGTGGTTCTGCCGGGCGCGCCAACCATAGAAGACATCGACTACGTATTTTTAAATGAAGAAATTATGCCGGCAAAACAATATGCAGCCGAACGACGCGGCGGCCGCCATCTTGTGACAGTGGTGGATCTTACGTCCAACGACAATGTCAGCACTATCCGTGGGGCTATTGCACATGAGGCCTGGAATATCCGCAAGCTTGTCGCCGAGAGAGATGGCGAGATTACCTATGACGCCTATGCACAAGTAAGCCGGGTCGAAGGACACCAAATTCTGGCCACCTATCCGGACGAGAGCCGCAGCTCCTGGCAGCTCCTCCTGCAAAATCGCCGTCTTTACATTCAGCAAGCAATTTTGCCCCCAGATCAACCAGCGGCCGGGCTGTTTCTATCGTCATTGTGGATTCTCGACGAGGACGGAGAGGTGCTCCGCAATACCATCGACTTCAACGGACAAATAATTGAAATCGGTCACGGATACGCTGGCGATTGACGCGGCGCGTAATTTGGCGAGTGATTGACGGCCAAAGGCCCAGGCGATCGCTAGACTATGATCAGTTCCGTGGCTGGTTTGCACGGCGCCGGACGGGTTTTGCATTTGCAATTAAGAATCCGAGGGAAATAAAAATCCGAGGGCCCAAGAAGGCTCAGTCGAATTCCTTGTACATCTCGGTTCCGTTGACCGACGTCACATAGCCAAGGAGGCAACCTGTCTTTCCGTCCTTAGTTGCGCGGCAACGCACCGTGATGTCGTCACCAATCTCGATGCTTTCTTCAGTCCAGCCGCCGCGTGTCAGCTCGCCAACGGAGCCGCCTTCCAGCGCCCAGGTCGTGGTCTGGCCCTGCTGATCGGCAACATCAAGGTAAACCCACACATGGGGGTTGATCCAGTGCACTTCCGAGACCGTTCCCTGCACATCGATTAATACGTCTTCTCCCTGCACATACATCGCATGGCTGTGATGCGCCCATGCCGGAACGGCCAGGGCAAAAGCGGCGAAGGCCGTGAGGATGAAAATCCTGAGGCTCATATGGGCTCCCGAAGCAAAATAAGCGCGCTCAATGGTCCTTATAATAAAAATCATAAACTAAGGAAAGAGTCGTCCCACAGCACTGACCGCGGAGTAGCCGAATTCCGCTCTTGGCACTTAGCGGACATCGTCCTCGCTCCATGCGGTGGATGAGTTGAAAAAAACGGGGCCACGCTTGGGCCAGAACATCAAGTGATTTGGCACTCCAATCGTTTTTGGATTTCATACCCTAACTGTAACGATCTGCGATGTGCGCTATTGGCACCAAGCGGACTTTCTCCACTGTTGCCCAAATATCTGCTTTTGAGGGCATGAGCGATGACGCGGTTTCTAGGATTTGTTTGCGAATTATGTGGCAATCGATTTGAAGCTCCAGTGCTTGAGGCACATGAAATACAACAAGCGCAACGCGAGCGTCGGCTCCTGCCGGAAAGACCATGTCCAGAGTGCAATGGGAAAAAAATTCGTCTCAGCTGGTGATCCTCCCCCTTTGAATTGGTCCACCCTATTGTGATGGAAAGAGGAGGACCGAAGATGGCTGCTAAGCGCCATAAACCAGAAGAGATCGTATCTAAGCTGCGTCAGGTTGACGTTTTACTGGGGCAAGGGAAGTCTCGGATCGATGCCATTCGCCAGATTGGCGTAACCGCGTTCACCTACTGATCAGCCCCCACTGACTGGTCCAGTTTGAATCTTAGTTCATGGTCGGTCTTTCTGGCAACGGGACGATGGTTTCTGGCGCCGGGGGCCGATAACCGAGGGCACTGTGCGGGCGCTTTGTGTTGTAGTGCCGCCGCCATTGCTTGATGACGATCTGTGCTTCTCTCAAAGAATAGAAGATTTCCCCGTTGAGAAGTTCGTCCCTGAAGCGTGCGTTGAAGCTCTCGATGTAGCCGTTCTCCCAGGGGCTTCCAGGCTCAATGTAGGCGGTCTTTGCTCCAACCACGCTGATCCAGTTGCGTACGGCTTTAGCAACAAACTCCGGCTCATTATCGGAACGAATGTAGGCTGGTACGCCATGCAGAATGAAGAGATCGGTGAGGACATCGATCACATCGGTAGAATTGAGTTTCCGCTTCACCCGAATGGCCAGACATTCCCGACTAAACTCATCCAGGACGTTGAGGGTTCGGAACACGCGCCCATCGTCGGTTCGATGATGAACAAAATCATAGGACCAGACGTGGTTCACATAGCCTGCCCGCAAGCGGACACACGAGCCATCATTGAGCCACAGGCGGCCTTTCTTCGGCTGTTTCTGTGGGACCTTAAGCCCCTCCCGTCGCCATAGGCGCTCCACACGCTTGTCATTGATATGCCAACCGGCCCCTCTAAGGAGGGCGGTAATGCGACGATAGCCGTAGCGGCCATATTGCCGGGCCAGTTCGGTCATGTCGCCGACAAGGCGCTCTTCGTCTTCTTTGCCCCTTGGATCGTGGCGTTGTGTGGTGCGATGCTGACCAAGTACGCGACAGGCACGGCGTTCGGAAACACTCAGCTTGTCACGCACCTGATCAATGCAACACCTACGACGCGAGGGGCTTAGAAGTTTCCCCGGGCGGCCTCCGCTAGGATCTGCTTATCAAGCGTGAGGTCCGCAACAGCCCTTCGAAGCCGTTGGTTCTCCACCTTAAGCCGCTTCAACTGTTTGAGCTGATCTGTACCCATGCCGCCATAGTTCTTGCGCCAGCGGTAGTAGGTGAACGCGGTTACGCCAATCTGGCGAATGGCATCGATCCGAGACTTCCCTTGCCCCAGTAAAACGTCAACCTGACGCAGCTTAGATACGATCTCTTCTGGTTTATGGCGCTTAGCAGCCATCTTCGGTCCTCCTCTTTCCATCACAATAGGGTGGACCAATTCAAAGGGGATTGAGCCAGTCGGAAAAATATCGTTAAGAAACATTGGCTTATTCCGTTTATTTGTCCAACCGTCAGTCCAGGTTGGACTGTCCGTCATCAAAACAAATGGGACTGTTGAGCGTGTTTCATAAGGGAGGATCTGGCTCATCTTTGTTTGATGTTAAGCCGCTTGGCGTTGATGGTTCAAGCGGCGGTTTTGGGTGGTCAGTTTTTTGATCCTTTTTCTCTTTTCGATGATGGCGGTGTGGCGTCCAAAGTAGGCGTCGGCTGGAGTTACGTTGCCGATGCTCTCGTGGTAGCGTTGGTTGTTGTAGTGATCGACGAAGGCGCTGATCTGGTTTTCGAGATCGCCGGGTAGATAATAATTTTCAAGCAGGATCCGGTTCTTCAGCGTTTGATGCCAGCGCTCGATCTTGCCCTGGGTTTGCGGGTGATACGGTGCGCCCCGAACGTGATCCATACCGTGGTCCTCGAGCCATTCAGCCAGATCGCCGGAGATATAGGACGAGCCGTTGTCGCTGAGCAGCCTCGGCTTGTGGACGACAGTGGCGCGATTGCAGCCTGAGGCTTCTAGCGCCAACTTCAGTGTTGCCGTCACATCGTCCGCCGTCATGTTGGTGCAGAGCTTCCAAGCAATTATGTAGCGGGAATAGTCGTCCAGGATGGTCGACAGGTAAAACCAGCCCCAGCCGATGACCTTGAGATAGGTGAAGTCGGTCTGCCACAGCTGGTTCGGCGCCGTGGTCTTGTCGCGGAACTCATCGGCTGCCTTGATGACCACGAAAGCGGGGCTGGTGATCAGGCCGTGGGCCTTGAGAAGCCGGTAAACCAAGGCTTCCGAGACAAAGTAGCCCCTGGTGTCCGTAAACCTGACGGCCAGTTCCCGGGGCGACAGTTGCGTCTCCTCCAGGGCAAGATCGATGATCTGCCCCCGGACATCATCCGGGATCCGGTTCCACATCCGGCCCGGGCTGCTGTTGCGATCCTCAAGACCGGCGTCGCCAAAGGCCAGAAAGCGATCGTACCAGCGATAAAAGGTGGTCTTCGGAATGCCCAGCTTGTCCAAAGTGGACCCGACGCCCAGGTGGGACTGCTCGACCAGGCGGATGATCTCCAGCTTCTCGGATGCGGGATACCTCATTCCTCGCCTCCCCCATGCCCGATCATATTTTTTTTGAGAAGACGGTTCTCCAGCGACAGTTCGGCGACCAACTCCTTCAAGTCGCGCATCTCCTGGCGCAGGCCTTTAACCTCGCCCGAGGTCGCTTGGCGCCCGGTGTCGCCGGCGAGCCGCTTCTTGCCCGCTTCCAAAAACTCTTTCGACCAGCTGTAATACAGACCCTCGGCGATGCCCTCGCGGCGGCACAAGGCGGCGATGCTCTCCTCGCCGCGCAGGCCCGACACCACGATCCGGATCTTCTCCTCAGCCGTATACTGCTTGCGTGTCTTGCGCCGAATATCCCGAACCGTTCTCTCCGCCGGGTCGTTCTTGCTCATTGATTTCTGTCTCATCTTCGTTCCCTTCGGTCACTACGATGAGCCAGAAATCCTCCGTTATGCAATTACCTCAATTCGTCCCAAAGGCGCTGACGTCAGACAATTATGGGGGGCAAGCGCGATCTAATCGAGTTTGAGGAAGCCCTTGGTGTTTCGGTTGCGGGCAACGGTCTTCTTCATCGTCGAGCTTTTTTACATGGTGGGGTTCTTGCGGCAGGCGCCTCTGTTGCAATAACGGGTGGAGCCAAAGCGGCCGATGCCGTTTGTGCTTCCGCCCCGGCCTGGATGACGCGCCCCGGTGCAGTGATGTCCGGCTATGGCCGGCCTTCCGAATGGGAAAACGAAATCCAGCGAATCTATGCTCTCGCTCCTGGGCGCGAACCCACGGGCTCCTCGCGGACGCCATTGCATCTGCTCGTGGGCACGATCACGCCTAATGGTCTTCATTTCGAGCGGCACCATAATGGCGTGCCCGCGATCGATCCCAACCGACATGAGTTGCTCATCCAAGGTTTGGTGGAGCGCCCGCTGATTTTCACCCGCGAATCGCTGCTGCGCTATCCGATGGAAACACATATTCGCTTTGTCGAATGCTCAGGCAATAGCGGAGGAACAAGCAGGCCGCCAGAGCCTAGCCAGATTACGGCGGGCTAGATCCATGGCCAACTTTCTTGCTCCGAATGGACGGGTGTCAAACTCTCAACGCTGCTTGACGAAGCCGGCCTCGACCCCGCTGCGGCTTGGGTGGCTGCGGAAGGTGCGGATTCGGCTGCAATGGTGAGAAGCGTGCCGCTAGAAAAATGCAGGGGATGTCCCGGTCGATGTTGAAAAGTTGAGGTAGGTGTCGCTCTCCTGGAGCCGTTAGGCTCCGGGTGCTGCAAACCCAAAAGGGAGAACGACGCCATGGGAAATAATATCCGTAGTTCCAGCCGCCCGAAAGCCCTTGCCCCCTCGATTCCTATGCCGCCGCTGGCGGACGCGATGGACGCAGTCCATCTCAGCGTGGATCGGTTTTGTCTTCTGGCCGGGGTCGAGGCCTTGGCCGAGATGATGGAGGAGGACGCCACGACCGTGTGCGGGGCCCGACATCGCCGCCATGGGGACCGTCGAGGTTATCGCTGGGGCAGGACACATAGCGAGATCGGCTACCACGGCGGCAAAGTGAAGGTGGCCCGGCCACGGGTTCGTGACCGGGCGGGCAAAGAGGTGAGCTTGGAGAGTTGGCAGGCGCTACGCGATGGCAACCTGCTGCTCGAGTGGGCGCTCAACCTGATGGTGCTGAACGTGTCGACCCGCAAGTACCACCGCGCGGTCCGTCTGCCCGAGGGCGAGCTGGCGAAAGCGCGTGGCGCCGGCACCTCGAAGTCGGCCGTTTCCAGGCGCTTTGTGGCGCTGTCAGGCAAGAAGATGAAGGCCTGGCTCACCTCGGATCTCTCGGAACTCGACCTGCTAGTCATCCAGATCGACGGTCTGCATGTCGGCGACCATGTCCTGATGGCGGCGATCGGCGTCGATGGCAACGGCGACAAGCATGTCCTGGCCGTGGTCGAGGGGGCGACGGAGAACACGGTCGTCGTCCAGGCCTTGATCGACAATCTCCTCGCCAGGGGGCTCGATCCGACACTGCCGCGGCTGTTCATCGTCGATGGCGCGAAGGCACTCAGCAAAGCGATCCGAAACACCTTCGGTGTGGCCGCCGCCATCCAGCGCTGCCAGGTCCACAAGGGCCGTAACATCATCGAGCGCCTGCCCCAACATTTGCACGCGAGCGTCAAGAAGGCGCTCCGTCAGGCCTGGGACCAGGACGACGCAAACAAGGCCGAGCGGCTCTTGCGCAACCTGGTCCGGCGTCTGGAGCATGAGGAACCGGGCGTCTCGGGCAGCATCCTGGAGGGGCTGGAGGAGATCCTCACCGTCATCCGCCTCGGCCTACCGCACGAACTCCGGCGCTCGCTCGCCTGCACCAACATCGTCGAGAACGCGCTCGGCACGGTGCGCCAGGTCACCCGCAACGTCAAACGCTGGAGACACGCCGAGATGGCGCTCAGATGGACCGCCGCCGGCCTGCTGGAGGCCCAGAAAACCTTCCGTCGCCTCAAGGCCTATCGCCAGCTGCCCATCCTCCGAAATGCTCTCCAGGAACACTTGAGAAAGGCTCAGGCCGACAGTGCCATTGAAACCATCATGAAGGCAGCATAGCATCACCAACCAGCGACGCCTGCCCCACGAATTTCAACAGAGATAGGGACATCGCCCCACGATCTGGCATCAAGGGTTATTGGCCGATATTGAACGGCTTATAGGAAGGTGAATATGAGTTCAGCGAAAAAGAAACCGGCTAGCGGGTCTAAAAACGCTCCCGGCAAGCGCACTGCCAAGTCAGCTACGGGAAAGTCACCTGCTGCAAAAAAAACATCTGGAAAAGCGGCACCAACTGCCAAAATTTCTAAAAGGTCCTCGAGTTCTAAATCTTCCTCGATCAAAGCGTCCTTGAAAACACCGGCGAAGGCTGCCGAGAAGCCTGCGGCTCAGCCTGTAAAAATTACACCCACCCCCTTAAGGAAGCTTGATTTCAAGCCTGGCGATTTTGTTGTCTATCCGACCCATGGTGTTGGACAAATTGATAAGGTCGACATTCAGCATGTGGCCGGAGTCACGCTGGAATTATTCGTAATCGCTTTTGAAAAGGACAAGATGACTCTTCGCGTCCCGACGTCGAAAGCAAGGGCTGTTGGCGTGCGCAAACTGTCCTCGCCGGACGTAGTGGCAACCGCCCTTCATACGCTGACGGGTCGCGCCCGGATTAAGCGCACTATGTGGAGCCGGCGGGCGCAAGAATATGAAGCAAAAATCAATTCCGGCGATCTTGTGTCGATCGCCGAAGTCGTGCGCGATTTACACCGCGCCGGCGGCCAACCTGAACAATCTTACAGTGAAAGACAGCTCTACGAGGCCGCTCTCGCGCGCATGGCCCGTGAATTTGCGGCGATTAAGCGAATTGACGAAGAGGCTGCGGTAAGTCGCGTCGAGGCGGCCCTGCTAAAGAAGGCCGCAGCGTAACTTCTTCGTTTGAACCCACAATACGAAATGGCCCGGGATTATATCACGGGCCATTTTTGTATCCGACGCTAGTCGAGCACCTCAATCGCGCGTGGTGTGGAGATCGGCATATTGGGTCCGTTGTAGGATTCCATCCAACCACGAACGCGAACGCGCATTCCTTCGAGCGCATTCAGATCAACACCTTCAGAGCGAAAATTCCTCATATCTGGCGGCGCTATTGTAACCGTGAAATCAGTTAGATAATCCTCCCCAAAATTGAGGAAGTAACGGTCTTATGGCGCAAACCCCGGAAGATTTAGCTTGGGTGTGATTAGCGAATCCGTATCTTCCGGGCATGACCAGCCCACGAAACAAATACGCCGAAGCAGCTATTAGACTGCGACCGGGAAGTAACGTCCTCGAAAGTCTCCAACATCAACAATAGCGCCCTCGACTATTTGAAAACTTCCTGCAAAACGCCGTTCGCCTGCAATTAATTGCTCGACTTGAAGCACGACGAAACGCCCTTCCGCCCTATGCCCAGCGCCTGTAGCACGCGCCTGTGCCTCCGCTTCTAGCAACAGGCCGCCGCAGCTCTCGGTTGCCATATCGGGCGCCGCACGAACCCAGCCGGCACGCAGCAACGCGGCTTGCAGCCATTCGCCACCTGCAAAAACCTGAGCCACGAGGCGGCCGTAGCGATCGCGTTCTTGATCTGCTGGTGCGAGCAAGATTGGCCTGTTGCCAATCATCTCAGCCAAGGTGGTGCGAGCGGCGGCAATCATGGCCTCTGACGCATTGTCGCCATCCGAGCCGGGCGCAAGAACTCCGACTATGCGGACCCCCTCCCCTTCCGCCGTAACAAACGCATCGCCGGCTGTCGCGCGCTCAAATTGGTGGGGCCACGTGCCCTCGGTCGGGCAGGTCGTGACAATTTGGTCTTGGCTATGCGCGGGCGCGCTGTACAAAAGCAGAAGGCCTGCCGCAGCAATCGCTCCAACAGGCCTCCGCGCGTTGGCTTTTAAAACTAATGCCGTTCTTTGGATCAGTTCCACTTTCCGCCGATTTTGAGGCCGTATTTGCCGGCGCCGATGAACATTACCGCCAAGCCGCAGAAGAGGAAGAACAATTGCGATTCCATGCCATGGCGGGCAAGGCCTTCAACCAGTGGTCTGGTCGTATCAAACCAATGGAAACGATCGCCAAATGTATGCCGCAGCATAATGGCCCAAAACATGAAGCCGGCGATTAAAAAACCGCCGATGCGCGTGTAAGCACCGGCAATGATAAGGAGAGAGGCGACAATTTCTGATGTGAATGCCAGAGGCCAAATGATGAAATCCGGTACCGGATCCGTGTTCGCAAGGATGTTATTCGTGCCCATTACGGTCTCGCCGCCGTGAAAAAGCATTAGAAAGCCCAGATTAACTCGGAGAATAAGTTTTCCGAGATCTTCGTTCCAAATGATGCCCATAGTCTCCCCCCCCCCCCCCAGGGTTTTGTTTGATAGAATTACGATTGCATAGCTCGTAGGCAGCTAGGAGAGACTTTTTTGCGGGCCACCGCAAGTCCCGGCTGCGGCATTCGATCTGGAGCCACTCAACTAATTCTTCAAAAATCCTTTCTCCGCAACGACATTTCCCATGCACGGAGCCCCTTCGCCCAGTAGAATAGGCTATGCGAGCCAGCGCCAAGCCTACCCGAACACGCCTTTTGCCATCGGGGCCCTCCTCACTGGCTGAAGCCGGCGCTCTGATCCGAAGTGGCGAACTCGTCACTTTCCCAACCGAGACAGTCTACGGGCTCGGTGCCAACGCATTGCAGGAAATAGCGGTCAGCTCCATTTTCCGCGCGAAAATGCGACCAAGGATCAACCCCCTTATCGTTCATGTCCAAGACCTCGCGGCGGCTGAAAAATTGGTTGTATTCAACGAACTCGCGAGAGAATTAGCGCGGGCATTCTGGCCGGGCGGCCTAACCCTGGTATTGCCGCGCAAGGAGCCTTGCCCACTTGCTCTTCTTGTGAGTGCCGGCCTTGACACTGTTGCGGTGCGGTCGCCTGTCCACCCGATTGCCCGTGCCTTGCTTGATGCCGCAGGGGTTCCGATTGCGGCTCCAAGCGCCAACCGCTCGGGGCATATTAGTCCCACCACAGCCCAGGACGCCCTCTCCGAGCTTGATGGCAGGGTGTCTATGATACTTGATGGCGGCGTCTGTCAGATCGGGCTTGAATCGACGATTGTCGGGTTTGAGGGCGCCTCAGCCGTCCTTCTGCGTAAAGGAGCCGTCACCAGCGAAGCCATAGAGCTGATTATAGGCCCTATCGGGGCCCCGCCGATGGGCAAATTGCTGGCCCCGGGGATGATGACGAGCCATTACGCGCCAAATGCGCCAGTCCGGCTAAACGCCACCTCAGTGGAGGAACATGAATCTCTTCTCGGTTTTGGTAGAGAGCTGCCTCCCGGAGACTACCCTCAGCTCAATCTGAGCCTGAGCGGCGATCTCAACGAAGCCGCCGCCAATCTCTTTGCCATGCTCAGAATCCTGGATAAACCGGGGACAAAGCGAATTGCCGTTATGCCAATTCCTGAAGGCGGACTGGGCGAGGTGATAAACGACCGGCTTGCGCGCGCTGCGGCGCCGCGCGATGGATGGGCCCATGACGCAGCAAGTCTCGAATGAGGTTCTGGAAAGAATTCGGGAGGTTCTAGGACCTACTGGCGTATCCGACGATGCGAACGAGCTGGCGCCGCACCTTTCAGAATGGCGCGAGCGATGGAGCGGCAGCACGGCTCTTCTGTTAAAACCCGCGTCAACAGAGCAGGTCTCTCGCGTGCTCTCGATTTGCTCGGATACCAATACCCCGGTTGTCCCCCAAGGCGGCAACACCGGGTTAGTGGGCGGCCAAATCCCGACCCGAGGAGAGCTCCTGCTTTCGCTCGAGCGCATGACTAAGATTCGTAGCATTTCAGCTGCCGACAATCTCGTCGCAGTTGATGCGGGCACCATACTTCGCGATGTGCAGTTGGCCGCCAAGGAGGCGGGGCGCCTGTTCCCGTTGAGCCTTGGGGCGGAAGGCACGTGCACCATCGGCGGGAACATCTCGACCAACGCTGGAGGCGTAAACGTCCTGCGCTATGGTATGTCCCGTGATCTGGTGCTGGGGTTGGAAGTTGTCCTCGCCGATGGACGAATTCTCGACATGATGCGCGGCTTACGAAAGGACAACACCGGTTACGATTTGAAGCAGCTATTCATTGGTGCCGAGGGGACACTCGGCATCATTACGGGCGCGACGCTGAAGCTGTTTCCAAGTGTTTTTAATTACACCACCCTTTTTGCCTCTCTTTCGCACATCGAAGCGGCGCTCGAACTGCTCAATAGAGTGCAAAGCGCGACCGGAAATCTGGTCACGGCCTTTGAATTAATCCCTCGCCGAGGACTGGAACTGGTCCTAAAACATATTCCCCAGACCAGTGATCCACTGCCGGCAGCCAGTGACTGGTCGGTTTTGATTGAAGTTTCCAACCCATCCGCCTTTGACGCCACCAAGGCATTGGAAGAGGCGCTAGTAGGCGCGGTCGATGACGACCTGGTGGTTGATGCGGTATTTGCCAAGAGCGAGCGAGACCGGCAGGCACTGTGGCGCCTGCGCGAATCCATCCCTGAGGCGCGCCGGCTCGATGGTGCGTCGATAGCCAACGATGTATCCGTCCAGCCTTCGAAAATTCCTCAGTTGATCGCCAATTGCACCGCAGCGGTAGAAAAAATTCTTCCCGGCTCTTTTCCCCTCGCATTTGGCCATGTTGGCGACGGAAACATCCATCTGGCGATTTGCGCAGCTGACGGCCGGCACGATGCCCTTCTCTCGTTAAGAGAAGCAATCGAACGGGCCATATTCGAGGAGGTATTGAAGCTCGGCGGATCAATATCCGCCGAACATGGACTTGGGCTCGCGAAAAACGAAACAATCGCTCAGTACAAGAGCGCAGCAGAAATTGAATTGATGAAAAGCCTAAAAGCGGCCCTCGATCCCAAAAACATACTCAACCCGGGGAAAGTCTTGCCGACCGTGTGATTGGCTTGCTTTAAGTTAGCACGCGCGCGATCAGGGGCCACCCGGTTCCGCAGAAGGCTCCACGGCGACAAGTTCCATTTCAAACACCAACGTTTGATTTGGAGGTATGACGCCACCAATTCCAAACGCGCCATAGCCAAGCTCAGATGGAATTACGAGTTCCCAGCGATCGCCTACTTTCATCAGTGACAGCGCCTCTACCCACCCAGCGATAAGCCCGTCGGCAGGAAAGTTTACGGGTTGACCAGGATCGGTTTGGTCGTCGAACACAGTCCCATCGATTAGTTTTCCGCTATAGTTGACCGTCACTGTATCCTCGATTGCAGCCAGAGATTCCCCATTGCCGGCGGTGATGACCCGATATTGGAGGCCACTTGGGCGAATAATCACGTCCTCCCTCGCGGCATTCTCGGCAAGAAATTGGGCATTCGAGGCCGGGCTCAAATCATATACCGCGGCCGGCTCCGGCTCAGGCTCCACCTCGACTTGCTCTGGCTGCTGACCGCATGCGGTTAGAATTAGCGCCCCAAGGCAAACCACAGTAACAGCGACAAATTTTGACTGCATTACTCTCTAACCTTACCAGAAATCGCTTCACGGCTTTATCTGGCATAAAACGTCGCGTGTTGCGAACGCTATCAGTTAGAAATGGATTTAAATGGGAATTATATACTTGACTGAAAGGACGGTAAGCCCTATATTCTATATAGAACACTGAATAAGGGGTTTGATGGTGGCGAAGAAAACTGGTCCTGGGAAGGCGCAACGCGAAGGTATTTCCGTTATAGAGCTTACCGATATGTTTCCTACCGAGGGCAGCGCTAGAGAGTGGTTCGAGTCCCTTATTTGGTCGTCTGGACGCTACTGTCCGCGTTGCGGGAGTACAGAGACCGCCGTGGCCTCGGCAACGTCCGGGCTCCCCTACTACTGCCCTTCCTGCAAGCGGGCATTCTCGGTGCGGATTGGTACGGCGCTTGAGCGCTCCAAGGTCCCGCTCCGCAATTGGCTGTTCGCAATCTATCTGGAAATGACCAGCCTTAAGGGCGTTTCCAGCATGAAACTGCACCGCGATCTGAAGGTCACCCAGAAAACAGCATGGTTCATGCTGCATCGCATCCGGGAAACGTGGGGACAAGGCCAAGAGGGTCTGTTCGCTGGCCCGGTAGAGGTGGACGAGACCTATATGGGCGGAAAAGAGCGCAACAAGCACAGCGGGAAGAAGCTCAAGGCTGGTCGTGGCACAATAGGCAAGACCGCCGTTGTCGGAGCGAAGGACCGCAAGACCAACAAGGTCAAGGCTAAGGTTATCAAGAACACCGACGCCAAGACGCTCCAGAGCTTCGTGATCGAGACCGCCGCAGATGGCGCAACGGTCTATACGGACGATGCAAAAGCCTACAAGGGAATGCCTTTCGAACATGAAAGCGTCAAGCATTCTGTGGGTGAATACGTCTCAGGCATGGCCCACACAAATGGCATAGAAAGCTTCTGGGCAACGCTGAAAAGGGCGCACAAGGGCGTCTATCATAAGATTAGTGAGAAGCACCTTGACCGCTACGTGCGCCAGTTTGCTGGCAAGCACAACGCTCGCGAGGACGCTACGATCATGCAGATGCAGAATGTAGTTGCTGGAATGGTTGGAAAGCGACTGATGTATAGGGATTTGATCGCCAAGTAAGGGGCCACGCCACAGTCTGCCAAGCCACGCACGGAACGCCATCAAGCGCCTTTGCTCTAACAGAGGTGCTTTGCCATATTAGGATTTAATGAGTTTAGCCCCAGCGAGTTACAGCTCGCCGGGGCTTTATAACCCACGAGAAGGGAACATCTTCTCATGGGCATTGGACCTTGCTGACGAAAGTGGAGACGTCCTGCGATAGGATTTTGATCTCAGGAGGTGCAAATGTCGAAGCAGAATGGGAACAAGGGCCGGCGGTTTGATCGGGCCTTCAAGGAAGAAGCCGTCCGTCTTTTACAGACGAGCGGGCGCAGGCAGCGGCGGATAGCAGGAGATCTTGGGATCAGCGTCAGCGCGCTCGGCCGCTGGGTAGGCCGCAACGAAGCAGGCATCGCTGTGGGGAAGTGTCATGACGAAAAAATGCGCCCGATACTTGACGCCGGCGATGATCGCATCCGCCTCGCCAAAGTCCGCTTGAGCATGGCCCGGAGGATGTGACAACGGCACAAACATCTCACGCCGGCGAAGGCGCCGTTCCCGAACGTAATCCTTCACGATGGTCTCTTTGCCCGTGAAGCCATGTTCGTCGCGAAGGCGCTCGAATATACGCTTCGCCGTGTGGTGCTGCTTACGGTGAACCGTTCGGTCCTCCTCCAGAATACGGTCGATGATATCCGTGAAGGGGGCCAGTTTCGGGCGTTTCGGTGGCTGGCGTCGCCGATATCCCGGCGGTTCCGAATGCCGCAGCATCTTCCTCACCGTCTCGCGCGCAATGCCAAACCGACTTGCCGCCTCTCGCTGGCTCAGACCATCAACATGGCAGGCCAGCCGAACGCGCAGATATATAGGTCCACGGTGTACATCCTCCCGCCTTCCATCTCAAAAAAGATCGAAGGCTACAGGTGGCAGAGTTTTACTCCGCCCGCGGCAGGGAAATCCCGCCGCTTCCGTGGACTAATTTGTCACCGCCGTTCTCAAAAGAAGGCGCGCCTTGATCGCGGCGCACTCGATCTTCAGGCGGAGAGCGCGAAGAAGGCAGAGGAAAGTAAGGTAGCGGGCGCGGCGCAAGAGCGCCTTAGCCAGTTTCGCCGACACCTCGGGGCGGATGCGCGCTATTGCCCCGAGTGTTTCATCCTCCGAGGAAATGTTTCGGTGCTTGAGGCCAGGAGCGATAGATTTGTCGCTACAGGAGACCGCACCTTCGACGAATACGGTTGCCAAACGTGCGGGTATAAACTCTCTGTCCGAGCCTAGAATTTTGGTAGTGTCTCAGTTTGAAAATCTCCCGCCTTCCCTGGACGCATTCCCTGACATATGGCCGCTCGCCATACGAATTGGCTTGACACGATACGGACACAAAGACGAAGTAGATGTATTATTGCGCCCACGGGCGCAATAACGAGGTAGGGAGTCCCCGATGAAACTCGTCGTAACAACGACGATATCGCGTCCAGATCCGGCGCGCCGATAGTCATGCCTAAAGGTCCACAGGGTCAGCGGAGACCAGCCGATTCGATCGGCTGCGCCGTGACCGTCGCGAAAATCGCCACAGGAGAAATCGAGGACGCGGCGCTGAAACATCCTAACGTTGTTCTTGTCGTATCGAGGGATGGGGACTTTCCCCCAAAAATGCGTATGGAAATCCCGTCCTGACCGTCTTGCATCGACGAATGCCTGGCCGAGTGCCGGTGCGTTGAGCAGTGCTACAAGATAAGCAGCCTCACCTTCACTGCCCGCCCTCCAGTGGTAGAGTGTGTCATTCGCGATCTCGTCCCGCATTGCCACGCGTGCAGCGCGCATGATATCGCTGGATTTTGGATATAGGATCGTGTGAGAATGGCGGTGACAAATTAGTCCACGGAAGCGGCGGGATTTCCCAGCCGCGGGCGGAGTAAAACTCTGCCACCTGTAGCCTTCGATCTTTTTTGAGATGGAAGGCGGAAGGATGTACACCGTAGACTTATATCTGCGCGTTCGGCTGGCCTGCCATGTTGATGGTCTGAGCCAGCGAGAGGCGGCAAGTCGGTTTGGCATTGCGCGCGAGACGGTGAGGAAGATGCTGCGGCATTCGGAACCGCCGGGATATCGGCGACGCCAGCCACCGAAACGCCAGAAACTGGCCCCCTTCACGGATATCATCGACCGTATTCTGGAGGAGGACCGAACGGTTCACCGTAAGCAGCACCACACGGCGAAGCGTATATTCGAGCGCCTTCGCGACGAACATGGCTTCACGGGCAAAGAGACCATCGTGAAGGATTACGTTCGGGAACGGCGCCTTCGCCGGCGTGAGATGTTTGTGCCGTTGTCACATCCTCCGGGCCATGCTCAAGCGGACTTTGGCGAGGCGGATGCGATCATCGCCGGCGTCAAGTATCGGGCGCATTTTTTCGTCATGACACTTCCCCACAGCGATGCCTGCTTCGTTGCGGCCTTACCCGGCGGCGGCGACGGAGGCCTGGCTGGACGGGCACAACAGAGCCTTTGTTTTTTTCGGCGGCGTTCCCCAATCGATTCTTTACGACAACGACAAGTGTCTGGTGTCGCGCATCTTGTCAGATGGCACGCGGCAACGAACGCGGGCGTTCAGCGGGCTGTAGTCCCATTACCTCTTCGAGGACCGCTACGGCCGTCCCGGCAAGGGTAACGACAAAGGCAATGTGGAGGGGGTGGTCGGCTATGCCCGGCGGAACTTCATGACGCCGCTTCCCCGGTTCGCGAGCTGGGACGCCTTCAATGGCCACCTGGAAGAGCAATGCCGCAACCGGCAAGGCAACGTCCTGCGCGGCCACCGCGAGAGCATCGGCGAACGGTTTGTGCGTGACCGCGAAGCGTTGAAGAGGCCACTGCCGGCACCGTTCGACGCGTGCGACAAGCAGGGCACGCGGGTCAACTCGCTGTCCCTGGTGCGCTACCGGACGAATGACTATTCCGTGCCCGTCGCCTACGGCCATCAGGAAGTCTGGATCCGTGGCTATGTCCACGAGGTGGTTATCGGTTGCGGCACCGGGATCATTGCCCGACACCCCCGTTCCTACGACCGGGAAGATATGGTCTTCGATCCGATCCACTACCTGCCTTTGCTGGAGCACAAGATCGGTGCCCTGGATCAGGCCGCGCCGCTAGCCGGATGGGAACTGCCTGATGCCTTCCCAACCCTGCGCCGTCTCCTGGAGGCGCGCATGGGCAAGGCCGGCAAGCGGGAATACGTCCAGGTCCTTCGGCTTCTGGAGACCTTCGATCTCGAGGTGCTTCACGGCGCGGTGAAGGACGCCCTGCGCCTGGGTGCGATCGGCTACGACGCCGTCAAACACCTTGTGCTGTGCCGTATCGAGCGACGCCCGCCCAAACTCAACCTGGATATCTATCCCTACCTGCCTCGGGCCAACGTGGCGACCACGGCCGCCGCCAGTTATATGAGCTTGTTGGGTGGAGGCGCGTCATGACCGATACGCCGCAAGTGTTGCTGGCCCATCACCTCAAGACCCTGAAACTGCCGACGTTCCTGCGCGAATACGACAAGCTGGCCCGCCAATGCGCCACCGAGGGCGCCGACCATGTGCGGTATCTTGTCCGTCTGACCGAGTTGGAACTGATCGACCGTGAGCGCCGCATGGTCGAGCGGCGGATCAGACAGGCCAGGTTCCCCGCCGTCAAAAGCCTCGACAGCTTCGACTTCAAGGCCATCGCATCGCTCAACAAGATGCTGGTTCTGGAGTTGGCGCGATGCGAATACGTCGAGCGTCGTGAGAATATCATCGCGCTCGGCAACTCAGGCACCGGCAAGACCCATATCGCCCTCGGTCTCGGTCTGGCGGCCTGCCAAAAGGGGCTCTCCGTCGGCTTCCTCACGGCCGCTGCCCTGGTTCATGAACTGATGGAGGCCAGGGATGAAAAACGCCTGTTGCGCCTGCAGAAGCAACTGGCAAAGCATCACCTTCTGATCATCGACGAACTCGGCTTCGTGCCGCTCTCGAAGACCGGCGCCGAGCTGCTGTTCGAAGTCTTCAGCCAGCGCTACGAGCGGGGCTCGATCCTGGTGACCTCCAACTTGCCGTTCGATGAGTGGACGGAGATATTCGGCTCGGAACGCCTGACCGGGGCTTTGCTGGACCGCCTCACCCACCATGTCCATATCCTGGAAATGAACGGCGAGAGCTATCGTCTCAACCAAAGCCAAAAACGGCGGAAATCCCCAAAAATACCTGCTTAACCGCCGGTGCAATGGTTGACCCGGTGGGTCCACAGGAACCTCCCACGCTGCTTCGCTCCGCGTAACGCAAGCGCTACTCGAAGCAGCGCGGGTCCCTCCTATGGACTACCGGGACAACCCCCCAACACCGCGTACCGCATAACGTTAAGTGGACTAGTTTTGCTCCGCCCGGGTGGACTAATTTTGCTCCGCCGTTGACACCGCATGCGACAAAGGCGGAATGTCCGCGATAACCGATGAAATAAGTGTCCCTTTCTGCTCGTGCAGATATCTCTTTAAGTATGGCCTTCCAGTTGACGACCATATAATCCTGTCGTCTCGATCCAACGCCTCAACTTTGGATAGAACCATCCGCCAGCCCCATTCCGGCGTATACCCCTTGTATTCGTAGCTCAAATTGGGTCTCGGCCCCATCGAGGCGGTCCGAATAATTTCATGCTTCCGATAAAGTCCGCGGTCGTCACGGAATCTGTAAAACTTCGCTACGTACTCTGGGCTATGGGGTAGATAAACCGAGTTCCAGGAAAAATCAGGACCGCCATAAAATAGAATGATGTCATGAATCTGCGCCCATTTCTTGCTATCATTATGGCTGCTGGTTCGTTGCCAGCAGATGTCGTTCCTGAATCTTCCTGGTTCGAATATCGTGTCCATGAGCATCTTTAGGTAGTGGCTCGCAGTCGGGTCGCAGTGCAGGTAAATAGATCCTGCATCCTTCAAAATCCGCTTCATTTCCATGAGCCTGACAGCCATCATGATCAGGTAGGACTTCATGCCCTTGCCGTGGGAAAGTCCGGCAGCAGCCACAATGGCGTACAGGGCTGGGTCGCGGTCGGCTATTTCGCCGTGCCACGCTTCGTCAACGTCGCTTAGGGCCCAGGTGTCCTTGAACGCGGCCCCCGCCGCTTCCGAACCGATGGGAGCGCTATAGTTCTTGTTGGAATTGAACGGCGGGTCGAGGTAAATCAGGTCTACCGTCTCGCTGTTCATACCCCGCATGATGTCGAGGTTGTCGCCAGTCCACAGGGTTCGGTTGGCCCAATTAGGCTTCATATACCACCTCTCATGGGCTTTTAGCGATGTGCGGAAACGTTGGCTATTGACCCGGCGAATCAAGAAGGCAATGTGTACCGCAGGAGAAGCTGAGGCAACTCACCGACGCAGGGGTGAATATGACGAACGATAAAACTGAAAAGAAAGGCGGGCCAAGCCACACAGGCGTCGAGATCAAGGTGGCCAACCCACGCTACGAGGGCGCAACGCCTGAGATGCTCGGGCGCGTTCTACTCCAGCGCCCTCCGAAAGACGAGGCGGATAAGCGCGAGGGGTAAAATAGCGCGCGTTCAGCTACGTACATAATTCCCATTTAAATGCTAACAAACATGCCAATTCTCGCTGTCGGCGCTGTTATCGAAAACGGTGCTGGCGATATCCTACTGGTCCGGCGCGGCCGTCCGCCGCGCAAGGGCGAATGGAGCATCCCAGGCGGAAAGGTGGAATGGGGCGAGCCGGTCCAAGGCGCCCTTACTCGCGAGGTCAGCGAGGAAACCGGGCTCAAAATCGAACTCGTAGGGCTGATCGACATAGTCGACTCGTTTATCCGCGACGACGCTGGAGACCTAGCCTATCACCATGTCCTGCTCGACTATGCGGCGCGCGCTCTTTCGGATCCTCCTCGCGCTGGTGACGACGTAGGGGAAGTAAAATGGGTTGCTCGTGAAAACTTGGACGATTACCCGATGTGGTCGGAAACACGGCGCGTCATTGAGGCAAGCGCAGTGCTTCTAAAACCCGAGTCGGTTTCCAAATAAACCGTGAGAGAACTTGACCCTTATTGGCACCGGCACCAAGCCGGAACTTAGAAAATTCCAAAAAATAAATCGGCGAGAACAACCAGACCAAATATCGCGACGATCACACCTGACACATGGTTGATTTGCCGCATGGACCCCGCACCGATGTGATGGTGAAAAGTTCCGGTCAGGGTGGTAATTGCGAACCACCAAAGTGCAGAGCCGGCGAACACTCCCAGAACGACCGCCGCTGCCGCCCCAAAGGTTGCGTCCTCACCATAAATCGATCCGAACGCCGCGAACAACGCTGTAAATCCAATCAGCGTAGCGGGATTAGTAATGGTGAGTGCAAATGTTCCCGCGATGGCAGCGCCAAGTGTCGATTCACCCGCTTGCTTGTTCTCCAAAGGACTCCCGTCGCGTGGATCAGTCACTTGCGCGCGAAAATTATAGATGCCGTAGCCAATCAGAATTATTCCGCCAACGAGTTTAAGCGGCATGGAATAGCCTTCAATCAGCCGCGCTACTGCAGTGAGACCGAAGGCGCTAATTGCAGCGAACACGCAGTCACCCACAGCACCGCCGAGACCTGAGAAAAATCCATTTAGCGAGCCGTAGGCGAGCGTACGTTGGATACAAATCAGGTTCACAGGGCCAATCGGCGCTGCAACCAAAACGCCAATGATCGCGCCACCTATAATTTGAAAAACATAACTCTCCATTGCGCGTCTTATTCCTCAGCTGCCATTTTTTCTCGCAGCACAACCAACATCAACGAGAACCAAGCAATCGACGGCAGTTCGCTCATTCAGTGGAATCATGAGCCAATCCCTATAGATGCCGTTCACGCGGTCAAGTTTGAAATCGCGCGACGCTGCCTTATTCAACCCTCAATATGTCCAAAATTCTGCAACTTTGGATGCCAAAATTTGGAAACAATAGGGGTTTGGGAACTGACAGGGGGATGTCCCGGTCAATGTTGAAAAGTTGAGGTAGGTGTCGCTCTCCTGGAGCCGTTAGGCTCCGGGTGCTGCAAACCCAAAAGGGAGAACGACACCATGGGAAATAATATCCGTAGTTCCAGCCGCCCGAAAGCCCTTGCCCCCTCGATTCCTATGCCGCCGCTGGCGGACGCGATGGACGCAGTCCATCTCAGCGTGGATCGGTTTTGTCTTCTGGCCGGGGTCGAGGCCTTGGCCGAGATGATGGAGGAGGACGCCACGACCGTGTGCGGGGCCCGACATCGCCGCCATGGGGACCGTCGAGGTTATCGCTGGGGCAGGACACATAACGAGATCGGCTACCACGGCGGCAAAGTGAAGGTGGCCCGGCCACGGGTTCGTGACCGGGCGGGCAAAGAGGTGAGCTTGGAGAGTTGGCAGGCGCTACGCGATGGCAACCTGCTGCTCGAGTGGGCGCTCAACCTGATGGTGCTGAACGTGTCGACCCGCAAGTACCACCGCGCGGTCCGTCTGCCCGAGGGCGAGCTGGCGAAAGCGCGTGGCGACGGCACCTCGAAGTCGGCCGTTTCCCGGCGCTTTGTGGCGCTGTCACGCAAGAAGATGAAGGCCTGGCTCGCCTCGGATCTCTCGGAACTCGACCTGCTAGTCATCCAGATCGACGGTCTGCATGTCGGCGACCATGTCCTAATGGCGGCGATCGGCGTCGATGGCAACGGCGACAAGCATGTCCTGGCCGTGGTCGAGGGGGCGACGGAAAACACGGTCATCGTCCAGGCCTTGATCGACAATCTCCTCGCCAGGGGGCTCGATCCGACACTGCCGCGGCTGTTCATCGTCGATGGCGCGAAGGCACTCAGCAAAGCGATCCGAAACACCTTCGGTGTGGCCGCCGCCATCCAGCGCTGCCAGGTCCACAAGGGCCGTAACATCATCGAGCGCCTGCCCCAACATTTGCACGCGAGCGTCAAGAAGGCGCCCCGTCAGGCCTGGGACCAGGACGACGCAAACAAGGCCGAGCGGCTCTTGCGCAACCTGGTCCGGCGTCTGGAGCATGAGGAACCGGGCGTCTCGGGCAGCATCCTGGAGGGGCTGGAGGAGATCCTCACCGTCATCCGCCTCGGCCTACCGCACGAACTCCGGCGCTCGCTCGCCTGCACCAACATTGTCGAGAACGCGCTCGGCACGGTGCGCCAGGTCACCCGCAACGTCAAACGCTGGAGACACGCCGAGATGGCGCTCAGATGGACCGCCGCCGGCCTGCTGGAGGCCCAGAAAACCTTCCGTCGCCTCAAGGCCTATCGCCAGCTGCCCATCCTCCGAAATGCTCTCCAGGAACACTTGAGAAAGGCTCTGGCCGACAGTGCCATTGAAACCATCATGAAGGCAGCATAGCATCATCAACCAGCGACGCCTGCCCCACGAATTTCAACAGAGATAGGGACATCGCCATATCAAGCGGTATGAGCGTGTTGCGCATCCAGATGAACGCAACGCGCGTACGACCGATATCAAAAAGCATTCCCTCATCTTCACCAATGGATTGGCGAAACATCATTCCGGTTTGAATTTCATATGGCTCGTCGGCAAGCTCCACGGTAAACGCGACCTGCCCCTGCCCCGTTTCGATAATCAGCGCTGATTTTGGCAGTGGCGGCTGGGCGCCGGCGACCGCACGGGCAGCACATGCGGAAAGACCGCTGACGGCAATGGCAAAGGCCAAAAATAGCGCTGGGGCGACTCGCATTGATGTGCAGGCTAACCGATCTTATGCGGAAAGTTAACGCGAGCTGCGCAAAACTCGCCTCTATTCCAGAATTTCAACCTCGGCCGCAAGCTGCCCCTTGGGACCGTCGCCCGCGCGCACTCTAACCCGTTGCCCTGGCTGGAGCTCTCGAATGCCGTAGCGCCGTAGCGTTTCCATGGGCACAAAAACATCCGGTGCCCCGGGTTCACGTGAGAGAAAACCGTAACCCTTCCCACGGTTGAACCATTTAACAGTTGCTTCGAATTCCGGCCCTTGGGGCTTGGCGCTATATCGAGATGATGGTGTGCTGGTTTGTTCCATTGGACCTGTCGCCGTTGAGTTGTCTAGTTCCAAAACACGTAAAGCCTGATATACCTTGGAGCGCTCGACGGCCTGGCAGACGACGGTGGCGCCCTCTTGGGCCACTTTGAAGCCGGACTGACGAATACAGGATTGATGCAGCAGAACATCGCTCTCTACACCGCGCGAAGGCTTTATAAATCCATAGCCCTTCACGGTGTCGAACCACTTCACGCGTCCCACAACCTCCACCGCCGTGGCACCGGCTTCAATGGCACCAGTCTGCAACTCCATGTTCCGTCTCCCCACTCCCATGGGAACAATCGTTAACAGAATGTTAACATTAATGTCCGGGCTACGAGAACCGGCTAATGGCTCATTTCATGGCGTTTTTTTCCAGGCTTTCCTTTGGCGGTCATTTCGCTATACAAATCCTCAAAAGCCCCTAGGAGCCTGCGATTTTCATGGATTTTCAAGGCTGTTATCTCATACCCGCCCCACCAAACGCGGTTTGGGCCGCACTTCACGACCCGGATATTCTTGCCTCCTGCATCCCCGGCAGCCAGAGCGTGACTCGGCTTTCGGAAACCGATTATGAGGCGGTTGCGGTCATTAAGATCGGACCGGTCAAAGCGCGTTTTAGCGGAAAGGTGAATTGGCAGGACGCCGACCCGGCTGACGGATTCACCCATGCCGGAATCCTTTCGGGCGAGGGCAAGGGAGGCCCTGCAGGCTTTGCCAAGGGGCAGTCTGAAGTCCGGCTGGCTGTAGAAGGTGAAAACACCGTTCTGACCTATTCGGCGAAGGCAATTGTCGGCGGCAAGCTTGCTCAGATTGGCCAACGGCTCATCGACTCGACCGCCAAATCGATTGCCGACAATTTCTTCTCCAGCTTTGAAAAATTGATGCGCGCGGGAGGAAAGGCAGCCGAGGGCGATGCGCCGGCAACAATCCCAGCGGACGTTCAGCCCGAAAAAACACGGGTCGAAGAAGGATTGAAACCACAAATCTGGGTCGTCGGTCTCATTGCGACCGTGGTTCTCCTGCTCATTTTGTTTGGGATTGCGCTTTAAGCCAAGGCGGGTAGCGATTAAGTTTGTCGCGAAGGACCGGGGATAGCTGAGACATATAATGACCTCTATTTCACTGAGCGTGAACGGTAAGCAGGTTTCGGGCGAGGTCGAGGATAGAACGCTGCTCGTCTATTTTTTGCGTGGGCAGTTGGGCCTTACCGGAACGCATGTTGGATGCGATACGAGCCAATGCGGTTGTTGTACGGTTCATTTGGATGGGCGCGCGATCAAATCCTGTACTTTGTTTGCGGTGCAGGCCGATGGCCATGATGTAACAACCATTGAAGGCATAACTGCCGAAGACGGCGCGCTTCACCCTATCCAAGCAGCATTTCAAGAACATCACGGCCTGCAATGCGGTTACTGCACTCCTGGAATGATCATGATGGCCGCCGATATGCTGGCAAGGCATGAAAATCTAGACGAACAAACGATCCGAAAAGAGTTGGAGGGCAATCTTTGCCGTTGCACGGGCTATCTAAACATCATTAAGGCGATCAGCGCGGTGGCGGAGGCAAGATAGATGTACGCTTCGTCTTTCCGCTATGCCCGCGCGAAATCCATTGCTGAGGCCGAAGCGCTGTTCGCCGCGAGCGAGGACGCCCAATATCTTTCCGGCGGAATGACGTTGATTCCGACGATGAAACTTCGACTCGCGACGCCGGAAGACGTAATTGACCTCAACGCGATACCGGATTTGGCGTTTGTTCGTCGCACCGATGGCGCACTTGAAGTCGGCGCACGCACGCGCCATGCCGACGTGGCGGCCTCGGCTGAAGCCGGAAGCGCCCTACCCGCGCTCGCACATCTGGCATCGATGATCGGCGATCCCTCGGTGCGTCACCGCGGCACGCTTGGCGGCTCTATCGCCAATAATGATCCGGCAGCCGACTACCCCGCCGCGGTTGTCGCGCTCAACGCAACCGTGAAAACATCGAAACGCGAGATTGCCGGCGATGCGTTCTTCACCGGCATGTTCTCAACCGCGCTCGAGGAAGGAGAAATCGTTACCTCGGTGGCATTTCAAATCCCCTCGCGGGCAGGATATGCGAAATTTCCGAATCCCGCCTCACGCTATGCAGTGGTTGGCGTCTTTGTCGCTGATTTCAATGGCGCGATTCGTGTAGTAGTGACTGGCGCCGCTCCGTGCGTCTTCCGCCAGAAAGACATGGAAGCCGCGCTCACAAAGTCATTCACCCCTGACGTGGTAAAGGACATCGAAATCTCCTCGGAGGGGCTCAATTCCGATCTCCATGCTTCGGCTGAATATCGCGCGCATCTGATAAATGTCATGGCCGCGCGCGCTGTTGAGGCGGCGCTAGGCTAGGGCCATGTCGAATTTGCCGCCGACCATCTACCGCACGGCCCTCGAATGGATCGAGGGCGGGCAAAAAATTGTGCTCGCCACCGTTACCCGTACTTGGGGATCGGCCCCCAGACCGGCTGGTAGCCAGATGGTGGTACGCGGTGATGGAGCGTTTAGCGGATCAGTTTCCGGCGGCTGCGTCGAGAACGCCGTAATCGAGGCGGCGCAGAGCGCTATCGAAGACGGACACATCCGCAATCTCGAATTTGGCGTGTCGGATGAAGAAGCATGGGCGGTTGGGCTTGCCTGCGGAGGAACCATCGAAGTCCATATTGTGCCCGTCGTTACGGAAGAGCAGAAACAGATTCTCGGCAATTTGGAGCTTGCAATAAAGAAATCTAGAGCTGCCGTCTTGGCCAGCGACTTGAAGTCCGGAGTATGGCAACTGATTTACCCGGACGCGGAGAATGCCGGACCATTTGCAACCGCGGCGCGGGATGCCGCGCGCAGCGACAAAAGCGGCGTTGCAGAAATTGAAGGCAAGAACTGGTTTCTAACTGTTGCCAATCCGCCGTTGGATTTAGCGATTATTGGCGCAGTGCACATCGCCCAGCCATTGTCGGAAATGGCAAGTCGCGCTGGGTATGATGTACGGGTTATCGACCCGCGAACCCATTTTGCCAGTGCTGAGCGGTTTCCGGGTATTGCACTAAACCATAACTGGCCTGACGATGCCTTTGCCGCCAAACAATTGGGTGCGCGCAGCGCAATTGTAGCGCTCACGCATGACCCAAAATTTGACGACCCAGCGCTTTCCGCTGCGCTTCGCTCTCCGGCGTTCTATATTGGCGCATTGGGCTCCAAAAAATCCCATGCCAGGCGGCTAGAACGTCTTAAGGATGCTGGCTTCACTGATGAAGATTTGGAACGGATCCATGGACCGGTCGGACTTGCAATCGGTGCGCGCTCGCCGGCTGAAATCGCGATTTCAATCTTGGCCGAAATTACGCAGGTTCTGCGTAACGATTAGGAAGTGCGACTGGTGAGCGCGGTCAAAAAGCGGCCGGGAGGCGCTTTTGTATTTGGGGGAGCGCGACCCGGCCGGAAGGAAACCACTGCATTTGAGGCCGTCAAACCTATGCCTCACCATCAGTATTTTCGAAATTGGGACCGAATTCACCCTATCATCTTGTCCAACCCCGCTAGTGACACACTTTGCGACAGCTTTGGCCTTGCCTCCTGGTGGAGTAAGTTGGATTTAATGCTCTACGAGGCCAAAGATGAATTCGGAAACTACCGTCCTTCCCCATATTCTCGTCGTGGACGACGCGCGCGATATACGGGAGCCTTTGGCTCGTTACTTACGCGAGAACGGCTATCGCGCGACAGCTAGTGATGGTGCCGCGGCCGCCAGACGCGCACTTAAAACGGCAGGCATCGACCTGGTTATTCTGGATATCATGATGCCCGGGGAGGGTGGCCTCAGCCTTTGTCGCTATATCCGAGAGAGCTCGGCCATACCGGTGATCATGCTAACTGCGCGCGGCGAAGAACTGGACCGCATTGTTGGCCTTGAAATAGGCGCTGACGATTATCTCGGAAAACCTTTCAATCCCCGCGAGTTGTTGGCGCGAATCAGCGCGGTGTTGCGCCGGACAAATACCCTGCCGCCCCGCGTGCGCGGCCCAGCCGTCGAACGTTATCGGTTTGGTGACTGGACCTTTAATGCCAGCCAAAGAGAGATTACCGGACAAGATGGTGTGGCCGTCCCGCTATCTTCGGGAGAGTTCAAACTGCTCATGGCCTTATTGGAACGCCCGAAAATCGCGCTTTCGCGCGAACAACTCCTTGATCTCACAAAGGGACGCGATTCCGATGTGTTTGATCGTTCCATCGACAACCAGGTGAGTCGGCTACGCCGCAAAATCGAGCACGACCCCAAGAATCCGCGCCACATCAAGACCGTCTGGGGCGGCGGTTACATGCTTACCACCGACGTAGAGGTCTTGTGATGGGTTGGATTAATACCCTTCGCGGCCAGTTCGTCACCGTGGTTGCGCTTGCGGTCATCCTGTCTAGCGTTATCGTGATCGTAATCTTGGAAATTGCCCGCAAAGGCGACGTAACGCGCGTCCGCAGCGAGGCAATCACCGAACGCGTCGCCGCCTCGTTTGAACTTGTTTCCGAACTTGATCCCCAGCTACGCGAAGCGGCAGCGCAAGCGATTAGTTCTAACTTCTATCGTTATGAAATTCTTCCCACAGACCCCCTGCTCGAACACATTATGAGCGATGAAGAGAATAGCATGGCGTTGTCCGTAAAGGGTGCGCAGGAAAACGAAACTCTAGCTCCGGTGAGCGTGCGCTTTCCACCCGACACTGATGTGCGTCGAAGAGGCGGTGGTAACAACCGCGATAACGATGATGACGATGACGACGATCGGCGGCGACGAGACCGCGGTAATGATGACGATGATAATGGTGAGCGCTTGCGGCTTCGTTTTGACGATGATGACCGCATAGAGATTTCCCAAGCTATCGCGGCGGCCGGCTGGATCTCCGTTCGCTTCGAAGCGCCGGACGACGAGCCTTTTGCATTAAATATGCTTTTTGCTGCCCTCCTTGCCGCGATTCTTACATCGGCAGCGGCTGCTTGGCTCGCCGGACGCGTCTCGCGTCCTATCTCCGCTCTTGCAGGCGCGGCCGACGACGTCGCACGCGGGCAGAAGCCACCTTATCTGGAGCCGCACGGTCCAGACGATCTTCGCCGCGCAACGGAAGCTTTCAACACAATGGCTGAACGCGTTTCCCGGACTCTAGAAACTCACCGCCAGCTTCTTTCCGCGGTAGGTCACGATCTGAGGACTCCCCTTGCGGCTATGCGTATTACCTCCGAATTCGTAAATGACGAAGAAATTCAGGGACGACTGGTCCGCAATTTGGATGAATTGCAATCGCTGACCGAGGCGGTGCTCGCTGCCGTCCAATCCAATGGCGATAAAGAAATGACCCGCGTCGATCTTGCCGCGCTGGTTGAAAGCCTTTGCGAAGACTTGATCGAGCTTGGACAGCCGGTGGAGGTGAATGTGGAAGGCCCAGCAGCATACCTTTGCCGTTCGGCGAATATTCGGCGCGCCCTGCGCAATTTGATCGAAAACGCAGTGCGTTACGGCGAGAAGGCAAAAGTTAGTCTGGAAACCACGGCTCAGGACTATAAGGTCATCATCCGCGACAATGGGCCTGGAATTCCGGCCAACCGCATGAACGATGTCTTTGAAGCCTTTGTTCGGCTTGAAGAATCCCGTAGCACCACGACCGGCGGCTCCGGTCTTGGCCTCACGCTTGCGCGAACCACGGCCCGCGAGCATGGCGGAGACGTAGAGCTGGAGAATATTCCCGGCAACGGGTTGCAGGCGACGCTTCGCCTGCCCCGCGAAAAAGAAGCCTAACCCAGACAAACTGCCTGAGTACTGCCGGTCCCGCTAGTCGATATTCACCCGCATGATGTGATTGGTAGCGCTCTGGTGAATCAGAAGGTCACCATCACGCGTCGGGCGCATATGACGGACGATACCGGCGTAAACATTTCCTGACGGAATGGCCCAGCTCTGAAATTCTTCTGCGCCGGGATCAAAGCGCACGAGCATGTCAGGCCGCACGCCCGATTCATTGTACCAAATCATGCCGTCGACAATGGCCATCGCGTAGGGATGCGAACTGCGGCCACTGGGAGAATCCCATTCTTCGATGTCACCCGTCTTGGGGTCAAAATGTCCGAGATAGCCCAGACCGGAATTGACGAACCAAATCGTATCGTCTCCAGCGATGTCGAGACGGCGCACAGTCGTGCCGGCTTGCGGCAATTTATGCTCGGTGAGCTCCATGGTTTCGCGATCGAGGCTCAACAGACAATTGCTGCCATTGCAGGCAATCCAAACGGTCCCTTCGGAATCCATCTTGATGCCATACGGCTTTGAGTCAGGTGTCGGCGGTGTCACCAGCGTTATTTCGCCGGTAGCCGGTACTAACCGACCGATCATGTTCGAGTTCTGCAGGGTGAAGAACATCGTGTTGTCGTCATCGAACAAAGCCGTATGCGGATCGCGTGCATTCGGATCCGGCATCTCAAACACTTCAAATTCTTCGGTTCCGGGCTTTAACATTCCAACGGTACCGTTGTGGTTTCCGGTGTACCAAACATTGCCGTTTCTATCGATCTCGACACTATGCGGATCCGCATTCGCAGGAAGGGTGTATTCCTTCATCTCACCCGTTCTCGGATTGAGATGGCCAAGAATGTTTCCGAATTGCCCGACCCACCAGATCGTCCCGTCTGGGGCCTCGATAGGGTCGCGCGAGCGCTGGCCCGGTGTCGGCACTCTCCAGGAATCAAATGTGATTTGCATGTCTCCCGGGACCGGCGTTGCCGCCCGATTGCCGCTCGGCGGAAAATGGGTCGCAAGATAGCTCACGATGGTTTCTTTTTGCGTGCTCTCGCCAAAATCAACCATCGTCGAGATGAGCTCATCCCAATGCGCGGCGGTATAGCCCGAGCTCCGGCTGATCATGTTGGTTTGGTGACAGGACGTGCAGGCGGCCTCGACTAATGCTTGACCTTCCCCAGCGGGAATGGGTTGCGCTTGAGCGGCGAAGGGCACAGCCGAGCAAAGCAATGTTGCTGCAAATGTGCGAAACGCCGATGAACCGATGGTCTGTGAAATACGCTTTAGTCCGGACATGATTTTCTCCCCGCATGGCGGCCAAATGTCTAATTTGGCGAGATAATGAGCGCGTCAGGCAAATGGGTCAAGCGAGACGGGTGTAACAGTCCTGAGATGGCAAATTTCTCCGCAGTTCCAAGCGATTATTCGCTCCTCTTCTGATATTGCGGCGTTCCCCTGCGGACCCTAGGTTAGGTTCATGCGCTTTGAGACAATGAGAACAGCAGACGCCTTGGGGGCGATTCTGGCTCACAGCCTGAATGCCAGAGGCAAACGGTTCAAAAAAGGCCGGGTTCTTTCCGAACAAGATATCTCTAATTTGCTAGCCGCCGGCACCTCCGAGGTTACTGTCGCCAAGCTCGAAGCAGGCGATACCGGCGAAGATCAAGCGGCAGGCGAGATCGCCGGAAGTTTTGCAGGTGAAGGCCTTCGAGCTGGCGCGGCGTTTACAGGCCGCGCGAATCTTTACGCGGTGGCAGACGGAATCGTAGCGCTGGATCGAGCGACGATCGAGAGCGCTAACCTGACGGACGACTCACTTACCGTTGCAACGCTTGCTCCCTTTGCCATGGTTGCCAAGGGCGACATGGTGGCAACCATCAAAGTCATTCCATATGGGGCACCAAGTGCCGCAGTAGATAAGCTCTCTAAGTTGGGTTCAGCCGCGCCAATTCGCGTCGCTCCATTTAAATCGATGAGTGCGGCACTCATCACCACAAAACTCTCACGGCAAAAAGACAGCGTAATCGCAAAGACGCGTAGCACCATGGCGGCGCGGCTGAAGCCTCTCGGCGGCACGATAATTCATGAAGCCGATTGTGAGCATACGCCAGATGCCGTGTCATACTCGCTGAGCGAGGCCACCAAAAAACATGTCGAGATATATTTTTTACTCGGTGCCTCGGCCGTTTCAGATCGTCGAGATGTCATACCGCGCGGCATAGAGAATGCAGGTGGAAACATCATCCATTTCGGGATGCCCGTCGACCCTGGTAATCTACTTCTTCTGGGAGATTTAAACGGTAAGCCGGTTATCGGCCTTCCTGGTTGTGCGCGTTCGCCGAAGGTCAATGGCTTGGATTTTGTCTTGCGGCGGCTTTTTGCAGGCTTAAGTGTCGGGCGTGAGGACATCATGCGTATGGGCGTGGGCGGATTGCTTAGCGAAACCACCGATCGTTCGCAGCCACGGCATGCCAAGGAAGACAAATCAGATTCTACAAATGCGAACCCACGCGCGCCGCGCGTTGCAGGAATTATTCTTGCCGCGGGTTTGTCGTCGCGGATGGGCAGCAATAAATTGCTGGCGGAGATCGATGACGTTGCACTGATACGCAAAACCCTCGATGCGGCTTTAGCGTCTGATTTAGAACCGGTGATTATCGTCACCGGCCACCAGGCTGGAGAGATAAGAAAGGCGCTTGAAGGCGTAGATGTTGCGTTCGCCCATAACCCGCAGTATGCTGAGGGACTCAGCAGCTCACTTCGCACGGGAATCGCGTCGGTTCCCGAAAACGCCGACGGCGCTCTGGTATTGCTTGGCGATATGCCTGAAATTCCGACCAGCCTCATCGAGCGCATGCTTGCCGGTTTTTCACCGGACGACGGACGCGCCATCTGCGTCGCGACTGCAGAGGGCAAACGCGGCAATCCCGTTCTATGGGCGCGGCAATTCTTTGCCGAAATAGAACAGGTCAATGGAGACAGCGGCGCGAAACACCTCATTGGCGCACATGATGGATTTGTTTGCGAAGTGCAAGCAGACGGCGTTGTATTTTACGACGTGGATACGCCAGAAGCGTTGGCGGCCCTAAAGCTACGCGCCCAGTCATCGTCCGGATAAATTCTCAATATGAATGAGCCGCTATATTCAAAAGAGCTCTTGCGACTAGCCGCATTGGCGGCGGGGGCCGGGCGTATTGAGCCATGCGATGCATCGGGAACAGCGCACAACCCGATTTGCGGCGATAAGATCAACGTAACACTGAAACTAGACAATGGGCGGGTGGCGCAATTTGCACATGTTACGCAGGCATGCGTGCTGACACAGGCTTCCGCATCCATCCTTGGCGCACATCTTGTCGGAGACGGACGGACCGTCGAGACTTTACAAAAACAAGTCGCTGCCATGCTGCAAGGCGGCGAGGTCCCGCCTGCCCCGTTTGCAGAATACAGCGCGCTTTTAGGAGCGGCATCACACCGCAACCGACACAAATGCGTACTTCTTCCGCTTGAGGCCGTGCTCGACGCGTTATCAGAAAACTAAAAAGACCAATGCCAGGTTTTGGTTGTGTTCCCTTGACCGGCTACACGTCGTCAGCACTAGATACAATTTTTGAGACCAGGCCGTATGCAATTGCCTCCTCGGCACCAATCCAAAAATTGCGTTCAGTGTCGGCGACCACTTTTTCGTATGGCTGTCCGGTTTCCTGCGCAATGATCCGATTGATGCGTTCTTGCATCTTCAGAATTTCTTCCGCCTCAATGGTGATGTCGGACGCCTGGCCTGAAACACCACCCAAGGGTTGATGGAGAAGAAATCGCGTGTTGAGAAGGCAAAAACGGTTCTCCTTTTTCGCTCCCAAAAAAATATGCGCGCCGGCGCTCGCCACCCAACCTGTTCCGATCATCTTCACCTTTGGACCGCAGAAGCGGATCATATCGTGAATCGTATCGCCAGATTCCACATGGCCACCGGGCGAATTGACGAATATTTTGATGTCTTCGTCGCCCTGTTGGGCGTAGGCCAAAAGCTGTGCCGTAACGCGTTCGGCGAGCTTCATCGTAATCTCGCCAAAAATGAGGACGGTCCGAGCCTTGAACAAAGCTTCGGCAACTTGGTTGTTGGGCTGATTTGCCGGCGCGCCGTCTTTCTCCGGTTTGTCGTCGTCGTCATCATCCATGCGCGACGGTATGAAATCGTTCATGTGATCTATCCCTGCGGGCGTCGTTCTCGAGCCGAATCCCTATCAAAAGCCTTGTGTAAGTACCTAAGTCCAGCTGTGCAAGACAACTGCTATTGAGATCAAAATAGCGGTTAACCCGGCAAGTCCGATGATAATCTCCTGGCTCCGCTGCGCGCTTAAGCCCATGAGCGCGGGTTCTCGGGCCCGGACCACCAGCGCTAAGAATGATAGTAATCCCAGGATGGCGGCTGCAACTAGATAATTTCCAGGGGTTTGCCAACTCGGAACGGGGACATAGGCGGTGGAGCCGAGCCAAAACACACCGTCTACAAATGCAGCTGGGATTAGCGCCCCTTCCGAACGCCATGCCCCGCCCGCAATCGGCCGTAGCTCCAGATTTTCGGCACCGCTGAGGTGGAGATTCGCCCCAGCTGCTTCAATACGAAGTGGTTCCTCCTTTGCGGTCAGGAAGACGCCATCATCGGCGTCGACGCGCGGGCGATAGAGCCCTTCGACCTCTAATGTATCTTGTGGTGAGGGCTCAGGAGACGTCCGTAAGTTAGCCGGCGCTGCACGCTGCGGGGCAAGTTGGTCAAACAGTTCGCTGTCCAACGTCCGCCAGAACTCAGCACTCGCACCCGCAGTAACCGAAACAAAATAGGCGACCTGCAGTTCGGGGATAATAACAATGCGGCTCTCAGGATAAGACGATTCCATTAACACGCCGTCGCGCTGCAATGCGCGCCACCCATTGCGCTCCATTTCGGCAAACCCGTAACTCCATCCGGGCAAGGCTGGGTGGCGCGAATAGTGTCCGCGCCGCATTAATTCGAGCGTCGCGGGCAAAAGGATGCTTCCTCCCCTCGCACCGCTATTGCCCACCAGCGCGCCCAAGAATTGGCTCATATCGCCTGCTGTAACGAGCATCCCAACACCGATTTCGAAACGGCTCCGCGCCATGCCGAGAGGATCGAGGATTTGATTCGAGATATACTCGTCATACGCCAGAGCGGAAGCATGCTCGACGGCCAAAGCCAATAGATTCGCACTGTCATCAAGCTGGTTGCTCAGAAGATCACCAAGCGTAACGCCGCGCGACACCGGTTCTCCAACCGCAGCGGCCAAATCCTCTGCCGGGAAGAGACGCGCCTCTTGGACCAATTGCATTGCGGACACCACGCCGAAAAGGTCCGAAAGCGTGCCCAGCGCAAGCAACGCATTCTCGCCCACATCCTCGCCGAAAACTTCGGCCATATCGACACGATCGCGCGACACAATCACTAACGCGCCACGAGGTATCCCTTCTCGCACCAATAGCCCTTCAAATAGCCCGCGCGCGTAATCAGTGAGCTGCTGACTCTCGCTTCGAACAACCGGAAGCGTACCAACCGAAATGCTGCTGGTCGGGGCGGCAATTGGGCCAAGATCGTTCTGTGCAAACGCAGGATTTGCGAGTGAAACTGTGCCGCCAAGTACAATTGCGGCCAGCGGGGCAACCCACGCACGACATTCAGTGAGAAGATTATGAAATATCAAATCGCACTCGTAAGCCGGATTAAGTCCCCAGCCAAACACCAAATAAAGACAGAACAAAGGCCAAAACGTAAATCAATTCGCACCGCCTCGAGAAAGGTGCCCGCGTGTTCAGCAATCGTGCCGCAGCTCTATTGCCAGCGCAACTATCGCTTCAGCTTATGGAGCAACATTCCCGCAATCGGCAGACACCCAATTGCCTTCTATGGTATTGTTCATATTCGCAACGCGCCCGCCGCTCGTGCTTTGGAAGTTCATCGTTCCGGAATGGCGCCTATCGCTCTCGAACACGTACTCGATGCGTCCCATTCCATTCATCGCCCCGGTACAAACAAGATCCATGCTCATCCCAGAATCGCTCGTTTGCAAATTTTCTTGCCGGCAGTCGTCGTCCATATCCTCATCCATATCGAAGGGCTCCCGGTTGGCAATTTCGTCCGGGGTAATGCAGGTCTGAACTGTTGTTGCGCGAGGCTGGCTAAAGTCCATATTCGGCAGCTGAATCCCCATCGCTTCCATCTGCGCGAGCGTTTCCGGCGGAATATCAGGCATCTCAGGCAATTCCATCCCCGACATGTCGCTTGTGATCGTCTGCGTCCAAAGCCCCGGCCGCAGTTCGGCGGCAAGTAGGGCTGTTGAAACCGTTAGGGCTAGCGCGAGTACAAAACCATGAGCAGCTACCCGACAAAAACTTGTCATATGATTCTCCTGCCAAATCACTTCTAAAAAAGTCGCATGAATTTGCAGTTGAGGAAAGCTTAAGGGATATTACTGGCGCAGTTCGCAGCTTATACTTCGAAAGCTAAACGCGAATGGAGGGGGTTGGCCGATGTATAGAACCAAAATGATCCTGGCTGGGATTGTCTTGGCACTCGCCGTACAAAATGCAAGCGCTGCAGAAGGGGTGCCGGATGAGATGCCATTCAATATCCCTTACGGCGCAACGATCTCCGTGGAGACGGCAAAGATTGCGGTTGAGGCTGCCGCTACGGAAGCGGCACGCCGCGGCTGGAATCTCGCTATCGCTGTCGTGTCACCCGCCGGCGATCTGGACTTGTCCCGGTTTGATTCCGGATCCGCTACTCATTTAAGCGGCCTTTTGTTCGAAGGCCAAGGGGCTTTTACCTCCCAAAGCTGAATGGCGTCTGCGCAGATTGTAGAAGCCGTTGATGTACTGAAAGAGCGCGCCCTCAACCCCTCTTCTGGTGTACCAGGTTTGGCGCCAGATCAGTTCAGCCTTTAGCGTTTTGAAGAAGGTCTCGACCACCGCATTGTCGTAGCAGTCGCCTTTGCCGCTCATTGAGACTTTGAAGCCGTGTTGACGCAATCGCTTCTGATAGTCGTGCGAACAATACTGGCTGCCCCGATCCGTATGATGAGTGCATCCTGGTGGCGGCTTGCGAAGGGCCACCGCCATATCCAAAGCTCTAATTGCCAGATCACGCTTGAGCCGGTTGCTGACAGCCCAGCCGATGACACGACGCGAATGAAGGTCCAGCATCACGGCGAGATATAACCACCCCTCGCGCGTCCAGATGTAGCTGATATCACCTGCCCATTTCTGGTTTGGCAGGGTGGCTGTGAAGTCACGGTTCAGCAGGTTCGGTGCAATGTTGAAACGATGATTGCTGTCTGTTGTCGCCTTGTATTTACGGGTTCTGACAACGGATATACCGTTTTCACGCATCAAACGCCCAACACGACGATGACCGACGTTCAAGCCCAGCTCTTTCAATTCCTCCGTCATACGCGGACGTCCGTAACTGCCAAGACTCAAACGGTGTTGCTCTCTGATATGGGCCAACAGAACCAGATCGTTACGCTGACGCTGGCTGATTGGACGGCTGCGCCAGGCCCGATAACCACGCGACGTGACATCCATTATCCGGCAAAGTCGTTCGACAGGGACCTGGTGGCGGTGTTCGTCAACGAAGGCAAATCTCATTTGCTTTGCTCCGCGAAGAACACTGTTGCCTTTTTTAACAGATCCCTCTCCTCCTTGAGGAGGCGAACTTCTCTGCGCAGGCGCTCATTCTCCTTCGCCAGATCCTCTTGTGGGGCCGACGACAGCTCATCTTGCTTCATCGACTGAACCCAATTGCTCAATGTCGAAAAGCCAATGCCTAAATCTGATGCAATCTGTTTGCGGGTAAGTCCGCTCGTCTGCGCAATGCGAACCGCCTCACGCCTGAATTCTTCGCTGTGTCTGTGTCCCATGATGATTCTCCTTGTTGGTAAAATATCCAATCAAGGACCCGGAACAAATGTGAGACATGTCCAATCTTACCTATTACATGAAGATGAACGACACCCAGCTTGCCTCAAGCGAGATCTCTGTGGGCAAAGCGCGCACGGCAGCACGGTTTCGGCGCGCAACTGCAGTCTTTCATAATGCGATTGTGGCCTCAAGTGATGGACGCAACACTTTATCTTAATTGGAAAAGATGGAGTGTTCGATGGATCAAGGAAATGGGAATCAGAAAAGCCATTACGGTTTCAGTGCGTTAGAGAAGGACGAAGTTTGGGAGCGTTGGGCTCGGGGTGAAACGCTGAAGGCGATCGGGCGAGTTTTCGGTAAGCCCTCGTCGTCGATTCGTGGTCAGCTGTCGCCCTCTGGCGGGATCCGACCAGCACCCCGGCGGCGTTCAAAGCTGGCTTTGACATTGCCGGAACGCGAGGAGATCTCCAGAGGTCTCGCGGCGGAACAATCTGCACGCTCTTTGGCAAGGTTGCTGGGCCGTGCGCCCTCGACGGTGAGCCGAGAGATACGCCGCAATGGGGGCTATGATCGCTACCGCGCGGCATTGTCCGACGAAGCGGCCTTTATACGTGCGCGCCGGCCGAAGCGATGTAAATTGGCGGGCAATGCGCAGTTACGACAGACAGTAGCGCGCAAGCTTAAACAGGATTGGTCGCCCCAGCAGATCGCCGGTTGGCTGAAGCAGATGCATCCCGAAGACGAGAGCAAACGCGTGTCGCACGAGACCATCTATCGAAGCTTATTTATTCAATCCCGTGGGGCATTTAGGAAGGAACTGACCGGGTATCTTCGCTCCAAACGGACAATGCGGCGCTCTAAGCGTGCGAGCTCGCATGGCGATGGCCGTGGGCAGATCACGGATATCGTTTCGATCAGCGAGCGCCCTGCAAGCGTGGAAGATCGTGCGGTGCCCGGTCATTGGGAAGGCGATCTTCTGGCCGGCTCGAAGAACACGCACATCGCGACCTTGGTGGAGCGTCATACCCGCTATGTGATGCTGGCGAAGATCCCCTCTAAGGACACCGAGACAGTCGTAAATGCACTGATCAAACAGGCCAGGAAGCTTCCCACCGAACTCTACAAATCTCTGAGCTGGAACCGGGGCAAGGAGCTTGCCGATCACAAGCGCTTTAGCTTGGCGACCAATATCAATGTCTATTTCTGCGATCCGCAAAGCCCTTGGCAGCGTGGCTCCAACGAAAACACCAATGGGCTCTTAAGGCAGTATTTTCCCAAAGGGACGGACCTATCCGTGCATTCGCAGGCGCACCTAAATAAGATCGCCCGCAGGCTCAACGAAAGGCCACGTCAGACCTTGGGGTTCCAGACCCCGGCAGATAGATTTAATGCCTGTGTTGCATCGATCACCTGAGGCCGCAGATGGAAACCGGACACCCCTATGTAGCGACGCTTCACTCTGATGTCGTAGCTTCACCCGGCGGGATTCCGATCGTAATAAACGGGGAGCTTGTTGGCGCGATTGGTTGTTCGGGCGCGACCGGCGGGCAGGACGCTGTCGCCTGCCAAGTGGGGATCGACGCAATCACGCAATAATTGCTTGCTCATTGCGAATAGTGGAATCATGGACTATGCGATAAGCATAAGCGCCCGCATGATCGACGAACAAAGCGACTATTCCAGCACTAGAAGCAGAAACCACCAAGACTTGGAACCAAATCACGGAGCTATATGACGCCATGCCGCGCCATTGGGACATTAGATTGATTGTTGTCGCCTTGCTGGGCGCGGCGGCGCTCGCCCTAGTGATTCTTTTGCAGAATTTCAGCTTGAACAATGTGCTTGACGAAAATGTCGTTTATATCGATACAACCGTCGGTGGAACAGAAGATGAGGTACGGGACGAAGACGACAATGAGCTTGGGCCGCAAGAAGATCCAGAAAACCGTGACCAGAGCACTTTGGACCCAATTGACGAACCGGATCTCTAAGCAGCCAGTGTGAATATCTCCAAAGCAGCAATAATTGTTCCGGCCGCGTTACAAGTGCGAGGGAGCGAGGGTCCTTCTGTCCCGAGAAAGAGCGCCCACGGGAAAACCCATGGGCGCTTAACCTAGAAAATCGGAATAACTGCATTAGACGTTCTGGTTCACGTCATAGTGGCACGGGAGACCAGGAGTGAAGTCGTGATAACATCGCCTGGCGCATACAAGGCGCTCCTTGCCTCGGGCAAAGGCTCGACATAGTGCTCAGGTTCGCGTGGCATGGGTGGCGTTCCAATCTCGGAGTGGCAAAAACCATCCGCGATGAGCCAAACGCCGAGGTTCGGCTCGAACTCCATCGCACAAACAAAGAATTGGTTCATCCAGTTGGCGCTTGTGAGCTCCGGCTTTTCATAGTTCGCTTCGTCGGTCCAACCCGGATAAAAGATCGCTTCAATTTTGCCGTCGGCATCATGCAAATAATCAACTGAAATTATCCGCGCTGCCGAGATCATATCAAAGATGGAGCGCTTTTCAGAATTTGCCCCATCCCAGGGCTCAGGACCGAAAACAAAGTTTTCATGGCAAGGCCGGTTTCGCCTGCACTCGAATGCCGTTGCATCGGCGGTAAGTTCGATGAGCGCGCCGATATTCCAGGCCCGCACTGCGTTGACGAGGCATTCCGCAGTCCATTCGGCTTCATAGGGCGCAAATTCCTCTGGGCAAAGTTCCAATGTTGAATCGGAAAAACGCGGTTTCTCATTGGCTTTAGCAATCAACGGCACGGCCACCGCAACTAAAAGCAAGCCTAGGAAAATATATTTAAACATGATCGCATCCCTCTCTCGGCGATTTCGCGTGCCTAGGATTAGAAAGGGGAATTGTCTTCTTTTGTGGGCCGAACAAGGGTTTCACGAAGCCAGAAAAAAGGCATCAATATGGCAGGGAGACTCTGACTGACGCGGTGGGCGCAGCGCTAGGGGGCGCTTCGCTTGGAAAACACCACACGTTCGGCCTCGAGGGAAAGATAGAGGTCAAACAAATTTAGGATATCCATCCCAACAATCAGCTGCGCAGGCCCAATGATTTCGCCATCGGGCGTTTCCCAGCGGCGGTTGCGCAAAAGATTTGGGAAAAGCTCAAAATTCGGCTCTGCTATCGCGATATCGCCAATACGCAACTCGTCGAAGCGCCGCTCATACACCCGGTACCGGCCAAAACTATCCACCAATGTCAGGCGATCGTCAGGGTTTGAAATATCGATTCCGAATAGCTGAGCGGCAAGATCAGTATTGAGCACCGAATTTTCTGCTCCGGTATCCAAAAGCCCGACAAATTCAATGCCGTCCAGAGTCACAGGAACCGATACATAATAGGCGGACGACTGGAGCGCCGGAAGGACCGCCTTGTTCTCGTCGTCGTCCCCTTCCAGAAGACCCGCACAGGCATAGGATGGAAGCACGCGAAATTCGTCGGCCATAAAATCAAAGGCGAGATCGTTCCCGGCAAAAAAATCAAGGGCCAAAATGCCGACGGGCTCACCCGCACTTAACTCGTACTCATAGTCGGGCAAAATCATGAACTCCACATCTTGCCGTTCAATTGCGCCTAGGGTGAACGAGTTGGTCTGAGTTGCTAAATGGGATGTTTCCCCCGTCCACACTGTCATTCCGATATCTGAATAATTCTGTGGGAGCTCATGCTCGCGCACTAAGTCCATCTCAAGCGCGCTTAGACCACCGCCGATATCCAACAGCATGACTTCCGAGTGATCGTCAATAATGACAGGAACAAGGGGCAGGCCACGCTCGTCATAGGTTAGCATCAGATCGGCGATGGGCGCTGCACAGTTATTTTGCGCATTGGCGGGAGAGATTGCCAGGAGTGTCGTCGTTAGAGCGACCAACCACAAACATGCATATCTCAGGAGCCTATGCATGAACCCACCTCGGCAAATAATTTAGGTCACTCGTCCGGTGCGGCGATACGCGGCATCAAGAATTCCCGATCCTCATCAAGAAACTTGATGGCGTAAAACCCACCGCCCGGCCCACCATTTCTAAGCGGGTTGATAAGGATCTCAACATTATCACCGGGCTCCAAGGTTTCTCTGTTCCAACCTTCGCGCCGCAAATTGCCGACGCTGGTCATCTCGACCGCCCAAGTAACCGGCTCGGCTTCGCCTTCTTCCTCAATGTATACCCAAATCAAGACATGCGGATTGGTCCACTGAAGCTCGCGTACCACGCCCATGATCGTGATTTTATTGTTGATGTCAAACATCGCAAATGAGTGGTGAGCCATGGCGGCACTGCCGGACAGCAACACGATTCCGGCGAGCGCAACGGCAATTAGCTTACGAAAAAGCATCCTATAACTCTCCGCTAGATAGTCTATTGATCGTCGGGATGGACGGGAACAAAGATCGCATAACCATCCTCATCTATCTGATCGACGAAATTGCCTTCGAGGCAAATGCTCTCGACAATGTCCCACTCCTGTCCCCAACCGCGGCGAAAGAACATCCGCCGCGTCCTGTAGGTTTCCGTCAAGATATGAGGCGCGTCGATTTCCATGTCGAAAGCCAAGATATTTGGGCTCAGCAAGTGAACCCGCTCAACAATGTGCATGTTACCGCCATTGGCGACTCCTACGCCTTCGGATAGGGCAATTTCAGTTTGCGGCTTGATATAAACGGTATCGACAACCAATGTGTCGTCTTCCCAATGGCCAATCGAATGACCGTGCAGGGTCGGATCGATGTCCAGAGGATCGGGGTGCGGGCGACCATCGGTGTAAATGCGCCGCAAATTATTGCCGTCTAATTCACCCAGAATCGTAATCCGCCCGGGCGTGAAAAGAAATTCGACCGCATTGTGGGTGTGCATCATGAATCCAGGCATCCCCCATGGGATACAATTATTGTGCGCGCCACTCGGCCGTCCCTGGTTTGAAAATTCAATCTGGCGCTCGACTTCAGCCGCCGTCTCCTCGTTCCACGGCACATCGTTTAGATCTCTCTGGCGATTTTGATCTATCCAGTCATTCACCCAGACACCGGTCCAAGCCGGAAGCTCGGCGAGCGCGCCCCACTCTTCGGGCGCCGGCCCACTGCCGGTCGGCGGTGGCGCCTGAACTTCAGGGCGCGAGACCTGCGCCGTGGCTGGGAGCACTCCAACAAGCAATCCAGCCAATAGCGTTCCAAAAAATACATGATCAAATCGCGCCATATCGTCCTTCTGCACAAATCCCGATGGAAAAGATACTTGTGACGGTTACATCCGTCCATAGGAACCAGATTATTGTGAGATGCGACAGCGATTTTTAGGGTCGGGCTTCGATAGTTACCTGAAAAGTCTGGAGACGCGCATCCAACCGGGCTTGGAGTGCGTCTGTCAGCGGCTCGCCATCGGTAATTTCGAATATGAACTTGCCGCCCTTTAACTCTAGCCTTCCGCTTCTTTTTGGCTGGCCTGTGCCCACATCAATAATTAACAGATGATATCCCGGCAGCACTACTTTGTAGTCGTTGGGTGAAGGAACGATATCGTAGCGGGTACAACCAATCGCCCCCACGATACCTCGTTCCATAGCGGGCGCGGCATAGGATTCAATTTTTTCCGTTGCGTTAATAATCTCCACTTGATTGTTGCCAACTAAAAAAACATCAAGCGGCTCCACGCTGGTATCGGCGACAATATAACTGCACTCTTCGCGTAACCCAGCAAGCCCCCGCGCGGATGCCCCATCAAGGCCGGACGCGTCCTGTTCAACCGCACTCAATATGCCTCGATCCGCTTTCCACACAAGTCCATCATCCATTCCGACATCAAAGAGGCATCTGATAGTTTAAGCTAGTGAAAACATGAGTTTCCAATGGCGTTGTTGAAATGACCTGGTTAATGCCGGTAGCCGCAGACTCCTCGCCCTCCGCGTTCAAACTAGACACAAAAATCGGGCAGTCTCGGAACAAGCGATCGGATCGTTCAATCGTCAAGCCATGATCTGAAATAGTGAACCGATAATGGCCGCTGGTAATCACGACGTCAGGCTCGGTCGTCGCCGCTAACGCCCATGCCAGCCAACTACCCGACTCCGGGTCCCTTAAAGCGATATTGTTGTACCGCTCCGAGCAACGGACATCCACATTTTCGAGAGCCAATCTACGGGCATTATATTGCGCCAATTCTTCTTCCGTTAAAACGGGCGTAGCAGGCGAGTAAAGCTGCGGTTCGGCTCCTTCCACAAACACCACATCGTAAAGTGCTTCCGGGCCGTCGTCTCCCAGACGAACAAAGCGGACAATGTTTTGGTCGCCTTCCTCTACCGAAATCCAACCGCGCATTCCTTCCGCGCGCGCGCCGGCTTCGCCGCGCTCTGCAATCACCACATCCGTTGCCACCCAGGCGAGTTGGTCCTGCGCATACATGGCCTGACCGAGCATTTCGATTGTCTCGATATCAAAGTGACGAATTTCCGGGAGCGGCGCGTCGTCTTCTGCGGCGTATGCCGACGTGGCGCCAATCAGTGCCAGCAACCCTACCAAAGCCAAAAAACGCATAGTTTTCTCCCTCCAGGCTGCCCCTCGGCTCTAACCCTACCGCAGTCCTTGGGGGGGGATGTCCCGGTCAATGTTGAGAAGTTGAGGTAGGTGTCGCTCTCCTGGAGCCGTTAGGCTCCGGGTGCTGCAAACCCAAAAGGGAGAACGACACCATGGGAAATAATATCCGTAGTTCCAGCCGCCCGAAAGCCCTTGCCCCCTCGATTCCTATGCCGCCGCTGGCGGACGCGATGGACGCAGTCCATCTCAGCGTGGATCGGTTTTGTCTTCTGGCCGGGGTCGAGGCCTTGGCCGAGATGATGGAGGAGGACGCCACGACCGTGTGCGGGGCCCGACATCGCCGCCATGGGGACCGTCGAGGTTATCGCTGGGGCAGGACACATAGCGAGATCGGCTACCACGGCGGCAAAGTGAAGGTGGCCCGGCCACGGGTTCGTGACCGGGCGGGCAAAGAGGTGAGCTTGGAGAGTTGGCAGGCGCTACGCGATGCCAACCTGCTGCTCGAGTGGGCGCTCAACCTGATGGTGCTGAACGTGTCGACCCGCAAGTACCACCGCGCGGTCCGTCTGCCCGAGGGCGAGCTGGCGAAAGCGCGTGGCGCCGGCACCTCGAAGTCGGCCGTTTCCCGGCGCTTTGTGGCGCTGTCACGCAAGAAGATGAAGGCCTGGCTCGCCTCGGATCTCTCGGAACTCGACCTGCTAGTCATCCAGATCGACGGTCTGCATGTCGGCGACCATGTCCTGATGGCGGCGATCGGCGTCGATGGCAACGGCGACAAGCATGTCCTGGCCGTGGTCGAGGGGGCGACGGAGAACACGGTCGTCGTCCAGGCCTTGATCGACAATCTCCTCGCCAGGGGGCTCGATCCGACACTGCCGCGGCTGTTCATCGTCGATGGCGCGAAGGCACTCAGCAAAGCGATCCGAAACACCTTCGGTGTGGCCGCCGCCATCCAGCGCTGCCAGGTCCACAAGGGCCGTAACATCATCGAGCGCCTGCCCCAACATTTGCACGCGAGCGTCAAGAAGGCGCCCCGTCAGGCCTGGGACCAGGACGACGCAAACAAGGCCGAGCGGCTCTTGCGCAACCTGGTCCGGCGTCTGGAGCATGAGGAACCGGGCGTCTCGGGCAGCATCCTGGAGGGGCTGGAGGAGATCCTCACCGTCATCCGCCTCGGCCTACCGCACGAACTCCGGCGCTCGCTCGCCTGCACCAACATCGTCGAGAACGCGCTCGGCACGGTGCGCCAGGTCACCCGCAACGTCAAACGCTGGAGACACGCCGAGATGGCGCTCAGATGGACCGCCGCCGGCCTGCTGGAGGCCCAGAAAACCTTCCGTCGCCTCAAGGCCTATCGCCAGCTGCCCATCCTCCGAAATGCTCTCCAGGAACACTTGAGAAAGGCTCAGGCCGACAGTGCCATTGAAACCATCATGAAGGCAGCATAGCATCATCAACCAGCGACGCCTGCCCCACGAATTTCAACAGAGATAGCGACATCGCCTCCTTGGGCCCTGCCCATCAATACTGGCTAACATAATTGCCTATTGGGCATGGCCTATTGGAAAAATTCTATTACATTCATGCGCGAAGGCGACGGAGGCATTCGAATGCGGTTCAGAACCATTGGAGTTGCGATCGGGTTGGCCACCCTGGCGTCGATACAAGCCGCAGCCCATCATTCACAAACTATGTATGACGGCGACACCGAGATTGAAATGAGAGGTGTCGTCGAACAGTTTGACTGGACCAATCCGCATACATGGCTTTACGTCACGATAGAAGGCGAGGATGGCGCATCAAGCCAATGGGTCTTCGAGAGTAATTCCACCGGACAATTAACCCGCGTCGGCTGGTCTGCGGATTCGATCAAATCTGGCGACGAGGTCACCATCATTATGCATCCCTTAAGAGACGGGACCCGCGGCGGCACCATTGTTTCGATCCACATGCCGGACGGAACAATTCTCCCAAGCGGAGGGATGCGCCCCGATCCAATTCGCGGCAGCGAAGTAATCGATCGCTAGCGCAACTATTTGTCCAACCTAAAAATCCGGCGTGTCATCCTGCGGGATCGGCATGACATCGAAGCCGAAATAAGTTTCATTATTTTCTGCACAGACCGTTTCGACAATGGGCTGATTGACCCGACGAAAGCGTCGAACGGCCGACCAGGGCGTCGTAAACGCCCCCTCGTCTTCGATTTGAATCACAATTTCTAGAACAGACCCGTCTTCAATCATCCGAATGCGCTCGACAATATGTAGTTTTGACGAATGGCGCGTGCGGTAATTGTCAATGTCGGTAATGTCATTAAAACCGATCGTGTCTACGACAAGCGTGTCGCCCTCATAGTGCCCCACAGACTCTCCAAACCACGACAGATCTGGATTAGCCGAATGCGGCTGGTTCATCGCGACGCGGCGGACGTCATGATTAGGCTCCAGCATCATCCAAACTTCGTCCGGCGTTTGCAAAAAATAAATCGGTAACACCGGATTGAGATGGAAGGACGGAACGCCAGGCGGCCAACAACGCGTTTTTTGATCAAAAGTCGCGGCTCCCGATAGCGCCACTTCATTTTGTGCCCTCAAGGATTCAACGACCCAGGGCTGCAATATTGGATTGGTCAAATCCGCGACACGAAAATTTGGGTCTTCACCCGTCCGCTGCGCACGGCCATTGCTGACATAGGGATGATCGGGATGAGCGCGAACCGGACCGGGTTCGTTTGCCAGCGGCTCAAATTCATTTCCAATTCCAATCCACCCCACATCGGCGGAATAGAAATCTGGAATGGACGGAGCATCTTGAGGCAGTGCCGGTGTGGAGAACCCAATGCAGACACCCAGGACCGACAAAATGCCCGCATAAATGAATTGCCGTCTTTTCGATTGCATAAAACTGAACTGCATGAACGTCCCTAAACTTGGAGTTAGCCGCCAGACTCTGCTTTGAGTTGACGATAGTAATATGGAAGAACGCATTGCAAGCGGTCGAACTGCTGATAATTTGCGTGCTCAGCCGAAGGGCTATATTCGGCTACCACTTCCGCCTCAGTCTTGCCTTGCGCGATCATATCGGCCACGCCAGCTCGCGTGGCAACGAAGTAATTGCGCAGCTCATCAATCTCGGCAATTCCGCGCCCGATTTGAACCACGCCGTGCCCCGAAACGTAAGTCTCTACGTCTAAATTGCGGGCTTTGATATTATCCAAGATTTTGATCCAGCCGCGCGCTGCACCAAAACTCTCATAAACACTGTCGCCCGGGCAGGTGTGAATTCCCGATTTATAGAGATCGCCCAAGGTGAAGATACGCTTTTCCGGGATGTAGAGCGTAACGTCGCTTGTCGAATGCGCGGAACCTTCATCCGTAATTTCGAATGTCAGACCGCCAAACCGAAGCGTAAGCGTGTCATCAAAAACTATGTCAGGCTGAACAAATTCAGTATTCCAATATGGTCCATAAATTGGGTCATTGGAGTCGCGGCGCCCGTTGAACTCAACCAATTCCTCTTCCGCGATACTTTGCCCCTGTCGCCGCGACGCAATAATCGTGGGATTGTCTTCACGAAAATGCCACCCTCCCGTCGAATGGTCCCCTGCAGGATGCGAAACAATTAGAAAACGGATGGGCTGGTCAGTAATACGCCGAATCGCCGCAAAGACTTGGTCGGCCGTACGGATATCGGCGTCGAATACAACGACGCCCTCCTCGGTTACGACAAATATCGAATTGCTCGACCCTGCCGGATGCTGCATCACATAGACATCTTCGGCGAGCTCGCGCAGCTCCAACTGGACGCCCTGCGCATTTACGGGCGAGATAAAGCTCCGTCCCGCCATGAAGGCGACGCATGCGAATATCGCCAAAGAAAACGTGAAATATCGCGATTTCAAACCGCATCCTCCCAATGATAAACTATGAAGCTAATCTGAAATGGGCCTTTGAGTGCATTCTGTTTCATTAGTCCTAGTAGGCAAACTATAGATCAAACCCTGTGCAGCTCCCAATATCACTGCAAATTGAAAAACGCCTCGGCGTAGGACCAAGTGAAAAAATAAGCTATATAGCCCCTGAGAATGGATGGGAGCGTATCGTGAGAACAAGAATTTTACTGGCTGCAGCGACTTTTGCCCTTGGACTCACGCTGCCGGCGGCGGCACATCACACCCACGCAATGTACGAACCGGACGCGCTTATTACCCTCGAAGGGACAGTGAAGTCGGTCCAATGGATCAACCCGCATAGCTGGCTCTATCTCATAGTTACAAATGAGTCCGGCGAGACCGAAGAATGGGCATTGGAAGCACGCGCACCTTTTCGCCTTGCCGAGCAGGGATGGGATCTGGACGCCATACAAGCCGGCGCCGAGATATCGGTCACAGTTAAGCCCTTAAGGCGTGGCGCTCGTGGCGGACTTTTTGGGCATTTGCGGATGTCTGACGGCCGAGAATTTATCGACGAACTTTGAGCTAGCCTAATCTCAGCTAGTTTTCTTGCTGTTCACGGAGTCGTTGCTCTTCAAAAGCCCGCTGACGCGCGATGCGGTCTTCGTTCTGGCCCGCGCCATTTGGTCGCGAACCATCAGCATGTACGAGTCCCATGGATTGTTGAAATTGAGACGGCGGCGCCGAACCTAGGGGAACGCTTCCCTCGGCAATGAAAAGACTCTCCCGGAAAAAAACTATTGTTGAGAGAACTTCCCGCCCGTCGGCATCAACAATATAGAATTGAGGACCGTAAATCTCATCGAGATCGGAGAACAATTCATAGACGACTTCACCACTGGCGCGCATCGCATCCGCAGCCTGCATAACTGCGATATGCTGCTCGCCCGGGAGTGACGAGAAATCAACAACGGTCACCTCGTATTGTGCGTCCCCTTCCTCAACCAAGAATATCTGCGCAGGAAGAGTCTCGCCTGTAGGCGATACATATTCAGCAGCTTCGATGGCCGGCTCGACCGGGAAATTAATGTTGAAACCGACCTCACGGTTCTCATATTCGACCCAATCTTGAGCCGCCGCGCTTCCAGCCATCACCATAAACAACGCCGAAATAACGTAGCTAGCCGCCCCAGTCGTGAAACGCATAGTCATTCTCCTTAGAAATCTTGTGCCGCAGAGATTGGCACATGCATGTCAGAATCGGTATCAGGTGCTACGGGCAAAATCGATCCTCCGGCTTGATGCAGCGCAGCGCGCACCCCTATTCACCATAAACAACCTGGTGTAGCTCTTCGACCAGCTCCGTCGGCCGATCGAGCACCGCGCGTATTTTAATCTCAACATCCGAACCTAGGGTTGGTGAAATAGGTATGTTCAGAGACTCAGCTTGGGCCAATAATTCCGGATCGTTGGCCGCTTGCGCAAAGATGCTACGCAAATAGTCCAGACGGCCCTGTGGAATACCAGGTGGCCCAACGGTCAGGCGACCCAAATCGCCGACAGTTTCGACAAGATTGAGCAAGCGCAAAGCATCCGCCTCCGTTACCAAATCGCGTGCTTGCGGAACACCAGGCAATTGGCTTTCGCCGCCCGATATCGAAAGAATATATTTTCCGTCTCCACGCGCGACGAATTCGTCATGTGAACTTGCCGCGTTCAGCGTACCCGCAAGTTCACTACGCAACATACTGAGATGCGTATCTCCGCCGAGCATGCCTGATATAATTCGCACATTGAGACCCAGCGCAGACTGCAAAATCTTGGTTTCGACATAAGATGAGGAACCAAGCCCAGCCGAGGCCATCAGAATTTCTGTTTCCGAATTTTGCATGCCGCGTATATTTTGGATTCCAGAACGGCTGGACACCATCAGCGCGCGCCCTCCGGCCGCCAAGCTCCCAATCCAGCTCATCTCGCGCAAATCGAAGCGTATGCCTTCTAAGGCCAACAATTGTCCGTAGATCATTCCCGTGTTGAAAATACCAAAGGTCAGCCCATCGGGGCGCGAAGCGTAGATCGTATTGGCGCCGATGATTTGCCCCGCGCCGGGAACATTGCGTACGAGGATACGTGCGCCTGGAAGGTATTTACCCATATTGCGGGCAAGCAACCGGCCGTAAAGATCATAACCGCCGCCGGGATCGGTGGAGACGATATAGGTGATGGTCCGGCCATCGAAGAAGTCCGATTCCGATTCGGCAGCGTTTGCCTGAGCGCCCCAGGAAAGCGCCAAGAAAACGATGATAAGTCTCAGATGCAAACTTGGGCTCTCTTTCATAAGCGTCCTATGGAACCGTAAAAACAAAGTGATCATCCAATTTCGTGCCACCGCCGCAAGGCTCCGAGCCGCCGATAAAATGAAGTTCATTGCCTAATGCCGCGCCGGCAAAGCCGTGCAGGCCGCGTGGCATGAGTCCATAGTCGACCCAGCTATCGCTGCTGACATCATAGGCTTCGACTTGATCGAAGTTTGCTGAATCCAGTGTGCATTCGCCGCCGGCGAAGAACAGCATTCCGTTCGCGATCGCGACGGCCCCCGCACTACGCGCCGTCGGTACCGGCGCGGCCTCGCTCCAGCTGTCGCTCATGGGATCATAGATATGATGATCCCCAACATTTTCAACGGTTTCATTGAGACGGCCGCCAAATACGTGAATCTTGCCGTCGAACACCGCGATACCGACGTGATCACGGGTGACGGGGAGCGGTGCAGCCGCACTCCATGTTCCGCTTGCGATATCATAGACTTCATGCGCGTCGATCACGCCTTCATCGCCGCGTCCGGTAATGGCATGCAGCTTTCCGTTCAATCCAGCCAGTCCGATTGCGCCCCTTGCACTGGGAAGCGGTGTCAATTCCTGCCAGCGGTCGGCGCCTGGATCATAGACAAAGACATCGCTGGTCGGCACCGTATGCCGCCTGCTTCGAAAGCCTCCGACGACATAGATTTTTCCATCAACAGCGGCAACTCCGTGATGGTTGCCGCCGCGCGGCATTGGAGCGCGTTCAGCCCAAATATTGGTCGAAGAATCATAAACATGGGTTAGGCGAATTTCATAGTCTTCCTGATCGGCACCACCGAGTACGTAAATCCGGTTGCCAACGACGGCGCCCACAAGCTCATTGCGTGCATGCGGAATTGGGGCCCTGTTCGACCATGTTCCTTCCGCACTTTGCGCGTCTGAGGAAAATACAACAGAGAACACCGCCAGAAGCGGAACTACAAACCCTATCAATACTTTTTCCGAAACCGCGCGCATAATTCTCTCCGTCCAAGGTGGTACTATGAACCGTAGACGGGAACGCTCATAGCGTAAATAGGATGCCTCCATAGCTTTGCTGTCTATGCCTGTTGGTCCGATTTCGGGTAACACGATATAGGGTGCAAATCCGGATCGATCTCCCCCCTAGCTTTTCGTTCAATAAACTGAAAAATAATCTTGAGGTCCTGTCACAAGAAATTATGGTTGATTTGGACGAAAGCGAAACTAAAACTCAAGTGAATGTGCATCAATTGAAAGCAACACCATGACCGACACGCCCCCGGACCGCCTCGCGTCAAATCCCAAGAGCAAATATCATGATCAAGCTCTACTAGATCGTGGTGTCGGCATTCGCTTTAACGGCAAAGAGAAAACTAATGTTGACGAATATTGCATCAGCGAAGGCTGGATACGCGTCGCCGCGGGCAAAACATTGGACCGACATGGCAATCCGCTGACGATCAAGCTCAAGGGGGAAGTCGAGCCCTATTTTCGTGATGCCGATGACGAGGATGGTTAGATGTTCCTGATCTCCGGGAACACAAGTAACGCCCCTAATCGTCCACCACTGGATCGAGGCCCGTCGATGCAATACTCGGCGCCACTTCGCGCGACGACAGATATTCAAGAAGGCGCATCGCCCCTTCCGCGTTTTCCGCCGAGGTGGTCACCCCGGCGGAAAAAAGCGTCACGAGTTGCAGATCCTCTGGAAGCTCCCCGACATAGTCCGCACCTTCGATCGGAAGAAGCTCGCTCACCTGCTGAAAGCCAATCTCGGCATCGCCACGCGCCACGACTGCGGCGACGCGCTCGCTGACCACGCGAACTGCCTTGCTTTCAATCTGATCCCAAATGCCCAGCCGCGGAAACAGGTCCGCTGAGAGATAGGTTCCGCTGGCGCTGGCGGAGAAGGCAATCGACTCGGCATGTAAAAGCGTCTCGATGAACGCCTCGCGCGTCGAAATATCGGGATGGGGCGAACCGGCGCGAACCGACATGCCGATTTTCGAGGCCACCAAATCGGTGCGCGTTCCCGGAAAGACGTAGCCAGCCTCGGCTAAATCGTCGAGGGCGTAGCGTGCCAATATGATCAGATCGGCAGGCTCACCCCGTCCAAGCCGCATAGGTATGGAATCCGGCGCCCCTCCCGAGGACGCACCATATTCTGTGATCAGGACGATGCCGGTTTCAGCTTCGAATTGCGGTCCCAACAGACGATAGGCCTCCGTAAAACCGCCCGAGGTTATAATTCGGACTTCCTCTGCAATAGCCAGGGTTGACCACAGCGCGCCAATGATGGCCACAAATACGAGAGAAAGCTTCCTACTCCACATTTTCAAGGCTCCTGGAGGTTCGCTCAAATTCAAAACCGCGCCGCAATACAATCATCTTTCCCGACCTAATCTCCTTTGTCGCGCGCCCCGATTAATTTAAGGCACTCCGGGCGTCGCAACGCTTGCGCCGGCCAAAAGATTGGCCTTCTCAAGCGAGGATTGCACAAAACCGCTATCGCGCAGCTCGTCCATTAAGAGGGTCAAGGCTGCGGCTTTGGCCGTTTCATCCAGTCTCATGACGAAGGCTTGGGGGACACTGAAAAATGCATCGTCTATTACGCGTAAGGAAGGAAATTTCGCGGCGTGTTCGAAACTTCTCTGGCGGTTTTGCCCAATGGCCGAGAGTTCGCCGGAAACAAGTAGCTGTTCAATCTCTTCATCGGGTGGCTGCTGCTCCCATAGGGCAAGTTCCGCGTTCTGAATATTCGCGCTCAAAAATACTTCTTGAGAGCGGCCAACGACCGTCCCAATAACATTCTCATCCGAGTCTACATCCGCCGAATTTTGTAACGGTGAGTTTGCCGCAACCAGGTAGGAACTCGCCATCAGGGCATAGGGCCCAGCATAATCCACCTGCGCGGCCCGCGAGTCCTCATAGGCCAGGAAGCCAAGATCGGCGGCGCCCGAAACCACCAAATCGATCACGGCCTGCGCGCTGCTTTGCGGCAGAAATTCCTGAGGAACGCCGATACGGGAGGCCAGCTCAACTGTGATATCGGCGACCGGACCGCTTACGGCTCCCGTCTCAGGATTGACGCGTGCTTGAATAGGATTGGTGCCAAGGAACGCCACGCGCAACGCGCCCGTGGGTGCAAGATCGGCAGCCTTTAATTGATCATCAAGCGATTGAGTTTGGGCGATTGCGGCGCCCAAGGCGAAAACCAACAGCGCGGTAAGTGGTGGGACAAGCCAGTTCAAATGCATCCTGCGTCTCCATAAGGGCCCGGCAAATAATAGGGCAATTGCCTGAGGAGAGCCATGCGCAGAAACGCTTCCCAGAAAGGATAGACGAACGAGCAATAGCCCGTATTGCGAGACTACGCTGCTTGGCCGGCAACACCCACTCGCGCGGGTCAAAGACAGAATGCACGCCCGTTGCACTCCGCTACGCCTAGGGGCAAGCTGCAGCTAAATTTGGGATAAATGTTTTAATTTCTGGGGAGGAAAATATGAAGATTTCGAAGACTCTAGTTTCAACCTGTGCAGCTTTTGTTTTGGTCGCCTCGGCAACTACGGCACTCGCGCAACGCGTGCCGGAAGAATTTACGATTAGCGGCGCGCCTGCAGCAGCGCTGAACGATTATCTCTCGATCAATTCGGCCACGGCACGGCGTCTTTCCGACACATGTTTTGACATCATCGAGCGTGAATCGGGCGCGACCAGTGCGACGGTGGTTATTTTGAATCCTTATGGCTTGGTCGTGGATCAGCACAGTAAGGACGGACAACGCTATAGCAGCATTAAGATTACGGAAAACAAAGCGCACACCGCGTTGAATTACCGTCGCGATACGCTCGGCATCAATCAATCCCTTACTGACGATCCATGGCAGCTCTTCCGCTATCACCAGATTGGCCTTGAGAGTGGTCAGGCAGGTGGTGTCCCCATCATTGTCAACGACCAATTGATCGGCGCGATGGGCATTGGCGGATATGGCGGCGGGCCCCTCTATCACACCGTTGCTATAATGTGCCTGGACGAAATCTTCGGCCCTCAAGAATAAAGTTTAAGAGTAGAGTTCTTTTCGCCATTCTCGGCAGAGTATCGCGAAAGCGATATTCGCCGTGGATGACGATACTGGTCCCATGCGAGCTGGCCTAACGACGCCTCAGAGCGTGGTTCATGCGCGCGTGCTCCTGTTGGCTTTCCGCAATAGCTCTATTAGGCTCCTTCGGCGAGCAAGACGCACTCTGTGGGAGGGCTGGTGGCACGCATTACGTTGCTCTTTTCGGAGCGCGTATTGGGGGATATTTCATATGACGTGGCTTGTGGCCGGACTCATAGTTTTTCTTGGAGTTCACGCCTTTTCCGTGCTGCGCGGCGCGCGCGAGCATTTTGTCGCCAACCTCGGCGGCGAGCTTGCTTATAAGGGAGTATACGCGCTTCTCGCGCTTATTGGCTTGGTGCTGATCGTGATCGGCTTTGCCGAGTACCGGCAGGGAGGCATGATTTCCGTTTGGAACCCGCCAGCCTGGGGGCGCCACATCGCTATGTTGGCGATGCTAATTTCCTTTGTCTCTCTAGTCGCCACCTATGTGCCCACACATATCCGTTCTACGCTAAAACATCCCATGATCATCGCAGTGGTCCTTTGGGCCCTCTCTCATCTGCTTGTGAACGGCGATCTTGGTTCAATCGCCTTGTTCGGCAGTTTTCTTGTTTGGGGCATTGTCGCACACCTCTCGATGGGGCGAAGAACAAGATTCATTTTTGCAGCCCTACCGCTGGGCCCGCCTTTGGGAATACGCAACGACATAATCGTCGTAGCCATAGGCGTGTTGCTTTATGTCGCTGCGCTCATCTGGCTGCATCCCCTTTTCATTGGCGTTCCAGTTGTGGCGGTATAGTCACCCTTTCCACCAATCACAGAGCAAGACATGATCCAGCAGCGCGCGCGCCGAGCAGAACTGCGCCACGCGGAACAGACTTTTGGATTGAGCAGCTTTACAATATTTCTCGGGCAATTTTTTGCGGCCCAAAACTCTAATATCACTCCGGCGGCTGCATAAAGTCGAGCTTGCCAATCTCCAATCCGCTATGGCGTAGAATTCCGTACGCCGTCGCTGCATGGAAGACCACGTTGGGGAGCACAAAGTGAATCAGATAATTTTTCCCGGTCATCTCCATTTTCTTGTCGCCGCCCAGAGGAATTTCAAAAGTCTTTGCTTCTGAACCCTCAAACTGTTCCGGCTTCAGGCTTGTGACAAAAGCAAGCGTCTTAGAAATACGCTCCTTCAACTCTGCGAAGCTCTCCTCGGTGTCGGGGCTCGACGGAATCTCAGAACCCGACAGCCTCGCTGCCGCGCGGTTGCAGAAATCCGTCAATATCTGAATCTGCCTCTTAAACGGGAACATGTCCGGGTAAAGCCTTGCGTTCAACAAAACGGATTCATCAATCTTTCGCGCCTCGGCATAAGCTTCGGCTTTGTCCAGGATGGCGCGTTGGCATGAAAGCATCTGTACAAAAGTTGGGATGCAGGCGTCGTGTGTCGAAACGGACATGGGTTTGCGTTCCTTGCTAGTTGTTTCTGGGTTTGTTGTTTCTGGGTTTGTTGTTTCTGGGTTTGTTGTTTCTGGCAGGGCTTGAGTATATCCGAACGCGATCTAACTCAAATCCTAACTGGGCGGGGCCATTTGGCGGAAACCAAACTGGCACACTATCGGACAAATATCATCGCATTGGCGCATCAAGGCTCTAAGCCTGGCCGCGGTGTTGTTAGCTTCTTTACATCGTTTTATCGACAGGCTAACTGCCATTGCGGCGGAGCGTTTCCAAGCTTTGGGGGCGCTTCAAATTGAAGTGGAATAAGGAATTCGAGAGATATGAAAGTTCAAGCGGTCAACGTAACCGAAATCACCGGTGTAGAGACCACAGAGGACGGACGACATGCGCTCATCCGCTTTAAGAGTGGAGAAAATGAAGCCATATTTTCCTTTCCGTTTGAGCAACTCATGGAACTGATGCAGACAGCATCAACGGGATTTGCCAAATGTCTGCAGGTGCAGGAGGTCGACCCTAATGCCAAACACATCCTGCCGTGCGAAAACTTCGCCGCTTCACCGTCCCCAGATTTCAAACATATGATTTTTTCCTTCCGGCTTACTGGCGGCATGGAAATGTCTTATCAAGTCCCGCGCGAACACGCAGAAAAAATACGAGAATTCATGGCGATTTTTCTGCAAGACCCTGGAAAGCTGCCGGTCGGCAAGCCGCAATAGAATCAGTTGGCGCAAAAAATCGAAGTCTAAAACTTGCAACAGTCAATTCAAAACCGACGCTGTTCACACTGATTTATTCGGATTGCTGCTCCCCTTACGCTTTTCCTACGCAATAGAATCGACCTAGCTTTACCCATCTGTCGTATCTATGGGCGCTGAGAGTCTCTCTCAAACGATATTACTCCGTTGGGCTTGTGCCTGAGACTAAGGAGGGTGCGTAATGAGCAATCCCGTGTTTGTTGTCCTGCGGGCGCATAGCGACACTGTGCAAACGGTTGGTCCTGCGGGCCAGGCATTTACGTCCTTCGAAGAGGCCGATGCTTTCGCAAAGGAAATGCGTGATCGCTATACGCAGCGGTCCTTTTACCTATGTCAGGCTATTGCCATGTATGAAGTTCAAGGTCGCGCTACCGTAGAATCAATCGCGCTACCCGAACCGGAGCAGACACACGCCAAAACCACGGATGCCAAAGAAAGCGAGCCGATCGAATCTCGTTCGACGGCAGAGCTGAACCCGCAGAATGAGCCACGTCCACCGGCAGAGCCCAGTTCGCCAATAGAACCCGGTGCGCCGAACGTCTATCCAATGCCTACGCGGTTCCGGGCGGGCGAGTAGAGCAAACGCCATATAGCCGCGCATCTATGCAGACCATACAGCGCGGGGGCGTCGGCGAGACTGACGATCTCCTTACAAAATGCCTACGCGATTACTGCGGTGGCAACGCCTCACCGCCTGCCGACATTTCCTCTTCGAACACGCCCATGCCCCAAGGCTGAGTCGCAACCAGTTCGCCGAGGTGTAAGGGTGGACCGGGGCGCGTATAGCGCACACGCCAATAGGTGTGATCGGCTTCCGTTCCAAAATATTCAGGATTGAGGATGCCGATTGAGGATAAGAATAGCCCTGGTTGGCGTGCACGCGGAGCCGTCTCCGCTTCTGCAATAATTAGCCGCCGCTGAGCCAATTCGTCATCACGGTGATAAACAAAAAGCACATACAATATGCGCCCATTTGGCAATGTGACGTGCAGTTGGTGAGAAGGAATAAATTCGACCACAGTAGCTTGGTCATATGTGACCTCGCCAAGTTCGCGATAATTGGTCGCCGCATGGGCCATCGCGGACTTGATGATCGTGCCGTCATAACCATAGCGAACACCCAACGCTTCCACTTCAGGGGTCGCAAAATCAACCGCTGTTACACGATAGCGCGTCCCTTCTGCACCTGTATGAGAGGCACGGTAAGCAGATTCGATTAAGTGACCGTCTTCCATCGGGCCGTATGTAAATTGCTCTATATCGACCTGGTCGACGCTCGTAACACTCGGAAAAAATACAGATATCCGCGACTCGATGTGGTTGTAATAGCCGCGCGCCATTACCTCTTGCGCTTGGGCTGATGAGGGTAGAAGCGCGGATGAAAGAATGCACGCAGCAAGCGCCATGGCCGGTGCCACGTATTTAGGTGAATCGAGTCTCATATTACGCCCTTCCCTTCTTCTGATTATGGGTTTGAGATTAGCATGGCGAACTATTGGCGGCCACCTCGGACAACTTGCCTCGGACGTCCTCGAAATGGCCAATTCACTGAATTCCACTGGAAATATTGCCGCAACCGTCCCGGCGGTCCATTGAGCCCCATTGACAAACTTGCCCTGACGGAAAAAGAAACGGGCGATATAGTAAGATGGATAGCCGTTGTTGGTACTCTTTATTGGGAGCAATTTTAAATGCGCCGATCAAATGCGGCCATGGGAGCCATGGCACTGATAGCGGCAGGAGCGCTTGCCACGTGCGGACAGCCTTCTGACCAAACGGCCGGAGAGGATACGCCGGAGATTGCCGGTGTCGGCTGGCAAGAATACGAATTCGAAGACCTCGCGCTCTCCAAACGCTTTCCGGTGGAGCCTGTACGTTCTGAAGGTGTTTATTGGGACTGGCCGATGACCGTGGATCGCGACCCGGAAGTCGCTGGCGAGGCGCCTTCCACGATCCTTACAGCCAGCGCCGATAACATTGACTACGAAGTGACGATTGTGGCGCTTCCCGATCGCGTCGGCATGGGCGCATCCATCATGGGCGAATGCGCTTATTTAACGGAAGAGTCCGGTGTCGAGCAGAAGAATACTTTCATTCGCGTCGACAACGGCAATCGAGCCGTCTATGGCCACCAAGTCGTCGTCGACCGCCATGACGGTGTAGGTCGTATGCACAATGGCTGTTATTTCGAAAATGGGATCTTTTATTTGTTTTCGGCAACGGTTCGCCCGGAACATGGCGACCTTGATGCACAGGAAGCGCAAGAGTTCATCACCAATGGACGGTTCATGGATGGTGCCTAGACGCTAATCCATCGTTGGAAAGGTGCGTCGCGCTGCAAAGTGCGGCGCTTTTCGTGCCCATCAAAATGCGTCCCGTTTGAGCGTTGTCTCGGCCATTGGGGCCATTCAAGCGACAAAAGCTAAAATTCGGCGTGTATTCGGAAAGATTTCCCTCGTTCCAAGCCGTGAGGCCATGTAAAATATGCGCCAATCTTCGATTTCGAAACAGGAGTGGTTTTATGTCCAGACAATTGGTTACGCGTTTGTCGGTTGCTGCCCTTGCAACGGGATTGGCCTGTATCACTGGCCCAGGCTTAGCTGCCGACGGCCCTGCCCTGCCGGACGGCGAAGGTAAAGCACTGGTCGAGACCTTCTGTGTGACTTGCCACCAAACCAATTACATCAACCGCGTTGGCGGCTATTCGGAGGAGCATTGGCGCCTGCTGGTGCTTTCCATGGTGCATTTGGAAGGACAGCCTCAGCTCGACACCATTGTAGATTACCTCGCCACGAATTTTCCGGCGACCGATACGCGCCGTCCTAACATTGTCGAGGGACCAGTCAATGTTTCGTTCGATAATTGGAAAGTCCCCACACTTGGTCAGATGGCGCGTGACCCCGTGGAGGCACCGGATGGATTAATTTGGTGGGTCGGCCAGTATCCGGCGGGCAATCTCTTGGGCCGGTTGAATCCCGAGACGGGCGAAATGACGGAGTATCCGCTACCCCCAAGCTCGAATCCGCATAGCGTGACGCCGGATGGGCATGGAAATATATGGGTTTCAGGCAATGGCAACGCCACAATTATTAGGTTCGATCCCGCGACCGAAGAGATGAAAATCTATCCGATGCCCGATCCTACGGCGCGCGATCCCCATACCATGGTGTTCGATTCCGACGGCATCATGTGGTTCTCTTCGCAATTTGGGAACATGATCGGTCGCCTCGATCCGTCGGTGGACGATGGCGATATCAAGCTCATGGTGATGCCGGTTGAAAATTCGCGTCCCTATTCGCTCAAATTCGATCCCAATGGCGATCTTTGGGTTAATTGCAGAAACTCGCCCTGCCTCTATCGTGTCGACACCGACACGATGGATGTCCGTACCTATGCAATGGCGCACCCTTCCAGTTGGGCGCGCCGGCTCGCGATCACCAGCGATGGTATGGTTTGGTATGGCGATACCGTGCGTGGAACCATAGCGCGGCTCAATCCGGAAACCGAAGAAATTACCGAATGGCCTTCGCCAAGCGGAGCAAACTCCGAGCCTTATTTCATGGAAGTGATCGACGACATCATTTGGTATGATGAATCCGGCAAGCGCCCCGACGCTCTTGTGCGTTTCGATCCGGCGACCGAAACATTCCAGTCTTGGGTCATTCCATCGGAGCAGGGCTTCTATGGCGCAATTGCCCGTCATGGCAGGGCAACCCGCGATGGCGACCTTTTGCTCCATCAAGGCAGTTCCAACAATATTATGAGAATTAATATCAGCGACGCTGACTGACACGATCTCATCTTAATATTCTTGAAAAGGGCCGGTGCAGTCATCGATTGCGCCGGCTTTTTTGTTGAGACTCTTCCCTTTGGGGATATATTTCCTGGGCTGTGGTTGGGATTCATTTGCCGTTAAGGTAATGGGCGGAGCATTCCTAAGTCGTTCGGGAAGAGGCTCCGGGCTGGGTTGGGAAAAGTGGTCAAGTTTCGCAGGCGAAGATCGCCGCGCAGATTTGCGCGGCTTAAGGATTACTGTGGCCTCGCACTAATACTCGCTATTGGCACAGCCTTTGTGTTCGAGCGTCTGGCCGGAAGGGGAGATAGCTCCGGTGGCGCGGGACCGATCATAGTTCATAACCAGCCGACAAGGGCCGAGGGCATTTCGGACATTAATTTCCGCCGCTGTGCGCGTCCACCGCACGACAACTGCGTCATCGACGGCGATACTTTTTACTTCCAGCACCAATCGATTCGTATTGCAGATATCGACACACCGGAAATAAATCCTGCGCGCTGTGAGCTTGAAGCGCGTTTAGGCGAACAGGCCACTCAACGCCTCCTTCAATTACTCAATAGCGGACCGTTCGAAATCGAAACCACGGGCAATCGTGACGAGGACCAATTCGGACGAAAATTAAGGGTTTTAACACGCGGCGGACGATCGCTTGGTGAGGTCTTGGAGGACGAGGGCCTTGCACGGAGCTGGACTGGGCGGCGCCTTCCCTGGTGCGAATAAATTCCTGGGAGTCGCTGCCAAAGTTCTTGATTTTATGGTACGCCCTAGGGGAGTCGAACCCCTCTTGCAAGAATGAAAATCTTGAGTCCTAGCCGATAGACGAAGGGCGCAGCGGCCCGGGTGATAGCGGCGCAGGGGCTCTGTGGCAAGGGGGCCTGGCGGGCCGACACCGCTATCGCGCGCAAAAACTTATTGCTTGCGAATCACCTCGACATTTTAGCCCGTATTTCCCAAGTAGCGTCGATATTCAGTGCGGCGAGAAGGCGATTCTTCTATAAGAATCATGAAGTTGTAGCATGCATGGAGCGGCGGATATGGCACACCCGATGGGTGAATCGAAACCAGGGTGCCTTCGGGTCGTTTTTGACCGTCGCTTGAAGCTTGAATTCCACGGTTCCAAGATCACCTCTGATGCCGGGTTGCTCGCCTACCGGGAGCTTGACGATACCCTCGGCCTGACTGAGATGGCCGAGGGTGTTTTCCACGACAGCCGTACCGGCAAGAACGGATGGCACGGCCTAACGGGGCAGTTCCGTCAGTCCGTCTTTGGCCGTCTTGGCGGATACGACGACGTGAACGATGCCGATCGTCTGGGTCGTGATCCCGCCATGCGCTGGATTGTCGGCGGCAAGGCCATCGAAAGACAGGCCGCTTTCACCAGCCAGATGGGACGCTTCGAGACGGAGCTATTGGCCGCCGACGAGAACGTTGAAGCCTTGGCCGACATGAACGGGGTGTGGATCAACAAGGTTCATGACCGCCATCCGCCGAAGATGATCATCCTCGACATGGATAGCTCCGTCAGCCCGACCCATGGCGACCAGGAAGGCACAGCTTACAACGGCCACTTCGGCTGCACCTGCTATCATCCCCTGTTCCTGTTCAACCAGTTCGGCGACTTGGAGAGATGTTCCCTGCGCCCCGGTAATGTTCACAGTGCTGACGGATTGCGGAATGTTCTGGAGCCGGTGGTGATGCGCTATAAGGAAAGGAAGGTGCGGCTGTATTTTCGTGGCGATGCCGCCTTCGCCTCACCGGAGATATACGAATATCTCGAAGCCGAGGGATTACTCTACGTCATCCGCCTCAAAGCGAACGCGATTCTCCAGCGGAACATTGCCCATCTGCTTACGCGACCTGTCGGTCGCCCGCCCGACCATGTTCGCCGTTTCCACGCCAGCTTCAGCTATCAGGCTGGATCGTGGAACAAGAAGCGCCGTGTCGTGGCCAAAGTGGAGTGGCATCCCGGCGAGCTGGTTCCTCGCGTCGGTTTCATCGTCACTAATCTGTCGCGCCCTACCAAGCGGGTGGTGGCGTTCTATAATCACCGTGGCACGGCAGAGCAGCACATCAAGGAAGGCAAGAACGCCATCAACTGGACCCGTCTGTCATGTCGCAAGTTCCGCAACAATGCCGTTCGGCTCCAGCTTCATGCGCTGGCATATAATCTGGGCAGCTTCATGTGGACACTGGCCTTGCCGAAGGAGGTGGAGCACTGGTCGATGACGACGTTGCGCGACAAGCTGGTGAAGATAGGGGCCAAGGTTGTCCGACATGGCCGCTACGTTACGTTCCAATTGGCTGAGGTGGCGGTGCCGAGGGACCTATTCCGGAAAATCCTGAGCTTGATTGATGATCTGCGGCGAAGACCCGCTCCGGCGTAGGCCGAGGGAATCGACGGCGAGGAGAAAGCGACAGGAGAAGTGTGTCTGGATGGCGAGAAAAATGACCGAGTGGCCTTCCAAGCGCGGGCCGATTACCAAAATCATGCCATCGGATGGCTGCAAAGGGGATACAGCACCCTTGGCGATGGGAAAGTGGTACGATTTCCACGAATTTGGATGGCATCTGGGGAATGTCGGTTTAGGCACCATTGTCGTGGCCTGATGTGCTTCGGATTCAGTAAACTGAATTTACGGTTAAGTCCTATTTTTGCCCGTTTTCGCTGATCGCGAGGCGTATTCGTGGTGCGCTCGAACGACTTGGTTATATGATGACTGATCGCCAATTATGTACGAACGAGTGTCGTGGGAGCGACCAATTAGGAGACTTAATTTGCGGAAAAATAATGCTCGCTTCCTGCTCGTCACAACCCTTCTAAGCATCGCCACTGTTTCACCTGCATTGGCACAGGCTACAGCGGGCGACGCGGACGGTTATTGGGTGAACAGGAATGGATGGCTAGTTGAAGTGAGCTCCTGTGATGACGGTATTTGCGGCTCCGTTGTTGGCATGCGCGAACGCACCGACGACGTTCAACGTTTCGACATTTATAACCCCGATCCAAATCTGCGTCAGCGGGCAATCTGTGGTATTGAGATCTTTGGCGCTTTCAAACCAAACGAAGCTCCAGGCGAGTGGGAAGATGGTTGGATTTACAACCCACAGGACGGAAAGACCTATTCCAGCGAAATGAAACTTGGTGAAGGCGACACATTGGAGGTTCGCGGTTATGTCCTGAGCCCGATCTTCGGCCGCACCATAGTGTTTACGCGTGGAGAAGAACCGGCCGAACGCTGCAATTCGAATGAATTAATCCCACAGCGCGAGGCCAATGCCGGGTGACGCCGTTCCCCCTCATAATACCTAGAGCTCTGCTGTCTTTTCTCGTTTTAGCTCCCGCCGCCGTGCTTGGTAGCTGCAGCAAAATGGGAGCGCCGGCACCAGCGGTCCCTGATTTCTCCGGCCATTGGGAACACGCGATCGCGCATTATCTACCCAGCGGTGATGGGCCCGGGCCCGTGGTCAATATGCCGGGGCTTAGTTTTTTAGCGATGAATGTTTGGGTCGGTGACTACCGCAATCCGATTTTGCAACCTTGGGCCTCTGAAGCGGTCCGCGTACGCGCGGTTGCAGAATTAGAACGTGGAGAGCCCTTGTGGAGTCAGCTTCAGCTCTGCATGGCTTTCGGCGTGCCAAATGTTCTTACGCTGCGCGAGCCGGTCCAGTTCCTGCAAGAACCCGGCATGGTCACGATCCTCTATCACCACGACAATCAAGTGCGGCGCATTTTTCTTAATGAGTTCCGCCCACCACACCTGGAGCCAAGTCCCTATGGCCACTCTGTTGGTCACTATGAAGGCGACAGTTTGGTGGTGGATACGCTCGGTTTGAGCCTCACCGGTCCAATGGATTTTTAGGGGATGTCCCGGTCGATGTTGAAAAGTTGAGGTAGGTGTCGCTCTCCTGGAGCCGTTAGGCTCCGGGTGCTGCAAACCCAAAAGGGAGAACGACACCATGGAAAATAATATCCGTAGTTCCAGCCGCCCGAAAGCCCTTGCCCCCTCGATTCCTATGCCGCCGCTGGCGGACGCGATGGACGCAGTCCATCTCAGCGTGGATCGGTTTTGTCTTCTGGCCGGGGTCGAGGCCTTGGCCGAGATGATGGAGGAGGACGCCACGACCGTGTGCGGGGCCCGACATCGCCGCCATGGGGACCGTCGAGGTTATCGCTGGGGCAGGACACATAGCGAGATCGGCTACCACGGCGGCAAAGTGAAGGTGGCCCGGCCACGGGTTCGTGACCGGGCGGGCAAAGAGGTGAGCTTGGAGAGTTGGCAGGCGCTACGCGATGGCAACCTGCTGCTCGAGTGGGCGCTCAACCTGATGGTGCTGAACGTGTCGACCCGCAAGTACCACCGCGCGGTCCGTCTGCCCGAGGGCGAGCTGGCGAAAGCGCGTGGCGCCGGCACCTCGAAGTCGGCCGTTTCCCGGCGCTTTGTGGCGCTGTCAGGCAAGAAGATGAAGGCCTGGCTCGCCTCGGATCTCTCGGAACTCGACCTGCTAGTCATCCAGATCGACGGTCTGCATGTCGGCGACCATGTCCTGATGGCGGCGATCGGCGTCGATGGCAACGGCGACAAGCATGTCCTGGCCGTGGTCGAGGGGGCGACGGAGAACACGGTCGTCGTCCAGGCCTTGATCGACAATCTCCTCGCCAGGGGGCTCGATCCGACACTGCCGCGGCTGTTCATCGTCGATGGCGCGAAGGCACTCAGCAAAGCGATCCGAAACACCTTCGGTGTGGCCGCCGCCATCCAGCGCTGCCAGGTCCACAAGGGCCGTAACATCATCGAGCGCCTGCCCCAACATTTGCACGCGAGCGTCAAGTAGGCGCTCCGTCAGGCCTGGGACCAGGACGACGCAAACAAGGCCGAGCGGCTCTTGCGCAACCTGGTCCGGCGTCTGGAGCATGAGGAACCGGGCGTCTCGGGCAGCATCCTGGAGGGGCTGGAGGAGATCCTCACCGTCATCCGCCTCGGCCTACCGCACGAACTCCGGCGCTCGCTCGCCTGCACCAACATCGTCGAGAACGCGCTCGGCACGGTGCGCCAGGTCACCCGCAACGTCAAACGCTGGAGACACGCCGAGATGGCGCTCAGATGGACCGCCGCCGGCCTGCTGGAGGCCCAGAAAACCTTCCGTCGCCTCAAGGCCTATCGCCAGCTGCCCATCCTCCGAAATGCTCTCCAGGAACACTTGAGAAAGGCTCAGGCCGACAGTGCCATTGAAACCATCATGAAGGCAGCATAGCATCATCAACCAGCGACGCCTGCCCCACGAATTTCAACAGAGATAGGGACATCGCCGATTTTTACGGCACACCACATACGGCGGCTCTACACGTCGTCGAGCGTTACCGCGTTTCGGAAGATGATGGCGTGCTCGAAGTTCGATTTACCGTAAGCGATGCCGGCGCGTTTACCAGTGAATGGAACGGTCTTCAGCGATACTTCCCGATCCCGTTAGCGGGCGGATTGCGTGAAAATATTTGCGCCGAAAATATTCGTGCTGGGCGCGACGGCGAATTTCCAGTTCTGAAGGATGAGACACCAGATTTTTAAACCCGGTGCGAGCGGCTGCTGCCCTTTGATTGGCGCGCATCTCACACCGACAGCTTTAATCTAAAAATCCGGCGTAAATTCCGTTGGAATTTGAAATTGTTGATCTTCCATCGTGTCGCGATTGTTCTCAGCGCAAACGAATTCCGGAAACCCATAATCCGTGCGTCGGTAAGTCGCAACACCGCGCCACGGCATTGTGAAAGCCTTTTGATCCTCAACGGTAAAAGTTATCTGAAGCATATTTGGATCAAGCAATTTGAAGCGTTCCACAACATGCAGCGCGTCGGTGTGGAGAGTCCCGAAACGATCCAATTCCGTAAAATCAACTTGCGCGATCGTATCGACGACGAGTTCGTCTCCTTCATAGTGGCCCACCGAGTGGCCGTACCAGGTACGTGGAAGATCTTTGGGGTGCTCCTCGTTCATGTAGACGCGTCGCATCTGCTGATTGTTTTCGTAGAGGATGGTTGTTTGCCCTGCGCCCTGTAAAAGCATCAATTGATAGCGCAAATTCATGATCTGCGGGACACCCGAGGGTCTGCAGTTTTGCTGAAATGAAAGATGTGGAATCCCCGCCTCTTCACCTACGCGGTTTCTTTCCAGCGCTTCCCGGGTCCAATCTTGCAGGATTGGGTTCGAAGTATCCGCAATCCAGGGATTGGATTCGCGATTCTCGGTCACACCTTCGGGGCAGGCAAAAGGATGGAAAACACCCTCGTCCACGACCACGCAATGACCATGATGCGGAATAGCAGTGTCTATCGTGTGCGGCCCCTCAACGGGCATTTCAAAGGTAGAGGGGGTATCGCCGCGTCTCGTCCACGAGCCGGCAAAGTTAGGAAATGTCGACGCATCTGGTGTTTCGCCCTGCGCGTTCGCAGGGTGCAACGGCACTAATGCGGAAAATATCAGGCCTGCTGCAACCGCAGATGAACTCAAACGCAAACCAAAACCAAACCTATACATGCAAACGCCCTCTCCTCTCTGCGGCCGGAAGATAAGCCAAAGGCAGCCGCTACAAAAGGCTTCTGGACATCGCGGCCCTCAAAGCTCAGCATGTCTACGGAACGCTGGAACAGCTTAAATTTCGAGCCATTCGATGAACTACAAGCCGCTATCCGCCGCTTTGGCAGCCCTTATACTGATATCGCCAAGCCAGGCAAACGAGCATCTTGAACCGGAATATTCACAATTTGCACGTGCGGGCCTACCGCCCAGCGCAACGTCGCTCAGGCCATATCATGAGATTGTTATTTCGGTGCTGGATGGCGCATTCGAACCAGATGTCACTGCCCGGCTGATTGCGATGCCTTCCTACACGCCGGAATACGCCCTTGGAATCAGGGGGGCGGAAGGCTCGTACAAGATTTTTCATCTCGCCTCGCAGGCGCAGCTGTGGAGCTATGAAAACTTAAAAACATTGCGCGAGATTGCCGGAGCGGGCGGGTTTCCCGGCCAGGATGAAAATCTTGCGAATGCCATTGCGGAGTATGAATCTCAACTTCCCGATGACTATCACGACGTGGAAACAGACTATTGCGAAATCGATATCCCGGCGAACATGGCAAGGGACATTTTGGAAATCTGGGAAAACATTCTACTTGAAACCCGTTACGGCGATCAGGAACCCGTTGGGCCGGATGGTATCGACTATCATTTTTCGATGCGAGAAAATGGAGTGGTCATGGCCGGCAAAGTGTGGAGTCCGGAACCGCAATCGAAAACGGGCGCTCTGGTCAGCATAACCGAGACGATGAAAAATTTGTGCCTAACGGGTGATCAAAATCTCCTGGCTCAACTTGAACCGCAAATAGACGCGATGTTGGTTGAATTGACGCCTTAGCGCATGAAGTGACCAGGTTGAACAATTCTGACCACTTAACGCTCTAGTCCGGCTCACCTGGCTTATTGGGTTGTACTTTGCAGCTCTAACGCCTGCGCGCGATTGATATTCGCATTTCGGTGGTCGGGATCGATCTCCAACGCTCTGTCAAAATGTACAATGGCTGTATCAAGCTGACGCCGCTGAAAAGCGCGTAAACCGTTTAAATATTCTTGCTCGACAAGCGCGCGCCGCGCTTCGTCACGAAAGGTCCGCGCTGAGGTACTTCCTGGCGTCTCCTCCAAGGCAAGCTCAAACATTTCAAGAGCATCCCGAGGCTGATCCGCCTCAAGATAGAGCTGCCCGGCACGCAGTGCCCGGTTGCCCGTAAGTAGCGGGGCAGTGCCTTCCAACGCGCGCGCGACGCCGGCATAAGCGCGCGCCAAAGTAGCCGCCTCCTCACCCTCAGGATCTAGACCGCTCGCTTCCGCATCCCTAATGGCCGGGCCGTAATGTCCCGCCTCAACATGTTCCTCGACGACACTCCAGGAACTATCCGCTTCCTCGGGCTGTGGTTTGGACCCATCCAGGAAAAGTGGAGGCGCCCTACACCGTTTGCATTGCTTCTGCCTCGAATTTGACAGGGCTTGTGAAGTCCAGCGTCGAGTGCCGACGGACTGGATTATAGAACCCGTCGATGTATCCGGCTATGGCAGTTTCAGCTTGGCTTCTTGACATGAACACAGTCCTCCAGATCAGTTCTGACTTGATGGTTTTGAAGAAGGTCTCGACGACGGCGTTATCATAGCAATTTCCCTTACCGCTCATTGAGGCGAGGAAACCGAGTTCACCGAGGCGCGCCTGGTATGCGTCTGAGCAGTACTGGCTTCCCCGATCGCTATGGTGGATCACACCGGCGCCAGGTTGGCGCAGCCCGATAGCACGGTTAAGCGCCCTGAGCGGCAGGTCGCTGGTCATGCGAGCGCCCACGGCCCAGCCGATGACGCGCCGGGAGTAGAGGTCGAGCATGACGGCCAGGTACAGCCAGCCCTGTGCCGTCCAGATATAGCTGATGTCGGCAGCCCATTTCTCGTTGGGTGCCTCGGCGGAGAAGTTCTGGTCGAGAAGGTTCGATGCGACGGCCTTGTTGTGCTGGCTGTCCGTCGTCTTTTTGAACTTCTGTTTCCGTTTTGGAGACAACCCATTTCCCCGCATCAGCCGAGCCACCCTATGGCGTCCAACCTCGATCCCATTCTCGGCAAGCTCGTGATGGACCCGCTCTGCACCGTAGCTCTCGCGGCTGCGCCGAAAGGCTGCCCGGACATGGGCGAGTAGAACCATGTCATCGAGCTGTCGCTGGCTTGGGCCGCGATTGCGCCAAGCGTAGAAGCCTGAGACGCTGACCTGCAGCAGTCTGCACAGGCGGAATATCGGCATCGCCAACCCGGCCCTCTCCGCGTCGATGAACCGGAACCTCATTGACTTTCCCTGGCGAAGAAGGCCAGCGCTTTTTTTAGGAGATCACGTTCCTGACGGGCCAGATCACGCTCTCGGCGTAGGCGGGTAATTTCCTTCGCTGCATCCTCATGCGGACCGGAAAGCAAATCCTCCTCACGCAATTCTGCGACCCAGCGGCCGAGCGCGCTGACGCTGATCCCAAGATCTCCTGCTATCTGCCGCTGCCTGCGCCCGCTCGTCTGTAAAAGACGGACGGCTTCTTCCTTGAAGGCCCGATCAAACCGCCGGCCCTTGTTCCCATTCTGCTTCGACATTTGCACCTCCTGCGATCAAAATCCTATCGCAGGACGTCTCCACTTTCGTCAGCAGGGTCCAACCTGCTGCTCGAGTGGGCGCTCAACCTGATGGTGCTGAACGTGTCGATCCGCAAGTACCACCGCGCGGTCCGTCTGCCCGAGGGCGACCTGGCGAAAGCGCGTGGCGACGGCACCTCGAAGTCGGCCGTTTCCCGGCGCTTTGTGGCGCTGTCACGCAAGAAGATGAAGGCCTGGCTCGCCTCGGATCTCTCGGAACTCGACCTGCTAGTCATCCAGATCGACGGTCTGCATGTCGGCGACCATGTCCTGATGGCGGCGATCGGCGTCGATGGCAACGGCGACAAGCATGTCCTGGCCGTGGTCGAGGGGGCGACGGAGAACACGGTCGTCGTCCAGGCCTTGATCGACAATCTCCTCGCCAGGGGGCTCGATCCGACACTGCCGCGGCTGTTCATCGTCGATGGCGCGAAGGCACTCAGCAAAGCGATCCGAAACACCTTCGGTGTGGCCGCCGCCATCCAGCGCTGCCAGGTCCACAAGGGCCGTAACATCATCGAGCGCCTGCCCCAACATTTGCACGCGAGCGTCAAGAAGGCGCTCCGTCAGGCCTGGGACCAGGACGACGCAAACAAGGCCGAGCGGCTCTTGCGCAACCTGGTCCGGCGTCTGGAGCATGAGGAACCGGGCGTCTCGGGCAGCATCCTGGAGGGGCTGGAGGAGATCCTCACCGTCATCCGCCTCGGCCTACCGCACGCACTCCGGCGCTCGCTCGCCTGCACCAACATCGTCGAGAACGCGCTCGGCACGGTGCGCCAGGTCACCCGCAACGTCAAACGCTGGAGACACGCCGAGATGGCGCTCAGATGGACCGCCGCCGGCCTGCTGGAGGCCCAGAAAACCTTCCGTCGCCTCAAGGCCTATCGCCAGCTGCCCATCCTCCGAAATGCTCTCCAGGAACACTTGAGAAAGGCTCAGGCCGACAGTGCCATTGAAACCATCATGAAGGCAGCATAGCATCATCAACCAGCGACGCCTGCCCCACGAATTTCAACAGAGATAGGGACATCGCCTATCCTCGTGGCGTTTGATACGACGCGCCTAGTTCCAAAGGGAACTTTGAAAAACCGCGTTATTTGTGAGCCCGTTCAATGGAAATGACACCTTAACATTGGCCGATGGAGCGTAGAGGTCATGCCATCGGGCAGCCAATCGCCGCCCCACGCCCCCGGCTGCCCGCCAAATTACAACTTTGTAAGATTGCAGGAAGACTATGGCCCAAACTCATAGGAGCGCATGAGCGCTCTCATAAACTGGCTAATCCTCAAGAACAAACGTTGCCTACATGCTGACGCGATACTCGCTAACAGCGCTCCCGTTGACGACAACTTTCTGCTCTTTAATCCAGGCGCCCTCGATTTTTCGTATTGTTTTTGACGCACGCGCAATCCCAGTTTTGATTGCGTCGTCAAAACTTATCTCCGATGACGACGAAATTTCAGTGACCCTTGCAACGCTCATTTATATATCCTCTGATTGGCACTTCTAGGTGGCAAACATAGCTTGCACGGCGGCCTTGTGCACCGGGTCCCCAGTCATATTTTTAGTGCAAAATTTGGATCCAGCATGATCATCCACTGCATCGCGGTCGCTTAAGCTGAAAACGCTGTTCTCCGCGAAGATGTTCCTATTCATACGATTGGTGCCGGCGGAAAAGAGACGGTTGATTGCGGCAATTGGGCTATAGTCTATAGAAGGGCGCTTGCGCAGCCTTTCGTGTTGGCGGTCCGGATGATATTTTGTATTGGGCACGCCAATAAGTCGCTTTCTCGGGGGATTACCAAATTGGACATGACCAAATTTCACTTTGCACTAGTTGCAAGCGCGATATCGCTGAGCCTTGCTTCCTGCATGGAGGCCGAACCGCAGACCACTGACCCCGTTATGGTGTCGATGGTCGATGGCGGGCCATTGATGATTGCCGAGCAGGGCTATTTTTACGTTGGAGGACAATATACGGACATTCCAACTGAGCTTAATTTGGAGCCGGCCGCGCCGGAAGGCACCCGTACCAACCCAAGTGACACCCGCCATTTCGGTCAGATGTTTGTGGAATATCAGATTCCCGCGGGCGCTACGCAGGCGCTTCCCATCGTCCTTGTCCATGGCGGCAGTCGCACCGGCGCGGATTACTTGATGACGCCGGATGGCCGCCCCGGATGGCGCGACTTTTTCCTTCGTCGCGGCTATCCGGTCTATGTCGTGGACCAAGTCGCGCGCGGCCGCTCACCTTACATCGACAATATTTATGGCGAGTCGCGCTATCAGACCTATGACTTCGTCATGCAGCGCTTTGCCGCTAGCGAAAACTACGTACTCTGGCCGCAAGCCGAACTCCACACGCGCTGGCCGGGAAATGCCGAACCGGGCGATCCCTCTTTCGACAATTATTATTCGGGTGGCATCGGATCAATGCAAAATCGCGAAATGCAAAATCAGATGAATATCGATGCGTTGGCCGCGCTTCTCGACCGCATTGGTCCCTCTGTCGTCGTGGTGCATTCTCAATCGGGCGCCTATGGCTGGCCCTTGGTCCAAGCCCGGCCAAACCTCGTCAAAGCCTTGGTCGCGCTCGAGCCATCCGGGCCACCAGTATATGGCGTTGCGTTCCACGGCGCGCCCGAATGGTTCACTGTCGAAGGCGGATGGAAACCTTGGGGGTTGACCATCACGCCCATGGAATATGAACCGGCGTTAAACAGCCCAGACGATTTGCAATTCGTCCAGGAAGAGACGCCACAGTCGCCCGAGCATATTCGCTGCTGGCTGCAAGCCGAACCTGCACGCCGCCTTTCAGACTTCGATAATTCTCCGATTTTGGTCGTCGAATCGGAAGCCTCGTTCTACGCGCCCTATAATTATTGCACCGTGAAATATCTTGAGCAGGCAGGTATTGAAGCGGGTTATGTCAGGACTCAAGACGAGGGCCTACCCGGCGGTGGTCATATGTTTATGGTCGAACAAGACAGCGATGAAGTCGCTCAGATAGTTCAAGATTGGCTCTCTGAAAGCGTGGCTGAGCTTAGGTGAGGCGTTAGACTTAACATCGTAAAACCATTTTATGAACGCCAATATGGACCCTGATCAAAAAGCCATTACAGGCGGTTTGGACATAGATCGCCCCAATGTTCGTCAAATACTTGCGCTTATGCGCGTGCTCAATGAATACGCGATGCGGGCCATTGAAGAGAAATCAATCGATGTGCTCATGGAGTTTCTTTACGATCACCTCGGCACGACATTGCAGAAAATAGATGACTCAAAGCGTGCGTGCCGTATGGGGTGCTCATTTTGTTGCAACAACTGGGTAACGGCGACCATTCCTGAGGTTCTTTATGCTTTAAAAGCAATAAAGGACGAGCAGAGAGAGTTGGTGCAGGCCAATACCGCATCTATGGAACAATTAACGGCGGGCAAGTCTTTGGAGGAGCGTCACGCCATGATCACGCCCTGCCCGCTCCTCGAGCACAGCGCATGTGGCGTTTATGAAAATCGTCCCATTGTCTGCCGCACGGCTGTCTCTAACGACGCAGCTATTTGCGAGCGAGTTTACTTTGATGATAGCGGCGAAGAAATTCCTGGCACCTTTCACCATTACGGAATCAAAGGCATTTACGGCCTCGCACTTGCAGGAGCTCTTAAAAAAGCCCGTCTTGCACCCTTCTATTATGAATATAATTCCGCCCTAAACGCAGCCTTAAACGCGAACGGAACGGAAGCAGATTGGCTGTCGGGAAAAGACGTGTTCTTAGGGATAGCGCATGACCCGCAAGGCGAAATGTTCAGCTCGCCCTGGAACCAAAAAATCTTTGATGACGCATTTTCATAAGAACCGAAAAGTACCGAACGACTACAATCTTCGAACTCATTGTTCACCCGCCCGTTAAGGCTGCATCCTCCAATAATACCTGCACCCGTGTTCGGCCCTTATAGTCGTTGCGCCTCAGTTTTCCGGCAATGTGGACGCGTTTACCGCGGGCCCGAAGGAGGCCTTGGCCAAGCGGCGTATCGGAAGTGCGAAAGGATATGGCATCGATCATTTGCCCGGCGGGCCCGGCGAGACGCAATCGAACGTGATTTTTTCCGACGACATCGGCGTAAGCCAGGGTCACATCGGGAAGGACAAAGATGGGTTCTGGATTACCAGGGCCGAAGGGACCAGCACGTTCCAAATCCTTCAAAAACTCGATACTCGCCCCGGCAACGGAGACAACAGATTCCACCTGAAGAGGCCGAGCAGAGAAAATCGAGCTACGCTGCGGCTCGAAAGCCTCTCGCAAGTGCTGAGAGAAATCGTCCAGACGCTCTCGCGCTATTGTAAAGCCGGCTGCCATCGCGTGCCCGCCACCTGATTCCAGCACACCCTTCTCGCGCGCCGAGCGCACCACTGCGCCTAGATCGACACCGCTCACCGAGCGCGCCGATCCGCGCGCAGCACTATCCCTGTCACTCATAAAGCCGGCAACAAAAACCGGTTTTTCAAAACGGTCCTTAAGCCGCGAGGCGACGATCCCGACAACGCCAGGATGCCAGCCGTCTCCACTCAAAAATAGGAATGCCTCGTCCTTCTGGGACTCGGCCATCTCCTGAGCACTCTCCAATATCATTTGTTCGATAGCCTGGCGCTCGCGGTTGTGCAGATCGAGCTCGCCTGCCAGTTGCGTTGCCTCTGCCGGGTCGTTGCTGGAAAGAAGACGCGCACCAAGATCGCAGCGCCCCACTCGTCCACCGGCGTTAATACGCGGACCAAATACAAAGCCGAGATGGTAGGCATTGAAGGGTGGCGTAATATTAGCGATCTCAATGAGCGCTGATAGACCGGGCCTTTTATAGGCTTCGATTGTACGCAAACCCTGACGCACGAAAGCGCGATTTACCCCTGTCAACGGCACGACATCGGTAATTGTCGATAGTCCCACGAGATCGAGCTCGGCGAGCAAATCCGGCTCCGACATTTCTTTGTCTGAAAACCAGCCCTGCAGACGCAGGGTTCGCGTGATCGCGACTAATGCAAGAAAGGTCACGCCGGCTGCACATAGTTGAGTTAGCCCTGATTTATCATCGGGTCCATTAGGATTCACATGCGCTAGGACAGTTGGATTTTCATCCACAGCATGGTGATCGAGCACAACAACATCTAGGCCCAACTCGCTAGCGCGCACGAAGGCATGCTGCGCGGCCGCACCACAATCGACCGTGACGACCAAACGGACTTCCTGGGCAGCCAATTTTTCCATCGCCACGATCGAGGGTCCGTAGCCCTCGGTCATTCTATCGGGGATATAAAGAACCAATTCACGATTCAAATGTCGGAAATAATCCAATAGCAATGCTGACGCACAAGCACCGTCAACGTCATAGTCGCCGAGAACGGCAATTTTTTCGTTACGCAATACCGCATCTGCAATGCGCGACGCAGCATTGTCAATATTAGCAAGCACGCTAGGATCTGGAAGAAGCGTTTTTAACTTTGGCTCAAGAAAATCCTCGAGCGTATCCTTCGTTACACCGCGGGCGGCAAGAAGATCGGCTAGCGAGCGAGAGACACCCGCAAGTTCCAACTCCTTTGCTGTAAGCTCATTTCTTGGGCAAAATTTCCAAGCACGTCCCGAGAGAGAATTTTCGACAGAAAATACCGGCGGGCGCTCCGCCGCGTTCGTTACGGAGATTGACTTGTCGTGTTCCGGCTCAGCCTGCATCACGCTTGGGATGACTCATCTTGATCCACCGCACAGTACGTGTCGCCGAGCGCATCACTACCGAGTGAGTAATATTAAAGCCGTTCTCAGAACGGACACCTTCCAGCATGGTGCCGCTGGTCACGCCGGTCGCCGCGAAAACCACATCGCCGGAAGCCAAGTCCTCCAGCTTGTACTTACGCTGCAAATCAGTAATCCCCCATTTCGCCGCCCGACGCTTTTCGTCATCATTTCGAAAAACAAGCCTTGTCTGCAATTGTCCACCTACGCAGCGAAGCGCAGCGGCAGCTAGCACCCCTTCGGGAGCGCCACCCTGCCCTACATAAATATCGATTCCTGAAAGGGCCGGATCTGTGGTCGCGATGACCCCTGCAACATCGCCATCGGTTATCAGTTGAATGGCTGCTCCGGTCGAACGGATTGATGCGATAATCTTGTCGTGGCGCGTACGGTCCAAAACCAACGCATTGATTTCCGAAGGCTTTACGCCCTTCGCCTTCGCCAAAGAAATGATGTTGTCGGCGGGCTCGGCATCGAGGTCCACGGTGTCTTCGGGATAACCAGGCCCAATTGCGATCTTATCCATATAGGTGTCGGGCGCGTTGAGAAGTGTTCCGGCTTCAGCCATTGCCATTGTCGCGATCGCATTTGGCAGCCCCTTAGCCGTCAAAGTCGTTCCTTCTAAGGGATCAAGAGCGATATCAACTTTGATACCACCGGCGCCAACTTTCTCGCCGATGAAGAGCATGGGCGCTTCATCACGTTCGCCCTCTCCGATCACTACCGTTCCGTCGATTGGAAGTGCATTGAAAGCCTGACGCATCGCCTCGACTGCAGCCTGATCGGCAGCGTGCTCATCGCCTCGGCCAATTAATTCATAAGCGCTAATCGCCGCAGCTTCCGTTACGCGAACGGCTTCGAGCGCGAGAATACGGTCTAAGGGACGTGACATAGCGAATACTTTCTTCAAATCGTTCTATCTAAGAGACCTAGCTGGTTTCCATCGGAATCATGCACGGAGTTTCAAATACCTTGTCCGACGCGGCAATGGCCTTGAGCGCACGTTCCACCGCTGACTGCTGAGCCTCGTGCGTTAACATGACAATCGATACGGCTTCGCCTGGCGAGCGGCCACGCTGCAGCATCGAATCGATGGAGACACCCTCATCCGCCAGGTGTTGCGAGACAGCGGCCATCACACCAGGCAAGTCAAGAACCTGAAATCGCAAATAAAATGCCGAAACATGGGCTTCCGGCGGGACCACAACCGGCTTTGGCAATTGATCCACAGGTCGGCCGAAGACCGGACCCAAATCGCCGCGCGCAACTTCAACCAGATCTGCAACGACAGCCGCAGCCGTCGGTCCCTCGCCCGCGCCGCTACCCTGGAAGAAGAACGGTCCGGCCAATCCAGCATTCACTTCAACGGCATTGAAACTCGAAACGGCCTCGCCGAGTGGTGTGCGCGCACGGACCATCGTGGGGCAAACCCGCTGCTCTATGCCGGCATCTGTTTTCCGCGCCGCGCCAAGCAGCTTGATGCGATAGCCAAACTCATCGGCAAAGGCGATTTCCGCCGGCGTGATATGTTCAATACCCTTCATTGCAACCGCATCGAGATCCGGCAATGTGCCGAATGCGAGACTGGCCAGAAGCGAAAGTTTATGCGCGGTATCGCCACCGCCAATATCGAGAGTCGGATCGGATTCGGCAAATCCAAGCTGTTGGGCTTCCGCCAACACTTTTTCGAAAGAGCGCCCCGTGGCCTCCATCTCGGTAAGGATGTAATTGCAGGTACCGTTTAGGATGCCGCGGATCGCGATTATATCGTAGGCAATAAGTCCCTCGCGCAGAGACTTAACAATTGGAATGCCGCCACAGACCGCCGCCTCGAATTTGAGGGCGGCATTTGAGGCTTCCGCCAATATAGCAAGCTCGGTGCCGTGGTAAGCCAATAGCGCTTTGTTGGCCGTCACCACATGTTTTCCGGCCCTGAGGGCAGAGGAAACAAGAGAGAGCGCCGGACCTTCGGAGCCACCGACAAGTTCGACAACGACATCAACGTCATCCCGCGACGCGAGCGCCACCGGGTCCGTTTCCCAGTGATACCCACTCAAATCGATTCCACGATCCCTTTCTCTGTCACGCGCCGAGACCGCGGTGACTTCTAAATCGTGACGCTGGGCACGAGCGGAGAGCGCTGAGCCGCTGCTTTGTAAAACCTTTAAGACGCCCAACCCCACCGTGCCGAGCCCGGCAATTCCGATGCGCATGGTCACTTCGCAGTCTCCATTGCCTTTGCATTCTTGCCAATATCGCCAAGAAATCGCTTCACATTTCGCGCAGCTTGACGGATGCGCTGCTCGTTTTCTACCAGCGCTATTCGAACATATCCTTCACCATACTCGCCAAAACCAATCCCCGGCGAGACCGCAACCTTAGCCCTAATGAGGAGCTGTTTAGCAAACTCCATCGAGCCGAGGTCGTGGAATGCATCAGGAATTGGCGCCCATGCAAACATCGTCGCAGGCGGGCTTGGAATCTCCCAGCCGGCGCGAGACATCGCGCTCGACAATACGTCGCGACGCGATTTGTAGATCGCTCTGATCTCTTCAACGCATTCCTGCGGCCCATTGAGCGCGGCAGCTGCCGCGACCTGGATCGGCGTATAGGCACCGTAGTCGAGATAGGATTTTATGCGCGCAAGCGCGGCAATCAATGTTTTGTTTCCCGCCGCGAAGCCCATACGCCAACCGGGCATAGCATAGGTCTTGCTTAAGGATTGGAATTCGACCGCGATGTCTTTCGCGCCCTCGACTTGCAGTATCGACGGTGGAGGCCGTGCATCGTCAAAATACGTCTCCGCATAGGCAAGATCGGAAAGCACCCATATCTCATTCTTACGCGCGAATGAAACGACCTCTTTAAAGAAATCAAGATCAACCATTTGCGCAGTTGGGTTTGACGGATAGTTCACAACCAGAGCTAGCGGTGACGGCGAGGAGTGACGCACCGCAATCGCGGCCCGGCTCAAGAATTCCTCCGGTGTAGTGGCTGGAACGTGTCGGATCGCTGCGCCAGCCATGATGAATCCATAAGCGTGGATGGGATAAGCAGGGTTTGGCACCAAAACGACATCGCCAGGCGAAGTGATGGCCTGCGCGAGATTGGCAAAGCCCTCTTTCGAGCCAAGTGTTACGATAACCTCGCTTTCCGGGTCCAACGCGATGCCAAAACGCCTCTCGTAATATTTGGCCGTGGCACGCCGCAATCCTTTGATGCCGCGTGAAGCGGAATAGCGGTTGGCGCGCGGATCGCGTGCTGTCTCAATCAGCTTATCGACAATGTGCGAAGGCGTCGGCATGTCCGGATTGCCCATGCCAAAATCGATAATATCTTCGCCGCGCGCACGCGCTTCGGCTTTGAGGCGATTTACCTCCTCAAATACGTATGGCGGAAGCCGGTTGATGCGCTGAAACTGAGTTCGCATTGGATTGGTGCCTGATGATGCGCTTGCCTTTGACTGGCAACACTACTCTCAATTTGTGGAAGAAATGGGGTATTCGAAATCGTTTTCTATTTGGCTGTCGAGATTTTCGCCAGCTTGTTCATTTTGCGATCGCGCGGCCTCAAGCGTTTGCACCGTTGCGCCCCGTAGTTCGGCAGAAGGTGGCGGGCCTGGCGGCGCAGGAAGTTGAGATATATCTGGAAAGTTGACAGGGCCTTGCCCAGCGTCCAGCGGATCGGTGTCCCGGCCACCCGCCCAACTTGGTAACCCGCTGCAGCCTGAGAGGCCAACGCCCAAGAGCAATATCAGCCCACACGGCCAAGCCCCTCTCTTTGTCTCGTTAGTTCCCATTGCAAATCATGGCCCTTAGCTGCACCTAAAGCGTGAGTTTCCTTGGTTGAATCCCGATTATTTCTAGGCATTGCAGCATATACCGGCCTCCCGGCCATCTTCCAAGCTGCGCCCAGCAATATCGGACATTTTGCGCCTTTCTTTTGGTGCCTCTAGCGCTAGTATTTTGCACTTGCGAAGTGATTTTCTAGACCACATTTCAAGGGTGCGGACAGGCAGATTCTAATGGCGGCAGGCACTTCTCCAAGATCAAAACCCAGAGCGGCAAAAGGCCCCGAGAAATCGACAAGAAAACGCTCCAAAAAATCCGGCTCAAACACGGCCAGGCGATCAAAAGAGCGACGCGCCAAGACAGATAAGGCAAGCGCCGCACCCGAATCAGGCAGCTATTCCTTTGACGATCCGGCAGCGTTTGGCCGGAACATGGCTCACATTGCGGTCAAGAGCCAAAAGCTGATCTCCGGATTTGTAAGCCGGCAGGCTGCTGCAAACGGCCATACAGCCGACCCGCTAAATATCGGCACTGCTTTTTACCGCCTGTTCAAGCAGATGGCGTCCGACCCGGCGAAAATCGTCGAGGCACAATTTGGATTGTGGACAGATCATATTGAGCTTTGGCAACGCACGGCGCGACGGGCCATGGGAGAAACGGTTGAACCTTTGGTGCGTCCTGCGAGCGGCGACAAAAGGTTCCGCCATCCCGAATGGGACGAAAATCAAATCTACGATTACGTCAAACAATCCTATCTGCTTACCTCTAATTGGCTTATGCGGACCGTGAGCGGGGCTGAAGGCTTAGACCCCAAAGATCAAGCCCGTGCCGACTTCTACGCCAAACAATTCATCGATGCGATCGCGCCGACGAACTTCGTTATTTCCAACCCCGAAGTATTACGCGAGACAATGTCTACGAACGGTGAAAACCTCGTGCGCGGTCTGGACAATCTTCTGCAGGATATCGAACGGGGCGGCGGTAATATTAAAATTCGCCAAACAACAGACGATTTTGTTGTCGGAAGGGATGTCGCGGTCACACCTGGAAAAGTCGTGTTCCGAAATTCCCTGTTTGAACTTTTGCAATACACACCGACAACAAAAAGAGTTCACGAAATACCATTGTTAATTTTCCCACCCTGGATCAACAAATTTTATATTCTCGATCTCCAGCCGAAAAATTCGTTTGTAAAATGGGCGGTTGATTCCGGATACACGGTATTCGTGGTGTCATGGGTTAATCCAAGCGCAAAGCTCTCCCGGAAAGGGTTCGAAGATTACATGCGGGACGGCATTTTCGCGGCAATTGACGCTGTTGAGAAGGCAACTGGTCAGAGTGAAGTCAATGCGATCGGCTATTGCATAGCAGGCACACTTCTATCGGCCACCCTCGCCTATATTGCGGCGAGCGGCAAATATAAGAACCGAATTAAGTCCGCCACTTTCTTTGCGGCTCAGGTGGATTTTTCCGAAGCAGGCGAACTGCAAGTCTTCATCGACGACGAACAGCTCGAAACCATGGAAAAGGAAATGGTGAAGGCAGGAGGCCTGCTTGAAGGCTCGAAAATGGCGATGACTTTCAACATGCTGCGTGCAAACGACCTCATCTGGTCTTTTGTCGTGAATAACTACCTTATGGGCAAGGAACCCGTTCCATTCGATCTGCTTTATTGGAATTCAGACACCACCCGCATGCCGCTAAAGCTTCACCTTTCCTATCTTCGCAACTGCTATCGAGACAATGCATTGGCGCAAAAGCAAATGGAGCTTGGCAGGAAACGTCTAGACATCACGAAGATCAAGACGCCCGTGTATTTTCAGGCAGCACAGGAAGATCACATAGCGCCCGCGGCCTCAGTCTATAGGGGTGCCAAACTATTTGGAGGACCCGTGACCTTTATGCTCGCGGGCTCTGGACATATTGCCGGAGTCGTGAACCCGCCCTCTTCCGGAAAATATCGGCACTGGACCTATGATCACTTGCCCAAATCGCTCGAGACATGGATGACCAGCGCAGACGAACATCCAGGGTCCTGGTGGCCGACATGGGAGAAATGGTTGGCATCGCACTCCGGTGATATGATTCCAGCGCTGCACGCTGGTGCCGGTGCATTGAAGACGATTTGCGATTCTCCCGGCACCTATGTGCTAGATAAATCTGACTAGGGGCGCACATGAAGATCGCAACGTGGAACGTCAATTCCGTGAAAGCGCGCATAGAGTCCATTTGCGCATGGCTCAAGGAGTGCGCGCCAGACATAGTGTGTTTTCAAGAAATAAAGACGGTCGACGAAGGCTTTCCCGTGGAGCGCTTTGAAGAGCTTGGTTACAATTACGCCGTTCATGGCCAAAAGAGCTATAATGGCGTTGCGATACTTTCTAAAAGACCGATTGAGGACGTTATCCGTGGATTGCCAGAGGGCGAAGGTGACGAGCAAGCTCGCTATATCGAAGCGCAAATCCCGTCAGACAATGGAATGGTGCGCGTAGCATCCATCTACGCGCCTAATGGAAATCCAACTGGAACCGAAAAATACGCTTACAAGCTGTCCTGGATGCGACGCCTGCATCGTCACATGGAACAATGCCTAAGGCTGGAAGAACCTGCCGTGTTTATGGGCGACTACAATGTGATCCCGTGTCCCGACGATACGCATTATCCAGAAAATTGGGTCGACGACGCCCTCTTTCTTCCACAAACACGCATGGCGTACCGAAAGATCACCAATCTCGGGTTTACGGATGCGTTTCGCGCTACTCACGGCGCAGAGTTCGCGTACACGTTTTGGGACTACCAGGCCGGCGCATGGCAGAAGAATAACGGTATTCGCATCGACCATATTTTGCTTACACCGCAGGCGACAGATTGCCTACTTGGATGCGGGATCGATAAGCATGTTCGATCATGGGATAAACCGTCTGACCACGTTCCGGTATGGTGCGAATTGGCCGCCTAGCCTAATCCTTGCTTATTGGAGAAAATTGTATTTCTTTCTCACGCTGCATCTGGTTTTCATCACCCGAAGGAGTTTTCCAATTGAAACTACGCAATATTTTTGTGGGCATTATTTCCGTCACGCTGCTTGCCGCTTGTGGGTAGTCAGGCCCCGAACCCCAGGGACAACCTGCCGCTGAAGAGGAAGCTGAGGACGATTTCCCCGATCTCATCCTCCCGGAAAACGAATAAAGCGCTCCCCTTCGCCGAAACAAAATTGGCACAGGAGGAAGATACCGTTAGCATCTCATTCTAAATGGCTTTCTTCATGGGAAATGCAATGGGGATGGAAAACGGCGGCGATGTCCCTATCTCTGTTGAAATTCGTGGGGCAGGCGTCGCTGGTTGATGATGCTATGCTGCCTTCATGATGGTTTCAATGGCACTGTCGGCCAGAGCCTTTCTCAAGTGTTCCTGGAGAGCATTTCGGAGGATGGGCAGCTGGCGATAGGCCTTGAGGCGACGGAAGGTTTTCTGGGCCTCCAGCAGGCCGGCGGCGGTCCATCTGAGCGCCATCTCGGCGTGTCTCCAGCGTTTGACGTTGCGGGTGACCTGGCGCACCGTGCCGAGCGCGTTCTCGACAATGTTGGTGCAGGCGAGCGAGCGCCGGAGTTCGTGCGGTAGGCCGAGGCGGATGACGGTGAGGATCTCCTCCAGCCCCTCCAGGATGCTGCCCGAGACGCCCGGTTCCTCATGCTCCAGACGCCGGACCAGGTTGCGCAAGAGCCGCTCGGCCTTGTTTGCGTCGTCCTGGTCCCAGGCCTGACGGGGCGCCTTCTTGACGCTCGCGTGCAAATGTTGGGGCAGGCGCTCGATGATGTTACGGCCCTTGTGGACCTGGCAGCGCTGGATGGCGGCGGCCACACCGAAGGTGTTTCGGATCGCTTTGCTGAGTGCCTTCGCGCCATCGACGATGAACAGCCGCGGCAGTGTCGGATCGAGCCCCCTGGCGAGGAGATTGTCGATCAAGGCCTGGACGACGACCGTGTTCTCCGTCGCCCCCTCGACCACGGCCAGGACATGCTTGTCGCCGTTGCCATCGACGCCGATCGCCGCCATCAGGACATGGTCGCCGACATGCAGACCGTCGATCTGGATGACTAGCAGGTCGAGTTCCGAGAGATCCGAGGCGAGCCAGGCCTTCATCTTCTTGCGTGACAGCGCCACAAAGCGCCGGGAAACGGCTGACTTCGAGGTGCCGTCGCCACGCGCTTTCGCCAGGTCGCCCTCGGGCAGACGGACCGCGCGGTGGTACTTGCGGGTCGACACGTTCAGCACCATCAGGTTGAGCGCCCACTCGAGCAGCAGGTTGCCATCGCGTAGCGCCTGCCAACTCTCCAAGCTCACCTCTTTGCCCGCCCGGTCACGAACCCGTGGCCGGGCCACCTTCACTTTGCCGCCGTGGTAGCCGATCTCGCTATGTGTCCTGCCCCAGCGATAACCTCGACGGTCCCCATGGCGGCGATGTCGGGCCCCGCACACGGTCGTGGCGTCCCCCTCCATCATCTCGGCCAAGGCCTCGACCCCGGCCAGAAGACAAAACCGATCCACGCTGAGATGGACTGCGTCCATCGCGTCCGCCAGCGGCGGCATAGGAATCGAGGGGGCAAGGGCTTTCGGGCGGCTGGAACTACGGATATTATTTCCCATGGTGTCGTTCTCCCTTTTGGGTTTGCAGCACCCGGAGCCTAACGGCTCCAGGAGAGCGACACCTACCTCAACTTCTCAACATCGACCGGGACATCCCCGAAAACGGCCAACTGACTTTGGCGATAATTGCGCTAGGCTTTTTCTTGGCGGCGTGCAGCCAAGAGACGCCCGTTGCGGTCGAACAGGGCACCGAGGTAAGCGCGCCACAGATAGAAGTGCCGACAGAAAGCGCGCCGGACCCACCGGAACAGGTCCCACCGTCTACTGAAGTGGCCATAGAGCGAGTTGAAGACTTTATGGTCTCACAACTGAGCGGTCAACCCGAAGCGGTGGTGATTTTCGCTTCCGGAATTGTGGTCTCAGACGGATGGACCGAACCACGCCTTATTCCCTTAAATCCCGATGACGCAAGCGCAACGCAGAGCTTTGGCTTCGTCGCGACATCGCCAGACCGCGAAATGCCGTCGAGGGTTCCGCAGACCATTGAGGCGCGTCTCGAGTTTGAAATGTTTCCACCAGAAGTCGAAATGGTCCGTATTGTCAGTGCAACGAACGAACTAACGGCATTCGTCGGCAACTGACTTTCGCAGCAAGATTGGACGAGGTGAAAACCGTCAGGCCGCTTCGGCTATGACTCGGTTTCGCCCTTCCCGTTTGGCCTGGTAGAGCGCCTGATCAGCGCGATGCAGAAGCTCTTTCGACGTATCGGTGTTCGCAGTGGAACTTGCGATTCCGATGCTGACCGTGACACGAACTCCACTTGGAAGACGGCTCAATGGAAATGGCTTGATTTCCACACTCTGGCGAAGACGTTCCGCGACGGTATAGGCCAAACTAGCGTCGGTATCAGGCATGATGACGACGAATTCTTCGCCTCCAAAACGGCACGCAAGATCGATCCCACGCACATTGGCGCCAATTCGATTTGCAAACTCCCTTAGAACCTGGTCCCCACCGTCGTGACCGTGGGTATCATTCACGTTCTTAAAATGATCAATATCCATCACCAGAAAATATATTGGTTTTGTCGGCCCAGCATTCTTGATCAACGTACTTAGATGGCGCGACATGTATCGCCGGTTATGCAACCCGGTAAGCTGATCCGTTATTGCCATTTCAAGGCTTAGTTGAACATTTTGCCTTAGACAATCTGCGTAATGTTTGCGGCGCAGCTGGGTTCGCACGCGCGCATGCAGTTCATTGCGATCAATCGGTCGCGTCAGATAATCGTTGACGCCCATATCGAGTGCTTGCACGAGCTTGCGTGTTTCACCACCGTTAAAAACGGCAAGGAGCGGTGTATGCCGGGACTCCGGCACGGAACGTAAGTTTGAACACAGACGAAGTCCGTCAAAGGCTTGAACGCCAAGGCTAACGATAATCAAATCGAATTCGCCGCCACGCGCCATGACCATTGCTTCGTCGAATTCGGAAACTTCAGTTACTTCGTTTTTGGGTTCCAATCCGGCGCGAAACCACGCAATTGATTCCGGACGGTCCTCGACTATGAGAATCCGTCCCGTCTGGTCGGGTTCAACCATGGTTGACCCGGCGGCTTCGACAAGGCCCATGTCTTGGCCGGTCGCTTCGCGCATCCGGAGTTCGTCGTTCATCATTTTGAGTCGAACGAGGCTGCGCACGCGTGCAAATAGCGCCGTATCATCGACCGGCTTGGTCAAAAAATCGTCGGCCCCCGCATCCAGACCGGCAATTCGATCTGAGGGTTGGTCCAGCGCAGTGACCATCACGACGGGAATATGCGCAGACTTGGGATTACCCTTGATTCGTTTGCAGACTTCAAAACCGTCCATGCCAGGCATCATGACATCGAGGAGCACGATGTCGGGCATTTCGTTTTCAATAGATTGAAGTGCTTCCTCACCGCCAAACGCAGTGGCAACATCAAAATATTCGGCCGAGAGCTTTGCCTCTAAATGGACATGTCTCACATTTGTTCCGGGTCCTTGATTGGATATTTTACCAACAAGGAGAATCATCATGGGACACAGACACAGCGAAGAATTCAGGCGTGAGGCGGTTCGCATTGCGCAGACGAGCGGACTTACCCGCAAACAGATTGCATCAGATTTAGGCATTGGCTTTTCGACATTGAGCAATTGGGTTCAGTCGATGAAGCAAGATGAGCTGTCGTCGGCCCCACAAGAGGATCTGGCGAAGGAGAATGAGCGCCTGCGCAGAGAAGTTCGCCTCCTCAAGGAGGAGAGGGATCTGTTAAAAAGGGCAACAGTGTTCTTCGCGGAGCAAAGCAAATGAGATTTGCCTTCGTTGACGAACACCGCCACCAGGTCCCTGTCGAACGACTTTGCCAGATAATGGATGTCACGTCGCGTGGTTATCGGGCCTGGCGCAGCCGTCCAATCAGCCAGCGTCAGCGTAACGATCTGGTTCTGTTGGCCCATATCAGGGAGCAACACCGTTTGAGTCTTGGCAGTTACGGACGTCCGCGTATGACGGAGGAATTGAAAGAGCTGGGCTTGAACGTCGGTCATCGTCGTGTTGGGCGTTTGATGCGTGAAAACGGTATATCCGTTGTCAGAACCCGTAAATACAAGGCGACAACAGACAGCAATCATCGTTTCAACATTGCACCGAACCTGCTGAACCGTGACTTCACAGCCACCCTGCCAAACCAGAAATGGGCAGGTGATATCAGCTACATCTGGACGCGCGAGGGGTGGTTATATCTCGCCGTGATGCTGGACCTTCATTCGCGTCGTGTCATCGGCTGGGCTGTCAGCAACCGGCTCAAGCGTGATCTGGCAATTAGAGCTTTGGATATGGCGGTGGCCCTTCGCAAGCCGCCACCAGGATGCACTCATCATACGGATCGGGGCAGCCAGTATTGTTCGCACGACTATCAGAAGCGATTGCGTCAACACGGCTTCAAAGTCTCAATGAGCGGCAAAGGCGACTGCTACGACAATGCGGTGGTCGAGACCTTCTTCAAAACGCTAAAGGCTGAACTGATCTGGCGCCAAACCTGGTACACCAGAAGAGGGGTCGAGGGCGCGCTCTTTCAGTACATCAACGGCTTCTACAATCTGCGCAGACGCCATTCAGCTTTGGGAGGTAAAAGCCCCTTGGCCTTCGAACAAAAGGCCGCTTAAATGAGTAGCGGATCCGGAATCAAACCGGGACAAGTCCAAAAAGCTTAACGTTCAAAATTATGTCGTCGACAACAAGTATCCGTGCAGTCATGACCCACCAATATCAGCCTAGAAACTTTCGCACTGTCTCCAAAAAATTGGCGACAGAGATTGGTTTCGAAATGTATGCCTCACAACCGCCTTCGCGAATAATCTCCTCGTCACCCTTCATCGCAAACGCGGTAACGGCAACGACTGGAATTCTACAAAGGTCGTTGTCTTCCTTGAGCCATTTGGTGACCTCAAGGCCGGACACTTCTGGCAATTGAATGTCCATAAGAATTAAGTCTGGTTTGTGCTCACGCGCGATATCAAGTGCTTCCATACCGTCTTTGGTCTGAAGCGTGTGATAACCGTTGGCGTCAAGAAGATCGTGGAAGAGCTTCATGTTGAGCTCGTTATCTTCCACGATGAGTACTGTCTTGGTATTCATGTCCATACTTGTCTCTCCAGACCCACCCACCTGATCACGTTCCGGCGCACTTAGAACGCGGTACTGACGAGGTTAACGAATTCCTACCCAGCACATTCGATTTCATGTCAAGATGGACTCTATCGCTCATGTATTAACGCGCGATTGACGATGGACCGACCTGAAGCAGAAATCTTGGCATTAAAGGCACTAAGCTGGGTGGCAACCTTGGAGGGCGCTTTGCAGCAATTTGCTGCTCATACGGGAATCGAGATCGACGACCTGCGGCAGCGGGCGGGCGATCCGGAACTGCTCGCCGCATTGCTCGATTTTCTGTTGTCCCATGATGCCTTGGCGATGGGTTTTTGCGAAGAAGTGGGAATTGGATCACGCCAACTACACGACGCCCGGCGCCGGTTGCCGGGTGGACGGATCAATTAAGGGACTTAAGGATGAGAGCCGGAATCGACCTAGGCGGAACGAAAATTGAGATCGCAGTGCTCGATGCGGGCGATGAAATTCTCTTGCGCGAGCGGGTTTTGGCTCCGCAGGGCGATTACACAGCCACTATTCGTGCAGTCAAAGAACTCGTCACTACGACCGAGGCGAAACTGGGCGGAGCAGCAAGAATCGGCATCTGCGTGCCCGGTACGATCAGCCCTGCAACAGGGGTAATGAAAAACGCGAACTCAGTTTGGCTAAAGGGAAAACCGCTAGACCGTGATCTAGAACGCGTATTGGACCGAAAAATACGGATTGCCAATGACGCCAATTGTTTTGCCTTATCCGAGGCTGTGGACGGGGCTGGCCGCGAAGCAAGCATCGTTTTCGGCGTCATCCTTGGGACTGGCGTTGGCGGCGGCATCGTGATCAACAAGAAAATCGTCACTGGTGCTAACGTGATCGCCGGCGAATGGGGCCACAACCCACTTCCCCTCGTCTCCGGAGACGACGGGAGAGGCGCCGCCTGTTATTGCGGGAGACGGGGCTGTATTGAGACATTCCTCTCAGGTCCCGGGTTTGCCGCTGACTACGCGCGGATCGCCGGCGAGGACCTACAACCCACCGAAATCGCCGAGCGGGCCGCGAATGACGATCGGAAGGCGCGGGCCGCTCTGGAGCGCTATTTCGACCGTCTGGCACGCGCGCTCAGTACCGTAGTCAATATTCTCGATCCCGATGCGATTGTCCTCGGCGGCGGGCTTTCCAATATCGGTGCCCTATATGAACAAGTCCCTCAGCGCCTAGCTGACTACGTATTCTCGGATGTCTTCCGGACACCAATTCTGAAGAACGTCCACGGTGATTCTTCCGGTGTCCGCGGTGCAGCCTGGCTATGGGAACAAGAAAGCCAAGCGCAAAGCAGCTCCCACGAAAATACGACAATGCGCTGACTATTTTTGCTTCATACACCACTCGCGCTTTGCAATCCCACAAGTTAGTCTTTTAGGCGGACGGCGGAATTTTGGAGCATTGAATGGGTCGAAAGATTGAAAATCGCCTCCAAGAACTGGGCATAAACTTGCCCTCCAGCCCTGCGCCCGTCGCGAATTACTCTCCCTTTGTGCAAACGGGAAATCTAGTATTTGTTTCGGGTCAGCTGCCAATCGTTCCAGGGCAGAATAGCAAATATGTGGGCATCGTCGGGTCAATGATCGACGCGGAAAAGGCGCACGATGCTGCGCGCGTCGCTGCCATCAATGTCATCGCGGTGCTGAAACTTGCGCTGGACGGTGATCTTGATCGCGTCGTTCGCCTGGTGAAGCTCAACGGATTTGTCAATGCCGTCGCTGGTTTTACCGACCATCCTGAAGTCGTTAACGGAGCGTCCGATCTTTTTATTGAAGTGTTTGGCGAAACTGGCCGGCACGCACGTGCAGCGGTGGGTGCAGGATCTTTGCCGCGCAATATGGCGGTTGAGATAGACGCCACTTTTGAAGTCGCGTGAGTGAGCTTGTCGCACGGATCGCAGGTTCGACTTCGGAGATATCCGAAACAATTTGGGATTCGCTTTCGAATCCGAATAATATGGACCGCCCGCACCCTTTCACACGGCATGCTTTCTTTCACGCGTTGGAGCAGTCGAACTCTGCATCGAGTGAGGCAGGATGGGAAGCTGCGCACCTCCTTGTCGAAGATATCGAACAAACCGAGGGCGGGAAGTCGAGTACAGCCGTAGGGCTATTGCCGCTTTATCGCAAAAGCAATTCCTATGGCGAATATGTATTCGACCATGCTTGGGCCGATGCTCTCATGTGGGCCGGCGAACGATACTATCCGAAGCTACAGGCTAGCGTTCCATTCACTCCGGTACCGGGAAAGCGTTTCTTAATTGCGGACGGCCAGAACCTTGGCCAAATAGGACGCGAGTTGTTGGACGCTGCAAAACTTGCCGTCACACAAACCCACTCCTCCTCGCTCCACATCACTTTCATGCGCGAGGACGAATGGAGAATTGCGGGAGATAAAGAGTTTCTCTTACGCACCGACCAGCAATTTCATTGGGTGAACCGCGGTTACAAATCCTTTGATGAGTTTCTTTCGGACCTTTCTTCTTCAAAACGAAAGTCTATTCGAAAGGAGCGCGCCGCCGTTTGTGCGGATGAGGTAATTTTTGAGTGGCATACGGGCGACCAACTTACCGAGGGCGTATGGGACGCGTTCTACGACTGCTACATCGCCACCGCTAGCCGCAAGTGGAACGATCCCTACCTCAAGCGCGAGTTTTTTAGCCGCATCGGCGAAACGATGGGCGAGCAGATCTTGCTTATTGTGGCTAAGCATTGCGGGCGCACCATCGCCGGTGCGCTGAACTTCTTCGACGATAGGACGCTTTATGGTCGCAATTGGGGATGCACCCTTCCTATCCCGTTTCTTCACTTTGAAGCTTGTTATTACCAAGCCATAGACGCTGCCATCGAACGCGGGTTCAAAAGCGTCGAGGCGGGCGCGCAAGGTGGACATAAGCTACTGCGTGGTTACATACCCAAGCCAACCTACTCAGCGCATTATATTGTTCATGATGGATTGCGCCATGCAGTGCGTGAGCATCTTGACCATGAGCGCGATGCGGTTGCGGAACACATGAAGGAACTCAGTGCTCTAGTCCCCTTCAAAAAGAGCTAGCTGCAACCGAGCGCAAATCACGCAATCGAACTTACACATAGTTGCCTGACCGATGGCAGCTTTCTTTTCTATACAGAAATTGCGGAAACATTCTTTGGCGCAACAGAATCAACGCACAAATAAAAACGTAAAAAGATACTGAATCCGAATGTATGGTTTCTGCTGGCGTTGACGAACACACATTGTGCCAATTTAGGACAGTGTTGCCGCAGAACATAAATTGGTCACAACCTGGCGATGTCCCTATCTCTGTTGAAATTCGTGGGGCAGGCGTCGCTGGTTGATGATGCTATGCTGCCTTCATGATGGTTTCAATGGCACTGTCGGCCTGAGCCTTTCTCAAGTGTTCCTGGAGAGCATTTCGGAGGATGGGCAGCTGGCGATAGGCCTTGAGGCGACGGAAGGTTTTCTGGGCCTCCAGCAGGCCGGCGGCGGTCCATCTGAGCGCCATCTCGGCGTGTCTCCAGCGTTTGACGTTGCGGGTGACCTGGCGCACCGTGCCGAGCGCGTTCTCGACGATGTTGGTGCAGGCGAGCGAGCGCCGGAGTTCGTGCGGTAGGCCGAGGCGGATGACGGTGAGGATCTCCTCCAGCCCCTCCAGGATGCTGCCCGAGACGCCCGGTTCCTCATGCTCCAGACGCCGGACCAGGTTGCGCAAGAGCCGCTCGGCCTTGTTTGCGTCGTCCTGGTCCCAGGCCTGACGGAGCGCCTTCTTGACGCTCGCGTGCAAATGTTGGGGCAGGCGCTCGATGATGTTACGGCCCTTGTGGACCTGGCAGCGCTGGATGGCGGCGGCCACACCGAAGGTGTTTCGGATCGCTTTGCTGAGTGCCTTCGCGCCATCGACGATGAACAGCCGCGGCAGTGTCGGATCGAGCCCCCTGGCGAGGAGATTGTCGATCAAGGCCTGGACGACGACCGTGTTCTCCGTCGCCCCCTCGACCACGGCCAGGACATGCTTGTCGCCGTTGCCATCGACGCCGATCGCCGCCATCAGGACATGGTCGCCGACATGCAGACCGTCGATCTGGATGACTAGCAGGTCGAGTTCCGAGAGATCCGAGGCGAGCCAGGCCTTCATCTTCTTGCCTGACAGCGCCACAAAGCGCCGGGAAACGGCCGACTTCGAGGTGCCGTCGCCACGCGCTTTCGCCAGGTCGCCCTCGGGCAGACGGACCGCGCGGTGGTACTTGCGGGTCGACACGTTCAGCACCATCAGGTTGAGCGCCCACTCGAGCAGCAGGTTGCCATCGCGTAGCGCCTGCCAACTCTCCAAGCTCACCTCTTTGCCCGCCCGGTCACGAACCCGTGGCCGGGCCACCTTCACTTTGCCGCCGTGGTAGCCGATCTCGCTATGTGTCCTGCCCCAGCGATAACCTCGACGGTCCCCATGGCGGCGATGTCGGGCCCCGCACACGGTCGTGGCGTCCTCCTCCATCATCTCGGCCAAGGCCTCGACCCCGGCCAGAAGACAAAACCGATCCACGCTGAGATGGACTGCGTCCATCGCGTCCGCCAGCGGCGGCATAGGAATCGAGGGGGCAAGGGCTTTCGGGCGGCTGGAACTACGGATATTATTTTCCATGGTGTCGTTCTCCCTTTTGGGTTTGCAGCACCCGGAGCCTAACGGCTCCAGGAGAGCGACACCTACCTCAACTTTTCAACATCGACCGGGACATCCCCCACAACCTTGGTGTGAATAACCAAAAGATATTGAAAAAACATTTTACGGTTTTGTCGAATCTCCGTAGCGTTCTTTTGGCGTTTAAACATTTGTAGCGCTGGCCCTAACGAGCAGAGGCGATGTGATGCCAATTGATCCCGTAGTCCTACTTGCGCAAGAACTTCGTGTCGCCGAAAACACTTTGCGCATGGCGAGTGAGCGAAGACCGGGGCAAGCGCAAACCTGTCTCATGGCCCGCGCGGTGGCTGTCTACAAAGAACTCGTGGAAACGGTGCCCACGAGCGCCTTGGGGGCGGCAGAACTTATTTCTGTCGCGGCCGGAAGCCTTCCGAGTGCCGGTGACGCCTATGCGTCGCATTTGAGTAGCATCGCCGAGCGCCTCATGGCCGGCCAGCGGCTACAAGCCGATCTCATCTGGCTCCGCGCTATGACCCAAAAATTGGCGCAAGGTCTATATGGCGATTCTGGAACGCGTGGCGCGTCAATTCTACAGCTCGCAATTCGCGGTGCGGCGCGCCCGATCATTGTTTATCGTGCGGTGGATTTGACGCCGGAAGACTTTGAGCAAGAAGCTGGCACCGGTTAGAATCGCCCATTTCGCCGCGCCTTCGACAAGCCAAAATAAACGCGATAGTTTCCATTCCAGAATAGTCTCAGCTGGACCGTGAAACTGATGCCCTATGATTCAAACAATATATTCGCAAAGATTTTGCGCGGAGAAATTCCGTCTGTTTCGGTTTACGAGGACGCGTATAATATGGCTTTTATGGATGTGATGCCGCAGGCTGATGGGCATGTCTTAGTCGTCCCAAAAGAGAGCGCGGAAAACATATTTGAGCTTTCTGAAGATGGCGCAGCCAAACTCATAGTGACGACAACGAAAGTCGCTCGCGCAGTAAAAAGTGCAATGAATGCCGAGGGCATCACCCTAACGCAGTTCAACGGCGCCGCAGCGGGGCAAAGCGTCCCGCATATCCACTTTCACATTCTTCCGCGTTGGAGCGGCACGCCGCTTCGCCGTCACACCGGCGCTATGGAAAATCCCCAGAAGCTGGAATCTATCGCAGAAAAAATTAGAGCCGCACTCGAGTAACCATCCAATGATTTTGGAAATGGCAGTTCTCAACGTCAAACCCGGAAGTGCACTCGCTTTTGAAAGTGCTATGCGAAAGGCCCGGGCGCTTATCGAAGCATCGGACGGTTTTCAAAAAATGGAGGTGCGGCCATGTGTCGAGACAGAGAACCGCTATCTTCTTCTTGTCTGGTGGGACACAGTTGAAAGCCATATTATTGGGTTTCGGCAATCCGAGCGCTACGAAGAATGGCGCGCCGTTCTGCACGATTTCTATGATCCCTTCCCAATCGTTGAACATTTTACGGCCCCACTCTAATTTCAGGCGCATAAAGTTCGAGGTCCCCTGTGCAGTACACTGGTAAGTTCACGCGCCGAGAATATTTTGCCGCCTGGGCGGGTCTCTGCGCCTTAGCGCTTATTCCGCGATTCTTGTCAGGGGAGCCATTGCTACAGGCAGGCCCCGAGGAACTTGTTGCGGGTATGCAGGACGGCGGCAAGGTCATATTTCTTCGTCATGCCGCGACAAACGCCGAAGAGATAGACACCGGCGCGCTCGAAAACCGTGCGGGGCAACGCAATCTCTCTGACGGCGGAATCGAACAAGCGAAAGCATTGGGCGATGCTTTCCGTGCCGCGAACATCCCATTTGACAGAATACTTGCCAGCCCAGTCTTCCGCTCACGCGACACGGCTGAGCTTGCATTTGGACCGAACAATATTGAGATCACCATGGAACTGGTCGCAGACGATTATGCGGGATCGCGATTGCAGTTCATGATCGAGTCAACGAGGCGCCTTCTGGCTAGCGCTCCGTCCGAGGGATCGAATGTCCTGCTGGTAGGTCATCGCACGCCGCTTCAAATGGCGACGGACCAACGCTTTCCCGATTCAATATTGCCCGAAGGGGCGATGGCGGTGTTCGAGCCAAGTGGGGACGGCACTGAGCTTTTAGGGACCCTTACCGCCGAAGACCTTATTTCCTTGCCTATCCGGTTAACGCCCATGACCGCTACATGTAGGGTGCCGCCACTCTCCCGAGTAAAGCTCGGCATAGGTTGGAGCAGAGGTGTCGCCCGCGATGCCGAGCAATGAGCGGAAGGCGTTGAACGGGTAGAACCGCCTGTTGAAGCGGAAGGTGAACTCGTTGAGGTAGGCTTGTAGGTGCTGGTGGCTAACGCCGTGGTGGATCCCGATCAGCCACGTCTTCAGGTTGGCGAAAACCAGATGGATGATCGGCAGGTATTGCTCGGCAACCTCTGGATCACCACACTCGGCAACAGCGAAGTGCTCATAGCCGCGCTTACCGAGGCCAGCATAGCCGCTCCAATCGTCAGTAACGATCAGCGATCCCGGCGCGACGGTGCTCTCGACGAACCCATAGAGCGACTCGGCGCTACGGTCGAGCACGACGGCGAGCCGAACGCGTCCGGCATAGTGTCCGTCTTTCCGGTTGTCGAGCTTGGTGCCCGGCTTTCGATGACGCACCTCGATGGCACAGGAGACGGGAACCTTGTGGTGAACACCACGGCCTTCCCTACGCGTTCGCCCGCCAACCCAGGTTTCGTCCACCTCAACATGGTTCTTGGGCTGTCCACCGATCCTGTCTTGGTTGGGCCGCACCATGCCCGAGCGGAGCTTGTGGAGAATTTGAAAGGCTGTCTCGTAGCGCGAAAGACCAAGTTGCCGCTGAAACTGCACGGCGGACATGCCAGGCGTCTGACTGGCGACCAGATAAGCGGCACAGAACCAGACGTTCAGCGGAGTGTGGCTACGCTCCATCACTGTTCCCACCGTCAGCCCGGTGTTCTGGCGGCACTTGCGGCAGCGCAGGACGCCAGGGCGGTTTTCAAAGTGGAACGGCTCTCCCGCCGTGCCGCAGTGCAGGCAGGCAAAGCCGTCTCCCCAGCGGGCTTTCTCCAGGTAGGCGGCGCAGGCCGCATCATCGGGGAAAAGTCGCTGGAACTCGGGTAGCGAATGCGGGAATGGGAGATCGGCGCGGTCGAGAACATCCATGGCGCGCTCCCCTATATCCGGTTTGCGCCCATTCTAGCCCTAGTGGGGGTGGGTGTAAACCGGATAGGCAAGCTTATTTCTATTGTCACCCAAACAGCCGAACAGTAATAGCGCAACAAAAAACCGAGCGAGCCCTTCGGCGCGCTCGGTTTTTGTTGTTATTCGCAGATCAATCTGCTGCGAAACAGTAGAATCGACCGGCTCCACCGGTAGAGTTCAACGCTTCCAGGCTGCATCCCGCAGTTGAGTGTGATGAATTCCAAGAAGTGTTCCACCCGCTCGTGCGATCATGATGCCCAATCATTGCATGTGCGTCCGGACTGTCGGAAGTCCAATTATTGCAGGTCCGATCATCGGCCTGGTTAGACATACCGCCCGGAAAAGCCCGACCATGCGAATCCGAACCAGTAAGCATGTCATGCTCCTGCGGCGTCCCCTCAGCGCGTCCAAAACCATTCACCAGATTGCCTGCTTCCGTCAGCGCCGTTCTCACATTGACAAGGTTGGCGTCGCGCTGAACATCGCCGTGCAGATCAGCGAGACTTGGTGCAACCATGATGCCCTCGGAATTGAACCAAGGCCCGTCACCGATGCGGTCTCGTGCGTTTACCGCCGGCTCTCTCTGGGCGCCTTGGGTGCTGAGATAGGCACGCCAAGTCCGGTTGCCGGCCCCAACGGCAGCTGCCAAGCGCTGACATTCGGCGTCGGCGCCCGCGAGACCGCCCAAATTTCCGCTATGCATTGTGCTGGTCACAAAAAATCCCAGCGGCCGTTCCTGACTTTGCGCGCCGACGGCTGCGACCGCAGCAATCGCCGCCCCGGCAACGGCAGATAGTAGAATGTGCTTCCTCATTTCGATGATTCCTCCCATGGGTACTGATTATTAGTGCCATTTAAACATTTGTGCGCATGAAACCCTAGAGAAACCAGCTCCGCAATATTGTTCTTGCCGCGAATGTCTGAGCCTAAAATATGTAGTGAATACAGCGTGTTCCTGGCGCCTGGCCAATGCGGCCAAGTTGGCCGGTCCCGGACATAGCCTGGCACCGGGCAAAAAGCTTGTGATCGTCGCGGCAAAAAACGGGCTCTGTTTTCAGAGCCCGTTTCAATAACAACATGTTCGTCAGCGATATCTCAATACCATTCGAGCAACCGCACTTCGCTGGCATTACCAACATTTGCAACAAAGACGTTCAGATCGCTCATCCCGTAGTGATAGGGATAAACGACTGTCGGCTGGAACTCGACCACTGCATCTGCGGCCTGTTCCGGCGTCATAGTGTAGGGAAGATTCATCGGTACAAAGGCTACGTCGATATCTGCTAGCGCACGCATTTCTGGGATGTCTTCGGTATCGCCGGCAATATAAACGCGCGTATCGCCAAGGGTGAGCACATAGCCGTTTCCGCGACCCGGATCATGATACATCAGGCGTTCTTCGGTGAGATTGTACATCGGCACCGCTTCGATTTGGATGCCTTGTACGGTAACCGACTCACCATTGGCCACGACTTGCGTCATCGCCTGAAGCGCATCGGGTAGTTCGTCGGCAACGGCCTGTGGCGCAACGATCGGCGCCGCACCCGAAACCGCAGATAGAACATCAGCACTTAAGTGATCGCCATGAACATCCGTCACGAGAATTAAATCGGGCTGGGCAAGCGCGGTGAATTCAGCCGTCGCGTCAACGCCCTCGGGCACACCGCCCGGAGGCGGCGCAGGATCAACAAGAATGTTCATGCCGTTCCATTCCAAAACCATCGAAGCGTGGTGGATTGGATGAATGATCAAATCGCCAATTGATGTAGCGACAACATTGGCGCCCGCGCTAAGAGCCGGTGCGGCTACGGCCGCCGGCGGAGGCGCTGGCTCGGCCGGCGCTTCTGCCGCCTGTTCGGCCTGCCCGCAGGCGGCCAGGGCTGCCATGACGGCGCTTGCCGTCAAATAGCGAAATCCGTGAAACCTACTCATTAGCGTTCCTCCAATAAATTGAATCTGCAATCGAGCTGAGTATCTCCGCGAGGCAAGATCGGACGTCATATATTGACGGCGGGGCCAACCCAATCTTGGCCGCCTATATAGGGCGGACCAAAAACATTGTCACGACAAGCTGACGCCGGATCGGCAAATATTCTTAGAATTCATAGGAAACTCGCGCCGCAGCGCATGATCTCGGAGCATCCCGCTGCAGCACTAGGCTTAAATTCGGCTGGCAGACCTCGACTGCCTAAATGAGACGTACCGCAGCGTGGCCGATAACACCCAATGCACCAACAGCAAGTACCAGCATCGACGTTGTGGCGCCTACAGCACGCTGCCAAGCAGGAGCATCTTCTTTGATAAAATGCATCGCATGACATAAACGGCCAATGGTGAGCACAATTCCAAATCCGTGCAGCACAAAGACCGGCGTCTGTAGCCCTGCCATCACGAACATAAGTATCAGCGCCATCGGCACGTTTTCCATCGCGTTGGCATGGCCACGAAGGATGCGGGTCAAATGGAGAACTCCACCATCACCGATTTGCACTTTGTGCTTTGCACGCAACTGCCCGGTAGCCGTGGCGATCCAAAGAAGAATTAACGTGTTTAGGCCTGCGTAAAGTCCGACAACTGCAATTGCATATTCCATTGCGCCCTCCTTTGCGGCACCAACTCGACGGCACCTATTTGTAGGAAAAAATGTATCAGCCTGCGTTAAACGATTCCAGCGGACCGGCGCAGATTGACTATTGCGCGGAGCGCCGCGCCAAGCCATCGCCAATTCTCCACATCCACTCGAACCCCGCGACGAAGAACCCGACGGCGAACACAGACAGTACAATCACGACCAGACTAAACTCGCCAAAGCTTTGCTGCATCGTCCAGACGAACTGACCAATACAAAGAATGGCACCTACAAAAAGCGTGACGCGCCGGCCAATGAGCGCAACGATGAGCGCGCCGAATGGAGCACCTATTGCGACAATGGGTGCTGCGGAAAGCCAATTTCCATATACGTCGGGATGCACGGTACCAAGAGCCATTTTCATCAATATGGCAATGACGGACGTGAAGGCCATGATGATAACCGAAGATGGAATCGCGGCCTTTAGGTCCGCGCGCATCAGCAAGACCATTGCCGCATAAAGGATCATATCGATCCCAACGCCAGTAATCGAGGCAACGAATGCGCCACCAAGCAATCCAACACCGAAACCCACGTCGCGATCAAAGCGGTGCGCGGCCGGCGTCTCACCAATATTGGCGCAAATATTCTGCGTGCGATAAAGATGCAGAACGCCAAAGCTTGCCCAAATAATCGCGAAAAATATTTTTATTGCCGGTTCGGGGACGAAGGGCGCAATAAAGAGTACTCCAAGGGGCGTACCGATTAGGGTGCCGAGTAGCGACAAGCGCAACATCACCCACTCAAGCGGTTGGCGACGACAAAGTATCAATATGCTCGCGCTGGTCATGCCGATGGATTGCACCGCAAAACTGAAATCACGACCTAGCGTTGCTGGCTCACTAAATAAGAGTACAAGGATGGGAAATCCAACCGTCCCTCCACCCATCGGTGTTGATCCGGCAAAATAGGAGCCAAAGGCCATCGCGATAGCGATGCCATAGTGCTCCGCCAAATTCTACCAATGGTCGCCATAGATAACGATACCAAGCCAAGCGGCGTAAAACGCCAAAAGCCAGAGATAAAATATCCAAATTAGTGATGGTTGTTTCGAAGACATGCGGGCGCGAGTGAGGGGATGTCCCGGTCGATGTTGAAAAGTTGAGGTAGGTGTCGCTCTCCTGGAGCCGTTAGGCTCCGGGTGCTGCAAACCCAAAAGGGAGAACGACACCATGGGAAATAATATCCGTAGTTCCAGCCGCCCGAAAGCCCTTGCCCCCTCGATTCCTATGCCGCCGCTGGCGGACGCGATGGACGCAGTCCATCTCAGCGTGGATCGGTTTTGTCTTCTGGCCGGGGTCGAGGCCTTGGCCGAGATGATGGAGGGGGACGCCACGACCGTGTGCGGGGCCCGACATCGCCGCCATGGGGACCGTCGAGGTTATCGCTGGGGCAGGACACATAGCGAGATCGGCTACCACGGCGGCAAAGTGAAGGTGGCCCGGCCACGGGTTCGTGACCGGGCGGGCAAAGAGGTGAGCTTGGAGAGTTGGCAGGCGCTACGCGATGGCAACCTGCTGCTCGAGTGGGCGCTCAACCTGATGGTGCTGAACGTGTCGACCCGCAAGTACCACCGCGCGGTCCGTCTGCCCGAGGGCGAGCTGGCGAAAGCGCGTGGCGACGGCACCTCGAAGTCGGCCGTTTCCCGGCGCTTTGTGGCGCTGTCACGCAAGAAGATGAAGGCCTGGCTCGCCTCGGATCTCTCGGAACTCGACCTGCTAGTCATCCAGATCGACGGTCTGCATGTCGGCGACCATGTCCTGATGGCGGCGATCGGCGTCGATGGCAACGGCGACAAGCATGTCCTGGCCGTGGTCGAGGGGGCGACGGAGAACACGGTCATCGTCCAGGCCTTGATCGACAATCTCCTCGCCAGGGGGCTCGATCCGACACTGCCGCGGCTGTTCATCGTCGATGGCGCGAAGGCACTCAGCAAAGCGATCCGAAACACCTTCGGTGTGGCCGCCGCCATCCAGCGCTGCCAGGTCCACAAGGGCCGTAACATCATCGAGCGCCTGCCCCAACATTTGCACGCGAGCGTCAAGAAGGCGCTCCGTCAGGCCTGGGACCAGGACGACGCAAACAAGGCCGAGCGGCTCTTGCGCAACCTGGTCCGGCGTCTGGAGCATGAGGAACCGGGCGTCTCGGGCAGCATCCTGGAGGGGCTGGAGGAGATCCTCACCGTCATCCGCCTCGGCCTACCGCACGCACTCCGGCGCTCGCTCGCCTGCACCAACATCGTCGAGAACGCGCTCGGCACGGTGCGCCAGGTCACCCGCAACGTCAAACGCTGGAGACACGCCGAGATGGCGCTCAGATGGACCGCCGCCGGCCTGCTGGAGGCCCAGAAAACCTTCCGTCGCCTCAAGGCCTATCGCCAGCTGCCCATCCTCCGAAATGCTCTCCAGGAACACTTGAGAAAGGCTCAGGCCGACAGTGCCATTGAAACCATCATGAAGGCAGCATAGCATCATCAACCAGCGACGCCTGCCCCACGAATTTCAACAGAGATAGGGACATCGCCCACGCTGAACGCCGCCCTCTTTCGTTTCATCTTGTTGAAAATTGTACGCTTGTTAGGCGCGCACTTCCTTCGCATATAGTGTAGCTTGAGGGGATGCAGATTCTGCGGCTAGATCGCATATTGATTGGCTGTCTTTGGGGGCGAATTCTTGAGAAGAACGTTTTGCGTTTTGCTTACAGCCCTTTTGTTTGCGTCTTCCGCGCGCGGGCAAGAAATTACTCCATCCGTTCTCTCGCCTTCTGACATTCAAAACTATCGTGCCATCTTCGCGGCGCAGGAAAGCGGTGAGCTATCTAAGGCAGACGCCCTGATCGCCCAACTCAGCGACAAAACATTACTGGGCTATTTACAGCATCAGCGCTATATGGGCCGACACTACATCACAAAATTTCACGAACTCTCGACATGGCTTTCCGAATATCCGGATCATTTCGAATCCAATCGTATTTATAATCTTGCGCTGAGGAAAAAGGCCGAGGGCTTGCGCAATCCACGTTCACAGGCACGCGCGCGTTGGCGTGGAGAACGCTTTAACGAAGAAGCTGCCGAATATACCGCGCTGAACTCCAATCGCAGTGCGCGAGTAATGCGCCAGCTCAGAAATTTTGCAGGCAACAACGACGCGGCTGGTGCGGAAAACACCGTCAAACAATTGTCTGGCTCCTCTAACCTTCCATCCGACGATGTTGACCGCCTCTATTCCTATGTCGCTTCCGCATATCTTGCGCAGGCTCTCGACGAAGACGCACGCCGTGTCGCGGAGGCTGAACTCTCGAGTGGATCTGTCGCAGCCGTGCCTTTGCACTGGACGGCCGGACTTGCCGCGTACCGCATAGGGGATTTTACGTCCGCCGCGCGCCATTTCGAGGAAATGGCACAGCTGGGCGCGGACCCGGCGCGTGACAACGCAACCGGAGCATTTTGGGCCGCGCGGGCCAATATGCGCGCGCAAAATCCGGAGCCGGTATTATCTCTTTACGCGAGCGCGGGCGATAATATCTTCACCTTTTACGGTACGCTCGCCGCGCGCGTCGTGGGCCGCGATACCGAGATCATATTTGAGGAGCCAAAACTCGACCAATATACCTGCACGCGGCTCACCGAAAATGCTGCGATTCGTAGAGCGATAGCGCTATGGCAGGTTGGCAGAAATGAGGCGGCGGAGGCAGAACTTGGACGCGCTTTCGGCGAAACAAACTCTTCACTTGATCCCGCTTTCGCGGCGCTTGCGCGAATATTAGGTGCGCCGGGGCTTGAATTGCGCGCAGCAGAGACCGCGGCAAGGCGCGGCATTTATTTGACAAGCCTCTATCCCGTTCCGCCATACGAACCTCTCGGGGGCTATCAATTTGATCAGGCGATTGTGCTTGCAGTCGCGCGGCCGGAAAGCCGTTTCAATCCGGACGCGACATCGCGAGCCGGCGCGCGTGGCCTCATGCAGATTATGCCGACCACGGCGGCCTATATCACCAAGGATCCGAGCCTTGCGTGCGGCAATCGCGATAAGCTTAACGACCCCTCCTACAGCATGCGCCTTGGCGAGGGTTACCTGCTCGAATTGTTGGAGCGCCAAAACGGAAATCTGTTTAGCACAGCTGCCGCTTACAATGCCAGGTTGGGAAATTTATCGCGTTGGCTTGCACAACAAGAAGGCAACAACGATCCCGTACTATTCATCGAAATTCTGCCCTCGCCTGAAACGCGTGATTATGTGAAGCGCGTGATGGTAAATATATGGATGTATCAGCAGCGTTTTGGCAGACCAGCCCTCGGGATCGACGAAGCCTCCTCTGGAAATTGGCCGACATATAAATTGCGGGAAGAAATTGCTGTCATTGCGCGGTGACGCGCTACGTTTGAAGCGGCAATGGCGTTTCACGCTTGCTGTAATCTTGGTTAGGTTACGTCCATGTCAGTAGACGAACAAAAGACCTTTCATCCCGTGAACATCGCGATCATGACCGTGACGGACACACGTACGCGGGAGAACGATACTTCCGGCGATACTTTGGAAGAGCGTATCAAGGATGCCGGCCACCATCTTGCGGCCCGCGCGATCATACGCGACGACAAAGACGAAATCGTCGGGCAGTTAGAAAAGTGGATGTCGGATGCGAATATTGACGTCGTCATTTCATCGGGTGGGACCGGTTTGACCGGTCGGGATATCACACCGGAGGCATTTCGCTCCGTCTTCGAGAAGGAAATCGATGGGTTTTCAGCGATTTTCCATCGGATAAGTTTTGAGAAAATCGGGACATCGACCGTGCAGTCACGCGCCTGCGCCGGAGTTGCCAATGGAACCTATCTTTTTGCCCTCCCCGGCTCGCCAGGAGCGGTAAAGGACGGCTGGGATGGAATATTGAAATCACAGCTCGATTCTCGACACGGTCCGTGCAACTTTGTCGAGATTATGCCACGCCTAAATGAGCGCTAGCCAATACCGGAAAATATTGTGGCCAGGAGGGCCGAGGATGAACTGGAAACTGCGGATAAGATCGACCGCCCTCGCCTTCGCGTTTTCATCCGCCTTATTCATCCCAGCCGTAAATAGCGCAGAGTGGGCGTGCGAATTCTCGGAGCCAATTACAGGAGGCATGCTCCACCTTCTAATTACAGGGAGCGATAACACCCCCGGTGGGATCCAAGGCTCGGTTGAACTTTCAACAATAAACGTGGCGCCTCCTTTGGGTTTTCGCGACGGAACATTTCCCTGGGACGTGAGCGAACCTACCATCGCGGCAAGCGGTGCCATTCTCAGCTTGAGTTTCGACGTGACGCTCCCGCTTTCGCCCACTCCCAATTGGGGCGCGGCGGCAGGCTCGCTTGTACCAACACAACTAAATATCTTGCTTCCTAACCTGCGAAATCCGACCGGCGCGCCAATACAGCTTGGCGGTATCATGCTGATAAGCGGCAACGGGATCTATAATTCGAACAATGAATGGCGCATTCGAACCGGCGAGGGTGCGATTCTTATTTCGAATACACCCGAACCTCTATCGTTAGTGTATAGCCGGGAGCTCCTTCAGATCATTTCCATCGATCCGAACGAACCAATTTCAGTGTTCCTCACTCCTGCTGTTCCGGCTCCGCGGGACTCTATTGTATCATTTCACGCCGGCGGAATTATTGAGGCGCCGGCCCGTGCCGATCAAATGATTCAGAGCTTCATTCAGTCGAACGGAAACTGTCCATCTGGTGCGCAGTCGCCGCTTCCCGCTCAGAATTAGGAAGAGCAAACCCCTTAAGGGACGCTGCGAACCCAATTTGGAATTTCTTTTTTATAAGAAGATTTGCCCCAAGCCCGCCCAAAGGATATTTTTTGGGCGGGGTACGAATTCCAATATAGTCCACCCAGAAGACCGCATCGCTCAACGAGGATCATACGAATGCAAAGGATATTTCTTTTCCTAAGTGGCGCGGCTCTTGCCGCGTTTAGCGCTCCTGCTTTTGGGCACCATTCGCTCGCGATGTACGACACATCGACCCAAGTCTCCATGGAAGGAGTCGTGGAAGAATTTGAATGGCGAAACCCCCATAGCTGGCTCCACGTCATGGTAAAGGACGAGAACGGTATTGAGCGTAGATGGACTCTGGAGAGCAACTCGATCGGTCAGTTGATCCAAAACGGCTGGTCACCGGACATTGTACATCCGGGAGACCCGGTGACGATGGTTCTCAATCCGCTTCGCGACGGAACGCGCGGTGGTAGGCTGGAAGAAATTCAGCATGCGGACGGGCGTGTTTTCACGCGTATCGGAATCGGCGGATATGACGTTAGGACGGGAGAGCTCTACATACGGCCATAGGAGATAAATTTTGCGCGCTTGAACGCTGCGTTCAGGCCGAAAAAAAAATTTACCTTCTTAAGACCGCGTTTTCCTTTAGCGCTTATTTTAGCTATGGCCGTGGCACAGGCGGCCATATGCTCCAGTCCCAATCGATATTGTAAATAACAGTCTGCACGAAGCGGCCCGGATTTGGCCCAGCCATATCACCACCAGCGGCAATAACCGCCTCAAAGATGTAAAGGCGGCCAAGGGTCGTAAAAAACGATGCAGTCGCGCGCGAGCCGTCTTCCTTGTCTATGGTGAGACGGCGACCATATACCGCTCCTTCCCAAGGCCCCGTACGCGCCGACATATCAACCACGAGCTCGCCATCAAGACCCCAAATGTAAATTGCTTCTTCTAGAATAGAGCCGGAGTCGATGAGTTGGTCCGAAATATCGACAATAATCGCACGATAGGTGATGCCGTCGCTCTCGGCCTCGAAAATTGTTGAAGGACGTTCACCCACAACGGCGCCCTGGTGCGTTCCGGCGCGCATATTTGGCTCGGCGGGAAAATCAACACCAAAATGAAATTCCTCGTTGATATACTGCTCCCAAGCAGCCTCAGCCCTGCCTGAAACGGCCATCAACCCCACAACCAAACCCGCAACAATCCACCGCATATGATCTCTCCCTAATGCGCCCTTATGTGCACTATATCCTACCCAAGTCTCAAGCCAGAACGGCTATTCCGAAAAACATGTTCGGGGCTTTATTGGCTGGTTCTGAGGCGCCGGAAAACCATTCCTAGCTTAAGCCAAATCTAGCCAAACTTGCCGCATTTTAGGCCTTTGCTTTGCCTAATCGGAATATATGTTCTTGTTTTGTTCTATTACATGCTTATACTGATTCGCATGGTGCAAGTTCTCACAGCGATGGCGGATTCTCGCCAGATAGTTGGGCGTGGTGCACGCTCGAACGCTTCAAGCCGCTTCCATCGGCAACATTATGTCAGTCTCGATGATGGCTGGCATGGTGATAATGAGAATCTTCCGCCTCTAAAGACGGAAGTCATTCGTGATATCAGCCGCTCAATCATCACACGCAATAATTCACCCGATATTTCCTTTAGCCAATCAATAAATCCTTATCGCGGATGCGAACATGGATGCGTTTATTGTTTTGCCCGGCCAACCCACGCCTATCTCGGACTTTCTCCCGGTCTAGATTTTGAATCTAAACTCTTCGTCAAACCGGACGCAGCGAAGCTACTTAGATCAGAATTATCGAGGCCTTCCTACAAGCCGCAAGTTATTGCCATTGGAACGAACACCGATCCCTATCAACCTATCGAGCGTGAATACCGTGTCATGCGCTCGATATTGAAAGTGTTTGCACAGTTCAAACATCCTGTAGGCATTGTAACGAAATCGGCTTTAATTACTCGCGACATCGATTTGCTTGCGCCCATGGCTGCAGAGGGTTTGGTAAAGATTGCGCTCTCCGTCACAACATTAGACCGCAAGCTTGCGCGGGCGATGGAACCTCGTGCTGCAACGCCCGCGAAAAGGCTGGAGACAATGAGGCTTCTAAGCCAAGCGGGCATTCCCGTTGGCGTTATGACGGCCCCTATTATTCCGGCGTTAAACGACGAAGAATTGGAAGCCATTCTTTCCAAGGCCCGCGAAGCCGGAGCAAATGAGGCCGGCTATGTCCTTTTGCGGCTACCCCTTGAAATTAAGGACCTCTTTAAGGAGTGGCTGGAGAAGCATGCCCCGGACCGCGCGAATCACGTTCTTTCATTGATAAGAACCATGCGGGGCGGCAAAGAGTATGACGCCAATTGGGGGGCGCGCATGCGCGGCAGTGGACCTTACGCCAAGCTTATCGCCCAGCGCTTTAATCTTGCCACGCGCCGATTGGGACTAAATCGCAAAAGGCTGGAACTCGACGCCAGCAAGTTTTGTCGCCCAAATTCGCCAGGCGATCAATTGGCGCTGGCGCTTTAAACATCGTCGCTTAGACGTCTCTCTCCTGTGATTGAAACATTGTGCCGTCTGGGCGGGCATGTGCGCCTCCGGCTATGGTTCTTCGTTCAGGAATCAGCGGGACCGGCACATGCCTGACTATTCATATGAAGCGCATTATCTAGCAGTGAATAATGGTCCGATAGCAGGCGTAGACGAGGTTGGTCGCGGCCCCCTTGCCGGGCCCGTCATGGCGGCCGCCGTCATCCTTAATCGCGAATGCATTCCCGATGGCCTGAACGATTCAAAAAAACTCACGATGCGGTCGCGGGAGAAATTATTTGACCGTTTGCAGGAATGCGCCGTCATTGGCATTGGCGAAGCCAGCGTCGATGAGATCGACAGGCTCAACATAAGGCGCGCAACACATCTCGCAATGCAGCGTGCAATTGCTGCACTCAACGAAAAGCCCGGTTTTGCAATTGTCGACGGCAATGACGCGCCGGCCCTCTGTTGCCCTTGCGACACCATTGTCAAAGGCGATGGCCGGTCCGTTTCAATCGCTGCGGCTTCAATCATCGCCAAGGTCACACGTGACCGGATGATGATGCGATTGCACGAAGAATTTCCGGGTTATGGTTGGCAAACCAATATGGGATACGGAACCAAGGCCCATATTGAGGGACTTAATAAACTTGGGATAACACCCCGTCATCGAAAAAGTTTTGCACCAGTCTACTACATGTTGTGCCCTGTGAATCATGGGGACTTAATTTTAAGGGCTTGATTCAAAAGACCTATTGACCTCGGGACTCCTGTGAATCACGATTCCCCCCCAAACATAGGGGTGGGATTATGGCGATCAAAAAATCGGCCGGTGTAGGCATGGGCGCAACTGCGGACTCATCCGCGGAACATGAATTGCCCAGCGATCAAATCATTCACGCTGAGTGCGTTTCGGGAATGAATGCGCTTCCCGAAGGCGTTGTTGATCTCGTTTTCGCCGACCCGCCATATAATCTTCAACTCGAAGGCGAGCTGCGACGCCCCAATAATACAAAGGTCGATGCCGTCGACGATTCTTGGGATCAATTCGCAAGCTTTGCAGACTATGACCGCTTTACGCGAGAATGGCTAAGCGCGGCACAGCGTGTCTTGAAACCAAACGGCGCTATTTGGGTTATCGGCTCCTACCACAATATTTTTCGTGTTGGCTCGATCCTCCAGGATTTGGGATTTTGGATCATGAACGATGTCGTTTGGCGTAAGACAAATCCCATGCCGAATTTTCGTGGAAAACGTTTTACCAATGCGCACGAAACACTGATCTGGGCGACAAAATCACGCGATCAAAAAAGCTACACATTCAATTACGAGGCAATGAAGGCACTCAACGAAGATCTTCAAATGCGATCCGATTGGAACTTACCGATTTGTTCCGGTGGGGAACGTTTGAAAGACGAAACCAGCTCCAAAGCGCATCCAACGCAAAAGCCCGAGTCCCTCCTCCACCGCGTTCTCCTTTCAAGTACCAATAAGGGTGATTTAGTTCTCGATCCATTTTTCGGCACGGGCACGACCGGCGCCGTGGCAAAACGGCTCGGCCGACACTTCATCGGCATTGAACGTGACAAAAACTATATTGGTCATGCCGCAAAGCGCATCGCCGCTGTAACGCCGCATGACAACGAAACGCTTGCGGTGACACGCCCCAAGAGATCGGAACCACGGGTTCCATTTGGAACATTGGTTGAACGTGGGCTTCTGACACCGGGAACCGTGCTTTCAAGCACGGGCAGAAAACGTCACCACGCCAAAATACGCGCCGATGGTACCTTGGTGAGTGCAGACGCAACCGGTTCCATTCACAGCGTTGGCGCACATGTACAAGGACTAGATGCGTGTAATGGCTGGACGTTCTGGCATTTCAAGAGCCAAGGGAATTTGGTGCCGATTGACTTGCTCCGCCAGCAGGTCCGCGCCGAAATGGCCTAACGCCCACGCGTTTTTTTGCCCTCCAACGCGTGATGGATCAGCTTTTTCATCGCGGTAGGAAGCGCGGTATGACCCAGTTTTTCCCGTGCAACCCACACCCCGTCAAAGATTGGGCGGCGGGAAAATCGTGCGACATAGACCTCAATTTCCAGATGAAAATAAGTGAAGCTATGACGCACAAAACCTGGAACTTTCGCCCATTTTCCTGAAAAAGGTGCTTCTTTGATTGCCCTTGGGCGGGTCGGAAAGGCTTCACGCCACGCGCCAAGCGGCGGTTGCATCATGCCGCCCAAAAGACCTTTTTCCGCCCTGCGTTCCAGGAGCACGGCGCCCTTTCGGTCAAGCGCGACAAAAGCCGCGCCGCGTTTTGTCGGCCGCTTCGGTTCCGAGATTCTTACCGGCAATTTTTCGCAAAGGCCGCGCCGCAGCGCCAAGCAATCCTGCGCCACAGGGCAGACGGTACAGTTTGGGCTCTTCGGGGTGCATATCAGCGATCCAAGATCCATGAGGGCTTGAGCAAAATCTCCGGGACGTTCGACCGGCACCAGCGCGTCTGCCAAGGCCGCCATGCGCCGCCGCATTTTTGGAACCGGCTCTTCGAGCGCAAAAAGCCGCGAGAGCACGCGCTCCCCATTTGCGTCGATGGCGGCAACGCGCTCACCAAAGGCGATTGCGGCTATTGCTCCAGCCGTATAGGGGCCGATTCCTGGAAGTTTCTTTAGTTCCACCGCGCTTCTTGGAAAACGGCCACTGCGTTCAAAAGCAATTATCTGCGCCGTTCGAAGAAGATTGCGCGCGCGCGAGTAATATCCAAGCCCAGCCCAAGCCACCAAAACATCGTCCAAGCTTGCATGCGCCAACGCAGTGACATTCGGCCAGCGTTTGAGAAAGGCACGGTAATAGCCGTCTACGGCCTGCACGGTGGTTTGCTGAAGCATGATCTCGGACAGCCAGACACGATAGGGAGTGCTCCGCCCACCGTGCTTTGCCCGCCAAGGGAAAACGCGCTTGTTGGCATCGTACCATGTCAACAGATCGGAGGTGATCCTTGCCTTGTTGGGCGCACCCAAGCGTCTATGATTGCTGGTTCTAGATTTTGAAACGGTCATGTATGAGCCAGAGCGTGAAAAAAGCCCGGATACAAGTGGCCTCCAAAGCTGTACCAAGACGCGGATGGGCCAAGCCTTTTGCCTCGGACGCCACAAAACTTACTGATTCTGTGCTGCTGCGCGCGGGCTTTCCCGATCCTTCGCTTGTTTTTCGCTGGGCGGAAATTGCCGGGCCAGATACGGCAAGAATCGCTCAGCCGGTCCGCTGCCGCCGCGGACCCGAGGGGATGGTTTTAACCTTAAAATGCGAGCCGGGCGCGAGCGTCTTTCTCCAGCATGAGACCAGAACGCTTATTGAGCGGCTAAACGCCTTTCTCGGAGCGGGTGCAATCACCCGAATCCATGTGGTTCCGGGAGCACTTACCTTGGCAAAGGATGTCTCGGAGCATCCCATCCCGGCGCTGCCCTCTCGAATTAAGCCACGAGGCGGCAAACCGCTCTCAAATGCCTTGGATCGCCTGCAAATATTACGCAAAAACATCCCGCGAAGGCCTCCCGGCTAGTTGTCTCCTGGATTGAACCCAGCCCGTAGCTCTGCCACAACCTCCATGGACAAAATTGGGAGCTAGGCTCGTGACCCGTAAATCAACCTTGAACGTCTTTGCCGCCTTCGCTGCGGCATCGCTTATTCTTGCATCCTGCGGCGAAAGCCCAGGCGTGCTGGCCGATGTCGAAGGAAACGGCGGGGCCACTACTGCCGACACCGTTGCTACCACTGCGCGTGGCGAGCTGAAGGATTCCGATCGAGTCATGGGTTCGCCCGATGCCCCGGTCACGATTATCGAATATGCCTCGATGACATGCCCGCATTGTGCCGCATTTACTTTGGGTGTGTTTCCGGAGTTGAAGAGCGAATATATAGATCCTGGTCACGTGAAATTTGTCTTCCGCGAGTTTCCGCTTGATGGCATCGCGCGCATCGCGTCGGCACTCGCGCGTTGTCAAACTGGTGATAACTATTTCGCCTTTATTGACCTGATATTTCATAATCAGCAGGAATGGCTAAACAGCCTCCGAGCGAGTGGCCAGGAAATGAGCCAGGAGCTCGTTGAAGAGAGCCTGATGGAATTCGCAAGAACGGCTGGATTGGGCCGAGATCAGGCGATCGCCTGCATGAATGACCCGGAAAATCTTGCTGAGGTCGATGAAAATTGGGGAGAAGCGCAGAATCAGTACAATATCAATGCAACTCCTGGCTTTGTGATCAATGGGACAACGCATAGCGGGGCGATGTCGATCGAATCATTCAGAGATATCGTGGACAGGCTTCTATAGGGCCACAAAAAACCGGGAGAACCGGCAGTTAGGACGCGTAGGTTTTGAAGTTCACTCGAATAAGGCTTAGCGGATTCAAATCCTTCGTCGATCCGACGGAACTTTTTATCGAGCCGGGTCTAACCGGCATTGTCGGGCCTAATGGCTGCGGCAAATCCAATCTTCTAGAAGCTATGCGCTGGGTCATGGGCGAGAACCGCCCTACTTCCATGCGCGGTTTCGGCATGGAAGATGTTATTTTTTCCGGAACGGGCACGCGCCCGATGCGTAACAACGCCGAAGTGACACTGGTCATCGATAATTTTGACCGTTCTGCTCCCTCACCCTATGCCGAATTCGATACCATCGAGGTCTCGCGCAGAATCGAACGTGACGCGGGCTCGGTTTATCGCATTAATGGCAGAGACGTGCGCCAGCGCGACGTACAGATATTCTTCGCCGATGCAGCGACCGGTTCGTCGTCACCCGCATTGGTTCGCCAAGGCCATATTGGCGTACTCATTAATCAAAAGCCTTTGGCGCGCAGGGCCATATTGGAAGAAGCCGCGGGGATAGGCGGCCTCCATCAACGCCGCCACGAAGCCGAGTTAAGGCTGAAGGCAGCGGAGACCAACCTCGCGCGTCTCGACGACATCATCTCCGAGGTAGAGGGTCAGCTCCACGGTCTGAAGCGCCAAGCGCGGCAAGCTGTGCGCTATCGCAATATTTCCGGCGTTATTCATAAAGCGGAAGCAGTGGCTTTTCAGCTCCGCTGGCGTAGCGCGGAAGAGCAGGAACGCGACGAGGCCGCAACCTTGCAAGGGACAAGCAAAGTCGTTGCCCAACGCACCCAAATTGCGGCCGCGGCAGCGAGTGTGCGGGTTAACGCCGATAACGCGCTACCTCCTTTGCGGGAAATGGAAGCCGAGTGCGGCGCTGCGTTGCAGCGTCTAATGCATGAACGAGATACGCTCGACGCCGAAGCAACCCGTGCGCGCGAAGAGGCCCATAGAATTCGGCAGCGGATTGAGCAAGCCGAACAAGATAGCGCGCGCGAGCATACTTTGGAACAAGACGCCGCATCTGCAACTGCGACACTCGATGAAGAAGCGGGCGCATTGAACACAGCGAATGCAAATGCCAGCGAGGAACTGTTGCGCGCCGAAGCCAGCGCTTCCAACGCACGCGAAACCCTTGGCCGGCAGGAGCACATATCGGAGGAGTTGGCGGCCGAACTGGCCGAGCTCAATGCAAAACGCTCAAGTCTTGATAATACACGCCAAGAAAACGCCGAAGCGGTCGCGCGCGCGGACACCCAGCTTCAATCACTGAGCCCGCAGCAATTGGAAGCTGAATCCGAGATTGCAGCTGCCCCAGGCGTTCTTATGGCGGAAGCTTCCGTTAGTGACGCGCGGCGCAAAGTCTCCGAGGCCAAGGAGTTTTTCGAGCAGGCAAGCGCCGTCCAAGCAACCGCGATAGAGGCGGAAGCCAATGCGCGCGCGCCCTTCGAGGCGGCTGAACGCGAAGTCCAACGCCATTCCGCCGAAGCAAACGCGCTAGCAACTCTTCTGCATCGCGTCGACCGTGATCTTTGGCCACCGGTAATAGACTCCCTGAGAGTAGAGCCGGGTTATGAAGCCGCCCTTGCAGCTGCCCTCGGCGATGATTTGGACGCCCCTTTAGATGAAGCGGCCCCACAGCACTGGCGCGATCTCAGCCGTCCAGAAGACGCCCCCCCATTGCCCGATGGGGCAACGCCGCTTTCGCAATTTGTCTCGGGGTCGTCCGCTTTGGCGAGGCGGCTTAGTTTTACCGGGGTCGTTATGCCCGAGCGCGGTCGCAGCGCGCATAGCGACCTAAAGCCCGGCCAACGCCTCGTCAGCAAGAATGGCGATCTTTGGCGCTGGGATGGCTATTGCATCTCGGCCGACGCGCAGAGCTCAGCAGCGATCCGTCTTGCTCAGCGCAACCGTCTGGAAGCGATCGAGAGCGAACTGACAATTGCAAAAGAAACCATCGAAGGCGCGCGGCAGACATACGCCGCGGCCCAGGGCGTGGCAGCAAACGCAAGCGAAGCAGCACAGGAAGCGGAACGGTCATTACGCGCTTTCGAGACGGAGCTCATGGCGGCGCAGGACGAAGCCGCAAAGATCGCCCGAGTCGTCGGCGAGAAAACGGTGCAACTGGCAACCATCGCTGCAGATATTCGTAGCTTACGCGAGACACGTGAAGCGGCGCGGCGCGCCGCGGCTGCAGCAAACGAAGCTCAAGCGGCATTGCAAGACGTCGGTCAGCTGCAACAGCGCTTGGGTGATGCAAAATCAACCGTAGCCGCGGCACGTAGCGAAGCTGGAGAAGCGTTTGCGGCTTTTGAAACACTAAAGAACGCGGCGGCTTCGCGGGCGGCGCGACTAGCAGCCATATCGGATGATGGCGCACGTTGGGTTTCGCGCCGTGATGCAGCGGCACAAAAAATTACCGAGCTCAGTCAACGCATTGTTGATATGCAGGCGGAACTCGCCGAACGAGAAGCAATGCCGGCGCAAATTTCGGACCGCCGCAATGCACTACTTGATGCCATATCCGAGGCTGAGAGCGCCCGCGCGCGTGCCGGCGATGCGCGCGCAGAGGCCGAGCAGATACTTGCGGACACCGATCGCGCCGCACGGAGCGCCGACGCCACCCTTTCGGAGGTCCGAGAGGAGCGCGCCGCCGCGCATGCGCGTGCAGAAAATGCAGCAACTCGGCTTGAGGAATTGCGCGCGCGAATCCGAGACGACCTCGACTGCGCGCCGGATGAGCTTTTTGAACGGTCCGGTCTAAAGGAGGGTGCCGAACTTCCGCCATTGGAACACGCAGAGGCACGAATAGAGAAATTGAAACGTGAGCGCGAACAGCTCGGCGGTGTGAATTTGCGTGCCGAAGAAGAAGCCAATGAGCATGAACAGCGTTTATCTGCGCTTCAAATCGACCGTGACGATCTGGACGGTGCAATTCATCGCCTCCGCAGAGGAATTCAAAGTCTGAACCGGGAGGGACGGGAACGGCTTCTTGAATCCTTTGAGAAGGTGAATTCGAATTTTGAAAGGCTGTTCAAGGAACTTTTCCAGGGCGGCGAGGCGCGGCTGACCTTCACCGAATCCGACGATCCGTTGGAGGCTGGTCTTGAAATTCTTGCGAAGCCGCCGGGCAAAAAATTGACGACGCTCTCTCTTCTATCCGGCGGAGAGCAGGCGCTCACCGCGATCGCGCTCATCTTTGCTGTGTTTTTGGTGAATCCTGCGCCGATCTGCGTGCTCGACGAGGTCGACGCACCGCTTGACGACGCCAATGTGGACCGCTTCTGCCGGCTTCTCGAAGAAATGACGCGTATGGGCGAAACCCGCTACTTAATCATCACCCATCATGCTGTCACCATGTCGCGTATGAGCCGTCTATTCGGCGTAACCATGTCCGAGCGTGGCGTCAGCCAATTGGTGTCTGTCTCACTCGACGAGGCGGAGCGGGTGATTGCCGCTTAAAGATGCTTCGCGGGCGCAACAACAAGTCGCATCTTCGGGTCTGCGATTATGTGTTTTTAGTGTTATATATCAATAACTTACTTATTTTGGCCATTTCTTGACAGCTCACTGGCTCACTCCTAAGGTCCCCGCGATTTTCGAAGTGGATTCTCTTATTTGGCAGGGGTTTAGGTCGGTAAATTGGCGGGGCAATAACCATGTCCGACCCTGAGCCCGACCCAAAAGAACTGCGTGATTTAGAAAACAAGCTTCGCAAGGCGCGTGGCCGCAAAAAGGTTCATGAGGAAGATCGACCGCCCGCAAAATTGGGTATCGCTTTCCGGTTGAGTACCGAATTTGTAGCAGCGCCGGTCGTTGGGGGAGCGATAGGCTGGGGTCTAGACAGTTTGTTCGGAACCACGCCCATTTTTCTTCTGGTGATGTTTTGTTTGGGTATCGCTGCTGGGTTTCGCAACCTTTTGAGAGCGGCAAAAAAGATGAATGAAAGCGACGATTCATAACACGAATCCGTCGCTCAACTGCAGAGAGGTAAGGTTCGCGTGGCTGCCGGACCAATGGAGCAATTTGAGATTCATACGATCGTCCCCTTGGAGATCGCCGGGATCGACATTTCTTTTACGAACTCCGCATTGTGGATGTGCATTGTCGTAGCGTCGATTTCGTTGTTTTTGACGATTGGGGCGTCTTCTCGCGCAGTTGTTCCTGGGCGCATGCAATCCCTTGCCGAGATTAGCTACAACTTCATCGCTGATATGATCCGCGGCGCAGCAGGGAGCGACGGTCTGAAGTTTTTTCCGTTTATCTACGCGCTGTTTATGTTCGTCTTATTTGCGAATCTGTTTGGCCTGATACCGTTTGTTCACGCCTTTACCGTTACGAGCCATATCATCGTGACCTTGGCGCTGGCGCTTGCCGTTTTCACAATTGTGATCGTTGTCGGTGTGCTCACGCATGGAATCAAATTCCTTAAATTATTTGTGCCTGACGTGCCTTGGTACATGCTGCCCTTGCTGACACCCATCGAGGTGATTTCGTTTCTAAGCCGCCCGTTGAGCCTCTCGGTTCGCCTCTTCGCCAATATGCTGGCCGGCCACATCATGCTCACCGTGTTTGGCGGCTTTGTTGTTAGTCTGGCCGCGGCTGGTGGTGCGCTGTCGGTTCTATCAATCGCACCGCTACTAGGCATCGTCGGCGTATCGGCACTCGAATTTTTGGTCGCGTTCCTGCAAGCCTATGTATTCGCGATCCTCACCTGCATCTATTTGAACGACGCCCTGCACCTACACGAACATTAGCAAACGGCCATGGGGCATGGCGAATATGCATATCGAAATTGAATAAGGAGCTAGAGAAAAATGGACGTTGAAGCAGCACGCTTTATAGGCGCGGGCCTCGCCACAATGGCACTCATCGGTGCCGGTATCGGTATCGGAATCGTGTTTGGAAGTTTCCTTTCCGGTGCCCTTCGCAACCCCGGCGCAGCAGCCGGCCAGACCACAAACCTTTTGCTTGGCTTTGCGCTGTGCGAAGCGACGGGTCTGTTCGGCCTCGTGGTCGCGCTCATTATCCTCTTCGGATAAATCTAGGGTAACGCGCGCAGTATGGCCGCAGAACACACAGTAGAAGGCACGTTAGCGCCCGGCGAAGTACACGCCGAGGGTGGCCTGCCGCAGATGAATGTGGACACGTATCCCAGTCAAATATTCTGGCTGGTGGTCACGTTCACATTCCTACTGGTCGTGCTTAGCCGGATAGCCATGCCCAATATTCGTGGCGGGCTGGAGCGACGTAAAAACCAGATAGACGGCGATCTGGCAGCGGCGGAAGAACTTCGCGGCCAGGCATCCGAGAGCCTGGAGAAGTATGAGGCATCTCTAACCGGCGCGCGCGGCCGCGCCCTCGCCCTTGCGGAGGAAAACCGCAAAAAGGTGATGGGCGAGATAGAAGAACAGAAGTCGGAAGCCGAGGCGAAAAGCCAAGCCGCAATGGCAGCGGCGGAGCAGCGGATCGAAGAAGCCCGTAAAGAAGCCGCGGCGCATGTTCGCAAGACCGCTGCCGGCGCTGCCATCGAAGTCGTCGAGCGCCTCATTGGCGAGCGCGTCAGTGACGCGGATGCGGAAAAAGCGATTGAGGCGAGGAGCTGAACATGGCTGAGTTCTTTGCGCTTCCACATACCTGGGTTGGCGTCGGCGTTTGCATCTTTCTCGGTATCTTGATCTGGAAGATGGCACCGCAATCGATCTTGGGCATGCTTGATTCACGCGCCAGCGCAATTTCGAAGGAACTGAACGACGCAAAGCAGCTCCACGAAGAGGCTTCTGCCCTACTCGCCCAATACAAACAAAAACAAGCTGAGGCGGAGCAAGAAGCATCAATCATTCTCGAAGAAGCTCAAGCAGAAGCAAAGCGCTATGCCGCTGAAGCACGCGCGGCGTTGGATGTTCAAATTGAACGGCGCGCCAAAGTGGCCGAAGAGAGAATCGCTCAGGCGGAAGCGCAGGCGGTCAATGAAGTTCGCGTGCTAGCCGCCGAAGCAGCGGTGAAGGCAGCGGAAACGCTCATCACCGAGCGCATGAGCGATACGCGATCGAGCGAGCTCATCAAATCCGCGCTCAAAGAAATTCCAAACAAGCTGAATTCATAACCGTTTAGCTCTTATCAGGGCTTTTATCGGGCTGAATAACCCGCAAATGAAGTTCGCGCAGCTGCTTGGAATCTACTTCCGAGGGCGCACCCATCATCAAATCCTCGGCGCGCTGGTTCATCGGGAACATCGTCACTTCGCGAAGATTTTCCTCGCCTGCGATCAACATCACAATGCGATCGATTCCGGGCGCCGTTCCGCCATGTGGCGGCGCGCCATAGCGAAGCGCGTTCAGCATCCCGGAAAACTCCGCTTCGGTTGTCTCGCGCTTGTAGCCTGCGATCCCGAACGCCTTCAGCATGATTTCGGGGCGATTATTTCGGATCGCGCCCGAAGAGAGCTCTACACCGCTACAGACGATGTCGTATTGTAATGCCGTGATACCCAAAATCTCGTCTTTGTTTTTGGGGTCTAATTCCAAAAACGAATCTTGCGCGTAATTCGGCATTGAGAACGGGTTGTGTGAGAAGTCGATCCTCTTCTCCTCCTCGTTCCAGTCATACATCGGAAAATCTACGACCCAGCAAAAATCGAAATCGTAATAAGGATCACTCTTCAGGTTTAACTCTTGTCCGATTTTTTGGCGCGCAGCCCCGGCAAAAGAAACAAAATTTCTTGGGACACCGGCAACAAAAAAGATCCCGTCGCCCTCTTTCAATTCAAGGTCACTGCGTAGCTGCTCGGTACGTTCAAGCCCGATATTCTTAGCCACCGGCCCTACCCCCTCAAGCGCATCACCCTCGCCGCGCCAAAAGATGTACCCAAGCCCCGGCTGGCCTTCCCCTTGCGCCCAGGAATTCATTCGATCGCAGAACGCGCGATTGCCGCCGGTGGGTCCCGGAATGGCCCAGACCTGAACCTTGGAGTCTTTTTCGAGCATATTTGCGAATATCTTGAATCCCGAGCCGCGGAAGATATGCGACACGTCCCGCATCTCGATTGGATTGCGAAGATCGGGTTTGTCCGAGCCGTATTTGCTCATCGCATCGGCATAGGAGATGAGCTTGAAGGAGTGGTACTCCGATCCGTCCGCGTGGCTATAGGTCTCAAGCGGGCTGACACTGCGGCCATTTGCAAATTCGGTGAAAACATCGTGCAGAACCGGTGAGAGCGCCGCGAACACGTCTTCCTGCGTGACAAAGCTCATTTCCACGTCGAGCTGATAAAATTCGCCCGGGGAGCGGTCGGCGCGCGCGTCTTCATCTCGAAAACAAGGCGCGATCTGAAAATAGCGGTCGAACCCGGCCACCATGATCAATTGCTTGAATTGCTGCGGCGCCTGGGGGAGCGCATAAAACTTTCCGGGGTGAAGGCGCGATGGGACCAAAAAATCGCGCGCACCTTCCGGGCTGGATGCCGTCAATATCGGTGTCTGATATTCTCTGAAGCCCTCTTCAACCATCCGTCTACGGATGGATTGGATCACCTCGGAGCGTAAAATGATATTTTTGTGCAGGCTCTCGCGCCGCAAATCTAAAAACCGATAGCGAAGCCGCACGTCTTCGGGGTAATCAGGCTCGCCAAACACGGGAAGCGGGAGCTCGCCCGCCTGCCCCTGCACCGCGAACTCTTCGATCCTGATCTCGATCTCGCCGGTGGGGAGTTCGGAATTTACCGTCTCCTCGCTCCGCGCATCGACCGTGCCGGTCACGGTGATTACCCATTCCGCGCGTACCGTCGCGACCTCGGCAAATTTCGGTGAATCAGGCTCCACCACCACCTGGGTCAGCCCGTAGTGATCCCGCAAATCAATAAATAAAAGCCCGCCATGATCGCGCACGCGGTGAACCCAGCCCGAGACTCGGACGATGTTTCCGACATCGGCCTTGCGCAGTTCGCTGCAATTATGGGTCCGATAGGCGTGCATATGATGTTCCCTCTGAGGAGCGCAATCTAATGGAAAGCTGGCGTTTTTCGGAGGGACCCGGTCCCAAGTCAAGGCCCGCATGAAGCATCAGGCTGCAAATCGCCCGAATAAGGTAAGTTTTTGTCCCAAGGGCCAAATTTAGGGAATTATATACCTGTTTACCCAACACCGCCTATTTATCCGCGCCCTTCAGATACCGCCATTGCTCTTTCGGCTTTGGCGGGCTGCGCATGATGGCCTTGGCTACGTCACGGGGCGAGGCGTCGATGTGGACCCGCTCCTCGTGCTTAGGGCTCGTAGGGCGACCGCGTGGCGCTGGGTTCTTGGTCTCTTTGGTCATTTAGCTTCTTCCTGGGCTATAGCGTTTCGCCTACACGCGCAATCGACTATACCATAGGCCTTTGATGCTGGTGGTGAGAATAATGAACCGCTTCCTGTCTCTGATCGTAGCAAGCCTCATAGTCGCATCCCCGGCCCAATCCCAAGGCAGCCGGGCGGACATCATGAACGCCGATCTCGTAGGCGTATGGTCAATGGGGAATGGCTATATGTGGCTTTACGAAGACAACGATATGAAAACCTTGGGACCGGATTGCTCCCTTATAGGGCTTGGTACATGGGATTTTGAGCTGGGCGCTCTGAAAATCTACGTTGCCGGTGAGGAAGTCATTTTCGCCAATATCCTGGAGGTTCCGACAAACCCGAGAGCGGGCGACAAAATGGTCCTGGACACAACGCGGGAATGGCTGTTCCTAGGGCGAGATACCGAACAGGAGTGCTAGCGCCAGATGAGCCCACTTCAACCCACATACGACAAACCCGGTCCTGCAGGGCCGCCTGTGGCGAAGATTACTAGAATCAATCGCTCACCTGGGTCGAGACCAACCCTTGAGCTTCAAGTGAATATCGGGGGTCAAGATTGTGACATCGTGCTACCGCTTGATGCATTGGAAGATCGCGGATTGTCAGGTCCGGCGGCGGTAGAGGAGCTTCGGGCGATTCGGGCTGCTCTGGAAGATCTCGCCCATGCCGTGAAGAACGGCCAGGAAAAGGAACAACGTTCGTAGGATAGTCTTGATTCGGCATGACACAGCACCTCGGTTCTGTTAGTTTGTCCAAGGTGCGTTGGCGTCTCTCCCTGCCTGCAAGCTTTTGAGACGCCTAGATTAGCAATCTTTCGGTGGCCGTTTTAGGCCACCAAATCCTTATACCTTAATCTCTTTCCGTCCATGCTGGCTGCAATAGCCGCCATCTGGTCGATTGTGTCTGCACTGCGGTCGTTGTGGCGGCCGGCAAATTCCCCAACATAACGGCCTAGGTGCTTCTCGCTCATGTGGTGGTAGGTGCCGTGGTAACCGCGTTTGAGAAGGCTCCAGAAGCTTTCAATGCCATTAGTGTGCGCCATGCCGTTCACGTACTCGCTGACGCTGTGACGGACTGCCTCATGCTCGAAAGGCATGCCCTTATAGGCGCCGTGATCGTCCGTGTAGACGGTCGCGCCTTCGGCAGCGTTATCGACCACGAAGCCCTGTAGCGTCTCGGCATCGGTATTTCCGACCACGGCGGCGCTGATGGCGTTTGTCTCCCGGTCCTTGGCTCCTACGACTATGGCCTTGCCAACAGGGCCACGGCCCGCCTTGATCTTCTTGTGAGCGTGCTTGTTCTTTTCTTTCCCTCCAATGAAGGTCTCATCAACTTCTACCGGGCCTTGGAAAATAACTGCGTCATCCTCAAACGTCTCGCGGATTCTCATGGACAGGTGCCATGCTGTCTTCTGGGTTACGCCCAGGTCTCTGTGCAGCTTCATCGAAGACACGCCCTTCAAGCCGGTGGTGATGAGGTATATGGCGACGGCCCATGTCTGGTAGCCCAGGGGCGAGCTGTGCATGAGGGTGTCAGTCTTGACAGAGAAGTCTTTCCGGCATGACCGGCAACGATATGGCTGCGGCTTGCGCGTGGGGCGATCCTGGACATCGAAGGAGCCGCACACTGGGCAATGCACTCCGTCCGGCCACCGGGCTTCCGTGAACCACCGCTCTGCCGTCTCATCATCAGGAAACATGCGGAACAGAGACTTGACTGAGAGCCCGTGCCTGAAGTGTTTTCCTGGTGCATTATGTGCCATAAGACTGCCTCTGAATTACTGGCGCAGTTTACCCAATAATCGGCGTAACGTCAAGAGGAAAGTGGGCTTTTTCTCCATCTTCTTACCAACATCGGCCACTTTTCCCACCTCAACACGCTTCTGCACGAAGTCCAGCCAATCGAGTAAGTCGTCTCGGCTTTGTAAAGACGGAGGCGCGGCTTGTTTGTCGCTTTTGGGCAATACAGACAATAGGTCGCGGACGGCCTCTTGCGCATTGTAGAATTGATAATCCCACCCCGACCCATACCCCCTATAGGCAATAAATAATGCCCCAAAGGCAGCACTTCTCGCCTCGCGGACCCTGTCCTGTCTCCAGCACACCCAATGGAGAACACCAACAAAGGCAAGGAGAATGACGCAAGCGACTCCAAGCCAGAAAAGTGCCTGGCTATCTGCAGTCATTTCCGCCTCCACCCAGATCGTGACCAAGATTGTGAAGACGACAACAAGAACAACAGAGACGGCGTTCTTTATCCCCCGCAACATGACGCCATGCTGCTAGGTGCCAATCCCCTATGTAAGGGTGTGGCCCGCCCCCCGTTAAGCCATGTGCTGACCCATCCCATCCACCCATCATGGCACGTCCACCCCTACCCAGCCACGATCTGGGTAAACAGGTATATAATTCCCCAAATTTACCCTCTGTGAGCGGGACAATAAGCCCGCGAATCCGATAAGACCCTCCTCATGCGGATAGTGACCGACACCGAGGCGCTGGGGAGTTTTTGCGCCGAACTCGCCAAGGGGCCTTATGTCGCTCTTGATACCGAGTTCATGCGTGATTCCACCTTTTGGTCCAAGCTGTGCCTCATCCAGGCTGCCGGGCTTAAATCCGACGGCGTCATCGACCCATTGGCCAAAGGCATTGACCTTGCGCCATTCTACGAGCTCCTGGCCTCGAAAAAAATCGTGAAAGTCTTTCACGCCGCGCGCCAAGACGTCGAAATTTTCTTCCACCAGGCAAAAACCATTCCCGACCCGCTATTCGACACCCAAATCGCGGCGATGGTTTGCGGCTTTGGGGAAGCGGCGTCCTACGAAACATTGGTTCGGCGAATTGCAAAAGCGGAGATCGACAAATCCACACGCTTCACCGATTGGAGCAGAAGGCCTCTTTCCGAACGTCAGCTCGAATATGCGCTTGGCGACGTGACCCATCTGCGCGTTATCTATGAATATCTTGCCTCGGCGCTTGAAAAAAACGGCCGAGCAAATTGGGTAGAGGAAGAGGAAGCCACGCTCAAAAATCCAGCCACCTATCGCCTTGAACCAAAAGACGCCTGGAAACGATTGAAAATTCGCTCCAGTAATAAGCGCCTCCTTACCATTGCCGCCGCCCTTGCCGAATGGCGCGAGAAAGAGGCACAGACGCGCGATGTCCCACGCAACCGCGTCATAAAAGACGAAGCGATTATGGAGATTGCGGCGCATCCACCATCGAAGCTGGAAGCGCTTTCCAACATACGCGGCGTTCAATCAGGCTTCGCAGGCGGCAAACTGGGAAAATCGCTTTTCTCTACATTGAACTCTGCGCGTGGGGGCCCCCTGTCGGAGCATGTATTGCCGATGCCTGGCCGCCGGCGCAGCACCTCCCCTGCTGCACTCGATTTGTTAAAAACGCTTTTGCGTTTGCGCGCGAACGAATATGGGGTTGCCGCGCGGCTCATTGCCGACAGTAATGATGTTGAGCGACTTGCTGCGGGAGAGGATGACAACCACCCGGCATTGCAAGGTTGGCGCGGCGAAGTATTCGGAAATGACGCACGTGCACTCTGTGAAGGGCGTTTGGCAATTGCGCTCATCAATGGTGAGGCGGCGGTTATTGAAAATCCGCACTCCGGAGAACGTAAATCGCCGCGCCGCAAGACGGCGTTGGAAACGACGTAGCGTGCTAGAGCATGACACGGCCAGATTGAACCATTCTGACGTGGCGTGTTTGCGACAAGGTCAAGGGATTTGTCGAATAGCATAGCGGGGCTATGGTCGTGACAAAGCCCGCAGTATTTGGCGCAAACACGCCCGTCCCTTTGGGTTTGCGTCCGGCGGGTGTCCACTTTGTCATACGGCTTACCCGATGCGCATACATCGCGCTTCGCCGCCTTCCGCGTGGATCTCCTCGCCGGGCCGCAAACAGAATTGGTTCAATCTGGCCGTATCATGCTCTAAGTATCAGGCCTTCGACGAAACCACGGATTTGCGTAAGCGCCAGGCCAGAAGAATAAAAGCGGCGACGTTTAGCGCTGCGCAGAAGAAGAAACTTGCACCAATTCGAAAATCCGTAGAAGGAAGATCCGCCACCTGTTGCAATATCCAGTTTCCCATCAAGGGGCCAAGCACCAGTGCGAGACTGTTAATCGATTGCAATGAACCCAATGTCACACCCTGTGCACTGGCATCGGTCGCCTTAGAAACAACCCCCTGCATCGCCGGACCAGCGGTAAAAATGAGAAACCCGCAGAACAGAATTGGATACATCATCCATCCTGACTGTGCCGTCCCATAGGCAATCTGAATGAAAACGTTGACGCCAATGGCGGTTAGCGCAAGTCGTTCCTCGCCAAATCGCTTGACCAGCCTGCCGATAAGCCCGCCTTGAACGATCAGAGATAAAAGACCAACGCAGGCAAGAAGCAAGCCATTCTCCAACGTTCCCCAGTTGAACCGAAAACGTGTGTAGAGCACCCATGTTTGAATCATGGTCATGTGGGCAAGGGTAAACAGCGCAAACGCAATAACGAGGCTACCAACGGCGTTGCTACGCACCAAATTGGCAAGCGAGCGGAATGGATTAGACTTTGCAAGAGAAAATGCAGTGCGGTTCTCGCGGGGCAGAGATTCCGGCACAACCAAATATCCGTAAAACGCGTTTGCAAATGAAAGCGCTGCCGCAACATAGAAAGGCAGATAAGGATCAACCTCCCCAAGCACGCCGCCTATTGCCGGACCGAAGATGAAACCGAGTCCAAATGCTGCGCCCACCATGCCAAAATTCTTGGCTCGGTCTGCGGGCGTTGAGACATCCGCCAGATAGGCATTTGCCACCGAGAAGCTCGCGCCTGTGATACCGCCGATCATCCGCGCGAGAAGCACGATCCAAACCGAGACCGCTGTGGCAATAATTATGTAGTGAAATCCAAGGCCGATTAGCGCCGCAATCAGTACTACGCGGCGGCCAAACCGATCGCTAACAGCACCAAGAACCGGCGCACAAAGAAACTGCATTAGGCCGTAGCTGGCGGCAATTATTCCGAACCACTGAGCCTGCTGTGCACGTGTCTCAACAAATAATTCGAGGAAAATCGGAACCGAGGGAAATGCAATTCCGATCCCGACCATGTCAAGAAAGACAACCGAAAGGACAAAGCACTTTCCCCTCTGACTCACGGCATGGGGATTGGTTTCGGACATGTTCGCTGTGGCTTAGGGCGTTTACAACTGCCGTGGAATTGATCTACCGGCGGACGCCAGAGATCACGAGTGGTGTGGAGACAATCCTATCACGGATCCTTATCGGTCAGCATGTCACCTGGGGACATATTCTCTTGGAACAAGTCATCCGGCGGCATGTCGTCAGGAAGAAGAGATTCCTCCTCCTCATATGGGTCTTCGTCCGCAGCTAGCTCGTCCGAAGGATTGGGCACAGCGAACCCGGCCGGAGGCGCTGCTTCCAAAAAGCCCGCCCCTCTGAGTTCGTCAAGACCTGGTAGGTCTGAAACGCTCTCCAGTCCGAAATGAACAAGCATCCCTTCCGTCGTTCCATAAGTTACGGGACGTCCGGGCGTACGCTTACGGCCGCGAATGCGCACCCAACCCACTTCCATAAGCATATCGACAGTGCCCTTGCTGACCATGACTCCGCGAATATCCTCGATCTCTGCACGTGTTACAGGCTGATGATAGGCGATGATGGCCAATGTCTCGATCGCGGCACGCGAAAGTCTGCGCTCTTCCGTCTTCTCCTTGTGAAGCAGAAAACCAAGATCCTTCGCCGTTCTAAACTGCCATTTGCTCGCCACCATTACGAGATTTACCCCGCGCCCCTCATAGTTGGACTGCAGCGTCGAAAGTATCGTCGAAACATCGGTATCGGCGGGAAGGCCTGCCGCGAGTGTTGCTGGAGACAGAGGTTCCGATGCAGCAAAAAGCAAAGCCTCTACAACGCGTAAATGCATTGCATCAGGCGCAGCAGCTGCCGCCGGGTCATCCCTTTCCGGCTCGTCGGGCTTCGGGACCGGCTTCAATTTCGTCTTTGACTTGGCCATACGTAATTTTACCTTCGGTCTATGTCGTATTTTGACCTTCGCCCCGTCAATAGGCTCTTCCACGATATTCTCGGCAATGCCAGCTGCACGCACCACGTCACTTACCCTCCTGTGTATCGGGTTGGCGGTCTTTTATGAATAATTCTCCAAATGTCGTGAGTTGACGCATTTCAAGCTGTCCATCGCGCGTCATTTCCAGGCAGGCCGAGAACATACTGGCAATAGCCGAGCGCCGGCGCGGACCGGCGCCCCAATCCTTTGGTAGAAATTTTGTCAGCAAGCTCCACTGTGGAATTTGGCCCATGACACGTTCTATGCGCTCGCGCGCCTCCTCCATTAGAAGGACCGGCGGTCGAACCAACTCGTAGACATTCATTCCCGCCCGTTTGATGCGCTGCTGCGAATAAGCGTTTAGGAGATCGTAAAGCGAATCGACATAATTGCGGGTCCGCATGACTACAATAGGTTCTGGATCTCCGCGCGCTAAAACATCCCGGCCCAAGCGTTCGCGCGCCATGATCCGCGCAGCAGACGCACGCATCACTTCCAGACGCTGCAAACGCCAACGCAGCAATGTTGCTGCTTCCTCAGCGCTGGCAACTTCCTCGGGATTGGCCTGAGGCAGCACCAAACGCGACTTGAGATAGGTCAACCATGCCGCCATCACTAAGTAATCTGCTGCTAATTCGAGATCGCGCCGGCGCACGGATTCCACAAAGACAAGAAACTGATCTGCGAGTTTTAGAACCGAAATCTTGGCGAGATCGACTTTTTGCGTTCGCGCGAGCGCCAGCAATAGATCCAGCGGTCCTTCGAAACCGTCGACTTCAATAATCAACGCATCATCGGGCGATGCGGAAGCCGCCGCGCCAAATTCAGTATCTTTAATTTCCTCAGTCTCGCTCACGCCGCGGCTCCCAACATATCCTCAAACTTTGCTTCCGCCGCCGCGATATCGAGTGAACTCTCTACTGTCAATTGCGCGCGCGCAGCCTCGGCCCGGTGCATGGCCCGCTCGGAAAGAGGTGGAACCGTTTCTGCAATTTCAACCATCTCGTCCATGCGACCGTTGCAGTGAAGCACAGCATCGCAGCCCGCAAACAAAGCCGCCTTCGCACGCGCACCAATCGGACCCGAGAGCGCCTTCATCGAGATGTCGTCGCTCAATAAAAATCCATCGAAACCGATTTCGCCCCGTATGACATCTCGAATGATTTTAGGGCTCGTCGTCGCGGGGCGCTGCGCATCGAGCGCTTCGTAAACAACATGCGCCGTCATTGCGAGCGGTGCAAAGTTCAGGCTTCTAAACGGAACAAAATCCTGCGCGCTTAATTCCTCGGCACTGGCGCACACCCTCGGCAGTGCATGATGGGAGTCGGCTTCGGCGCGCCCGTGGCCGGGCACGTGCTTAATGACCGGCAGAACTCCGCCCTCGAGAAATCCCTCGATCGCCGCACCTCCAAGTTCGATAACAATGCTTACATCTTCGGAATAAGCCCGATCGCCTATGATTTCGTGCGCGCCCTTTGCCGGCACATCTAGAACCGGCGCACAATCCACATTGATACCCAGTTCGCGCAATTCCTCGGCGATGAGGCGCGCATCAAGATAGGCCGCCTCGCGCGCAGCGGCAGGATTGACCTTATGCATCATGCCGAATTGCCTTACGGGCGGTCGAGACCGCCAATGCGGCGGCTTGAGGCGTGCGACACGGCCGCCTTCATGATCGATTAGAATAAGCGCTGAGGTATCGCCGATCGTTTCGCGCAAAGCGACACAAAGGGATCGAACTTGTTCCGGATCGGCACAGTTGCGCGCGAAGAGAATAAAGCCAAAGGGCTGTACGTCGCGAAAGAAAGCGCGCTCTTCGGCTAAAAGTTCGGTCCCCTGGCATCCGTAGATTGCCGCGCTCGCGGACATATTGCCGTCCTTCGCTTAGACCGCTCACCCTAAGGCGCGGCCACAAAACAGCCGCCACCATTTGCTATCAAGTCTTCGCATGCTGCGCTTGCTGTTACGTCGTTGGGAAAGGGACCGATACGCACGCGATACCAAATGCCGTTTTCGCCGAGATCTGCTCTCTGAATGTCCTCGCTAAGACCGGCAACCATAAGGCCATGTTGCGCCCGGAATGTTTCCCACGCCTCCAGCGCCATAGCTTCACTGGGAAAGGCCCCAACCTGCAATACAGCCCCGCCGGATGCCGCAGGCGCTGCGCTAGCGCCCTGCAGCGCTGGTGCGTTCGTCGCCACCGCGGGTGCAGCAGTCGGCTGTTGGGGCGGCTGTTGGGGCTGAGCCGGGGCCGCAGGTTGCGCGGTCACAGCGGCCACGGCTTGTGCCTGCGGAGCCGCAGTGGGAGGCGCATCGGGCTGGGGTGCAGCATCTGGTGCCGGCGAAGCTTCAGCCAGATTCGAGCCCTCCGCCTCTTGGTCCGGTGGGATTGGATCGTTGTAAATCTTAAGACCGGTATAGGGCACGCTTACGCTGTCCTCCGGCGGGGCGGTGCGGATCGGAATACCGGGCGCATCGATGACGGCGGGAGCCACAACCAAACCACGCTCGAGCCCTTGATTGTAAGCTAACCAAACCACACCTAGGAAAGACGCAAGAACAAGAAGTGCGATGACTATGAGAAGCGGAAGGCGCGCGCGCGCTTCGTCGACTTCGTCGTCCTGCAAATCATAGGTCGGCCCATCTTCGAGCGAGGGCTGATAAACTTCGCGGTGGTAGTTGGCCATAACAAACGTCCAGCGAATGGTTCAATTGAATCGTGTAGGCGAATCGGGCAGCCGAATCGCGGTGGAGACAAATCTATCATCGGGACCACTCCGAATCACCGGAAAGCCACATGATTCAACTCTTTAGAGGCGAAATTCCATGTGGAATATTCGCTTATATTCGGCCTGCGCGTAGGCATCGGTCATTCCGGCAATATAATCGCAAACCGCACGGGCGTTAGTTGTTTCCTCGCCTTCTCCGCGAGATTTTTCCCAGTCCGCCGGCAAAAGGCCAGGATCGTTCAAATAAGCGGAAAAGAGCTCGGATAAGAGGCTTTGTGCACGATCCATAACCTCAGTTACTTTGGCGTGGCGATACATTCGCTGGAAGAGAAACGCCTTAAGCTCCAATAGATTCGGCAAAAGTGATTCAGAAAACGCCGAAATCGGTGTGCCAAGAGCACGAATTTCAGCGGCGGAGCCGGGTGCCGTCTCTTGAAGGCGCCTACTGGTCTCCGATACGACGTCACCTACCATCTGCCCAAAAAGACCCCGAATGGCCTCGCCGATAAGGCGACCTAGCTCGATGTTTTGGTATTCGCGTGCGATTTCGCGAAAAAAGGTTCCGGCGAGAGGTACGTCGAACAAATCGGCAGGCTGAAACAGTCCCGCGCGCAGGCCATCATCTATATCGTGACTTACATAGGCGATATCGTCCGAAAGCGCGGCAATTTGTGCTTCGGGACCCGCAAAGCTTGAAATCTCTAAGTCCCAAGGAAACCCCGCGATGGCTTCCGGCAAATCAGCGTTGTCCGCTCCCGCCTTGAGCGGGCCGTTATGTTTGACAAGCCCCTCTAGCATCTCCCAAGTAAGATTTAAGCCGTCGAATGCGGCATAGCGGTGCTCCAACCGCGTAACTAGCGACAATGCCTGGGCATTGTGATCGAAACCGCCATAGCCCTTCATACAAGCGTCAAGCGCGTCCTCGCCGGCATGCCCAAAAGGCGGATGCCCGAAATCATGGGCTAGTGCGAGCGCTTCGGAAAGGTCTTCGTCAAGGCCGAGTTCGCGCGCAATCGCGCGGGCGATTTGGGCAACTTCCAGCGAATGCGTAAGGCGCGTGCGATAATAATCACCTTCATGTTGCACGAATACTTGGGTCTTATGTTTTAAGCGCCGAAACGCGGCCGAGTGGATCACTCGATCACGGTCCCGCTGATAACAGGTCCGGGTTGGGCTTTCCTGCTCGGGCCAATAGCGACCGCGGCTGTCCTCTGGATTCGTCGCATAAGGGGCGCGGCCCCGGGCGACAAACCGGAGCCCTAGAAGCTTGCCGGGTGGTAAATGCTTGAAAGCCTTGCTCATTAGGGACTTTTCTATAGCGGCTTAGGACTTAGATATACACTCATGTTAAACTGTTTCGCATGAACGATGAAGCAACACTCGAAGCGCTTCCCGTCAGCCTGACCGACCGGGCGGCAAAGCGCATTGCGGCGATCCTCAAAGAGGAGCCTACGTCCACAATGCTGCGCGTTGCAGTCACGGGGGGCGGCTGCTCGGGTTTTCAGTATGATTTCGTACTCGATGATATGCGGGCTGATGACGATCTCGTCATCGAGAAAGCGGGAGCGACCGTCCTGATCGATTCGGCATCGCTGGATTTTTTGAACGGCTCCGAAATCGACTTCTCCGATGAGATGATCGGGGCCGCGTTTAAGATCAACAATCCGAACGCCACCGCGTCTTGCGGCTGTGGGACCTCGTTCTCGGTTTAGGCGGGCTCGGTTTAAGCCGGCTGCGAAAGACGCAGCGCAACGCAAGGCCAATTTCCACGCTCGCGCCGAAACAATTCACTTACCCCAAAGCAAGGAAACGCCATGTCCGCTTCTCTAATCGGCCATTGGGTGTCAAGCACTTTCAGACTTTCCACTGTTGCGGTTTCTATGTCTCTCGCGGGCTCGCGCTTCTCTTCGGAATCGGCACTTAAGGCCCTTCCATCATGGGGTTCGAAGACGAGGCGGAACAATCTTTCGGGCGGCCTTGCCATCGGACGGACGGCAGGTCCAAGCGGACATACGAACTCACCTCATCCATCGTCCCGCGAGGGACATCACTCCACCGCTTGGTGGAACCTAAATCCTCCTATCCTCTTTGATTGGCTTTGGCGCTCATGCCACTGCGCCTTCCCTTGTGCATTGGAACTCGGTGCCATCCATCCACATGCGGTGCATGACCACAGCCAGTCTGCGTGCCAGCGCCACGATCGCCTTCTTCATCCCGCGCTTCTTGGCGATCTTTATGGCCCAGGCCTTGAGCCAAGACCATCTTGTCGAACGCACCAGCATGATATGAGCCGCCTCGTAGAGCATCGCCCGCACCATCTCGTCCCCGCACTTCGATATTGCGCCGGATCGGTTGATCTCGCCCGATTGATATTTGGACGGCGTCAGCCCAAATGCCGCCCCAACCGCCTTGGAGTTTTTGAAGCGGGCCGGCACATCGACACTGGCGCGGAAGGTCAGAGCCACCACAGGGCCGACCCCAGGGATACTCATCAGACGCCTGCAGACCTCATCGTCCCGCACGATGGCCAGCAAACTGCGGTGCAGGATGGCGAGCTGATCGCGAAGGACCCGCCGAACGATAAGAAGCGGTTCGACTAAAAGGGCCATATCCGGAAGGTCCGCGACAAGCTCCCGAATGCGTGCCTCGAACTTCAGAGCCCCCACCATCCCGACCTTGAGCCCGAAGTTGCGTAAGGTCCCGCGCAGATCGTTGTCGATGGAGATAGCCTTCGACTGAAGCAGCTTGCGGTGGGTCAGCAGCATTCAGTGCTTCTGACTGCGTAACGTCTTTACATGCACCGGACGATAGAGCCCCGCCCGCATCATCTGCGCCATCCCCCGCGCATCGTTGCGGTCCGTCTTGTTGATCTGGGCCTTCAAGACCGCTCTCATATGCCGGGTCTCGACACAAATCGCCGGCAAGCCCGCTTCGGCAAGAGCACTGAAGAGCCATTGCGATAAGGGTCCGGCTTCCAATCCGATGCGCTTGAAGTGGTAGCTAGGGTTCGTCAGCACCGGAAGCAGCGCCTCCGGCTCACTTGCCACCTTCACTTCCCGCACGATCTTGCCCGTGCCGTCCACAATACAGACGCTCGTCTCCTTGACCGATACGTCCAATCCGGCAAAATGTTCCATGCTGCGCTTCTCCTTGTTTGATGTTTGGGGCAGCAAAAACTGACCCCGTGCTAACATCAGCCTGAAGCGCAGTGGACCCTGCTGACGAAAGTGGAGACGTCCTGCGATAGGATTTTGATCGCAGGAGGTGCAAATGTCGAAGCAGAATGGGAACAAGGGCCGGCGGTTTGATCGGGCCTTCAAGGAAGAAGCCGTCCGTCTTTTACAGACGAGCGGGCGCAGGCAGCGGCAGATAGCAGGAGATCTTGGGATCAGCGTCAGCGCGCTCGGCCGCTGGGTCGCAGAATTGCGTGAGGAGGATTTGCTTTCCGGTCCGCATGAGGATGCAGCGAAGGAGATTACCCGTCTACGCCGAGAGCGTGATCTGGCCCGTCAGGAACGTGATCTCCTAAAAAAAGCGCTGGCCTTCTTCGCCAGGGAAAGTCGATGAGGTTCCGGTTCATCGACGCGGAGAGGGCCGGGTTGGCGATGCCGATATTCCGCCTGTGAAGACTGCTGCAGGTCAGCGTCTCAGGCTTCTACGCTTGGCGCAATCGCGGCCCAAGCCAGCGACAGCTCGATGACATGGTTCTACTCGCCCATGTCCGGGCAGCCTTTCGGCGCAGCCGCGAGAGCTACGGTGCAGAGCGGGTCCATCACGAGCTTGCCGAGAATGGGATCGAGGTTAGACGCCATAGGGTGGCTCGGCTGATGCGGGGAAATGGGTTGTCTCCAAAACGGAAACAGAAGTTCAAAAAGACGACGGACAGCCAGCACAACAAGGCCGTCGCATCGAACCTTCTCGACCAGAACTTCTCCGCCGAGGCACCCAACGAGAAATGGGCTGCCGACATCAGCTATATCTGGACGGCACAGGGCTGGCTGTACCTGGCCGTCATGCTCGACCTCTACTCCCGGCGCGTCATCGGCTGGGCCGTGGGCGCTCGCATGACCAGCGACCTGCCGCTCAGGGCGCTTAACCGTGCTATCGGGCTGCGCCAACCTGGCGCCGGTGTGATCCACCATAGCGATCGGGGAAGCCAGGGCGGGTTCAACCGGTCGTCGCAACACGTTCAGTTTGACTGGCCTGCAAGCACTGGTCCAGAGCTTCGGCGGGAGTTCTCCATCCGAGGGCCTTGCGGGGCCGTGTATTAAGCGCGTCAGCAACAACTGCGAGTACGTCCGGACTGTGTGCGCTCAGATCGGTTCCTTTCGGGAAGTACTGTCGAAGCAGTCCATTAGTGTTCTCGTTCGTTCCGCGTTGCCAAGGGCTGTGCGGTTCGCAGAAGTAGACGGGAAGGCCGGTTGCGATCCGCAGATCCGCATGCCTGGCCATCTCTGCTCCCTGGTCCCAGGTCAGCGAGCGGCGAAGCTGCGCTGGCAATGTCGTGATCGTCCGGGCGATGGCACCGCGAACCGCTTCAGCCCCATGACCGGCAAGCGCAGGCCCGTTCTTCACGCGCGGGACGGTGCCGTGGCCTTCCATTCGGGGAAGATGCAGCAGCATTGTGAACCGCGTGGTGCGTTCCACCAGAGTGCCGATCGCCGATCTGCCCAAGCCGATGATCAGGTCACCTTCCCAGTGTCCGGGTACGGCCCGATCAGCTGCTTCCGCCGATCGTTCACTGATCATGACCTCAGGCGTGACGAAAGATTTTCCCCGCCGGCGGCTACGTGCCCGAGGCACGCGCAGTGCCCTTCCCGTGCGAAGGCAGGCGGTCAGCTCACGACGTAGAGCGCCGCGGCCCTGTACGTAGAGCGCCTGATAGATCGCCTCATGACTGATCCGCATCGCTTGATCCTCGGGCCCGTCCCCAGGATAGTCGATCCGAAGACGATGCGCGATCTGCTCAGGACTCCAGGCCCTGGCCCATCGCCTGCGCTGCCGCGGCCCATGCCGACGACCGTTCCAGACGACGCGTGGCCCCTCGATCACCGTTCCATCCGGTGCCGAGATCCGACCCGCAAGCCGATCCTGCACATAGCGCCGCAGCGCCTCATTCGTTGCCAGCTTGGCAGGCTTCGGCCTTTTGGCTGATCGATCAGCATGCCACTGCGCCGTCGTTGCTCGGTAGTCCAGGCCACCGCTTTGGGTCGCCGCGTTGCGCCGCACCTCGCGGGAGATCGTCGACGGTGCTCGCTCCAGCCGGCAAGCAATATGACGTATGCCTCTTCCCTGAGCGCGCAGAAGAGCAATCTCCTCACGTTCCTCGAAAGACAGGTAACGTCCTGACAGCGGCTTGGCCGATTGCGATAAATGTGATGGTGGCATGCCGCCCGACCTCCGGAACCACCTCGAGCCTACCGGAGGGGATACACCGGCATCTCGGGCCGCGTCCTCGCTCGAACGCCCCGTCGCAATCGCTGCCCAGAACCGAACAAGCTCCCCACGCCGTGCCGAGTCCGGTCGACCTGGCGAATGCAACTTGCTCCGTCCAGACCGATCCGACCGCCGTCTGCGTACCGTCATAGCAACCTCCTATGCCAGAGTGTTGCGACGACCGATTGAACTCGCCCAGTACTGCTCAGACGCATACCAGGCGCGCCTCGGTGAACTCGGTTTCCTCGCCTCAATGAGCGGTAAGGGAAATTGCTATGATAACGCCGTCGTCGAGACCTTCTTCAAAACCATCAAGTCAGAACTGATCTGGAGGACTGTGTTCATGTCAAGAAGCCAAGCTGAAACTGCCATAGCCGGATACATCGACGGGTTCTATAATCCAGTCCGTCGGCACTCGACGCGGGACTTCACAAGCCCCGTCAAATTAGAGGCAGAAGCAATGCAAACGGTGTAGGGCGCCTCCACTTTTCCTGGATGGGTCCACCGCACCCACAATCGTCAGAGATAAGAGCGCCGGCCGATTACCCCATCTTTCGGGGGGCGGTCTCAAGCGATGGACGCAACACTTTGGCGCAAACGGAGGAGTCTGAGTTTGTGCTTACGAGCCAAAGGCATAGTCCGTGGTTCACCTTGCACGAGAAGCCTGGGCCGTGGAATCACTGCCAGCCCAGCTCCAATGGGAACGTCAAACGCCTGCTCTGATAACGCTTTCTGAAGAGTGCTGTGTTTTCGATCTATTCGCTCTTGATCAGCCCCCACTGACTGGTCCAGTTTGAATCTTAGTTCATGGTCGGTCTTTCTGGCAACGGGACGATGGTTTCTGGCGCCGGGGGCCGATAACCGAGGGCACTGTGCGGGCGCTTTGTGTTGTAGTGCCGCCGCCATTGCTCGATGACGATCTGTGCTTCTCTCAAAGAATAGAAGATTTCCCCGTTGAGAAGTTCGTCCCTGAAGCGTGCGTTGAAGCTCTCGATGTAGCCGTTCTCCCAGGGGCTTCCAGGCTCAATGTAGGCGGTCTTTGCTCCAACCACGCTGATCCAGTTGCGTACGGCTTTAGCAACAAACTCCGGCTCATTATCGGAACGAATGTAGGCTGGTACGCCATGCAGAATGAAGAGATCAGTGAGGACATCGATCACATCGGTAGAATTGAGTTTCCGCTTCACCCGAATGGCCAGACATTCCCGACTAAACTCATCTAGGACGTTGAGGGTTCGGAACACGCGCCCATCGTCGGTTCGATGATGAACAAAATCATAGGACCAGACGTGGTTCACATAGCCTGCCCGCAAGCGGACACACGAGCCATCATTGAGCCACAGGCGGCCTTTCTTCGGCTGTTTCTGTGGGACCTTAAGCCCCTCCCGTCGCCATAGGCGCTCCACACGCTTGTCATTGATATGCCAACCGGCCTCTCGAAGGAGGGCGGCAATGCGACGATAGCCGTAGCGGCCATATTGCCGGGCCAGTTCGGTCATGTCGCCGACAAGGCGCTCTTCGTCTTCTTTGCCCCTTGGATCGTGGCGTTGTGTGGTGCGATGCTGACCAAGTACGCGACAGGCACGGCGTTCGGAAACACTCAGCTTGTCACGCACCTGATCAATGCAACACCTACGACGCGAGGGGCTTAGAAGTTTCCCCGGGCGGCCTCCGCTAGGATCTGCTTATCAAGCGTGAGGTCCGCAACAGCCCTTCGAAGCCGCTGGTTCTCCACCTTAAGCCGCTTCAACTGTTTGAGCTGATCTGTACCCATGCCGCCATAGTTCTTGCGCCAGCGGTAGTAGGTGAACGCGGTTACGCCAATCTGGCGAATGGCATCGATCCGAGACTTCCCTTGCCCCAGTAAAACGTCAACCTGACACAGCTTAGATACGATCTCTTCTGGTTTATGGCGCTTAGCAGCCATCTTCGGTCCTCCTCTTTCCATCACAATAGGGTGGACCAATTCAAAGGGGGAGGATCACTCCCTCGACGGTGAGCCGAGAAATTCGTCGCGATGGCGGCTATGATCGCTACCGTGCAGCATTGGCCGATGAAGAAGCCTTTGCGCGCGCGCGGCGCCCGAAGCGATGTAAATTGGCCAGCAATGCGCAGTTGCGACAGACAGTAGCGCGTAAGCTTGAGGGGAATTGGTCGCCCGAGCAGATCGCCGGTTGGCTGAAACAGGTGCATCCTAAAGATGAGGCGAAAAGGGTGTCGCACGAGACAATCTATCGGGGCCTGTTTATTCAAGCCCGCGGGGCACTTAGGAAAGAATTGGCGCAGCATCTTCGCTCCAAGCGGACGATGCGCCGCTCCAAGCGCGCAAGCTCAAAGGGCGATGGGCGTGGGCAGATCACGGATATCGTTTCGATCAGCGAGCGCCCGGCAAGTGTAGAAGACCGAGCGGTTCCGGGCCATTGGGAAGGCGATCTTCTGGCCTGATCGAAGAACACGCACATCGCAACCTTAGTCGAGCGTCATACCCGCTATGTTATGCTGGTGAAGGTCCCGAGCAAAGACACGGAGACCGTCGTGAATGCGCTGATCAAACATGCGAGGAAGCTCCCTACTGAACTCTACAAATCGCTGACTTGGGATCGTGGCAAGGAGCTTGCGGATCATCGGCGCTTTAGCTTGGCGACCGACATCGATGTCTATTTCTGCGATCCGCAAAGTCCTTGGCAGCGTGGGTCTAACGAGAACACAAATGGTCTTCTTAGACAGTACTTTCCGAAGGGGACTGACCTATCCGTGCATTCGCAAGCTCACTTAAATAAGGTGGCGCGTCAGCTGAATGGACGGCCGCGTCAGACCTTGGGGTTCCAAACCCCGGCAGATAGATTTAACGCCTGTGTTGCATCGATCCCCTGAGCCGGCAGTCATAAGCGGACATTATTGTGCAGTGCAGCAATGTCCATAGCGGATCAAAAACGGAAGCGCTTGGTCCAAAGAGTGCAAGAGAAAAGACGCCGCTAGTTGACGCGCCCCTCGCTCAGTCGAGCGTGCAATATTTCGGCCCAGCCGCCAAATATATCCCTAGCGTCCTTTTCGTTGCCGTATCGTGTGACCTGCATATCAAAATTCGCGCTTGACGATTGTTGTCGGTCGAACACCCGAGCAAGGACTTCTCCACGAACAGAGTCAAATAATTCCAAGACCAAGGTTGCCGTAGTTCCTGATTGAGCAAGCGAATAGCCAGGGTCAAAGTTACTCGCGAGGAATGGCGCAATGACGTCTAACTCGCCGATCCCTGCACGGATCAACAAAACATCTTCACCTGCTTCATCTACAAACTGAAAGCCAGCTTCATCTTGAAGCTCAGCAATGAACGTTTCTCGAAACCATTCGGCGCACTCCCGCCTGATCCGGTCCATATCGTTCAGCGTGGCCTGACCATGTTGCAGCCGCCAGCCTTCTCTAAAAGCAACTTCTGGCCCATCAATAATGATCTTATCGTATCTGGTGAAATCAGCGCTTGGCTTAAAATAGGCAATAGCGAAATCACTGGAAGGGTCTAGCTGCAATTGCTCTTGTGTCGATCCGGCAGCGCTCCCGGCCGCAACGCTGGGTTCCGCCGGCAACTCCCAGACGATGTCGACAAACACCTCGACGCTGACCGGTTCACCCGCGGCATTTGTGGGTGGTGTTGAAAGGCGCGCTTCGTTTGCAAGAGTAATAGATGCTTCGTCGAGCCTAGAATATCCACTGGACTGTTCGATGCGTGCGTCCGACATTTGCCCGTCCGCCCCGATAGTGGCGATGAGAACGGCGTGGCCCTCTTCATTGGCAACAAGAGAATCTACCGGATAGTTGCCCGGCTCAACAGGCAGCGTCAGGCGCGGAGTCGCGTCTTCTGCGTTTGGTTGTGCGGCGGAGTATGCCGGCGACCAAATCATCGTCATTAGAGACATAAGTCCGACGAACAAAAAGCGTTTAATCATCGCCAGACTCCAGTCATTTAATCGAGTGAACGCTAGTACCGCCGGGCCGAACTGGCAACTGGTCATTTCCGCTGGGGGTTAAAGGCATGCGTATTAATTAGATTCACGGTGATCCGCTTTGCCCACCAATGCTAGACATTGGGCCGGCGCATTTAAGCGTTGCCCGTGCCAATCAGGTTTCAAACCTGCGCCAAACGATTGCCCGGGTCGTGCGGTGCGGGTCACTTACCAAACCACATGCGCTGGAATATTCCATCCCGCATGATGACCAGATGCCTCATTGCCGCAGCGATGTGACCGATCACGATCGCGGCAAGCGTTAGCGCAAAAAAACCATGCACCGTAAACAATTGCTCTGCGAGTGCTTCGCTTTGCGGCACGAAGGGAAGCGGCGGCAGGCGAATACTGCCGGCGATTGTGAGCGCAGGATAGGCGGTAACGCCTGCCCATCCCAGTATCGGGGTCAAGATCAACAGAACATATATGAGGTGATGAACGCATCTGGCGGCTATCGCCAAACCCCGTGGCATGGCCGCCTCATAAACAGGAGCGCCAATGCGTAGCTTTAGCCCTATGCGTAGAAGCATAAGGAGCAAAACCGTGAAGCCTATCGTCTTGTGCGCAGCGTAAAGTGTATTCGTCACGGCATCGAAAATATTTGCATCGGCACGCGAGGCCATCGTCAGACCAATCGGAATCGTCGTCAGCACCAATGCAGCTATCGCCCAGTGCAGAACGCGCCAGCCAAAGGCGTATCGTACAATTGATCGCATGGCTCAACCCGGTTCCATCACGCAAATTCAACTCTACGCGGATATACCGCCGCAGACAAAAATGCTGGTCGCGCGTGCATAGAAATTCAGGTTCTCGAGGTTAAGCCGGAGCGGAGACCCACTCCCCTTTATGTGCGGTAGGTGATTCACGTGTAAGCGCGAACACCGTGCCGGAGAGCAGAAGCAGCGCAATCAAATTGGGGATCGCCATCAACGCGTTTATGATGTCGGAAACCGCCCAAACGAGATTGAGTTGGACGTTCGCGCCAATAAATACGAAGAGCACCCAAACATAGCGGTAGGGCATGACGATGCGCGCGCCGAAGAGATATTCCGCTGAGCGTTCGCCGTAATAGCTCCAACCCAAAATGGTCGTGAAGGCGAAGAGCATCAGCCCAAAGGTCACGATCCAGGCGCCGCCTACCGGCAAACCGGCGCCAAAAGCCAGCGCGGAAAGCGCTGCACCGGTTTCGCCCGATGCCCAAGCTGCGAGCATCTGGGTCGAGCCGTCCGCCATTTCAACGGGAACATGGGCCGTCACGATAACCAGCGCGGTAATGGTGCAAAGGATGAGCGTGTCGATGAAGGTGCCCAGCATCGCAATCAGGCCTTGGCGGACCGGGTCGTTCGTGCGCGCGGCGGCATGGGCAATCGCAGCCGAACCTAGGCCCGCCTCGTTCGAAAAAATGCCGCGTGCGACGCCAAAGCGTAATCCCGCCCAAACAGCGGCCCCTGCGAATCCGCCTGTGGCGGCAGTATCGGTGAACGCATTTCGCACGATGAAAAGAAGCCCTTCGGGAACATCGGTAATATTGAGAAACAAAATCAGCAACCCGCAGCCGATATAGGCGATGGCCATGAAGGGCACGATAATTTCGGCCACACGCGCGATGCGTTTGACGCCGCCTATAATGACCATAAAGGTTAGGCCGGCCATGACCAGACCGGTCACCCAGTTTGGGGTACCGAGATTGGCACTAACCACCGCAGCAACTGAATTAGATTGAACGGCATTGCCAATGCCAAATCCGGCTATCATTGCGAAAAGCGCAAACAACCAACCCAGCCACGCCCAATTCTTTCCGAGGCCGTTTTTGATGTAATACATGGGGCCGCCGACATAGCGTCCTCGTTCATCGGTCTCGCGATATTTGACGGCAAGAACGGCTTCCGCATATTTCGTTGCCATGCCGACAAGCGCGGTGATCCACATCCAGAACACCGCGCCAGGTCCGCCCAGCGCGATTGCGGTCCCAACGCCCGCAATGTTGCCAGTGCCAACCGTCGCCGAAAGCGCAGTCATCAGAGATTGGAACGGCGTTATTTCGCCCGGTTCACTGGATTTTACGCTTCGGCTTTTGAACAGAAGACGAAATGCAATGCCGATGCGCCTCATCGGCATGAAGCGCATGCCAAGGGTCAAATAGAGGCCCGTGCCGAGCAGCAAGGCCAGCATAGCCGGGCCCCAGACAAAGCCAATAATGCTATCCAGCAAAGCGGAGAAACTTTCTAGACTCATAGGCATGAGCTTAGGCTACTCGATGGAATCTGCTCAAGCATTCTCGACAATAGATCGCTTACCAATGGGCCAGGCGATGTCCCTATCTCTGTTGAAATTCGTGGGGCAGGCGTCGTGGGTTGATGATGCTATGCTGCCTTCATGATGGTTTCAATGGCACTGTCGGCCTGAGCCTTTCTCAAGTGTTCCTGGAGAGCATTTCGGAGGATGGGCAGCTGGCGATAGGCCTTGAGGCGACGGAAGGTTTTCTGGGCCTCCAGCAGGCCGGCGGCGGTCCATCTGAGCGCCATCTCGGCGTGTCTCCAGCGTTTGACGTTGCGGGTGACCTGGCGCACCGTGCCGAGCGCGTTCTCGACGATGTTGGTGCAGGCGAGCGAGCGCCGGAGTGCGTGCGGTAGGCCGAGGCGGATGACGGTGAGGATCTCCTCCAGCCCCTCCAGGATGCTGCCCGAGACGCCCGGTTCCTCATGCTCCAGACGCCGGACCAGGTTGCGCAAGAGCCGCTCGGCCTTGTTTGCGTCGTCCTGGTCCCAGGCCTGACGGAGCGCCTTCTTGACGCTCGCGTGCAAATGTTGGGGCAGGCGCTCGATGATGTTACGGCCCTTGTGGACCTGGCAGCGCTGGATGGCGGCGGCCACACCGAAGGTGTTTCGGATCGCTTTGCTGAGTGCCTTCGCGCCATCGACGATGAACAGCCGCGGCAGTGTCGGATCGAGCCCCCTGGCGAGGAGATTGTCGATCAAGGCCTGGACGACGACCGTGTTCTCCGTCGCCCCCTCGACCACGGCCAGGACATGCTTGTCGCCGTTGCCATCGACGCCGATCGCCGCCATCAGGACATGGTCGCCGACATGCAGACCGTCGATCTGGATGACTAGCAGGTCGAGTTCCGAGAGATCCGAGGCGAGCCAGGCCTTCATCTTCTTGCGTGACAGCGCCACAAAGCGCCGGGAAACGGCCGACTTCGAGGTGCCGTCGCCACGCGCTTTCGCCAGGTCGCCCTCGGGCAGACGGACCGCGCGGTGGTACTTGCGGGTCGACACGTTCAGCACCATCAGGTTGAGCGCCCACTCGAGCAGCAGGTTGCCATCGCGTAGCGCCTGCCAACTCTCCAAGCTCACCTCTTTGCCCGCCCGGTCACGAACCCGTGGCCGGGCCACCTTCACTTTGCCGCCGTGGTAGCCGATCTCGCTATGTGTCCTGCCCCAGCGATAACCTCGACGGTCCCCATGGCGGCGATGTCGGGCCCCGCACACGGTCGTGGCGTCCTCCTCCATCATCTCGGCCAAGGCCTCGACCCCGGCCAGAAGACAAAACCGATCCACGCTGAGATGGACTGCGTCCATCGCGTCCGCCAGCGGCGGCATAGGAATCGAGGGGGCAAGGGCTTTCGGGCGGCTGGAACTACGGATATTATTTCCCATGGTGTCGTTCTCCCTTTTGGGTTTGCAGCACCCGGAGCCTAACGGCTCCAGGAGAGCGACACCTACCTCAACTTTTCAACATCGACCGGGACATCCCCATGGGCCATTGTGCCCCCAAGGATGGCGAAGATGCCCGGTTTACTCCCAAAGATGGGATAATCGGAGAGATGGTGTTCAGGACCCGCATTCGGGGCTACGCTACCCTCTTAGCGACAGGACAAACCAATATGGGGAACTAATTTCGAGTCGTCGAAGGAGGGAACGATGGCAAAAAATCCAACGGAAACGAAAATTTCAGAGCCGGAGAGCGTTGCCGGCAACGGGCTGCTGCATCGCCGCGCACTGCTTGGGCAAGGCGCGCTCTTTGCGGGCGCGGCCGCGACTGGTCTGAGCGCCTCATTAACGCGGGCGGCAGCCGAGCCGCTTGTCGATGGCGCAGGAAGTAATCAATGGGGCCGCGTCATCGCCCCCTATCAGACTCGCTCACCCTTCGAATCCGATGTCGTGCGCACATTGACCAATCCCGACAACGTATTTCGGAACGGACATGCGCGCACGCCGCATCACATGCTCAAGGGTATCACCACGCCAAATGGCCTGCACTTCTCGATCTGCCATTCCGGCGTGCCCGACATCGATCCCAATGAACACAAACTTGTAATCCATGGCATGGTGAGACAACCGCTGGTGTTCACAATGGATGCGCTCGCGCGCTATCCCATGGTCTCGCGCGTCGGTTTTATCGAATGCGGAGGCAATTCGGCGCCGCTGTTCTCAAACGAGCCGCTCCAGGAAAACGTCCAGGCCTTGCACGGTCTTGTTTCCTGCGCCGAATGGACAGGCGTCCTGGTCTCGACTCTGCTGGAGGAAGTAGGCGTAGATCCGAAGGCGAAATGGATGGTTGCGGAAGGCGCGGACGCCAAGAATCTATCGCGCAGCGTACCGATAGCCAAAGGCATGGACGACGCGATGATCGCGCTCTACCAAAATGGCGAGCGCATCCAGCCGGAACAGGGTTATCCCATGCGCCTGTGGCTGCCCGGCTATGAAGGCAATATGAACGTCAAATATTTGCGTCGCCTTCACATCACCGAAGAACCGGCGATGACCTACTACGAGTCACGAACCTACGCGCAAATTCTTCCCGACGGCACGGCCTACCGTTTCTACTTCTTGCAAGAGGTAAAATCTTTCATCACCGAACCCTCGCCTGGTTTGACGCTGAACGAGCCTGGCTATTACGAAATTACCGGCATCGCCTATTCGGGCACAGGCCGCATCACCAAGGTGATGGTCTCCGCCGATGGGGGCATGAGCTGGGGCGAGGCCGCACTGCAGGAGCCGGTCTTGCCCAAAGCCTTTACGCGTTTTTCCATGCCTTGGCGTTGGAACGGACAGCCGGCGATCTTTCAAAGCCGCGCCTGGGATGAATCCGGCGCGGTGCAGCCGACGCGCGAAAATTTCATTGCGCAGCGCGGCCAGACGACTAGACCACCATCCGTGCTCGGCTTCCCAAGCCAACATTTCAATTCCATCACCAGCTGGGCCGTCGATCCAAGTGGGGAGGTCCGCCATGTCTATGCATAGATTCGCGATTGTCTTCGGCGTTTTCGGCTTTGCACTTGCTACGGCAGCTTCTGCTGCCGAAGGCCCAAACCTTGGCGAGCCGATCTCAGAGGCGGGTATCGCTCCCTGGGACATCACAATTATGCCCGATGGCACGGGATTGCCTGCGGGAAGCGGCACGGCGGCACTCGGCGCGCCGATCTTCGCGCAGAAATGTTCGGCCTGTCACGGCGCTCAAGGCGAAGGCGGTATCGCCGCCTCCCTCAATGCCGGCCGGCCGCGCGCAACTTTGGATGGTGGCAAGAGCATCGCCAATTTCTGGCCCTATGCGACGACGATCTTCGACTTCATCCGCCGCGCCATGCCTCCAACAGCGCCGAATACGCTCCCCGCCGAGGAGGTCTACGCGCTTACCGCCTATGTGCTTTATCTGAACGAGCTCATCGGCGAGAACGATTCAATCGACAAGGACACTCTGCCCGAGGTGAGACTGCCAAACCGGGACAATTTCATCATTCGTTTCCCGGAGAGGATTTGAGGCGAGGCGCAACTTCGTTGCTTGTTAAGATCAAGATCAGGACAGTTTGGCTGTTGTCCCGTCCTTTAGAAGCGGCAGAGGGTCCATGACGCCGACGGCAAGATGTCGATTCGCGGTTTTCAGTCGAAACCCTTAAGAAAAAGCTGGAATTTTCCCAAGATTGCAGCTCAAACGCTGCTTGAAGCAGATCGCCCTCAAGCGTAGCATGCGGCGATCGCCCGAGAGATGCAGAGCATCCGGTGGCGCCTTTGAACGCTGTAGAGAGGTTGGCGTTATGGAATTCATCACGATGTCGAAATTCGAATGCCGTGGAGCGCTGCAAGCTGTCGCCGCGTTAGCCCTAGTCGCAATTGCTTCTGGGTGCTCGCCAAATGGGGCGATGACCAGTGTCGAAGAAGGCACGCTTCTATATGGCCATATCACGTCGGAAGACGGCAGCGCGCTTGTCGGGGTTCCGGTGCGCGCGCGCGGCGAGGGCAAAAATTTCAGCGTGGTGGTCTATAGCAATCAAGATGGAAACTATTCGTTCCCCGCTTGGTCGGATCTCACCGCCGGATCGAATGCGGTTTCCATTCAGCTTCCGGATTTTGAGCATGTTAGCCGCGACGCCGTGCCCCTCAACGATCAGATCCCCATGCAGGCGGATTTTGCGTTGGTACCGCGCACACCCTCCGTCGAAGACGCGAGTGCGTCGGAGATTTTGGCCGGGCTTCCCGGTACCGATCATCAGAAGATGTTGTTTGCCCAATGCAGCAATTGCCACACGCTGCAGCGCGCATTGCGCTTCGAATATGACCAGGATGGCTGGGAGCAAATTATTCATCTCATGGCCAGCACGAGAAGAACTTCTGTTGATTTCCTCGAATCCTATACCTATGGCCAGAAGCGGTTTGTAAAACCGCTTGCGGAATACCTCACTTCGATTCGTGGGCCCGACTCTACGGGCGAAATCCCGTTTGAATTGCGACCGCGCCCGACTTCCGAAGAAGCAACAGCTATGGTGCTAACAGAATATGATCTACCGCGCGGCGGGGAGTTTGAACTCCACATGCTGCGCGGCGATACGCGCCATGTTTGGCCACATGACGTTGTCGTAGGCGATCAATATGCCTATTACACCGATCATTTTTCCAATGCTTTGGGAAGAGTGGACAAAAACACCGGCGAGGCAATTGAAATGGCATATCCCATTCCACCAGGTGGTGGACGCGAAACCGGCATGGCAGCGGGTGAGGTTCGCGCCGGTAATCCGGGTGGAGGATCCCACGATATTGCAATGGACAGCCAAGGCAATGTCATTATCGGCATGGGCGGCGCGACGGTTCGCTACAATCCCAACACCGAAGAATTCGATCATTTCACCTCCGGAAATTCCATGTTCGGGCTCGATCCCAATAATCATCTTTGGCACCCCGGCGACGACGGCGTGCTTATAGAGATTGATACCGCGACCGGGGAACTCACCGAACACACGATCGCGGTGAATAAAGGCGACTACGGAATAGATACGGATTCACAAGGCCGAACCTTCATGAATATATGGCGTGGAAACCAGATCGGCCTCTACAAGCCCCAGACCGCAGAATACTCGACCTATGAAGTGCCATCGCCAACTTCTGGACCTCGCCGCGGCGAGGTCGATGCCGAAGATAATTTTTGGACGGCACTCTTCTATGCTGGACGCGTTCTTCGCTTCGATCCGGATACTGGTGAGAACAAGGAATATCCGCTCATTCCGGGAACCGAAGCTTTCGATGCCCCCTATGCCATGCCCTACTCGCTTTCGGTAGACGACGAAAATGGCTGGGTGTGGACCAACGACTTCAACGCCAACCGCCTGCACCGCATCGATATCGAGACTGGCGAAGCGACAGAATTTATGATGCCGAGCCTCTATGTGATGCGCGACTTAACAGTGGAAGAAGGAACAGAGCGGCCAACGCTTTGGATCCCGTCCTATCGGCCGCCCTCACAAATTGTGAAAGTTCAAGTCAGGTAGATATCGCTTTATTGGCTTCTAAACTCCGGCTCCTGGGCTGCACTCTCAAGCGTGCGGTCCACGGAGACGGATATTGAATTCGCATTAGCGCCGATTGTTGACATCCGTCTGGCAGATAAGTTTGCCAAACGCTAGGATTCTCTTTGGCTTCTCCGTTTGTCCCTATTCGCATAAACTTAAGTGGCTGGCCGCCAAGTCATTGCTTTTCACCCGCGATCTGCAGAGAAAGCAAGCTCATGTCCACTCGCCCATCGCGCCGCGCGTTTCTAAAATCGAGTGCAGGCATCGCGGTTGGTGCGCCTGCGTTCCTGACCTCAGCAGCCAGAGCGCAAAGCGCGGCAGACGTGGATTTTGATTTTTTTCAGGTCGACGCAGCACGTCGCATCCTTCTTAAGGGCGGCGTGGTGCTGACACTCGACAATGAGATTGGTGATTTTGCTCAAGCCGATGTGCTTATCGAAGACAGCAAAATCGTCGCCGTCCAGCCGGAGATCCCAGTTTCTGACGAGGCGGTTGCGGTCGTAGATGCAAGCAACCGGATCGTGGTCCCGGGTTTCATCGACACCCATCACCATTTCTATCAGGGCATTTTGAGGAACATTCTAACCAATGGGCTTCTCAACCCCGACTACAGCCAAATAGTGAGCGACAGGCTTACCTCCGTTTACAATCCATCAGACGTTCACGCCGGCGTTCTCGTTTCTGCGCTGAGCATGATCAACAACGGCACCACGACAGCCGTCGATACCTCGCAAGTTAATCACTCGCCCGAGCATAGCGACGCCGGCATTGCCGCCCTTCAGGAATCGGGTCTGCGTGTTGTCTACGCCTATTCGCGCGGCGCCGGGGCTAACACGCAATACCCGCACGATCTTTACCGTCTGCGCGAGACTTATTTCAATTCGGATAACCAGCTTCTAACGCTCGCACTCGCCGCCAGGCTTGATGCCGAAATCTTCGGATTCGCGCGTGAGGCCGGCGTGCATACGGTCTGCCACGGCATCAACGATGGTAACGAGCCGAATTTGATGGCGCTTGGCCGCGCCAGACTGCTTATGCCGGGCGACGAATATATTCACTGCACGCATCTCTCCGACGAGGCGTGGCAGCTTATCCGGGAAACCGGCGGCCATGTGTCGCTCTCCATTCCAATCGAGATGACGATGGGGCACGGCATGCCGGCAATCCAGGATGCGCTCGAGCATGGTATGCGCCCGAGCTTTAGCTCGGACGTAGAAGTGACTATGGCGCAAGATTCCTTCACGCAGATGCGGGCGGCGCTTACCCTGCAGCGCCTTCTGGTGCTCCAGCGCACTCGCAATGGTGAGCCGAATCCGCCACCGCTTCTTACCTGCCGCCAAGTACTCGAATTCGCAACGATTGACGGCGCGCGCTGCGCGGGTCTCGAGCAGAGATGCGGCACCCTGACTCCGGGCAAGGATGCCGACATCGTATTGCTCAAAGCCGACCAGATAGATATTTGGCCGTTGAACAATGCGCCCGGCAGCGTGGTCAATATGATGAACCCAGGCCATGTCGACACGGTGTTTATCGCCGGCAGAGCAAAAAAATGGCGTGGCGCTTTGACCGGCGTGGATATCCCGAGCGTGTTGAGGCAGGCCGAAGAAGCGCGCAATGTTGTTGTCCAAAGAGCAGGCTTCGAGCGCGATTCGCTTGGCTAGGAAAACGGACAATCCGGCAGCGATCGAACGCGTCACTTTTTCCCGTTGTTCTTCACCGACGCCATGTTTAGATTTATGGCAAAGAGGATGCGAGCGGAGTGCAACGCAGCATGCAAACCATCTTTGCAAAGACTGAATTGCGAGAAGTCGCTATATGCTGACGAAAGAACAGAATGAATTCGTTACGCAGACGGGCCCGGGAACACCCATGGGGCGCCTGTTCCGCAGCTATTGGGTTCCGGCTTTGCTGGCCAGCGAGCTGCCCGGAAGCGACTGCCCACCTGTACGAATTGAACTTCTTTCCGAAAAGCTCTTGGCCTGGCGCGACAGCCAGGGCCGCTATTCCTTGGTCGACGAATTCTGCGCCCATAGACGCACCTCATTATGGCTAGGCCGCAATGAGGAAGACGGCTTGCGCTGCCCCTATCATGGTTGGAAATATGACTGGACGGGACAATGCGTCGAAATTCCTTCCGAGCCGAAGGAGGGCAAGCTTTGTCAGAAGGTGAAGCTTAGATCATACCCACTGGTAAAACGGGGTGATGTGTTGTGGACTTATTTGGGCCCGCCCGAGTTTCAGCCGCCACAACCGGAGTGGGAGTTTTGTACCGTTCCGACTTCACACAGCTACACGTCAAGGCGATTGCAGGAGTGCAATTGGCTGCAGGGGCTGGAAGGCGGAATCGATTCAAGCCATACGACTTGGCTGCATCGCGGCGAGCTTGAGATCGATCCCCTTTTTCGCGGCGCGAAGGGCAATGAATATAATCTCGGCGATACCAAGCCAAAATTTGAGGTGAGCGAGAGTGATGGAGGGCTCCTCATCGGCGCACGACGCCAGGCGGAAGACAACAAATATTATTGGCGCATCACGCAATGGATAATGCCGGCGACTTCGATGATCGCTCCCCGTTCGGTTTATCCGGCAGGTGGCCATTTCTGGGTTCCACGTAACGATGAAAGCTGCTGGGTGTGGAATTGGGACTATCACGCAAATCACCCGATGAGCGATGAAGAACGCAATGCCATGATGAGTGGCTCCGGGCGTCACGTGATTTATGAATCCGACACCAGCTTGCGGGCTCGCGCGAATCTGGACAATGATTTTCTCATGGACCGCAAGGCGCAAAAGGCCGGGACCTATTACAGCGGCATCGCCGGCTTCGCGATGCAGGATTCTTCGGTGCAGGAACTCATGGGACCGATTGTCGATCGCAGCCAAGAGACACTTGTGAGCACCGATCGTGCTGTCGTCATGGCGCGGCGGCGTTTGATGCGCGCCGCGCAGGAACTTCAGGAGAACGGCACCCCGCCGCCGGGGGTCGCCCCCGAACACCAACGCGTAAGAGCGGTTGCGGTCGTGCTCCCCGAAGACGTGCCCTTTAAAGAAGGCGCTGCGGAGGATCTGATCGCCCGCCCGGGTACGTCGCACTCATCTGTCTGAGTATGAAACGGCAGAGCGTTTTTAGGGAGCCTGGCCCCGCACGGCGTCACGTAGCTCATTAATACTTGCGACATCGCCATGAGTGCCGACGATCGTTTGCACATCCAGCTGCAATTCCTCGATCGCTTCGAGGAGCTAACGCGGTAGCTCACCTGGCCGTACGCTGCCCCCCAGACGCGGGCTGACATGATCCGCTTCAATCACAAGCTTTTCTTGGGGAAGGTAAATGATCTGGTAATCGTCCGCATGCGAGGTGGCATGGGGATAGATTTCAACCTGCCTGCTTTCGTCGGCTAAGATTCTCGGCGCCGTGATCGCTTCGACAAATGCTGTATTCCCGCTTGCATCCGAACGATCCGAGCGGATGGTGTGTGGTGCTGCGGCGATGCGCTCATAATATGGCGCAGCAATGGCGGGCGCGATAACCGATACCCCGGCCGCCATATATGTTCTGATACCTCCCGAGTGGTCGTTGTGGAAATGGGTCGGAATCACATAGCGGATCGGCTTTGTTGGAAAGCGCTGTTCGATCGCCGCAATCACGTTTTCCGAACGCTCCTCGTAGAGCGGCGCCTCAACAACCACAAGATGATCCAGAAACTCGATGAGCACGCTGTTATGTGAAGTTCCCTTGATTTAGGTAACACCGTCCGCGAGCGGCACAAACGCCGGTAAGATGTCTCGGCCAAAATCCAAATAGCTGACATTCATCGCCAAGCGGCGCAGGATCCATTGCGAAGCGATTGGCTCTCCTTCGATTTCTTGGCGATGTCCCTATCTCTGTTGAAATTCGTGGGGCAGGCGTCGCTGGTTGATGATGCTATGCTGCCTTCATGATGGTTTCAACGGCACTGTCGGCCTGAGCCTTTCTCAAGTGTTCCTGGAGAGCATTTCGGAGGATGGGCAGCTGGCGATAGGCCTTGAGGCGACGGAAGGTTTTCTGGGCCTCCAGCAGGCCGGCGGCGGTCCATCTGAGCGCCATCTCGGCGTGTCTCCAGCGTTTGACGTTGCGGGTGACCTGGCGCACCGTGCCGAGCGCGTTCTCGACGATGTTGGTGCAGGCGAGCGAGCGCCGGAGTGCGTGCGGTAGGCCGAGGCGGATGACGGTGAGGATCTCCTCCAGCCCCTCCAGGATGCTGCCCGAGACGCCCGGTTCCTCATGCTCCAGACGCCGGACCAGGTTGCGCAAGAGCCGCTCGGCCTTGTTTGCGTCGTCCTGGTCCCAGGCCTGACGGAGCGCCTTCTTGACGCTCGCGTGCAAATGTTGGGGCAGGCGCTCGATGATGTTACGGCCCTTGTGGACCTGGCAGCGCTGGATGGCGGCGGCCACACCGAAGGTGTTTCGGATCGCTTTGCTGAGTGCCTTCGCGCCATCGACGATGAACAGCCGCGGCAGTGTCGGATCGAGCCCCCTGGCGAGGAGATTGTCGATCAAGGCCTGGACGACGACCGTGTTCTCCGTCGCCCCCTCGACCACGGCCAGGACATGCTTGTCGCCGTTGCCATCGACGCCGATCGCCGCCATCAGGACATGGTCGCCGACATGCAGACCGTCGATCTGGATGACTAGCAGGTTGAGTTCCGAGAGATCCGAGGCGAGCCAGGCCTTCATCTTCTTGCGTGACAGCGCCACAAAGCGCCGGGAAACGGCCGACTTCGAGGTGCCGTCGCCACGCGCTTTCGCCAGGTCACCCTCGGGCAGACGGACCGCGCGGTGGTACTTGCGGGTCGACACGTTCAGCACCATCAGGTTGAGCGCCCACTCGAGCAGCAGGTTGCCATCGCGTAGCGCCTGCCAACTCTCCAAGCTCACCTCTTTGCCCGCCCGGTCACGAACCCGTGGCCGGGCCACCTTCACTTTGCCGCCGTGGTAGCCGATCTCGCTATGTGTCCTGCCCCAGCGATAACCTCGACGGTCCCCATGGCGGCGATGTCGGGCCCCGCACACGGTCGTGGCGTCCTCCTCCATCATCTCGGCCAAGGCCTCGACCCCGGCCAGAAGACAAAACCGATCCACGCTGAGATGGACCGCGTCCATCGCGTCCGCCAGCGGCGGCATAGGGATCAAGGGGGCAAGGGCTTTCGGGCGGCTGGAACTACGGATATTATTTCCCATGGTGTCGTTCTCCCTTTTGGGTTTGCAGCACCCGGAGCCTAACGGCTCCAGGAGAGCGACACCTACCTCAACTTTTCAACATCGACCGGGACATCCCCGATTTCTTGAAGGCGTATGGAATCGGGCACCAAGAATGTATCTGGTGCCAGTTCGACATTGTGGCGCACGGACTCCAGCCGCTCGCTCTGAAGCAATATGCCGTTGATTTCATATCGCAGGTCGAACGGCATCATGATGCCATCCACCGGCCGCCAATCCGCGTAAAGAAGGGAGTAATGGCTATCGCCATAGATCGTATCGTGTTCGAGGATGTCGACCTGGGTTGGAAGCTTCGTGCCCGCATTAATATAGACCCGAAACTGCTCGCCTTCGATCTCAAACGACACTACGTGTTGGGCAATCCCCTCCAAATCGGAATCGGGGAGTCGCGTTAGGCTCGCGCTCTGAAGCGCGGTAAGCAAAATCTTGCTGGGCGCTCGCATTTCTTCGCGTAAGCGGCTTGCCTGCCGCCCGGGATGCATACGCGTCGTAGACGAGGCCCCGCCTTCTTCGGTGGTTTCCTGCAAAAGCCCATATTCGCCATCGATGATTTCAATAAATTGAACGGCACCTTGTCTTGGATAAAACATCCTCGCGTTCCATTCCAAGCGTAGGCGTGGCTCGTCGCTTTGCCGTGTCAGCGTATAGCGAAAATCGGCCACATGCCGGGCCGCGCCGCCAGACCTTAAACCCTGCTCGGGTTCAAATTGCTGCCCCGAGCCTTCTAGCACTTCGGTAGTCAGTCCGCGCAGCGCCTGCAAACCACCCATGGCCTGGCCGGATTCTTCTAAAATAGCTGTGGCTTCATCGCGTTGCGCTTGAGCAGGGATGCTCGCCACACAAAGAGCCAGGAGCGCTAAGCTGCAACGAATGAATTTGTGTATCCACATATCCTGCACTCCATGGGCAAGCACCATATTGGCCCTGCCGCCAATTGCTACCGCCACTTGCCGCCGAACAGCGCGAGGCTATCACTAATCTGCTCTTGTGCAATTGTGACCAGAGGGCAGAAGACCGCAGAATAGCTAACTCCGAGCCTTCCACCCGGAAAAGCCATGCTTTAAGTTAGGCGACTACGAAACATTGCAAGGCTTTCGGACCTGCCCGATGTGAGGAGGCTGAATTGGCGCAAGATCTAAACATTCGCGTAAACGAAGAGGACCGGCAAATCACCGCCAGTTCCGATACGCCGCTGCTTTATGTCCTGATGAACGAGCTTGAATTGAGCGGGCCAAGATTTGGCTGCGGCTTGGCGCAGTGCGGCTCTTGCTCGGTCCTGGTCGACGGGGTCGAAATCCGATCCTGCGTGACGCCGGTCTCTCAAATCGTGGGCAAGTCGGTGACGACTCTCGAGGGGCTTCCCCATTGGTACGCAAATCAGAAAGGACTTGCAGACAGTGAGTCCTTACACCCCTTGCAACAGGCCTTCATCGATGTTCAGGCGGTGCAGTGCGGCGCTTGTTACAACGGAATGACGGTGAAGGGTGCCGAATTATTATCGAACAATCCCGAGCCAAGCGAAGCTGAAATCCGTACTGCGATGAATGGTCATCTCTGCCGCTGCGGTACCTACCCCAGTATTTTGAAAGCCATCCAACTGGCCTCCGCCAAGATGTCGGAGCCGGAACAATGACGGACACCGACTGCACCTTATCGCGCCGCGGTCTGCTCAAATCGGGCGGTGCATTGATTGTCGGCTTTTCTTTGGCTCCGGCGACGCGCGCAAGGGCCCAGGGCGCAAGGACCCAAGGCGCGCGCGGCGATATCGCTGGTCCACCCGATCCGCAAGAGGTGGATTCCTGGATCGCGATTCATGCCGACAACACCGCCACAATCTATTTTGGAAAATGCGAATTAGGCCAAGGCAACACAACTTCCCTATTGCAAATTGCCGGCGAAGAGCTCGATCTCGATTTTGACCAGCTCATCAGCGTCGCGCTCGACACCAATGTGACGCCGGATCAGGGGGCGACCAGCTCAAGCTCGTCGATCCATCGCGGCGGACCGCCGCTGCGCGCCGCAGCCGCTGAAGCGCGTCAGGCCTTGCTTCGGCTGGCATCTGAGCGGTTGCGCGTTCAATCTGGAAGCCTCGTCGTAAACCGAGGCATTGTTTCCGTTCAAGGACAGCCCACGCCTTCGGTGAGCTATGGCGAGCTGATCGGCGATAGAGAATTTAATATCAAACGATCCGGCATTGCGCCGCTAAAACCCGTCAGCCGTTACAATTTGGTTGGCCAATCGGTACCGCGCATCGATATCCCGGACAAGGTCAGTGCTAAACATGTGCGCGTACAAAATTTGCGCTTGCCGGGCATGCTGCATGGCCGAATCATATTGCCGCGCGGGCAGCGCGCATTCGGTGCCGGTGCGAAACCCTTAAGCGTCGACGAAAACTCGATCGCAGACATCCCCGGAGCCAGGCTGGTGCGAAAGGGCGATTTCATCGGCGTAGTCGCAGAGAGCGAATGGGATGCGGTCAGAGCGGCAGATCAGCTGGAAGTCGTATGGCAGGACACCCCGCAGCTCCCCAGCGACGATCTTTACGGTGCGATGCGCGCAGCCGACACCACCGACACTATTGTCGTCGATGTCGGCGACACGAAATTAGGCTTACAACAGGCAGCTCACATTGCAGAGGCGAGCTATCGTGGTGCCTATCAGGGGCATCTGCCTTTTGCGCCCAATTGCGCGCTTGCCGATGCGAGCGGCGATCAGGTGATCGTTCAATGCGCGACCCAAAGAGTCTATGAAACGCGCGACGAGATTGCCACGGTCTTGGGCGTAGCGTCCGATAAGGTGCGCGTGCAGTATTTTGAAAGCGCAGGCACTTTTGGGCGCAGCTGCTACAATGATGCGGCGCTGGCCGCCGCGATCATGTCGGTGGAAATTGGCAGTCCTGTTCGCGTGCAATTCATGCGCTGGGACGAGCATGGCTGGGACCAGTACGGCCCCGCCCATGTGGCCGATGTCCGCGCGGGCGTCGATGCGGACGGAGCACTCGTCGCCTATGAGTATCATGGCTGGCAGCATGGCTGGACCACCCGCGCGAGTGTGCACGACATCGTATTGGACGAAATCACGCCTGAGCGTACCGGTGGCAGCAACTCGATCACTGTGAATCCGATCAGCACGGGCTCGATGTACCGCCTGCCGAGCCGACGCGTCATTAGCCATGCCGTGCCGATGGTGGGGTTGCTGCGCGGAGCAGCCCTTCGCTCACCGCTTGATCTCAATTACGGCTTTGCATCGGAACAGACCATCGACGAACTTGCCTTTATGATTGGCTTGGACCCGCTCGAATTTCGGCACAAGAACATTGCCGGTCCGCGCTGGATGGATGTGCTCAATGCCGCGGCTGATGCTGCAGGCTGGACCGCGCGCGCCGCAGCGTCCGCGCTTCAGGACGAAGAGGTCGTAAGTGGACGGGGAATCGGCCTTGGCACCCATCACGTCTCCTATAGCGCAGCTGTTGCGGAGATCGAGGTCAATCGGCGCACCGGGGATGTTCGCGTCACCCGGCTCTGGGGGGCGCTCGATTGCGGGCTTGCGGTGAACCCCGGATCGGTCGAGAGCCAGATCATAGGACAAATGGTTCAGGCGACCAGCCGTGCTCTGAAAGAAGAAATCCAGTTCGATGAGAAAAACGTAACCAGCCTCGATTGGGACTCCTATCCAATCCTACGCTTCGCGGAATGCCCGGAAGTCACGCCCATTGTCGTGCAGCGGATGGAGGAGCCCTCGACCGGCGCGGGTGAGGAAGTGATGGGCGCAACTATTGCCGCGATTGCTAATGCGTTCTTTGACGCGACGGGCGTCAGGATGCGCCAATATCCGATGACTCCGGAACGCGTAATCCAGACGCTCGCAACGCGGAGCGCGTCAACCGGCTAATCCGATATTCGCGAAATGAATTGTGCTGCAGAGTTTATAAACGGCCGGGAAGCGTAGCGCCCCTTGCGCGATGTAAACACTTCCCTTGCGTCTAGCGAAGCCCGCTTAGCGCCTCAATAGAACTAGCGTTTGCGCCCATGGTGCTATTGCATGGACAGGCAGTGAGAAGCGCATCGGCTGCTAAGATTCCGGCCTCCTCCCCTGTCAATTCCGGATAGTCCAAAAAGAATTCTTGAACTGTCGCGATCGCTTTTGTCGAGCTAAACTCTTCCGGCGGGCAATAAGAGCGTCCGGCTTCATCTAGAAGAGCACCAACCTGCAGACCAATTGTGAGCCCCTCGACAAAGGATACGCATTGGCTTGCGTTTACTGCAGCCATGGTATCGACAACTCTGCCCTGCATGAGTCTTTGCGCGCTATCGCACCGCCCGCTGAGCTCCACACCCGTCGTATCGCTTAAGGCGCCGCTAGCTGCCGTTAAGAAGACAGTCCCAAACGCAACAAATATCACGGCTGCACGCATTTTTACCTGCATGAGTTTCCTCAACGCCGAATCTACAGGGGCGATGTCCCTATCTCTGTTGAAATTCGTGGGGCAGGCGTCGCTGGTTGATGATGCTATGCTGCCTTCATGATGGTTTCAATGGCACTGTCGGCCTGAGCCTTTCTCAAGTGTTCCTGGAGAGCATTTCGGAGGATGGGCAGCTGGCGATAGGCCTTGAGGCGACGGAAGGTTTTCTGGGCCTCCAGCAGGCCGGCGGCGGTCCATCTGAGCGCCATCTCGGCGTGTCTCCAGCGTTTGACGTTGCGGGTGACCTGGCGCACCGTGCCGAGCGCGTTCTCGACGATGTTGGTGCAGGCGAGCGAGCGCCGGAGTTCGTGCGGTAGGCCGAGGCGGATGACGGTGAGGATCTCCTCCAGCCCCTCCAGGATGCTGCCCGAGACGCCCGGTTCCTCATGCTCCAGACGCCGGACCAGGTTGCGCAAGAGCCGCTCGGCCTTGTTTGCGTCGTCCTGGTCCCAGGCCTGACGGAGCGCCTTCTTGACGCTCGCGTGCAAATGTTGGGGCAGGCGCTCGATGATGTTACGGCCCTTGTGGACCTGGCAGCGCTGGATGGCGGCGGCCACACCGAAGGTGTTTCGGATCGCTTTGCTGAGTGCCTTCGCGCCATCGACGATGAACAGCCGCGGCAGTGTCGGATCGAGCCCCCTGGTGAGGAGATTGTCGATCAAGGCCTGGACGACGACCGTGTTCTCCGTCGCCCCCTCGACCACGGCCAGGACATCCTTGTCGCCGTTGCCATCGACGCCGATCGCCGCCATCAGGACATGGTCGCCGACATGCAGACCGTCGATCTGGATGACTAGCAGGTCGAGTTCCGAGAGATCCGAGGCGAGCCAGGCCTTCATCTTCTTGCGTGACAGCGCCACAAAGCGCCGGGAAACGGCCGACTTCGAGGTGCCGTCGCCACGCGCTTTCGCCAGCTCGCCCTCGGGCAGACGGACCGCGCGGTGGTACTTGCGGGTCGACACGTTCAGCACCATCAGGTTGAGCGCCCACTCGAGCAGCAGGTTGCCATCGCGTAGCGCCTGCCAACTCTCCAAGCTCACCTCTTTGCCCGCCCGGTCACGAACCCGTGGCCGGGCCACCTTCACTTTGTGTCTGACGTCAGCGCCTTTGGGACGAATTGAGGTAATTGCATAACGGAGGATTTCTGGCTCATCGTAGTGACCGAAGGGAACGAAGATGAGACAGAAATCAATGAGCAAGAACGACCCGGCGGAGAGAACGGTTCGGGATATTCGGCGCAAGACACGCAAGCAGTATACGGCTGAGGAGAAGATCCGGATCGTGGTGTCGGGCCTGCGCGGCGAGGAGAGCATCGCCGCCTTGTGCCGCCGCGAGGGCATCGCCGAGGGTCTGTATTACAGCTGGTCGAAAGAGTTTTTGGAAGCGGGCAAGAAGCGGCTCGCCGGCGACACCGGGCGCCAAGCGACCTCGGGCGAGGTTAAAGGCCTGCGCCAGGAGATGCGCGACTTGAAGGAGTTGGTCGCCGAACTTTCGCTGGAGAACCGTCTTCTCAAAAAAAATATGATCGGGCATGGGGGAGGCGAGGAATGAGGTATCCCGCATCCGAGAAGCTGGAGATCATCCGCCTGGTCGAGCAGTCCCACCTGGGCGTCGGGTCCACTTTGGACAAGCTGGGCATTCCGAAGACCACCTTTTATCGCTGGTACGATCGCTTTCTGGCCTTTGGCGACGCCGGTCTTGAGGATCGCAACAGCAGCCCGGGCCGGATGTGGAACCGGATCCCGGATGATGTCCGGGGGCAGATCATCGATCTTGCCCTGGAGGAGACGCAACTGTCGCCCCGGGAACTGGCCGTCAGGTTTACGGACACCAGGGGCTACTTTGTCTCGGAAGCCTTGGTTTACCGGCTTCTCAAGGCCCACGGCCTGATCACCAGCCCCGCTTTCGTGGTCATCAAGGCAGTCGATGAGTTCCGCGACAAGACCACGGCGCCGAACCAGCTGTGGCAGACCGACTTCACCTATCTCAAGGTCATCGGCTGGGGCTGGTTTTACCTGTCGACCATCCTGGACGACTATTCCCGCTACATAATTGCTTGGAAGCTCTGCACCAACATGACGGCGGACGATGTGACGGCAACACTGAAGTTGGCGCTAGAAGCCTCAGGCTGCAATCGCGCCAATGTCGTCCACAAGCCGAGGCTGCTCAGCGACAACGGCTCGTCCTATATCTCCGGCGATCTGGCTGAATGGCTCGAGGACCACGGTATGGATCACGTTCGGGGCGCACCGTATCACCCGCAAACCCAGGGCAAGATCGAGCGCTGGCATCAAACGCTGAAGAACCGGATCCTGCTTGAAAATTATTATCTACCCGGCGATCTCGAAAACCAGATCAGCGCCTTCGTCGATCACTACAACAACCAACGCTACCACGAGAGCATCGGCAACGTAACTCCAGCCGACGCCTACTTTGGACGCCACACCGCCATCATCGAAAAGAGAAAAAGGATCAAAAAACTGACCACCCAAAACCGCCGCTTGAACCATCAACGCCAAGCGGCTTAACATCAAACAAAGATGAGCCAGATCCTCCCTTATGAAACACGCTCAACAGTCCCATTTGTTTTGATGACGGACAGTGTCTGACGTCAGCGATAACCTCGACGGTCCCCATGGCGGCGATGTCGGGCCCCGCACACGGTCGTGGCGTCCTCCTCCATCATCTCGGCCAAGGCCTCGACCCCGGCCAGAAGACAAAACCGATCCACGCTGAGATGGACTGCGTCCATCGCGTCCGCCAGCGGCGGCATAGGAATCGAGGGGGCAAGGGCTTTCGGGCGGCTGGAACTACGGATATTATTTCCCATGGTGTCGTTCTCCCTTTTGGGTTTGCAGCACCCGGAGCCTAACGGCTCCAGGAGAGCGACACCTACCTCAACTTTTCAACATCGACCGGGACATCCCCTCTACAGGCAAAGAGTACCGTTTAAATCTAAACTACTTATTGCGCGATGCGTGCTCATTTTAACTAATGCGGACACTCTTTGAACAAATAAGGGGCGATAAGGGCCGCGCAAATAGCGCCCAGCGCATTCGCTACGATATCGAGACCGGTGTTGTAATATCCGCCGACACCGGATTCGAGAACGCTTAAGTCTGCAAGAAATTCAATCAACTCGTTTAACGCGCCAAAGCCCATCGCCGTAAAAATGGCCAGAAAACCAATCCATATATTGGCAAGCGCCGTAGAGCGTCGCAGTAGATAATAGATGATGAGCGTAACAAGACCGAAGCCGTAAAAGTGAACGACTTGATCAGATCTTAGAATAGTAAAATCGCCATTGAGCGAAATCGGAAATAGGACATAGCCGTAGAGGATCCCGCTTCCGACCGCGAGGCCGCCGCCCAATAAATGGAATAGTCCCCATAGGCAAAGAAGGGAGAGAAGCCAGGTCGGCAAATTAGACTTGCCTATCGTCAAAAGAACAAACGCAAGAATGACGAGCATAGTCGCGATGTACCAGAGAAATTCGTAATTTCCCTCTCGCGTGAAGTACAGTGCACCCACGCCAATATAGGCAAGGGTGATGATCAAAAGGGCGATGCGTCCCGGAGTGTAGCTTTTCATTTTGCAGCTCCTTAATCACTTTGGACCAAGTGCCCTCTGGACCCATCCAGGAAAAGTGGAGGCGCCCTACACCGTTTGCATTGCTTCTGCCTCGAATTTGACAGGGCTTGTGAAGTCCAGCGTCGAGTGCCGACGGACTGGATTATAGAACCCGTCGATGTATCCGGCTATGGCAGTTTCAGCTTGGCTTCTTGACATGAACACAGTCCTCCAGATCAGTTCTGACTTGATGGTTTTGAAGAAGGTCTCGACGACGGCGTTATCATAGCAATTTCCCTTACCGCTCATTGAGGCGAGGAAACCGAGTTCACCGAGGCGCGCCTGGTATGCGTCTGAGCAGTACTGGCTTCCCCGATCGCTATGGTGGATCACACCGGCGCCAGGTTGGCGCAGCCCGATAGCACGGTTAAGCGCCCTGAGCGGCAGGTCGCTGGTCATGCGAGCGCCCACGGCCCAGCCGATGACGCGCCGGGAGTAGAGGTCGAGCATGACGGCCAGGTACAGCCAGCCCTGTGCCGTCCAGATATAGCTGATGTCGGCAGCCCATTTCTCGTTGGGTGCCTCGGCGGAGAAGTTCTGGTCGAGAAGGTTCGATGCGACGGCCTTGTTGTGCTGGCTGTCCGTCGTCTTTTTGAACTTCTGTTTCCGTTTTGGAGACAACCCATTTCCCCGCATCAGCCGAGCCACCCTATGGCGTCCAACCTCGATCCCATTCTCGGCAAGCTCGTGATGGACCCGCTCTGCACCGTAGCTCTCGCGGCTGCGCCGAAAGGCTGCCCGGACATGGGCGAGTAGAACCATGTCATCGAGCTGTCGCTGGCTTGGGCCGCGATTGCGCCAAGCGTAGAAGCCTGAGACGCTGACCTGCAGCAGTCTGCACAGGCGGAATATCGGCATTGCCAACCCGGCCCTCTCCGCGTCGATGAACCGGAACCTCATCGACTTTCCCTGGCGAAGAAGGCCAGCGCTTTTTTTAGGAGATCACGTTCCTGACGGGCCAGATCACGCTCTCGGCGTAGACGGGTAATCTCCTTCGCTGCATCCTCATGCGGACCGGAAAGCAAATCCTCCTCACGTAATTCTGCGACCCAGCGGCCGAGCGCGCTGACGCTGATCCCAAGATCTCCTGCTATCTGCCGCTGCCTGCCCCCGCTCGTCTGTAAAAGACGGACGGCTTCTTCCTTGAAGGCCCGATCAAACCGCCGGCCCTTGTTCCCATTCTGCTTCGACATTTGCACCTCCTGCGATCAAAATCCTATCGCAGGACGTCTCCACTTTCGTCAGCAGGGTCCACTCTTTGGATCAAACACCGCGAGAGAACTGCTGGGAGAGTATAGCAGCAAAAGCCCGCTATCGGTGAAAGGCTTTATTTCTGCTCAAGAATACGCGCCAGAATTTCTGCGCCCTGGATGCAGTCTTCGCGGCTAACATTGAGATGCGTTACTGCGCGCACGCGGCGCGGACCAAATACGTTTAAGAGCACGCCTTCGGCTTTCGCGCTCGCGACAATCGACGCCGCGTCGGGCATATCTTCATCAATCAAAAAAACGACAATGTTGCTTTGAATTTTTGCGAGATCGAGTTTGACGCCGCGTATCCCGGAAAGTTTTTCGGCAATCAGCTTCGCGTTGACGTGATCTTCTCCTAGGCGCGAGAGATGGTTGTCCAGCGCATATAATCCCGCCGCGGCAAGGATCCCAGATTGACGCATAGCGCCGCCGAACATTCGCCTGATGCGTTTGGCCCGCTTCATGTCTTTGGCCCGGCCCACGACGAGGCTGCCAACCGGACAGCCAAGCCCCTTGGAGAGGCACAGCGTGACTACGTCAAAGGGCGCTGCCAGTTCGGAAAGGCTTAAATTTGAGGCCGTCGCGGCATTGAAGAGCCGCGCCCCGTCACAAAGCGAATGCACGCCGCGTGCCTTCGCCTCACGACAAATCGAAATGATCTCGTCTTGGGGAAATACAACTCCGCTTCCGCGATTATGAGTGTTTTCGATCGCAACAACACTTGTTGGCGGCAACACCACGTGACCGGGCGCTTTATAGGCGGCAAGAAAATCGGCAAGCGTAAAAAGCCCCTCCGCCCCTGCGAGAGTAAATTGTATGCCGGAATTTGCTCCGCTCGCGCCGGACTCATGCAAGAGGATATGGGCCTCGGAGCTCACGATGACGTCGTCGCCCGGTTGGCTAAGAAGTTTCAGCGCGGTTTGGTTGGCCATTGTGCCGCTCGGAACAAAAAGCGACGCTTCTTTCCCAAGCAATTCGGCAATGCGTTCTTGCAAGCTATTGACGCTAGGGTCTTCGCCATATTGATCGTCGCCCACTTCCGCCTCGGCCATGGCGCGGCGCATGCCTTCACTAGGCTGGGTAACGGTATCGGAGCGAAGATCAATCCGTGTCATTACACCAGCCCCAATGTCTCCTTGGCGCCGGTCATGATGTTCAAATTCTGAACCATCGAGCCGGCAGCGCCTTTTCCGAGATTATCAAGCACCGCAACAACGCGCGCCTGGTTTCGCGCTTCATTGCCGAACACATAGATTTTCATGCGATTGGTGTTTTTCAACTCTTCCGCATCCAGCGTTTTTTTCGCCTCCGCCTCTTCTTGCGAGGCAACCTCGACCAGCGCTTCGCTGTGATAGGCATCCATATAGATCTCATGGACCATGGAAGGATTGACCGAACCGGGGAAAGACCAAAGCTGAAGCGGCACTTCGACAATCATGCCGCCATAGAACCGTCCGACGCATGGTGCGAAAAGCGGCCTATAGGTGAGGCCCGAATGCACGCGCATCTCCTCCACATGCTTGTGTTCGAGGCTTAACCCATAGGTCTGTAGGGCCACCCGCGAGAAATTTTCCGAAGACGTGTTTTCAAATTCTGCAATCATCGCGCGCCCGCCGCCGGAATATCCCGAGACTGCGTTGCAAGTGACGGGCGACTCGACGCCGATCAATCCTTCCTCGACCAAAGGGCGCACAAGCGCGACGAAGCTCTGCGCATAACAACCCGGATTACTGACCCGCGTCGATCTCTTGATCACTTTGCGGTGGCCCTTTGCCAATTCGGGAAAACCATAGGTCCAATCTTCGTCGGTCCTATGGGCGGTGCTGGCATCGATAATGCGCGTTTCGGGATTATCGATCAGCGCTACGGCTTCGCGCGCCGCATCGTCCGGCAAGCACAAAATCACCAGATCGGCCTCGTTTAACGCTGCTGCCCGCGCCGCAGGATCTTTGCGACGCGCCTCGTCCAGCGCCATCAGGCTTAGATCTTTGCGATCGGCCAGCCGCTCGCGAATCTCTAAGCCCGTGGTTCCGGCCGCACCGTCGATAAAGACATTCGTGGTCATATTGTCAGCTCATATACAAATGAGGCGCCCCAAACGGAACGCCCATTGTTTCGAAAAAAATGGTTCTGCGTCACCGTTTGGAGAATTGGAATGAGCGGCGTGCTTTGGGACGTCCGTATTTCTTGCGCTCCACGGTACGTGAATCGCGCGTGAGAAATCCGCCTGACTTCAAAACCGGGCGTAGACTCGGCTCATAGGCGAGCAGCGCCTTGGAAATACCGTGGCGCACCGCACCGGCCTGACCCGAGAGCCCGCCGCCTTTAACTGTAGCCACGATATCAAATTGTCCGTCGCGCGCCGTGGCGACCAAAGGCTGGCGCAATATCATACGCAACACCGGGCGGGCGAAATAAACCTCTTCCTCCCTACCGTTCACAATGATGCGGCCCGGACCGGGCTTTACCCAAACGCGAGCGACCGCGTCTTTGCGCTTACCGGTGGCATAGGCACGTCCCTGCTTGTCGATCTTGGGCTGATTCTCAACGACAGCGACCTCGGCCTCCACTTCCGGCTCCGGCGCTTTGATAAGCGTTGATTTCAATTCGGAAAAATCGCGAACTGGTTCGGCCATATCTATGCCTTCGCTTTGCGGTAGTTGGTGTTCTTCGGATTGAGACTGGCGACGTCGAGCGTTTCGGGCTTTTGGGCCTCATGAGGATGCTCAGGGCCCACATAAACCCGTAAATTGGAAAATTGCTGACGCCCAAGAGGACCACGGGGAAGCATTCGCTGCACCGCCTTTTCAACAACGCGGGTTGGCGTTCTGCCGCTTAAATATTTTTCCGGCGTGCGCTCTTTGATGCCGCCCGGAAAACCGGTGTGCCAATAATATTTCTTGTCCTTCAATTTGTTGCCGGTGAGGACAATTTTCTCGGCGTTGATGACAATAATATTATCGCCGCAATCCATATGGGGCGTGAAGGATGGCTTGTGCTTGCCGCGAAGGCGAGCGGCGATGATTGAGGCAAGCCGTCCAACCACAAGCCCCTCGGCGTCGATCAGGAGCCATTTTTTTTCGATTTCGGAGGCTTTCGCCGAATAGGTCTGCATAAGAAACTCTCCAGGCCGGGATTCTCCCGGTACGCTCGGGCGCCCGTCTAAGCCCCGTGTGTAATTTCGTCAAGAGAGAAAGCTAAAAGACACCTTAAATTCCTTATATTTACGGTGGTGGTATTATATTACCACATAAATCGAACGCCCCCATGACCCGCAAAAACCTAACCGCTACAGTGACCAAATGACCGACCAACCCCTCGTCCTAACCGCCCTTGAGAACGCCGTTCTCACCATCACGCTCAACCGGCCGGGCGCACGCAACGCGCTTTCCCGCGATCTTATGCGCAGCCTTCTCCTCGCCTTGGACGAGGCCGCCGAAAATAAATCGATAAAACTCATCGTGCTTGCCGCCAAAGGCACAGTTTTTTGCGCCGGCCACGATCTTAAAGAGATGACCGCCCGCCGCGCCCACCTGGACAAGGGCCTCGGGTTTTACCGCGAACTCTTCGCCCAGTGCAGTCATTTGATGCAAACCATCGTCCATCATCCCGTGCCGGTGATTGCAAAAGTACAAGGCATAGCGACGGCAGCCGGCTGTCAGCTCGTGGCAAGCTGCGATCTTGCCGTGGCGGCAAATACTGCGCGCTTCGCGACGCCTGGCGTAAATATCGGACTTTTCTGCTCAACCCCCATGGTGGCGTTAAGCCGAAATCTCAGCCGAAAAGCTGCGATGGAGATGTTGCTGACCGGCGAATTCGTCGATGCCGATAGAGCATTAGCTCTGGGCTTGGTGAACCGCGTCGTCGCACCGGAAAATCTCAACGCAGAGACCGATGGACTCGCCAAACTGATCGCTTCGAAACCGACTGCAACTTTGCGCTGGGGAAAGGAAGCCTATTACCGCCAGCGCGAGCTCGGTCTCACGAGCGCCTATGATTATGTCGGCGAGGTCATGGTACAAAACATGATGCATGGAGAGGCGGTTGAAGGCATCGGGGCTTTTCTCGAAAAGCGGCCACCTAAATGGCCAGAGAAATAGTATTTATAAAGAATAACGCCGGAGTCGTTTAAGTGCCCTTCCCCAACTATCCCGACGCATTGATAGCGCGCATCTTAAGAAGCGTGAAAACCATCGCCATGGTGGGCGCAAGTCCCAATTCCTCGCGGCCGAGTTATTTCGCCATGACATACCTCCTCGACAAGGGATTTAAAGTCATCCCCGTCAATCCGGGACAAGCGGGTAAGGAAATACTTGGCCAAAAGGTCTACGCCACTTTGAGCGAGGTTCCGCCTCCAATCGATATGGTCGATATCTTCCGCAATTCCAAAGCAGCCTTAGGCATCACGGACGAAGCAATCGCCAATAAAGAACGCTTGGGCGCGACGATCCTTTGGATGCAGCTCGGCGTAATCAATGAAGAGGCCGCTAGCCACGCCGAAGCGGCAGGCTTTACGGTTATTATGAATCGTTGTCCGAAAATCGAATATGGCCGGCTTTCCGGCGAGATCGGTTGGTATGGCGTCAACCGGCGCATCATCGACAATCGCAAGCCGCACGCTTTCAACAAGGGCGGTTCGCTCGCGCGGGGCTAATGGGAATGCTTAAAATTTGGGGCCGGCGTAGTTCCGCAAATGTGCAGAAAGCCATGTGGATGATCGGCGAGCTTGAGCTTGCCCATGAACATATTCCGGCGGGCGGCCCTTATGGCGTGGTCAATACGCCGGAGTTTCGGGCCATGAATCCAAATGGGCTCGTTCCTGTGATCGACGATGACGGCATGATCCTGTGGGAATCGAACGCAATTGTGCGCTATCTCGCAGCCCAATATGGCGGCGAGGAATTTTGGCCTGCCGAGCCACGCATCCGCGCCCCTATCGATCAATGGATGGATTGGTCGGCGACAATATTCCAAAACCATATTGTAGGCTTGTTTTGGGCCTATTGGCGCGCACCGGAAAACCAGCGCAATCCGAAACAGATCAAGTCATTACAAGAGGCGACCGCGCGCGATTTGATGCTCATTGGCCGTATTCTCGCCGAACAAGCCTTCATCACCGGTGACAATTTCACGATTGCCGACATTCCGATTGCGACGCATCTTTATCGTTATTTCACGATGGGCCTGCCCACACCCAAGCTGCCCAATATCGAAGCCTATTATGCGCGCGTGCAGGAACGTCCCGCCTATGGCGAGCATGTCATGATTTCCTATGAAGAATTGCGCGGCAAACTGACTTTCTAAGCGGAGCTAAAGATGGCCGATTTTCATTTCGACACGCTTGCCGTTCACGCCGGCGCACAGCCCGACCCGGCGACCGGCGCGCGGATAACACCGATCTATCAGACAACGGCCTATGTCTTTGAGGATGCCGAGCAGGCGGCAGCGCTTTTCAATCTCCAAGTATTCGGAAATATCTATTCGCGGATCATGAACCCGACGGTTGCAGTGCTTGAGGGGCGCATCGCAGCTCTAGAGGGCGGCACTGCGGGTCTTGCCGCAGCGTCCGGTCACGCCGCGCAAATGCTGATCTTTCACACCATTATGGAGCCCGGCGCGGAGTTTGTATCCGCGCGCCAGCTTTATGGCGGCTCGGTCACTCAATTTGGTCAAGCATTCAAGAAATATGACTGGCATGTGAAATGGGCCGACGCCACTGAGCCTGATAGTTTTAAACGCGCGATCACCGACAATACCCGCGCGCTCTTTTGCGAAAGCCTTGCCAATCCCGGCGGCGTTATTACCGATCTGGAAGCCTTGGGGCGCATTGCCGAGGATGCAGGCGTGCCGCTGATCGTCGACAACACGCTTGCAACGCCCTACCTCATTCGCCCCTTCGAATGGGGCGCGCATATTATCGTGCACTCGGCGACAAAGTTTTTGGGTGGACACGGCAATTCGCTAGGCGGCCTCATTACCGAAGCGGGCACATTCGATTGGGCGGCAAGCGGCAAATACACAACCATGACGGAGCCGAATGCTTCCTATCACGGGCTTAGATTTTACGAGACATTCGGCGATTTTGCCTTTTGCGTTGCCGCGCGAGTGCTGGCGTTGCGCGATCTTGGACCCTGTCTATCGCCCAACAACGCATTTCTCTTGTTAACGGGTATGGAAACGCTTCCCTTGCGCATTCAACGACATGTGGAAAACGCCCTGGAAGTGGCGCGCTGGCTTGAATCGCGCGAGGACGTCGCTTGGGTGAATTATGCCGGGCTCGAAAAACACGAGCATCACGCATTGCACAAAAAATATTGCCCAAAAGGCGCAGGCTCGGTCTTTACCTTCAGCTTGAAAGAGGGTTTCGATGCCGGCGTAAAGCTGGTGAACAATGTGCGCATCTTCAGCCACCTCGCCAATATCGGCGATACGCGCAGCCTGATAATTCATCCCGCCTCGACCACGCATCGCCAGCTCAGCGACGAGGACCGCGAGGCCGCGGGCGCCGGGCCGGATGTTGTGCGGCTTTCCATCGGGATTGAAAATCTCAATGATCTCATTGCCGATTTGGAACAGGGGTTGGGGGCTTAAGCACAATTAGAAAACTGTCATCCCCGGCCTAGCCACCCAAGGGCGCTTCGCCCCCTGGGTGGCTAGGTTGCGGCGAAAGCGTATAAACCAGCCAAAGACCCGCGCCAAAAAGCGCTAATGCGAAGAATTGGTGCAGCGCAGCGATGGGCAGCGCAACCAACGTAATCACCGTGATAATTCCGAGAAGCACTTGTGCAAGCGTAAACACGGCGAGATGGATCGCAGCAATGCGCACCGGTTTTTCGGGGGCGGTGCGCAACAGCGCCACAAAAAGCCAAATCGCCAGAACCGCAATGACGTAACCGATATTGCGGTGCTGAAAATGCGTCATTGCCGGATTGTCGAAATGATTGGCCCACCAAGGCGCAAGACTGTAGAGCCCCGGCGGAACCCAATTTCCGCCGAATGTCGGCCAGGTCGGAAAAGCTAGCCCTGCATCGAGGCCGGCAACGATCGCGCCCAATAATATTTGGAAAAATACCAGAGCGCTAAGCAAGCATGCGAAAGGTCGAAATCGCGCGAGAGAAACCCGTCGGGTTCGCGGGGCAGCGAAGACTTCGAGAGCCGTCCAAAAAACATAACCGAAGAGAAGGAACGCCAAGCCCAAATGCGCAGCCAGACGGTGCTGGCTAACGCTGACCCGGTCGGCCAGGCCCGACTGCACCATCCACCAACCCAGCGCACCCTGTGCCGCGCCGAGGGCAAAGATCACGGCAAGGCGCGCGGCCAGCTTCCCGGTGATGCGCTTCTTGGCTAGAAAATAAACAAACGGAAAAAGAAAGACGAAACCAATGACCCGCCCAAGAAAGCGGTGCCCCCACTCCCACCAATAGATGGTTTTGAAGCCCGCTAGCCCCATTCCTTCGTTGAGAAGAGCATATTGGGTCGTGCCGCGATATTTGGCGAATTCCGCCTCCCACACAGCATCGGAGAGCGGCGGCAGCATTCCAGTAACAGGCCGCCATTCGGTGATGGAAAGACCGGACTCAGTTAACCGGGTCAGACCGCCCACAATCACGATCAGAGCGATCAGAACGGCTATGCCAAGAAGCCAAATCCCGACGCCCTTGTCGGGAGCCGGCGCTTTCCCGCTTGCGATCGGGCTTTGGGACGAGGAGGAATCTGCCATGGTCGGACCTGGATGCCTTGCGTGCTTTGCTCCATAACCCTTCACAAGTTCCTCGTCCATGCGTCCCAAAGGCATGCAAAATGGCCCTCCCGCCGCGGATCAAGAAGCTGATCGGCACGGTCCTAATCCTTCTCTGGATCACGATTTATTCGCTTGTTGTTATGCGCTTAGGCGTGGAAATCCTCCCCCAAGCCAATTGGCTGGTAACGCTCCTCTTCTATGCGGCGGCCGGCCTCCTCTGGATTATTCCCGTCGGCCTGGCCTTTCCGTGGATGAATCGAGACAACCGCCCCCCGCGAGGAGAGGCCTGATCCCCCCTTTCTCATTTTTTCGCAATGGGTTAGTTTTCAGTAGGAATTTTCAGCCGCTTTGCGGCTATATTACTTTCGGGACTAGCCGGGTTCATGGGGGCACCGGCAGTTAAGAGTTGAACCAAAGAGGAGACATATAAGGATGGGTCACGATCGCAATGAGGCCAAATTAGGCTCAAGCGGCTTAACTATCGCGGGCGCTTTTGCTGTCGCCGCCCTGATGCTTGGCGTAGCTGCCTGCAGTCAGGATGCACCGCCAGCCGATGCGCCGGCCGCAGCGGGCGCAGCAGAACTTGTTCAAGTCGAGAATCTTGAGGCCGTGACGACCGAGTACATCGTCGCCAACCCAACCAATGTTTTCAATAATCACTTCGTCTACGACACCGAAGTGGTTGGCGAAGTCGGTCGCGGTGAAACGGTTGAAGTTCTAGGCAAGGTTCCCGGCTATGAATGGCTGCTTATTGGACAGGGTGGTGAGCCATTAGGCTATGTGCCGGTCTCGATGCTCTCGCCGGCCGATCTCTACGTGCCTTAAAAACATTGGTCCCTACGATACCGGGCAAATAGTTCACGGAATACAAAAAAGGCCGGCGTCGATGGCGCCGGCCTTTTTCTTTTGTCGGTGAACTTAGCTAGTCGAGCGGTTCAAGTCTGACGAGCGCCGGGCGATGATTTGCCCCGGCCCAGAAATCCCCGGTGGTGTCGTCAATGAAGACACGGCGGATATTGGTGTAGTCCGGCAAGAGATATTCGACGAACTCACCTGTTTCAGGATTGAACCGGGTTACGCGGTCCGTCGACATCGAAGCCGTCCAAGCTTCGCCGGTCAGCTCCGACTTGATCGCGTCATAAGGAATGGTCCATTTCGTCGGAACTTCCCATTCGAGGAAGCGCTCATTGGCCGGATCGAAGCTGCCGATGGAATTGGAACCAAACTCGGCGAACCAAAGAGTTCCATCTAAAGCGAATTGGCCACGACGTGCGCGCGCACGGCCCATTGGCGACACCCAAGTCTTGAGTTCACCGGTAACGCGGTCGACCCGCCCTATCTTTGTACCGGCACCGCCAAATTCCAACGCCCATAGATTGTTATCGGCGTCGGACGGCAACTCATAGCCGTTGATGGTATCGCCATTTTGGTCACGCAATAACGGCAATTTCTCATACTCACCTGTCGCAACATTTAGACGAAGGAATGTGTGATCGGATTGATCATTGGTCCACACATATCCGTCCACATGCATGTGGCGCGGCGAAACCATGGATTCCTGCGTACTGGCATTCTGCCATTCCGCCGGAATCGGATAGGTCGTAATTTCCTTTGTGTTGGTATCGAACTTTGCCAATCCGCCCTGATACATCAAAGCGAGCCAGACATTGCCGTCATTGTCAGCATGCAGGCCCAACGTTCCTTGCGGGGCGGAGGGCTTGAGAAGTGGAATTTCATAATCGGTGACGACGCCGGTCTCCGGATCCAGCTCGCCCATATAGAGGCTCCCGAAATCCGAATAATAGACTTTGCCTTTGACCATGATCGCGTCATGCGGAAGTGCTTCAGCACGCGGCAAATCATAGGTCGTGACGATCATTTGCGTCCCACGGCCCGACGGACGGGGATGGGTCTGAAGCTCATACGGAAATGTTCCGTCCGGGTTCATGTTGACCGAGTCGAGATAGGTCGACGCGATATCGATAATCCGCTCGTCGGTAATGCCGCGATTTCCGCGCGGGCCCAAAGGAAGGATCTGTTTGCGGCCTGGGCGGCTGCCCGGATAGTACCGTCCCATTTGCGGAATAAGTTCGGCGAAGCGCTCTTTGTCGTGGATCGACATGGTGATGACATTCAACTCATGGCAGCCCATGCAGCCGCCAAGGAACGCCTTCTGATTGTCGCTGCCTGGCATGCTCGCCAACCATTCGCCGTTGGTCAGCTGCGCGGCAAGATTTCCCGTGGGACGAAGTGCGATGTCCGCACTTGTAGCGCCGCCGCCGGCGACTTCTACATTGCGCGGACCGCGCAAATTATATCCGATCGCGCGCGTTTCGATCCTGTAGCTTCCAGGCTCGAGGCGGTCGGCTGGGAAAGCGTAACGACCCATAGGATCGGTAACGACCGTCGTTTTGATCGTTGAGCCGTCCAATTTGGCGCTCACGAGAACGCCCCCCATTGCCCCTTCTTCTTCGGAGGTGACAATGCCGGTAAGCGCCGCGCTTTCGACTTCGGCTTGCGAGATAACCGGACTATCGGCCTGCGCCTGAGTTTGGGCCGGCGTCGCCGTTGCGCCCGTATCCGTCTCGGCGGTCTGCTGCTGGCAACCGGCCACCATAAGGACAACACCAAGAACACTTGCAAGCGTTGAATATTTGATCGATGTGCGCACTGCTACCTCCCTGTAAGAGCGTGCTAAGGAACTCCTTGCCGCCACTGAGGTATCGGCCCAGGGCGCCGCAGACTCTGAATTGGCCAGAGAATACACTAAGTTTTGGCCAGAACAACTCGCAGTGTGAGCGATTTCGGCTCATAGCCAGGCCAATTGTTCGGGAGCGTTAATCCAGTCAAGCCGGGCATTTAGGCGGCAAAAAAATCAAAAATCCGCTAGATCGTTTGCCATCGGAGCGGCGTAATCCTGCCCGGTCGACGCATTCTTGTTGTTCTCGGCGCAGATTATTTCATCGATCAGGCCGGAATCCCGGCCGTAGGTGGCCCGGGCATACCAGGGCATGTTGAAGGTCTCGGAGTCCTCGACCATCGCCATGACAGTCATCCCGTTTCCGTCCGGATCCAAACTATATCTCTCTACAACCCTCATTTTCTCACTATGAGGCGTGCCGAATTTGTCGACTTCCGTTCTGGTGTTTTGCGAGATGGTGCTGACCACAAGCGTATCGCCCTCATAATGGCCAACAGATTCTCCATACCAAGATAGTTTCAAGTTTTTGGAGTGCGCTGCATCCATAAATACGCGGCGGACTTGATGGTCACGCTGGAACAATATCGTGACTTGATCCCTGCTTTGCAGAATCTGAACGGGTTCACGAAGATTGAGTACCTCAGGCGTACCTGACGGCCAGCATAGCGAATGCGGCGGAAGGTCTTCTCCACCTGAAAGAATCAATTCATTGCGTTCGGATATCGCCTGCGCCGCATGCGGTTTCAAAATCGGATTGCTGATGTCCCCCACCCAGGGTAGCCCGCCTGGCGTGTGGTCTTGCGGGTCCCAAATCGGGCCAGGCAAGTTTTCGTCAAGGGGAAGAAGAAAAGTCGAGGGCAGCGGACGTGCGCGCGTCCAATAGCCGGAAAAATCCGGTACGGACGCATGGCTGTTATCCGATGATTGCGCGGATACGTCCGTGATAAACGCAAAACACAGCGCTGACGCCGCCACGGCGCAAACGACCGCGGGCCTAACAGCCAAACGCAACATCAATTCACTCCTTCGCACGCAAATTAGTTTTGCGGGTTCACCCCTTCGATGTGCGAGATATCGCGATGCTCGTCGCCGCAATTATAATCTTCGAGACGAACATCGTCGTGCATGTTGTAAACGTAGCGCGCGGAGAACGATTCCGTCAGATACATGGGGTCGTTCACTTCGATAGTTAATTCAAGCGTGCCATCGTCAAGCTTACGAATAGTTTCCACGGTTGTTTTCTGCCAGCTGGACGTTGCGCCGGTGGAATCAAACCAAGTCTTCTCGTTGAAGCCGGCAGATTCGACGATCAAAGTATCGCCTTCCCAACGTCCAACCGAATGACCCATATAATAAGGGAAAATCTCCAAATCCAGCTCGGACGCCTGCGGCACATCCAATTTGATTGGACGAATGACATGGTTCAATTCATAGATGAACGTGATTTGCCCCGGCGTCTGAATGATTTGGAACGGATAGGGATTGGTAAGAATCCGCGGCAATCCGTCGGGCACGCAAACGCGGCGCGCTTCATCGGTGATCTCGCCACTGGCGATCCCTGCTCTGAGTTCCTCATTACGCGCAACACCGGCCTCGTTATAGGGAATCTCACCGCCGCCAACCACTTGAAGGACGGGCTCATAAGATTCCGTCCACCAAACGCCTGAAATGTTCTGGTTATCGGGCGGGTAATAGATTGGACCGACCGTTGTTCCCCCTTGCGAGGCCGACTGACGGCTTATCGGTGGGTTCGCCCCATCAGCGGCCATCGCACTGGTCACCAACGCACAACTCGCAGCCAGAACAGCCGACGCGGCCAACCCGAAGCGAACTCCCGAGATCGACCGGGAACGCGTCCCGCCCGTCTTCGTCATCTCAATCATCTAAAACCTCCCCACCGCCCGAATTATTCGGGAGTCAAATGCTAATTAGTGTATTCGTCGTCACCCATCTGGGTACCATCTGGAAAAATAACCGCGAGCAAGGCACCGCCCGGGTTGCCGTCTTTCAATGGATGGATCGTAACAGTTACAGGGTCGCCCTCAACAAGCATGCGCGGACGCCAGCCACGACGAGCAAGGTTCGCGGGCGAGCCCATTTCCAGAGACCATTCTACCATCTCGCCGGATTCATTTTCTATATTAACCTGAAGCCAACTATGCGGATTGGTCCACTCGAATTCTGCAACCGATCCTTCCATGACGACTGTCTGCTGATCGTCGAACATGGCATGCGAATGGTGCCCCGTCGCTGGAATCGCGAACAGTGCCACGGCAAGGCTAGAAATGCCAAAAGCCTTAATGTTCATCCGGGCTTCTCCGTTCCTAAATCTGTTGGCGAACCATACCACGAAAAATAACGCCCTCAATCATAATAGAATGTGCGGTTGCTGCGTCTTTTAGACCGCCCCTGAACCGCCCCCGGACCGCATAATCGGCCCAAATTTCTGCTGAATCTTAAGCGACTTAGCAAATTCCGGGGCAAACCATAGATTCAAATTGAACGCCTGTCCCGCCCAAATAGCTCGTAACACGCCGAATCGGCAAGTTTTTCCAAGCATTCCTTGCTCAAGGGCCGGCCGGCTGCTCACCTTCCGGGCAGATATATACATCGCTTGTGCCCTCGAGGATGCAGCCGCCGATCACGGCCCCGCCAAGGCCCTCGGCCAAGTCGTCGGTTCTCGCTATCCGCTCACCCTCCTGGGTATAGCGAACGCGGACGCCATCAGGATCGAGAATTTGCATGCTTTGCTGGAATTGGAGCGGAGGCGCCGAACGTAAGGGGACGTTGGCATCCAACACATAGAGAATATTGTCGTGGAGAAATTCGGCAAAATAGATGCGGCGCCCGTCTTCGGTCGTGATCTGCAGCTGATGGCCATCGATGCGATCCAGCTGCGCATAGGCGTCATAGGTTACCTCACCCATTTGGCGGTATTTCGTTGCCGTATGCGCCACCGAGCCACGCATGGTCGTAAAACCCGCGTCGGAATAGTTCACTGCGTAAAGGTCGTAAGTGCTGCCCCTGCGCTCGGCGGAATATTTACGCGCTGGCCGCATATTGCCGTTTTCGTCGATCCATTCAACTTCTTCGACCGCCGGCTCGGCCGGGAACCACTGGGCGAAATGGTCCTCCATACTGACATAGGAAACCCAGGGCTGCGCCTGCGCTATGCCCGGGTTTAACGCGGCAAGCGCCAAAGCCAGAACACCCGCGAAAAAACCGATAAACCGCATGTTATTTCCTCCAGGATTCGCCAAACGCATTCAATTACTCCTTGTCGCTCTAGCTCCCCAGCGCAAACGAGGCAAGGTGAGCCCTATTCTAGCCTGCTTTGATCGTCATTTTTCGATAGATTCTTGGCAAAACACTCGCGAAAGAGTGTTGCGATGTCCTATGGCCCCTTGCAAATCACGTTGAGCACCGATGGACGGCCATCGGCGATCGCGTCCAATGCCCTATCGAGCGCTTTGGGAAGCTCCCTAGCTTCCTCCACGCGCTCGCCATGTCCGCCGACGATTTCCACTGCCTTCTCAAAACGCATGCCGGTCTCAAAATAGGTAAGTGGTTCGCGGTTACTGCGCGCAGCAAAACCGTCGGGATAAACATCCCTGGTGTTGCGTTTCACTGCGCCCCACATCTGGTTGTTGAAGATGACCGTGAGCGTGGGAAGTTTTTCCGCATAACCAACATAATGCGCTGGAACCGGATTGCCGAACATATACGCGCCATCGCCCACAGTGCAGATCACGAGCTTGTCCGGCGCTGCCGCCTTGATGCCGAGCGACGTTCCTAAGCTCCAGCCCAACGCGCCGCCGGCGCCAACGGAATAAAACGTACCGGGCTCAACCAGGCTCATCTGTTCCGGCACCAGCGGAGATTCTTTCAAAATGATACCGGACGGACCTCTAATCTGTTCCAAGCAATGCGTGATCCATACCGGATGGATAGGCGAGCCATCACGCGCATCGGCCAAAGCGGCGCGGGCTTTCTCCTGCTGCGCTTCACGCAATTTTGCAACGCGCTCGCGGCGCGCGGCAATCCGCGAGCCCGCTTTTCCTGCCCTGATTTTCAGTGCCTCCGCAAGCAATGGCAGCGTCGCGCCTATGACCCCGGTAATGCCCAGATCGCATCGATAGCCGCGAAGCGGGTAGTTTTCAAAAATCGGATCCGAGCCGGTATGGATAATTTTGCAATCGGGTTTGGGGGATTTTTTCTTCGGTATCCACGGTACGTCGCATTCCAAGACAACAATGACATCGGCATCTTCGAAATGAGGATCGGGATTGAATCCCATATGCATCGGGTGATCGCTCGGAAGCGCGACATAACGCGGTTTGCGTTGAATAACCGGAAGAGAAAAAGATTCCGCTAGTCGCGCAATTTTTGCGACATCGGACGGGTCGCGGCCGGCGCTCGACGTAACGATGAGCGGGTTTTTAGCATTGGCCAGCCAGTCGGCTGCCTGATCGATCGCGTTTACATCCGGAAAAGGTGGCGAAGGTGTCATATGTCTGGATGGAGAATCATAGTGAAAGCCTGAAATCGACCCCGCCAAAACCTCGCGCGGAAGAGTCATATAAACGGGCCCGCGCGGCTCGGACATCGCAATATTGAGCGCGCGATCCACCGCAGCCTCCACAACATGGCCGTTGGGCAATTCGTAATCCCATTTGACAAACTCACGCGTCATCGCCCGCTGGTCACGCATTTCCTGCGTCCAATGTATCTCGCCGCTGCGTTGGCCCAGAACGCCGCCATCCTCGGTAAAGGGTGTGCGCCCAGCGGTGAACAAAATTGGAATGTTTCCTCGCCACGCGTTTAACAGCCCAGCAAGGGCGTTGGCCGTCCCGGCATTGACGTGAACCATCACCGCCTGGGGCTTGCCGGATTGCAAATAATATCCCATTGCCATCGCCATCGCGACGTTCTCATGCGGAACGGTCATCGGCTTTGGAAACTTCGCTCCCGTCTCTTGTCCTTTGGCAAAGGCCTCAATCAGCGGCGCAAAATCGGTGCCTGCATTGGCAAAGAGATAGTCGATGCCGCGATCTGCGAGCAAAGTGAGATAGGCGTCCGCGACGGTTCCGGATTCGATTATTGGCATATTTTGAAAATCAACTTTTGAGGAAAGGTATCGTCAGAGCGATATATGCGTCGGCCGCATCCCACGGCACCAGATGTTTGCAATCGTCAACAATGTGCATTTCGAGTATGGGATATTTATCTTTTAATTGTGCGGCCCGTTGTGCTGCGTTGGCTTTGTCGTCGCGCCCGTAAATCATAAGAAGCGGCATCTTCAGTTCGACAAGTCTGTCCCAAATTGGCGTTCCCGCCGGCTTCTTGTTTCGTCCCCCCCCTGCATCGCTGCGCGCGACAAAAGCTTCAAAATTTTGACCGATACTATTGCGATGGCGAATCTCAAGTTCTTCCGGGGTAATTAAGTCGTGATGAAAGAGATTGGCTTCCAGAAGCTTTCGCGTGTCTTGCAGTGTGGGCTCCGAAACCACCATGCGCCGTTCCAAACGTTGCTGAACGGCCGCATCGCGCCCCTCACCTTCTTTACGGGGAAGAAGGCTTCCCGTCCCCAATACAATTATGTGCGTGTAGCGGGCGGGATCGTTCAGCGCCAAGTTCACCGCCGGATTTCCAGCCTGGGAGTGGCCTATAAGCGCAGCCTTTTCGATTCCCAAGGCATCGAGAACCTTCGGCACGAAGTCGCGCCGGTAACCTGCAGATAGATCGGACGGGACATCGGATAAGCCGAAGCCCGGCTGGTCGAAAGCGATGGCACGAAACCCTGCCACCGCCAACGGTTCCAAATTCCTCTCAAACACATCGGCGGAGGAGCCCAAAGAGCCGCCATGGATGAGGACAACCACCGGGCCCTCGCCTCGCTCCACATAGCGAATGCGAAGACCGTCAATTTCGATAAACATGTCTGCTGTTCGCGCCTTAAGCGTATCGGTGGTCATGCCCAATAAATCTTGCTCCCATGCATCGTGTTATTCATCTGTAATGTCGATCCAGGTGCCGTCCGGATCGGTCATCTGAAATTTGCCGCTGGCGCTGTTCTGGAAGTGATGCATGCGCACATCGGATTCTTTGCTACCACCCATCGGCACCGGAGCCAGATAAGGATTTTTCCCAGCGACCATCGCAAGATGCCCTTTAAAGGTCTCCAAGTTTTCTACCTTAAAGCCGATATGATCCGGTCCTGCGCGTTTGATGGACATTCCACCAAATAAGGGTATCTCCCAGGGTAGAATCGCGAGCGTGACACGGCCGTCAGTTAAATAGTGACCCGGCTTGTTGGATTTCGCTTCGACCGGTTCGAGCTCGAATACTTCGCGGTAAAATTCCGCACATGTATCGGCGTTCAAACTGCGGAGTGCAAATTTGTTTAAATAGCGGTCCTGAGTCCAACCGCCGTCGGCCAGCTCGCTGTAAATATCGCCGCGTGTGTCATCATTCTTGTCGGCCAGGTCGAACACATTGCCGTCCGGATCATGTCCGCTATAGGCAGCAAATGGACGCGTCAACGGGCGCTTGACGACATTGGTGCTTGGATGTTTGCGCTGCATGCGCTCGAGCACGGTCTCAACATCGTCAACCACCATGCCGAAATGATCGAGCCCGCCAAAATAACCATCGCGTTTTGGAAGAATGTTTAGCCCGACATAACCATCGCCGACGCTAATCGACGCATCAGGGCGCGGCTTTCCGGATATGCGCAAGCCGAAAACCGCCTCGTAGAATTTACCCAACATCGGGTAGTTCGGGCTGATCATGGCCATGTGATTGATTTGTGCAAACATTTGGAACTCTTAGCGCTCTTACGAAATTATCTGCTGCCGGTAAGATTCATTGCCTCGCGAGCCGAGGCCACTACATCGGGCGGCATGGCATAGGCGCGCGAAATCTGCTCGTACAAATGATCGCTATCGACTTCGGCAATCTCGATCCTGATGCGCGCCGCATCGGCGATGAAGCCCGGATCGCTCATCACAGCATGATAGGCCGCGCGCAATGTGGCAACGCGCCCTTCCGGAACGCCCGGCGGCGCGACGATCAAACCAAACATGTTCATCGGCGATAACGCAAGCTCAAGAACATCGCGCGTATGCTGATCCTTGGCGAATTCGCCAAGCGCGGGAACGTCCGGAAATTGCGGGTGACGCTCAAAACCTATTTGAATTGGGACAGACACTAATTTGTTGGGGAACCAGCTTGGTCGTGTCGAATTGATCCCAGAAATCATTCCACCGCAGCGCCCATCCACCTCGCCGCGCTCCATTGCCACGAAAACATCATTTCCACCTGTGTAGCCCGGGATGACGGTAATATTCGTCCCGAACAATTCATTGATCATGTGCGGCAGTATCTCCATCTGAGATCCCGCACCCGTGCTGCCGACAAAGAACTCCTTAGTGAAGAGATCGTCCCAGACTTTGACGTCGGATTCGTGCCAGGCAACGCAGATACCGGTCTGCGCGTTCATCGCTCCAATCCAGTTCAGCTCCATGGGATCAAAACGGGCAGCCGAAATTCCGTAAAGCGGGGCAAAAGGCACGCTGGAATGAACCAACCCCAAAACGGATCCATCCTTGGGCGCGTTGAAATTGATGAAATTCGTCGCCCGAATACCGCCGGCGCCCGGCATAAAATCGACGACGATTGTGGGGTTCCCAGGAATATGCTTCTCGAAATAGGGCGAAAAGGCAATGGCATAGGCTGCATAGGTGCCACCCGCCCCAGCCGATTGAAATATGGTAAGGGCGCGACCGGAATAAAACTCCTCATCCGAAGCAGCGTCTGCCGTACCCGGGACAAATGCCAGGCCAACGGCCATCGCACCCGCAAAAAGACGCTGCAACATTGTACTCATGCTCGCTTCCCTATTTTTGACCGTCAGAACCTGGAAACCGGAAGTTTGGACCTGGCTCTTGTCGGCTATCGTCTTATCTAACGTCCTGAGTTAGCGCCAGTCAGATTCATTGCGCTATTTGCTGCTTGGACGACTTCCTGCGGCATCGAGTAGGCGGCGGCAATAACTTCCGTAACCCGTTCGCTGCTGGTTTCTTTAATCTCAATCTGAACGCTTGCGGCGGCGGCGATAAAACCTGGATCATTCATCGCCGCATGAAAAGCGGTTCTGAGCGCTGCCACCCGGTCAGCCGGAACACCTGGGGGCGCCAGAAGCGGGCGGTCTATGTCCATCGGAGATAGAACCAGTTTAAGGATGTTCCGAGTTAAATCATCTTTGGCGAGCTCGCCGATCGCCACCGAATCCGGGAATTGGGGATTGCGCTCCATTGCGATCTGAACCGGAACATAAACTCTTTGATCCGGAAACCAATCTGGCCGCGTCGAATTGATCGAGGAAACCAAAGTGCCGCAGCGTCCATCGACTTCGCCGCGTTCCATCGCAACATAGACCTCGTTGCCGCCGCGATAGCCGGAAATGACCTTGATACCGGTGCCGAAAAGTTTGTTCAGCATCATCGGCAGTGTTTCCATCTGCGAGCCCGCTCCCGAGCCGCCTACGAAATAGTCCTTGTCGAAAAGATCTTCCCAAGTTCGCACGCCAGATTCGTGCCAGGCAACGCAAATGCCGGAAGTTGCATTCATGCTTCCAAGCCATTGCATTTCCAATGAATCAAACTGAGCGCCTTCGATGCCGTAAAGCGGCGCAAAGGGAACGCTGGAATGAACAAGGGCAATCAGCGAGCCGTCTTGTTCCCCATTGGCGTAGAGATAGTTCATGGCGCGTATGCCGCCGGCGCCCGGCATGTAGTCGACTATGATGTTGGGATTGCCCGGCAGGTGTTTGGAAAGATATGGCGCGAAAGAAATCGCGTAACTCGCATAGCCGCCACCGGCATCGGAAGACAGCAGCAAGCGCATTTGCCGACCATCATAAAATTCCTCGGTGGTTTGTGCACTCGCAACACTGCTTACGAGCATGAGCGCGAGCGTCAAAACAAATCGCGGCATTATGTTCATCGGTTTCATTCCGTTTTCCATCAATCCGCGTGAATGTCGATCAGAATGCCGTCGCAGTCTGCAAGCCGATGAGAACCGATGGGACAAGAGCGTTCGAACAGCGACGCAAGAGCCGCGCCTTCCGGCCCGGTGCCGACGGGCGCGGGGGCAAGACGCGGATTGTCCGCCGCGATGCTTTCAATATCCTGCTTAGCTGCGTCCAGATCTTCTACTTTGAAACCAATATGATCCATGCCGGAAAGAATAATACCGGTCCCTTCATAATGGGTAATGTCCCAGGGCATGATTACCAGCGTGATGTGGCCATCCGACAGATAATAGTTTTCGTCGCCCTCGCGCCTGTTGCCGAGATTTAGCTCAAACACACTCGAATAGAATTCGGCCATCGCCTCCGGATGTAAGGTGCGCATCGCAAAATGATCGATGTGACGCGTGTTCAGCTTGCCATCATTCTCAACATAGACGTCGCGCCTATTGCTCATATCTTTTTGGGAGATGTCGAACACGTTCCCGTCCGGATCATGCGTCGTTACGCCGGCGAACGGACGATTAGGGGGCCGCTTAAGCCAATTCACTGTCGGATAATTCTTGCGCAGACGCTCATAGGCGGTTTCGGTATCTTCGACCTGAATTCCAAAATGATCGAAACCGGCATGACGGCCTGCGCGCCGTGGATTGATGTTGAGCCCGACATAGCCGTCGCGCACAGTCACCGCGCGCGCGGGACGCGATTTGGACGACGTCGTCATGCCGAACATCGCCTCGTAAAATTTGCAAAGTTGCGCGTAGTTTTCGCTGACAATGGCGAGATGGTTTAGTTTGGCAAACAAAATAGAGCTCCTCCGGCGCTGACCGCCTTTTGCTGGTGGGAACAAGCCCCGTGCTGGGCAAGCCTACACTGCGCCGGATAGCTGGGCAAAAGGGGGGAAACTGCGGGCTATCCCCCGAGCGCCCGGATCTCGTCGGGAATTCCCTCGCCTTCGACTATCTCCACGGCCTCGAATTTCAGCGAGAAACCACCATCTTCCAGCAAGCCATTGATCGACAATAATTCGATCCGGTTCCAAAAGCAGCTCTCATATCTGATGGTCGGATTGCGCCAATGCTCGCAGCTTTGCCCGGCAATCATCATCTCGCCGAGACGCTCATAGCCGACAGATTCGAGATCGGCCGGGCTGATCACGGTGACCGCCGCCGGCTCCATATTTTTCTGCCGAATGCCGATATCGAAGAGCTCATCATTGGTGAGATCGCGGCTATAAAGACGATCCCCGTCCCAATAGGCTTGGCGTCGGTTGGGCTCTTCGAAACTGCCAAACCGGGTCACAAGGTCAGTTTCGACCGCCACCCGCTCGCCAAAATTTTCGATCCAGAGTGTGCTTTGCCCTTCTTCGCTGCCGAAGTGCTGAAACACGACTTTGACCATTGCGACCGCAAATTGGTCATAGGCGAGCGAAGCGGCCACTTGGTTGATCGCCTGCTCCACCACGTCCGGGACTGAACCATTGCCGCCGCCCTCTGCACCCTGCTCCGGAGTAGTGGTTGCGTCCGTAACATTCGGTTCGCCGCAGGACGCCGGAACCAGCAGAACAAGAACTGCAACTGCAGTCAGAAAAAATCGCATCGCGCCTCTCCCAAAAGATCGCGCCTCTCCCAAAAGATTGCGAAAACCTAACATGAGCGGTCCAAGGGCAAAACAGCTCGGCGGCGAACGTTCCCCGCAGCCTTAGTCTACGCTAATTTCCACCACACTCCCTTCGGAAATGGACGCCGTGTTCTCGTTTTACTTATTGGGAGTATTGGTCGGAGCGCCGAGATTTGAACTCGGGACCCCCAGTCCCCCAGACTGGTGCGCTAACCAGGCTGCGCCACGCTCCGCCAGAAGGGCGGACTTATAGTCGCGGCGCTTCTTCTTCGCAATGAAGCTAGCTTCGCAAATAGGCCATCGCGGGAGAATAGATTTAGATTTCACAGATATTCCGGCGCGCAGAGCCTAAGCGGTCTTTCAGTTCAACGAGCTCGTCTAAGATATTGCCGAAATAGCTGCGCTCGGCGCCGGTAAGCCCAGCCTCTGCCTCTTCGCCCGGTTCTTCCGCCTCGCCAGTCTCAGCTAATCGGTTTCTGCTGTTTTGCGGGAACGCACGAATATTCGAGCCGTGCTCAATTGTTTCTTGCGCGGCAGTATCCCCGCCATGATGCCCTTCAGAATGGTCCGGGGGCTCTATTTTTGCGTGCACTGCCTGCAGATGACTGACGGAGTCGCGGCCCAGCCCGGTGACATAGCGCGCGCCCCGTTCGCGCAGGAGCTTCTGGACGCCTTTGATCGTCAAACCATCGCTGTAAAGAAGCGAGCGAATGCCCCGCAAAAGATCGATATCGTCGGGTCGGTAATAGCGCCGTCCGCCCCCACGTTTTAGTGGCCTAACCGCGCCAAATTTGGCTTCCCAGAAACGCAGCACATGCTGTGGCACATCGAGCTCATCGGCAACTTCACTAATGGTGCGAAACGCCTCAGGTGATTTGTCTGCCGTGCTGTGCATTTAGCCCCTTATTCCTCGCCCCCACCCCCAGCGGATGCGCCGCTATTGATTTGAGCTTTCAACACATGCGACGGGCGGAAAACGAGCACCCAGCGAGGTGCTATCGGAACTTCCTCGCCCGTCTTGGGATTGCGGCCTATCCGCTCGGATTTGTGCCGCACCTGAAATGTCCCGAACGACGACAGTTTCACCGTCTCGCCGCGCGTCAACGCAGCGCACATCTCTTCCAATATATCCTCGACCATTTGCGCAGAATCGTTCCGCGACAAACCCACAGCGTTAAACACAGCCTCGGTCAAATCGGCCCTCGTCAATGTCTTCGACCCCATATCCTACCCCCCGGTAGCGCCCGACTCTTTAGGACGCGTACAAACCCTAGGCACAGAGCTGAATTGGGTCAATTATCAAAGACTTGCCGGGTGGTTCTGATTGCGATTCGCCGAGCTGACGCTACCAGCGAATAAGCGCGGCGCCCCAGGTAAAGCCGCCGCCCATGGCCTCAAGCAGGAGGAGATCCCCGCGCTTTATCCGGCCGTCGGAAATAGCGGTATCCAGCGCCAAGGGTACGGAGGCCGCCGAGGTATTGCCGTGGCCGGCAATGGTGCAGATGACCTGTTCGGGCTTAATTTTTAACTTCCTGGCCGTTCCATCCAAAATGCGCTGATTGGCTTGATGCGGCACGAACCAGTCGACATCGTCGATTGATATGCCGGCGGAATCCACTACCGCTTCCATGGACGCGGCGATCTTGGACACGGCGTGCTTGAATACCTCTTTGCCCTCCATCCGCAGAAGTCCGGCGCTACGCGTGCTCGAAACGCCACCATCTGTGTACAGAAGATCGTGCAGGCGTCCGTCGGAATAGAGCTTCACATCAAGAACACCGCGATCATCGTTGGTTCCGCTCCCTTCCTCTGCGCGCAAAACAACCGCACCTGCTCCGTCGCCAAACAGCACGCAAGTCGTCCGGTCGCTCCAATCGAGAACGCGCGACATCGTTTCCGCACCGACAAGGAGCACGGTGCGCGCTTGCCCGCAGCGAATTAGGCTGTCGGCAACCGAGAGGCCATACACAAATCCGGAGCACACGGCTTGAATATCGAATGCCGCGCCCTGCTCCATGCCTAGACGGGCCTGAACTCTTGTCGCGACCGAAGGAAACGTCTCATCGGGTGTTGTTGTTGCAACGATCACCATGTCGAGATCGCTCGCGTCGACGCCCGAACTTACCAAGGCGAGACGGCTCGCCTCTACGGCAAGATCGGATGTGGTTACGCCCTCGTCCGCAATATGCCGGCTTCTAATGCCGGTGCGTGCGGTAATCCATTCGTCGCTGGTGTCTATGAGCTTTGAGAGATCGTCATTGGTAACGATTTTTGGGGGCAGGTAGGAACCGGACCCTAGGACAACAGACCGAACAGTCACGATATCGCCGCCTGGCGTTTTTCCGCCGACGGCAGAATATCCGGCGCATCTAATTCGGCATCTGGTTCAACGCCTGCCTTGTCGGTCTTGATCCGCGCGAGCATGTCCGAGGCTGCCATATCGACCGCAAGATCGATGGCGCTGGCAAATCCATTTGCATCTGCCATGCCATGGCTTTTCACGACAAGACCATTCAATCCTAAGAAAACGCCGCCTGTGCGCGGATCGAGTTTCCGGCGAACCGCCCGAAACGAACCACGCGCGATAAGCCCCCCTATGCGCCCGAGAAGAGTTCGCCTTAGCGCAAAGTTAAGATATTGGGTTACCAATCTTGCGGTACCTTCGGCGGTCTTCAGCGCAACATTTCCGGTGAAACCATCGGTCACGACAACATCTACGGCGCCGGCCCCAATATCGTCACCCTCAATGAAGCCACTGAATTCGATCGGCAGTTTCGAGGCCCGCAATATCTGCGCGGCGCGCTTCACCGGTTCAATGCCCTTGGCTTCTTCTTCGCCGATATTGAGAAGACCAACCGTAGGACGTTCAATACCAAATATCGCGCGCGAAAAAGTCTCACCCATAACTGCGAAGTCCACCAGCTGGTCCGCATCGCATCCCGCATTGGCGCCAACGTCGAGGACGACGCATTGGCCCGTCATCGTCGGCCAGATGACGGCGATCGCGGGCCGCGAGATTCCTTCGGCTGTCCTGATACGAACGAGCGACATCGCCATCAGCGCGCCGGTATTGCCGGCGGACACCGCGACGTCTGAATCGGACTTGGCAACACAATCGACAGCGTGCCACATGCTTGAATTGCGTCCGCGACGGATCGCCTGGCTGGGTTTCTCCGCCATGGTGACAACATCCGGAGCGTGGCGAATTTCTGCGCACTTCGTGAGAGCGCGATAACGCCCTAACAGCGGTTTCAGAGTTTTTTCGTCGCCATGGAGTAAAAACCGTGCCGTCGGGTGACGGCGCCTTGCGAGCGCCACCCCGGCCATGAGGGTTGCAGGACCCAGATCGCCACCCATGGCGTCTATCGAAAGAGTAAGTTCTCGGCCCAAAAACCCCGTTGCCCCCCAATGGTCGTAGCGGCAATGATCCAGAAATTCGGCACGCCAATGCCGACCCGGCAGCAGACCATTGTCAGCCCTCGCTCTTTACGACCTCACGACCATCATAATGTCCGCAAGAAGGGCATACATGGTGCGGCCTTTTCAGTTCGCCGCAATTTGAACACTCTGCATGAGCCGCAGGTGCGAGCGCGTGGTGCGAGCGGCGCATATTGCGCCGACTCGGCGATATTTTGCTTTTAGGGACCGCCATAGCGGAAACTCTCCTTAGTATTACAATCGCTTACAAAACAGATCCGTGGCCTAGAAGCGCCCAAAACAGGCGCGGACATAAACCGAAAGCAGCACCCGTTGCAAGTGCGGTTTATACGCCTTTCCCACGGATTTTGCTAGGTTTTTTCCGGTGGCTCCAACTTGTCCTTAAGTGCTTGAAGGACAGCGAATGGGCTTTCCTCGGCAGTTTGAGCCTTCGTTTTCTCCGAAAATGCCGCTCCAGGGATTCTCGGATAGGGATCGATCATAAGGCTTAACTCCTCCAGAACGGGCGTGGCCAAGTCCACGGAGGATCCTTGCAGCATTTCAATTTCATCGCCCTCAAGCTGCACATTGACGGCAGAGGCATCGCGCTGCGCCGCCCGAATAGGAGCAACATTATATAGCCGTATGAAGTCCTGCTCGATGGTTGAGTGGACTGGTTTTAGAGTCACGATACATGTTTGGAGGACGCTCACCTTGAACTGACCTTCCAGCTTAAATTCGTTTTTTGAAAGCCGAGTAAGGTGAACGCGGACGGAGAGATCTTGGATGGCGTCTACTTTATAGAACTCAGCAATGGTTTGGCACGCGGCCTCCGGCACCACGAATGCTTCCTCGCGCCCCGCTTGCGCAAGCGACGAAAGATCGAAGGGATAAGAAAAAGGCTGTGCGTTCTTCATCGAGAATTCGACACTTCTCCGGAAGGCATCGCAAACGCAACTTCGCCTTTCAAAAGCGCAGATTCGCAGTCAGGTCTGGTTAAGCTTTCCAAGGATTGAAGCATGTAATTTGCGAGCAGGCGCCCTTCGAAATTACGATTGTTGTCACCGCGATAGAGATTGCGAATGAGTGCATCGCGCATTTCCGATTCGCCCTCAGCAGAGGAATACACGGCCAGTCGCCCATAAAATGCGTCCGCCATCACTTTTATGCGGCGCGAAATACCAATATCGCCAACGCCTAACTCACGCAGTGCTTCTTCCAAAGATTCGAATATCGAAGTCGCCAAATGAGTTCCAATCCTTTCCCCCGCCTTGCCGCATCCCTTCAGCACTTCCATGACCAGGAAACCATGAAGCGCAAGAAGATCAAACCGCCCATCGATCGTGTCCGGAACGGCCAATCGCGTGTAGAATTCCGGTGATCTGGCTTGAGCGGCAATGGCCCGATAGAGCGCCCGGCCAATTTCGCGCTGGTGCTCAACCCGGCCGAAAAGCTGGAACAATTCGGCCTCCGACTAACTGTGGACTTGCAAATGATCTCGGGGGAAACTAGCACATTGATGTGCCGAACCTATTCTCTTTGAGAATAGCGGCGTGTAATCTAGTGTACCGGTTCACTTAGGAGCTTCGAGCGATGCATCCCGTAGCGAAAATGCTCTTTGTTAGCGCCGTGGTTTTCTCTCTGCCAGCTTGCACGGCAGTTCAAAACCAACGAGGCTATGTTCCAGAAATACCCGTCCTGGAAAACATCGTCATCGGTGGAGACACCAGGATATCCGTCAGCCAAAAGCTCGGTAATCCGACTTTGAACGGCGCGTTTGACGACAATACTTGGTATTATGTCTCCAGCTTCGATGTTCAAGCGGCCTTTTTCCCGACCCAGTCGCTTGAGCGTGAAATATATGCTGTCGAATTTTCGCCTGAAGGTCAGGTTGCGTCCGTCGAGGTTCTTGGTCTCGATGACGGAAGGACCGTCGACTATGTCGGTCGCGAAACGCCCACAAGCGGACGCGATTTGACGTTTTTACAGCAGATATTCAACGCGGTCCCGGGCAATATCGGCGGCAACCAAAATACGATCCCGGGCCAAAATCCTGGCGGCACCGGAATACCTCCCCCGTTCTAGAAAGAACGGTTGGATAAGAAAAAGGCGCGCGGTCGCATAGTCCGGGCGCCTTTCTCATATGCACGCTATCTCAAAACCCGTGCGCAAGCACCGCGAGCAACAGCAACGCCACAATATTGGTGATCTTAATCATCGGATTGATGGCCGGTCCGGCGGTGTCTTTGTACGGATCGCCAACCGTGTCACCGGTAACCGCGGCCTTGTGGGCTTCAGACCCTTTGCCGCCGTAATTCCCGTCCTCGATGTATTTCTTTGCATTGTCCCAAGCACCGCCGCCCGACGTCATCGAAATGGCGACGAAAAGACCGGTTACAATTACGCCCAATAGCATCGCGCCTAATGCTGAGAACGCTGAATACGGCCCGGCAATCCAGCCGACGAAAACGAATAGGACGATGGGAGACAAAACAGGAAGAAGCGAAGGAACCACCATTTCCCTGATCGCCGAACGGGTCAACATGTCGACGGCGCGTCCATAATCCGGCTTTTCCGTACCTTGCATTATTCCGGGCATTTCCTTGAACTGCCGCCGAACTTCCTCGACCACTGCTCCGGCCGCTCGGCCCACCGCCGTCATCGCCATGCCGCCAAATAAGAAGGGAAGCAGGCCGCCAATGAAAAGCCCGACAACCACCCAAGGATCGCTGAGCGAAAAAATCGGCACTTCCATGCCTGAGAAATAGGGATAGTCCTCGGCATTTTGGATGAAGTACTTCAAATCCTCGGTATAGGCCGCAAACAAAACAAGCGCGCCGAGACCAGCCGATCCGATCGCATATCCCTTTGTCACCGCCTTGGTCGTATTTCCAACCGCATCCAGCGCATCGGTGGTCTTGCGAACATCGCCTTCAATGCCCGCCATTTCGGCGATACCGCCAGCATTATCGGTGACCGGACCGAAGGCATCGAGTGCAACAACCATCCCGGCCAGTGCCAGCATGGTCGTAACGGCAATCGCAATGCCGAAAAGGCCTGCGAGAAGATGGGTGATGATGATCCCCGCGCAGATTACGAGCGCCGGTAACGCTGTCGATTCCATGGAGATCGCTAGACCCGCAATAACATTGGTGCCGTGGCCCGTCTCGGACGCCTTGGCGATTGCCTGCACCGGGCGATAATTCGTCCCGGTGTAGTATTCGGTGATCCAAATGATCAGGCCGGTGACAACTAGCCCCACAACACCACAATAAAAAAGATCCATGCCGGAGAATGTCGTTCCGTTCGGCGTCGTGAAGGTGCTGTCAATTCCAATTATCCATTCGGTGAGCGGCCACAGCGCAACCAATGACAGGATGCCCGTTGCGATCACACCCTTATAGAGCGCTCCCATGATCGAGTCGCCAGCGCTCAGGCGCACGAACCATGTGCCGATGATCGAAGTCAGGATGCAGGTGCCCGCGATGGTAAGCGGATAGAGCATCATCGCCTCTTGTTCGGCGCCGACAAAGAAGATTGACGCCAGCACCATGGTCGCGACAATCGTCACCGCATAGGTCTCGAACAGATCGGCGGCCATACCCGCACAATCACCAACATTGTCGCCAACATTGTCTGCAATGGTCGCCGGGTTGCGTGGATCGTCTTCGGGAATACCTACTTCGACTTTTCCGACCATGTCGCCGCCAACATCTGCGCCCTTGGTGAAAATACCACCGCCCAAACGCGCGAAGATGGAAATCAACGATGCACCGAATCCAAGTCCCACAAGTGAGTTTACGATGATGCGCCCTTGTTCGGGATCATCATTGGATAGACCGAGACCGGCGGTCAGAAATGCATAATATCCGGCGACCCCTATTAGCCCCAAACCGACCACCAAAAGACCGGTTACGACGCCGGAATTAAATGCGACAGAAAGGCCTTGTGCGAGCCCGGTTCGCGCAGCTTCGGCGGTTCGGACATTGGCGCGCACCGAGACGTTCATGCCGATATAACCGGCAGCACCCGAAAGCGTCGCGCCAACGAGATAACCGACGGCAACTTCCCAGCCCAATACGGCAAACGCCAATACGAAGATCACTGAGCCGACGATGGCGATGGCCGTGTATTGACGGTTAAGATATGCGCGCGCGCCTTCCTGAATAGCCGCTGCAATATTCTGCATTTCCTGCGTACCGGCACTTTTCGCCAGTAACGTAGTTACCAGCCATACCCCGTAGATTATCGCAAGCAGGCCGCAGCCAAGAACGAGCGCAAGCAGAAAGCTCATTGATTGAATTCCTTATTGATGATGTCGTTCGTGAACAATCGAGTTGGAAGATAATCGAGTTGGAAGACCGGCGCGGGGGCGCCCACAACCGCCCCCCCAAAAAGGCGGGCGAACATGCCAAAAGGCGTTCGTCTAAGCAACCGTCGGATTGGAGCCGTCCAAACCGGTGCAAGACGCCAAAAAAGGTCCCTGTTTCAGTGTTATTTCCAGAGTTTAGAAATGCGTAAATCCGGATTTCTCAAACGGGATGGCTTGCCTCGATTCGTCGAGAATGGTCACAAAACTCCCCGCCTCGACTCGACCGATCTCGCTTATCGCGACCCCAGCCTCGCTCGCAGCTGCTTCCAGTACTTGGCGCAACGACGCTGGGGCCGTGAACGCAATCTCGTAATCGTCGCCCGCACTCGCCGCGCGAACAATTGCGTCGCCGTCCTCGCCGCGGAACTTGACCAGTGCGGACGACATAGGAATTCGCGCCGCCTCTACGGTGATGCCAACACCCGATACTTCGGTGATGTGGCCAAGATCGGCTACAAGGCCATCGGAAATATCCAAAGACGAGGTCGCGATTCCTTTCAGCAGACCGCCAAAAACGAGGCGCGGCTCGGGCAGCAAATTGCGCCGCACAAGGAAATCTCGATCCGTTTCGGGCAAATCATCGCCTTCACCCTGTAGGATCGCAAGCCCCGCGCCGGCATCTCCAATCGTCCCGGTGACAAAGACGAGATCACCCTCGATTGCGCCGCTACGACGAATCATTCCTCCCTTCGGAACACTTCCAAGCGCTGTAATGCTCAAACAAAGCGGACCCGGCGTCGCGGTCGTATCGCCTCCGATGAGTGCAATTCCAAATTCTTGCTGGTCGCCGTCGAGCCCCTCAGCGAATGTCTTCAACCAATCAATATCAACCCAGGGCGCAACGGAAACAGCAAGCAGATAGCCCTCCGGCTTTGCGCCTTTGGCCGCCAGATCGGAGAGATTTACCCGCAATGCCTTACGCGCGATCAGCGCCGGCAGATCGTCACGCAAAAAGTGAACGCCCTCCACCAACGCATCTACCGTAACCACCATCTCGTGCCCCGGCGCCAACGCGCATGACGCCGCATCGTCCTTCAAACCCAGTGCCCCGGGAGCAGACGCGGCCAGGGGCGCAAAGATTTCTGCGATCATTGCGAATTCGCCTGGCCGAGTTGATGCGCTCTTAGAATTCATAGACAAACACTAACATTTGCCACGGAGTTTGACGCTGCCACCCATGCGCTTATCCGCGTTCCTCGCGTGCAAGACGATCCAGCACTGCGTTGACAAATGCGGGTTCATCCCCATCAAAAAAATCTTTGGCGAGCTCCACATATTCGTCGATCACAACTTTTACCGGAACATCTGCCCTGCCCTTTAGTTCAAAGGCAGCAGCACGCAACATCGCGCACAAAATTGAGTCCACACGCCCCAAGGTCCAGCCCGTTGCCAGCGAAGCTGTAAGCGCGCGATCGATTTCGACCTGGCGGCCAAGGACGCCGTGTATAATATCTTTAAAGAAAGCCTCGTCATGCGCGCCTTCGTTTCCGGTCTCGGGATCTCCGCCGAAACGATGATTGATGAACTCCGCTATGACGTCATCGGCATCGCTGCCCGTAATCTCGATCTGATACAACGCTTGCGTCGCGGCCAGCCGCGCTGCGCTACGCTCAACTCGGGGCGCTTTTTCATCGGCGAATTTACTCGCCGACATCATTGCGTCTCAAGGCGCGACTTAAGATTCACGAGAGCAAGACAAGCACGGACGGCATCGCCACCTTTATCCAAACGGTCGTGGCTGGCGCGCGCCATCGCTTGTTCTTCATTTTCAACAGTGAGAATCCCGTTCCCGATACAAAGGCCGCGCTTCACCATCAGCTCCATAAGGCCACGCGCCGATTCTTGCGCCACAATTTCAAAGTGAAACGTTTCGCCCCGAATGACACAGCCCAGCGCAACGAAACCATCATAGTGATCTGCGGCAAGTCCTATTGCGGCTGGAATCTCAAGTGCGCCAGGAACCTCCAAACGGTCGAAAATCGTCTCGGTCACGTTCAATGCCTGGACTGCACCGTCGTAAAGTGCATCCGAGATATGCGGGTAAAACCTCGCTTCTACGAGCAAAATGCGCATCTAGCTGACCGGTTCAGGGAAAATGGGGCAGGTCTCAACAATTTTCAGACCATAGCCTTCCAGTGCAACCACGCGCCGCCCCGATTTGTTTGTAAGGAGTTTGATCTCCTCCAATCCAAGATCGGAAAGTATCTGTGCTCCAACGCCATACTCCTTCAACCTGGACTGCACCATATCCGGAGTAGGTTGGCGTGAAATCTTTAGCGCTTCCGAAACAGGCGCAATCTTGTTCCTGCGGATAAGGACAACCACACCCCGCTCCTCGCGCCCGATGATACGCATCGACTCGCCCAGCGTGTCGCCGGATCCCCAATCTGCCGCCAAAACGTCCGTAAACAGATTAAAAGCGTGCATGCGCACGAGCGGGGGCTTGGGGCCCGAGACATCGCCTTTCACCAGCGCGACATGTTCTTGGTCTTCGATGGTGTTTAGATAGACGTAAAGCTTAAACTTGCCGCCATTGCGGCTTTCAAAATCCATTTCTTGGGTGCGGCGGACAAAATGATCGTGTTTGCGGCGAAAGGCTATTAGGTCGGCAATGGTCGCAACCTTAAGCCCGTGAAACTGTGCAAACTTCACGAGGTCGGGCAAACGCGCCATGGTACCGTCGTCGTTCATAATTTCGCAGATGACACCTGCGGGATAGAGCCCTGCGATACGGGCGATGTCGACCGCCGCCTCGGTATGGCCTGCCCGAATAAGAGCGCCACCTGGACGCGCCACCAGCGGGAAAACATGACCCGGCTTAACGATCTGATCCGCGCCTTTCGTTGGATCGATCGCGACCGAAATCGTATGGGCACGGTCATGCGCAGAGATACCCGTCGAGATACCTTCTTTTGCTTCGATTGAAACCGTAAACGCCGTCTGATTGCGTGCACGATTTTCGGACGTCATCATCGGCAAATTCAATTGCTCGGCGCGCTCCTGGCTCAGCGCAAGGCAGATCAGGCCCCGCCCATTCTTCGCCATGAAGTTGACCGCGTCGGGCGTGCACATTTGCGCGGGGATGACGAGATCGCCTTCATTCTCGCGCTCTTCGGCATCAATTAAAATGAACATGCGTCCATTGCGCGCGCCTTCGATCACTTCGGGAATGGACGATATATATTCGCTGTAGAGGTTCATGCGTCCACCAAGCGCGCAACATAACGGGCCATAAGATCAACTTCGAGATTGATCTTCATCTTTGGCTTAACGCCGCCAAACGTCGTTACCTTCAAAGTGTGCGGTATGATGTTCACCCCGAAACGGGCGCCCTCAACTTCGTTTACGGTAAGCGACGCACCGTCGAGCGCAACGGAGCCTTTCGAGGCAATGTAGCGTGCGATCGAAGCCGGCGCTTCAACCTCCATCCGCACGGACTCACCTTCTGGAGTAATACTTAAAACTTCGGCGACACCATCGACATGACCAGTGACAATATGGCCGCCCAATTCGTCACCAACATGCAGCGGTCGCTCAAGGTTCACGGAGGCGCCAATCTTCCAATCGCCAATCGTCGTTTTCGACAATGTTTCACCCGATGCAGTGACCGCAAACCAGCGATCCTCGACAGTCCCCTTATCGACAAGTGTGAGACAACATCCTGCACAAGTGATGGACGCACCAATTTCGATTTCTGAGACGTCATAATGTGTCGCGACGACGATATGGGTATCGCCTCGTTTTTCAATGTGCCGGACCTGACCGACGTCGGTGACAATTCCTGTGAACATAGGGCTCTTTTAGACCTTGATCTCAAATCTTTCTAGCAGATCAGGCCCGAGCTGCGCGCCCTCGATAAACTCGATATTTGGCCCAGGCGTCCCCGCAGCTGTGAAGAGTGAACTCAAAGCACTCAATACCCCCCCGCCAAGACTTTGCGGCGCGCGATAAAGGTAGATCACGTCAGCTAAGTTCCGCGCAAGGAATGCAGAATGTATTTTGGGGCCGCCCTCAACAAGTAATCGCGTGATCCCGCGTTGGGCAAGCGCTTTCAAGACTTCGCCGATATCGGGGTGGCCGTCTAAATCCGCCTCCACGCGAACAATTTCCACGCCGGATGAGGCAAGCTCCCCGCCTTCATTTTCCGAGACCGTGAATACGAGAACCGGGCTTTGCTTCGCGCTACTTGCCAATTGCGATTTAGGCGGCATACGAAGACCACTATCGAGGACGACCCTTATCGGTGTGCGGTCCTCCAACCCTTCAAGACGACAGGTCAGAGATGGATCATCTGCAATAAGTGTTTCGATTCCCACAATGATTGCATCAAATTGCGCGCGCAGAAGATGGCCGTGCCTTCGAGCCGCCTCAGAGGTAATCCAACGATCTTTCTGCTTTTCGCCCGCGACATAGCCATCGGCACTTTCTGCGCTTTTTAATGCGACCAGCGGGCGCCCTTGCTCAACGCGGAGAAAAAAACCTCTATTCAACACGCGCGCTTCGCGCTCGCTGATGCCTTGCGTAACGATCACGCCGGAAGTTTTCAGCTTTGCAAACCCTTGCCCGCTTACCCGCGGGTCGGAATCTACAACTGCGCCAACAACACGCGCGATACCGGCCGCGATAAGCGCTTCAGAGCATGGCGGCGTGGCTCCGTGATGGGCACAGGGCTCAAGCGTGACATAGGCAGTTGCGCCCTTCGCGAGCGATCTCGCTTGTTCGATCGCTCTGGATTCCGCATGCGGCCTGCCGCCCACATCGGTCCATCCCCGTCCGACAACAACGCCATCTTGTGAGACAATTACACAGCCCACCGCGGGGTTCGGTGCGACACGACCAAGCGCGCGCGCTGCCAGGCGCAGCGCATGGCGCATGTGACGCTCATCTTCCATAGCGGCATTCATCTCGGCAATTATGCCCTCATGAGGAGGGTTGTATCACTCTGGATCGCCTGCAATTTCGCCCGCGATCATCTCAAAATCCCGCGCCTCGCGGAAATTCTTATAGACCGAGGCAAAGCGGATATAGGCGACCTTATCGAGCGATCCGAGCGCCTGCATAACCAGCTCCCCGATAACGTTCGAGTGAACTTCATTCTCGCCCATACTCTCAAGACGCCGCACTATTCCGGTAATCATTCGCTCTACGCGCTCGGATTCCACCGGACGCTTTCGCAATGCGTGATGAACTGCGCGCTCGAGTTTCTCGCGGTCGAAAACTTCTCTTCGTCCCGCCTTTTTTACAACTGTCAACTCGCGCAGTTGTACGCGTTCGAATGTCGTAAAACGGCCTCCACACGCTGGACAAAGGCGACGCCGGCGAATTGCGGCGTTGTCGCCAGACGGCCGGCTATCCTTTACTTGCGTGTCGTCATGTCCGCAAAACGGGCAGCGCATCCCAAACTCTCCTTATTGATAAATCGGAAAGCGCCCGCATAGCGCCTTCGCGCGCTCGCGAACACTTGCCTCGATCTGAGCATCGCCTTCTTCACCTTTGGCGGCAACGCCTTCGACCACTTCAACAATTAGTTTTCCGATCTCGTGAAATTCTGCAGCGCCAAACCCCCTGGTCGTACAAGCAGGCGTTCCGAGGCGAATTCCCGATGTGATCATGGGTCTTTCCGGATCGTTCGGGATCGCATTCTTGTTACAGGTAATAAAAGCGCGGTCGAGCGCTTTCTCGGCGGCCCTTCCGGTCGCGCCTTTGGGACGCAAATCGACAAGCATCAGATGATTGTCGGTACCATTAGATACAATATCAAGCCCTTTGGATTTCAAGGACTCAGCGAGCGCCTTCGCGTTCTCCACAACGGCGTGAGCGTAGAGTTTGAACTCTGGTCTCAGAGCTTCGCCCAGTGCAACTGCTTTGGCCGCGATGGCATGCATCAATGGCCCACCTTGCAACCCCGGAAAAATCGCTGAGTTCATCTTCTTCGCGATTGCTTCGTCATTGGACAGGATCATGCCGCCGCGTGGGCCGCGCAGCGATTTGTGCGTCGTTGTCGTCACCACATGCGCGTGTGGAAGCGGGCTTGGATGCGCACCACCGGCCACAAGACCGGAGATGTGAGCCATGTCGACCATCAGGTAGGCGCCGACGTCGTCGGCGATTTCACGAAAGCGCGCAAAATCCAAGAAGCGCGAATAGGCCGTAGCACCCGCCAAAATAAGTTTTGGTTTTGACTCGCGCGCAATGCGAGCGACTTCGTCCATATCGAGCAGATGATTGTCGGCGCCCACGCCGTAAGGCACTACGTTAAACCATTTGCCGGACATGTTTACTTTCGAGCCATGGGTAAGATGACCACCTGCCGCCAGATCGAGTCCCATAAAACTGTCGCCCGGCTTCAAAAGCGCAAGAAACACCGCCTGATTCATCTGGCTCCCGGAATGCGGCTGAACATTTGCGTAGGCGCAGTTGAAGAGTTTCTTGGCCCGCTCAATGGCGAGAGTCTCCACAACATCCACCCACTCGCAGCCGCCATAATATCGGCGTCCGGGATAGCCTTCGGCATATTTGTTGGTGAGGACGGACCCTTGCGCTTCTAGGACCGCCTTCGAAACGATATTTTCCGCAGCGATAAGCTCTATTTTCTCCTGTTGGCGGCGCAACTCCGAGCGAATGGCAGAGAAAATCTCCGGATCGGCCTCAGCAAGCCCCTGGCTAAAAAACTCCAATTCTCCAGAGAAATCCTTGTCACTGAACGCCGTCATACTGCGCATCTCCTATGCGTTCGTAGCTTCGCTTGTGGATGGGGGGTGACCCTTTACCAAATCTTGAACCGATGTACGACTAATCCTGGGTTGCCGGAGAATTTCTGTGTGCATATCGGAATTCGTCGGCGCTTTTATATCCCTGGGAAATACACCCAAAATAAAAAACAGAGATTTGGTGATATGATTCGTCTAATGATACTTATCAACCTTGCCTATCCGGTTAACGCCCATGGCCGCTACATGTAGGGTGCCGCCACTCTCCTGAGTAAAGCTCGGCATTGGACCCTGCTGACGAAAGTGGAGACGTCCTGCGATAGGATTTTGATCGCAGGAGGTGCAAATGTCGAAGCAGAATGGGAACAAGGGCCGGCGGTTTGATCGGGCCTTCAAGGAAGAAGCCGTCCGTCTTTTACAGACGAGCGGGAGCAGGCAGCGGCAGATAGCAGGAGATCTTGGGATCAGCGTCAGCGCGCTCGGCCGCTGGGTCGCAGAATTGCGTGAGGAGGATTTGCTTTCCGGTCCGCATGAGGATGCAGCGAAGGAGATTACCCGCCTACGCCGAGAGCGTGATCTGGCCCGTCAGAAACGTGATCTCCTAAAAAAAGCGCTGGCCTTCTTCGCCAGGGAAAGTCGATGAGGTTCCGGTTCATCGACGCGGAGAGGGCCGGGTTGGCGATGCCGATATTCCGCCTGTGCAGACTGCTGCAGGTCAGCGTCTCAGGCTTCTACGCTTGGCGCAATCGCGGCCCAAGCCAGCGACAGCTCGATGACATGGTTCTACTCGCCCATGTCCGGGCAGCCTTTCGGCGCAGCCGCGAGAGCTACGGTGCAGGGCGGGTCCATCACGAGCTTGCCGAGAATGGGATCGAGGTTGGACGCCATAGGGTGGCTCGGCTGATGCGGGGAAATGGGTTGTCTCCAAAACGGAAACAGAAGTTCAAAAAGACGACGGACAGCCAGCACAACAAGGCCGTCGCATCGAACCTTCTCGACCAGAACTTCTCCGCCGAGGCACCCAACGAGAAATGGGCTGCCGACATCAGCTATATCTGGACGGCACAGGGCTGGCTGTACCTGGCCGTCATGCTCGACCTCTACTCCCGGCGCGTCATCGGCTGGGCCGTGGGCGCTCGCATGACCAGCGACCTGCCGCTCAGGGCGCTTAACCGTGCTATCGGGCTGCGCCAACCTGGCGCCGGTGTGATCCACCATAGCGATCGGGGAAGCCAGCCCGGTGTTCTGGCGGCACTTGCGGCAGCGCAGGACGCCAGGGCGGTTTTCAAAGTGGAACGGCTCTCCCGCCGTGCCGCAGTGCGGGCAGGCAAAGCCGTCTCCCCAGCGGGCTTTCTCCAGGTAGGCGGCGCAGGCCGCATCATCGGGGAAAAGTCGCTGGAACTCGGGTAGCGAATGCGGGAATGGGAGATCGGCGCGGTCGAGAACATCCATGGCGCGCTCCCCTATATCCGGTTTGCGCCCATTCTAGCCCTAGTGGGTGTGGGTGTAAACCGGATAGGCAAGTTATCAACCAAGACTTCTAAGTTACAAGCATAAATTCTTTGGATTTTTCACAGTTGAACCATTTAATACGTTTCCATAATACTACGTGAATACATGATGTTTCACTTGATTTTGGACTGAAATACGCCCTAATAGACTTCAAGAGTTGATTCTCGGCATGGATTCAGGTGACGAAATGGCGCAGGATGCCAATACCGGTTTGGCGAAATCCGGCGAAATTTTGAAATTGGCGAGCGACATCGTTGCTGCCTATGTCAGCAACAATCCGATTTCTGCATCTGACGTGCCCGAGATGATTAAAACCGTACACGGTACCTTGGGCACGCTTGCCAGCGCGTCACCGCGTGACGCTCCTACTGCACAAAAACCCGCCGTACCTGTGAAACGCTCGATTACTCCGGATTTCATCATCTGTCTTGAAGACGGCAAGAAATTAAAAATGTTGAAGCGCTACTTGCGTTCGACATACCGCATGACGCCCGAAGAATACCGGTCCAAATGGGGGCTGCCGGTGGACTACCCGATGGTCGCCCCAAACTATGCAGCGCAGCGTTCCGAATTTGCGAAGAAAATTGGTTTGGGGCATTCGCCGTCAAGCGGTCGGCGCGGCAAAAGTTGAAACTTCGTTCAAACCTATGCTGCGCGCTTTAGACGCCGCGACGTCCAAACCGTATCAAGCGCAATAATTAACTCGTCGATCATCTCGTCAGTGTGCTGTGGCGTCGGTGTGATGCGTAGGCGTTCCGTGCCGCGCTGAACCGTCGGATAATTGATCGGTTGAACATAAATACCGTGCTCGTAAAGCAACTCGTCCGAGACCGCTTTGCAAAGCGCAGCATCGCCAACAACGATCGGCACGATATGACTCGGCGAAGCGAGTAGCGGTAGGCCCGCATCCGCGGCTTGCCGCTTGACGCGCGCCGCGCGGTTTTGAAGCCGCTCGCGTTCCACATTGCTGGATTTTAGATGCCGCATACTTGCCAACGCTCCCGCGGCCAGTGCCGGTGGTAACGAAGTTGTAAAAATAAACCCAGACGAGAATGAGCGAACGCAATCAATCAAATTGCTGCTTGCCGCAATATAGCCACCCATAACGCCAAAGGCCTTGGCGAGCGTTCCTTCGATGATATCGACCCGATGCGCAACGCCGTCGCGCTGGGCAACGCCACCGCCACGCGGACCGTACAAACCAACGCCATGCACTTCGTCGAGATAGGTGAGAGCACCATATTTCTCCGCGAGATCGCAAATTCCATCGATCTTTCCGAAATCACCTTCCATAGAGAAGACGGATTCGAAACAAATAATTTTTGGCGCGGTCGGATCGGCAAGATTTAATAGCTCTTCGAGATGTTCAAGGTCAGCGTGGCGATAGATGCGCTTCTCCGCACCGGAGCGGCGCATGCCTTCGATCATTGAGGCGTGGTTCAACTCGTCGGAGAAAAAGATGCAGCGAGGCAAGAGCTTCGCGAGCGTTGAAAGCGTGGCATCGTTGGAAACAAATCCGGACGTGAACAACAGTGCTGATTCCTTGTTATGCAAGTCAGCGATTTCACTTTCCAAATCGACGTGGAGATGCGTCGTGCCAGATATATTGCGCGTCCCACCCGAACCGGCGCCCGCGATATCCAGGGTTTCATGCATCGCAGCCAGCACCTTTGGGTGCTGAGCCATGCCCAAATAGTCATTGCTGCACCAAACCGTAATCGGCTTGGTGCCCGCTTCGACATGGTGATCTGCGTGAGGAAACGAGCCTTGCTTGCGGACAATGTCCGTAAACACCCGATACCTGCCTTCGGTCTTTAAACTTGCCAGAGCGTCCTTGAAGGTCTGGCCGTACGCAAACGGCATATTGCTGGCTCTTCCCTAGAGGTCCGCCCACAACGGGGATTTCGGACCTCCACCTTATCCTAGGGGAGCCTACCCGCTCTATGCGAATTGTCACAGTTTTCTGCCCCATAGCCGTAAATGGCGCCAGAATCTAGACAATTTCTATCAGAGCCGGTAGCGGACCTAGTCGAGCCAAAAGCGTTCGAGACGCCTTAGGCTTGTATTCAATGTATCCAAATCGCCACAGTTCACGTTTCCGACGGCTTCAAGGGACTCCAGATGCCGGTGGAACAATTTTCTCACCATTTCCCCGATTTCGTTGCCTTTCTCGGTCAGTTTCACGTGCACTGAGCGGCGGTCGGTTTCGGACCTTTGATGGTGCAAAAAGCCCGCCTCGACCAATTTTTTGAGATTGTAGGACACGTTTGATCCGAGATAATGCCCACGCGTGCGCAGTTCGCCCGCGGTGAGCTCCTGATCGCCGATATTGAAAAGCAGGAGCGCTTGCACGCTGTTCACCATGCGCTCGCTGCGGCGATCCAGTTCGTCCTTGATGACATCAAGTAACTGGCGATGAAGGCGCTCCACGAGATTTAGGCTTTCAAGATACTGCACATGCAAATCTTGTGGCTGCTCTAAAGCCGTCATGTCTGTCGTTCTTGCCAATACCGTCATAATTATCCCCACCAGAGTTTGGCTAACTGCTGCCTTTTCGCAGCTAAACTAACGGATTGGGTGTTAACGGCACCTTATCGGGCGCCGATTGAACCGTGCCAATTTGGTGCGCAAGGGCGCAGGTCAATCATGAAAGAGTTCTGAAATCTGATCGGCGTCCACCTGCTCAATTCGGGCGGGGCGCCAATGTGGGGTCTGGTCCCTGTCTATGAGAACGGCCCGGACCCCCTCGTAGAAATCATGACCTTTGAGGATTTTCTTAGCCATTCCAAGTTCCATCTCGAGGCAGCCCTCTAGACCACGTGTAGAGCCCTCGCATAGCTGCCGGTGCACTAAGCTTAAGCTTGTCGGCGAGCGAGTGCGGAGCAACTCCACCGTTTCTCTCCCCCATTCCTTTTCAGCCGTTAACCCTAATATTATTTTTACTACGGATTCAGCGCTAAAGGCACGATCGATCGCTGAGCGATTTTCTGAAAGCTTGGAGTTGCCCTCTGCCTCGACCAGCGCGGCAAGTACAGTGTCCGGCGGATCGCCGCGAATTAGACGCGATACTAGCTCCGCAATTCTCGCATTGGGTACATAATGTGTCGCCAACCCAGCATAAATCATATCCGCCGCGTCGATCCGCGAACCGGTGAGACCAAGATACATTCCCACGGCGCCGGGGCAACGGGAGAGAAAATAGCTTCCACCAACATCGGGAAAGAACCCGATTGCTGTTTCCGGCATTGCAAAGAGCGTGTTTTCCGTCGCAACGCGAAACCCGCCGTGAACCGTTATGCCGGCCCCTCCGCCCATTACGATTCCGTCCAGGACCGAAATATATGGTTTTGGGAAGCATGCAATGGCCGTAATCATGCGGTACTCGGTCGCAAAAAAATCCACCACACGCGGATCATCCGCCCTACCCAGATCATAGACCGCCCGAATATCACCGCCGACGCAAAACGCCCGCCCGGGACCCGCGTCGATGAGCACTGCCGCAATTTGTGGGTCGCGCTCCCAATCGAAAAGCGCTTGCAATACCTTCTCAAACATCGCTTGAGTCAGTGCGTTGAGCACGCTTGGGCGATTAAGCGTTAAGCGCCCCAGGGCGCCCTCTTTGCGGACAATGATGTGTGGCTCAGCCATGGCCCCAACTTAGCGCTCATCACTTCATTCGCGACAACCGCTTCACCAAGCCCCGTACCAAGCCATTTGCCTGGATAAGGCCTGCGTCATAGATTGGCACCATGGCCGCGACAGCTCCCTTTCCCGCCCTTCGAATGCGCCGTTTGCGCAAGCATGATTGGTCACGCCGTCTTGTCAGGGAAAATCGGCTCTCGCCCGACGATTTCATTTGGCCGCTTTTCTTGATTGAAGGAGAAGGTAAAAGTGAGCCGGCCGTTGCAATGCCTGGCGTAGATCGGCTTTCAATCGATAGGGCTGTGAGCGCGGCCAAAGAGGCTGCAGGCCTTGGCATACCCGTGATCGCCCTTTTTCCGCACACCGACAAGTCGCTCAAGACACCGGAAGGGGTAGAAGGCACGAACCCCGACAATCTCGTCTGCCGGGCGGTGCGCGCGATAAAGGAAGAGGTTCCGCAGATCGGCGTGATGTGCGACGTCGCGCTCGACCCCTATACCAGCCACGGGCATGACGGGATTGTCGTTGATGGCGAAATAGCAAATGACGAGAGCCTAGAAATTCTCGTTCGCCAGGCATTGGTTCAGGTGGAGGCGGGCTGTGACATTATCGCGCCTTCCGACATGATGGACGGACGCATTGGGGCCATTCGGACTGCGCTGGAAGAGAATGGTCATAAAGACATTCTTCTTTTTGCCTATGCGGCCAAATACGCGTCAGCGTTTTACGACCCCTTCCGAGACGCGGTTGGATCGTCCCAAGCACTGGGGACACAGAACCAGATTGGTGATAAGCGCAGCTATCAGATGGATCCTGCTAATAGCGATGAGGCGTTACGAGAGGTCGGGCTCGATCTTGCCGAAGGCGCTGACATGGTGATGGTCAAGCCCGGCATGCCGTATCTCGATGTGCTCTCGCGCGTGAAGCAGGAATTCGGCGTGCCCACACTGGCCTATCAAGTCTCCGGTGAATATTCGATGCTGGTTGGCGCTATGCAAAATGGGTGGCTCGATCGAGAGAGCGCCATGATGGAAAGTCTTCTCGCGTTCAAGCGCGCGGGCGCCGATGCAATCCTCACCTATTTTGCGCGCGAGGCGGCCCAATTGCTGGCCCGTTGAGCCGGCCGATCCGTTGCCCCCCTTAAACGCCCAATCTCATTCGAGCGGCTGCGAAAAAAGACTGCGCAAGAGTATTTCCGCCCGGGAGCGCAGCACATTCATTCCGGCCTGCCGCTGCCCGAGATCCAGAACGTTTTCAATACAGAGAATGGCTATTCCATGCACCGTACCCCAAACGGCAAGGCCGAGAACCTGATCATCCAGTGCCTTACCCATTTCCTCGGGAACGGAATTCGTAGCCACTTCCAATCCTGGAAAATCGAACCGATTTGGAATCTCCGAGCCGAACATGAGCTTCAATAGTCCGCAATGGCGCCCAGCGAAGCCCGCATAGGCTGCGCCAATTTGCACGATACGCTCCTTGGGAAGGCCCGGAGACGCCCCGGCAACAGCGATTTCGCTGCGCAATTGCTCCAATCCTTCCATTGCGATTTCGGCTAAAAGCGCTTCGCGGCCGGCGAAATGGCGATAAGGCGCGGCATGTGAAACTCCTGCTTTGCGGGCAACCGAGCGTAAGGAAAGTGCGTCTAGGCCTTCTTCTTCCAAGATCTCGCGCGCGGCCGCGCGCAACGCGGCGGCAAGATCGCCATGATGATAGGGCGTCGGTTTCTTCTCGTTTGCCATTTTACTGTCTTTAATGCGTCAGGCGGTCTTCATGTAGAAATTACCAGCCAAGTCCAAAACTGTGAAAACTTTGCACAAAAAAAATCGGAATTTCCTCGAAGGGAAGTTACCCTGCCGCTCGTCCAAAGGTCCTTGAAAGGCACACTGACCGTGAAACGTGGACTTGTGATCATTGTGGGAGGATTCGCGGCGCTTGTCGCGATGTTCGCGCTTGTTGTCCTCGATACAATTGCTTCGTTTCGCTATTCGGTGCCCGAATATGACGGAAGTCTTGAGATTACCGAAATTGACGCGCCTGTTCGTATTCTTCGGGACAAGCACGCAATCCCCCATATCATCGCCGAGAATTTCGAGGACGCCACGTTCGCGCTTGGCTATGCCCATGCACAAGACCGTCTCTGGCAGATGGAAATGTCGCGGCGCTATGTCCAGGGACGCCTGGCCGAGATGTTTGGTGAATCCGTCTTTCAGACCGATGTTCAACTACGCACCTTAGGCGTCTACGCCGCAGCGATAGAATCTGTCGCCCGCCTTAGCCCAGAAACTCAGGCCATACTCCGGAGCTATGCCGCAGGCGTGAATGCCTTTTTGGACCATCGTTCCGGGCCATTGCCGATCGAATTCACACTTGCGGGGGTTACGCCGGAGCCCTGGCGGCCGGCTGACAGCGTCGCGGTTATCAAGGGCATGGCAATGTCGCTCTCGGGAAATGCGGGGAGCGAAACCGATCGGATCGCTCTTCTGTCGACTCTGGGGAAAAACAGTGTCGAAGATTTTCTCGCGCCCTTTTCACAAGACCCACTACCTAACTATATCGATGGTTTATTCCGCACCACGCAGTTGGGCCGCAGCCATGGCATTGACGATATCTCGGCATCGAATAATTGGGTTGTCGATGGAGCGCACAGCGCCACCGGAAAACCGCTGGTCGCGAACGATCCTCATCTTGGTTTTTCCATCCCATCGACCTGGTATCTCGCCCATCTGGCTATACCGGGAGAGGACATTGTCGGTGGGACGCTGGCAGGGGTTCCAGCCATTGTCGTAGGGCGTAATCGGCATGTGGCCTGGGGCGTGACCAATGTTGGCCCGGATACACAGGACCTTTATGTCGAGCGGCTGGATTCCGATAACCCTGAACTTTATCAAATCCCGGGGGGGTGGACAAAATTCGAGTCCCGAACCGAAACCATCGCAGTCCGTTTTGGTGGCGAGGAGACCATTCGTGTTCGCTCAAGTCGGCATGGCCCCGTGATGGAGAGCCCGCGCTACTCGGAAATCGCTCCGCCTGGGCATGTGATGGCGCTCTCATGGACCGCGCTAGCCGCCGACGACACTTCGATGGACGCGATTCTTGCCATCAACCGGGCCGAAAATGCCGGGGATATGCGTAGCGCGGCGGATTTCTACGTTACGCCGATGCAAAACATCGTTTATGCCGACGACAGCGGAGAAATTGGCCAGATTGGATTGATGTTGCCCGGGCGCGTGCCCGTCCGCTCCGAGGCCAATGACTCGCTTGGGCTTGTCCCTGCCCCCGGTTGGGACGCTCGCTATGATTGGCTGGGATACATCCCTGTCGACGAGCTTCCGCATTTTACCGATCCACCTTCAGGAAGGCTCGCCACGGCCAACAACAAGACAATACCCGAAGACTATCCCCATTTGCTGTCCCGCGATTGGGACGCGCCTTATCGCCACGACAGAATTGACATATTACTGGCGGCAACATCGGCTCATGACGTTAACAGTTTTCAGAAAATTCAGCTTGATATTCTAGATAGTTACGCGACGACCTTAAAAGCCCGGCTGGTCGCGGCCGGTCCGTTCGAGGGCCTCGCCGACCAAGCCGCGCGGCTCGTTGGAGACTGGGACGGATCCATGGCGCGCGATCGCCCGGAACCCCTCATCTTCGCGGCATGGGCCCGGGCATTATCAAAGCGAATCTATGCGGACGAGCTTGGCTTGGCATTCGAGGACCATTGGGGTTTTCGCGAGGATTTCATCTTAAGAGTGCTGGACGATGTAGAGGGCCAATCGCGCTGGTGCGACGATCGGACAACCCCGCAATCCGAGGATTGCGCCACGCAAATTAGGCTCGCTTTGGGCGATGCCATTGCCGAGCTGAACGCCGCCTATGGTGAGGATCTCAGCGCCTGGCGCTGGGGCGAGGCGCATATTTCCGTTCACGAAGCGCGCCCATTCGGCGATTTCCCATTCATTGGCGCCTGGTTCAACCGTGAAATTGTCGTCGATGGTGGAGCATTCACGCTGCAACGTGCCGATCACCGCTTGGCCAGCAATCGTCCTTATGCCGCCGTGCATGGTGCCGGTTATCGCGGCATCTACGATCTGGCCAATATCGATGCCTCGCTATACATCGTGAGCACCGGCCAATCCGGCAATGTTTTCTCGGAGCATTACGACGATCTTTTGGAAATGTGGGCGAGCGGTGGCTATGTCACGATTCCGACCGATCGCGACCGCATTGAAGCTGAGGCCGTAACCAGTTTGACGATCACTCCGTAAACGGAGTCACGTTTCCGAAGCGTCCCCGATAGTAAAGAAGAGCGCCTTCGCTACTCTCCGCGTCATCGGACTTATGGGCGAACTGCAAAACCTTGCCGACCATGATGACATGGTCGCCGCCCTCATGCCGGCCGAAGACTTCACATTCAAATACGGCCAGTGAATCCGAAAATGTTGGCGGGCCAAGTTCGGTTGGCAGCGTTTCGATGCCCTCGATCTTGTGGAAACCCTTTCTCGAGAACCGCTCTGCAATGGCTGAACTTTGGGCCCCCAGAACACTGACGACGAAATTGGGGCTGGTGCTAAATACGGCAAATGTTGTCGAACGCCTGTCGACCGACCACATCACCAAGGGCGGATCGAGAGAGAGCGACGAGAACGAGTTCGCGGTAATCCCAACCGCGCCTCCCTCGCCGTCAAGCGCGGTCACGACAGTAATTCCGGTTGCAAAACAGCCGAAAGCATTGCGAAGTAGTCGTGTGTCGAGCCCGCTCACCGGCAATTATCGCCCCCGCTAGTTCATCCGATCAGCCGTGTAATTACGATCAAAAGGCGCCGCGCACAAATGCCTAGCCGCAAATCCCACTTGAAACGATTCGGGCCCGAAAGCGTTAACCCCCAGCACAGTCAGTTCTAGAGAAAGAACAAATCATGGGCTATCGCCCCTTGGCCTAAGCAACCCTAACCGGCCATAATCGGCGGCCAGATCATAGATTCTACACTGGACCCGAAAAAGCGTGACTGAACATTACCTTTCCCGACTGCCGCAATTCTTCCTAACGCCGGGGGGCGACTGCCCTTATTTGACCGGAAAGGTCGAGCGTAAAGTATTCGCGCGGCTCATTGGGCCGCATGCCGAGCCGCTCAACGACGCATTGACCCATTCCGGGTTTCGCCGCAGCCAGATGATCGCCTATAGGCCGGCCTGCGATGGCTGTTCGGCCTGCGTCTCGGTACGCATTGTCGCCGACGAATTTAGTCCCTCGCGGACGATGCGGCGCGTCGAGAAGCGCAATTGCGATCTCGTGCGCACCGTACTGCCCGCAGAGGCGACCCGCGAACAATTTGGCTTATTGCAGGCCTATCTCTCGAGCCGGCATTCGGGCGGTGGTATGTCCGACATGGGATTATTCGATTACGTGGCAATGGTCGAAGAAACGCCGGTCGATACACATATCGTAGAATATCGCCTTCCCGGCGTCGGGTGCGATGAAAACCGCCTCGTCGCTTGTTCGCTGACGGATAAGCTCCAAGACGGATTATCGATGGTCTACAGCTTCTTCGATCCCGAGATGGCCGATCGCAGCCTCGGAACGCATATGATCCTCGACCATCTAAGCTCGGCGCAAGCGCACAAGCTGCCCTATGTCTATTTGGGCTATTGGGTGCAGGGCAGCGAAAAAATGGATTACAAAATCCGCTTCCGCCCGATCGAAGCGCTTAACTCAACCGGTTGGGCCCGGATGTAGCTGTGATGCCTCGCCCTGAGCCCGTCGAAAGGCGAGTAGGCGAACCGCACTACTCCTCGTACTTCGACAAGCTCAGCACGAGGAGTGTCACTCCGCCCCGCCAAAGCGTGCCTTCCACTCCTCGGTTTGCTCATCGGCAATCTTGGCGAACAACACATCGGGCGGTTGAATTTCGCGCCCAGGCGTAAGCTGATCGAGAAATTCAGCCATTGGTTCCTCCGGCCAGGGAATAATTTCAGGCACGGGCATGATCGCCTCGTGAATCACGCGGGCATGACTGGGGATGACCGGCCAAGCGAGATGAGCGAATAGATGGACAAGGTTTAAGCCCATACGCACGCCGGCGGCCGCACGGGGCTGATCGGTCTTGAAATGAGTCCAGGGAGCCGCCCGGGTGAGATATTCATTACCCGTGACCCAGATCGCCCTTAGCTCCGCCACCGCTTTACGGAACTCCATCGCCTCAAGATGATTGCCATAGGCAGCAACGCGCCCGTCCAACTCTGAGATCAATGCATTTTCTTCTTCGCCATACGCACCCTCGCCCGGCACCTTTCCTTCAAAGCGCGAGACGCAGAATTTTGTGACGCGGTTCACAAAATTGCCGAGCACGTCGGCGAGATCCTTGTTCACCGTGCCGGCAAAATGTTCCCAAGTGAAAGACGCATCCGAGCCTTCGGGCGCATTGGCGAGCAAATAATAGCGCCAATAATCTCCCGGCAGAATTTCCAGCGCCGCATCCATAAACACGCCGCGCTTCTGGCTGGTGGAAAACTTACCGCCATAATAGGTGAGCCAATTAACGCCTTTAAGCTGGTCGACGATTTTCCACTTCTCGCCTTCGCCAAGTTTTTCATTGACGCCAAAAAGGGTGCAGGGAAATCCAACGGTGTGAAACGGGACATTGTCCTTCGCCATAAACTCAAAATAGCGAGCATGGCGCGGATCGCCCTCGCTCCACTCGGTCCACCACTCGCGCCAAGCATCGCCTTTGCCGCTTGAATCCGCCCATTCCTTGGTTGCGGCTATATATTCGATCGGCGCATCGAACCAGACATAGAAAACTTTTCCTTTTAACTCGCCATCAGCGATGTCGTCCGGCACCGGTACGCCCCATTCGAGATCGCGCGTAATGCCCCGGTCCTGAAGCCCCTCATCGAGCCATTTATAAGCGATGGAGAGAACCAAATTGGGCCAGTCATCTTTGTGGCTATCGATCCAGGCGCGGATGCGCGGCGCAAATTCCGATTGCTTCAAGAAAAGATGTGCGCTTTCACGGATTTCGATTTCGGGCGAACCGGAGACGGCAGAGCGCGGCTTAATCAGATCGGTCGGATCGAGCACCCTTGTGCAGTTTTCGCACTGATCGCCTCGTGCGCGATCATAGCTGCAATGCGGGCAGGTGCCGATCACATAGCGGTCTGGGAGAAAGCGCGATTCGGCCTTGGAGTAGACCTGCCGCGTTGTGCGCACCTCAAGATAATTGTTCCGCCAAAGCTCGCGAGCAAATTCCTGCGTCAGCTGGTGATTCTGCGGGCTAGAGGAGCGCCCAAACCAATCCCAGGAAAGCCCGAATTTTTCGCCATGCTCTTTTTGGACCGCATGCCATTGGGCACAATAGTCCTGGACGGATTGCCCGGCCTCGAGCGCTGCCAGCTCAGCCGGCGTCCCGTGCTCGTCGGTCGCACAGATAAATAGCGTCTCGCGCCCCAAAGCCCGCGAATAGCGCGCATAGACGTCGGCAGGCAGCATGGAGCCGATAAGATTGCCCAAATGCTTGACGCCATTGATGTAGGGAAGCGCGCTCGTTATCAGAACACGGGACTTTGAGGCCATAATGTTACCGTTGCGTCATAATTAGGACTCGAGAATCCTTATTATCGTAAGCCCCTTAATACCGTATGCATGGGGAGAGATGCACCCTCCCCGTTTAGCCATCAGGCGATTAATTTGAAAGGTGCAGCTATTTCGAAAGGTAAAATGTTGAGCGAGAAAAAGCACAGCGGGCTCCATCTCAGGGGCAATCTCATCGCCGGGGTCCTGACGATCATCCCTATTTTGCTTGTCTTCATCGTCTTGACCGTTGTGTTGGAGGTTCTGTTCCGCGTTGGCGCCCCCGTTGAGCGTGCGCTCATTGACGTCATCACGGGCTTCGCGCCTGCGGCAGAGCCGATCCTGACGAATCCATTATTCGAATGGTTTGTTGCAGTCGTCGTCGCTCTGTTGCTGATTTATACGATCGGTGCCGCCGCAAGCCATGTCGTCGGCAACCGCCTGATCGTTTTCTTTGAACGGCTTATCGACCGTATTCCGATTGTGCAGACTGTGTATTCCGCTTCCAAGAAACTGCTTGGCCTGTTGCAGCGCCCGCCTGGCGGTGGCGCAGCGCGGGTCGTCCTGTTCGACTTCCCCTATCCAGGGGTGAAAGTTATCAGTGTCGTGATGCGGACCTTCACCGATTCGAATACTGGCGAGGAAATCGCGATCGTCTATGTTCCGACGACGCCAAACCCCACTTCCGGCTATTTAGAAATGGCCCCGGTAAAAAATCTTGTCGCGACCAATATGACCATGGAGGACGCCATAACCATGATCGTTTCGGGCGGCGCTATCACACCGAAAGATTTTTCGCTTTCGCCGGGGCCAAATGGTCCCACTGCCGTTGAGAACCCCAGCAGCCCTGACGTAACCACGCCCGCTACGGACCCGGCGGCTGACGAACCACGCGAACCATAACCTAGTTCTTCGTCATGGCCGGGCCCGGCGTCCGTTTCGCCGGCGACGCGAACATTTTGGTCGGAGATCACTCCCCGAGATTTGCCTCAATTGCTTGAGGCGCTATATGTGCGCGGCGGAAGACGCTCCAAATTTGTCCGCGCTTTGGGCCGGCTTAGCTCAGTTGGTAGAGCAATCGATTTGTAATCGATAGGTCGCGGGTTCGACTCCTGCAGCCGGCACCATGTATCTTTACTAACGTATTAAAATATAAGGATATAGAGTCTCATAGTTGGCCATATAACCCACGTTCTAGCCCACCTAAGCAATGGGAACAAATGGGACCAACTAAACAAAGAGCCCTGCACGGGCGGGGATGACAGGGGTGGGTCGTTTCCCGTGCCGGGCCTGCCGCGACGAGGTGCTACAGAGCACCTAGGCCAAGGATTTGATGTTGTCCCAATCAGGTGTCAAGACGCGCCGCTTTGAAACATGTGCCGCAAAACAGAGGTTGTTTGAGGGTCGGATACTAGGTGGGTAAGTTCGCGGTTAACCCGTTGGAGGTTCAAGTCCCCTCAGTGCTTTCATTTTTCTTCATTTTCGCTTTCAACGTGTCACGCGTGCGCTTTGCCCGCTTGACTGCGAAGTTACGCGTCCGGACTAGTGCAGCGCAGAGACCTACTAGGATTAATGGAAGAATTATCCAACTGGCTGTTGGGAATGCGCTACCACCTGCACCGAAGGCCTGCATTATAAATCCGCAAACTAACAGTGTCACACCAAACCAAGCGTCCGTTCTCTGTTTCACAAGCGCGTCCAACAAATGCGGATTATTACCCCAATACGTTCCCGCAAGCATCACCAGTTGTTTGTCGCTTGGTATTACCAAAGCGTAACCGAGCACAAGCACTCCTACGATGTCGTAGCTCAGGCCGAATAATATCCATTCATTCATGCATCACCTATTGTAATAATTCTATCTGACCTCCAGACCAGGCGCTGCATTGTAACTCACAGCGTAGTCTCACGCCTTTATATTAGGCATCGTCGTTTACCAAGATGCCCGATGCCGCCGCCGCTTGGTCAAGTGCCATTCCGCCCTGCACCATTTTGGCAAATGCCGCTGCGCGGCCTTGTAAATCAACATTGTAGAGATCGAATTTCAAGCGCACGTCCGCTTCGAGCTTCCGAGTCAGTTCGGTTTCCAGAATCCGCGCCAGTGGTCGCACGGTCCCGAGATGAAATTGCCGCAACGCTTCGCGTTTGCTTGTTCCGTCGCTATCATCGAATAAAGAAGGCGAAGCGCCGCACGCTGCGAGCACGCGGGCGAAGGAATCTTTTGAAATCGCAACCATCGACTCCGGTGGCATCGGTCCAAGCCGTGCCGGTTTCCAATCTCTTTGAGGCGCGGCGGTTCTGCCTTCGCCCCAGCCAGCGGCGCTTGTTTCAACCAACAGCGCCTTGCCGCGTGCGGCGCGTATGTCGGCCCGGAGCAACTTGAGCGGATCGGAGTCGGAGTCGTCGCCGCCGTCGCTTGGTATAGCAAGCAGTTGGGCCAGCGGTCCTTGCGCCTCATCGGCAAGGCTGCGCTCGGCCTCGGATTGCAGGCGTGCGGTTGTATGCGCCCAGCTTATCGGTGCGACGCCGACATAGACTTGTCCCGGTGTTGATCCCCAGCGAACGAAAACAACCGACGCGCCCGGCACGTTCCATGTCGTGCTTGTGCTCGGCCCATAAGCCGTTGCCCTAACAGACCACGAATCCGGATCGTGCGATCCTTCCCAATGCCATGAACTGCACAGAATCAGTCGCACCGCGCCGTCATTGCCGACACGAATGACGTGCATTGAATCGCCTGCGCGAACCAAATCGCGCCCGACCTGCGCCAGGAAATTCGGCGAGACGGCATCGCGCACCCAATCCTCGCCCTCGACGGTTGCCGATGCAAAGGCCCTGGAAAGCGCCCCAGCCGCAGCTTCAACCGCAGCGGTAGACGAAGCATCCGCCGCCGATCCCGCCGCTTGTGCTTCAAGCAGCCGGACAACGGCATCGCTAAAATCGCCGCCCGAATCACGCCGCTCGATTTTCTGCCAAGGCCAGCGCATCTAGGTTTCCCTTAGCAAAATTGCGCGGGTATGCGATCTCGGCCAGTAGCGGGATTCTTCGATGACGAAGGTGAACGCACCCACAACCACATTGTCAGCCGTGGAATCGTCAAACGCCGCCCTCAGCGCCACGCCGGGAGCCTCGTCCTGCAGGACGGTGCCCCAGGATAGGGGCGCATCGCCCCAGGCAAGTTTCTCGCCGTTCCAAGTGAGGGTGTCGCTTTCTATTATCGTCTCAACCTCTGCGCTCGGCACATAAACCTTGAGTCGCTCCTCGGTCTGCGCCCCGCCGACGAAATCCGCATCTTTGATTGAGAGCGGTTGCACGTTCGCCCGAAGCTCGGTCTCGCGCACAGCGCCGTCAACAAATTCGCCAAATTCGTTCCGAGTGCCCGGCAGCGCGCGGCGGCGGATTATCGTGTCAGGAAAGCGGCGCTTTGAGAGGATTCTCATATCGCACCCGCCCACCTTTCTTTCCACGGGGATAGCAGCGCCATCGCCCCACTATGACGTAGAGCGCTTACGTGCGTTGCCGCGTATGACGTGGATAGATCGCCGACGGAGTCGGAACGAATCGCGGCGCGCGGTTGTTCGACCAGGTACCCGGCGGACCTGATTACCGCCTCGTCTTTTATTGGCTCGGGCGCATCGGGCGCGAATCGGTCGACAAGCGCCGTTGCAACCATCAGCAATTGCTCGGCGCGGGCTTGTGTGATTCCGATTTCAAGCGCCAGATCAGCCGGTGAAACTGCCATTAGACCCACCAGGGCAGCCGCCGCCCATGCCTACTAAAATCTTTATGCAGATCATCTGCGCGGAGATCGACTCCTGCATCTGCATAAGCTCCAGAAGTCACAACGGAAAATTCCTGCAAAACTGCTTGGCGAATCACCCGGATTCCAACACCAGGATTTCCGGGTTCGGGCAATATCGCTTCCGCGTCCGGAACAACGTCTTTGGGCGGAACAACGAAACCGGGTGAAAGGCCAACCATGAGTCCCGCCCCGATGGCTTTCTCAGCATCGACAACCCATGACGGCGGGTCATCGGGCAAACGCGCCTCGAAGGTTACAGCGGCAGCGCCGTCCTTTATTTTGAGCGATCCGCTTTGCCTGGATGCAACCGGCTTGCCGAAATCATGCCCGACCAGAATGTCGATTCGGCGTTCCGGTTCTTCCTCGATGGCGAAGCGGAAAGCGCGCGGTTCAAACCGCTCTTTTCTTATGCGCCCTGAGTTCCGCATTGTCGCGGTGGAACCATAGTTGAAACGGCCAGTTAACAGGCGTGCGCCGCCGCTCCTGCGGATTTCGAGTGAGCCATCGAAAACGGGATAATCTGACATAGCCAGCCACCGTTAAGCGGTTCGAAACGCGATTTGCTGGTAGGCGTCGGGCTGAACCAGAATCACGTCGCCGAGTAGAACGTGCATTGTGAAAAAGCGCTCGCCGCTGCCGCTGCCGCTGAAAATGTCGTCAATGGAAATCATGTTCCAATGCGGGCAAACGGCAGTGCGCATCATGCCAGCGCCGCCCATCATCGAGCGGCCCATGCGATACTGAATCGCTTGTTGGACATCATCGACGGACATGAACGTCGCCGCGTCCGGCATCCTTTTGTTTGTCATAAGGCCGCCGGTTTCACGCGCCGCATACGCGGCGGCGCTCACTTCGCCTTTGTAAGACGCGGCGCTCTGGAAAGTGCGAGCGGCCAGCGCCATCGTTGCCGGTCCGCAAATAATCGAAACGTCTTTGAGTCCGGACGCCCACAAGCCATCAATGCCGCCCGCGTGCGCGGCGGCGAAGGCGTCGAAGTCGGAAACGGCAGCCGGTGCCGCAGCCGGGTCGGTCAAACGCGAGAAGACGCCAGCAAGATTCGGCGCAGTTCCGCTGCCGTTGATTGCTTGATTATCCAGGGCATCGCTCAAAACCAAAGACAGATTCTCACGCAGGATGGCCTCAAAATTCGCTTGGCCTACTGCGGCGATGTCTTCAATGGCGATGGCGAGCCGTGCGCTGATTCGTTTCGGTGTCACGGTCGTGACAGTGAAGGCGGCAACGGTCGCGTCTTTTTTCGTCGCCTTGGCAATAGCGGTAGCCGACAGGCTGGTTGTGATCGTTGCCGACGCATAGCTGCCAGATTCGACTCGCGGCATTTGAATGCCGAGCCTTGGCGCAATCGAATGCGAAAACACAGCCGGTCTGATTTGATCCAAATTGACTCCAACCGTTCCGGGCGCGTTCGTCACGGCATCGGTTTGGCGTTGCTCCGTAGACGGAACATCCCATAGTTCTAAAGGAATTCCATCCGTGATCCCAGCTGCGGATCGCAGTTCTGCTTCAGCACCATCGACCATCCGCCCGCTTAGTGCGGCGGTGAGAAAATTGGTTAACGACGCCTTGGATCGAAGCTCCACCCGTTCGCGCTGCTTCGCGTCCGGCTCATTTGCCTTGCGCGTTTCCGCTTCGCGCTCTTCGCTTTCAAGCGCAGCCATCGCGGCGCGGGTTTGGCGCTCCCGGTCCGGCGTGCCTTTCTCGATTCCGTCGAGTTCGCTTCGCTGTTCGTCGGTCAATGAATCGACAAGCGACAGCTCGGCCATGCGTTGGCGTTCTTTTGATTGCCGCTCACGCAATTCGCGAAAACGTCTTTGAGCTTCGGTCACAGCTTTCTCCTCATGTGAAAGAGGTGAAGCATGGCGCGAAACCCTATAAAATCATGTTATTACAATGGGTTACTATTGCTCCGGCGCGCGCAACACCTCTTTTTTCCAGGGTGTTCCGGCGCGCTGAATCGGGAATTAGCGTCCGATTCAGCTCAAAGCATCGCCGTGACCAGCTCGCGCCATGCGGCCTCAGCCGGTGTTAGCTCGCGCCGGTTTTCGCGTGCCGTCTTTTGGATATGGCAACGCCTGCACAAAGTTTGCAGCCCGTTCGGATCATAAACATCTTGCCCCGGCTCGCGCTGCATCGGCGTGACGTGATCGCACTCCAGGCGTCCGGCCTTGCCGCACATCACGCAGCGGTAGGCGTCGCGCTCGAACACAAAGCCGCGCACATCGGCCCAGCGGTGGACATTTAGGTGGGTATGGTGGCGGCTCATGCTATAGTTTTTTCACCCCCCCTAGTCTCGCATTTCGTAGCCCTCAAAGATCCTTCCGCAATTTCGACAGCTCAGAGGAGACACCCAATAACTCAAACCACTCTGGGAATATTTTTTCGAAGATGAGTAGGACACACACACCAACTTGGGCCAAGGTTCGTAAAGAAAGGTCAAGTGCACTTCCGTCACGATGTAGATAGATTGGATTGAAATCCGTCTGATTTTCTTTTTTTTCTATTGTGACGTTGGCAGTTACGCTCAGCTCGTTTGGGTGAGCCCCAAATTCGATTGTTCTTTCGTAAAGCGTACAATAACCATCTTTAAGCCGTGGATCCGAAGAAGCGGTGGTGTCCTTAATTTTCCCCTGCGTGAACTCCCTTCGAACTTCGGCACGGTTAGCGTCACTTTCCCGCCGATTCAGCCACACCTCCTCCAGTGCGGGTTTCCGATTAATCAGGATTGCGTATCCCCCCTGCTCCAGCATTAGCCGAAGCAAGGGATACAACTCAGCGGATTGTCCCGCGAACGCACAGCTTGCTGCTGCCCGGTAAGCAGAGTGTGCCCGGTGCATCAAGAAACCAACAGTCAGTTGGCGAAAAGTTACCTCCGCAGGAATTACACGCACAAAAATTCCATCGATTTCAACAATCTTTTTGGTTTCTGGCATCTTATTTACGAACGTCGCGAACTGGTTCTTACGAGCAGAGTCCAGAAACCTCGTCAGTTCATCGCCACCCCAGCGTGGTGGAGGCCGTATTACACTTTTCATGGCGTTACTGACCTTTGGCGAGCGTCCTGTAGAATAATTGTCATGATGCGCGCGGAGGTGATGGTGTTCAAGGAGCGCGGTGGTAGCTCATCCCGCTATACCATGATAGCGCCAACTGCGCTTAGGCACAGCCGGACGCCGCGCACCTGCACTCACGGCCAGGATCGCCGCCGCCGCCGCATCATCCCTTGCCCGCAACCTTCGCCCGCCTTGGCTGCCCTTACACAGTTTTTGAATTGCCCGCAGGATCGCTCATAGTTCGCGCCTCGCCCATTGCCGATCTAAGCAACAAAGACGGGAAAGGCGTTGCCCGGCCATCGACTATTGCCCGTTGAAAGTTTCGCACGTCTTCCGCGCCGTCCTTGAATCCCATGCCGCGCCTTTCAAACGCCGCGCTCGGCACGCCCGCCGCCGTCAGTGCGTCCCGCAGTTCTGCTTCTCGCCAGCGGTCGGCAGTCACAAGCGACGGCCTCCCAAACCGATCAAGCGCAGCGGCAAGCAATAGCGACACGTCGCAAGCATGTTGTCCGAGCGTGTGCAATTCGCCGCGCTGCGCACATTGCACGTAAAGACTCCCAACGCCGTCACGCAAACCGCGTTCGGCCAAACTCGGCTCACAAGGGAAAGCCGCGACACATTCCAAGCGCCCGGTTTCCGGCCAGTAGGCGGCGACAGCGCTTTGCGCCGCACTGGTGCCAAGGTCGACCCCCCAAACGCATTGCCCAGCCCGATCCGCGTCACCCTCGACGCCAGCCCACAAGCCCGCCTGTAGAAGCAAAGACGCCTCAGTGTCCATGGTGCCAAGATTCAAACGCAGCGAATCAAACGACGCCAGCAAAGCCGGATCGGCCTTCGCTTGCCGCGCCTCGTTTCGGATCGCTTCTAACAGGTCCGGCATGTGCGGCAATGACGGATTCGCCTTGCGCCAGGTGCGCCCTTGAAACTTGGGATCATCCGGCCCCGCCGCGTGAGATTGTGCATAGTCCGCGCCGCCGGTCAGCATCTTTGCAAACCAATGTTCAGCATCCGCCGGGCGCGTACCCAGCGCCACAAAGCGCGAGTCCCTTTGCTTGCCCGCCGCCGTCCGCAAAGCTGCAACCATCCGTTCGCCGGTCGATTCCGGCCATTGCGCGGGCTCATCAGCCAGAACCAAAACAGGTGCCAGCCCATGCGCCCGGCGCGGATCGCTCCTGATGCAGCGCACGCGCGCGCCAGTCCGCTTGTCCTCGATCCGGGCTTGCTGCGCTGTGTCCCATATTTTCCACCTCTCACGGTCGATCAGCTTGTCGCCCATAAACGCGATGCAATGTTCAAACCCGATCCGCGCTTGCTCGAATGAGCTGGCGACGACGACAGTCTCGCCCCTCGACACGGCCAAGGGTCCGTCCAATGTCGCACAAGCAATCCCGCTCAGTAACGCTGTTTTGCCGTTGCCTCTGCCGACAGACAGCGCCGCCGACTGGACGCCCGACCGAAAGGCCCCGCGCACGAAGCGCTTTTGCCAGGGCAGGACGTTGAAGCCCTGCCCGGCGAGACGGCCATGCGTGATGGTCAAGCCCGAAAGGTAGGCGATTAGGTCAGTCGGTCGGGCCATTGATGATCTGTCGCAACTCCTTGGCAACACTTGACGTCAAGCCACGCTCACTCTTCTCAAGCACTGCCAAAGCTAGGGCTGCTCGCATCCGTTCGGTAACCGTAGCGGGGCCGGCCTCTGTATTAGCTCGCAATACTCTTGCCAGTTCCTTCGTGACGATTGCCAGTTTCTTCGCATTGGGTTTTGTATCTTTTGTCATCTTTCAGCATCCTTTCTGACTTTGTTTCGTGGAGTTCGAGACTACCACCAACGGTCTGGCCCTCCTGACGCCGATTCGGCGGTGCCATAAACGCGTTGGTCCCCACTCCCCCTACGGCCAAGCGTAGGGGGAGGGGGCTCATTTTGAGCCCTTTGCATATGAGCTCGTGGCGTGCGCGATCAGCCGCTGAGCGCGCCGAGGATGGATACCCAGCTTTCGCAGCGTCGGCAACCAATCGCCATGCCGGATGCGCGTCTGCGCTTGCCGGAGCAGCCGGCCCAGGCGGTCACGATCCCCGGCACGATCCGCCGCCGCGATTTCCTCGAGCAGACGAGGCAATGCCATCTCAACACGCTTCAGATCGCGGATCAGGCGGCTAGCCTCTTCATACGTGACCGGCTCAGCCGTTTTCGCGATCATTGCTGCAACACAATGTCTCTGTTTGGTCGTTGGCTGGGCTGTCATTTGAAACCTCTTCGGTCTGTGCCTCACGATTGGTGAGTCCAGAGCTGCGGGCGCACGTCTCCCGATGTCCCAGGAAATGCGACACTTGCGACACATTCCCTGGGCAAGATCGGACATTCACCGTCACGATCGGAGCCATCCGTCGCTTGGGCGGGGCGCGTAGCCAGGGCGGTATGTGGCCCCTGCCGTTTAGCTCGCGTCCTCGGAGTTTTCCGGTACTGGCGCCGGTGCCCGCCTCACTCCACGTCGTACTTAAATCCCAAGCGATGACCTGGTTTCCGCCACGGCGCTGTCTCGGTGCGGGTTTGGGCGTCCCTCCAGTCCCCGCTAAAAAAAGTTGCCGTCCTGGATGCACAGCGCTAGAAAGCTAAACCAATCAGCTTTTGGCGCGGGAGCGCTCAACGACAACGGCGGCGGCCTTAACGGGCCGCCGTTAGTTTCTTAGGCACCTCCCTTATCGTCACCCCTCGCCCGCCGCGCGCGGGCGGGAGGCGATGAATTCGTTGATTTCTCATTGCGGCAATCGGACGGCGCGCGACCCGATTCGAAGTGGCACGGGAAATTCTCCCGCGCGCATCGCGCGGTAAATGGCACTGCGGCTAAGCCCAACGCGGACTTCGACCTCGGCGCGAGTTAGAAGGCGATCTGAATCGGTCATGGTGGGTTCTCCGGGTGGCTTCCCGAATGTTGCCGCGGATTCCCGCGCGTGTCGTCCTAGCTTTCTTGGCGCGCCGTGTAGGACAGGAGCGGGTCGCGCTTTCCCCAAATCCGCTCCGTGTTCTTGTACCCTTTGATCGCCTTCCCGAAGACCGCCCGGCCGACAACATCGCAAGCGGATCCGCCTTCTGCGCAGCATTTCCCCAGGCCTTCGCCGTTTCGGGTCGGCGGCAGGTTGTACAGGGTGCCCACGTACTGGATGGCACCGCAGATGACCCAGTCACGGTTTGCCTCGGACGATCCCCCCTTAGTCGGCCGGGGCCGGCGCCTGTCTTTCCTCGGCTTGTCAATGTCGGCCAGCACGTCCGCGACCCATTCCGCGAGGTCGTCGGGCAATTGCTTGGCATCCCGCAATAGGATCTCCGCGATCAGTTTGACCGAGTCCCATACCAGCTTGTCGCCGGCTGATTCCGCGATCAGGCTTCGGAGATAATCGTCGCGCCCGCGCTCGGGGAGATCTCGGTAGGTTCGAGCGCGGGATTCCTCCGGCGTTTCGTTCCATTGTGGTTGATGCGAGGATAGGAACGCTTGCCGTGTGGTCCCAATCGCCCTTCGGAATAGCCCCTCATCCATGGAGCCGAACCACGTCTGCGCCGGTCCCGGTCACGAATCGCGCCCATTCGGCCATCAGCGCGCTCCGGCGCTCTAACAGGTCAGATCGCGCATAGGCTTGTTCGACCGACGATCCCACCGCGTGAGCCAGGGATAGCTCCATGACGGCATGGGGAGCGTTCGTGCACTCACTCGCCCAATCCCGGAAACTGGATCGAAAACCGTGCACCACCGCGTCAACGCCGCGTTCACGGATCAGCTTGGTTAGCGTCGCGTCGCTGAGCGGGCGACCATGCCTAGTGGGCGAAGGAAAGATCAGGCCGGAGCCGTCGTGCAAAAGCCTTGCCTGTTCGAGCAAGGCCATCGCCGCATCGGTCAATGGCACGCGATGCTCTTTACCAGTTTTCATGCGTGCACCCGGAATGCGCCATTCCCATGATGCCTTGTCGATTTCATCCCATGTTGCACCGCGGGCTTCGCCGGAGCGGGCGGCAGTGAGCACGAGAAAGCGGAAACACAACTTGGCTGCCAATGACGCACTGGACGTTTCGACCTTGGTCAGTGCGCTTGGAACTTCGCGATAGGGCAACGCGCGGTGGTGCTCTTTGACTGCTGGCATAGTGGGCAATGCGCCGCTGATCCCCTCGCCCGCCACGTTGTGCTCAACAAACCCATGCGCCTCGGCCCACCGCAGGATCATCCTGATCCGCTGGCGAAGCTTGCGCCCGACCTCGGGTGTTCTTGTCCATATCGGCGTCAGAACACGCAACACGTCTTCGCGTCCGATACGGTCCACGCGCTCGTGTCCGTCATCAAAACAAATAGGACTGTTGAGCGTGTGTCTGACGTCAGCGCCTTTGGGACGAATTGAGGTAATTGCATAACGGAGGATTTCTGGCTCATCGTAGTGACCGAAGGGAACGAAGATGAGACAGAAATCAATGAGCAAGAACGACCCGGCGGAGAGAACGGTTCGGGATATTCGGCGCAAGACACGCAAGCAGTATACGGCTGAGGAGAAGATCCGGATCGTGGTGTCGGGCCTGCGCGGCGAGGAGAGCATCGCCGCCTTATGCCGCCGCGAGGGCATCGCCGAGGGTCTGTATTACAGCTGGTCGAAAGAGTTTTTGGAAGCGGGCAAGAAGCGGCTCGCCGGCGACACCGGGCGCCAAGCGACCTCGGGCGAGGTTAAAGGCCTGCGCCAGGAGATGCGCGACTTGAAGGAGTTGGTCGCCGAACTTTCGCTGGAGAACCGTCTTCTCAAAAAAAATATGATCGGGCATGGGGGAGGCGAGGAATGAGGTATCCCGCATCCGAGAAGCTGGAGATCATCCGCCTGGTCGAGCAGTCCCACCTGGGCGTCGGGTCCACTTTGGACAAGCTGGGCATTCCGAAGACCACCTTTTATCGCTGGTACGATCGCTTTCTGGCCTTTGGCGACGCCGGTCTTGAGGATCGCAACAGCAGCCCGGGCCGGGTGTGGAACCGGATCCCGGATGATGTCCGGGGGCAGATCATCGATCTTGCCCTGGAGGAGACGCAACTGTCGCCCCGGGAACTGGCCGTCAGGTTTACGGACACCAGGGGCTACTTTGTCTCGGAAGCCTCGGTTTACCGGCTTCTCAAGGCCCACGGCCTGATCACCAGCCCCGCTTTCGTGGTCATCAAGGCAGCCGATGAGTTCCGCGACAAGACCACGGCGCCGAACCAGCTGTGGCAGACCGACTTCACCTATCTCAAGGTCATCGGCTGGGGCTGGTTTTACCTGTCGACCATCCTGGACGACTATTCCCGCTACATCATTGCTTGGAAGCTCTGCACCAACATGACGGCGGACGATGTGACGGCAACACTGAAGTTGGCGCTAGAAGCCTCAGGCTGCAATCGCGCCAATGTCGTCCACAAGCCGAGGCTGCTCAGCGACAACGGCTCGTCCTATATCTCCGGCGATCTGGCTGAATGGCTCGAGGACCACGGTATGGATCACGTTCGGGGCGCACCGTATCACCCGCAAACCCAGGGCAAGATCGAGCGCTGGCATCAAACGCTGAAGAACCGGATCCTGCTTGAAATTATTATCTACCCGGCGATCTCGAAAACCAGATCAGCGCCTTCGTCGATCACTACAACAACCAACGCTACCACGGGAGCATCGGCAACGTAACTCCAGCCGACGCCTACTTTGGACGCCACACCGCCATCATCGAAAAGAGAAAAAGGATCAAAAAACTGACCACCCAAAACCGCCGCTTGAACCATCAACGCCAAGCGGCTTAACATCAAACAAAGATGAGCCAGATCCTCCCTTATGAAACACGCTCAACAGTCCCATTTGTTTTGATGACGGACAATCTATGTCATTCGATGTGGTCACGTTGTGATCGGGGAGCGTCTTCCCCAAGTAGTGGGTTAGTTTCCCATGCTGCTTGGGTATGACAACCTCGATCTTTGCACACTTCGGAATGAACGCGGCGTTCAAAAGTAGTCGCCGATCTATTGGCAACCACCCGAAGTGGCCTGGCTTAAGGGACGCGAAACATTTCTTGATGTCCGGCGTCCACCACCAAGGGAAGCCACCGGATATCAAATTACAAATTTCTCTAATGAAGGCCAGTTCGCCCCCCGCTACCCTCCGCGTAAAGTCATAGCCGCTGTCTACGGCTAACACCGAGAGCATATCGCGGACCACAAGCCGCTGGGCGGTCCGCACTGGTCCATCTTTGCGGATCAACCGGTAGTCACCACTGGGCTTTTCCTTCCAGTACGTAACGACCTTTTCCGTCAGGGGTTTCCGAACATCAAGCTGCTCCGCCAGCTGAACGATCTTCTGCGGAGAGACGTATTGACTACACCGCACCTGCGCACGAATGACTGCGCAGACGCGGGCATTAAATGAGTCCAAAACTAGAACCTTAGCCATTACGGTTTGTTTCTGGCTCTCCCCAGGATTAATCCGTGCCACTTGGATGAGGGCTCTCTTGTGTTGCCGCACTCTCAGGGTGAAATGCTTGACGTCTGCTTCCGAGAAGCTTTGCCCCTGGACGGCGGGCGACTGCTTGCTTTTGGGATCGTCCGACCATCTCTTCAGCTCGCGTATTCCCCGCATTGTCTCGCGGCAGATCACTTCGATATCGGCAAAAACTCCACCTTTGGTCGGCTCAGCCATCTTCGGGACAACAGGCACAGCGCACGTCACGGCTTGCCGCCTCGCGCCATTAGCTTACGTATGTCGGCAGCATGATACATTTTTCTTCGGCTTTGTTTCACACGTGGCGGCATTGTCCCTGCAGCCTGCCAGCGCCGGAGCAACCGAACGCTTATCCCGTATAGGCAAGAAACCTGATTGATAGAGAGCAACGGAAACTTAGCCGACCTTGCTTTGGCCGCTGCAATCACCTCAGCGTAGCTATCTTTCATGTCACACTTCCGTGCAGTTATCGATTAGCGGCCGGGTTGTGCTCCGGGAAAGAAAACAGAATATCCCGACGCCGAAGCAGCACCGACATGTCCATGCTAAGTGTCACCATTGGTTGCGCGCAACGAAAATAATCTGGCGTGGTGTACGTGGTGAGCCACTATTCAGTTACTAACCACGGGTCTTGATCTGGAAGCGACATTTTGTGGAATGCATAAGAGCCATAGTAGAGGCGTTTAAAGGGAGCTAAATCTTCTGTTCAAAGTTCCTTCACTTCACGCGGGATGCATCATCAGCAGGAAGCTACGATCGTCAGTTAAGGATCAACTAAGCAAGAGCAAGGTCGTGCATTGTGGAGTCACGTTGGGCCAAGGCGGGGACACGATCAGGGACACTCCACCGACCCCAGGGACAAGCCCCGTCTTCCCTAAAGCAAAATCCGAAATAGTGAATAGCCCCGAGTTTTCTAGACGCCTTCGGTTTTCATTTTCTGCTGCCGTTCGAACTCGACGGGTGACAGCATCCCGTTCCTCACATGCTTTCGCGTCGGGTTGTAGAACATTTCGATATAGTCGAACACATCCCGCCTGGCTTCGGCTCGGGTCCCGTAAGTCCTGCGCTGTATCCGTTCGCGCTTGAGCAGGTTGAAGAAGCTCTCCGCGACAGCATTGTCATGACAGTTTCCGCGTCGGCTCATCGAGTGCTCCAGATTGTGATGCTTGAGGAATGATGCCCAGTCCATGCTGGTGAACTGGGAACCCTGGTCCGAGTGAATCAGCACCTTGCTCTTCGGCTTCCGACGCCAGACGGCCATGAGCAGAGCCTGCAGGACCATGTCCGTTGTCTGACGGCTTTGCATGGACCAGCCTACGACACGGCGAGAATAGAGATCGATCACAACCGCCAGATAAGCGAAGCCTTCCAGCGTCCTGATGTAAGTAATATCTGTCACCCAGACCCTGTCCGGTGCCTCCACATCAAACCGCCGGTCCAGTGTGTTGTCGACGACCAATGATGGTTTGCCGCCACAGCTGCCCGGCCGGCTGTCAACGGCGAAGCAAAATTAGTCCACCCGGGCGGAGCAAAACTAGTCGACTTAACGTTATGCGGTACGCGGTGTTGGGGGGGTGTCCCGGTAGTCCATAGGAGGGACCCGCGCTGCTTCGAGTAGCGCTTGCGTTACGCGGAGCGAAGCAGCGTGGGAGGTTCCTGTGGACCCACCGGGTCAACCATTGCACCGGCGGTTAAGCAGGTATTTTTGGGGATTTCCGCCGTTTTTGGCTTTGGTTGAGACGATAGCTCTCGCCGTTCATTTCCAGGAATTGGACATGGTGGGTGAGGCGGTCCAGCAAAGCCCCGATCAGGCGTTCCGAGCCGAATATCTCCGTCCACTCATCGAACGGCAAGTTGGAGGTCACCAGGATCGAGCCCCGCTCGTAGCGCTGGCTGAAGACTTCGAACAGCAGCTCGGCGCCGGTCTTCGAGAGCGGCACGAAGCCGAGTTCGTCGATGATCAGAAGGTGATACTTTGCCAGTTGTTTCTGCAGGCGCAACAGGCGTTTTTCATCCCTGGCCTCCATCAGTTCATGAACCAGGGCAGCGGCCGTGAGGAAGCCGACGGAGAGCCCCTTTTGGCAGGCCGCCAGACCGAGACCGAGGGCGATATGGGTCTTGCCGGTGCCTGAGTTGCCGAGCGCGATGATATTCTCACGACGCTCGACGTATTCGCATCGCGCCAACTCCAGAACCAGCATCTTGTTGAGCGATGCGATGGCCTTGAAGTCGAAGCTGTCGAGGCTTTTGACGGCGGGGAACCTGGCCTGTCTGATCCGCCGCTCGACCATGCGGCGCTCACGGTCGATCAGTTCCAACTCGGTCAGACGGACAAGATACCGCACATGGTCGGCGCCCTCGGTGGCGCATTGGCGGGCCAGCTTGTCGTATTCGCGCAGGAACGTCGGCAGTTTCAGGGTCTTGAGGTGATGGGCCAGCAACACTTGCGGCGTATCGGTCATGACGCGCCTCCACCCAACAAGCTCATATAACTGGCGGCGGCCGTGGTCGCCACGTTGGCCCGAGGCAGGTAGGGATAGATATCCAGGTCGAGTTTGGGCGGGCGTCGCTCGATACGGCACAGCACAAGGTGTTTGACGGCGTCGTAGCCGATCGCACCCAGGCGCAGGGCGTCCTTCACCGCGCCGTGAAGCACCTCGAGATCGAAGGTCTCCAGAAGCCGAAGGACCTGGACGTATTCTCGCTTGCCGGCCTTGCCCATGCGCGCCTCCAGGAGACGGCGCAGGGTTGGGAAGGCATCAGGCAGTTCCCATCCGGCTAGCGGCGCGGCCTGGTCCAGGGCACCGATCTTGTGCTCCAGCAAAGGCAGGTAGTGGATCGGATCGAAGACCATATCTTCCCGGTCGTAGGAACGGGGGTGTCGGGCAATGATCCCGGTGCCGCAACCGATAACCACCTCGTGGACATAGCCACGGATCCAGACTTCCTGATGGCCGTAGGCGACGGGCACGGAATAGTCATTCGTCCGGTAGCGCACCAGGGACAGCGAGTTGACCCGCGTGCCCTGCTTGTCGCACGCGTCGAACGGTGCCGGCAGTGGCCTCTTCAACGCTTCGCGGTCACGCACAAACCGTTCGCCGATGCTCTCGCGGTGGCCGCGCAGGACGTTGCCTTGCCGGTTGCGGCATTGCTCTTCCAGGTGGCCATTGAAGGCGTCCCAGCTCGCGAACCGGGGAAGCGGCGTCATGAAGTTCCGCCGGGCATAGCCGACCACCCCCTCCACATTGCCTTTGTCGTTACCCTTGCCGGGACGGCCGTAGCGGTCCTCGAAGAGGTAATGGGACTGCAGCCCGCTGAACGCCCGCGTTCGTTGCCGCGTGCCATCTGACAAGATGCGCGACACCAGACACTTGTCGTTGTCGTAAAGAATCGATTGGGGAACGCCGCCGAAAAAAACAAAGGCTCTGTTGTGCCCGTCCAGCCAGGCCTCCGTCGCCGCCGCCGGGTAGGCCGCAACGAAGCAGGCATCGCTGTGGGGAAGTGTCATGACGAAAAAATGCGCCCGATACTTGACGCCGGCGATGATCGCATCCGCCTCGCCAAAGTCCGCTTGAGCATGGCCCGGAGGATGTGACAACGGCACAAACATCTCACGCCGACGAAGGCGCCGTTCCCGAACGTAATCCTTCACGATGGTCTCTTTGCCCGTGAAGCCATGTTCGTCACGAAGGCGCTCGAATATACGCTTCGCCGTGTGGTGCTGCTTACGGTGAACCGTTCGGTCCTCCTCCAGAATACGGTCGATGATATCCGTGAAGGGGGCCAGTTTCGGGCGTTTCGGTGGCTGGCGTCGCCGATATCCCGGCGGTTCCGAATGCCGCAGCATCTTCCTCACCGTCTCGCGCGCAATGCCAAACCGACTTGCCGCCTCTCGCTGGCTCAGACCATCAACATGGCAGGCCAGCCGAACGCGCAGATATAGGTCCACGGTGTACATCCTCCCGCCTTCCATCTCAAAAAAGATCGAAGGCTACAGGTGGCAGAGTTTTACTCCGCCCGCGGCAGGGAAATCCCGCCGCTTCCGTGGACTAATTTGTCACCGCCGTTCTCAGCCGGCGCTTGTAGCCGATCTGGGCCTTGATGCCTGCCAGGCTAGCCAGACGTGCGACGCGGTTCGGGCAGCACGCCTCGCCCTGGTCGAGTAGGTCATCGTGCAGCTTGCGATAGCCATACACCTTGCCGCTGTCCTTCCAGGCCTCGCGGATGAGCTCCGTCTGGCGAGCATCTTCCCTTGCTCGCTTGCTCAGCGGGTTCTTCAGCCAGGCATAGAAGCCGCTCGGTTGGATGCGCAGGCACCGGCACATCGCCCGCACCGAGAACAGCAGGCGATGCTTGGCAACGAACGCGTACTTCACTTTGCATCCTTGGCAAAATACGCGGTGGCTTTTTTTAGGATGTCACGCTCCTCGGTGACACGCGCCAGCTCTCGCTTCAGCCGCCTTATCTCTGCCGGCTGATCGTCCTTCACCGCAGCACCGGGAGAAGCGGCGTACCGCTTTATCCAGCCGTAAAGCGAATGCGTGCTGACACCCAAACGCTGCGAAACCTCCAAAACCGGATAGCCGCGCTCCGTAATCTGTTTGATCGCATCTAACTTGAAATCCTCGGTGAAATTGCCTTTGCCCATGATAGTCTCCTTGCCTCAAAATTAGGGAAGAAGGTGTCTACGAATCTAGGGGCTATTCATAGCTCAGCGTCCCCCGGAACATTCCGATACCTGACCGATACTCTCATGAGACAGATATCCAGGGGGAAGTTACCGACAAAGAGAGTCCACTCCATTGGAGAGACACCCCCTCTCCTCCCCAGGGACAACCACGCCGAGCTTTCCTGTCGCTGAGGGACAAAACGGTGACGCCCTGATCTGTCTGAATGCATACACAGACCAATCGTGTGCAGTTATCTGCACGCGGATAGCGGCCCCTGAGCCCGTGGGAGCAATACACTGACTTATATATAGGTCTCCCGGGCTCACAGCATGAATTCTGAGCTTCGAGATCAATCGCCTCCGGGAAACGGCACCCCAAACGCTCAGAAGTTGGTGGCCAATTGGTGGCACCCTCCCCGGATGGGGTGGATAGGCACCGTCCTCCGCTCAAACCCTCAAATTTCGGAAATATTGCACTGCACCCAAATGTCCGCTTCTCTAATCGGCCATTGGGTGTCAAGCACTTTCAGACTTTCCACTGTTGCGGTTTCTATGTCTCTCGCGGGCTCGCGCTTCTCTTCGGAATCGGCACTTAAGGCCCTTCCATCATGGGGTTCGAAGACGAGGCGGAACAATCTTTCGGGCGGCCTTGCCATCGGACGGACGGCAGGTCCAAGCGGACATACGAACTCACCTCATCCATCGTCCCGCGAGGGACATCACTCCACCGCTTGGTGGAACCTAAATCCTCCTATCCTCTTTGATTGGCTTTGGCGCTCATGCCACTGCGCCTTCCCTTGTGCATTGGAACTCGGTGCCATCCATCCACATGCGGTGCATGACCACAGCCAGTCTGCGTGCCAGCGCCACGATCGCCTTCTTCATCCCGCGCTTCTTGGCGATCTTTATGGCCCAGGCCTTGAGCCAAGACCATCTTGTCGAACGCACCAGCATGGACCCATCCAGGAAAAGTGGAGGCGCCCTACACCGTTTGCATTGCTTCTGCCTCGAATTTGACAGGGCTTGTGAAGTCCAGCGTCGAGTGCCGACGGACTGGATTATAGAACCCGTCGATGTATCCGGCTATGGCAGTTTCAGCTTGGCTTCTTGACATGAACACAGTCCTCCAGATCAGTTCTGACTTGATGGTTTTGAAGAAGGTCTCGACGACGGCGTTATCATAGCAATTTCCCTTACCGCTCATTGAGGCGAGGAAACCGAGTTCACCGAGGCGCGCCTGGTATGCGTCTGAGCAGTACTGGCTTCCCCGATCGCTATGGTGGATCACACCGGCGCCAGGTTGGCGCAGCCCGATAGCACGGTTAAGCGCCCTGAGCGGCAGGTCGCTGGTCATGCGAGCGCCCACGGCCCAGCCGATGACGCGCCGGGAGTAGAGGTCGAGCATGACGGCCAGGTACAGCCAGCCCTGTGCCGTCCAGATATAGCTGATGTCGGCAGCCCATTTCTCGTTGGGTGCCTCGGCGGAGAAGTTCTGGTCGAGAAGGTTCAATGCGACGGCCTTGTTGTGCTGGCTGTCCGTCGTCTTTTTGAACTTCTGTTTCCGTTTTGGAGACAACCCATTTCCCCGCATCAGCCGAGCCACCCTATGGCGTCCAACCTCGATCCCATTCTCGGCAAGCTCGTGATGGACCCGCTCTGCACCCTAGCTCTCGCGGCTGCGCCGAAAGGCTGCCCGGACATGGGCGAGTAGAACCATGTCATCGAGCTGTCGCTGGCTTGGGCCGCGATTGCGCCAAGCGTAGAAGCCTGAGACGCTGACCTGCAGCAGTCTGCACAGGCGGAATATCGGCATCGCCAACCCAGCCCTCTCCGCGTCGATGAACCGGAACCTCATCGACTTTCCCTGGCGAAGAAGGCCAGCGCTTTTTTTAGGAGATCACGTTCCTGACGGGCCAGATCACGCTCTCGGCGTAGACGGGTAATTTCCTTCGCTGCATCCTCATGCGGACCGGAAAGCAAATCCTCCTCACGCAATTCTGCGACCCAGCGGCCGAGCGCGCTGACGCTGATCCCAAGATCTCCTGCTATCTGCCGCTGCCTGCGCCCGCTCGTCTGTAAAAGACGGACGGCTTCTTCCTTGAAGGCCCGATCAAACCGCCGGCCCTTGTTCCCATTCTGCTTCGACATTTGCACCTCCTGCGATCAAAATCCTATCGCAGGACGTCTCCACTTTCGTCAGCAGGGTCCAGCATGATATGAGCCGCCTCGTAGAGCATCGCCCGCACCATCTCGTCCCCGCACTTCGATATTGCGCCGGATCGGTTGATCTCGCCCGATTGATATTTGGACGGCGTCAGCCCAAATGCCGCCCCAACCGCCTTGGAGTTTTTGAAGCGGGCCGGCACATCGACACTGGCGCGGAAGGTCAGAGCCACCACAGGGCCGACCCCAGGGATACTCATCAGACGCCTGCAGACCTCATCGTCCCGCACGATGGCCAGCCAACTGCGGTGCAGGATGGCGAGCTGATCGCGAAGGACCCGCCGAACGATAAGAAGCGGTTCGACTAAAAGGGCCATATCCGGAAGGTCCGCGACAAGCTCCCGAATGCGTGCCTCGAACTTCAGAGCCCCCACCATCCCGACCTTGAGCCCGAAGTTGCGTAAAGTCCCGCGCAGATCGTTGTCGATGGAGATAGCCTTCGACTGAAGCAGCTTGCGGTGGGTCAGCAGCATTCGGTGCTTCTGACTGCGTAACGTCTTTACATGCACCGGACGATAGAGCCCCGCCCGCATCATCTGCGCCATCCCCCGCGCATCGTTGCGGTCCGTCTTGTTGATCTGGGCCTTCAAGACCGCTCTCATATGCCGGGTCTCGACACAAATCGCCGGCAAGCCCGCTTCGGCAAGAGCACTGAAGAGCCATTGCGATAAGGGTCCGGCTTCCAATCCGATGCGCTTGAAGTGGTAGCTAGGGTTCGTCAGCACCGGAAGCAGCGCCTCCGGCTCGCTTGCCACCTTCACTTCCCGCACGATCTTGCCCGTGCCGTCCACAATACAGACGCTCGTCTCCTTGACCGATACGTCCAATCCGGCAAAATGTTCCATGCTGCGCTTCTCCTTGTTTGATGTTTGGGGCAGCAAAAACTGACCCCGTGCTAACATCAGCCTGAAGCGCAGCACCCACAATCGTCAGAGATAAGAGCGCCAGCCGATTACCCCATCTTTGGGTTGCGGTCTCAATGGATCGACGCAACACTGGCGGCAAGTCTCTCCGCTGGCGTTGGAACCTCAGCAAGGACAATCCGTATCTTTTCTTCAGACGAATAGCGCTTGCGCGTCTGGCGGCGAATGTCCTTGATCGTGCGGTCTGCTGCGCCCTGTTGGCGCTCCGTTTTCTGTCTCATCGTTCACTCCTGAATGGTGACGATGAGCCAGAAACTCTCCCTTACGCAAATCCCTCAAGCTGTTCCATGGGTGCTGACGCCGGGCATTGTTGCCAGTTTTGCGATGGACGACAAAGGCGCGACCGCAATTGAATATGGGCTCATGGCAAGTGGCATCGCTATAACGCTTAATCTTGGCAATTCAGGCGATCGGGATCAGCGTAGAGGCCGGCTATAGCGGTATCGCGACCAACTTTTAGCCGCCCGTAACCCGATCACGCCGCGGCCGCTTCTCCGGCGATTTTTCCAAACACCGAGCCAGAAGTAAGTCCCGTTCCGCCGGGATAGTTGAAATAGAATATTCCGCCCACCAACTCACCGGCTGCAAATAATCCTTCTATCGGTTTGTAATCGAGATTCATAACCTGCGCGTCATTGTTCACGCGCAGTCCCCCAAAAGTGAAAGTCACGCCGCACGTCGTCGCATAGCCCTCGAAGGGTGCGGCATCGATGGTATTGGCCCAGTTGGTTTTATCTATCGCAAGGCCATCTGTTCGCTTTCCGTCCTTCACATTTGGATTGAAGGGCGTGTCCTGGTTCACCGCCGCATTATATTCGGCAATGGTTTCTAGAAACCCGTCCGCGTCCACACCCTCGAGCTTTTTTGCCAGCTCTTCGATCGTGTTTGCCGTCACCTTGGTGCATTGGCGAATATTATATTCGTCGCGCTGCAAATGCTTGGTCTTGGCGTCGAATATCTGCCAGGCAAATTGGCCCGGCTGATTGAGGATTACCCGGCCATATTTGGCATAGGTGTAATTCCTAAAATCTGCGCCCTCATCCACGAAGCGCTCGCCCTTTGCATTGACCATGAGCGCGAATGGGTAAGAATGTTTTTGAAACTGATCGCCCACGGCAAGATCACCGAATTCGGGCGCGTTCATTTCCCATCCTACGGCGTGGCAACCCGACCAGTTACCCATCGGCGAAGCGCCGATCTCCAACGCCATACGAATGCCTTCGCCGGTGTTAAAGCGCGAGCCGCGTACTTTCGCCAGATCCCAACCGGGACCGAGATAGCGCGTGCGCCATTCTGTGTTTGCTTCGAAACCGCCCGAGGCAAGCACCACCGATTTGCCCTTAATCTCGGCAATCTCATTCGCCTGGCGTACGCGCACACCGACGACTTTGTTGCCTTCGCATAGAAGATCAGTTGCCCGCGTCTCGTAGCGAATCTCAACGCCGTGTTTTTTTGCCGAAGCAGTAAGCATATCGACAAGGCCTGGCCCACCGCCCACGGTCTCCACGGTAAGCCCGCCCCAAAATTTAAACTTGCCGCCAACCTTGAAGGCCTGGCGGCCATAGATCGGCACGAAACGGATCCCCTTTTCACGCATCCAAAGAAGCGTGGGAAGACTGCGCGTGACCAAAAGCTCACAAAGATCGGGATCGGTGCGGTATTGCGTCACCCGCGCCATGTCGTCGAAGAATTGATCCTGCGTATAGGTGCCGAAATCGGTGATGGCGATTTCATCGTCCGAAAGATCGGGAACAAGCGCCTTAATGTCGTCTACGCCATTATACACAACCCGCATTGCCCCAGCGGTGAATGCGCTATTGCCGCCGGCCTCGTCCTCCGGCGCGGCCTCCAGAACAAGTACCGTCGCGCCCTTCTCGCGGGCCGCCAGGGCTGCGCAAAACGCGGCATTGCCGCCGCCGACCACAATCACATCATATTCACTCATGGGTGTTCCCGTTTTCTGCTTATGCTTTGTTCTTCATCATATGCCGCCATATTACAGGGCCGAGCACTGCTAGCGCAGCGATAACAAGAAGCGCAAGCGACAATGGCCGCTCGACGAAAATCATCGGGTCGCCCTGGCTAATGGTCATGGCGCGGCGAAATTCCTGCTCGGCGAGCGGACCCAATATCATCCCGATAATGACCGGGGCTGTGGGAAAATCGTAGAGCCGCATGAAAAGGCCCATCACCCCCATGGCATAGAGCAAACACAAATCGACAATCGATTGGCTGAGGCCGTAGGTGCCGATGGTCGCAAAGACGAGAATGCCGCCATAAAGCAGCGGCTGCGGGATAGTTAGTATTTTCACCCAAAGCCCAATAAGCGGCAGGTTAAGAACAAGAAGCGCGACATTGGCGACGTAAAGGCTTGCGATCAGCCCCCAGACAAGTTCCGGCTGTGTGGTGAGGAGCGTCGGGCCGGTCTGAATGCCATAGCTCTGAAAGGCCGAGAGCATGATGGCAGCCGTGGCGGAAGTAGGAAGGCCAAGCGCCAACATGGGGACAAGCACGCCCGCGGTCGAAGCGTTATTCGCCGCTTCGGGGCCGGCGACCCCCTCGATTGCACCATGGCCGAACTCTTCGGGATGTTTGGAGAAGCGTTTTTCCATCCAATAGGAAAGAAATGTCGGAATTTCCGCGCCGCCCGCCGGGATGGCGCCGATAGGAAAGCCGATCAGCGCTCCCCTAATCCAGGCTTTCCAGGAGCGCGACCAGTCGGCAGCGCTCATCCAAATTGAGTCCTTCACTGCGATGATGTCGGCGGCAGCGGTTTTTTTGAACGCTGCAAGGTAGAGCGTTTCACCGACCGCAAAGAGACCAACGGCAACAACAATCACATTGATCCCGTCAAGAAGTTCGATAATCCCAAAAGTGTAGCGCGGCTGCCCGGTTTGCAGATCGATCCCGATTAACCCAAGAAAAATTCCCACCGTCAGGCTCGTCAATCCGCGAAGCACGGACGACGTCAAAACCGCCGACACGGTGACGAAGGCAAGAACCATCAGCGAAAAATATTCCGCCGGACCGAAGCGCAGCGCTAAATTGACAACCGGCGCAGCAAGAAAGGTCAATCCAATTGTGCCGATGGTGCCTGCTACGAAGGACCCGATGGCCGCCGTCGAGAGCGCGGCGCCCGAGCGGCCCTTGCGCGCCATCTTGTTGCCCTCAAGCGCGGTGACGATGGTCGCAGTTTCGCCCGGCGTGTTGAGTAAAATCGACGTGGTCGAACCGCCATACATGGCGCCGTAATAAATTCCGGCGAACAGCATGAAGGCCGAAGCCGCATCGACTTGATAGGTGAGCGGCAGAAGAAGCGCGATGGTGAGCGCGGGGCCGATGCCGGGTAGAACGCCGACCGCTGTGCCCACCGTTACGCCCACGAGCGACCACATGAGGTTTTCCGGGCGCAGCGCAATAGCAAAGCCATCGGCAAGAAAGCTGAGCGTTTCCATCAGATCAGATTTTCAATAAAGCCATTGCCGATCTGATAGCCAAGCAGCCGATCGAACCCGGTATAGGCGATCAGTGCCACAGCAAACCCGATCCCCGCGTCACGCAATGGACGCGCACTGCCGAATGCCCGCGCGGTGCACACGAAAAGCGTGGCCGAGGCCAAGATAAATCCAGCGATGCCGATCAACGCGACGTTCAGCCCGAGACCCAGCCCAATCCAAGCAAGTGACACCCCGTCGAACTCGCCATGTTCCTTATCGACATGCCAAAGCCCGAAAGTGGATTCGACGATGATGGCAATGCCGAGCGTGCCAAGCAGCGCTGTTACGATCCACGGCACGATTGTGGGGCCTACTTCAGCATAGATCGCGCCAGACGGGATAAGCGCCGTTTGCCGTCCTAGAATTACAGCAAAGAATATGATCGCGGCGCCGACAAAAATGCCGTCGCGCTTGGAATGCGATTCGTTCATGGCATTTCGACCCAGCCTCAATCCAAAGAACTCCTCTCCCCTATATGGGAGAGGAGGCATAGGGATAGCACATAAATCTGGTGCATCTTGACCAACTGGATTGGCGCCAATTTTGTGAATACGGTTGATTTTAAGAAAGTTAGGATCTCGATGCTGAACCACTGGTAAATTTGCGGTTCAGATTTATGTTCTACACTGGCAAGCCTTCAGCTTGAGATCACCGAGAGGCTAATGTCCGCTTTGCTCCCAAGCGGACATTAGTCGAGCGGCGGACGCCGAGGAGGCGATGACATGCATGATCCGAATCCGACGCGCGGGTGGATGAGGCATGACGACTTTCATCCGGCGGGATGCTGCTAGGCAGGCGATTCGCGTTTGCATCCCCTTCTAATTCTTGCAAGTTCGTCTGCGACAGTCCGCAGCAAATGGCGGCGGCTTGGGGGCAGAAGATGGAGGTCGAACATTCCGTCAAGCCACCACAATGGCATCATTAGTGCCGTCCGCAAGCGGCCTTTCAAGATCATGGCGCCCGCCAGCCTCACGCCGACAATGATGGCTTTCAGCGCACTGACACCGTGGTTGTGCGTCAAATTGTATGACTGGTTTCGGTAATGGTAAACTTCACGCCCCCGTGGGGGAAACTGAAACTGCTTCATACCGAAGAGCGGCACCCTCTCGGACACCATCTTGGACCTGGGATGCAAATGCAGCGCCGATACGACGGTGGCCACCGCTTTGTGCTTTCTCACCATACGGCTCGTGAAATCGATTTCGTCACCCCAGATGAACATCTCGGCGCGAACCGGACCGATTTCGCGGATAGCGGACGCGCGGATCAAAACGCCATTGAACGCAAGGCAGTTATTCGGAATGATCCCATCATGTGAAGCGGCGCGCGCTTCGTCCACCGTCTGGCAATCTAGAGCGGCACCTCGTTTCAACCGGTTGAGCCGGAAGGGTAATTCTGTCGGATCATCCTCGGCGACGACAAGCGGCCCTGCCATGTCGAGACAGAACCGCCCCGCCGCATTAACCAGCACCTCAAGGCAAGCGGGATCCGGTGCGCCGTCATCGTCCATAACCCAAACAAAGTCGGCACCGCGCTCCATCGCGTTTGTCATGCCGATGTGAAAACCGCCTGCTCCGCCGGTATTCCGACTCAAGTAAATAGGTACCACGGCATCCCCAAGCCGCTCGATGACATCGCGTGTGTCATCAATGCTGGCATTGTCGACGATTAGAATCTCTGCGGGCGAGTATGTCTGCCTCCTTACAGCCTCAATCGCGCGCGACAAAAGCTTTGATCGATTGTAGGTAACGATAATGGCAACGACTTTCATTGGGCGTCTCCGATGGGTGCTGGGAGTAGATCCCCACTCCCAGTATAAGAAGCGGCTCTAGCATTTTAACTTCCTGAATAGAGCGAGCGCGCGCGCCACGGCCCGGTGAGACAAATATTAGTGAGACGGTTTGTACGGCACTCTCGGCATCGGAGTTACTAAACAGGGCATAAATTCCACCGCTAACGCAGAGCAATGACGACAGCGCACCATTAAGCATTTCGGCACGCCTAGCAATGGTCGCTGCCAGATACCCAGCAGTGAATGAAACCGCGCCTCCCACTACAGATCCGGTCCAAAAAATAGACGGGTCCGCAAGTAGCCCCTTCAACTGGTCTTCGGTAAGGAGTGAAAGATCTTCATGCCGTGCATATAAAAAACAAAGTAGTGCGAGGGCACCCAGCAAACCGCTTACGACAATGTCGAATACGTTGCTAACAATTACTGCTTTCCAGGATATCGACTTCATTGAGATGCCTTCCCTCCGCTCGCGGGAACAACACTATCCCAAAAATGGCATAGCCCAAGTTGAGAAGGTAGAGTGCAATCAATGTCCGCTTTAGATTGCGGTCTCAATGGATCAACGCAACACTAGCGGCAGGCCTCTCTGCCGGGGGTTAGAACTGGACCCTGCTGACGAAAGTGGAGACGTCCTGCGATAGGATTTTGATCGCAGGAGGTGCAAATGTCGAAGCAGAATGGGAACAAGGGCCGGCGGTTTGATCGGGCCTTCAAGGAAGAAGCCGTCCGTCTTTTACAGACGAGCGGGCGCAGGCAGCGGCAGATAGCAGGAGATCTTGGGATCAGCGTCAGCGCGCTCGGCCGCTGGGTCGCAGAATTGCGTGAGGAGGATTTGCTTTCCGGTCCGCATGAGGATGCAGCGAAGGAGATTACCCGTCTACGCCGAGAGCGTGATCTGGCCCGTCAGGAACGTGATCTCCTAAAAAAAGCGCTGGCCTTCTTCGCCAGGGAAAGTCGATGAGGTTCCGGTTCATCGACGCGGAGAGGGCCGGGTTGGCGATGCCGATATTCCGCCTGTGAAGACTGCTGCAGGTCAGCGTCTCAGGCTTCTACGCTTGGCGCAATCGCGGCCCAAGCCAGCGACAGCTCGATGACATGGTTCTACTCGCCCATGTCCGGGCAGCCTTTCGGCGCAGCCGCGAGAGCTACGGTGCAGAGCGGGTCCATCACGAGCTTGCCGAGAATGGGATCGAGGTTGGACGCCATAGGGTGGTTCGGCTGATGCGGGGAAATGGGTTGTCTCCAAAACGGAAACAGAAGTTCAAAAAGACGACGAACAGCCAGCACAACAAGGCCGTCGCATAGAACCTTCTCGACCAGAACTTCTCCGCCGAGGCACCCAACGAGAAATGGGCTGCCGACATCAGCTATATCTGGACGGCACAGGGCTGGCTGTACCTGGCCGTCATGCTCGACCTCTACTCCCGGCGCGTCATCGGCTGGGCCGTGGGCGCTCGCATGACCAGCGACCTGCCGCTCAGGGCGCTTAACCGTGCTATCGGGCTGCGCCAACCTGGCGCCGGTGTGATCCACCATAGCGATCGGGGAAGCCAGTACTGCTCAGACGCATACCAGGCGCGCCTCGGTGAACTCGGTTTCCTCGCCTCAATGAGCGGTAAGGGAAATTGCTATGATAACGCCGTCGTCGAGACCTTCTTCAAAACCATCAAGTCAGAACTGATCTGGAGGACTGTGTTCATGTCAAGAAGCCAAGCTGAAACTGCCATAGCCGGATACATCGACGGGTTCTATAATCCAGTCCGTCGGCACTCGACGCGGGACTTCACAAGCCCCGTCAAATTCGAGGCAGAAGCAATGCAAACGGTGTAGGGCGCCTCCACTTTTCCTGGATGGGTCCAGTTCTAACCCCCGGCAGAGAGGCCTGCCGCTAGTGTTGCGTTGATCCATTGAGACCGCATGCCAATAGCGGACATTCGCCTGCTATCTCGCCCGCTGCTTATCGCAACGCTCTCTTTTTTGCCGAGACTGATCATCTTGAAGGCTCGATTCTGCGCCCCCTCCATAGGTAGGTTCCGATCTATCCGCGAAAGTGGCCGTTCGGATCAATCCTCCGCGGGCACCGGATTTCGGCAGCCTATTGGCCACCTGATCGCGTCCCCGGGCCTCGGATCGCCGCGCGGCCAACCTTGCCAATATCGGCAATCCAAGCCAAAGTTCCGTCAATGGGAGGAAATGCCACGTACGACTCGACTTCCAACAGGGCCCGTTTCGTGATCGGCATCGCCGCACGCGTGTTTTGCGTGAGTGCTCTTGCCTGGCCGGTTCACGCCTTCGCGCAGACGGCCGACGCGACGACGCAGGGCATGCCGGATTTTTCCGGGAACTGGGTACGATTCCCCTGGCGGCAATTCGGACCGCCGCCTTCTGGGCCGGGGCCAGTCATAGACCCCCGCGGTCGCAACCTCCCGGCCAGCGTAATGGATGTTGGAGACCCATCAAATCCCATTCTCAAGCCACACGCAGCCGCGGCTGTACAGAGGCGCAATGATCTGATCGCAGCTGGGGGGTTTCCGCTACCCTCCTGGTCTCTGTGCTGGCCTGCCGGCGTTCCGCTCGTGCTCAATTTGGGCGAGCCGGTGCAATTCCTGCAGGCCTCAGAACAGATAACGATTCTCTACCAGAGGGATATGCAAGTCCGACGCATCGATCTCAACGGGCAGCATCCGGAAAACGCGCGGCCGAGTTGGTATGGGCATTCCATCGGCCACTATGAGGGTGCCAACGTCCTTGTGATCGATACTGTCGCCTTGGACGACAGGTCCGATGCCGACAGGCTCGGTACACCGCACAGCGAAAAGATGCGTGTCGTCGAGCGCTATACCATCAACCCAGACGGGATTTCGCTGACTGTCGACTTTACAGTGGAAGACCCGGAGACCTTCACGACGGCCTGGGCGGCGCGCGTTCAATATATGCGGGAGCAGGTATTGCATAGGCTCACCGAAGAAGGGGACGAAATGGCGCTCAGCCAGCCGGCCATGAGACCGGCAGTTCAGATCGGTGAACCGATCAACGAGGAAATCTGCGCCGAGAATAATCGAAACGCCGCGTCGGGGACCGTCGACGAAATCTATGCGATCCCCATAGCGGCGAGGCGTGACTTCTAGCGCCCTTTTTAAAATGAGCTGATACGGATTTGGGTCAAAAGCAGATATCGCATGTTGCAGCGCGGGAGACCGCTTTACCCCCCCCCCAAAAAAAAGCGGACTTCCATGCTGCGGCGTAATATGTCTGCTTTGTGCCAAGAGCGGACATTATTGACCGTCAGAGACAGGGCCGGTAGATAATTTTTGTCGGGATGGGTTGGGAAGGAAAATAAGTATCAATGGTTGTAATAGAACCGTTGGCAACGGGCCTGGGGGCTGAAGTCCGCGGAGTTACCGAACCCTCTCCGCAATGCGCTACGATGCTCCGCAATGCACTTGTCGAACATCATCTGTTGGTCATCCGTGCGCGGCCTTTGAGTCCACCGGAACAGATTGCCTTCGCCAGCATCTTTGGCGTACCGGAAATTGTTGGAAGACGAGCGCATACCCCGGAATATCCCGCAATTTACCGAACCTCCAACCAGCCGAACGACGGCAATCTCAATGTCGGTCGGTACTGGCATGCAGACGGCACGATGCTAAAGAACGCATCAGCTATCTCTATATGGCATGTAATACAGCACCCGACGGATGGCGGCGACACTTTGTTCACCGATATGCATCGTGCTTTCGACGAATTGCCCGGAGAACTGAGAAACAGCATTGAGAATCTGCAGATGATCAGTTCCACCGGCTCAATGCACCCGGTCGTGCAGACTCATCCCGTCACGCGGCGTAAGGCGCTTTATACGAGCTTGGGCATGACGCGGGCGTTCGCCGGGCTCGGAAATGACGAGACTAAATCAATGCTTCAGCGGCTTGCCAATCACCTCAACCGGCCCGGAGGCCATTACCGCCACAAATGGCAGGTGGGCGACGTCGTTGTCGCCGATAACTTTTCGATCGCGCATAAGGCTACAGCGACGGATAGCCGCTTTGGGCGCGTATTACACCGGGTATCGATACGGGGGGGGCGGCGTTCTACAATCGCGCAAAGGAAGAACAGACAAGGTAAGCGAATACGAGTTGAGCCGCCTTATGCAAGCCCAGACACAATTATTTGGCTGCGATCTAATCCAGAGACGGGCGTCCTGCCACATGTCCGCTTTGGGTCCAGGCTGTGTGAAAACGCGTTGGCTGGTATGATTCTTCTGTGATTTGGTGGAGGGGTCGATGAAGCGCTTTGTAGTTGGCGATGATCGCAGTTAAAGCACTCTTTTTCCTGAGCGGCTGGATGAGTATTTGGGCGATGACAACCCGGTTCGGGCGATTGATGTCTTGGTTGATGAGCTTGATCTGGGGGAATTGGGCTTTAGCGGGGTTGAGCCGGAGGCGACGGGAAGGCCTGCCTACCATCCGGCGACGCTGCTGAAGATCTACGTCTATGGATACCTCAATCGGGTCCAATCGAGCCGTCGCCTAGAGCGGGAGTGCCAGCGCAATCTCGAGCTCCTATGGCTGACCGGCCGCCTGATGCCGGATTTCAAAACTATCGCCGATTTCCGCAAGGACAACGGCGGGGCCATCCGCAAGGTCTGCCGTGCGTTCGTAGTGTTGTGCCGTCGCCTTGAGCTGTTCAGTGAGGCGAGCGTTGCGATCGATGGCAGCAAGTTCAAAGCGGTCAACGCGCGGGATCGGAACTTCACGCAGGCCAAGATGCAGCGGCGGTTGAAGCAGATCGACGAGAGCATTGCGCGCTACCTCTCGCAGCTTGATAGCGCCGATCGCCAGGGCGAAGCGGTGCCGGAGGCCAAGATCACGCGGCTCAACGAGAAGATTGCGATGCTGCGCCAAGAGATACAGCGCCTGAATGCACTGAACGTTCAGATGATGCAGAGCGAGGACAAGCAGATCTCCCTGACAGATCCCGATGCGCGCTCGATGGCCACGAGCGGCCGGGGCAGCGGGATGGTCGGTTATAATGTGCAAAATTCCGTGGACACGACGCATCATCTGATCGTTTCCCATGAGGTGACCAACAAAGGCTCTGATCGGGGTCAGTTGTCAGGCGCTGCCGCGCAGGCGCGCACGGCCATTGGTTCTGAAACCATCGAGGCTGTTGCCGATCGCGGCTATTACGCCGGCGAAGAGATCCTGGCCTGCGAGGAGGCCGGCATAACGGTCTATCTCCCGAAGCCCCTGACCTCAGGGGCCAAAGCCGCAGGGCGTTTCGGCAAGCAGGACTTCGTCTATGTCGCCGAAGACGATGTCTATCTTTGTCCCAACGGTGAGCAGCTCACCTATCGCTATACCAACGAAGAGGCCGGTAAGATGCTGCGCCGCTATTGGACGGCTGCCTGTCAGGCGTGTGCGCTGAAAAGCAAGTGCACGACGGCTCGGGAGCGCCGGATCTCACGTTGGGAACACGAAGCCGTCCTTGAGAGAGTTCAGGCGCGGCTCGATCGAAATCCGGACAAGATGCGCGTGCGCCGCCAGACCGTGGAGCATCCCTTCGGTACGATAAAGTCGTGGATGGGAGCTACACACTTCCAGATGAAAACGCTCGAGCACGTCGGCACCGAAATGGCGCTGCACGTTCTGGCCTACAACATGAAACGCGTGATGAAGATTCTTGGCGTTGGCGGATTGATAGAGGCGATCCACGCATGAGACGGGCTCAGGGGGCCCCATAACCCAGCATTCTTCGCATCAAGGAGCCGTTAGGCATCTCCGCGGACCGATTTTACTGAATTGGACGCGTCGGGTCGCATAATCCCGCCCCGACCTCCGCTTACGCTACCAACAACCAGACCCGACCACGTTTTCACACAGCCTGGGTCAAAAGCTGACATTTCATGCTGCAGTGCGGGAGTCCGCTCACCCCTCCAAAGCGGACATTTAACCCCTTTCTGATCTCAAGCTGAGTGTTGGCGGTGGAGTGGGTCAAACTCTCCTGCGGAGCATACGACCGCGTTCTCCACAGTCTCGAAGTCTTAACCTGTACTTACGTCGCCAAGCCGACCTCAACGAGAATTTCGGTTATGCTCGTTGTTTCTGTGGCGAGATATTCCGCGAATTCGTCGCCGGGCAGATAGATGTCGTTCCAAACATGCTTGGCCAGCTCCTCGCGCCACGTTGGCGTCTCGCGCATCGCCGCCATGAGTTCGATGAGATGGGCCACTTGCGTCTCATCGATGCCTGGCGCACCGAAGACACCGCGCCAATTGGAAAGCTCAACGTCAACGCCCTCCTCGCGCAATGTCGGAACGTCGATGCCGGGTTGAGGAACGGGAGCGGAGATTGCCAAGGCGCGCAAATTCCCCGCCGCAATCTGTTCGGCAAATTCGCCATAGCCGTTAACGCCGCAGGTGACCTGATTACCGAGAAGCGTCGCTTGTGCGAGCCCGCCGCCGGCATAGGCAACGTAAGAGACTTCTCGAAAATCGACATTGACCGCTTTGGCGATCATCCCGACTAAAATGTGATCGGTTCCCCCTGCCGACCCACCTGCCCAGGACACGGCTCCGGGATCGGCTTGTAGCTGCGCGACCAATTCGCGCATCGATTGGATTGGAGAATCTCTGTGCACCGCAACCACTTCATATTCGCCGGTAAGGCGCGCAATAGCGGTGGCATCGCTTAGGCGCACAGGCGAGCTGTTCGCCGCAAGCGCGCCGACCATGACGAGACCTGATACGATCAGTGCATCTCCTTGCCCTGCTTGCGTGGAGAGAAAGCGCGAAAGCCCGACCGCTCCGCCGCCGCCTATCGCGTGATCGATGCGAAACTCGTCAATCAGCCCTTCCGTCCGCATGACATATTCGATGCTGCGCGCGGTCTGATCCCAACCACCACCGGGCCCGGACGGAACCAGCACTTTAAGCGCATTCGTGGATTCGCTGTTTTCGCTGCAGGACGTCAGGCCAAATCCAAGTGCAGTCGTAGCCGCAAGGCTGCCCATCAATATGTCGCGACGCGTTTGCACTCATTTATCTCCCAATATACGACCCGCTCGAAGAGGCCCGAGGCCCCGGCAGCTGGAATATAGCTTGCCTAACCACCCAACGCAGCTAGATGAAGCACAAAGCCTAGCAGATCGCCCAGCGAATAGGGGTGATGTGGTTTCGCCAAGTTTCACCAAATGTACGAAGAACGCTAAGGTCCGACCCTTGGCGCCGGCTGGTACAGAGACTGGCGCGCGGGAGAATGCACGACATGGGTAGAGTAGTAGTTCTATTGTTCGGCGCCGTTACGCTGGGCTTTGTTGTTTTTTTGGCAATAATGACCGGCTATGAACGCGAAAACCCGGCTGACCCAGATGTGATATTGGGCCGGGTCACAAGCGCGGGCGGCCCGGAAGCCGGCGTCTGGGTCATCGCCGAGACCAGCGATCTTCCCACAAAATTTGCCAAGATCGTCGTCACCGACGATGAGGGCAATTATGTCCTGCCCGAATTACCCCAAGCGAATTACGACATTTGGGTGCGTGGCTATGGGCTGGTCGATTCGGAAAAACAGCAAGCCACGCCTGGAAGCCAACTTGATCTTGATGCGGTGATCGCGCCGAGCGCCGCCGCAGCGGCGGAATATTATCCCGCGATCTATTGGTACTCGATGTTGGAAATCCCGGGAGAGGGCGTCTTTCCCGGCACCGGCACCGGCGTAAACGCAAACGGCATTCCCGAAGACATTGTAAGCCAGGGCAATTGGCTTCGATTCATCAAGCTTGATGGTTGTTTGTCGTGTCATCAGATCGGCAACAAGGCGACGCGCAGCTTTCCGATCGACTTTCCCGAGCATACGGACTCTGTTGCGAAATGGACCCGGCGCATCCAATCGGGACAAGCGAGCCAAAACATGGTGCGGGCGGCAAACTGGCTCGGAGCGGGTCGTATTCTCCCATTACTCGCCGATTGGTCGGACCGCATTGCCGCCGGAGAGCTACCCCATGCGCAGCCCGCGCGGCCCGCAGGCGTTGAGCGCAACATCGTCGTAACGCTTTGGGATTGGGCCAGTCCAACCATGTATATCGACGATCAAGGATCGTCGGGCCGCAATGATGCGACACTTAATCCTTATGGCCCGATATTTGGACCACCCGAGGTCAGTTCGGATTCGGTTCCCTTTCTCGATCCAGTGACGCACACGGCCGGCTTTGTCGAGTTGGAAGTGCGCGATCCCAATACGCCGACGACGCGCGATTTGCCGATCCTTGCGCCCTCCCCCTATTGGGGTAACGAGCGTATTTGGGACAGCCAAGGCAATCCACGTCACGCGATGTTCGACAATCAGGGCCGCATGTGGATTACGACGCGTATCCGCCCGCACGAAAATCCCGATATTTGCCGTGAAGGCTCCGATCACCCTTCAGCGCAAGCTTTTCCGATTGAGCAATCCACGCGTCAGCTCGCCTATTATGAATTGGAGATCGAAGAACTCACGCTTGTCGATATTTGTGTGACCGCCCATCACATGTATATCGACGACAATAATATCATGTGGCTGAGCGGCGATCCCAACGCGTTTGGTTGGCTCGACATCGACATGCTCGATGAAACGGGCGACGAACAGATTTCCCATGGCTGGACCGCTGTTGTCATCGACAGCAACGGCGATGGCGTGCGCGATGAAATGGACAGGCGTATTCCGGCAGGCTCCTACGGCATTGCGGTGAACCCGGTGGATGGTTCCATCTGGGGCACAGCGCGCGGTTATCCCGGTTCGATCACGCGCATCGCACCAAACGAAGACCCAAACGTGATACTCGCCGAATATTATGAATTGCCAGCACAGGATGAGAACATGCCAGGCTATTCGCCGCGCGGTATCGATGTCGATTCGAACGGCATTGTCTGGGTGTCGATGATCAGCGGTCATTTGGGCAGCTTCGAGCGCAGCAAATGCGCCGTTCTCAATGGCCCTGAAGCGACAGGCACGCATTGTCCCGAGGGCTGGACGCTTTATCCCTTCCCGGGCCCGCAATTTTCCGGCGTCGATGATTTGGGCAGCGCCGAAGGCGGATACTTCACCTATGTCGATCGCGACAACGCGTTTGGTCTCGGCGCGGGCACTCCATTCAACACCGCGAATATCTCGGACGCGCTCATCGGGCTTGTCGACGGCGAATTCGTCAATCTTCGGGTTCCCTATCCGATGGGATTTTACGCCAAAGCGCTCGATGGACGCATCGACGATGCCAATGCGGGTTGGAAAGGGCGCGGCTTATGGTCGGGCTTCTCCGGGCGCGCGGTGCAGCACATCGAAGGCGGTAAAGGAACGACCAGCAAAGTCGTGCGCTTTCAGCTTCGCCCGGATCCCTTAGCGCATTAGATTGGAGACCAATATGCTTACAAGACGCGGGTTCTTAGCCGGAAATGCACTCGCCGCAGCGGGCGCACTAACGGCGCGCCCGCTGGATTTCCTGCTCCGCGAAACCGACGCCGCTCAGGCCGCCGAAAGCACATGGGATGCCGGCGCGATTTTTCACATTTTGCCAAGCGTCAATCACGACCGAATTCTCTTCAAATGTTCTTTTCAGGCACCGCTCGGACAAGCGCCCGAACTCCAAATCGACGGGCGCAGAATAGCCGGTGCGCAAACGGATTCACGCGGGGACTATTGGCAGTTCGAGGCCACCGACTTGCAGCCTAGGACGGAGTATCGCGTGGAGCTTGGCTCAGGAGCAGGCCGTGCGTTAGCGGAACCTTGGTCGATTTCGACCTTCCCTGACCCAATGAGTGATGTTGATCATGTGCGAATAGCATTTTTCGCCTGCCCCGGCGGGCATGATGTTATGGCCGCGATCAGCGACAAGCAGACGCTCGCCGTGCGGCGCGCGCTTCTTGAAAAAACTGTTTCGCTGGCCCCGCATGCCATTGTTGTAAATGGCGATCATGTCTATTGGGATTTGTGGTCGCCGCGGCTTTCCCCACGCTATGGCGCCAATGAGACAGCCCTCGCCTATACCGGGCGTTTCGACCGCACCAAACCGATATTCGGAACGGAGAATGAGAATTTCTTGCTGAAGGCCGGCGTTGAGCAGATTGCCCCGCTCTACCGAACTTCATGCCGATCGATCCCGGTATTTCTCCTCCAAGACGATCACGATTATTTCGACAATGACGACGCAACCGATGAGATCATTACCTTCCCACCCAACGACGTCATGCTGCGTTTGGCCCGGGCAACACAAAAGCTTGCCTATCCGGAGTTTCTCCCCGATCCCAATCGGCCACGCGGACTTGCCGGCACGCGAGAAGACGAAGGGCGCCCCGAGATCTCATCTAATTTTGGTACCTTGCGCTTCGGCAAACTGCTCGAAGTGTTGCTCTACGACGATCGGCGATCAGGAACGATGCACGGTCCCAGTGCAGTCTTCGTCGAACCCGAAGCCGAGGCTTGGCTAAAAGCGCGAATGCAAGACCCCACGGTAACCCATGTGGTCAACGCCCCGAGCCTTCCGCCCGGATGGACCAAGGGAAATTGGTATGATTATTATCCGGACCTCACCGACAATGGTCCAGCAAGCGTCGCAATACCGAAACCCTATTGGCAATCAGGTTGGCTGGCCCAGCATGACCGCTTAATTGAATCGATGCATGCCATGCGCGGACGCATACCACTCATCATCAGCGGCGATATCCACGCCTGCGCCCATGGGCGCATATTGCGGACCGGCCAGTTGGATATGTCGGATAATCCGGTGGTGACCATGTTGCCAGGTACGCTCGGCACCGGCATGAATTTTCATACCGATGCGCAACATCCCAATCATCTCGACGCCACCAATGAATGGGGACTGGTTGGAGAGAATGGATTTCTGATCGCAGACTTCTATGGCGACCGGGTGGATTGCAGTTTCTTTACTTGGAACCAAAGAACCCAGAGCGTTGCCAGCATTCCCGGCCTCGGCGCGTCCTATCGCACGACGCTGCAACCCGTGGGCTAAGCCCTGATCGAATTATCTAAGTATTTGCAGCAATCTCTGGTTTGAACAAAATGCTGCTTGACTCGGGCGCAAGTTACATGCGTACTAGTATGTATGAAGACTGATTCAACACTTGCCGAAAGGCGCCGCGACCCGGAATACACGCGAAACGCGCTACTTGATGCTGCTTTCAACGAGATGCATCTGAATGGTTTTCGGGCGGCCAGCCTCGATAAGATCTTTGCCGAGGCGGGCATCACCAGAGGTGCGCTTTACCACCATTTCGCCGGCAAATTGGAGCTTGGTTACGCCGTCGTCGATGAGCGTATATTACCGGCGGCGCGGGAACGCTTTATCAAGCCGCTCTTGAATTCTAAGGATATTTTTTCTGCGTTTTCCAATATTTGTGCCTGTGTAGGTGGCGAGCTCAAACATGACGAGGCCCTATTGCGCGGCTGCCCGGTGATCAATTTGGCCCAGGAAATGTCGGGAATCGATGACGGGTTTAGGCTTCGCTTGGCCGCGATCCACGAAGAATGGCGTGATGCGATCGCTGTTTGCATCCGTCGTAGCCAGGCAGAAGGAACGGTCAGACGAGACATAGAACCTAAGGAAGTTGCCACTTTTGTAGTGGCTGCTTTTCAAGGGGCCATTGGTTTTGCAAAGAATGCCCGTGATCGCGAGCCGTTTGAATTATGTCGAAAAGGGCTTGAATCCTATATCTCTTCCCTAGCCCCAGACGCAAAACCGCAAGCCGCCTAACTATTCAGCAAAGAACAAACACAGCAAAGGCTTCCACTTTTTACATACCTATTAGTACGCATGTTATTTTCTCGATTATTGGGGTCAATAGGGTCCTGAGCGAGACGAAAACGAGAATTTAATCAGTAATTCCCAAGCCCTGGAACGCGTCTTTCTGTGCGCCCCGGGCTCTCCAAGAAAAGGACTTCCCAATGGGAGAGATAAGAAACCGGACCGACATCTTCGCCACAAAATTCAGCGAGTTTGTACTTGCGTGGCGCTGGCCGGTCATCATTGTCAGCGTGTTGGTGACGCTGCTCATCGCTTCGGGCGCGCAACACCTCACCTTCGCAAGCAATTACCGGGTTTTCTTCTCCGCTGCCAATCCGGAGCTTACCGAGTTCGAAGCGTTCCAAGCGACCTACACCAAGAACGATAATTTTATGATCGTTCTGGAGCCGGCTGATGGAGATGTTTTCACCGGCGAAACGTTTGCCGTGATCGAGTAATTAACGGAAGCGGCCTGGAGAATTCCTTACGCATCACGCGTCGATTCAATCACAAATTTTCAACACACCTATGCAATCGGCGAGGAACTCATTGTCGAGGATCTCGTACGCAACGCCGAAAGCTTGAGCCAAGCCGAGCTGGATGCCCGGCGCGAGATCGCTCTTGCCGAGCCGCTTATCCGTAACCAGCTTCTAACCGAGAGCGCCGACGTCACTGCGGTCAATGTCATACTTCAATATCCAGAGCAGGACGTAAGCGAAGTTCCCGAAGCGGCAAATTACGTTCGGGAACTAGTCGCGCAAATCGAAGCCGAGAATCCCAATATCAATGTCGTGATTAGTGGCGTGTCGATGCTGAACAATGCCTTCTCGGAAGCAGGCTTGCTCGACATGGCAACGCTTGTGCCAGCCATGTATTTGATTCTGTTGATCGTGATGATGGTGACGGTTCGCTCGGTCAGTGCTACGGGTGCGACGCTGCTTGTCATTTTACTCTCAACGCTTACCGCCATGGGCATGGCAGGCTTTATGGGCATAGCGCTCACGCCCATTTCCGCATCTGCACCGACCGTCATTCTTACCCTCGCGATTGCCGATTCCATTCACATCCTAGTTTCCATGCGGGTTGCGATGCTTGGAGGGCTTTCCAAACACGATGCAATTATTGACGGTATCCGAACCAATTTTTTTGCCGTATCCATTACATCGCTGACGACGATTGTCGGGTTTCTTGCTCTCAATTTCTCGGATTCGCCACCCTATCATCATTTGGGCAACATCACCGCAATTGGGATCGGGTTCGCCTGGTTGTTCTCGCTAACTTTTCTGCCAGCATTGCTCAGCCTGCTCCCCATGAAAGCGCCCACACCCAAGAAACGGCCAAGCGATACCGCTCGGATGGAAAAGCTCGCCGACTTTGTGATCGCAAATTCGAAGAAGCTATTATTTGGAACGCTAGCTGCGACTTTGGTGCTTGTTGCGATGATACCGACGCTTGAGTTCGAAGATCAGTGGGTCGAGTATTTTGATCAGCGGCTTGAAATGCGCCGCGACAATGACGTCGCCCTGCAGCATTTCGGTCTCTATCCAATTGAGTTTTCCGTCCCTTCGGGCGACTGTCAACGGCGGAGCAAAATTAGTCCACCCGGGCGGAGCAAAACTAGTCCACTTAACGTTATGCGGTACGCGGTGTTGGGGGGTTGTCCCGGTAGTCCATAGGAGGGACCCGCGCTGCTTCGAGTAGCGCTTGCGTTACGCGGAGCGAAGCAGCGTGGGAGGTTCCTGTGGACCAACCGGGTCAACCATTGCACCGGCGGTTAAGCAGGTATTTTTGGGGATTTCCGCCGTTTTTGGCTTTGGTTGAGACGATAGCTCTCGCCGTTCATTTCCAGGATATGGACATGGTGGGTGAGGCGGTCCAGCAAAGCCCCGGTCAGGCGTTCCGAGCCGAATATCTCCGTCCACTCATCGAACGGCAAGTTGGAGGTCACCAGGATCGAGCCCCGCTCGTAGCGCTGGCTGAAGACTTCGAACAGCAGCTCGGCGCCGGTCTTCGAGAGCGGCACGAAGCCGAGTTCGTCGATGATCAGAAGGTGATACTTTGCCAGTTGTTTCTGCAGGCGCAACAGGCGTTTTTCATCCCTGGCCTCCATCAGTTCATGAACCAGGGCAGCGGCCGTGAGGAAGCCGACGGAGAGCCCCTTTTGGCAGGCCGCCAGACCGAGACCGAGGGCGATATGGGTCTTGCCGGTGCCTGAGTTGCCGAGCGCGATGATATTCTCACGACGCTCGACGTATTCGCATCGCGCCAACTCCAGAACCAGCATCTTGTTGAGCGATGCGATGGCCTTGAAGTCGAAGCTGTCGAGGCTTTTGACGGCGGGGAACCTGGCCTGTCTGATCCGCCGCTCGACCATGCGGCGCTCACGGTCGATCAGTTCCAACTCGGTCAGACGGACAAGATACCGCACATGGTCGGCGCCCTCGGTGGCGCATTGGCGGGCCAGCTTGTCGTATTCGCGCAGGAACGTCGGCAGTTTCAGGGTCTTGAGGTGATGGGCCAGCAACACTTGCGGCGTATCGGTCATGACGCGCCTCCACCCAACAAGCTCATATAACTGGCGGCGGCCGTGGTCGCCACGTTGGCCCGAGGCAGGTAGGGATAGATATCCAGGTCGAGTTTGGGCGGGCGTCGCTCGATACGGCACAGCACAAGGTGTTTGACGGCGTCGTAGCCGATCGCACCCAGGCGCAGGGCGTCCTTCACCGCGCCGTGAAGCACCTCGAGATCGAAGGTCTCCAGAAGCCGAAGGACCTGGACGTATTCTCGCTTGCCGGCCTTGCCCATGCGCGCCTCCAGGAAACGGCGCAGGGTTGGGAAGGCATCAGGCAGTTCCCATCCGGCTAGCGGCGCGGCCTGATCCAGGGCACCGATCTTGTGCTCCAGCAAAGGCAGGTAGTGGATCGGATCGAAGACCATATCTTCCCGGTCGTAGGAACGGGGGTGTCGGGCAATGATCCCGGTGCCGCAACCGATAACCACCTCGTGGACATAGCCACGGATCCAGACTTCCTGATGGCCGTAGGCGACGGGCACGGAATAGTCATTCGTCCGGTAGCGCACCAGGGACAGCGAGTTGACCCGCGTGCCCTGCTTGTCGCACGCGTCGAACGGTGCCGGCAGTGGCCTCTTCAACGCTTCGCGGTCACGCACAAACCGTTCGCCGATGCTCTCGCGGTGGCCGCGCAGGACGTTGCCTTGCCGGTTGCGGCATTGCTCTTCCAGGTGGCCATTGAAGGCGTCCCAGCTCGCGAACCGGGGAAGCGGCGTCATGAAGTTCCGCCGGGCATAGCCGACCACCCCCTCCACATTGCCTTTGTCGTTACCCTTGCCGGGACGGCCGTAGCGGTCCTCGAAGAGGTAATGGGACTACAGCCCGCTGAACGCCCGCGTTCGTTGCCGCGTGCCATCTGACAAGATGCGCGACACCAGACACTTGTCGTTGTCGTAAAGAATCGATTGGGGAACGCCGCCGAAAAAAACAAAGGCTCTGTTGTGCCCGTCCAGCCAGGCCTCCGTCGCCGCCGCCGGGTAAGGCCGCAACGAAGCAGGCATCGCTGTGGGGAAGTGTCATGACGAAAAAATGCGCCCGATACTTGACGCCGGCGATGATCGCATCCGCCTCGCCAAAGTCCGCTTGAGCATGGCCCGGAGGATGTGACAACGGCACAAACATCTCACGCCGGCGAAGGCGCCGTTCCCGAACGTAATCCTTCACGATGGTCTCTTTGCCCGTGAAGCCATGTTCGTCGCGAAGGCGCTCGAATATACGCTTCGCCGTGTGGTGCTGCTTACGGTGAACCGTTCGGTCCTCCTCCAGAATACGGTCGATGATATCCGTGAAGGGGGCCAGTTTCGGGCGTTTCGGTGGCTGGCGTCGCCGATATCCCGGCGGTTCCGAATGCCGCAGCATCTTCCTCACCGTCTCGCGCGCAATGCCAAACCGACTTGCCGCCTCTCGCTGGCTCAGACCATCAACATGGCAGGCCAGCCGAACGCGCAGATATAGGTCCACGGTGTACATCCTCCCGCCTTCCATCTCAAAAAAGATCGAAGGCTACAGGTGGCAGAGTTTTACTCCGCCCGCGGCTGGAAATCCCGCCGCTTCCGTGGACTAATTTGTCACCGCCATTCTCAGACATCCAAGACACTCAAGTTCTTGCCGGAGGCATTGTTGATATCGACAATGGCTCGGCAGCCGCGCTGGTCGAGGCTTCGCGGCGTTTTGGCGAGAATTGGATTGCCGAAATCGAAGCGTGAATCTTCCTTAATGTTGATAGTGCCGACTTGCTGGCATCATTTGCAGACGACGATTCTCTAACGCTTCGCGTGACGCGCTACTTTTAATCGAATCTAGACGCACAAACTGTTGATCGCATAAAAAAACAGGCGAAGCGCTGGATTGGCGCTCCGCCCACAGTCTTATTCAGTTCGACGATAGGGTTTTCTAACCCCCGCCCTCCAATGCGGCCTGCTGCTGCATCGCAGCCGGTCCTACGATCCGCTCGAAATCTGCGTGTGGACCCGGTTGACCGTGAATAGGAACATGCGTCGTAACGTCCAAATTCAGCCGCTGAATATTGCGGTACAAGGCAATTGCACTGGCGCTGATATTTGCGGGCGGCGCTGCACCGGCGGGCGGCGGACCCCACATATCCGCATTAATCACAATTTGCTCTTCCGGCAGATAGGTGATCAGCATATCCGTAGCGTGCGCAAGATTTTGCACATTAAAAATAAGAATCGTGCGCTCACCATCGCTGATGAAATGCCGGTCGGTCACGGTTTCCAACCCAATCGGCCCGGGACCTGTCGTCGCGAACGGATTTCTAGACAGCGTGTCCGGACTTAAGGTTCGTATTTGCGGCGCAAAAACCGCGTCTCTGAAGAAAGCCTCATTGCTTTCATGCGTAACCACGGTCACGCCGTGAGCGACATAGGTCCGCGCGCCACCCAAATGATCCCAATGATGATGGGTCGTAACGAGGTAGCGAATGGCTTTGCCCGGTATGAGCCGCTTGATTTCAGCAATCACGGCAAGCGAACGCGCCTCATTTTGCGGCGCGTCTACGACTGTGACAAAATCATCAAATTCAATTGCAACGCTGTTGTGCGAACCGCCGGCCATGAGCCACACGCCGTCAGCGACTTCCTGGGCCGCCACATTGACCTGCGGCGCAGCTGCGTTGCCCACATTTGCCGGTACGTCTAGCGCGGCATCGGCAACATTCGCAGTCGCTTCGCTAACATTGAGATTGAGCCAGTTCATGCCCGTCCTGGCCGTTAATAGATGGTCACCCCGGTGGCCATGAAAATGGAAAGGGAATTTGACGCCGTTGCCGATGTCCATCCACTCCTCATAGCGAACCTCCATCTGCATATCACCCATGACGGGATTTGCAATTTGGGTCATGAAGCGTTCCATCATGTGCTCGTCGTTGAACTCGATCGAGACCCGATGTCCGCCCATTGCCGTGAAGGCGATGACTTTTAGAGTGCGGTCTTGTGTTGGGATATAGCGATCAACAAGCGTGACATCGTCAGCAGCCATGGCCAACTTGATAATTCCATGCGGGCTGACCGCAATCATGAATTGGGCAAGTTCTGCATTTGCGGGTGGTTGCGCTACAGGCTCGCCGTCGCCGTTTAGAGTCCAAGCATGTCCGCCGCTGGCGAACTCCAATGTGTGGCGCTCACCGATAATGGGCGTTCTCCCGCCGCCGCGCGCGGGAAAGTCGCCTTGCACCCGAACATATTCCTCGCGCGAGGATTGCGAGGGATAATCGATGACCCGCTCATAGCTCTGCAAGACATGGCGCGGCCAATCTTCACCGTCTGCGAAATTCTGTCCCACCGCGCCCATCCAGCCGGACCCCGAATATTGAATCGAGTTCACCGAGCTGGCGCCAATAGCGTTGTCCGCAGCTTCCAAAAAGCTAGCCGCGTCTTGCGCCGCGGCCGGTGCTGACAGCACGATCGATGCTGCAAGCATTATCCCTAGTCTGTTTCTCATACCCCATCCTCCCAACGGATTTTCGGTTTTCTACTTTTTAGGTTTCTGCTGGGCTTTTCGCACCCAATTACGCTTCATTTCAAAACTTCGAGGGCTAGGTTACCTCGGAAGTGCAATATCCAGCTAGTCAATAATCCGACATCTGAAAGGCCGTAAACCCGACATATTGTTGGATCGGGCCACCAAACAACCAAAACTCAAGCCTTCGAGACCCCGGCTCAGAGATAAAGTTCGTCAAGAAAGCCGCTCGCGTCGATCTCTTCCATGACGCTGTTGTCGTAGAAATCTTCGGTCGTAAAGCGTTCGGTTCCTAGTTCCGGAAAGAGCTCGATCGTTTTGCGCAGGCCCGCGACGCAGGCATAGGGCTTATTTGGAAGCCATGCACCGCGCGCGATGATGTCCTGCGCCAAATTATCGTCCTGAACCCCATTCCATTCCCGAAGAACGCGCCGCGCGACATCAGGCTGCTGATGGAAGATCGAAATGGCTTCCGCGATCACCATCATAAGGCGGCGGGCCTTTTCCCGATTGACCGGGTTCTCCAGCCAGACCGGATCGACCGCGACGCTGTTGCCGCCAATGTCTTCATTCCAATCGCCTGTATCGAATAGAACTGGATAGCCGGCACTTTTGGCCGTCGAATACGCAATCTCATTGACCAAGATGACGTCGACGGTGCCCTCGGTAAGTTCTTCAAGACCGTCATTCTCGGCATCGACGAGCGTGATGTCCGTCTGATAGTCCCAGCCCATACGCTGCGCTAGGAGGCGGGCCTGAAAACCGAGCGTATTGGTCATGCTCGATACGCCGATGCGCTTACCGCGAAGATCTTCAAGAGAAGCAACCTCAGACTCGATACCCATTCTACCAATGATGCTTGCGCGCACGGTACAATCGGTTGAACCCACATCGATCAGATGGGGCTCATTGGGCGCACGCGCTGCGCCAAGCAACATGGGCGTTCCGCCTCTAAACCAGGCTTCCGGGGCGGAATCTTCCATTCCAGGCTTAGGCGGGATTTCTCGACCGCCATCAAAATCCGGGCCCGGAATGAACAAGTTCATGTCCAACCCGTGTTTTTCAAAAAGTCCCTGGTCCCAGGCAATCACCAAGGGCAATTTGGTCAGTGAGCGATTGCCGGCGTTCAAAGTAATCGGAAGCAATTCCGCCGGCGCGGCCTCAGCTGCCTCATCGGCATCTGCGACATTCTGATCGGCATCAGAACACGCAATTGCTAGCGTAACCGCAAGTAAAGCTGCCCCAATCCCGCGCGCGGCTTTTCTAAAGGTCTGATTTCGCATTGTTCCCCCGATAGTTGCTCGGATCCAATTCCCGCTTGGCCCGATGGAATGATCTGGCCCCCCAGGGAAACAGTAACTGCGTTTAGGACAATGGGGAACTGCAGGCCGCTAGAGGTCATAATCGCGCTACTAAGTGCTGCTTTTCTTGACCGAGCACGATGCTATACGATGGCAGATGTTCGAACTGGTGCGGGCGGGACGGCGCATGCTGGGTTATGAGGAGCCGACGAATGAAATTCAAAACTCTTGGCCTCACGGGCATAGTGATTGCGATGTTGGCTCTGCCAGTATCCGCACATCACTCCTATTCCATGTTTGACGGCGCCACGGCCATGACGCTCGAAGGGACAGTCAAAGAATTTCAATGGGTCAATCCACATGCTTGGATTCTTATTATGGTTCCAGACGATGCTGGATTTACATCAGGAGTTCTCTTGCAATGAGTGCCAAGCTCAATCACGTCGCGATTGCAACGGATTATTACGCTATCAACGCGCGCTTCTACCAAGCCCTGTTCGGCATGAAAACGTCGAGCAAGCCGCGACCCGCGCGCGCCGTGGCGGTCGCCGACGGCTATGTCGGGCTGAATAACGTCCCCAAACGCGAGGGGCGCTGTTCCGGGCTGGACCATTTCGGGATCGAGGTCGGCGACATCGAAGACACCATCGCGCGCATCCACAAATTTGATCCCACGCTGGAGGCGTTGAAGCGCCCGCCGGTGCGGCCATTCGCGGCCTATTCGACGCACGATCCGGACTGCAACATTTTCGATCTGTCGCAGCGGAATATCGGCTTACAGAAGGACGTCTTTGCCGAACTCGACGGCGAGACGCGGCCGCGCCATATTAACCATATCGCGATCCGCACGCGACACGTGGAAAAATGCGCGGAGTTCTATGTCGAGGTGTTCGGGCTAGCGCCGCGGAACCGGCAGGATGAGAATTTCTATCTCAGCGACGGACGCGTCACTCTGATGATCATGCCGTGGAAGATGAGCGATTATTACGGGCAGGACCCCGCGCGCACGGGGTTGGAACATATCGGGTTCAAAGTGGAATCGGTCGAACAGGTGAAGAAGGACATGGAATTCCTGATCGGCGAAAACCCCCATATGCATGGCCGGCCGCTGGGCTATGGCTCAGAAGGCGAGTCGCGGCTTAAGCTGTTCCAGAAATGTCCGCTCGGCTGTTTCCACCTGACCGACATCGAAGGGGCCCTTATCGACGTCGGGGAGTGACATCGCCACACTCCCTTGAGCGCGGGTCCATTACCAACTTTAGGTGAAAGCCCTCCAACGCGTGAACAGCTCGCGTATTACTTCCTAGTCAGCTCTTCGTAGGTTGGCTCCGTGAATGTTGGGAACCGATCGGGCGACTGCAGCGATTCTCCGAACGCCTGTTTGATACCATCGAGCGATTTGCCTTCTTTCACGAGGCCGTCGCAACAGGAGAGCGGGCGCGCCGGATTCTGGCGAGTACTGAAGCAAAGCGGGCCGGGATCAAAGAATTTATGTTCCGGTTCAGATCGCAATGGAACGCAACTTACGCGGCAATGAATGATCTAGGTTTTCTCGCCGCTGCAGCAAGCGTTCAGATTGAGATTAAAGAAACTAGCAGCGAACGGGTTACGGAAGTCATTGCTGCCGTCTACGCGCTGCCGCCGGAAGTCGCCCAAGCGGTAAATGGCGCAATGAATCTGACTGGCGCTAATTATGGGTCACAGATATAAGTGGAGCTCCTTTTTCGGGCTAGAGCGGAAAGAAGCAGGGATTCAAAAATGAGAATTGCGTTGCATATGGTGTTTGCCTGCTTACTAGCAGCCAGCCTGTTGCTTACTTCCAATATTGTGCGCGCCGCGTCCGACGAGGAATTTTATTCCGGTCGCGCCGTTACCATTTTTCAATCGGCCGGGGCAGGCGGAATCTACTCGGCCTATTCCATTGCGTTCGCGCCCTATCTCGAGAAGCATATTCCGGGAAACCCAACAATCGTTGTCGATTTTATGCCGGGCGCCGGCGGTATTCGGGCGACGAATTTCATCAATTCCAACGCACCGAAGGATGGATCTGTATTAGGGCTTGTTCATTCCAGTGTGCCCTTTGCCCCGCTTTACGGAATTTCGGCTGCCCGTTTCGATCCCATGGAGCTGAACTGGATTGGGGCGCTGAACGCGCAGGCCGGCATCTGCGTCGCCTGGCACGAATCCGACGTTAAAACGTGGGACGATCTGTTTACCAAAGATTTCTTCGTCGGAAGTACGGGGGCGGGATCTCAAATGGAGATATTGCCGCATATGATCAATGAATTGTTCGGGACGAATATTACCGTCATCCCGGGCTACATAGGCGGCGCCGACGTCTTTATCGCCATGGAGCGGGGAGAAGTAGACGGGCGTTGCGGTGCAATAATCTCCGGCATCAATGCGACACGTCCGACCTGGTTCTCCGACAATTTGGTGTCGGTTCCGATTCAAATCGGGCTGGAACGCAATCCTCTGTTTCCCGACGTTCCCGCACTCGGCGAATTTACCGAAGATCAACACACGCGCGATGTTCTTGAGCTTGCACTATTGCCCATGAACATGTTCGGTCTGATTGTCGCACCGCCGGGCGTTCCCGAAACACGCATTGCCACATTGCGTGCCGCCTATCATGCCGCGATGAACGACCCCGGCTTCATAGCCGACGCGGCGCGCATTAGAATCGGAATTGCCGAAGTCGACAGCGATCATTTGTACAAACAGATTTCACGCGCCTATGCCATGCCGCCCGACGTAGTGGCCTCGCTACGCGAGGCACTAAACCTCACCGGCAGCAGATAATTGTCGCCGTCCGGTCTATCGAAATACCAAGAGGTGTCCACATCTGGCGTGAAATCTGGGATTGCAGTGCTCGCTGTTTGAGCCTGGGCTGCGAAACAAGCCCCAGCCAAACACATCGCGCCTAAGATAGGAGGCGCTAACCCTGCGCTTTACAAATAAATTGACCATTAACCGCCCCTGATAACCACCAAATTCGTCAACCGTGACTGCGCAGCGAAGAATGCTGCATCGCTTGTTGCCGATCCAGGCATACAGACCAGCCCATTCATGCATCGTTCACATTGCAAATGTCAGTCTGATGCATCTCGACTTGATATTGACAGATTCCTATCATGAAATATTCGCTAGCCCGCATGTTGTTCGGAATGATCCCGATTGCAACACCGGCGGCCGCCCATCATTCGCTGGCCGCTTATGAAATTTCGAGCTATCGAACGATCGAGGGCACGGTAAAGGAATTCCTCTGGAGCAACCCTCATACGAGCTTAGTGTTGATTGCCGACGGCGCGCCCGGCGAAATTAAAGAATGGACATTTGAAGGTGGAAGCCCCGGCCGGCTTGGCCGAGGGGGATTCAGCGAGAACATTATCGTTCCCGGTGACACCATAAAGGTTTCTTACCATCGCAACCGCGATGACTCGATTGGTGGCTTTTTCTTGGCGGTCACGAAATCAAATGGGGAACTCTACAGTTTACCGCGTTTCAACAGGCTCCGCGAAGAGTAAGCGACAGCCGCGGTTGACCATGCGATAATCGCGCCGTTGGTTGGGAGGCGCGCGCACCACGTGATTGCATGGTACGAACCAGTGTTAGTTTTGACCGCTGTCATTGCGATGTTGGTGGCTTTCATATCCGGCCGCTATCGGCCGGAAGCGGTCGCACTTGCAGCGCCGGTTATCTTTCTGGTTTCAGGAATCGTAGACGTTGGAGAGGCGCTCCAGTCCTTTAGCCAGCCCGCGCCTTTCACGGTAGCATGCATGTTCGTCCTTTCGGCTGCTTTGGAGCGCACAGGATGCATCGATTGGCTGGGAAACACGATCTTGCGTGTGACGGCCGGTTCAAAATTCGCAACTTTTGTTGCGCTCGTCCTAACTGCGGCTTTCACCTCCAGTGTGGTCAATAATACCGCCGTCGTCGTCGTTTTAATCCCGGTCGTTTTTCGTATTGCAAATGCAGTGAAGCTATTGCCCTCTAGGCTTCTATTACCGCTCTCCTATGCGGCAATATTCGGGGGCACCTGCACGCTCTTCGGCACCTCGACCAATTTGGTAACGGACGGAATAGCTCGCGAGGCGGGCATGGCGCCCTTCGGCGTTTTTGAAATCACGCCACTAGGTCTTATCTTCAGCGCAGTAGGGATTATCTACCTAAGTTTTGCCTATCGCTTTCTACCCAAACGTCAGCCCGTAACTTCAGCGCTGGACGATTTACCGCCGCGTCCCTTTGTGACTGAGTTGGTCGTCCCCGCATACTCCCAATTGATTGGGAAGACGCTGGCCGACGCCGTCCTCGACAAGCTAAAAGGGGCCGAAGTTACGGATGTCATCCGCTTCGATGCTTCGAAGCGTCGAGAAATCGATATTTTGAAACTGGTGAAAGGAGACCGCCTGCTTGTGCGCGGGGAGGTCTCCGGATTGCTTGCACTTCGCAAACTTACCGGCCTGGAGACCATAGATACCAATCTGGCCGAAGCCGGAACGCAAACCACCGGACTTGTCGAGGGCATTGTTGGACCGGGTTCTCGCTTTGTTGGCCATCGGCTCTCCGAATTCAATCTTAGACGTCAGTTCAACATTCACGTTTTAGCGATACACCGACAAGGCGAGGCTTTAGACCTAACGCTCGATAGCGTGCATTTCAGAGTTGGAGATTGCCTTTTACTTGAAGGTCCTTCTGACGGCATTCGCAAACTAATGGAGACTGGAAACGTCGTTGCAATAACGGAGGCACGCGACCCCATATTTAATCGCGCCCGCGCGCCTGTCGCTATTGGAGCCGTTGCGATGGTCATGCTTCTTTCGGCATACAGAATCATGTCGATTGAGGGCGCTGCGTTTCTTGGCGTCCTATTTGTTTATGTGAGCGGTTGTTTGAGTCGCAGCGATATTGCGCGCGCGATTGAGTGGCGCGTTTTGGTTATCATTTATTCGATGCTGATCGTTGGGAGCGCCATGCGCCTGAGCGGCGCGCAGGACTTGCTTGTTTCCGGTGCGGTCAGCGCAGGCGACGGGTTAAATCCCTACATTGCTTTGGCACTCGTGTATTTTGTGACGATAATCGTCACAGAAGTCGTTACCAACAATGCCGCTGCGATCTTATTGGCGCCAATAGCGATCGGCGTTGCACAATCTTTGGGGGTCGACCCGCGGCCCTTTGTTGTTGCGGTGATGTTTGCCGCCAGCACAAGTTTTGCCAGCCCGATTGGATATCAAACCAATACTTTGGTCTATACGGCCGGTGGCTACCGCTACATGGACTTTCTTCGGGCCGGCGTCCCCCTCACCATGATATTTTGGGGGCTTGGCGTGTTCTTCATTCCTTATTTCTGGCCGTTTTCTGTTGCGCCGAACTAGAGCCGGCGGAACCGTGGCGTGCAGATACTTTCTAGATTAGCCTTACCCTGATCTCGTCGATTTCTAGTTTATGAAAATGGAGAAAATATCATGGGGTTAAAGCCAAGAGCTCAGCTTTCGTTGGCGGTACTCATCGCGAGCATGTGCCTGGTGGTTCCTGCGTCCGCGCAGACCACCCTCTTTGACACCGAAGACTTCCGGCAAGATCGTGCGCGTTGGACCGACGCCGATTATTATTTGCACAACACTCTCGGGGAACTTCGAGGTATGCAGGTTAGAGTTCGCTATGGCGAAGAGGGCTCAGGAAGCGAAGACGCTTTGGATTTGGCCAGCCCCTATTCCTTTACCAACGCGGTGGAACACTACCAGGCTTGGCTCGAGGAAGCAGAAGGCGGCACAAAGCATAGTTATGAATCGCTGCCCGATTGGCGTGGCCGTTGGGAGGGTGGCGGACAGGGATTGGGCGGCGGGTCCAATCCAGCAAGTGCGGTGGCCGCGATGCTGACCCCTGAATATCAGGAACATTTTGTTCAGGCCGTGAAAGCGGCGGCAGAAGGACGCGACTGGTGGGCAGGCGCATTTTGCTTTCACGGGGGATATCTTTCCTCCGTTACAAATGCTGAGGAGTTCGTCGTGACGCCCGATCGCGCGTGGTTTTTGGGTGCAGGAAATGGCGGCAATTATACGCGCTGGATTTACACCGATGACAGCGGACATGCCGGCGAGGATTTCGCATTTCCGAAATGGCACGGAGAATCGATCGGCTTTTGGGACGGCGACAATTTGATCGTGCATACCAACCAGATTCGCGGCTGGAAGAGCAACGCATTTGAATATAGTGATGAGCTGCAGACCGTTGAGCGATATTGGCGCGAAGGAGATGCGATTGAGGGTGAGATAACTTTGTATGATCCAAATGTTTTCGTGCGGCCCTATCACTCGAAGCTTAGCTATGAACGCCTTTCCGAAGATCGTCCAGAATTAAGGCCGCTCTTCAACAGCTGCACCGATACCAACGGACCATCGACTAAGGTTTTCGTCGACGACCAGGGCTTTCTCAATGAGCGTCTTCCTGGTGACAATCTATATTGGGATGCAACCGATGCGCACCCCTGGCGGTCCTTCTTCAACCTTAGCGACGAACGATATGAGCGCTATCTAGAAGCTGGCGGAGAGCCCCACGGGCGATAACCCAATTGCAGGCGGCCTTGCTCTGATTTTAGCATTGCTGTGCGCACGAGCCGGAAACACGGCCTATTTTAGAAATCGCGTCGTGTCGCGCTCGGCACCGGGACCAGCTCGCTCTCCGGGATAAAATACTCGACACTGTTTTCGTTGCAGACATACTCGATCCATTCGGTCGTTTCGCGCGCGTGCTCAACCATCGCACTCCATGGCTGCGTGAACACGCCGGGATCAACGACGGTGAACGTGATCCGCATTCTGTTTCCGCCATCTGTCAGGCTATGCCGCTCGACCACATGGAGCTGGCGCGTGTGGGGTGTGTTCAAACGATCGATAGGTGCGTTATCGGCAAGTGCTATGGTGTCGATAACCAGCGTGTCGCCACTTTCATAATGACCAACGGACTCACCGTACCAGGAAAAATCCGGAGCACCACTGTGTTCGACATTCATGTAAATTCTTCGAACCTCGCCACGCATATTGAGGATCCAAATTTGTTCCGGCGTCTGAAGGTAAAAGTTATTTGAGGTATAGACATGCAGACCAGGAACCCCGCCGGGCCAGCAACGGGAGGTCGGAACAAAGGGAATGCCCCCAGCCATCACTCTAGCCACTTCCACATCCATCGCTTCTTTGACGGCTGGCTGCAGAATTGGGTTTGACGTGTCGGCCATGCGCCTTGTCGTCTCGCCATCATAGGGAAAGTCCGGATGCTGAAGCACCGGACCAGGCCCCGCATCGCCGGGAATTTTGAGGAACGCACTGTTGGTACCTTCAAAGGGGTTATCGAGATCCCAAGAACTACCGTTCGTAGAGAGGTTGGGAATCGCAGCGGATTCTTGCCCTTCCACGGCGGCCAGAGGCGCCATCGAAATCACACTTACGCAACCAAGCAGGAAAGCGTGCCGCAAACGCATAACCGACGTTTTTAAGTTCATCCGAGTCTCCTTGAAACGAACACTACTACGAATTGATGCGTTGCCCAATTCGCAAATGCCAGCGAAACATACTGACATCTTTTCGTTTTGGGCTATGTTTGTCCAAATTGTGGCTGGGGGTGTAACTGGCGCCTTTGGGCGATGACGCCGCCAAAGCTTGGGAGGTTTGAATGTTCTGCAAGAGATCGACTCACAATGTCACCTGTGCGACAGGCGCGAGCATTGCCCTATCCTGTCTACTCGCGTCCGTGCCTTCTGAAGCCAAAATAACCCAAATAGTGATCGAGAGAACAGCCTCGCCTGCGTTCGATGGCGCGCCTTTCGGATCAGCCGGACAATACGAGGTAATGGCGGGGCGCGCCTATGGCGAGCTCGATCCCAATGATTCGCACAACGCGATTATTACAGACATTCATCTCGCGCCGACGAACGAGCGCGGCATGGTCGAATATGAAGTAACCTTTCAGATAACGAAGCCGATCGACATGTCCAAGGCCAGTGGGCTCATGTGGCATGACGTGCCCAACCGCGGTCGCCGTCTTACGATCATTCCGGCGGAACGCGCGTTCGGCGATATCGGCATATCGAGCGGATGGCAGGGTGATAATTCAGGTCGCACGGTGCCGGGAGAGAATAATGACTATGTGATCGTTCCGGTTGCAAAGAATCCCGATGGATCGCCCATTACCGGCCAGGTGATGGGGCGCATCATGAATCCAAGCAGGATGGATTCGGAGACGATCTACATCCATTCTAATCCGATGCCTTACGAGCCGGCGTCCCTCGACACGTCAAAGGCAAGTCTCACCACGCATGAAGCCGAAACGAGAGACGGCAGGATCGTGGGCGAGGCACGCATTGCGCCTTCCGATTGGGCATTCGCGAGATGCGACGCCGCGAATCCTTTCCCCGGCACGCCCGATCCGCGTCAGATTTGCGTGAAAGGCGGCTTTGATCCGAAACTGCTTTATCAAGTTGTGTTTACCGCCCAGGACCCGCCGGTCCTTGGCATCGGTTTTGCCGCGTTCCGCGATATCGGCTCGTTTTTTAAATATGCCGAAGCCGACGATATGGGCACACCTAATCCAATCGCAGGCGCCGTAACCCACACGATCTCGCGCGGCGTATCGCAATCAGGAAATTACATTCGCCAATTTTTACATCAGGGATTCAACGAGGATGAATCGGGACGGAAGGTTCATGATGGCGCCTGGCCCATCGTCGCGGGCCGCCGCATTGCGCTCAATTTCCGCTTCGCGATGCCTGATGGCGTATTGAAACTCTTTGAGCCTGGCATCGAAGGAACGCAGTCCTGGGGACCTAGCGCCGATCACGTGCGTGGAATTCCAACCGCCGGTATTCTGGATCGTTGTGCAGCGAGCGACACTTGCCCGAAAGTTCTTGAGCATTTCGGCGCAGCGGAAATGTGGGGAATGAAGGTCTCGCCTGCATTTGTCGGCACTTCAGCGGATCAAGACATTCCACTCCCGTCCTATGTTCGGCGCTATTACATTGGAAGCACTGCCCATGGCGGCGGACCGGGCGGATTCAATACTGCATTGTTGCCGCCGCCATCCTGTCCAAGTATCGGCTGGGGCGTTGGTAGCCTCGCGAACAACCCCATGCCGCACACCGAGACGGTGAATGCGCTGCGCGTACACTTTCGCCAGTGGGTGTTGAACGATGTGCTTCCACCTGCAAGCAAATATCCTACGCTTGCGGCTGGACAGCTCGTTGATCCCGACAAAGAAGCCCTTGGTTTTCCAACCATCCCAGGTCTACCCGCGCATGCGCCGACGGGATTCATCAATCCCGTGATCGACTATGACTTTGGCGACGGCTTCAACCACTCGGACGGCACAGGAATTATGTCGCATCTGCCCCCGGTGATTAATGGCGTGATCCCCATGAAGGCCCCTAAGGTCGATGCCGATGGCAATGAATTGGGCGGCGTTCCCGTTGTGCAGCAAGAGGCACCGCTGGGAACCTATCTCGGCTGGAATATTACGGCAGAAGGCTTTTTCAAAGGGCAGCCATGCAATTATGCAGGAGGCTTCGTACCGTTTGCTAAGACGCGGACGGAGCGCGTCGAAACCGGCGATCCGCGCCTTTCGCTGGAAGAGCGCTATGGCGATCATCAGGGCTATGTCGAAGCCGTGCGGGCTGCAAGCGTAAGAGTAGCGGCACAGGGTTTCTTGTTACCTGCGGATGCGACACGTCTCATCAGGCAAGCCGAAACGAGCGATGTTCTGCGTTAAAGGACCGGCCAGCGAAAGCTAGCGACGTGCACCACCCATTTTATTAGGCAGCAACTTGCTCATCGCTGTCGTCCTGCGGAATGTCTGCAGCATCTGCACGCGGCAACCATATTGTCACGGTAGTGCCGCGTCCCACTTCGCTCTCAATGTCGAATTTTCCGCCGTGTAATTCCGTCAAGGCTCGCACCAACGCCAACCCAAGGCCGGTTCCACCATTGGCGCAGTGTTTCAGAGGTTGTTCTTGCAGCACGCGTGGTTAAAGAAGCCCTTATGCTTAACGGCGAGCTGCAGCGATGCAGGACACAAGAACCAGCGTTTGCTTGTTGATTTATGCAAACTGTGGAATTGGAATTATTTGGGGAACGCCCGGCGAAAAAGCATGGGAGAATTATGGAGAGGCGTAGCGCGCTCAATGCCCACTTCACGTCGACCCAGAAGTCGGTGTAGTTAACGAAATGGAAACATTGAGGATCAGTGATGGATGTACGTGCCGCAGTCGCGTTCGAAGCTGGAAAACCGCTCGCTATCGAGACCGTTCAACTAGCAGGACCTAAAGCCGGCGAAGTCCTAATTGAAATAAAGGCGACCGGTATCTGCCATACCGACGCGTTCACTTTGTCGGGTGATGATCCAGAGGGCGTGTTCCCGTCTATTCTCGGACATGAGGGCGCAGGCATCGTTGTTGAAATTGGCCCCGGAGTAAGTTCCGTAAAGCCGGGCGACCACGTTATTCCGCTCTACGCCCCAGAATGCCGCACCTGCGAGTACTGCCTCAATCCCAAGACCAATCTTTGCCAAGTGATCCGCAGCACCCAAGGGCAAGGCGTTATGCCCGACGGCACAAGCCGGCTTTCGATCAAAGGAAAAACGCTTAGCCACTATATGGGCTGTTCTACTTTTGCGAATTTTGCCGTCTTGCCCGAAATCGCCGTCGCAATAATTCGGGACGACGCGCCCTTCGATAAGGTTTGCTACATCGGTTGCGGCGTTACCACGGGCATCGGCGCGGTCATGTTCACCGCGAAAGCCGAACCCGATTGCCGCGCGGTTGTGTTCGGGCTGGGCGGCATCGGCCTCAATGTTATTCAAGGCCTTAAGATGATTGGCGCCAAACAGATTGTCGGGGTCGATTTAAACGACAGAAAGCGTCAGCTTGCCGAAAAATTCGGCATGACGGATTTCGTAAACCCGAGCGAGGTCAAAGGCGATCTTGTGGGTTACCTAGTTGAGCTTACAAAAGGCGGCGCCGATTACAGCTTCGAATGCATTGGCAATGTCACGACCATGCGCCAAGCGCTGGAATGTTGTCACAAGGGCTGGGGCACCTCGATCATAATCGGGGTGGCCGGCGCGGGTCAGGAGATCAGCACCCGGCCGTTTCAATTGGTAACCGGCAGAAGCTGGAGAGGAAGCGCTTTTGGCGGCGCCAGGGGGCGTACCGACGTACCGAAAATTGTCGATATGTATATGGAAGGGCGCATTAATATCGACGACCTCATTACGCATAAAATGCCGTTAGAGGAAATCAACACAGCGTTTGATTTGATGCACCGCGGAGAATCCATTCGCAGCGTGGTTCTGTTTTAAGGGTGCCGAGAGCAAGATCAGCCAGTTTCGTAGGAATCGCTACGGCGTAGCCACGCCGCGGCGTAAGAGAGTCCGTCTTCGTCGCGGCCCTTTGGCACCGCACCAAGATAGTGATAGGCGGGGTTGAACATATCCAGCCCGCGCGAATAGGCCGAATAGGTGTGATAAATGACGCCGTCTGCATCTTTGAAAAAAACACTCATGCCCGGCGCTTCCGGTCCGTTAAAGCGTGTGGTGCCGAAATTGTAGTTCGGCTCATCTTGCGACAGTTCTTCCTCCGTGAAGCTGACGTGAAAATCGCGATTGAAGCTATTGCCCGCGGCCGATAGCCAATTGAACGACCAGCCAAGTCGTTTCTTGTAGGCACTAAGTTTTTCCAACGGAGCGGTTGAAATTGCGGCTAGCGAAACGTCGCGGGCATTGAGATGCACAATTATATGGTCGTAACCGTCCGCCCAAAACGAACAGCCGGGACAACCCTCGTCCCAGTCAGCACCAAACATGAAGTGATAGATGATCAATTGGCTGCGGCCGGCAAAGAGATCCGACAAAGATTCCTTTCCATTCGGCCCGTCGAAAACATAGTCGGTTTCGACGCGAACCCAAGGTAGAGCTTGCCGCGCCCGCGTTAGTTCATCGCGCTCGCGGGTGAAGGCTTTCTCACGTTCAAGCAGTGTCCTTCGGGCGTCCAACCATTCGGTTTGCGTAACGATTTTATGGTCAGGCATGGCATCCCCCATATGCAGTTTTTGTCCCAATAATTGAGGTTCGCAAGACAGGCGCGCTAACGCGTCCGAATCTTTTGGGGTGCATCGCACTGCAATTGAACGCGCGCACAACATACTGGCTCACCCTCACGCGATATGGCAATGTTCGCCGCGGAAAGTTCCAGGGATTCAGCGCAAAACCGTGTTGCGCCAACTTGATGAACATATCGAGTTCAAGATTTGGGGAATTTGTAATGAGAAAGAACATTGCTCGCGTGCTCGGTGCCGCGCTTGTTATTATTTTGGCCGGCGCGACTTTTCCGGTTGGCGCTCAAGTCGGCCAAAGCCTTGTCATTGAAAATGGCACGCTGATCGACGGCAATGGCGGCGCGCCCTTGGCAAACGCAATTGTCGTAATCGAGGGCAACAGAATCACGGCCGCCGGCCCAGCGGGCCAAGTGCAAATTCCCGACGGCGCTGAGACAATCGACGCCGCAGGTAAATGGGTACTCCCCGGCCTATGGGACAACCAAACCAATTATCGTTGGTTTTTTGGCGAACTCAATCTCACCCAGGGCGTCACCTCCATTGTCGATGTTGGCAATGGCGAGGAAATTTCCCTTGCCCATCGCGATGCGGTTAACAATGGCAAGATAAGAGGCCCTAGGACATGGGTCGGCGTTGGGCATCTCGGCGGCGGGGAAGCGGAAGATTTAACCGGCTACGAGACCCCAATCGGCACGCGGCAGGTTCCTCAGTCGCGCGAAGATTTCATGGCGCTTGTGCATCGTTTGATCAATGCCGGCACCAACATGATCATGATTCACGACGGCGCACATTTTCCGGAAGAATGGATCCGTGAGGGATGCGCAGCCGCGCATGCGGCCGATAAGGCATGCATCATGCGCGCCAGTGGTCCCTTGATGTATGCGGACGACGCGGCACGTGCGGGCGTCGATTCCCTTCATCATGGCCGCGGCATTGATCGCATTATTGTCCGTGACGGCGTGGACGTTGGGAACAACGTTCTAGATAATTTCGCCCAAATGGATGACGCGAAAGCCGAAGCCCTCATAGACCTTCTCGTTTCGGAAGACGTTCGGCCCGCCCCAAATTTCATTCACGAGACACCGGGCTATCCACGCGATTGGCAGCGCCAAGAGGTAGTTTTGCGTGAGGCGCTGGAAGATCGGTCATTGCGCGCCTATCACCCTCAATACGCCTATGAGGAACTGATTAGGTTTCGCACCTTTGTCGACGCTGGCGAAGAACGCGAGCGCCGATTACCCGGCTTTGAAAACATGAAACGCTTTTACCGAATGCTAGATGCAGCCGGCGGCAAAGTTCTTGTCGGTGGCGACACCAATGTCAGCAAGCTCTCTGGCTACGCGGTCCATGAAGAAATGGAAATCTTGCAAGAAGCTGGAATCCCGCCGATGCGGATCATCATGGGCGCGACAAAATGGGGCGCCGAAGTACAGCGCATGGGAGATGATATTGGAACCGTGGAAGCCGGAAAACTCGCCGATATACTGATCGTCAATTCCGATCCGCTGGAGGATATCTGGAACTTACGTGATATCGCACATGTCGTTTTCAATGGTGAGGACGTCGATCTTTCGTTTCATGCCTCCTACGACACACCCTTTAGGGGCGATGGCGAAAACATGCGCATCGTGGAAGACCTCGTGTGGACGGAGCAGCTTAAGGAAGCGACGTATAACGGTGGCGGCAACGCCACGCGGCCTCCTGCGCCCAATACCTCGCCACAACCGGCCATTCAGCAGATTGCACCAATTGGAGCGACGCAGGGCGACCCAACACTGACGATGCGCCTTAACGGCTTTAATTTCGTACAAGGCTCGCGCGTTTATTTCGATGGCGTATCGGTGCCGTGGGAGTGGATCAGTCCCACTGAACTTGAAGTAACCATTGATGAGAATTTGTTGGGCCGCGCCGGCCGCTTCGACATTGTGGTGCGCAACCCCGCGCCTTTAGAGCTACCCATTTGGGGCAACGGCACGTCCAACACAGCGCATTTTATTGTGGATTTTCGTTACTAAGGCGGGGAAGCATTTTTACCGCCAACGGTCTCATTCTAATTGGCCTCTCAACGGCGTTTCATATCGAAGCGATGCGACGTCTGCACGACTCACAAACTGAACGAACAAAGCCATAACGCGCGCTAAAAACGACCTGCCGAGTACAAATACTAGAGCGTAGGGTAATTTGCGGGGATGCCTGCGAATCCGCCATTTTCCTGCTGATTTTCTGATATTTCGGCTGCTGAGGGGGACTTTGCTTTCGTCCGCACCGGGTATAGCCGGCGACCTCTATTGCAAATTTTCCCTATCCGCCTCTAAGCTCGCTCAGTCACCTAAAAAAGAACGATCATTAACGTACAATCATCCGGGGGCATTACATGTTTAGATACACCCTTGCTTTTTCTTGCATGGCTTTTTTTCTTAGTCTTGCGTCAATAAATTCCAGCTTTGCTCAAGGAAATGATGACATCAATCCGTGGACAGACTGCGGCATAGCAGCGGTGATTTTCGAAAATGATATTGCCGCTGCAGTCTCCAATATCATTTGAGACCTTGGCACCACAGCAGTTACCTCGATGGTCGCTAGCGAGGAGACTTGCGAGGGAGCTGGCGTGAATACCGCGCTTTTCATCCGGCAAACTTATCCGCAGCTTGCCGTTGGAACGGCGAGAGGCAATGGCAATCATCTTAGTGCCGTCGCCGTGATTAGGGGATGCGAGAAAGCTGTTCATGCGGATTTCATTCGGCAGGTCCGGGCGGGCATGGCGTCCAGCGTCGCGCAACCGGAATTCGCCGCTTTGAGCGAAGCCGAAAAGGCGGAACAATATTTTTATATTGTTGATGGTCTGGCACGCGCCGAGTTCAGCGATCGGTGCGGAGCCGCTTAGTCAAATCCGCACCCTGGACCCATCCAGGAAAAGTGGAGGCGCCCTACACCGTTTGCATTGCTTCTGCCTCGAATTTGACGGGGCTTGTGAAGTCCAGCGTCGAGTGCCGACGGACTGGATTATAGAACCCGTCGATGTATCCGGCTATGGCAGTTTCAGCTTGGCTTCTTGACATGAACACAGTCCTCCAGATCAGTTCTGACTTGATGGTTTTGAAGAAGGTCTCGACGACGGCGTTATCATAGCAATTTCCCTTACCGCTCATTGAGGCGAGGAAACCGAGTTCACCGAGGCGCGCCTGGTATGCGTCTGAGCAGTACTGGCTTCCCCGATCGCTATGGTGGATCACACCGGCGCCAGGTTGGCGCAGCCCGATAGCACGGTTAAGCGCCCTGAGCGGCAGGTCGCTGGTCATGCGAGCGCCCACGGCCCAGCCGATGACGCGCCGGGAGTAGAGGTCGAGCATGACGGCCAGGTACAGCCAGCCCTGTGCCGTCCAGATATAGCTGATGTCGGCAGCCCATTTCTGTCCGTCATCAAAACAAATGGGACTGTTGAGCGTGTTTCATAAGGGAGGATCTGGCTCATCTTTGTTTGATGTTAAGCCGCTTGGCGTTGATGGTTCAAGCGGCGGTTTTGGGTGGTCAGTTTTTTGATCCTTTTTCTCTTTTCGATGATGGCGGTGTGGCGTCCAAAGTAGGCGTCGGCTGGAGTTACGTTGCCGATGCTCTCGTGGTAGCGTTGGTTGTTGTAGTGATCGACGAAGGCGCTGATCTGGTTTTCGAGATCGCCGGGTAGATAATAATTTTCAAGCAGGATCCGGTTCTTCAGCGTTTGATGCCAGCGCTCGATCTTGCCCTGGGTTTGCGGGTGATACGGTGCGCCCCGAACGTGATCCATACCGTGGTCCTCGAGCCATTCAGCCAGATCGCCGGAGATATAGGACGAGCCGTTGTCGCTGAGCAGCCTCGGCTTGTGGACGACATTGGCGCGATTGCAGCCTGAGGCTTCTAGCGCCAACTTCAGTGTTGCCGTCACATCGTCCGCCGTCATGTTGGTGCAGAGCTTCCAAGCAATGATGTAGCGGGAATAGTCGTCCAGGATGGTCGACAGGTAAAACCAGCCCCAGCCGATGACCTTGAGATAGGTGAAGTCGGTCTGCCACAGCTGGTTCGGCGCCGTGGTCTTGTCGCGGAACTCATCGGCTGCCTTGATGACCACGAAAGCGGGGCTGGTGATCAGGCCGTGGGCCTTGAGAAGCCGGTAAACCGAGGCTTCCGAGACAAAGTAGCCCCTGGTGTCCGTAAACCTGACGGCCAGTTCCCGGGGCGACAGTTGCGTCTCCTCCAGGGCAAGATCGATGATCTGCCCCCGGACATCATCCGGGATCCGGTTCCACACCCGGCCCGGGCTGCTGTTGCGATCCTCAAGACCGGCGTCGCCAAAGGCCAGAAAGCGATCGTACCAGCGATAAAAGGTGGTCTTCGGAATGCCCAGCTTGTCCAAAGTGGACCCGACGCCCAGGTGGGACTGCTCGACCAGGCGGATGATCTCCAGCTTCTCGGATGCGGGATACCTCATTCCTCGCCTCCCCCATGCCCGATCATATTTTTTTTGAGAAGACGGTTCTCCAGCGAAAGTTCGGCGACCAACTCCTTCAAGTCGCGCATCTCCTGGCGCAGGCCTTTAACCTCGCCCGAGGTCGCTTGGCGCCCGGTGTCGCCGGCGAGCCGCTTCTTGCCCGCTTCCAAAAACTCTTTCGACCAGCTGTAATACAGACCCTCAGCGATGCCCTCGCGGCGGCACAAGGCGGCGATGCTCTCCTCGCCGCGCAGGCCCGACACCACGATCCGGATCTTCTCCTCAGCCGTATACTGCTTGCGTGTCTTGCGCCGAATATCCCGAACCGTTCTCTCCGCCGGGTCGTTCTTGCTCATTGATTTCTGTCTCATCTTCGTTCCCTTCGGTCACTACGATGAGCCAGAAATCCTCCGTTATGCAATTACCTCAATTCGTCCCAAAGGCGCTGACGTCAGACACGTCGTGCTCGACTGTAGCGCCGAGTCGCTCTGTGGGTTCGTCGAGAGCACCGTCGCGCCGGGATCGCTGATCGTTACTGACGATTGGAGCGGCTATGCTGGCCTCGGTAAGCGCGGCTATGAGCACTTCGCTGTTGCCGAGTGTGGTGATCCAGAGGTTGCCGAGCAATACCTGCCGATCATCCATCTGGTTTTCGCCAACCTGAAGACGTGGCTGATCGGGATCCACCACGGCGTTAGCCACCAGCACCTACAAGCCTACCTCAACGAGTTCACCTTCCGCTTCAACAGGCGGTTCTACCCGTTCAACGCCTTCCGCTCATTGCTCGGCATCGCGGGCGACACCTCTGCTCCAACCTATGCCGAGCTTTACTCGGGAGAGTGGCGGCACCCTACATGTAGCGGTCATGGGCGTTAACCGGATAGGCAAGGTTTAACTCCCCGGGTGAAACACTCACCGAAGACCTGCTCGAAACCACGATCAATTACGGGGCGGCCATTCCGACCGACGAAAACGGCATTGTGTACATTATCAAAGGGTTGGTCGGAGGCTACGGCTCCACTTTTACGCATTTAGAATTTTATCAGCAAAACCATAACTACGCGGAAACCCAGCTGCGGGATCTTTGGGAGTACAAACTCGATCTTACCAATTCAGAAGTCGACCTAATTGTTGGGCATACTTGGGAACTGCTCGGCATGGAAAATCAGTACTATTTTATTTCTGAGAATTGCGCCTATCGGATTGCCGAATTGCTCAACCTCGTTATCGAGAAGCCCCTCCTCCCCTCTTCAAAATATTGGGCGATGCCAATAGACGTGTTCACAGGGCTCACTTCAACCGCACTTGGCGAACGTGATCTAGTAAAAAGCATCACTCGTTTCCCATCCAGACAAAATCGTTTTCGTGACGCGTATGAACTGGACATGTCTCACATTTGTTCCGGGTCCTTGATTGGATATTTTACCAACAAGGAGAATCATCATGGGACACAGACACAGCGAAGAATTCAGGCGTGAGGCGGTTCGCATTGCGCAGACGAGCGGACTTGCCCGCAAACAGATTGCATCAGATTTAGGCATTGGCTTTTCGACATTGAGCAATTGGGTTCAGTCGATGAAGCAAGATGAGCTGTCGTCGGCCCCACAAGAGGATCTGGCGAAGGAGAATGAGCGCCTGCGCAGAGAAGTTCGCCTCCTCAAGGAGGAGAGGGATCTGTTAAAAAAGGCAACAGTGTTCTTCGCGGAGCAAAGCAAATGAGATTTGCCTTCGTTGACGAACACCGCCACCAGGTCCCTGTCGAACGACTTTGCCGGATAATGGATGTCACGTCGCGTGGTTATCGGGCCTGGCGCAGCCGTCCAATCAGCCAGCGTCAGCGTAACGATCTGGTTCTGTTGGCCCATATCAGAGAGCAACACCGTTTGAGTCTTGGCAGTTACGGACGTCCGCGTATGACGGAGGAATTGAAAGAGCTGGGCTTGAACGTCGGTCATCGTCGTGTTGGGCGTTTGATGCGTGAAAACGGTATATCCGTTGTCAGAACCCGTAAATACAAGGCGACAACAGACAGCAATCATCGTTTCAACATTGCACCGAACCTGCTGAACCGTGACTTCACAGCCACCCTGCCAAACCAGAAATGGGCAGGTGATATCAGCTACATCTGGACGCGCGAGGGGTGGTTATATCTCGCCGTGATGCTGGACCTTCATTCGCGTCGTGTCATCGGCTGGGCTGTCAGCAACCGGCTCAAGCGTGATCTGGCAATTAGAGCTTTGGATATGGCGGTGGCCCTTCGCAAGCCGCCACCAGGATGCACTCATCATACGGATCGGGGCAGCCAGTATTGTTCGCACGACTATCAGAAGCGATTGCGTCAACACGGCTTCAAAGTCTCAATGAGCGGCAAAGGCGACTGCTACGACAATGCGGTGGTCGAGACCTTCTTCAAAACGCTAAAGGCTGAACTGATCTGGCGCCAAACCTGGTACACCAGAAGAGGGGTCGAGGGCGCGCTCTTTCAGTACATCAACGGCTTCTACAATCTGCGCAGACGCCATTCAGCTTTGGGAGGTAAAAGCCCCTTGGCCTTCGAACAAAAGGCCGCTTAAATGAGTAGCGGATCCGGAATCAAACCGGGACAAGTCCAAACCACTTAGCGATGCGGACAAGCGAGCAATAAACAACTACGTCAATAATTTGGACAATGAGATCGAACAGATCATCGCCGAACATTCAGAACAAAGTCAGATCGCGATCCTAGAAACTCTTTTGGAATACTACAACTTTGTTGAGGCGCGCCTTGACCAAATTCCGGACTGGGTTAAGGAAAGAAAAACCGAGCTACTTCTTGCGAGGCTGACGCAGCCGCCATCTGCAGAGACTATTGCACCAGACCATATTAGTCCGCCACCACATTTGGGCAACAAATCGTCACTGGCTCAGATCAGCTATGTGCATAACAGCGAACTTGGAAGCGGCGTAGAGTTTCGTTTTCGCGCCGCGTATTATGACTCCCTCTCTTTTGCGCCGGGTGGCTTGGAAAACGCAGATTTGTCTATGGTCGATTTGCGCGTAATTCACCGCGACGGCCGTTTCAGCCTGCGCACACTCGATTTGGTGAAAGTTACGACATTGAATATGTCCCAGACGGGACTCCCGGGGATGTCCCGGTCGATGTTGAAAAGTTGACGTAGGTGTCGCTCTCCTGGAGCCGTTAGGCTCCGGATGCTGCAAACCCAAAAGGGAGAACGACACCATGGGAAATAATATCCGTAGTTCCAGCCGCCCGAAAGCCCTTGCCCCCTCGATTCCTATGCCGCCGCTGGCGGACGCGATGGACGCAGTCCATCTCAGCGTGGATCGGTTTTGTCTTCTGGCCGGGGTCGAGGCCTTGGCCGAGATGATGGAGGAGGACGCCACGACCGTGTGCGGGGCCCGACATCGCCGCCATGGGGACCGTAGAGGTTATCGCTGGGGCAGGACACATAGCGAGATCGGCTACCACGGTGGCAAAGTGAAGGTGGCCCGGCCACGGGTTCGTGACCGGGCGGGCAAAGAGGTGAGCTTGGAGAGTTGGCAGGCGCTACGCGATGGCAACCTGCTGCTCGAGTGGGCGCTCAACCTGATGGTGCTGAACGTGTCGATCCGCAAGTACCACCGCGCGGTCCGTCTGCCCGAGGGCGACCTGGCGAAAGCGCGTGGCGCCGGCACCTCGAAGTCGGCCGTTTCCCGGCGCTTTGTGGCGCTGTCACGCAAGAAGATGAAGGCCTGGCTCGCCTCGGATCTCTCGGAACTCGACCAGCTAGTCATCCAGATCGACGGTCTGCATGTCGGCGACCATGTCCTGATGGCGGCGATCGGCGTCGATGGCAACGGCGACAAGCATGTCCTGGCCGTGGTCGAGGGGGCGACGGAGAACACGGTCGTCGTCCAGGCCTTGATCGACAATCTCCTCGCCAGGGGGCTCGATCCGACACTGCCGCGGCTGTTCATCGTCGATGGCGCGAAGGCACTCAGCAAAGCGATCCGAAACACCTTCGGTGTGGCCGCCGCCATCCAGCGCTGCCAGGTCCACAAGGGCCGTAACATCATCGAGCGCCTGCCCCAACATTTGCACGCGAGCGTCAAGAAGGCGCCCCGTCAGGCCTGGGACCAGGACGACGCAAACAAGGCCGAGCGGCTCTTGCGCAACCTGGTCCGGCGTCTGGAGCATGAGGAACCGGGCGTCTCGGGCAGCATCTTGGAGGGGCTGGAGGAGATCCTCACCGTCATCCGCCCCGGCCTACCGCACGCACTCCGGCGCTCGCTCGCCTGCACCAACATCGTCGAGAACGCGCTCGGCACGGTGCGCCAGGTCACCCGCAACGTCAAACGCTGGAGACACGCCGAGATGGCGCTCAGATGGACCGCCGCCGGCCTGCTGGAGGCCCAGAAAACCTTCCGTCGCCTCAAGGCCTATCGCCAGCTGCCCATCCTCCGAAATGCTCTCCAGGAACACTTGAGAAAGGCTCAGGCCGACAGTGCCATTGAAACCATCATGAAGGCAGCATAGCATCATCAACCAGCGACGCCTGCCCCACGAATTTCAACAGAGATAGCGACATCGCCGGACTGCCTTATGACGGGGACAATGCGTGGAGTGTTCGCTTCGGCTTAGAAAATCAGAATCTAGCCGATGATCGAAACCTGACGGCGTTGGTCGAGGGAGGCTACGGCAAAGCTTGGCAAATTGACGAAGAGATAGCCCTTTTCGCATTTGGGCAAGCGCGTGCAACCGGCTTGGACAGGGAGCATAGCTACCTTCAAGGCGGGGCAAAGATCGGTGCGCTGATCGGAGAAACCCTTCCACTGAAAACGAGAGTTGAGATCGGCGTATGGTAGCAGGTGGATGCCCGCCAGAGAACTATTCCTTACGCACGCCTTGAAAGTAGAATTGGACGCGATTCCAATTTCGATCTGCGGGCGGGCATTGAATATCAGTCTGGCTTCGAGACACCCGACATTGTTGAAGGACGGGTCGCACTCTCTTTCTACTGGTAGGGCGTTTTCGGTCCAAAGTGGGCGGGCGCCTGCGTGGACTGTGGCGTGATGTTGCAATAATCTCTACGGACCGGCGGAACGAATATTTCGCCACGACAATTGGGTGCGGCCTAGTCATGCGCCTTGCAAATGGGCGTCCCAGGGGAGAAAAATAGATGTCGATCAAGTCCATGCGTGCAGCCTCAGCCTTGTCGGCTGCGCTCACACTAATTTTTGTCGCGCAATCTCATGGGCAAGAGACGCCCTTCGTTCCCGTGAGTGATGAGGTCCTGCAAAATCCTGCGCCGGCGGATTGGTTGCAATGGCGGCGCGATCAGAAAGCCAGCGGATTTAGTCCGCTGAGTGAAGTGACAACGGATAATGTTGCCGATCTGCGCTTGGCCTGGGCTTGGGCAATGCCTGATGGGCGCCAGGAACAAGAGCCTATCGCCTATAACGGCATTATGTACCTGCCCTCAAACCAAGGGACGGTCCAAGCACTGGACGGTCGGAACGGAAATCTGATTTGGGAATATCGCCGCGATCTACCCGGGGGCATGGGCGAAGCGACGACCCGCAATATCACCATCTACCAAGATAAGATTTACCTCACCACGGAAGACGCCTATCTCGTGGCGCTGGATGCGCAAACCGGCGAATTGGTATGGGAGGTTCAAACCGGAGATTTAAGCCAGCGCGTTCGCTATACGTCAGGACCCATAGCAGGTGATGGAAAAATCTTTGCGGGCCTTACCTGCGGCGCCGACACCGCATCTCCGTGCTTCATCTCGGCGCATGATTCAGAGACCGGAGAGCAGCTTTGGAGAAGAGAGTCTGTGGCCGGCCCCAATGATCCGGCCGAACATAATGCCACCTGGGGAGGCCTCCCCTATGAACTGCGTAAGAAATCTTCTTTCTGGCTGACCGGGAGCTATGACCCCGATCTGGGCTTGGTTTATTGGACGACCGCAAGCGCCTCCCCCTACCCCGAAGTGCTCAAGGGCACAGGAAGCGGCTCGCTTTACTATTCGAATTCGATTTTGGCTCTAGAGGCCGACACGGGTGAGATAAGTTGGTTCTTTCAAATGCAGCCGCGCGATAATTTCGACATGGATCACCAAGACAATCCCATCCTCGCCGATGTCGAGATCGATGGCGTCATGCGCAAAATCGTGACGGTGCTCGGCAAGCCCGGAATCCAATGGGCCTTCGATCGGGAGACAGGCGAGCATTTGTGGCACAAACAATTGGTGTCGTTTCAAAACCTCTACGAGAATATCGACTCGGAAACCGGCGCGATCACTATGAATGAATCGCTTATTCCGGACGAGGTTGGCGACATCTCATTGGTATGCCCAGGCGTGCGCGGTGGAAAACTATTTCAGACTCGGGCCTATGATCCGAACTCCGGCACGTTCTTCAGCCCGGTAAGCAATGAGTGCACCGTCTATGAAGTGATACCGGTCGAACAAGATGCGGCGGGCGTTCAATATAATGAAATTCGGCACATGGAAGGCTCGAACGGAAATGTCGGCCGATTAGCGGCAGTGGATGCCGCGAGCGGCGAGATCAAATGGATCTATGATCAACGCGCCGCACTTGGCTCGGTGCTGGCGACCGGCGGCGGATTGGTATTCGTCGCGGACTTACACCGCTATTTCAAAGCACTGGACTCTCGAACGGGCGACCTTTTATGGGAAATCCCGCTGAGCGCGCCTATTGCCAGCTATCCGATTTCCTATGCGGTAGATGGAAAACAATATGTTGCCATCGCGGTTGGCGGGCGAACGCCCGGTACGGCCCATCTTGCCGAACTCTACCCCGAGCTGAAATCGCCTAGCGGTAGTAATATCTTGATGGTTTTCAGCCTCGGAGACTGAACTGCACTTGAATTCATCGTCCTGTTGGCCGTTGCTTTAATATAGCGATGAGATCGGTTGCATATTTCGCTACACTGCTCTGCCTAATGACATTAGAGCGTGGGCGCTGGTCGAATCTCGCCGGAGGCAAAACATTGAGAAATTCAATACTCCTTATCGGCAGTGCCGTCGTTCTCGGTGCAGTTGGGTATTACTTCTTCCAGGAAGGCGTGGTCACTGACGATCCGGGCCGTGTCGCAATAGATAGCGACGACATCGGTGGAATCGTCATGGGACCTGACGGCCCCGAAGCTGGTGTCTGGGTCATTGCTGAAACCGACGATTTGCCGACCAGATTTGTTCGTAGCGTCGTCACCGATGACGATGGCCGCTATGTTATTCCGGATTTACCCGAGGCAACCTATTTGGTGTGGGCACGCGGCTATGGGCTTCTCGACTCGACAAAGATTGAAGCAGCGCCGGGCGACCAAGTTCATCTTGCGTCAGAAATCGCGCCTGACGAAAAATCTGCAGCGGATATTTATCCGGCAATGTATTGGGGTGCGTTGCTGAACGTTCCCAGCGGCGATGAGCTTCCTGGAACGGGTGATGCAGGAAACGGAATTTCCCCGGATGTTCTCAGCCAGGAACATTGGCTCGATCATTTAAAATCGTCTGGCTGCTATTCCTGCCATCAGTTCGGCAACAGTGCTACTCGCGCTTTGCCCGCCATATTCGCTGAATATGAAGACAGTTTCGAAGCATGGGCCGTCCGCATTCAATCCGGCAATGACGGACTCGGCATGGTTGAACGCATAAATGAGTTTGGCGCGCGCCGCGCGCTAGAAGAATATGCCGACTGGACCGACCGCATTGAGGCGGGCGAGCTACCCTTTGAAAGGCCGGCGCGCCCGCAAGGTGTCGAACGCAATGTGGTCGTGACGCAATGGGACTTTACTGAGCCCTATGACTTCTTGCATGACGTGATTTCGACCGACCGCAGAGACCCCACAGTGAACGGCTACGGTCCAATTTTCGGCTCCACCGATGTGAGCACCGACCTTGTTCCAATCCTCGATCCGATAAATAACACGATAAGCGCGGTTGAGATGCCGCTCGCCGATCCCGATATGCCGCTCGCGCATGACAATCCCATCATTTCTCCGTCGCCCTATTGGGGAGAGGAAAAATTTGAACCAGTCACACCAGCAATCATAACCCGATGCTCGATCATCGGGGGCGCGCATGGTTTGGCGTGCGCGATCCAAACCCTGCGGGCGCAAATGATCCCCTTGATCCGGCGCGAGACAAGATCGTTGCGATGAACAATTATTCGGTTTCGATCAGCCCGGTCGATGGTTCGATCTGGGGGGGGTGCGCGATTTTTCCGGCGGCATCCTGCGTGTCATTCCAGGAGACAACCCAGAACGCACTGCGATCACCCAATATTATCAATTGCCCTATTACGATGAAGACGCGCCATTAAAGGCGCACTCCATTCGCGGAGCGGACATCGACCGCAACGGCGTAATGTGGGCGGGCGTACAAAGCGGGCACATTGCAAGTTTCGATGTGCGCAAATGCACCGGTCCCCTTAATGGGCCCGAAGCGACCGGACGGCATTGTCCCGAAGGTTGGGCATTCTTTGAGGTGCCGGGACCGCAATATAAGAACATCCAAGATGTCCCCGGCGGCGGCGAAACCAGCTATTACACCTGGATCGATCAGTTCAACACGCTGGGGCTGGGTGAAAATATCCCGGTTGTCATAGGCAATGCTTCCGATTCACTTCTCGCTTTGGTGGATGAGGAAGTGATCACCCTGCGCGTTCCCTACCCCTTGGGATATTTCGCCAAAGGCCTCGACGGGCGGATCGATGATATCAATGCCGGCTGGAAAGGCCGTGGTTTGTGGTCGACCTCAGGTAATCGCACACCGTTTCATGTGGAAACGGGCATGGGAACCAGGCCCAAAGTCTACCATTTCCAGCTACGCGACACGCCGCTGGATCATTGAAATATAAAGATAGGGCCAGAAATAAAATTTATCGGCTCTATGGCTGATGCTTCAATAAAGTCGTGAGATCGGCTCCGATTTTCGCTACACTTCTTTTTCTAACGACATGGGGCCCTAACGACATTTAAAGATGGGCGTTGGGGCATGCCAATGGGCACTGATTAATTCTCGTCGGAGGCAGAACAATGAGGTCATCAATACTCCTTTTTGGCGCCGTCGCGATTCTCGCCGTGGCCGGGTGGTACTTCTTCCAGGAAGGCTTGGTTGCTGGCGGCGGAAATCGTATCGCAATCGACGGCGACGATATCGGCGGAATCGTCATGGGACCCGACGGCCCGGAAGCTGGTGTATGGGTGATCGCAGAAACCGATGACTTGCCCACAAGGTTTGTCCGCAGCGTCGCAACCGATGACGAAGGCCGCTATGTGATTCCGGATTTACCGGATGCCACATATTTGGTGTGGTCACGCGGCTACGGACTGCTTGATTCAACAAAGATAGAGGCTGCACCCGGCGACCAAGTTCACCTCGCGCCAGAAATTGCCCCCGATGAAAGATCGGCAGCGCAAATCTACCCGGCGCTCTATTGGGGCTCAATGATGGAGATACCTGAAGCGAATGAGTTTCCCGGAACTGGCGATGACGGAAACGGCATTTCCCCGAATATTCAAAGTCAGGAACACTGGATTTACAGGCTGAAATCGACCGGGTGTTATTCATGCCATCAATTTGGCAATGAAGCGACCCGTACCTTACCTGCGGCGTTCGATGAATATGAGGACAGCATGGAAGCCTGGACCAGGCGCATTCAATCGGGAATGCCTGGACTTCGCATGGTTGAGGGCATTAGCGGCTTTGGTCCACGGCGCCCACTCGAGGAGTTTGCGGATTGGACCGACCGCATCGAGGCGGGAGAGCTTCCCTTCGAAAAGCCGACACGGCCGCAAGGTGTCGAACGTAATCTTGTTGTAACGCAATGGGATTTTGCCGAGCCGCACCACTATATGCATGACGTGATTTCGACCGATCGTCGAGATCCGAAGGTGAACGGCTATGGCAAGCTTTATGGCTCAGCCGAAGTGAGCAGCGACCTAGTTCCGATACTCGATCCCGTAAACAACATCGCTAGTAGTGTTGCGATGCCGCTCGCCGATCCCGACATGCCTCTTGCGCATGCCGATCCTATTATAGCGCCCTCGCCCTATTGGGGTGAGGAACGGATTTGGGACGCGCGCACGAACAATCACAATCCGATGATGGATCATAGAGGGCGCACCTGGTTCGGAGCGCGGGCCAAAACAAGGGCAAATCCCGATTTCTGCCGTGAAGGGTCTGACCATCCCTCCGCGCAAGCCTGGCCCCTCGATGCCTCAGGCCGCGATGTTACAATGTATGACCCGGCAAGTGGTGAATGGGAACTGATCCCAACCTGCTTCGGAACGCATCATCTCGTGTTCTCGGAAGATGGAACCCACACGCTGTGGTTTTCCGGCGGCGGCGGGCAGATCGGCTGGTTCAACTCCACAATCTTCGAAGAAACCGGCGACGTTGCCGCAGCACAGGGCTGGACTCCCTTCGTGCTCGATACCAACGGCAATGGCGTACGCGATCCCGATCCCGTGGGTCCCAACGATCCCATCGATCCCACCCGCGACAAGATCTTGGATGTCAGCAATTACTCGGTCTCGATCAGCCCGGTCGACGGCTCGATCTGGGGTTCGGTAAGGGATTTCCCAAGCGGCGTCGTACGTCTCATTCCGGGCGACGACCCAGCACGAACCGCGCTCGCCCAGTATTATGAAACGCCCTATTACGACGAAGACGCGCCGCTTAGGGGGCATTCCATCCGCGGCGCGGATATAGACCGCAATGGCGTGATGTGGGCCGGCGTGCAAAGCGGGCACATTGCAAGCTTCGATGTGCGCAAATGCACCGCGCCTCTCAACGGTCCGGAAGCCACCGGACGGCATTGTCCCGAAGGCTGGGCCTTTTATGAAATGCCGGGGCCTCAATATAAGAACATCCAAGATGTCCCGGGCAGTGCCGAGACCAGCTATTACACTTGGGTCGACCAGTTCAACACGCTGGGGCTCGGCGAGAATGTTCCCGTCGTCATCGGAAACACCTCCGACTCTCTTCTAGCGCTGGTAGATGAAGAAGTGGTCACACTGCGTGTTCCCTATCCTATGGGATTTTTCGCAAAAGGCCTCGATGGCCGGATCGACGATATCGATGCGGGCTGGAAAGGCCGTGGATTGTGGTCGACTTCAGGCAACCGCACGCCGTTTCACATGGAGACCGGCAAGGGCACGAGGCCGAAAGTTTACCACTTCCAGATGCGCGATACGCCGGTGGACCATTAGCGTAGGGGACCGAGGAGGCCCACCTACTCCCCCTTCGATAAGCTCAGGGTGAGGTTTTTCCTCTGCCCTCACACTGAGCCCGTCGAAGTGTGAGGGCCGGGCGCAGCCCGCGTTTTAATGCCTGGGACTGAGTGTTATGGTCGGCGTAGCAAATTCCCGAGGGGTAATGTGTGAAGAACAAGGCCGGATACCGTTTTAATCGCAGTGCTGCACTGGCAAGCGCTGCAGCTGCGATATTCCTGATGTCGGGCTGTTCGGTACGCGAACCAGAACCAAGCGCGATCCCCGACTTCTTTATGAACGGTTTTGGCTGGCATTCCCGTCAAGCCAACATCATGCCGCCAACGTCGGGTGCCCCGGGCGCGCGCGGGCCGATCCGCGATCATCCCGACCATCCGCATTCCGGGAACAATAGCGGTGGACTTCCAACATTGCGCATCGGCGACGATACCCACCCGCTCTTGCAGCCTTGGGCGGCGCAAGTCACGCGCGAAGCAAATGAGGCTGTGTTTGCCGGCGGTTTTCCGTTTAGCGCAGCACAGCGCTGCTTCCCGCCGGGCGTACCGGGATTCCTCGGCTTTACTGCGGAACCGGCATTGTTTCTGCAAACACCCAATATGGTAACAATCGTTCACCAGCGCGGCCAAACCGTTCGGCGCATCTATCTGAACGAAAAACATAGCGACAATCCCGAACCGAGTTGGATGGGAGAATCTGTCGGCCATTATGAAGGCGATACCCTTGTCGTCGATACTATCGGCCTGAACGACGAAACCTATATGGGCAATTTTCCGATCCCGCACAGCGAACAATTACATGTAGTGGAACGCATCCGGATAATTCCCGGCTCCCCCGATCTGATCACCGATGCACCGCGACCGCGTAACGACGCTTATTTTTCCGATCCCAACAACAAAGTGATTCAAATCATTGCAACGGTGGAAGACCCCGTCGCGTTTAATGCGCCCCATTCCATGATGCAGATCTATGAATTGGCGGACTTCCCGATAGAAGAATCGATCTGTCCCGAAAACAACGACGATCGATTCAATCAGGGCCTGGTTCCCATTCCCAATGACCCGACGCCCAATTTTTAGATAACGCGAACCGTTGGTTCACCCCCATTATTGTCATGGCCCGCCCCGCATGCCTTGCATGCGAATCCAATTATTGGCGCGTAAAACGCGCGGGGCGAGGCCACCTAGATGATCTTGGGGCTCGTTCGCCGCGCGGACCCGCGGCTACTGGGTGGCCTATCAAGTAGGGCCATGACAAGTGTGGGATTCGCCCGCGTGCTTTACACGCGAACTAGCTAAAGGCGCGTAAAACGCGCTCGACCGGGATGACAATTGTGAATTACCGGGCGCATCTGAATGCACTTCGATTTGAGAGCGCTAACCTACTCCAACCCTGCTATCTCTCGCGCTGGGCCCGTCAGCTCAACGATGTGCAGTCCGGTATGTGAGCGATCGACGGCATAGATATAGCCACGGTCGTCAATATTGACATTGTTGGTTTGTATAACTTGCACGCATTGCCGAACCCCATCCACATCTGAGCAGGCCTCGCTCGTGTTCTCGGTGATCTCGGGAACGAAATACGCGACCTCCACCGGGTGAAAGGGATCGCGAATATCGAAGGCGCGAATACCTCCGTTGAAGTAAGACATGACCGCTAATGTGTGATCGAATCCCGGATGGAACTCATCCTGCATCGAATGGGGGCCGAAGCGGCTGCCGCGTTGGCAAAAGCCGCCTGGTTCTGCCGGGGTTTGGAATGACGAGACCGGGAAAGGCTTATCTTCTTCCGTGATGTCGATCATGAACGTGATGTCCCGCGCAGAATCACAGCGCGCACCTTGCGCCTCGGACACCACCATGAGAAAATCGCGCGTGCTGTGTGCTTCGTCGTCTTGGTAGTCGGCAATCGGAAAGTCCAGAAGCGGTTTGGCCGTATGCACACCCCAATAGGACGGCATGTCGAGCCGCGCGATCTGGGGATAAAGTAAATTCTCCGGTGTCGGCGCGAAAGGATCAATTGATTCCGGATCGCCGTTTAGAAACTTATCGCGATCGAGAATCTGCAGCGTTCCGTCATTGCCGCTGCCATAGCCGAGATAGATTCGGTTGCCCAAAGCAAAGGGTTGGTGCAGTCCCGATACCAGATAGGCGGGAAACGGCCCTTCTGCGTCCGGCTGGTAGCCCAAAAGCCCAAAATCGCGAATATGGCGCGGCTCCTCCGGTGTGCCGAGATCATAGGCCTGAAGCGCACGAGTTACGCGCCAGCCTTCCGGCGTGCCATTGAAATAACCAATCCCGCTTTCGCATTCCCATTGAATCTTATGGGTTTCGCGATTTCCGCGGCTCGATTCGGGCCGCGAGGAATTGCCTGTCTCATCAATGGTCAGAATAAATTCAGGCGAAGCCGGATCGGTTACATCGTAGAGCTCGTAACTTACCAGCCCGTTTGTACGCACAAGATAGACCTTGGCGGGATCGCCATTGGGCAGCGCCGCGCCGTCGCAGATCTGCGCATGCTGGGCACCGCTTATTCCTTCGCCGTTCGCCGGCAAATGACGCAGCATTTGCGGGGTGGAGGGATCGGTGACATCCACAATGGACGTGCCGTTTTGTTCGACATTTCCTGTTTGGGGGTTCATGGCCTCACCAATGTGATGACCAACAAATAGAATCCGCCGATCACCATAGGCATGCACGACCGGTTGATAGGCCGATCTGCCTTGCAAATCGTGATGGCTGACAAGCCCCATATTCGAGGCTTCTGCGCTACCAATTTGCGCGCCGCTTGCAGCGTCAGGCGCCGGGGCAGCCCCTTCTTCGGACGAGACTCCACAGCCGAGCAAGAGCAGCGCCGCTCCGGTGCAAAGGCTCACGTTGATTATTAGAGTTGATCCGGCCATCACTCTCCCCACTCAGTAATTTATTTCGTATGGTCACGAAATTGTAGCGACCAAGCTATGATCAAGAATATTGCTTCCGGAGTCTAGGCTGCCGGGGCTGGGGCGTTCTGGGAGACTTCTTATGAAAAAACTTATTGCGGTGCTAGCCGTAATCGGCGCAGGACTTGTTGCGATCGTTCTTGTCAACGGCCGAACAGGCAATGCGCAGGAACATGAAGTGGCCGGCGCGGGATTCGCGGCTATTCCAGGACTAAAGGGCGGCCAGGATATTTTCGGACCCTATGAGGTGGTCGAGAACTGGCCAAAGCCAATGTCGGAGAGCCTTCCCGGGCATGAAGGCTGGACTTATTCGGTCACGATGGACGTCTTTGCCGAAAGCCCGGACCGTGTGTTCTTAGTCCAAAAAGGTGAATTGCCGCTGGTCACGGAACGGCCAGAATCGATTTGGCTTCCCGAACTCGGCCCGGGACTGCACTACCCCAATAATCGCTTACCGCTGCGCCAAGCCGGTAATGCAATTCCAAACGGCGATCAGCTAGACGCTGAAGGCGTCGGCAGAGCCGGGATCGATTGGCGCTGGGAGCATTGCGTGCTGGTGATCGATTCCGACGGCAATATTATCGAGGAATGGACCCAATGGGATCATCTCTGGGTTCGGCCGCATGATGTCGAGATAAGCCCCTATGATCCGGAAAAGCATGTCTGGATCGTCGATGCCGATGGTCACGCGGTCTACAAATTCACTAATGACGGTAGCGAGCTGGTGCTGACGCTCGGCACGCCCGGCGTTCCGGGCGAAGACGAAACGCATTTCCGCCGCCCAACCTTCCTCGTCTTCATGGACGAGAACACAATGTATCTGGCCGATGGTTACGACAATACGCGCGTCATCAAATACGACATGGAAGGAAATTTCCTTGCCCAATGGGGGGAAGCGGGTACGCCTCCAAACGAAACCCGCCCCGGTCATTGGAACAACGTGCATGGGATCGGCGTCGATCCCACGACGCGGCGCGTTTTTGTTAATGATCGCACCAATGCCCGCGTGCAAGTCTTCGACGAAGACGGCAATTATTTGAACGAATGGAAATTCGGCCCGCGTCCGCCGATGGACATTCATAGTTTCATCGTTACCAGCGACCAAAAGCTTTGGGCCGCGGACCAAGGTACACACAAAATCCTGGGTTATGATTTAGACGGACATTTTTTCTATTCTTGGGGCAGCTTTGGCGAGTATCCGGGTGGGCTGTGGGGCGTACATGGAATGTCCTCGGACAGCGAAGGCAATTTCTATACGGCATCCGTCAACAATGGCCGGATTCAAAAATTCCGCCCGCGTGAGGGCGCCAACCCTGAATTCTTGGTTGGCAAGCCTTGGCCGGGCGTTTGGTAGGCGGGCCTAACGCTTTGCGTATCAAAACGCGAACCATTCAAACCAGACCGGGGATCCAGCGCCTCACGCGGCTCTTATATTCCAGATAGGGCGCACCAAAGCGCTGCTCGAGCTGGGCCTCGTCTTTAAGTACGCGTGAGTGAAACCAGGGAATGTGAACAAGAAGAAGAACAACCGCAGCCCAAGAGCGGAACGTAATCGCGAGACCCGCCATGAAAATAAGATGGCCGAGATACATCGGGTTGCGCAAAAAGCGATAAGGGCCTTCAGCCACGATGCGATCGGGCGGCGTGTCGAGGCCCGGCCCTCCTCCGCCCAAATGCAATCGGTATTTTCCGACTATGCGATATTGCAGATAGCCCCAGGCGAGCAGCGGTAGCCCCCAAAAAACAATAACAAGCTCGCCACGGCGCAAAGCAAGTTCGAGAGCAATAATCATTAGCGGATAGAGAACAAAGCTTCGCCGCGAGGTGCTTTTCAAATAACGCAATAATGTGCGTGGTTTTTTGGGTGCTTTCCCCGTCATTCGACTGATTTTCCTCTCACCAATTTGTGTTTCGGCACTTATAGCCGAGTTTCGCCCGCCATAATTTTACCGCGATTGACAATCACTCTCATTATCGAATATGAAACTTTTGTTGGGATAATCTCTGAGAACCGCACGGAATCCGTTCATGATTGTCTGCATATGCAATAGGCTGAACGAGTCAAAGGTTCGCGCCGCCCTTCGATCAGGGGCAAGAAGCGTGGACGAAGTCTATGCGCGCCACGGCGTCGAGAGGAAGTGCGGATCATGCCACGAAACAATTCAAAGAATGCTAAACGACGCGCCACCAAGAGCCGCCCTGCTTCACGCAGCGGAGTGGCGCAAGGCGACGCGAAGACAACCGCGTTTCTCAACCTGATTCTCAAAAACGAACTCACCGCGATCAATCAGTATTTTCTCCATTCGCGCATGCTCGCCGATTGGGGCATCTCCGAATTTTCCAAATATGAGTATGAGGAATCCATCGACGAGATGAAGCATGCCGACAGTCTGGTGCAGCGTGTCCTCTTCCTCGGTGGCCTTCCCAATTTGCAATCTCTCGACAAGCTGATGATCGGTGAAGATGTCACCGAGATCCTCTCATGCGATTTGAAGCTGGAAGAAAAAGCAATCACCGATTTAACCGATGCCATTGCCTATGCCGAACAGATCAAGGATTACGGCTCCCGCGAGCTCTACACCAGTATTTATGAGAGCGAAGAAAAACATATCGATTATTTGCGCACGCAACAGAAGCTGATCAAAGCCATCGGCATCGCCGATTACATTCACATCCAATCGGAGCCCAACGGCGCCAGCGCACTCAACGCGCCGGGGGATTAGGTTTGGAGGGTAAATCTGGGAGAGTGAGGCGCCTAGCGCTTCTATCAGCCATTTCGGCTCACTCTTCCGGTTCAACCCTTCCAGGGATGCAAGGCAACGCGATGTTGCATTCGGGGGCGACAACCGGTTGGCCGCCCGAACCCGGGAAAACACGGAAGCGCGTTCCCTCGATATCGACCTCGTAGCGCATGCGATCGCCATTGGTGTCGACGATAAAAAGCGATTGCTGAAAATGTCCTGGAACCGGCATCGACCCGGCAACGCGGCCTTCGATGATGTAGAGCCGATCAGTTAGGCTCGGACGCGGCGGCAGGGTGATGGCGTAGAAGCTCCGGCTGCCGTCGTCATTGGTGATTTGAAGCGATATCGTATCCATGCCGTCATAGATGTTGAATCCTTCATAGGTGACTTTACCGCCACGATTGCGGACCACCTCGACGGCATCGTCCAACAGCGTCTGATAGAATTCGTAGCTCACACCCGAATAATTTATTGCGGTCACAATATAGGTACCGGCGGCATCGGATGCGGTGAAAACCTCGGCAGGAAAGGACATGCCGGAATTTGTTAAGTAGGTCTCCTCGGATCGCTCGGGCTCTCCCGGATAATTAATTCCAAAGCGCGCATCGATATTGACATATTCGATCCAGCTTTGCGCGATTGCGGGCGCGCTCAGCATCATTGCCAGCGCGATCGTAAGCGAAGAAATAAAAGCGGCGCGGTGCATGGTCTTCACGTTACTCATCCTGAATGTTTAGATCCTGAACGTTCAGATTAATCTGGTTTGACCCTGTGTCAACGCTAGCGATCGGCGCACGACGACCAGAAAACACGCTATCCGCAAATGCACCAAGCGTTGCCCAATCCGGTCGGTCGACAAAAAAACCATAGGCCTCAAAAACATTTCCAGATCTAATGGCGAGAGTGAACACAGTGGAGTCGAGACTCGCCCCCTCCTGAGCATGGTGGAATGCCGTCACGCCAGGATCGACAATAACTTCGAGCGCTGGGGATTCATTTAGCGAAGTCGCGGTGACACGGTCTGATGGCCCATTTTTTCCGTCACTGGCGATGTTACGCCAAAGTAGAAATCCCTTACCGTCAATGGCCAGCGTATCTTCTACGCACCACACTGGAGGGCTCTCTCCATCGTACGACGCGGCGAATTCAGCTTCGGCACCCTCTGTGTTGAGCATTTGAGCACCTGCCAACAGTGCGAGCGCGAGTAGAATATCCGTATCCTCAATTTGGCTGCCCTGACGAATTGGCCTTTCGGTGAGCGCACATGCGCTCAAATGCGCAAGGTCCGAGAGTTTGGACATCGCGTCAAACGTAGCCTCCTGGTGCGCATCTTCGTAGGTCGCGCGATACTTCAGCGCCCAGCCGGACAGATTCTTGACCCAGACGCCAGTTCTTCGTTCCTTGCCTATCCGGTTAACGCCTATGACCGCTACATGTAGGGTGCCGCCACTCTCCCGAGTAAAGCTCGGCATAGGTTGGAGCAGAGGTGTCGCCAGCGATGCCGAGCAATGAGCGGAAGGCGTTGAACGGGTAGAACCGCCTGTTGAAGCGGAAGGTGAACTCGTTGAGGTAGGCTTGTAGGTGCTGGTGGCTAACGCCGTGGTGGATCCCGATCAGCCACGTCTTCAGGTTGGCGAAAACCAGATGGATGATCGGCAGGTATTGCTCGGCAACAGCGAAGTGCTCATAGCCGCGCTTACCGAGGCCAGCATAGCCGCTCCAATCGTCAGTAACGATCAGCGATCCCGGCGCGACGGTGCTCTCGACGAACCCACAGAGCGACTCGGCGCTACTGGACCCATCCAGGAAAAATGGAGGCGCCCTACACCGTTTGCATTGCTTCTGCCTCGAATTTGACGGGGCTTGTGAAGTCCAGCGTCGAGTGCCGACGGACTGGATTATAGAACCCGTCGATGTATCCGGCTATGGCAGTTTCAGCTTGGCTTCTTGACATGAACACAGTCCTCCAGATCAGTTCTGACTTGATGGTTTTGAAGAAGGTCTCGACGACGGCGTTATCATAGCAATTTCCCTTACCGCTCATTGAGGCGAGGAAACCGAGTTCACCGAGGCGCGCCTGGTATGCGTCTGAGCAGTACTGGCTTCCCCGATCGCTATGGTGGATCACACCGGCGCCAGGTTGGCGCAGCCCGATAGCACGGTTAAGCGCCCTGAGCGGCAGGTCGCTGGTCATGCGAGCGCCCACTGCCCAGCCGATGACGCGCCGGGAGTAGAGGTCGAGCATGACGGCCAGGTACAGCCAGCCCTGTGCCGTCCAGATATAGCTGATGTCGGCAGCCCATTTCTCGTTGGGTGCCTCGGCGGAGAAGTTCTGGTCGAGAAGGTTCGATGCGACGGCCTTGTTGTGCTGGCTGTCCGTCGTCTTTTTGAACTTCTGTTTCCGTTTTGGAGACAACCCATTTCCCCGCATCAGCCGAGCCACCCTATGGCGTCCAACCTCGATCCCATTCTCGGCAAGCTCGTGATGGACCCGCTCTGCACCGTAGCTCTCGCGGCTGCGCCGAAAGGCTGCCCGGACATGGGCGAGTAGAACCATGTCATCGAGCTGTCGCTGGCTTGGGCCGCGATTGCGCCAAGCGTAGAAGCCTGAGACGCTGACCTGCAGCAGTCTGCACAGGCGGAATATCGGCATCGCCAACCCGGCCCTCTCCGCGTCGATGAACCGGAACCTCATCGACTTTCCCTGGCGAAGAAGGCCAGCGCTTTTTTTAGGAGATCACGTTCCTGACGGGCCAGATCACGCTCTCGGCGTAGACGGGTAATCTCCTTCGCTGCATCCTCATGCGGACCGGAAAGCAAATCCTCCTCACGCAATTCTGCGACCCAGCGGCCGAGCGCGCTGACGCTGATCCCAAGATCTCCTGCTATCTGCCGCTGCCTGCGCCCGCTCGTCTGTAAAAGACGGACGGCTTCTTCCTTGAAGGCCCGATCAAACCGCCGGCCCTTGTTCCCATTCTGCTTCGACATTTGCACCTCCTGCGATCAAAATCCTATCGCAGGACGTCTCCACTTTCGTCAGCAGGGTCCACTTGGTGCCCGGCTTTCGATGACGCACCTCGATGGCACAGGAGACGGGAACCTTGTGGTGAACACCACGGCCTTCCCCACGCGTTCGCCCGCCAACCCAGGTTTCGTCCACCTCAACATGGTTCTTGGGCTGTCCACCGATCCTGTCTTGGTTGGGCCGCACCATGCCCGAGCGGAGCTTGTGGAGAATTTGAAAGGCCGTCTCGTAGCGCGAAAGACCAAGTTGCCGCTGAAACTGCACGGCGGACATGCCGGGCGTCTGACTGGCGACCAGATAAGCGGCCCAGAACCAGACGTTCAGCGGAGTGTGGCTACGCTCCATCACTGTTCCCACCGTCAGCCCGGTGTTCTGGCGGCACTTGCGGCAGCACAGGACGCCAGGGCGGTTTTCAAAGTGGAACGGCTCTCCCGCCGTGCCGCAGTGCGGGCAGGCAAAGCCGTCTCCCCAGCGGGCTTTCTCCAGGTAGGCGGCGCAGGCCGCATCATCGGGGAAAAGTCGCTGGAACTCGGGTAGCGAATGCGGGAATGGGAGATCGGCGCGGTCGAGAACATCCATGGCGCGCTCCCCTATATCCAGTTTGCGCCCATTCTAGCCCTAGTGGGTGTGGGTGTAAACCGGATAGGCAAGCTTCGTTCGTTGGGTACATCGTAAAGCGCAATAAGCCATTCCGGATCGTCGCTGAAAGTTTCCGCGTTCCCACCTCCCAACCTCAACTCGCCTTGGGTGACCGATTCCGCAGAAGAAACTGATTGCTCAAAATAGTCTTCAATGGAAACGCCTTCGATTAGCGTCAAATGGAGTGTTATCCTGCCGCGATCATTGTCGTCATATTTACACGCCACGTCGAACCCGAAGCCGTCATACGCACTGACGGCGATCCGCTCGAACGATCCAATAGAATCCGGACAGCGTAAACTGGTTTGCAGATGAAGTTGTTCACCTGCATCGTCTTCCCGCCAGATGCTTTGCGACACTTCCGGTTCGTCGGATTCGAACAGCCGACCAAATAATCCTTCTGCAGCGCTCGCCGCGCATGGCGCAAGGCTAAGAATTGGGACGGAGACAACCAACACTAGCGATCGTACTTTTTGCATGCTGATTTCTCCGTGAAGGTCACAATTTCATTATATGGCTTCAGAGAAAATCACCCTTATGGAATAAATTCCAACCGCGCATGGCGGAACCAGACGGTGTTGAGCGGCGTCAAGGAAATCGGTCCATTGATTCCGAACACTGCAATGTCGATTTGTTCTCCCGGCGTGACTTCTTCGCTTAAGAGAATGCGATTTGGCATGTTGAAGCCCTGGATCGCCCCTGGGCTCGGCCTTCCGGCTGTGCGGGGCAGCTCGCCATTGACCCAGACCTCGCCATAATCGTCGACCGTGAGATCAAGCACCACGCTCGATCCCGCGGTTTCAAAATCACCGATGGTTTCGGGGATGGTGATCGTTGTGCGGTACCAGGTGAAGAAAATTCTGCCGCCGCCGCGGCGCTCGGCAAGCGCTTCTGCTTGTATTACCGGCCAGTGGGAATCATCGTAATCCGAACCGCCAGCATGCGGGTCGATGTCATAGGCCATCGGCCAAGTATCGACTTCGCGTTCCATCGCCGGCACTTCGACAATTCGCGCATCCATATTTTTCCACTGCGCATCGAGCAGCGCCATACCATCGGACGTCATGAGATTGATGGTCACGGCTGCGGGGAGAATGGAAGCGATTTGAGATGAGGCTTCCGTCTGCGCAAAGCCAGTGGCAGGAAACATCAGAGAAACGGCAAGCGCCCAAGGCGCCACACTTAGTCTGATTTTTCTCATCTTTTCCCTCATATGTTTGGCCGGTACAATTTGTCTGGCAGTTGCACTGGGTGTTTGAGCTAGACGGGCGCGGCTTCGCGCGACACTATGCTACACTGAACCAGGTTAGAACGGAATTTCAGCGAACATAAGGAGAGGAATCCCATGAGAAGAGTTCTGGGATTGAGTTTGGTTGCCCTGTTGCCACTTTCTGCTGCCATTGCGCAGCCTGTCGAGCCGCCGAGCTGGGCTTATATGGTAGCGCCTCCCGGTACGGATGCGCGGCTCGCCGATCCCACGGTGCACACCCGGGAAGGAAGCGATTTGGGACTGACGCAGGCCGTTATCCAAGCGCCGTTCACACCGCCCGATTGGTATCCAAGCGAACATCCGCAAAAGCCCTCGATCGTAGAGTTCGGTAGAGGCCCAATTGTTCAGCCTTGCATGCGGTGCCATTTGCCAAATGGCGGCGGGCATCCGGAATCCGGTTACCTCGCAGGACTTCCCGCGGATTACATCATCCAACAGATGAGAGATTTTGCCAGCGGCGCACGCGCCGGCCTAGGCAACGCACCGCGCTCCGCCGCGATGATCCGCTTCGCACAAGATGCAACGGATGAGGAAGTTGCCGCGGCGGCCGAGTATTACGCCAGCCTGCCGCCTGTAAAATGGACCAGGGTGGTTGAGGGCGACAACATTCCGGTAGCCCATTTGCCTGAGGGAACCAATATGCGCCATGTGGTGCCGGGCGGCGGCATGGAGCCGATCGGAATGCGTGTCGTAGAAGTGCCCGAGGATTCTCTCGGCGCCAGCATTCGCGACTCTCATGCCTCTTTCATCGCCTATGTACCGGAGGGCGCCGTCGCACGCGGTGAAGAGCTTGCGACCACTGGCGGCGGCGGGAAAACCGTCGCATGTGCGATTTGTCATGGCCCAGGTCTTACGGGTCTTGGCGCGATACCGCCCATCGCCGGGCGCTCGCCCGCTTACATGGTGCGCCAATTGGTTGATTTTCAGCATCGCATGCGCAACGGCCCGTCGGCGGCGCTAATGCATGGCGTTGTCGACAATCTGACCGAGGAAGACATCGTCAACCTCGTGTCCTATGTCGCTTCGCTTGACCCTGCAGGCGAGAGTTAGAGCGTATTGTAAGGAGTAATCCCTAAGGCGCGACGTTTAGCGTTCCCGTCGTTGCATCATATCCGCCGATGCCCGGATGGAGAAGTTCTCTTCCATCTGGAAAACGCACAGCGCGAATAGTACCGCCGCGCGAGCCGTCACGAAGCGGCCGGAAAGTCACCGTGACTTCCTCGCCGGGGTTGATCGCATGTTCGCTCCAGCCGCCACGCATCAGCTGGCCGGTCGAATTACTCTCAAACGTCCACAGTCGATCCTGACCGTTTTCGTCCTTCACCATCACATGAAGCCAGGTATGGGGATTGGTCCACTCCCACTCGGATACAATACCCGTAGCCGATGTTTGCTTACTCGCATCATACATCGATTGCGAATGATGCGCGCTCGCCGAAAGGGGAAGCGCCATTAAGGAAAAAATTAGTGGTACGGAATATCTCAAGCGCATGGAATTCTCCGGAAAAACAATTGGCTTAGTTTAACCGGGCTTGAGATTCCTGCGCAATCACCCAAAAACGCGCATAGGAGCGATATTGCGACTGCGCCCCAATTCAGGGCGGAATTGCGCTAGATTGGAAACGCTTGGGCCGCGCCGCGAGGGATTCTCCACCTCGCGCTTGGCGCATTCCTGCGCCGTCCAAAGCACTTCGCACCCGCCCCCAATTGGGCGATCTCCGTCTTGGACATTTGGTCGCGGGGCTGCGCGGCAGGGGTTTCCAAGAGACAATCGTCAATGGTTTCCTGCTTGGGCAATAGGCGTGTGCCGGATTGAGACGAAAAGCGGTACATAGGTCGCACCTCTATTAGCTTCCCATTAATCCTATCAAGGATCGTGCCACGAGCCCTGGCGGGTTAACGAATCCCACTGCGACCTCTCCCAATCAGATTTCCCGGCGACTACGCCTCCCAGGTAGTCCGCACCTTGGAAACATAGTATCGTTTTGGATCATCCAACTGCTCATGGAATAAGCAGCAGGGATGCCAAGGGGAGAACTAAATGTCCGATTCTAAAGTTGACCGGCGAGACTTTATCAAGACCGCTGTCGTCGGCGGCGCAGCGGCAGCCAGCGCTGCAGGCGCTGCTGCCCCAAGCGAGGCGCAGGCCCAAACGGTAAATGATGCGGCGGAAGCGGCGCCCCAACCAAATGACGGCTACTCCTTCCTCAATTTAGAGGAAGCAGCTTTCGTCGAGGCCTTGGTCGATCACATTATCCCGGAAGATCAGTTCACGCCAAGAGGCACCGATGTTGGCGTCAATATTTTCATCGATCGCGCACTCGCCGGCGCGTGGGGTAAGGGCGACCGGCTCTATCGCAGTGGACCCTGGCGTGAAGGTGTTCCGGCCCAGGGCTACCAGCTCCCGTTAACGCCGGCCGAATTGTACCGAGAGGGCATTAAGCTGACCAATGCGCATTGCAATACGAGTTATGGGCGTTCGTTTGACCGCTTGGAAGCTGCGCAGCGCGAAGAAGTTCTCATTGCTCTCTCCGCACGCGAAGTTGATTTCGGCAGCGAAGCGGTGGCACGTGAATTTTGGAGCATTCTCTATCAAACCGTAATGGAAGGAATGTTTTCCGACCCGATCTACGGCGGCAACCGAAACAAGGTCGGATGGCGCATGATCGGCTTTCCCGGCGTTATCGGTTTTAACCGGGAAAACGTCAAAAATTACCTTGATAGGGAACTACCTGGCGAGCCGATCAGCATCGAAGATATGAGCTGAGGGGCGAGGCAATGGTTACACGACTCCCCGAAGTAGACGTAGTCATAGTCGGCATGGGCTGGGCAGGCGGAATCCTATCAAAAGAACTTGCTGAAGCCGGCCTAAGTGTCGTCGGGCTTGAACGCGGCGCGATGCGCAAACCAGGATTGGATTATGGTGTCCCCGCGATCCGCGACGAGCTTCGCTACAGATCTCGGCTCGATCTGATGCAAAATGTGGCGCGTGACACCCTCACGATCCGAAATAATCCTAACCAGGATGCGCTGCCGATGCGGCGTTTGGGTTCATTCCTTCCGGGCGAAGGCGTGGGCGGCACGGCCATCCATTGGAGTGGGCATACCTGGCGCTGGACGGATATGGAATTCAAAATCCGCTCCTATTACGAGGAGCGTTACGGCAGGGACTTCATACCCGGCGACATGACCATCCAAGATTGGGGCATCAGCTATGACGAGCTCGAGCCCTATTACGAACATTTCGAGCGCATTGCGGCGGTCTCTGGCAAAGCCGGAAACCTTCGCGGGGAAATTCAAGAGGGCGGAAACCCGTTCGAAGCGCCGCGTCAAAACGAATATTCTCTGCCGGCGCTTTCACCAATCTTGTCGAACATAAAATTCACGGAAGCAGCCGCGAATCTAGGATACCACCCCTTCCCTCGTCCTTCGGCTAACGCCTCGATTGCCTATACAAATCCAGACGGCGTGAACTACGGCGCATGTCAATATTGCGGCTATTGTCAGCGTTTTGGCTGCGAAGCGAACGCAAAGGGCAGCCCGCACGTCGCGGTTATCCCGCTGGCAATGCAAAATCCGAATTTTGAGCTGCGCGCGCAGGCTTGGGCAAGCAAAGTCCTTAAAGATTCCGACGGCACACGCGTTACCGGGGTGGCCTATACCGACCTCGTGACCGGTGAAGAATTCGAGCAGCCTGCCGGCATCGTCATTTTGGCGGCCTATGCGATCAACAATGTGCATTTGATGCTCCTGTCCGAGATCGGCCAGCCTTACGATCCCGTCACCCAAACGGGCATCATCGGTAAGAACTATTCCTATCAGGCCAACCGAGCCACGGTGCTGTTCTTCGAGGGTCGCAAATTCAATCCCTTCATAAATGCCGGCGGCTCCTACGCGACGATCGACGATTTCAACACCAATTTGGATTTCGACCGCGAACCGCATGATTTTGTCGGCGGCTACACCGTAGCGGGCGGGTTCAATACATATTTACCGATTGGATGGCGTCCGGTGCCGAACGGCACGCCGCGATGGGGTACTGCGTGGAAGGAAGCCACCGCAAATGGTTTCCAGTCGGCGATGCGGATCAACGCCACGGGAAGCGTGATGTCGAACCGCTATAATTACTACGATCTGGATTCGACCTATCGAAACGCTCTTGGCCAACCTTTGATGCGCATGACGTTTGATTACCATGACAATGAGCACAAGATGTTGGCGCACTCGGCGCGGATCATGAACGACATGGCGGCATCCATGAATCCGACAGCTGTGAATCCTGCAGGGGAAGGCACAACTTCCTGGTCGGTCGTACCCTATCAGAGCACGCACAACACCGGTGGCGCGATCATGGGCACGAGCCCAGAGACATGCGCGGTCAACAAATATCTGCAGAACTGGGACTATCATAATCTTTTCGTCGTGGGCGCGAATGTCTATCCGCACAACTCCGCCTATAACCCCACCGGCCCCTTGGGCGCGCTCACCTATTGGACGGCGGACGCAATCAAGAACCGCTACGTCAACAATCCTGGTTCACTGGTTTAAGCACGAGTATGAAAATGCGAAACACATTGTTCCTTCTTGGCACTGCATTACTCGGGCTCGCAGCAGCGCCTGCCCTCGCGCAAACCGATGTTTCGCGCGGCGAACAGCTCTATGTCGAATGCGCCGCTTGCCACACCTTCGACAATGATACGGAAGAGCTCGGTCCAGGCCTTCAAGGAATATTCGGCCGCCAAGCAGGGGCACTGGAGGATTATTATTACTCCCCCGTCCTTTCGAACAGTGGAGTTGTATGGAATGCCGATACGCTAAATGCGTTTATTGCAGATCCACAGGCCGCCATTCCCAAAAACCGTATGCCTTATTCGGGACTTCCGGACGCGCAGGACCGCGCCGATCTGATCGAATATCTGATGAGCGCAAGCCAATAGTACGGCGGAAAGTAACCAACCATGGTCACCCGCCTGCGTGAAGTTGATGTCGTTGTCGTCGGGCTTGGCTGGGCGGGCGGAATTCTATCAAAAGAACTTGCCGAAGCTGGCTTAAGTGTCGTCGCCTTAGAGCGCGGCATCATACGCGATGCCCGGTCCGACTATACCGTCCCGAGTGTGCGCGACGAGTTACGCTATTCTGAGCGTCTGGAGCTAATGCAGAATACGGCGCGCGATACCCTTACCGTGCGCAATAATCCAAGCCAGGAGGCACTGCCCATGCGAAAGCTGGGATCGTTCTCTCCCGGCGAAACTGTCGGCGGCACGGCGGTACATTGGAACGGACATACCTGGCGCTGGACCGACATGGAGTTCAAAATCCGCTCCCACTACGAGGAGCGTTACGGCGCGAACTTCATTCCCGAAGACATGACGATCCAAGATTGGGGTATCAGCTATGACGAGCTGGAACCCTATTACGAGAAATTCGAGCGCACCGCCGCGGTTTCGGGCAAGGCCGGAAACATTCGAGGTGAAATTCAACCCGGCGGCAACCCCTTCGAGGCACCGCGCGCCAATGAATATGCGCTACCTCCGCTCAGTCAAATTTTAGCAAGCAAAGTTTTTGCCGAAGCTGCAACCAATAATGGATATCACCCGTTCCCCCGCCCTTCCGCCAACGCCTCGGAAGCCTATGTGAACCCGGATGGGGTACATTACGGCGCATGCCAGTATTGCGGCTTTTGCACGCGCTTCGGCTGCGAGGCCGACGCAAAGGGAAGTCCCCATGTCGCCGTTATTCCGCTTGCACAGCAAAGCCCCAATTTCAAATTACGTTCGCAGTGCTGGGTCAGCAAAATATTGAAAGATTCCGACGGTGCGCGTGTCACCGGTGTTACTTATACCGACATGCGTACGGGCGAAGAATTCGAGCAGCCGGCAGGGATGGTTATTCTATCGGCCTACGCCATCAATAATGTGCATTTGATGCTGCTGTCTGAGATCGGGCAACCCTACGACCCAGCCACACAAACGGGCACAATTGGAAAAAATTATTCCTATCAAACCGGCACCGGCGCGAGCTTGTTCTTCGAAGGAAAACGTTTCAACCCGTTTCTATGCGCCGGCGGGACGAATTACACATTCGACGATTTTAATTCCAATTTGGAATTTGACCGTGGTCCACATGGCTTTGTTGGCGGCTACATTACAGGGTCCGGATTCGGTACTTCGCTGCCGATCGACTACCGCCCGGTACCAGACGGCACGCCCGCATGGGGGACGGAATGGAAAGAGGCAACCGCGAAATATTATCAAACCGCGATGCGGATCAGTGCGGCCGGCTCCGTCATGCCCAACCGCTATAACTACTATGATCTCGATCCGACCTATAAGAACGCGCTTGGCCTACCGCTCATGCGCATGACATTCAACTACAAAGAAAACGAACATAAATTGGGTCGCCATGCAGCAGAGCGGATCAACGAAATTGCTGCGTCCATGAACCCGACGCATTTGCGGCCGGCAGTCGCGCGTACCGGGCCATGGTCTGTAGTGCCATCGCAAAGCACTCACAATAATGGCGGCACGATCATGGGAACCAATCCGCGGGACAGTGCTGTGAACAAATATTTACAGAGCTGGGATTGCCACAATCTTTTCGTCGTCGGTGCAAGTGTCTACCCGCACAACTCGGCCTATAATCCGACAGGGCCTTTGGGTGCACTTTCTTACTGGACCGTGGATGCGATTAAAAACCGCTATCTCAGCGATCCCGGGCCACTGGTTTCGGCGTAAGAATCGCTCAATCAGACACATCAACCGCCTGGGGCACCCAAGCGGTCGATGGAATATTCCAACGCAGCAAAGCTGAACGGCCGCGAGAGTTCAATCAGAGCTAAGCGAACAGGCCCCATGCCGAAATAATAAAGAGCCCGGCTATTGAGGCCATGGTGATCATCGCGCCGGTAGCGCGTTTTGACGGGTCGGCCATATAGCTCATCATGTAGATGACACGTCCCACAAGCCAGACGAGACCGATAGAAAGCGCAATCAGGCCGTCAAAAGTTAAAGCTGCCAGCCAGACAAGCGGCAGGAACAACACGAGCGACTCCATCGTGTTGTAGTGAACACGAAAGGCACGTTCAAAATCCGCGTCACCAACGGTCGCCGGGGCGGATATATTTTTTGCCCCGCGCAGCGCGCCGGCGCGGAATCCTGCGTAAAACGTGAAAAGAACAGCCAGCAACGTCATTACGCCGGCTGCTTGAAAATCGGTAAGCGTTATCCCCAACACATTCATTATTCCCTCCAGGGTTTATTTATGTTTCGATTATAGTGATCCTCCCCCTTTGAATTGGTCCACCCTATTGTGATGGAAAGAGGAGGACCGAAGATGGCTGCTAAGCGCCATAAACCAGAAGAGATCGTATCTAAGCTGCGTCAGGTTGACGTTTTACTGGGGCAAGGGAAGTCTCGGATCGATGCCATTCGCCAGATTGGCGTAACCGCGTTCACCTACTACCGCTGGCGCAAGAACTATGGCGGCATGGGTACAGATCAGCTCAAACAGTTGAAGCGGCTTAAGGTGGAGAACCAACGGCTTCAAAGGGCTGTTGCGGACCTCACGCTTGATAAGCAGATCCTAGCGGAGGCCGCCCGGGGAAACTTCTAAGCCCCTCGCGTCGTAGGTGTTGCATTGATCAGGTGCGTGACAAGCTGAGTGTTTCCGAACGCCGTGCCTGTCGCGTACTTGGTCAGCATCGCACCACACAACGCCACGATCCAAGGGGCAAAGAAGACGAAGAGCGCCTTGTCGGCGACATGACCGAACTGGCCCGGCAATATGGCCGCTACGGCTATCGTCGCATTACCGCCCTCCTTAGAGGGGCCGGTTGGCATATCAATGACAAGCGTGTGGAGCGCCTATGGCGACGGGAGGGGCTTAAGGTCCCACAGAAACAGCCGAAGAAAGGCCGCCTGTGGCTCAATGATGGCTCGTGTGTCCGCTTGCGGGCAGGCTATGTGAACCACGTCTGGTCCTATGATTTTGTTCATCATCGAACCGACGATGGGCGCGTGTTCCGAACCCTCAACGTCCTGGATGAGTTTAGTCGGGAATGTCTGGCCATTCGGGTGAAGCGGAAACTCAATTCTACCGATGTGATCGATGTCCTCACCGATCTCTTCATTCTGCATGGCGTACCAGCCTACATTCGTTCCGATAATGAGCCGGAGTTTGTTGCTAAAGCCGTACGCAACTGGATCAGCGTGGTTGGAGCAAAGACCGCCTACATTGAGCCTGGAAGCCCCTGGGAGAACGGCTACATCGAGAGCTTCAACGCACGCTTCAGGGACGAACTTCTCAACGGGGAAATCTTCTATTCTTTGAGAGAAGCACAGATCGTCATCAAGCAATGGCGGCGGCACTACAACACAAAGCGCCCGCACAGTGCCCTCGGTTATCGGCCCCCGGCGCCAGAAACCATCGTCCCGTTGCCAGAAAGACCGACCATGAACTAAGATTCAAACTGGACCAGTCAGTGGGGGCTGATCAATATTTTACGACAATAATTCCGCCAGACTGCAGTTCGCTGCTGTGGGACGCGTCGTTTACGATCAGGCGAAAGAGTTAGGTTTGGGAATGAACATTCCGATAGAACGGTTCCAACAAGATATTCGAAACTAGCCCGCTCTAACGCAGCATCGCGCGCGCCTTATCGACGATAGTTTGAGGCGTCGCATAGACGTCCCCAATAAGCGCCTGCGCCTCTTCCCCGGTCATCGGTGTAATTTCCAATCGTGCCCTGCCGGCATCGGCCAAGAAGTCGGGATCTTCCATCGTCGCGTCAAAAGCGCGCCGCAAGGCATCCACTCTGTCGGCAGGAAGGTTGGGAGGAGCAATATAGGGGCGGCCTACCGCGAGGCGAACAAAAACAAGATTGAGAATTTGCCGCGCCTCTTCCGTCTCGGCCAGATCCATGACCCAAGGGACACCCATCGCAGTCAGTTCAGAGTTCGGCGATTGAGACATTTGCAGAAGTATTTTTAGGCGACCATCGCGAATCCACGCCTCATGCGTTGAGAGCACAGAAGACCATGACCAGCCGCATCTCCCATCGACTTCGCCACGCTCAAGCGCAAACAGCGTGTCATTGCCTCCTGGATAGCCGCTAACCAGGCGAAATTTGGCGCCTAGCGCGCCACTAAGGATGCGCGGGAAATCGTCGGCATCGACGCCCGCCCCCACGCCGTGGACGATAAGCTCCTGCTCGTAAAGCTGCGCAAAACGATCGATCCCAACGCGTTCATGGGCGACGCAGATACTTGTTTCGTTCGTTGCGCTGCCGATCCAAGTAAATCTTTGGGCATCAAAGCGAATATTTTGCTGCGGGGTGGTACCAACCAAAGGTTCAAGCGGTATGCCCCGATTCAGCAGCGCAAATACGCTGCCATCTTGCGGTGCCACATTGTAAAGCCAGTTGGTAAGCTAAAGACTTCCCGCCCCCACTATATTCAGAGGAACGACAGTGGGATTGCCGGGAATATGTTTGCCGATATGACGCGCTACGACGCGCATATGTGAGTCATATCCGCCACCAACCGACACACCCACATAGATTTCGATCGTTCTACCCCGATAGAACTCCTCGACCGTCTGCGCGCCTGCAGACTCCATCGCGATCTGCAGAAAAATCGCCACAATGCCCGCAAGGCAAAGCAAAGTTCTCGCCTGCATGATCATTGGCTCGCCTTATATTTCGCCCTTATAGAAGAGCCGTTCGGTGATACCATTCCCCATAATCGCGTAAATGCCTAGCCGTTGGGTATTCCTCGGGCAAAAAGAGCCGGGATTGTTCCGGCTAAATTAATCGTGACCGACCAATGTTCAGGCGCTACGGTTTCAGGCAAGGAATTGAGGCGAGCACATTGCAAGGAAGTTTAATTTGAGCTGCGGCCAAGCCAGTTTCGGTCCATTGTGCAGGCGGACGATCGAGGCAGCTACGCCCCATCGATGTCGGCTCGGGCATGCGCTCGGCCTATGGGCGTTTCTCATCTGCGCGCTACTCATCCCAAACATTGCTACGGCCCAAAGCCTGGAAGAATTTTACACGGATAATGTGGTGGAGATTTATATCGGTTTTGCGCCGGGCGGCGGCTACGATTTATACGGACGCTTAGTCGCGCGCCACATGGGCAAACATATTCCCGGCAATCCCACCGTCGTTCCGATCAATATGGAAGGCGCGGGAAGTCTGCGGCTCATGAACTGGCTTCATAGTGCCGCGCCTAAAGATGGTACCGCGATCGGAATGGTCAACCGAGGCACACCATTTGCGTGGCTGCTCGGCGAAAGGGATTTCGCGCTGTTCGATCCGCGCGATTACACTTGGCTGGGAAGCGTCAATGACGACGTCAGCGTTTGTGTTTCCTGGGAACGCTCCGGCATCGAAACTCTTGAGGATATGCGCGACAAGGAATTTATCGTTGGAAGCACCGGCCCCGGCGCGGACGAATATATTTTTCCGAAAGTCTTATCGGGCGTCCTGGGCGCGCAGATTCGCAATGTTGCCGGTTATTCCGGTGGCAACAATATCAACTATGCGATGGAACGCGGCGAAGTCGACGGGCGCTGCGGCTGGACTTGGTCGAGCGTTATTTCGACCAAGCCAAATTGGGTAGAGAACGAGTCGATCAATGTGATCATGCAATTTTCGTTGCGCAAACATCCTGATTTGCCGGACGTTCCACTGATGTTGGATTACGCCGAGACCGAGGAAGAGTATCAAATTCTGCGCCTCATCAATTTGCGCGGACCTTTTGGCCGTCCCTTCCTCGTGCCTCCCGGACTACCCGAAGACCGCGCCATAGCGCTACGCGAAGCATTCGAAGCGATGGTCAAGAATCCTGAATTTCTGGCCGACGCGAAGCGCGCGAATATGGAAATCATGCCTGTTTCCGCCACAGACTTGGAAGATCTTCTCGATGAAGCTTACGCAACGCCGGAGAACATCGTCGAGAAGGCGCGAGAGTTCATCAACTAGCGCCAATCACTGGACCGAACCTAGGCCTCAGTCGAGATCCAAATAGGGATCGTTCATGCGCTTATCTTTGCGCCGTTTCTCGACCAACTCTTCGCCCGTCTTCCAATATTCGCTCCGCGCGGCGAGGTCGGCTTCCTTCTGGAATTCATCCGGCCATTGGCCAAGGCTATAGCCATACCAGGGCATTTCGGGCTTGAGCGGCGGCAATCCCAGCTCTTCCCAAATCGCTTTCGCGTCTTCCATATATTTCTTTGCCGGAAGCGAAATCGGCGGGTATGGCCGCTTTAGCATCGCATTCATTAGCATCGCCGAATCATTGGCTTCATAATGATTGTCGTCTTTGCCGGCGCGCGGCCCATGGCCCATATCCCTATGGTCCAATATGCGCAGATCTTCGTGCGGGCGCATGCGGTAGGCCATTGCCCAAAACAGCATATCGAGATTTTCAGGCTCGATATCCTCATTGACTGCGATCACCATCTTACCCACCGACGACGAATAGGCCGAGGCTCCATAAAGCGCACGCCAGACTTCGGCATCCATTGTTCCGGATTTTATTTGAAGCACAATCAGCTTGCGCAAATTGGTCAGCGGCTCGTGCATGAACACGCGTGTGACACCACTAATATTTAGATGGTGATTCAAATGATGCAGGAAGGCAGGCTCATAGGCGACACGTTTAATGAGGCTACTTTCGCTCGGCGTCACCTGACTAAGAATAGAAACCAACATCGCGTCTTTACGCCGCGTAATCGCGGTGACGTCCATGAAGGCGTTATATTCCTTTAGGTTCATATAGCCGTGGGATTCGCCGAAGCTTCCTTCAGGCTCCAACCATTCGGTGTCGATAAAGCCTTCGACAACAATCTCCGCCTCTGCGGGCACGATGAGATCAACTGTCTTGGCCTTACAAACATTGATGGGTGCGCCCACCAATCCGCCGGCAACTGCAATTTCATCCAAATGCTTGGGCAATTTATGGACCGAGGTAAATGTAACGGCCGGCGGGCCGCCTAGCACCAAGGCTGCGGGCATCTTCTTGCCGAGCGCTTTATATTTCAGCCAGTGCTCGTGTATCCCCTGGTTCAATTCTATTTCAGGATTCATTCCCATTCTGGTCGGACTTTTGACCATCGCACGGTAGTTGCCGATGTTTTGACGTCCGGTTTTCGGATCTTTGGTAATGAACATCGAGCATGAGGCGTAAGGCGCGTTATCAAAACCTGGCGTCGATATTGGAATCGGCAAACCGTCTACGCCTTGGCCCGGCACATTTAACGCGGCGCCCTCAAATACGATCTCACGGCAAGGCGGATTTTCAACCATCTCCGGTTCGATCTGATGCTGCTCGGCATAATCCCATTTCGCCTTGATATGTTCGACGTCGCAGCCGATGCCGACGCTGTAGATTTCCCGATTGGAAGCGAGAATCCCGACCGCAACAGGAATGTCGAATTTGCGGCCTGTGCCGTCGACGACATTTTCAAACAAGAACGCTTTGCGATCTGATTCCGCAATGCCGCCACGGAACTGCCAACGCACAAGCGCATGCATTTCCGTGTCCTTATTGATAGGCCGCTGCACCCGAAAGAGCAGTCCTTTGGCTTCCAGCGCCACAATATGCGCCCGCAGATCGGGATATCCTGGATTTTGCATCTTCTCCTCGGGGCTGCCCCTGACGGGACATCTTGCTCTTGCTGCGGCACTTTTTCCGGACAGACGCGCCACGAAGCAAGCAGCCGGGACGGCTGGAAATTGATGTTAGGCACTGAAAGGTAAGTTGAAAAGCGCGCTAGTCATTGATTTTGAGCCGATCCAGTCTCCTTTCACCGCCACATTACCGCCCATCCCCTTTCCCCATCGCGCATCAAGGCGCTAGACTAGGTGCAAGACACCTGGGGAGAATCCAATGCGCCGAATGAACTTGGCCGCAGTCGCGGCAATAATTGGCCTTAGCCTATCTGCGTGCGAACAACAGCAAGAAGCTGCACCCGAGCCGGCTCCAGCGCCGACCAGCACGGCGACCGTGTTTGAAGGAGCGCGGTTGATCGTGGGTGACGGGAGCGCGCCTATTGAAAATGGCGTTCTCGTGATCGATGGCACAGATATTGTTGCCGCTGGCGCTGCGGGCGCCGTGAATATCCCTGAGGGCGCGTCTCATGTGGATCTTACCGGCAAGACTGTGATTCCAGCCTTGGTCGATACCCATGTGCATTTGAGCGCATCAATTCCAGATGTACGGATAGACCTCCTGCGCCGTGGCTATTTTGGCATCAGTGCAGCAATGAGTTTGGGCCGCGATTCAAACGAGCTGATGGCAACGCGGGGCGATTATATTCCCGGTGCTGCACGGCTCTTTTCTTCGGGGCGTGGAATTACCAGGCCCGAACCGGGCCGGCCCGAAGGCGTTTTTTGGATCGAGAGCATTGAGGAAGGCCTTGCCGCCGTCCGCGAGCTCGCTTCCGTCGATGTCGACATCATCAAAATTTGGGTCGATGACCGCGACGAGCAATATGAAAAACTAACCCCGGCAATGTACGCCGCCATCATTGAAGAGGCGAATAATCTTGGCGTCCGCGTCACCGCTCATATTTTTGATGAGGATGATGCGAAGGGTCTTCTTCGCGCAGGGCTCGGCGCCTTCGCACATGGTGTTCGCAATCAGGACATCGACGACGAAACCGTCGCACTCTTTACCGAACGCCGGGTGGATCTGGTTCCAAATCTTCCCGATCGTGGCGTCCCAACGGATTTAAGTTTTCTAGAGGGTGTTATTCCCGCAGAGACCTATGCAACAGCGCAAGAAGAGAATGTAAACGATGCCGACACCCAGGAAAGGTTCGGGATTCAGTCGCGCAATTTGGGCCGCCTCCATGCAGCGGGCGTACCCATATCCTTGGGCACCGACGGCAACACGCCTTGGGGACCGCATATTGAGATAGAAGACATGGTGGTCTCTGGCTTGAGCCCGATGGATGCCATTTCCGCCGCAACGCGCAACTCGGCCGATTTCTTACGGATGAATTCCGGCACGCTGACGGCGGGCAAAAGCGCAGATTTGCTTATCCTTGATGCGAACCCGCTTGACGACATCACCAACACGCGCATGATCTCATCGGTCTATTTACGCGGTGAAGAAGTGGACCGTTCGGCCTATCCGTAAAAATTTGTTGCGGAAGGCCGCTAGCGTAGCTGTAGGTTAACTTTCAGTGGAAGACGAGCGATGAGATCATGCGCGTTGTGCCTGCTTGCCTTGAGCACGGCCTTTGTCATGCCTGCGAGCGCACAAGTCATTACCGGCGACGAAGCGGTTTTTGAAGAAGTTGCGGACGGCGTTTACGCCTTTCTGGGCAGACGTAACGATGCCAATGCTCTGGTGGTTGTCACGAATGCGGGCGTTGTTTTGGTCGATACCGGAAACAACCCGCCGGAAACCCGCCGCCTCCAGGAGTTTATCGCCTCGGTAACCGATCAGCCGGTGCGCTACGTCGTAGTTAGCCAAAACCATGGCGATCACATCGGTGGGACACCGCTTTTCGCGCCTCCGGCGCAAACAATCGCCCATGAAAAGGTCGCGGAACATTGGGCGAATTGGCGCCCACATCAAATTAGTTCCTGGCGCAAACGTTTTCCCGAGCGGATCGATGCACTTCGCGACGTCTCGCTCACCGACAATATTTTGACGTTTTCCGATCACATGATTTTGAGACTTGGTGGGCGCGTGATTGAGCTCGTCTATATCGACGATCCTTATAATCCAGGCGATATCGCCGTGTGGTTGCCCGAAGAAGGCGTAATGCATGCCGGCTTTGCCGGCTATATCGGCCGTCATCCCGACATCCGGCCCGACTACAGCCACGGCACGACAGCAGGGATATTAAAACAGCTCGACGCCATGAGTACGCTGAGCCCACGAGTTGTTATACCGGCGCACGGACCATTGGGCGATGCAAGCGCAATTCATGATCTTACAGATTATCTCCTATTGGCGCGGAGCAAAGTCCCGACGATGATGGATCAGGGCCTAACGCTCGAAACTATTGTCGAACAGTTCGACATGGACGAGTTCGAAGGCTGGGACCGCGAGGAGCATTATCCGTGGATGGCCGAAACACTGCACCGGGAATTTCGCGGTGAAGGCCCGCAGATTGTTACGCTGCAAGAACAGCGCCGCGACGGGACGATTCTAAGCGTCAATGAAGAGGGACGGCGCTTGGTACTGCAAACCGACAGCGGCGAGGAAATTCGATTGCGCATGGGAGGTGATTCCGACCTTGAGGGTGTGGCTGACCGCTCAGAGCTTGAGGAAGGTATGAATCTCTCGGTGCTCTATGTTGTCCCACAAGGGGGCGTTGCGGCCCTTGGATATGATGTTTGGGAAATGCGGGTGGCGCCTTAGGCACTGAAGCGCAGCTTTTCACCGCGCGCTTAGGCGGTGGCTTCGCGCTTATTCGCTTTTCGAAAATACGCGACAAGCGGAATCGCCAATGCGATGGCAAAAACTTTCCATGCCGGCGAGATACCGAAGCTGGTGTTAAAATTATTTGCGAAGGTCCAGCCTGGCTCGAAGCCATGATAGGCCCAGACCCATCCGGTCTCCGAAAAAGCCGCGACAAACCAAGTGGCAATGGCGAGCAAGATCAGCATGCGCATATCGCCGCCCCGCCCGCGTCTATCAAAATAGCGCCACACCATGAGCCAGAAGAACATGCCGGTCATAAGATATTGTGGCGGATAGATTCCAGGCGAGAGAAGAAAATGGATCATCGCGAGCGCCGTCAACACATAGACAGTGTTGTGCAAGCGCTGCCATTTTTCAGCGCCCAACCATTTCACGGCAGCGTCGAGCGATGTCGCCCCTAATGGGAATAACCCAATCATCGAGATGGTCGCGACGATTAAGGTGAGGCGCGTAATCATTTCATTGGCGATAGAGCCAAAGTCCCAAAAACGCAGCGCAAAATAAATAAAGAGATGGGCGATGGTGTAGATAAGCGCCGTCACCCCGATCATCCGCCGCACAAGAACGGCCCGTGGCCAGTTAAATATTTTGGCAGCGGGCGTGACCGCCAGTGCAGCCAGAAGAATCGCGGTCGCCCATACGCCGGACCAGTAAGTCAGGCCGGCCAAAGGAACGCGGCCGAAGTTCCCGGCCTCGACTTGATAGACGAGCCAGATGCCCGGCAAAAACATGACGGCAAAGGTCAGCGCCTTTAACGGCGAAAACCTCCCCGCCCTATCGTTCCACGGCCATTCCAAATGCATTTCAAACTATCCGCGATCTTGTGCTGAAAAATACCCTTGCGCGCCTAAGCTGCAATCTCGCTGCAGCAAAATGGCAGGCCCTCCGGCAGGGCGCCAGAGGGACGAACGAACATATTGTCACGTCACCTTCCCGCGTATTCCAGCAATCGATTGGAAAGTGGCCGGTACCGGCTTAAGCGCCAGGCACGTTTGGCGGCATCGCCTCAAATGAAGGCGCGCTTAGATCGATCCGGCCCCAAGACGGCGAACGCAAGGTGTAAACGGTCAGCTGCGGGGAATAGATTTCCGGATCGTCGAGACTGGACTCGCGAATAAAGATAAAACCCACCATCCCCGAATTGGTCGAATAAGCCGCCGAGCCGCAATTGGGGCAGAAGCAACGGCTGACGATTTTTCCGCTATCGGCAGGCTTGTCGAAACTCGAAACTTGGCCGCTAAGCGTCATTGCCTCTAGGGAACGCCCATGTGGGAGCAATGGGCGGATCCGCTGCTTTTCCGGCAATCAATGCAGTAACAATCCCCCATCAATTGTGGTTCACACTCGCCCTCATAGCGGACCGCTCCGCAAAGGCATCCACCCGATATTTTGGTCATTCACCCCTCCTTTGATGTTGTTTTTATCAGTAAAACAATATAACTTGTGACTTGCTAGTTACAAGTTATAAATTGAAAAATATGGCTATCAAAATCAAAGAAGAACATCGCTCAGCCTGCCCCATCGCCTCCACCCTCGATTTGGTGGGCGACAAATGGTCGATGGTGATTCTGCGCGACCTTCTCACCGGTAAGCGTAGGTTCGGGGAATTTATTCAATCGCCTGAGCGGATCACGACGAACGTGCTGACCGACCGGCTGGCCCGGATGGAGGCTTATGGATTGATCGAGCGAAAGCCCTATTCGGAGCGCCCTCCCCGCTATGAATATTTGCTGACTGATAAAGGCGCGGGGCTATTGCCGGTACTGCAGGAAATCAGCCGCTGGGCCAATCAGCACATCCCCGGTACCTGGCGGCCGCCGGACATGTTCATGCGCATGAAGGTGCGGGGGAAGTGAACGCATGCATAAATCGTATCAACGAGCCCAACGCGAAAGAATTTCAGTGTCGTAAGCCGCGGCAGTGCTGCGAAGGACAAATTTACCTCCGTGCGAAGACGCATCCCAGATGACGTAATGCTCCGATCCATCGGATTTCGAGAAAACGAATCTAAAACCAGTTGGAGAAAAGACTCCATAGTCGTTTGATAACCGATCAATCATTTCCTGGTCATAGGTCAGCAAGTGACCATCGGTGACAACACCGGCAAATAACTCCGGAGGCACTTGCAGCATCGATTCTGCCCACGGGTTGATACAAACTGCCACCTGACCGGGTGGGTCATCGACATTTCCAGGGGATGTCCCGGTCGATGTTGAAAAGTTGAGGTAGGTGTCGTTCTCCCTTTTGGGTTTGCAGCACCCGGAGCCTAACGGCTCCAGGAGAGCGACACCTACCTCAACTTTTCAACATCGACCGAAACATCCCCATTCCATTGGCAAACGCAATTAGTGCACTCTGTGGCGACGGATTGTCTCTCGCCGCACGAAAGATGGGGTAATCGGCCGGCGCTCTTATCTCTGACGATTGTGGGTGCTGCGCTTCAGGCTGATGTTAGCACGGGGTCAGTTTTTGCTGCCCCAAACATCAAACAAGGAGAGGCGCAGCATGGAACATTTTCCGGATTGGACGTATCGGTCAAGGAGACGAGCGTCTGTATTGTGGACGGCACGGGCAAGATCGTGCGGGAAGTGAAGGTGGCAAGCGAGCCGGAGGCGCTGCTTCCGGTGCTGACGAACCCTAGCTACCACTTCAAGCGCATCGGATTGGAAGCCGGACCCTTATCGCAATGGCTCTTTGGACCCATCCAGGAAAAGTGGAGGCGCCCTACACCGTTTGCATTGCTTCTGCCTCGAATTTGACGGGGCTTGTGAAGTCCAGCGTCGAGTGCCGACGGACTGGATTATAGAACCCGTCGATGTATCCGGCTATGGCAGTTTCAGCTTGGCTTCTTGACATGAACACAGTCCTCCAGATCAGTTCTGACTTGATGGTTTTGAAGAAGGTCTCGACGACGGCGTTATCATAGCAATTTCCCTTACCGCTCATTGAGGCGAGGAAACCGAGTTCACCGAGGCGCGCCTGGTATGCGTCTGAGCAGTACTGGCTTCCCCGATCGCTATGGTGGATCACACCGGCGCCAGGTTGGCGCAGCCCGATAGCACGGTTAAGCGCCCTGAGCGGCAGGTCGCTGGTCATGCGAGCGCCCACGGCCCAGCCGATGACGCGCCGGGAGTAGAGGTCGAGCATGACGGCCAGGTACAGCCAGCCCTGTGCCGTCCAGATATAGCTGATGTCGGCAGCCCATTTCTCGTTGGGTGCCTCGGCGGAGAAGTTCTGGTCGAGAAGGTTCGATGCGACGGCCTTGTTGTGCTGGCTGTCCGTCGTCTTTTTGAACTTCTGTTTCCGTTTTGGAGACAACCCATTTCCCCGCATCAGCCGAGCCACCCTATGGCGTCCAACCTCGATCCCATTCTCGGCAAGCTCGTGATGGACCCGCTCTGCACCGTAGCTCTCGCGGCTGCGCCGAAAGGCTGCCCGGACATGGGCGAGTAGAACCATGTCATCGAGCTGTCGCTGGCTTGGGCCGCGATTGCGCCAAGCGTAGAAGCCTGAGACGCTGACCTGCAGCAGTCTGCACAGGCGGAATATCGGCATCGCCAACCCGGCCCTCTCCGCGTCGATGAACCGGAACCTCATCGACTTTCCCTGGCAAAGAAGGCCAGCGCTTTTTTTAGGAGATCACGTTCCTGACGGGCCAGATCACGCTCTCGGCGTAGGCGGGTAATCTCCTTCGCTGCATCCTCATGCGGACCGGAAAGCAAATCCTCCTCACGCAATTCTGCGACCCAGCGGCCGAGCGCGCTGACGCTGATCCCAAGATCTCCTGCTATCTGCCGCTGCCTGCGCCCGCTCGTCTGTAAAAGACGGACGGCTTCTTCCTTGAAGGCCCGATCAAACCGCCGGCCCTTGTTCCCATTCTGCTTCGACATTTGCACCTCCTGCGATCAAAATCCTATCGCAGGACGTCTCCACTTTCGTCAGCAGGGTCCATCCTCGATGCCGAACCGCCAAGGCGTTTCACTGAGAAAGTAACTCAAACGCTCCTCATCGATCGGCCTTGCGGAGACCGACCCCAGCGAAAGGATAATCAACGCTAGCGTTCCGAACGCCAATAAGCGCATTGTAGGCCCCTCGCCCAAGAGTTCGCTGGCAGCCGCTTTCCAGCGAATTTACTTCCCTTTTGCACTTAAAGGTAATTGTTTGGCATAATTGAGGCAGGCGTACCGGACACGCTTAGGGTTAACCATTACCACCTGGGTTCCCTTCGCTCGCGCTACTTGGTAGCGCTCGCGGGGAATGACAGTAGAAGAATTCTCAAATATGCAGCGGGCGTCCGTCGGCGGCCAATACCGCTTCGTGCATCATCTCCGAGAGCGTCGGATGCGGGAAGATGGTGTGCTGTAATTCGGCTTCGGTCGCCTCTAAATTGCGTGCAATGGCATAGCCCTGGATGAGCTCGGTCACTTCCGCGCCGATCATATGCGCACCCAGTAACTCACCGGTCTCGGCATCGAACACGGTCTTGATAAAGCCTTCGACCTCGCCCAGCGCGATGGCTTTGCCGTTGCCGATGGCGGGAAACTTGCCGATCTTAACTTTGTGGCCCGATTCTTTCGCGCCCGCTTCGGTCATGCCGATGCTTGCGACTTGCGGCCAGCAATAGGTGCAGCCGGCGACTTTCGAAGTGTCGAGCGGGTGCACGCCCTTAACGCCGGCGATTTTTTCCGCGACGATTACACCCTCATGCATCGCCTTATGGGCGAGCCAGGGCGAACCAACCAGATCGCCTATGGCCCATAACCCGGGAACACCCGTCGCGCCCCATTTATCGATAACGACATGGGTGCGATCGATTTTTACGCCGGCCTGTTCGAGGCCCAGATTTTCGACATTGCCGACAATGCCGACAGCCAAGATGACCTTGTCGACGGTAAGCGTTTCGGTTTTGCCGGTTTTGGCTTTAAGCATAGCCGTGACGTTGGATGCACCCTTTTCCAATTTCTCGACACTTGTTGAGGTCAAGATCTTCATGCCTTGTTTTTTGAAGGCCTTGGCCGCGAAGGCAGAAATCTCGGCGTCTTCCACCGGTAATACGCGGTCTAAGACTTCGACCACCGTCACCTCCGCGCCCAGCGTGCGATAAAAACTGGCAAATTCAATTCCGATAGCGCCCGAGCCCACGACAAGAAGTGTTTTGGGAAATTCTTCCGGCACCATCGCTTCGCAATAGGTCCAGATCAGTTTTCCGTCGGGCTCTAGGCCAGGCAATGTCCGCGCCCGCGCACCGGTGGCGAGAATGATATTCTTAGCGCTGTAGTCGGAGGACTTGCCGTCCTTGGTTACCGTGACGGCGCTCTTGCCCTTCAATCTCGCCTCGCCATCAAAAACCGTAATTTTGTGTTTCTTCATCAGGCCTTTGACGCCGCCCGATAATTGCGCCGCGACTTTGCGCGAGCGCTCGACGATGGCCGGCAAATCAAATTTCAAATTATCGGCCGAAAAGCCAAATTCTTCTAGGCGATGCAGCATGTGCCAAATCTCCGACGAGCGCAGCAAAGCCTTTGTCGGGATACAGCCCCAATTAAGACAGATGCCACCAAGATTTTCGCGCTCGACAACAGCCGTCTTCAAGCCAAGCTGAGCTGCGCGGATGGCGCAGACATAGCCGCCCGGCCCGCCGCCAATGACAATGACATCGAAGGGCTCGCTCATAATAGCATCGACGTCGGTTCCTCGACGAAGTTCTTAAAGGTCTGCAGGAAGCGCGCGCCGGTCGCACCATCGATGACCCGATGATCACAAGACATGGTCACGCTCATGATCGTGGCGGTGACGACTTCGCCATCGCGCACTACCGCGCGTGGCTGGCCCGCACCGACTGCCAAAATCGCGCCTTGCGGCGGGTTGATGACAGCGGTGAATTCCTTGATGCCAAACATGCCAAGATTGGAGATGGAAAAACTGCCGCCTTCGAATTCCTGCGGCTTCAATTTTTTGTTTTTGGCTTTCTCGGCGAGCGATTTTACTTCATGGGAAATTTCAACCAGGCCCTTTTCATCCGCGGTAAATATAATTGGCGTGATAAGCCCGAAATCGAGCGCCACCGCGACGCCGATATCGGCATGTTTGTGGCGAAGGATAGCGGTGTCGGTCCAGCTTGCATTGACATCGGGGTGTTTGATCAACGCCATGGCCGACGCTTTGATGATGAAATCATTCACCGAAAGCTTGTAGGCACCGTCGCCCTTGGGCGAGCGCGCGTTTAACCGTGCCCGCGATTCAAGTAGCGCATCGATATCGCATTCGATGGTGAGATAATAATGCGGGATGAGCGTTTTGGCCGAGGTAAGACGCTTGGCGATGATCTTGCGCATGGAATTATGCGCTGTCTCTTCATAAGAATCCGCTGGGTAGAAAAGCCTTGCATCGGGCAGCGCAGCAACGCCGATCCCTGCTCCGCTTTGGGGTGCCGCCACGGTGGCGGTTGGCGCTTTTGCCGGTGTTCTTATTGCGCCCGGTTTGGCCGCTTCCACATCGGCTTTGACAATGCGCCCGCGCGGACCCGAGCCTTGAAGCATGCTCAAATCGATTCCTTTTTGCTCGGCGATGCGTTTTGCAAGCGGCGAGACAAAAATACGTGCGCCGGTTTCCTTCGAAAGCGGGGGGGCGGCTTGAGGCGCCGGTATAGGCGTTGGTGGTTTGGTTTCCGAACTGATCGCTTTCCCGATCTCGCTCATCGCCGAGAAGATTTCCTCCGGCTTTGCAGGAGGAGACGGTCCAGCAGTGACGACAGCACCGGCACTTTCGCCTTCTTCCAAAAGAACGGCGATAGGAACGTTGACTTTGACGCCCTCTGCACCCTCCTCGACTAGGATCTTGCCGATACGGCCATCGTCGATGGCCTCGAATTCCATCGTCGCCTTGTCGGTTTCTATTTCGGCAAGAATATCGCCGGCTTTGACCTCATCGCCTTCTTTGACGTGCCATTTGGCGAGCGTGCCCTCTTCCATGGTGGGCGACAGCGCAGGCATGAGAATATTTGTGGCCATGGCTCTATCGATAGCAAACGGCTTTGGCAGCCTCGACGATTTGCTCAACCGTGGGCAGCGCAAGTTTTTCCAAATTGGCGGCGTAAGGCATCGGCACATCGGCGCCGGCAATGCGCGCCGGCGGCGCATCGAGATAGTCGAAGGCCTGATCGACCACTTGCGCGGCGATTTCCGAGCCGATGGAACAAATCTGCCAACCTTGTTCGACACAGACGATACGGTTGGTTTTCTTTACCGATTCAATCACGGTCGCTGTATCGAGCGGGCGCAGCGTGCGCAAATCGATCAGTTCCGCGTCGATCCCTTCGCTTACGAGCATTTCTGCCGCTTCCAAGATCATCCCGACCGATATCGAATGGGCGACAAGCGTGACGTCTGCCCCCTCTCGGATTATCCGCGCCTTGCCGATAGGAAGAACGAAATCGTCGAGCTTCGGCACCGGGAACGAGCGGCCATACGCGATTTCATTTTCGAGGAAGATGACGGGATTGGGATCGCGGATCGCGGCTTTTAGGAGCCCTTTGGCGTCGGCGGCAAAATAGGGCGCAATCACTTTTAGCCCCGGTACTTGCGCATACAGGGCAGAGAAATCCTGGCTGTGTTGCGCGGCCACACGCGCGGCCGCCCCATTGGGCCCGCGAAAGACAATCTGGCAGCCCATCTGCCCGCCCGACATATAAAGCGTCTTGGCGGCGGAATTTATCAGCTGGTCCATGGCCTGCATGGCAAAATTAAAGGTCATGAATTCGACAATGGGTTTGAGACCGCTAAAAGCCGCACCGATGCCTAGCCCAGTAAAGCCATGTTCTGTGATCGGCGTGTCGATCACGCGCTTCTCGGTAAACTCCTCCAAAAGTCCTTGGCTGACTTTATACGCGCCCTGATATTGCGCGACTTCCTCGCCCATTAAGAAGACCGCATCGTCGCGGCGCATTTCTTCGGCCACGGCATCACGCAATGCGTCGCGCACGGTGGTGTTCTCAAATTCGGTGCCGGCGGGAATTTCAGGATCGTCGGGAATAATCAGTGCCGGAGCACTGACCGCGGTGGATATTTTTACGGGAGATCTTTTCTCCAGGACTTCGTTCTCCGGCGCCACTTCCGCAGGGGCAATTTCCTTGGGCGCTGATGGCGCGGGTGCGTTTGGTGCTGCGTCACTCGCCGAGCCCTCGCCGACAAGCTCTGCGATAGGCGCATTGACCTTCACACCCTCGGTGCCCTCGGCGACAAGGATTTTGGAGATACGGCCCTCATCGACCGCTTCGAACTCCATTGTCACCTTGTCGGTTTCGATCTCAGCAAGAATATCACCCGATTTTACTTCGTCGCCTTCCTTCACGTGCCATTTGGCAAGCGTTCCCTCTTCCATCGTCGGCGAGAGAGCGGGCATGAGTATAATCGCCATGGCTATTTCAAAACGTCCGTATAGAGCTCCTCAGGAGCGGGCTCGGGCGAGTCTGTTGCAAATTCGGCGGCATGATTGACGTCTGCGCGAACTTCTTTGTCAAACGCTTTCAAATCCTCCTCGGTGAGAAGCCCTTCTTGAACAAGGCGGACGCCGAAGGTCACGATCGGATCGCGCGTCGAGCGGACTTCCTGAACTTCTTCGCGGGTACGGTATTTCGCCGGATCGGACATGGAATGCCCGCGATAACGATAGGTTTTCATCTCCAAAATATATGGCCCTTCACCGGTGCGCGCGCAGGCAACCGCTCTACAACCTGCGGCATACACCGCCTCGACATCCATCCCGTCCACCGCTTCGCCGGGAATATTTTGTGCCTCACCACGCTTATATAATTTGGTCTCGGAGGCCGCGCGCGAAACCGCGGTGCCCATCGCATATTGATTGTTCTCGATCACATAGATGACCGGGAGTTGCCAAAGCTCCGCCATGTTGAAGGATTCGAAGACCTGGCCCTGATTGGCAGCGCCGTCCCCAAAATAAGTAACGCAGACATTGTCGTTGCCGCGATATTTATTGGCAAAGGCCAAGCCCGACCCGATCGGAACATTGGCGCCGACGATCCCGTGCCCGCCGAAGAAATTCTTCTCGCGGCTGAACATGTGCATCGAGCCGCCCTTGCCATGGGAATAGCCGGTGGCGCGGCCGGTCAGCTCAGCCATGACGCCGCCGGGGTCCATGCCGCAGGCCAGCATATGGCCGTGGTCGCGATAGGTGGTGATCAATTGGTCGTCGTCTCGGATCGCGGCCTGCATGCCGACAACAACCGCTTCCTGCCCAATGTAGAGATGACAAAACCCGCCAATGAGGCCTATGCCGTAAAGCTGCCCTGCCTTCTCTTCGAAGCGGCGGATGAGCAGCATGTCGCGATAAAATTTCTTGAGTCCGTCCGGTCCGGCGCGGTCGGCCTCTCCCGCGCTTTTTGCCACCGGTTCGGCCGTATCATTGGCAGCCGCTGCCGCTTTCGCGGGTCCCATTCCAATTCCTGTCATATTTGTTGGGTCCGGAAAAACTCCGGGCTAAGGCGCGTCTTATCGCAAGCGGCGAAGGGCCTTGGCAAGGCAAAGAAAAAAGCAAAGAAAATTGCAAAATCGGCGGTGTTTTTATTGCTTCTCGCGTGGAATCGCGACTTCTCCGGGTCTTCCTTGCGCGAGGGTGTTGCGCGCGACCTCTTCGAGCAAATCCGGGTCCAGCGCGCGCTCGTCGAGAAGCTTAATCCGGCGTTCCAAGGCAATGCGCTCGGAGCGAATTTCGCCAAGCTCGCTCTGGCTTAAGGCAAGGCGTGCCTCGGTTTCGCTCCAGGCCAAAAGCCCGCGCGGTCCGACGATCCCGGCATAACTGAAATAAATGGTCACGGCACAACAGATCGCTGGGACGATCAGAAGCTCTGCACTTTGGGTGATTCGGCGACGCACTCCCATAAAACGAATCGAATCACATAGTGATTCTCTTGGTCAAGCTTTTTCTGATTCGCGGGGCGTCAAGTGGGGGCGCGGCGTTAACACTCTCGCGCTCATTTTAGGCCGTCGAGGCGGCTTATAGGGCCTCTTGCTTCGATCCGCCTACGCTAAAACTACGGCGGACGAGCTGGAGACTAATGAGCTGCCGGAGCCTCGGCGAAGGCGGACAGGCTCGGTGTGAGGGCTATTCAGAACCTACTTTCGACGCAGATTCCTTTACTTGCACGAATATTTCCTGCGGCGCTTTGGACCCTGCTGACGAAAGTGGAGACGTCCTGCGATAGGATTTTGATCGCAGGAGGTGCAAATGTCGAAGCAGAATGGGAACAAGGGCCGGCGGTTTGATCGGGCCTTCAAGGAAGAAGCCGTCCGTCTTTTACAGACAAGCGGGCGCAGGCAGCGGCAGATAGCAGGAGATCTTGGGATCAGTGTCAGCGCGCTCGGCCGCTGGGTCGCAGAATTGCGTGAGGAGGATTTGCTTTCCGGTCCGCATGAGGATGCAGCGAAGGAGATTACCCGCCTACGCCGAGAGCGTGATCTGGCCCGTCAGGAACGTGATCTCCTAAAAAAAGCGCTGGCCTTCTTCGCCAGGGAAAGTCGATGAGGTTCCGGTTCATCGACGCGGAGAGGGCCGGGTTGGCGATGCCGATATTCCGCCTGTGCAGACTGCTGCAGGTCAGCGTCTCAGGCTTCTACGCTTGGCGCAATCGCGGCCCAAGCCAGCGACAGCTCGATGACATGGTTCTACTCGCCCATGTCCGGGCAGCCTTTCGGCGCAGCCGCGAGAGCTACGGTGCAGAGCGGGTCCATCACGAGCTTGCCGAGAATGGGATCGAGGTTGGACGCCATAGGGTGGCTCGGCTGATGCGGGGAAATGGGTTGTCTCCAAAACGGAAACAGAAGTTCAAAAAGACGACGGACAGCCAGCACAACAAGGCCGTCGCATCGAACCTTCTCGACCAGAACTTCTCCGCCGAGGCACCCAACGAGAAATGGGCTGCCGACATCAGCTATATCTGGACGGCACAGGGCTGGCTGTACCTGGCCGTCATGCTCGACCTCTACTCCCGGCGCGTCATCGGCTGGGCCGTGGGCGCTCGCATGACCAGCGACCTGCCGCTCAGGGCGCTTAACCGTGCTATCGGGCTGCGCCAACCTGGCGCCGGTGTGATCCACCATAGCGATCGGGGAAGCCAGTACTGCTCAGACGCATACCAGGCGCGCCTCGGTGAACTCGGTTTCCTCGCCTCAATGAGCGGTAAGGGAAATTGCTATGATAACGCCGTCGTCGAGACCTTCTTCAAAACCATCAAGTCAGAACTGATCTGGAGGACTGTGTTCATGTCAAGAAGCCAAGCTGAAACTGCCATAGCCGGATACATCGACGGGTTCTATAATCCAGTCCGTCGGCACTCGACGCGGGACTTCACAAGCCCCGTCAAATTCGAGGCAGAAGCAATGCAAACGGTGTAGGGCGCCTCCACTTTTCCTGGATGGGTCCAAATACGGCGTGCCGTCTTTGTGGAAGAAGCTGCGTTTGCCGTCTTTCTTGATCACGGCCAGATCGTCGTCCGGGAAGATCACTTCGTCATTGGGGAGCCGGTCGCCGATCTCCAAATAATGCACATCCTTATCGGTCTTATTGATCAGATGGTGGGCGTCGCCATTGCCCGCCTTAAAGCCGGCGCACATGCCAGGCTTCATTGGCGTCTCGCCCGCATCGGAAACCAGGGTCGGCTCGCCTTCGACGATATAGATGAATTCGTCGTTGACGGAGTGCGCATGACGGATCGCCGAGTGCCCGCCCGGCGGAAGCTTGGTGAGGTTCACGCCAAAAACGCTCAGCCCAAAGAGATCGCCCAAGGGATGTTTGACGCGCTTGTCCAGCCGCTCCGTAAATTCCGCAGGAAATTTCGAACGCGAGGGGCGTGCCGGCGCCTCCCAAACATCGAGGGCGACTAATTTCTCTTCGCTCATGATTTCAATGCTCCCCGTCCCGCGTAAGTCGCCTGATCGCCAAGTTCTTCTTCGATCCTGAGTAACTGATTATATTTTGCCAAGCGATCGGAGCGCGAAAGCGAGCCGGTCTTGATCTGCCCGCAATTGGTTGCCACCGCCAGGTCGGCGATAGTGGAATCCTCGGTTTCGCCGGAGCGATGCGACATCACCGCCCGATAGGAAGCGCGGTGCGCGGTGCCCACCGCTTCCAAAGTTTCGGATAGCGAGCCGATCTGGTTGACCTTCACTAGAATCGCATTGGCGATTCCTTTTTCGATGCCTTGTTTTAAGCGCGCTGTATTGGTGACAAAAAGATCGTCGCCGACAAGCTGAACTTTTTTACCGATGGCTTTTGTTAATTCGGCCCAGCCGTCCCAATCATCTTCCGCCATACCGTCTTCGATAGAGGCAATGGGATAGCGCGCGCAAAGGTCGCCATAGAGCTTCACCATCGCAGCTGCGTCGAGCGTTTTGCCCTCGCCTTGCAAAACATATTTTCCGTCGCGATAGAACTCGGTCGAGGCCGTGTCGAGCGCCAACACCACATCGTCGCCGGGCTTAAAGCCTGCAGCTTCGATCGCGCGCATGACGAAACCAAGTGCTTCGTCGGCAGAGGCGAGATTCGGCGCAAAGCCGCCCTCATCGCCAACATTGGTATTGTGACCCGCTTCGCTCAGCGCTTTTTTCAACGCATGGAAGATTTCTGCGCCGGTTCGTAGGCCTTCGGAGAAATCCGCCGCACCGACCGGCATGAGCATGAATTCTTGAAAGTCGATGGGATTGTCGGCATGGGCGCCGCCATTGACGATGTTCATCATTGGCACCGGCAGCGTTTGGGCGGTCGGCCCACCGAGATAACGATAGAGCGGCGCGCCGGCAGCCTCAGCGGCAGCTTTCGCGATGCTGAGCGATACGCCTAGGATCGCATTTGCACCCAGCCGCGCTTTATTCGGCGTGCCGTCCAAGCTGCGCATTAGATTGTCGAGGCGAAGCTGGTCTTCGGCGTCCATTCCGCTCAAGGCATCGAAAATTTCGCCATTCACGGCGGCGACTGCCTGCAGGACGCCCTTACCACCATAGCGCGCATCACCGTCGCGTAATTCATGAGCCTCGTGCGCCCCGGTAGAAGCGCCCGAGGGCACCGCAGCACGCCCAAAAGAGCCTTCTTCGAGCGTGACATCGACCTCGATCGTGGGGTTACCGCGGCTGTCGAGAATCTCGCGCGCGAGGATGTCGACGATGGCGGTCATGGCGGCTCCATTGGCTCAAGAGTTCGTATTTGTTCTAGGGGACAGATGAGCCTGCTTCAAGTTTCCGTTGTTGCCCACCAAAGGTTGGTGTCAAGTTGCCTAGTGATATTCACATTTCGCCGTATATTTGCCGCAAGGTGGTGTTGGTCTATCGACCCGGAGCACCCTTAATTGAGGAAATGAAAATAATGCACCTGCCGGCATTCAAGGTAACTACGGTAGCAATCGTGGCATTTTTAACCTCGCCACCCACTGATTCTCGAGCTGAATTTGTCGCACCGAACTTACCAGACACTATTTACGAAATCTGCGAATCTAACATCGGCATACCGCTTGATCCTTCCCTTCAGCAATTGAGGGGATTCGCGCCCATCCGCGGCGAAACAATCAACGTTCAGACCAACCCGCACGACACCACGACCCTTATTAATTGGGGCTTATAAGGAAGGGTTGACAAGCTATCCTGTAATCCCTATATTCATGGGGTAGCAAGGAGATCGGCCATGGCACACAAAGCACCTGGAAAATCAGACCGCGAAGGCATCACAATGATGCAGCTTTGCGACATGTTCCCGACCGAGGAAAGCGCTCGCGAGTGGTTTGAATCTCGTGTATGGCCAAATGGTCGGCACTGCCCACGATGCGGAAGCACAGGTACTTGCGAATCTTCGCACGCAAAGATGCCATATTGGTGTTCTGATTGCCGGTCCTATTTCTCGGTCAAGGTCGGCACAGTTCTGGAAAGCTCCAAAATACCTTTACGCAAGTGGGTTTTCGCAATCTACCTGCATTTGACCAGCCTCAAGGGCGTGTCGAGCATGAAGCTCCATCGCGATATCGGCGTATCCCAGCCGGCGGCGTGGTTCATGCTCCAGCGCATCCGCAAGGCTTGGAACAGCGGTGATCTTGAGCAGTTCGTCGGACCGGTCGAGGTTGACGAAACCTATATGGGCGGCAGGGAGCGCAACAAGCACTCCAAGGACAAGATCAGGGCTGGCCGGGGTACAGTTGGCAAGACCGCCGTTGTCGGTGCGAAGGATCGAAAGACCAACAAGATCAGGGCTGCGGTCGTGAAGGCGACAGACGCTAAGACACTACAGAGCTTCGTTGTCGCCACCGCGCTCGCTGGCGCAACGGTCTATACCGACGACGCGGCGGCCTATAAGGGCATGCCATTCGAGCATGAGAGCGTCCGCCACAGCGTCGGAGAGTACGTCAATGATATGGGCTCACACTAACGGCATCGAGTCGTTCTGGAGTATGCTCAAGCGCGCGCACAAGGGCACCTACCACAAGATCAGCGCCAAGCACCTGCAACGGTATGTGGACGAGTTCACCGAGGCGCGCCTGGTATGCGTCTGAGCAGTACTGGCTTCCCCGATCGCTATGGTGGATCACACCGGCGCCAGGTTGGCGCAGCCCGATAGCACGGTTAAGCGCCCTGAGCGGCAGGTCGCTGGTCATGCGAGCGCCCACGGCCCAGCCGATGACGCGCCGGGAGTAGAGGTCGAGCATGACGGCCAGGTACAGCCAGCCCTGTGCCGTCCAGATATAGCTGATGTCGGCAGCCCATTTCTCGTTGGGTGCCTCGGCGGAGAAGTTCTGGTCGAGAAGGTTCGATGCGACGGCCTTGTTGTGCTGGCTGTCCGTCGTCTTTTTGAACTTCTGTTTCCGTTTTGGAGACAACCCATTTCCCCGCATCAGCCGAGCCACACTATGGCGTCCAACCTCGATCCCATTCTCGGCAAGCTCGTGATGGACCCGCTCTGCACCGTAGCTCTCGCGGCTGCGCCGAAAGGCTGCCCGGACATGGGCGAGTAGAACCATGTCATCGAGCTGTCGCTGGCTTGGGCCGCGATTGCGCCAAGCGTAGAAGCCTGAGACGCTGACCTGCAGCAGTCTGCACAGGCGGAATATCGGCATCGCCAACCCGGCCCTCTCCGCGTCGGTGAACCGGAACCTCATCGACTTTCCCTGGCGAAGAAGGCCAGCGCTTTTTTTAGGAGATCACGTTCCTGACGGGCCAGATCACGCTCTCGGCGTAGACGGGTAATCTCCTTCGCTGCATCCTCATGCGGACCGGAAAGCAAATCCTCCTCACGCAATTCTGCGACCCAGCGGCCGAGCGCGCTGACGCTGATCCCAAGATCTCCTGCTATCTGCCGCTGCCTGCGCCCGCTCGTCTGTAAAAGACGGACGGCTTCTTCCTTGAAGGCCCGTTCAAACCGCCGGCCCTTGTTCCCATTCTGTTTCGACATTTGCACCTCCTGCGATCAAAATCCTATCGCAGGACGTCTCCACTTTCGTCAGCAGGGTCCAAAGTGCTCATAGCCGCGCTTACCGAGGCCAGCATAGCCGCTCCAATCGTCAGTAACGATCAGCGATCCCGGCGTGTCAACGGCGGAGCAAAATTAGTCCACCCGGGCGGAGCAAAACTAGTCCACTTAACGTTATGCGGTACGCGGTGTTGGGGGGGTGTCCCGGTAGTCCATAGGAGGGACCCGCGCTGCTTCGAGTAGCGCTTGCGTTACGCGGAGCGAAGCAGCGTGGGAGGTTCCTGTGGACCAACCGGGTCAACCATTGCACCGGCGGTTAAGCAGGTATTTTTGGGGATTTCCGCCGTTTTTGGCTTTGGTTGAGACGATAGCTCTCGCCGTTCATTTCCAGGATATGGACATGGTGGGTGAGGCGGTCCAGCAAAGCCCCGGTCAGGCGTTCCGAGCCGAATATCTCCGTCCACTCATCGAACGGCAAGTTGGAGGTCACCAGGATCGAGCCCCGCTCGTAGCGCTGGCTGAAGACTTCGAACAGCAGCTCGGCGCCGGTCTTCGAGAGCGGCACGAAGCCGAGTTCGTCGATGATCAGAAGGTGATACTTTGCCAGTTGCTTCTGCAGGCGCAACAGGCGTTTTTCATCCCTGGCCTCCATCAGTTCATGAACCAGGGCAGCGGCCGTGAGGAAGCCGACGGAGAGCCCCTTTTGGCAGGCCGCCAGACCGAGACCGAGGGCGATATGGGTCTTGCCGGTGCCTGAGTTGCCGAGCGCGATGATATTCTCACGACGCTCGACGTATTCGCATCGCGCCAACTCCAGAACCAGCATCTTGTTGAGCGATGCGATGGCCTTGAAGTCGAAGCTGTCGAGGCTTTTGACGGCGGGGAACCTGGCCTGTCTGATCCGCCGCTCGACCATGCGGCGCTCACGGTCGATCAGTTCCAACTCGGTCAGACGGACAAGATACCGCACATGGTCGGCGCCCTCGGTGGCGCATTGGCGGGCCAGCTTGTCGTATTCGCGCAGGAACGTCGGCAGTTTCAGGGTCTTGAGGTGATGGGCCAGCAACACTTGCGGCGTATCGGTCATGACGCGCCTCCACCCAACAAGCTCATATAACTGGCGGCGGCCGTGGTCGCCACGTTGGCCCGAGGCAGGTAGGGATAGATATCCAGGTCGAGTTTGGGCGGGCGTCGCTCGATACGGCACAGCACAAGGTGTTTGACGGCGTCGTAGCCGATCGCACCCAGGCGCAGGGCGTCCTTCACCGCGCCGTGAAGCACCTCGAGATCGAAGGTCTCCAGAAGCCGAAGGACCTGGACGTATTCTCGCTTGCCGGCCTTGCCCATGCGCGCCTCCAGGAAACGGCGCAGGGTTGGGAAGGCATCAGGCAGTTCCCATCCGGCTAGCGGCGCGGCCTGATCCAGGGCACCGATCTTGTGCTCCAGCAAAGGCAGGTAGTGGATCGGATCGAAGACCATATCTTCCCGGTCGTAGGAACGGGGGTGTCGGGCAATGATCCCGGTGCCGCAACCGATAACCACCTCGTGGACATAGCCACGGATCCAGACTTCCTGATGGCCGTAGGCGACGGGCACGGAATAGTCATTCGTCCGGTAGCGCACCAGGGACAGCGAGTTGACCCGCGTGCCCTGCTTGTCGCACGCGTCGAACGGTGCCGGCAGTGGCCTCTTCAACGCTTCGCGGTCACGCACAAACCGTTCGCCGATGCTCTCGCGGTGGCCGCGCAGGACGTTGCCTTGCCGGTTGCGGCATTGCTCTTCCAGGTGGCCATTGAAGGCGTCCCAGCTCGCGAACCGGGGAAGCGGCGTCATGAAGTTCCGCCGGGCATAGCCGACCACCCCCTCCACATTGCCTTTGTCGTTACCCTTGCCGGGACGGCCGTAGCGGTCCTCGAAGAGGTAATGGGACTGCAGCCCGCTGAACGCCCGCGTTCGTTGCCGCGTGCCATCTGACAAGATGCGCGACACCAGACACTTGTCGTTGTCGTAAAGAATCGATTGGGGAACGCCGCCGAAAAAAACAAAGGCTCTGTTGTGCCCGTCCAGCCAGGCCTCCGTCGCCGCCGCTGGGTAGGCCGCAACGAAGCAGGCATCGCTGTGGGGAAGTGTCATGACGAAAAAATGCGCCCGATACTTGACGCCGGCGATGATCGCATCCGCCTCGCCAAAGTCCGCTTGAGCATGGCCCGGAGGATGTGACAACGGCACAAACATCTCACGCCGGCGAAGGCGCCGTTCCCGAACGTAATCCTTCACGATGGTCTCTTTGCCCGTGAAGCCATGTTCGTCGCGAAGGCGCTCGAATATACGCTTCGCCGTTTGGTGCTGCTTACGGTGAACCGTTCGGTCCTCCTCCAGAATACGGTCGATGATATCCGTGAAGGGGGCCAGTTTCGGGCGTTTCGGTGGCTGGCGTCGCCGATATCCCGGCGATTCCGAATGCCGCAGCATCTTCCTCACCGTCTCGCGCGCAATGCCAAACCGACTTGCCGCCTCTCGCTGGCTCAGACCATCAACATGGCAGGCCAGCCGAACGCGCAGATATAGGTCCACGGTGTACATCCTCCCGCCTTCCATCTCAAAAAAGATCGAAGGCTACAGGTGGCAGAGTTTTACTCCGCCCGCGGCTGGGAAATCCCGCCGCTTCCGTGGACTAATTTGTCACCGCCGTTCTCATGGGAGATCGGCGCGGTCGAGAACATCCATGGCGCGCTCCCCTATATCCGGTTTGCGCCCATTCTAGCCCTAGTGGGTGTGGGTGTAAACCGGATAGGCAAGATATATTCCATGACAGATGAAGAAATTACTGCCGGCGTTGGCGCGCTCGCGATAGCCTATGCAGAGAATGAGAAGAAACTCTCACTGCTCATGGAACGGATACGGAGCGCTGGACTAGACCTATCCGACTTGGCTGCAAAGCTAACCTGGACCCATCCAGGAAAAGTGGAGGCGCCCTACACCGTTTGCATTGCTTCTGCCTCGAATTTGACGGGGCTTGTGAAGTCCCGCGTCGAGTGCCGACGGACTGGATTATAGAACCCGTCGATGTATCCGGCTATGGCAGTTTCAGCTTGGCTTCTTGACATGAACACAGTCCTCCAGATCAGTTCTGACTTGATGGTTTTGAAGAAGGTCTCGACGACGGCGTTATCATAGCAATTTCCCTTACCGCTCATTGAGGCGAGGAAACCGAGTTCACCGAGGCGCGCCTGGTATGCGTCTGAGCAGTACTGGGCGGGTTCAACCGGTCGTCGCAACACGTTCAGTTTGACTGGCCTGCAAGCACTGGTCCAGAGCTTCGGCGGGAGTTCTCCATCCGAGGGCCTTGCGGGGCCGTGTATTAAGCGCGTCAGCAACAACTGCGAGTACGTCCGGACTGTGTGCGCTCAGATCGGTTCCTTTCGGGAAGTACTGTCGAAGCAGTCCATTAGTGTTCTCGTTCGTTCCGCGTTGCCAAGGGCTGTGCGGTTCGCAGAAGTAGACGGGAAGGCCGGTTGCGATCCGCAGATCCGCATGCCTGGCCATCTCTGCTCCCTGGTCCCAGGTCAGCGAGCGGCGAAGCTGCGCTGGCAATGTCGTGATCGTCCGGGCGATGGCACCGCGAACCGCTTCAGCCCCATGACCGGCAAGCGCAGGCCCGTTCTTCACGCGCGGGACGGTGCCGTGGCCTTCCATTCGGGGAAGATGCAGCAGCATTGTGAACCGCGTGGTGCGTTCCACCAGAGTGCCGATCGCCGATCTGCCCAAGCCGATGATCAGGTCACCTTCCCAGTGTCCGGGTACGGCCCGATCAGCTGCTTCCGCCGATCGTTCACTGATCATGACCTCAGGCGTGACGAAAGATTTTCCCCGCCGGCGGCTACGTGCCCGAGGCACGCGCAGTGCCCTTCCCGTGCGAAGGCAGGCGGTCAGCTCACGACGTAGAGCGCCGCGGCCCTGTACGTAGAGCGCCTGATAGATCGCCTCATGACTGATCCGCATCGCTTGATCCTCGGGCCCGTCCCCAGGATAGTCGATCCGAAGACGATGCGCGATCTGCTCAGGACTCCAGGCCCTGGCCCATCGCCTGCGCTGCCGCGGCCCATGCCGACGACCGTTCCAGACGACGCGTGGCCCCTCGATCACCGTTCCATCCGGTGCCGAGATCCGACCCGCAAGCCGATCCTGCACATAGCGCCGCAGCGCCTCATTCGTTGCCAGCTTGGCAGGCTTCGGCCTTTTGGCTGATCGATCAGCATGCCACTGCGCCGTCGTTGCTCGGTAGTCCAGGCCACCGCTTTGGGTCGCCGCGTTGCGCCGCACCTCGCGGGAGATCGTCGACGGTGCTCGCTCCAGCCGGCAAGCAATATGACGTATGCCTCTTCCCTGAGCGCGCAGAAGAGCAATCTCCTCACGTTCCTCGAAAGACAGGTAACGTCCTGACAGCGGCTTGGCCGATTGCGATAAATGTGATGGTGGCATGCCGCCCGACCTCCGGAACCACCTCGAGCCTACCGGAGGGGATACACCGGCATCTCGGGCCGCGTCCTCGCTCGAACGCCCCGTCGCAATCGCTGCCCAGAACCGAACAAGCTCCCCACGCCGTGCCGAGTCCGGTCGACCTGGCGAATGCAACTTGCTCCGTCCAGACCGATCCGACCGCCGTCTGCGTACCGTCATAGCAACCTCCTATGCCAGAGTGTTGCGACGACCGATTGAACTCGCCCTGGCTTCCCTAATCGCTATGGTGGATCACACCGGCGCCAGGTTGGCGCAGCCCGATAGCACGGTTAAGCGCCCTGAGCGGCAGGTCGCTGGTCATGCGAGCGCCCACGGCCCAGCCGATGACGCGCCGGGAGTAGAGGTCGAGCATGACGGCCAGGTACAGCCAGCCCTGTGCCGTCCAGATATAGCTGATGTCGGCAGCCCATTTCTCGTTGGGTGCCTCGGCGGAGAAGTTCTGGTCGAGAAGGTTCGATGCGACGGCCTTGTTGTGCTGGCTGTCCGTCGTCTTTTTGAACTTCTGTTTCCGTTTTGGAGACAACCCATTTCCCCGCATCAGCCGAGCCACCCTATGGCGTCCAACCTCGATCCCATTCTCGGCAAGCTCGTGATGGACCCGCTCTGCACCGTAGCTCTCGCGGCTGCGCCGAAAGGCTGCCCGGACATGGGCGAGTAGAACCATGTCATCGAGCTGTCGCCGGCTTGGGCCGCGATTGCGCCAAGCGTAGAAGCCTGAGACGCTGACCTGCAGCAGTCTGCACAGGCGGAATATCGGCATCGCCAACCCGGCCCTCTCCGCGTCGATGAACCGGAACCTCATCGACTTTCCCTGGCGAAGAAGGCCAGCGCTTTTTTTAGGAGATCACGTTCCTGACGGGCCAGATCACGCTCTCGGCGTAGGCGGGTAATCTCCTTCGCTGCATCCTCATGCGGACCGGAAAGCAAATCCTCCTCACGCAATTCTGCGACCCAGCGGCCGAGCGCGCTGACGCTGATCCCAAGATCTCCTGCTATCTGCCGCTGCCTGCGCCCGCTCGTCTGTAAAAGACGGACGGCTTCTTCCTTGAAGGCCCGATCAAACCGCCGGCCCTTGTTCCCATTCTGCTTCGACATTTGCACCTCCTGCGATCAAAATCCTATCGCAGGACGTCTCCGCTTTCGTCAGCAGGGTCCAACCAAATCCCCCGAGCAGATGGAGATAGGGACCGTGGAGTCTTCCAACTCTACAGTAACAAAGCCGTTACGGTGGATGGTGTCGCTATCTGGGATAGCCTGCGCCAGTACCATGAAGCGATCACGGAGAAGAAGGAATTAGAAGCCCGCCTTACACAGGCCGACCTTGGAGTTCTGATAAAGCTGTCTCACTGACGTAGAAACGCCCCGCAGGTTTGACGACCAGCACGGGGCGAAAAGCAGGTGTGAAGCACACTCGGTTGAGTTTGAGAAACCTAACCGAGGTGCTGTTTTATGTCTACCACCCTTCCCCCGGACGATAAGAGGCCTTCTATTCCTCCGGAGGCCACACAAGATGCGGCTTGGGGAACCGAGCTAAATCTGCCTCATGAGATTCGATCAGGGAACTTACCATTGCGGTCAGTCTTCGACCGTGTTTTCCGGCAGTATTTCGGTCCTCCGGATCAAGAATCTTGACCACTTCTTCAATCTGCCCTTCGACTTGGACTAGAAAAGTCTGACTGTTGAGGCCCGTGAAGTTCCCATCGTCCAGTTTCCGCACCGCTAGAGCGATCGCGTAGCAAAACAGGGTCGACCCTTTTCTCTCGTCGTCTGTCATAGCGCCATCATCGACCATTCAGGCTGTCTCGAATCTCCTTCAGGAGTTTGTTGTGGGCGATGTCCCTATCTCTGTTGAAATTCGTGGGGCAGGCGTCGCTGGTTGGTGATGCTATGCTGCCTTCATGATGGTTTCAATGGCACTGTCGGCCTGAGCCTTTCTCAAGTGTTCCTGGGGAGCATTTCGGAGGATGGGCAGCTGGCGATAGGCCTTGAGGCGACGGAAGGTTTTCTGGGCCTCCAGCAGGCCGGCGGCGGTCCATCTGAGCGCCATCTCGGCGTGTCTCCAGCGTTTGACGTTGCGGGTGACCTGGCGCACCGTGCCGAGCGCGTTCTCGACGATGTTGGTGCAGGCGAGCGAGCGCCGGAGTTCGTGCGGTAGGCCGAGGCGGATGACGGTGAGGATCTCCTCCAGCCCCTCCAGGATGCTGCCCGAGACGCCCGGTTCCTCATGCTCCAGACGCCGGACCAGGTTGCGCAAGAGCCGCTCGGCCTTGTTTGCGTCGTCCTGGTCCCAGGCCTGACGGGGCGCCTTCTTGACGCTCGCGTGCAAATGTTGGGGCAGGCGCTCGATGATGTTACGGCCCTTGTGGACCTGGCAGCGCTGGATGGCGGCGGCCACACCGAAGGTGTTTCGGATCGCTTTGCTGAGTGCCTTCGCGCCATCGACGATGAACAGCCGCGGCAGTGTCGGATCGAGCCCCCTGGCGAGGAGATTGTCGGTCAAGGCCTGGACGATGACCGTGTTCTCCGTCGCCCCCTCGACCACGGCCAGGACATGCTTGTCGCCGTTGCCATCGACGCCGATCGCCGCCATCAGGACATGGTCGCCGACATGCAGACCGTCGATCTGGATGACTAGCAGGTCGAGTTCCGAGAGATCCGAGGCGAGCCAGGCCTTCATCTTCTTGCGTGACAGCGCCACAAAGCGCCGGGAAACGGCCGACTTCGAGGTGCCGTCGCCACGCGCTTTCGCCAGGTCGCCCTCGGGCAGACGGACCGCGCGGTGGTACTTGCGGGTCGACACGTTCAGCACCATCAGGTTGAGCGCCCACTCGAGCAGCAGGTTGGTATCGCGTAGCGCCTGCCAACTCTCCAAGCTCACCTCTTTGCCCGCCCGGTCACGAACCCGTGGCCGGGCCACCTTCACTTTGCCGCCGTGGTAGCCGATCTCGCTATGTGTCCTGCCCCAGCGATAACCTCGACGGTCCCCATGGCGGCGATGTCGGGCCCCGCACACGGTCGTGGCGTCCTCCTCCATCATCTCGGCCAAGGCCTCGACCCCAGCCAGAAGACAAAACCGATCCACGCTGAGATGGACTGCGTCCATCGCGTCCGCCAGGGGCGGCATAGGAATCGAGGGGGCAAGGGCTTTCGGGAGGCTGGAACTACGGATATTATTTCCCATGGTGTCGTTCTCCCTTTTGGGTTTGCAGCACCCGGAGCCTAACGGCTCCAGGAGAGCGACACCTACCTCAACTTTTCAACATCGACCGGGACATCCCAGTTTGTTGCGCTCTTGGGTCATAGTGACCTGGAACCACAACAGGTAAAGCCCCAAGGTGATTATCGTAAGGAGGACGAAAAGCAGGAAGTGCCCTAATTTCGATCCAAAATCCATTATACTTAACTCCCTTCGCGTTGCGCGGCAGGAGATTGGGGCAGAAAGTGGGTGGCGTCAACCTTTTCTTATAAGTCCCATTAATTTCCATCGGCTGTTCTATTCCGGCTTGGAAATATACGCCTCGATCCCCGCGAGCGGCCGGGTTCTAATCGGATATATCGAAACCAAGAATGCAAACTACGAGATACCGTTCGGAATTGAGCTCGGAATATCCCAGACTTCAGATGTCGAAAGAATCTTTGGCCAAGCACACGAATTGCAGAGCGATAGTTCGAGGTGGAGCTACTATTGTGGCGAGACCGACACGATATCCTTTGAATTCGATGGCGGGCGTCTGATCTCAGTACGCTGGGACTATTACGTCAATTGATTCGCGGCCCGCCGCTTGGCGATGGCATCGATTTCGACCAGCTCGGCAAGAAGCGCGGGTAAGTCTTGCAACACGACCATATTGGGTCCATCGGAGGGCGCATTGTCCGGGTCTTGATGGGTTTCCATAAAAACGGCGGCGACGCCGATCGCAACAGCTGCGCGCGCCAGCACCGGAACCATTTCGCGATCGCCGCCCGAGCTTGTCCCCTGTCCGCCGGGCTGCTGCACCGAATGGGTGGCATCGAACACCACCGGGGCACCGAGCTGTGCTAAGATCGGAAGCGCACGCATGTCGGAAACGAGAGTGTTGTAGCCGAAGGACACGCCGCGCTCGGTAGTCAGCACGTTTGGATTGCCGGCGCCCGTCAGTTTGGCGATGACATTTTTCATATCCCAAGGCGCCAAAAACTGACCTTTCTTCACATTGACGACCTTGCCCGTTTGCGCGGCGGAAATGAGCAAATCGGTTTGGCGGCAAAGAAAGGCGGGAATCTGCAACACATCTACTGCCTTTGCGGCAATGGCGCATTGTTCGCGCTCATGCACATCGGTGAGCACGGGCACGCCTAAGCTCTCCCGAATTTCCGCAAAGATGGGAAGTGCTTCCTCAAGCCCCAAACCCCGCTCTGATTGGGAGCTGGTGCGATTGGCTTTGTCGAAACTGGTCTTATAGATAAGCCCGATGCCCACTTTGGCCGCGATCTCTTTTAAGGCCGAAGCCATCTCCAGCGCATGAGTACGGCTTTCGAGCACGCACGGCCCGGCAATAAGCGATAATGGCTTCGTATTGCCGATTTCTACAGTACCGACTGTGACGATGGCATTAGGTGCGCTCATGAGTGCTTTCTACGCGGTTCAGCGTGCGGCGTCGATATTGGGGCACTACTCCCACCTACTCTGTCATTCCCGGCCGAGCATTGCCCCGCGCGGCTTTGCCGCGCAATTGAAAATTGGCGTGCGAAGCGCGCCGGGGCGTTGCGAGGAGAAGGGAACCCAGGAGTTAGAGTAGTGTGCGGCTTTCGACACCTGGGTCCCCTTCCCTCGCCCAGCTAAATGCTGGGCTCGCCGGGGATGACAGGTTGGGTTCCCGCTAAACCAGCCGGCTCTGGCGCACCGCGGCTTCGATAAAGGAAGCAAAGAGCGGATGCGGATCAAGCGGCTTCGATTTCAGCTCAGGATGGAATTGCACGCCGATGAACCAGGGATGTGAAGGAATTTCGACGATCTCAGGCAAAACGCCATCCGGAGACAGCCCCGAAAACACCAAGCCATTGGCCTCGAGCTGCTCGCGATAACCAATATTGACCTCATAGCGGTGGCGATGGCGCTCGCTGATCGCGTTCGTGCCGTAGATGGCGGCAACCCGGCTGCCCTTAGTTAAAACCGCGTCATAGGCGCCAAGCCGCATGGTGCCACCCTTGTCGGCACCCTCATCGCGGCGCTGGGTTGCATTATCTTTCAGCCATTCGGTCATCAAACAGACAACCGGATGTTTGGGCTGTTCTCCGCGCGTACCCACAAACTCGGTGGAACCCGCACCCTCCAAACCACTGAGGTTGCGCGCGGCCTCGATCACGGCCATCTGCATGCCAAAACAAATCCCAAAATACGGCACATCGCGTTCACGCGCGAATGTTGCCGCGGCAACTTTGCCTTCCGCACCGCGCTCTCCGAAACCGCCCGGAACGAGAATTCCGTTCATTTCTTCGAGGTACACCGCGGATTCGGCCTTCTCGAATATTTCACTTTCGATCCATTCCACTTCGACGCGCACTTTATTGGCGAGACCGCCATGGGCCAGCGCTTCTGTGAGTGATTTATAAGAATCTCGCACCTGCATATATTTTCCAACGACCGCGATCTTCACCGAGCCTTCGGGCTTGGTGACGCGCTCGACCACGTTTTGCCAGCGCGACAACTCAGGCGGCGGGGCGTCGTCGATGCCGAAAACGTCGAGCACCTGGGTATCCAGACCTGCCTGATGATAAGCGGTGGGTGCGTCGTAAATGGTGCCGAGATTTAGCGCCGGGATGACGCGCTCTGCCCTCACATTACAGAACAGCGCGATTTTTCGCCGCTCCTCTTCCGGCACTTCCCTGTCGCAGCGGCAAAGGATGATGTCGGGCTGGATGCCGATACCGCGCAATTCCTTTACCGAATGCTGGGTTGGCTTGGTCTTCAATTCACCCGCGCTCGAAATATAGGGAACCAGGGTGAGATGCACGAAGGCAACCTGATCTCTGCCAAGTTCGTTTCCGAGTTGGCGAATGGCTTCGAAAAAAGGAAGGCCTTCGATATCGCCGACCGTGCCGCCGATCTCGCATAGAAGAAAATCAAGCCCCTCCTGCTTGGCCATTACGAATTCTTTGATGGCGTCGGTCACGTGGGGAATGACTTGAATCGTCGAGCCGAGATAACCACCGCGACGTTCCTTGGCGATAATCTCCTGATAGATGCTGCCGGCCGTCACATTGTCGGAACGCGACGAGGCAACACCGGTAAAACGTTCATAATGTCCAAGATCGAGATCGGTCTCCGCCCCGTCATCGGTAACGTAAACCTCACCATGTTGGGACGGGCTCATCGTGCCGGGATCAACGTTCAAATAAGGGTCGAGTTTGCGAAGACGGACGGTGTATCCGCGCGCCTGCAATAGAGCACCCAATGCCGCTGAAGCCAGACCCTTACCGAGGGAAGAGACCACGCCGCCGGTTATGAAAATCAACCGCGCCATGGAATTACAAAATGTCGTAAGCGAGAGCTTTGCTCAAGCGCTAATATCGAAATCCCACAATAAATTTGCCGCAGGCCCGCCCGGCACGGGAATCACATGCAGCCAGAACGACAAATCCCATTCAATAAATCGACTAAGAATCAGTTTTGAGGAAGTTCAGGGGGGGCACCGGGTAGAGTTGGCGGACCCGCCGGGGCCAAATCGAGTGGTGCGGGTTCGGCCGGTACCGGTTCTGTGGGTGCGCCGGCGGGAAGAGCGGGCGGACCACTCGAAGGCAGTGTTGGCGGGGCGCCGGGCGCGCCCGGGGTGACGCCAAAAATCGAATTATCCTGGCGCGCGCCCAGCGAGGCAAATGTCAGTGACATGCTGGTGACCAGGAACAGAAAAGCCAATATTGCGGTCGTCCGCGTCAATGTGCTCGCCGCGCCGCGCGGCGAAAATAGACTTCCGAAGCCCGCACCGCCGCCGCCGCCGCCGCCGATCCCAAGCGCACCGCCCTCGGAGCGCTGCAGCAAGACGACGCCGATCAAGGCCATTGCGACCAGGAGATGAATGACAATAAGAACGGACTGCATGAGCCTTCACTGTTTTTGGGCATATTTGCGGCCAAAACCGGCCGACCACACCCTCGCGTGACCATTGCGTCAATAGACGAAAGGTCTAGCGGGGAAAAGCCCCAATATCGCCATCTGTGGATATTCACGCCTAAGGCTGCAATTTCAAGGCCTGAGACTTAGATGATCCCTCGCAAACGAGAAGGTCCCCGCCCCCTATCCCGTCAGTCTTCTATCCAGCAAGAGATAGCGGCTGCACGGAAAATTTGGGCCGGTGGCGCCGAATGTCAATTTTGGCGGCCAACTCATCTAATTCGGGCGACGTCATTGGCATAACAGATTCAGGGGCAAATAACTCGGCAAGCGAGAACACTGCCCTACCCAGGCGCTCGATATGTGCGGTACACGCTATGCTTTTCTCGGCTTCGCTATCGGTTGCACGATACACCATCGCTTCCATCGAATTCGTAGCGTCGCAAATCGTGTGACAGTGATGGCGCGTTGTGTTTTCCGAAGCCTGTCCGGTACGTGATTCGACATCTTGCGCGATATCGCGCAACCAGCGCAGGAAATTCTTGGCGTCCGGTGAGCCGGACCTGCAGCGCTCCAATAAGCGCCACTGAATACAGAGTTGTATCACATCGGCGCGCCGACGCGCCGCGCCGAGCCGCGCAATACTTTTCTGCAATGCTGTCGTGACTTGGCTTTCGACCTCGCCTTCCGGTGATCCAATTGTTTTTAAGCGAAACGAATTTACGACTTTGAAGCATTCCGTACCGGAACGCGCAGGGTCACGGCGCCGATCAGGTCCAACATAATCAGACGTCGCCACGAATTTCTTGCCTTGCTCTATTTGCCCTTGGAGAAAATTACCAAGCATTGGCGAAGAAGCGGGCAAGCTTAGAAAGCCATCCACTCCTGCATTGCGATAGGCGGTGACGGTTTCATCGTCCGAGCACCAGGACATTGCCAAGACAACCATAAATGGATTTGGCGCGATCAACCCTTCGCGCAGGGACTGAACAAGCTTGATGAGCTCCTCGTCGGCATGGTCCGAAGCGCACAACAAAATGTCTGGCGAGCTGGCCTGAAGGAGTTGTTTCAGGTCTTCGAGCGAGTTTGCCTGTTTGACATTTCGAAAACCTAAGGCGCGCAGGCACGTGTTTATTGCGGTCCGCTTTACCGACTCGGGCTTAAAAACGAGCGCCTCGGCGCTTATGAATTGATCGGCAGCCATCAACTAGTGTTCCCCACTCAACACAACACCCTTGCTCTAGCGCACCCGCATTTAAGGCGAAGTACAAAATGCAATGCGTATTTGTGAGAAATTTATCGAAAATTGCAGCTGTTAAGATTAACGCGCGGAAACCTTAATCTATGTTAGCTGCGCCGAGGCGCGGATGATCGCGAGAAAATCTCCAGCTTTCAGGCTTGCTCCGCCTACCAGTGCTCCATCAACATTGGGTACCGCCAAGAGCTCCGCAGCATTGTCCGGCTTGACCGAGCCGCCATAAAGAATTCGGATTTTAACCGCAATTTCGGAGCCAAAACGCGCGGTCTGGGCACCGCGTAACGCGGAATGCATTTGTGCAATTTGGCTGGTCGTCGGCGTGCGCCCCGTCCCAATCGCCCAAACGGGCTCGTAAGCGACAGCCAGTTCCTCGGAGCCCATCTCCACTGGAAAATCCTTTGGCAGGCTGGCGGTAAGCTGCGCTGTGACGACCTGCTCGGCTTCACCCGCATCGCGCACCGCCTCTGTCTCGCCCACACAAATAATGGGCCTTAGCCCCTCTTTGCACGCCGCCACGGCTTTCTCGGCGATAAGCGCGTCGCTCTCGCCTTGATATTGGCGGCGTTCGGAATGTCCCAAAATGACGTATTCCGCGCCGGCATCGCGTAGCATCTCCGCAGAGATTTCTCCGGTAAATGCCCCTGATTTTTGGATATGGCAATCCTGCCCCCCCATCTCGATCGGGGTCCCTTCCGCAGCCTTAGCGGCCGCGGAAAGTAGGGTCGCGGGAGGGCAAATAAGGACTTCGACGCCCTGCAGATCTGCAACACCACGGCCCAGGGCGCGTATCTCGGCCAAAGCCGAGCGCAGCCCGTTCATCTTCCAATTACCAGCCAGTAACTGGCTTATGTTTGCATTTTCCGAGACCATGATGGCTTGCCGTGTTATCGGCTCATCCCTATCATCCGCCGCTTTCCAAAGCCAAGTTAGTTTCGACCGTGTTTAAACAGCTCCGTGGCCTCGCCAAAAGCAGAATTTCAGGCGTCATCCTCATTGGAGGCCTGGTATTCGCGTTTGGGCTGTGGGGCGTTGGCGACATATTCCGCGGCGCCATTTCCGACGCCGTTGCCCAAGTGGGCGATACCGAAATAACCGGTGTCCAGCTTAGCCAGGAATTGCAATCCCGGATGCGCGCCATGGGCCAGCAAATGAATACCAATTTTACTATGGAGCAGGCCCGGCAGTTCGGGATGGATCAGATTGTATTGCAAGATCTGGTGTCAAGCGCCGCCATTAACGAGGTGGCAAGCGATCTTGGATTGACGGCATCGAACGATATGGTGCTCGAAGCGATACAAGCGCAACCGGCATTCCAAGGGCTTAACGGTCTTCAAATTATCCAGACGCTGAACCAGAGTGGATTTACCGAGCAGGCCTATGTCGACGTGGTTCGTGGCGATATCGCACGCACGCAACTCCTCCAATCGATCACGACGGGCGTCACGCCGCCTCCCGGCTTAGTCAATTTGTTGCATGACTTTCTCAACGAGAGCCGGATCATAAACTATCTCGTCCTGAGCCCCGAAGATGCAGAAGATTATCCTCCAGCGACAGAGGAGCAAATTGTCGCTTTCCACGCAGCGCATCCTGAACTGTTCAACGCGCCCGAATATCGATCGATCGAGTATGTCGCGATCGGCCTCACACAAGTCGCCAGTCAGGTCGAGGTCACGGAAGAGGAGCTACTTCAAGAATACGAGAACCCAATCACGCCCCTTGGTACGCCCGAATCGCGCGAGATACAGCAAATAACATTTGACGATCAGGCGGCAGCGCTTGCTGGAAAGGCACGCTTTGAGGAGGGCGTTGAATTTATTGCGATCGCGCAAGAGCGGGGCCTGAGCGCCGAAGACATTTCTCGCGGGATGGTGACCCAAGAACAATTGGGTGGACCTACCGCCGAAGCAGCATTTTCTATCGAGGTGGGGAGCGTAACCGAGCCGGTGGAAGGTCCATTTGGCTGGCTTTTGGCACATGTGGTCGACATCACGCCCGGTACGGAGATGACGTTCGAAGAAGCACGTGATCAGCTCCGCAACGACATCGTTTCTTTGCGTGCCGCTAATTTGATTGCCGATATTGCCAACGCCTATTCGGACGCGAGCGCCGGCGGTGCAACGCTAACGGAAGCCGCGGGCGCGACTGGAATTGAGTCCGTAACGGTAGAAGCGGTTGACAATGCCGGACTTCTTCCCGACGGCACGCCCGCGCCGATTCCAGCCGATCCCACCTTTCTCGAACAGGCCTTCGGGACGAATGAAGGCACCGAGACCTTTCTGTTCGAGGGGCTCGACCAAGTCTATTATGCGATACGCGTCAACGGCATAACGCTTGCAGCGCTACGCCCTCTGGAAACTGTCCGGCCAGAAGTGGAGCGCGCGTGGGAAGAAAATGCTCTCGCAAATGCGCTCCAGAGACGTTCGGTCGAGATCACGCAAGAAGTACAGACAAGCGGCCTTGATGCCGTGGCGGAAAATCTTGGCCGCGCCGTCACTGTGAGCATGCCATTACGAAGAGATAGTTTCGACGAGACGCTCGGCCCGGACCTTTTACAGCAGATATTTTCCGTTCCACTGGGCTCGGTCATTTCCGGCTTCGCTGCAAATGGCGGAGATTATGTTGTCGTACGAATCGAAGACATCTCCCATCCCGTCCCGGACATCACGTCGGAGGAATATCTACAACTCCGCGAAACTATGGCCACGCAAATGGCGCAAGACGTCGTACAGACTTTTGCCAACGCAGCGCGCGAAGAAGTTGGTGTGACGACCTATCCCGACGCAATCGACATCGTTCTGTCGCAAGGCGTCTTCTTTTAGCCGCAATGGAAATTCTTCCCAGCCTTCCCGCCTTCGCTTCCATATATGAAGATGGTCGCCCGCAGGCTCTATTCACGCGCCTTCTCGCCGACCTTGAGACCCCGGTATCGGCATATTTAAAACTCGGAGACGCGTTGTCGAATGCGTTCCTGTTCGAGAGCGTGCAAGGCGGAGAGCAGCGCGGGCGCTATTCAATTATCGGATTGAAGCCTGACCTAATTTGGCGCTGCAGCGACGGAAAAGCCGAGATCAACACGACCGCAAACGTCGATCCGGATCATTTCGTGCCGGACGCACTTACCGATCAACCTCTGGAATCACTGAAGAAGCTTATCCGCTCGGTACATATGGAATTACCCGACGAATTGCCGCCCATGTCGGTCGCGCTGTTCGGCTATCTCGGTTACGACCTGGTGCGCCATATGGAACGGCTTCCCGCACCGCCTCCGGATGTTCTTGGACTGCCGGAGGGTATCGTCATCCGTCCGACGATCACTGCCGTTTTCGACTCTATTCGCGACGAAATTATTTTGGTGACGCAGGTTTGGCCCGACCCGAATATCAGCGCGCGCGCCGCCTATGAAAAGGGTTGCGAACGGTTGGAAACAACGATTGCCGAATTTGAAAAGGAATTGGACTCGCCTGCGGAAACAGATGCTGCAAGCCTTCCCAATGGCCCGGTGGAGTCCAATACGACGCATGCCGAATATCTTGAAATGGTGCGCAAGGCGAAAGAGTACATTCTCGCAGGCGATGTATTTCAGGTTGTCCCGAGCCAGCGATTTCGGCGGCCATTCACGCTGCCGCCCTTCTCGCTTTATCGTGCGTTGCGCCGGACCAACCCCTCGCCTTTTCTCTATTTTCTGAACTTCGCCGATTTCGCGATTGTAGGTTCAAGTCCGGAAATTCTTGTGCGCCTGCGCGACGGCACGGTCACCATTCGACCCATTGCGGGAACACGGCCGCGGGGAAAGACGCAAGAAGAAGACCAGCGCCTGGCTGCTGAACTCCTAGCCGATCCAAAAGAACGCGCAGAGCATTTGATGCTGCTTGATTTGGGACGGAATGATGTCGGACGCGTTGCCGATACCGGCACCGTCCACGTCACGGATCAATTTTTCGTCGAGCGCTACAGCCACGTCATGCATATCGTCTCGAATGTCGAGGGACAAATAAGGCCCGGCGCCGACGCAATTGACGCGCTCATTGGCGGTTTTCCCGCCGGCACGCTCTCGGGCGCTCCGAAGGTTCGGGCGATGGAGATCATCAATGAGCTCGAGAAAGAAAAGCGCGGCGTCTACGCCGGCGCAGTTGGGTATTTCGCTGCCAACGGCACTATGGACACTTGCATCGTGCTGCGTACCGCCGTGGTGAAAGACGGAGTTATGTATGTCCAAGCCGGTGGTGGCGTCGTGGCCGATAGCGACCCGGAATCGGAGTATCAGGAGACGGTGAACAAAGCCAAAGCGCTGATGGCTGCGGCCGAGGAAGCCACGCGCTACGCCTCGGTAGCGCGCCGCGGTCGATAAGCGCCGCGAGCCCACACGCGTCAAACCGCCTCAGATGCGCCAATTGCCCCGCAATAACCTCTGGTATATTGTACACCAGCGATGAATTCCAACATAAGAACGGCTTCGCGCGCGCGCCAATCTATCGGCGTCGCGCCTTTTGATGCCCATCCGGGGCTCAAGCAGCAGGCCTATGCCGCGCTAAAAAACGTCATTGTTTCTATGGACATCTATGTCAGTCGTGACGACATCAGACTGGATGAACGAAAACTGGCTGCTGATTCGGCATCAGCCGCACGCCGGTGCGCGAGGCAATCGCCCAGCTGGAACGGGAAGGATTTGTCCGCTCGGTACCGCGGCGGGGCATCTATGTGGTGCGCAAGACGCGGCAAGAGGTGATCGAAATGATCACCGCCTGGGCGGCGCTCGAAAGCATGGCGGCTCGGCTCGCAACGCAAAACGCCGATGTGGAAGAAATCAACGGTTTGCGCCGGATGTTCGTTACTTTCGAAGGCGGCGCGGTCGAAGCCAAGCTCGACGAATATTCCGAGGTCAACATCGAATTCCACCAAGCCATTATCCGCATGAGCCACAATGGAGTGCTGGTCGATTTGGCGGAAAATCTTTTCACTCATATGCGCATGATCCGCGGCAAGACCATCGCCGAAAATGACTGTGCGGACCGTTCGATCCGCGACCACATGCACATCATCGAAGCCTTGGAGGCGCGCGATACCGAACGTGCCGAGGAACTCGTGCGCGACCATGCGTTCGGTCTCGCACAACATGTCGAGCGAAATGCCGACTATCTGGATTAGCGGCAAGGATCTGGATTGTCAGAACGGAACGAAGAGGTAACGAGGGGATAATGGCGGAAGCAACGATACATGAATCAGAATCGAGCGAAGAAGAGCGCGAACTGACGGACGGGTTTCACCTCATCATCGACGCGCTCAAGCTCAACGGCGTAGAGACGATCTATGGCGTGCCCGGTATCCCGATCACCGATTTTGGCCGCATGGCGCAAGCCGAAGGCCTACGCGTGCTCTCATTTCGCCACGAACAGAACGCAGGCAATGCGGCAGCCATCGCCGGCTATCTCACAAAAAAGCCCGGCATCTGCCTGACCGTGTCCGCGCCCGGTTTTCTCAACGGCCTGACGGCGCTGGCCAATGCCACGACCAATTGTTTTCCGATGATTCTGATCTCGGGCTCGTCGGAGCGCGAGATCGTCGATCTACAGCAGGGCGACTATGAAGAGATGGACCAGCTCGCGATCGCCAAGCCTCTTTGTAAAGCTGCTTTTCGTGTTTTGCATGCCCAGGACATCGGCATCGGCATAGCGCGCGCGATCCGCGCCGCCGTATCGGGACGGCCGGGCGGCGTCTATCTCGATCTGCCGGCCAAGCTGTTCGGTCAGGTGATGGACGCCGAGGCAGGAGAGAGATCACTGGTCGAGGTCGTAGACCCTGCCCCGGCGCAAATCCCGGCGCCGGCGGCTGTCGAGCGTGCGCTGGAAACGCTCAAAAGCGCTGAACGCCCGCTTGTCATTCTCGGAAAAGGCGCAGCTTACGCACAGGCGGACGACGCAATCCGCACCCTTCTCGAAAAGACCGGCATTCCTTTTCTGCCGATGAGCATGGCCAAGGGCATCCTGCCCGACACCCATCTGCAATGCGCAGGCGCGGCGCGCTCGCTGGTACTAAAAGAGTCCGATGTCGTGATGCTGATCGGCGCCCGCCTCAACTGGCTGCTGTCGCAAGGCAAAGGTAAACCCTGGGGAGGCCCGAAGAAATTCATTCAGATCGACATCGAGCCCGGGGAAATGGACTCGAATGTCGAGATTGCGGCCCCGGTAGTAGGCGATATCGGATCCTGCGCGTCGGCGCTCCTCGATGGGATCGACGCCAATTGGCCCGCCGCGCCGGCAGAGTGGATCACCGCCGTTCAGACAAAGAAGGAAACGAATATCGCCAGGATGGCGCCGAAGCTGATGAACAATAACTTCCCGATGGATTATCACGGCGCGCTCGGTGCCTTGCGCACGGTCATCAAGGAACGGCCGGATGCCATCTTAGTCAATGAAGGCGCCAACACGCTCGATCTCGCGCGCGGCATTATCGACATGTACAACCCGCGCAAACGGCTGGATGTCGGCACCTGGGGTGTCATGGGTATCGGCATGGGCTTCGCAATTGCCGCCGCCATTGAGACGGGCAAGCCTGTTCTTGCGGTCGAGGGCGACAGCGCCTTCGGCTTTTCGGGCATGGAGATAGAGACAATCTGCCGGTACAATTTGCCGGTCTGCGTCGTCGTGTTCAACAATAACGGCATCTATCGTGGGACGGACGTCAATGCGGTGGATTCCGATCCGGCACCGACCTGCTTTGTCAAGGATTCGCGCTACGACAAGATGATGGAAGCGTTCGGCGGCGTCGGCATCCATGCGACAACCCCCGACGAGTTGAAGCGCGCCGTAGATACAGCGATGGATTCGGGCAAGCCGACGCTCGTCAACGCGGCGATCGACCCTGGGGCCGGGAGCGAGAGCGGCCGAATCGGAAACCTCAACCCGCAGAGCAAACTGCGCAAAAAATAACAGCGCGTGTCGACCTGGACACTGCGTCCCACATGATGGTGCGTCAGCGATCAGGAATCGAGAGTCGAAAAGGAATTTGGGATAATGGCAAAAGTTAAGAAGAGAAAAGCTGTAGCAAAAAGAGCCGGCGCAAAAAAATCGAAGCCCCTGAAGGCTGTTGCAAAAAAGGCGACAACAAAAAAAGCTGGTACGAAAAAAACGCGCGTGAAAAAATCACCGACCAGGAAGGCCGCTGCGAAACCAAGTCCGAAAAAGAGCGCTAAAAAGAAAGTCACGAAGAGGGCGAAAAAGAAGGTGGTAAAAAAGACGGCTGCAAAAAGAAAGCCCGTGAAGAAAGCGGCAGCGAAGAAGAAGCCGGCAAAAAGAGCGGGCGCAAAGACAGCTAAGAAAACCGCCGGCACGTCGAAGCCATCTGCCAAGCCTTGGGGAATGGACGGCAAGGCGCTCGACGGCGTGCGCATTCTCGATTTTACCCATGTGCAATCGGGGCCGACCTGCACACAATTGCTCGCCTATATGGGTGCCGACTGTATCAAGATCGAACGCCCCGGAATCGGCGATGTCACGCGCGGACAGTTACGCGACGTGAAGGGCGAAGATAGTCTCTATTTTACGATGCTGAACGGCAACAAGCGCTCGATCATCATCGATTCAAAAAATCCTAAAGGCAAAGAAATCGTCGAGCGCCTCGTGAAGACTTGCGACGTGTTGGTGGAAAATTTTGCTCCCGGCGCACTCGATCGTATGGGATTCACTTGGGAACACGTCCACAAGCTTAATCCGCGTATCATCATGGCGTCGGTGAAGGGCTTTGGCCCAGGCCCCTATGAGGAATGCAAGGTCTACGAAAATGTCGCCCAATGCGCTGGCGGCTCGGCTTCGACGACCGGTTTCCGAGAAGGCCCGCCACTTGTCACCGGCGCCCAGATCGGCGACTCCGGCACCGGGCTTCATCTCGCCCTTGGCATCGTAAGCGCCCTCTATCAGCGCAACCGGACGGGGCGCGGCCAGCGCGTTGTCTGTGCCATGCAGGACGGCGTGCTCAATCTTTGCCGCGTGAAACTGCGCGATCAACAGCGCCTCGGCCACGGGCCGCTCACCGAATATAGCCAATATGGCGAGAGCATCCCGTTCGGAGACGCTACGCCGCGTGCGGGCAATGATTCAGGCGGCGGACAACCGGGTTGGATTTTAAAATGCAAAGGCGCGCCAGAAGATCCAGACGCCTACATATATTTCATTACCCAGGCGCCGGTATGGGAGGCGATCTGCGACGTGATCGGCAAGCCGGAATGGAAAACCGATCCCGATTACGCCAAGCCGCCTGCCCGCCTGCCGCGTCTAAAGCACATCTTCGACACCATCGAAGCGTGGACAATGACCAAGACCAAATTTGAGGCCATGGACATCCTCAACAAATTTAACATCCCGTGTGGACCGATCCTGTCGATGAAGGAAATCGCTCAAGAAAAATCCTTGCGCGATACCGGCACCGTCGTCGAGGTCGATCATCCCGGGCGCGGGCCGTACCTCACCGTGGGAAATCCTATAAAACTGTCAGATTCAACGTGCGAAGTGCAGCGTTCGCCGCTTCTAGGCGAGCACACTAATGAAATTCTAACCAAAGTGCTCGGCTACAGCGCTAAGGAAATTGCCGAAATCAATGCCTCGGGGGCGATTACACCGCCGCAAAGATAACGCGCCGCAGAGGTGTGGGAACAACATTTCCTCCCCCGCTTTTGCGTAAGGAGGTGCTCGCGGATTCGCGAGCGGAAGGAGTGTCATGAGAATCGTCGTTCACGGCCAACAGGCCTTCGGAAAAGCCGTGCTGGAAGCGCTCATCGAACGCGGCGAAGATATCGTCGCCGTCTATGCGGCGCCGGAGAAGCCCGGTCAGAAAACCGATCCGTTGAAAGAGGCCGCCCTTGCCGCGGGCCTTCCCGTCCATCAGCCGGAATCCTACCGCAAAGAGGAAGTCTGGGACGCGTTTCGTGCGCCCAAACCCGACCTTCAGGTGATGGCGTTCGTGACCCTCTACGTGCCGGAAGAGTTCCTCAACATCCCGACGCATGGCTCGATCCAATATCATCCCTCGTTGTTGCCCGCCTATCGTGGCGCTTCCGCCATCAACTGGCCGATCATCCTCGGCGAAAAGGAAACCGGGCTCTCAATATTCTGGCCGGACAATGGGCTGGATACCGGAGATGTGCTGCTCCAGAAGAAGACGCCGATTTCGGACAGCGACACGCTGGGCTCAGTCTATTTCGACCGCCTCTTCCCGATGGGCGTCGAAGCCATGCTGGAAGCCGTCGATTTGGTGAAGGCTGGAAACGCGCCGCGTATCAAACAGGACGAGAGCAAGGCGACCTATGAGGGCCGCTGCACCACCGCCACTGCTAAAATCGATTGGGGAAAATCATGGCGCCAGATCGATCCGCTGATCCGCGGCTGCAGTCCGGCGCCAGGCGCCTGGACTAATCTGGACGGCAATAAGATTCAGATATTCGAGGCAACACCACACCCCGCTCGGACCCCTAAAGGCATTGCGGGCAAACTCGGTGAAATTGTCGAAGCAAATGATGATGGTTTCACCGTCGTCTGCGCCGACGGCCGCTTCCAAATCACCCGCGTGCGACCTGCCGATGGCGGCAAGGTGAGCGCGGGAGACTTCGTGAAATCCGCCGGCCTCACCACCGGCACCCGCCTGACCTAAACGATTCCATTATTAGCGCCCAATTTTAAAGGACTGTCTTTAATGCCCGCTTCACAGCATCAAAATCCCAAGAGCGACATCGAAATCTCGCAGGCCGCGAATATGAAGCCGATCATTGAGGTCGCGAAATCGCGGCTCGGCATCGCGGCCGAGAACCTCGATCCCTATGGCCATTACAAGGCCAAGGTGTCGATGGACTATATCAAATCGCTCAAAGGCAAGCCTAACGGCAAGCTGATTCTGGTCTCCGCGATCTCGCCGACGCCGGCTGGCGAAGGAAAGACGACGACGACGGTTGGCCTGACCGATGCGCTCAACCACATCGGCAAACGCGCGATGCTCTGTGTGCGTGAACCCTCGCTTGGTCCCTCCTTCGGTATGAAAGGCGGCGCTGCGGGCGGTGGATATGCCCAGGTCGTGCCGATGGAGGACATCAATCTCCATTTCACGGGCGATTTCCACGCCATCACCTCGGCAAACAATCTTCTCGCCGCGATGCTCGACAATCACATCTATTGGGGCAACGCGCTCAATATCGACCAGCGTCGAATTGTCTGGCGCCGCGTGATCGACATGAACGACCGTGCGCTTCGTCAGATCGTCAACTCGCTCGGCGGCGTCGCCACCGGCTTTCCGCGCGAGGACGGCTTCGACATCGCAGTTGCATCCGAAGTGATGGCGATTTTCTGTCTCGCCTCCGATCTCGAGGATCTCAAACAGCGTATCTCCAATATCATCGTCGGCTATACGCGCGATCGTAAACCGGTGCGCGCGGGCGATCTCAAAGCGCATGGCGCGATGACGGCTCTGCTCAAAGACGCGCTGGCGCCCAATCTGGTGCAAACCTTGGAAGGTACGCCCGCCTTCATCCATGGCGGGCCGTTTGCCAATATCGCGCATGGTTGCAATTCGGTTCTTGCGACTTCGACCGCGTTAAAGCTCGCCGATTACGTGGTGACGGAAGCGGGATTCGGCGCCGATCTCGGCGGCGAGAAGTTCCTCAACATCAAATGCCGCAAGTCCGGCCTCAAACCCTCATGTGTCGTCCTCGTCGCCACCATCCGGGCCTTAAAAATGCACGGAGGCGCCAAGAAGGAGGATTTGAAAAAGGAAGACCTTGCTGCGCTCAGCGAGGGAATGAGCAATCTCCAACGTCATGTCGAGAACGTGCGCAAATTCGGCATTGAACCCGTGGTCTCAATCAACCGCTTCAGCGCCGATACCGACGCCGAAATCGATTTGGTCAAATCTGGTTGCGCCGAGCTTGGAGTCGAATGTTACATGGCCGATCACTGGGCGATGGGCGGAGAAGGCGCCACCGAACTTGCCAATGCCGTTGTAAAAATCTGCGACAGTGGTGAGTCCAAGCTAAAACTGCTCTATCCCGACGACATGCCGCTTATTGAGAAAATCCGTACCATTGCGCGCGAAATATACCGCGCCAAAGACATCACCGCCGACAAGCCGGTGATGGACCAGCTCGCCAATTTTGAAGCGATGGGCTACGGCAATGCGCCAATCTGTATCGCCAAAACGCAATACAGCTTCTCGACCAATGCAAACATCAAGGGCGCTCCCGTCGATCACATCGTCAATGTGCGCGAAGTACGGCTTTCGGCGGGCGCAGAGTTCGTCGTCGCCATCTGCGGCCAGATCATGACCATGCCGGGACTGCCGCGCGTTCCATCCGCCGAAGCCATCGACACCGGCCCCGACGGCAAGATCGTGGGATTGTTCTAATGCCTGTTGTGTCCTAATCGGCGCGCGCAAGGCTCTAAAGGCGAAAACACTTGCTGTGGCGGCAGGCATTTCGGATAGGATTTGGGATATGGACGACTTGGCGATTCTGATTGCAGCCCAGGAAGCACCTGCAGCGAAACGTGGGCCATATAAGAAACGGAAGGCCTAAAATGCCAACAAACGTCCGCCGCTTTGCATGGCTTTACCTGGGAGCATTCCTGATTGCTCTTGCCGGACTTCCATTCATGCCGCCATACGATCTCGGGTTAGCGCGCGAGACTCAAACAGGACTCGTAGCAGGCATCGTAGTCATTATGGTTGTAGTACTACTTCCATTCTTTTGGCTTGCCGTATGGCGAAGACGAAAACGGGGATGTCCCGGTCGATGTTGAAAAGTTGAGGTAGGTGTCGCTCTCCTGGAGCCGTTAGGCTCCGGGTGCTGCAAACCCAAAAGGGAGAACGACACCATGGGAAATAATATCCGTAGTTCCAGCCGCCCGAAAGCCCTTGCCCCCTCGATTCCTATGCCGCCGCTGGCGGACGCGATGGACGCAGTCCATCTCAGCGTGGATCGGTTTTGTCTTCTGGCCGGGGTCGAGGCCTTGGCCGAGATGATGGAGGAGGACGCCACGACCGTGTGCGGGGCCCGACATCGCCGCCATGGGGACCGTCGAGGTTATCGCTGGGGCAGGACACATAGCGAGATCGGCTACCACGGCGGCAAAGTGAAGGTGGCCCGGCCACGGGTTCGTGACCGGGCGGGCAAAGAGGTGAGCTTGGAGAGTTGGCAGGCGCTACGCGATGGCAACCTGCTGCTCGAGTGGGCGCTCAACCTGATGGTGCTGAACGTGTCGACCCGCAAGTACCACCGCGCGGTCCGTCTGCCCGAGGGCGAGCTGGCGAAAGCGCGTGGCGACGGCACCTCGAAGTCGGCCGTTTCCCGGCGCTTTGTGGCGCTGTCACGCAAGAAGATGAAGGCCTGGCTCGCCTCGGATCTCTCGGAACTCGACCTGCTAGTCATCCAGATCGACGGTCTGCATGTCGGCGACCATGTCCTGATGGCGGCGATCGGCGTCGATGGCAACGGCGACAAGCATGTCCTGGCCGTGGTCGAGGGGGCGACGGAGAACACGGTCGTCGTCCAGGCCTTGATCGACAATCTCCTCGCCAAGGGGCTCGATCCGACACTGCCGCGGCTGTTCATCGTCGATGGCGCGAAGGCACTCAGCAAAGCGATCCGAAACACCTTCGGTGTGGCCGCCGCCATCCAGCGCTGCCAGGTCCACAAGGGCCGTAACATCATCGAGCGCCTGCCCCAACATTTGCACGCGAGCGTCAAGAAGGCGCTCCGTCAGGCCTGGGACCAGGACGACGCAAACAAGGCCGAGCGGCTCTTGCGCAACCTGGTCCGGCGTCTGGAGCATGAGGAACCGGGCGTCTCGGGCAGCATCCTGGAGGGGCTGGAGGAGATCCTCACCGTCATCCGCCTCGGCCTACCGCACGAACTCCGGCGCTCGCTCGCCTGCACCAACATCGTCGAGAACGCGCTCGGCACGGTGCGCCAGCTCACCCGCAACGTCAAACGCTGGAGACACGCCGAGATGGCGCTCAGATGGACCGCCGCCGGCCTGCTGGAGGCCCAGAAAACCTTCCGTCGCCTCAAGGCCTATCGCCAGCTGCCCATCCTCCGAAATGCTCTCCAGGAACACTTGAGAAAGGCTCAGGCCGACAGTGCCATTGAAACCATCCTGAAGGCAGCATAGCATCATCAACCAGCGACGCCTGCCCCACGAATTTCAACAGAGATAGCGACATCGCCATTGGGCTCGATGGGTGTTGCTAGTAATTTTTGCTTCTTTCGCGGTGATCTTCTTTCTGAGCCCAACGGTGTTTCAGCGAGAATATTTGCTTGTGAACGTAATTTCATTTGTGTCGATGCTTGTCGAAGCTGTGGCTTTCTACTTTCTGTTCGTAGGGGACGCGCGGCCTTGGTTTAAGCGAGAAATTTCAAAATGATCCACTACCCTTTCTCGACACTAATAGTGAAAGCGCCCGCTATCCGGTAAGATCGCATCATGTCGGTCCTGAAAACTCCGCCAGATTCACACGAAGGTGAGGCGCCCGCCCACGAGCGTCACGCCATTTCCATCGCGCCCGATGGCTCCACCTCTGGTGCGCGCGTGCTTGCCAATGAAGTGCCTGTCGCGATGGAATTCGACGGTACGCCTTACGCGGTCATGATGCTCAGTCCGATCGATTTGGAGGATTTCGCGCTTGGCTTTGCCCATTCGGAACACATCGTCTCCTCGCCCACCGACATTGCCCGCATAGACGTGCGTCACGGCACGCGCGGCATTGGCATCGATGTGCGTCTGGAAAAAGAACATACTCAACGCCTGATCGAGCGCCGCCGGGCCATTGCGGGAACGTCCGGTTGCGGCATTTGTGGACTTACCACTATTGAGGAGGCGCTGCCGGAGCTCGAGCCTATAGGTAGTTGTCCGCAAGTGTCATCGGCGGCGATTTTTTCCGCGCTTGATGCATTGTCGTCGCACCAGAAATTGAACGAGCAAACCGGCGCCGTGCACGCGGCCGCCTTTTGCCGCCCCAATGGCGAAATCGTCGCGGTGCGCGAGGATGTCGGCCGTCATAACGCCTTCGACAAAGTCATCGGCCATTTGCTGCGCGAAGGGCTGGACCCTGCAGATGGCTTCGCTCTTCTCACCAGCCGTTGCAGCTTCGAACTGGTACAGAAGGCCGTTCTTGCCCGCATCCCGCTTTTGGCAACGATCTCGGCGCCGACCGAGCTTGGCGTAAAGATCGCCGAGGAGTCGAAGCTGTCATTGGTGGCCCTGGCCCGCCGCGATTCAATCTTGCTCTTCAACGACCCCTATAAATCCCTTATTAAGATGTTATAATTATTGTGTAATTTCATTGTCCCCGCATGTGGGATTTCAGCGGGACAAGCCTCATATTAGGCAGTATAGCTAGCCGCGGATGCACCCACCGGAGTCTGAAGAGTGCTTGATAAGGATCATGCAGTCGCGAAAGCTTGGGACCCCGTATTGGCCCGAGAAGTCGCCACCGAAATGAAGGAGATGGACGGACCTCTCCTGCCGGTCCTGCACGCGTTCGCCCAGCATTTCGGCTACATCACGAACGAGGCCATCGTTCTAATCGCGGACGTACTCAATCTTACCCGCGCCGACGTTCAGGGAGTCGTCAGTTTCTATCATGATTTCCGCCGCGAGCCGGCCGGACAATACGTCGTCAAGCTCTGCCGCGCCGAAGCCTGCCAGGCCATGGGCAGCGAAGAATTGGCTACGAGCCTCGAACGCGCGTTGGGAATAAAATTTGGTGAGACAACACCGGACCGCCGCGTCACGCTTCAGGCCGTCTACTGCCTCGGCAATTGTGCGCTCTCCCCCGCTGTTCTCGTCAACAACGAGCTACGCGGCCGTGCCAATGAGGCAAAAATTCTAGAGATGGTCGGCAGCGGGTTAGTGGGGGGTGCGCGGCCGTGACGATGCGTATCTTCGTGCCCTCAGACGCTGCCGCTCTTTCAATGGGCGCGGACGATGTTGCCCATGCGGTTTTGAGCGAAATCGCCGCCCGCAAATTGGGTGCGACGCTCATCCGCAACGGATCGCGCGGGATGATGTGGCTGGAGCCGCTGCTCGAAGTCGAAACACCTGCGGGGCGCGTCGGTTACGGCCCGGTCCAGGCTTCGGACGTGAAGGCCATTTTCGAAGCCGGTCTCGGCGAGGCCCATAGTCTGAATGCCCATAGTCTGAATGTAGGGCTGGTCGAGGAAATCCCCTTCCTCAAAAATCAACAGCGTCTGACTTTTGCCCGCTGCGGTATAACCGATCCATTGTCGCTCGAAGATTTTGAGAGCCATGACGGGCTAAAGGGCCTACGCAAGGCGCTCGGCATGACGCCCGACGCTATCGTGGCGGAGGTGATTGAATCCGGCTTGCGCGGCCGCGGCGGTGCGGGCTTCCCGACCGGCATCAAATGGCGCACCGTGCTGCAGACCGAGGCTCCACAGAAATACATCGTCTGTAATGCGGACGAAGGCGACAGCGGCACCTTTACCGACCGCATGATCATGGAAGGCGATCCCTTCGCACTGATCGAAGGCATGGTGATCGCGGGACTTGCGGTCAGCGCTACTAAGGGCTTCATCTATATCCGTTCCGAATATCCCCACGCCTGGGCGCAAATGAATAAGGCGATAGAGCTGGCCCGCGCCAACGGACTATTAGGGCTTTCGGTACTCGGTTCGGGCCGTATATTCGACATTGAAACGCGGTTGGGTGCGGGCGCCTATATCTGCGGCGAGGAGACCTCGCTCTTAGAAAGCTTAGAGGGCAAACGCGGACAGATCCGACCCAAGCCCCCGCTCCCGGCCATTGCCGGTCTTTTTGGGCAGCCGACAGTTGTCAACAATCTGATTTCGCTCGCCTCCGTGCCGATTATCCTCGACAGAGGCCGTGCGTTTTATAAAGATTTTGGCATGGGCCGTTCGCGCGGCACGATGCCGTTACAGCTCGCGGGCAATATCAAGCATGGCGGCCTCGTAGAGAGCGCTTTCGGCCTTACGCTACGCGAGCTGATTGAAGATTTTGGCGGCGGCACCTATAGCGGGCGCCCGCTCCGCGCGGTTCAGGTCGGCGGCCCGCTCGGCGCCTATTGGCCAGATCACCTCCTCGATACGCCTTTGGACTACGAGGCCTTCACCGAAAAGGGCGGTATGCTCGGCCATGGCGGCGCCATCGTCTTCGACGACAGCGTGAATCTTGCCAAACAGGCGCGCTTTGCCTTTGCGTTCTGCGCTATTGAATCTTGCGGTAAGTGCACGCCCTGCCGTATCGGCTCCACCCGAGGCGCCGAAACCATCGATAAGGTCACGGCCGGCGAAAATGTAGCCCAGAACCTCGATCTCGTGCGTGACCTTTGCGAGACGCTGCGCGACGGCTCACTCTGTGCTCTGGGCGGCCTCATCCCCACCCCGGTGATGAGCGCGCTTGAGTATTTCCCTGGGGATTTCGATCACGAGCCGCATGAAAAGGCGGCCGAATGATGAATGCGGATAAATGGTGTATACTGAGGATTAAGCCATGAGCATCCATACCACCATCGACCGCGGCACTCCCGAGCGCGGCAGCGCAAAAGAGATCACGCTGGAAATAGACGGCACGCCGATCAGCGTGCCGGAAGGCACCTCGATTATGCGGGCCGCCTCGCTGGCCGGCCTCGATATTCCGAAACTCTGCGCCACCGATAGTCTCGAAGCGTTCGGCTCTTGCCGCCTCTGCCTTGTCGAAATCGATGGCCGCAAGGGCACCCCCGCTTCCTGCACCACACCGGCCGAGGCCAGCATGAAAGTTCTCACCCAGACCGACAGGCTCGCCAAGCTGCGCCGCGGGGTGATGGAACTCTATATCAGCGATCATCCGCTCGACTGCCTGACCTGCGCTGCCAACGGCGATTGCGAACTGCAAGACATGGCCGGCGCCGTGGGCTTGCGCGATGTACGCTACGGCTATGACGGCGAAAACCATCTCGAGCTCGAGAAGGATGAATCCAACCCCTATTTCACCTTCGATCCCTCCAAATGCATCGTCTGCTCGCGCTGCGTGCGCGCTTGCGAGGAAGTCCAAAGCACGTTTGCGCTTACCATCGACGAGCGCGGCTTCGCCAGCCATGTCTCGGCGGGGATGAACGAAGATTTCCTCGATTCCGAATGCGTCTCATGCGGCGCCTGCGTTCAGGCCTGCCCCACCGCAACGCTAATGGAAAAGAGCGTCATCGAGCACGGCACGCCGGAGCGGTCCGTCATCACGACCTGCGGCTATTGCGGTGTGGGCTGTTCTTTCAAAGCGGAGCTTCAGGGCAATCGCGTCATACGCATGACGCCACACAAGGACGGCAAGGCCAATCACGGACACTCCTGTGTCAAAGGCCGCTTCGCCTGGGGCTATACGACCCACAAGGAACGTATCCTCAAGCCGATGATCCGCGAGAAGATCACCGATCCCTGGCGCGAAGTTAGCTGGGATGAGGCAATCGGCCATGCGGCTTCCGAGTTTAAGCGCATCCAGAAAAAATACGGTCGCGGCAGCGTCGGCGGCATTACCAGCTCGCGCTGCACCAATGAAGAAACCTTCCTGGTCCAAAAAATGATCCGCGCGGGCTTCGGCAACAACAATGTCGACACCTGCGCCCGCGTCTGCCACTCGCCGACCGGCTATGGCTTGAAAACGACCTTCGGTACTTCTGCGGGCACCCAGGATTTCGATTCCATCACCGAGACCGACGTCATGCTTGTCATCGGCGCCAATCCGACGGACGCCCATCCCGTCTTCGCTTCGAGCATGAAGAAGCGACTGCGCGAAGGCGCCGAAGTTATCGTCGTCGATCCGCGCCGCACGGACCTCGTGCGTATGCCCCATGTCGAGGCGAAGCATCATCTGGCGCTAACACCGGGCACCAATGTGGCGCTGATCAACGCGCTCGCCCACACCATCGTGACCGAAGACCTCTACGCCAAGGAGTTTGTCGCGGAACGCTGCGATCAGGCCCATTTCAACATTTGGCTCGACTTCATCAAGCTCCCCGTGAACTCGCCTGAGGCAATGGCAAAAATCACTAACGTACCGGCCTCCGAAATCCGCGCTGCGGCGCGCCTCTACGCCGCCGGCCCCAATTCGGCGATCTATTACGGACTCGGTGTTACCGAACACAGCCAAGGCTCAACCATGGTCATTGGCATGGCCAACCTTGCAATGCTGACCGGAAATATCGGCCGCCGCGGTGTTGGCGTGAATCCCTTACGCGGTCAAAACAACGTCCAGGGCGCCTGCGATATGGGCTCGTTCCCGCACGAGCTCTCGGGCTACCGGCATATCTCGGAAGACGCCCCGCGCAAACTGTTCGAGGAAGATTGGGGCGTTACACTCGATCCGGAACCAGGCTTGCGCATACCAAACATGTTCGATGCCGCGACCGATGGCAGCTTCAAGGGCATCTACGTCCAGGGCGAGGATATTGCCCAGTCGGATCCCAACACGAAACACGTTCAGGCGGCGTTGACTTCGATGGAATGCGTCGTCGTGCAGGATCTCTTCCTGACCGAGACCGCCGCCTATGCCCATGTCTTCCTGCCGGGCTCTTCTTTCTTAGAGAAGGACGGAACCTTCACAAACGCTGAGCGGCGCATCTCGCGCGTCCGCAAAGCGATCCCCCCGGTGGCCGGGCTCGCTGACTGGGAAATCACTTGCGCGCTTTCGAACGCGCTCGGATACCCGATGCAATACAACCACCCTTCCGAGATCATGGACGAGATCGCGCGCCTGACACCGACCTTTTCGGGCGTTTCCTTCGACAAGATTGACGAGCTCGGCTCGATCCAATGGCCCTGCAACGACAAGGCGCCGGAAGGCACGCCGACAATGCATATCGGCGGTTTCGTCCGCGGGCTCGGCAAGTTCGAGCTAACCGAATATGTGGCAACGGATGAGCGCACCGGGCCGCGCTTCCCGCTGATCCTCACCACTGGGCGCATCCTCTCGCAATATAATGTTGGCGCCCAGACGCGGCGGACCGAGAACAACAGCTGGCACGAGGAAGACGTTTTGGACATTCATCCCCACGATGCAGAGCATCGCGGCATCCGCGACGGCGACCGCGTGGCAATGATGAGCCGTTCCGGCGAAACGAGCCTACGCGCACGCATCTCGGACCGCATGCAGCCGGGCGTCGTCTACACCACCTTCCATCATCCCGAGACCGGCGCCAATGTCGTAACAACAGAGAATGCCGACTGGGCGACAGGCTGTCCCGAATACAAGGTCACCGCTGTTGAAATTCGCCCAACCAATCGCTGGTCGGATTGGCAGGAAGAGTATGAGGAGTTCAAAGACGTCGCGATGCGGATCGGCGATCCCCACGTGGCGGCCGAATAGACGATGGGTGACGAGCATCTCGTAAAAATGGCGAACCAAATCGCCGACTTCTTCAGGTTAAAACCAGAGGAGCAGGCGGTTGCCGGCGTCGCCGATCACATCAAAAAATTCTGGGACCCGCGCATGCGCGCGAAAATGGCCGCCCATCTTGCCCAAGGAGGCGACGGCCTCAACCCGCTGGCTCTAAAGGCCGCGGAGCGCGCCTGCCCGCCGGCCGCGGGAAGTTAGTCGACGCCCGGTTGGCACTGCCTCTATTTCTTTCGTCTTACCGTCGTTCGTAGCGCATCACCTGGCGCGGGCCCACTTCTGCGCCAAAGATGATGCCGTCATCCGTGGCGGCAACCCCTTCCGCTGCGCTGCTGCCGGCTTGGGGATTTGGGTCCGGAATGAAATGGGTGACGGTGCCGTCCCGCACGCTCCCGATCCTTATGCCGCGCGGATAGGGGTTCGGAGGACCGCCATAGTCGGGAAGCTCCATGCTCGATTCGGAATCCGCGACATACATGATGTCGTTGGAATCGATGTGGATGCCGCTAGGGCGGCCGAACTGGTACCAGCATTCCAGATAATTGCCGTCCTGGTCGAAGATCTGAATGCGGTTATTGTCGCGATCGCCGACGAAAAGACGGCCTTGGGAGTCGAGCTCCAGCGCATGAAGGCTTGAGAACTGGTTACTCCCGCACGGTCCAAAGCCGGGGTTACCCCACTCCATGAGATAGTTTCCGTTGCGATCGAATTTCACGATGCGCTCATTCGTACCGGTGGCATGACCGTCGGCAACGAAAACGTCCCCGTTTCTTCCGACAACGACATCAGAGGGGGAGCTAAACGTGTTAGTGCCCCTGCCCGTCACCGTCTTCGTCCCTAATTCCATCAGGACTTCACCGTTCGAACTGAACTTTGTGACCTGTTGGCCGACATTACCGCCCACGCCTCTTCCGTCGGCGGGTAGCGGGTCTGTTACCCAAACATTTCCTTCCCCATCGACATGGATTCCGTGGGGGAAGGCGAACATGCCCGAGCCGAAGCTTCCCAGAAATTCGCCATTCGCATCATAGTGAAGGATGGGATCGAGATCGGAGCCAACGCAAGTGTTGGAGCCGCAGCGATCGATAATCCACGCGGTCCCGTCCGTCGGGTCGATGTCGGCGCCGGCCGTGGAGCCCCATGTCCGACCGTCAGGAATCGGCAAGACTTGCCCGACCCAAGGATTGGGAAGATCACTGGCAGGTTCCCACCAATGCGCCATGGGCGCGTTTCTGTTCTGCGCGGATAGTGCAACCGGCCAGGCCACGGCCACTGCAGCTATAACGACAACCCAGCTAACTTTTGATTGAAACATTATATTCTCCACCTTTGATGCATGGCCCGAACAATATGAGGCCGGATATTCTTGCACGACTCTTGTCATAAACGCGACGATCCCAGTCAACAGCGTCAATGAAATCGCCTAGGCTGGGGGCGGCAGCCCATGCAGGCGAGCGGGGTTTTCCTTCAACATGATGTCTAATTGGCGCTCGGTAATGCCGTGCGCCCTGAGCACCCTGGCGCCGAGCACGATGCAATCGGCCGGCGTCGGATTGTTCATCTGACCGCAATCGGTTGCCATAACGATGCTCTCGGCGCCAAGTCGCTCAATCTGCTTGAGCGCAAAGGCGATCTTCTCCTCAGCATTATCGCCTTCCTGGTAGAAGTCGAGATTGACCTCGATATAGGCACCGAGCTCCTTCATCTCCTGATATTGCGCATCGCTCACCATGTCATTGGGGTGGGTCACAAGGGTCGGAACCCCGAGCCGGCGGCTTTCGCGAACAATGAGAACATGTCCTTCGGGCGTTGCATGACCGGTTGCGATCGCGACCGTCCCATCGCTGTCCACGGTCCGAACATTCGACACAAGCTCAATAATGCCCTTGGCTTCCGCCGTTAGCGCGCCATTGCGCACAATCTCCACGGATATTTCACTATCCGGAAAAAGGTTAAGCCAGGGCATGACCCAGGGGCGATTTTCCGTTTGCGGCGGTCGGGCGTCCCGGGTCGGCATCTCCACAATGCGTCCCCATCCGCCCTTCATCGAAACGAACTGCATCACGGCCGCAGGATTGAGCCCTCCGGATGAAAGATTCAGCACGAAACGGCCGAAGACTTCGACATCGGGCATGACTTTGCGTGCGTAATAAGCGGACGCGGCAGAGCTGACATCCATATGCGTCTTGAGCGCGAATCCGCGCATGCCGCGCGCCTGCGCTTGGCGCGCCATATCAATCGCATCCATCGCCCGGGACACCTGCCCGCCCCCACTCATGTCCGGATCCAGATGGGTGTGGAGATCGATTGCCTCAATCAGCACGGGGTCCTGCAATCCCAGATCGATCGGACCGTTTGGACTTTGCCAGACAGGCACCTCGCCGCCGGCCTGCTGGCCCGTCACCGGGAATATGGCCAGCATCGCCAGTAACGCGCCGCCCCAGATTGGAATCGTTGCAGAAAATGTCATCCCAATCTTGCCCATAATCCCGCTCCCGTTTTCAGCCCAAGACATATTCCTGCACCCTCATGGTACCGGCAGCAAGGACGGCACTTAAGCGCGCGCGCACCGCAGGGTTTTCCTTGGCAGCGATACTTGACTCTGTGCCTGACGGGGTGGCCACATCGTAAGCGACACGCGCGAAGGGGAAGCAATATGAACAGAACAGTTTGGAACGGCAGATCGGCATTAATTAGCCTTGCAATAATTGCGCTTGGACTGAGCGCTTATGTCGGAACAAAGGCGCAGGAGCCGGCAATCGATCCCTCGCCGGTAGAGCTCCCCGGCCACCGCTACGATCTTCCCGCCACGCATATCAGCGCTGCACAAATACAAGAGCACAAGCAGAACATGGTCGCGGTGAATGAGACCGATGTCGCGATGACCATGGTGAAAATGGGCGGCGGCGACGAGGAATATCAGATCGGCGTTAGCATGGTCGTCCGCTATGAGGGACAATCGAACCCAAACTACGCGGTCCATGACGACGTCGCGGAAGTCTATTACGTGATCGAAGGCAGAGGCCGCATGCTGCTCGGAGGCGCCATCACCGACTGGGACCGACGGCCCGTCAGCATCGAGAACGGACAGGGCAGCCGAGGCACCGAAGCGGTTGGATCCCAGCAGATCACAATCGAGGCGGGCGACATGCTGATTATTCCCGCAGGCACGCCGCATAGGTGGGACTACGCCGAGGAGTTTACGGCCTATATGGTCGTGCGCGCCGATCCGGAAGGCGTCGCGCCCTTGTTGGAGCTGGGCATGGCCGAGTTTATCGCGCCGGCTCAATAGATTTGGGGCAATAGTTTCGGGACAATAGTCCCGGCAAGTCAACAGGCTCATGCCCCGAAGGGAAATGAAATGCGAAAATTCATTTTGCTGTTGCTTGTCGGCGCCGGGTTGAGTGTTGCGGTGTTGGCGCAGGAAGGTTTGGCCCAGGAAGAGCCGCGCCCGCCCGGTATCTTCAAACCCGAATCCGAGATCGACACGGAGCTCAATCAATCCAATCCGGAGCTTGGCATCGTCGCCGGACAAGTGACCCAGCTTATCGGGAGCGATAGCGGCCGGATCGTCGTGAGACGCCGGCAGGCAGGCCCGAATAACGCAAGCGTGCACCCGGATTTGACGGAAGTTTACAACATCGTTGAGGGCGCTGGCGTTTTCGTAACCGGCGGAACGATCACCGACCCCGAGGATCGCACCGCGGGGATCACCGGCGGCGTGGCGCAGCGCGTCGAGGCCGGCGACTTTGTTATTCTATCGCCCGGAACACCGCATTGGTTCCGCGAAATAGAGGGCTCGATTACTTATGTGGAGACGCGCTTCAACTCCGGGCCGTAGATCGGCCGCAGAAAATCTCTCAACTTGCAACATGGCCCAATTATGGAACGAAAAAACGGGGCCAAACGGCCTCCAGATCATCTTCCCACAGCGTGAAGGCTCGCCCATCGGCGGCCCTTTGCGTTAGGCTAGGCAAACTGCACAAATCATTACCCGTCGAACAAGGCGGGATGGGGGGTATATGGCTGACGATTCTCCGGCGAACCAAAGCGCCAATTTCGACGATCTAAAAATGCCGGATATGAGCCTAAGAGGGCTTATGGGGCATTTCGGCCCTGGAATCATATTGATGATGACCGGGATCGGCACCAGCCATCTGATCACCGCGCCCAGCGCCGGCGGGCGCTTCGAGTTTGCGCTGCTGTGGTGCATCCCCGTCGCCTATATCTTCAAATATTACGGCTTCGAAATGGCCTTTCGCTTCACCAATGCGACAGGCAGAAGCATGATCGAAGCCTACAGTACGGCGTGGAAAAAATGGCCGCTTTGGTATGTGCTGGTGACCACCCTCATTCAATGCGCGATTGGACAGGCCGGACGATTAATCGCTGCCGCCGCGGTGCTCTACTACATCTTTACCGTGTCTGCGGGGCTTCCCATATCGCTGCCCGTGTATGGCTTGATCCTCGGCGTGGTGAGCGTCACGATTATTTTGCGCGGCAATTATAAGGCGCTCGAGAATGTTACAAAATTTCTCGCAGCGATATTGGTTGTGTCGACATTTGCGGTTTACTTCATGGAACCTGCGCCACTATCCGAGATGGGACATTTCTTTCTTGTCGAAATTCCCGATGGATCATGGTTGATCATTGCCGCATTTCTCGGCCTTCTTCCCACCGGAATTGACGTTTCGCTGCAGGCTTCTGAATGGGGCAAAGCGAAAAAGAAAGGCATGTGCAACATAAGAGAACGCCTGGAGACCGCAGGCCTGGTCGAAAAATTCGATCCATTCGCTCCCGATGTCAACGCGCTCACGGTTTATACGTCAAAGCTGCCCGAAAACGCGGTCGAATATTCCCAGCACTGGTTCAAAATCGGAATGTGGGATTTCCGCCTCGGTCATGTTGTTTCATTCATCCTTGCATGCATCTTTCTATTGCTCGCCGCGGTATGGATTTACCCAAGCCCGGTGGAAGGACGTGCCGTGATGGGGCAAATCGCCGGCATCTTCACCGAAAGCATCGGGCCGGGAATGATGATCGTGTTTATGCTGGGCGCGTTCGCTGCCACTTTTTCGACCGCATTCAACTATTTCGATGGCTGGCCCAGAATTGTCTGCGCCTGTTGCCGCAATCTATTTCGGCCCACGGCATCCCTCGTCGGCGTGGATTCGGCCGATTTGACGCCTGCCCACCGCAGCACCTGGTATTCCGAGTATAATATTTATCGCGCGACAATGTTTTATTCGCTGATCGCATCGGTTGCGATTATCTCGGGGCTTCAAAGCCCGGTGTTTTTGGTACTCGTCGCATCCGCGCTCGCATTTTTTGTTGCGCCGGTCATTTTCTTTTTGAATTTCTATTACTGCCTCGTGGTGATCCCAAAAAAGGACAAGACATTTTATCCGTCCGTCTTCGCGCGCTGGTCTACCTGGTTCAGCCTTTTTGTATTTACCGGCATGAGTTTGGTACTCATCTATTGGAGAATTTGGGTTCGACTCTTCGGCGAGTGATAGGCGGAGCGCGAGTAAGGTAAGACGATCGCTATGCAATTTGTTGAAGCGGCCGGTTTAAAAATTGCAAAAACGCTTCATGACTTTGTCGCCTATGAAGCGGTTTTGGGCCTTGATATTAGCGCCGACGCGTTTTGGACCGGTTTGGGGAAGATTGTAGAAGATTTCGGCTGGCGCAATCGTAAGCTGCTGCAATCACGTGATCGGTTACAGACCGAAATCGACGAATTCTATCGCAGCCGCGCGGGGCAAGAAATTAGCCCGGAGGAAACCGACCATTTCCTGCGCGAAATTCGATATCTCCGCCCCGAACCGCCCGAGGGGAAGATCGCAACTCAAAATGTCGACGACGAAATCGCCAAAATTGCAGGACCCCAGCTTGTCGTTCCGCTGTCGAATGCGCGCTATGCGCTAAACGCCGCAAATGCCAGATGGGGCAGCCTTTACGACGCGCTTTATGGAACCGATGCGATTGCGGAGGAAAGCGGCACGGAGCGCGGAGAAACATATAATCCCGCACGCGGCGCCCGCGTCGTAGACGCCGGCAAACAATTCCTCGACCTCGCCATTCCACTAAGCAATGTAAAGCACGCGAACATTCAAGCTTACACCATCGAGGATGGTCGATTATCAGCGCAGCGCGAAAGTGGCGGCGCCCCGCTCGCCTCGCCCGAACATTTTGTCGGCTATGCCGGTGAGACGAGTGCACCTCATGTACTTTTGTTTCGCAATAACGGCTTGCATATCGAGTTACGCTTAAATCGCCAGCACCCCGTCGGTAAGACCGACCCCGCAGGCATTTCCGATATTGTTGTAGAGGCAGCGCTTACGACCATTGTAGACATGGAAGATAGCGTTGCCGCTGTCGATGCCGAAGACAAGACCGAGATTTACCGCAATTGGCTCGGATTGATGCGTGGAAGTTTAAGCGCCAGTTTCAAAAAAAACGGCCAAGTAGTGAAACGCCGATTATTCGCCGATCGCGCCTATTTGGCGCCCGATGGGAGCGAATTTCGATTGCCCGGCCGCAGCCTAATGCTGGTGCGCAATGTCGGACATCACATTTACACCAACGCGGTGCTCGATTCAGACGGTCAAGAAATCCCCGAAACATTTCTAGATGCCGCGATGACCGCGTTGCTCGCAAAGCACGATCTTGGCGCAGGCCATGTTCACAGCAACAGCCGGACGGGTTCGGTTTATATCGTCAAACCGAAAATGCATGGGCCGGATGAAGTCGCCTTTGCCGCCGAGTTGTTCGCGCGCGTGGAAGTGGTGACCGGCATGGCGAGAAACACACTCAAAATGGGCATTATGGACGAGGAGCGGCGCACAAGCCTGAACCTAAAGGCCTGCATCCTTGCGGCGCGAGAGCGCGTGGTGTTCATCAATACCGGTTTTCTAGACCGCACCGGGGACGAGATTCATACGGCCATGGAAGCCGGGCCGATGGTCCGTAAAAGCGACATGAAGTCCAGCGCATGGCTCAAGGCCTATGAAGAATCCAATGTCGATGCCGGACTGGCCTGCGGTCTACCGGGGCGCGCGCAGATCGGAAAAGGAATGTGGACCGCGCCGGACAAGATGGCCGACTTGATGGCGCAAAAAATCGAACATTTGGAAGCCGGCGCAAACACCGCTTGGGTTCCCTCGCCATCTGCAGCGACGCTGCACGCAACGCATTATCATCGGATCGATGTGTTTGCGCGCCAACGGGAACTAGCAAAACGCGCGCCCGCTAAACTTTCCGATATTTTGACGGTGCCAATTTCTCAACCGAACTGGACCGGCGAAGATATACAGCAGGAACTCGACAATAACGCGCAAGGAATTCTTGGCTATGTCGTACGCTGGATCGATCAGGGTGTGGGTTGTTCCAAAGTACCGGACATTCACGACGTCGGTCTCATGGAAGACCGTGCGACTTTGCGTATCTCCAGCCAGCATATCGCCAATTGGCTCGCCCATGGAGTGGTAGACCGCGATCGGGTGATGGAAACATTCAAACGCATGGCGGCTGTGGTCGATAAGCAAAATAAGGGCGATCCAGACTACACGCCGATGGCGCCCGCTTGCGATGGGATCGCCTTTAAAGCGGCTTGCGAACTCGTCTTCGAGGGAGGCGCGCAACCCAATGGCTATACCGAGTGGATTTTGCATGCGGCGCGCCGCGAAGCGAAGGCGGCGGCGTCTGCTTAGCTTCGCTACCAATGACGCGGCTCAAACATAAACGCGCATATCTTGATGTATTCCCCGGTCACATCAACGACAATACCAGAAGGGTCTGCTTCCCAAACGACGCGCACTCCTTCGGTGCAATCGTCACGTCGTATCCCATCGAAACGCCACCAGCCATATTCCAGCACAGTATCGGGCTCTCTGCCGTCGGTGCACGCAATCGAAGTAGTGCCTAGGGGGGCAGACTCTTCCTGCCGGATACAATTCTCATCCGGTGTAGTAGTGTAGTAGACTTGCTTTTGGGGTGTATAAAAACCTTCCTCTGTAAGCGTGCTGATTAGCGCAGCTTCCGTTGACCCAGGAGAAAACCGTTCTCTAACGATATCGGTGATCTGTTCACTTTTTTCGTTCAACAATAGATTTTCCGCATCTACGAGCTGCGAGAAATGTTCCCTTTCCCACGCATAGCCGTGCTCCGCACCGGGTGAAACCCGTAATTGCTCAGCGAACATGAGGGGCGGCCTGCTTTCCGGGCCCATTGTTTGGTAGCGCGCTTCGTAACTTCCAAATACGAGCGCCGGAAGCAGAAACGAGACCAACACGATTTCACGTGCGGCGAACCAAGGCTTTCCGCTGGAGCGATCGTCAAAAAACGTACGGGTTCTGCTGCCCAAGAGATACCGAACGATAGCGACCACCCTACCAAGATCAAAACGACTGTCCTGACCTCGCGCAGCAAAGTGGGCGCCATCCATTCCTCTTCAAATGGACCCAGGAAGTAGAGCAACATGTCGATGAGCATGTAGACGTAGAAGAGCCCGATGCTCGCCAAAAACATAAGAAAGAGATTGCGGCCAAAATGGCTCCCCATCCAAGTGCCGTAACTCGTGCCAAGCAACCCACAAAAATTATCAGGAGTGACCATGCGAGAATTCCGGGTGGGCGCATGGCGTGCCCCGGGGGAAACAATAACTATGGTGCAAATATTGTGATAGCCGCGAGCGGGAGAATAAAAAAGAACAGAGTCACGATCCACACGCCGAGGGGATGGCGCGGCGCAGATTCTGTTCCGTCGCGTTCCTCGGTCATGTTCCCTCCCGAAAGCGGGCCTCTTTACAGAATGACATCCTTTGCAACGACGACCAAAGGGGCGCGAGCGCATAATTAGAAACACGCGCCGCTCCTCACACGCGAAGCAAGGACGTTAGAAAATATTTTGAAATGAAGGCGCGAGTGTGGCGGATTAGAAGGCTCTGCTCAGGAGTGTTTCGCCTGCAAGGACCGACCAAGCCCTATCAACGCGCCCAATTAGTTTGCCGCAGCCAAAAAACCTGCCAAACTCCCGGCTTTCTCGCCACCATTAGATAAAACTTGAAGCGATTTGCAACGGTTTTTCTAACGTGGCCGTATGCGCCGCGCGGCTATATTTCCCAAAGAGACCAAGGTCTTTTGGAGTGAAACTCTCTGGAGCGAATAAATTGTCTCCGAGTCAACAATGATGGGTGCCGCAATGAGCGGTGAATATTGAGCATTTCGTCATGGCACAACGCGCAACAGATCTTGCTAAAAAACCACGTGCCACGAAAGTGAACCGCGTAGGCAGCGTGAAAAGAAAAACCAGCGAGCGAGACGTCGAAATGCGGGCCATTCCGCTTGACCTCGCACCATTATTGGCGCCGTACAAGAAACGCGGGCGGATGACTCTCAGGATTGAGCGTTTGCCACCAACGTCGAGACTTTCCCAAGGACGTAACAATGGTGATAATTCCTGGTCGCTTGCCTCAGACGAAATCGGAGACCTCTCCTATCTGGTCCCTGAAAACATACAGGATGCACATACGCTTGCCATCCGAATCATTGGTTTGGGCCGCGGTGCAGGCAATACCATTGCCGTTCTCGATCTCGTCGTCTCACCGAACGCGACCGGTGCCATTTCCAGCTCCGACACTGAGCAAGACGGCGCCGCCGCGCCTGGTAACACGGTCTCTCTTCAAGACGACGCCAAACTTAACGGCCTGCGCGAAGATTTAGCGAAAGCAAATGAAGACCTCCTCGAGCGCGAAGCCGAGTTGGAGCAGCTTCGGCAAGAAGCCGAAATGGCGAAGGCAGACATCTCGAAGAAAAACGCCGGCGGCGATGTTGACGACGCGCAGGCCGCATTTAAAGCCGAGTTGGACGAGCGCCTGTAGCAAGCGGCAGCACAAGCCGCCGCGGAGCTTCACAAAGCTCAGGAAGCTTTAAAAACCGAACAAGAGCGCCTCATCAAAGAGATCGAAACGCGCGCCGAGGACGAGCTCCGCAAAGCCCAAGATTCCTGGCATCAAGCAGCCCAAGACGCGCTTTTCAAAAAGGAGCAAAGCTGGAAGGCCGAAGAAGCCGGGCGATTGGGCGACATTGAAGAGAAATTGCAAGAAAAGAACGCGTCCGCACTGACGGAGGAAAATGCGCGTATCGAAAAAGCGGAAACGGCACTGAAAGACGCACAAAGCAAGTTTGAGGCCGAGATGCTTGCTGCTTCACAGTCCCAAGCCGGCACCGATGCGCATGAGGCACAGGAGCAGCACGACAAAGAGCTTCGCCTATTGCAGAGCGATTGCGAAAAGCTGCAAACAAACCTCGACGAGCGGGAAAACGCGCTGACGCAAATTCAGACAGAGGTTGAAGCCGCGCGCCAACGCTTGCAACAAGAAAGCGGCGCAACCCTCCTAATGGCCAAGGACGTCTGGAAGGTAGAGGAACAAGCACGACTCGCCGAAGCGGAAGCACAATGGAAAAAGAATTCCGCCGATGGGCTAGCAGAGGCAAATACACTCCGGGAACAGGCAGAAGCGGCTTTGACGCGTGCCAAAGCCGAGGCCGAAGCACAAATCGCCGCGCAAGCTGAGGCCAATAGCGGGGCCACTGCGCTGCACGACCGCGACAAGAAAGAGCTTCAGCGGCTGCAAGAAGAGCAGACGAATCTGAAAGCCGCAATTGCCGAGCGTGAGAAAGAACTGACCCGGCTGCGCACGGAGGCTGCACAAGGCGTCACCGCGCAGGATAGAGCCGCCGGCGCGCTCACCCAGTTGCGCGACGAGCACGCGAAATTGCGGTCCACGGTTTCGGAGCGTGAAGCGGAGCTGAGACAGCTACGCACAGAGGCTGGACCCATCCAGGAAAAGTGGAGGCACCCTACACCGTTTGCATTGCTTCTGCCTCGAATTTGACGGGGCTTGTGAAGTCCAGCGTCGAGTGCCGACGGACTGGATTATAGAACCCGTCGATGTATCCGGCTATGGCAGTTTCAGCTTGGCTTCTTGACATGAACACAGTCCTCCAGATCAGTTCTGACTTGATGGTTTTGAAGAAGGTCTCGACGACGGCGTTATCATAGCAATTTCCCTTACCGCTCATTGAGGCGAGGAAACCGAGTTCACCGAGGCGCGCCTGGTATGCGTCTGAGCAGTACTGGCTTCCCCGATCGCTATGGTGGATCACACCGGCGCCAGGTTGGCGCAGCCCGATAGCACGGTTAAGCGCCCTGAGCGGCAGGTCGCTGGTCATGCGAGCGCCCACGGCCCAGCCGATGACGCGCCGGGAGTAGAGGTCGAGCATGACGGCCAGGTACAGCCAGCCCTGTGCCGTCCAGATATAGCTGATGTCGGCAGCCCATTTCTCGTTGGGTGCCTCGGCGGAGAAGTTCTGGTCGAGAAGGTTCGATGCGACGGCCTTGTTGTGCTGGCTGTCCGTCGTCTTTTTGAACTTCTGTTTCCGTTTTGGAGACAACCCATTTCCCCGCATCAGCCGAGCCACCCTATGGCGTCCAACCTCGATCCCATTCTCGGCAAGCTCGTGATGGACCCGCTCTGCACCGTAGCTCTCGCGGCTGCGCCGAAAGGCTGCCCGGACATGGGCGAGTAGAACCATGTCATCGAGTTGTCGCTGGCTTGGGCCGCGATTGCGCCAAGCGTAGAAGCCTGAGACGCTGACCTGCAGCAGTCTGCACAGGCGGAATATCGGCATCGCCAACCCGGCCCTCTCCGCGTCGATGAACCGGAACCTCATCGACTTTCCCTGGCGAAGAAGGCCAGCGCTTTTTTTAGGAGATCACGTTCCTGACGGGCCAGATCACGCTCTCGGCGTAGGCGGGTAATCTCCTTCGCTGCATCCTCATGCGGACCGGAAAGCAAATCCTCCTCACGCAATTCTGCGACCCAGCGGCCGAGCGCGCTGACGCTGATCCCAAGATCTCCTGCTATCTGCCGCTGCCTGCGCCCGCTTGTCTGTAAAAGACGGACGGCTTCTTCCTTGAAGGCCCGTTCAAACCGCCGGCCCTTGTTCCCATTCTGTTTCGACATTTGCACCTCCTGCGATCAAAATCCTATCGCAGGACGTCTCCACTTTCGTCAGCAGGGTCCAGTTGATGGGCGCTCGAAAGACGAAAAAGAGCTGGACCATCTGCGCAATGAGTACGCCAAACTACAAGCGCTGGAGGTCAAGCGAGAGAAAAAATATTCTCAAACACGTGTCATCGCGGACGATGCCATCGCAATGCGTAAGGAAGAAAACAAAGAGCTTCGCAGATTGCGCAAAGAGTTTTCCAGATTGGAATCCAGTGCATCCAAGCGCGAAGCGGAATTGCAGAAAACACGTGCGGCATTGGCGGATGTCATCGCCGGGCGCGATGAGCGCATCGAGGAAGTTCGACTTTTGTGCCACGAGCGGCCAAGTTCGCAGGAGCATATTAAGGCTGACGTGGAAGATACCCTGCGCATCAAACTGGTGGACGATGGACTAGACGACGCGGGGGACGATTTCGTGCCCGATACAGGCATCGCTCTTCGTACAAACAAAACATGGACCCGGGCTAAACAGCTGGAACAGAACATTCTGGGCAACAAGAAAATCTTTAAAAACCGCAAGGTCCTAATTGCCGCTGCCTTGGCCGCGTCGTTGATCATATTCCTCCCTCTCGCTGCGCTTTTCATGAGCGGTGGTGAGCAAGCAAGCCCTGCCGGCCCGCCCATTGAGAATATCGCTGCAGCCTCGCCGGAGCCCCAAGCGCAGGCCGTACAAATTCAAACGAACGCAGCCATCATCGGCGGTGTAAATTTCCGCGCCGGTCCTTCTGCGGGAGCGGAGATTATCTCTACACTGCCAGCTGATTTGCAGGTCGAAATCGTTAGAGAGAATGGCAATTGGGCGCTCATCCGTTTTGACGGCGCCGGCGTGGCGCCACAAGAAGGCTGGGTTTTTAACTCGTTTCTGGAAAGCACGCTTCTAGCGAACACAGAGGCTATCGCAGCAATTTCTCAAGACGTAAGTGGCGAGTAGGCGCAGCTTGCGTCAAATTTCCTAGATTTCAGAGCATGGCGAGACAGGACGTTGGGCTTATTTGCCCAACCGCACGCTATCGTTCAAACTGAGATCATGGGAAAATTCACCGAAGTCGTGAATATGAGAGGCGTTATGAAATTATCGGCATTCGTCGCCGCCGCGGTCTTGCTTGGCGGGACGGCATTTTCTGCCCTGGCGCAGACGGATTCGCGTTTGGAGATTTATGTTGTCGATGTCGAAGGTGGAAACGCAACGCTGTTCATCGCCCCTTCCGGAGAGTCCGTGCTTATCGATACCGGAAATGTTGCACCGGCTGCAGCCGAGCGCGACGCCGCACGCATCCTAGCGGCCGCGCAGGATGCCGGTCTGACCCAAATTGATCATCTGATAACAACGCATTGGCACAATGATCATTTCGGCGGCATGAGCGCGCTTGCCGCACAAATTCCCATTCGAAACTTCATCGATCACGGGCCAAACACACAGGCAAGAGAAATTGTCGATAATTTTCTCGACAATATTTATCCGGGACTGATCTCCAACGCGTCACACACCATTGTCGCACCCGGCGATGAAATCGACATTGCTGGCCTCGATTGGAACATTGTCGCTGCCAGGGGGGAAGCCATTACCACCGCGCTGCGCGGCGCCGGCCAAGCCAATCCCTATTGCGCCGATTTTGCCCCGCAGGAAAACGATCCGACGGAGAACGCGCGTTCCGTGGGAAGCGTCATTAGCTTCGGAGAGTTCCGGGTCGCCCATTTAGGCGATCTCACCTGGAACAAAGAATTCGATCTCATGTGTCCGATCAATCGCATCGGCCTGATCGACCTCTTCATCGTTTCGCATCACGGCCAACCAAGTTCGAACTCGGAAGTGTTGGTCTACTCGATCAAGCCGCAGGTCGGAATCATAAACAATGGAACGCGCAAGGGTGGTCAGCCCGACGCGATGAAAATACTCTATGCCGCGCCCGGCCTTGAGGATATTTGGCAAATGCACTTTTCTCAGCTGAGCGGCCAGGAATACACCCAGCCGGGAATGTTTATCGCCAATTTGCTTGACGATCCGCTGACCGAAATGCCCGTGGAACCGATTGCCGCCCCGCCGCCGGGTCCCGATAGGCCTCTCCCGCCGCAGCATAATGGTGCGGCTAATTGGATTAAGGTGTCGGCGCAGCAAGATGGAAGTTTTTCCGTTACCAACCAGCGCAATGGCTTCACAAAACTCTATAATGGAAGATAATGCGGACAAGCTTTGGAGGAATGACCATGGATACCACTCGTAGCGCCGCAATAGGCGGAATCGCCTGTGCTCTTGTGCTTGCATTACCTGTTTTCGCGCATCATTCGACCGGAATGTTCGACCAAACGCAGACGCTTTCGCGAGTCGGCACCGTAAGCGCGCTGGATTGGATCAACCCCCATGCCTGGCTGCATGTCGACCTCACCGACGAGGACGGCACCGTCAGGACTTGGTCGTTCGAAGGCGGCAATGTTGGGCAGTTAGCGCAGCTCGGCTGGAGACTGGATGATTTCGCGCCGGGTACCGAAATTACTGTCGGGTTTCGTCCTATGAAGGACGGCTCGCGCGGCGGGCAGCTCATGAACGCCACACTGCCCGACGGACGTCAGGTGTGCTCGAACCGCGGCTGCGGCTAAGGCCCAAACTGGCTAGAGCATGCTTTAGGGCGCCTCGATGTTAAAGCGTATCGTCTGATCGAAGCGCGAGGGGAAGGTCTGATCCAGATCGCCGCGCGCCGGAAGAACGGTTGCGTTCACTTTGTAAAAGCGGCCATTCGCGAAATAGGAAGTCGAACGAATCCGACGCCCATCCTCGGTGTCCACCACCATAGTGTGTCCGAAGGTCGCGTTTTCTCGATTGGCCACGCGCGGAAAATCATGGAAGGTGACATTGCCGGAACGCTGAAGATTATAGGCGACTTCGTTGAGAAAGTTTGCCCCCCGCCCCGCTAGACCTTCCAGCTCCACCACCGTCGCCTCGAACAACATATTCTCGAATTCGAGCGAATAGACATTCGCGGTGACGCCCGTCGCGAGGACGGTCTCAAAAGGAGCAGAGCGCATGCTCGGTTCGGCAGGGAATTGAATCGCGAAGTGGTCATCCGGATAAACATATTCCTGCCAGTCGGCGGCGGTCGCGGCGGCGCGGGCTTCTATTGCCGACGATGTGGCAATCACAAGGGCTGCAATCAATAATGAGCTAAGGCGCATCGTCTTCTCCGAGAACTTGTCTTCGTTCTGCTTAATCTAGCACAGCTTCGCGATTATTGGATGGAATCTCCGGCAAGGCTGGCTACCCTTGGAACATTAAGAAAGCCCCACTAAAAATCCGCTGTTGCATCCTCCGGCCCCGAATAGGCATCGAGGTCCCAAGGATCTCTATTGTTCTCGGCGCAAATGAATTCCACCATGGGACCTCTCGCGTCTCTACGATAGCTCATCATGCCCGACCACGGCATCGTGAAGGCACCTGGGTCATAGACGGTGAAATCCACTTCTATCAGCTGCCCTTCATTGGTAATTTTCCAACGCTCGATCACATGTAATTGTTCAGAATGCGGCGTACGAAAATTATCCACGAAGCTGAGCGGATTATCGGACAATCCGATCGTATCGATAACAAGCGTGTCGCCGCCTTCATAATGGCCGACGGATTCGCCGAACCATGAGCGGGCGGGATTTTCGCTATGCTCTTGGTTGAGGTGAATGCGACGAACATGATGATCGCGCTCGAACATCATCGTGATTTCGTCCGGCTTCTGCAGAAAGAATATTCGGTTGGGAACCAGCAATTGGGCGGGCACCCCTCCCGGCCAACAAAGCGATGTTGCGACAAAGGGTGTTTTCCCGGCGAGAACTTCATCATTGGTCGGTTGCATTTGCTCGCGAACCCAAGGCTGTAAGATCGGGTTGGTGAGATCTGCTACACGATGGGTTTTCTGACCTTCTTGAAGGTTTCCGACATGGGGATAGGCAGGGTCGTTGGTAACCGGCTTCGGACCGGAGAGGGGATCGTAATAGTCCGTCGCATTGAGGTTGAACATTCTCCATCCCGAGGGTGCCAAGCCAAATTGAGGGATGATATCGCTCGAATCTACGCCTTGCGCCGCCAGCGCAGGTGCGCCCGGAAGGGCGATACCCACTAGGGCGATACCCAGCACGGCAATCGCCATCGCTGCAATCAATGGAGAAACTTGGCGCATAATCCCCCCGAAGCCTTAACTCCAATTCCAACATTCTAGCACAATCTGCGCGTACATGCCCTATGACAGTGCGCGGCACGGCGTTTTCGTTGGTTTGCGCTATCTTAGAACCCGCCAGGATAATACCCTCTCGGCGATGTTGGGTTTCTCCCTGATCAGCCCCCACTGACTGGTCCAGTTTGAATCTTAGTTCATGGTCGGTCTTTCTGGCAACGGGACGATGGTTTCTGGCGCCGGGGGCCGATAACCGAGGGCACTGTGCGGGCGCTTTGTGTTGTAGTGCCGCCGCCATTGCTCGATGACGATCTGTGCTTCTCTCAAAGAATAGAAGATTTCCCCGTTGAGAAGTTCGTCCCTGAAGCGTGCGTTGAAGCTCTCGATGTAGCCGTTCTCCCAGGGGCTTCCAGGCTCAATGTAGGCGGTCTTTGCTCCAACCACGCTGATCCAGTTGCGTACGGCTTCAGCAACAAACTCCGGCCCATTATCGGAATGAATGTAGGCTGGTACGCCATGCAGAATGAAGAGATCGGTGAGGACATCGATCACATCGGTAGAATTGAGTTTCCGCTTCACCCGAATGGCCAGACATTCCCGACTAAACTCATCTAGGACGTTGAGGGTTCGGAACACGCGCCCATCGTCGGTTCGATGATGAACAAAATCATAGGACCAGACGTGGTTCACATAGCCTGCCCGCAAGCGGACACACGAGCCATCATTGAGCCACAGGCGGCCTTTCTTCGGCTGTTTCTGTGGGACCTTAAGCCCCTCCCGTCGCCATAGGCGCTCCACACGCTTGTCATTGATATGCCAACCGGCCTCTCGAAGGAGGGCGGCAATGCGACGATAGCCGTAGCGGCCATATTGCCGGGCCAGTTCGGTCATGTCGCCGACAAGGCGCTCTTCGTCTTCTTTGCCCCTTGGATCGTGGCGTTGTGTGGTGCGATGCTGACCAAGTACGCGACAGGCACGGCGTTCGGAAACACTCAGCTTGTCACGCACCTGATCAATGCAACACCTACGACGCGAGGGGCTTAGAAGTTTCCCCGGGCGGCCTCCGCTAGGATCTGGACCCATCCAGGAAAAGTGGAGGCACCCTACACCGTTTGCATTGCTTCTGCCTCGAATTTGACGGGGCTTGTGAAGTCCAGCGTCGAGTGCCGACGGACTGGATTATAGAACCCGTCGATGTATCCGGCTATGGCAGTTTCAGCTTGGCTTCTTGACATGAACACAGTCCTGCAGATCAGTTCTGACTTGATGGTTTTGAAGAAGGTCTCGACGACGGCGTTATCATAGCAATTTCCCTTACCGCTCATTGAGGCGAGGAAACCGAGTTCACCGAGGCGCGCCTGGTATGCGTCTGAGCAGTACTGGCTTCCCCGATCGCTATGGTGGATCACACCGGCGCCAGGTTGGCGCAGCCCGATAGCACGGTTAAGCGCCCTGAGCGGCAGGTCGCTGGTCATGCGAGCGCCCACGGCCCAGCCGATGACGCGCCGGGAGTAGAGGTCGAGCATGACGGCCAGGTACAGCCAGCCCTGTGCCGTCCAGATATAGCTGATGTCGGCAGCCCATTTCTCGTTGGGTGCCTCGGCGGAGAAGTTCTGGTCGAGAAGGTTCGATGCGACGGCCTTGTTGTGCTGGCTGTCCGTCGTCTTTTTGAACTTCTGTTTCCGTTTTGGAGACAACCCATTTCCCCGCATCAGCCGAGCCACCCTATGGCGTCCAACCTCGATCCCATTCTCGGCAAGCTCGTGATGGACCCGCTCTGCACCGTAGCTCTCGCGGCTGCGCCGAAAGGCTGCCCGGACATGGGCGAGTAGAACCATGTCATCGAGTTGTCGCTGGCTTGGGCCGCGATTGCGCCAAGCGTAGAAGCCTGAGACGCTGACCTGCAGCAGTCTGCACAGGCGGAATATCGGCATCGCCAACCCGGCCCTCTCCGCGTCGATGAACCGGAACCTCATCGACTTTCCCTGGCGAAGAAGGTCAGCGCTTTTTTTAGGAGATCACGTTCCTGACGGGCCAGATCACGCTCTCGGCGTAGACGGGTAATCTCCTTCGCTGCATCCTCATGCGGACCGGAAAGAAAATCCTCCTCACGCAATTCTGCGACCCAGCGGCCGAGCGCGCTGACGCTGATCCCAAGATCTCCTGCTATCTGCCGCTGCCTGCGCCCGCTCGTCTGTAAAAGACGGACGGCTTCTTCCTTGAAGGCCCGATCAAACCGCCGGCCCTTGTTCCCATTCTGCTTCGACATTTGCACCTCCTGCGATCAAAATCCTATCGCAGGACGTCTCCACTTTCGTCAGCAGGGTCCAGTCCAGAAGGCAAGAACGCCATCAAGTGGACGCGGCTGTCATGCCGTTCGTTACGCAACAATGCCTTCCGGCTCCAGCTGCATGCACTCGCCTATAACCTCGGCAACTTCATGCGGACCCTGGCGTTGCCCGATGCCGTGGAGCAATGGTCGCTGACGACGCTGAGGGAGAAGCTGGTCAAGATCGGTGCGAAAGTTGTCAGCCATGGCCGGTACGTCACATTTCAATTGGCCGAGGTTGCAGTCCCAAGAAGCTTGTTCCAGAAAATCTTGAGCCTGATTGATGATCTACGACGAAGACCCGCTCCGGCGTAGGCCGAGGGAATCGACGGCAAGGAGATTGCGACACGAGAGGTGTGTCTGGATGGCAAGAGAAACGACCAAATGGCCTTCCACGCGCTGGCCGATTACCAAAATCATGTCATCGGATGGCTGCAATGGGAACAGAGTTCCCTTGGAGATGGGGCCGTGGTACGATTTCCGCGAATTTGGATGTCATCTGGGGAATGTCGGCTTAACCCTGAGTTTCTTCGGGCAATCGCACAACAGCTGAACTTACCACAGGAGCGTAAGCACGGTCTGCCCCGAGGTCTGACTCCCGAAGACGTCCTCCACTACGCCTACGCGGTTTTTCACAGCCCCAGCTACCGAAGTCGCTACGGGGAGTTCTTGAAGATAGATTTTCTGCGCCTGCCGTTGACCGGAAATGAAGTGCTTTTTCGCGCGCTGGCCGGGCTCGGCAGCGAGCTCACCGCCCTGCACCTGCTTGAATCGCCCAAACTCGCCAAGCCCATAACCGAGTTCATCGGCCCCCGCAATCCCGAGGTTGAGAAGGTCTCGTGGTCGCAGAACACCGTATGGGTAGACAAGGCGCTGACCGCCAGCTTCAGGGAGGCGCGTGAGGATGTGTGGAACTTTCACATCGGTGGCTATCAGGTCTGTCACAAGTGGCTCAAGGACCGCAAGGGTCGGACGTTATCGGCAGATGACATCGCCCATTACCAGAAGATCATCGTGGCTCTTTCCGAGACCATCCGCCTGATGAAGGAGATAGACTTGGTCATCGAACAGCACGGCGGCTGGCCTGGGGCGTTTGCTGATAGCAAGTCTGGAACCGCAAATTGAAGATTGACCAAAGACGCTCTCTATCCGCACTCGACACGGAGTTTCAGACCCTGGGATGTCGGCACTCCAATCCCGACATCTGCAAGAATCACAGCACCGAGAGGAAATGTGCATTTGTGAACGAAGACAATATCTGCCATTTGCCGCCTCGCTCATGGAAAAAAATATTTGCAGAACTCAGGTCGGAAGAATTGGGCGCTTAAGGAAAAGATTCCAATCGTGGTAAAACAACCTGGCTTTTAAAAAGGATCCTTGCCTATCCGGTTAACGCCCATGACCGCTACATGTAGGGTGCCGCCACTCTCCCGAGTAAAGCTCGGCATAGGTTGGAGCAGAGGTGTCGCCCGCGATGCCGAGCAATGAGCGGAAGGCGTTGAACGGGTAGAACCGCCTGTTGAAGCGGAAGGTGAACTCGTTGAGGTAGGCTTGTAGGTGCTGGTGGCTAACGCCGTGGTGGATCCCGATCAGCCACGTCTTCAGGTTGGCGAAAACCAGATGGATGATCGGCAGGTATTGCTCGGCAACCTCTGGATCACCACACTCGGCAACAGCGAAGTGCTCATAGCCGCGCTTACCGAGGCCAGCATAGCCGCTCCAATCGTCAGTAACGATCAGCGATCCCGGCGCGCCGGTGCTCTCGACGAACCCACAGAGCGACTCGGCGCTACGGTCGAGCATGACGGCGAGCCGAACGCGTCCGGCATAGCGTCCGTCTTTCCGGTTGTCGAGCTTGGTGCCCGGCTTTCGATGACGCACCTCGATGGCACAGGAGACGGGAACCTTGTGGTGAACACCACGGCCTTCCCTACGCGTTCGCCCGCCAACCCAGGTTTCGTCCACCTCAACATGGTTCTTGGGCTGTCCACCGATCCTGTCTTGGTTGGGCCGCACCATGCCCGAGCGGAGCTTGTGGAGAATTTGAAAGGCCGTCTCGTAGCGCGAAAGACCAAGTTGCCGCTGAAACTGCACGGCGGACATGCCGGGCGTCTGACTGGCGACCAGATAAGCGGCCCAGAACCAGACGTTCAGCGGAGTGTGGCTACGCTCCATCACTGTTCCCACCGTCAGCCCGGTGTTCTGGCGGCACTTGCGGCAGCGCAGGACGCCAGGGCGGTTTTCAAAGTGGAACGGCTCTCCCGCCGTTCCGCAGTGCGGGCAGGCAAAGCCGTCTCCCCAGCGGGCTTTCTCCAGGTAGGCGGCGCAGGCCGCATCATCGGGGAAAAGTCGCTGGAACTCGGGTAGCGAATGCGGGAATGGGAGATCGGCGCGGTCGAGAACATCCATGGCGCGCTCCCCTATATCCGGTTTGCGCCCATTCTAGCCCTAGTGTGTGTGGGTGTAAACCGGATAGGCAAGAAAGGATCGACTGGGTCATAAATAAACACGGCGCCTGGCCGGGGGTGTTCTCAAAGGGAGATCAAACCGATGGCTAAGAATGTTTCCGTGCGCTGACATTTTGAAGTAGCAATCTGTCGTGGCGAAGATGAACGCGATTGCGAGAAGCGTCTGGCCGTCTTTGAGGTTCATGGAGCCCCCCGTTTCCTAGGGCGTCAGCTTGTCGCGGTGACATAGGCTGGGGAAGGGCCGTCCTGAACGTTTTGTAGTAGGCTGAAGCTCTATAGGCAGACTAGGCTAGGTAACGCGCACCCTTACTCAATCAAGTTTTGCCCCACGCTAAAGGGGCTTGTCTCCGTTGGCCCGTGAATACACGCCTATAGTGGGGATTTGGTGAGGTACACTGCCTGAAAAGACACTGTTTTGAGCGTGTAACCTGCTGAATGAAAATGATATTCGTTGAAAATACTCCGTGCGGTTCGCCTACCCTACCTGTCCGTCATCAAAACAAATGGGACTGTTGAGCGTGTTTCATAAGGGAGGATCTGGCTCATCTTTGTTTGATGTTAAGCCGCTTGGCGTTGATGGTTCAAGCGGCGGTTTTGGGTGGTCAGTTTTTTGATCCTTTTTCTCTTTTCGATGATGGCGGTGTGGCGTCCAAAGTAGGCGTCGGCTGGAGTTACGTTGCCGATGCTCTCGTGGTAGCGTTGGTTGTTGTAGTGATCGACGAAGGCGCTGATCTGGTTTTCGAGATCGCCGGGTAGATAATAATTTTCAAGCAGGATCCGGTTCTTCAGCGTTTGATGCCAGCGCTCGATCTTGCCCTGGGTTTGCGGGTGATACGGTGCGCCCCGAACGTGATCCATACCGTGGTCCTCGAGCCATTCAGCCAGATCGCCGGAGATATAGGACGAGCCGTTGTCGCTGAGCAGCCTCGGCTTGTGGACGACATTGGCGCGATTGCAGCCTGAGGCTTCTAGCGCCAACTTCAGTGTTGCCGTCACATCGTCCGCCGTCATGTTGGTGCAGAGCTTCCAAGCAATGATGTAGCGGGAATAGTCGTCCAGGATGGTCGACAGGTAAAACCAGCCCCAGCCGATGACCTTGAGATAGGTGAAGTCGGTCTGCCACAGCTGGTTCGGCGCCGTGGTCTTGTCGCGGAACTCATCGGCTGCCTTGATGACCACGAAAGCGGGGCTGGTGATCAGGCCGTGGGCCTTGAGAAGCCGGTAAACCGAGGCTTCCGAGACAAAGTAGCCCCTGGTGTCCGTAAACCTGACGGCCAGTTCCCGGGGCGACAGTTGCGTCTCCTCCAGGGCAAGATCGATGATCTGCCCCCGGACATCATCCGGGATCCGGTTCCACATCCGGCCCGGGCTGCTGTTGCGATCCTCAAGACCGGCGTCGCCAAAGGCCAGAAAGCGATCGTACCAGCGATAAAAGGTGGTCTTCGGAATGCCCAGCTTGTCCAAAGTGGACCCGACGCCCAGGTGGGACTGCTCGACCAGGCGGATGATCTCCAGCTTCTCGGATGCGGGATACCTCATTCCTCGCCTCCCCCATGCCCGATCATATTTTTTTTGAGAAGACGGTTCTCCAGCGACAGTTCGGCGACCAACTCCTTCAAGTCGCGCATCTCCTGGCGCAGGCCTTTGGACCCTGCTGACGAAAGTGGAGACGTCCTGCGATAGGATTTTGATCGCAGGAGGTGCAAATGTCGAAGCAGAATGGGAACAAGGGCCGGCGGTTTGATCGGGCCTTCAAGGAAGAAGCCGTCCGTCTTTTACAGACGAGCGGGCGCAGGCAGCGGCAGATAGCAGGAGATCTTGGATCAGCGTCAGCGCGCTCGGCCGCTGGGTCGCAGAATTGCGTGAGGAGGATTTGCTTTCCGGTCCGCATGAGGATGCAGCGAAGGAGATTACCCGTCTACGCCGAGAGCGTGATCTGGCCCGTCAGGAACGTGATCTCCTAAAAAAAGCGCTGGCCTTCTTCGCCAGGGAAAGTCGATGAGGTTCCGGTTCATCGACGCGGAGAGGGCCGGGTTGGCGATGCCGATATTCCGCCTGTGCAGACTGCTGCAGGTCAGCGTCTCAGGCTTCTACGCTTGGCGCAATCGCGGCCCAAGCCAGCGACAGCTCGATGACATGGTTCTACTCGCCCATGTCCGGGCAGCCTTTCGGCGCAGCCGCGAGAGCTACGGTGCAGAGCGGGTCCATCACGAGCTTGCCGAGAATGGGATCGAGGTTGGACGCCATAGGGTGGCTCGGCTGATGCGGGGAAATGGGTTGTCTCCAAAACGGAAACAGAAGTTCAAAAAGACGACGGACAGCCAGCACAACAAGGCCGTCGCATCGAACCTTCTCGACCAGAACTTCTCCGCCGAGGCACCCAACGAGAAATGGGCTGCTGACATCAGCTATATCTGGACGGCACAGGGCTGGCTGTACCTGGCCGTCATGCTCGACCTCTACTCCCGGCGCGTCATCGGCTGGGCCGTGGGCGCTCGCATGACCAGCGACCTGCCGCTCAGGGCGCTTAACCGTGCTATCGGGCTGCGCCAACCTGGCGCCGGTGTGATCCACCATAGCGATCGGGGAAGCCAGTACTGCTCAGACGCATACCAGGCGCGCCTCGGTGAACTCGGTTTCCTCGCCTCAATGAGCGGTAAGGGAAATTGCTATGATAACGCCGTCGTCGAGACCTTCTTCAAAACCATCAAGTCAGAACTGATCTGCAGGACTGTGTTCATGTCAAGAAGCCAAGCTGAAACTGCCATAGCCGGATACATCGACGGGTTCTATAATCCAGTCCGTCGGCTCTCGACGCGGGACTTCACAAGCCCCGTCAAATTCGAGGCAGAAGCAATGCAAACGGTGTAGGGCGCCTCCACTTTTCCTGGATGGGTCCAGTTTAACCTCGCCCGAGGTCGCTTGGCGCCCGGTGTCGCCGACGAGCCGCTTCTTGCCCGCTTCCAAAAACTCTTTCGACCAGCTGTAATACAGACCCTCAGCGATGCCCTCGCGGCGGCACAAGGCGGCGATGCTCTCCTCGCCGCGCAGGCCCGACACCACGATCCGGATCTTCTCCTCAGCCGTATACTGCTTGCGTGTCTTGCGCCGAATATCCCGAACCGTTCTCTCCGCCGGGTCGTTCTTGCTCATTGATTTCTGTCTCATCTTCGTTCCCTTCGGTCACTACGATGAGCCAGAAATCCTCCGTTATGCAATTACCTCAATTCGTCCCAAAGGCGCTGACGTCAGACAACCCTACCCTTTAAGGCTCTGGACAGACCTTTCTGAGCTGGCAGTTGGGTATCCGTTTGGACTATTTATTTCACGTTAGTGGACGTGCAGTTCAGAGTAGTATGAGGACAGACCGTTCGATGAGCGTAACCTCATGTCTGTCAGCGGCTAGAGACCAAGGGGCAGCACAAAAAAAAGCGGGTATGGATGAGGGTATCAAACTGGATATTCCTAACATGTTATTAATAGAAACAATGGCTTAGAGCGAAAATGCTGCTTCTGATCGATAATTACGACAGCTTCACCTACAACCTCTTTCATTATTTGGGAGAGCTTGGCGAGGAGGTACAGGTCGTGCGCAACGACCAGATTGGGGCGGCAGAAGCGCTGGCCTTAAAGCCGCAATCCATCGTGATTTCGCCTGGGCCGTGCGATCCGGACCGCGCCGGAGTTTGCCTCGAACTCATCGCGAAAGCGGACGGCAAGGTTCCACTTCTTGGTGTCTGCTTGGGGCACCAATCCATCGGCCAGGCCTATGGCGGCAAGATTGTGCGCGCGCCGACCCCGATGCACGGCAAACTCTCTCGCATCCACCATTCGGGTCAAAGCGTCTTTGCCGGATTGGAAAACGGATTTGAGGCAACGCGCTATCACTCGCTTGTCGTCGATCGGAAGAGTTTGCCGGAGGTCTTGGAGATTACCGCAGAAACTGATGACGGCATCATCATGGGCATAAGGCATAAAACCCATCCCGTTCACGGTGTTCAGTTTCATCCCGAAAGTATTGCTTCGGAACATGGGCACGCGATTTTGAAAAACTTTCTAGCCGCTGCCCCGGACAGCGTCCCCGCATGAGCGACGATCTTCTGGCACCAATATTAAGGCGGCTTTCGGCTGGCGAAAGTTTGAGCACCGAAGACTCGACATTTGTTTTCACTGCCATGATGGAAGGCAATGTGAGCGACGCGCGTATTGCCGCCATCCTCACCGCCATGGCGATGCGCGGTGCCGCCATCGAGGAGATTGTCGGAGGCGCGCGCGCTTTGCGTAGCCATGCGTTGAGCGTGGAGGCGCCGGACAATGCGATCGATTTGTGCGGCACTGGCGGCGACAACCAGGGCACATTGAACATCTCTACCGCGGTCTCCTTTGTGGTTGCGTCATGCGGCGTGCCCGTTGCCAAACATGGCAACCGCGCAATGTCCTCGCGGACCGGCGCAGCAGACGTGCTCGAAGCTTTAGGTGTTTCGCTTATTCTCAAAGAGGGCGGCGCAGAAGCTTGTTTCGCTGAGGCCGGGCTGTGTTTTCTTTTTGCGCAAACCCATCATCCCGCGATGCGCCATGTCGGCCCCGTGCGAAAAGAGCTGGGCTTTCGCACCATTTTCAACCTATTAGGGCCGCTATCGAACCCTGCCGGCGTCAAGCGCCAGCTGCTTGGTGTCTTTGACGCCGCCTGGACCGAACCGCTTGCCCACACATTGCAAGCCCTGGGCACGGAGAAGGCCTGGGTCGTACACGGCTCGGACGGTCTCGACGAAATTACGATCGGCAGCTCGACAATCGTTGCGGCATTGGAAAATGGGAGCGTTCGGACCTTTGAGGTGATGCCGGAAAAAGCCGGGCTCTTGCGCGCGCCTTTATCGGAGATCAAGGGCGGGGCGCCGCCTGAAAACGCTGCGGCAATCCGCGCCACATTAGGCGGTGCGCAAGGCGCCTTTCGCGATATCGTTCTTCTCAATGCCGCTGCCGCGCTTCTCATCGCCGACAAATGCGAGAATTTGCGTGAAGGGGCGCAGCTTGCCGCTGCGGCAATCGATAACGGAGGAGCGACACAAGCACTCGACAAACTTGGCGCAGTCTCCCGCAGCTACGCGGCATGAAACCAGATAGTGACATTCTCTCCAGCATTGCCGACTACAAGCTGAGGGAAGTTGCGGCAGCGAAAGAAGAGCGCCCTTTACGCGTGGAAATGCGCCAGGCCGGTGAGGCTCCACCGCCGCGAGGCTTCCGCGCAGCGCTCATTGTTGCAAAAGACGCCAAGCGCCCGGGGCTGATTGCCGAGATCAAGAAAGCAAGCCCTTCCAAAGGCATCATCCGCGAAGATTTCGATCCGCCCGAGCTTGGGCGCGCCTATGAGCGCGGCGGTGCGAGCTGTCTTTCCGTATTGACCGACACTCCATCCTTTCAAGGTGCAAAAGACGATTTGCCGGCCGCACGCAACGCAACGTCCCTGCCCGTCTTACGCAAGGATTTCATGATCGATCCCTATCAGATCGTGCAATCTCGGGCGATCGGTGCTGATTGCGTTCTCGTCATTATGGCAATGCTGTCAGATACAGCTGCAAAAGAGCTGATGGAGGCCGCCGAAGGCTGGAAGATGGATGCGCTGGTGGAGATTCACAATGAAGACGAACTCGACCGCGCACTATCTCTCAATGCGCCCCTCATCGGGATCAATAACCGAGATTTGAAAACCTTTCATACCGACATCGAAACCTCGCTGGCGTTGAAGCCAAAAATACCACCTGAGTGCCATGTGGTTGCGGAAAGCGGGCTATCGAGCAGCGCAGATTTGATGCGCCTGGCGGGAGCCGGCATTTCAAGCTATCTCATAGGCGAAAGCCTGATGAGAGCGGATGATGTCGAGGCGGCGACAATTAAGCTGCTGGCCGGAGTGAATTTATGAGCAAGCTCAGCCATTTGGATAAAGACGGCAAAGCAAAAATGGTTGACGTTTCGGATAAAGCCGACACCGAACGCGAAGCCGGCGCGGAAGCGACAATCTTCCTTTCCGAAGAGGCTTTTACGCTCGTTATGAGCGGCGATGCACCCAAGGGCGACGTTCTTGCCGCAGCGCGTCTTGCTGGAATAATGGCGGCGAAAAAAACATCCGAGCTTATTCCGCTGTGTCATCCGCTCGGCCTAAGCCATGCAGGAATCGAGTTCGCACCACTGTCAGACGATCATGCGATTAGAATCGTCGCGACGGCAAAAACGACTGGACCCACAGGCGTTGAGATGGAGTCGCTGACCGCTGCAAGCATCGCCGCGCTCACAATCTACGACATGGTGAAAGCGGTGGACCGTAGCGCCCATATCGAATCCGTCCGTGTCATTTCCAAATCCGGCGGCAAGAGCGGCAGTTTCAAAGCAAGGAGCAAAACGTCGACATCGAATCCGGCCGACGTACCCGCAAAAACGCGCGCGACCCCCAGCGTACTTATCCACGAAGCCGCTGCCCCTAAACGCGCCGTCAATACGGCTAATGAACGCGAATCGCTTCGCGGTTTTATGATCACCAACCGGCTCCGCGCCACCCAATGGGCGAAATCCGCGAAGGTACCCGTCAGCGAAGTTTATTCTTTTCTGAACGGGCATGCGCGCGCGCTTTCACCGGAGACAAGCGAAAAACTTGCGCGCGCGGCGCGGACAAGCGTCGAGGTGATGCTTGGCCGGACCCAGAGATAATGCTTAGCGTCGAAGAAGCAATTGCCCGCGTTGCGGCGGCGTTCAAGCCGCGCGCACGTGAAAGCGTTCCGATTGCTGAGGCCGCTGGACGCGTTCTTGGTGAAGATGCGCTAGCGAAAACCGATCAACCGCCTGCTTCGATGTCGGCGATGGACGGCTATGCCGTAAGGGCCGACGATGTCGCTTCCGTCCCGAAAGAGCTCAGAATAGTCGGCGAGGCGCCGGCGGGTGGGCCCTTCAATGGGACGGTGTCGAAAGATGAGGCCGTGCGCATCTTCACCGGCGGCGTGCTGCCGGACGGCGCTGACAGTATCGTCATCCAGGAAGATACCGAAAAGGTTGAGAACGAGGTTCTTATTAAAGAGGTGCCGAAGCGCAGCCAGCATGTGCGCGTGCGTAGCCTCGATTTTGGCGACGGCGAAACGCTACTGCGAAAAGGCCATCGCCTAAGCGCTCGCGACATTGCGCTTCTCGCGGCTGCGGATTTCGCCTCGCTTAACGTCGTTGCCAAGCCGCGGATCGCGCTGGTCGCGACGGGAGACGAACTTTCCCGTCCCGGAGAGTCGCGCGGCCCGGGAGGCATTGTCGCTTCCTCGACCTATGCGCTTGCCGCTTTCGCAGAGAAATGGGGCGGGAGCGCGCTTGATCTCGGAATTCTTCCGGACAATGTCGAAGCGTTCGCCGCCCTTCCTGATGCCACAAAAGACGCCGACCTAATCGTAACGCAAGGCGGCGCCTCAGTGGGTGATCACGATTTGGTACAGCGCGCTTTGAAACCGTTCGGCTTCGAGCTTGATTTTTGGAAGATCGCCATGCGGCCCGGTAAGCCGCTGATCTTTGGACGCTTGAACGACACACCGCTTCTGGGCCTTCCCGGAAATCCCGTCTCGGCCATGGTCTGCGCGATACTCTTCTTAAGGCCGGCCATCGCGGCAATGCTGGGCATGGAATACGCGCCTAAAATGACGACGGCGCGCTTAAGTATATCCCTCCAGGGTAATGGTCCGCGCCAAAACTATATCCGTACACGGATTATATCGCGAGAGGGAGTGCTCTTTGCCGAGCCCTTTGCGCTGCAAGATTCCGCGATGCAGAAGATTTTTGCTCAAAGCGACGGCCTGATCGTCCGCGCACCGGGGGCGCCGGCAGCGGCGACGGGCGAAGAAGTCGATGTGCTGATGCTGGACGAGTGCTGAGGTTGGGACAATGACGCAACGCTAGGCATCACGACGCTTCCTTACCTCCCCCTTTGCGGGGTCGAAGGGCGAAAAGCGATAGGTCCAGCGAACCTTTCGCCGCCCTGACGTCGATCCGGCGGAGCCTTCGCGTAGTCGGATCGGGTGGGGGGGGGGGGCTAGTGCGAACGCCACCAGCACAGCCTCAGCGACTCCGTCGGGGTTCTCGAAAACGTCATCGTTCCACACACGCATGACCCGATAGCCGCGGTGGACCCATCCAGGAAAAGTGGAGGCGCCCTACACCGTTTGCATTGCTTCTGCCTCGAATTTGACGGGGCTTGTGAAGTCCCGCTTCGAGTGCCGACGGACTGGATTATAGAACCCGTCGATGTATCCGGCTATGGCAGTTTCAGCTTGGCTTCTTGACATGAACACAGTCCTCCAGATCAGTTCTGACTTGATGGTTTTGAAGAAGGTCTCGACGACGGCGTTATCATAGCAATTTCCCTTACCGCTCATTGAGGCGAGGAAACCGAGTTCACCGAGGCGCGCCTGGTATGCGTCTGAGCAGTACTGGCTTCCCCGATCGCTATGGTGGATCACACCGGCGCCAGGTTGGCGCAGCCCGATAGCACAGTTAAGCGCCCTGAGCGGCAGGTCGCTGGTCATGCGAGCGCCCACGGCCCAGCCGATGACGCGCCGGGAGTAGAGGTCGAGCATGACGGCCAGGTACAGCCAGCCCTGTGCCGTCCAGATATAGCTGATGTCGGCAGCCCATTTCTCGTTGGGTGCCTCGGCGGAGAAGTTCTGGTCGAGAAGGTTCGATGCGACGGCCTTGTTGTGCTGGCTGTCCGTCGTCTTTTTGAACTTCTGTTTCCGTTTTGGAGACAACCCATTTCCCCGCATCAGCCGAGCCACCCTATGGCGTCCAACCTCGATCCCATTCTCGGCAAGCTCGTGATGGACCCGCTCTGCACCCTAGCTCTCGCGGCTGCGCCGAAAGGCTGCCCGGACATGGGCGAGTAGAACCATGTCATCGAGCTGTCGCTGGCTTGGGCCGCGATTGCGCCAAGCGTAGAAGCCTGAGACGCTGACCTGCAGCAGTCTGCACAGGCGGAATATCGGCATCGCCAACCCGGCCCTCTCCGCGTCGATGAACCGGAACCTCATCGACTTTCCCTGGCGAAGAAGGCCAGCGCTTTTTTTAGGAGATCACGTTCCTGACGGGCCAGATCACGCTCTCGGCGTAGACGGGTAATCTCCTTCGCTGCATCCTCATGCGGACCGGAAAGCAAATCCTCCTCACGCAATTCTGCGACCCAGCGGCCGAGCGCGCTGACGCTGATCCAAGATCTCCTGCTATCTGCCGCTGCCTGCGCCCGCTCGTCTGTAAAAGACGGACGGCTTCTTCCTTGAAGGCCCGATCAAACCGCCGGCCCTTGTTCCCATTCTGCTTCGACATTTGCACCTCCTGCGATCAAAATCCTATCGCAGGACGTCTCCACTTTCGTCAGCAGGGTCCACGGCTTTCCAAAAATGTAGTTCGTTTTGCGTCATGCCGGATTTGTTTTTCCTCGGCATACTGCGAACCGTCTAATTCGACAACCAGTTTGGCACCATGACAAACAAAATCAAGGACATATATCTCAAATGGGGCTTGGCGGCGAAAGTGAAGCCCATGAGATTTTCGGGGATGTCCCGGTCGATGTTGAAAAGTTGAGGTAGGTGTCGCTCTCCTGGAGCCGTTAGGCTCCGGGTGCTGCAAACCCAAAAGGGAGAACGACACCATGGGAAATAATATCCGTAGTTCCAGCCGCCCGAAAGCCCTTGCCCCCTCGATTCCTATGCCGCCGCTGGCGGACGCGATGGACGCAGTCCATCTCAGCGTGGATCAGTTTTGTCTTCTGGCCGGGGTCGAGGCCTTGGCCGAGATGATGGAGGAGGACGCCACGACCGTGTGCGGGGCCCGACATCGCCGCCATGGGGACCGTCGAGGTTATCGCTGGGGCAGGACACATAACGAGATCGGCTACCACGGCGGCAAAGTGAAGGTGGCCCGGCCACGGGTTCGTGACCGGGCGGGCAAAGAGGTGAGCTTGGAGAGTTGGCAGGCGCTACGCGATGCCAACCTGCTGCTCGAGTGGGCGCTCAACCTGATGGTGCTGAACGTGTCGACCCGCAAGTACCACCGCGCGGTCCGTCTGCCCGAGGGCGACCTGGCGAAAGCGCGTGGCGACGGCACCTCGAAGTCGGCCGTTTCCCGGCGCTTTGTGGCGCTGTCACGCAAGAAGATGAAGGCCTGGCTCGCCTCGGATCTCTCGGAACTCGACCTGCTAGTCATCCAGATCGACGGTCTGCATGTCGGCGACCATGTCCTGATGGCGGCGATCGGCGTCGATGGCAACGGCGACAAGCATGTCCTGGCCGTGGTCGAGGGGGCGACGGAGAACACGGTCGTCGTCCAGGCCTTGATCGACAATCTCCTCGCCAGGGGGCTCGATCCGACACTGCCGCGGCTGTTCATCGTCGATGGCGCGAAGGCACTCAGCAAAGCGATCCGAAACACCTTCGGTGTGGCCGCCGCCATCCAGCGCTGCCAGGTCCACAAGGGCCGTAACATCATCGGGCGCCTGCCCCAACATTTGCACGCGAGCGTCAAGAAGGCGCTCCGTCAGGCCTGGGACCAGGACGACGCAAACAAGGCCGAGCGGCTCTTGCGCAACCTGGTCCGGCGTCTGGAGCATGAGGAACCGGGCGTCTCGGGCAGCATCCTGGAGGGGCTGGAGGAGATCCTCACCGTCATCCGCCTCGGCCTACCGCACGAACTCCGGCGCTCGCTCGCCTGCACCAACATCGTCGAGAACGCGCTCGGCACGGTGCGCCAGGTCACCCGCAACGTCAAACGCTGGAGACACGCCGAGATGGCGCTCAGATGGACCGCCGCTGGCCTGCTGGAGGCCCAGAAAACCTTCCGTCGCCTCAAGGCCTATCGCCAGCTGCCCATCCTCCGAAATGCTCTCCAGGAACACTTGAGAAAGGCTCAGGCCGACAGTGCCATTGAAACCATCATGAAGGCAGCATAGCATCATCAACCAGCGACGCCTGCCCCACGAATTTCAACAGAGATAGGGACATCGCCAGATTTGAGCATGCGCAAGCGCTTCCAGAGGATACGCTCGGCATCGGTAACACGTGATCGAAGTTGGCGTGCGTACTCTTTGCTCACCCCCCCCCACCCGCTCGAGGCGAAGGCCACTCGCGACCTCCCCGCTAGGGGAGGTCAGAAATGAGGAGATTGGCGAATTGATGTGGCGAAAACAGGGATTAAATATTGCCGTTTCTTGTTTTGATCTCTCTGTGAGATTTTTCCCGGCACAGTGTTTTCCAAGAAGGCCCTCTCCCACCTACTCGTCCTACAGCCAGCTGAACGCGAGGCAAAACTTAATCCGGCAGTTTGATGCTTCCATCGTCTAAAATCTCGAAGCCCGGATTCCTGGCGATTTCCCAAGGAAATCCATCGGGATCGGCGAAATAGCCGCTATAGCCACCCCAAAAGACGTCCTGGGTCGGCTTTAGGAGTTTGGCCCCGGCAGCAACCGCCTCAGCCAATATCCGATCTACCTCCTCCTTGCTGCGGGCGTTTTGGGCCAGCGCGACACCGCCAAAACCGGAACCGTCGGGAGACAATTGCGCGTCTTCGGCTAGTTTGTCGCGGGGGTAGAGCCCGAATGCCATTCCACCTATTTGAAAGAATGCGACGCCAGGCGCCTCTCGGACCGATCGCTGCCAACCAAGCGTTTCGTAGAAGGATATGCTTCGATTCAGATCAGAAACCCCAAGAGTCACAAGGCTTATTTGTTGTTCCATAGGAACCCCCTCGTTGACGCCGGAAAAGAACTAAAGTAGAACGATTCGTAGTGTTTCGCATTTGTTCTTGCAAGTCCTTTTACCCCCGGGGGTCCTATGCTGACAAACAAGCAATACGAGCTTCTGATGTTCATCCATGAGCGGGTCCGCGAGACCGGCGTCCCGCCCTCCTTCGACGAGATGAAAGACGCGCTCGGACTCAAATCGAAATCGGGAATTCACCGGCTGGTCACGGCGTTGGAAGAGCGCGGCTATATCCGGCGCCTCGAAAAACGGGCTCGCGCGCTGGAAATTGTGCGTTTGCCGGAAAACGCCGCCGACGGGGTCCGGCCGGCCGCCACGCGCAGCCAAGCCCAACGCCTGGTGCATAGCGGCGTTCGCGCCCGCCCAGACAACCGCATTCCCGCGGACACAAGACAAGCGGCAAATAGCCAGCGTCAACGCGCCCCCGAGAACGAGAATATGAGAAGCGTGCCTCTGGTGGGACGGATTGCCGCCGGTACGCCCATTGAAGCGCTGCAAAATAGGCTCGCGGAAATTTCGGTGCCCTCAAATCTCGTTGGCAGCGGCGAGCACTACGCACTCGAAGTCACCGGAGATTCGATGATCAATTCCGGTATTCTCGATGGCGATACGGTGATCATCCGCAAAGCCGACGTCGCCAATACCGGCGACATTGTAGTGGCGCTTGTGGACGAGGCCGAAGCAACGCTCAAGCGCCTTCGCCGGCGCGGCGATTCCATTGCGCTGGAAGCGGCTAACCCTGCCTATGAAACACGGCTCTACGGAGCCGATCGTGTCCGCGTTCAAGGGACGCTGGTTGGACTGCTCCGGAGCTATTAGAGCATCCTCGTCCTGAGCCCGTCGAAGGACGAGTGGGTGGGCGGCGCGAATACGCGTTCCAAATGACGCTTCGTCGAGATGCTCAATTGACCTCATACTTCGACAAGCTCAGCATGAGGTATTCTTCTACCCCGGCGCGAACGCGGCCAAGAGCGCGTTGAGATCGCTGTCCAATATCGTCAGATAGCCGTCGAGATCAAGATGATCATCGACCTCTAAGCCCGGATCGGCCGAATCCAATATAATCAACCTCACACCGGCGCGGTCAATTGCATCTGATATTGGTTGACTGGGCTCCCATTTGTGGACGACGAAATTGGGCCCGTCGTTTACAAGATAATTTTCGAAAGCTCGTATATCTTCGTCGGTCCAGCGCACATCTTCTTGAATAAAATATCCATCAACGAAAACGCCCATCTCGCCAAACAAATAGACAAACTCTTCCGCTAGCGCAAAAACACGTATGTCGGGAAGAAACGCAAACTTGTTATCATATTCCGATTTCAGCGTACGTAACTCCGCCACGAGCGTACCCAGATTCATCTGAATTTGTGTCGTGTCGTCCGGCGCCAAGCGCTCGAGATCAACGGTAATATTTTCGGCCATGCGAATGCCGTTGGCGATGCTGGGCCAGACAAAGGGCGATATTTCATCCACGCATGGCTCGCCTGAAGCCCAGGAAACATTCGAACATGGCACTTTGCGTAAGCCCACGGGTGCGGCGGCCTCATCCCAGGGACGCGCGGCATCGATCGGCACAACCCGAATATTGCGCGCGCGCGCAGCTTGATAGAGCTGGTCGTCGCGCCAAACCCGGGCGATTGTTACCACTGCATCGGCAGAGGCAAATAATTCGTCTAGATCTGGATCGAAAAGTACGCGTTCCTGCCCTGCCATCCGAGCGCCGTCCGAAGGTGCATTTTCAACGCGAATATTCGTGCCTTCCGCCAGCGCAGAGGTGAGCGAATAGGTCGACTGCAAAGAGGTTAGAACCAGCGGGCCGCTCTCTTGAGAGGCCACCGGCCCTGCCAATAGACAGGACAGAGCGATGGTTGAGACAAGAGCGCGCAGTTTCGAACAGACCTTGCGCACGGTCATACGCCCGCCTCCCTGAAGCGACCGGAAGTCGAACGAATAATTGTCGTTATGACGAAGATCACGCCCGCAGCAAGAACGATTGCACCGCCCGAGGGAATGGCGAGATCGTATTGCATCGGCACAACAATGCCCAAGAGGCAAGAGGCGCTAGAAAACACCACGCTCCAACCGACGAAGCCAGAAATGGAGGTACTGATATTGCGCGCGGAGGCAGCTGGAATGAGAAGCAGAGCTACAACCAAAACCGCACCCACGATTTTGACGCAGGCAACTGTCAACAGCGTTATCAATATCACAAAGATGTAGTCCAAACGGCGCACTGCGAGACCGCGCGCATGGGCAAGGCCCGGATCGAAGCTCGCCAGCAGGGTTCGGTTGAAAAGAGGCATCCCCACGAAAACGCAAATAATACTCACCGCAAGCAACACGATTATGTCGGTATCATTGACGGTCAAAATCGATCCGAAAAGGATGCTCTCCAAAATATGCGTGTTGACGCGCGCGGAAACGAAAAGAACGAGTGACGCACCTAGCGCAAGCGAGACCGAAAGAAACACCCCAATCAGCGTGTCTAATGACATGGAAGTGCGGTATTGCGTATATTTGAGGACAATGCCGAAGAGAAGGCAGAAGCCGAACATCGAAATATAGGGCGCGTTATAGGGCTCGCCCAGCAAGATACCTATTGCAACACCCGTCAGAGCCGCATTGCCAATCGCTTGGCTGAAAAACGCCATGCGCTTGACGAGAATCATTGTGCCCATCCAGCCAAGCAATGGGCCGATCACGATTCCACAGATCAGAGAGTTGATAACAAACCCGTATTGAAAGGTCTCCGGCAGAACGCCGTCATAGCTTAAATTTTGAATGTAGAGACGAAAGGCTTCGAGGAGGCTACTCATACCGGCACCGCCTCGTATGATTGGGCAATTGTCTCCGGCATTTCATTTGTTGGCCCGCAATACGCAACACCGCCATCCACAACGACGACTTTGCTTGTGACACGCTTTACCTGGGCTAGATCGTGATTAATCCAAAGCACGGTTGTACCAAGCGCGTTCAGTTCAAGAACCACTTCCTCAATTCGGCGCGCGCCGGCTTCGTCCATATTCGCGGTCGGCTCGTCGAGCACAAGCAAATTAGGCTCCGGCATCAAGGCTTGCGCGAATAAGACCCTTTGTCGCTCACCGCCGGAAAGCCCACCGAAAAGGCGGTTGCGCTTTCCGTTGAACCCTGCGCGGTCGAGCGCAGCGTCGATCTGCGCGGCGTATTTTCGCTTCACGCCAAAGAAGGCGGGAGTCCGTTGCACCATGATCGACATAATGTTGGAGACTGTGAGCGGCAGTGACCGGTCTATTTCAAGAAATTGCGGGACATAGCCAAGTTGCACCGCGTTATCGCTCTCGGAACGAACAGTGCTGCTATGCGGCATTTGCCCGAGGAACGAACGAATGAGGCATGTTTTGCCTCCCCCATTCGGGCCGATGACGCCGACCAGCTCACCGGGTTCGATCCTGAAGCTGACATCGCGAAGGATGTGCAGGCCACCAAGAGTTAAATTCACGTCGCTAAATGAAATTGCGGGACCGGCCAATGTCTAATCCGCCGCGACTGTAGATGCGATTGCCTCGGCCAAAGTGTCCAAATTGGCCTGCATCTCTTCTTCAAAACGCGCCGGCGTGTAAGGCCCCGCATCGATGTGCGAGAAGGAAAATACTTGGACGCCCGTTGCATCTTGAATCGTATCCGCCAACCTGCTGCTGAAATAGGCTTCGGCGAACAATACATTCACATTCGCAGCTTTGATGTCGTCAATGGTCCGAGCAAGCTGCCGCGCGGTCGGGTTTGCGCCGTGACGCGGCTCAATAACGGCTGCAATACTTAAGCCAAATTCTTGCATCATATAATCATAGGCGCCGTGCATGGTCGCGCTATTAAAGGATGAGGTGTCGAGTTCGGAAAATTGCGTCATGTAGTTGGCGCGCAAGCGGCGCAGCCGCGCACCATAGGCCTGCGCGTTCTCGCGCTAGAAAAGCGCGTTGTCGGAATCAAGCTCACCCAAGCCACGAGCGATCTCATAGACTTGCTGCACGGCAGAGGTAATCGAAACGAAAGTGTGCGCGTTGACGACAAGTTCCTGATCGCCAGAGACGGGCAGCAACGCAACGGAATTATTTGCATAGATTAGCGGTAGATTATCTTTGCGCCCGGCCGCCTCAATAATTTCGAACGCCCATTCATCGTGCCCAATACCGTTTACAACCATGACGTCCATTTCGGTTGCGCGGCGCATATCGTCCGGCTGCGGAGAATAGCCATGCGGATTGGACTCAGAGTTGATCAGCGGAATCACCTCCGCACGCTCGCCCACGATATTTGTGACAAAGCTGTAATAGGGGTGAAGCGTAATGCCCACTTTGAGCCCGCCCTCTGCATCGGCGGCATGCGCAACGCCAGCGAGCACGGCAAACAAGAGGGACGTCAAAATAATCCGTATACGCATTTTATGAGCCCGCCCCTCTAAGGCGCTCAAGTTCGTCGGCGCCACTATAGGTAATGACCTGCTTCCAACCGGCGCGGATTAATGAATCGCGCCTCACGATTTCCGGATAGGGTGCGTTGGGATCGTCATTCACCCAAATCGTGTTCTGGTTCGAGTACAGCATTCCCGCATGAATGTGCCCCATCAACAAGAGATAGGAATTTTGTCCGGGCACAGTAGCGCCGGAACCATGGTAATAGGTTGCGCCCTGATCGTTGTTTAACGGCCGGCCCATGCTCCACTGAAGCGAGCCGTTCGTCTCCCAAAATGCGTCCTTATAGAACGGTGGAAGATACTCCTCTTCCAGCGCGGGAATATCGGGCCAGGTGCGAAGCCTGTAATAAAACCAGTCTATCTCTCCAATCGCCGAGAACAGGGCTGTATGGACCGCTTGGTCCTCAGCGGTTAGATCCGAAAATGAGCTGACCTGCCATTCAAGTAGCGGAGGCGGCGCCGGCTCGACCGGCCGCGTAGCCGCGTAAAGGACGGTGACAGCAACCACCGCGCAAAAAGCAACCGCCACGACAGCGGATTCTATGCGCCCATTCTGAGGCGAAATGACAAGTGCATCACTCATCTAAAAACCTTGCCTTCGACTTTGTCTCATTGCGGCATATCCCGAACCTGGACCCATAACACCGCATCTTGCGACAAGGGCTTGCCTTCATGCTCGGTGACCGGACCGATTTCCAGGGCGCAAATTCCCCACCAGCCCGCGCGCGGCAAACCTATGGTGAAATTGCCATTGGCATCGGCTTTGATACTCATCGTCTCTAGGGATGGATGCGGCGCCTCGACGGCGGCTTCGTCGCCGAAGCGATGGTTTTCCAAATCCGGTTCCCGGTTCACATATTCAATTTCGATCTCGGCAAATGGGACCGGCTCGCCCTCCGATAGAACCACGCCGCGAAATACACCACCCGTCCAATTCGCATATGGCTTATCGAGCGCCATGATCTCGGCCGGCAAGCCGATGGTGTCGGCCCAATTGCCTGGAACGCCACCGACATTCATGACCATCTTGGTATATTGCTGAATGTATTTGTCTTCGCCCGCTTCGTAATAAGGCGAAGGCTCAAGCACAAATACATAGTCCCCGAGCGAACGCACGGCATTGTTGGGAAGCTGCGCTTGGTAAGCGGCAGCGGCGTTGCCTTCGCCCTGCCAGGTGACGGGCGTCAGATATTCATCCAAATCCGTCCGCACCGCCTCGCCGTCATCGCCCCGCTGGGCAATCATATAAAATGCCTCCGGCGCGCCCATCTCCATTGTCGGACCAGCCGCAAAGGGATGCGTGAAGATGAGCGCAATCTCCGCCGTGCCGCCGCGCACCCGCGCGCTCTCCTCGACATAGAGCATTTGAAAATGTGCGAGCGCCGGAGCCGCGAAGGCAACGAGCGCCAACCCTGCTGTAGCGAAACTTAAACTTCGCAACATCAATTTAGCCCTTCCCGATTCTATTTGGGGCCTGCCATACCCGGCGTCTCGACGGGCAAAGCGATACCCTCTTATTTCTTCAGACAATTTCTACTCGATGTCGGTGCTGTAGAGAATAACCGAGTGAAACTGGTCACCTTCGAATTGTACATGATACTCGTCGGCATCGGGTGGTGCGAAGCTGTAGGAGCCGTCCGTATCAAAGCGCGCCTCGAATAGAAGCCGGTGGGCTTCATCGCGCACCCGAATGACCTGCTCGGCGGCGGAGGCGCCGTCGGTATATCCCGCCTCGCAGGTGACTTCGTCACCATCGACATAACAATCGAGTATTGGCGCGTGCGCCATTGCGGGGCTTGCCGCCCCAACGGCGAGAAGCATTCCTAAAATAATTGTCCGTTTCATCGTTTTCCTCGTCTGCTCCATCCGCGGTCAAAAGTCGCTGCCGCAGCAATTCCAGCAAATGATGACAGTGTTTCTTTTGACAGCTTTGATATGCCTCAACAAGCTGACGATGGGCTGAAACGATAAATACATCAATAATATCAGAGTGTTGTCTTATTGGCCCGGTAGCGACCAAGGGCGCTCTCCGCGCCTTTCCGCAGTCGTAACCCTCGTAATCCCATTATCCGTCACATAGAGGGCCGTGGCGCCATCATTGAGGACATCGAAGAGATCGACTGGACCCATCCAGGAAAAGTGGAGGCGCCCTACACCGTTTGCATTGCTTCTGCCTCGAATTTGACGGGGCTTGTGAAGTCCAGCGTCGAGTGCCGACGGACTGGATTATAGAACCCGTCGATGTATCCGGCTATGGCAGTTTCAGCTTGGCTTCTTGACATGAACACAGTCCTCCAGATCAGTTCTGACTTGATGGTTTGGAAGAAGGTCTCGACGACGGCGTTATCATAGCAATTTCCCTTACCGCTCATTGAGGCGAGGAAACCGAGTTCACCGAGGCGCGCCTGGTATGCGTCTGAGCAGTACTGGCTTCCCCGATCGCTATGGTGGATCACACCGGCGCCAGGTTGGCGCAGCCCGATAGCACGGTTAAGCGCCCTGAGCGGCAGGTCGCTGGTCATGCGAGCGCCCACGGCCCAGCCGATGACGCGCCGGGAGTAGAGGTCGAGCATGACGGCCAGGTACAGCCAGCCCTGTGCCGTCCAGATATAGCTGATGTCAGCAGCCCATTTCTCGTTGGGTGCCTCGGCGGAGAAGTTCTGGTCGAGAAGGTTCGATGCGACGGCCTTGTTGTGCTGGCTGTCCGTCGTCTTTTTGAACTTCTGTTTCCGTTTTGGAGACAACCCATTTCCCCGCATCAGCCGAGCCACCCTATGGCGTCCAACCTCGATCCCATTCTCGGCAAGCTCGTGATGGACCCGCTCTGCACCGTAGCTCTCGCGGCTGCGCCGAAAGGCTGCCCGGACATGGGCGAGTAGAACCATGTCATCGAGCTGTCGCTGGCTTGGGCCGCGATTGCGCCAAGCGTAGAAGCCTGAGACGCTGACCTGCAGCAGTCTGCACAGGCGGAATATCGGCATCGCCAACCCGGCCCTCTCCGCGTCGATGAACCGGAACCTCATCGACTTTCCCTGGCAAAGAAGGCCAGCGCTTTTTTTAGGAGATCACGTTCCTGACGGGCCAGATCACGCTCTCGGCGTAGGCGGGTAATCTCCTTCGCTGCATCCTCATGCGGACCGGAAAGCAAATCCTCCTCACGCAATTCTGCGACCCAGCGGCCGAGCGCGCTGACGCTGATCCCAAGATCTCCTGCTATCTGCCGCTGCCTGCGCCCGCTCGTCTGTAAAAGACGGACGGCTTCTTCCTTGAAGGCCCGATCAAACCGCCGGCCCTTGTTCCCATTCTGCTTCGACATTTGCACCTCCTGCGATAAAAATCCTATCGCAGGACGTCTCCACTTTCGTCAGCACGGTCCAGACAATATAGATCGGTCCAGCGCAATTGCGCCGGATCGGCACCGCGCTAATCACGATCTCGGCCCGTGCACAATCATCGACGAGTGAGCCTGCGCGAAGCGCAAGCGCGACGAGGTTTCCGTCCTCATCCTGAACGACGTATCCCCATTCGTCGCATGTCGCACCTATGCCTGCCTCCTCTGCCGCGCGCGCGTCCCCGTCCCGTAAAAGCCATTGCTCTGCGGTGTACTGATCAGAGCTGCCAATTAATACGAAATTGCCGTCCACACCGCGAACCGCGTCCGCGTTCGCATCACGCGAGATAAGAATATCCGGCGGTCTTTCTACGATTGCCAGGGCAAACCCAATCAAGATGCCTACCACGCCCCACCAACGCCAGGGCCGACGCCAGAGGCCCACCCACAAGCCCCCAGCGACTATAAGAAGAAGAACAAATTCCGATTTTGACGCAACGAGATTGACCGCTCCCGGCAAACCCGCCACCCAGTGCGCGATATCGGTCATGATTCCAACGCCCCACCCCATTGCTTGCAAAGGCCAATATTCGAGACCGAAGGGCATGAGCGCCACCGAAAGGCACGCGGCCGGCATGATGATCGTACCAACAACCGGGCTGGCGAGAAGGTTCGCGAGAAGCGAATAGCCGGGTGCACGATCGAAGTGATAAATCGCAAAGGGTGCGGTGGCCAAACCCGCAACAAGGCTTGCGAGTATGAGACCAAAAACATAGCGACGCAGCCAGCGGAAAACGCCGCCAGTATTTGTTTGGGAAAACTGGCCGCTGATCGGAGCTGCTCTTTGCCACTCCGCCAGCGCAATCAGTCCCACAATCGCGGAGAAGGACATCTGAAAACTTGGCTCGATTACCCCCTCCGGCTCAAAGCCGAGAAGGAGCATAGCGGAGATCGCCACTGATCGCATACTGAGGGCAGGTCGATCGGCGAGCACGCCAACCAACATCACGACAAGCATTAGATAGGAGCGAACCGCCGGCGCGCTCGCACCAGAAATAAAAACATAGAATGTTGCGCCGAGAACGGCGGTGAGCGCTGCCCATTTCTTGATCGGATAGTTGAGCGCAAGTCTGGGCGACAACGCGAGGAGCGCCCGAACAATCCAAAAAATTCCAAGTCCCGCCAAAGCCATGTGCACGCCGGAAATGGAAAGCACGTGATAGAGGCCGGAATCCCGATAGGCATTGTTGTCGGCCTCCGGAATGGCCGCGCGTTCTCCGGTAATAAGCGCAGCGGAAATGGCGCCTTCCGAACCGTCAAGCGCATTTTGAACGCGGCTGCTTATCGTTCGCCTTAAACGCTCAATCGTCGCACCAAAACGCTGCCGCCAGCTCGGTGTCCAATCGCCTTCAAGCTGCTCGGGCGCACCCAATACGAAGCCAACGCCGCCAATCCGCGAAAAAAAGCCCAACGGGCAAAATCATATCCTCTGGGCGAGCCCGGCTCGGGCGGCGGTCGCAATAGTGCGAGAAGAGAGACCTGCATCCCCGGCGCGACCGCACCAACAGCGCGCTCCCCTCGCAATGTCAGTCGTACGCAGCGCGGAATGGGCACGCCCTCCCGCCCTATTTTTGAGGGCGCGAGCAAAATACGCGCGTGAGTATCATCTTGGATGAAGACCGATTCGATTCTACCTTCAAGCCTGATAGGGCCTATATCGGACGCAATGATCGGCGCGTCGACCAATTCGGTTCGTAACTTTGCGGTGGAAAACCCAATGCAGGACGCCGCAATAAGTGTGCAAAGGAGGCGTTTTCCGAGCGTGTCCGAAACCATCGCGCTACGCGCAACGACTACGCCCAAGCACGCGACCAATCCGGCGAAGGTAATGGACGGTTCTGTTTTAAGCGCGAAATAGACTAGACACCCGCTTACGAAGGCAACGACGGTCCAAGGAAACCAGCGGTCGCGCTCAGCGATGATGTTGGATTCAATGATATGGCCCAGCGCTGAAACCAAACCGAAACCTGGCATGCCCGTGCGCACCCCGCCGGCAAGCGCGTGCCGAATAGCTGTCGCGGGCGCAGAAAAGCGTAGCACCGTGCTTCGCGCAAAGGGTGTTAGACCTATTCGCAGGGGGTTGCCTTTGCTAGAAGCCTCCCAGCCCGATTACCAAGCGATCATGTCAAAAAGCAGCCAAATGCAAGACAATCCTACGGTCCTTCGATTTGCCCCCTCGCCTACCGGCTTTCTTCACATTGGCGGGGCGCGCACGGCTTTGTTCAACTGGCTCTATGCCCGACATAGCGGCGGTGTATTTCGCTTGCGGATTGAAGATACCGACCGCAGACGCTCTACGCCCGAGGCGATCGACGCTATTCTGAACGGGCTTACCTGGCTGGGCCTCGACTGGGACGACGAGCCGATTTTCCAACATATGCGCGCCGAACGCCACCGTGAGATCGCCGAGGAATTGCTAGCTAAGGGCCTCGCCTATCGCTGTTATGCAACAGCGGAAGAGCTAAACGAGATGCGGGCCAAGCTTCGCGCCGAGGGCAAACCCGTGTGTTATGACGGGCGTTGGCGGGACCGCGACCCCGGCGATGCGCCCGATAACGTGCCATTCGTGATCCGGCTCAAAGTACCGCAGAGCGGCGAGACCATCGTACATGATCGCGTCCAAGGTAATGTTACCTTTGCGAACGAGAATCTCGACGACATGATATTGCTGCGAAGCGATGGCAGCCCGACCTATATGCTTGCGGTGGTGGTCGATGATTTTGATATGGGTGTGACGCATATTGTTCGCGGTGACGACCATCTGAACAATGCGGCGCGCCAGCTTCAAATCATTCAGGCGCTTGGCTGGCGCGAGCCAAGCTACGCGCATGTACCGCTGATCCACGGACCGGACGGAGCAAAACTTTCAAAGCGACATGGCGCGCTTGCTATCGAGGCCTATCGCGACATGGGATATTTGCCGGACGCAATGCGCAATTATTTGCTGCGCCTCGGCTGGAGCCATGGCGACGACGAAATCATCCCAACAGAAAAAGCCATCGAATGGTTCAATTTTGAATCGATCGGCAAGAGCGCAGCGCGCTTTGATATCAAGAAACTCGAAAATTTAAACGGTCACTATATTCGCGAAATGGACGGTGCCGCCCTAACGCTTGAAGTCATAGCGACGGCGGAGCGGCAAACGCCTGAGATTCAAATTTCAGAAATTGTCCGGCAAAGGCTGAGCGCTGCAATGCCGGGGCTGAAAGCCCGTGCTAAGACCCTTTTGGAACTCACCGAGAACGCTCAATTCTTGTTTTCGGACGGTCCAAGGGCGCCGGACGTCAATGCAGCGAAACTTCTCAACAGCGATGCCCGCGCGCGGCTTTCACGCCTCGCAGAAGCTCTCGGATCCAGCGATTGGGACCTGCTTTCACTAGAGACGAAAGTGCGAGAATTTGTCGACATCGAGGGGGTAAAATTGGGCGATGTCGCTCAGCCTCTCAGAGCTGCGCTCACCGGCAAAACAAATTCTCCACCCATATTTGACGTTCTTGCCGTGCTGGGGCCTGTGGAGGCCCTCATTCGCATCCGTGCCCAAGCAGAATAGAAGTTTTCCCCAATAAAACTGTCACTTTTTAGGAGGTGACGGGGGTATTTCCGCTGCGTATATAAGTAGGAAAAATGCCTTAGGTGGCCGCGCCCGTCATCACGGAGTTCCGAAATGAACAAAAAAGAGAGCCAAGCCAAGCTAGCCGGAGCGGCAACGCTGAGTTACGGGAATAAATCGGTAGAATTCCCGGTTTTTGGCGGTAGCGAAGGACCGAATGTTATCGGTATTCGCTCGCTTTACGCCAAAACGGGAATGTTCACCTATGATCCCGGCTTCACTTCAACCGGCAGCTGCGAGAGCGACATCACCTATATTGATGGCGATGAGGGCATTTTACGCTATCGCGGCTACCCCATCGACCAGCTCGCAAGCAATTCGAACTTCCTCGAGGTCTGCTACATCCTTCTCTACGGCGATCTTCCGAACGCCAAACAGATGGATGAATTCGAACACACCATCACCAATCATACGATGGTCCATGAACAACTCACCTTTTTGTTTCGGGGATTCCGTCGTGATGCCCATCCAATGGCGGTCATGTGTGGCGTCGCTGGTGCACTTTCCGCTTTTTACCACGACTCCACCGACATCACCGACCCGCGTCAGCGGATCATCGCTACACATAGATTGATTGCGAAGACGCCGACCATCGCCGCAATGGCGTACAAATATTCCATCGGCCAGCCCTTCGTGTATCCGCGCAACGACATTGGCTATACAGAAAATTTCATGCACATGTGCTTTGCTGTGCCGTGTGTGGAGTACAAAGTAAATCCAGTTCTCGCCAAAGCGCTGGACACGATTTTTGTGCTCCATGCCGACCACGAACAGAACGCATCCACTTCGACCGTTCGCTTGGCCGGCTCATCGGGCGCCAATCCGTTTGCATGCATTGCCGCCGGAATTGCTTGTCTCTGGGGGCCGGCGCATGGTGGCGCCAATGAAGCGGCCCTCAATATGCTTAAGGAAATCGGCGACATCAGCCGCGTTCCAGAATACGTCAAGCGCGCAAAGGACAGCAATGACCCGTTTCGCCTAATGGGTTTTGGTCACCGTGTGTACAAGAATTACGACCCGCGCGCGACGGTCATGCAACAGCAAACCTATGCCGTGCTCGAAGAACTTGACATGCACGACAACCCACTCCTGAAGACAGCGCTTGAGCTCGAACGCATCGCACTTCAAGACGAGTATTTCATCGAGAAAAAGCTTTACCCCAATATTGATTTTTATTCGGGTATCACACTTTCGGCGCTTGGGTTTCCGACCACCATGTTTACGGCCCTGTTCGCCGTGGCGCGAACGGTTGGCTGGGTCGCGCAATGGAAGGAGATGGTGGAAGACCCGGATCAAAAGATCGGCCGGCCACGCCAACTCTACACCGGCGCGACCGCGCGGGATTACACTTCCATCGAGAAACGCTGAGAATCGGCGCCCATGGCGTGCCCCGTATGCCGCGCGAATAATTTCATAGGTCTTGGGGAAAAGAACGGCTTTCCACTCGTTCTGTGCCGAAGCTGTACACAGCGATTCGTGCATCCAATGCCCTCAAAAGAAGTCATCGATGCCTATTATGCCAAATATTGGATAAACGAAAAGAACATCCGCAACGGCGACAGAAAAATCCGAAAGCTAAAACGCATTTTACGCCCGGTGTTGCGCAAGGCGCCTGGCAAGAGCTTTCTCGACATCGGTTGCAATACCGGATTTGGTGTCGAGGCAGCCCGGCGTTTGGGCTTTCAATCATCGGGAATCGATTTGAGCGGCGAAGCTATAGAGATCGCGCAAAGGCTCTACCCTGAAAACAGGTTCGTCACGGGAACGGCGCAAGAATTTGAAAATGGAGGAGAAAAATTCGACGCGGTGTTGTGCCGCGAAGTGATAGAGCACATGCCCGAAGTACACAGCTTCATGGCCGCCCTCAGCTCCTTAATGAAAATCGGAGGCGTTCTCTGGCTGACCACGCCGGATGCCGGTCACTTCCGTGTTCCGAAAGACTTTTCAGCGTGGAAAGAGGTCATTCCGCCCGAACATGTCTCGTTTTTCAATTTGAACAGCCTTCGGCGCCTGCTCACGGGTTACGGCATCGAAATCTTAAGTAGAAAATACGAATGGAAACCGAGCCTGCGTATTCTCGCGCGGCGCATCACTTAAGAGAGCTAGCGAGAGGCCAATTCCAAGACCGCTCGGGCGGCCCGCAAAGAGGGCGGTTCACCGCCTTCACCTAGCGCCACCAATGCCTCATCCATCGCACCTATTTGCGCGGCTTTCGTTTCGGAGTTGGTGAGAAGCGGTCGAATAGCGTCCGCTAATTTTCGCGCTGTACAATCAAATTGAATGAACTCCGCAATCACCTCGCGCCCCAATACCAGATTTATTAATGTAACAAACTCCACATTCAACAGCGGGCGCCCAAGCGCATAGGTTAGCCATCCGGTTCGGTAGCCAACAACCATGGGCGTGCGGGCAAGGGCGAGCTCGCTTGTGACCGTGCCGGAAGCTGCAAGCGCGGCGTCAGCGGCATCGAAAGCAGAAAGCTTTTCGTCTTCACTTTGGACAACGTGAAGTGGGGTCGGCCAATCTGCAGCACCCTTTCGTACCGCCTCGTCTACATGCCCGATCGTCGGTATCACCGTTACAATATTTGGAATTTCATCTGCAAGCGCTTGAACCGCACCTTTGAAGCGCGGCAGGATGAAACGGATTTCATTGCGTCTGCTACCCGGCAATACAGCAAGCAGCTTAGCATTCGCATCAATCCCATGGCGCTCGCGAAATTCCTTTCCGCCGGTCATGTAGGTCTTGCGTTCGATGATTGGAAAACCAACGAAAAATGTCTCGATGCCGTAGCGTTCAAAGAACTCAGCTTCAAAGGGTAATATTGCAAGGACCGCATCCATATACCGTGCCATTTTACGCGCGCGATAGGCGCGTGATGCCCAGACCTGCGGCGGGGGATAGTTCGCCGTGCGCAATGTGGGGTCAGCACGCTTTAAGCCTCCCGCGATGCGATGCGTGAAGTCCGGACTATCAATCAGAACAACCAAATCCGGCCGTGTTTTCACAGCAAACTCGATTGCCCGGCGGACACGACGAAAAATTTCCGGAATGCGCGGAACCACCTCTCGCAGCCCCATGACGGAGGTGGCATCTAGCGTGTAGATACTATCCAGGCCGGCGCGCGTCATTGCCTCGCCGCCAACACCGGAGACACGAATCTCTCGCCCCATTTCGCTAGATGCAGCGCTCAAGCCGTCCATCAATTGCGCCCCGAGCTGATCACCGGACGGCTCACCAGCTACAAGCATGATGTTAAGCGGACGCAATTCGTCACTCTCCCCTGCGTTCACTTCCCACGCCCATCGGTGGAGAAGCCCAGCAGAAAAATGCCTGAATTGTCCGCCGCAGCGATCAACGCATCCTTTTGCAATATAAGCGCACCACCTGCCTGGATGGCGATACCCTTCAGTCCGGCGGCCGACGCAAGATCCAATGTTGCTGTTCCAATCACCGGTAGATCAACACGCGTTTCCTGGTTCGGCTTTGGTGCTTTGACAAGAACGCCGCGCCGCGCCGAAATCGTACCACGCACGGTTTCCGGCATCTCGGCAACGCGACGCAGCATGGCGTCAGTGCCTTCAACCGCTTCCACCGCTAGAACGACCCCTTCGCAAACGACCGCCGCTTGCCCAATGTCGTGAGTCCCCATGTCCCGGACCACATCTATGGCCTTCGCTATGTCCGCGCGATCCTGATCATCCGGTTCAACCACACCAAGGCCGCCTGCTGGCGCAAGAAGCCCGGCGGCAGCTTCGTCCGTGCCGATTATTTGAAAACCGTTTTTTTCAAAAAATTCAAGGATCGCGCGCATCAGCGCGTCATCTCCGCGCCGTGCCGCGCTTAAGACTCTTGGCAGCGCAACCGCGCCCTTTGCGTCCAATTTTAGGTCGCTAAACTTTGGCCTATGAACACGCCCGGCAAACGTTATCTCGGCGCAATCGGCCGCCCGAAGCAGTTTCATCGCCTTACCCAACTCGCCAATCCCCGCAATCGCGTGTGGAAATGGAATCAAGTCTGCTTCTTGAACCAAACCTGCGATGCCAAGCACAAAGACGTCACGGCCAGAATCGCGCGCTGCTTGTGCGATCGCCGTCGGTAACGCGCCTCCGCCGGCAATTATACCAAGCACTTTACCGGCGGACGGAGATCTAGGCATTGGAAGCTTTTTCCGCACCTAACTCCGGCACGCAAATCTGTCGCTTTGCTTTCGCTTGCATGAAAGCGATAATTTCGCCTGCTTCGGGTGAGCCTTGCCAACGCTTCCCGGCCACCTCGATGCGCTCGGAGAGCGTCGCTTCGCCATAAAATAAATCGCGGAACGCGTTGCGAAGAGCATGAATTCTCTCCCGCGAAATTCCACTGCGCTTAAGTCCAACCAAATTCAGTCCTTGAAGAAACGCCCGTGGACCCTGCGCCAGCCCATACGGAATGACATCCGTAGTAAGCCCGGACATGCCGCCAACAAATGCATCGCGTCCGATACGCACATATTGCAGGACAGCAGTTAGGCCGCCAATATTGACATTGTCGCCAACAGTTACGTGCCCCGCCAAACCGACACTATTCGCAAGGGTTACCTCATTGCCGACATGACAATCATGTCCGATATGCGAATTGGCCATGAAATAGCCGCCATCACCCACCTCAGTGAGGCCACCCCCTTTTTGAGTGCCGCAGTTCATGGAAACGAATTCGCGAATGACATTATTCTCGCCGATACGAAGGGCGCTGTCCTCACTGCTTTCCGCACGAAACTGAGCGGGACTGCCAAGCACCGCGTGCGAACAAACTTCCGTGCCGACACCGATTTCCGTATTTCCGGTCACCACCGCATGGGCCTGCAGCTTAACTCCGTCACCAAGCCGTGCACGGGGCCCAACAAAACAATAGGGTCCAATTTCGATGTCAGCGCCTAGAATTGCGCCATCTTCGACCACTGCTGAGGGATGGATTTTTTTCATTAAATTCCAGCGCCAGTAGGTTCCCCCTTGGCTCCGTTTTCCTGCTCCCCGTTTCGGGCGAGCATTGCGCTGTATTGCGCCTGCGCGCAAAGCGTATCACCGACATAGGCTTTGCCCTCAAACCGCCAAACAGAGCCGCGAGCCCGGACGAGACGAACGGGCATACGCAACATGTCGCCTGGCCTAACCGGGCGCCGAAATCGCGCTTTTTCAATCGACATGAAATAGACCACGCCATTGTCCAGACAAATATTGGATGAATAGCTTATGAGCGCCACCGCGGCCTGTGCCAACGCCTCAACAATCAGAACTCCAGGCATCACAGGATAGTCGGGAAAATGGCCCGCGAAATAAGGCTCGTTAATGCTAACGGCCTTCCAACCCACCGCACTTTCATTACTGCAAATATCCGTCAAGCGCTCAACCATGAGAAATGGCGGACGATGGGGGAGGATATTCCTCAGCTGATCGATATCGAGTTCTCGCGATAGAGGCTTATGCTCATTCATGAGGGGCACTCTTACCCGTCTTGGCCAGTTTGGCCAGAGTGGCAACCTCTCTAAAAAATTCTCGCGCCGGACGCGCTGGAATTCCGCAATAACTCTCTCCGTCCTCCAAATCGCGCATTACACCCCCCATGGCTGCAACACGCGTCCCCTGACCAATGGTCACGTGGGGCGCCACGCACGCCCCGCCACCGATCGCAGCAAAATCCTTGACCGTAACGCTGCCGGCCAGACCAACCATGCTTACAAGAATACAATTGCGGCCAATGCGCACGTTGTGGCCAATCTGAACAAGATTATCAATTTTTGTACCTTCGCCAATGACGGTGTCCGCAAGAGCGCCTCTGTCAATCGTTGTATTAGCCCCGACCTCCACCTGGTCTTGGATGATGACTCTGCCGAGTTGCGGTATTTTTTTGTGGCCTTCCACGTCCGAAGCGAAGCCGAAGCCCGACCCGCCAATACGAGCGCCCGCCTGCACGACCACATCGTCGCCCAAGAACGAACAAGCTATGCTGACGTTTGACCCGATGGCGCAGTTGCGGCCAATCGCAACAGCCCTGCCAATAAAACTATTTGCACCGATGCGCGTGCCGTCACCAATCTCGGCATCAGGACCAATCACCACGCCGGGCGCAAGCACTACGTCTTCACCCAACTTTACCGAGGCATGTACGCGCTTTTGCTGCCCGAAAACATCCAATTCATGCTCCGGATAAAAAAGGCCGGCGACGGTTGCAAAGGCACCTGCTGGAGATTTGACGGGAAGGAGCGCTACCGCCTTTGGTGCCGCTCTATTTTCTTTCAATGCCGTAAAGCACCAACCAGCCTTGGTGGCGCGAAAATTCTCCTTGGCGCGGGCATCGGAAAAAAAACTAATGTGAGAAGATGTGGCTTGCTGAAGGCCCGCAACGTCATGAACCATCGCGTCGCCGTCAACATTTTTCGGCAACGATATTTGGGCATCCCTACAAATATCTGCCAGCGCAAAAGGACCGCGATTTTCATAGAACCGCGGGTCCGCCATTGCCAAATATCCTCTTAGATTCGCGGTCGGGTCATACCGCGAATTCTTTCAACTCTATTGACCAACCGCAGCTGCAGCTGCAACCGCCGGCGCCGTTGGAGCCGCCGGCGGCGTCGCAGACAATGTGACGTCGAGCGTGGGAAGAATTGCGTTAAGCCGTTCAATGGCCGTCGGCGTGACATCAACATCGATCGTTGCAAGAATGACGGCATTGCGGTCGAGAAGTAAGTTTGCGTTGCGCTCAGCCATGATGGCTTGCAATATCGGCGCAAGCGCTTGATCGAGTTGCTGCCCGGCAATGGCAAATCCATTTTGAATCTGCGTTTGCCGATCCTGTATCCTATTTTGCATCGCGGTTTGCCTGTTTTGAAATTCCTGCTGGCGCTGGTTGCGAATGTCGGGAGCGAGAATGGCCAGCTCCTGCTGAAGCGCGATAAGTTCTTCTTGAAGGTTATTGGCCTGCGCTTGAAACTCTCTATCAGCAGCCCCACTAAGCGCTTCGACATCTGCCAACATCGCCAGTCCAGCTGAAGAAACGCTAAGAAGAGCGTTCCTATCAATCACGATTACGCGCGGTGCATTTGGATCGACCGCACCTGCGGCGCCTACCGCAACCGGAGCCGGAAGTATCGGGGAGGCGGCCGCAACAGCCGTCGCCGGGGCGCTCCCCTGCGATCCAACCATATAGGCGACGCCCCCTACCAGCAGAGCCGTAATCACGATCGCTCCGATCAATATGGGCAATCCAACATTAAAATTCATGGCCCTGCCTATCTCCATATTAGAAGTTCGTAATTGTCCGGAATGTTATTGCCTGAACCCGGTCATATGGTTCCTGTATATACGGGTAACCAATATCAATGGAAACCGGCCCGAATGGCGATCTCCAATTTATTGAAACTCCGGCTGCCGCCCGCGGCGCCAGATTGTCCTGAATGCATGTACCCCCGGTGAATACTTGCTGTCCTGTAATCGCATTTACGACAAATTGCCCTGAAGGATCGCATTCGCGCGTTATTCCCCGCAAATAGCCGAGTGTGCCGAAATCATTAAACAGCGAAAGCGTAATCCCATACTCGTCGGGAACAAACTGAGGCAACCGCAGCTCAAACGTATTGTGGAGATACAGCTGCCCGCCTAATGCGACACGCGACCTCGTTGCCAAGTCACGAGGTCCGACGCCGCTAAACTCAAACCCGCGAAAAGTCGGCCCTCCTCGGAAGAAACGCTCATTAATGCGTATCTGTTGGCCAGAATAAGCACTGATAAAGCCTCCCTCAAGCGAGCCCAGGCCAACGAAATCAAAACCGAATATTTCAATGGGCCACCAGAGTCGTAGGTCGGAAATGGTGCGTAGCCAGTTCAGCTCACCACCAAGACCGGCAACGTCTTGACGAAAATTGAATAGCCACCCCGAGTTTGGCCGGAAAATATTGTCGCGCGTGTCATAGCTGTAAACATATCCCACCGACGAGGTCGACGCAGTCCCCCCCGAAAGCGCGACCGCGAGAGGTGCGTTGATCTGTGTCTGGATGGTCGCGACCGAATAATTGTAGTGCGTAGAAACCCGCGCATATTCCGAAACGGGAAATCCAAACAGAAATCCAGCGGCCGTAACGTCGGACCTAAAGCCTGCTTGATCGATGAAGTCCTGCCGAACTTTATAAGCAACAATTCCAGCCGCAAGCGGCCTGCCCATGAAATAGGGTTCTGTAAATCTAATGTCATAGTTCTGCTGGAACGAGCTGTATGTAATGCTCGTGCGCAAGAATTGGCCACGACCGAAGAGGTTTCTCTCGGTATAACTGAATTCACCAATAATCGAATCTTGTGACGAAAACCCGGCGCCGAGTGATAGCTCTCCCGTTGCTTGCTCGGTCACAGCGACTCTGAGCGATGTGCGATCAGGCTCCGAACCCGGTTCCTCCGTAATCTCAACTGCGCTGAAAAATCCAAGCGCCAGAATGCGTGTCCGGGACCGGTCCACGAGGACGCGATTAAACGCGTCCCCTTCCGCCAGACGAAATTCGCGTCGAACTACTTCATCACGTGTACGCCCGTTTCCGACGATATCGACGCGTTCCACATAAACACGTGGCGCTTCGGCAATCTCAAAAAATATGTCAATCGACCGCTCTTCAACATTTCGCTGAACGCGCGGAAGAATATCGATAAAAACGAAGCCTTCGACCCCCGCCGCAAATGTAAGCGCCTCAATGGTTTCATCGACTTCTTGGGCGTCATATATTTCGCCCGACTGCGCAACGACTAGCGGCAACAAATCCTCCGGTACCAAATCTGGAATATTCGAATCGATCTGGATATTTCCGAACACGTATTGCTCGCCTTCTTCGACAGTGAACGTGATATAAAAATCTGTTCGATCCGGTGACAACTCGGCTACGGCGGATACCACCCGAAAGTCGGCATACCCCTGCGTAATGTAGTAACGCCGCAGCAATTCACGGTCGAACGTAACGCGGTCTGGATCGTAATTGTCGTCCGTAGACAGGAACCGATACCAAGCGCTCTGCGTTGTAACAATTTGGCCGCGCAGTTCACCATCCGAGAAAATTTCGTTCCCGATAAGATTGATAGAGGCAACCCCCGTTGTTGGTCCCTCATTTATTTCGAATATCAAGTCGACGCGATTTTGCGGGCGCTGAATAATTGTAGGCTCGACCGTTGCAGCAAATCTGCCTGACCGACGGTAGAGTTCAATAATGCGCTGTACGTCGTCTTGAACCCGCGCCCGCGTGAAAACCATACGTGGCGCAACCTGCACTTCTCCGACAAGATCTTCCTCATCTAGTGCTACGTCACCCTCGAACACGACCTGATTGATAATGGGGTTCTCGACAACCCTGACAGTGAGCATTGTACCATCCCAATTCATCCTCACGTCGGCAAACAATCCGGTTTCAAACAAAGTTTTTAGTGATTGGTCGGCGGATACCGGGTCATAGGGCGTGCCTTGACCAAGAGACATATATGACATGACGCTTCCCGGCTCGACGCGCTGAGTCCCCTCAACAAGAATGGACTCAACAACACCCTCAATCGCAGTCGAAGCAATTTGGGGAGCGGGACCGGCGGGACCCTCTTGAACCACTTCGACCAGACGCATAGTGAACACCAGCGTCTGATTTGGCGGGATGGCGCCGCCGCCCGCGCCTTGCGCGCCATATCCAAGATTTGAGGGAACGACGAGTTCCCACTCGTCGCCTTCGCTCATAATCGCCAACGCCTCGATCCAGCCTGGGATGAGCGCGTTCGCTGTAAACTCGGCCATCTGCCCAGGTTGGGTTGCATCGAACTGAGTGCCGTCGATAAGCATGCCGCTATAGGTGACCCTGACACGATCCATTTGAGTGCTGATCGATGCGCCGTCACCAGCCTCCAATACGCGGTAAAGTAATCCACTAGGCCGCGTCACTACGCCCGGCTGCGCCGCATATGCTGCCAAGAATCTAGCGTTGGACATCGCACCCAGATCAAAGGCTGGGCCCGCCTCGACCATGTTCGCACCTTCCTGAGAGCCCGCACTCGTAACCACGAGTTGGCATCCCAAAAATGCGAAAACTCCAAATACCGCGAGCCGTAGACTGCGGGCGAAACGGCGGCCGGTAAAGGTCATTTACTCGCCTTCATAAATTGTTGCCAGCCTTCACCGGCAATGCGATCAGCATCATCAAAACAGGTTAAGGCGGACAAGATCATTGAACGTGGCGAGAAGCATCAGGGAGAGAACCACAGCCAAACCAAGCCTAAATCCTACTTCCTGAGCACGTTCGCCTAACGGCCTGCCCAGCACTGCTTCAATTCCATAATACAGAAGGTGCCCGCCGTCGAGCACCGGAATCGGAAAAAGGTTGACCAAACCGATGCTTACGGAAATAAGGACGACAAATTGTATAAAGTCGACAATGCCCCGCGCCGCCATGTCCCCGGCGAATCCCGCAATGCCTAGAGGCCCCGCTAACTGGTCCGGCGCAGCCTGGCCAGTAAAAATCTGGCCGATATAACCCATCGTGGTCGTTATGATGAACCACGTTCTCTCGACCCCCAATGACAACGCCCGAATGGGCCCAAACCGTTCCCAAACGGTGGCGTTTCCAACTCCTACCCGATAAACCGTTTCGCTGCCGTCGGGCCGTTCCAGAATTTCAGCCCTAGGAGTGGCAACGACACTCAACACCTGCCCGCCACGCTCAATTTGGATGGTGGCGGGACTTCCGTTTCCAGAGCCAATCATGTCAGCGAAATCGGCAAATGTCGCGACAGCACGGCCATCGACAGATTGAATGACGTCGCCGGGCAGAATTCCCGCCTCCGCCGCAGGTGTGTTGGCGACTACCCTCCCAACAACAGGTTCCGTAACGCCGGTCTCGCGCCCGATGGTCATGAACAGGCCAGTTAAGATCACTATTGCAAGAACAAAATTTGCCAATGGCCCCGCAGCGACTACCAAAGCGCGCTGATATAGAGGCTTGAAGTGCAACACCCCTGCTCGCTGCTCAGGATCCATGGCGGCTAGCTGTTCTTCGTCCGGCTTGCTGGCGACGTTGGCGTCTCCAGCAAACTTGACGTAGCCGCCTAACGGAAGCACGCAAATTTTCCAGCGAGTTCCGTGGCGATCGTTCCAACCGAAAAGTTCCCGCCCAAAGCCAACGGAAAAGGCCTCAATGGAAACGCCGAAATAACGCGCCACAGAAAAATGCCCAAGCTCGTGGAAAAATACCACGACCAATATAGCCACCAAAAATGCTGGTAGCCCGATCACGGCCCAAGAGAAGATATCGGCTACCAAAGCGGACACATCCACAAAAACTCCCAAAAATGGTCGGCCCCTAAGCCGCCTCTATTGCACAAACTTCGCGGGCCGCATCCCGTGAAAGGGCGTCAAGCGCCAATACTTCTTCCAAGGTCGCCGGGGCAGCCCCACGCGTCTCCCGCTGCAACATGTCTAGAGTACGCTCCACCGTGCTAGCAATACCAAGAAAACCGAGCTTACGAGCCAAAAACCGCTCGACAGCCACTTCGTTCGCGGCGTTGAGGATGGTAGGGGCCGGTCCACCGATCTGCAAGCAGGCGCGCGCCAATTCAAAGCAAGGAAATCGTCTAAAATCAGGCCTTTCGAACGTTAAGGACATTAAATCGGTGATATCCAAGCGACGCGAAGGAGCTGGAAGGCGCCGGGGCCACCCAAGAGCATATGCTATCGGCGTACACATATCGGGGGCTGACAGATGAGCCAGCACCGCCCCATCCGAGTAGCTCACGAGGCAATGCACCAATGATTGAGGATGAATCACGATATCGAGTTGCTCCGGCGTCAAGCCGAACAACATCTGCGCTTCGATAAGCTCTAGTCCCTTGTTCATCAATGTAGCGCTATCGACTGAGATCTTCGCACCCATACTCCAATTCGGATGGGATACTGCTTGTTCCGGCGTTGCCACCGCCATTTGGTCCAACGACCAAGTTCGGAAAGGTCCGCCCGATGCCGTCAGAGTAAGTTTTTCAATCGCATCCGCGTTTGTAAAATCTAGAACCTGAAAAGCCGCATTGTGTTCCGAATCAACGGGAACAAGAATTGCCCCGGACTTCGCCGACATAAGGCGCATCACATTGCCCGCTGCGACTACACATTCCTTATTTGCGAGCGCAACGATCGCGCCTCTCCGGACTGCGGCGAGCGTCGGCGCCAATCCAGCCACTCCCACTATCGCCGCCATGACCATTTGAGACGGTCTCTCGGCGGCTTCAACTATTCCATCCGCACCGGCCATGACCTCAATGTCACTGCCGGCCAACGCGTCTTTGAGATCATCACGAAAACTTGGATCACCAATCGCAACTGCGCGCGGATGAAACTCCTGCGCCTGTTCAACTAGCCGTTTGATATTACGCTGCGCGCTAAGCGCCTCGATTGGAAAAACATCGGCACCAAACTGGGCCCGCACGGCGCGAATGATGTCGAGAGTTGCAACACCGATGGTCCCGGTGCTTCCTAAAATGGAAATTCGCCGGGCGTGTACGGTCGCCAGGTCAGTATCCGCTCCCAAGGGTTTCCGGCTGACCAACGTCAAGAGTTCGCCCCGAAAAGTGAGCCATCGCCCAAAATTACAAGAAAGGCCGCAGCGGCAGGAGCTGCAAATAATAGGCTGTCGACGCGGTCCAGCATTCCGCCATGACCCGGTATTAGATTTCCGGAGTTTTTGGTTTGAAACACGCGCTTGACCCAAGATTCAAAAAGGTCACCACAATTCGCAGCAACGCCCAGAAAAACCCCGAACAGGCCGCCAAGCCAAATCGGGCCACCGAATATGGCGACATAAATAAGTTCTGCTAGCCCCGCCAAAATAATGCCGCCAAGTAGCCCGGCCCACGTCTTCTTCGGCGAAAGCTGCGGTGCGAGTCTTGGACCGCCAAGCAATCGCCCGACAAACAAAGCGCCCGTATCGGCCGCCCATACGGCTGCAAACACACCGCCAACAATCAAGCGCCCATCTATAAAGTCGGCATAAACCATGCTCTCGCGCATCATCATCAGAGCAAACACCGCGATGCCGATATAGACCACGCCAACCGCGTGCCAAAGCACCCAAGTTCCACGCCTTGCGGCAACAAGCGCTGCGATTCCGGCGCCCAAAATCAAAACCACTAGGCACCACACCGGGGCGAAATCCGAAAGCACCAACCAAACGACTACAACCATTGTAAGCGCAGCAGGAACTGCTTCCCATGCTGCGTTTCCACCATTGACCAGACGATGCCACTCATGAAGCGCTGCAATCGCACCAACCGCTATAAGTAAAGCGAATATCAGCGAACCCCCAACAACAGCGAGAACAACAGCAGCGATCAGCACCGCACCGGACACCACACGCATGCGAAGTTCCAAGGAAGGGGTTGGCGCCGACTGCATTTCGCTCACGAGGAAGCCGTCTTCTGCGCCGACCGCTTACTCCCGCCACCCTCGGACTGCGCGTCTATGTCTTCCGGTGGTAGCCGCCCAAAGCGCCGATTGCGACCGGCATATTCAAGCAGCGCAGCCTCGAGGTGAGCTTTCGCGAAATCCGGCCACAACACGTCCAGGAAAACGAATTCCGCGTAGGCAGTCTGCCATAACAGAAAATTGCTGGTTCGCTTTTCCCCGCCCGCGCGAACAACGAGATCAACATCCGGAAACCCTGCCGTCTGGAGCCGATGCGAGAACATGTTTTCGCCAATCGTCGCGGGATTGAGCCGCCCGGTTGCGGCATCGCGCGCCAGCGATTGCGCCGCGATTACCATTTCCTCACGAGCGCCATAGTTGAACGCTACGGTAAAATTGAGCCCAGTATTCGCCTCGGTCATTTGCTCTGCTTGATCGATCAAGCCCGCAATGTCGCGATCGAGTCCTTCCCTCTGACCGATGAACCTTACGCGAACGTTCTCCTTCTGGAGTCGCTTCATGTCGGCGTTAAAAAAGCGCCGGAAAAGGCCCATGAGCGATAGGACTTCGCTTTGCGGACGTTCCCAATTCTCAGTCGAAAAGGCATAAACGGTTAGATAGGAGATGCCGAGTTCGCGCGCGGCCGCCACAGTTTGCCGAAGCACGGCAATTCCCTTTACATGGCCAGCCTCTCTAGGAAACAGCCGTTTTTTCGCCCAGCGTCCATTACCATCCATAATAATGGCCACATGCTTGGGCGTGGTCTTCGCAACCGCAACCGACTGCTTCGTCTGTTCGTCGGAGTTAGCCAATACTCTTGTTCCTCCAAATCCACACGTCTATATCTGGCGTCCCTGACAACTAAACTTGCATGATCTCTTGGTCCTTCGTTTGAAGGGCCGCGTCGATTTTCTGCACGTAATTATCGGTCACTTTCTGCAATTCATCGGCGAGGGTGTGGTGCTCGTCTTTGCCGATGGCATGGGCCTTTTCCAATTTTTTCAGATGGTCCATACCGTCGCGCCTAACGTTGCGCACAGCAACGCGCGCTTGTTCGGAATATTTTCCAGCCAATTTGACCATTTCCCGCCGACGTTCTTCGTTTAATTCGGGAATCGGAATGCGGAGCAACTGACCGTCCATTTGCGGATTTAAGCCAAGGCCGGCATCACGTATCGCCTTGTCGACGGATTTCACCAATCCTTTGTCCCACACCTGCACAGTGAGAAGACGCGGCTCCGGCGTACTCACCGTACCCACTTGGCCAACCGGCATCGCGCTTCCATATGCGTCCACGCTGACGGGATCGAGAAGTGCCGGCGAAGCACGACCGGTCCTTAACCCCGAAAACTCGGACTTCAGAGTAGCAACGGCGCCGCTCATACGGCGCGCTAATTCGTCTTTATCGAACTGTTGTGGAGCAGCCATGGAATCCTCCTGGCAAAATTGTGGCCATTTCAGGCTTTCCTATTCCCAACCCAGATTACTCGCTGATCACAGTACAACGGCCCTCGCCGTTCAATACAGCCGAGAGCATACCCTTTTCTTTAATGGAAAAGACGATAATCGGAATCTTGTTTTCACGCGAAAGCGAGATAGCCGACGCGTCCATCACCTTGAGATCACGTGACAAAACGTCAAGATATGTCAGTTTCTCGTATCTTTTCGCAGCTGGATTTGCCTTCGGGTCCTCGCTGTAGACCCCATCGACCTGAGTCGCCTTGAGCATGGCATCGCAGCCCATCTCGGTCGCCCTCAGCGCAGCGGCAGTGTCGGTGGTAAAAAATGGGTTCCCCGTTCCCGCAGCAAATACAACAGCCCGCCCCCTCTCCATATGGCGGATGGCCTTACGCCGAATATACGGCTCGCAAACCGATCTCATGGGAATCGCCGATTGAACCCGCACAGGAAGCCCCGCGCGCTCTAAGACCGCCTGAAGCGCAAGTGCATTCATGACCGTGGCGAGCATGCCCATATAATCGGCCGTTGCACGCTCAATTCCCTTCGCCGCACCCGAAAGTCCGCGGAAAATATTCCCGCCACCGACCACCAGGCATATTTGGACGCCCGCTAGCGTGGCCTCCTTAACATCCGAAGCAATTCGTTCGACGGTCGTGCCATCGATTCCGAAGGCTTGATCCCCCATCAACGCTTCGCCTGAGATCTTTAAAAGTACCCGGCGGTATTTGGGGTTGTTCTCCATGGATAATCCTCGCGAGGGGAAATGGCCTCAGTTTCCAGCAACCGAGCTCACTTCGGCCGCGAAGTCCTCGGTTGGCTTATCGATTCCCTCACCAACGGCAAATCGCAAATAGCCAACGATTTCGACAGAGGCGCCGAACTCCTTGCTTGCGTTTTCAAGCACCTTTGCGATCCTCGTCTCGCCATCGATGACGAACATCTGGGAAAGGAAAACCGATTCTTCGTAAAACTTACGCAGTCGGCCTTCGATCATTTTCTCTACAACATTTTCAGGCTTACCTGACTCTCGCGCCTGCTCCGCAAAGATAGCACGCTCGCGTGCAACCACGTCCTGATCAAGCGACGCAACATCCAGCGCCAAGGGGCTCGTCGCAGCAACATGCATGGCCAGCTGCTTTCCGAGCGCGTTTAGCTTGTCACCATCGGCAGATGATTGAAGCGCGATCAGAACGCCGATCTTCCCAAGCCCTGGCGCCACGGCGTTATGGACATAGCTAGCGACAACACCGGGCGACGCTGAGAGGACAGCCGTGCCGCGAACAGCCATATTCTCACCGATCTTTGCAATGAGATTGGAAAGCGTCTCCGCGACTGTTGCGCCATTTTCCATAGGCGCTGCAAGCAGCGCCTCTTGGTCACCATTGCATTGCACTGCACGAGTCGCACAGGCTGTCGCAAAGGCTTGGAATTCCGGATTGCGCGCGACAAAGTCGGTTTCCGAATTGACTTCAACCAGCGCGCCAACGCCCTCTTCGGTCGCAACTCCTATCAAACCTTCAGCAGCGGTCCGACCCGACTTCTTCGCGGCTTTGGCCAGACCTTTTGTGCGCAATAGGTCTACCGAGGCCTCCATGTCGCCACTCGTCTCAATGAGTGCTTTCTTGCAGTCCATCATTCCTGCGCTGGTCATCTCGCGCAGCTCTTTGACCATGCTGGCGGAAATATTCGTCATTGGCTGTCCTTGTTTCGACCTCGGGCATTGCGCCGAGAATATCGTATTTCGTTATTTGGTGGCCGGGCTGGGCTGCACGTCTTCAGCGGCAGGTTCAGGTACGGGAACTGCCTCAGGCGCAGGCTCGGGCACGGGCTCGGGCACTGGCTCGGGCGCGGGTTCGGGCGCGGGTTCGGGCGCGGGTTCAGGCGCGGGTTCGGGCGCGAGTTCAGGCTCCCTCAGATCTTTGAGTACGCTTTCCGACGCCCCGACATCCACACCATCAGCAAGCTGACTTTCCGAAAGCCCATCAATGATCGCGCGCGCAACTATGTCGCAGTAAACCACTATGGCGCGTGACGCATCGTCATTGCCCGGAATGGGATAAGTAATTCCGTCAGGATCGGAATTGGAGTCGAGCACAGCTGCAACGGGAATGCCGAGCTTACGTGCTTCGGCAACTGCAATCGCTTCTTTGTTAGTGTCGATCACAAAGAGCATGCTGGGAAGACCACCCATGTCTTTGATGCCACCCAACGCCCGTTCAAGTTTTTCCTGCTCGCGCATCAATTTGAGGAGTTCCTTCTTCTTCAAACCCGATGTATGTGCGGACGAAAGCGTTTCTTCGAGGGTCCTTAGCCGTTTAATCGAACGCGTGATCGTCTGCCAGTTAGTCAATGTGCCGCCCATCCAGCGATGATTGACGAAATATTGTGCGCAACGGGTGGCTGCATTTGCCACCGGCTCGCTCGCCTGGCGCTTTGTTCCGACGAAGAGCACTCGGCCACCCGAGGCGACGACATCACGCATTGCAAGCAGCGCTTGATGAAGCAGGGGCACCGTCTGCGTAAGGTCAATGATGTGGATGTCGTTTCGCGCGCCGAAGAGATAGGATTCCATTTTCGGATTCCAGCGCTGGGTACGATGTCCAAAGTGAACGCCAGCCTCAAGTAGCTGACGCAAACCGAATTCTGGCAATGCCATGTAAGACTCCTGTTTTCCGGTTCAGCCTCGCGCGGGAGTGATCCAGACGGCCAGAGCCGAACGGGACACCGGATGGACGCTCCCTCAGCCGAGAAGAGCCTCCGAACCCGCGCTGCGGGATGGCGCGCTTATAGGGAGTTCGGGCAATTCACGCAAGGCAAAGCAATAAGGCCCGCGTTCAAAATTTGGGTAGAAACACTAGGAAAATTGAATGATCTGGCACTACCCATTTCCTGACAGGTGGACCGTCACGGCTCGGAGCAGCCCTTGCGAAGAAACACCCTAACCGTCCGACTTCTCCCCCATTCTCAACCTTTACTGCCAAAACAGTGAGGCTTGGCAGCTACGAGAACGATCAGTGTTGACTATTCAAATGTCGAAAAAGCGCGATCCACAGATCGCCCGGCCGTATCAACTCGAACCAAAAACCGCGATGCCGGCACTAGTAGACGCTGACGTGCGGGCTCTTCGCGCTCGATAAAACTTATTCTTCACCGTTTTGTCGATGACCCCAAACCGGAGCAATGGGTGCCGAGATTGAAGGCACGTTTCCCAAGTCTCAACCACTCTTGATCAGACGTCGCGATATTAGTATCCCAGCGCGTGCTGTCGGTACATTTGAACATAACCTTCGTGATTTCCGACACACTTCGAGTATATCCCCGCGTCATGTAACAGCGCACCCTCACAAGCGAGCATCTTATTGTCGCATAAATACAATTTCTTGACGGCAAGCCTAGTCTCACTCGTCGCTTTGCTTGGCGATTGCGTCTCTTCTTCTTCCATGGCCCAACCCGTCGGTCTAGCCGGCGCAAGACCGAGTGTTGCGGCGCCGCGAATCGAGGCGTCGCAGGCGCCGACGATCGATGGCGATCTTTCGGATCCGATCTGGGCCAATGCCGCGATCATTGATGACTTCGCGCAAACTGATCCCGTGCCCGGAGCAGCGCCCTCGGAGCGCACTGTTGTACGTATCATGTACGATGAGAACAATTTTTATTTGAACGTCTACGCCTATGACAGCGAACCTGAACTAATCGTTGTGCGGTCGATGGCGCGCGATGGCGAGATTTTCACCGGCGACAATATCAGCTTCTTTCTAGACCCGGGCCCTACACGGCGCAACGCCTATAGTTTTCAGTTTAGCCCCTCGGGCGGACGAAATGACTCTCTCATTCTAAATAACAGCACCGAACTTGACGAATGGGATCCAATTTGGACCCTCAGAACTATGCGGGTTACCGATGGCTGGGTTGCGGAGATCGCCGTTCCCTTTCGTAGCCTCTCCTATGCTGAAGGTGAAAGCGACTGGGGTTTCGATATCGCGCGAGACATCACTCGGCGTAACGAAGAACTACACTGGGCAAGCCGCAATCCCGCTCTTGATTTTACGGATGTCAGTCAGGGCGGCACGCTTACCGGAATCAATAACATCAGTCAGGGACTAGGGCTGGACATCCAAGTTTACGGTGTCACGCAGTCCAAGCGCGATTGGCACGTCGCAAGCGATGATTTCGGCATCAGTGGCTCAGCCGGTGCAAATGCGTTCTTTAAAATAACTTCTGCGCTCACGGGGACGTTGACTTTAAATCCCGACTTCTCCGACGCACCACTAGATCCCCGGCAAATCAATACAACGCGGTTTTCGCTGTTTTTCCCCGAGACCCGAGACTTTTTTTTACAAGATGCGGGTACGTTTGAATTTGGCGGGAGGGGATTTGCACGCGGATTCGGCAATGATCGTGCCGTCAACAATAGCAGACCTTTCTTCTCGCGCAATATTGGTCTGGTGAACCGCGAACAAGTCGGCATCATTGGCGGCGGAAAGCTGTCCGGTGAGTATGCCGGGTTCGGAATCGGCGCGTTGAGCGTTCTTACCGCCGACACTCCAGACTCTGATGGACAAGTACTTTCCGTGGCCCGTGTTACACGTCCGCTTTTTAACGAATCTAAGATGGGTTTCATTTTCACCAATGGCGATCCAACCGGCGACACCGACAACACATTAGTGGGCGGAGACTTCCAATACCGAAATTCGGATATGTTCGGAGATCAAATATTTCAAGCAGACGCTTTCTTCCAACGTAGTTTTTCGAGCTCAGCCGGCGATGACAACTCGTTTGGCATCGCGCTCAATTTTCCCAATGAGCCGTGGGGTGGGGAACTAAACTTTAAGCAAATCGGCAAACACTTCGAACCCGCGCTTGGCTTTTTGGATCGCCCCGGCATTCGGTATTATCAAGCGGGTATTTCCTACCAGCGCCGGGTCATGAATTCCTGGATCCAGGAATGGCAAATTTTCGGCGATAACGTATTCATCACCGACCTGAACAACAATCTAGAAACACGCGAGAACCAAGTCTTCTTTCAACTTGTCACGGTCAGAGACAATGAATTTGAAATCGAAGTGTTCAACGCCTACGAAAACGTGTTGGAGGCATTTGATCTGCCGGGCAATATCAATGTTCCCAAAGGGGGATCTCATTGGACAAATTTCGGCGTTGAATTTTCAACATCTAACAGCCGCCCGTTCGCAATAGGGATAGGGTTCGAGTGCTGCAGTCTTTATGACGGCGATGCGATATCGACTGAGGTTGGAATTGGGTACCGCCCAAGCGCCTTTTTCATACTTGAAGCGGGTTGGGAACTAACGATGCTCGATCAACCGGATGGTTCGGTAGACATCCACGTCCTCACGGCCGATGCGGTCGTGAATTTTACCCCGGACATGAGCCTCGCTTTACAGTCACAATGGGACAATATCAGCGGTGATCTGGGCGTCCTGGCGCGCTACCGTTGGGAGTTCATCCCCGGGAGCGAGCTCTTCGTTGCCTTCGGGCAAGGTGCAATCATTTCAAGAAACAGGTTTACGGCGCAGCGATCCCAATTGTCCGTACGCATCGGACACACTTTCCGCCTCTAGCTTTCATGGTAGCAAACACCTCCACGGCGATGTATCCAAATTGTACCAACATGTCCCATAGTGTCGCAGTCTAAGTGCTTTCACGCATTGGCAAACTCAGTTAAAGGAACTGTTCGTCCCGGGTACTAAGTTTGTCTAGATATGAGGGTATATGACCGCGGAGTTGTTCCCGGCTGACATTGCGTGCCTCCGTCCCTTCAGGTTGGTCGCTTCGGTTACAATCTTCGTCGCGCCAGTGTTGATCGCGCAAACGAGCTATGCTCAAAGCCCGCCACCCGGGCCAGCTTACCACTCTATCGGCGCACAGCAGATCGAATCGAATAACGCCCCGGTCATCGATGGCATTCTTTCCGATCCGGCATGGGCAAACGCCGCGGTCATCGATCAACTCTACCAGAGGTCACCCAATACGGGCGATCCGGGCACCGAAGAGACAATTATCCGTATTCTCTACGACGAGAATAATCTCTATTTCGGCATCTATGCCTACGACCAGAACCCTGGTGAAATTGACGCACGGGCGATGTCTCGCGATGGCAATATGTTCGCGTCTGAAAATATATTTATCAAGTTGGATCCCGGTCTGACGCGCCGCAACGGTTACACGTTTCAGGTCTCCGCAGCCGGCGGGCGGCGTGACGGGCTGCTGGAAAACAATTCTGACTCTCTTTATGAGTGGAACGCAATCTGGGATGCCGAAGTCCAAATTGTTGAAGACGGTTGGATAGCGGAAATCGCGATCCCATTTCGGAGTATTTCCTACGATCCAAACCAGAGCGATTGGGGATTCGATATCGGCCGTTTTATCAGACACAAGAATGAGAGCCTGATGTGGTCAGGCTACGTCACGACGCTCGGTGGCGCGGATCTTACGCGCTCCGGAACCATGACCGGGATTACCGGAAGTGCCAGCGGCCTAGGGCTCGACGTGCAGGTTTATGCAACCGGCCGCTTGCGCCATATCAAAGGGGGCACCGAGGGAACGGATTTAAGCGGCACCGGTGGGGGCAACCTCTATTATAAGATCACGCCGGCGTTGACGGGCACGCTCACCTTTAACCCCGATTTTTCTGACAGCCCTTTGGATGACCGCCAAGTCAATACGACGCGCTTCTCACTATTTTTCGACGAAACGCGTGATTTCTTTTTACAGGACGCAGCAGCTTTTGAATTTGGTGGGTGGAATTTTCAAAATAATTCCAGCAATGCTAGGCCTTTCTTTTCTCGCAATCTGGGCCTCGTGTCCGGCAGGCCCGTCAGCATTATCGGCGGAGGAAAGCTTTCGGGCGAGTATGCGGGATTTGGCATTGGCGCGCTCAGTGTCGTCACCGCCGATCAAGGGAACGCACCTCAACAGGTACTCTCGGTTGCTCGAATTACCCGGCAGATCTTTTCGGAATCACGAGTTGGCATGGTCGTTACCAATGGCGATCCAACAGGCGCGAGCAAAAACACAGTCTTGGGTGCCGATTTTCAGTACCGCGACTCGGACTTCCTCGGCGACAAAGTCCTACAAGCAGATATTTACTTTGAGCGCAGCTTCTCAGACCTCTTTGGCGATGACGATTCCTACGGCATAGCGTTCAACTTTCCCAATGAGCCTTGGGGCGGGAGGTTTCGCTTCAAGGAAGTGGGAGAGAATTTTAAGCCCGCCCTTGGCTTTGCCAACCGCAGAGCAATACGCATTTATGAAGGACGCGTTGCCTCGCGCTTCCGTTACCGCGATATTTTCGTGAGGCAGACGGCTTATTCGGTGGAAGGAGCATTTATCACAGGGCTAGACAACCGGCCACAATCTTGGGAGGGCGATCTACGGTTCGAGCTTGAAACCAGACAAAATGACCGCGTCTTTTTCAATCTCCGCAATTACTTTGAGCGCGTTCCCGACCCCTTTGAATTGCCGCGAGAAGTCCCTATTGGAATCGGTGACTACAACTGGACCAATGTAGGGTTTCGCTTTTCAAGCTCGGGTTCACGCGCCCTTCAATTCAGTATCGAAGGGGAATGTTGCAGCTTTTATAATGGCGATTCTTTCCAACTCGACACCGGCATAAACTGGCGTCCCAACCGCTATTTCGAGTTCCAGCCCGGCTATGAAGGTACCTTCATCAACTTGCCTAGCGGCTCGGTGGATATTCACATCCTAACTCTCGATTCGGTTGTGAACTTCACCCCCGATATGCAACTTGCCGTAGAGGTCCAGTGGGACAATATCAGCCAAGGTTTTGCTTTTTCTGGACGCTATATTTGGGAATATTCGCCAGGTAACGAACTCTTTATTGGATTGGGACAGACGGCAATCCTACCAACCCTATCGCTCTCGCGCTTCGAGCCTCAGACGTCGCTGCTCTCCGTCCGCCTAGGCCAGACGTTTCAGTTCTAGAGCTGGTTTGCGTTCGCGGTTGTTTGCAAGGGGACTATTACACCGGGCAATAAAGCATCTGTCATCCGCAAGTAAGCGCTAAATATTCTATTTTTCTGCTTGGACAATTTTAACCTCCCCCAGCGCGGGGAGGTCGATCCGTCGGAGTGAAGCGACGGCGGATCGGGTGGGGGACATGCGACCAATCCCCCACCCGCTCGCGTAAAACGCTCGCGACCTCCCCGCAAGGGGGAGGTAAAAGAATGCGTCGCTCGCTAGGAAGGGCAATCGACTTTAAACCGTCTCCACTTGGGCAACACCTTCAAGCGAGTCGATATTTGCCTTCAATTGCCGGCTGACCTGCACGCGGTTTGGAAGTTCGATCTCCACATCCTGCGCCTCCTCGCCAGGCACCACCAATGTCACCAGCCCTTTGCCCGTTTGTTTCAATTCGGCCGCGATGGTTGGGATGGGTGAGGGGTCGGAGAGATGAATACGCAGCCCCTCACCTGCCTCCGCCGCTGCAGCGTCAAGGTCCTGGGCCGAGACGGCGCGCAGCCTCAACTCGTCCTCGGTCCAATCGCCGACGACTTTTAAAATAACAGAACGTCCCGGCTCGAGCACGCTGCGCACCTCGCGCAAAGTTTCGGCAAACACCATTACCTCAAACATGCCGGTCGAATCGGAAAGCCCGACAAAAGCGAAATGATCGCCGCTTCGCCCGCGTCGCTCCTGGCGGCGAATGACGGTACCGGCCAGCGTTGCTTTGACCGCCGAGCGCCGGGCATCGGCCAAAAGGTAGGCATAGCGCGTGACACCGAGCCGGCGCAGCGCCTGTGTGTAGGAATCGAGCGGATGGCCCGAGAGATAAAACCCGATGGACGAAAATTCTTCGGCAAGCTTTTCGTGTACCGCCCAATCATTCGCGGCATTGAGCGGAAGGTTCTGGCTCACACTCTCCGACGCACCGAAAAGGCTGGACTGACCCGCGTCGCGATCGCGCATCTGCCGCGCCGCATAGCCAAGAACGATGTCCGTCGATTCAACCAATTGCCGGCGGTTGGAGTTCAGCGCATCGAAGGCGCCAGCTTTGGCGAGATTCTCAAAGGCGCGTTTATTGATTAGCCTGGGATCGATACGCCGGGCAAAATCGGCGATGGATTTGAACGGACCGTCCTTCTCACGAATCTCGACCAGATGATCCATCGCCTGGCGCCCGACATTTTTCACTGCGGCCAGCGCGTAATAAATCACCCCGCCATCGGTACGCTCATCGGCACCTGCATCGCAGGTGAAATGTGCGTGAGAGCAATTGATGTCGGGCGCGCGCGCTTCGATGCCCAAGCGATCTGCTTCCTGCCGGAAAATGTTCAGGCGGTCCGTAACGCCGATATCGAGCGTCATGGATGCGGCCAAAAACTCGACCGGATAATTGGCCTTCAAATAAGCGGTTTGATAGGCCACTTGCGCATAGGCGGCGGCATGGCCCTTGTTGAAGCCATAGCCGGCAAATTTCGCGGCCTGCTCGAAAATTTTCTCGGCAACGGACTTAGATATTCCCTTCTCGCCCGCGCCTTTAATAAAAGTATCGCGATGGGCCGCCATTTCAGCAGGAATCTTCTTGCCCATGGCGCGGCGCAAGAGATCGGCTTCTCCCATCGAATAGCCGCCGAGCTCGCGCGCGATGCGCATGACGTCTTCTTGATAGGTCATTACGCCAAAAGTCTCGGAAAGGATCGGCTCTAAGCTCGGATCGAGAAATTCCGGCTTTTCGCGCCCGCGCTTACAGGCGATGTATTTGGGAATCGATTCCATCGGCCCCGGCCGGTAGAGCGCGACCAAAGCCACCAAATCGTTGATGTGGTCGGGCCCAAGCTTGCGAATGAGATCGCGCATGCCCTGGCTTTCGAGCTGGAATACGCCGACGCTATCTCCGCGCGCCAGCATCTCGAATGTTCGTGCATCTTCGAAATCAATGTTCTGGGTGTCGAGCTCGATTCCGCGCTCCTTGAGGAGCTCTTCAGACTTGGCGATGACGGTGAGCGTCTTTAGGCCGAGAAAATCGAATTTGACGAGGCCGGCCTTCTCCGCGTCGATATAGTCGAACTGGGTCACCGGTATTTCAGAGCGCGGATCGCGATAGAGCGGTAGAATTTCTTCGAGTGGCCTGTCGCCGATTACAACGCCTGCCGGATGGGTCGATACGTGCCGGTAGAGGCCTTCGATTTTTTCGACAATGGCGAAAAGATCGCGCACTTTTTCTTCCTGCTCGGCGATCTGTTGCAGCCGCGGCTCGGCCGCTACCGCTTTCTTCAACTTTATCGATTGTCCCGGTTGGTTGGGAATAAGTTTTGCGACCCGGTCGACAAGACCAAGTGGAAGCTGCATTACGCGGCCGACGTCGCGCACTGCGGCGCGGGCCTGAAGCGAGCCCAGCGCCATAATATGGCCGATCTTCTCTCTGCCATATTTGCCTTGCACATAGTGCACCACTTCGTCGCGCCGCTCCTGACAGAAATCGATGTCGAAATCCGGCATGGAAATGCGCTCGGGGTTTAGGAAGCGCTCAAAGACCAGACCGAAGCGCAACGGATCAAGATTTGTGATGTCGAGTGCCCAGGCGACAAGCGACGTTGCGCCGGAGCCGCGAACGCCGACGGGAATGCCGTGGGCGCGGGTCCATTTCATAAAATCGGATACGATAAGGAAATAGCCGGGAAAATCCATTCCGACGATGACGCCAAGCTCATATTCGAGCCGCTCCCAATAGGTGTTCTCGTCGGCGAACAAACCATGCGCAGCCAAGCGGCGTTTCAAGCCCGCTTCGGCCTGTGCGCGTAGCTCTTCTTCCGGCGTCAATCCGGATTCGGGGACAAATTGCGGCAAGATCGGATTGCAGCGTTTGGGATGAAAGGAGCAGCGCTGCGCAATCTCGATCGTATTTTCGATCGCCTCCGGCAGATCGGAGAACAGCTCCCCCATCTCTTCGGCGCTTTTAAAACGATGCTCGGGCGTCAGTCTTTTGCGGTCCTCGACATCGATAAATGTCGCAGCGGCAATGCAAAGCAGCGCGTCATGCGCCTCATACATATCCTCGGGTCCAAAATGGACATCATTGGTCGCGACAATGGGAATTTCATGACCATAAGCGAGGTCGAGCAACATATCCTCGACGCCGCGCTCGTTCGCCATTCCGTGACGCTGCAACTCGACATAAAGCCGGTCAGCGAAAATCTTGCTTAAACTATTCAGTGCTTCTTCAGCGGCTTCCGGTTGACCGGCAAGAAGAAGGCGGTTGATCGGACCCGTGGGTCCGCCGGTGAGTGCGATCAACCCGTTATTGTGCTGGCCGAGCTTCTCCATCGTGGCATGGGGGAGATCGCCCGGCTCGGTCTCCAAATAGGCGCTGGAAAGAAGTTTGGAGAGCTCGACATAGCCTTGCGCATCCTTCACCAGGAGCGCGATGGAAGGATAGTCCTGCCACGTGGCCGGAGATTGCGCGATCCCGAGATCGAGCGAAAGCGTGACCCCCACGATAGGCTGCACGCCTTCCTTGCTCAAAGCTTCGGTGATTTGATAGACGCCGAAGAGATTATTGGTGTCGGTTACGGCAACCGCCGGCATGCGCGCTTTGCGGGCAAGTGAGCCAAGTTCCTTGGGGCGCAACGCCCCTTCGAGCAACGAAAAAGCGCTGCGCACGCGAAGATGCACGAAATCGCTGTGAGCTGATTTATTAGACGCGGCTTTTTCCATCTTTTGTTCGGTCCAAACCTAACTTGGCTAGGTGTTCAGTATCGGCGAGTAGGTCCGGCGGCGCATCGCCTGCGTAGCGACGCTCCACAGACAATTCGAGCTGGACCCATCCAGGAAAAGTGGAGGCGCCCTACACCGTTTGCATTGCTTCTGCCTCGAATTTGACGGGGCTTGTGAAGTCCAGCGTCGAGTGCCGACGGACTGGATTATAGAACCCGTCGATGTATCCGGCTATGGCAGTTTCAGCTTGGCTTCTTGACATGAACACAGTCCTCCAGATCAGTTCTGACTTGATGGTTTTGAAGAAGGTCTCGACGACGGCGTTATCATAGCAATTTCCCTTACCGCTCATTGAGGCGAGGAAACCGAGTTCACCGAGGCGCGCCTGGTATGCGTCTGAGCAGTACTGGCTTCCCCAATCGCTATGGTGGATCACACCGGCGCCAGGTTGGCGCAGCCCGATAGCACGGTTAAGCGCCCTGAGCGGCAGGTCGCTGGTCATGCGAGCGCCCACGGCCCAGCCGATGACGCGCCGGGAGTAGAGGTCGAGCATGACGGCCAGGTACAGCCAGCCCTGTGCCGTCCAAATATAGCTGATGTCGGCAGCCCATTTCTCGTTGGGTGCCTCGGCGGAGAAGTTCTGGTCGAGAAGGTTCGATGCGACGGCCTTGTTGTGCTGGCTGTCCGTCGTCTTTTTGAACTTCTGTTTCCGTTTTGGAGACAACCCATTTCCCCGCATCAGCCGAGCCACCCTATGGCGTCCAACCTCGATCCCATTCTCGGCAAGCTCGTGATGGACCCGCTCTGCACCGTAGCTCTCGCGGCTGCGCCGAAAGGCTGCCCGGACATGGGCGAGTAGAACCATGTCATCGAGCTGTCGCTGGCTTGGGCCGCGATTGCGCCAAGCGTAGAAGCCTGAGACGCTGACCTGCAGCAGTCTGCACAGGCGGAATATCGGCATCGCCAACCCGGCCCTCTCCGCGTCGATGAACCGGAACCTCATCGACTTTCCCTGGCGAAGAAGGCCAGCGCTTTTTTTAGGAGATCACGTTCCTGACGGGCCAGATCACGCTCTCGGCGTAGGCGGGTAATCTCCTTCGCTGCATCCTCATGCGGACCGGAAAGCAAATCCTCCTCACGCAATTCTGCGACCCAGCGGCCGAGCGCGCTGACGCTGATCCCAAGATCTCCTGCTATCTGCCGCTGCCTGCGCCCGCTCGTCTGTAAAAGACGGACGGCTTCTTCCTTGAGGGCCCGATCAAACCGCCGGCCCTTGTTCCCATTCTGCTTCGACATTTGCACCTCCTGCGATCAAAATCCTATCGCAGGACGTCTCCACTTTCGTCAGCAGGGTCCAAATCCTCCTCACGCAATTCTGCGACCCAGCGGCCGAGCGCGCTGACGCTGATCCCAAGATCTCCTGCTATCTGCCGCTGCCTGCGCCCGCTCGTCTGTAAAAGACGGACGGCTTCTTCCTTGAAGGCCCGATCAAACCGTCGGCCCTTGTTCCCATTCTGCTTCGACATTTGCACCTCCTGCGATCAAAATCCTATCGCAGGACGTCTCCACTTTCGTCAGCAGGGTCCAAGCTTTGTTGGATTGCTCAGTGGGTGCTTGGAGGTCCCCGCCCTTCGGCTGGCTCAGGAAGAAGCTCATGCTGCGACAGGCTCAGCATGGGGATCCGTAAAAACAGCCTAGACGTTCACCCGCTGAATGAGGTCAGCAGCAAAATCGAGCCCATAAAAACCACAATACTTAAAGCTGCGAGCGTTTCTTGAAACCAGATTGCCATTTCATCCCTCCATAAAATCACCTTGAAATCGAAGAGATGTTCTAAATTTATTCTTGTTCTCGGCGTCAAGAACAAAAGGTGGTCAAGAAAGGGGTGCTACCCAGCCTGGGCCGCCAAAACGCCGTCCTGCAATAGCAGCGTACGGTCCATTTTCTTAGCTAGGGCGTAATTATGGGTGGCAATCAGGGCGGCCAGACCTTCAGCCCGCACCAGCGCGATCAGCATGTCGAATACGGAATCGGCGGTCTGGGGGTCGAGATTTCCCGTGGGCTCGTCGGCGAGCAAGATCCGCGGCGCATTGCCGAGCGCGCGGGCGATGGCAACGCGCTGCTGCTCGCCGCCCGAAAGCTGCGCCGGGCGATGGGTCAAACGCTCAGCCAATCCCACCTCGCCCAAAAGCCGCTTCGCTTCGATTTCCGCACTGGCTCTCGTCTCACCTGCGATCCGCCGCGGCATGGCGACGTTTTCCAGCGCGGAAAATTCGGGCAGCAAATGATGAGCCTGATAGACGAAGCCGAGCGTTTCGCGGCGAATGGTTGTGCGCTCAACCTCAGGCAGTCGCGATGCGGCGCGCCCTGCAATTATGACCTCTCCGGAAGTCGGCCCCTCCAAAAGACCGGCAATATGTAGAAGCGAAGATTTGCCCGCGCCCGACTGGCCGACAAGGGCAACGATCTCACCTGGCGCTAGAGTAAAAGAGATGTCGTGAAATACGTTCAGATCGACCCCGGCCTGATGATAGACGCGGGTAACTTTGTCGAGTTGCAGCGCCGCTTCACTCATAGCGAAGCGCCTCGACAGGATCGAGCCGTGCTGCGCGCCAAGAGGGATAGAGTGTCGCGAGGAAGGAAAGCACCAGCGCCATAATAACAACGGCGGCCACTTCGACATTCTCCACTTCGGCGCTCATCTGATCGAGGAAATAGACCGTCGGATCGAACGGATTAATTCCGGTGAGGCTGATAAAGGCTTGCCGAATGGGCTCGATATTGCTGCACACAAGCAGGCCCAACAAAAAGCCGACAAGTGTTCCAATCACGCCGATGGCGGAACCGGCAATAAAGAAGACCCGCATGATGGCGCCGCGCGTTGCGCCCATGGTGCGCATGATGGCGATGTCCGACCCCTTATCCTTCACCAACATGATAAGACCGGAGACGATGTTCAGCGCCGCGACGATGATGATCATGGTGAGAATCATGAACATCACAAAGCGTTCGACCTGGAGCGCGCCAAAAAGGCTCCCATTGACCTGCTGCCAATCGGTGACACGAAATTCATTACCGATGGCTTCGGACACTGCCATGCGCAGGGGCCCGATATTGTCGGGGTCGTCGACCATCACTTCGATCGCGTTGACGTTCATGCCCTCGTTGAAAAAAAGCTGGGCCTCGGCGAGCGGGGCAAAGACAAAAATCTGATCATATTCCGACATGCCGACATTGAAGGTCCCGGCAACGCGATAGGTTTTGACCCGTGGCGTGGTCCCGAAAGGCGTGACCGCACCGCGCGGCGCAATCAAGGTGATGGGATCGCCTATCTGCGCGCCAAGCTGCACGGCAAGCCGGCCGCCCAAAATGACGGATTGGTTTTCGTCGAATCCCTCGAGCGCGCCCGCGCTCAAAGTCTCCGAAACCGTCGTGAGCCCAATAAGATCGTCGCGCCGCATGCCGCGCACCAAGCCGCCCTGCGTGCCGTTCTGCGAGCTGACCAACACCTGACCCTCGACCATGGGATAGGCGCTGACGACGCCGGGCACTTCGAGGATTTGCTCCACCACAATATCGAAATCGGAAATCACTTGGCTATAGCTTTGAACCAAAACATGGCCTTGAAGCCCGAGAATACGGTCGAGAAGCTGGGTGCGAAATCCGTTCATGACGCTCATCACGATGATAAGCGTCGCCACGCCCAGAGCGATGCCGGCGAGCGAGAGGATCGAGATAATGGAAATGAAGGCCTCTTTGCGCCTCGGGCGCAAATAGCGCATTGCGACCATCCACTCGAAGGCCGAAAAGGAACGCACAGATTTGGCCATCAAGGCTCTTTTTACCGCAAATCGCTTCGGTTACTACTTAAGCATACAAGCCTAATGTGGCGAATCTGCGATTCGCCGTTTTGGAGTCTTCCATGCAACGCGCCCTAAGCACCACCCGGACCCTCGGCGCGCTCCCGAACTTCCCCAATTGGTATCAAGCGGTTGTGCGCGAGGCCGATTTGGCCGAGCCCAGCCCGGTGCGTGGCTCCATGATCATCAAGACATGGGGCTATGGCGTTTGGGAACTGATGCAAAAGGAGCTGGACGCGCGAATCAAAGAAACCGGCCACGAGAATTGCTACTTCCCGCTTTTCATCCCGATGAGCTTCATCGCCAAAGAGGCCCAGCATGTCGAGGGCTTCGCCAAGGAAATGGCGGTCGTGACCCATCACCGGCTGAAGATGATCGAGGGAAAGCTTCAGCCCGACCCGGAAGCAAAGCTTGAAGAACCGCTGATCGTGCGGCCGACTTCCGAGACCATTATCGGCGATGCCTTTTCGCGCTGGATCAGAAGCTATCGCGATCTACCGCTTCTCATCAATCAATGGGCCAATGTGGTGCGCTGGGAAATGCGCACTAGGCTCTTTCTGCGCACGGCGGAATTTCTTTGGCAGGAGGGCCACACCGCCCATGCCGATGCCAACGACGCCATGGCCGAGACCATGAAGATTCTCGAGCTCTATCGAAATTTTTCCGAGACAACCCTCGCCATGCCGGTGATCGCGGGCGAGAAATCCGCAAATGAGCGTTTTCCCGGCGCCGACAACACTTTTTCCATCGAAGCGATGATGCAAGACGGCAAGGCGCTGCAAGCCGGCACCTCGCATTATCTCGGCACCCATTTCGCGGAAGCGCAAAGCATCCACTTTCAGAATGAGGCCGGCGATCTAACTTTTTGCCACACGACAAGCTGGGGCGTTTCCACACGGCTGGTTGGCGGCATGGTGATGACCCATGGCGACGATGACGGCTTGCGCGTGCCGCCCGCGATCGCGCCGCGCCAAGTGGTGATCGTGCCGATGCTGCGCGGCAAACCCGAAGATTCCAATGTGCTTAGTTTTTGCGAGATGTTGGTAAAGCAAATCGGCAGTCAATCTGCCTTTGGCGAGAGCGTGCGCGTGCTCCTCGATAAGAAAGATATCAAATCCGCTGATAAGCGCTGGAACTGGGTGCGCCGCGGCGCGCCAATTATTCTTGAGATCGGCCCGCGCGATGTCGCGGCTTCAAACGTCACTTACATTCGGCGCGATAAATTGCGCGATGGCGATAAAGTCATCTCGAATCGCGCAGCTCAAGATGCATTTGTCGGCGATGTCACCAACATGCTGGTCGCGATTCAGGAAAACCTCTATGTGGAAGCCAAGACGCGTTTGGATTCCAATATTCGTAGCGACATAAACTCCATGGCCGAGCTGAGCGATTATTTTGGCGCATCAACAGGCGATGACGACGAAGCCGTCGAGTTCAAGGGCTGGGTGCGCGCACCTTGGTCCGCGCCGACCGGACCGGCACTGGACAAGGTAGAAGCGGATTTAAAAGCGCTAAAACTTTCCATCCGCAATGCGCCGCTCGATCAGCCGGTGAGCCCCGGTAAATGCATTTTCACCGGCGAAGACGGCGTCGAGGAAGTGCTGATCTCCCGGGCGTATTAGGGGGACGCGGCAGCAACTACCCTAGCTTGTCATGGCCCGACTTGATCGGGCCACCCAGTAGGCGCATGTCAATGCGCCAATAAAACATCTTACGTTCACCTGGGTGGCCTCGCCCGGCGCGTTTTACGCGCCAATTGTTAGATTCGCATGCAAAGCATGCGGGCCGGGCCATGACATTTAGTTGTTATCTAGAAAGAAATGCCGCCCCTACCGTCCGACCGGGCTCATGCCCTGAAATTCGACGCGATAGCGGGCATGGGAAATCAGATGATTCACGTCCACGGGCGGCGGCTGTTTCTACGCTGTCGGCGCAGAAGGCCAGCTCGGCCGGATCCGCTCACGCACTGAGCGCGCCACGCACCTGTTCGGAGTCGAAAGGAATCTCGCGCAGACGCACGCCTGTGAGAGCTGCAAAGGCGTTGCCGACCGCGCCAGCGGCCAGCGCCACTCCGTCCTCTCCCGCGCCGGTCGGCGGATGGTCCGTGGAGACCACCCTCACTTCGATATTCGGCACGTCCGACATACGCGCGACCTGGTAGTCGGGATAATTTGTCTGCTGCACGCGGCCGTCCTTGATCGTGACTTTTTCACGTAAGGTATGCCCCAGACCCCAAATAAGGCTGCCTTCCGTCTGAGCCGCAAGGTTGCGCGGCTGCACCGCGAGCCCGGCATCGATCGCAACCCAGAAATTATGTACTTTGATCCTGCCGCTTGTCCGATCGACCGAGACTTCGGCAACACCGGTAGAGATCGTCTGAGCCTTTTCCTGCACGGCAACGCCAAGTGCCCGCCCTTCGCGTGTGCGCGTCCAGTCCGACATCTCCGCAACGATACGCAGTAAATTCTGCAGGCGGGGAATTCCTTGGGAAATGTCTAGCCGGAACGCCACCGGGTCCTTGCCCATTTCCTTGGCGATTTCGTCAAGGAAGCTCTCGATTGCAAAAGCGTTGGGGCCGACGCCGACACCGCGCAGGGTTGAGAGCCGCGCATTATGCTGCTGGACGATGTGCTCCGCGAGCTTGTTGGGGATCGGATAATGATCCAGCGACGTCGTAAACATGACAACCCCGTCCACCATCTGAGAGTCAATTGTTGAGCGTCCCCGGTACGCGTTGATCGACTCGGCGACCACGCGATGGTGCCAGGCGATGAGCTTACCGCTGGTGTCGAATCCAGCCTCAAGGTGATGCGCGGTCATCGGGCGGAACTTGCCGAAGGCAATGTCTTCCTCCCGGCTCCAAATCAGCTTAACCGGCTTGCCGACTGCCTTGGAGAGGCGGACGGCCTCCAGCACGACGTCCTGCTCGCTACCGCGGCGGCCAAATCCGCCGCCGATGAAGTGCGAATGAAAAATAATGTTTGAGCGTTCTGTTTGCAGCAGACCCGCAACCTGATTGAGCAATTCCGTTGCGCTCTGCGAACTGGCCCAGATTTCCGCCGATTTGCCGTCGGCGCTGACGGAGGCGGTCGCGTTCAGCGGCTCCATCGCCGCGTGACACACATAGCTTGTGCGATATTCGCCTTGGATTGTTTTGGCCGCACCAGCCATCGCGGACCTAGCGTCGCCGACCGGGAGGTTGGGGACACCCACTTGGCTCTTGTCGCGCGCGATCGCCGCCCATAAATCCAAAGCGCGTTCGCTGTCATATGACGCCGCCGGCGCATTCGACCATGTGACGTCGAGAAGGTTCTTTGCGCGCTGGGTGTCCTCGACAGTGTTTCCGATGACTGCAACGCTGTCCGGGGTTCGCACCACATCAATTATCCCGGGCACTTGCCGCGCCGCCGCATCATCCACAATGTCCGGCGCTCCGCCTTGATAGGGCGCGTGCAGAACCGCCGCATAGACCATTCCGGGCACCTGGGCATCCATGCCGTATTTCGCAGCGCCATTGATTTTGAGCGGCAATTCGGTGCGTGGCACATCCGTGCCGATGTAGCGAAAACGCGCTGCCAGCTTGAGGTCCGAATCCTCGATATTCGGCAGTTCGGCTGGGACCGTCGCGAAGCTCGCGATCTCGCCATAGCTGATGCGGCGGTTCGTCGCCTCATGCACGACGATGCCCGGCTCGGTCAAAAGCTCTCCGACCGGCACGCCCCATTGTGCGGCCACCGCATCAAGCAGCACGCGGCGCGCTTGCGCGCCAGCGATCCGCATCGGCTGAAAGTAACCGCGCGTTGCCATGCTCGCTACGGTATGGATTTTCTTTTGGAATTGCGGATTTCCGTAGAGGTCTTCATCCCACACCGGGGGCGGGGTGATTTTCACCTGCAACCAGTCGGCGTCTAATTCGTCCGCTAGCACCGCTGCCAAGGCTGTGAAGGTACCCTGCCCCATCTCAAATGACGGCGAGACGATCACGATCGCCCCATCGGTCGCGATCGTGACCCAGGCGGTTGCGAGCGGCGCATCCGCCGCATCGGCCTCGCTGATGATTGAACGCGGGTCGGCGATGAGCGTGAACGCAAAACTGAGACCCGCAGCACTCTCCTTCAGGAAGCTGCGCCGGTTGGTATCGCGATGCGTGATGGCCACGACTTAGCCCTCCCGCGCCGCGCGCTCTATGGCGCGGATGATCTTGAGATAGGTGCCGCAACGGCAGATGTTGCCGTCCATGTGCTCGACGATCTGCTCTCGCGTCGGGCTCTTGGTCGTGGCCAATAGCTCGTCCGCCTGCATGATCTGGCCGGACTGGCAGTAGCCGCATTGCGGCACCTGCTCGGCGAGCCAGGCCTTCTGCAGCGGATGGCTGCCATCGGGCGAAAGCCCTTCAATTGTGGTGACCGCTTTGCCCTCGACGAGTTCGACGGCTATGGCGCAGGAGCGCATCGCGCGGCCATCAACGTGCACCGTGCAGGAGCCGCAGGACCCAATTCCGCAGCCGAATTTCGTACCCGTTATCTTGAGGTGCTCGCGCAGCACCCAAAGGAGCGGCGTCGTGCCATTGACCGACAATTCTGTGCGCTGACCATTGAGAGTGAACGCAGCCAATCCGTTTCTCCTTCAGACTCGATCAATTCGCCCTGACCAGGCCCCATATGCAAACGCCTACAAGCGCAGCGCACAGGACGGATCGACCCTACCATGCCGCGCCGCAAGAGTTGAGAGAAAATGCTGGCGAAGAGGTCCCGCAGGGACCCGACAAATCTCGCTGAGCCGAGATAAGCTCGACCTCAAAGAGTTCATGCTGCATGCTTGTCTAATTCATCTAATCGGCGCTTGATCGAAAATGGGAGGCGCACCATGAAGCCCGTTTATGGCGTGATCTTTGCCGCAGTTTTTGGATTCGTTTATCCGGCTGCTGCACATCATAGCGCCGCGATGTTTGATTTGCAGGCCGTTGTTACATTCCAAGGCACTGTAACGAGCTTCGAATGGACCAACCCGCATGTCTACATCAATGTCGAGGTCAGTGATGGCAATGGGCAAGTTACGCAATGGGAAATTGAAGGAGATCCCACATCTCTTATGATTCGAAGCGGATGGACAGCCACGACACTCGCACCAGGCGACGTGGTCACGGCTAGAGTAAACCCAGCGCGGGGCACCGAAAGAACGCATGCGCGGTTAGTCTCACTTGCGCCGAGCGATGGCGCAGTATTGACCCCGCGATCACGCGGCAACGAGTCGACCGTTCGGGCAACAGGCATCGCCGGGGTCTGGGATGGCATCCGCGCATTCGCGACACGAAGTGTGGCGATGCCGGCGCCAACGGCAGCAGGGGCTAGCTGGCAAGCTGCATACACAAATGCGGATAGCCCGACGGCGCAATGCGTAGCTTTGGTTCCGCCTTTTTTCGCGACAGTGCCGTATATGTATGAAATCGAGATTCTGGACGACCGAGTCCTCTTCAGCAGCGAATTTTATAGCTCAGAGCGAACGGTTTTTATGGACGGTCGCGGCCATCCGGAGAACGCAGAGCGGACGCTTCAAGGCCATTCCATTGGGCGGTGGGAGCGAGAGACCTTAGTCGTAGACACGGTCCAATTTTCCGATTTGCGCAATGGCAATTTGTTTGGGATTCCTTCCGCAGCGCAGAAGCATGTCGTTGAGCTATACGAACTCAGTGAGGACGGAACGCGGCTACTCATAAACTATTTTCTGGAGGACCCCGAATATCTGGCCGAACCATTTGAGGGTGGTTATTACTGGGACTATTCACCGGGAGCTGAGATGTTGCCGTTCACCTGCGATCCGGAGAACGCGCTGCGCTATATCCTCGAGTGACCAGCCGAGCCGGGCTTGCCAAGAAGGGCAGAGGTTGTGTAGCGCGAACCGCGCCTACCGCCCGACCGGACTCATGCCCTGGAATTCGACGCGATAGCCGACATTGGAAATCAGATGATTGACGTCCACAGCCGGCGGCTGATTGACGCCGCTTCCCCGCGGCTGCTGTTCGAGCTCGGCTACGTTGTGATCCATTCGCGCGTCATAGGTTCGATCTATTTGGTTGCGCAGGCGCTGTTCGGCCAGATACCAGCGTTGTTTGGTTTGATCGTCGGCGCAGGAGGCCAGTTCGGCCGGATCGCTCGCGCCCCAGCGGCGCTCAATGCAGTGATAGGGATCGAAGCTCATGGTGAAAATGCGTTTTGCCATCTGATCGAAATTGAGCGTGACCTGTGTGCCCCTCGAGTTGCGGTAGGTCATGTTGCAGGCGGCGGATTCTTCCGCATACATTTCCTGCAAATCCTCATCGAGGAAAAGCCCGTCATAAATGATGCGCTTATCGCGCTGACGCCACATCTCAATCATGCGCCCAAGATCTTCATGGAACGCGGCAAATGCCGTCTTGATGCGTGCATCGCGTGAGGGCGTGGAATAAAGCTCCCACTCCCAAACGGCGGTACCGTAAATATTGTCCGGCAGGCGCGCGGGCTGTGCTTTGCGGTGGATGCCGGCATCGATTGCAATATTAACGAAGAGCGAGCGATCTCTAAGATCATTACAAAGCGTGCGCATGGTCGCGCGCAGCTCGAACACCGGATTGTAGCTCATATTGCCGCCGGACACGGACACCCGGACATATTCGATGAGCTTCAGCGGGATATCATTATAGGCAAATTGCGCGTCGCGTCCGTCGCCGCGGGTGCCCAGCACATTGCCGTGATATTGCTCAAGCGAATAATCGGCAATTTCAGAGTGAGGCGTCGCGACAATGCGGCCTCCGGCATAGCTTCCATCGCTGCGCTCCGTGGCGCCGACAAGACGCACCGGGCGCCAATTCTTGAAGCCGCCGCCAAGGCGAGCCGGGCTTTGCCCGAACTGCGCGCCGTAAACGCTGCGTGTAACGCTGAGATCGGGGTGGGCATCCATGTAGTGAATGCGCCCGTCCTCGTCGATCTTGAAGACGATCGCGACATGGCCGTGGACGTCATAGATAACCGTGCCGGCGCGGATCGAGCCCGGGGCCAATTTCGGCGAGTAAAAATCCGAAAACACGCTTCCTTCATGGCCGGCATCGGTGCGGTAGGTGGCGGTGGAAACCGTATTGCGAATTTCATCGAGGATGGTGCCACCATTGGCCGGCTTGCCATGATCGACAATGTCACGCTTGGAGCGCGGCTGATTGGCGGTCGACGAAAAACGGATGTCACCGGCCGAGCCCGATACGCCGTTTACATAACGAAATGGAAGTCCGGTTTTCCACGCATAATAGGCGCGCAAGGCATAGGCCAGTCGGCGCAATCGGCAAAGACGCGCAATGTAGCTGGGTCATCTCCGAGAAAGGGGTTGGCGGGCGAGCGCAAACAATCGATCGAGCTATTGCAGCCGCTCTCACCGATGACGCGGACAAACTCGCCGAAGCCGCGCTCGTCTTCCGCGCTCCATTCGGTTTTGAAAATCTTCCAGTTTGCGCCATTGGCGGCCTCGGCGCCTTGCACGGTGCCAAACACCGTAGCGCTCAGCGCCAGGGCGCTCGCCGCGAGCAATCTTCCCCACACCATTCTTAACCTCCATCACCTCCTAAAGTGTTTGGTCCCAAGGCTTTTTAGTCAAGCGAAGTCGATAGCGTGGTTAATTTCAGGGGTTTGGACGGGCGGCGGATCGGAGGCCGTCGCCAAAGATTGGCGTAAGCGAAGTTTAGCCGGGCTGTGAGCGCCTGGGTGGCCTGGTGGTGATCGCTTCAATGGTTCACGCGGCAATAATACTTGCGTTAGAGTAAGCCTATGGTCTCATCCAGTGCGATATCGGTAAAAGACTATCTCGACGAATTGCCGGACGAGCGGCGTAAAGCGATTTCGGTCGTGCGGCGTGTCATCCGCAAAAACCTCCCCAAAGGATTTGTCGAATCCATGCAATACGGCATGATCAGCTACATCGTGCCGCTAAAACGCTTCCCCGACACCTATAACAAGCAGCCTTTGGCCAATGTCTCCCTCGCCTCTCAAAAGAACCACATGGCGGTCTATTTGATGGGTATTTATGGCGACGAAAAATTGCGCCGCTGGTTCGAGCGCGAATACAAGAAAACTAACAAGCGCATGGATGTCGGAAAATGCTGCGTGCGCTTCAGAAAACTGGAGGATCTGCCACTGGACGTCATCGGCCAGTCCGTTGCGGCCATGTCGGTTGAAGAATTCATCGCGATGTATGAAAAAGCGCGAGGCGGTTCGCCGCGTAAGAAACGCGCGGCAAAGCGGGCGTAGCCCAACTAAATCTCTACGGTTTCTACCCGGACGATGGGCTTCTTTCCCCAGATCGCATGTGCGGCTTTACGTGCTGCGATGCGCACATTTTCTTCCAAATCGCCACGCTTCTTGCCGTTTGCCGCGCGCAAAACGGCATCTTCGGTCGGCTCGAACAAATCATCGGGGATACCTTCCAGGTGCAATACCGGGTCCGCCACGACACGTCCTTTGCGGTCCAAGACAAGCGTTATGCCGATAAAGCCTGCATAGCCGAGGCTTCGTCTTGCGCGGGCGTAACCCTCATCCTCATGTACCATCAAACGGCCATCGAGAAAGACACGCCCTGAGGGCGCCTCGTCGATGATTTCCGCGCGCCCCGGCGCAAGGCGCAGCACGTCGCCATTCGTCACAACCACCGCCTGCGGCACCTGCAACTCTTCGGCGTATCGCGCATGCGCCGTCATGTGGCGCATTTCGCCATGAACCGGTACCGCTATTTGCGGTCGGACCCAACGATACATTTCGGCAAGCTCTTCGCGCGCAGGATGCCCGGAAACATGGACGAAATGATCTTCGTCCGTCAGCACTTGAACGCCAAGCGCTGCGAGCTTGTTCTGCATGTCGTGAATACTGATTTCGTTTCCGGGAATAACACGCGACGAAAAGATGACCGTATCGTCCTCACCAAGCTTCACATGACGATGATCGTCCCGCGCGATGCGCGCCAGCGCGGCTCGGGATTCACCCTGGCTACCCGTACATAGGTAAAGAATATTGTCGGCAGGAAGTTGTAACGCCCCCTCCTCGTCTAGTATGCGCGGAAAATCCTTGAGGTAGCCGGTCTCGCGCGCAGCTTCGACCATTTTATGCATAGAGCGGCCGACCAGAACCAATTCGCGCCCGGCAGCGCGTGCGGCATGGGCAACAGTTTCAAGCCGCGCAACATTGGAGGCAAAACAGGTGACGGCGACCTTCCCTCTTAATTCTTTGATGAGTTTGGTAAGCGAAACGCGCACGTCGGCTTCGGAACCGGATTCGCCACAGACTAGCGCGTTAGTGGAATCGCACACCATGGCAAGAACGCCTTCGTCACCCAAAGCGCGAAGCGCGGCATCGTCCGTCACCTCTCCGATTAACGGGTCCGGATCGATCTTCCAATCGCCGGTGTGAACGATCGTGCCCAGGGGTGTGCGAATAGCAAGCGCATTTGGTTCCAGAATCGAATGGGTAAGAGTGATGAATTCCATCTCGAACGGTCCGAGCTTCAGCTTTCCGCCAAGGGGCACCACTTTAACTTTCACTCGGCCAACAAGATCGGCCTCTTCAAGCTTTCCACGCAATAACCGCGCGGTGAAAGGCGTCGCATAGACGGGACAGCGCAGTGCGGGCCAAAGATGAGCCACCGCGCCGTGATGGTCTTCATGGGCATGGGTCAGGACAATTCCGAGCAGATCACTGCGATGCTCTTCTAAAAACCGCGCATCGGGCATGATGACGTCAATGCCGGGCGTTGAGGTCTCGCGGCCAAATGTGACGCCACAATCGACGACAATCCATTGTCGTGCGTCGGGTGGACCAAAGCCATAGCAATTGAGATTCATACCGATCTCGCCCGACCCGCCTAAGGGTAGAAAGACAAGCTCGTCACTGTTGGAAGCGGGCAGTCGCGCCATCAGGTTTTGTTCGCACCTGCGTTGCGCCTGTGAATCAGAAGCAGGCCGCGAATAGTGAGATTAGGTTCGATATTTTCGATCGCTGAAATATCCTTTTCGAAAAGATGTGCAAGCCCTCCGGTGGCAATAACCGTCATTGGCTTTCCATACTCGGCCTTGATGCGGGCAATAAGGCCCTCAATAAGCGCGACATAACCCCAATAGATTCCAGACTGCATAGAGGGGGCAGTATCTTTACCGATGACCTTTTGCGCACGATGGATGGCAACGCGCGGAAGAAGCGCGGCAGCTTGGTGGAGCGCCTCGATAGAGAGATTGACCCCGGGTGCAATCACGCTGCCGTCGAAATCGCCATTCTCCGCAACAATGTCAAAATTGGTTGCGGTTCCAAAATCAACAACAATAACTGCGCCAGAATAGCGATCATGCGCAGCCACAGCATTGGCCAAGCGGTCCGCACCGACGGCTGTGGGGCGATCCGTATTAATGCCGATGCCTAGATCGACCTCCGGCGCCCCCACCAATAAAGGCTCGCATTTAAGATATCGTCGGCAAAAATCACGAAGATCGAACAACGCCGCCGGAACCACCGTCGCGATAATTGTTTCCGTCAGATCGGCAAAAGCTAGACCTTCCAATTTCAAGAGTTGCGCCAGCCAGACGGCATATTCGTCAGCGGTGTGGCTGACTTTGGTCGTGGTCCGCCACTGGACACGAATCTCATCGCCCTCACATATTGCGAAGACAATATTTGTATTTCCGGCATCGATGGCGAGGAGCATTCTTGAAACCTTATTTAACTCGAGAAAAAAACATCGCCGGCGGTGATGCGTTCAAACCCGCCCCCATTTACGCGAAGAAGAAGAGCACCGTCATCGCTTAAGTTCTCGAACACGCCTTCAATCTCCGAATCTGCCAAATGCACGATCAGTTTTCCCCCTAAGCCCCCTGCTTGCGCTAACCAAGCTGCCCGTATGGGCTCAAAGCCATTCACTCGCCAACTCTCATACCATGTGCCCCAGCGAGCGACGAGGCGCTCCAGCGCGGCTTCGGGATCAGGCGCATACCCAATCACATCGGCCAGCGAGGTCGCCGGAAATTCCGTCTCGTCGGGATGATTGGCAAGATTTACGCCGCACCCGACGATTATGCGCGAAGCCGCCCCGGAAGATGAGGCTTCAACCAATATCCCCGCAATCTTTCGTCGATTCAGTAAAATGTCATTCGGCCATTTCAGTGTGACTTCGCCGTCCGAAGCATAGAAGCTGACAAGATCTCCAACCGCCAGCGCCGCGACAAAGGATAGCTGCCCGCAAGTCTCTAGCGGCGCGTCGATCTCCGCGAGCAGGCTCGCAAAAAGATTTCCGGGTTTGGAAATCCAAGTGCGTCCTCGGCGTCCACGCCCCTTGGTTTGCGATGCCGCGACGACCCATAGCGGCCCACGCTCAGACTTTTCGGCAAGACGGCTTGCCTCTGCATTGGTTGAATCAAGCGCATCAAAGCGGCGAATGTCCGTCACTGAAACAACGAGGCAGCTGCCGCCTCAGCCGGCACTTCTAAAAGCCGGGCGAAGGCAATGAAGAGAATGGTGAACACTGTAGACGCCGTCAAAATTGCGGAGAGGCGTGGCTCCATCTTCGACTCCAACGGGGCGCCGGGTTCGTCAAAATACATGACTTTAACAATGCGCAGATAGTAAAACGCGCCAACGACACTGGCGATAACACCGATTACGGCCAGCGGATAAAGCCCGGTTTGGATGGCTGCCAAGAACACATACCATTTCGCAAAAAAGCCAGCCAACGGCGGAATGCCGGCAAGCGAAAACATCAACATGGCGAGTGCAAAAGCAAAGCCCGGGCGCGCGCGCGCGATACCTGCAAGATCGGAAATGTTTTCGGTCATTTCCTCGCCACGGCGCATCGAAAGAATGCAAGCGAAGACGCCGATGTTTGTTACGACATAAATGGCGAGATAGATGAGCACGCCTTTGATACCGGCCTCCGTCCCTGCGGCTAAGCCGACCAGAGCGAACCCCATATGGCCGATAGAGCTGTAGGCCATCAGGCGCTTAATATTGTTTTGGCCTATCGCAGCGACCGCGCCGAGCGACATGGAAAGAATGGAAATAAAGACAATGATCTGTCCCCATTGCTCGATTGCCTCGGGAAAAGCGGAAATCATGGTGCGAACGAACAGCGCAAGGGCAGCAGCTTTCGGCGAGACCGCGAAGAAAGCCGTAATCGGCGTCGGCGCGCCTTCATAGACGTCCGGCGTCCACATATGGAATGGGACGGCAGAAATCTTGAAGGCAAGTCCGACGGTAAGAAATACGAGACCAAATACAATCCCAAGCGATAAACCCTCACCCGTCGCGGCCGCAGCAACATCGGAGAATGCGGTCGAACCGGAAAAGCCATAGATGAACGAAATTCCGTAAAGCATTATTCCCGAGGACAACGCGCCCAAGACAAAATATTTCAGGCCGGCTTCGGTCGAGCGGATACTGTCGCGCCTAAATGCGGCAAGCACGTACAGCGCAAGGCTTTGAAGCTCTATGCCCATATAGAGCGTCAAAAAATCCGAGGCGGAAATCATCAGCATCATGCCGAGTACTGCGAAGACGACAAGAACGGGAAATTCGAACTGTCCCATGCCGCGGCGCTGTACATAGCTTTGCGACATGACGAGAACGAGTGCAGCGCCAAGCAGGGCAATCAGCTTCACAAAGCGCGCGAAATCGTCGATCTGAAAGGCGTCACCGAAGACGCTGAGACGACCATCGCCGATGTTGAGAATAATCCAAGCTGAGGTCGCCAGCATGAGCGCCACGGCAAGGTTCGCCACCAAGCGCTGCGAGCGATCGCCCATGAACACGCCCAGCATTAAGAGTGCCATGCCGCCGAGCGCCATAATGAATTCGGGCATCAATAGATCGACGTTCTGCGCTGCGAGGTTCACGGCGTGCCCTCCGCAATATCCGCCGCTTCCAGTGCCGCACGCTGCAGACCGGCCTCATGGAACTCAACCAAATTCGCGACCGAAGCGTTCGTGATGTCGAAGACCGGCTTTGGATAAACCCCGAGCGCGATGGTAAAAAACACCAAAGGAAAGAGGATAACTTTCTCGCGCAGATTGAGGTCTAGAATGGATTGTAGATTGGCCTTTTCAAGCGTTCCGAAGATCACCCGGCGATAGAGCCACAACGCGTAGGCTGCCGAAAGAATCACGCCGGTTGCCCCAATAATCGCCAGCCAGGAGTTAACCCGGAAGGCACCGAGCAAGGTCAGAAACTCGCCGATAAAGCCGCTGGTACCGGGAAGGCCTACATTGGCCAGGGTGAAAACCATGAAGCAGGCGGCATAGACCGGCATACGATTCACCAGCCCGCCATAGTCGGCGATTAGCCTTGTGTGCATGCGGTCATAAACAACGCCGACGCAAAGGAACAAGGCGGCTGAGACGATTCCGTGGCTAAGCATTTGGAACACGCCACCCTCAATTCCTTGATGATTGAAGGTGAATATACCGAGGGTCACCAAACCCATATGGGCTACCGAGGAATAGGCGATCAGTTTCTTGATGTCCTCCTGCGCTAGCGCAACGAGCGATGTGTAGACGATCGCAATGAGCGACAAGACAAATACGAGCGGCGCGAAATCGGCGCTTGCTTCGGGGAACATCGGCAAAGAGAAGCGTAGAAAGCCGTAACCACCCATCTTCAACAGAATACCGGCAAGAATAACCGATCCCGCGGTCGGCGCCTCGACATGCGCATCCGGTAGCCAAGTATGAACAGGCCACATCGGCAATTTGACTGCAAAAGATGCAAAAAATGCGAACCACAACCAGGGCTGGATTGAAACCGGAATGTTGTGATCGCCGCTCAACAGTAGCGTGATGTCGGTTGTGTCCGTGTGCCAATAGATCGCCATGATGGCGAGCAGCATCAGAACCGAGCCGAGCAGCGTGTAAAGAAAAAATTTGAAACTAGCATAGACGCGTCGCTGCCCGCCCCACACCCCAATGATAAGGAACATCGGGATTAGGCCGCCCTCGAAGAAAACATAGAAAAGGACCAAATCGAGCGCGCAAAAAACGCCGATCATCAGCGTTTCAAGCACGAGGAAGGCGATCATATATTCCGCAACACGCTCGGTAATCGTTGTCCAGCTTGCCAAAATGCAGAACGGCATCAGAAAGGCGGTCAGAAGCACGAACAGGACGGAAATCCCGTCCACGCCCATGCGGTAGTTTATGCCGCCGCCAAGCCAGGCAAGATCCTCGACAAACTGGAGGTCGGCCGTGCTGCCGTCGAATTGTAGAACGAGAAGAATCGAGAGAACAAACGTAAGCAGTGTTGATCCCAATGCGATACGACGGATATTTTCAGCCGCCTGTTCGCCCCGCATGGCAAGAATCGCCAGCGCACCGAGCGAAGGAATAAATGTAATGAGTGAGAGGATTGGCCAGCTCATTTCTTAATTCCCCGGCGGATAGAAAAGGAACCAAGTCACGAGCGCCGTAGCGCCTAGCAGCATCGCAAATGCGTAATGATAGATATAACCCGACTGTAGGCGCACCGCGCCTTTGGCCGCCTCGAGAACCCGCGCCGAAATTCCATCCGGCCCCAGCCCGTCGATGATCGCGCCATCGCCTTTCTTCCACAAAAAGCGACCAAGCGCCTTTGCGGGACGCACAAACAGGAAATCATACAGCTCGTCGAAATACCATTTGTTGTAGAGGAAGAGATAGAGCGTGGAATACTTTGCCGCCAGTTTTGCAGGCCGCTCCGGATGTCTGATGTAGTACTGATAGGCGATGTACAGGCCAATCAGAGTCGCGATCACCGGCGCGAATAACACCCATAGCGGGAACTCGTGATGCTCTTCCTCGTGCAGCTCAAGCGCGCCATTCCAAAACGCCAACATATTCTCGCCGACAAACATCGAATAAAATATTGCTCCGGCAAGCAACGAACCCACGCTCAAAACAATTAGAGGTATACGCATCACCCAAGGCGATTCAAGAATATGGTCCTGGTGATGCGGATCGCCACGGTAATTGCCGTGGAAGGTCATGAACATCAGGCGCCAGGAATAAAACGAGGTCATGGCCGCCGCAAGCACACCAATAGCAAATGCATAATTGCCAACTGGCGTCTGGGCGGCGAAAGCAGATTCAATGATCATGTCTTTGGAATAGAAGCCAGAGGCTCCGAAGCCGAGCACTGGAATGCCAAGACCGGTGATTGCGACCGTTCCAATAAGCATCATCACCCAAGTTGCCGGGATATACTTCATCAAGCCGCCCATATGGCGCATGTCCTGCTCGTGATGCATTGCGTGGATGACCGAGCCCGCGCCAAGAAAGAGAAGCGCTTTGAAAAAGGCATGGGTAAACAAATGGAACATGGCCGCGCCATAGGCCGAGACGCCGGCGGCAAAAAACATGTAACCCAGCTGCGAGCAAGTCGAATAGGCGATGACCCGCTTGATGTCGTTCTGGAAAAGCGCGACCGAGGCCGCAAAAAATGCTGTGCTCGCGCCCACAATTGCGACGACATTAAGCGCGATCGGGGCATGCTCAAAAAGTGGCGAGCAACGGCAAACCAGAAACACACCGGCGGTGACCATGGTCGCGGCATGGATCAGCGCAGAGACCGGCGTAGGTCCTTCCATCGCGTCCGGGAGCCAGGTGTGAAGAAATAACTGCGCCGACTTTCCCATCGCTCCGATGAAAAGAAGTATGCAAAGCGTAGTGAGGGTATCGACATCAAATCCGGCAAAGAGAAAACTCTCACCCTCCATGCCTGCGGCCATTTCAAAAACAGCGGTGAAATCGAGTGTGCCAAAAACAAAGAAAACGCCGAACACGCCAAGGGCAAATCCAAAGTCGCCTACCCGATTGACAATGAAGGCCTTGATCGCCGCAGCATTGGCCGAAGGCTTTTGATACCAAAAACCAATGAGCAAATAAGAAGCGAGACCGACGCCTTCCCAGCCAAAAAACATTTGCAGAAAATTGTCGGCGGTCACCAACATCAGCATGGCGAACGTAAATAACGACAAATAGGCGAAAAAACGGGGGCGACTGGGATCGTCATGCATGTAGCCGATGGAATAAAGATGTACTAGCGAAGAAACGCCGTTCACAACCACAAGCATGACCACGGTCAGCGTATCTATCCGCAGCGCCCAATCGACCACAAAACTATCCGACGTAACCCAATTGGCAATCGGAACCGTTTGCACATTTCCGGCAAGACCCACATCCACAAACGCCACACAGGACAAAAACGCCGAAACGAATAGCAGCGCAGTCGTGACGATTTCTGCCCCGCGTGCGCCAATGAGCCGGCCTGAAAGACCCGCAACAAGCGCACCAAGCAGTGGAAGAAATACAATCGCGGTATACATATCAGCCCTTCATCACACTGATATCTTCGACCGCGATGGAGCCACGATTACGAAAATAGACGACCAAAATCGCAAGACCGATGGCCGCCTCCGCAGCAGCGACTGTGAGCACAAAGAGCGCAAAAACCTGCCCGGCGAGATCACCATGAAAAGAAGAGAAGGCGATAAAATTGATATTCACCGAGAGTAAAATCAATTCGATCGACATAAGAATTACGATGACGTTCTTACGATTGGCAAATATACCGAACACGCCAAGTGTGAAGAGGGCCGCGGCAACGATTAAATAATGTTCCAGCCCGACACTCATGACACGCCCTCGCCGGGTTTCACGTCGATAACTTCAATCGCTTCCTTGGGATCGCGCGACACCTGCGCCGAAATCGACTGGCGGCGTACGCCGGGCCGATGGCGCAGCGTCAACACAATGGCGCCGATCATTGCGACTAATAGAACCAGGCCAGCCGTCTGAAAGAAAAAGACATAGTCCGTATAGATGATGCGTCCCAAAGCTTCGGTATTGGAGACCCCTGCCGGCGTTGGTTGCATGGGAGTCACATCCGGCAGGCCTGAAGAAACCCGTACCGCCAAAATGATCTCAGCGACGAGCGCTATTCCCACAACAGCACCAATGGGCAAATAGGTCGCAAAGCCACGCTTCAAGACCGCGGCATCGATGTCGAGCATCATCACGACAAACAAGAAGAGAATCGAAACCGCGCCGACATAGACGACGACAAGCATCATTGCGAGAAACTCTGCCCCTAAGAGGACAAACAAACCCGCAGCGTTGAAGAACGCTGCCACCAAAAACAAGACCGAATGCACGGGGTTGCGCGCGCTAATGACCATTGCCGCACAGGCAATCATTATCACCGAAAAAACATAGAAGGCGATATCAACAAGCATTCAGACTAATTTTCCCCACTCGACCTCAAATTCACCGCTCCCAAATCGAAGCGCATTGCGCCTTAACGATATGGCGCATCCAATTCCATATTCTTCGCGATCTCCCGTTCCCAACGATCACCATTCGCAAGCAGCCGATCCTTGTCGTAATAAAGCTCTTCGCGCGTTTCGGTCGAGAACTCGAAATTCGGCCCCTCGACAATGGCGTCCACCGGGCATGATTCCTCGCAAAGACCGCAATAAATGCATTTCACCATGTCGATGTCGTATCGCGTGGCGCGGCGGCTTCCGTCTTCGCGCGGTTCGGCCTCGATGGTAATCGCCTGCGCCGGGCAGATCGCTTCGCAGAGCTTGCAAGCGATGCAGCGCTCTTCGCCCGACGGATAACGCCGAAGCGCATGCTCGCCCCTGAAGCGCGGGGAAAGAGGGCTCTTTTCAAAAGGATAGTTCAGCGTCACCTTGGGCCGAAATAAATATCGCATGCCGAGAATAAACGCCGAGACGAAATCCCAAAGCAGGATCGAGCGCGCAGTACGGTTCAACAATGCCATATCCACTCCTTCATCCCGGTAGTCTATCGAATGCGAGCAAATAGCCGCTCACAAGAACAACCCAAAACAGTGAAATCGGAAGGAAGACTTTCCAGCCCAGGCGCATCAACTGGTCGTAGCGATAGCGCGGCACAATCGCCTTCACCATTGCAAACAGAAAGAAGAAAAATACGACCTTCCCAATAAACCAGAAGACGCCCGGAATTGCGTTAAGGGGCCAAACATCAATGATGGGCAGCCAGCCGCCGAAAAATAGAATCGCGCAAAGTGCACACATCAATACGATGCTTATGTACTCGCCGATCATGAAGAGGAGATAAGGCGTCGAGGAATATTCGACCATGAATCCCGCGACGAGCTCCGATTCCGCCTCCGGCAAGTCGAAAGGCGGGCGGTTTGTCTCAGCCAGAGCTGAAATAAAGAAAAGGACAAACATCGGGAACAGAATTCCGAATACATTCCAGCCGCGAATGTCCGGGCCCTGGGCTTCAACGATATCTGAAAGGTTGAGCGAGCCCGCGAAGAGCAAAACCGTTATCAATATGAATCCGATCGAGACTTCGTAAGAGACCATTTGCGCGGCCGAGCGAAGCGCACCGAGAAAGGCATATTTGGAATTCGAAGCCCAGCCACCCATGATCACGCCATAAACGCCGAGCGACGAAATCGCGAAAATGTAAAGAATGCCGACATTGATATCGGCGACCACCCAACCGGGTGCCACGGGAACCACCGCCCAAGAGGCCAGCGCCAGCGTGAACGCAACTAAGGGCGCAAGAAGAAACACAGCCTTATTGGCGCCGGCGGGTAGAATGACTTCTTTCAAAACGAATTTGAGAAAATCGGCGAAGCTCTGCAAAAGACCAAATGCCCCAACGACGTTAGGGCCGCGTCGCATTTGCACCGCCGCCCAGACCTTACGGTCGAAAAGCAGCAGAAAGGCCAGCATGACCAGCAACACGATTGTCAGGACCAAAATCAGCGTCACCTGACTGAAAAGCCAGGCCCAGGAATAGGGAAGGTCAGCCTCAACGCCGAATAGGCCTAGGACCGATGCGAATAGCCACTGATAAAAATCGATTAGAGCCATCGCCTACTCCGCCGCCATCTGTTCGCGTTGAACAAAAAGGCGCGAGCACTCGGCCATGGTCTCGCTGGCGCGTGCCAATGGGTTGGTCAAATAGTAATCTGTGATCGCGGAGCGTAGCGGCTGTGCGCTATCTACGGGCCCCGGCGTGCCGATGCTCTGCCAAATATTCGGATCGGCACCGGGACGCGCCACCAAACAATCGCGCTCCCCAAATTGCGGCGCTTCGGCAATAATGGCAGAGCGCAATGCATCTAAGTCGTCATAGGGAAGTTTCTTTCCCAAAATTTCGGAAAGTGCACGCAATATTGCCCAGTCTTCTTTGGCGTGGCCTGGCGGAAAGGTTGCACGCTTCGCAAGTTGCACCCTGCCCTCAATGTTCGCATAGAGACCAGATTTTTCTGTATAGGCGGCGCCCGGCAGAACGACATCGGCGCGGTGCGCTCCGGCATCGCCATGCGAGCCCTGGTAAACAGTAAAGGCGTTGCCCAGCCGGTCCATATCAATCTCGTCCGCGCCAAGAAGATAAACGAAAGTGATTTCGCCTTTTGAAGCACCCTCCAAAATGCCTTCAACATCACGCCCGCCCTCGCCCGGCACAAAACCAAGATCAAGCGCACCGACGCGCGATGCCGCGCTATTGAGCACGTTAAAGCCGTTCCAGCCGCCCTCAGACGGCGGACCTTCCGGCCCGATCATTCCCGTTGCCGAAGCGATCTGTGCTGCAAGCGCCAAAACCGCAGCGCCGTCAGAGCGCGCCAGCGCGCCTTGGCCAAGGACCAACATTGGACGCGTGGCTTCACTCAAAATCTTTGCAAAAGGATGGGATCCGGTGGCGATCTCTTCAAGCACAGAGGGCGAAACTCCCAATTGTTCGACCGGATAGGTCAGATCATAGGCTTCACCGACATTGGCGATCTTCAGATCATTGTTGATCCAGGACTTGCGCAAGCGCGCGTTCAACACCGGCGCTTCCCAACGCGGATTGGTGCCGATCAAAAGCGCCACGTCGGCTGCTTCGATGCCCGAGATCGTTGCGTTGAAAAGGTAAGCTTGGCGTGGGCTTGCTTGGAGCTTGGCGCCATCCTGGCGGCAATCGATATTGGGCGAGCCGAGGCTCACCATTAAGTCCTTAAGCGCTTTGATTTCTTCGGCCGCCGCCAAATCGCCGACAATTGCGCCAATGCTTTCAGGCTTTGCGCCGTCCAGATGCGTAGCAATCGCAGCAAAGGCCTCGGACCAGCTAGCGGGGTTGAGCTTGCCGCCACTTCTTATATAGGGCCGGTCTAAGCGCTGCCGCTTAAGGCCGTCCCAGATAAAGCGTGATTTATCGCCGATCCACTCCTCGTTCACCTCTTCATTTATGCGCGGCAAAATGCGCATGACTTCGCGCCCGCGCGAATCGATACGAATGTTTGAGCCCAGCGCATCCATTACATCTATGGATTCGGTCTTGCGCAGCTCCCAAGAACGCGCGGTAAAGGCATAAGGTTTCGCGGTTAGCGCCCCTACAGGGCAAAGATCGATCACATTTCCGGAGAGCTCGGAATCAAGCGCTTTTTCAAGATAGGTGGTGATCTCCATATCCTCGCCGCGCCCGGTCGCCCCCAAATCTGACACACCGGCAATCTCGGTCGCAAAACGAACACAGCGTGTACATTGGATGCAGCGGGTCATAATGGTCTTGACCAAGGGACCCATATATTTGTCTTCGACGGCGCGCTTGTTCTCGTGGAAGCGGTTGAAGGTGGCGCGGCCGTAGCCCATCGCCTGATCTTGCAGATCGCATTCGCCGCCCTGATCGCAGATCGGGCAGTCAAGCGGATGATTGATAAGCAAGAACTCCATCACGCCCGCGCGTGCGCGTAGCGCATATTCCGATTTCGTATTGATGACGGCTGGCGTGCCGTCCCTATTGGGGCGCAGATCCGAAACACTCAAGGCGCAAGAAGCTTGCGGTTTTGGTGCCCCAACCCATTCGACGAGACACATGCGGCAATTGCCGGCGATCGATAGACGCTCATGAAAACAAAAACGTGGAATCTCGGCGCCGGCCATCTCGCACGCCTGCAACAGCGTAAGAGAAGGATCGAGGTCAAGTTCCGTACCGTCGATGACGACTTTAGCCATGCGCGTTCAATTCACCCCCTGTTGGGGAAACATATCGGGGCCCATATCCGGGCCCATCAGTCCCGGATTGCCGCCCGTAAAAAGCGAGTCTTGGTCGGTTAATGCGATGCATTCGGACATCCCTATCCAATCGCCCGTTATCTCGATGCAAAATGCGGCAGTCGAGGCCGGCGTCTCATACATCGCACGCATCGGGTCCATTTGCGCTTCGAGAAGTTGAAGAGAATCGATCTCGCCGTCCGGCGTTAAAAGACCGTTGAGGCTAAACCAATCCATTACGAAGTAATGCGCCTCAGCTTCAGCGGCAACGCACTCTTGAATGAATTCCGTGCGCTCCTTCAACATAAATTCGCACAAATCTTCATAGCTCGGACCGGCGGAGGTTTGCGCCGATAGGATGAACGCAGCCGCGAGTACAAATGCCAATTGTTGTAAACGCCCCATCGCCACCCTACTCCGCCGCCTCGCGCGCTGCTGTGCCAAACTCGGACATGCGCCGTTCAAGTTCGGGACGAAAATGGCGGATCAGTCCCTGGATCGGCCACGCCGCAGCATCGCCGAGAGCACAAATCGTGTGGCCTTCGACCTCTTTTGACACTTCAAGAAGGAGATCTATTTCCTCTGGCGCCGAGCGACCCTCAACCATGCGGTTCATCACGCGCATCATCCAACCGGTGCCCTCGCGGCAAGGCGTACACTGACCGCAGGATTCATGTTTGTAAAAAGCCGAAAGCCGCGCGATGGCGCGCACGACATCTGCAGACTTATCCATCACGATAACGGCCGCCGTGCCCAAACCCGACTGAACATCCTTAAGCGAGTCGAAATCCATCAAGACGTCATCGCAGATCGCCTTCGGGATCAACGGCACTGACGCCCCGCCGGGAATGACTGCTAGGAGATTGTCCCAACCGCCGCGCACGCCGCCCGCATGTTTGTCGATGAGTTCTCGCATCGAGATGCCCATCTCTTCTTCGACATTGCAGGGTTTGTTCACATGCCCAGATATGCAAAAGACTTTTGTTCCAACATTGTTTGGGCGCCCAATCCCCGCAAACCAATCCGCGCCACGGCGCAGGATTGCGGGTACGACCGCAATTGACTCGACATTATTCACAGTGGTCGGACAGCCATAGAGGCCGACATTGGCAGGAAATGGCGGCTTTAGGCGGGGCTGGCCCTTCTTACCCTCAAGGCTTTCAAGAAGCGCCGTTTCCTCGCCGCATATATAGGCCCCTGCGCCGTGATGCAGATAGAGATCGAAATCCCAGCCATGGATATTGTTCTTGCCGATGAGCTTGGCTTTATAGGCTTGATCGATAGCGGCTTGTAGGCACTCGCGCTCCGCTATGAACTCACCACGAATATAAATGTAACAAACGTTCGCGCGCATCGCGAAAGAAGCGAGCAGGCAGCCCTCAATAAGGTGCTGCGGATCATGACGCATGATGTCGCGATCCTTACAGGTGCCCGGTTCGGATTCGTCCGCGTTTACGACGAGATAATGCGGGCGCTCCTTCACCTCTTTGGGCATGAACGACCATTTCAAGCCGGTGGGAAAACCCGCCCCACCGCGCCCGCGCAGGCCCGATTTCTTGACGATATCGACAATAGCGTCATGACCGAGTTCAAGAATGGCTTTGGTGCCGTCCCACGATCCGCGCGTCTTCGCAGCCTCAAGGCCCCAATCCTGAAAGCCGTAGAGATTGGTAAAGATGCGATCTTTATCGGCCAGCATCACCGCATTTCTGTCAATGTCGTTGCGCCGCCCTCGGGCTCGGAAGAATGGCGCTCGTTTTGTGGGCCTGGCGCCGGCTTTTCGCCGCGGCGGATCGTTTCCAAGAGCGCCTCGGTTTTTGGACCGTCCAAATCTTCATAATAGTCTTTGCCGATCTGAAGCATCGGCGCGTTGACACAGGCACCAAGACACTCAACCTCCATCCAGGAAAACTTGCCGTCCGGCGATAGCGCATGGGGCTTCGGGTGAATGTTTTTCTTGCACACTGCCACCAGATCGTCGGAGCCGCGCAGCCAGCATGGCGTCGTAGTGCAAACCTGAACCAAATGTTCACCCACCGGATGGAGATTAAACATGGTGTAGAAGGTCGCGACTTCGAGCACGCGGATATAAGGCATGCCCAGGTGCTCTGCGACGGCCTCGACCATGGGTTTCGTGACCCAGCCTTCTTGTTCTTGCCCGCGCCATAGGAGCGGGATTACGGCTGAGGCCTGCCTGCCGGCCGGATATTTCTCCATTTGAGCTTGGGCCCACGCCTTGTTCTCCGCGCTGAACGCGAAACTTTCAGGTTGGGACTCTGCTAGGCGGCGCAGGCTCATCGATCGATCTCCCCGAACACGACATCGATTGATCCGATGACGGCCGACACATCGGCAAGCATATGGCCGCGGCACATATAGTCGAGCGCGTGCAGATGGGCGAAACCCGGCGCACGTATTTTGCAGCGATAAGGTTTGTTTCCGCCATCTGAAACCAAATAGACACCAAATTCACCTTTGGGCGCTTCAACCGCGGCATACACCTCACCCTCGGGTACGTGATAGCCCTCGGTATAAAGTTTGAAGTGGTGAATAAGCGCTTCCATCGAACGCTTCATTTCTGCGCGCTTTGGCGGGACGACTTTACCGTCTTCAGACGAAACCGGGCCCGATGGAATTTTTTCAATACATTGTTTCATAAGCCTGTTGGACTGGCGCATTTCTTCAAGGCGCATCAGATAACGGTCATAGCAATCGCCGTTCTTGCCAACCGGAATTTGAAATTCCAGTTCCGAGTAACATTCATAGGGCTGTGCACGCCGCAAATCCCAAGCAGCCCCCGTTGAACGGAGCATGACACCGGACATCCCCCAGGCGAGCGCATCTTCGCGCGTGATCACGCCGATATCGACATTGCGTTGCTTAAATATGCGATTTTCCGTCAGCAATGTTTCGATATCATCGAGCACCTGCGGAAATTCCTCACAGAAGATATAGATATCGTCGAGCAGTTTCTGAGGCACATCCTGATGAACGCCTCCAACCCGAAAATAATTCGCGTGCATGCGCGAACCGGAAGCGCGCTCATAAAACACCATCAGTTTTTCACGCTCTTCAAATCCCCAAAGCGGCGGCGTGAGCGCGCCCACATCCATGGCCTGCGTCGTCACATTGAGCAGATGACTTAAGAGACGACCGATCTCGGAATAAAGCACACGGATGTATTGGCCACGCGGAGGAATTTTCATCCCGAGCAATTTTTCCACCGCAAGTGCAAAAGCATGCTCCTGATTCATCGGTGCGACGTAATCAAGTCGGTCGAAATAGGGCAGCGCCTGGAGATAGGTTTTGTGTTCGATTAGTTTTTCGGTCCCGCGGTGAAGAAGCCCAATATGGGGCTCAAGGCGCGTTACAATCTCGCCGTCTAGCTCTGTCACCAGACGCAGGACACCATGCGCAGCAGGATGTTGCGGCCCAAAATTAATCGAAAAATTGTTTTCGGACTTTTCTGTTGTCATTTCTTCGACGCGTCCACATTGTCGGACTTGTCGGTCCTATCGGCTTTTTCATCGCCCGGAAGAATATATTTGGCTCCCTCCCAGGGACTCATAAAATCGAAATCCCGAAACTCCTGGACCAATTTTACGGGTTCGTAGACGACACGTTTTTGCTCGTCGTCATATCTGACCTCCACATAGCCGGTCAGCGGAAAGTCTTTGCGAAGTGGGAAGCCGGTGAAACCGTAATCGGTTAAGATACGGCGCAAATCGGGATGGCCGGAGAACAAAATCCCGTACATATCGAAGGCTTCGCGCTCAAACCAATCGGCAACCCGGAAAACGGGCGTGACAGACGGAATGGGCGTTTCGGAATCAGCCGCAATCTTTACGCGGATGCGTGCATTCTCGGAGATCGATAAGAGGTGGTAGACGACGTCGAAGCGTGGGCTTCTATCCGGATAATCGACACCGCATAGGTCCACCAAAATCGTGAACCCGCACCCTGGATCATCGCGCAAATAAGTAAGTGTACGGATGATTTCGCTCGTGGTGACCACAATAGTCAATTCGTCATGCGTGATTATTGACTCTGCAATCGCGCCACCGAGCCCGGCAGCAACATGTTCTGCGAATTGGCTTGGGGACTTGCTCATCGTCTACCGCTCGATCGTCCCCAAACGGCGAATCTTCCGCTGCAGAAGCATGATCCCATAGACCAAGGCCTCAGCTGTCGGGGGACAGCCGGGAACATAGATATCAACCGGCACGATGCGGTCGCAACCGCGCACGACAGCATATGAATAGTGATAGTAGCCGCCGCCATTTGCGCACGATCCCATGGAGATCACGTAGCGCGGCTCGGGCATCTGGTCGTATACTTTGCGCAATGCCGGCGCCATTTTATTGGTAAGCGTCCCAGCAACGATCATGACATCGGATTGCCGCGGGGAAGCACGAGGCGCGAAGCCGAAACGCTCCAGGTCGTAGCGCGGCATCGAGGCTTGCATCATCTCCACGGCGCAGCAGGCAAGACCGAAGGTCATCCACATTAATGATCCCGTGCGGGCCCAATTAATGAGCGCATTAGCATTCGCGACGAGAAAGCCCTTGTCTTTTAACTCATCACCCATCGCACGGAAGTATGGATCATTGTCTCTCGCACCGGACTGCAAGGGATCTGCTCCGTCACGAGCAGCGCGCGCCGCTTGACTTGCCGGGATTACTCCCATTCGAGCGCTCCCTTCTTCCATTCATATATGAAACCAATGGTGAGAATTCCCAGAAACGCCACCATCGACCAGAAACCGAATGTTCCGGTTTCTTTCAGGGAAACAGCCCAGGGAAAGAGAAACGCAACTTCAAGATCGAAAATGATGAAGAGTATGGCGACAAGATAGAAGCGGACGTCGAATTTCATCCTGGCGTCGTCAAACGCGTTGAAGCCGCATTCATAGGCCGACAATTTCTCCGGGTCGGGCTTTGCCGGCGCAACCAAAAGCGGAACCGCAATCAACGCAGCGCCTAAGCTGACGGCGATAGCCATGAACAATAAAACTGGGAGATATTCGAGAAGAAAACCGTCCATCTAACCCGCCACCAATGTGAACCCGGGCCAAAGTGCCGCCGTTTTATTTCGCGACGCGCGAGGTCATTTCCGGGTCCGAATTCGCGGCGCCGTATAGTTGCCGGCTCCGCGCTCGCAACGCGGGCTTTAGAGCAAGATTCGACGCCGAATGAAAGGCGTTTTACTGAACTTCGCCATGTAAAAATGGCGGGAGCGACGGGGCTCGAACCCGCGACCTTCGGCGTGACAGGCCGACACTCTAACCAACTGAGCTACGCCCCCGCAGCCGCGCCCGAACAGGCGAGCGACGCGGAAAAAGTGCGCCGATGTAAGGGGCATGCCTACAGAGTGTCAAGCTGCAGACTCTCGGCGCATTAAAGGGCGACGGGAAGGCTAGAAATTACCAAAGGCATCCGTACCGCCCGGTCTGGTCCCATCGGGATCATAGTCAATGGTGCCGGTTCCATTTTGGGGTGGTAGCGCCGTCCGCGCCCGGGGATTACGCGTCGGGAGCGTGAGCGGCATAGACGGCCCGGACAACTCGGCAGTACTCACCTGGCCGTCTCCAGACCTGTCTGCGTAGCTGAAATAGCTACGTATCGAGCTACCGAACTCGTTCATGTTAACGCAACCATCCAGGTTCCAATCGACTATCGGGCTCGCCACCCCACCGTCACGACTGAGGCGACGGTCGTTTTCACTGCGTATTTCCTGCCCCGAAATACAATTACTGCCGTCGGAATCTGCTAGCGCGTAGTCGGCATTGACTCCGGAAACCACTTCGGCGCTAGAGACAGAACCGTCCTGGTCAACGTCATATCGCAATAAAAGATTGGCCGTTGGCGGCAGATATTGCGCGGACGCGGGCAAAGTACTGCTTAGCGCAACGGCGCAAAAAATGCCTATAAAATTCACCAAACGATGCATTGTGGCCTCCAGAAGACAGAGAATAGCCCGATTTGCCAACCCAACGCCAGATATGCCGGCGATGGCCAAAATCCAGGCCATCATGGTTCTTCTCTCACTTTAATCGAAATACCCTTCGTCTGCGATTAGCCGCTTACCCTGGCGCACCTGGCCCAGCGGCACGGCGCGGACCCCTATTTTCGGTGATTGCCAGCTCTTCGGCACTTAAATCTCCATCGTCATCCTCATCCATCTGCGCGAAGGTCGAATGCAAAGTTGCGGTAAACTCCGCAAAATCCACAAAACCATCTGTATTCCAGTCAATCAGGGGGGTGGAGGTACTCCCACTTTGTTGCCAGCGCCGATCATTTTCGGTGCTCACTTCGACACGATCGAGGGCGCCGTCGGCGTTGCGGTCTAAGGCCAAAAAGTCTTCTCGAAGGGCATTTTCAAATTCTGCCCCCGAAAGCAACTGATCCTGGTTGGAGTCATATTCCAGCAATAAGCCCAGCGCGATGTTGCGCTCCATAGCGGCATTGGGGGATTCAAATGTCCTGCCACCTCCACAGGCGGTCAGGGCAAGAAACAAACCGGCACACGCAACACATTTCGCTATCATGCCCATGGCGGAAGACCTCCCAATTACCAATGACTGACTACGCCCCTTACCATGAACGTCAACTGAACTGGTGGGCGGTGACGGTTTCGAACCGCCGACCCCTTCGGTGTAAACGAAGTGCTCTACCAGCTGAGCTAACCGCCCTAAGGGCAATACTCGTTTCGTCTAACACAGTTGGGAATTGGGCAGCCACCAGAAATAGCCCCTTTCCGGGGCCATATCCGATAGCAGCGCACACAGCGCATACCCGAACGGGCTCCGATAGGTACGAAACCCAAAGCTTCACCTAAGCCGTTACGGGTTAAGCCCGTCCTTTAGGACGGGTTAAGCGCGTCCTTTAGGGGCTTTCCAGCCCGGAACCGCGCTGCGCGCGATGGCTTAATTGTGATCTCTTCGCCGGTCTGCGGATTTCGACCCTTGCCACCTGCACGATTCGAAACGACAAAAACACCAAAACCGCTAATACGAACTTCTTCGCCGGATTTCAGTGAATCTGTGACGAGATCGAATATTCCATCGACCGCCTTCTGCGAATCCGCCTTTGAAAGACCGGTCCGCTCGGACAATTGGTTAACTACATCATTTTTGTTCACGGGCGTTCTCCTTTTACCGGGGCGGGCCCTACCCCGTAGAATCAAAATTGTACGGCGGCGGCTCTCCTCTCGTCAAAGAAAGATGCACGAAAATCCACTGTTTCCGCGGAAAATTGGGGGTAACCTGCTCAGCTAAAACGAATTGACCCCACGAAACATGCGCGGGGCCAAAACAAATTACTTTTCTAAATCAAGGCGTTACGGGAAATACTAATGCGTAACGACCTGATTCTCCTCTGCGTCGTTGTTTACCGGTGAGGGGTTCACATCTTCGGGCTCTTCCCAATCAATCGGGATGGGCTGGCGCACAATGGCGATTTTCAGCACCTCCTCCATGTTTGAAACCGGGATGATTTTGAGGCCATTTTTCACATTGTCCGGGATATCGGCCAGATCCTTCTCGTTATCAGATGGAATGATGACCGTTTCCAGGCCAGCCCTCAGCGCAGCCAAGAGTTTTTCCTTCAACCCGCCAATGGGAAGCACCCTACCGCGCAAAGTGAGTTCGCCGGTCATCGCAACTTCGCGGCGCACAGGAATTCCCGTGAACACGGAAACGATCGAAGTCGCCATCGCAATGCCCGCCGACGGTCCGTCCTTGGGCGTTGCCCCTTCCGGCACGTGAACATGGATGTCACGTTTGTCAAAAATGGGCGGTTTTATACCGTAAGTAAGTGCCTTCGAGCGCACATAGGAACGTGCGGCATCAATTGATTCCTTCATGACGTCACCGAGCGTTCCGGTGGCCTGGAACCGACCTTTGCCCGGTACCATCACGGATTCGATGGTCAGCGTCTCACCGCCAAACTCCGTCCAAGCCAGACCGGTGACGGCCCCGACCTGATCTTCGCCCTCCAATTCGCCGTAACGGAATTTGCGAATACCGGCAAAGTCTTCGTAGTTCTTAAGCGTGAAGTTAATTTTTTTCACATTGCCGGAAACAATTTCCTTCACGGCTTTACGCGCGAGGTTTGCGAGTTCTCGCTCAAGATTGCGAACGCCGGCTTCGCGCGTGTAGTAGCGAATTAATCCGCGCAAAGCGTCATCGTCGATGGACCATTCGCTTTCTTTGAGGCCATGGGCGCTAACCAGTTTGGAAATAAGATGCCGTTTTGCGATCTCAACTTTTTCATCCTCGGTATATCCGGGGATGCGAATGATCTCCATGCGGTCCAACAATGGCTGCGGCATGCGTAGCGTGTTGGCTGTCGTGATGAACATGACATCCGAAAGATCAAAATCAACTTCTAGATAGTGGTCGTTAAAGGAGTGATTTTGTTCAGGATCCAACACTTCGAGCAACGCCGCCGAAGGATCTCCACGCCAATCGGCACCTAGCTTATCGACCTCGTCCAGAAGAAAAAGCGGATTGGCTGCTTTGGCCTTCTTCATGGACTGGATAATCTTGCCGGGCATAGAACCGATATAGGTGCGCCGATGACCACGGATTTCCGCTTCATCGCGGATGCCACCGAGGCTCATACGCACGAATTCCCGGCCTGTCGCGCGCGCGACTGATTTGCCCAACGACGTCTTGCCGACGCCAGGAGGCCCAACCAGGCACAGTATCGGTCCCTTCATCTTTTTGGCGCGTTGCTGCACCGCGAGATATTCGATGATGCGCTCTTTAACTTTGTCTAGGCCGTAATGGTCTTCGTTTAAGATCTCCTCAGCGCGTACAATATCCTTCTTAACCCTCGTGCGCTTGCCCCAGGGCACAGACAGCATCCAATCGAGATAGTTGCGTACAACCGTTGCTTCGGCCGACATGGGACTCATCTGCCGGAGTTTTTTCATCTCGGCAACGCATTTCTCACGCGCCTCTTTGGAGAACTTCGTCTTTTTAATTTTATCCTCAAGCTCGCTCAGTTCATCACGACCTTCTTCGCCCTCACCCAACTCTTTCTGGATCGCCTTAAGTTGCTCGTTCAGATAATATTCACGCTGCGTCTTTTCCATCTGACGTTTTACGCGGCTTCTGATCTTGCGCTCGACCTGCATGACGCCGATCTCGCCCTCAATAAGACCAAGGACGCGCTCAAGACGGTCCCGCGTATTGAGCGCCTCCAAGAGCTGCTGCCGATCGGAGATTTTTACCATGAGGTGCGACGCAACTGTGTCTGCCAGCTTGCCAGGCTCCTCGATCTGCGCAACCGAAGCCAATGTCTCGGCGGGAATCTTTTTGTTGAGCTTTATATAGTTCTCGAAATTGGCCCGAACGGAGCGAACAAGCGCTTCACTTTCTTGCTTTGCACCATCTTCTTCCTTGACGGGCTCGATAAGAGCCTGGAAAAAGTCCGCACGCGGCGAAAAACTTTTCACCTGCGCGCGCGATTTCCCTTCGACCAAAACGCGTACTGTTTGGTCGGGTAATTTCAAGAGCTGTAGCACCGTTGCCAGCGTTCCAATGCGATACAGGCCATCGGCGCTTGGGTCGTCATCGCCCGCGCTCTTCTGAGTCAGAAGCAGTATCTGCTTCTCCTCTTTCATGACTTCTTCCAGCGCGCGGACCGATTTTTCGCGACCCACAAACAGCGGCACGATCATGTGAGGGAATACAACGATGTCGCGAAGCGGGAGCACAGCAGAGGACTGCCCATCGATCACCGCAGGGGTGGGCGGGGTTTGATCCGTTGGGACGGAATCGGGTTTGTCAGCCATTCTAAGCTCCTTAACCGCGCCGCAGAGGAAGATCGGGAAAAACCAGAGCCACCTGCAGTAGATCGATTATCCTTACCCTTGGATAAGGAATAGGGAAGCAGAGCCGATGAATCTCCGCCAGGAGCTAAGTTGGCCTTCGATGCGGGCACTTTCAAGGCAGGAAAGAGGAGATTGTTGTTGTAACCGTGCCGGGAGATGGGAAATTAGTCGTAAACAAGGGTCTTCGTGCTGAATGTCTGACGTCAGCGCCTTTGGGACGAATTAAGGTAATTGCATAACGGAGGATTTCTGGCTCATCGTAGTGACCGAAGGGAACGAAGATGAGACAGAAATCAATGAGCAAGAACGACCCGGCGGAGAGAACGGTTCGGGATATTCGGCGCAAGACACGCAAGCAGTATACGGCTGATGAGAAGATCCGGATCGTGGTGTCGGGCCTGCGCGGCGAGGAGAGCATCGCCGCCTTGTGCCGCCGCGAGGGCATCGCCGAGGGTCTGTATTACAGCTGGTCGAAAGAGTTTTTGGAAGCGGGCAAGAAGCGGCTCGCCGGCGACACCGGGCGCCAAGCGACCTCGGGCGAGGTTAAAGGCCTGCGCCAGGAGATGCGCGACTTGAAGGAGTTGGTCGCCGAACTGTCGCTGGAGAACCGTCTTCTCAAAAAAAATATGATCGGGCATGGGGGAGGCGAGGAATGAGGTATCCCGCATCCGAGAAGCTGGAGATCATCCGCCTGGTCGAGCAGTCCCACCTGGGCGTCGGGTCCACTTTGGACAAGCTGGGCATTCCGAAGACCACCTTTTATCGCTGGTACGATCGCTTTCTGGCCTTTGGCGACGCCGGTCTTGAGGATCGCAACAGCAGCCCGGGCCGGGTGTGGAACCGGATCCCGGATGATGTCCGGGGGCAGATCATCGATCTTGCCCTGGAGGAGACGCAACTGTCGCCCCGGGAACTGGCCGTCAGGTTTACGGACACCAGGGGCTACTTTGTCTCGGAAGCCTCGGTTTACCGGCTTCTCAAGGCCCACGGCCTGATCACCAGCCCCGCTTTCGTGGTCATCAAGGCAGCCGATGAGTTCCGCGACAAGACCACGGCGCCGAACCAGCTGTGGCAGACCGACTTCACCTATCTCAAGGTCATCGGCTGGGGCTGGTTTTACCTGTCGACCATCCTGGACGACTATTCCCGCTACATAATTGCTTGGAAGCTCTGCACCAACATGACGGCGGACGATGTGACGGCAACACTGAAGTTGGCGCTAGAAGCCTCAGGCTGCAATCGCGCCAATGTCGTCCACAAGCCGAGGCTGCTCAGCGACAACGGCTCGTCCTATATCTCCGGCGATCTGGCTGAATGGCTCGAGGACCACGGTATGGATCACGTTCGGGGCGCACCGTATCACCCGCAAACCCAGGGCAAGATCGAGCGCTGGCATCAAACGCTGAAGAACCGGATCCTGCTTGAAAATTATTATCTACCCGGCGATCTCGAAAACCAGATCAGCGCCTTCGTCGATCACTACAACAACCAACGCTACCACGAGAGCATCGGCAACGTAACTCCAGCCGACGCCTACTTTGGACGCCACACCGCCATCATCGAAAAGAGAAAAAGGATCAAAAAACTGACCACCCAAAACCGCCGCTTGAACCATCAACGCCAAGCGGCTTAACATCAAACAAAGATGAGCCAGATCCTCCCTTATGAAACACGCTCAACAGTCCCATTTGTTTTGATGACGGACAGTGCTGAAATGGTCACATCTTAAGGAGCCTAGCTGACCATATTGGGGGATGTCCCATTGAGAAAATAGAGTCGCTTGTACAGCGCACTACGCTCAGGTGATTCCAGCGAATCGGATAGGCGGTAACCTAAGAAGCGTTTTGCTCGCGCGTCTCTGCTTTGTCGCTATAGGTGTAAAGCGGGCGTGCACGCCCCTCAACCACATCCGGCGTTATCACAACTTCCTGAACAGCGCTAAGGCTTGGTAACTCGTACATGGTATCCAAGAGGATTTCCTCGAGGATTGAGCGCAGCCCTCTGGCGCCGGTCTTGCGCCCGATCGCCCTGACCGCAATCGCCTTCAGAGCGTCGTCATGGAAGCGCAACTTGACCCCCTCCATTTCGAACATACGCTGATACTGTTTTGCGAGCGCGTTCTTCGGCATGGAAAGAATTTCCACCAATGCGTCGTTATCAAGATCCTCAAGCGTCGCAAGAACTGGTAAGCGACCGATGAATTCCGGGATAAGACCGAATTTCAAAAGGTCTTCTGGCTCGATGTCGCGAAGGATCGAGCCGGTATTTCGTTCATCCTGCGCCCGGACATTGGCACCAAATCCCATAGAGGAACCATGGGTTCGCGAGGAGATAATCTTTTCGAGCCCAGCGAAGGCACCGCCGCAAACGAAAAGGATGTTGGTCGTGTCAACCTGCAGGAATTCCTGTTGAGGGTGCTTTCTCCCGCCCTGCGGCGGAACGGACGCGACTGTACCTTCCATGATTTTCAGCAGCGCTTGTTGAACACCTTCACCCGACACATCACGGGTTATGGAAGGGTTGTCCGATTTGCGGCTGATTTTATCGACTTCGTCGATATAGACGATACCGCGTTGAGCACGCTCTACGTTGTAGTCGGCGTTCTGCAAGAGCTTGAGAATAATGTTTTCGACATCCTCACCGACATATCCGGCTTCGGTGAGCGTCGTCGCATCCGCCATGGTAAAGGGCACGTCAAGAATGCGCGCGAGCGTCTGGGCAAGCAGTGTCTTGCCGCAGCCCGTTGGACCAATCAGCAAAATGTTCGATTTCGCCAGCTCCACCTCACCCGATTTGGACGCGTGATTAATGCGCTTGTAGTGGTTGTGAACCGCGACCGAGAGGACCTTTTTCGCGTGTTCCTGCCCAACGACGTAGTCGTCTAGCACTTTCAATATCTCTTCCGGCGTAGGCACGCCTTCGCGAGACTTCATGAAAGAAGTCTTGTTCTCCTCACGGATAATCTCCATGCACAACTCGACGCATTCATCGCAAATGAACACCGTCGGGCCCGCAATCAGCTTACGGACCTCGTGCTGGCTTTTTCCGCAAAAAGAACAATAAAGGGTGTTCTTGGCCTCGCCTCCACCCGACTTGCTCATGGGCACTCCTCGAAAACTCTAAAAATTCTCACCCCCGGAATTGGGTGAAGAATGTTACGCAAAACTCACGCCAGAAAGCTTTACCGGAGCTCCGGCGCAAATCACTCTGCAAAAACCATTCGATCACGATAAGAGCTTAGGGATCAAGAATTGTTTAAAAGCCCGTTTTCTGCAGAAATTTGGGCCCCAAAGAGCTAATTCTCGTCTTCCTCGGGCCCCGGGCGGCGGGAAAACACCTCATCAAGCAAGCCGAATTCCCGCGCTTCGTCCGCGGTCAAATAGGTGTCGCGGTCCAGGGACTTCTCGACTGCCGGTACTTCCTGGCCCGTGTGCTTGGCGTAAATTTCGTTCAGACGCCCCTTCAATTTGACGATTTCCTGGGCGTGACGGGCAATATCGGTCGCCTGACCCCGATAGGAAGCTGAGGGCTGGTGGACCAATATCCGGCTATTGGGAAGGGCAAAACGATGGCCCTTTTCGCCGGCGCAAAGGAGAAGCGATGCAGCGGAGGCGGCCTGCCCCACGCAGAGCGTCTGAACCGGAGGGCGCACATATTGCATTGTGTCGTAGATCGCGAGCCCTGAGGTCACGAGGCCACCTGGCGAATTAATGTACATCGCGATTTCTTTTTTGGGATTCTCAGCCTCGAGATACAGCAATTGTGCCGTGACGAGACTGGCCACCGAATCTTCAATCGGGCCAATTACGAATATGATCCGCTCCTTCAATAGTCGCGAGAAGATGTCGTAGGCGCGTTCGCCACGGGCTGTCTGTTCAACCACCATCGGCACCAGGGTATTCATGTAAGCATCACGCGGTTCGTTCATCGCCTCTAGCCTCTGATTCGGTCCTTGAGACTGCGGATTGAGCTATCCCGCGTCAATCGCTCTTCTTTTTCGCTGCCTTTGCCTTCGCCTTCGGTTTGCCGCTGCTCTTTTTGGCTTTTGCTTTCGCTTTGTCCTTGGGCGGCCCTAGTTTCTCGGCTGCCGTGTCCGGATCGAGAAAGAGCGTATCACGGTCAACAGGGCGATCTGTCACTGAGATAAGTTCAGATATGAAGTCGACTACTTTGTCTTCGAAAATCGGAACACGAATCTCAGCAAGCGCTTGAGGATTGTTGGCAATGTGCTCGTAAATCTTTTGCTCCTGCCCAGGATATTGGCGCGCCCGCGCGGCGACCGCTCTGTTGAGCTCTTCCTGGCCTACGTCCAATCCGTTTTGCTCTCCAATTTTTGCGAGAATAAGCCCTAAGCGGACTCGCCGTTCCGCAATGGCGCGGTATTCGGCCTTTAGTTCCTCTTCGCTCTGCGCCTGCTCTTCCTTCGTTTTACCTTCGCGCTCGATTTCGGACTCTAGATGGCGCCAAATCGCATCAAACTCGGTGTCCACCATTCCGGGCGGCAAGGAAAAATCATATGACCCGTCGAGCGCGTCGAGAATGCGTCGCTTTAAGTGGCTCCGGCTTGCCCGCGCGTGTTCCCCTTTTAATTGAGTACGAATCGCCTCGTTCAGCGCCGTAAGATTTTCCATTCCGACGGCGCTAGCAAGCTTATCATCGACCGGAACCGCTTCGGCATACTTCACGGTTTTGATTTGCACATCAAACTCGGCTGACTTACCGGCAATTTCCGCACGCCCATAATCATCCGGAAATGTCACTTTGACGCTACGCGCGTCCCCCGTCTTTGTGCCTACCAACTGCTCCTCAAAACCTGGAACGAAGCTGCCACTCCCAAGCGTAAGATCGATGTTTTCGGTCTTACCGCCTTCGAATTCCTCTCCGTCAATCTTGCCGACAAAGTCGATGGTAATGGCGTCACCCATTTCCGACGCCGCGTCGCCGCCCTTTTCAATAAATACTTTTTGTGATTCCGCGAGCTTCTTTATCGATGTCTCGACGTCCTCGTCGGCAACTTCCGCAACAAGGCGCTCTGCTTCAAGATCCGAAATGTTTCCAACTTCGAATTCGGGCATCAGATCCACTTTGACCGTGAACTCCAAATCGGCCTTACCATCAACAACCGTTTCCAACTCGGACACAAAATCCACCCGCGGCGTTGTTGCCGGTGTAAGCGAGCGTTCTTTCAACGCCTGTTCGCTGCACTCGTTCACAATTTTGTTGACGATTTCGCCCATCAAAGACTTGCCGTAGGTTTTTTTGAGGTGGGAAACAGGAACCTTTCCCGGGCGGAAGCCTTTCAGATTTAGACGCGGTTGCATTTCCGCAATCCGGCCGGTGAGCTTCTCGTCCAGATCGCCGGACCCGACGACAATCTTAAACTCGCGATGCAAGTCCTGGGTGAGCGTTTCTGTAATTTCCATGACCGTTTCCAAATTCAAATCTTCATTCGCGCGATGGTGCGGGCGGAGGGACTTGAACCCCCACGACTTTCGTCACTGGATCCTAAATCCAGCGCGTCTACCAGTTCCGCCACGCCCGCTCGCGCGCCCTGCCGACAAGCTCTGGCATTCATTCGGCCTAGCGTACCAGCAACATAAAATGTGCCGAAACCCGGCACGGTGGAGCCCGTTTCAAATCCCCGCCCCAACAGGATCGTGCGGGGCGGCATTCGTCGAAACACGGGCGAAGGGGCGCCTATATCACAGCGCTTTGAGAGTGGGCTAGTGACCTGCCCTGTTAACCCGCTCTCAAAGCGCATTTTTCTGCAGCAGGCTATGTTCCCGAGGGTGCCTAATTATCTCGATTTTCCCCACGCCACGCCATTCTAAGCGCGGCCAAAGTGCCCAAAGATAGCCCTAGGAAGTTTGTTTCGGGCCATGTCCAAGGGTGCTTAAGGCGAAACCGCGCGCACTCAAGCGTTTCAAAGATCTCGTAAAATGAGCATTTGGCTTGATCTTTGGTTGCTTTGGCCGGGCGCAAACAGCGGCTCTACTCGGTGTTCACGCTCTCGACGCATTCAGATCTTGAAGCACATCTGGAAGCGTCTCCGCCAAATCTTCCGCAATCAGCCCCATCCCAAAATATGCCGCCGCTTCGCCGTGCAGCCAGGCGGCAGCAGCGGCAGTGTCAAAGGGCGCCATGCCTTGTGCCAGCAACCCCACGACAAATCCCGCAAGCACATCGCCCGCTCCGGCGGTTGCCAGCCAGGGCGGCGCATTCGCATTGATCGCCGCACGCCCATCCGGCGCGGCGATAATCGTATCTGCGCCCTTCAATAAAACGATGCATTTTGCTTGGGCCGAGGCCGCACGTGCCGCTTCCAATCGCGATTGCGATTGTTTCAATAGACCCGGGAACAAACGCTCAAACTCGCCCTCATGTGGCGTCATCACTACCCGATCGTGAAGCATTGCAAGCAAGCCCGCCCGATTGTCTGCAAAGGATGTCAGCGCATCGGCGTCGAGTACCGCGGACGCTCCGCTACCCAGTACGGCGGAGACGAAATCCTTTGTCGCAGGGCCAACGCCAAGACCCGGGCCGAGGGCTACGGCATTGAGACGCTTATCTTCGAGGAACGTCGCCAAATCGCGAGCATTGTCGCAAGGTTTGACCATAATCACGGTGAGATGCGCAGCGTTGACGCTGAGCGCGTCCGAGGGGCTTGCAACGGTGACAAGACCAGCTCCAACACGCAGTGCTCCGCGCGCGGCAAGCCGCGCAGCCCCCGTCGCATGGGCGGGCCCGCTGAGCACAACCGCGTGGCCCCGGTTATATTTATGACCCTCGGGCTTTGGCCACGGAAATTTTGAACCCCAAAGATCTGGTCCGTTGTCGAAAGCAGTTGGGCGAAGGGTCTCCAATACGCTTTCGGGAATGCCGATTTCGGTAACACGTGTTTGGCCACAATAGCTGCGCCCTGGCATCAAGAGATGGCCTGGCTTTTTCCGAAAAAAAGTCACGGTCGCAGTCGCGCGGACGCAGATTTCGCCCAATGGTTTTCCAAGGTCACCAGACAGCCCGCTTGGGACATCGACGGAGACTACCGGGATGTCGCTTGCGTTCAGCGATTTGATCACCGCTTGGAGATCGCTGTCGAGAGGGCGCGATAGACCGGCGCCGAATAGAGCGTCGACCACGAGTCCAGCCTTCCAATCGCGCGCCAAGGGGCGCGTTTCCCCGTCCCATTTGGAATACATTTCCGCGGCGTCACCCTTGAGAGCTGCCGGGTCGCCATAGGTCTCTACCCAAACTTTCCATCCGCGGTCCTTTAGATGGCGTGCGACAACATACCCATCGCCGCCATTATTACCCGGCCCACAAAGGACGGCGATTTCGGTTTGCGGCGAGTGCTTCATGACTTCCAAAGCGACGTGACTACCGGCTGTTTCCATCAATTCGAGCGAAGGTACGCCGTCCTCCACCGCCATTCGGTCGGCTTGGCCCATTTCAGCGACGGTTAGGAGTTCGGGCCCGCTCATCTCAAAGCGACCGGAGCAAAATAGTTTTCAAGCCTGCGCGCCGCCTCGTTCAGCACATCCTGTCGCTTGCAAAACGCAAAACGGATTAAGCCTGATGGTGCGTCTTCACCGTAGAATGGCGAGAAGGGGATGGCCGCGACGCCGGCTTCCCGTGTGAGACGCTCACAGAACGAGCGGTCGGACTCTGCCGTCAGTTTGCTTGCATCGGTGGTTAGAAAATAAGCTCCCTCGCAAGGCAAAACGCCAAAGCCGGCGCGCGTTAACGCCTCACCAAGAAAATCACGCTTGGCCTGAAGCTCGCGCGTCAACGACAAAGTAAACTCCATCTCACTCTCAAGCGCATAGGCAACGCCCAATTGCAATGCCGGCGAAGTGGTAAAAGTGTTGAACTGATGCGCGTTGGCAACCAGCCTCATAAGCGAGTGGGGGCCCGTCACCCAGCCGGCCTTCCAGCCGGTAAGAGAAAACATCTTTCCGGCCGAGCCAATACGCACGCAGCGTTCGCGCATTTTGGGAAGCGAAATAAGTGGAACATGCTCGCGCTCGCCGAAAACCAGATGCTCATAGACGTCATCGCAGACCGCATAGGCGTCATAACGGGTCAAAAATGCCGCGATGTGTTCTAACTCGTCTCGATCAAACACGCGTCCGGCGGGGTTGAGCGGCGAGTTGACGGCAACAAGCTTTGTCCGCTCCGAAAAAGCCTTTTCCAGCATTGTCTCGCTCAGTCGAAAATCTGGCGGCGCCAATCGGATTGTTTTGATGCTGGCACCCAGTGCATCAAGCATGGGACGATCAGAATCATAAGCAGGCTCGATGATGACCACTTCGTCGCCTGGCCTGGTCAGCGCCATAAAGCTGTCGGCAAGAGCTTCTGTCGCCCCTGAAGTCACCACGACTTCGCGCTCCTGATCGAACTTTAATCCGTAGAAACGCGCGTCGTGAGCGGCAACCGCATTGCGCAGCGCAGAAAGACCGGTCATTGGCGGGTATTGGTTGGGGCCCTCGCGCAGGGCTTTTGCCGCTGCCTCCCGGATGGCAAGCGGACCATCCTCGTCGGGAAAGCCCTGCCCCAGATTAATTGCCCCATGATCCGCTGCCAGCGCCGACATCACCGTAAATATCGTCGTGCCTTGCCTCGCAAAAACAGGATTTTCTTGCCCTGCGGTCATACGCTTTTCCGTGTTTTACAGCCTTGCGAAATTGGCAAAGGCGCCACCGCGTAGCAATGTCCATAGCTAGCCATTTAACGCCTATGAATTGTACAGTTTGCCCATATTATAGGCTCCAGCAATAAGGGCAGGCGCAAAGTTTACAGGTAGGCTATTGAATATAATTGATTATCTCCAACGGAGATTCTGGCACGAGCCCTGCTAGAGCCTCTACACCGCATCACAATAGCGCGGTAGAGGACGGGGGTGGGAACACCCGCGCAATTTCACACGCCATAGGGACAAAATGAAAAAAATTGAGGCAATCATAAAGCCCTTCAAACTTGACGAAGTTAAAGAGGCGCTTCATGAGGTTGGAGTTCAGGGGATAACCGTAACGGAGGCAAAGGGTTTCGGTCGCCAAAAGGGCCATACAGAGCTCTACCGCGGCGCCGAATATGTGGTGGATTTTCTACCAAAAGTAAAAGTCGAGATCGTGCTTACCGACGAACAAGTCGAACCTGCGATCGAAGCCGTTATGAAAGCGGCACGCACGGGGCGCATAGGCGACGGTAAGATTTTCGTGCTTGATGTCCACGAAGCGACCCGCATCCGTACCGGAGAGCGCGGAGCCGACGCGGTATAAATTCGAATTCTGTTTGGGAGGGCATGCCCCTCTGCTTACAGACTGTTTTTGGGGCCAATCGTATTTTGAGGAAAGACCGAACCTAATGTCTGACGCTAATTCCGTCCTACAAATGATCAAGGACAAAGAAGTGAAATTTGTCGATCTGCGCTTCACCGATCCGCGGGGAAAGTGGCAGCACGTTACCTTCGACCTCTCGCTGGTCGACGAGGATTTTTTTGCCAACGGCATGATGTTCGATGGCTCCTCCATCGCAGGATGGAAAGCTATCAACGAATCAGACATGTGTCTGATGCCTGATCCCGACACGGCGATGATTGATCCTTTTTTCGCGCAAACGACGCTAACGCTTGTTTGCGACGTTCTAGAGCCGCTCAATGGCCAGCCTTATAACCGCGACCCGCGTTCGATCGCCCGTCTCGCGGAGAAATATCTGAATTCTACCGGAATCGGCGACACAGCCTCTTTCGGCCCGGAGCCGGAATTTTTCATTTTCGACGATGTCCGCTTTGATACGACTTCAAACAGGGCTTTTTACCAAGTCGACTCCATGGAAGGCGCCTACAATATTGGTGCGGAATATGAATCCGGTAATTTGGGTCACCGGCCGCGGGAGAAAGGCGGTTACTTCCCGATCCCACCGGTCGATTCTGCACAAGACATTCGCTCCGAGATGCTCGCCGTCATGGGCGAAATGGGGATCGAACCTGAAAAGCATCACCACGAGGTTGCTTCCTCGCAGCACGAACTTGGAATTAAGTTCATGCCGATAGTGCGGGCTGGTGACTCTTTGCAAGTATATAAATACGTCATCCATCAAGTTGCGGCCGCCTATGGCAAGACCGCGACCTTCATGCCCAAGCCGGTCTATGGCGATAACGGATCTGGCATGCATGTGCACCAGTCGATTTGGAAGGATGGCAAGCCGGTTTTCGCCGGCTCGGGCTACGCAGATTTGTCGGAGACCTGCCTGTTCTATATCGGTGGTATCGTCAAACATGCGCAGGCGATCAATGCGTTCACGAATTCGCTGACCAATTCTTACAAACGATTGATTCCCGGGTTTGAAGCCCCTGTGCTCCTTGCCTATTCGGCGCGCAATCGCTCGGCTGCCGTGCGCATACCCTTCGCGACCAGCGCCAATGGCAAGCGCATCGAGGTGCGGTTCCCCGATCCGGGATCAAATCCGTATCTCGCCTATTCGGCGATGCTCATGGCAGGCCTAGACGGCATCGAGAACAAGATCCATCCGGGCGAACCCATGGATAAGGACCTTTATGCTCTCCCGCCTGAAGAACTGCAGGGCATTCCTACGGTCTGTGGTTCATTACGCGATGCGCTGAGTAGTCTCGATGGCGACCGCGCCTTCCTGACAAAAGGTGGCGTATTCAGTGACGACTTCATCGACAGCTACATCAATCTAAAGATGGAGGAAGTTTATACTTTCGAACACACGCCCCATCCGGTTGAATTCAAAATGTACTATAGCGTTTAGTTTAAGGCTTCGCACGATTAAGAAAGGGCCGGGAGCAATCTCGGCCCTTCTTCTTGTGCAACGCCCCACCAGACTAATTCGATATCTTCTCGCCGCTAAATCGCGGCATTCCTTTCGCCGACCTTGGGCAATAGTGGGAAGGTGACGTGCGCGTGGGGACCCTCGCCCTCTTTGCTTTCGATCCACGCCCGACCGCCATGCAATTCTGAAAGCCCACGCACCAAAGCGAGACCAAGTGTCAACGGCGGAGCAAAATTAGTCCACCCGGGCGGAGCAAAACTAGTCACTTAACGTTATGCGGTACGCGGTGTTGGGGGGTTGTCCCGGTAGTCCATAGGAGGGAGCCGCGCTGCTTCGAGTAGCGCTTGCGTTACGCGGAGCGAAGCAGCGTGGGAGGTTCCTGTGGACCCACCGGGTCAACCATTGCACCGGCGGTTAAGCAGGTATTTTTGGGGATTTCCGCCGTTTTTGGCTTTGGTTGAGACGATAGCTCTCGCCGTTCATTTCCAGGATATGGACATGGTGGGTGAGGCGGTCCAGCAAAGCCCCGGTCAGGCGTTCCGAGCCGAATATCTCCGTCCACTCATCGAACGGCAAGTTGGAGGTCACCAGGATCGAGCCCCGCTCGTAGCGCTGGCTGAAGACTTCGAACAGCAGCTCGGCGCCGGTCTTCGAGAGCGGCACGAAGCCGAGTTCGTCGATGATCAGAAGGTGATGCTTTGCCAGTTGTTTCTGCAGGCGCAACAGGCGTTTTTCATCCCTGGCCTCCATCAGTTCATGAACCAGGGCAGCGGCCGTGAGGAAGCCGACGGAGAGCCCCTTTTGGCAGGCCGCCAGACCGAGACCGAGGGCGATATGGGTCTTGCCGGTGCCTGAGTTGCCGAGCGCGATGATATTCTCACGACGCTCGACGTATTCGCATCGCGCCAACTCCAGAACCAGCATCTTGTTGAGCGATGCGATGGCCTTGAAGTCGAAGCTGTCGAGGCTTTTGACGGCGGGGAACCTGGCCTGTCTGATCCGCCGCTCGACCATGCGGCGCTCACGGTCGATCAGTTCCAACTCGGTCAGACGGACAAGATACCGCACATGGTCGGCGCCCTCGGTGGCGCATTGGCGGGCCAGCTTGTCGTATTCGCGCAGGAACGTCGGCAGTTTCAGGGTCTTGAGGTGATGGGCCAGCAACACTTGCGGCGTATCGGTCATGACGCGCCTCCACCCAACAAGCTCATATAACTGGCGGCGGCCGTGGTCGCCACGTTGGCCCGAGGCAGGTAGGGATAGATATCCAGGTCGAGTTTGGGCGGGCGTCGCTCGATACGGCACAGCACAAGGTGTTTGACGGCGTCGTAGCCGATCGCACCCAGGCGCAGGGCGTCCTTCACCGCGCCGTGAAGCACCTCGAGATCGAAGGTCTCCAGAAGCCGAAGGACCTGGACGTATTCCCGCTTGCCGGCCTTGCCCATGCGCGCCTCCAGGAGACGGCGCAGGGTTGGGAAGGCATCAGGCAGTTCCCATCCGGCTAGCGGCGCGGCCTGATCCAGGGCACCGATCTTGTGCTCCAGCAAAAGCAGGTAGTGGATCGGATCGAAGACCATATCTTCCCGGTCGTAGGAACGGGGGTGTCGGGCAATGATCCCGGTGCCGCAACCGATAACCACCTCGTGGACATAGCCACGGATCCAGACTTCCTGATGGCCGTAGGCGACGGGCACGGAATAGTCATTCGTCCGGTAGCGCACCAGGGACAGCGAGTTGACCCGCGTGCCCTGCTTGTCGCACGCGTCGAACGGTGCCGGCAGTGGCCTCTTCAACGCTTCGCGGTCACGCACAAACCGTTCGCCGATGCTCTCGCGGTGGCCGCGCAGGACATTGCCTTGCCGGTTGCGGCATTGCTCTTCCAGGTGGCCATTGAAGGCGTCCCAGCTCGCGAACCGGGGAAGCGGCGTCATGAAGTTCCGCCGGGCATAGCCGACCACCCCCTCCACATTGCCTTTGTCGTTACCCTTGCCGGGACGGCCGTAGCGGTCCTCGAAGAGGTAATGGGACTGCAGCCCGCTGAACGCCCGCGTTCGTTGCCGCGTGCCATCTGACAAGATGCGCGACACCAGACACTTGTCGTTGTCGTAAAGAATCGATTGGGGAACGCCGCCGAAAAAAACAAAGGCTCTGTTGTGCCCGTCCAGCCAGGCCTCCGTCGCCGCCGCCGGGTAGGCCGCAACGAAGCAGGCATCGCTGTGGGGAAGTGTCATGACGAAAAAATGCGCCCGATACTTGACGCCGGCGATGATCGCATCCGCCTCGCCAAAGTCCGCTTGAGCATGGCCCGGAGGATGTGACAACGGCACAAACATCTCACGCCGACGAAGGCGCCGTTCCCGAACGTAATCCTTCACGATGGTCTCTTTGCCCGTGAAGCCATGTTCGTCACGAAGGCGCTCGAATATACGCTTCGCCGTGTGGTGCTGCTTACGGTGAACCGTTCGGTCCTCCTCCAGAATACGGTCGATGATATCCGTGAAGGGGGCCAGTTTCGGGCGTTTCGGTGGCTGGCGTCGCCGATATCCCGGCGGTTCCGAATGCCGCAGCATCTTCCTCACCGTCTCGCGCGCAATGCCAAACCGACTTGCCGCCTCTCGCTGGCTCAGACCATCAACATGGCAGGCCAGCCGAACGCGCAGATATAGGTCCACGGTGTACATCCTCCCGCCTTCCATCTCAAAAAAGATCGAAGGCTACAGGTGGCAGAGTTTTACTCCGCCCGCGGCTGGGAAATCCCGCCGCTTCCGTGGACTAATTTGTCACCGCCGTTCTCAATCAAGGCCGGTTCCACCGGCATTGCGGTCAAATTGATTATTGCTTTGTGAAAATGGTTCGAAAACCTTTTGTGCCTCGCCTCTCGCAATCCCATAGCCATTGTCTGACACCACAATTTCGAACTCGTCTTCCGCGTTGCAATGGGCACGCACCTCAATGCGACCGCCCTCAGGCGTGAACTTTACCGAATTCGAAACGAGATTGATGACGATCTGGCGAAAGGCGCGCTCATCTGCATAGAGCAAGTTCGCATCCTTATCGATATTAATGACAAGTTCTTGCTTATGATCGCGGGCACGCAAGGCAACAAATTTAAGCGCTGAATCGAGACATTCCCGCGTCTGCAGGATGCTCGGAGAAGTCTCCATTCCTTGCCTATCCGGTTAACGCCCATGACCGCTACATGTAGGGTGCCGCCACTCTCCCGAGTAAAGCTCGGCATAGGTTGGAGCAGAGGTGTCGCCCGCGATGCCGAGCAATGAGCGGAAGGCGTTGAACGGATAGAACCGCCTGTTGAAGCGGAAGGTGAACTCGTTGAGGTAGGCTTGTAGGTGCTGGTGGCTAACGCCGTGGTGGATCCCGATCAGCTACGTCTTCAGGTTGGCGAAAACCAGATGGATGATCGGCAGGTATTGCTCGGCAACCTCTGGATCACCACACTCGGCAACAGCGAAGTGCTCATAGCCGCGCTTACCGAGGCCAGCATAGTGGACCCTGCTGACGAAAGTGGAGACGTCCTGCGATAGGATTTTGATCGCAGGAGGTGCAAATGTCGAAGCAGAATGGGAACAAGGGCCGGCGGTTTGATCGGGCCTTCAAGGAAGAAGCCGTCCGTCTTTTACAGACGAGCGGGCGCAGGCAGCGGCAGATAGCAGGAGATCTTGGGATCAGCGTCAGCGCGCTCGGCCGCTGGGTCGCAGAATTGCGTGAGGAGGATTTGCTTTCCGGTCCGCATGAGGATGCAGCGAAGGAGATTACCCGTCTACGCCGAGAGCGTGATCTGGCCCGTCAGGAACGTGATCTCCTAAAAAAAGCGCTGGCCTTCTTCGCCAGGGAAAGTCGATGAGGTTCCGGTTCATCGACGCGGAGAGGGCCGGGTTGGCAATGCCGATATTCCGCCTGTGCAGACTGCTGCAGGTCAGCGTCTCAGGCTTCTACGCTTGGCGCAATCGCGGCCCAAGCCAGCGACAGCTCGATGACATGGTTCTACTCGCCCATGTCCGGGCAGCCTTTCGGCGCAGCCGCGAGAGCTACGGTGCAGAGCGGGTCCATCACGAGCTTGCCGAGAATGGGATCGAGGTTGGACGCCATAGGGTGGCTCGGCTGATGCGGGGAAATGGGTTGTCTCCAAAACGGAAACAGAAGTTCAAAAAGACGACGGACAGCCAGCACAACAAGGCCGTCGCATCGAACCTTCTCGACCAGAACTTCTCCGCCGAGGCACCCAACGAGAAATGGGCTGCCGACATCAGCTATATCTGGACGGCACAGGGCTGGCTGTACCTGGCCGTCATGCTCGACCTCTACTCCCGGCGCGTCATCGGCTGGGCCGTGGGCGCTCGCATGACCAGCGACCTGCCGCTCAGGGCGCTTAACCGTGCTATCGGGCTGCGCCAACCTGGCGCCGGTGTGATCCACCATAGCGATCGGGGAAGCCAGTACTGCTCAGACGCATACCAGGCGCGCCTCGGTGAACTCGGTTTCCTCGCCTCAATGAGCGGTAAGGGAAATTGCTATGATAACGCCGTCGTCGAGACCTTCTTCAAAACCATCAAGTCAGAACTGATCTGGAGGACTGTGTTCATGTCAAGAAGCCAAGCTGAAACTGCCATAGCCGGATACATCGACGGGTTCTATAATCCAGTCCGTCGGCACTCGACGCGGGACTTCACAAGCCCCGTCAAATTCGAGGCAGAAGCAATGCAAACGGTGTAGGGCGCCTCCACTTTTCCTGGATGGGTCCATAGCCGCTCCAATCGTCAGTAACGATCAGCGATCCCGGCGCGCCGGTGCTCTCGACGAACCCACAGAGCGACTCGGCGCTACGGTCGAGCACGACGGCGAGCCGAACGCGTCCGGCATAGCGTCCGTCTTTCCGGTTGTCGAGCTTGGTGCCCGGCTTTCGATGACGCACCTCGATGGCACAGGAGACGGGAACCTTGTGGTGAACACCACGGCCTTCCCCACGCGTTCGCCCGCCAACCCAGGTTTCGTCCACCTCAACATGGTTCTTGGGCTGTCCACTGATCCTGTCTTGGTTGGGCCGCACCATGCCCGAGCGGAGCTTGTGGAGAATTTGAAAGGCCGTCTCGTAGCGCGAAAGACCAAGTTGCCGCTGAAACTGCACGGCGGACATGCCGGGCGTCTGACTGGCGACCAGATAAGCGGCCCAGAACCAGACGTTCAGCGGAGTGTGGCTACGCTCCATCACTGTTCCCACCGTCAGCCCGGTGTTCTGGCGGCACTTGCGGCAGCGCAGGACGCCAGGGCGGTTTTCAAAGTGGAACGGCTCTCCCGCCGTGCCGCAGTGCGGGCAGGCAAAGCCGTCTCCCCAGCGGGCTTTCTCCAGGTAGGCGGCGCAGGCCGCATCATCGGGGAAAAGTCGCTGGAACTCGGGTAGCGAATGCGGGAATGGGAGATCGGCGCGGTCGAGAACATCCATGGCGCGCTCCCCTATATCCGGTTTGCGCCTATTCTAGCCCTAGTGGGGGTGGGTGTAAACCGGATAGGCAAGCTCCATTCTTCCGGATTCTATCTTGGCAACGTCGAGCAGATCGTTAATGAGAGAAAGAAGGTGGGTGCCGGAACTATGTATGTCGCCCGCATATTCGCGATATCGCGAACTACCCACCGGGCCCAAGCATTCTTGGGAAATAATCTCCGAAAAGCCAAGAACCGCATTTAGCGGAGTCCGCAATTCATGACTCATGTTGGCCAAGAAACTGGTCTTCGATTGGTTTGCTTCTTCGGCTTCGGCACGTCCGCGTATGGCTTCGTCTCTTGCCTGTTCAAGTTCGACGGCCATTTTGTCCATGCCGAAACGCAGCTGCGCCTCGGTGAAACTCTTTGTGGTGTGCCTGCGAGAATGGAAGACCAAGCTGCCGGCATAAATGGGGATGATGGCCGCCAGAACGATATCCGCAGGATTCCATTCGACAATCAGACGCAGAAACAACAATCCGGCCATCGGGCCAAAGCTTGCGCCAAAAAACAACATGCTTGCAGCGCGGCTGACGAGGAGCCTTACGCCGACGCTCAACAAAATCAAAACGAGGAATACGTGATTTGCGAGATTGCCGGGCTCCCACAGCAACCACGGCACGAGCCCCCAAACACTGCTCATAAATAGATCAAGCCAGAAAGCCCGCGCCAGCGCAGCGTCCACCGCGACGCTGTTCTGCGCTGCAACTCGTTCGCTTTCGATTCCCCTTACAACCAGCCGAACAACTAGCGTCATGGTCAGGGCCAGAAACACACAAAAAATGGCGCGCGCGAGATTCACATTGCCGAATAACCCCGTGAGCTCACAACACAGCAGGGCGGCCAGTATTATCCATTGTGGGGACCCGGCGGCGGTGCGCGCAGCCGCCTCCATGCGTCTGTCGAGGTGCACCAGAAGATATTTTGGGTCGACATCACGTCTTTCGTCGTCCCGCACCTGCATCCCGTCTCCCCCAAGCACCGGCGCATCGGGCGTAAAATTCGAATGCAAAACCGAATGGAGACTAGCGCGTCAAAGTTAACATTTGCTGAGATGAGGTAAGCGCTGCCGGTTCTCATTTAGAAAAAGAAGCGCAAAAAACATCTTGTGCGTCGGAACAACCCACACGGTAAACTATTGTATGGCCTTGTTTTTTGAGCCTTGATCGACAGGACATTTGTGGTCTGCTGCTGCTTCGCAACGTTACTAACAATTGGTTACCGCCTCATATTGCACCCGCGCTGAGAGACCGGTTTTCTTCCCAATGCGCTTGGTGCATGAAGGAGCATGGCGAAGATTCGCGACCTGTTTGACGATCCACCTCCTCGTGCGCCACAGGCGAGCCGGCGAAAGAGTGCCAAGCAAGGTGGACGTAAAGGCCGAGACTACACCGCGCGCGATATAGAGGTCTTAGAGGGGCTCGACCCCGTAAGGCGCCGGCCCGGAATGTATATCGGCGGCACGGATGTACGGGCGCTGCACCACCTCGCCGCGGAAATTCTCGACAATGCGATGGACGAAGCGGTGGCGGGACACGCGACCCGCATCGAAATTGCGTTCAATAAGGACGGAACGCTGAGCGTGCGCGACAATGGACGCGGCATTCCGATAGATCCCCATCCCAAGTTTAAGAGCAAATCTGCGCTGGAGGTCATCATGACCACACTCCATGCGGGGGGGAAATTTGGGGGCAAGGTCTACGATACCTCTGGTGGCCTCCACGGTGTCGGCGCCTCCGTGGTCAACGCTCTCTCCGAGTGGATGGAAGTCGAGGTCGCGCGCGACAAGCGCGCTTATCGGATGCGTTTCGAAAGGGGCAAAGCTGCAAGCAAATTAAAAAAATTGAGCGCGGCCGTGAACTGGCGCGGCACAAATATCCAGTTCAAACCAGACCACAAAATATTTGGTACCAGCACGCATTTCAGTCCTCGAACGCTTTACCAAATGGCGCGCTCAAAAGCCTATCTCTTTCGCGGGGTCGAAATTCGTTGGAAATGCGACAAGGCGCTCATCGGCGAGAAGGACGATACGCCGGCCCAAGACGTCCTCAAATTCCCCGGGGGCTTGCTTGACTATTTGAGCAGTACATTGGGGAAGGCCAAGACGGTGACTTCGCGTCCTTTCGTCGGTCTGGTCGAAAATAGCCAGGGCAAAGGTGCGCTGGAATGGGCCATTGCCTGGTCTCCGCAAATGGACGCGGTGGTGCTCTCCTATTGCAATACCATTCCGACGCTAGAGGGTGGCACCCATGAGCAAGGACTGCGCAGTGGACTGACCCGCTCACTCCGCGCACATGGCGAACGCGCGGGAAACCGAAAAACCTCTCTCGTCACCCCGGACGATGTGATGGACACGATCTGCGCGATTCTTTCGGTCTTCGTGCGCGAACCGGAGTTCCAGGGTCAGACCAAAGAGAAGCTTTCAAGTCCAGAGGCCCAGCGCCTGGTAGACAACGTCATTCGCGACCATTTCGACCATTGGCTGGCGGAACACCCGAAAGACGCCGAGGCGCTACTTGCGACGGCCGTCGAGGCGGCGGAGACGCGCCTGCGACGCCGAGAAGAACGCGAAGTGAGCCGCAAGGCGGCCACGCGCAAGTTGCGCCTTCCTGGAAAGCTTTCCGACTGCACGCGCGATTCTTCTGAAGGGACGGAGATTTTTCTCGTAGAGGGCGATTCAGCAGGCGGCTCGGCAAAGCAGGCACGCGATCGCGTTACGCAAGCGATTCTTCCCTTACGTGGTAAGATCCTCAATGTCGCCAGTGCTGCCGCCGGCAAACTACAACAAAACCAGGAACTGGCAGATTTGGTGCAGGCGCTTGGCTGTGGTTCCGGCAGCAAATATTGCGGCGACGATTTACGCTATGAGCGCGTCATTATCATGACGGACGCAGACGTAGACGGCGCACACATCGCATCCCTTCTGCTTACTTTTTTCTATCGCGAAATGCCTGAGCTAATTTCTGATGGTCACCTTTTCCTGGCCATGCCGCCGCTCTATCGCTTGAGCAATGGGGGAAAGACCGTATATGCGCGCGACGACAAAGACCGCAAGAAACTGATCAAAAGCGAGTTCAAAGCCAATGCCAAAGTCGAAGTTTCGCGCTTCAAAGGCTTGGGCGAGATGATGCCGGCGCAACTTAAAGAAACAACCATGAAGCCCGGCAAACGTCACCTGATCCGCGTTGAGACCAGCGGCGGGAAGAAGGACAAAACTGCCGACTTGGTTGAATGCTTAATGGGCAAACGTCCTGAATTGCGTTTCCAGTTCATTCAAGAAAACGCAGCCTTCGCCAAGGACGTAGACATTTAATTCCCTTCGTTAAAACATAACAACAACGCCGCGCACGAGCGCATAGTCTTGACATTCCAAGGCGAATACCTATGTTCCCGCGCAATGCAAGGACGGTTGCCAATTCGGGCGGCCGCATAGGCGCCGTGAAAAAGGTGCCTCGGGAGAATAACACGAGCACCGACACGTTGGCCGGCACGGACGCCGGCACTGAAAAATTAAGCGTTACCGGTTCCGATACGACAGTGCGTTTTGAAGATTTGGGTTTGGGCCCGGAGATTTTGCGCGCGGTAAAAGATTCCGGCTACACCACACCCACGCCAATTCAAGCTCAAGGCATTCCTGAAGTACTGAAGGGGCGCGATCTCATAGGTATCGCGCAAACCGGTACCGGGAAAACTGCGTCTTTTACGCTTCCGATGGTTGAGCAACTGGGACGTGGACGCGCGAAAGCGCGCATGCCGCGCTCGCTCATTTTAGAGCCGACACGCGAATTGGCGGCGCAAGTCGCCGAAAGCTTCGAGCGCTACGGAAAATATCACAAACTATCCATGGCGTTGCTGATCGGCGGTGTCTCCTTCGACGAACAATTCCGCAAACTCGACCGTGGCGTTGATGTTCTTATTGCGACGCCGGGACGCCTGCTCGATCATTTCGAGCGCGGAAAGGTTATGATGAATGGGGTTCAGATTTTCGTCATCGACGAAGCCGACCGCATGCTCGATATGGGTTTCATTCCCGACGTGGAGCGCATTACGAAACTGACACCCTTTACCCGCCAGACTCTTTTCTATTCGGCAACCATGCCGCCTGAAATTCAACGATTGACCGATCAGTTCCTACAAGGGCCGGCGCGGATCGAAGTTTCGCGCCCCGCCACTGCACCCATCACCATCAAACAAGTTATGGTGACAGTACCAGGCGGCGATTGGTCAAAACGCGAGAGCTTGCGCCGCCTCTTAAGCGAGAATGACGTGAAGAATGCTATCGTGTTCTGCAACCGCAAGCGCGATGTCGATATTGTCGCTAAATCGCTCATCAAACATGGCTTTTCGGCGGCACCGCTTCATGGCGACCTCGATCAGTCAGTGCGCACTAAGACGCTGGCGGCATTCAAGACCGACAAGGTCCAATTCCTCGTTGCAAGCGATGTTGCAGCTCGCGGCTTGGACATCCCTGCCGTCAGTCACATATTCAATTTCGACGTGCCGATACACGCCGATTACTATGTGCATCGGATCGGACGCACCGGGCGGGCGGGCCTCACGGGTAATGCTTTCACGCTTGTCGGACGTTCGGACGAAAAGTATGTCACTGCGATCGAAAGCCTCATCGGCCAGAAACTTGAGCGACGCGTTATGGAAGGCTTACCTGCCGAGCAGGAGCGCCGTAGCCCGCCGAGGCGCGGCAACGAGAAAAGCGCGCGCGGGCGCGGTCCGCGACCTGAGCGCAATCGTCGGCGCGAACCGGCGAAAAGAGACCCGCGGGGAAAAATTACTTCCAATGTGGCAGTGGAGGGTACGAAATCGAACGCCGCCGAAAGTACAATGCCGGTTGAAAAATCCGCTTTGGTTGAAAAGCCAGCGCAGGTTCAACAGGCGGCGCCGGTTGAAAGGACGGTGCAGGTTAAAAAGGCAACGAGAAAATCTCCAGCCGCGAAACCAAAAACAGATGAGCGAAAGTCAAAGGCAAGTAGCCGAACTGATGCGCCAAGCGGTGGTCAGCGTAGCGTGATCCCCGAAGATCAACTTCCTGCATTTCTGTTGCGACCGGTAACCTTGCCACCGAAGAACACAAAAAAAACGCAGGACAAGGGCGCCGAGAAAGACCCCGTCAGCTAGATGGGCGCCGTCAGTCTTTGTCTGTCGCCGGCGTGATGGCAACAGATTCGCCGCAGCCGCAAGCGTCGGTCTGATTAGGATTCGAAAAGACAAAGCGCGACGCAAGCTTGTCCTTTGTAAAATCCATTTCGGTGCCCAGAAGAAACATAACCGCCTTCGGATCTATGAATATCCTTACATCTTTGTCCTCGACGACCTCATCGAGCGGTTCAGCAAGCTCGGCATAGTCCATGATGTAGCTCATACCGGCGCAGCCGCCATTGGTGACGCCAACGCGGACACCTTCATAGCGGCCATCCGATTCAGATAAGATTTCCGAAATACGCGTTGCGGCCGCATCTGTTAGGCGGACGATTTTCGGGCGCTCGCGGCGCGGACGGGTTATGGTGGTGGCATCCATTGTCATCTCAATACATATTCAGTTCGAGTTTCGCTTCTTCCGACATTCTTTCCGGCGTCCAGGGCGGCTCGAACACCATGTTTACGTTTATCTCGCCGATACCGGGGACCGTCGCCAGAGCATCTTTGACCATAATCGGCATTTCACCAGCAACGGGGCAACCCGGCGCGGTGAGGGTCATGTCGACGGCGACATCCCTATTGTCCGCAACATCTACTTTATAAATAAGACCCAATTCGAAGACGTCTACCGGGATTTCGGGATCGTAAACGGTCTTGATTGCAGCAATAAGCTCCTTTCCGAAGGCTTCAAGCTCGTCAGAGCTTATTGACGAACCCTCGCTGGACACGATTTCAGTGTCAACGGCATCGCCCGCGGGCCCATCGTCCTCGGGGGTATTGTCCTCGGGGGTATTGTCCGTTGGTGCCTGATTTATGATGTTTGTATCGTCGTTCATTCCGTTTTCGTTACTCCACTGCCATCAATTGCCGACTTCATCGCATGCCAAGCAAGCGTCGCGCATTTTACCCGCATCGGAAACTCCGACACACCCGCCATCACCCCCAAAGATTCCCGATCATCAGCGTTCAACTCTTCCGTGCTGCCGCCTTTTACGAGTTCCAAGAACCCAGCCATTAATTGTTCTGCTTCCTCAACCGTGCGCCCCTTCAGCATCTCGCTCATGAGCGATGCCGACGCAACGGAGATCGCACAACCCTTACCGTCAAATGCAACATCCGCGATACGGCTCTCTGCATCGACAACAAGATCAATCTTAACTTTATCGCCGCAAAGGGGATTGAAGCCTTCGGCCGTTCGATTCGCCTCCGCGAGACTTCCGAAATGCCGGGGATGGCGAGAGTGATCCAGAATGATCTCCTGATAAAGCTCGCGTAAATACGGGTCCATTACGCAAACACCCTTCTTGCCGTCTGAACCGCGTCCACCAACGCATCCACTTCGGCCTCCGAATTGTAAAGGCCAAAAGAGGCTCGCGTAGTGGCCGGCACGTCAAAACGGTCCATCAAAACCTGAGCGCAATGATGGCCCGCGCGAACCGCAACGCCCTCGCGATCAAGGATGGTCGCGAGATCATGCGCGTGAATGCCAATAGTTCCGAAGGAAACAATAGGGCCCTTACCCTTGGCCTCGCCGATCAATCGCACGCCATTAAGGGCCTTTAGTTTTGCTTCGGCCTTTCGCGCCAGCGCGTTTTCGTGCGCCGCTGCAGCATCCCTTCCGACATCATCGAGATAATCGAGAGCGGCCGAGAACCCTACCGCCGCAATGATGGGTGGCGTGCCGGCTTCGAAACGCATTGGCGGATCGGCGTAGGTGACATTGTCCTGGGTGACTTCGCGGATCATCTCCCCTCCACCCTGATAGGGTCGCATCGCCTTTAAGTGCTCACGCTTCGCGTAGAGCACACCAATTCCTGTCGGCCCATAGAGCTTGTGGCCGGTAATCACATAGAAATCGACATCGAGCGCCCGTACATCGACATCTCCGTGGACGGCCGCCTGACAGCCATCGGCCAAAACCGGCACCCCTTTTTCATGCGCAAGGCGCACAATTTCTTGCAGCGCAACCTGCGTTCCAAGCACATTCGACATATGCGTTATGGCAACCAGCTTGGTTTTTGGACCGATGGCGCGCGCGATATCCTCGGGGACCAAATCGCCTTCGTCCGAGACATCCACCCATTTCAGCACCGCACCGTGACGTTCACGCAGAAAATGCCAAGGCACAATGTTGGAATGGTGTTCCATGACCGAGAAAACGATTTCGTCGCCGGGCTCAATGCGCGGTGCCAAATAGCTTGATGCAACGAGATTAATTGCTTCGGTGCCTCCGCGCGTCCAGACGATCTCGTCTTCATTCTCCGCATTTAAAAAACGCTGCGCGCGGGCGCGTGCCTCCTCATAGCGCGTGGTGGCGGCCGCCGAGAGAAAATGCACCCCACGATGGACGTTCGAATATTCCGAATTCACGAATGCAGTGATGGCATCAATCACTTGCTTCGGCTTCTGGGCTGACGCCGCATTGTCGAGATAGACCAAGGGTCGCCCATGGACCGTTCGTGAAAGAATTGGAAAATCGCTCCTGATTTTCTCCAAATCGTAATCACTCGTCTCCAAAACAGCTACGGTCATGACGCACCTCTAGAGATCGAGCCTAAAGCCCTATCGATCCGCTGCCAGAGCGCGTCGCGAATTTCACCCTCGGCGAAGCCGTCTATAGCATCTTCCAAAAAGGCGCGGATAAGCATGGCGCGGGCCTCCGGTTCTGCAATCCCGCGAGAGCGCAAATAGAAGAGCGCATCGGCATCGAGTGCGCCAATTGCCGTGCCATGCCCGCAGACAACATCGTCGGCGAAAATTTCCAATTCCGGCTTTGCGTCTGCTTCGGCGCGCGGCCCAAGAAGCAACGCTTTGAACAATTGATGGCTGTCCGATTTCACGGCACCCTCACGAACGGTCACTTTCCCTTGCGAAACCGAGCGCGCCCGCCCTCCGAGAACACTTTTAAAGAGTTGGCGGCTGGTTGTGTGTGGCGCGGCGTGGTCCATAACCGTGGTGACGTCAGAATGTGCCTCACCGTCCAGAGCGGTAATGCTTCGCAGGGTCGCGTCCGCACCCGGCTCGTTCAATTCGACGTTCATATCAATCCGAGACAGGCGTCCACCCAAATTTGCCACTAACGCGCGGTACTTCGCGTTACCCGACAGCGCTGCCCCAATGCTCGTCACGTGCAATGTCTGCCCCGTTTCTTCCTGAAACCGAAAATGAGCAAGATGCGCGTCCCTATGAAGAACAATCTCCATTCCAAGATTAGCGAGAAGCTGATCCTCTCCGACACCCGTATGGGTTTCGACAAGTTCCAATGATGCGCCCTGTTCCAACAGAAGGAGAACGCGCGCATGGCTCATCAACCCATGACTGCGTTCCGGATTCAAAAAATTAAGATGCAGCGGCGGAAGATCTTTTGCGTTGGCCTTCACACGAATGGCAACGCCACCACGCATTAGCGCAAGAGAGGCCGCACCCAAGGCTTGGTCTGCCGCCGACGCATGAAGCCCTAAATGCTTCTCTACCCATTCGGGCGTCCGCACGGATAGCTGCGCAAGATCAACCACGTCGAGAGATTTAGACAGCTCGGCGCCGCCAATAAGATGCAGATACCCGTTCACTAGCGTGATTTGCGTTGCGCCTTTAGGAGAGAAATTTCCGGTAATCGCAGCGGGCACTTCGGTCCCAGCGCGAAATGCGGTCGCAGGTTCGAGATCGCTCTCAAGAGCAGCTGCAAGGTCGGTATACTTCCAGGACTCAGCGTGCCTCGTCGGCATACCGGTCTGCCCAAACGCTTCGAGCGCCGCTTTACGCCGCGCTTTCAGCCAAGATAGTCCGGCGCCAGGAAAATCTGCCGCGTTGGCCGCGAAGTCATCGCGGAACAAGGACGTCTTAGGGTCTATTATGGGAAATGCTTGTGCGGTCACGCAGCCGCCTCCGTGATGTTCTCATAGCCCTTCTTTTCCAGTTCCTGGGCGAGCTCTGGTCCACCGGAAGTTACGATTTTGCCCTCACGCAAAACATGTACGCGCGTCGGCACGATATAATCCAAAAGACGCTGGTAGTGGGTAATCACCAACATTGCGCGAGATTCGGCACGCATAGCGTTTACGCCTTGGGCAACAAGCTTGAGCGCGTCAATATCGAGGCCGGAATCGGTTTCGTCTAGGACTGCAAGCGAGGGCTCGAATATTTCCATTTGGAGAATCTCGAGACGCTTTTTCTCGCCACCCGAAAATCCAACATTGAGCGGCCTGCGCAGCATTTCTTCCGTGATGTTATATGCCTTCGCCTTCTCACGAACGAACTTCATCACTTTCATCGCGCCAAGCTCGGGTTCTCCGCGCGCGCGGCGCAGCGAATTCAAAGCGGTTTTAAGAAACATAAGCGTAGCAACGCCCGGAATCTCGACCGGGTATTGCAGCGCAAGAAAAAATCCCTTAGCGGCGCGAACATCAGGCAAGAGCGACGTCAGATCCTCACCCTTATAGTGAATGCTCCCGCTCGTGACTTCATAGCCCTCGCGGCCCGCAAGGGTATAAGCGAGCGTGGACTTACCCGACCCGTTCGGGCCCATCACGGCATGCACTTCGCCCGCCGGCACCGAAAGATCGACGCCCTTTAGAATTTCCTTGCCGCCAACACTGACGTGCAAATCTTTAATCTCAAGCACTATTTGTTCCTTACACTTGCGCAGGCGAGAAGCCCAAACCTTGCGACCCACTCATCCCACGCTGCCTTCTAGGCTTATGCCCACAAGCTTCTGCGCTTCGACCGCAAATTCCATGGGCAATTGTTGTAATACTTCACGGCAAAAGCCGTTGACGATAAGAGCGACAGCCTCTTCGGTCGGGATACCGCGTGATAGACAATAGAAAAGCTGCTCATCGCTGATCTTCGAAGTCGTTGCTTCGTGCTCGATATTTGCGGTTGGACAACGGCTCTCGATATACGGGACCGTATGCGCTCCGCATTCGCCGCCAATCAGAAGTGAATCACATTGCGTATGGTTCCGAGCGCTCTTCGCGCGCGGATGAACGCTTACAAGTCCACGATACGTGTTTTGCGCATGGCCCGCAGAAATGCCCTTCGAAATAATCCGCGAGCGCGTGTTGCGACCAAGATGTATCATCTTGGTGCCGGTATCAGCCTGCTGATAATTATTTGCGATGGCGATCGAGTAAAACTCGCCCACCGAATTCTCGCCGCGCAAAATACAGCTCGGATATTTCCAGGTGATCGCAGAGCCAGTTTCAACCTGCGTCCAGGAGATCTTCGAATTGCGGCCTCGGCAATCGCCGCGCTTGGTTACAAAATTAAAGATACCGCCTTTGCCGTTTTCGTCGCCTGGATACCAGTTCTGTACCGTCGAATATTTGATCTCTGCGCCGTCAAGCGCGACCAGCTCCACGACCGCAGCGTGCAATTGATTTTCATCCCGCATAGGCGCCGTGCAGCCTTCGAGATAGGAAACATAAGAGTCTTCATCCGCAATAATGAGGGTGCGTTCAAACTGCCCCGTCTCAGAAGCGTTGATCCGAAAATAGGTCGACAATTCCATGGGACAACGCACGCCCTTTGGCACATAGACGAAGCTGCCGTCCGAAAACACCGCCGAGTTCAGCGTTGCAAAAAAATTATCGGTCGAGGGGACGACCGTGCCAAGATATTTCCGGACTAGTTCTGGGTGCTCGCGCAGAGCCTCCGATATCGGACAGAAATTAACACCTGCCTCTGTGAGCTTCGCCTTGAAAGTGGTGGCTACGGAAACGGAATCGAATACTGCATCGACTGCGACGCCTGCCAACATTTTTTGTTCGGAAAGTGGAATACCAAGTTTGTCGTAGGTCTCAAGTAGTTTGGGATCTACATCGTCCAAACTTTGTGGACCATCGGACTGAGATTTTGGAGCCGCATAATAATAGGAGTCTTGATAGTCGATCGGCGGATAGTATACCCGCGCCCAATTCGGCTCGCGCATTTCGAGCCAACGGCGGTAGGCCTCCAGGCGCCACTCGAGCATCCATTCCGGCTCGTTCTTTTTCGCCGAAATAAAGCGAACAATGTCTTCGCTCAAGCCCTTTGGCGCAAAATCCATCTCGATATCGGTGACAAAGCCATGTTTGTACTTCTCACCCGCTAGATCAGCGACGCGCTCTTTGGTTTGGGTATCGGCCATCCTAACTCCTACGCCGCCGCAACATTGAGTTGCGACTTTCGTTCAACCAATCGCGTTAAAGCGCCAAGCGCCGCATCGATGTCATTTTGTTCATTTGAAGGGCCAAGGCTGACTCTCAAACCGCTGCGCGCCAACGCGGCATCAACACCCATCGCTGCAAGCACATGGCTTGGCCGTACTTTCCCAGACGAGCACGCTGCCCCGGACGAAAGTGCGATCCCCTCGAGATCAAGCGCGATCAAGGCTGTCTCGGCGGCAAGACCGGGAAGCGCAAAATTCGATGTATTGGGAAGGCGCTCCGCATGCTCACCAAATATGACTAGATTGGAATCGATTTTCTTGAGCTTTGCCTCAAACTCATTTCGTAACCCTCGAAGCCGCTCGGCATTTTCCGTAGCCACAAGCACTTCTTCCGCCGCTGCGCCAAATCCTACGATTGCAGCAACGTTCTCCGTGCCGCCGCGGCGGCCCATTTCTTGAGCGCCAACGCTAAAGGGAACCAATGGTGCGCCCTCGCGAATGACAAGCGCCCCCACACCTTGAGGCCCTCCAAATTTGTGCGCCGAAACGGTCATGTAATCGGCATCAAGGGCATCGAAGGAGGTGGGCAAACGCCCCACGAATTGAGCCGCATCGATATGGACAAGCGCGTCGTCACCACACTCTTTCCGTACCACAGCGATAAGCTCTTCAATGGGTTGAATAACACCCGTCTCATTATTCGCGGCCATGATCGAGATAAGCGCCCGGCCCTTGCCTTGCAAAAGCTGGACACGAAAGGCCTCCACGTCGACCGATCCGTCTGGTCGCACTGCGAGCTCGGTTAAGCGTATCCCTGCAACAGATTGGGAAATTGCGAGTGAGTTTGCCCGCACGCTTTCATGCTCGATCGCGGAAACGAAGATGCGCGTAATGCGATCCTCTGCAGCCAGAGCGCCTGCAACGGCACCGCGGAGCGCCAGAGCGTTTGCTTCACTTCCGCCAGCGGTAAAAACAACCCCATCAGATTTCGTATTGACGAGCCGTGCAATTTTTTCACGCGCATCTTCGATGCACGTGCGGGCGCTTCGACCCGGCGCATGGACGGACGATGCGTTTCCCGTAGCCTCAAGCGCAGCGATCATTACCTCACGGCTATGCGGAAGCAGCGGGGACGTTGCGTTGTGATCAAGATAAATCATCTGTTTTGTATGCTCACGCGGCGACATGCTCATCTGAGCGCGCCAATTTTTGTGACAATTTCCGCGCACGCCCTCTGATGCGGTGCTCAACGACATCGGCGAGCGTCACCGAGGAGAGAAAAATTTCGATCTGAGCGCCAAGTTCATCCCACAAATCGTGGGTAAGACAGCGCCCACCTTTCTTCAAACAACCGGCCTCGCTCTCCGATAAGCAGCGTGTCGCTTTCAAAGGCTCATCGACGGCAATCACGATATCGGCGATACGCATTTCGTCCGCGCCTTTCGCCAACTTGAAACCACCGCCTGGGCCACGAACTCCGGAAACAAGGCCGGCCCTGCGCAGCTTGGCAAAAAGCTGCTCAAGATAAGCCAGCGATATCTCCTGCCGCTCGGCGATTCCGGCGAGCGCTTGGATGTTTGCATCGTCGCGTGGCCGATCATGGGAATGACGGGCAAGATCGGCCATTGCCATCACCGCATATCGCCCCTTCGTGCTTAGTTTCACGTCTTGCACCTCATCTTTTTGGCTGAAGCATCACACTTCTCTTGCCATGCGAACCCGCCAATGTAGTAAGAAGCGACAAATCACGGCCAAACTGGCGAGTCCCTGGTGATATATAATTCCTGAGTAATACAGTCAAGAATAGGGTGAAGCGCGGGATAACTACTATAATATACTGAAATATAACTGCTTTTTGTTATCGCCCTGCAAACGCGGCAGGGCATCAGGGGCCTTTGACGCCTTCCAGCTAAAGAAAGAGACAATGCCCGATATTATTCTTCCCGGCCCAGCGGGGCGCATCGAAGTCCGTTACATACGGCAAAAGGCGCCAAACGCGCCTATGGCGTTGGTTCTTCACACCCACCCGCAATTTGGCGGGACTATGAACAACCCGCTGATCTACGATCTCTATCATCGCTTCTATAGGCTCGGCTGTACGACTGTGCGGTTCAATTTCCGCGGTGTTGGTCGCAGCCAAGGCTCGTTCGACAATGGTGCGGGCGAGCTTTCCGATGCGGCGGCGGTGCTCGATTGGATGGCGACGCTTTATCCGAACCCGTCCTTTTGCTGGGTCGCCGGCGTATCATTTGGAGCGTGGATCGGAATGCAGCTCCTTATGCGCCGGCCGGAAATAACCGGCTTCGTGTCCATCGCCCCGCAGCCCAACATGTATGATTTTGCGTTTCTTGCTCCCTGCCCCACTTCCGGAATTATCGTACACGGCACAAAAGATTCCGTCGTACCGGAAATGGATGTGCAAAAGCTTGTTGACCGTCTGACAGCGCAGAAGGGAATCAAGATCACCTATACAAAGGTAGAAGGTGCAAATCACTTCTTCGACGCACACTCCAAAGAGGTACTCGGGGTCGTCGAAGGCTATTCCAGTAATCGCATGGCCAATCCGGAGGGCCGCTAGAGCGTGATGTGATCAGGTTGGCAGGTGCAGGCGTCCGCCAGTCATTGGTTGTGGCACGCCGGTTGTACTCGGAAGGCTAAGCGGCAAGCCTTTTGCGCTACGCACCGCGAGATAGGCAAACGCCTCTGCTTCAAGAAAATCGCCGCGCCACCCTGCCTTTTCTACCGGCAACACCGGCGCGCGTATAACCCCGCGCAACGACTCCATCATCGCTTTATTGTGCCGGCCGCCGCCCGCAACCAGCCACCCCCGTTCTTGCGCCGGGAAATGCTCCATTCCTCGAACAATCGAGAGCACCGTAAGCGCGGTGAGCGTCGCAACCGCGTCCTCCGGCGACAGTCCCGACACAAACTCGTTTGTGAAGTCGAAACGATCAAGCGATTTGGGTGGAGGGTGCGCAAAATAGGGATGGGAAAGCATTTGCAATACAGCGTCCTGATTAACGACCCCCTTTTCGGCAATCGCGCCATCACGGTCCATCGGCTCGCCCATATGCTTCACCATCCAGTCGTCGATGGGCGCGTTTCCGGGTCCGGTATCAAATGCAAGCAAGACGTCCTCCGGTCCGATATAGGTGACGTTGGCGACGCCGCCGATATTCAGCACCACCATCGGCAACAGCGCGTCCGCGTTTAGCGCCCGGGCCCGATGGTAAAGCGATGCGAAGGGTGCACCCTGCCCGCCATTTGCTATGTCGGCCTTCCGAAATTCATTGACGACCGGTATGGCGGTTTCAGCGGCAAGCATTGCCCCGTCGCCGATCTGCCAGCTCCGATGATCTCGGGGCCTGTGCAAAATGGTCTGTCCGTGAAAGCCGATATAGGAAATCTCATCGGCTTTGAGCCCCGCATCGCTTAGGAGACCCTTTACAGCGCCCGCGTGCTCCATTGTCAGGCTGATTTCGGTCTGCCGTATCTCTTCGGACATTTTGGCACCCAATGGCGTGCCACCGGCCTCTTCAAGCGCGGCGCGCAAACATGCCCGCAATTCAGGATCATAGGCCCGCGTAAGTGCCGGGCCTGGCGTAATAACGCCCTCTCCGTCGGTCTCCAAAATAGCGGCGTCAATCCCATCGAGCGATGTCCCACTCATGAGCCCAATGGCTTTGACCGCGCCGTCTTTCTTAGAATCCGTCATTCGTGATACAGCCTCGCAGCCGATTCCTGGTAACACATCGCTATGCCTGCTCCGTCACATCAATACCAATCTTCCTTTTTGAAGCTCCTTTCGGAGCGCGGCCAGCTGCACGACTGCACCGACAAGACTGCGCTCGATTCTATTTTGAGAGCCGAAATCGTCACGGGCTATATTGGGTTCGACTGCACGGCGCCAAGTCTGCATATGGGTAGTCTTTCGCAAATAATGATTTTGCGGCGCCTACAGCAATCCGGGCATCGCCCAATCGTGGTCATGGGTGGGGGAACGACGAAGGTCGGAGACCCCTCCGGTAAAGACGAAGCGCGCGCGCTTCTCGCCGACGAGCAGATCGCTGCAAACAAAAAAAGCATTTTGAAAACCTTTGAGCGTTTTCTCACCTTCGGCGGCGGGCCGAGCGATGCCATTATGGTGGACAATGCCGAGTGGCTGGACCGGCTCGGATACATCCCTTTCCTTCGTGAAGTGGGACGACGTTTTTCCGTCAACCGCATGCTGACAATGGATTCCGTGAAACTGAGATTGGATCGTGATCAGCCGCTTTCCTTCCTCGAATTTAATTACATGATCCTCCAAGCTTATGATTTCGTCGAGCTCTACAAACGCTATGGCTGCACGCTGCAATGCGGCGGATCCGATCAATGGGGAAATATCGTTACCGGGATCGATCTTGGGCGACGGCTTTTGGAGGCCGAACTTTTCGGCGTGACCTCGCCGCTTATTACGAGCGCCTCGGGCGAAAAAATGGGCAAGACGGCGAAAGGCGCCATCTGGCTGAATGCCGATAGGTTGAGCCCATATGATTACTGGCAGTTCTGGCGCAACACTGAGGACGCCGATGTCGGGAAATTTCTGCGCCTGTTTACCGAACTTTCCGAGGATGAAATCACCCGCCTCGAGAGCCTGGCTGGGGCCGAACTCAACGACGCCAAAAAGATTCTTGCAAGCGAAACGACGCGGATTTTGCATGGTGAGACGGCCACAAAAGAAGCGGCGGAAACCGCGCGCAGGACTTTCGAGGAAGGCAGTTTGGCCGTGGGATTGCCGACCTTCGAGGTGGCTGGGACGCGCATCGCGGAGAGCATTCCGGTCGCCACCTTAGCCAACCTCGCGGGACTAACCTCGTCCGCAAGTGAAGCGCGGCGATTTATTCAAGGCGGGGGACTGCGTCTAAACGATCAAGTGGTCTCCGACACCAAAGCCGTGATTGGCCCAACCGACGTTACCGAGGCTGGCGTGATCAAGCTATCGGTCGGCCGTAAGAAACATATTCTTGTCAAACCGGTTTAGCGGCCTGCGCGGCATCTATTCTGTTTGAACTGGGGCAGAATCGGGTGCGCCGTCGGACGCCGATTGCGCGGGCACTGCGGCGGTCGCTCCAAATTCCTCGGGTGGCCCGCCAAACTCGAATATGCGGCGCAGTATCCCCGGTGTCAGAACGGACAAGGGATTAACCAACACTTGGGGTTCACTGAGTTCCCCGCGGGCCTGATAGGTTAGGCCAAAAATTCCTTCCCCGTCCTGTGAGACCAAGAGGTTTCCGATCACGGGCAGTGCGCCCAACATGTTGTTTAGTCCGAAGACCGGCACCAGTGAGCCGTTAATATCCATCGTATCGTTATCACGATCGATCATGCCCTCGAATGAAACGCCCATCGCAATACCGGAGGCACGGCCCTGGAGCAGATTTACCTGACCCCCACGCGCCATGAATGGCGCTTCTAGCTCGGCGAACGGTATTCCCTCATTCTGCAAAAGTCTCAGCGGTCCATCTAAAGATCCTATCGAGAACAGCCTTGCCATAAAGGGTTGATCGACGACCGAAAAATCCGTGATCCGGATGGTGCCGCCATAGTCCTCTGCCGCAACGCTTGGCTCTGCCACATTGTCGGAAGGAAATTTCACGTCGACAAGGATCTCGCCGTCTCTAAGGGAAGGAAAGCCAGTAAAGACTTCGACAAACTCGCCCGCTTGATCGGATGATATTGTTATACCGCGTATGGAATCTTCTTCGCTAAAGCGGCCAATAATTGTTCCATCGCCCGGACCCATCGCATCAAGATAAAAATCGGTTAGCCGCTCATTTTCTTCGATGGCATAGCGAAACGCGACATCGCGCAACGCCATTCCTTCTCGAACGGCCACCGTTTCCAATTCCAGGTCAACACGGATCGGAGAAATATCTTGCTCGTCTTCTTCCTGTGTTTCAGCGGTTGCAAGTTCATCGTCATCGGTAAAAATGCGGCTCGCATCCATGCCGCGGCCATATAGACGCCAAGATGGAGTCTGCCCAATCGGAGCGCTGAGCGCGACGCCAAAATCGCTGCTGGCGCCAAATCGAACCGTTGGGAGTGACGCCGAAACCAGCCGCCCCGCCTCATCGAGTGCAAACTCTCCCAAAACTTCGATTTCCAAACCCGCCACGTGTATGTCGGAAATAACGGCCGCGCCGCTATCGAGAAATTCTATCGTTCCGGAACCACTGACGCGTTCGCCAGCCGCTTTTGCGAAGTTTATGACTTCTATGCCCGCTTGCGCAGCAGTAAGATCGGCCCGCACTTCGGCTTTTTCGAAGTCGAATTCTCTTCCGAAAAATGTGGCTGAAACGGAGACCGGCCCGGACATCCATTCGGGCGTGACAAGATGAAGGTTTTCGCGCCCCTCCTCGTCGAGCGTGCCACGCACGCCGACATGGGTCGAATAGGCATTTCCTGGATTGAAATTTTCTTCCCATGTAAAAAGCATTGGAACATCATTGAGATCGCCCGTGCCTTCGGCCGTAAGACGGTCATTGTCGACAAAAATTCGCGCGCGTGCGTTTGATAAAGCTCGTGTATCACTTAACGGAAGCCCCAATCTGCTCGCACTAGCCGTTATGGCGATGCGTACATCATCGACATCCAAATCACGACGCATTGGAATCGTAAGATCGAGCTCGACTTCGACTTCACCGCTTACTTCATTTGGATCGACGTTAAATCGCGTGGGGTAGCCCAGCGGTTCCATATCGATCAACGTCAAAACATCGGTCATCGACCCTGAAACAATGGCTCGGATGTCGCCTGGCGGCTGAAAACTATGAAGGTTTGGAATGACAATCTCACCAGCTGAAGCTCTGAGCGGGCCAATGTTTGCTTCCGAAACACTCATTTGAAACGTGCCGCCGGAAAGCAGCGCATCGCCCTGCAGCTCGGTCAAATATGTAAGCCCAGACATGTAATTGGCCGTGATGCCATCGACGGGAAAGACTAATGTAACGGCCTCTTCGGGCAGTATGTCTTGTGACAACATCCCCACCGAAATGTCCATTGCGAGACCGAGCGGGCCGATAAAACCCTCAAATATATTATCCGCTATCCAATTCCGGGCGCCTGAAGCAACGTTAATGGGCCAGATGCGAAGAAGGTCCTCCGCCGCCAGCCGGTCAACTGAACCGGTCACATATATTGCCGGTGTTGTGTCATCGGGGAACGTGGTTGTTCCCTCAAACTCAGCTTGAAGACTCTCGCCATTGAGTACGAGGCGCTGCCATTCGATGCTCTGCGTCGGTACATCGTAGGAAGCGGCAACATATGCAGAGCTCAGACTAATTGGCTCTGCAAAGATATCGGGTAGGTCGAGGATTACATCTTCAGCCTCTAGTTCTGCGCCCAGTGACGCCAGGGCATCGCCATCCCATCCAATATCGAGCTGGCCCCGGACAATTGCTGCGCCATTAGGACTTTCAATTCGAGCATTCTCCACCGTGAGTCGGCCGGTCTCCTTCTCGTAATGGCCCTGAACTTCCAACATGTCGATCTGAACGGCGCGTCCCAGCGCAGGTGGAGCTACATTGCCCGCCCCATCAAAACTGAAAGACACCCCGGCCAGCTGGCCATCGGCGCTAAGCTGGAACTCGGTGACGACACTGATTTTCAGCGCGTAGGGCGCCAATGCAGAAAACGCCTCGCTATTCTCTGCGAGCGCAACCAGATCAAGCCCCGTTACGCTGAGGAGTCCGCCCCTCGCCACTCCATCATCGTCCACCATACCGACGGCAGACAAATGCGCAGGTACTCCGGACAGTTCTATGGCCGCATCTAATGACGCTTCAAACCGATTTTGGTTTCTCGTTACCGAGAAATTCGCATCGGGCGACACGACGAAGAGCCCAGTACTCTCATCGCGAAACGCCAACCGCGCATCTTCAATCGAAAAAGTTTCCAGAGATTGGCTGTCCGAGCCGGCCGCGTCCAGCGCATTGCGGATCATATCGAATAAATCTACGTCGCTCTCGGCTTGGCCAAATCCCAATTTCAACGCGCCTTCAGAATCGCGCACTGCCGTGATTTGAACGCCAATTAGCGTCAATCGCTTTAGGGCGAATTCTCCGGCGAGTAGAGAGGCGACATCAAAATCCAAATCCGATCTCGGGGCCTGGGCGACGATACGACCAGTCGAGTCGAAAACATTTGTTCCAGAAATAATCAAATTTATCTGGCCGTCACTGCGAGACCATTCCAGAACCGCTTGATCAAATCGGACAACCAAGCCGATCAGTGAGCGATTGACGGAATCCTCGATTGCGCTGGCAAATGGCCCAAGCGAAATCGGCCCCATGAGCAAGCGCAGCGCTGCGCCGCCCATGAAAAAGAGTACCGTCGCGAGGATCGCGCCAAGTGTAAGGCCCGCACGCTGAAAATGGCGGCTTCGCATTGGCAAGTCTCTCCACCGATTAAGTATATACCGGGACTACCCCGCCAACCCGGAAAACCGCGCGCCTGCACCCATCCAGCATGAGATTGCATTGCTTGCGCGGCGCGCTTTTTCCGCTTATCGCGTACAATAAAGACGTTAACAACCGCCGAGGGGACGAAGATGGCGCCAAAGCAGAGGGAACTTCAGCCAGGAGACAAAGCCCCCAAATTCAAATTACCCAGGGATGGCGGCGAAAAAATCGCCCTCAGCGACCTCAAAGGCGAACTAGTGGTCCTCTATTTCTATCCCAGGGACGACACCTCTGGGTGCACCAAAGAGGCCATCGCGTTTACCGAGGACTCCAGGCGTTTTCGCAACGCCGGAGCAACCATTATTGGCGTCTCCAAAGACAGCCCGGCTTCACACGATAAATTCAAGAAAAAGCACGGCTTAAAGGTCCTTTTGGCCTCAGATGAAGAGACCAAAGTAGCAATGGCCTATGGGGTTTGGGTCGAAAAGAGCATGTATGGAAGGCGTTATATGGGCATGGAACGCGCGACATTTCTCATCGACGGTAAGGGCATCATCCGGCAGATTTGGCGAAAAGTTAAAGTTCCTGGGCATTCGGCGGAAGTTCTAGCGGCGGCCAAAGCCATCTAGCTGCGCTCACGCTTGGCCTGCGCGATTGACGCGACCTTAAGTTTTTTTTATGTAAGAGCTTGATCATACGCCTAGAATTTGGTTGAAATAGAAATTTGGTTGAAATAGAAAGGTGGGGGCGCCCCCGGTGAAGCGTCCAATAAATCGGTAGGCGTTTAAGGATTGGGTTAATGGTGAATTCGCTACGCGAACAAGCCTGGGCATATGTCTGTGCGACATTCCCAGAGCGTCAAGTTTACATTCGCAGCGGCGGGCGAGTTCAATTTTTCACCTTCAATCCACTTATGCAGTCGATCCTGGCCGGGATCACTCTTCTTGCCTTGGGCTGGGTTGCTTTCACGTCCGTTAATACGGTTTTCAAGGACCGCATCATTGCCGCTAAGGAACAGAACTACCGGCAGATGCAAGGGACTTATGAAACGCGGATTGCCAACCTACAGCTCTCATATGACAAACTAAACGGAGCGGTGGTTGCGACAGAAGATCATTTCAGGGTACTCGTTGAAGATCTTGAAGTAAGACATGGCACTCTTGCGGGTCTCATACGCAGCAAAGAAAATCTTCGTGAGGAACTCGGCTTGGAAGCCGCGCCGGCCGAGGTAAACTTCGGCGCGGCGATAGGCAATGGCTTTGAGCTGGATTTGGATTTCGATCCGGAAGTAACAATGACCGGGTCCGGTTCCGCGATTGAAACTGCCCTGCCCGCCGCCGAGTCGTCTGCTTCGAGAATAGATATTATTCAGCCTATGCAGCTTGGTATCGGCGGTACGACCCAGAGCTTCTTCGAAAACACCGTCAGGCGATTGGGAACGTTTTTCCGCGGCCGGCCGGAGCAACAAAGCATCAATCACCCCTCGCTTCGCCAGATGGAAGAACTCGAGGCGCGACTCGACCGTCTTCTCCCAATCCAACGCACTCTTGTCTCCGAGCTTCGCGACGAAGTGAGCCGCGATGTTGGACGTTTTGACCAGGCGATAAAGTTGGCTGGCCTTAGGCCTGAGACACTTTTGGAACAGGCAAGCGCAGATGCCGGCGGTGTTGGAGGCCCTGAGCTATTGATGACGCCTAATGCGTTGTCGGGCGGCGATCCGTCGTTTCACGAATTGGCACTTGAAGCGACGTCCGGCTTTGTAGAATTCTCTGAGCTCGCGACTGCACTTCTGTCGATGCCCATGGTCGAACCGGTCCTTGGAGAGAGCTATTGGCGGAGCAGTGGTTTTGGGGCTCGGCCGGATCCGTTTACCAAACAGTTATCATTTCATAGGGGAATAGACTTTTCCGGGCCGCGCGGCACCGACGTTCAGGTGACCGCGCCGGGCAAAGTTGTCTTCGCCGGGCGGAACGGAGCCTATGGCAATTCGGTGGAAGTTGATCACGGTTATGGGCTGAAGACCCGTTATGGCCACCTCGCGAAGATCATGGTGAGTGTGGGAAGTGAATTGGATGAAGGTGCGGTTGTTGGAACACTCGGATCGACGGGGCGCACCACCGGACCACACCTCCATTATGAGGTTTGGTTTAAAGATACGATACGAAATCCGAGCGAGTTTTTGAGGGCGGGCCGCTATGTTCACGAAGAGCAAGGACGCTGATACCGCTGTGACGCAACAACCATCTGCCAAGCGGACAAATCGTGCCAGCGTACCTTCGATTATCAGCACGGATCTGACGGTTATTGGGACACTGATTTCGTCGGGTGATGTCCAGGTGGATGGACGCATCGAGGGCGACATCCGCGCCAGTGCGCTCGTGATTGGCGATGAGGCCTCTATCCAAGGCGACGTTTACGCCGAGGACGCGATTATTCGTGGCCGCGTAGAGGGTGGGATTCGGGCCAAGAAGGTTCAGCTTTGTGCGAACGCTCATGTTGAAGGAAACATTCTTCATGAGGCGTTGTCGATGGAGTCCGGAGCAGTCTTCGAAGGCAATTGCCGGCACTCCAACAATCCGCTTAACGATGCGCCCGCGCTGAGGGAGCAGGAAAATGCTCCGCAAGCGGCCGCAACCGAAGCGCAAAAGAGCAACAAATCGAGTGCTCCCAATGATTCGGGACCGAGCGGATCGAGGGACCGTGATACGCGGGCGGGGGTGGCGCGGGCTCGCGCGGCTGCAAGCTTCACTCCGATCGACAATAAAGAACGTAAGTAATTTTTCGGAACCCCTGAGCGAGCCGCCCAAAATTATTCCAAGTCGGAGACGTCCCCGGAAGATTCCCCGCCGACTTTTTGGGCCAGCGATGCCGCCATGAAGGAATCTAAATCGCCGTCGAGCACGTCTTGTGGCGCATGGCTCTCCATTCCGGTGCGTAAATCCTTCACCATCTGATAGGGCTGCAGGACATAGGACCGGATTTGGTGTCCCCAGCCAATATCCGACTTGGCATCCGCAACCGCCTGAGCCGCATCCCCACGCCTTTTCAACTCGGCCTCATACATCCTTGAGCGCAACATCTCCCAGGCTGTGGCACGATTCTTGTGCTGCGAGCGGTCATTCTGACACTGAACAGCGATACCGCTCGGAAGATGCGTAATGCGCACGGCGCTCTCGGTTTTATTGACGTGTTGTCCGCCTGCACCGGAAGAACGATAGACGTCTATGCGAACTTCTTTCTCCGGAATGTCTATTTCGATTTTGTCATCGATTACGGGGTAAACGCCCACGCTTGCGAAACTGGTATGCCGCCGCGCATTGGAATCAAAGGGCGATATCCGAACGAGGCGATGTATGCCGCTCTCCGTTTTCAGCCAACCATAGGCGTTGTGGCCCTTCACACAGATAGTTGCGGATTTTATCCCTGCCTCTTCGCCCTCACTCTCCTCGAGATACTCAACCTTATATCCTTTGCGCTCGGCCCAGCGCGCATACATGCGCAGAAGCATGTTTGCCCAATCCTGAGATTCCGTCCCCCCGGCTCCGGCGTGGACCTCCAGATAGGCATCGTTTGGGTCGGCCTCGCCCGAAAGCATGGACTCAAGTTCGATCGCCGCTGTGCGCGCCCTAAGCGCATCGAGACTGGATTCGCTCTCGCCGACCAATTCTTTGTCGCCCTCGGCTTCGGCCAACTCAATCATCGCGACCGTGTCGTTGAACTCGGCCTCGAGCGCAAAGTAGGACGAAATCGCGTCATCAAGGCGGGTGCGTTCGCGCATGAGCACCTGCGCCTCTTCCGGATTATTCCAAAACTCTGGAGACTCGGATTTGGCGTTTAGCTCGTCCAAGCGGCGCTTCGAATTTTCCAAGTCAAAGATGCCTCCTCAGCAGTTCGAGTGACTGCTTAATTTGGGCGACTGTTCTTTCGGTCTCTGCGCGCATCAAAGCACCTTCGCGATTTGCCGTTGATATAGGGCTAGCCCATGGCGGCCGTAAAGCCCGTGATTTTGAGCTTGACCAAAGGTCTAGCCTGCTTTATTTAACAGTATTGTTAATTAACGCAACTGTTAAATGAAACCGCAGCCACATCTCGACCGCGCCTTTGCCGCCCTAGCAGACCCCACCCGCAGGGCGATTGTCGCGCGCCTTGCACAGGGCGAAACCAGTGTTTCCGATATTGCAGTCCCCTTTCCCATCTCTTTGCCTGCTATTTCCCGCCATCTACGCGTGCTCGAACGCGCGGCCCTCATTTCCCAAAGGCGCGAAGGCCAATTTCGTAAATATACGCTGAACACACGCGGCATTCGTGACACGTCCGAGTGGCTGGAATTTTACCGACGTTTTTGGAGCGAAAGCTTTGAGCGCCTCGACACACATCTAAAAACCAAACTTTCGAAGAAGGAGAAATCTCATGGGAAAAGAGGCCGCAGCTGAAGAGTCGGTTCTTGTGGTCAGCCGCAGTTTTGAGGCCTCGCGCGAAGCAGTCTTCGATGCATGGTTGGAAGCCACACAACTCGCAAAATGGATGGGGCCACACGGCGTTCGTGCTGAGATCGACGCGCTCGAGCCAAAGGTTGGCGGCCGATATCGGATCATCATGCATCTGGAGCCGGGCGGTACGCCGACCGCAGGAGGCGTCTATCGAGAAATTTCTAGACCGGACCGTTTAACCTACATTCCCCAGATGCCATCCAAATTCGTAGAAATCGTACCACTTTCCCATCGCCAAGGGTGCTGTATCCCCTTTGCAGCCATCCGATGGCATGATTTTGGTAATCGGCCCGCGCTTGGAAGGCCACTCGGTCATTTTTCTCGCCATCCAGACACACTTCTCCTGTCGCTTTCTCCTCGCCGTCGATTCCCTCGGCCTACGCCGGAGCGGGTCTTCGCCGCAGATCATCAATCAAGCTCAGGATTTTCCGGAATAGGTCCCTCGGCACCGCCACCTCAGCCAATTGGAACGTAACGTAGCGGCCATGTCGGACAACCTTGGCCCCTATCTTCACCAGCTTGTCGCGCAACGTCGTCATCGACCAGTGCTCCACCTCCTTCGGCAAGGCCAGTGTCCACATGAAGCTGCCCAGATTATATGCCAGCGCATGAAGCTGGAGCCGAACGGCATTGTTGCGGAACTTGCGACATGACAGACGGGTCCAGTTGATGGCGTTCTTGCCTTCCTTGATGTGCTGCTCCGCCGTGCCACGGTGATTATAGAACGCCACCACCCGCTTGGTAGGGCGCGACAGATTAGTGACGATGAAACCGACGCGAGGAACCAGCTCGCCGGGATGCCACTCCACTTTGGCCACGACACGGCGCTTCTTGTTCCACGATCCAGCCTGATAGCTGAAGCTGGCGTGGAAACGGCGAACATGGTCGGGCGGGCGACCGACAGGTCGCGTAAGCAGATGGGCAATGTTCCGCTGGAGAATCGCGTTCGCTTTGAGGCGGATGACGTAGAGTAATCCCTCGGCTTCGAGATATTCGTATATCTCCGGTGAGGCGAAGGCGGCATCGCCACGAAAATACAGCCGCACCTTCCTTTCCTTATAGCGCATCACCACCGGCTCCAGAACATTCCGCAATCCGTCAGCACTGTGAACATTACCGGGGCGCAGGGAACATCTCTCCAAGTCGCCGAACTGGTTGAACAGGAACAGGGGATGATAGCAGGTGCAGCCGAAGTGGCCGTTGTAAGCTGTGCCTTCCTGGTCGCCATGGGTCGGGCTGACGGAGCTATCCATGTCGAGGATGATCATCTTCGGCGGATGGCGGTCATGAACCTTGTTGATCCACACCCCGTTCATGTCGGCCAAGGCTTCAACGTTCTCGTCGGCGGCCAATAGCTCCGTCTCGAAGCGTCCCATCTGGCTGGTGAAAGCGGCCTGTCTTTCGATGGCCTTGCCGCCGACAATCCAGCGCATGGCGGGATCACGACCCAGACGATCGGCATCGTTCACGTCGTCGTATCCGCCAAGACGGCCAAAGACGGACTGACGGACTGACGGAACTGCCCCGTTAGGCCGTGCCATCCGTTCTTGCCGGTACGGCTGTCGTGGAAAACACCCTCGGCCATCTCAGTCAGGCCGAGGGCATCGTCAAGCTCCCGGTAGGAGAGCAACCCGGCATCAGAGGTGATCTTGGAACCGTGGAATTCAAGCTTCAAGCGACGGTCAAAAACGACCCGAAGGCGCCCCGGTTTCGATTCACCCATCGGGTGTGCCATATCCGCCGCTCCATGCATGCTACAACTTCATGATTCTTATAGAAGAATCGCCTTCTCGCCGCACTGAATATCGGCGCTACTTGGGAAATACGGGTTTAGTGTTCACCTGGGCCTGGGAGAACGCACATCCGGACGGATCGGCGGGTGTCGAGACAATTATTACCGTGACCTTCGAGAACAAAGGCGGAAAGACGGAAATGACGCTGCGCCAACAAGGCTTAGAGTCGACGGAATCGCGCGACAGCCACCGCCATGGTTGGGTCAGCTCGTTCGACAAGCTGGCTGATACGCTAAGTTAGGACTATCTGGCGCTGGGAGATCGGAGCGCTGCTAGTATAGCCCGCCTGTGCCCGAGCCGATCTGAATGTCCAAAGTGTCCGGGTTATTGGTTATTTCTGTGGCGTATCCCTGACCATCAAAGCCGCCATTGCCGAAGCTTGATATGGATCGCAGACCCGGTTCGGTTCCCGGCTTGAAGGGCTCTAATATTGCGCCCGCTTGGCCGGTCCGCATAAGCGCTCCGGTGCGCGGATTGATCGGCACCAGCACGACGCCTTGCGGAATGCGAAACGGCGTCGGCGGTTCGTCGGCAAGCGCCTCCGCCATAAATTGCTTGAATACAGGGGCGGCCGCGCGGGAGCCCTCTTCGCCCTGCCCCAAGGAGCGTGGATCGTCGAAGCCGACATAGACCCCCACCGCAAGGTCCGGGGAAAATCCGATAAACCATGCGTCGCGAAACTCGCTTGTCGTTCCCGTCTTGCCCCCAAGTGGTTTTCCGAGCGTGCTGATCGAAGCGCCGGTGCCACGCTGGACGACTCCCTGGAGTAACGAAGTAACTTGATAGGCCGTCCGGGGATCCAATATTTGCGGCATGTTCTCATCAAGCAAAGGCTTTTCCTGGGCCGTCCAATCTTCAGCGTTACAGCCAATACAGCCGCGTTCATCAAACCGATAGACGGTCTTGCCGCGCCGGTCCTGGACCCGAACGATCAAAGTCGGCTCCAATTTGCGGCCGCCATTGACGAATTGCGCGTAGCCGGTCGTCATGCGCAAAAGTGTTGTTTCGCCGGCACCAAGCGACATTGAAAGAAACGGTTCGAGGTCGTCATACACGCCCAGGCGTTCGACGAGCTCGGAAATCTTTTCCATCCCCACTTCATTCGCAAGCCGTGCGGTCATCACATTACGCGAAAGCTCTATGCCGCGACGCAGGGTCGTTTCACCAAGATAGCTACCCACCTCGTAATTTTGGGGTGTCCACAAAGGCAGTCCGGGGCCTTGCTCGACCGCGAAAGGCGCATCCAATATTTTCGTAATAGGCGTATAGCCATTGTCGAGAGCCGTCGCGTAAACGAAAGGTTTGAAGGTGGAGCCTACCTGCCGGTCGGCCTGCATTGCGCGATCGAATTCGCTCGATACGTAAGAGAACCCACCCGAGAGCGCCAGCACATGACCCGAGAACGGATCGACCGCAACAATCGCGCCATTGACCTCCGGAAGTTGACGCAAAATAAACGTTCCCGGCTCCGCGTCCTCGCCTGTACGCGCCTCGACGTAAACAACGTCTCCGGCCTCAACGACATCGCTCACATTGCGCACTTGCGGCCCAACATAAGTGTTGACTTGCCGACGGGCCCAGGTGAGTTCGGAGAACGGTATGGCACCGTTTGAGTCATCGGCAAAAACGAGTTCGGCCGCATCGTCTTCGCTGGCTCCGGTCACCAAAGCCAAGCGCCAGTTATCTACCCCCGACTTGTTCTCGACTTCGGCAAGGGCGGCGCGCCAATCGCCCCCCATGTCGATCTGCGCAACCGGACCGCGCCATCCATGACGCCTATCGTAAGCGACCAAACCGTTTCGCAACGAGCGCACTGCAATTTCCTGCAGGCGGGTATCGAGCGTCGTTCGAACTTGCAGCCCGCTATCGTAGAGCGCTTCCTCGCCGTAGCGGTCATAGAGAAACCGGCGCACTTCTTCGACGAAATAGTCGACATCGGGTGCGACTGCGCCGAACGGACGGCTATAGGTTACGAGTTCTTCCGCCTTGGCGAGCGCGATCTCTTCATCTGAGATGTAGCCATTCTCCTGCATTTGATCGAGGACCCAGTTCCGGCGCTCGATGGCTGCCGCGGTGTAGCGAACCGGGTGATAATTGGCAGGCCCTTTGGGAAGCGCTGCAAGATAAGCGCTCTCGGCTAGCGTAAGCTCGTCGAGCGTCTTGCCAAAATAATTGATCGCTGCAGCGGTTACACCATAGGAATTGTCGCCCAGGAAAATCTGGTTGAGGTAGAGCTCTAATACGTCGTCTTTTTCGAACGCGGCATCGATGCGCAGCGCAAGAACCGCCTCACGAATCTTGCGTTCATAGCTAAAATCGCGCGTCAGAAGAAAATTTCGAGCTACTTGTTGGGTGATTGTCGAGGCGCCCTGCGGTCGGCCCGAACTACGCAAATTGTAGACGGCGGCGCGAGCGGTACTGAGAATGTCGACACCGGGGTGATAGTAGAAATTCTTGTCTTCGGCCGAGAGAAAAGCCGCTTTCAGTATGGGTGGCATTGCCCATATCGGTGAAAAGAGGCGCCGTTCGCGCGCATACTCACCTACCAAGGTGCCATCGCCTGCATAGACGCGCGTCGTGACCGGCGGCTCGTAATCCGCCAACGCCTCATAGCCGGGCAGATCGCGTGACAGCCAAAAAACATATCCGAGCACGGCCAAAGTGCCGCCAATCGACACCGCGGCTATCCCGCCCAGCATATACTTACAAATTCGCTTCATGTTTCTACTCACCTCGCGAGAACGCAGCGACCCGGCGAATGTTCCATAGCATCGCCCTAGGTCTAACACTCACAATGGGGCCGGAAAAAGTCTGTTTTGCTCGGATTGTCTCTTCTAGCTTCATGGAATGGCCACCTGAAGGCTTTCACTCGAGGTGCCATCGCCAAAATACCCGTCAATTGCCGAAGTTATCGACCCGGCGACTCGTGATCGCCAGGCATCCGTTGCCATCTCTCTCTCGTCAGTTTGATTGGTAATATAGCCAAGCTCGATCAGTACCGCAGGCACATCTGGCGCTTTCAGCACCGCAAAGCCCGCAGAACGACGCGGCGTCGTCGGTCGCACATAGGTTGATTGCGAAAGATTGGTGAGGACGGTCTCGGCAAAACGAACCGAGCGGTTCATGGTATCGCGCTGTGCGAGATCTATCAGGATCGAGGCCACGGGATTATCTTCGCGCGCAAGATCTATGCCCGCTATCACATCGGACATGTTCTCTTTTTCAGCCAACCGGTCTGCTTCTTGATCCGAGCCCTCTTCGGAAAGCGTGTAAACCGAAGCCCCTCGAATGTCGCGTATATCATGCGAATCGATATGCAGAGACAAAAAGAGGTCCGCCTTTGCTGCCCGCGCAATATCAACCCGACCGCGCAAGGGAATGAAGATGTCCGTCTCGCGTGTGAGGTGCACATCGTAGCGATTGGTTGCTTCGAGTGTCTCACGAAGTTTCTTCGCGACGGCGAGCACAACCGTTTTTTCCTCCAGCCCGCTGGCGCCGTGAGTTCCCGGATCGATCCCGCCATGACCGGCATCGACAACGATTATGCGCTTCGCGACAGTGTTCGGCGCCGTGGATTGTGCAACCGCGGGGACGGGATCTGGAGCCCGAGCCTCGGCAGTGTTCAATTCCTCGGACGGCGCACCAAACGCGGCCGCGCCACGAAACTCCTGCGGCCATCCGGCGTTGGCAACGAAATCTTCTACGCTGGTCTGATGGAGATCGAGTATCAGGCGAAAACCAAATTCGCCATCTGGAGGAAACGTCAGCGGCACCGAAACACGCACCGGTGCGTTGAGATCGATCACAAAACGCGAATTGCCCTCGCGAAAGAGACCGTAGCGATAGCTTTGGACAATACCGTTTCGCGTTGGCGGCACATTCTCCGGATTGCGCCAAAGCACTTCGGGCATGTCGATCACGACTCTATTTGGCTCTGTAAGTGTGAAGACTTGGACACCAACCGGCTCGCTCAACTCGACCACGAGGCGCGTCCTATCTCCCTCCTCGCCCAGCCTGAGATCGATGACGACGGGCATATTCTGTTGTGCAGCAGGCGCCGAAACCCGTTCCAGAAGCGCGCCCAGCGGGTCAGTCGAGGCCGCGGCCGGCGCAATCGCGGCTGGACCCGGTTGGGTTGGACCCCGGGGCGCCGGAATCGGCAGCGGCACCGATTCAGCTGCAAATGCGAGCGAAGGCAATGCCGCCAATAGCGCAGCACCCAGTCCCACTTTTAGATTACCTACAAATCGTCCCACTGGATTTCTTGTCTTTGTCACAGCCAATACGCGCGCTCGAATAAAGCTAAATTCAGGCCAAATCATTTATACTCCGTTAGCAAATCCGGGCGATAGTCGTGCAACCGTAACGCCCTCATTTTCCGCGGATTCCTTGGCATTCTTAAGATGATCGGCTGGTTCAGAGGCAAATCGCTTGCCGTCGATGAATAGCGTCAATACAAGTTCACCTACCGGTTGCCCATGCGATTCGCTGAGATGAGGGGGATTGGTAGGAGAAATTTGGCTTCCACGCGCCAAGAGCGCGGAAGCCTAGGAGAACATAAAGCGCCAGCAAGGTTTGCGCGCATTATGGGCCATAGGGAAACGGCCGGTCGCAAACGATGCCGCATTCGAGCCTCGCAATGCACTGGCGCAAAATGAGATGGCTGGCACAAATTTAATTCTTGATTTCCAACGGCAGGCGCGAAACTTGCGCCCATTGATGCCCTTGACGCGCCGGTCCAAACCCAATTTTCAGACATCGCGATCTTTTCGGCGGGGCGAGCGAGCGCACAGAATTATGCGCGCGCCACCGCTTTTGGCGCCGGATCAGATCGCTTGGAGACATTCATGTCCAAGCGCATGCTTATTGATGCAAGTCACCCGGAGGAAACCCGGGTCGTTGTACTCGACGGCCACAAAGTCGAAGAATTCGACTTCGAATCCGCGAGCCGTCGCCCGCTTAAGGGCAATATTTATCTCGCCAAAGTCACCCGCGTAGAACCCTCGCTGCAAGCGGCGTTTGTCGAATATGGAGGCAACCGTCAGGGGTTCCTCGCCTTTTCGGAAGTTCACCCGGACTATTATCAGATACCCGTAGCCGACCGGCAGGCGCTACTCGCGGATCAATCGCGACGCCTGATCGAAGAAGACGAAGAGGTGGACTCGGTTGCAACAAATGTTGCGCCGTCCAAGCCGGGCATATTGGCAGCCGAGGCAACCGGTGAGGACATTGAAGAAGCGGTATCCGAAGCCGACGCCGCTGATGCGGACCAAAACGCCGAGGGCGCAGACGACGTAGAAACTGATTCTTCCGAACCACAAGATTTGGAAATCTCCGATTCCGACGCGCTTCCTTCGCCTGATACCAACAGCGATGCCAATAGCGATGCCGGCCGCGATTCCAGCGGCGATTCCAGCGCCGACGATGATCCAACCCAAAGCGACGAGGACAAACAGCCGCTCGAAGCGACGCCCATTGAGAACGACCAGGACGGCACCTCCGCGCAAAGCAGCGAGGACGATGGGTTGCAAAGCGAAACGAAAATCGATGCTGTCGACGCCAAAGAGGAGATCGAGGCAGAGCCAGCGAAAGAGGAAAAAGATAAAGCCGAGGAAGGTAGCGATACGGAACGCCCCGAAGTCTTAGCAGAAAGCACCGGCACGCCTGCCACAATGGAGCGAAAAAGCCGCCGCAAGCGTCCGCCGCGGCGCCGCCATTATAAAATTCAGGAAGTCATACGGCGCAAACAGATCATCCTCGTTCAAGTAGTGAAAGAAGAGCGCGGAAATAAGGGGGCTTCGCTTACCACCTATCTATCACTGGCGGGGCGCTATTGCGTGCTGATGCCGAATACGCCTCGCGGCGGCGGCATATCGCGCAAAATTACGTCGATGACCGACCGGAAACGTTTGAAGTCTGCCGCCCAATCGCTCGAATTGCCCGAAGGAATGGGCGTTATCATTCGTACCGCCGGAGCAAACCGAACCAAAGCGGAGATCAAACGCGACTACGAATATTTGTTGCGCCTTTGGGATTCGGTTCGCGAATTGACTCTCAAATCGAACGCGCCGGCACTTGTTTATGAGGAAGGCAATCTCATAAAGCGAACGATCCGCGACCTCTACGGCAAAGAAGTTTCGGAAGTAACTGTCGACGGCGAAGCCGGCTATCGCGATGCCAAAGACTTCATGCGCATGATCATGCCAAGTCATGCCAAGAACGTGAAACTCTACAAGGAAGGCATGTCGCTATTTCAACGCTTCCAAGTTGATGACCAGCTGGACGCGATGTTCTCTCCGGTCGTTACCCTTAAATCAGGTGGCTACATTGTCATCAACCAGACGGAAGCGCTGGTTTCGATTGACGTGAACTCGGGCAAGGCCACACGCGAGCACTCGATCGAGGAAACCGCCCGCAAAACAAATTTGGAAGCCGCCGACGAGATCGGGCGCCAATTGCGATTGCGCGACCTGGCCGGGCTGGTTGTGATCGACTTTATCGACATGGATGAGGGCAAGAACGACCGCAGCGTCGAAAAACGCCTTCGCGACGCTATTCGCAATGATCGCGCTCGAATCCAGATCGGAAAAATTAGCCAATTCGGCTTGCTCGAGATGTCTCGGCAGCGCCTTCGCGCAGGCGTTCTTGCCGGATCAACGCTGGCTTGTCCGCATTGCGAAGGCCTTGGCTACATCCGCTCGACCGAGTCGGCTTCCCTGCAATTATTGCGGGCGCTTGACGAAGAGGGTCAGCAGCAAAACGCGGTAAGTCTGATCGCGCGCGCGCCAAATGAAATCATCATTTACACGCTCAATCACAAGCGCGCCGAAATTTCGCGTATTGAGCAGTCATATGAAATGTCGATTGCGTTCGAAACCAAAGACGAGATGTCTGGGGGCACGTTCGAAATCGAACGCGTGGGCAAACGCCCGCCGTCGAAGCAACGCAAACTCTCCGCGGTATCAATTGAGGCGGGCTTTCAAGACCAGGAAGAGGAAGAGGTAGAAGAAAAACCCTCCGAAGCCGAGGAGAGCCCAGCCGAAGCGGAAGCCGCACAAGAAAGCGAACAATCGGGCGAAAGCGACGGACGCAAACGCCGGCGCCGGCGCCGACGTGGAGGTCGTGGCCGCGGCCAGCAAAATAGCGATGCGGCGCCAGAGGGTAGCGAAGAAGCCGCGGCGCCCAGCGAGTCGGTGGAAAATCTTAAACCTGAAGCCGCTGAATCAAACGCCGAACCGGCGGAATCAGAAGACACAGGTGAGCACAAAAAGCGGCGGCGAAGGCGAGGCCGGCGGGGGCGGCGACCTGATAAGGAGTCCGGTACAAATGCCCAAAGTGGGGCGATCAATGACGCTAAAGCGTCTGATGCCCCTGGAAGAATGGCTAATGCGGGAGCCGCGGCCGGCAATGCGGAAAAGAAAACCAGAGCGCTACAGGCGGTTAACATTAAAATTGCGGAGCCAGCGCAGACCTCAGCGCCGCCAAGCGCGCCCACTTCCAATCCGGCGCCGGGCGATAGCAATGTCGAGGCGCCCAAAGAAATTCCAATTCCGGCAATAGCTGCCGAAAATAAGGAAAGCGCGGGCGCATCAAAAAAAGGCTGGTGGCAGAGAAAACTAGGCATTTAGCCAAAAGCCCGACCGTTTCCGACTCATGACGGTAACGTCATGTAAGGCAAGATTGACGGAACATGGGCTGGAACCTACCGTCGAAGCTGAACGGGGTGTTTGGGCTGATAGGAGTAAGCGGATTTGAAAGCGTATTCCGCGATTATAAAATCTGCGCCCAGCGCGGCCGTTGCAATATTTCTTGTTGCAATCGTTTCTCTGTGGTCGCTTCCGGCGCACGCCCAAGGCATGGCGCTAATTCGGGATACGGAAACGGAACAAGTCATACGTTCCTATCTCGATCCGCTTCTGATCACGGCCGGATTGAACCCCTATGCCGTGCAACTTCACATCGTAAACGATCCCTCGATCAACGCCTTCGTCGGTGGGGGACAGCATTTATTCGTCCACACCGGGCTGATCACAAATTTGGAATCTGCCAATCAATTAATCGGCGTGCTGGCGCATGAGACCGGCCATATTGCTGGCGGACATTTGATCCGCACGCGCGAAGGCATGCGCGCCGCGAGCATCCCCATGATTCTTTCGCTCGCTGCAGGAATCGGCGTTGCTTTGGCTGGCCTACCGGAAGCCGGAATGGCAATTATGATGAGCGGCCAAAGTGCCGCGATGGGAAGTTTCTTTGCCTTCTCGCGCGCGCAGGAATCTATCGCGGACCAATCTGCAGTTCGTTACCTTGAGGCGACCGGCCAATCCGGTCGCGGAATGCTTGAATTGTTCGCCCGATTCGAAGGACAGGAAATTCTCAGCGCTAACCGACAACCGGCATATGCGCGAAGCCATCCTGTGCCGCGAGACCGCATTTTCCGTTTGGAAAATCTTGTCGAGATGTCACCCTATGCCGATCGGAAAGATCCTCCCGAAATCGAACACGCTTTCGAAATGCTGCGCGCGAAATTGCGTGGTTATACAAATCATCCCAACACAACACTTCGCCAATATCCCGAATCCGACACAAGCTATCCCGCGCGCTACGCTCGGGCCATGGCCTATTTCCGGCTACCCGATATGGCGCAGGCCTTTGAGGAAATCGAGGGCCTTCTCGTTGACGATCCCGACAATCCCTTTTTCCTGGAGATGTATGGCCAAGCCAATGTGGAGATGGGACGCGTTAGCGAGGGTGTCGCGCCGTATGAGCGTGCGGTCGAACTCCTGCCTAACGCTCCGCAAATCCGTGCGGCGTTCGGCTCCGCGCTCTTAAGCACGGGGACGGTCGAGAACGTAGAACGGGCAAGGACAGAGCTTGAATTAGCGCTGGGTCAGGACACAGAACTCTGGCACGGCTGGTATGAGCTCGCAAAAGCATACAATCAGTTGGGTTTACAAGGTGAGGCGCAGCTGGCGACAGCCGAGCGTTACTTCACTGTGGGTGCTTACCCACAGGCCGTGCAATTCGCCTATCGGGCACAGCAACGCCTCGAGAGTGGGACGCGTGACTGGCAACGCGCCAATGACATCATGGCGGTTGCGCAGGCACAAATGCCAAACAACGTCCGAAACTAGGAAAAAGCATGTCTCAATCGAGTTCTAAGACGACAATTCTTGCCGCGGGCATCGCGGCAATATTGTCGGGCGGAGCGGTCTATGCCGCTCTAACCCTCTTGCAGCCGGGCAGCGCGGGGCCAAATTTCGATATGGCGGTGCACGCCTATCTGGTCGAGCACCCGGAAGTCTTGATCGAGATGGAGCAGGTTCTTGCCGCCCGGCAAGAATCGGAACAACAGCTTGCGCGCCAAGACGCCTTGGATGCGATCGGCGTAGATGTGCTTCTCGATCCAGCCATCGCTTTTGTCGCCGGCCCGGATGACGCCGAAGTTACGGTCATCGAATTTTTCGATTACAGATGTGGTTTCTGTAAGGCCTCCTTGCCGGCGATGAAGGCGGCCCTTGCAAATAATTCGGACGTAAAATTCGCGTTCGTTGAGTATCCAATCTTAACGGACGACTCTTTGGTTGCCGCGCAAGCCGCCGTAGCGGCTCGCAGACAAGACGGCATGTACATGCCATTTCATCTCGCCTTGATGGAGACGCAAGGCGACCTTCCGCTTGAGCGTATACTCGCCATCGCCGAGACAGTTGGTATCGACATTGCGCAGCTTCAAAGAGATATGGAGGATCCCGTTATCCTCGAAAATATCGAAACGGCGCATAGCCTTGCTCAGGAATTACGCGTCAACGGCACTCCGACATTTGTGATCAACGGCAAGTTCTTCGTCGGACAGGTTTCGGAAGCACAGCTTTTCTCTTACATCCAGCAAAATCGCGGTTAAGAAACCGGCGGCTGATCTAGACCGAATGCCGGCGAATAGACGACCGCACCTTTGGCACCATCCAACGCTCCCGGCTTTATCTCGCGCGCCATGAACGCATCGCTATCGAATGGCGATGTGAATTTCCTCGCCAACTCTGCCGAAAATCCGAAACGCGGGTAATAGGTTTCGTGCCCCAATACGAAGATCGTCTCGTATTCGCCCCGCTCCAGCCGAGCAATGCTCTCATTCATAAGTCGCGTTCCGATTCCCTGTTGCTGGCGCATCGGAACAACCGCCATAGGGGCCAAAGCGAGCGCTCTGACATTGCGGCCGTCAATTTCAGCCTCTAGATCGCTGAAGAGTACATGCCCGACAATTTGTCCGCCGATAATCGTAACAAGCGACAGCTCCACAAGCCTTTCGCGCCTAAGACGGTCGATAAGCTCGGCCTCTGCATCGCCAGCGAACACGAGACGGTGCAGTCCCCCGATCGCGCTGCGGTCCTCTTCCAGTTCGGGTCGAACGATCAAATCAGGCCCGCCAATGGACTGGATGGGTCCGCATAGCGCTTCTTGGCCATGCGGCCGGCCAGATAGGCAAGCCGTCCGGATTCCACCGCCAACCGCATCGCACGGGCCATCATTACCGGGTTTTTTGCTTCCGCGATCGCTGTGTTCATAAGCACGCCATCGCATCCGAGCTCCATTGCGATTGCAGCATCAGAGGCGGTCCCGACGCCTGCATCTACGATTACCGGCCCCTTCGCCTCTTCGATAATGAGACGAATATTCACCGGGTTTTGAATGCCGAGCCCGGATCCTATCGGGGCTGCGAGCGGCATGATTGCGGCAGCGCCCATCTCCTCGAGGCGTTTGGCCAAAAGCGGATCGTCCGAACAATAGACCATGACCTGGAAGCCCTCTTTGATGAGGACTTCCGTGGCGCGCAAAGTCTCCACCATGTCGGGATAGAGCGTTTTCTTGTCGCCCAGCACTTCCAATTTCACCAATTTCCAGCCGCCGGCCTCGCGCGCTAGTCTTAAGGTTCTGAGCGCGTCCTCAGCAGTGAAGCAACCTGCCGTATTGGGCAGATAAATGAATTTCTTCGGATCGATGAAATCCACCAATTTGGGCGAGCCGGGATCCATGACATTGACCCTGCGCAACGCCACTGTGACCATCTCAGCCCCAGAAGCCTCCAGCGCCGCAGCGTTCTCGGCATAATCCTTGTATTTACCGGTACCGATAATGAGGCGCGAGCCGAGTTCGCGCCCGGCAACGATGAGTGGCTTGTCGAGAAGCTCAGCGGAGCTGCCGCCGCCGATAAAATGAACGATTTCCAGCTTGTCGCCCTCCAAAAGACCCGAGGTCTGGTAGGCGGATTTGGGCACGATCTCCAAATTTCGCTCCACCGCGACTTTGGCTGGATCGAGCTCTAATTGCTTTAAAAGCTCTGCAACCGTCAGGGGGCTAGGAAATTCCCTGCTTTCTCCGTTAAGACTTAACCGCAATGCCATTGATAGGTACCTTGATTTCCGTTTCGTTTTGCCGGTTTTTAGTTTTCTAATATGGGCCGAACATTGCCCTCTGGCGATTTCCCCTAATTCTTAGCCCGCAAGGGGCGCCTGAAACCATGACCGCACCCATATATGTCCTGAACGGCCCCATGCTCAATCTCTTAGGCACCCGAGAGCCGGAGATCTATGGCAGCACTACGCTTGGCGATATCAAAAAGGCGGTCACAGCGCGAGCCAAGGCGGCCGGCCTCAGAGTCGTTTTCCGCCAGTCCAACCATGAGGGCGAACTCGTCGATTGGGTTCAGGAGGCCCGCAGTAAGGCATCCGGCGTCATTATCAACGCAGCTGCCTACACGCACACATCGGTTGCGCTGCTCGATTCATTGCGTGCTCTGGACAAACCTATCATCGAGGTGCACCTCTCGAATCCCTACCAGCGAGAGCGCTACCGCCGCCACTCCTATGTTAGCGAGGTGGCCACCGGAGTTATTTGTGGGCTCAAGGATAATGGTTATCTCCTTGCAGTGGACGCGTTAGAAAAGCTTATCAAGGCCAAATCATAATGAGCGACGGCAAAGGCGCGAACGCCCCCAAGAAGCGTCCCAATATCGATCCGGATTTCGTACGCGAGATCGCGGACTTACTGGAAGAGACCGGACTCACGGAAATCGAAGTTGAAGAAGCCGGTACGCGTGTACGCGTGGCGCGCCAAGGCGCGCCTGTCCCTCTCGCCGCCGCGGCGCCTTCTCCTTCGGCGAACGCTCCGCCCGACTCGCAGCCGGCCGAGAGCGGAACGATCGTAACCTCGCCAATGGTCGGAACGGTGTATTTGGGTCCCGCGCCCGACGCTCCAGCATTTGTCAAACAGGGCGACAACATCGATGAAGGACAAACAATTGTCATCGTCGAGGCGATGAAAACCATGAACCAGGTCCCGTCCACCTGTTCGGGCCGCGTTGCCGAAATATTTGTGCGTGATGGGCAGCCAGTTGAGTTTGGTGAACCCCTCATGCGAATTGACTGATACCGGCGGCCGATGTTTGAAAAAATCCTCATTGCCAACCGCGGCGAGATCGCGCTTCGTATCAATCGCGCATGTAAAGAAATGGGCGTCGCCACGGTTGCGATTCATTCGACTGCAGATTCCGACGCCATGCATGTGCGCCTCGCCGACGAAAGCGTTTGTATTGGCCCGCCCCAAGCGGCGCTGTCTTATTTAAATATACCGGCAATCGTCTCGGCTTGTGAGATCACCGGCGCAGACGCCATTCATCCGGGCTATGGATTTCTTTCCGAGAACGCGCATTTCATTGAAATTCTTGACGAGCACGAGATCGCCTTTATCGGGCCGAAGGCCGAGCACATTCGCCTGATGGGAGATAAGATCGCCGCAAAAGAGGCGGTTAAAGGTCTTGGCATCCCGACCGTCCCCGGTTCGGACGGCGCGGTCGACAATGAAGCCGACGCCGCGCGCATTGCAAAAGAGATAGGCTTTCCGGTTTTGGTTAAAGCATCTGCCGGCGGCGGCGGACGAGGAATGAAGCTCGCGCGCGCGCAAAACGAACTCTCTCTTGCATTGGCAACAGCGAAGAGCGAGGCGAAAGCGGCCTTCGGCGACGACGCGGTTTACATCGAAAAATATCTCGAAAAACCACGCCACATCGAAGTCCAAGTCATTGCAGATGCCTTTGGTAAGGTTCTCCATCTCGGCGAACGCGATTGTTCGCTACAACGCCGTCATCAGAAAGTATGGGAAGAAGCGCCGAGCCCAGCACTGAACGTTCAGGCGCGCGAGAAAATTGGCAAGATCGTCACGGACGCTCTAGCCGTACTCGATTATCTTGGCGTTGGAACGGTCGAATTTCTTTACGAAGACGGAAAATTCTACTTCATTGAAATGAACACAAGGCTCCAGGTCGAGCATCCCGTGACCGAACTTATTACCGGGCTCGACCTCGTGCGCGAACAAATACGTATCGCGGCCGGGAGCCCCTTGGATTTCGAGCAAAGCGACGTAACCATTGCCGGGCACGCCATCGAATGCCGCATCAATGCGGAGAATCCCTATACGTTCCAGCCTTCCCCTGGACAGATTACGGACTTCCACGCTCCTGGCGGATTAGGGGTCCGGATGGATTCGGCAGCGTATTCCGGATACCGAATACCGCCCTATTACGATAGCTTAGTCGGCAAACTCATCGTGCATGGTAAAAGCCGTAACGAATGTCTGATGCGGCTCCACCGCGCGCTCGACGAGCTTGTCGTGGGTGGCATTGAGACAACCATACCTTTGTTCCTGGAATTAATCGCCCAGCCCGATATCATCGACGGCGACTATAATATCCATTGGCTGGAAACCTACCTCGCAAGACGCGCGAGCGGCCGTAACTAACCGGCCCACGCAAGTGGGCCGCCAGCAATGGGCGGCAGCCGGTCCGACGTAACGTGTCAGATCTGGGTGCGCCATCATCGCGCCTTCCCAAATTGTCGGCATCGTGGCTTTGAGTGGGGCCAATCTTGGGTTTGCGGCTTGCGGGCACTGTCGATTCTCATCGAAACTAGAGATTGATGAAAACCATCGACCCAGACGAGCTGCTTCTTGCCTATCGCCTCGGCGTATTTCCCATGGCCGAGAACCGCGAGGCAAAAGATGTTCTATGGGTACGTCCAAAAATGCGCTGCGTTTTGCCGATAGGTGATTTTCATGTCCCTAAAAGACTTGCACGGACAATTCGCAGTGACCGCTTCGATGTGCGCTGCGATACGGCGTTCGGCATTGTCATTCGCAAGTGCGCCGCAGCTGGCCCGCAACGCGACGAAAGCTGGATTAATCCGGCAATTACCGATGTCTTTGAAGAACTGCACAGACGCGGTCACGCGCATAGCGTGGAAACTTGGGAAGGTGACGATCTGGTCGGCGGGCTTTACGGCCTATCAATCGGCGGCGCGTTTTTTGGTGAAAGCATGTTCTCGCTGCAAACAGACGCAAGCAAGGTTGCGCTGGTACACCTTGCAGCGCGCCTTAAATGCGGCGGATATCGTCTTTTGGACGCACAATTTCCCAACCCGCATCTTGATCAATTCGGTGCTGCGGAAATTTCGGAGCGAGATTTTGTAGGATTGCTGGAGGCCGCTACCGCGCTTAGCGCTGAATTCTACTCGTTCGAAAGCTCTGGCAGTGGCGCGGCGTCAGGCTCCGATTCCAGATCGTCTTCGGCGAACGGGTCGAGTTCGGAAAGTAATTCGGATGGCTCAGGTGGTGGCAGCGCATCCGTGCTGCAGGTAATTACCCAAACGTCATAGACGCCATGTTCGAGGGCGTTAACCGCCGGTGACGACGCGAACATCCAGCCTGAGAATATTCGGGTTGGTTCCCCCACATTGCGTTCCCGGTCATCAATCTGGATAAACGCACTTGTCTCGGGAGGCTCTTCGGGCGGCACCGTGTAACAAAAGCGCGCGGTTATGGTCATCGTTCCGAATTCGACCGGAACGCCTGCCGGAGCATTGAGATTGATTGCGCGTCCCGTGTTTTTGTCCAGCGCGCGCAATATCGCCATTCGGTGAATGCCATCTTCGTCCGGGGTAGCATCCAAAAGCGTGTATTCGCGCACAATTTCGGTCTGCGGCATTTGCCCCAACTGTTCCAATTGGGCGAACGCGGAAGAAAAAGGCAGTGTAAGAGCTGCCACCAAAACCGATATCTTCATCTGGGCGCGTGTCATTGGGCTCCGTCGTCGTCGCCGCCAAAGATGGTCCTGCCAAGTAGACCTATAAGATCGATGGCGCCCTGGGTGTACTTGATCTCCCCCCCGGGTTCGATCATTGTCTGCGATCCGCCGGGATCGATCGAAACATATTGGCTCCCCAACAGGCCGTCAGAGGTTATGCGTACCGAAGAATCGTCGGGCAGCTGGAGTTCGTCGCCAATCGTGAGATGGGTAATCGCACCATAGTCTTGCGGGTCGATTTCGATTCCCGAGACCGTGCCAATCTTTACTCCCGACATCCGCACGTCCGAGCCCACCGTCACGCCATTTACCCGGCCAAATTTTGCCGACACTTCGTAACCGGAAATTCCGCCGATTCCCGTTCCGCTATAGGCGAATAGGAGAAACAGAACGGCGACGGCTAGCACCGCCGCACCGATCAGAGTTTCGACAACTGAATTCTGCATGGGGCTCTAGCCTCCTCGCATATTTTTGCGCCCTCAATCGGACCGCTTAGCTCAACCGCCGCTCACGGGGACCAAGAACAAGGTGAGCTTGGCCGACGAATTTGTCCTAATTGGGACGCCACGCTTCGTAATCGCCCGTTGCATGTGGGCGTTTACCCTCTTTCCAAAGGCTCCCAGCCGGTCTGTAAGCATCTGCCGTCCCCGTCAAGTTCGGCTGATACTCCACTTCCCAGGGCTTGGTGTGAAATGGTTCCTCGGTCGGTGGATTTTCGAACGTATGATGAAGCCACCCATGCCAATCTGGCGGCACACGTGAAGCCTCTACGGTACCCGAATAAACCAACCAGCGCCGCTTCCCGTCACGGCTTTGGTAGTATTTGTTGCCGTACTCGTCCTTGCCGACAGGCACGCCCGACCACCATGTGGTCAAAAACGTCCCCGGCGTGGCATCTCGCCACCAGACGAAAAGCTTTCCCAGCAATGACATCGAATCGCACAATCCCAAATTCACGCGCGCGGCGACTATAGGTAGCTATATTTCAAGCGCAAGGTGGACCAAATGGAGGCAATTTTTGGCAACAAGTGCGCATGGCAATGCTGATCGCGGCCAGCCAAGCAATAAAAATTTCGGACCTTAACTTTTTATTTTCCCCAAAACTCTCCACAGGGCCTGGGGGCAAAGATCAAAACGCCTGAAATTTCTGGTACTTCCGGCCCAAACAGTTCCTAACAACATCTAGCGTGTCATTGCCCCCGTTAACACAAAATGTCTTGCACTCAACAAGATCCAGATTTAGCCTGTGTCTCCTTCGACGCGGTTCGTGACGAAGGATCTGACGGAAAGAAAGAGGCCAAAAGCCGGAGGGGAGGAATTGTATCCGCCTCGCCGAAGGGAGACCTTTTTTCCGTGGGGCGGGGGCAAACGGACTAGGGCTTAGGGGGCTTATTTATGCGTATCCGGCGTTTTTTCACTACCGAAGGCAAATCTCCATATGAAGACATCGCGTTTCGTAAGGTGACCAGTGAGATCCGTAACCCCGACGGATCGATCGTCTTTCGACAATCAGATATCGAAGTGCCGGAAGGATGGAGCCAAGTCGCTTGCAACATTATGGCTCAAAAATATTTCCGCCGCGCGGGTGTTGCAGCGATTCTAAAATCGGTCGAAGAAAACGACGTCCCTTCTTTCTTGTGGCGTCATGTCCCCGACGCCGAAGCGCTAGGTGCACTCGAATCGTCCGAAGCGAGGACACTCGGCGAAACAAGCGCCAAACAAGTATTCAACCGGCTTGCGGGAACATGGACCTATTGGGGATGGAAGGGCGGCTATTTTGATTCGGAGGCGGATGCACAGATTTTCTATGACGAGATGTGCCACATGCTCGCGAGCCAGCGCGCCGCGCCCAATAGCCCGCAATGGTTCAATACGGGCCTGCACTGGGCCTATGCCATTGATGGCCCCAGCCAAGGCCATCACTATGTTGATTTCCAAAGCGGCGAATTGGTGAAGTCCGATTCGGCTTATGAGCACCCGCAGCCGCATGCCTGCTTTATCCAAGGCGTCTCCGACGATTTGGTGAATGAAGGCGGCATCATGGATCTGTGGACGCGAGAAGCGCGTCTTTTCAAATATGGATCGGGCACCGGCTCGAATTTTTCGATGCTGCGGGGCGAGAACGAATCCCTCTCGGGCGGCGGGCAGTCCTCGGGGCTAATGAGTTTCTTGAAAATCGGCGATCGAGCTGCAGGGGCCATCAAATCGGGTGGAACAACCCGCAGAGCGGCGAAAATGGTCGTCGTCGATATCGACCATCCCGATATTGAAGACTTCATCGAATGGAAAGTGATCGAAGAACAGAAAGTCGCCGCACTCGTTGCGGGCTCGAAACTCGCACGCAAACACTTAAAGGCCATTATCCGCGCCTGCGTGAATTGCGAAGGTTCGGGCGACGATTGTTTTGACCCGGCTATGAACCCCGCTTTAAAGCGTGAGATTCGGGCCGCGCGCAAAGTGATGGTTCCCGACAATTACATTCAGCGCGTCATCGCATTCGCCAAGCAAGGCAAAACCGAGGACGAATTCGACTTCAAAGCCTACGACACCGACTGGGATTCGGATGCCTATATGACGGTCTCGGGCCAGAACTCGAACAACACCGTCCGCGTCACCGATGCCTTCCTGCGTGCAGTCGAGGAAGACGGCGATTGGGAATTAGTCCGCCGCACCGACGGCAAGTCTGCGGGCACGGTGAAAGCACGCGATCTGTGGGAAAAAGTCTCACATGCGGCCTGGGCCTGCGCAGATCCCGGGATACAGTTTCACACGACGATCAATGATTGGCACACCTGCCCTAAAGGCGGCGACATTCGCGCCTCGAACCCGTGCTCGGAATATATGTTCCTCGACAACACGGCATGTAATCTCGCCTCTCTCAATTTGATGCGTTTTGCTAAGAAATCCGACGACGACTCGTTTGCATTCGATGTGCCTGCCTATGAACATGCCGTGCGCCTGTGGACCATTGTCCTCGAAATTTCCGTGTTGATGGCGCAATTTCCTTCGAAGGAAATCGCACAGCTCTCCTATGAGTACCGCACGCTCGGGCTCGGCTTCGCCAATATTGGCGGGCTACTGATGTCGACCGGCATTTCCTACGACTCCCATGAAGGCCGTGCGATTGCCGGCGCGCTATCAGCGATCATGACCGGCATTTCCTACGCAACCTCGGCGGAAATGGCGGGCGAGCTAGGTACCTTTCCGCGACATGAAGAAAACCACGAGGCAATGCTGCGCGTTGTCCGTAACCACCACAACGCCGCCCATGGCAAGACAGAAGGATACGAGGGCTTAAGCACACTCCCTGTGGCGCTCGATCATTCGGCGATTGCCGACAAGGAATTATCGGAGGCCGCCAAATCTGCCTGGGACCAAGCACTCAATCTCGGCACCGCCTATGGCTATCGCAATGCCCAAGCGACGGTGATCGCACCAACCGGAACCATCGGCCTACTAATGGATTGCGACACGACGGGAGTCGAGCCTGACTACGCACTTGTAAAAGATAAGCAGCTAGCCGGTGGCGGTCATTTCAAGATCATCAATCGCTGCGTTCCGCAAGCCCTCAAAGCCCTTGGTTACACTCAAGAGCAGATAGAGGAGATGATTCTCTATGCTGTGGGACACGGCACGCTTGCCGGCGCTTCTAAAGGACTTTCTTACGACGCGCTTCGCGCAAAAGGATTTGGCGATACCGAAATTGATGCATTGGAGCATGCGTTAGCAAGCGCAACCGAAGTAAAATATGCGTTCAATAAGTGGACCTTGGGCGAAGAGTTTTGCACCAAGACGCTCGGCATACCCTCTGAGGAATTGGATTCGCCGAGCTTTGACATGCTCAAGGCCATGGGCTTCTCCAAAGCGGAGATCGAAGCGGCAAATCTTCATGTTTGCGGAATCATGACCTTGGAGGGGGCGCCCCACCTCAAGGAAGAGCACCTTCCCGTCTTCGATTGCGCAAGTCCTTGCGGGCGCATCGGCAAGCGCGCGCTTTCGGTGGAGAGCCACATTCGGATGCTGGCTGCATGTCAGCCCTTTATCTCCGGCGCAATCTCCAAGACGATCAATATGCCGAACGAGTCGAGCATTGCCGAATGCGGCGAATCTTACATGCTCTCTTGGAAGCTAGGGCTCAAAGCCAATGCACTCTATCGCGACGGCTCGAAACTATCGCAGCCGCTTGCGAGTCAGGTTTTGGACGGCGTAGACGACGAAAACGAAGAGGACATCGTCGAGGACATCGTTGCTCAGCCGCAGGCGGCGCGCACGAGCGTTGTCACAGAGCGTATCGTCGAACGCATAATCGAGCGCGAAACGGCGTTGCGCGAGCGTCTGCCACACCGGCGCAAAGGCTATACGCAGAAAGCGGTGGTCGGTGGACACAAGGTTTATTTACGTTCCGGCGAATATGTAGACGGCAGGCTGGGTGAAATATTCATCGACATGCATAAAGAAGGCGCAGCCTTCCGCTCGCTGATGAATAATTTCGCGATCGCGATCTCTATAGGTTTGCAATATGGCGTGCCGCTCGAAGAGTTTGTGGATGCGTTCACCTTCACGCGCTTCGAGCCAGCCGGGGTTGTGACCGGAAACGATTCGATCAAAAACGCCACCAGCGTACTCGACTATATTTTCCGTGAGATGGCTGTCTCCTATCTCGGGCGCCACGACCTCGCCCATGTTCAGCCTTCTCGAGATTCGGATTTAGGCGATGGCGAAGGCGGCGGCAAAAAAAACGCCAGTGAAACTGCAAAAATGATTTCGCGCGTGACATCGGCGGGTTATCTCCGGGGAGATATGGCCCGGCTATCGCTGGTCCATGGCAATGCCGCAGCGAAGTTGGAGGACGCTCCGCAAGAGGCGATGCTGCAGGAAGGCGAGATCGAAGTCGAAGCTGCGCTAGCTCAGATCAGCGCGGAAGTCGCCGAGGCGGCGGCAAATCCGGTTGGCGAAGTGATGGAGGCGCTTGAGATCGGCATTGCGCAAGTCGCGGCAGAAAAGGCCGACACAGGGCATCATGTCCAAGCCAAACGTGTGGCGGAAGCACGGCTTAAAGGTTACGAGGGCGATGCCTGCGGTGCCTGCGGCAACTTCACGCTCGTCCGCAACGGCACCTGCATGAAATGCAACACCTGCGGCGGCACCAGCGGCTGTAGTTAGGGCACCGTCACGGCGTGCGTCTGCAGGCCAATTAACTATCGCCGGATTGGGACAAGATTTTGACGGCCCGCCGACGCGGGCCGGATGGCTAGCCGGCCAGCGTGCCTTGCACGCAAAACCATCAATTGGCGCGTGAAACGCGCCGGGCCCGGCTATGACGGGGTAAAGTTCTAAGAAATGCTAAGACTCACGGCCCCGCCGACGCGGGCTTCGATGGCTAGCTGGCCCTGACGGAATGTGGCTGGTCGAAGCATCAAACCCTCCAAAGCCCGGCTTTTGGCACGAGTCCTGCAACATCATTGGCAATTGTTTCTGAATGGGACGAATGTCAATGCGCGCCGCTTATGCACTGATGACCTTGGGAGTATGCCTGCTCATCACTGCCCTGATGATGCCCTCAGAGGCTAGTGAGGGCGCTAAGGAGCTTCAGCTAGCTTCCGCTCATTTGGCCGCGCAAACGGCTGTCGAACGCCTCCAGGCGGCGAAATCATTGATTGCCCGGGTTGTGACTTGTCCGGCGCCGATCTCTCTCATACCTGCGTTAAGGAAAAGAACCTCGCCGGCGCGAAGTTCGACAATGCCATCGCGCTCTACATGTGCATGTCCTACGCCAATTTCTCGGGTGACTCATTTCGGAACACCGATCTGACCGGTGCCAATTTGGCCCATTCCTACCTCTCTGGCGCCGATCTGACGGGGGCCAAGCTCGATATCGCCTCCCTCAAAGGAGCCGACCTAGCGAGCGCCAAAGGCCTTAACCAGGACCAGCTGGACGTCGCTTGTGCCGACCAGGACACCAAGCTCCCCCCCGGGCTTACCCCCCAGTTTTGTATCTAATTCATTTTGCCTTCCACCTGATCAATCCCCTCTCTTGGCCCTCCTTTTGGAGGGCCTTTTTTTTGATTAGGGAAGCTCGAGGCGAATTTCGATTCGGCGAACCGCAACATCGGAAAGATTTGGCTCGTCCATGAGCTCGCCACGCGCGAAAAGCGAAGAATCAAGCCCCCTAGCCGTCAATACTTCTGCCACAGCAGCATAACGCAGATTGGCCATCTGAGAGCTTGTACGCGCATTTGGACCCTCGCCCGAGAAACCGGAAATCTCGATCGTCGTCGGCTGATATTGCAACGCGTCATCGGCTGCTTGCGCAATGACGCTTTGCGCTGTCTCGTCCAGCTCAGCAGAGTTAAACGCGAAAAATACGATGTAGCTTTGAGGCAAATCATCAAAATCCTGAGGCACATCCCCAGGTGCCACCGTCCCGGAACATCCGCCAAGCGGTAATAGAGCTGCGATCAAAAGCGCGCCTAGATATCTCATATTGGCCTTCCCCTCCGGCCCGATAGGGCCCATCCGACGCTCAGTCTATTCCGCAGCCGCTGTGCTTGTCATATCCGTCTCCTCTTCGGGCCGCCAACAAAGGACAGGTTTGCGCGCCGCAGCTGTCTCGTCGAGGCGACGCCGCGGGATTCGGTCATGGACCTGCATTCAGTCAGGTCGTTTCTCTACATACGCTCGGGAACCACAATTCCAAGAAGGTCCAATACCTGTTCAATGACAGCAAGCGTAGCGCCGCAAAGGGCCAGGCGCGCCGATCGCAGTTCTGCATCGGTTTCACTTAATATGTGATGCTCGGTGTAGAAACGGCTGAACTCTTGCGCCAGCGTAAAAACATAATCACACAAATAGTTCGGCGCGCGCTTATCGGCGGCGGCGCTCAAGGTCTCAGGCAGAGATAAAAGGCGAAGCGCCAGACGGCGTTCTTCCTCCGAACGGATAACAGGCGCGCCCATTTGATTGCCGGCCTCGGCGGCCCGTCTAAGGATCGATTTTACCCGCACCGCCGCATATTGGAGATAGGGACCGGTTTTACCTTCGAATCGTGTGAAGCGCTCTAGGTCGAAGACGTAGCTCGAGACGCGATTGTTGGAAAGATCGGCAAATTTGATTGCCGCAATCCCAACCGCCTTGGCGATGTCGGCGCGCTCCTCAATAGGATAATCTGCGGCGAGTCCTTGCTCCGCAAGCCTCTTTTCCGCCTCCTCGGTTGCCATCGCGATGAGCTCTTGAAGCTTCATGACGCCGCCGGCGCGGGTCTTGAAAGGTTTCCCGTCCGTGCCGTTTACCGTTCCATAGCCGATATGTTCAAGGCGCGCGTCACCGGCAAGACCGGCCTTCTTCGCTGCTCGAAACACTTGCTCGAAATGCGCGTGTTGGCGTTGATCGACAACATAAAGAACAAGATCAGGGTTCCACTCGCGCTCGCGGTCCACGATCGTCGCAAGGTCCGTCGTGCCGTATAGAACCGCACCATCCGATTTTAGCAAAAGCAGCGGCGGGACTTCCTTGGTATCGCTCTCTTGTGCAACCCGAACTACAAGCGCGCCGTCGCTGAGGACAGCAAGCTCGGCCGCCTTTAGATTTTCAATCATCTCCGGAATGAGCGGGGCGGCATCCGACTCCCCTTTCCAAAGATCAAAATGAACGCCCAAACTTGCGAACTCGCGCCGCAACCCCGCCTCGGACACGTTGAAGAAATGCTGCCAAAGCGCGCGGTATCCCGGGCGCCCGGACTGTAATTCCGCGGTCGCCAACCTTGCCGCTTCAAGCCGCGCCGGGTCGGCCTTACAAGCAGCTGCCGCCGCGGGGTATACTTCCTCCAGATCTTCCATCGACACAGGAGATACTTCCGGATAGGGCGAGAGATCGGCGTCGGCAAAATAGGGAAGGTTCGGTTGGCGCAGCTTTAGCTCCGAAATGAGCTGGCCCATCTGCAGGCCCCAATCGCCAAGATGGACATCACTGACGGTTTCCCAGGCAAGTCCTCGGAAAAGACGCTGCAAGCAATCGCCGATAATCGCTGAGCGCAAATGTCCGACATGCATGGGCTTGGCGACATTCGGCCCACCGAAATCAACAAGAATGCGCTTGCCTTCGCCGCTGCGCGGGCACACCGAGTTTGGATTGGCTGCGAGCGCGCACAATTTTAATTCAAGAAAGGAGTCTTCGACTTTGAGATTGATGAAACCCGGACCGGCGATCGAAACTTCCGAGAAGACCGGCATTTCCTTTAGGCGTCTTGCAATCTTTTCGGCGAGAGCCCGCGGATTTGCCTTCACGGCTTTCGCCGCAGCGAGCGCGCCATTGCACTGATATTGCGCTAAATCGGGTCGGTCAGAGAGCTGAACGTTTCCAAGTTCGGGTGCAAGCCCCTCATCAACGAACGCCGCCGAAACGCTCGTGCTCAGTTCCGCAAGAAGTGAATTCATGGGCGAAGAAGCGGTTCGGCCTGATTGCGGATGTACTCGTCAGCCGTCAGTTGAAATCCAAGTAAGACCTGGTATTCGAATGGTTGCTGATTTTGCGCCAGCCCAATCGTCGTGCCGTTGACATACTCGATGACGGTACCTACGGGCGCATTTCCTGCCGGCACGTTTCGCGCAAAGAGTCTTTTGGAGACCATATTTCCGTTGGGATCGACGACCGCTACGAAATAATTCAGAGCCTGCGCATCGCTGACGGCCGGACCACGCCTTACGCTTATTGGAACGCGCAAATTTACCGTCACCTCTGTGTCGCCGAAATTATAGTCGCAGGCCATCGTCGGCGGCAGCATCTCGGCAGCGAATATGACGTCATCGCGCGCGAGACCGCCTGGGCGGGTCTTCGTGACTTCCGAGGCTTGCGCCAAAATTGAGAGCGCGGGGCAGGTCTGCGCAATTTCATTGAGATCGGGCGCACCGCACGCCGCTAGAGGCGCGAGAACTAATAGAGAAGCGAGGTAATTTGGCCGGTGCATTGGTAATTCCATAGTTGAGGCCTTGGCGATCTCCGCCATTCGGCATGCTAAAGCTTGACTTTTCGGGCGCAGCCCTGGACTTCTCTCAAGGTGCGATATAGGCGCGAATGTAGCCAAGAGGTCGGCGGAAGGAAAGCCGCGTAAACCCCGCTGATGCCTAAACAATGACCAAGACGGTAAATCCACCTCCCATGACGCTTCTTCTAGCTGCGCCACGCGGTTTCTGCGCGGGCGTGGACCGTGCAATTCGTATTGTCGAGCTCGCTATCGAGAAATTCGGATCCCCGATCTATGTGCGGCACGAGATTGTGCACAATCGGACCGTTGTGGAACGCCTTGAGCGGATGGGCGCGGTATTTATCGAAGAGCTATCGGAAGCACCGCCTGACGCCCGAGTCATATTCTCCGCCCATGGCGTCCCCAAATCCGTTCCGGAGGAGGCCCAGCGACGCAAGCTTTATTATCTTGATGCGACCTGCCCCCTGGTCTCGAAGGTTCACGTAGAGGCTGAACGTCACCAACGTGCGGGTAGAAAAGTATTATTGATTGGCCATTCGGGGCATCCCGAAGTTATCGGAACGATGGGACAGTTGCCCGATGGCGCCGTGACATTGATAGAGACCGCTGCGGATGCGGAAATATTTGAAGCATCGAAGGGAGAGAACCTCGCTTATATTACCCAGACCACTCTTTCCGTGGACGATACGGCGGAAATCATTGCCGTCCTCCGGCGACGATTTTCCGATATCGCCGGACCTCATAAGGAAGATATCTGTTACGCAACAACCAATAGGCAGGAGGCAATCAAAGCCATCGCGCCCCAGGCGGAAGCTGTGTTCGTTATCGGCTCGACAAATTCATCCAACTCGCAACGCCTGGTCGAGGTGGCTCGCAGAGCCGGCGCTGGACGCGTGCACCTGATCGATAGCGCTGAAAGTATCAACTGGAGCGAGCTTTCCGCGGTAAAGACCGTTGGACTGTCAGTCGGCGCATCGGCACCGGAATCCTTAGTTGATGAGGTCATTCAGGCGTTTGCGGAACGCTATGCTTTAACGGTACGGGAGTCGCGCGTGACAACCGAGAACGTGGAATTCAAATTGCCTAGAGCGTTAGCGAGCTAGCCAAATGGCCGTCTACACCGATGTTTCCTTCGAAGAACTCGAAGTTTTTCTCGAAAATTACGATATCGGGGCGCCGCGCGTGTTTAAGGGCATTGCGGAAGGCGTTTCGAATTCGAACTATTTTCTACAGACGGACAAAGCCTCCTTCATCTTGACCCTGTACGAAAAGCGGATCGAAGCGGACGAATTGCCCTTCTTTCTGGGCCTCATGGAGCATCTTGCTGCTGAAGGCTTGCCCTGCCCGACCCCGGTTCATGCGAAAGACGGAAGCACGACCGGTTCCCTCAACGGCCGTTCGGCAGCGATTCTTACCTTTCTCGAAGGCATATCGCTTCGCAGGCCAAGCGCGGAGCATTGCTCGCTTGCCGGCGGTGCGTTAGCGACCTTGCACCTCAAAGGAGAAAAGTTTCCGCGGCAACGTGAAAACGCGCTGGGGCTTTCCAGCTGGAAACCGCTTGCTGCGGAATGCATGGCAGATACGGGGAATGTTACGCGCGATCTAAAGAATCTTATCGAGGCGGAGCTTGAATTCTTATCTGCAAATTGGCCGCGGTCGCTGCCAACAGGAATCATTCATGCTGATTTCTTTCCGGACAATGTTCTGTTCGTTAAAAATCAAGTTTCCGGCATCATCGATTTCTATTTCGCCTGCCGCGACGCATTTTCCTACGATTTGGCCGTAGCGCTAAACGCCTGGTGCTTTGAAGCGGACGGATACTACAACGTCACAAAAGGCCAAGCGTTGTTCGCTGGTTACGAAACAGTCCGCGCACTCGAACAAGCCGAGCGCGATGTTTTTCCCATTCTTTGCCGGGGAGCAGCTTTGCGCTTTCTCCTTACGCGCCTATATGACTGGCTAAATCACTCTCCAAAAGCGTTTGTGAATCCAAAGGACCCGGCTGAATTCGCCCGTCGCCTTCGTTTTCATCAAGGCGCGCGCGGACCGGACGCGTACGGACTTTAATCGTGGATAAAGCAAGGGTCACGATCTACACCGACGGTGCCTGCAGTGGAAATCCGGGCCCCGGTGGATGGGCGGCGATCCTTTTTTGGAACGGCGAGGAAAAAGAACTTTCCGGAGGCGAAAAACCAACGACGAACAACCGGATGGAACTCAAGGCTGCGATCGAAGGCCTAAATGCTTTGAAGGCAGAGAGTTCGGTTATCCTTTACACGGACTCGCGATATGTCATGGATGGTCTAACGAAATGGCTCCCTCGTTGGATGGCCAATGGATGGAAAACAGCCGATAAGAAACCAGTAAAAAATGAAGACCTGTGGCGCATGCTCGACGAGGCTGCATCTCGGCACGAAGTTGACTGGCAATGGGTTGCAGGACATTCGGGTGACGAAGGCAATGAGCGGGCGGACTCGCTCGCTCGCGAAGCAATCCCGTAAACTGCTCAACCTTAGATTTGTGCCAAGAGATGATCGCCGCTTGACACTCCGAACGCGCCGGGTTCTTCCAAATTGAATTGTCTCACGACGCCGTCATCTACAAGCATTGAGTAACGGCGACTACGACGGCCCATACCGTTCTTGCTCAAATCAATCTCAGCTCCGATGCCACGCACAAACTCTCCATTTCCGTCGGACAGCATAACGACTTCCCCGGCGGTACCGCTCTGTTCGCCCCAGGCTTTCATGACTGCTGCGTCGTTGACCGATATGCACGCGACAATATCGATTCCCTTTGCCCTAAAAGCATCAGAGTTATCGGAAAAACTGGGAAGGTGCCGGGCGGAACAGGTCGAGGTAAAAGCGCCCGGAAGACCAAAAATCGCGACCTTCCTCGCCGCAAAATATTCAGACGTTGAAACGACCTTCGGCCCCTCATCGGTAATTTCACGAATTGTGACCGATGGAACTCTATCTCCAACTTTAATCATTTCTTTCCCTAGTTTTGGCGTTCGCCGAGGGCGGTATCTCCAACTTCACATATCGATAAAATCATGGAAACGAACCCATTTTGCGGGCATGCGACTTCTGTTGATTGCCAGGACAGGCTCGGCGAGTCTATTTTTCCCCATGGCGGCACGGCATGACAAACGCGTAGTCGAAAACGAGTGTTTTCTCGAGGGCAAACTATTGATCGCCCTGCCGGGAATGCCGGATGATCGCTTTCAACAGACCGTTATCTATATATGCGCGCATTCGGCAAGCGGCGCCATGGGGATCGTCATCAATAAGCCGATCCCCGGCCTGTCCTTTGCCAACCTCATTGACCAATTAGAGATCGACGCGGACGTCAGGCATGGCGACTTCCCTATCCTATTTGGCGGTCCGGTCGAAAACAGCCGTGGCTTTGTTCTTCACAGCAATGATTACGAGAGTACGAATGCGACAATGTCGGTCTCGGAAAACATATCACTCACCGCCACCGTCGATATATTGTGCGCGCTTGCCGAGGGACGCGGTCCCAAACGTGCGATTCTTGCCTTGGGATACGCCGGTTGGGGTCCGGGGCAAGTCGAAACCGAATTCCAAGACAATGGGTGGCTGCACTGCGACGCGGACCCCTCATTGGTGTTCGACACGGAACCGAAAACAAAATGGCGCGCAGCACTCAAACAATTGGGTATCGACCCGACCGGCCTGAGCGCGCATACCGGCCGGGCCTAGTTTTCGTGAGAGTATGTCATTGCAATAAAATTCGGGACATCGGCTGCCGGCAACGGTGCGCCAAAAAAGAAACCTTGCGCATACTCGCAGGAGAGCGCGCGTAGTCTCTTCGCATCGCTCTCCAATTCAACACCTTCAACGACAACGTCAAGCTCGAGCTCATGAGCAAGATTTACGATGGAGGATAGGATTGCCTCTGCCTTTTCACCTGCCTCCAAAAAACCCTTGTCGACCTTTACGACGTCGAAAGGAAACCGCCTTAATTGGCTCAAGGACGAATGTCCCGAACCGAAATCGTCTAACGCGAGCCCCAGCCCAAGCGCTCGTAATTTTTTCAATGTCGCACCCGCCTTTTTCACATGGGCCATTACGGCACTTTCGGTAACCTCAAGCGTAAGCGTGTTCTTGGCCAAATTTGTGCGGGCGAGCAGAACTTTAAGTTCGTTTGCAAATTGCTTGCGTTCGATCTGCTTCCAGGAAACATTCACGCTCACAAACAATGGCGGATCAACCGGAAAGAAATGGTGCCATCGGGCGAGATTCTCAGACGCCTGTTCCAGAGCAAGCTGCCCAAGCGGCACAATCAGCCCAACACGTTCAGCATACGGAATAAACTCGTCGGGCTCTATGATTCCGTGCTCGGGATGCTTCCATCGAAGAAGCGCCTCAAACCCGGCGATACTTCCATTGGATACGAGCATGATTGGCTGATAATGAATTTCCAGTTCTCTTCGTTCCAAAGCGCGCCTTAAATTCGTGTCCAGCGTAATGGGATCGCCACTCTCCGACGGTGCCGCGGTGACAACATCATCCGAATAGATGCAAGCGCGGGCACCGCCCTCGCGTTTCGCCTGAATCATGGCAAGTTCCGCCTTGGCGACGAAATCCTGCGTATCCTCAGCCAGATCTCCAGACACGATGCCAACGCTCACCGGAAGGAAGAGCTCACGGTCTGTGACCATGAAGGGCTTGGCCAGGCACTCCAATACGCGCACGCCAAGGGTGGGAAGTTTCGCCGGCTTAGACGTGACAATGGCGAACATATCTCCACCCACGCGGAATATTTGTGCTTTCTTTCCAAATTTCTTCTCGACCCGAACAGCGACTTCGCGCAACAAAGCATCGCCCCCCCCCGCTCCGACGGACGAATCCACGGTCTTAAATCGATCAAGATCAAGAATGAGAAGCGCAAGACTGTTGAACTTATCTCTTGCGTCTTCCAGAAGTTCAAACAATGCGAGACGATTTCCGAGTCCGGTCAATCCATCCGTCTGCGGAGACGTCTGGTGCATCTCTGCCTCTTTGCGCGCATTTACATTCGCAATAAGACCAAGACATCTTCCGGCCTCCGACGCTTGTCCCATCATTGTCGCGCGTAATTCATACCACTCGATACTCCCGTCCTGGCGCTTGACGCGAAACTCGATTCGATATGCGAGATTGGGCTTGTTCCGGTAGCTGGAGAGCGCCTGAAGGTAGACGTCACGGTGGTCCGGAAGAAGATAGCGCAGCCAGTCCGCATGCTTTAGCTCGGTTGCCCGCTGCCCCATTCCTAGTATGCGGGCCGCCTCGGCAGAAAGGGCAAGTAAGTTCGAATCCAGGTCCAGGTCGAAAATACCTTGATGCGATGCGATCACAGCGGCGTGCTCGCGCGATTCTGCAATGATTTCGTCTGTCGTTGTCGCCTGAATGTCGTCCTGAAGATGTGCCCGGCGCATTGCACGAAGCCGCGCCACGGTCGGCTCAGCCGAGGCGACCGCACCGGTAAGCGCAATGAGGACCGCGCCAACCGCCGAAAAGCCGGCGATAACGGAGTGGGCCATAATGCCTGCTCCCATTAAGCCGGTCGCGCGAAACGCGGCGACCGCCGTAACCAATGCGAAGATCGTAGCCGCGGGCGCTACGCGCCGTGCGCCGGCAACTCCGAGACGACCGCAATGCGTGAGGTAGCCTGCGGCAGCAGCAGCGGCAATAACGGTCAGAATACGCACCAGTAACCCGGCGCCCGGTGTACCGAACAAAGCTGCGAGCCCGAACACGACCACACCAACCGCCAAACGGTCTGCCCACACGCGCGCCGGCGACCAGAATGCCTCGAAAGACGCTACGTGATCGACGAGTCGCGAACCCGCGGCGACCGCAAGCGATAGAGCGAGGGCAAAAAGGCCATAGGGACCGCCGAAATAGGTTAGCCAGCTATCGTCAAAGACACGCGATGAGGTCAGGAACGCCAACAACAACGCGCCTAAGAATAGAGCGCTCCACTTCACAAATGGCCGGCCACCAAACGCCGCTGCGCCGCCGGCAAATGCCATTGCTGCAGCAAAAAGACCGCCGATCGTCCCCACTAAGAGCGAAATTTGACGATTGTGGGCAATAAGCGCCGATTCGGTCCAAGCAAAGAGAGTCGGCGCGGGTCCAACACCGTCAAAATGAAGCGCAAGAGCGCTTTCATGCGCGGGCGGGACGATAATCCGGAAAGTATTGGCCCCATAAGCCGCCGCACGCTCAATAATCACCGCTCCATCAGACCCAGCGACCTCCAATGGCGATGTCCCTATCTCTGTTGAAATTCGTGGGGCAGGCGTCGCTGGTTGATGATGCTATGCTGCCTTCATGATGGTTTCAATGGCACTGTCGGCCTGAGCCTTTCTCAAGTGTTCCTGGAGAGCATTTCGGAGGATAGGCAGCTGGCGATAGGCCTTGAGGCGACGGAAGGTTTTCTGGGCCTCCAGCAGGCCGGCGGCGGTCCATCTGAGCGCCATCTCGGCGTGTCTCCAGCGTTTGACGTTGCGGGTGACCTGGCGCACCGTGCCGAGCGCGCTCTCGACGATGTTGGTGCAGGCGAGCGAGCGCCGGAGTTCGTGCGGTAGGCCGAGGCGGATGACGGTGAGGATCTCCTCCAGCCCCTCCAGGATGCTGCCCGAGACGCCCGGTTCCTCATGCTCCAGACGCCGGACCAGGTTGCGCAAGAGCCGCTCGGCCTTGTTTGCGTCGTCCTGGTCCCAGGCCTGACGGGGCGCCTTCTTGACGCTCGCGTGCAAATGTTGGGGCAGGCGCTCGATGATGTTACGGCCCTTGTGGACCTGGCAGCGCTGGATGGCGGCGGCCACACCGAAGGTGTTTCGGATCGCTTTGCTGAGTGCCTTCGCGCCATCGACGATGAACAGCCGCGGCAGTGTCGGATCGAGCCCCCTGGCGAGGAGATTGTCGGTCAAGGCCTGGACGATGACCGTGTTCTCCGTCGCCCCCTCGACCACGGCCAGGACATGCTTGTCGCCGTTGCCATCGACGCCGATCGCCGCCATCAGGACATGGTCGCCGACATGCAGACCGTCGATCTGGATGACTAGCAGGTCGAGTTCCGAGAGATCCGAGGCGAGCCAGGCCTTCATCTTCTTGCGTGACAGCGCCACAAAGCGCCGGGAAACGGCCGACTTCGAGGTGCCGTCGCCACGCGCTTTCGCCAGGTCGCCCTCGGGCAGACGGACCGCGCGGTGGTACTTGCGGATCGACACGTTCAGCACCATCAGGTTGAGCGCCCACTCGAGTAGCAGGTTGCCATCGCGTAGCGCCTGCCAACTCTCCAAGCTCACCTCTTTGCCCGCCCGGTCACGAACCCGTGGCCGGGCCACCTTCACTTTGCCGCCGTGGTAGCCGATCTCGCTATGTGTCCTGCCCCAGCGATAACCTCGACGGTCCCCATGGCGGCGATGTCGGGCCCCGCACACGGTCGTGGCGTCCTCCTCCATCATCTCGGCCAAGGCCTCGACCCCGGCCAGAATACAAAACCGATCCACGCTGAGATGGACTGCGTCCATCGCGTCCGCCAGGGGCGGCATAGGAATCGAGGGGGCAAGGGCTTTCGGGCGGCTGGAACTACGGATATTATTTCCCATGGCGTCGTTCTCCCTTTTGGGTTTGCAGCACCCGGAGCCTAACGGCTCCAGGAGAGCGACACCTACCTCAACTTTTCAACATCGACCGGGACATCCCCCCTCCAATAGCGTAGGGCGTCGGTGCGGCGGACTAATGCTCAGCCCGGCAATCGGTGGATCGAATGCATGCAAAACCCGTGTGCCGAGCTTGTTTCCCGTATTTTCTATGTAAACCGTGAACCAGGCGGCGCCTGGCTCAGCGGGATCGCTCACACGTGAAACGGCCAATGCCGCGCTTATGTCGATTGCAGCTTGGTTAGATGCAATATCGGTAGCAAACCTACGGGTCTCATCCGTGATCTCTGGGGGCGGCGAATCCGGCCCTCGAACCGTTTCGCTTGTCCCAGTGTTCGTTTGGGTGTCCTGCTGGGTTTCCGGCAGCAAAACTTCGCCGCCAATATTCGGCTGAGAAGCAGCGTTTTCTGCTGGAATCTCTTGGCCAAAAGTAGGATTCGCCAACGCCACTGCCACACACCCTGCGACGGCCATATGCGTTATGAACGTAAGCGAAAATAGACCTTTAAACACTGGACCTTGGGGCATGGATTCGTCATGGAATCACCCTACAGGCCAGTCGTCCTTCAGCAAAGCAAAGAGAACATGATCGCGCCACTCGCCCCCAATCTGAAGGTAGCCGCGTGCACGCCCCTCCTCGCAGAATCCCAGCTTATGCAAGAGGCTGTTTGAGGGCTCGTTGTCCGGAATGCAAGCCGCCTCCAAACGGTGTAACCCAAGCGTCTCGAATACGAAGGGCGCGATGAGGCTCACCGCGGCAAGCGTATAGCCTTGGCGCACATAGGGCTCCCCTATCCAGTAGCCGAGGCTGGCCGACTGGCATACGCCGCGCCGAACGTTGGAAAGCGTACAGCCGCCAACCATTGCGTCATCCGTATTGCGAAAGACAAAAAACGGATAGGCCAAATCATTGTGAATTTCCGTATCGTAACGGCGCAATCGGCGGCGGAACGCGGCGCGCGTCAGCTCGTCGGCCGCCCAGGCCGGCTCCCAAGGCGAAAGAAATTCTTTGCTGGCGCCGCGTAGTTCCGACCATTGCGCAAAATCTCCCGTCTGCGGGTAGCGAAGATAGACGTCGTCTCCCTTCAGAACCGGCTCTTGGCCACCGGGGAAGATCATCCCGCGCCGAAACATATGCGATCCCCCCTAAGCAGCGCCGAGCGACGGCGTTTCGCTGTCAAATCGAGACGCAAATCGCTGCTGCGTTTCTAGATGACGCACCGGACCGACAGCAGCCAATGACGGGTCACCGCGCGAAACTATCTTCTGCGCAAAACGCCTAAGCGCGTCTGCGTCTACAGCGTCCAAGCGCTCCGTAAGCTCGGCCACGCTGAGCACGCGACCAAACGCGTAGAGATGGCCGGCTATCAACTCACATCTGGCATGTGGACTTTCCAGCCCCATCAGCAAGCCCGCCTTGATTTGCGCCCTTGCCCGCGCCGTTTCTTCTTCGCTGGCTCCCTCAGCCAGGGCCGCCATCTCAGCGGCGATGATCGGGGCAATTTCTCCGGCCTTCTCCTCTCTGGTACCGGCATAGACGCCAATAATTCCGGTATCACGATGGGCCTGAGAAAAAGCGTAAATCGAATAGCAAAGACCGCGCTTCTCCCGCGCCTCCTGAAATAGACGCGACGACATTCCGCCACCGAGCGCCGTTGCATAAACCTGCGCCGCGAAGACGTCTTCGTCGGTTGTCGCGACGCCGGGAAACGCGAATGCGATATGGGCCTGCTCCAGGGCGCTTACTTCGCGCAGTTCTCCGCCGCAATAGCGCGCAGCTTTGGGCGAGAGAACGCCCATTTCCGGTAAACGTGAAAACAGCTCGCTCCCATAGGCAACAAGCGCCTCATGTTCGATTGCACCCGAGCCAATGAGGAGCATATTGGACGCAACGTAATTTGCAGCCATATATCCGCGGAGCTCGTTCGCAGAGAATCCTAAGACGGTCTTTTCGCTACCCAATATCGACCAGCCCATCGGTTGGTCCGGATAGCACGCGGCCTGTAGATGCTCGAAAACCATATCGTCCGGCGTATCGCGCGTTTGCCCGATTTCCTGCACGATGACTTCGCGTTCGCGCTCCAATTCGCTCGCGATGAAAGTGGGGTGGATCAAAATATCGGACAGAAGGTCTAATGCAAGAGGAACATTCTCCCGCAACACACGCGCGTGATACGCGGTTTGCTCCCGCGCAGTATAGGCGTTGAGATCACCGCCCACGGCCTCGATTTCAACGACAATATCTTTGGCCGAGCGGCGTTCGGTGCCCTTGAACGCCATGTGCTCAAGCATATGGGAGAGGCCCATTTCAGATTGAGTTTCATTGCGCGCACCACAATTGACCCAAACACCGAGGGCCGCACTCTCCAGATGCGGCATCGGGTCAGTCGCAACGACAAGTCCACTGTCAAGTTTTGTGATCTCAACGCTCATACTGCGCGCGCACTCTCTACAATAAAATCACGCACGGCATTCACCGCGTTTGGTAATTCCGTGCAGCGTTCTTCACGCGTCAAAAGATCGGATAGATACGGGGGCAAATCAGGGCGAACCCCGGTCGCGCGCGCAACCGCATCGGGAAATTTCGCGGGATGAGCAGTCGCAAGAAACACAAGCGGGTTGCCGGACTGCAATTCGAGTTTATCGGCAACTGCCAGTCCTACAGCGGTGTGTGGGTCAACGATAATTTCATTCTCCCGGTAAATCCGTTCCATCGTTTCTAAAGTTTCGTCATCGTTTGCTGACCCGGCGACATAACGCGTGGACAATTCCTTAACTGCGTTCGTTTGTATTTCGAGACGGCGTGTTTTGGTAAACCCGTTCATCGCATCGGTAACCCACGCGCCATCTCGCCCGGAGGCTTCAAACAACGCTCGCTCAAAATTGCTCGCGACCTGAATGTCCATGGAGGGACTCAATGTTGCCTGCGCGGCACCGGAACTATAGACGCCCGTCCTTAACGCGCGCGCCAATATATTGTTAGCATTTGTCGCAACGACGAGCTTGTCGATCGGCAGCCCCATGCGCGAGGCAGCCTCACCAGCAAAAACATCACCGAAGTTTCCTGTCGGAACCACGAATTTGGCTGGACGCGCGAAACCAAGCGCAAGGGACGCCGTGAAATAGTAAACGCATTGCGCCATAATGCGCGCAAAATTAATCGAATTCACTGCGGTCAAACCGACATGCGAGACGAACGCTCCATCGGCAAAGAGAGCCTTCACGATCGATTGGGTGTCGTCGAAACTCCCCTCGAGCGCGATGTTGTGCACGTTTGAATCCAGTACGGTCGTCATTTGACGGCGCTGAACGTCCGACACTCGCCCGTGAGGATGCAGAACGACGACATCAACATTCGGCTGTCCCTTCAGGGCTCCAATGGCTGCCGATCCAGTATCGCCGGAAGTCGCTACAATAACCGTCGCGCGCTTCCTCTGCTTCGCCAGTCTTCTTGCAAACAAATGGCCGAGAAGTTGCATCGCAACGTCTTTGAACGCGAGCGTTGGCCCATGAAACAATTCCAGTAAATATTTGTCCGCCGCTATTTGCCGGAGCGGGACAATATCCGGGTCGCTAAAGCTGCCATAGGCGCTCTCCACGTCCGCCCGAAATTCGGACTCGGTAAATGTATCGCCAATAAAAGGATGCATAAGGCGGAAGGCGATTTCGGTATAGGGCTGCCTTGAGAACGCGCGAATATCGTCCGCAGAGAATTGGGGCCAGGATTCCGGCAAGTAAAGCCCACCGTCAGGCGCAAGCCCGCCTAACAAAACATCGGCGAACTCTGCCTTCGCCCCGCCTCTGGTACTCAAATAGCGCATGAATGCCCGGACTGTATTTCTCGAATTCTAGCCGACCAACTCGGCGGCGGTGGTTCAGATAGACTGCCGGCAGCGCCAAGGCGAGCCCAGGCCCAAAGAAATAGACTTACTGAGTAAGGAGGAACACCCCAGAAAGCTGAAAAATTCGCCAGTTGGACGAGATCGGATCAAGGCGCTGCTGCAGCGCTCGCGAGGACGCCGGCGCCCCAAACTGAGATGCCGGCAAAGAGGAGCAGCCAAACGACGATGACGAAGTACCAATACCAAGCTGCAACTTCAAAGCCGAAATGGCACTGAGGAGTAAAGTGACCGGCCATCGCGCGGAACATGCACACCGTCAGAAAAATCGCGCCGATAACCACATGCAGTGCGTGTAAACCCGTCGCCATAATCAATGTCGAGCCATACATCGCGCCCGGAGCGCCGTTCATGCCGAACGGGAACGCTGCGTTGGCAAATTCATATGCTTGTACGCTGGTGAAGCACAGGCCGAGAGCAATGGTTAGTGCCAGACCCCTGACCGCGTTTTTTTTGTCTCCCTTTAAGATCACATGGTGGGCCCAATTAACCGTCGTGTAGGAAGTAAGGAGGAGCAAGGTGTTCAATAGCGCAGGGCGCCAAGGATTGAATGTCGTAAACCCTTCGGGCGGCCATGATCCGATAGCTGCGTCTGTGGGAAATATCGCGGAATTAAAATATGCCCAGAACCACGCCGAGAAAAACATCGCTTCGACGATGATGAACAAAATCATCGCGTAACGGAAACTAAGTTTAACGACCGGCTTGTGATGGCCCAGCGCACCCACTTCTCGGACTATGTCGCGCCACCAACCCGCCATCGCGTAGAGAACCAGTGCAGGTCCACCGAAAAAGACCGCCGAATTTCCGCCAAGTCCGAGCCCAAAAAAATCATAATTCCCGTGCATCCAGAACACAGCACCGGCAAACATGACGAAGGCCCCAACAGCGCCAATAACAGGCCACGGACTGGGATCAACGAGGTGGTAATCATGTTGGATTTTAGCTCGGGGCATTACAGCTTGCCTGTGGTTCACGGCTCGATACGCGACACAATCAGTTCTTGTCGGCGAGCGAGAACCTCACTTCTACTGTCCGGCCTGGCCGCCCATGCGCACAATTGTCATAACAAAAAAGAGAGCTGCGAAGCCGGCTAACACCAATCCCAGCGCAATATTGCGACCGCGCCTGGCACGGTCTGCAGCGACAAGCGGACCTTCTTCCTCATTGTCACTCATCCCACGACGAGGGCCGCCACCGGCCCAAGCTCTAGGACTTGCTCGACAATCAGAGCGGCGAAGAGAGTAAACAAATAAAGGATCGAAACCCCAAAAAGACGGCGCGCATTTGGCTCGCGTTCTTCGTTGGTCTCACGCAGCACCGCGACACTCAAATAGAGAAACCAAAGGCCTATCCCAACACTCGCGGCGAGATAAACAGGACCGCCAAATCCGAGCGCTACCGGTGAAATGCCCGCGACGAACAAGACAATCGAGTAGAGCAGAATTTGCTTGCGGGTCTCGCCTCGCCCAGCGACAACGGGGAGCATCGGAACGCGCGCGCGGGCATAGTCATCGCTGCGGTAAAGCGAGAGCGCCCAGAAATGGGGCGGAGTCCACAAAAATATAATTGCGACCAGCACCAGGGGAGCGATATCGAGCGATCCGGTTACAGACGCCCAACCGATAGCCGGCGGAATCGCGCCGGCAAGCCCCCCAATGACAATATTCTGTGGCGTCCTGCGCTTGAGCCATGTTGTGTAGACGAAAAAATAGAAACCGATGGTGAAAGCAAGAAGCGCTGCAGCCACTGGGTTTACGAACAGCCACATCATAGTGACAGACGCCACGGCGAGTATCGTGCCAAAGGCATAAGCGTCTGCGGGCAAAATCGCGCCGCGGGGAATTGGCCGCTTTGCGGTCCGACTCATCACTGCATCGATATCGGCATCATAGGCCATATTGAGAGCGCCCGACGCGCCTGCCCCGAGCGCAATACAAAGTAAAGCAACCAATGCGATAAGCGGATGAATTTCTCCGGGCGCAATCACGAGGCCTGCAATGCCCGTGAATAGCACAAGCGACATCACCCGCGGTTTTAGCAAGGCAAAATAATCGCTCACCGTCGACACGCGAATTTCCGGTGCGGCAAGAGATTCCGTTTTACTCGCTGCGGGTGGCAATGACTCTGGCTCCCATTGATGACTCGGCTAGCGGCCTTGCGTATCCGAGATGCGCGGCAATTTATTAAACGTACGGAATGGCGGTGGCGAAGATAAAGTCCACTCCAAAGTTGTTGCGCCTTTCCCCCACGGATTCTTGCCCGCAGGGCGTTTGCGCATGATCGCCTCGACCATGCAGTACACGAAGACAAATACGCTTATAGCCGAAATATAGGAACCTAAGGACGCGACATAATTCCACCCCGCATAGGCGCCGGGGTAATCGACATTACGCCGCGGCATTCCAGCCAATCCCAGAAAATGCATCGGGAAGAAGGTCAGATTTACGCCGACGAAACTGACCCAGAATTGTACCTTCGCGATCACCTCATTGTAGAGAAAACCTGTCATTTTCGGGAACCAATAGTACCAGCCAGCGAAAATGGCAAAGACGGCACCCAAGCTAAGAACATAGTGAAAATGGGCAACGACGTAGTCGGTATCGCGCATCGCTGTATCGAATCCTGAATTGGCGAGAACGACCCCCGTCATGCCGCCAACCGTAAACAGGAAAATGAAGCCCATAGCCCAGAGCATGGGAACACGAAACGAGAGAGACCCACCCCACATTGTCGCGAACCAGGAAAAAATAATTATCCCGGTAGGCAGGGCGATCACCATCGTGGCGAACATAAAATACGCTTCGGTATCGACCGATAATCCGGCGGTATACATATGGTGCGCCCATACGATAAGCCCGATAAAGCCAATCGCTACCATGGCATAGACCACGCCCAAATACCCAAATATTGGCTTCTTTGAAAAGGTCGAAACAATCTGGCTGATCATGCCGAACCCTGGAAGAACCAGAATGTATACTTCCGGGTGTCCGAAAAACCAGAAAAGGTCTTGATACAGAACCGGGTCGCTACCGCCCGCTGGGCTAAAAAATGTCGTGCCTAAATTGCGATCGGTCAGCAGCATCGTAATCGCGCCGGCAAGAACCGGAAGCGTCAAAAGCAATAGAAACGCCGTCACCAAAACCGACCAAACGAAGAGGGGCATTTTATGCAAATTCATGCCCGGTGCGCGCATGTTGAAAATAGTGGTTATGAAATTGATCGCACCGAGGATCGACGACGCGCCGGCGATATAGAGTGAGAAAATCGCCAGATCCATTGCAGGGCCAAGCGCGCCATAGCTCGCCAAAGGCGGATTCGTAGTCCAATCACCAGCTACGCCCAACCCACCGGAATCGCCTTCAACGAACATCGACGAGATGAGCAAGAGAAACGAGGCGGGAAGCAGCCAGAACGAAATATTGTTCAGACGCGGGAACGCCATTTCTGGCGCTCCTATCATCAGCGGCACGAACCAATTGCCGAATCCACCAATCATCGCCGGCATGATCATAAAGAACACCATGATCAAACCGTGACTGGTCACGAAAACATTGTAGGAGTGCGGATCGCCAAATATCTGCATACCGGGCTCCATGAGCTCGGCACGCATCATCACGGACAGAAATGCGCCAATGATCCCCGCCACGACGGCGAAGACCAGATACATCATTCCAATGTCTTTGTGATTGGTCGAATAAACGTAGCGGCGCCACCCTTTCGGATGATCGCTCTGCGCGTCACCTGCCGCACTGCGCGTTGCCTTTTGTCTTGATGCCATGGACTTAAATTCTTTGCTCGCTATTGCGCATCAAGAGCCACGCGCGACATTGGAGAAGCATCATCAGCACCGATCATCAACCCTACCGGCTCATGCGCGCAGAGACGCAGCACAATAGAACCTTTTGCGGCGATGGTGTGACCAAACGGGGTAGATATCCTTATCTCGTTTAGGCGTCGGGCCGCCATCAAGTCATTGCGACCTGATGCCACGCAAGCCATGAGGCGGCTTGCAGGTATTTTTTGTTTGTAAATCAGTGCCTTGCTACCCCCCGTGACGGACCTAGTTTCGCTCCATATATAGCTCTTAGGAAGTCAGCTGAAGCAAGCTTTATAGAAATCGAAAGAGGATCGCGATGGCACCCCCGAAGGATTTGTTTTTTTCGACAACCGAAATGAACCGAGAGCGCGTTCAGCACATTGTCGACGACAGTTTGGCGGGCACCGACGACGGCGAATTATTCCTCGAATATGCGCGCTCTGAGAGCTTCTCCTTCGATGACGGGCGGCTTAGGGCCGCCACTTACGACACAACACAGGGTTTCGGACTTCGCGCGGTCGCGGGCGAGGCCACCGGCTACGCGCACGCCTCCGAACTTTCCGAAGATGCCATCAGCCGCGCAGCGGACGCGATCAAGGCGGTTCGTGCTGGACATTCCGGAACCTTGACTGCGGCTCCCCCGCGGACCAATACGCATCTTTACACCGATGCAAGCCCGCTTGATTCGGCAAGTTTCGAGACCAAAGTGAAACTGATGGGCGATGTCGACGCCTATGCGCGCGGCAAAGACCCACGCGTGCACCAAGTTTCCTGTTCGCTTGCTGGAGAGTGGCAAGTCGTCGAGATCATCCGGCCGGGCGGCGAGAATTATACCGATGTCCGACCTCTCGTGCGGCTCTCGATTTCACTTGTGGTCGAAGAGGACGGACGCCAGGAAAGCGGATATTTCGGTGGCGGTGGGCGGCGTGATTACACCGACTATATCGCGCTGGAATATTGGCAGGCGGGCGTTGACGAGGCCCTACGCCAAGCGCTCGTGAACTTGAAATCGACTCCGGCACCTGCGGGCGAAATGACTGTCGTGCTCGGCCCAGGCTGGCCGGGAGTTCTTCTCCACGAAGCAGTCGGACATGGGCTGGAGGGCGATTTTAACCGCAAGAAAACGTCGGCCTTCTCCGGTCTTCTGGGTCAACGCGTAGCCGCTCCCGGTGTGACGGTGGTCGATGACGGCACGATGTCCGAGCGCCGCGGCTCTCTCTCAATCGACGACGAGGGCACGCCGACCTCACGCACGACATTGATCGAAGACGGAATCCTGGTTGGTTTCATGCAAGACCGCATGAACGCACGCCTCATGGGCATGGAACCCACCGGCAATGGCCGCCGTGAATCACATGCCGCCCAAGTAATGCCGCGCATGACTAATACCTACATGAAGGACGGCGATCACGCGCCTAAAGAAATTCTCGCTTCGGTCAATAACGGAATTTATGCGGTTCATTTCGGCGGCGGCCAGGTCGATATTACTTCAGGCAAATTCGTTTTCTCCTGCACCGAGGCCTATCAGATCGAACAGGGCAAGATTGGTGCGCCGATTAAGGGTGCAACGCTGATCGGCAATGGCCCCGAAGTGCTGACGCGCGTCGGTATGATCGGCAATGATATGAAACTCGACAACGGAATCGGCACCTGCGGCAAGAACGGCCAAACGGTACCCGTTGGTGTGGGCCAGCCCACGCTTCGCATTGACGGGCTGACGGTCGGAGGAACTGCACAGGCAGCCTAAGCCCAATATCCTGCTCTTGATTGGAGGGACCCGAGCGCATGAAAATATTGTCGGGAGAAATTCGAGGTCTCGGCGATGGTTTCTCGGTGAGCCGCGCGCTTCCGCAAGCCGCGCTGAGGTCACTCGGGCCATTCGTTTTCTTCGATTATTTTGGCCCAGCAAAATTTGCGCCAGGCAAAGGCCTGGACGTACGACCCCACCCGCATATTGGCCTTGCGACCGTGACCTATCTTTTTGATGGCGAGATCATGCATCGCGATACTTTAGGTTCGGTGCAAGCCATCGCGCCCGGTGCAGTGAATTGGATGACGGCCGGCAGCGGCATCATCCATTCAGAACGGACGCCGCCCGCGATACGCGCTGCCGGTCACACCATGCACGGCATTCAGAGTTGGATTGGGCTCCCGCAAGCCGATGAGGAGGCTGCGCCGTCTTTCGTTCATGTAGACGTGGATGATTTGCCGTCGAAGACTGTTCGAGGTGTCGCGCTCCAAATTGTTGCCGGAAAAGCCTATGGGCTCCAAGCGCCGGTCCCCACTTTCTCGCCGATGTTCTATGTCGATGCGCGGCTTGAGAGCGGGGCATCGCTTGACCTCGAAAATGAATATGCCGAACGTGGTGTGTTTGTCGTCGGTGGAGCGGTCGAGATCGGAGACTCACAGCACCAGCCCGGCACCATGATTTATTTCGCGCCGGAAGAAGTCGTTTCCATCAGCACCCCGGACGGCGCGCGTGTCATGCTTGTCGGCGGCGCACCGCTGGACGGAGCGCGTCACATTTGGTGGAATTTCGTTTCCTCATCGAAGGACCGAATAGAGCGCGCGAAGGCCGAGTGGCGCGCCAAACCCACCGGCCATATCGCGGGCGATGACGAATTCATCCCTCTGCCCGACTAACGCTTAGGGCGCATGTGAGCGATTAATGGAACTGGAACTCTATCATGGACTTGCATCGACCTGCTCAAAGAAGGTCCGCCTTTGCCTATACGAAAAGGGCCTTCCTTTCGCGAGCCACCTTCTCGATCTACAAAAATTCGAGCAGCATCTCCCCGACTACCTTGCTTTGAATCCCAAGGGCGTCGTTCCGACTCTGGTTCACGGCGGAAAGCCGATCACTGAATCTTCCCACATTATCGAATATCTCGACGAGAATTTTCCGCAAGTACCGCTCCGCCCGGCTACGCCGGAAGCGCGCGCACAAATAGGCGAATGGCTAAAATTTTCAGACACGGTGGCCTGTGACGCCGTCTACGTGCCGACATGGACGATATTGAGCGCAGGCGCGATGCGCGGTCTGTCCGATGCAGAGCGCGACGCCCTGCTAAGTCGCGTCCCCACCCTTGAGCGCCGCAAGCGCTGGGAGCAGGTGACCTCCACCGGATTTGACCGCGCTGAGATCGAAACGGCGCATGCGAAAATGCAGGAATGCCTTGAGCGTTGCGAGACAGCGTTAGAACAAAGCCCCTGGCTGGCGGGAGACACTTCCTCGCTTGCCGACATTGCAGTGGTTCCGTTCGTCGATCGCATAGGCAATTTAAAACCGGATATACTTGCCGCGCCTTTCTATCCAAAACTCAACGCGTGGTACGCGAATATGCGTGCGCGGCCTGCATTTGCGAAGGCATTCAAATTTAGCGACGATCCCCGCGCGGCCACACTCGTAAATATTTGAGAATGTCATGAGCGAACCATGGTTTAGGCGCAATCAACGTGGATATGGCCCCGGCCTTCCCATTCATCGCAATGGCTGGATTGCCCTAGGAACTTATGTTGCGGTGCTGGTGGCGTTTCCTTGGGGTTTGGAAGCATGGTTCGGCTACGACCCACGCTCCACTCAACGTTTCGTCGTCATCATTCTTATCTCGATACCGTTTGGTATCGTTCTCTGGCGCAAGACCGATGGGCAATGGCGCCGGCGCGACAGCAATTTTGAAGACGATTAGAGGAAATTATCGACGTCGAGAAGCTTCGTCAGGTCCCCGTGCCAATCTTTCCGGCAACGGGTCAGCAATTCTTCCGCATGTGTGGTGCCACGCTCCACAGTTTCCTTCAGGGGTTGCAAAAATCCCTCTTCCGTTGAACCACTGGAGTCGAGCGCGGCGCGGCGTTTTAAACCATGCGCAGAAATCTCAAGCATCTGCCGCGCAAGTTCGAGAACATTGGTGCCGCGGAAGGGCGTTTTGAACGCCAATTCCGGAACGCCCGCGCGTAAAGCTGCGCGTTCTTCTTGGCTCCAATCTTTGACAAGGTCCCAGGCCGCATCGAGCGCAGTCTGATCGTAAAATAGTCCGGCCCAGAGTGCCGGAAGGCCGCAAATAGATTCCCAGCTTCCGCCATCCGCGCCACGCACTTCAATGAACGTTTTTAGACGCGCTTCAGGAAAAATCGTCGTGAGATGATCTGCCCAATCCGACATCATGGGGGTGATGTTCTTTACTTCCGGAATGCGGCGATCAAGAAAGTCGCGAAAACTTCGGCCCGAGACATCGATGTAATTTCCATCGCGATAAATAAAATACATCGGAACATCGAGCGCGTAATCGACATAGCGCTCGAATCCAAACCCGTCCTCGAAGACAAAAGGCAGCATCCCCGCCCGCGCATTGTCGACATCGGTCCAGATTTGGCTTCGATAAGAAAGAAAACCGTTTGGGCGCCCTTCGCGGAAGGGCGAATTCGCAAACAGCGCAGTGGCAATGGGTTGCAGCGCTAATGCAACGCGAAATTTCTGCACCATGTCGGCTTCGGGGCCGAAATCGAGATTGGCCTGCACGGTGCAGGTCCGAAGCATCATATCCAGGCCATAGCCTCCCACTTTCGGCATATAGGCCATCATTATTTCGTAGCGGCCTTTGGGCATGACCGGCATTTCGTCCAGCGTCCAAAACGGTGTGAAACCGACACCGATGCTGCCTGCGCCGATTGCCGCGCAAACTTCGCGCAATTGATCGCGGTGGGTCGTCACTTCCGGGCAGGTTTCATGAACGGATTTCAGCGGCGCGCCGGATAGCTCGAACTGTCCGCCCGGTTCCAGACTGAGCGAGGCGCCGTTTTGGGTAAGCCCGATGACGTTATCGCCTTCGCGAATGGGCTCCCACCCGAAAGCCTCCATTCCCTTCAAAAGGGCCCGGATGCTTGGCTCATCTGGGCTTATGGCTTCGTAGGCAAGAGGTTTGAGCGTTTTCAGCGAGTAGACGAATTTTTCGTGCTCTGTGCCGATTCGCCATTCCTCGCGCGGCTTGGTGCCTGCCGCGAGATAGGCAACCAGATCGTCACGCGCGCCAATCGGACCGCCGGCGATTTGCGGGATGGACATTTAGCTGCGCTTTCCCCAGCCCGATCTTATCGCTGATCGAGGCCTTACTGACCTGATGAAATAGTGGACCGAAGCTAGTGTCGCCAGGCTCAGGTTACAAGACGGTTACGGACTAATCGCCCGCCCAATCTCCTTGCATCGCCTGCCATATCGAAAGGGCCGCAAGGGCCGCCGTATCCGCGCGCATGATTCTGGGGCCCAAATTCACGGCGAGCGCGAAAGGGCAAGAGCGAATAGCTGTGCGCTCCTCGTCGTCAAACCCGCCTTCCGGTCCAGTAAGAATCGCGCAACGACCCGAATTTTTCTTTTGGCGCGAAAGGGCCTCGGCAAGTGGCGGGGCCTGACCACTCTCGTCGCAGAATATGAGCTGGCGATCTTGGGGCCAGCTGGAGAGCAGCATCGGCAAATCGAGTGGCTCGCGAATCTCGGGAATCGTGAGGCGCCCTGACTGCTCAGCCGCCTCAACGCCATTGGCGCGCATCCGCTCAATGTTCACACGCCGTGCGATGGTACGATGGGTGATCACGGGCTGAAGTGCACGCGCACCCAATTCGGTTGCTTTTTGCGTCACATAGTCAGCGGGAATCTTTTTGATCGGTGCAAAGGCAAGCCAAATATCGGGAACCTCCTGCTGCTCGGCGATCCGTTTTTCGCACAATAATTCGCAATCGCGTTTCCCAATCCGCGAGATCGTGGTGCGCCACTCGCCATCCAAGCCGTTGAAGACGCTCACGTGGTCGCCTTCCTTCGCCCGCATGACGTGCAGAAGGTAATGCGCTTGTGACGACGAAACTGCGAGAGTGATGCCCTGAGAGAGCGCAGAATCGACGTAGAGCCTCAGCTTTCCGCCGGCGTCTCTGAGATCTTCTATGATTTCCTTTTTAACCAATGAGCACTCTTCTTTCAGGCGATGTGCCGCGCTAGTTTGGCGGCGATGGAAAATAAGTTGCAGCACGCATGAGCGAGCCTGGACAAGCCCCGGAGGCGGCAGAACAGACCGAACGCGATCCTGCCCAGGAGATCAAGCCTGCCGACGCGGTCACGGGCAGTTGGGTCGATCACACCCCTGAGCGCGTAAGGCCCTTCCTCCGTCTTATGCGCATGGACCGCCCGATCGGCAGTTGGTTGCTTTTTTGGCCATGCGCCTTTGGCCTCATTCTGGGGGCGGTCGCCGACGGGCGCATGATTCCCGATCCGATACATGTTCTTCTTATGGGGATTGGCGCGGTGGTCATGCGCGGCGCCGGATGCACCTATAACGATATCGTAGACCGCGATATCGATGCGCAAGTCGCGCGAACGCGTGGCAGACCAATTCCCAGTGGCGCCGTCAGCGTGAAAGCCGCTTGGATACTCGCCATCGGGCTCAGCCTGTTGGGCTTTGTCATTCTGGTGAGTTTCAACGTCCTTACAATTATTCTTGGTATCAGCTCGCTCGTGCTGGTCGCCATCTACCCATTCATGAAGCGCATCACTTGGTGGCCGCAGGCCTGGTTGGGCCTTACCTTCAATTGGGGAGCAATCCTCGGCTTTACTGCAGAAACAGGAGAGCTCGCAGCGCCTGCGCTTATTCTCTATGCCGGGTGTTTCTTCTGGACGCTGGGCTACGACACCATCTATGCGCACCAAGACAAGGAAGACGATGCCCTGATCGGTGTTGGATCGACCGCGCGGCGGCTGAATCTTCTTACCAAGCCTTGGTTGTATGCTTTCTATTCGGCCACATTTTCTCTCATATTGATCTCCGGACTGCTTGTAGGCCTTGGTATTGCGTACGTGATCGCGCTTCTTGTGGCCGGCATTCACATGATTTGGCAGTTGCATGCGCTCGATATCGATCGGCCGCTTCTTTGTCTGAAGCTCTTCCGCTCGACCCGCGATACCGGCGCATTCATTACCGCGGCAATGCTCCTCGGTGCGGTGGCAATGGTTTGAAGAGCGAGGCCGACACGAAAAATTTGGCGTTTGTCCTTGCGAACACGGCGCTGGCCGCACCGCCCCTTGTTCCGGAAATACGCCTTAGACTGGCCGACGACGTCCTGCCGCTTTGGCAGCGCACGGAGAGGCTTGGAGCGGGCGACCCACCTCCGCCCTATTGGGCTTTTGCCTGGCCCGGCGGGCAAGCACTTGCGCGCTACATCCTCGATAATGCTGGGGATTTCCGCGGAAAAACCATACTCGATTTTGGCGCCGGCTCGGGGCTTGTCGGCATCGCTGCGGTGAAAGCGGGCGCAATGGCTGTTGCAGCTGAAATCGACTTGCTTGCCATCACGGCGATCAAAACCAACGCAGCGGCAAACAATTTAGAAATCTCTTGTTTGGAGGAGGATATTATTGGGCGCGACGAAGGCTGGGACACCATATGTTTTGGCGACATGTGCTATGAGCGCCCACTAGCGCAGCGCATTATAGGCTGGGCCAGCGTGCTAAAAACGCGCGGCGCGCATGTCCTGCTGGGTGATCCCGGACGCGACTATTTCTCCAAAACGAATGTCTCTCGGCTTGCAACATATAATGTTCCCACAAGCCGCGATCTTGAAGACCGCGATGTCCGCGAGACATCGGTGTATGAAATGCACGCGAAAGCGTGAATTGAGCCTTTCCCGCCAGGGTTTGGGCAAATGGGATTCACCATGCCAAAATGGGCCCATGGAAGGAATTTCTCAATTGCCCCGCAATAGTTCGACATCCCCATGAGTTACCACTCACTCCGAGATTTTCTGGCAAAGCTCGAAGCCGAGGGTGAGCTGGTCCGCGTCTCCGAGCCGGTATCTACCGTCTTGGAAATGACGGAAGTGCAAACCCGCCTTCTTGCCGAGCGCGGTCCTGCCGTTATTTTTGAACAGCCGGTCCAAGCCGATGGAACGATCTCGCCCATTCCGGTGCTGAGCAATCTGTTCGGAACCGTGAAACGTGTTGCCATGGGCGTAACCATGGGTGGCGTCGCGCGGAGCGAAGCTAAGGATTTGCGCGAAGTTGGCGAGTTACTCGCCACGCTGCGCCAGCCTGAGCCGCCGCGCAGCCTTGGGGAGGCAATGGAGCTTCTGCCGCTCGCGCGCACTGTCATGGCGATGAAACCCAAGACGGCGGGGCGCGCAGCCTGCCAGGAAATTGTACTCAAAGGCGATTCTATCGATCTCTCAAAATTGCCGGTTCAAACCTGCTGGCCCGGCGAGCCCGCACCGCTCATCACCTGGCCTTTGGTTGTTACGAAAGGGCCGAGCGACAAACGCGAAGATAATTTCAATCTAGGCATTTATCGCATGCAGGTGGTGGACAAGAATACGACTGTCATGCGCTGGCTACGTCACCGAGGCGGTGCGCAGCAATTTGACCGTTGGGCACGCGAGAACGCGACGCCCTTTCCCGCAGCGGCCGTCATTGGTGCGGATCCTGGGACGATGCTCGCCGCCGTGACGCCGGTGCCCGATACGTTGTCCGAATATCAGTTTGCCGGGCTTTTACGCGGCGCGCGTGTCGAACTCGCAGACTGCCTGACGCAACCGATCAAAGTGCCTGCGGGAGCAGAAATCGTCATCGAAGGTGAAGTGTCGCTGACGGAAACAATGGACGAAGGCCCATGTGGCGATCACACCGGTTATTATAATTCCGTAGAACGGTTTCCGATTTTTACCGTTACCGCGATTACAATGCGCAAGAACCCGATTTATCTTTCCACCTTTACCGGGCGCCCACCGGATGAGCCCTCCACGCTTGGGGCGGCGCTCAATGAAGTGTTTATCCCGCTGCTGCAACAGCAATTTCCGGAAATCGTGGATTTCTGGCTTCCACCGGAAGCCTGCTCCTACCGCATGGCAGTCGTCAGTATACGGAAGGCCTACCCGGGCCACGCCAAGCGCGTGATGATGGCCGTGTGGTCCTATCTGCGCCAATTTATGTACACGAAATGGGTGATTGTGGTGGACGACGACATCGATGCCCGCAATTGGAACGATGTGATGTGGGCTATTTCCACGCGCATGGACCCTGCACGAGACACCACTATCATCGAAGGCACGCCGATCGACTATCTAGATTTCGCCTCGCCTGATTCCGGATTAGGTTCCAAGATTGGGTTGGACGCCACAAATAAATGGCCGCCCGAGACCAAACGTGAGTGGGGACGAAAAATCCAAATGGACAGCGAAATTGTTCAAACAATTAACGAGAAATGGCCGCGGCTTGGGCTGCCGGGTTCGGGCAAACCAATCTGGGGTTAGCAATAGGATCGTTTAAGGCTTGATTACGATTTACGACCGACGGAGTGCCTTACCGGCTGCAGCAGCGCTTCTAATCCTCTGCTGCCCGATCCCCGACGCGGCGGCGCAGGAAGTTTGCGAAAGCGAACCAATCGTCTCAACTGAAATCCTCTATGATCGCAGTACGCGCCCGATGGTGCGGGCAAATATTGCCGGGCAAGAACGATTTCTTATTATCGACACTGGCGGCGCAAAAAGCATAATTGATCTTGAGACTGCTCGCGAGCTTGAACTGCAATTGGGACAATTTGGCCTTGTCGCTCCGTCAAATTTGAACGACGGAATTTCGGTGGCGCCGAGCGAAGTATATGTTGACGTCACCGGCCGGCGGTCATCGAGTTTTGCAATAGTGGACAATCTTCGCTTCGGCGAGCGCGATTTCGGCAGATTGGATTTCATCGTCTCGCCCGTCGACCGAAACCAAAATGATCTTACTGAACCGGTCGGAACCCTGGGCGCAGATTTCATGGTTGCCTATGACGTGGTGCTTGATTTCGGCACAGATGCGTTTCAGCTCTATGCGCCAAACCAATGCGCCTCTTTGCCATTCCCCGAACGCAGCGAAACTGATGATTTCATCGCCGTCCCATTTTCCCTCAACAGCTCAAATCACATCACCTTTCCGCTTCGCCTGGATGGCCAAATGTTGACGACCATTCTCGATACCGGCGCATATGACACAATTTTGAGTCTGCCCGTTGCACAACGCGAATTTTCAATCGATCTCAGCGCGCCGGATGTCATCCGAACTGGAGAACTTGCGGGTAATGATACAGCGAGCATGTATCGCCGGAGATTTTCCTCGCTGCGCATCGAGACCATGTTGCTGTTGGACCCAATGATTTTTCTCTTGCCGGACCTGATAGCTTCAAACGCACCTCCCCCTTGGCCGGTTAGCATTATGGATCGGAGGCGGCAGGAGAGCGCCGCCCTTCCGGACTTTATCCTCGGCATGTTGGTGTTGAGCCGCTACCGCCTCGACATCGCCTATGCGCGCCGGGAATTTTACCTCTCCCCCGTTGGTAACGAATGACAGAGCACTGGATTTCGAGCTGCTAGAGCATGAAGTTTGGTGAGACTGCGAAATTTCGATCGAATTTCGCCTATATCTTTGCGCATGGCCTCGCTAAGACAGGGCACGTAGCCCATGAAAAGACATAGATGACCCTGTCGGACAAACTCATTGATCACGACGCCGCCGCACGGTTGGACGGCTTGGTAAAAGCAGCCCTAAAGGCCGGCGCCGATGCAGCGGATGCGGTTGAGTTCAAGCACATTTCGGCCGGAATAGCCTATCGCCTCGGCAAGCTCGAAGATGTAGGGCGCTCCGAGTCATCCGACCTTGGTCTGCGGGTCTTTGTCGGTAAACGCGTCGCATTTGTTTCCTCAACGGATTTCTCCGAACAAACTCTCTCCGGATTGCCGGCACGCGCGGTTTCCATGGCGCGGCTCGCTCCGGAAGACACATTTGCCGGATTGGCACCGCATGATCTCCTCGCGACGGAATTTTGCTCCCTGGACATTGACGACGCTGAGGAACCACCGACGACCGTTCTTGTGGAGCGCGCCCGCGAAGCCGAGGCGGCTGCCCTTGCGGTACAAGGTGTGACGAATTCCGAGGGCGGTGCTGCGGATTACGGTCGCACCATCGTGACGTTAGCGACATCAGAGGGGTTTTTAGGCGGGTATGCCGGGACAAGCAGTTCTATTTCGGTTTCGGTTATTGCCGGCGAAGGTACCGGGATGGAGGGCGACTATGCCTATACGAGCACGCGCCATCGCACAGATCTGGAAGCGCCCGAAGAGATTGGAAAACGCGCGGCAACGCGCGCGGTAAAACGGCTTAACCCGCGCAAGGTGAGTACCCAAACGGTCCCCATCTTTTTCGACCCACGCGTTGCGCCGAGTCTGGTCGGCCATTTCGCCAGCGCGATTTCCGGAACTTCCATTGCCCGCGGTGTAAGCTTTCTCAAAGAGCATTTAGGCAAATCCGTCTTCACGTCGGAAATTTCGATTGTCGATGATCCGCATCGCAAACGGGGCCTTCGCTCCAAGCCGTTTGACGGCGAGGGCGTGAGAAATAGCCGCCAGAAACTAGTGCAAGACGGCGTACTCCAAACATGGCTTCTTGACTCCGCGTCTGCGCGCCAACTTGGCCTCGCCACAACGGGACATGCCGCGCGCGGGACCGGTGGCCCACCCGGACCTTCCGCCACCAACCTCTATATGGAAGCCGGCAAACTGACTCCCAAAGAGCTGATGGCCGGGGTCAAAAGTGGTTTTTATGTCACCGATTTAATCGGCCAGGGCGTGAATGGAGTCACCGGCGACTACAGCCGCGGCGCGGTCGGCTTTTGGATTGAGGACGGTGAGATCGCCTATCCAGTGAGCGAAATTACGATCGCAGGCAATTTGAAGGGTATGTATCAAAATCTCATCCCTGCAGACGATCTTGTATTTCGTTATGGCACAAACGCTCCCACCCTGCGCGTCGAGGGAATGACGGTTGCCGGAGCGTAAACCTCTGCATGAGCACGTCGTGGATACTGCGCTTCTCGTCGAAACTGTTCGAGAGGCAGGCAAAATCGCGCGCAAATATTTCCGCGGAGAATATGCCAGTTGGGACAAGGGGGGCGGCAACCCTGTGACGGAAGCGGACATCGCCATCGACCGCAACTTGCGCGAAGTTCTGCTTGCCGCGCGCCCCAATTATGGTTGGCTCTCGGAGGAAACGGAAGACGATCCCGCGCGCCTCACACGCGATAGGGTATTCATTGTTGATCCAATTGACGGGACTGTAGGATTCCTTAAAGGCAGACCGCACTTCACTATTGTAGCAAGTGTCGTTCACGCCGGCCGGCCGGTTTCCGCCGCCATTTATAATCCCATTACCGAAGAAATGTACGAAGCCACCTACCGCAACGGCGCACGCTTAAACGGAGATCCATCAGCGTTTCCGACAAAGACACGTTAGAGGGATGCCGCATGCTGGCGCCACGCGTATATTTCGAACCGGAGCGCTGGCAAACACCATGGCCCGATTCGATGCAGATCGAGACGCGCTCTTCCATCGCTTACCGGCTTGCGCTGGTGGCCGCCGGAAAGTTCGATGCCGTGCTCTCGCTAACCGCCAAGCATGATTGGGACCTGGCCGCCGGTGATCTTATGGTAAACGAAGCGGGCGGTTGTGTGCTCGCTCCCAACGGCGAAACACTTATTTACAACAACGCCACTCCTCTCCAGCACGGCGTGCTGAGCGCCGGGCCGGCGCTTCATGCGAGGCTGAAGGAGCGGTTACAAGAACAGCTTCAATAGATCTTCAAGAGGTCCGAGTTCATGAACGAACACGCAGCCACAGAACACCAGCCAAAACAGCTTCTTCATCTTGTTTTTGGTGGCGAGCTTGAGAATATCGAAGGAATTACTTTTTCCGATCTATCGACGCTCGATGTTGTTGGGATTTTTCCTGACTATGAATCCGCCCATACGGCGTGGCGCGGGGCGGCTCAAGCCAGTGTGGACAATGCGCATATGCGCTATTTTGTGGTTCACATACACAGGCTTTTGGACCCTGGGGATTAGCGCCCGCCTGTCCGGAATTGAGCTGCAAATCGCGAGAGGGCGGACCTGTGGTCTCGCGGCGCTCGCCAGCGCATGGTAAGTGCACGCAATGGAAACGCCCCACCAGCCTAACTCCGGTCCGCCGGCCCCAAAAACACGAGACGCAACCTCTCCTGCCCTTGTCTCACGCGACGCGACGCGGCGGAGTGATTTTGCGCTCATTGCGCGCCTCGCGCGCGGCTATGTCGGCCCGAGAAAGATGACGCTGTTGTTCGCGGTACTTTGCATGGCCGGTGGCGCGGTAACAACCGGCGTTCTCGCCTGGGTACTTGACCCGGCAGTGGAATATCTCTTTCTCGAAAAGCGTGCCGACATGCTTTTCGTAATCCCCGCTTTTGTGGTCTTGGTCGTTTTTGTCCGCGGCGCACTAAATTATGGCGAGGGCGTCTGTACGAACACGATCGGCCAAGGAATCGTTGCTGATACGCAACGCGACATGTTCGGCAATTTAATGGCCGCCGATCTCAGCCGATTGAATGCAGTTCATTCCGGTCAGTTCGTTTCGAACTTTCTTTACGACACGACAATGCTGCGCGAAGCGGTCACCCGCGGCGTGACCGGGCTTGGCCGTGAATTGCTTACGCTCATCGTGCTTGCCGGAGTCATGGTCTACCAGAACTGGCGTCTTGCACTATTGTCCGTGACCGTCTTGCCGATCATCGGATGGGCGGCGCGGCAGCTTGGAAAGCGCATGCGCAAGGCATCGCATCAAAGCATGCAAGAGACAGGCGACCTATCGAGCACACTCACCGAGATGCTCGACGGCCGACGGGTCGTCAAAGCCTATGGGCTCGAGGCGAAAGCCGTGGAACGGGCCAAAGAGGGCATCGACCGCCGCCTAAAATATCTCATTAAAGGCGTGAAGGCCCGCGCGCTATCTGTTCCGCTCGCCGATTTTCTCGGCGGCATAGCGATTGCGGGTGTTGTTGCCTATGCCGGCTATGAAGGGATGCAGGGGCGACTTGAGCTCAACGCGTTCGTCTCCTTTCTCGCTGCGATGCTGCTAGTGCAAATGCCGGTGCGCAGTCTTTCACAACTCTGGAGCGTTACGACTGAGGGAATGGCCGCCGCGACGCGCGTATTTGCGTTAATCGACTCAAAGCCGAAAATCGTGGATGCGCCCAATGCCCAACCGCTGCGTATTGCGGCGTCTCCACTAGGAGGCCGTGTGCGTTACCAAGACGTGCGCTTTTCCTATCAAGAAGGCGCGCCGGCACTTGATGGTGTCACGCTCGAAATTCCTGCCGGAAAGAAAATCGCACTCGTTGGCCCGTCCGGATCAGGCAAGAGCACCTTATTCAATCTTCTAATGCGGTTTTACGAAGTCGAGACCGGAAACATCGATATCGACGGACAAGAAATATCCACCGTCACGATCGAATCCTTGCGCCTCTCGCTGGCGCTGGTAACGCAGGATGCGTTCCTCTTTGACGAGACAATCAAGTCCAATATCGGCCATGGGCGTCCCGATGCGACCGAACAAGAGATAATCGAGGCTGCGCAAGCAGCAGCGGCGCATGAATTTATCTCCGCACTTCCTCAGGGCTATGAAACCAAGGTTAGCGAGGGCGGGCTACGTCTTTCAGGAGGGCAAAAACAGCGCATTGCAATCGCGCGCGCCATGTTACGCAATGCGCCGATCCTTCTGTTAGACGAGGCAACGTCGGCACTCGATTCGGAAAACGAGCGACAAGTCCAATCCGCACTGCGACGGCTAATGAAAGAAAAAACCACCATAGTCATTGCACATCGCCTGACGACTGTGCTGGATGCGGACTGTATTTATGTGCTCAATCTCGGCAAGGTTGTAGAACAAGGAAAGCACGAAGAGCTCATCGCAAAAGGTGGGCTATACGCGCGGCTTTATCAGCACGATTTTGACGAAGAGGAAAGCAGCCCTGCCCTTACGATGGGATGACGCGAATTCAGGCGGCCTTTTCGCGCTTGGCGCCTATCGCTCGCTCTGGTGGGCCCTTACCCCCTTTGTCGGCCTTGTTCTTCGAATTCGCGCCGCACGCGGCAAGGAAGACCATCGCCGTCTGGCGGAAAGATTTGGCGATGGCTCGCGCGCACGGCCGTCCGGAACGTTGATATGGGTTCACGGCGCGAGTGTCGGAGAATGTTTCGCGGCACTTCCTTTGATCGCACGCCTTCTCGAAAAACCGGAGCGAAAAGTGCTCGTCACAAGCGGCACGGTGACATCCGCGCAACTTCTGGCCGAGCGTCTACCACCAAACGCCTTTCACCAATATGCACCGATTGATCGGCGCGATGCGATTCAAAAGTTTCTGAAATATTGGCGTCCGGATCTTGCGCTCTTTATCGAATCCGAGCTTTGGCCAAACCGCGTCATTCAAACACATGAGGCGGGTGTACCCATAGCGCTTGTCAATGCACGTCTCTCGGCGAAATCGTTTCAAGGCTGGCGACGCGCCCTAGGTGCGGCGCGCAAGCTTCTCGGCAGTATCGATATATGCCTTGCGCAGGATGCGCATGTTGCCCACCAACTAAAATTGCTTGGGGCCCAAGCTGTGACAATCTCCGGAAGCCTTAAGGCCGATTCGCCACCATTGCCATGTAATGAAAGCGCACTTGAGGCCTTTCGTGGGGCAGTTGGCGAGCGGCCGCTTTTTTTGGCGGCACAAACCCACCAAGGAGAAGAAGAAACTATTCTTCGTGCGGCGAAGTTAATTCATAGCGCATGTCCGCGCACGCTGACCGTCCTTGTTCCCCGCCATCCGGACCGAGGTAAAACCATCGCTGCGCTTGCGCAGACACATGGATTTAAAGTTGAGCGCCGCGCGGAGGGTGCCCTTCCCACAGCAGAAACGCAGATTTATGTTGCCGATACGCTAGGGGAATTGGGGCTCTTTTATCGGTTGGCTAAATTCGTATTTCTGGGGGCAAGCCTTGTGCCCCGTGGCGGGCACAACCCTCTGGAAGCCGCCATTTTAGGGGCATCTGTCTTAACCGGACCACATACCGAGAATTTCGAAGAAGCCTACCGCGTTTTGTTGTCCGCGCAGGGAAATGAACCGATAGGCACAGCGGAAAAATTGGCACAGGAAATTGTGGCACTCTTGTCCGATTCCGCTATGGCTATGCGGCGCGGCGAGAGAGCGAAAAATGCGGTATCGCAATTGGCAGGCGCACTCGAACGATCAGTGGATGCGGCAGAGGAACTTCTTATACGTCATGCGCGCGCCTAGATTTTGGGATGGAAAAAGTGCCGGGGCGAAAGTCCTCGCCCCGCTCCTTTCACCGCTTGCTGCGCTCTATGGGGTTGGCGCAAACCTGAGTCGGAAACGCCAGAAATCTTTTCGACCCCGCGCCAATGTCATTTGCGTCGGAAACCTCACCCTTGGCGGAACGGGAAAGACGCCGATCGCGATCGCTTTGGCAGAAGCACTTTTGGGCCGGGAGGCAAAAGCCGTATTTCTTTCGCGCGGATATCGAGGCCGTCTCGCTGGTCCAGTGGTCGTCGATTTGACACAGCACTCCGCAGCCGATGTTGGCGACGAACCCCTTCTTCTGGCCAGAACCGCGACCACAATTATCTCGCGTGATCGCGCGGCAGGTGCGGCATTGGCCGATAAACTTGGTGCCGAGATCATAATTATGGACGACGGCCATCAAAATTTTTCGCTTCGGAAGGATTTTTCGCTTGTTGTGGTCGACGCAAAAACCGGATTTGGAAATGGCCATCTCTTTCCCGCGGGGCCATTGCGCGAGCCCATAGGCGAGGGTTTGGATCGGGCAGATGCGGTGATCCTTGTCGGAAAAGGAATTTTGCGGCCGGCCAGGTTTGAGGGGCCGATCTTAGCTGCGAGATTGGAGCCGACAAAGAAAGACGCGGTTGAAGGAGAGCGGCTGATCGCATTTTCCGGAATAGGACGCCCGGAGAAGTTCTTTGATACTTTGAGTGAAATGGGTGGCCTGATATGCGCCGCCCGCAGCTTTCCCGACCATCACGCCTATAGTGAGAACGATATCCGGCAACTACGCGCCAACGCTGATGATCTCGAAGCGCGCCTTGTTACGACAGAAAAAGATTTCGTGCGTATTGCACCCCATCAGCGCGAAAATATTCATGCCCTCCCGATTCGGGCGCAATTCGAAGACGCAAACGCGTTTGAGCAACTTCTCAACAAGCTCTCTGGCGAAGCGAGCGAAGCGGCGACATGACCGAGAACCCACCCGCAAAGCGCTCCCCAGAAAGGCGGCGAATCCCCTTCGCGCGAAGACTGCGATATTTGGCTGAAGCAGCAGGCTTCTTCGCAATTATCGGAGGTTTTCGGCTGTTCAATATTGATCGCGCCTCGGCGATCGGGGGGTGGATCGGGCGTAAACTGATCGCCCCAACGCGATTTTCGAATCTTGCCCGCGAGAATCTCCATGCCGCTTTTCCAGAAAAGAGCAATGCAGAGGTCGAAACAATTATTCGCGGGATGTGGGACAACCTTGGGCGCGTCATGGCGGAATACGCGCATCTCGACAAAATTCACTACCAAGGTTCGGACCCGCGCATTGTTGTTTCGGGATTGGAAAACGCGCCTCCTTTGGAGCGGCGAAAGAATGGCGTCCTTCTTATCTCTGCGCATTTCGCGAACTGGGAAATAATGCCGACTGCGGCGCGCGAGTTCGGACTCAGCGGAGCAACTATAGTGCGTCCGACCAACAACCCTTTCGTGAATGCTTGGCTGGAAAAATTGCGGACGCGCAACGGAATGCCCGAGCTTGTGTCAAAAGGCGGCGATGCCCTACGCCGCATCTACGGCATACTTCGGAATGGCAATTGCATCTGCATGCTGGTCGACCAACGGGCGAGTGAGGGTATTGTTGTTCCCTTCTTCGAGCGCGATGCGTTCACAACACCGGCGCCAGGCGCGCTGGCACTGCGCCTCAACGCAATAATTGTCCCTTTCTCAAACGAAAGAGTGAACGGATCGCGATTTCGTGTCCGCCTGCATCCCGTTATCGAAGCGCCAAACACCGGCGACGCGCAGAGCGATCTCGTGGAGTTTGCCGCGAAGATCAACGCGTTCGTAGAGGAACGTGTTCGAGAGCATCCTGAGCAATGGCTCTGGATTCATCGTCGCTGGGTAGCTGCGGATGCGCCTTTAAGAAAACGCGCTCAAGCCCTCGAAGGCGCCTTCAAAGCGACATCTAAGCGCTTCTGAAACCAATTCATTCGCCAACAAAGATGGGGTCCCGTCGCGCGTCCGGTCGCTCCAACCAGCGCAATTTCGTCCCCACGACCCACCCGATCTCCGACACCAACATTTATGCGGCTCATATGAAGATAGCTGGTTGATACGCCATGGCCGTGATCGATCACCATGGTGTTTCCCGAAAGATAGAGGTCTTCCGCAAGCCGTACGATACCGTCTGCCGGTGCCTTGATCGGTGTGCCTTCGGGAACGGCAAGATCGATACCGTAATGAGGCGCCCGTGGTTCACCATTCAGAATTCGTCTATTGCCGAAACGGCCGGTAACGATTCCGTCGACGGGCCAGATAAACTCTTCGGCAAACCATGTTTCGTCAATGTCATGCATTCGCGCCTCAACGACCGCCCGCGCATCGCGAGAAATGCGTTCTTGAACTTCGGCAGGGGGCGAAACATATTGCTGCGGCAATCCGTCGATACGCTGAACATCGAACTCGCGCATTTCGGGAGTGACCATCCGCGTCTCGGTCATACCGTCCGGAGTGACGATACGTAACGATACCGGTTCGGTCTCATCGTAATTAAATCCGAAACAAAAGAGCCCGCCATCCGCTCTTACCGGCGCATCATCCACCCACACACTACTTCCGGGGCTCACGCGGCCAATGACAAGCCCGCCTTGGGCGGGAAAACCCGAAAACGAAACGATGCTATCCCCAGCGCCTGCTGCCGGGGCGACAATCTGGGTTGAAAGGGCAAGCGCCGCTCCGCCAATGACGACCTCGCGCCGAGTAACCCCGTGCCAAGACAACATCCCGCTAGTCGCAGATTGGTCGAAAGGGCTCGTCAATCCAGCAACCCTTTTTCCTGCATACGTTTCAGCGCTGCCGCAGGCCCGACATAAGCTTCCTGTAAGTCGACGCTCCAATAACGAAGAGCCTCCAGCGGAATCCGCACGCCTGTTACGGCACAGGCGACATAATTTCCTTGGCTAATGACGCGGTATTCGCCGTCGAAATACTCCAAAACAGCAGCCTCGCCACCGATATCGCGTTCGAACTGGTTCATAAGTTTGATTCTAACGCTCTAGCCCTAAAATGGCCACGCCCCGAAAACCCAGACAAAGCTAGAATAAATTGCCCTGGGGAGTCTTGGTCGGATTGCTTGGATTTCGGACCGGCCCCGCTTGTTTTTTGGGGCTTCCTTCTGCGATCGCGCGCGCCTGGCCATCGGCGAATGAGAGCTGCAAGGCCTCACCGGTTTTTACGGCAGCAGCACGCCGGCGCACCGTCCCGTCGGCGCCCTTTACCAGCGCGAACCCGCGTTCCAACACGGCGCGATAGCTTACGCTCTCAAGTATTCGGGTATGGGCGCTCAGCCTGTGCGCTGCATCGCTGAGACCATGGCGGTAGGCGCGATGCAGGCGCGCGTCCAACTTCAATATCTGGTCACGACGCTTTGTGATCTCCGCACCGACCAGCCGCGGTCTAAGCAACGCGCTAGAGCGTGTAAGGCGCGTATCATGGCGTTGTAAATTCTGAAATAACGCCCCCCGCAGCCGTTCAGCTGCGTTATCGAAGCGCTGGCGGCTAAGCGCCAGCAACGCGTCGGCACGGGGCAAGGCGCGCGCTAGTCCCGCAATTGCCTGCTTGCGCCGCTCGATGTCGCGGGAAATGCCGCGAAGCAACCGGCCCTGAAAATCAAGCAGCGAACCCAAGAGATCGCGTAGCACGGGAACAGCCATTTCGGCGGCCGCTGTCGGCGTCGGCGCGCGTTTATCGGATACGAAATCGATCAGTGTCGTATCGGTTTCGTGACCCACCGCGGAAATCAAGGGAATGTCCGAGCCTGCGGCGGCGCGCACTACGGCCTCGTCGCTAAAGGCAAGCAAGTCTTCGAATGAGCCACCGCCGCGCGCAATGATAAGCACGTCTGGCCGAGGCACCGCGCCATCCGGAGCAAGGTCATTGAACCCTTCTATGGCAGAAACAATATCGGCCGGCGCACGCTCGCCTTGCACACTAACCGGCCAAAGCAAGACGCGGCGGGGAAAACGATCGGCGAGACGATGCATGATATCGCGAATGACCGCGCCTGTCGGAGATGTAACTACACCAACGATTTCGGGCAAAAACGGAATGGGCTGCTTGCGTGCTTCGTCGAAGAGCCCTTCCTTGCTAAGGCGCTTCTTGCGCTCCTCCAGCATCGCCATGAGCGCGCCCTGCCCCGCAAGCTCCATCTGCTCGACGACTATTTGATACTTTGATTGTCCTTGAAAAGTTGTGACCCGCCCGGTGCAGACCACCTCGAGCCCCTGCTCGGGTTTCACGCTAAGTTTGGCGAAGTTCCCCTTCCATACGACAGAGGCGATCAGTGCCTTGTCGTCCTTGAGATCAAAATAACAATGTCCGCTCGAATGACGGTTGACCCGGCTCACCTCTCCGCGGATGCGTACATAGGGAAAAGCGTCTTCGACGGTGCGCTTCAGAAGGCGTGAAATCTCGCTGACACTGAACTCAGGCAAGTTTGCGGTACCGGATTGGTGGACAGCTCCGCCTTTAGGGGTTTCGTCGTTCATGGGGCAATGATACAGCGCTAATTAGAACCTGCCAGCGGGGATGGCTTTTCGTGAACCTCCTACTCGTCGGCTCAGGTGGGCGCGAACACGCTTTAGCCTGGGCATTATCCGCCAGCCCACTGATTGCAAAGCTATATTGCGCTCCCGGCAATGCCGGCATCGCTGAGGTCGCACAATGCGTGCCGATCGCGGCTACGGCGCTGGATGAGCTGCTCGCTTTCGCCAAAGAGCAGCGAATCGATTTTGCAGTGATAGGGCCGGAGGCGCCCCTGGTGGCCGGCATCGCGGACCAGTTTGAGGCGGCGGGCATCAAGACTTTCGGTCCGTCGCAAAAAGCGGCCCAAATTGAGGGATCCAAAGCGTTCGTCAAAGAGCTGTGCACCGAAAACGATATTCCGACGGCGGCCTATAAGAACTGCTCGGATATTGGGAGCGCAAAAGCTTATGCTGCTACCTTGCCCCTTCCTGTCGTCATCAAAGCCGACGGCCTCGCGCAGGGCAAAGGCGTAATCATTGCCGAATCGCGCGAAGCGGCTGATGAGGCAATAGAGGCAATGTTCGGCGGCGCGGGGCATGAAGTCGTAATCGAGGAGTTCCTCGAAGGCGAAGAGTTGAGCTTTTTTGCGCTGACAGACGGAACACATGTGCTCCCCCTTGCGGGCGCCCAAGACCACAAACGTGTTTCGGACGGCGATGTCGGGCCCAATACTGGCGGTATGGGCGCCTACTCGCCTGCGCCGATCCTTAACGACGAACTGAAGGCGGCCATTCTTGATCGGATCATTCAGCCGACGGTCGACGCGATGCGCGCGCGCGGCACGCCCTATATGGGGGTCTTGTTCGCAGGACTCATGATAACGCGCGATGGACCGAAACTGATCGAATATAACTGCCGCTTTGGTGACCCGGAATGCCAAGTTCTCGTGCTGAGGCTAAAGTCGGATCTTCTTCCGGCCCTCATCGCTGCGCGCGATGGTATTCTTGATAGCGTCGATCTTCGCTGGACCGACGACGTGGCCTTGGCCGTTGTCATGGCCTCGCGTGGCTACCCAAGCAGCTATGAGAAGGGCAGCGAAATCCGAGGCCTTGCGAAGGCCAGCAAGATCCCAAACGTGCAAATTTTTCAAGCCGGAACCGAAGAAGTTGATGGAAAAATTCTTGCCGTGGGAGGACGTGTCCTAAATATCTGCGCGCTTGGGGCCGATGTGAGCGAGGCGCAATCGCGTGCCTATGACGCTCTCTCCCATATTGATTGGCCAAACGGGTTTTGCCGTCACGACATTGGCTGGCGCGCCATCGCGCGGGAACGTTCCAAATGATGCTTTGGTTGGGCATCGCCCTTCTATTTGCTGGAATTCCGCTTCTCGCGGTCGATCGCCGTGTAGCAAACCACTTCCGCTACAATCAGCTGCCGAATCGGGCGCTTGCATTTCTCATAAAAACCACAGACGCGGCCAAAGGCGGACCCTGGATCCTCGCGATCGGCGTCTTGTACCTGGCGACGCAGCTTTGGAGTTATTTTTTCGGTGCAGGCCAAAATACGCGCTTCGCGAATGATCTAGCGCTTGCCCTCCTTGCAAGTCTGATCGCGGGCAGCGTCACCCTCCACACAATCAAGCTCTTTCTCGGCCGCCGACGCCCTCGCGACGATTTCGAGCATGGCCTTTACGGCTTCGTATTTTTTCAATGGCACCTACAACATAATTCTTTTCCGTCGGGCCATGCCTTGACGATTTTTTGCGTCGCGACGTGGGCCTCGGCAATCCTGCCCTGGCTCACGCCGTTGTGGTTTGCCATTGCCGTGTATTTTGGCATAACGCGTGCGGTGCTCGCGGTGCATTTTCTAAGCGACGTAGCTGTCGGCGCTGCGATCGGAGTCATTGCTACACGTGAAACAATGGCGCTCCTCTTCCCGTATCTCACACCAGCTTGGTACTGAGAGAACATGTATGAACGCCCAGTGAATCGTAACCTCTCGCTAAGCCTTACGGCGCCCGCCAGAAAGAGGAATAGTCCTACATCCGTTTCGCTTGGAAAAAATCCTTAAGTAGTTTCGCGGACCTGCCATCATCAATCACCCGCGCAACTGCAGGCCGATGATGGCAGGTCGGCTGATCGAAAAATTGTGCGCCATGTCCGACCGCACCACCCTTGGGGTCCTCCGCCGCATAAACAAGGCGCGCAACGCGGGCTAGCGAAATTGCTCCGGCACACATCGCGCAGGGCTCTAGCGTGACATAGAGGGTTGTTCCGACAAGGCGCTCATTGCCAATAGAAGAAGCTGCTGCACGCAGCACAAGCATTTCGGCGTGAGCGCTAGGGTCATGCTGTTCGATTATGCGATTGCCGTTCCGCGCGAGAACTATGCCGTCATCCGATACAAAAACTGCGCCGACCGGCACCTCGCCTCGGTTGGAAGCCGCCTTCGCCTCTTCAAGTGCGATTTCAAGAAAATCTTCGTCTATAGACATGACATGACTTGCGGGCGTTGCCCGCCCACACTACTCCGAGAGACTAACAAGTTTGAAGGTTTTCTGCGTGACCGATGATCGCGACCAGACCGAAAAGGGCGAACGCATCGCCAAGGTGATCGCTCGCGCGGGCATTTGTTCGCGGCGAGACGCAGAAAAGCTGATTGCGGAGGGCCGCGTCGCGCTGAACGGAAAAACGCTAAACTCTCCCGCCATAGCCATCCTGCCAGGCGCGATTGTCACCGTGGACGGCAAACCGATCCCGGACCAGGAAAAAACGCGGCTATGGCGTTATCACAAACCCTCCGGGCTCGTGACTTCACATCGAGACCCGCAAGGGCGTCCAACCGTTTTTGCGAATCTCGCCTCGAACCTTCCGCGCGTCGTCTCGGTCGGTCGCTTAGACATCAATTCGGAAGGTCTCTTGCTACTCACAAATGATGGCGAGCTCGCGCGGAACCTTGAGCTGCCAGCACAAGGATGGATTCGCCGCTACCGGGTCAGGCTGTTCGGGAAAGTAAGGCAAGCCGATCTTGACGGGCTTGCAAAAGGGATTGTGATTGACGGCGTTCGTTATGGTCCGGTGATAGCGGAACTGGAGCGAGCCAAAGGTCACAATGCCTGGGCGACAATCGCTTTGAAGGAAGGCAAAAACCGTGAAGTTAAGCGTCTCATGGAGCACCTTGGCTTGAAAGTCGCCCGCCTCATTCGCGTCAGCTTCGGCCCCTTTCAACTTGGTCACTTGGGAAGCGGAATCGTTGACGAAATCTCTTCCAAAGTATGGCGCGAGCAGCTTGGGATTCCTAAAACCAAGAAGTAGTCTGCTAGGAGCGCGCGAGCGGCGGCGGTTCCTCACTCCCATGCGGATCAAGATGGATCAGAATTTCCGCATGTGGAAATGCGGCGCGCAGTGTGTTCTCGACCTCATCGCTTGCTTCATGCGCCTCAGCGAGGTTGATCGTCGGATCCCTCTCGACATGAACTTGTATAAAACTTTGCGTCCCGGAGGCGCGCGTGCGTAAATCGTGCATGCCCTTAACCTCGTGATGGTTGAGGATAACCATCTTTATACGCTCGCGATCTTCTTCGGGAAGTTCACGGTCCATCAGATGATCCAGCGAGCGGCGCAGCACCCACCAGGCAGTTAAATAGAGAACACCGGCGATCACGATTCCGATGATCGGGTCGGCCAGCTGCCATCCCAAATAGCTGGACATTAGCAACGCAACCACCACACCAATATTGGTCAACAAATCCCCGGCGTAATGGGCGCTGTCGGCTGTAATCGCGAGCGATCCTGTCGCGCGAATCGTGCGTCGTTGATACGCAACCAGGCCGACGGTCATCGCCATGGAAAACAACATCACACCAACGCCGCTCAACGGATTAAGAACTGGGGCGGGCGAAAGCAAAAGCTGAAACGCCTCGGAGATAAGAACGGTCGCTGATCCCGCGATGAACAATGATTGCATTAGTCCAACAAGGGGTTCGGCCTTTCCGTGCCCAAAGCGGTGTTCGGTATCGGCCGGCGTAAGCGCGTGCCGAACCGAGAACAATATCCCAAGCGAGGCGACAAAATCGGCAGCTGAATCTGCAAGCGCCCCGAGCACGGCAACGGAATCTGTAGTCAGATAGGCCAGCGCTTTGACGCCGACGAGAAGCGCAGCAACAACAACCGAGGCGAGTGCGGCACGGCGCATCATCCGCGCTCGATTTTTGTCGGGTAAGCGCGGTGCATGCGGAGAACCGCTCGTTATGCCTGACGGCAAACGCGCATTTTCGCTCATGGAAACAATCTAGCCGTTCGCCACTCAGCGCTTAAGTTTTCGCGCCGGTAAATAAGACGGTCATGCAAACGAAACGGCCTGTCGCGCCAAAACTCAATGGCAAGCGGCGCAAGGCGGTATCCCAGCCAGTAAGGCGGGCGCGGTACATCGCCCAATGCATATTTCGCTGCATAGCGGGCAATTTCGCGCTCGAACACAAAACGTCCTTCCATCTCCCGCGACTGCGCGGAGGCCCAGGCCCCGATCTGACTGTCTTTTGGGCGAGTCGCGAAATAGGCATCCGCCTCGTCTTCACTTACTTGGGTGACTGTGCCTTGTACCCGCACTTGGCGGCGGAGCGATTTCCAATGCAGACACAGCGCGGCACGGGGGTTGGCTTCGAGCTCGCGGCCTTTGACGCTTTCGCGATTGGTAAAAAAGACAAATCCGCCCTCTTCTACGCCTTTTAGAAGGACCATGCGGACATTGGGAAACCCCGCTGCATCGGCGGTGGCGAGCGCCATTGCCTCCGGATCGTTTATTTCCGTCTTGGCGGCTTCAGCCTGCCAGCTGAGAAATATGGCGATTGGATCGTCAGTCGCTGTAATCTCGGCGCTCGAATCGGGTTCGCTCACAACGCGCCTCCTTTGCTTGGCTGCGATATCACCTTCGCTCCAAGAGAGAAACGCAAGACTCACTAATCTCGGCCCTCTAAACTCGGCGAAGATTTATTCTATATTGTAGCTTTTACAGAGAGCCTCAATCCGGCCCATGGCAGCACGCGATCCATACGAAGTTCTAGGTGTTTCCAAAAAAGCATCTGAGGCCGAAATCAAAAAGGCCTTTCGCACGCTTGCGAAGAAATCTCACCCCGATGCCCATGGTAACGACCCTAAGAAAGCAAAGCGCTTTCAGGAGGCCGGCGCCGCATATGAAGTTATTGGCGATAAGGAAAAGCGGGCGCAATATGACCGTGGAGAAATTGACAGCTCAGGGCAACCGCGGGGTTTTGACCCAAGAGCCCAAGGTTTTGGCGGGTTTCAAGCCGGTGGGCATGAGGGGTTTCCTGGTGGCTTCGACTTTCGGAAGAGCAAATCCGGGGCATTCCGCGCCGAAGACATCTTTTCCGACATTCTAGGGGGCCTGGGCGGGTGGCCCGGGACGCAGCCGCCCTAGGCGGCCACGGTCGGCTAAGGGCAAGGATGAGAACGGCGGTGACAAATTAGTCCACGGAAGCGGCGGGATTTCCCAGCTGCGGGCGGAGTAAAACTCTGCCACCTGTAGCCTTCGATCTTTTTTGAGATGGAAGGCGGGAGGATGTACACCGTGGACCTATATCTGCGCGTTCGGCTGGCCTGCCATGTTGATGGTCTGAGCCAGCGAGAGGCGGCAAGTCGGTTTGGCATTGCGCGCGAGACGGTGGGGAAGATGCTGCGGCATTCGGAACCGCCGGGATATCGGCGACGCCAGCCACCGAAACGCCCGAAACTGGCCCCCTTCACGGATATCATCGACAGTATTCTGGAGGAGGACCGAACGGTTCACCGTAAGCAGCACCACACGGCGAAGCGTATATTCGAGCGCCTTCGCGACGAACATTGGACCCATCCAGGAAAAGTGGAGGCGCCCTACACCGTTTGCATTGCTTCTGCCTCGAATTTGACAGGGCTTGTGAAGTCCCGCGTCGAGTGCCGACGGACTGGATTATAGAACCCGTCGATGTATCCGGCTATGGCAGTTTCAGCTTGGCTTCTTGACATGAACACAGTCCTCCAGATCAGTTCTGACTTGATGGTTTTGAAGAAGGTCTCGACGACGGCGTTATCATAGCAATTTCCCTTACCGCTCATTGAGGCGAGGAAACCGAGTTCACCGAGGCGCGCCTGGTATGCGTCTGAGCAGTACTGGCTTCCCCGATCGCTATGGTGGATCACACCGGCGCCAGGTTGGCGCAGCCCGATAGCACGGTTAAGCGCCCTGAGCGGCAGGTCGCTGGTCATGCGAGCGCCCACGGCCCAGCCGATGACGCGCCGGGAGTAGAGGTCGAGCATGACGGCCAGGTACAGCCAGCCCTGTGCCGTCCAGATATAGCTGATGTCGGCAGCCCATTTCTCGTTGGGTGCCTCGGCGGAGAAGTTCTGGTCGAGAAGGTTCGATGCGACGGCCTTGTTGTGCTGGCTGTCCGTCGTCTTTTTGAACTTCTGTTTCCGTTTTGGAGACAACCCATTTCCCCGCATCAGCCGAGCCACCCTATGGCGTCCAACCTCGATCCCATTCTCGGCAAGCTCGTGATGGACCCGCTCTGCACCCTAGCTCTCGCGGCTGCGCCGAAAGGCTGCCCGGACATGGGCGAGTAGAACCATGTCATCGAGCTGTCGCTGGCTTGGGCCGCGATTGCGCCAAGCGTAGAAGCCTGAGACGCTGACCTGCAGCAGTCTGCACAGGCGGAATATCGGCATCGCCAACCCGGCCCTCTCCGCGTCGATGAACCGGAACCTCATCGACTTTCCCTGGCGAAGAAGGCCAGCGCTTTTTTTAGGAGATCACGTTCCTGACGGGCCAGATCACGCTCTCGGCGTAGACGGGTAATCTCCTTCGCTGCATCCTCATGCGGACCGGAAAGCAAATCCTCCTCACGCAATTCTGCGACCCAGCGGCCGAGCGCGCTGACGCTGATCCCAAGATCTCCTGCTATCTGCCGCTGCCTGCGCCCGCTCGTCTGTAAAAGACGGACGGCTTCTTCCTTGAAGGCCCGATCAAACCGCCGGCCCTTGTTCCCATTCTGCTTCGACATTTGCACCTCCTGCGATCAAAATCCTATCGCAGGACGTCTCCACTTTCGTCAGCAGGGTCCAGTTCACGTCCTCGTCCCCGGCGAGACGACCATAGACGGATTGGCGAAGGAGACCGATGATGCCGTGCCAACCGTTCTTGCCGGTCCGGCTGTCAGCAATAACGTCACCGGCCAGCGTGGTCAGGCCGAGGGCTTCGTCCAGTTCACGATAGGCAAGCAGACCAGCGTCTGACGTGATCCGCGAACCGTGGAACTCGAACTTCAGTCTTCGGTCGAAAAACGCCCGCAGAAGCCCCCGATCCGACTCACCCTCCAGGTTCCGCATTCGACCCACCCTCCGTCTGATCTAATCCACTGATTCTTATGCAGGAATCAGACAGAAACCGCATCAGATGGATCGGTCACTTGGGGAATGCGGGATTATGCTGCTTGACATAGGTAAATTTTAGCTTGCTAGGTTCCGCAAAGGCAGTCGCGGGGGAATGGCATTAGATTAGATACGAGAGCTTCCTTCCCGGGGATGTCCCGGTCGATGTTGAAAAGTTGAGGTAGGTGTCGCTCTCCTGGAGCCGTTAGGCTCCGGGTGCTGCAAACCCAAAAGGGAGAACGACACCATGGGAAATAATATCCGTAGTTCCAGCCGCCCGAAAGCCCTTGCCCCCTCGATTCCTATGCCGCCGCTGGCGGACGCGATGGACGCAGTCCATCTCAGCGTGGATCGGTTTTGTCTTCTGGCCGGGGTCGAGGCCTTGGCCGAGATGATGGAGGAGGACGCCACGACCGTGTGCGGGGCCCGACATCGCCGCCATGGGGACCGTCGAGGTTATCGCTGGGGCAGGACACATAGCGAGATCGGCTACCACGGCGGCAAAGTGAAGGTGGCCCGGCCACGGGTTCGTGACCGGGCGGGCAAAGAGGTGAGCTTGGAGAGTTGGCAGGCGCTACGCGATGGCAACCTGCTGCTCGAGTGGGCGCTCAACCTGATGGTGCTGAACGTGTCGACCCGCAAGTACCACCGCGCGGTCCGTCTGCCCGAGGGCGAGCTGGCGAAAGCGCGTGGCGCCGGCACCTCGAAGTCGGCCGTTTCCAGGCGCTTTGTGGCGCTGTCAGGCAAGAAGATGAAGGCCTGGCTCACCTCGGATCTCTCGGAACTCGACCTGCTAGTCATCCAGATCGACGGTCTGCATGTCGGCGACCATGTCCTGATGGCGGCGATCGGCGTCGATGGCAACGGCGACAAGCATGTCCTGGCCGTGGTCGAGGGGGCGACGGAGAACACGGTCGTCGTCCAGGCCTTGATCGACAATCTCCTCGCCAGGGGGCTCGATCCGACACTGCCGCGGCTGTTCATCGTCGATGGCGCGAAGGCACTCAGCAAAGCGATCCGAAACACCTTCGGTGTGGCCGCCGCCATCCAGCGCTGCCAGGTCCACAAGGGCCGTAACATCATCGAGCGCCTGCCCCAACATTTGCACGCGAGCGTCAAGAAGGCGCTCCGTCAGGCCTGGGACCAGGACGACGCAAACAAGGCCGAGCGGCTCTTGCGCAACCTGGTCCGGCGTCTGGAGCATGAGGAACCGGGCGTCTCGGGCAGCATCCTGGAGGGGCTGGAGGAGATCCTCACCGTCATCCGCCTCGGCCTACCGCACGCACTCCGGCGCTCGCTCGCCTGCACCAACATCGTCGAGAACGCGCTCGGCACGGTGCGCCAGGTCACCCGCAACGTCAAACCTTGCCTATCCGGTTAACGCCCATGACCGCTACATGTAGGGTGCCGCCACTCTCCCGAGTAAAGCTCGGCATAGGTTGGAGCAGAGGTGTCGCCCGCGATGCCGAGCAATGAGCGGAAGGCGTTGAACGGATAGAACCGCCTGTTGAAGCGGAAGGTGAACTCGTTGAGGTAGGCTTGTAGGTGCTGGTGGCTAACGCCGTGGTGGATCCCGATCAGCCACGTCTTCAGGTTGGCGAAAACCAGATGGATGATCGGCAGGTATTGCTCGGCAACCTCTGGATCACCACACTCGGCAACAGCGAAGTGCTCATAGCCGCGCTTACCGAGGCCAGCATAGCCGCTCCAATCGTCAGTAACGATCAGCGATCCCGGCGCGACGGTGCTCTCGACGAACCCATAGAGCGACTCGGCGCTACAGTCGAGCACGACGGCGAGCCGAACGCGTCCGGCATAGCGTCCGTCTTTCCGGTTGTCGAGCTTGGTGCCCGGCTTTCGATGACGCACCTCGATGGCACAGGAGACGGGAACCTTGTGGTGAACACCACGGCCTTCCCCACGCGTTCGCCCGCCAACCCAGGTTTCGTCCACCTCAACATGGTTCTTGGGCTGTCCACCGATCCTGTCTTGGTTGGGCCGCACCATGCCCGAGCGGAGCTTGTGGAGAATTTGAAAGGCCGTCTCGTAGCGCGAAAGACCAAGTTGCCGCTGAAACTGCACGGCGGACATGCCGGGCGTCTGACTGGCGACCAGATAAGCGGCCCAGAACCAGACGTTCAGCGGAGTGTGGCTACGCTCCATCACTGTTCCCACCGTCAGCCCGGTGTTCTGGCGGCACTTGCGGCAGCGCAGGACGCCAGGGCGGTTTTCAAAGTGGAACGGCTCTCCCGCCGTGCCGCAGTGCGGGCAGGCAAAGCCGTCTCCCCAGCGGGCTTTCTCCAGGTAGGCGGCGCAGGCCGCATCATCGGGGAAAAGTCGCTGGAACTCGGGTAGCGAATGCGGGAATGGGAGATCGGCGCGGTCGAGAACATCCATGGCGCGCTCCCCTATATCCAGTTTGCGCCCATTCTAGCCCTAGTGGGTGTGGGTGTAAACCGGATAGGCAAGCGTCAAACGTTGGAGACACGCCGAGATGGCGCTCAGATGGACCGCCGCCGGCCTGCTGGAGGCCCAGAAAACCTTCCGTCGCCTCAAGGCCTATCGCCAGCTGCCCATCCTCCGAAATGCTCTCCAGGAACACTTGAGAAAGGCTCAGGCCGACAGTGCCATTGAAACCATCATGAAGGCAGCATAACATCATCAACCAGAGACGCCTGCCTCACGAATTTCAACAGAGATAGGGACATCGCCTCCTTCCCGGCTCAACCCGTTTTGCTTGGACACTGCCTATTGAGCCGTTCACATTTGAAGACTTCGACTAGGTTTCGTTAATGTGTTTTTCACGTTCAGCAGGGGTCTCACGATGAACCATATCACCCGAACAATCCTAAATCTCTTGATGGTGGCGGTAATGGCCATCGTCTCCGTTGGCCCCACACCCTCCAAGGCCCAACAGGTGGCCGCGCAGGTGGCCGGCACGCTTGAGGAGATAGTTGTCGTCGGTTCCCGGCGGCGGGACCGTTCTGCTTCCGACTCACCGGTACCTGTGGACGTTATCCTTAGCGAAGAATTTCTGTCCCAGGGCAATACCGACATGGATTCGGTGCTCGCTGCCGTTATACCCTCCTACAACGTTTCCCAAGAACCCATAAGCGACGCCGCCACGCTCATACGCCCGGCTACCCTGCGCTCGCTGCCGCCGGATACTACGCTGGTTCTGGTGAACGGCAAACGGCGCCACCGCGCTGCCGTCATCGCGCTTCTCGGCGCAGGTATTTCCGCGGGTTCCCAGGGGCCCGACCTGTCGGTCATTCCGTCCATCGCCCTAGAACGTCTTGAAGTGCTCCGTGACGGCGCCTCGGCGCAGTACGGTTCCGACGCCATCGCCGGGATCATGAACTTCGTCCTCAAGGAGGACAATCAGGGTGCCGTGCTGGACACGAGGTGGGGCAGTTACTTTGAAGGCGACGGCAACTCGGTGATCATTTCCGGCAACGCCGGCCTGCCTCTCACCAGTGCCGGCTTCGCCAACCTGAGCTTTGAGTGGAAAGAATCCGGTCCCACCAGCCGCAGCGTGCAGCGCGGCGACGCACAATCCTTGATCATCGCCGGCAACACGGACGTGCGCCAGCCAGCCGCACAGATCTGGGGCGCGCCGGAAATCTCCGGCGACTTCAAGTTTTTTGGCAACTTTGGCCTAGATCTGGGCAACGGCAGCGAAGCCTACGCCTTCGGCAACTGGGCTGAGCGGCAAGTGGAAGGCGGTTTCTACTATCGAAATCCGCACACGCGAGGGGGTGTGTTTCGAGGGCCGGAGCTTCCCGACGGCACCAAGACCGTCAAGGTGGCGGACCTGACGGGTGATATGTCCGGTAACTGCTCCGTCGTGCGCATCGTCAACGACGTGGCGGACAGCGCCGCACTGGCCTCCGTACGCGACAACCCCGACTGCTACTCTCTGATCGAGAAATTCCCTGGCGGTTTCACCCCGCAATTCGGCGGCTTCATCGACGACCTGAGCCTCGCCGTCGGCGTTCGCGGCGACGATCTTCTGGACTCAGGCTGGTTCTACGACTTGAGCGCCTCGGTGGGCCGCAGCAACGCATCGTTCTACATCTACAACACCATCAATCCGCAACTGTTGTCGCGGCGCAACGACATCCCCACCTACTACGACACCGGTGCCTACACGGAAACGGATCGGTTGGTTAACTTCGATCTGTCGAAACCGTTCAACGTGGGAAATCTCTGGGGGCCGGTCAATGTCGCCCTCGGCCTGGAGTACCGGGACGAGACGTTCCGCATCCATAACGGTGATTCCAACTCGTTTTTCATCGATCCCAACCTGGCGGAGCAGGGCTTCGGGGTCGGCTCCAACGGCTTTCCCGGCTTTCGGCCCGACGATGCCGGGGAGCACACGGTGCGCGCTTACGGGGCCTACATTGACGTGGAGTCCGACGTGAGCGAGCGCCTGCTGCTGGGCGGCGCGCTACGCTACGAGAAATACCCGGCCTACGGCAGCACGCTGGACGGCAAGTTTGCCACCCGCTTGCAAATTGTCGACAGCCTCGCACTGCGTGGCGCGGTGAGTACCGGCTTCCGTGTGCCCACCGCGGGGCAGGCGAACCTGCGCAACGTCACGACGGAGTTCCAGATGGGCTTCCTCACGGACATCGCCACGTTGCCGCCGACCCACCCCGTTGCCCAGCAGAAGGGCGCTCAGGCGCTGACCCCGGAACAGTCGGTCAACAAAACGGTTGGCTTCGTATTCAATGTTGGCGCCCTTGGACTGACCGCGGATTACTACAACATCCGGATCAAGGATCGAATCGCCTTCACCAGTCGGTTCAACCTGACCCCGGGGGACATCGAAGCCCTGCTCGCTTCTGGCGTCTCCGACGCCAGCAGCTTCTCATCGGTGCGCTTTTTCTCCAACCAGCAGACCGTGGAGGCATCCGGAATCGACCTGGTTGCCAGCCTGCCGTTCGACCTGGTCGGGGGCGATTCCATGCTGACGGTAGTCGCCAACTGGTCGGACATTAATCTGTCCCGGTTCAATACGGACTTCACCGACGAGAACACCCGGCTGCAGATCGAACAGGGACGTCCCGATTCCCGGTTCTCGGCGACCTGGAGCCATACGCAAGGAATCTGGCGTCTCTTGGGGCGGGCCCGTTACTACGGCGGGTACTACGACGCGCCGACCAACGACGGCACCGTGTCGTTCTTCCCGGAGCCGGAGCTTTTGTTCGACGTTGAGGCCGGCGTCAACCTCACCGACTCCCTTTCGGTGCTGTTGGGCGCGCAGAACGTGTTGAACGAATACCCGGGTCTCAATCCCAACGGCGAGGTGGCCGGGCTGATCTACCCCGAACAGTCCCCATTCGGCTTCAATGGTGGCTACTACTACTTGCGGGCAACGTGGCAGATGCCTTAGCGGCGGGGGGTGGTCACGCCGGTTCTGCTGCATTGTCAGACTAACTGGGCCAGACCTGTAGAACCTACAATCCTGGACTGTCAGGCTACAAGTTGACGCCAGTGGGCCAAGGCGGCTGCTCAGTCTTGTTTAATAATGTCGTGGCGCTTGAGATGGCGTTCGTGGTTGAAGTGGTTGTGGATTAGAGCGTGGATTGAGAGCAACAGGAGAAACTGATTGGGCTACCATTTATGGCAATTGGTACGGTCGTAGGGTGCTGTCACATTAACAGACTGACCTGTTGCTGATGGCGCAGTAATGTCGCTGGGTGCAGAACATCTCCTATACCAGATACCGATTTCCACCCGTGATCATTCAGCACTCCATCTGGCTGTATTTCCGTTTTCCCTTCAGCTACCGAGATGTCGAAGATCTGCTCGCTGAACGTGGTATTGATGTTTCTTACGAAACGGTGCGGCCGCGGGGCACTGAAGTTTGAGCAGGCCTATGCCCGGAGACTGAGGACAACGCGCCCTCGACCAGATGTCCGGTGGCACCTCGATGAAGTTTTCGTGTCCATCACCGGCAAGCGCATGTATCTATGGCGCGCTTTCGATAGCGAAGGCGAAGTGCTGGATATCCTGGTTCAATCACGCAGAAACAAGAAGGCAGCGCTCAAGTTGATGCGCAAGCTGTTGAAAAAGCAAAGGTTTGTCCCTGATGCCTTCGTCACAGACAAACTGCCATCTTATGGTGCTGCTCTGAAGGATTTGGGCCTTGCCAAGCACCATGATTTTGGTGGCAGGAAGAACAACCGGGCGGAGAATTCTCACTTGCCGTTCCGGCAACACGAACGACGAATGCAACGTTTCAAATCGACTCGATCAGCGCAGCGGTTTCTCTCTACCCACGCCACCGTCTACAACACCTTCAACGTCCAACGTCATCTGATTTTCCGAAAAACATTGCGCCGGTTTCGCAACCAAGCAATGGGCCTGTGGCAAACCGCCAGCGCTGCCGTTTGAGTATGACTTCTGTACCAATTCGCGTCACTACCATTCAATAACGTGACAATACCACCATGAGAGTCTCGGCAACATCACGCCCGCCTATACTTACTTCGGCCAGGACAACGTCATCATTGAGAGAAGGAGAAAGGTTAAAAATATGGCCATCCAAAAACGCCGTTGGGCCCATCACAAACAAGCCGCTTAACATCAACCATGATGAGACAGAGCCTACGTTAGATAACCGCCAACACTGTCCTATTTATTCTGACTACGGGCACGGCTTATAGTATTCACGGCGGCGGTGTCTTTCATGGGTTACTGACGCAGCCGTTGTTGATTATCTTGATGGATTACACACTCTTTTATCATATCTCCTTTTCCAGATCTGCCATAAACCAGTATCCCATTTGAATCGCGTATGGTTTGAGTGGCACTGTAGACATGACCGCTGAAGGCGTGTTGAACTGTCTGACGTCAGCGCCTTTGGGACGAATTGAGGTAATTGCATAACGGAGGATTTCTGGCTCATCGTAGTGACCGAAGGGAACGAAGATGAGACAGAAATCAATGAGCAAGAACGACCCGGCGGAGAGAACGGTTCGGGATATTCGGCGCAAGACACGCAAGCAGTATACGGCTGAGGAGAAGATCCGGATCGTGGTGTCGGGCCTGCGCGGCGAGGAGAGCATCGCCGCCTTGTGCCGCCGCGAGGGCATCGCCGAGGGTCTGTATTACAGCTGGTCGAAAGAGTTTTTGGAAGCGGGCAAGAAGCGGCTCGCCGGCGACACCGGGCGCCAAGCGACCTCGGGCGAGGTTAAAGGCCTGCGCCAGGAGATGCGCGACTTGAAGGAGTTGGTCGCCGAACTGTCGCTGGAGAACCGTCTTCTCAAAAAAATATGATCGGGCATGGGGGAGGCGAGGAATGAGGTATCCCGCATCCGAGAAGCTGGAGATCATCCGCCTGGTCGAGCAGTCCCACCTGGGCGTCGGGTCCACTTTGGACAAGCTGGGCATTCCGAAGACCACCTTTTATCGCTGGTACGATCGCTTTCTGGCCTTTGGCGACGCCGGTCTTGAGGATCGCAACAGCAGCCCGGGCCGGATGTGGAACCGGATCCCGGATGATGTCCGGGGGCAGATCATCGATCTTGCCCTGGAGGAGACGCAACTGTCGCCCCGGGAACTGGCCGTCAGGTTTACGGACACCAGGGGCTACTTTGTCTCGGAAGCCTTGGTTTACCGGCTTCTCAAGGCCCACGGCCTGATCACCAGCCCCGCTTTCGTGGTCATCAAGGCAGCCGATGAGTTCCGCGACAAGACCACGGCGCCGAACCAGCTGTGGCAGACCGACTTCACCTATCTCAAGGTCATCGGCTGGGGCTGGTTTTACCTGTCGACCATCCTGGACGACTATTCCCGCTACATAATTGCTTGGAAGCTCTGCACCAACATGACGGCGGACGATGTGACGGCAACACTGAAGTTGGCGCTAGAAGCCTCAGGCTGCAATCGCGCCAATGTCGTCCACAAGCCGAGGCTGCTCAGCGACAACGGCTCGTCCTATATCTCCGGCGATCTGGCTGAATGGCTCGAGGACCACGGTATGGATCACGTTCGGGGCGCACCGTATCACCCGCAAACCCAGGGCAAGATCGAGCGCTGGCATCAAACGCTGAAGAACCGGATCCTGCTTGAAAATTATTATCTACCCGGCGATCTCGAAAACCAGATCAGCGCCTTCGTCGATCACTACAACAACCAACGCTACCACGAGAGCATCGGCAACGTAACTCCAGCCGACGCCTACTTTGGACGCCACACCGCCATCATCGAAAAGAGAAAAAGGATCAAAAAACTGACCACCCAAAACCGCCGCTTGAACCATCAACGCCAAGCGGCTTAACATCAAACAAAGATGAGCCAGATCCTCCCTTATGAAACACGCTCAACAGTCCCATTTGTTTTGATGACGGACAGTTCAGCTCTCCAATAAAAATATCTGAATATGAATTACCGTCTGGCGCTGGATAGGGTGCTAAGGAAACGATTTCATCTTCTATGAAACTCACGGTGACGTTGTTGCCGGAAACGACGGACACAGAGCAGGACTCACCCGTAAATTCAAATCCCAGAAAAAGGCGTTGGAAAAACCTCTTAGAAGGAACACTTTCGCGCCCATGGTAAGTGCCAATTTTTAATTCTGGTACCCTTGACGGCGTTTGCCTGGTCGTTTGCTCGGCACTGCTCGCGGTTGACATAACAGTACCTCCTAGCCCTCCACAAACGCTTGTGAAAAGAAAGACCAGTGCGACGGGTAAACTGATTTTCATAAGATCAATGCTTGCCTACCCGGTTAACGCCCATGACCGCTACATGTAGGGTGCCGCCACTCTCCCGAGTAAAGCTCGGCATAGGTTGGAGTAGAGGTGTCGCCCGCGATGCCGAGCAATGAGCGGAAGGCGTTGAACGGGGAGAACCGCCTGTTGAAGCGGAAGGTGAACTCGTTGAGGTAGGCTTGTAGGTGCTGGTGGCTAACGCCGTGGTGGGTCCCGATCAGCCACGTCTTCAGGTTGGCGAAAACCAGATGGATGATCGGCAGGTATTGCTCGGCAACAGCGAAGTGCTCATAGCCGCGCTTACCGAGGGCGGCATAGCCGCTCCAATCGTCAGTAACGATCAGCGATCCCGGCGCGACGGTGCTCTCGACGAACCCACAGAGCGACTCAGCGCTACGGTCGAGCACGACGGCGAGCCGAACGCGTCCGGCATAGCGTCCGTCTTTCCGGTTGTCGAGCTTGGTGCCCGGCTTTCGATGACGCACCTCGATGGCACAGGAGACGGGAACCCTGTGGTGAACACCACGGCCTTCCCCAAGCGTTCGCCCGCCAACCCAGGGTTCGTCCACCTCAACATGGTTCTTGGGCTGTCCACCGATCCTGTCTTGGTTGGGCCGCACCATGCCCGAGCGGAGCTTGTGGAGAATTTGAAAGGCCGTCTCGTAGCGCGCAAGACCAAGTTGCCGCTGAAACTGCACGGCGGACATGCCGGGCGTCTGACTGGCGACCAGATAAGCGGCACAGAACCAGACGTTCAGCGGAGTGTGGCTACGCTCCATCACTGTTCCCACCGTCAGCCCGGTGTTCTGGCGGCACTTGCGGCAGCGCAGGACGCCAGGGCGGTTTTCAAAGTGGAACGGCTCTCCCGCCGTGCCGCAGTGCGGGCAGGCAAAGCCGTCTCCCCAGCGGGCTTTCTCCAGGTAGGCGGCGCAGGCCGCATCATCGGGGAAAAGTCGCTGGAACTCGGGTAGCGAATGCGGGAATGGGAGACCGGCGCGGTCGAGAACATCCATGGCGCGCTCCCCTATATCCGGTTTGCGCCCATTCTAGCCCTAGTGGGTGTGGGTGTGAACCGGATAGGCAAGGATCAATGTTGAGGTTGGGCATGATTAATGTCAAGCTTTCTGGTGACGTCGTCGGTTTCTGGCTCATTGCTCAATAAAGCGACGACCCAGCGAGTGTATCATCACGGCGAATTTGCCTGTCCCTTCCAATTACCTCATCCACAGATATTCGTGACGGACTCCATCAAGGCGACATTTTAAGGCCAGAAGTTGCCCTGTCCCCCTGCTGAGCCAACGAACACGAAAAACAATGTGGTTATAAACCATACCTGACATTGCTGCCATGAACCTATATGTTCTCGACATCAATATGGAGACAAGGTTATGGCGAAGAAAGCACCAGGGAAGTCAGACAGAGAAGGGCTCACTCTGGTTCAGCTCATGGATATGTTCCCGGATGAAACCGCAGCGATAGAGTGGTTAGAAGCGGTTGTGTGAGACGGCGAACGTCATTACGGAAAGTGTGGAAGCGCGAGAACGGAAGACGTTCCGAACGCCAAGCCAATGCCATATTTGTGCACGGATTGTCGGTCCTGTTTTAGCGTTCGCACTGGGACTCCTATCGCCCGCTCTAATGTTCCGTTGCGCAAGTGGGCCATTGCAATCTATCTGTGCATCACCAGCCTGAAGTCTGTCTCAGGTATTAAACTGCACCGGGATATTTGTGTCTCGCAGTCTACAGCATGGTTCATGCTTCATTGCATTAGGGAAGCGTGGGCCCCAGAGAACGGCGTGCACTTTGGCGGTCCGGTTGAAGTAGATGAGACGTATTTCGGTGGAAAACGTAAGAATATGAGCAAAGAAAAGCGTAATGAGTTGATCGACACTGGCCGCGGCCCAATTGGCAAGACGGCTGTAGTTGGCATGAAAGACCGCGATAACAACATGGTGACAGCGCAAGTCGTTGAAGATACAGACGCCATAACATTGCAAGGATTTGTCACGGACAACGCCCCCAGACACCAAGGTCTACACGGACAATCATGGTTCCTACAAAGGCATGACCTTTGACCATGAAACCGTCAAACACAGCATTGGAGAATACGTCAACGATATGGCGCACACAAACGGGATAGAATCGTTCTGGTCGATGCGAGAGAGAGGCGATGTCCCTATCTCTGTTGAAATTCGTGGGGCAGGCGTCGCTGGTTGATGATGCTATGCTGCCTTCATGATGGTTTCAATGGCACTGTCGGCCTGAGCCTTTCTCAAGTGTTCCTGGAGAGCATTTCGGAGGATGGGCAGCTGGCGATAGGCCTTGAGGCGACGGAAGGGTTTCTGGGCCTCCAGCAGGCTGGCGGCGGTCCATCTGAGCGCCATCTCGGCGTGTCTCCAGCGTTTGACGTTGCGGGTGACCTGGCGCACCGTGCCGAGCGCGTTCTCGACGATGTTGGTGCAGGCGAGCGAGCGCCGGAGTGCGTGCGGTAGGCCGAGGCGGATGACGGTGAGGATCTCCTCCAGCCCCTCCAGGATGCTGCCCGAGACGCCCGGTTCCTCATGCTCCAGACGCCGGACCAGGTTGCGCAAGAGCCGCTCGGCCTTGTTTGCGTCGTCCTGGTCCCAGGCCTGACGGAGCGCCTTCTTGACGCTCGCGTGCAAATGTTGGGGCAGGCGCTCGATGATGTTACGGCCCTTGTGGACCTGGCAGCGCTGGATGGCGGCGGCCACACCGAAGGTGTTTCGGATCGCTTTGCTGAGTGCCTTCGCGCCATCGACGATGAACAGCCGCGGCAGTGTCGGATCGAGCCCCCTGGCGAGGAGATTGTCGATCAAGGCCTGGACGACGACCGTGTTCTCCGTCGCCCCCTCGACCACGGCCAGGACATGCTTGTCGCCGTTGCCATCGACGCCGATCGCCGCCATCAGGACATGGTCGCCGACATGCAGACCGTCGATCTGGATGACTAGCAGGTCGAGTTCCGAGAGATCCGAGGCGAGCCAGGCCTTCATCTTCTTGCGTGACAGCGCCACAAAGCGCCGGGAAACGGCCGACTTCGAGGTGCCGTCGCCACGCGCTTTCGCCAGGTCGCCCTCGGGCAGACGGACCGCGCGGTGGTACTTGCGGGTCGACACGTTCAGCACCATCAGGTTGAGCGCCCACTCGAGCAGCAGGTTGCCATCGCGTAGCGCCTGCCAACTCTCCAAGCTCACCTCTTTGCCCGCCCGGTCACGAACCCGTGGCCGGGCCACCTTCACTTTGCCGCCGTGGTAGCCGATCTCGCTATGTGTCCTGCCCCAGCGATAACCTCGACGGTCCCCATGGCGGCGATGTCGGGCCCCGCACACGGTCGTGGCGTCCTCCTCCATCATCTCGGCCAAGGCCTCGACCCCGGCCAGAAGACAAAACAGATCCACGCTGAGATGGACTGCGTCCATCGCGTCCGCCAGCGGCGGCATAGGAATCGAGGGGGCAAGGGCTTTCGGGAGGCTGGAACTACGGATATTATTTCCCTTGGTGTCGTTCTCCCTTTTGGGTTTGCAGCACCCGGAGCCTAACGGCTCCAGGAGAGCGACGCCTACCTCAACTTTTCAACATCGACCGGGACATCCCCGTTTTCGGCTTCGCCTGGCGTATCCAGAGGATGATCATGAGGCGGGTCACCATCACGGCGGAGAAGAAGGAAAGAATGATCCCAAGGCCGAGTGTGACCGCAAAGCCGCGCACGGGACCCGAGCCGAGCTGAAAGAGAATAAGCGCCGCCAATATGGTGGTCAGGTTGGAGTCGATGATCGCGCTCATCGCGCGGCGAAAGCCCGAATCAATGGCGGCGATCGCCGTTTTGCCTTGGCGCATTTCTTCTCGAATGCGCTCATAGATCAGAACATTCGCATCCACAGACATACCAAGTGTGAGCACGACCCCCGCAATCCCGGGCAATGTCAGCGTGGCGCCCAAGGCGCTCATCACGCCCAAAAGCAATACGAGGTTCACCGCGACGCCAATGCTCGCAAAACCGCCAAACATCCCATAGCTCAAAAGAATGAAGACGATCACCAGTCCGAACCCCAGCATCGCGGAATTCGTGCCAGCAGTAACGGAGTCGGCGCCAAGCTCCGCACCGACCGATCGTTCCTCGATGATAAGTAGATCGGCGGGAAGCGCGCCTGCGCGCAGCAACACAGCCAATTGATTTGCGCTGTCGGCGGTAAAATTGCCCGAAATCTGGCCGCTGCCACCAAGAATAGCCTCATTAATCACCGGCGCCGAAATCACTCTTTCGTCCAGCACAATCGCGAAGCGCCGGCCAACATTGGTGCGCGTAACATCGCCGAACTGGCGCGCGCCGGCGCCATCGAAGCGAAAATTCACTACCGTCTGCGCGCGTTGTTGGTCGAAGCCGGCGGTAGCATTGGTCAGCCTATCTCCCGAAACCATGACCCGGCGCTGAATGAGAATCGGAATTGGTTGCCCGAAATCCTCCTGATAAAGGAGCTCGCTTCCCGGCGGCACGCGGCCTGTTGATACGGCAGCTTGGACATCGCCGGTTTCGTCAACGAGACGGAAATTCATGCGCGCAGTGGTCTGAAGTATCGCCCTTAATTCCTGGGTGTCCTCTAAACCGGGAACCTGAACCAGAATACGATCGGCGCCTTGTTGCTGAATAGTCGGCTCGCGCGTGCCGAGCTCGTCAATGCGCCGGCGCACGACCTCCATCGATTGCGCGATAATTTGATTTGCAAGCTGCCGTTCAAAATTAGGCGCGAACCCGATGGCAAAATTGCCATTGCCGTCATCGCGCAGCTGATATTCGGTGGCCGGACCCAAACCCAACATGGCGCCACCGGCAACACCGGCAGGATTGATTATTTGGGTGAGTATCGTCTGCGCATCCGCGAAACGCGCGGGGTCGGTAATTGTAACGGTGACACTATCGTTCCGCGTACTGAGGTTCCCGTAAAATATTCGTGGTTCGGTCGAATTGAGCCTTAAGCGAACATCGCCTTCCACTGCTGTAAGCCGATCGGAACTCACCCCGGCAAGATCGACCTCGAGCAAGACATAGGAACCGCCCTGCAGATCAAGGCCCAGCGTCAACGGCGTGCTGGGCATCCAGCCGGGCAAATTCGCGCGTGTCTCTTCGGAAAGAAAATTCGGAAGCGCGAATAGAAATCCGAGCATGACAGCGGTGATGACGGAAATGATCGTCCCACGTCCGACATAGATCATGGTCTAAACTCGGGTGCTCTAATGTGCAGCTGCACGGGCCATATCCTTAATCGTTTCGCTCTCAATCGTCATTGTCGGCGCGTACGCGCACATCGGACAAAGTCGATTTGACCACCCGGACCTGAACGTTGTCGGCAATCTCGACCAAAATCTCGCCATCGTCCTTGACCTTGGCCACCCGGCCGACCACCCCGCCGGCGGTCACTACGCTATCGCCACGCCTCACCGCATTGACCATCGCCTGGTGTTGCTTGGCGCGCTGCTGCTGTGGGCGGATAAGAAGGAAGTAGAAAATGGCGAACAAGAGGATCAGTGGCGCCATTTGGAATAGAAAATCAGTAGACATTCCTGGGCTTTCTTTGAATTTGAGCTGCCTTTTACGACCGGGACTATAGCCCGCCGCTTCCCCTTTGCAACCGAATTGGCCCCATAATCAAAGCGCCCAACCGGCCAGATTTCCCCTTAGATATGGGGGCCCAAAGGCCATCTCGCAAGCCGGGCTCGAAACTGGCCCAAAAATAGATTACCGATGCCCCAAATGAGCAGTGATCTTACCCGACTGGAAGAGCTTCTCAAGCGCATTGCCCGGGCCCTGGAATCGCGCGGCGGAGCGCCGGAGCGTGCCTCGATAGCCTCGGTACTGGGTCAGGCCGACGCCTTTGTCTGGGAGGCGGAGCACAGCGAGCTTTTGGCGGTTTTGAGAGTCGCACATTTACCGCTTTCCCTTCTCAAAGGCATTGATCTGCAGCGCGATACGCTGGTCGAAAACACAAAGCGATTTGCCGACGGTCTGCCCGCCAACAACGCCCTTCTTTGGGGGGCGCGGGGAATGGGAAAGAGCTCGCTGATAAAATCGGTGCATGCCGCGGTGAATGCCGAACGCAAAAAGAAAAAGCTGGCCTTAATCGAAATTCCGCGTGAAGACATTGCAAGCCTGCCGCAGCTCCTGCGCCAGCTGCGCGGGGAGAAGCGTCAGATACTTCTCTTTTGCGACGATCTTTCCTTCGACAAGGACGACACCAGCTATAAGTCGCTGAAAGCCGCGCTTGAAGGCGGGGTCGAGGGGCGCCCTTCCAATGTGCTGTTCTACGCCACGTCCAATCGCAGGCATCTCATGCCGCGCGATATGATGGAAAATGAGCGCTCGACGGCAATCAATCCTTCGGAAGCAGTTGAGGAAAAAGTCTCACTATCCGACCGCTTCGGCCTGTGGCTTGGCTTTCATCATTGCACGCAAGACGAATATCTCGCGATGATTCACGGCTATGCCGCGCATTTCGAACTAACTATTTCCGACAAGAAATTAGATTCGCGGGCGCTTAGCTGGTCGGCAACGCGCGGCAGCCGCTCGGGCCGCGTCGCTTGGCAGTTTATTCAAGAGCTTGCCGGATCGCTGGGAGCCAGGCTCGCCTAATTGGTGCGGGTTTCAACCAATAGCGCAATCGGGTTTACCGGTTTCGTTCCCTGACGAATTTCAAAATGAAGCTGCGGTTGCGGCACGTCGCCCGTCGCGCCGAGTTGACCGACGAACTGACCGGCTTCAACGCGCTGTCCGCGGGCGACATCGATACGGTCGGCATGGGCATAGGCGGTGACAAAGCCATTGTCGTGCTTGATCAAAAGAAGATTGCCAAAGCCGCGCAACTCGTTTCCGACATAGCTCACCGTCCCCGCCTCCGCCGCACGAAACGGCGTGCCGCGATCGGCAGCAATATTGATGCCGTCATTGCGCTCGCCATTTGCGTCGGTTCCATAACTGGAAATCACCGAGCCGCGCATCGGCCATTGAAATCTTGCCGATGTCGATGGCGCGGCAGGCGCGCTCTGGCGCGGAGTCTGACCCGAACTCTGAGACAACGCAGCGCGGGATGTATTCGGTTGGTAGGAGGCTTGGCGGGTTTGTGTGCTCTGCGTGCTGGCGCGCCGCGTCGGGCGTGTGGTCGCTGCATCCACAGGCGTCCGGCCGACGCCATAGGCAGGCACGTAAAGCTGATCGCCGGAAAGAATATGATCGGGATTGGTAATATTATTCATTACGACGATATCTTCCTCCGAAACGCGATGGCGCTCGGCGATATGCGAAAGCGTGTCGCCCGGACGTACATAGACCGTGAAAAATGACGCCGGCGCGGGGCGATATCCGGCATCATACGTCCTCGGTGTACCTGCGCAGTTCGCCAGCATGAAGCCTGCGATGCACGACAGCACAACGCGCGCTGCAACCGACAAATTAACTATTTTCGTCATCATTATCCGCACTCTTTCCCCCATGTAGCACGCCCTTGATAATGGGCACAAAGACCACTGGTAGAAGCTCCTCGCGCGCGAGGCCTTCCTTGGTACGGATAATTTTCCACAAACGTTGCGAAATAGTTTCGTAACCAAGCGGAGTAATAAATATTCCAGTATTAATTAACTCCTTGGTAAGACTTTCTGGCAATTTCCGGAACGCGGCTGTGGCAATTATGCGGTCGAAAGGCGCTTTTTCCGGCCAGCCCTTAAATCCGTCCCCATGGCGCGTAAAAATATTGCTCAGGCCGCAATCGGCAAAACGCGCCCGCGCTTGTTCCAACAGCGGTAAATGACGCTCGATTGTAAAAACCTCCGCCGCCAGATGAGAGAGAATGGCGGCCTGATAGCCCGAACCCGTACCGATCTCCAGTACCCGCATGTGCGGAGCAATCTCGAGCTGTTGGGTCATATAGGCGACCACAAAAGGCTGGCTGATGGTCTGGCCGCAAGAAATGGGAAGCGCGCGGTTGGAATAGGCTCCGGCCTCAAAGCCCTCATCGACAAATTTTTCGCGTGGAGTATTAGCGATCGCATCCAACACGCGCGCATCCGTGATGCCATCGGCACGAAGTGTTTTTAGAAGCTCATTCACATCGGACGGCATGATTCAGTCCAGGCTGGGTAAGTCACTCCCCAGAAATTTCCTCAATCCCGGCACGTGAATACCATCATCATTAGAAACCAGGATATTGCGGATGGGCTTGCCGCTCAAGATCCAATGCGTTCGTCGCCACCCATGTAAGATCGCAATGCATCGGGGATTGCGATGCTGCCATCTTCGTTCTGGTAGTTTTCCAAAATCGCAACCATAGTCCGCCCGATGGCGAGGCCCGATCCGTTCAGCGTATGTACAAATCGCGGCCGCTCGTCGCCGCCGCGCGAGCGCGTGTTCATTCTCCGGGCCTGAAAATCCCCGCAATTGGAACAAGACGAAATTTCACGAAAAGCATTTTGACCGGGAAGCCAAACCTCGATGTCATAGGTTTTTGTCGCAGCGAAGCCCATATCGCCCGTGCTGAGCACCATTGTCCGGAAATGCAGCCCGAGCAATTTCAGAACCTCTTCGGCGCATTCGGTCATGCGCTCATGTTCCTCGCCGGATTTTTCCGGCGTTGTGATGGAAACCAATTCCACTTTTGAGAATTGATGCTGACGAATCATCCCGCGTGTGTCTTTGCCGGCCGCACCCGCCTCGGCGCGAAAACACGGCGTATAGGCGGTAAAGCGCAGGGGCAGCTCTTCCTCGCCCAAAATATCCTCGCGGACCAAATTGGTCAGCGGCACTTCGGCCGTGGGAATCAACCAACGTCCGTTCTCGGCGTGAAACAAATCTTCGGCGAATTTCGGTAGCTGGCCGGTCCCAAACAAGGCCTCATCGCGCACTAGCGCCGGAGGAACAATTTCTTCATAGCCGAACTTGCCCGTATGCAAATCAAGCATGAAGGACGCCAAAGCGCGCTCCAGTTTCGCGAGTTGGCCTTTCAGCACTACAAAACGCGAGCCGGACATGCGCGCCGCAGCCTCGAAATCCATCAAACCCAAAGCCTCGCCCAGTTCGAAATGCTCTTGCGGGGTGAAATTCTTTCTTGGCGGCTCGCCGATCCGCCGCAGCTCGACATTCGCTGCCTCATCGGCCCCATCGGGCACATCACCTGCGGGTAAATTCGGAATTGCGGCCAGAACATCGTCAAGCGCTCTTTTAAGCTCACGCTCTTTTTCCTCGCCCTGTCGAATTTCTTCTTTCAGCCCCGCGACTTCATGCATGAAGGTCTGGGCTGCCGCCTCGTCTTTCTTGGCCTTTGCTTGGCCGATTTGTTTGGAAGCGTCGTTGCGCCTCGCCTGCGCCTGCTGCAGTCCGGTCAGCAATGTACGGAGTTCGGAATCTTTCTCGAGTATTTCCCGGGCCATGGGCTCCAGCCCACGCCTTTTCAGCCCGGCATCGAAGCCTTCAGGGTCGTCGCGGATCGCTCGGATATCGTGCATGGCTTTTGGGAATCGAGAGGCGTTGTTCTTCTGACATGGCGCCGCTAAATCGTAAAGACACCGAGCTTCAGGCCTTGAAAAATAGCGAGCTTACGTCTTCGCAACGCCCCCCTCACCAGATTCCGTTTCCTCCTGGTCGCGCTTCTTTTCGATCATGCGCACAAGCCAGACGGAGATTTCATAAAGAAGAATAAGCGGCACCGCGAGGCTAAACTGGCTAATGATATCGGGCGGCGTCACGACGGCCGCGAGCACGAACACGCCGACGACTGCATAGCGCCGGGCGCTCTTAAGGCCTTTGCTGGTAACAATACCAACTTTGCCCAGCAGCGTCAGAAGAATGGGAAGCTGGAAGCAAAGGCCGAACGCAAAGATCAATGTCATCACCAGGCTAAGATATTCGCTGACGCGCGCTTCGACCTCTATGGGCAGTACGCCATCTCCGCCCGGTGCTTCAAAGCTCAAGAAGAACCTGATCGCCATCGGCATAAGGATGTAATAGACGAAGCTCGCGCCGAGGACGAACATGACGGGCGTCATCACAAGAAAAGGTAAAAACGCATTCTTCTCGTGGCGATATAGGCCGGGAGCGATGAAGAGCCACAATTGCGCTGCTATGAACGGAAACGCCAAACACAATGCACCGAAGGCGCCAACCTTCACATGGGTGAGAAAGGTCTCCTGCAATGCGGTCGCGATCATGCGCCGATCGGGTTGGTCAGCCATCGCATCTGCAAGCGGCTGGGCAAGGAAATTATAAATCGGCTCCGCAAAAAAGAAGCAGACGATGAACGCGATGAGAAACATAAGAATTGAACGGACAAGACGATTACGCAGCTCGACAAGATGATCGAGAAGCGGTGCCTTGCTCGCATCCAGTTCCGCTTCGTCATCCTGCGTGGGGGAAACCATTTGCGTGACTTACGGCTCGTCGCGATGAAGCGGGGATTGCGGCTCGGGCGCGGAAGGCTTGTCGCTTGAGGTTTCGGGCGCGCTCTTCGCGCTTTCCACCGGCACTGGATCACTTGCCGGCGGGGGCGGTTTTGGGTCGGCCCCGCCATCAGATGCTGGACTATTCTGGAGTGAAGCTGTCTGTTCTCCTGCCCGCGCAGCCTTTGGCGTTGCATTGGGCGAAGCCAGGGGATTGGGCGGAACGTCTCCCAAATATTCGTCAGTCTCGCGTTTGATTTGTGCAAGACTGGTATCGTTCTGAATCTTCATCATCTCGGTGCGCATTTCTTCCAGCTCGGATTGGCGCGCCATATCATCGAAACTGCGGCGGAATTGATCGGCCATCGCCCGCGCGCGACCGGTCCAACGCCCGACTGTGCGCATCATCTTCGGCAAATCCTTCGGACCCACCACGACGACCGCCGCGACGACCACGAAAAATAATTCGAACCAGCCGATGTCGAACATACGGAAAAAGTCCTTACCCTAATTTTCGGCGGCACTGCTGCTTAAGCATTCCACCCGCCGCGCCGGCGCAAATCGCAAGCGCGGTCCTTTAATGGGCTAAACCTTGTCCGTCTCTTTCACGTCCGCCTTCTCGCCGTCGGAGTCCGCGAGCGTCTTTGGCTCCGGATCTTTCAAGCCCTCTCGGAAATTGCGGATACCGTGCGCCACATCGCCCATCAAAGAGGAAATCTTGCCGCGGCCACCAAACATGACCATCACGACAATTAGGACGATCAGCCAATGCCAAATACTTAACGTGCCCATTGGGTCTTCTCCTTGGCGAGGGGACATCTTAGCGCGCATTCGAGTTACGCGCCGAATTTGTTCCCGTCTAGCTTAATTGGTCCCTCGGCAAGACAGTTTCCATAGGCCCATGTCCTGCCGAGAACCGATTTTCATCCACTTTAAGCCTGACCGGGCTTATCGAAGCAAGGGAAGACCAATGCATTTTCAGGATTAGCCTGGAGTCGTATTTCGCCTCCAACGGCCAATTTCGCCTCAATAGGCGCCGTTGCAAGCACCAAAATCGGGCTCTCGCCCCCCTCTGAAGCGGCTTCTGCGCCAATTTCCGCTTCGATTTCGAGCCCGGCGGGCGAAGGCCGAATGGCCCGAATTCGGGCCGATATGCCCTCATCACCGATCTGAATCGAGGCCGCACGGTAATAGATCTCCGCAACCGCCCCATCGGGCAAATGGGTCGCGGCAACCGGCCCAAATGGCGAATCCGCTAATCCGCCCCTGATTTCGGAACGGAACAAACTGCCTCCACCCAACATCGCGGCCGCCTGCGGATCAACGGGATGTGAATAAATTTCGAGTGGCGCGCCTCTTTGCACAATACGACCTTCGCGTATCAGCGCGACCCGATCACCAAGGCGCATCGCTTCGTCGGGATCATGGGTCACAATCACCACTGCCGCCTCAACATCGCGAAAATGTTTCAACGTCGCCATGCGCAGGCTTTCCCGTAGCGAGGAATCAAGTCCGGAGAAGGGCTCATCCATCAGAACGACCGATGGTCGGGGCGCAAGCATGCGCGCCAAGGCCACGCGTTGCTGTTCGCCGCCCGAGAGGGTGTGCGGATAGGCATGGGCAAGATGTGACAACCCAACGCGCTCGATTTCCTCCGCGACACGGGCTGTGCTCTCGGCCGGCGCCATTCCTTTAAGGCCGAAGGCAATATTGTCTTTTACCGAGAGGTGCGGAAAAAGCGCATAGTCTTGGAACATTAGGCCGACGCCGCGCTCTTCCGGCGAAACATAACGATAGTGCCCGTCTTCCCGTCCTTCCACCAAACGCCCTGCGATAAAGACGCAGCCGGCATCCGCCTTCTCCAAGCCCGCAGCGATGCGCAAAGTCGTGCTCTTGCCGCAGCCCGACGGTCCCAAAATACAAAGCACCTCCGAACGGCGCACATCGAGCGTGACATCGTTCACCGCAACGCGCGCGCCAAAGCGCCGGCTTACATTGCGGAGCGATAGCCCATCGCTCGGTTCAGTGTGTTTCAAGTCGGACAAAGTGCCCAGCGCCTGCGTCATCAATTGCAACAAAAGGCGTAGTCGGGAAAAGCAATCGTCACAAGCTCTAAACGAATACCGGCTCGGGCTTGCGGCCAACCGCTTTTGCGAGATCGTTCAAATATTTACCAACGCGATCGTTTAGCAGTGCCTGGCGATCGGACGGCACCACCAAGGAGAGCGCATCGCCATCGGCGCGTAGCGGCGTGTGCGAGAGTTTTCCAACGAGCGCGCCCGAAATGCTGTAAGCGACACGCGCGACCAGGCCGATGATCAACGCGCGCTTAGCAATTTGTGGTGCCATTAGCCGGCTCATGCCCGCCTTTTCGGGATAGGATCTTTCGCCCGAGTAACGATAATATATCGCCGAGGCCATCAGCGCTCGCTCTGCATGATCGGCTCCCGCATAGGCCCCACGCAAGATCTGACGAAATGCCCCCAACGCGCGGTCATCTGGGTGGCGCCGCCAGCCAATATCGGACATCAGACACGCTGCAACGCGCACTCTGCGTTCCGCATCGCTTTCGTTCGGAAAGAGTGGCGTCATCCAATCGAAGAGTTCCTTGCCGTGGCCCGGCGCCCGCGCCTCACGTGCATTCCAGTCGGCGGCAAACTCGATTAGAGGATCTTTTGCCGCCTCCTCCCGAGTAAGTTTCCACTGCAGAAGCCCTTCTCGCAGCCCATAGGCGGAAACGGCAACTTCCTTCAAATCGAACACCTGAATCATTTGTTCGAGCACAAGCGCGCCAAAGGGAAGCGCTTCGGAGCGACGTTTTTGAACCGACTTAATTTTGTCCAAGGACTTTTGCGAAAGCGACGAAACAATTTTGCAAAGTTTGAGCGCCCGCGAAGTTGGGATTCGATAGTGATGAAGAACATGCACGGGATAATTTTGTTCGTCCATGTCTAAGCGCGCGAAAGCACGCCAAATCCCGCCTACGGCGTATAGCGTGCGGCCCTCCAAGCCATCGCCAAGACCGCTTTTCTTAAGTCCCTTCGCAACGATTTTCCGCGCTTTGTTAAGATTGCCGTCCGATACGTCCATCAAGCGCAATGGACCGAATGGCAGCGTTTCGGCGGCACCCGTTCGGCCATCCTGAACCGTGACCATATCCAGACTTCCGCCACCAAGATCCGCCGCGACTCCATCCGCATTGGGAATGCCCGCAATCACACCATCGGCCGCTAACCGCGCTTCATCTTCACCGGAAAGAACGCGAATATTTTGACCCAATGCCTTCTCGGCAAGCGTAACAAATTCACTCCCGTTTTGAGCGTCCCGGGCCGCTGCAGTCGCAACCGCTTCACAAGTTCTGACCCCGTGCCCCTCTGCAACCAGCCGAAAGCGCGCAAGCGTTTCCAGCGCGTGTTCTGTGCCGGCGCGATCAAGCTCTCCGGTGCGCACCATGTTGCGTCCGATGGCGCAAACCGATTTTTCGTTATGAAGCGCATAGGCGTGGCGCCGAGGACTGTCATAGATGACAAGGCGGACAGAATTGGACCCAATGTCTACCACTGCCACGGGCGCGCAATTTTCAGGCGCCGAGCGGACAAGCTCATGCACATTCGAATTTTCTACGTAGCGATCAGGGTCGGCCAAGCGCGAACCTCATTTGCGGTGGGGCCCAAACGGCTCGCCCATTGTCAATGATTCGGGCAAGGCAGCGAAACGTGGCGTATCGACCTCGAGGGCCCGGCCACGGCCGGAGAGGGAGGGATTGGTCATAAAATATGTATGGGCGGAAAAGGCGTCCGCACGAGCATGGCCCGGATCACGCTCATATTTGCCGTTCATCCGCAAATACCAGCTTTGTGCCTGATCTTTGAAATTGGCGACCATGATCTGCTCCAACACCTGCTGGTGCACGGTTGGATTGTCGATCGGCACCAAAGTCTCGACACGGCGGTCGAGATTACGCGGCATCATATCGGCCGAGGAAATGTAAACTTTGGCTTCGTGCGAAGGGAGACCGTGCCCGTCTCCGAAACAAACGATGCGGCTATGTTCGAGGAAGCGGCCAACAATAGATTTGACGCGAATATTTTCCGAAAGGCCTGCAATACCTGGCCGCAAGCAGCAGATGCCGCGAACGACAAGATCGATTTGCACACCGGCCTGACTAGCGCGGTAGAAAAGGTCGATTATGCGATGATCGACCAGCGCGTTCATTTTTGCCCAAATGGCCGCCGGACGCCCCGCATAAGCATGGGCGATCTCGGCTTCGATGCTCCCGACCAGCGTATTGTAAAGCGTCAGCGGCGAAACCGCGATCTTCTTCAAGCCCGAGGGCTCCGCATAACCGGTGATGTAGTTGAAGAGTTGAGCGGCGTCTTGCCCGATCTCCACATCGGCCGTGAACAGCGAGAGATCGGTATAAATCTTAGCGGTTTGCGGGTGGTAATTTCCGGTTCCGAAATGAACGTAGGTCCGCAAGCATCCACTCTCGCGGCGCACCACGAGACTCACCTTTGCGTGGGTTTTCAGCTCAATAAATCCGTAAACGACTTGTACGCCTGCGCGCTCCAAATCGCGCGCCCACTTAATGTTCGCGGCTTCATCGAAGCGCGCCTTAAGCTCGATGAGCGCGGTGACCGATTTTCCCGCTTCCGCAGCCTCAATCAACGCCTTGATGATCGGGCTGTCTTTGGATGTCCGATAAACGGTTTGCTTGATCGCAACAACATCCGGGTCGGCAATGGCTTGCCGCAAAAACTGCAGAACCACGTCGAAGCTTTCGAAGGGATGATGAACAATGATATCCTTCGCCTGAATCGCGGCAAAGCAATCGCCGCCGAAATCGCGAATGCGTTCAGGAAAGCGCGAATTGAGGGGCTTGAACAAAAGATCGCGCCGCTCGCTTAATATGAGCTCCTTGGTTTGGTCGAGGCCGAGGAGCCCCTCCGCAACCAAAGGCTTGCGCCCCGCCATGTTAAGTTGATCGGCGATAAACTCCCGTAAATCCGGCGGCATGGTTGCACTACATTTTAGGCGGATAACGGTGCCGCGCCGACGGCGGCGCAGCAGCGTCTCATATAACCGAACGAGATCTTCGGCTTCTTCTTCGACTTCGATATCGCTGTCACGCAGGATTCGAAACACACCGCTGGAAGCGACCGAGTGGTCGGGGAAAAACCGATCGAGAAAAAGCCCGATCACTTCCTCAAGCGGAACGAACCGCGCTTGTCCGTCGCGGTCCGGCAGACGCACAAAACGACGAAGTTGGGAGGGAATTGGAAGCAACGCCGTGACGGCTTTGCCGTCCGAATGGCGGTTCAGCCGCATGGCCATAACGAAGCCAAGATTGGGTATGAATGGAAATGGGTGTGACGGATCGATCGCAAGCGGCGTCAGAACCGGAAATATTTGACCGGTAAACTCGCCGTCCAGCCAGTCTCGGTCCTTACCCGACAATTCGCCGGGGGCAAGAACTGCAATTCCTGCCTCGGCGAGCACCTCCTGAAGTTCAGCCCACATTTTTTGTTGATCCGAAATAAGCTCGGCCGCTACCTCGTCAACACGTAGCAATTGCTGCGCCGGCGTCAGCCCATCGTCGGAAACTGTCGTGAGCCCAGCGCGAACCATGCCGTTGAGGCCGGCAACGCGCACCATGTAGAACTCGTCGAGGTTCGAAGCTGAAATAGAAAGAAACCGCAAACGTTCGAGTAGTGGATGGCGTGGATTCTGCGCTTCTTCGAGAACCCGCCTGTTAAAGGCAAGCCAAGAGAGCTCGCGATTAATGAAACGGTCGGGCGAATTCATATCGATTGCCGGCCTGCGCGCGGAGCTAGGTTGAGGCATGGATCTGGGCATTGCAGCAGGCACAGAACCGACCGAGTGAGTATCGCCCGCGCCCAAGAGAGGGGCAAATTTTGTCGGCGTGACTTTGGTCGCCGTGGAGGGCTTGGCGCCACCAACCTCGGCTTCGGGGCCGCATTCGACCCCGGTCTCAGCCACAGTTTCGGGCGCGCATGCGAAAACTCCCGCCTCCGGCACCACCGGGGGCACGACTTCGAGCCTCTTTTTGCCTGTCTCCATCTAAAAAAACACCTAGATTTTCGCGCTTGCCCATTGAGATTAAAGGGTTTTTATCAATTTGTCATGCCGCCAAAGGCCACGCTAACGGCCCAGGATCGCCTAGTTCGGTGAATTTATTGCGAACGAGCGGCCCTTATCCTCGCTCGCTCTGATCCAAAAGTTCCATAACTAACCGCTCATTTACGGCACGCCGCTCGGCAAGGGCCTTTTGATCAGCCGCTGCAACAAAGGCAGAAATCGCCTCAGGCGTACGTTCAAGCGCGCTCAGCATTCGCGCGATCACGGCGCTTGGCACGCGCAACTGCCGGTCTGAAAACAATTTTTGCGCCAGATCTGCAAGAAGCGCGTCATCGGGTGGTTCCATCGCGACGGACAGGAGGGCGTCAAAGCGGGAGCGGATATCGCCTATGGCGGAAGCCCAAGTCTTTGGCGGGGCGACACCGGTAAAAAGAAGCGTTCCCTTGGGACGTTCGAACAGCGCGAGCAAGGCAATGTCGTGCTCCACATTGGAAGAACCATCAGATCCGTCGATATCTTCGATCGCAATTGCAGCGTCTGCGGGAGCCGCAACGATCCAATCGGGCGTTAGTTCTTCGGCCGAAACGCGATACGCGCCAGAGGCCGCGCGCCAAACTTCAACCAAATGAGATTTTCCGCTCCCCCGAGGTCCGAACAATGCGCCTCTGCGCTCGGGCCAGTTCGGCCAACTATCGATGAAATGCACCGCGGCCGCGTTCGAGGGCGCGACGATGAAATCATCACGCGAAAGCGCTGGACGAATTTCTAAGGGCAGCGGAAGCTGGCGAGCCAAAGTTTAGGAACCAGGTTGACTTTCGCGCGGGTGACCATCGCGCGCGCGCATGGCGCGCAGCCAAACACCGCAATAGGAAAGGCCAGAGATCAGCGTTAGCGCGGACACCAAATATGCCGCCGACGGCTCGACCATTTCTATCCCAAATCCAAATGCCAAAGCAGTCAGATGCATGACGATATAGAGCACTTGCAATCCGGTTGCGGCTTTGCCCAAGAACATAGGCTGTACAACAATATTGGCCCGCGCAATGAGCGCGACGACAATGCCCAACATCAAGAGAATTTCGCGCAAAAACACCGACAGAGTCAGCCACAGCGGGACATCGCCAATTATGGTCAAGGTCAAAAATGCCGCGAACATGAGCGCCTTGTCGGCGGCTGGATCGAGAAACCTGCCTAAGCGGGAGGTGACTCCCATACGTTTAGCCAGGAAGCCATCGGCAGCGTCCGATACACCTGCAAACGCAAATATTCCGAGCGCGACATCAAAATGTCCTGTTGTCACTAAACCCGCGGTAGCGGGCGCAGCAGCCAGACGAAGCCCCGAAAGCATATTTGGGAGATGGCGAAGCATGTATTTATTCCCGACTCGCGGCGCGCGCATTGCCTAGCCGCAGTAAATAGCTGCCCCGGACAGCGTTGAAATTCAGGTTTTGCTGCGCCATCGCGACCCTCAATTGTTCCGGATCACCGAAATAACTGAGTTCAACACGGGCCTCACTGACCGAAAGTCCAAGCACATCGACCCCGGCAACCGTTCGCACATCAATAAGTGCCTGACGGATGGCGGCCCAATCTTGCGGGCCATTGAACACTACGTCGGCGACTATTCGAGATCGGCGACTATAGTCCACCGCTGCGGCCTCTTTCCAATCCTGGGCGAGAAGCTGCGCGGCGGCGTCGGCCGTTGTTGCGAAATTTGAATTGGCAAATGCAACCGATTCCACTTGGCGCCCTTGCTCAGAAACTACGATGAGCTGGGCCGCGTTGCCGTCCGGTGTTGCGCGCGCAATCACGATCTCTTCGACTTCGTAACGCTCGGCAACGGGCGCCAGTGCATCCCAACTGAGACCGACCAATCCCCCCTGTCCAAGCACGGGTTGATCGGCGGCATCACCAAACGGAAGTATGACCGGAACCAGGCCTTGGGCGATGGAAGGTTGGGCCCAAGCGCGCGCCCATTCGCTCTGCGGATCATAGGCACCGTTTACGGTTGGAACGACCAACACCGCCCTTGCCTGCGCCTCTGCGAAACGTATCCCGTTGCTTCGCAGAAGCCCTTGCACTTCGACCGGATTAAAATTGTAGGTGACCTCGGCAAGATAGCGCGTCGTGCTGCGGCGCTCATTGGCAATTTGCATGCTTAAGATAAGCCGCTGCAACAAAGCGCCATCCGGGTCGGGCTGTTGGTCCCAAGCGGTGGGCGGCGTAATGCGGCGATAAAGACGCTGCCAGGCTACCGGAAGGCCGCCTGCCAAAGCGATGTCGCGCGCGGCAGTCGCCGAATCTGCCGTGGCGTCCACCTCGATTCCGGGAACCGTGTAAAGAGCCGCATCCGCAGCATATCCGTGGGCCGGGATTAGCCCCAACCACAGCCCGGCAAGAATCGACAAGCACTTCATTCCATTTCCTCTTCTGTGCGGGAATTATAACCAACCGCAGTCCAAAACCGAAATCGGCGCTCGGCGGTGCCAAAACCCGATACACACGTGCTTTAGCTAAACCATTTGTGGGCGATCTTGCACGCGCCTTGCGCCCTGTTAGCGGGCCCCTTACAGCTTGGAATTGTGACAGAAAAAACACCGAGCGGGCGCAACCGCATGACCTATAAGGACTCCGGTGTCGATATCCATGCCGGGGACGAATTAGTCGCACGCATATCGCCGGCGGCCAAGGCCACGGCACGGCGCGGCGCCGGGGCGGCGCTGGGCGGATTTGGTGGGCTTTTCGATCTCAAAGAGGCTGGTTTCAGAGATCCGCTGCTTGTCGCCGCGACCGACGGGGTCGGAACAAAGCTAAAGCTCGCGATCGAGACAAAGAAATTTGGTACGATTGGCCAAGACCTGGTCGCGATGTGCGTCAACGACCTCGTCGTGCAAGGCGCGGAACCACTTTTCTTTCTGGACTATTACGCCACGGGCGCTCTCAACGTGGATGAGGCCACTGAAGTAGTCGAAGGCATCGCCGCGGCTTGCAGCCAAGCGGGCTGCGCGCTTATCGGCGGCGAGACCGCCGAAATGCCGGGCCTATACGCGAAAGAAGATTTCGACCTCGCCGGATTTTCGGTCGGCGCGGTGGAACGCGGCTCTGTTCTGCCCAATACGCACGCGATGCGCGACGGTGATGTGCTGATAGGCGTTGCCTCGTCCGGCCCTCACTCCAATGGCTATTCGCTCATACGCAAGGTGTTAAGCGCGCACGCGCACATGCTCGACGCACCGGCTCCCTTCGCGCCTGAAATGAAACTCATGGATGTCCTGCTTGCGCCGACCTGCCTTTACGTAAAGAGCGCGCTCTCTGCCATTCATGCAGGCGGCATACGTGGCTTTGCGCACATAACTGGTGGCGGGATCACGGAAAACCTTCCGCGAGTTCTCCCCGAAGGCTTCGGCGCGCAAATTGACCTTAACGCATGGCCACTGCCGGCAGTCTTCGCTTGGCTGAGCAATGAAGCGGGCCTCGGCGATACGGATATGCTCACCACGTTCAACTGTGGTCTCGGCCTGATCGCAGTGGTTGAGGCAGGAAAAGCGGGCTCGGTCATTGAAGCATTCCATGAATCGAATGAGCGCGCATATCGGATCGGCACATTGGTGCGCGTCCAAGACGGCGATTCGCAAATGGCCTATCAGCGCACGCTCTCGAAATGAAAAAGCTGAAAGTTGGCGTGCTGATCTCCGGGCGCGGCAGCAATCTTCAAGCCCTAATCGATGCCTGCTCTAGTCCTGATTTTCCCGCACAAATCGCGCTTGTTATTTCGAATGTCGCTGATGCCGGCGGGCTGGCGCGCGCGGCAGAAGCAGCGATCCCGAGCGCCATTATTGCGCATGGAGATTTTGATAGCCGCGAAGCCTTCGACAAGGCAGTCGATGCAAAATTGAGGGAGGCGGGCATCGAGTTCGTCTGCCTCGCAGGCTTCATGCGCCTATTGAGCGCGCCCTTCACACGAAGCTGGGAGGGCAAAATCGTAAACATTCATCCCTCGCTACTTCCGGCGTTCAAGGGGCTGAATGTTCATGAGCAAGCGTTGGCAGCGGGCGTGCGTTTTTCGGGCTGCACCGTCCATTACGTCGTACCCGAGCTCGATTCTGGACCAATAATCCTACAAGAAGAAGTGCCGGTCGAGCCAAACGACACCGCCGACACGCTTGCAGCGCGGGTGCTCGAAGCCGAGCACCTGATCTATCCCGAAGCGCTGAAGATGATTGCGCAAAACCGCGTGCGCCTTGAAAACGGACTTGCGGTGTTCGCTTAGCCCACTATTTCGAGATCGCTAAAGAAAAAGCGGATTTCGTTCGCGGCGTTCTCTGCCGAATCCGAACCATGGGCCGAATTGGCTTCAATGCTTTCCGCGAACTCCTTGCGAATCGTACCAGGCTCGGCCTTAGACGGGTCCGTTGCCCCCATCACATCGCGGTTGGCTGCAACGGCATTCTCGCCTTCCAGTACCTGAACCACGACAGGACCCGAGGTCATGAATTCGACCAAGCTGCCGTAAAACAGCCGCTCGCTATGAACCGCGTAAAAGGTTTCAGCCTGCCCGCGCGTCAAGCGCAGCCGTTTTTGTGCGACAACCCGAAGACCCGCAGTCTCGAGCTTGGCGATGATCTGCCCGGTTAAATTGCGCCTGGTGGCATCCGGCTTAATGATAGAGAGCGTGCGCTCGACAGCCATAAATATATCCGCAAATGAATCGCGGGCCTTATAGCTGCGCCCTTTGCCCAGCCGCAAGCCGTGATAGAAGCCCCCCATGCTTATTGTCGAAAACCTGACTTACCGTATTGGCGGGCGCCTGATCCTCGATCATGCCTCTGCGGCCATATCGGACGGACGCAAGGTTGGACTAATCGGGCGCAACGGTGTCGGCAAAACGACTTTACTAAAACTTGCCTTGCAAGAATTAGAGCCGGAATCCGGCGAGATCGAAATAACGAAGAGCTGGCGTGTAGGCTCCGTAGCGCAAGAAGCACCGGCCAGGCCCTCTACGCTGATCGATTGGGTACTCGATGCCGATAGTGAACGAAAAGCGCTTCTTAACGAGGCCGAAACGGCTGAAGACCCGGTTAGGGTCGGGGAAATTCATGATCGACTAAATGAAATCGGGGCCCATGGCGCCCCGTCGCGCGCGGCGCGTATCCTTGCGGGCTTGGGATTTCCCGAAGCTCAGCAGCAGCGCCCCTGTGCAGAGTTTTCCGGGGGCTGGCGTATGCGTGTTGCATTGGCTGCTGTGCTCTTTTCTGCGCCTGATCTTCTTTTGCTTGACGAGCCAACAAACTACCTCGATCTCGAGGGCGCGCTATGGCTTGAAGATTATCTTAGACGTTATCGCGGCACGATAATCTTAGTAAGTCACGATCGCGACCTCCTCAATCGCGCGGTCGATTCCATTCTCCACCTCGAACACGGCAAGCTAACGCTCTACAGCGGTGGCTATGATGCTTTTGTCGAGGCGCTCGAGCAAAAACGTCTTCTCGATTCGGCCGCGCGCGCGCGACAAGAAAATGAGCGCAAACGTATTCAAGCCTTTGTCGATCGGTTTCGTTACAAAGCGTCTAAAGCGCGCCAAGCGCAGAGCCGCATTAAGATACTGCAGCGGATGAAGCCCATCGCGCTTACTGCGGCCGAACGGCTAGCGCAAATTAAGCTGCCGCAACCTGCACCTGCCTCGCCGCCGCTTCTAACCCTTGACGACGTCACTGTGGGCTACACGCCGGGCAAACCGGTTCTGTCCCATCTTGATTTGCAGATTGATCCGGACGACCGCATCGCGCTTTTGGGTAAGAACGGCAATGGTAAATCTACTTTGGCAAAACTACTTGCGGGCCGGCTGGCCCGACAGAGCGGCGATTTGGTGCGCGCGCGCAAACTGATCTGCGGTTATTTCGCGCAACATCAATTGGAGGAAATAGACCCCTCTCAAACTCCAGTCGAAACCCTTTCCCAGGCCAGGCCGCGTTTCGACGACACAACGCTCAGAACCCGGCTGGGTGGAGTTGGATTCTCCGGTAACAAAGCCGATACGAAGACATCAAATTTGTCGGGCGGCGAGCGTGCGCGGCTGATGCTTGCAATGGCAACATTGGACAAACCAAATCTTCTTATTCTCGACGAGCCCACGAACCACCTTGATATTGATGCTCGCGACGAACTTCTCGAAGCGCTCAATGAATTTGAAGGCGCCGTCATTCTGATCAGCCATGATCGGCGGCTCGTCGAAGGCGTTGCGGACCGGCTACTTCTTGTTGCCGATGGCAGCGCAAAGGATTTCGATGGCGACATCGACGATTATAAGAAACTCGTTTTGTCGAAGGCAGCGCCGCAGACAACGGACAAGCGGAACGCAGGCACCTCCAAGGCGGATCAGCGCCGCGAGGCCGCCGGCCACCGACAAAAAATAAAGCCGCTAAAGGCCGCGATGGACAAGGCAGAGCGTGAACTGGCAAAGCTTCAGAAACGCCTTGAAGAACTGGACGCCGCCCTTGCAGCATCGGACCTATTCCTGAAAGAGCCCACAAAAGGTGAAGATTTGTCGAAACAGCGCGCCAAAACGACGAACGCCGTTGCGACAGCCGAAACGCGCTGGATCGAGGCCGTGGACCGTTTCGAAAGCGCGCAAGGACAGATTCCTAGCTAGAAGAGGCCAGTTCGCGTTTTGCGATTTCGCGCCATTCGCGTTGTGCGCGGCGATAATGGCTTGGCGCGTCATCGGTAAGTTTTATGACTTCGGAAAATAATTCTCGCGCCCGATCAGCCTCGCAACTTTTTTGCAAAAGAAGCGCGTAGCGGCATCGTGCTTCTTCACCTGCAAAATAGCGAGCCAGTTTCTCATATTCTTGGAGCGCTTCCTGGTCTTTGTCCTGAAGCTCAAGCGCACGCACATAAAGCGGATGGACGTCCGCAGAAACGAATTTCGGATTGGTTGCCTGCAGTTCATCAAGAGCTGCTTGAGCGCCTGCGCCGTCTTCAGTTGCGACCAGCGCACGGGCCAAGGCAAACAATATGGCAGGATCGTCGCTATGCACGCCTGCAAGCGCACTTCGAAGGAGATCGATGGCGCCCTCATAGTCGCCACGGACGATGTATTCCTCAGCGAGTTTGCGTTTGGCGTCAACAGAGCCAACAAGCTCGACCTCGCGCTTTGCCGCTTTCAATTCACGATTGGGGTCGGCGATCTTCGTCACGCCGCGCTTCAGTGCGGCGCTTTGACGCGCACTCACATGCCTCGGAACGATCTCCAGAAATAGATAGAGAAGAGAGCCTATGCCCGGCAAAAAAAACAGAATAAAAATCCAGGGGAACACACGATCATTTCGAATCGCATGAATGATGCAACCAATAAACAATGCGAATGAAATAGCGCCGAGAAAATAGGGCATGACTATTCCTGCTTTTCCCATTTGCCTGTGGCCGATTCCTTCCAATAGGTGACTTCGTGTCCCATCTCTTTTGCGCGCTTCCAAGCAGAGCGTGCATCGCTCAGTGCGCTTCCCTCACCACCATCGAATAGCCACACGACGCGCCCGAATTTTTTTAGCGTGTCTTGGTCCCACTTATCGACAGCGGCCCCGTCGACCAAGAAAAGCACATCGGCATTGTTTGGATCGTCCTCCTCGGTCGTAAGGTAAACAGGTTGATGCGCGCTATGTCCGTCGGCCGACGTACCATGCGCAAGAAATGACTGATCCGAAAAGGTCCAAAGATGATTGTCAAGCACCTCCATACGTTCGGCGGACCCTACGCGGATATTGGCTTTCCAACCGCGCACGCGAGTCTTTTCCAGAAGGCTGGGGAGAACGTCCTCCAAAGTGCGGCGTTCAAGATGATAGAACAACACCTCGGACATCGTTTGCTCCACTTGAGTCCTTGGCGGTTAGATTAGCGCTCGTAGTGATTGGCGATAAGCCTGTTTAGCACCCGCACTCCCCAACCGGTTCCCCATGAAGGAATTTTCAGCTTTTGCTCGCCGTCCTGCCACGCAACGCCGGCGATATCGAGATGTGCCCAGGGGACATCGTTTACAAAGCGCTGTAGGAACTGAGCCGCCGTAATCGATCCCGCACCAGGCCCACCGATATTTTTCATATCCGCAATCTTCGACTTAAGCAGTCGGTCATAGGCCGCGCCCAAGGGCAAACGCCATACCGTTTCACCTTCCAACTGACCTGCCGCACCAATGCGCTCGGCAAGCGCGTCACTATTGCTGAAGAGACCGGCATGTTCCCGACCCAGTGAGACAATAATAGCGCCTGTGAGGGTCGCCAGATTAATCATGAAGCGGGGTTTGAAGCGCTTTTGCGTGTACCAAAGCGCATCGGCAAGTACGAGACGCCCCTCCGCGTCGGTGTTCAGGACCTCCACGGTCTGACCGGACATGGTCGTAACAACATCATCAGGTCTCATGGCTGTGCCGTCGGGCATGTTTTCCACCAGGCCAATAACGCCGACGGCATTGACCGAAGCTTTGCGCGCTGCCAAAGCGTGCATGAGGCCGACAACGGCCGCTGCGCCGCCCATATCGCCCTTCATCCCAACCATAGAGTTTCCGGGCTTCAACGAAAGCCCGCCGGAATCAAAACACACGCCTTTTCCCACGAACGCGACCGGCCCAGCAGTTTTGCTTCTGCCCTTGGCTTTCTTCGCACCATCCCAACGCATCACGACAAGCTTGCTCGGCTGCGCGCTGCCCTGACCCACCGCGAGCAGCATATTCATGCCTAGCTTCTTCATTTGCGCTTCACTGAGCACTTCGACCTTCACCCCAAGTTTGGTGAGTGCTTGTGTGCGCCGCGCAAATTCCGCCGGGTGCAAAACATTCGGTGGCTCGTTGACAAGGTCACGAGCCAGCATTGTCCCTTGCGCCACGGCCGAGAAATTCGACCACAACGCCGTAGCGCGCGCACTAGCGCGCGTAACAATAATGGCCTTTTTCAGCGAGGGCTGATCGTCGTTTTTTTTCGTGCGATAATGATCAAAGCGGTAGTTGCGCAAATAAGCGCCCATCGCAATATGCGCCGCCAGTTCCGCTCCCGAGACTCGGGCATTTCCTGCCACGCGTTTTTTTGCGTTCTTCTTCGCCGTGCTGGGCGGCAAATCGATCACCAAGGTGACGGTGCTCTCCCCGCTGGTCAGCAGCTGTTTTATGACCGCCGCACCCAATTCTTCGGCAGTCTGGGCGTCAAGACGGTCCGGATTGCCAATCCCGGCCATAATTATCCGCGATGCCCCAAAATCCCGCGGCGCGACCAATTCGACCAAATTCTTTGCTTTACCGGAAAATTGGACCTGGGAGACCGCCTGGCTGATGGCTCCACCCGATTCACGGTCCAAACGGGCCGTAGCCGGCGTAAGAACACCTCCCTCAGCAACGCTAACGACCAAGGCGCCAGGCTTGCCCGCCAAAGATGACGAAAAAGAAATGTCCATAATTGGCCTCCATTATTTGCGGCTAGGTAGCAGCTATCGCACCTGCGGTATACTGGGGGGTATACTGGCGCCAGGCTCCCCATTTCTGGTACCTGACGCCAATGAGACGACTTACTTTCTACATCATGCGGCAGATTATTGGTCCGCTTGCCTTGTTCACCCTGCTGCTGACATCTGTGGTTTGGCTCACGCAGGCGCTCGGTATGCTCGACTTAGTGATCAACCGCGGCCAGTCGGCAGTGATTTTCATCCAACTAACCGGGCTGATCATTCCCACCCTCCTTGTGATCATACTCCCGATCGCTTTCTTTACCGCGACGCTCTACGCCCTTCACAAACTTAATAATGACAGCGAACTGGTGGTTATGTGGGCTGCGGGCGTGAGCCGGGTTCAGCTCGCGACGCCCGTTCTCATTACCGCATTTGGTGTAATGCTCCTGACCTATGCCTGCAGCCTTTATTTCATGCCGGCGGGGCAACGCGCGCTGCGAGAAAAAGTAATCGAAATTCGCGCCGATATTGGCGCAGCAATTCTCCAAGAAGGTGCCTTCACCACGCCGAGTGCGGGCCTCACCGTGTTCATTCGTGAACTTGGAATCGGTGGAGAGATTCGGGGGATCCTCGTCCATGACAGTCGTAACGCGTTACAGCCGGTTACCTATCTAGCAGAAAGCGGTGTCGTTGCGCAGACTCCGGACGGCGCGCGGCTCATCATGGAAAACGGAAACGTTCAACAAAGCGATGACAATGGCGAGCGTTTATCGATGCTGCAATTCGATAGCTACGTATTCAATTTGGACCAGTTTACCGGACCGCCAAACACAATCGAACGGGAAACAAGCGAGCGCTATCTCCCCGAGCTGCTCTATCCAGAAATGTCGGGGCCTGGTCAGGAAACGCGACGCTATCTTTATTGGGCCGAGGGCCACGATAGGCTTTCGTCACCGCTTTACTGCATTGTGTTCGCCCTGATAGCGCTTGCCGCCACCGCAACGGGCCATCTCGGCCGCTCGAGCTATGCAATGCGTCTTACCGGAGCAGGCATTGGTGCGGCCGCGCTTCGGATGATTGGGTTCGGAGCCCAGGGCATTGCCGTGCGCAACCCGGCCGTCAATGTCGTGCTGTATCTATTGCCGCTTGCCGGAATAGGAGTTGGCGTACTCCTTGTGGCCGGCGTGCCGCTTATACCCGAACGCGTAAAACGAATGTTCACCCAAAGCACAGTGGAGCCGGCGGCATGAATTGGCCCGTGATGCTTCTCGCTTACGTTGCGCGCCGCTTCGCTCTTTCGGTGCTGATCGTTATTTCTGTTTTCGCAATTGTCGCTTTCTCGATTGACCTAGCGGACATGTTTCGGCGCACCAGTGAACGCGACGTGACGACAGCGATTGTCGTTTCGATGAGCGCATTAAAGCTTCCAGATATTGTTCAGCAGCTACTTCCTTTTGCCGTACTGTTTGGTGCAATCTTTTCTTTCGCAAGCCTTTCACGCTACCACGAACTGGTTGCCGCAAGGGCCGCCGGCGTGTCGGCATGGCAATTTTTGTGTGCACCTCTTGTCGTCGCGGTTTTTATGGGCTCCTTTGCCGTTACAATTTTTAATCCACTCGCTGCATCGCTTCTTGCTCAATATACCCGCCTCGAAGCGCGCTATATTCGCGGGGAGGCCTCGCAATTGGCAGTCTCCGCCAACGGCCTCTGGCTGCGCCAGGGAACTGCCGAGAACCAGGCCGTTATTCACGCTCTGCGGGTCGCCCAGCAGGGTAAGCAATTAGAGGATGTCTTGGTCATTCGTTACGACGGCCCCGATCGCTTCACCGGCCGGATCGAGGCCGCCTCAGCGACACTCCAAGACCGACAATGGCTTTTTGAGCAAGCCTGGGTCAGCGGAACGGATGGCAGGCCCGTCTATCAAGAGAGCTACGAACTGCCCACCGATCTTACCCCGGCACAGATCGAAGAAAGCTTTACCTCGCCTTCGACAATTTCATTTTGGGAATTGCCTCGTTTCATCGCCAATGCAGAAAATGCCGGGTTCTCGGCCACACGGCACCGTCTCTATTGGTATTCACTCATGTGCTTCCCAATTCTTCTCTCGGCGATGGTTTTTGTCGCGGCGAGTTTTTCCTTTCGCTTGACGCGCCTTGGCGGAACTTCGCAACTCGTAGTTGCCGGGACAATGTCGGGACTCGGGATTTATTTCCTTCAGGACGTTACGCGCGCCATGGGGCAGACCGGCATACTGCCGATGCTTCTCGCAGCGGGAGCGCCCTCGGCGGTGGCTATTCTTCTTGGAATGACCTTCCTTTTCCACGAGGAAGACGGGTGAGGCGATCCCATCGTGGAACGCGCAGTGACTCAGCTGGGCGGGGCCGTTTTTTGAGCACGCGTCACGCCTTGTCCGTGTTTGCGGTTGCTATGGTCGCTATCGCGACCGCGGTTGCGATCTCCCCTGGCAGCGCGCAAATTCTTATACAGGCAGATGAGATCGAGTACGACGCCGAAACGGGAAATGTCACTGCCCGGGGTAATGTAGGGATCAGCGAACCAGGCTGGATTCTTCGCGCCGACATGGTGACCTACACGCCCGACGGCGACATCGTCGGCGCGATCGGCGCGGTCAGTCTGACGCAAGAAGACGGAAGCGTTGCTTTTGCAGACGAAGTCGAGCTCGCTGGCGGGCTTCGCGAGGGCGCATTAAAGGGTTTTGCGGCCCTCATCGGCGAAAATGGCCGGATGGCAGCCAACGCGGCCGAACGACGCGAGGGCCGCTACACCGAGGCCTTTGGTGCAACTTTTACTTCTTGCAAGACCTGCGCGGAAAATGGGGACACAACGCCCGTATGGCAAATCACGGCAACACGTGTCATGCATGATCAAGTCGAGAAAGAACTGTTATTTGAAGATGCGACGCTTGAGTTTCTTGGGGTGCCGGTTGCCTATATGCCCGTGCTGTCGCAACCCGACCCCACCGTGCGGCACCAAAGCGGAATTCTTCTTCCAACCGTCGGGACGTCATCCTATCTCGGCACTTTTGCGCGGGTCCCATACTATATTTCCATGGGTCCCTCTCGCGATGCGACGATCGAACCATATGTCACCGGCCGCGCAGGCTTCGTCACGCTCGGGGAATTCCGGCAGCGAACTGCCCGCGGTGGTTTTTGGCTTCAGGGCAGCTTTGGAGCGGATCCCGACTCCTCTAAAGGAAAGGACAATAGCAGCGTTGTGGGACACCTCTTCGGTTCCGGCCGATTTTCGTTCAACAACAATTGGCGCGTTGGCTTCGACACCGAGATCACATCAAACGATACTTATTTATATCGCTACGACATATCCTATATTGATCGTCTAACCTCCGACTTCTTCGTTGAGCAGGTGGTTGGCCGAAATAGATTCGTGGCAACGACTTATTATTTTCAAAGCCTTCGCGATGGCGATGCGCAAGGAATGATCCCTCTTATTCTTCCTTTAATCGAATACACCTATATACCGGAGCGGAAGTTTTACGGCGGACGCGCCCGTATCGATAGCAATCTGCTTATTCTGAACCGCGGTATAGGAACAGACATTGCGCGCGGATCGCTGACGACGGATTGGATGCGCCAATTTATTTCCAACAGCGGCCATATTGTATCCGTGGACCTCATGGCACGCGGCGATCTTTACTTTGTAAACGACGCACAGTTCTCTGCGCCAACAGCGCCTTTTGACTCAAAAACCATTACCCGCGGTTTGAGTTACGCGGCATTGGAATGGCGATGGCCCTTTGTTGGACAGATGGGTTTTGGGGAGAACGCATTGGTCGTCGAACCGATCGTTCAAGTCGTTGCCGCGACCGGCGGCGGCAACCCGGCGGGACTTCCGAACGAGGACAGCACAACGTTCGAATTCGATGAGACCAACCTGTTTCTGCCAAACGAATTTCCGGGCCTCGATCTATGGACCGGGGGACCGCGCTCGAATATCGGCGTTCGCGCAACTGCCTTTTTCGATGGCGGGTCGATAGAAGCGATCCTTGGGCAGGAGTTCCGTACCCGCCGCGATCCAAATTTTTCTCCTGGATCGGGAGTTGGCGATACGCGATCGGACATTGTTGGACGACTGAAGATACAATTTTCTCCCTATATCGACCTTACCCATCGCTTTCGCGTTGACCCTGCTACGAACACATTGCGACGCAATGAAGTCTACCTGACGGCAAATTATGGGCGCTCCCGGCTCGATCTGAGTTTTCTAAAGCTCTCCCCCGAAACGACCGATCCAAGCCTTGGTCCACGTGAAGAGATCAATCTTTCGGGTAGCTTCAATGTAATCGATAATTGGTCGGTTATCGCCGAGACAAGGCGCGATCTCCAAGCCGGCGAATGGCTGGATGTAGGCCTTGGCTTGCTTTACGAGGACGAATGCCTCGTGGCACAGTTGGGTTTCCGGAACCGCCGGACCACAGACCGGAATTTGCGTCCTTCTTCGTCCTTTGTCTTAAGAATTGGGCTGAAAACGGGCTTCAACGGCGCGGCAAACCTGTAATTTCCTAACTGCTTGAAGAGATGAACGAAATGCGTAGATTTGGGGAGTGGCTAGCTGGGTTTGGGTGGCGCAAGAACGGTGCCGGCCGATGTCGGCTTCTCGTTTAACTGGAGAGATTTGATTGTGACTCGGCAGATCGCTTTTTTGATTTCGGCCTTGGTGGCTGTTGCGACGTTGAGCGTCGCTCCCTCACGGGCCCAGGATCCCGCGGCGGACGCTGAAGAGGCCGCAACATTTTCGCTTCTCTCGGTCGGCAATCCCAACACACAAGGTGTCGCGTCGATCGTAAACGACTATGTGATCTCGGAGTATGATGTGAACCAGCGCACCGCTCTCGTCTTGGTTACATCGGGCATACAGCAACCAACACAGGAGATGTTGGGCCAGGTTCGCGAGCAAGTAATGACGTCGCTTCAAGACGAAACATTGCAACTTCAGGAAGCTGCGGAACAGGAAATCGTCATTCAAGCTCAGGACATCGAAGATACAATCCGTTCCGTGGCTGACGAAAACGGGTTTGAGGTCGCGGATGTTACCACCACCTTGGCCAACGCCGGTGTCTCCATGACGACGTTCCGCAGACAAATTTCTGCTCAGATTGCATGGAACAGACTGATCGAGACGCGCTATGCTGGCGAGGTAACTGTTTCCGATGAAGAAATCGACGCGGCACTGGAGCGCCTGAGAGTGGGCGCGGATCGCCCTCAATTTGCGGTCTCCGAAATATTTGTCAGCGTCGATAGCCCACCGGAAGAAGTGAGCTCGCGGCAAGCCGCCGAACAGATCATGGAGCAGCTACGTCAAGGCGCTCCCTTCGGCAACGTTGCGCGGCAGTTCAGCCAGTCCGCATCTGCGGCAAGCGGTGGGCAGATCGGCTGGGTCCTGCAGGGACAGCTTCCGGAGGAATTAGACGAGGCGTTGAATGATATGTTGCCCGGCCGGGTCGCCGGACCCATCCGCTCCGAGGGCGGCTATTACATATTGGTCCTACGCGAGCGTCGCGAACCTGTGGGTACGGAGGCCGTGCAGGCGCCAATTATCGATCCCAACGCACCGGTTCCACTTGATCGACTTCTTCTTCCGCTCCCTCCCAACCCCTCGGAGGATGCTGAACAAAGCGCCTTGGAGGCCGCATCGATGGCTTTTGACTCGATCGGAAGTTGCGAGGAAATTCCGGCAATTGCCGACCAAGTCGAAGGCGCCATTCATATGAGATTGGGTGAGGTAAACTTGACCACGCTTTCGCCGGAGATCAGCCAGCACATCATCAACACGCCGCCGGGCGAAGTTGTTCCTCCATTCGGTTCGCAGGTAGGCATTGAAATCTTTGTCCGCTGCGATGAGAAGATTCGCGAAGCAGTTCCCTTCGTGCTCCCTACGCGCGACGCCATGGCCCAACAACTCTTTATTCAGCAGATGACGGTGTTGGCGCGTAGCTACATGCGCGACCTCCGACGCGACGCGGTTATCGAAGTCAGGTGACATCGCATAGCCCGGTTGTGATCAGCATGGGCGAACCCTCCGGTATCGGCCCGGAAGTGACCGTAAAAGCGTGGGCTGCATTGTCAGGAAAAATCGGCGAACGTCCGCTTTGCCTGGTCGGTTGCCGAGCGGTTTTTCACGCGGCAGCCGCTCACTGCCAACTCAACGCTGGCAAGCTCGATGCGGCGATCATTGATATCGGCGGCGATATCGGCGCCATTCCCGGCAAGCCATCCCAAGACAACGCCAATTGGGTTGTTTCCGCAATTTCCGAATGCGTCCGCCTCCTGAAAACTGGAGACGCTGCTGCCATTGTAACGGCGCCGATCCACAAGGCGGTTCTTACAAAGGCTGGATTTGAATATCCCGGGCATACCGAATATTTGGCGGCGCTTACCGGGGCACAGCGCGCCGTCATGATGCTACACGCCGAGGGCCTATCACCAAAATTGCGAGTTGTTCCACTGACTGTTCACGCTCCGCTAAAATCAGCTCTTCTTGCTCTTACCAGCGACGAGATCTGTGCCAGCGCCAAGATTGTTCTCGAGGCCCTAAAACGCGATTTTGGAATTTCCGAACCGCGCCTTGCGGTCGCCGGCCTCAATCCGCATGCCGGGGAGGACGGAACGCTTGGCCGCGAAGACCAGGAGATCATTGCGCCGGCGATAGCCGCGCTTCGGGCGCGCGGATATGCGGTTCGCGGACCTTTCCCTGCCGATACGCTGTTTCACGACGAAGCACGCAGTGAATATGACGCGGTTCTTTGCATGTATCACGACCAAGCCTTGATCCCGATTAAGACGCTTGCCTTTTGGACTTCCGTGAACGTCACGCTGGGCCTGCCCATTGTACGAACCTCGCCCGACCACGGAACCGCGCTGGATATTGCGGGTCGCGGGATTGCAAACGAGAAAAGCATGGTCGCTGCGATTCATAGTGCTGCCGAGATCGCGGACAGGCGCGGACTATAGGCATGACCGAACTTTCCGAGGACGGTTTACCGCCGTTGCGCGAGGTGATCGCCGCTTACGGGCTTTCGGCGCGCAAAGGACTTGGCCAGAATTTTATTCTCGATTTCAATTTGACGCGCCGAATTGCACGTGAAGCAGGCCCATATCCCGGGGGAACAATTTACGAAGTTGGCCCAGGCCCCGGCGGGCTTACACGTGCCCTTCTGATCGAAGGGGCTCGGCGTGTCGTCGCTGTGGAACGCGACGCGCGGTGCCTCCCGGCGCTAGCACAAATTGAAGCCGCAATGCCGGGACGGCTGGAGATCGTAAACGCAGACGCGCTCAAGACAGATGAGGTGGAGCTCCTCACTTCGCACGGAGTAGATCTTCCGGTGGCCGCGGTTGCCAATCTTCCGTTCAATGTGGGAACGGCCATCCTCATAAAATGGCTGACGGGTAAAAGCTGCCCACCATGGTGGGCGAAACTGACGCTTATGTTTCAAGCAGAAGTGGCGGAGCGTGTTTGCGCAAGCCCGGGCAACGCCGCCTATGGGCGGCTCTCTGTTCTTGCGCAATGGCGATGCGATCCGCGTATCCTATTCGAAGTTAGCCGTAGGGCTTTCGTGCCATCGCCCAATGTCGACGCGGCCATCGTCGCGATAGAACCCTTGCCAGCGCCCAGATTTCCTGCCGAGCTCAAGGATTTGCAAGCAGTAACAGCGGCGGCGTTTGGTCAGCGGCGTAAAATGCTTCGAAGAAGCTTAAAGACGTTGTCAGCCCGCGCAAACGAGATGTTGGAAATATCCAGAATCGACGGCAGCGCCCGGGCTGAGGAGCTTGATATTGAACAGTTTTGTGCGCTCGCGCGGGCGTTAAAACAGTAAAATAGCGATCTAGAGCATGATGTGATCAGATTGAAACAATTCTGTTTGTGGCCCGCAAAGGCAATCCGCGAAGAGGGGTGATCCACGCGGAAGGCGGCGAAGCGCGATGTGGGGCATCGGGTAAGCCGCATGACAAAGTGGGTGCCCGCCGGACGCAAACCCAAAGGGACGGGCGGGTTTGCACCAAATCCTACGGGCTTTGTCTCGACCATAGTCCCACTATGCTCTTCGACAAATCCCTTGACCTTGTCGCAAACACGCCGCGTCGGAATGGTTCAATCTGGCCACATCATGCTCTAGTCCCCGGTCAGCTGATTCACGAAATCTACCAATCCGGTTTGACGGCGGCGCTTGAGACGCTCAGCCGACAAGATTGATTCCAGCTGGGTCCGGGCCTGCGCGATATCGTCATTTAAAATGATGTAATCATACTCTGCCCAATGGCTAATCTCGTCATTAGCCTTGGCCATACGTTTGGCGACAACCTCTGCGCTGTCTTCTGCGCGGGCCCGTAGGCGCCGCTCCAACTCTTCGCGGGACGGAGGGAGAATAAACACGCGGACAAGGTCGTCCTTAGCCTTCTGCTCAAGTTGTTGTGTCCCTTGCCAATCAATATCGAAAAGAACATCACGGCCCGATTCGAGAATGTCTTCTACGGATTTCCTCGGCGTCCCGTATTGATTTCCGAACACCGTCGCGTGTTCTAAAAATTCGTCTTGGGCAACCATTTCCTTGAAGCGCCGCGCTGTGACGAAGAAATAGTCGCACCCCTCAATTTCGCACGGGCGTTTGGTTCGTGTCGTTGCCGAGACGGATATGACGATGTTCTCGTAAGATTGTAAAAGGTGGTGCGCCAAAGTCGATTTTCCTGCGCCCGAAGGCGAGGAAAGCGCGAGCATTAATCCGCGTCGGAGAGTTGCGCTCATTCGACGTTTTGTACCTGTTCGCGAAATTGATCGATAACGGCCTTCAAGGCGAGACCTTCGCGCGTGAGCGCAATATCGGATGATTTGGCGCACAGCGTATTGGCTTCGCGGTTGAATTCCTGGGCAAGGAAATCAAGCTTGCGTCCCGTCGGGCCGCTGGCTCCGAAAAGGTTTCGCGCTTCCTGGCAATGCGCCGCGAGCCGGTCCAATTCCTCGCGTAAATCCGCGCGCGCTGCCAAAAGCGCTACTTCCTGCGCGAGGCGTTCCTCCGGCACATTGCTACCGGGCCCCAAAAGCTCATCAAGCTGTGCTTGCATTTTGTCCCTAAACGCCTGGGGGAGGTTCGCAGCGAGTTTTCGCCCTTCTGCGGTTCGTGCTTCGATTTCGTCGACTTGCGAGAGCAACATTTTCTCGATTTTCGTGCCCTCATCTGTGCGCGCAATCGCCATCTGATCTAGAGCATCGGCGAGACTCGCCAGCATTGCCGCATTTCGAGCTGAGCGCTCATCATCATCAAGCTGCGCGGCATCTTCCTGTACCACAACACCACGAAGCGCGAGCAAACCGTCAACGCGTGCGGGAGGCAATCCGGTCTTTTCGGCAACGCGTTTTGCAACCTGAACGGCCTCTGAAAGCGTTTCGGAATCAATTCGAAAGCCGCGACCGCCTTCCTCGGTTGTAACCGTCAACGCAGCTTGAATAGAGCCCCGACCGAAGCGTTCGCCGGCGAGAATCCTCGCACCTGGCTCTAAGCCCTCATATCCGGCGGGAATGCGCAATCGTATGTCTAGATTTCGCCCATTGACGCTGCGTACTTCCCAGCGCCAACGCAAATTCCCCTGCGCCCCGCGCCCCTCGGCAAAGCCGGTCATGCTGGAAAGCGGCATCTAAAATCACCCTCGCGATTCCCCAAACGTAATGGAGACTACAACGCCGCCCATTTCAATGCATCCGCAATTACACATTCTCAACGAGCCCCGTTACGTTCCATACGGCGCCAGGCGGCAACATTTCGCAAATGTTCGTTATAGGTACGGGCAAATGCGTGCCCGCCAGTGCCGTCTGCAACAAAGTAAAGCTCATCGCCATCGGGAGGATTGAGGACCGCAGCAATCGCGTCACGCCCCGGATTGCAAATGGGCGTCGGCGGAAACCGGTCGATTTGATAGGTGCTGTATTCGTTTGGCGCTTCGATCTCACTGACGCGCAGACCTCTACCGAGCGGCTCACCGCCGGTTAGGCCGTAGATAATCGTCGGGTCGGACTCCAAACGCATACCGATGCGAAGGCGGTTCACAAAAACCGAAGCAATGCGCGGGCGCTCTGACGCAACGCCCGTCTCTTTTTCGACGATAGATGCAAGAATTATTGCTTCTTCCATTGTGTCAAAAGGTAAGTCTGGATTGCGCGTCGGCCAAAGCTCCGCAAGCAAATCCACCTGTGCATGCCGCATGCGTTCGACTATCTGCTGGCGTGTCGTACCGCGCTCAAAAAGATATGTCTCGGGCAACAAACTTCCTTCGGGCGGTACCTCTTCCGCCTCGCCTGAAAGAATCGGATCGCTCTGCACTATGGCGAGCGCCATATTGCTGGTCAGGCCTTCGGCGATGGTAATGCGATGTTGAATCGCCTCATGATTGCGCAGCATTTCCAGCACCCGGGCCATACTGGCATTGGCGGGAATTCTATACTCGCCTGCCTTGAGTTCGGTTGCCGCCTCGCGGCGCATCACGCCGATACGAAACAAAAATGCGTCTTCCAGCACTCCAGTATTTTCGAGTTGCGTGGCAATTTGCTGTAACGGGGCGCCTGAAGAGACGGTTACGATCATTTCCATGCCGGCTGGGCCCGGCGCCGCGAAATTGCTTTCTTCAAACCGCAGTGCGCCGAGGGCGAGCGCGATGCCGAGCGAAACGAGAAACACGAAACCAATAATGAGCCGCTTAGCCATGACGTGAATTCCGAGCTGCTACCCGCTTAATTCGCCGCGGTCAGGATCAACGTAGCGTTGGTGCCACCGAATCCAAACGAGTTCGACATAACCGCGTCAATGGCACAACTCTTAGACTTGTGCGGGGCAAGATCAATATTTGTCGAAACAGAAGGGTTGTCTAGATTGATCGTGGGCGGAGCTATCTGGTCCCGCATCGCGAGAATTGAAAAGACCGCTTCGACCGCGCCGGCAGCACCCAACAAATGACCGATCGATGATTTCGTCGATGACATTGTGAGCTTAGCTGCCGATTCGCCAAACAGCCGCTCAACCGAGCGAAGTTCGATTTCATCGCCCAGGGGCGTAGAGGTTCCATGGGCATTTATATAATCGATATCGCTGGGCTGAAGCCCGGCACGTTTGAGCGCCATCTTCATCGAGCGAAAACCACCGCTTCCGTCTTCCGCCGGCGCCGTAATGTGATAGGCGTCGCCCGAAAGACCATATCCCTTGATCTCGGCGTAGATTTTGGCCCCTCGCGCTTTGGCACGTTCATATTCTTCCAAAACCACCACACCCGCGCCCGCGCCCATGACAAATCCATCACGATCTTTGTCATAGGGGCGCGACGCCTTTTCCGGGGTGTCGTTGAATCCGGTCGAGAGCGCCCGACAGGCCACAAATCCGGCAATGCCAATCCGGCAGATCGCCGATTCCGCGCCGCCGGCCAACATGACATCGGCATCGTCCAGCGCAATCAATCGCGCGGCATCTCCAATCGCATGGGCACCCGTAGAGCACGCCGTTACCACAGCATGGTTCGGACCTCTAAAACCAAAGCGGATGCTCGCATAACCCGAGACAAGATTGATCAGACGACCCGGGATAAAGAAAGGTGAGAGCTTACGTGGGCCTTTCTCGTGTACGAGGATGGACGCCTTCTCGATCCCGTCGAGTCCGCCAATCCCTGAGCCGATAAGCACGCCCGCACGATCACGTTCGTCGTCCGATTTCGGCTCATAGCCTGAATCGGCGAAGGCCTGCGCGGCGGCGGTGAGTCCATAAGTAATAAAATCGTCGACCCTGCGCTGGTCTTTCGGGGCGACCCATGCATCGAGGTTGAATGTCCCATCCGTGCCATCACCGCGCGGGACATCGCACGCAACGCGAGCGGGCAAATCATCTACTTTGAAACGGGTTATGGGCCGAGCGCCCGACTTTCCGGCGAGCAGACGCTCCCATGATTCCTCAACGCCGCAAGCCAATGGCGTGACCAATCCTAGGCCAGTGACAACGACGCGTCGCATCACACTACCCTCGATAAAACCAAGACATCCGCCCTGGTCCCATCGTCATCCTCCTCGGGATCGAACTAGTTTTGCGCTTTTTCGATAAATTTGGTGGCATCACCGACCGTCACGATCGATTCCGCGGCATCGTCCGGAATTTCGATCCCGAACTCTTCTTCGAACGCCATAACTAGCTCGACGGTATCGAGACTATCGGCGCCGAGGTCTTCAATGAAGCTAGCGGCGTCGTTCACCTTCTCGGCATCCACATTCAGGTGCTCGACTACAATCTTCTTTACGCGCTCAGCGACATCGCTCATTTCGTCATTGCCTCTTGAAATCTTTATTGATCGTGTCCGCCACAACCCCGCCAATAAACCGTTGCCGTGCCGGAAAGTGGCGCTTGGTAACACAAACATCTCCGTTCCGCCAATTCCTAAATATACCTTATTTTACAAAAGGTTAAATCATTGCCATCCCACCGTTCACATGCAAAGTCTGGCCCGTGACGTAGGATGCTTCGTCACTAGCAAGGTAAGCGCAAGCCGCTCCGATATCAGAGCCCTGCCCCAATCGGCCCGCCGGAATGCGTTCCATAACCAAATTCTTTCGCGTTTCATTGAGGGCATCGGTCATCGCCGATTTGATGAATCCCGGTGCAACGCAATTGACAGTTATGCCGCGCGAAGCGACTTCATAAGCAAGTGATTTCGACATTCCAATAAGTCCGGCCTTGGCGGCAGCGTAATTCCCCTGACCTGGATTTCCCGTCACACCAACCACTGAAGTGATGTTGATTATCCGTCCCCAGCGATTGCGCATCATATTGCGCAGAGCGGCTCGCGATAGTTTGAACGCCGCAGAAAGGTTGATCGCTATCACTTGATCCCACTCGTCGTTTTTCATGCGCGCAAACAAATTATCCCGGGTGATCCCAGCATTGTTCACCAGAATATCGATCGACCCACCGGCAGCCTCTTCGGCTTTTTTGACCAATCCCTCCACGTCCTCAGGATTCGACAAATCGCACGCTTGAACGAATGCATTATCTGCCAACTCGCTCTGCAGCGCATCGAGTGCATCCTGGCGAGTTCCCGACAAAACAATCTTTGCCCCACGGGCGTTAAGCGCCCGTGCAATCGCACCGCCAATTCCGCCGCTTGCTCCCGTAACCAGTGCGGTCTTCTCAGATAGTTCGAACATCGAATTCCCCTCGGCCCGATTGTAGAGTGCCCAATCCTAAAGTGTTTTGGCAAATGCCTCGATGTCGGCCGGGCTATCGAGCGAGAGCGTTTCCAATTCTTTGTCGATACGCTTTACCATTCCGGTCAAGACCTTATTGCCCCCGATTTCTACCGTTTGCTCGGCGCCCAGCGAGCGGAAACTCGCCACCGATTCTCGCCACCGGACTCTGCCGGTCACCTGTGCCACCAATAAATCACGAATGGCATCCGGTTCGGAGGTCGTTTTTGCAGTAATGTTCGACACAATCGGAACGCTCAAGGGCAGGATTGTAACCGCGTCCAACGCCTCGCGCATCGCGTCCGCCGCCGGCGCGAGCAATGGCGAGTGAAACGGAGCGCTGACGGTCAAGGGAATCACGCGTCTTGCACCTTTTTCCTTGGCAATCTCACCGGCCTTTTCGACCGCCTCTTTGCTGCCCGAAATAACGACTTGGCCCGGCGCATTGTCGTTGGCGATCCCTACGACCCCTAGCTCTTTTGCCTGATTGCAAATTTCTTCTACCACATCGACTTCCAGGCCAATGAGAGCGCTCATTGCGCCCTCGCCGACCGACACCGCTTCCTGCATCGATGAACCGCGTATGCGCAGAAGTCTAGCGGCATCTGCGAGCGATAATGCGCCCATCGCGCAAAGCGCCGAATATTCGCCGAGACTATGCCCCGCAATAAAGCTGGAGTGTTTTGCGATGTCTAAACCAGCTTCTTTTTGGAGCACGCGTGTAATCGCCATCGAGACGGCCATAATCGCGGGCTGGGCGTTCGCAGTCAGTGTAAGATCGGATTCCGGGCCCTCAAACATCAGGCGTGAAAGATTTTGCGATAGCGCATCGTCCACTTCATCGAAGGCCTCGCGCGCCGGGGCGAAGGCTTCGGCGGCAAGCCTGCCCATGCCCACAGCCTGGCTGCCCTGTCCCGGAAAAATAAAAGCTCGGCTCATGCACAGCCCCTTAGAACGAGCAGAATAAACGGGCAAGGGGTTATAGGCGTATCATCGCGTGGAAATTCGACACGCCTAGTACGCGTGGTGCCGCACTTATTCCGAGCCATGGGCTGCCCGATTGGCTGGTAACAAGCGCTTGGGCGCAACCACCATTAGCGCGGCAAGTACGAGCCCGATAGCAAGCGCGCTCATCCCGGATCCGTATCCCCCCGAACTTTCGCGTAAGAAGCCCATAAGCGTTGGTCCTGCCGCACCGCCAAGATTTCCGAATGCATTGATCAATGCCATCCCACTCGCAGCTGCGGTGCCCACCAAGAAGCTGGGCGGAATGATCCAAAACCGCGAAAGCGTTGCGTATATTGCCGAAGTGGCAATGGTGAGCGCCAGCAATGTCACGATGATCGATGAGGTTACGCCGGCAACCAGCAGAGCCAGCGCAGCTACACCCGCCGTGACCGCAACATGCCAGACATATTCGTCGAAACGCTCGGAAGACCAACCAACCAGCACCATCACTATAACGGCGATCGCATAAATACCTGCAACTACCCAACCATTCTGCCAGATTGAGAAACCCATAGAATCGACAATTTGAGGTAACCAAATCGTACAACCGTACAGCGCGATTACGATTCCAAAGTAGACGAGGCAAAGCGCGAGCACGCGGAGATCGAACAAACCATGCCAGAGGGAGTGCGGAAGCGACTGATCCTCACGGGCAAGCCTCGCGGCGATAATGTTTTTTTCTTCCGCCGACAGCCATTTGGAGTCTGCCGGCCCATTTGGCAAATACCAAAGCACGACGAACCCTAAGATCAACGCGGGCAAGCCCTCGATCAAAAACAACCATTGCCATCCCGCAAGCCCGGCAACGCCCGGCAACGCCCGGCATCGATTCGAGTATGAGACTCGAGAGCGGCGCGCCTATGACACCAGCTAGTGGAATTGCCGTGAGGTAATACGCCATGTAGCGGGCGCGCAAAGCAGGCGGAAACCAGAAGGTCAGATAAAGCAACATCCCGGGTGCGAAACCCGCCTCGGCAAGTCCCAGTAAGAACCGTAATCCGTAGAAACTATAAGGGCCCTGTACCAGCGCCATCGCCATGGAGATCGCACCCCAGGTCAGCATGATGCGGCAAATCCATATCCGCGCGCCGACCCGCAACAGAATGACATTCGACGGCACCTCAAACAGAAAATATCCAATGAAAAAGAACAGGCCCGCACCGAGCCCGAACATCTCTGGCGTCAGCCCGATGGCTTCGTTCATAGTCAGCGCGGCAAAGCCCACATTCACCCGGTCAAGAAAGGCAACCAGATAAAGCAACCCCATGAAGGGAATGATGCGCCAAGCAACTTTGGCGAAGACCTTGTCTTCCCCCACGCAAAACCTCCTAAAGCAGCTGAAAGCAACTAAGCCTTGGCGTAAAACGGATTATATGCAATGTCCAGCGGCGTGTTTTTCGAGATGCGTGACGATAGGGCTGGGCGTTTGGGTTTGAGCTCGCGGGCACTTTGAGAGAGAATTCCGCCATGCAAGTGAACAAAATCGGCGCCACTATGGGGGCGGAAATTACCGGCATCGATCTGGCAAAACCGCTGGATGTTGCGCAAGTGCAAGGCGTTCTCGATGCGTTTCACGCCCATCAAGTTATCGCTATCCGCAATCAAAAATTAACGCCAGGACAGCTCGTTAATTTTAGCCGCCATCTCGGACCGCTCGAGGATCAGCTCAACGCGCGTTACACACTTTCCGACTATCCGGAAGTGCTCGTCCTTTCCAATGATCTGAAAGACGGCAAGCCCATCGGACTTATCGATGGCGGCGACTTCTGGCATTCCGATTCGTCGCATCGCGAGAAGCCCAGTATGGCGACCATTTTGCATTCAAAGCAAAACCCAAAAGTGGGAGGCGATACGCAATTCGGCAATATGTATCATGCCCATGAAACGCTGCCCGACGAAATGAAGGAGCGCATCGCCGGTCTCAAAGCCATTCACGCCGTGAGTAAGTTGAAAAATAAACGGGTGAAAGTTTCAGAGCGGCGTCCCGACGCCAAAGATCACTACGAAATGCAAAAGGCGATTCCCGATCAGATTTGGCCGATGGCGCGCACCCATCCGGTCACCGGGAAAAAAGCGCTTTACGTTTCTGAGCGCTTCACTATCGGCATTGAGGGGGTCGCCGAAAATGAGGCGGATGAGGTTCTGGAGTTTCTCTTTGATCATCAGGTGAAACCCGAATTCGTCTATACCCATAAATGGAAAGACGGCGATTTGGTGGTCTGGGACAATCGCTGCGTCATACATCGCGGCGCGGGCGGTTACAGCTACCCCGATGTGCGCACCATGCACCGCACCGTCATCGCGGGCGATCGGCCTTTCTAGGCACATTCATAGTTTTGAAGATTGGGGTGATATGACAAAACCGCCGGTCACAATTCGCTCCGCAACGCGCGATGACACAGCCTCCATTCACGCGATCTATGCGCCCTATGTCGAAGAAACGACCGTTTCTTTCGAAGAATTTCCTCCGACCATAGAGGAAATGGCGAAGCGCATCGAAGCAACCGTGCCTATCCGGTTGTCACCCACACCCACTATATGTAGGGTGTGGCGTCGAGTGGCTCGGGAGGCGGACGAAGCGGGGATGGATGTTCCGCAGCGCGAAGACCTTTCGTTTCCGCGGTCGCTTCCCGAGTTTCAACGACTTTTCCCGGATGACGCGGCCTGTGCCGCCTACCTGGAGAAGGCGCGGTGGGGTGACGGGTTCGTCTGCACCCATTGCCAGACGGCGGCAGAGCCGTTCCGCTTCACCAGCCGGCCTGGACCCATCCAGGAAAAGTGGAGGCGCCCTACACCGTTTGCATTGCTTCTGCCTCGAATTTGACGGGGCTTGTGAAGTCCCGCGTCGAGTGCCGACGGACTGGATTATAGAACCCGTCGATGTATCCGGCTATGGCAGTTTCAGCTTGGCTTCTTGACATGAACACAGTCCTCCAGATCAGTTCTGACTTGATGGTTTTGAAGAAGGTCTCGACGACGGCGTTATCATAGCAATTTCCCTTACCGCTCATTGAGGCGAGGAAACCGAGTTCACCGAGGCGCGCCTGGTATGCGTCTGAGCAGTACTGGCTTCCCCGATCGCTATGGTGGATCACACCGGCGCCAGGTTGGCGCAGCCCGATAGCACGGTTAAGCGCCCTGAGCGGCAGGTCGCTGGTCATGCGAGCGCCCACGGCCCAGCCGATGACGCGCCGGGAGTAGAGGTCGAGCATGACGGCCAGGTACAGCCAGCCCTGTGCCGTCCAGATATAGCTGATGTCGGCAGCCCATTTCTCGTTGGGTGCCTCGGCGGAGAAGTTCTGGTCGAGAAGGTTCGATGCGACGGCCTTGTTGTGCTGGTTGTCCGTCGTCTTTTTGAACTTCTGTTTGTCTGACGTCAGCGCCTTTGGGACGAATTGAGGTAATTGCATAACGGAGGATTTCTGGCTCATCGTAGTGACCGAAGGGAACGAAGATGAGACAGAAATCAATGAGCAAGAACGACCCGGCGGAGAGAACGGTTCGGGATATTCGGCGCAAGACACGCAAGCAGTATACGGCTGAGGAGAAGATCCGGATCGTGGTGTCGGGCCTGCGCGGCGAGGAGAGCATCGCCGCCTTGTGCCGCCGCGAGGGCATCGCCGAGGGTCTGTATTACAGCTGGTCGAAAGAGTTTTTGGAAGCGGGCAAGAAGCGGCTCGCCGGCGACACCGGGCGCCAAGCGACCTCGGGCGAGGTTAAAGGCCTGCGCCAGGAGATGCGCGACTTGAAGGAGTTGGTCGCCGAACTGTCGCTGGAGAACCGTCTTCTCAAAAAAAATATGATCGGGCATGGGGGAGGCGAGGAATGAGGTATCCCGCATCCGAGAAGCTGGAGATCATCCGCCTGGTCGAGCAGTCCCACCTGGGCGTCGGGTCCACTTTGGACAAGCTGGGCATTCCGAAGACCACCTTTTATCGCTGGTACGATCGCTTTCTGGCCTTTGGCGACGCCGGTCTTGAGGATCGCAACAGCAGCCCGGGCCGGGTGTGGAACCGGATCCCGGATGATGTCCGGGGGCAGATCATCGATCTTGCCCTGGAGGAGACGCAACTGTCGCCCCGGGAACTGGCCGTCAGGTTTACGGACACCAGGGGCTACTTTGTCTCGGAAGCCTCGGTTTACCGGCTTCTCAAGGCCCACGGCCTGATCACCAGCCCCGCTTTCGTGGTCATCAAGGCAGCCGATGAGTTCCGCGACAAGACCACGGCGCCGAACCAGCTGTGGCAGACCGACTTCACCTATCTCAAGGTCATCGGCTGGGGCTGGTTTTACCTGTCGACCATCCTGGACGACTATTCCCGCTACATAATTGCTTGGAAGCTCTGCACCAACATGACGGCGGACGATGTGACGGCAACACTGAAGTTGGCGCTAGAAGCCTCAGGCTGCAATCGCGCCAATGTCGTCCACAAGCCGAGGCTGCTCAGCGACAACGGCTCGTCCTATATCTCCGGCGATCTGGCTGAATGGCTCGAGGACCACGGTATGGATCACGTTCGGGGCGCACCGTATCACCCGCAAACCCAGGGCAAGATCGAGCGCTGGCATCAAACGCTGAAGAACCGGATCCTGCTTGAAAATTATTATCTACCCGGCGATCTCGAAAACCAGATCAGCGCCTTCGTCGATCACTACAACAACCAACGCTACCACGAGAGCATCGGCAACGTAACTCCAGCCGACGCCTACTTTGGACGCCACACCGCCATCATCGAAAAGAGAAAAAGGATCAAAAAACTGACCACCCAAAACCGCCGCTTGAACCATCAACGCCAAGCGGCTTAACATCAAACAAAGATGAGCCAGATCCTCCCTTATGAAACACGCTCAACAGTCCCATTTGTTTTGATGACGGACACCCTTATGAAACACGCTCAACAGTCCCATTTGTTTTGATGACGGACAGACAATTACCCTAAATCACCAATCGCCCAACTTTTTGCTAGACTTAGGTGGACCAGAATAAAGGATCATGTTGAACAGTCAGAAAAAAAGCCCGGTTCCTGTGCCTGATCCGTCCGACGCATCGCCTCCCCCCACACCATGGAGGCGATCTAAAACCGGACAGATCATCTGGTACATGGACCGGACATATCGTGTGTTACCGACATTAGAAATAACCTGATGGAGACATCGGGGTGGGAGTGGAGTAAGCTACAGGTACGTCAATATTAGTCTAGGAGTCGTGCAGATGTCAGCGAACAAGATACTCACTCGCCGCTCAATGCTTGGGAGCGCCGTCGCCGTCGGTGGACTTAGTCTTACCTCACGCTTTCCTCGGCGCGCTTCCGCACAGGATCTCGTGCCGACCCCGGAATGCCACGACGCAAATGATCCGACGCCAGAAGGTGGCGAAGGACCATTCTTCATCCCGCGCTCGCCGGAGAGGGCCGATCTCGTAGAAACGGGTTCTGAAGCACGAATTGTCGAGCTCCAAGGTCAGGTTTTGGCGCGTTCTTGCCGTCCGGTGCCAAATGCCTTGCTCGATCTTTGGCAGGCTGACGAGCACGGAGTATATGACAATTCAGGGTTTCGTTACCGGGCTCATATCTATTCCGACGAACGGGGAAATTATCGGTTTCGCACCGTCCTTCCGGGCCTCTATGAGGCGCGCACCCGTCACTTTCACATGAAGGTGCAAGCGCCCGAACGCAGCGTGCTTACGACGCAACTTTATTTTCCGGACGAACCGCGAAACAGGTACGATTTGCTTTATAAGCCGGAACTCTTAATGCGCCTCTCGGAACTCTTAATGCGCCTCTCGGAAAACCCCCACGCTTTGACGACGCGTTTCGATTTTGTTCTCGATCTCGTTTAATAACCTGCGTGTACTGAAAACCTCATACGGACAGGTTTGACCTGACCAGCTCATTTTGTACCAAGGGCATTGTCAGACTAAATCGTCTTGAGCCGGGAAGTAAGGTCTCCTAGCCTCCGGCGATGCACAATCCCTTCCGTTATTTCAATAGCTCGCCCGAGGTAATCCGCAGCGCAGTGATGCTGTATGTGAGGTTTCCGCTCTCCCTCAGGCAGGTCGAGGATCTGCTCAACGAACGGGGCATTGATGTCAGTTACGAAACGGTACGATATTGGTGGAACCGCTTTGGCCCGTTGTTTGCCGCCGAGATCCGGAAACGCCGTATTCGCCATGGATCCTATTCGTTGTGGCGCTGGCATCTTGATGAGGTGTTCGTCCGCATCAACGGAGAGACATGTTATCTATGGCGTGCCGTTGACCATGAAGGCGAAGTGCTTGAGGTTTTGGCCACGAAACGGCGGGATCGTGAAGCTGCTCTTAGGTTTCTGAGGCGGGCTATGAAGCGGTATGACCGTAGCCTGTCCGTGATGATCGAAGCCGGCCGGCCATAACGCTTCATAGCTCGCCTCAGAAACCTAAGCGCGGCTTCACGATCCCGCCGTTTCGTGGCCAAAACCTCAAGCACTTCGCCTTCATGGTCAACGGCACGCCATAGATAACATGTCTCGCCGTTGATCCGGACGAACACCTCATCAAGATGCCAGCGCCACAGTGAATAGGATCCATGACGAATGCGGCGTTTTCGGATCTCGGCGGCAAACAACGGGCCAAAGCGGTTCCACCAGTACCGCACGGTCTCATGGCAGATGCCGATGCCGCGCTCGAACAGAAGATCTTCGACCTGTCTCAGCGACAAGGGGTAGCGAACATACATCATCACAGCGAGGCGGATTACCTCAGGCGAATTGTTGAAATAACGGAAAGGGTTGTGCATCGCCGGAGGCTACGAGACCTTACGTCCCCGCTCAAGCCTATTTACTCTGACAATGCCCGGTCAAGGAGATCGGCTTGCCGAGGTTCGAGCATGATTAGACGACCGAGAACGTGCAGCACATTCATCAGCTCCATGGTGTATTCGGAAAGCCAACTCCTGGGCTGAATTTTTTCCAGTCGCGATGGCGGACGCCGGTTGCCGATAATTGGCCGGGACCGGTCGAGACGGCGATAGCTGAACCACTGAACAAGCGGCATTGTCAGACTAACTGAACCAGACCTAGTGAACCTATAATTGAGAGCCATCAGGTTGCGAGTTGCTGCCAATCGGCCAGGGCAGCGGCTCGGGCTTGTTTGAATATGTCGCAGCGGTTGAGATGACGTTGGTGGTTGAAATGGTTGTGGATCGAGGCGTGGACGGCAGCGAATTTCTACAGGGTCTTAATGTCTCTGAACCGAGCCATCGTCCCTTCCCGTCGTCGGAAGGGCTGATGTGAGTTTTCCGCGCGGTTGTTCAGCCAACGACCGCAGGTCTGGGCGGCTGCATTACCGATCACCTTCATCGCAGCCCTGTATGACTGTAGCCTGTCCGTCACGATCGTGGCCGGTCGGCCATAACGCTTCATAGCCTGCTTCAGAAACTCAAGCGCGGCCCTGCGATCCCGCCGTTTTGTGGCAAAGACCTCAAGCACTTCGCCTTCATGATCGACAGCCCGCCATAGATAATGTGTCTCACCGTTGATGCGGACGAACACCTCATCAAGATGCCAGCGCCACAGTGAATAGGATCCATGACGAACACGGCGTTTCCGGATCTCGGCTGCAAACAGCGGACCAAAGCGGTTCCACCAGTACCGCACGGTCTCATGGCAGATGTCGATTCCGCGCTCGAACAGAAGATCTTCGACCTGTCTCAGCGACAGCGGATAGCGGATATACGTCATCACCGCGAGGCGAATGACCTCAGGCGAACTATTGAAATACCGGAAGGGATTGTACATCGCCGGAGGCTAGGAGACCTTACTTTTCAGCTCAAGCCGATTTAGTCTGACAATGCCATCGAAGATGCGGAGCGGCTTTGCGATCAGCTGAACGCGAGGCTCGGACTGGACCACGATGCCTGGTCGGCTCTTGTAAGCAGGTCCATGCGCATCAGCACGAACGGCGCGCTGCTGAATTGACGGCCGGTTGCCCAAGGTGCCGATTGCCCAAAGCAGCACGCGGCGCAAGAATGCGCCCATGAAACCGCATCCCGGCAGACAGAAACGATTAAGAGCCCTCATGATAGCGGGGGCCGTCATTGCACTGGTCGGCACCGCGGCTGCCGCCGAGACGGCCGAGCCCGAGACCTGGCGCGGACTCATCGTTGCTCCCGAACACCGATGTACACCCTACGACCGTGCCGGCTATCCCTATCCGCCTACCATCGAGGTGCAAATCGTCGCCGCCCAGGGCGGGCGCATCTACGGCCCCTATACGGGACGGATCTTCTCCAATACCCGCCGGACCGATATCGAGCACATCGTCGCCCTGTCGGAGGCCCATGACAGCGGGCTCTGCGCAGCAAGCGCCGAGTTGCGCCGGCGTTTCGCCACCGACCTGCTCAACCTGACGCTTGCCGCACCGGCGGTGAACCGGTGCGGCGCAGGGGGCTAAGTGCGCCTTTGACGCCGCCGAGTGGCTGCCGCCGGTCAACCGGTGCTGGTTCGCCGCCCGCGTGGTCGCGGTGCGGCAAAAGTATCGCCTGAGCGTCGATAAGCGCGAGGCCGACGCGCTGACGCGCGTGCTCTCTAATTGTGAGTCCACGGAGATGGTCATCTGGACCCATCCAGGAAAAGTGGAGGCGCCCTACACCGTTTGCATTGCTTCTGCCTCGAATTTGACGGGGCTTGTGAAGTCCAGCGTCGAGAGCCGACGGACTGGATTATAGAACCCGTCGATGTATCCGGCTATGGCAGTTTCAGCTTGGCTTCTTGACATGAACACAGTCCTCCAGATCAGTTCTGACTTGATGGTTTTGAAGAAGGTCTCGACGACGGCGTTATCATAGCAATTTCCCTTACCGCTCATTGAGGCGAGGAAACCGAGTTCACCGAGGCGCGCCTGGTATGCGTCTGAGCAGTACTGGCTTCCCCGATCGCTATGGTGGATCACACCGGCGCCAGGTTGGCACAGCCCGATAGCACGGTTAAGCGCCCTGAGCGGTAGGTCGCTGGTCATGCGAGCGCCCACGGCCCAGCCGATGACGCGCCGGGAATAGAGGTCGAGCATGACGGCCAGGTACAGTCAGCCCTGTGCCGTCCAGATATAGCTGATGTCGGCAGCCCATTTCTCGTTGGGTGCCTCGGCGGAGAAGTTCTGGTCGAGAAGGTTCGATGCGACGGCCTTGTTGTGCTGGCTGTCCGTCGTCTTTTTGAACTTCTGTTTCCGTTTTGGAGACAACCCATTTCCCCGCATCAGCCGAGCCACCCTATGGCGTCCAACCTCGATCCCATTCTTGGCAAGCTCGTGATGGACCCGCTCTGCACCGTAGCTCTCGCGGCTGCGCCGAAAGGCTGCCCGGACATGGGCGAGTAGAACCATGTCATCGAGCTGTCGCTGGCTTGGGCCGCGATTGCGCCAAGCGTAGAAGCCTGAGACGCTGACCTGCAGCAGTCTGCACAGGCGGAATATCGGCATTGCCAACCCGGCCCTCTCCGCGTCGATGAACCGGAACCTCATCGACTTTCCCTGGCGAAGAAGGCCAGCGCTTTTTTTAGGAGATCACGTTCCTGACGGGCCAGATCACGCTCTCGGCGTAGACGGGTAATCTCCTTCGCTGCATCCTCATGCGGACCGGAAAGCAAATCCTCCTCACGCAATTCTGCGACCCAGCGGCCGAGCGCGCTGACGCTGATCCCAAGATCTCCTGCTATCTGCCGCTGCCTGCGCCCGCTCGTCTGTAAAAGACGGACGGCTTCTTCCTTGAAGGCCCGATCAAACCGCCGGCCCTTGTTCCCATTCTGCTTCGACATTTGCACCTCCTGCGATCAAAATCCTATCGCAGGACGTCTCCACTTTCGTCAGCAGGGTCCAATCCACCTCACGGAACCGGCGCCAACAGCGCCGCTATCCACCGGCCGCGATCCGCTGGGCTCGTGGGACGATAACAGCAACGGGCACATCACCTGCCTGGAGGCCCGCCGCCACGGCATCGCACCGGTGCCGCGGGGCCACGCAGCCTATCCGTTCATGACCGATCGGGACCGCGATGGAATGGTCTGCGAATAAGCCGCAGGACTCTGTGGTAACCTCAGGGTGCCGCCTCATACCCATGCGTCATCAAGTGCGCGTATCTAGAGTCTCAGGACTCGCCGTCTCCGAACCGTCCGTCTCTGAACCAGTAGTCTGGCCGCGATCCAGGCCGGCAGGCTGATCACCGCCGAATAACCCGCAATCGCCAGCGGTCCGGGCAGCCCCGAGAAGAGGGACGCCGCAATCGTCGCGGGCGCCAGAACGGCGAACGCAATCCATGCCGGACCGGGATATCCCCCGCGCCATAGCCGCCGGCTGGGCAGCGCCAAAGGCAGGCCGCATGGCGCGATCACGACCAGCGTCAGCCAGGTCTGCGGCTGCACCGGTAATCCCGTGCCGTGCAATGCCGCTATGACAGCGATCCCCACCGGCAGCCAAACCAGAGCACCAAAAATGAAAGCACCCCGCGCAGGCGCACGCGATGTCGAAACGAGCATTCAGCTCCCCCTTGAAGCGAAGCCATTCTGGAGTGCGCGCATCGGCCTTGCAAGTAGCCAACACTCCGCCATGTGCCGCCCCTTATAGGCCAGCCCCAAGGGTCCGGGTCATGGGCTGGACCTGGAGAACCTTCCTTGCCTATCCGGTTTACACCCACACCCACTAGGGCTAGAATGGGTGCAAACGGGATATAGGGGAGCGCGCCATGGATGTTCTCGACCGCGCCGATCTCCCATTCCCGCATTCGCTACCCGAGTTCCAGCGACTTTTCCCCGATGATGCGGCCTGCGCCGCCTACCTGGAGAAAGCCCGCTGGGGAGACGGCTTTGCCTGCCCGCACTGCGGCACGGCGGGAGAGCCGTTCCACTTTGAAAACCGCCCTGGCGTCCTGCGCTGCCGCAAGTGCCGCCAGAACACCGGGCTGCGATGAAGGTGATCGACAACGAGGGTTGCCAAGCGACCAGGCGCTGGCTCAACAACCGGGCAGAAAACTCACATCAACCCTTCCGGCGACGTGAACGCGCAATGGCCAAATTCAGGGAGGCAATAACTCTGCAGAAATTCGCCTCCGCCCATGCTTCGATCCACAACCATTTCAACCACCAACGCCATCTCAATCGCCGCGATATTTTCAAACAAGCCCGAGCCGCTGCGCTGGCCGAGTGGTGTCAACTTGCAGCCTAAAAATCCTCGATTGTAGATTCTACAGGTCCGACCCAGTTAGTCTGACAATGCCTTTTCTTCACAGTATCTCGGGAAATACCAAACCTACGGGCCGCCTCTCGCTGGCTCAGCCCATCAACATGGCACGCAAGACAGACTCGTCGATAAGGCATTGTCAGACTAAATCGGCTTGAGCCGGGAAGGAAGGTCTCCTAGCCTCCGGCGATGCACAATCCCTTCCGTTATTTCAATAGCTCGCCCGAGGTAATCCGCAGCGCAGTGATGCTGTATGTGAGGTTTCCGCTCTCCCTCAGGCAGGTCGAGGATCTTCTCAACGAACGGGGCATTGATGTCAGTTAGGAAACGATACGATATTGGTGGAACCGCTTTGGCCCGTTGTTTGCCGCCGAGATCCGAAAACGCCGCATTCGTCATGGATCCTATTCACTGTGGCCCTGGCATCTTGATGAGGTGTTCGTCCGGATCAACGGCGAGACATGTTATCTATGGCGTGCCGTTGACCATGAAGGCGAAGTGCTTGAGGTTTTGGCCACGAAACGGCGGGATCGTGAAGCCGCGCTTAGGTTTCTGAGGCGAGCTATGAAGCGTTATGGCCGGCCGGCTTCGATCATCACGGACAGGCTACGGTCATACCGGGCTGCGATGAAGGTGATCGGCAACGAGGGCCGCCAAGAGATCAAGCGTTGGTTGAACAACCGCGCGGAAAACTCACATCAACCCTTCCGGCGACGGGAACGCGCAATGGCCAAATTCAGGGAGGTAAGAACTCTGCAGAAATTCGCCTCCGTCCATGCTTCGATCCATAACCACTTCAACCACCAACGCCATCTCAACCGCCGCGATATTTTCAAACAAGCCCGAGCCGCCGCCCTGGCCGAATGGCGGCAACTTGCAGCATAAAGGTCCTCAATTGAAGGTTCTGCAGGTCCAGCCCATTTAGTCTAACAATGCCTGTTCGTGGATCGGATCCAAATCGCTTCAGCGGTATGCATGACAGCCCTGCGCGCAATGCTGGTTTTTCCGACCCCGTCTCTCTGACCTTTTGCCCCTATGTTGTCTTTCGTCCCTACCGCACCAACCGGGGGCATTGTCAGACTAAAATCGTATGTTAGAATTTTCTCGTTGTTGAGCCATCTTCGTCGCCTGTGCTTGTCCGGTCTAAGCCAGACAAAACGAGTATTTGCGCCTTGAAATCCCCAATAGGGGACAGGGAGAGACGACCAAGAAGATTTAATCTGACAATGCCTAAATGACGCCAAGGAGACATTGCTGGGTAAGTAATTTGCCCAAACTTCCGACTGGCGGCCAGCGAGAATCCAACGAATGGCTCAGGTGTCCTGACCTTGTTGCGAAACAAAACAAGTATTGCCTCGGGCTATCATGCGTTGGCACACGGCACGCGCCACACTTTCTTCAAAGGGCCCGAAGCGTGTACGATAGAAGGTGCTTCCCCCATCTCCGGCATAAGGCACAATGAGATGTTCGGCTTGTCCTAAGATATCTGCCGAATGTTCTGCATAGATTTGGAGCTGCAACGTGGCCGCGGCTTCGTTTGCGAAAGCGCCTATCTGTACGTACCAGCTTCGGCCATCAGATGAGCCCGAAGCCGTGTCGCCTTGCGCGAGTTCTGTGGTTAAGGGCGTATCAATGGCGTTTGGTTTGGGTGTCGGCAGCATTGCGGTGAACTGCCCCGATGCTTGTGGCGCGTTAGCGTTTTCGTCCGAACTCGCCTCGCCCAAAGACGATAGGCTGGCAATGAGAGAGGCGATTAAATCTCCATCGGCAAACGGCACCGCGGCGTTTGCCGATATGGGTGCCGGTTTTTCCTGAGGGACAATCGCGCTTCTATATGGCGGCGCGGCGGCGTCCCAAGACGGCACTATCTTAGGTCCATCACCGTCTTTCCATGGCACGTTAGCGTGCGCGATGAGCAGCGGAAATTTTTCGACTTCCTCAAACGCTGTAGAAAGAATGCGAATCATCTCGGCATCGCGGCTAGCCGCAGTGCGCCCGCCCATAACAACGCCGACAAGATGCTTGTTTCCACGAACAGCGGAAGTCACAAGATTGAATCCGGAGGTTCGCGTATATCCGGTCTTGATCCCGTCGGCGCCTTCGAAAGCGCCGAGCAGATTATTGTGCCCTGTGTAGCGCCGTCCTTTAAATTGAAATTCAGTAAGCGCCAGAAATTTGTAGTATTCCGGGAAATCGTAGGCAAGCCGGCGTCCAAGAAGTGCCATGTCATTGGCGGTGGATATTTGCTGCGTATGGGGCAGCCCAGATGCATTCGCAAAATGCGTGTTTAGCATCCCAAATTCGCCAGCCTTCTGCGTCATTAGGCGGGCGAAGCCCGATTCAGTGCCACCAATTGCTTCCGCGACAACAACCGCCACATCATTAGCGGAGCGAACGATGATGGCTTCCATGGCTGTCTTGGCGTCAATGGTTTCGCCCCGCTTCAAATTTAATTTCGTCGGCCGCTGCGAAGCCGCAAATGACGAAGTTGGGAGTTGCGAGTCAAAACGAAGTGTGCCGCTCTCGAAGGACTCAAAGAGCAGATAAAGCGTCATCATCTTCGTCAGGGATGCAGGGTATCTAATCTCGTAGGCGTTACGTTCGTAAAGCACGCGCCCGCTCACGCCGTCCACGATAATTGCCGCGTCACGCCCTAAAGCGGGTACGCGCGCCGCCTCAGCCTGCGCGGCAATGCCGAGAGCCAGTATCGCTGCAACGAGCACGCCAATCGCATGGATTGCTTTACGTCTCATGAAACCCCCGCAGGCTCGAAATCGAAGCACTATTGAAACCAGACCAAATTGTCGACGATGCATCAAGCACTAAAGAATCGGAAACTTATTAGGAGGCATGTGCGCTTTGGCGTTTTTCCGGCGCGCGTTGTCTGTGACGTGGGGGCGGATATCGTCTTCCTGATCTGTCGTTCGGCGCGCAGGTTCGATGTCGATCGGTTCAGTTGTCTGACGTCAGCGCCTTTGGGACGAATTGAGGTAATTGCATAACGGAGGATTTCTGGCTCATCGTAGTGACCGAAGGGAACGAAGATGAGCCAGAAATCAATGAGCAAGAACGACCCGGCGGAGAGAACGGTTCGGGATATTCGGCGCAAGACACGCAAGCAGTATACGGCTGAGGAGAAGATCCGGATCGTGGTGTCGGGCCTGCGCGGCGAGGAGAGCATCGCCGCCTTGTGCCGCCGCGAGGGCATCGCCGAGGGTCTGTATTACAGCTGGTCGAAAGAGTTTTTGGAAGCGGGCAAGAAGCGGCTCGCCGGCGACACCGGGCGCCAAGCGACCTCGGGCGAGGTTAAAGGCCTGCGCCAGGAGATGCGCGACTTGAAGGAGTTGGTCGCCGAACTTTCGCTGGAGAACCGTCTTCTCAAAAAAAATATGATCGGGCATGGGGGAGGCGAGGAATGAGGTATCCCGCATCCGAGAAGCTGGAGATCATCCGCCTGGTCGAGCAGTCCCACCTGGGCGTCGGGTCCACTTTGGACAAGCTGGGCATTCCGAAGACCACCTTTTATCGCTGGTACGATCGCTTTCTGGCCTTTGGCGACGCCGGTCTTGAGGATCGCAACAGCAGCCCGGGCCGGGTGTGGAACCGGATCCCGGATGATGTCCGGGGGCAGATCATCGATCTTGCCCTGGAGGAGACGCAACTGTCGCCCCGGGAACTGGCCGTCAGGTTTACGGACACCAGGGGCTACTTTGTCTCGGAAGCCTCGGTTTACCGGCTTCTCAAGGCCCACGGCCTGATCACCAGCCCCGCTTTCGTGGTCATCAAGGCAGCCGATGAGTTCCGCGACAAGACCACGGCGCCGAACCAGCTGTGGCAGACCGACTTCACCTATCTCAAGGTCATCGGCTGGGGCTGGTTTTACCTGTCGACCATCCTGGACGACTATTCCCGCTACATAATTGCTTGGAAGCTCTGCACCAACATGACGGCGGACGATGTGACGGCAACACTGAAGTTGGCGCTAGAAGCCTCAGGCTGCAATCGCGCCAATGTCGTCCACAAGCCGAGGCTGCTCAGCGACAACGGCTCGTCCTATATCTCCGGCGATCTGGCTGAATGGCTCGAGGACCACGGTATGGATCACGTTCGGGGCGCACCGTATCACCCGCAAACCCAGGGCAAGATCGAGCGCTGGCATCAAACGCTGAAGAACCGGATCCTGCTTGAAAATTATTATCTACCCGGCGATCTCGAAAACCAGATCAGCGCCTTCGTCGATCACTACAACAACCAACGCTACCACGAGAGCATCGGCAACGTAACTCCAGCCGACGCCTACTTTGGACGCCACACCGCCATCATCGAAAAGAGAAAAAGGATCAAAAAACTGACCACCCAAAACCGCCGCTTGAACCATCAACGCCAAGCGGCTTAACATCAAACAAAGATGAGCCAGATCCTCCCTTATGAAACACGCTCAACAGTCCCATTTGTTTTGATGACGGACACTTACGGCCCGTCCCTTCACCGCTCTCCATGGCGAGGATGCCCATGTCTGGGGTGTCGTCGCCGCCGGGGTGGTCCGGAGCCTGCCATGAGCGTGTACGGGCTGGCCGATTGTAATAACCGACTTCTTCGTCTCCTGTGAGCGCGTCTTCGGCCCGGCGCTCGAAGGCCGCCCCGCCGTGGTTCTGTCGTCAAACGACGGCTGCGTCATCGCGCGCAGCGACGAGGCCAAGGCGCTCGGCGTCAAGATGGCCCAGCCGGCGTTCCAAGCGAAAGACCTCATCGAGCAGCACCGGATTGCGGTCATCAGCGGCAACCTCCAGTTCTATACCGACATGAGCAACCGGGTGATGCAGGTCTTCGGGGAATTGGTTCCAGGGGTAGAGAAATACTCGATCGACGAATGCTTTCTCGATCTCACGGGAATACCGGAAGACCTCACTGCATTCTGCCGGCGGCTGAAACATACCGCGCGGCAATGGACCGGGCTGCCGGTGAGCATAGGCATCGCCGAGACCAAGACCCTTGCCAAGATCGCCAACCATCTCGCGAAGACCTCCGCCAAGACGGACGGCGTCCTCGATCTCACCGGCGCGCGCTGGCGCGACAGAGCGCTGGCGTCAACTGAAGTCGGCGATGTCTGGGGGATCGGAAGACAGTACGCCAAAAAACTCAAACGCAACGGCGTCATGACAGCCCTTGATCTCGCGCGCCGTCCCGATGCGTGGATCCGCAAGGAGATGGGTGTTGGTGGGCTGAAGACGGTGCGGGAATTGCGCGGTGTTGACTGCATCGGCTTCGACGAGATGCCTCAGCCCAAACAGACGACAATGGTCTCTCGGTCCTTCGGCACCGAAGTGCGCGCCTACGATGAGTTGGCAAATGCCATCACCATGTTTGCGACCGATGCGGCGCGTTCCATTCGCGAGGTAAACCTTATCGCCTCCTCGGTGAGCGTGTTCATTGAGACCAACCGTTTCGGCAAAGGCCCGTACCATGCTCCCTCCCACTCGGAGGCACTGTCGCCCGCGAGCAACAACACGAAGCATGTAGTGCGAGCCGCATTGACCGCTCTGAAGCACATCTACCGCGAGGGACTAGCATACAAGCGCGCCGGCGTGATGCTGCTCGACCTCGTCGAGGCTGGTCAGGCGCAGGTCTCGCTATTCGATACTCACGATCCAAGGGACGACAGACTGAGCGAGGCGTTCGACGCCATCAACGACAGGTTTGGGCCGCGATCGATCCAGTTCGGTCCTGCGGCGCAGGCGGGCTCCTGGCAATCCAGCAGTGCGTTCCGCTCGCCTTGCTACACAACCAGGTGGGAAGACATCCCGAAGGTAAAAACCTGAGCATCGGCGGACCTGGGCAATCTGACCTCGCGCTCGCCCAGAGCAACCTGTTCGACGCCGATGCTCCAGCTGGAGTGACACCCTGAAAGTGGTCCAGGTTTGTTAAGAAAAGTTAGCGCATTTAGACCCCTCGGAAGGGCATTGTCAGACTAACTGAACCAGACCTAGTGAACCTATAATTGAGAGCCATCAGGTTGCAAGTTGCTGCCAATCGGCCAGGGCATCCGCCAAAGCAATGGTTTCTGACGTTTCTTACTATCTCTACCCATTCCACAAAAGTTGTGTTTTCGTTGTATTCATTTCCCTCTCTGTCTTGTAGTGTCCGCCATAGTCCGTCACAATCTCAATTTTAGAGATGGATATGGAGATGGGAAATGGCAAGTCAAATTGGACGCCTAAAGGCTTTAACGGTCACCCGGACTAAGGAGAAGGGGCTCTATGCCGATGGAGGGGGCCTGTACCTCCAAATTTCGGCTGCAGGCACCAAATCCTGGATCTTCCGGTATCGCATGAATGGACGCAAAACGCCTCGGGATATGGGCCTCGGAGCAGTTCATACGGTGACCCTGGTAGAAGCACGTGACAAGGCCCGAGAGGCCAGGAAGCTCATTCTGGAAGGTGTGGACCCCATAGAGGCCAAGAGAGCCCGGAAACAGGCCCAGGCCCTGGAATCTGCCTCCACCATGGTTTTCAAAGATTGTGCTGAGAAGTACATCTCGGCCCACAAGGCTGGGTGGCGCAATGCGAAGCATGCGGGCCAATGGACATCGACCCTGGAAACCTTTGCCTACCCCGTCTTTGGTAATTTGCCGGTGTCTTCTATCGATACGGCTTTGGTGATGAAGGTTCTGGAACCGATCTGGACGGAAAAGACAGAAACCGCTTCACGGGTTCGGGGCCGCATCGAGGCCATCCTGGACTGGGCTACGGCCCGTGGGTTCCGGGTGGGAGAAAACCCCGGCCGGTGGCGTGGTCACTTGGACAAGCTGCTTCCGGCCCGGAGCAAGGTGAAAAAGGTAAAGCATCATAAAGCCCTGCCTTACACGGATATTGGGGCTTTCATGAAGAAACTGCGAGAGCAGGAAGGCTTTGCGGCCTGGGCCCTGGAATGGCTGATTCTCACGGCCTCCCGTACCAGCGAGACCAACGGGGCCACCTGGGATGAGATCGACTTTGAAGGCAAAACCTGGACCATCCCCGCAGAGCGTATCAAAGGCGGCAAAGAACACCGGGTGCCGCTTTCATCAGAAGCGCTGAAAATCGCCAAGGAAATGCACAAGGTGAAGGGCGGGGATTATGTATTTCAGGGTGGCAAGGTCGGAAAACCGCTTTCCAGCAATGCCATGTTAGCCTTGCTCAAACGTATGGATCTCCAAGATCTTACAGCACACGGTTTCCGCTCCACGTTCCGGGACTGGGCGGCGGAGCAAACCAACCTGCCCCGCGAAGTGGCTGAGATGGCCTTAGCCCATACCATTGGCGACAAGGTAGAAGCGGCCTATCGCAGGGGAGATCTATTCGACAAGCGCAAGAGGCTAATGGCCGAGTGGGCCACGTACTGTGATCGAACAAGCAAAACCGCCCAAATTGTTCCAATTAATCAAGCCCTAAAGCGTTGAAAATCATAGGGAATGGCCCAGTCGAGAATTGGGCTTCGTGCCGCTCTCGAAGGCCGGGCCCGAAATGCTCTTCGAAATCATTTCCCAGCGATACGAGCGCGGCGCGATCAACAATACTTCGAACTTACCGTTCGACGAGTGGACTTAGGCCTTCGGATCGGAGCGCCTTGCCGGCGCGATTCTCGATTGACGTTGATCCCGGATCCCGGATTAACTCACCCGTCCTTTTTGGTATCCTGATTTCCCAAAAAATTCTTTCAAACGGAAACTGCGTATGGATTTCTCCCACTGGGCGCTTGTCGAAGAGTTTAGAGTTGAGGAAGCGGCTTGTTTGTGGGTCGGCGAGGAGCCCCGCTCCGTACCATATTACCCATTTCCCGGGAAGAACCCGGCCCCTCAAGCCATCGTGCGGGCTCTAGGAGGGGCAATCAAAAGGGGCGAACTTCAGGCTGATTCCTCGGACAATCCACACCTTTCCAAGGGCATCTTCAATTGGTCTCGAGTTAAACGCGAAGATCTTCGTGCATACGCGGTCCAGAATGGCCAGCGCCCAGCGTTTCTGTTTGACACCCTACTGAGCGAAACAGCGGCTGAAAAGACGAAACAGCCAGCTCTTCTTCGAGAAGACTCGGGCCTAGATAAGTCAAAAGGAGGTCGTCCTCGAGAATACGACTGGGATGCCTTCACGATCGAGATTATTCGCATTGCCCAGACTCCAGATGGGCTACCGGAGACGCAGGCCGCACTGATCGAGCAAATGCTCCAGTGGTGTCAGGAGGAATGGGAAAAGGAGCCTGCCGCGAGCTCGGTCAAAAACAGAATATCTATAATTTACAATAGGTGAGAACGGCGGTGACAAATTAGTCCACGGAAGCGGCGGGATTTCCAGCCGCGGGCGGAGTAAAACTCTGCCACCTGTAGCCTTCGATCTTTTTTGAGATGGAAGGCGGGAGGATGTACACCGTGGACCTATATCTGCGCGTTCGGCTGGCCTGCCATGTTGATGGTCTGAGCCAGCGAGAGGCGGCAAGTCGGTTTGGCATTGCGCGCGAGACGGTGAGGAAGATGCTGCGGCATTCGGAACCGCCGGGATATCGGCGACGCCAGCCACCGAAACGCCCGAAACTGGCCCCCTTCACGGATATCATCGACCGTATTCTGGAGGAGGACCGAACGGTTCACCGTAAGCAGCACTATACGGCGAAGCGTATATTCGAGCGCCTTCGCGACGAACATGGCTTCACGGGCAAAGAGACCATCGTGAAGGATTACGTTCGGGAACGGCGCCTTCGTCGGCGTGAGATGTTTGTGCCGTTGTCACATCCTCCGGGCCATGCTCAAGCGGACTTTGGCGAGGCGGATGCGATCATCGCCGGCGTCAAGTATCGGGCGCATTTTTTCGTCATGACACTTCCCCACAGCGATGCCTGCTTCGTTGCGGCCTACCCGGCGGCGGCGACGGAGGCCTGGCTGGACGGGCACAACAGAGCCTTTGTTTTTTTCGGCGGCGTTCCCCAATCGATTCTTTACGACAACGACAAGTGTCTGGTGTCGCGCATCTTGTCAGATGGCACGCGGCAACGAACGCGGGCGTTCAGCGGGCTGCAGTCCCATTACCTCTTCGAGGACCGCTACGGCCGTCCCGGCAAGGGTAACGACAAAGGCAATGTGGAGGGGGTGGTCGGCTATGCCCGGCGGAACTTCATGACGCCGCTTCCCCGGTTCGCGAGCTGGGACGCCTTCAATGGCCACCTGGAAGAGCAATGCCGCAACCGGCAAGGCAACGTCCTGCGCGGCCACCGCGAGAGCATCGGCGAACGGTTTGTGCGTGACCGCGAAGCGTTGAAGAGGCCACTGCCGGCACCGTTCGACGCGTGCGACAAGCAGGGCACGCGGGTCAACTCGCTGTCCCTGGTGCGCTACCGGACGAATGACTATTCCGTGCCCGTCGCCTACGGCCATCAGGAAGTCTGGATCCGTGGCTATGTCCACGAGGTGGTTATCGGTTGCGGCACCGGGATCATTGCCCGACACCCCCGTTCCTACGACCGGGAAGATATGGTCTTCGATCCGATCCACTACCTGCCTTTGCTGGAGCACAAGATCGGTGCCCTGGACCAGGCCGCGCCGCTAGCCGGATGGGAACTGCCTGATGCCTTCCCAACCCTGCGCCGTCTCCTGGAGGCGCGCATGGGCAAGGCCGGCAAGCGAGAATACGTCCAGGTCCTTCGGCTTCTGGAGACCTTCGATCTCGAGGTGCTTCACGGCGCGGTGAAGGACGCCCTGCGCCTGGGTGCGATCGGCTACGACGCCGTCAAACACCTTGTGCTGTGCCGTATCGAGCGACGCCCGCCCAAACTCGACCTGGATATCTATCCCTACCTGCCTCGGGCCAACGTGGCGACCACGGCCGCCGCCAGTTATATGAGCTTGTTGGGTGGAGGCGCGTCATGACCGATACGCCGCAAGTGTTGCTGGCCCATCACCTCAAGACCCTGAAACTGCCGACGTTCCTGCGCGAATACGACAAGCTGGCCCGCCAATGCGCCACCGAGGGCGCCGACCATGTGCGGTATCTTGTCCGTCTGACCGAGTTGGAACTGATCGACCGTGAGCGCCGCATGGTCGAGCGGCGGATCAGACAGGCCAGGTTCCCCGCCGTCAAAAGCCTCGACAGCTTCGACTTCAAGGCCATCGCATCGCTCAACAAGATGCTGGTTCTGGAGTTGGCGCGATGCGAATACGTCGAGCGTCGTGAGAATATCATCGCGCTCGGCAACTCAGGCACCGGCAAGACCCATATCGCCCTCGGTCTCGGTCTGGCGGCCTGCCAAAAGGGGCTCTCCGTCGGCTTCCTCACGGCCGCTGCCCTGGTTCATGAACTGATGGAGGCCAGGGATGAAAAACGCCTGTTGCGCCTGCAGAAACAACTGGCAAAGTATCACCTTCTGATCATCGACGAACTCGGCTTCGTGCCGCTCTCGAAGACCGGCGCCGAGCTGCTGTTCGAAGTCTTCAGCCAGCGCTACGAGCGGGGCTCGATCCTGGTGACCTCCAACTTGCCGTTCGATGAGTGGACGGAGATATTCGGCTCGGAACGCCTGATCGGGGCTTTGCTGGACCGCCTCACCCACCATGTCCAATTCCTGGAAATGAACGGCGAGAGCTATCGTCTCAACCAAAGCTAAAAACGGCGGAAATCCCCAAAAATACCTGCTTAACCGCCGGTGCAATGGTTGACCCGGTGGGTCCACAGGAACCTCCCACGCTGCTTCGCTCCGCGTAACGCAAGCGCTACTCGAAGCAGCGCGGGTCCCTCCTATGGACTACCGGGACAACCCCCCAACACCGCGTACCGCATAACGTTAAGTGGACTAGTTTTGCTCCGCCCGGGTGGACTAATTTTGCTCCGCCGTTGACACTTGGCGCCCGGTGTCGCCGGCGAGCCACTTCTTGCCCGCTTCCAAAAACTCTTTCGACCAGCTGTAATACAGACCCTCAGCGATGCCCTCGCGGCGGCACAAGGCGGCGATGCTCTCCTCGCCGCGCAGGCCCGACACCACGATCCGGATCTTCTCCTCAGCCGTATACTGCTTGCGTGTCTTGCGCCGAATATCCCGAACCGTTCTCTCCGCCGGGTCGTTCTTGCTCATTGATTTCTGTCTCATCTTCGTTCCCTTCGGTCACTACGATGAGCCAGAAATCCTCCGTTATGCAATTACCTCAATTCGTCCCAAAGGCGCTGACGTCAGACACGAGCCCTCCTCAAACGCGGCCAGGCCAGCGCGAGCACATAGAAGCTCGGACAGAACCAGTAGCGCCTCGCAACTTCGCTTTGCTGCCCCTAGTTTGCCATTGTCGGGCACTTCCTCGACTGCATGGAGGATATGCTGCAGATGATGTCCGTTTGCCTCATGAAGACCTTCAAAGACTCGGTAATTTGTGCCCCTTAAGATTACACGCGTCAGGAAGACATCCGCCGCTGGATCCTCCAGATGACCCATATGCGCGCCAACCGATTTGAACCAGCGAGACGCGTTCTGCAGTGTCGGACTCCGTCGGCCACTGCAGTTCGCTAAGGCCAAATGCGCAATTGCCTCCAATCGGAGAGTATTTGCCTGCAAAACCGGAAGTGTAAGCAGTCCTCCGATCGCAGCGATCGACTTGTACAAGCCACAGTGGCCAAAGCCACCTCCTTGTCCCCGTCCTTCTGAACTCGCCATGTCAGGACGTCACCTTCCCCATCGCGTGGGCGTGACTCTCCGGTGGGAGCCCTTCGGTCGCCACCTTTCCATCAATCCCAATCCCAGGATCGAACACGTTCAGTCGATGAAGATAGTCGGCTCTAGGCACGCAAGGGAATCCGGGCAGCATCTTATGCTTTGCGTTTTTGCTTTTCCCCAACCGACACACCCGGATTCGAGCCTGGTCGGCCTAACCCGTTAGCTTCTCTCGATTCATTGCATCGTCGGATCAAACGCCCCTCGCACCAGTCATCATATCTCAGCCACACCACTTCAAGGCCCAGCACGGCATTGTCAAGTTAACCGATTGTAGGCTGTTTTCAGCATGGCTCCATTAGGCTAAGTCATTGAAATTGCGTAGAGCAGCCATTGACAATTTACCGGGATTTCGGAGTGAATCCGGTTAACTTGACAAAGCCACGGGCGCCGCCCTCGGTCTCGTCGGCCTGTGTCACCGGCGAGTCGTAGTAGGTGGAGCGTGGCTGGCCCATTAGCGGCCCGATTGGCGGTGATGGCGGAGCGTTCGGCAGCGGCTCTTCAACAGGAGCGGCTTGGGGTCGCCTACGGGAGCGGGGCTCAAGTCCCGCAAGACATGTGCAAGGCTCTGCATTGGTTAACGCGGCCCGTCTCAAGCATGCTTGCAACGTCCCCCTCGTTCTTAGTCAGTATGTGGGAACTACTGGGGGTTTAGGGGGATGTCCCGGTCGATGTTGAAAAGTTGAGGTAGGTGTCGCTCTCCTGGAGCCGTTAGGCTCCGGGTGCTGCAAACCCAAAAGGGAGAACGACACCATGGGAAATAATATCCGTAGTTCCAGCCTCCCGAAAGCCCTTGCCCCCTCGATTCCTATGCCGCCGCTGGCGGACGCGATGAACGCAGTCCATCTCAGCGTGGATCGGTTTTGTCTTCTGGCCGGGGTCGAGGCCTTGGCCGAGATGATGGAGGAGGACGCCACGACCGTGTGCGGGGCCCGACATCGCCGCCATGGGGACCGTCGAGGTTATCGCTGGGGCAGGACACATAGCGAGATCGGCTACCACGGCGGCAAAGTGAAGGTGGCCCGGCCACGGGTTCGTGACCGGGCGGGCAAAGAGGTGAGCTTGGAGAGTTGGCAGGCGCTACGCGATGCCAACCTGCTGCTCGAGTGGGCGCTCAACCTGATGGTGCTGAACGTGTCGACCCGCAAGTACCACCGCGCGGTCCGTCTGCCCGAGGGCGACCTGGCGAAAGCGCGTGGCGCCGGCACCTCGAAGTCGGCCGTTTCCCGGCGCTTTGTGGCGCTGTCACGCAAGAAGATGAAGGCCTGGCTCGCCTCGGATCTCTCGGAACTCGACCTGCTAGTCATCCAGATCGACGGTCTGCATGTCGGCGACCATGTCCTGATGGCGGCGATCGGCGTCGATGGCAACGGCGACAAGCATGTCCTGGCCGTGGTCGAGGGGGCGACGGAGAACACGGTCGTCGTCCAGGCCTTGATCGACAATCTCCTCGCCAGGGGGCTCGATCCGACACTGCCGCGGCTGTTCATCGTCGATGGCGCGAAGGCACTCAGCAAAGCGATCCGAAACACCTTCGGTGTGGCCGCCGCCATCCAGCGCTGCCAGGTCCACAAGGGCCGTAACATCATCGAGCGCCTGCCCCAACATTTGCACGCGAGCGTCAAGAAGGCGCTCCGTCAGGCCTGGGACCAGGACGACGCAAACAAGGCCAAGCGGCTCTTGCGCAACCTGGTCCGGCGTCTGGAGCATGAGGAACCGGGCGTCTCGGGCAGCATCCTGGAGGGGCTGGAGGAGATCCTCACCGTCATTCGCCTCGGCCTACCGCACGAACTCCGGCGCTCGCTCGCCTGCACCAACATCGTCGAGAACGCGCTCGGCACGGTGCGCCAGGTCACCCGCAACGTCAAACGCTGGAGACACACCGAGATGGCGCTCAGATGGACCGCCGCCGGCCTGCTGGAGGCCCAGAAAACCTTCCGTCGCCTCAAGGCCTATCGCCAGCTGCCCATCCTCCGAAATGCTCTCCAGGAACACTTGAGAAAGGCTCAGGCCGACAGTGCCGTTGAAACCATCATGAAGGCAGCATAGCATCATCAACCAGCGACGCCTGCCCCACGAATTTCAACAGAGATAGGGACATCGCCGGGGTTTAGATACAGATAGTTACGAAATATACTATAAATATCAATTGGTTAGAAAACACAAGTGGCGGACAACGCGTCCTCGACCAGACGCGCGGTGGCACCTCGATGAGGTGTTCGTGTCCATCGCCGGAAGGCGCATGTATCTATGGCGCGCTGTCGATAGTGAAGGCGAAGTGCTGGATATCCTTGTTCAGTCACGCAGAAACAGGAATGCAGCGCTTAAGTTGATGCGTAAACTGTTGAAAAAGCAAAGGTTTGTCCCTGATGCCTTCGTCACAGACAAACTGCCATCTTATGGTGCTGCTCTGAAGGATTTAGGCCTTACAAAGCACCATGATTTTGGTGGCAGGAAGAACAACCGGGCGGAGAATTCTCACTTGCCGGTCCGGCAACGTGAACGACGAATGCAACGTTTCAAATCGGCTCGATCAGCGCAGCAATTTCTCTCTACCCACGCCACCGTCTACAACACCTTCAACGTCCAACGTCATCTGATTTCCCGAAAAACATTGCGCCGGTTTCGCAACCACGCAATGGGCCTGTGGCAAACCGCCACCGCTGCCGTTTGTGTAGGACCTCCGTGCTAAATTCTCGTTACTACCGTTCAATAACGTGACAACGCCACCAGGGTGGTTGCAGCCGATCTGCGCTTCGCCAATGCACTCGCGTTGTCTGGGGCCTGCCGGCTGCATGCGTTTTTGCAGGCTGGACAGCAACGATTACGGCATGGCGCCTACGGTCGATTTGAAGGTACGGCACTTGCGGACAGTGGCCTGATGCGGGCGATTTACTCAATGCTGCTTGCTTTGACGCTGCTTTTGGGGCTGTTCACCGCTGGCGTTGCGGCGGAAACGGACTCGGTCGAGGAAGTCGTCGTGACGGCCAAAACGGGGAGCCGGATCGGTCGGCAAGGCGATTCTCCGTCTCCGCTGTCGAACTACGACGCTGCCGATCTGCTCGATGCCGGGCTTAAGGACATGCGCGACCTCGCCGGTGTTTTGGTTATCAATGCGGGGGCGGAGAACAATTCCGACAATCTCACCCAGAACTACACCGTGGGCACAGCCAACATCAACCTGCGCGGGCTCGGCGTCGCGTCCACTCTGGTGCTATTGAACGGCCGACGCCAGGTGCTCTCCGCGGTCCAAACCGATGATGGTTCCAGTTTCGTGGACCTCGCTGCGCTGGTCCCCATACTGGCCATTGAACGGGTGGAGATTCTGAAGGACGGCGCTGCAGCCATCTACGGTTCCGAGGCGGTGGCCGGCGTCGCAAATTTCATTACCCGCAGCGGTTTCGAAGGACTTGAGTTGCAGGCCGAATACCGTAGCCGCACCAACGATGGTTCCCAGGAGGACATCAGCCTGGATGGTGTGTTCGGTGGCGCCTTCGGCGAAAGTGGAGAATTCCTGGTGGCCGCGAGTTACCTCGACCGCACGAGCCTGGTGCTGACCGAGGTGGACTGGTTGCGGCCGGCCACCAGCGGCTTCGGCAATCCGGGCAGTTTCAACGTGCCGTCGCTGGGGCGCACCGTCGCCGATCCGGGCTGCGGCCGGTATGACGGGCTGCTGCAGGAATTGTCCGGCGGCAGCGTCATCTGCCTTTTCGACTACGGACCGCAGCTCACTGCGGTACCCAACGAGAAGCGCCTTCAGGCCTGGGGACGCGTTGATTGGCGCCGCGGCGGTACCCCGCACCTCTGGGCGGAGTTGGGCTATGCGGGCAACGATATCAGCCGCGATGTGTCACCGAGCTTCCCGGTGCTCAACACACCGGTGGTGCCAGCATACCATCCGGCCAATCCCTTCGGCGCGGACGTCTTTTTCCAGGGGCGGCCCTACGGCTACGGGCACCCGCCGGAGATCAACTACTACGACCATGAAACATTCCGCTCCGCCCTCGGCCTTGAAGGCCGCTTTTCTGAAACGGTTTCCTGGGATATCACCCTGGTGCACGGGACCAACCATGCCCTGTTGAACCCCCGCGATGTCAATGCGGCCAACTTCCAGGCGGCGCTCAGGGGCTTTGGCGGCAGCGGTTGCGAGGCTGGTACTTCCGCCGCAGCGGCACCAAACGTGCCCGGGCAGGGCGGCTGTCTGTTCTTCAACCCGTTCAGCTCAAACTTCTCCGCCCCCGTGGGAGATGCGCTGTTCAACGGGCCTGAACTGCATGAATTCATCATTGGAGACTATGTGGGCGATGGCAAGTCGGAGCTGACAACGGTAGAGGTGAACCTCACCGGCGATCTGCCGCGTTATCGCGGCGGCTATGCGGTGGGCGTGCAGTACCGGGATCAGTCGCTAGATTACCGTTACGATGCGGTCACCCGCCAGGACGGTTGGGCATTCCTTATCGGCAATCCAGATTTTGCGGCCACCGACAATGCGTATGCGGCCTACGGTGAGGTCTGGCTGCCCCTTTTAGACCGGCTCGAAGTCACCGGTGCGCTCCGCTATGAGGACTACGGCTCGGGTGTCGGCGATACGCTGGACCCGAAGGTTACGCTCCTATTCCGGGCCATGGAGAGCTTCTCGGTGCGCAGTTCATACAGCACTTCCTTCCGGGCGCCTTCGCCGTTTCAGACTCGGGGCGTGCAGACCAATTTCACCAACATCGTCGATCACGATGGATCGCGAACCTTTGCCGGCCGCCGAACCCTGGGCGATCCATCTCTCGAACCGGAAACGTCCCGTGCGTTTAACCTCGGGCTGACCTGGCGCGGCGCCGAGCGCTGGGCATTCAACGCCGACTATTGGCGTTATTCGTTCAAGGATGTGCTGCGCAAGGAAAACGCTCAAGCCATCGTCAATGCCGACCCGTTCGACCCGCGCATCGAACGCACCTCGGCGGGTACTATCTCCATTGTCAACGTAGCCTTCATCAACGCCGACCGGATCAATACGAGCGGCATCGACCTGTCCGCCCGTGCCAATGTTGCTACCAGTGCCGGGTTGTTCACCGCCTGGGCCGAGGCGACCTGGCTTCTCACCTATGACGTGACCAACGCGGGCGTTGCGATTGATGCGCTGGGGAAACTGAATCGCGCTAACGTAGGCGCCCCCAATCAGGAGTACCGGGTCGTCGCCGGCCTGACGTGGACCCGCGAACTGCTGCAGATCAATGCACTAGTGCGGCACGTGGGAGGATACGAGGACGACGGCGGCGGTTCCATTGACAGCTTCACGACCGTGGACGCAAACATTCGCTGGTCGTTTGAGGGTCTGTTAAGCGGTGGTACCGAGACTTCGATTACCCTGGGCGCTGCCAACCTGTTCGATGCAGACCCGCCCTATGTCGCCATAGCCGGCAGCTACGATCCTCGCTCCGCAGATCCGCGAGGGCGGCGAGTGTTCTTATCGCTCGGTGTGAAGATGTAGAAGTCAACTGTCCCGAATCGGGCATTGTCAGACCAACTGGATGGTAACGGTAGAATCTACAATCGAGGACAGGCCACCTCCACATCCCGTTCGCTGAGACCGTCGCAATCGTGGGTCGACAGGGTGACCTCGACCCGGTTGTAGACGTCGAGCCATTCGGGATGGCATTGTCACGTTATTGAACGGTCGTGCCACGAATTGGCATAGAACTCAAGCTCAAGCGGCAGCGATGGCGGTTTGCCATAGGGCCATTGCGTGGTTGGGAAACTGGCGCAATGTTTTTCGGGAAATCAGATGACGTTGGATGTTGAAGGTGTTGTAGACGGTGGCGTGGGTAGAGAGAAACCGCTGCGCTGATCGGGCATTGTCAGATTAAATCTGCTTGGTCGTCGCTCTCTGCCCCTTTTGGGGATTTCAGGGCGCAAAAACATGTTTTGTCTGGCTTAGACCGGACAAGCACGGGCGACGAAGCTGGCTCAACAACAAGATGGCCCACCACCGTGACCAGGTCGCGGTGCCCGCGCGCCTTCGTCCTCAGGACGCAGAAGCCGTTCTCGGGATTGTGGAAGGTGACGCGCTCGACCAGCCCGGCCAGGACCTCCCGGTCCGAGCTCTCAGCCTGCCCGCCGGCGCCGGGTTTCACGACGTGCCGAGCGCCGTGGCGGTCAGCAGCTCCTTCACCAGGTCGAACTGCCGCGCACGCTCGGCGGCCGCCTTGTCGCCGGCAAAGTACATATCCTCGTCCTCCGCGGCGGCTTCTGCCATCTCGCGCCGCAGGCGTTCGGTGCGCGGAAGATGCGCCGCCACCTCCTCGGGCGTGAACATGTCCCGCACCCTGGAAACGAACTGCGGCAGCGCCTGCGCGAACTCCGCATTCGTCGCCGCCGCCTCCGCGAAGTTGAGCAGCTTCTCGCCGACCACATAGTCGAACGCCGATTCGGCGCCGTATCTAAGCCGTATGGTCTCGGCCGCTTCGCACTGCTCCATCCAGATTTCGTGCCAGCGGCGCTCCGTCGTCTGCTCCATCCTGTCCTCCTTTCTCCGCAACACCCTTGTACCGCGTCCATCTGCCCGTAGCGGAACCCGGTCACTCCGGCCCGAACAGCGCATGGATGTCCTCTTCCGTAAGCGCCAGCGGGGCATTGTCACATTAAGTGATTGTAAGCTGTTTTCGGCATGTCTCCATGAGGCTAAGCCACTGACATTGTGTAGAGAAGCCATCGACAATTTACCGGGATTTGGATGGAATTCGGTTAACGTGACAAAGCCCGCGCCGGAGCGCATACGCGATGGCGGCTATTACCGTCCAGGCGATGGCCGCGAACCAGAGCGGCCCGATGACATCCGCGCCCAGCCTGAGGAAAAGCAGCGCGGGCGTTGCGATGACAGCGGCCGCAAGACCGCCCAGCACGAAGGCGCGCTCGCGCCACGTCGCCTTGCGCGGGTGTCTGTGCGTATGCGGTCCCGTCATGGACGTGGTCCTTCCGTGTGGGGATTGTTCCGTGAATTGCGTTCGGGATTGCGCCATCGCGCGAGATCGGGCGCGGGGTGGGGCGTGGGAACAGGCTCTGCTCCCGCAGGCCCTGCCCGGGCCACCTCATTTACCGCCCAGCTCGGCCTCCTTGCGGCATCGCTCCCTGATCGCGCCCCGGTTTCCGCCGGCGGCTTGCTGACGTCTCGTTAATTACAGGAGGACAAGATCATGATCGGCTGGGGCAACAACACACTGAGGGGCGGGCAGACCGCGTTCCATGGAATCCACATGTGGGCGCAGATGTTCAGGATCGCGCTCTTCACCGCCGCCGCCATGATCATCGCCGTGCCGGTCTGGAACATCTGGCGCAACACCACGGGCTATGAGTGGTACGCCGCGGGCATGTACACCCTGGTCGAGGGCAAGCTCACCATCGGCTTTAAGGGCACCTCGCTCCAGGAAATCAAAGATCCGTATGGCGCGGCGCATGTGTTCCCGCTGGACTATATCTCCAACTGGAACTTGGGCTGGGCTTCCCGCGAGCATCTGCGCGACGAAATCTTCTCCGGCGCGTGGCTCGGCGCGAAACTTGGCGTGGGCCTCATCGCGGGATTCTTCGTCGGGTTCTGGACCCTAGTCAGCCGCCTAGGGCGGAGGATGTCAATCGGCGTGGAAATTTTACCCTCTAGAATCAAGGGATCTCAATAGGTTAGTGCGCCGATCGGCATCGAACCTGCGCGCCGAACGACAGCTTACAGCCCCAGCGGCGCCAGAGCCGCAAATGCTGAGATGGTTGATATCCGTCTTAAGCGCCGCCACTTTAGTGCTCGGCTTAAAGACGAGGCGACGATATGCGCTTTTGGTACGGAGTTATTGCGATCATGGTGGCGGCATCACTTAGCGGCAATGTTGGCGCCGCCCAAGAGACGGAACAAGATCCATATCTTTGGCTGGAGGATGTTCACGGCGAGGCGCCGCTTGCTTGGGTGGAGGCGCGCAACGCGGTGGCGCTGGAGCGGCTCAAGGGCGATCCCGCCTATCAGACAAATTTTGATGCCATTCTTGATCTCTTGGATGCGGAAGACCGCATTCCGATGGGCTCGCTGCGCGGTCCCTATGTGTTCAATTTCTGGCGCGACGCTGCACATGAGCGTGGGATTTGGCGGCGCACTTCAATCGCATCTTACGAAACCGAGATACCTGAATGGGAGCTGCTTCTCGACGTCGACGCACTGGCGCTCCAGGAAGACGAAAATTGGGTTTATGAGGGGACAAACTGTGCGCCCTCATTGACCCGCTGTCTCGTCTCGCTTTCACGCGGCGGTACCGATGCTTCGGTGACGCGTGAATTCAATCTCGAAACCAAAGCTTTTGTCGCGGACGGTTTTCAGCTTGCAGAGGCCAAATCCGACGCCACCTATGTCGGCAATGATGTCGTTCTATTCGCCACCGATTTCGGCGAAGGCACGATGACCGCCTCTGGCTATCCGCGCATCGTCAAACGCTGGCAGCGCGGCGACACGTTGGACGCGGCCATTCAGCTCTTCGAGGGCACGGAAGAGGATGTCGGCGTTTGGCCATTTGTGTTGCGCAGCACAAATGGTCCAGTCCCCATGCTGGTGCGCGCGGTCAGCTTTTTTGAAGCGGAATATTATTTCGTCACCGACGACCACAGCTCTGTGATGCTGCCACTACCGCTTTCGGCAGAGCTTCAAGGCATGACCGGCAATCGCGTTTTGGTTACTCTTCGGAGCGATTGGGCGCGCGATGGTCACGGGACGATCGCGCAAGGAACGCTGTTCGCGTTTTCATGGGAGGCGTTCTTATCGGAGCAAACCATCGATGATGTGGACATTCTTTTCACGCCCGGCCCGCGCTCTTCCATCGAGACGGTCGCAACCGGAAGGGACGCGGTTTATGTCTCGATTTTCGACAATGTCACGGGAAGCGTGCATGCCTTTCGTTTTACCGACGGCGCATGGCAGAGCGAAATGCTGTCTTTGCCCGAGGGCGGTTCGACCAATGTTTCATCGGTCAACGAATTTGGCCCCGAAGCTTTTTTTACCTATCAAGGTTTCTTGACGCCGACGACGCTTTACCTCGATCGCGGCAATGATTCACCACAAGCAACAAAATCACTGCCGGCGCGTTTCGATGCGAGCGGCGCCAGCGCCACCCAACATGAAGCGATTTCAGAAGACGGCACCAGAATTCCCTATTTCGTTGTTCGTCCCATTGATGCGGACGGCCCCTCGCCAACTATTCTCTATGGCTATGGCGGCTTCGAGAACTCGCTTAATCCTTGGTATTGGACCAGCGTCGGGCGCACTTGGCTCCCTAAGGGCGGCGCTTATGCCGTCGCCAATATCAGGGGCGGGGGCGAGTTCGGCCCTGCCTGGCATGAGGCGGCGCTCAAAACCAACCGCCAGCGCGCCTATGATGATTTCATTGCCGTTGCCGAAGACATGATCGCGCGCGGGCTAACCTCGCCTGAACGCCTTGGCATTATGGGCGGCTCCAATGGCGGTCTTCTTGTCGGCGCGGTAGCGATGCAGCGCCCTGATCTGTTCAAATCCGTTGTTTGCCAAGTGCCGCTCCTCGACATGATCCGCTATATGGAAATCGGCGCCGGGGCATCATGGGAAGGCGAATATGGCGATCCAGAAGATCCGGTGGAGCGCGAAGCGATCCTTGCCTATTCGCCCTATCAAAATGTGAAGCCATGGGGCCATTACCCCAATATCTTTTTTGTCACCGCAACCTCGGATGACCGGGTCACGCCTGTGCATGCGCGTAAGATGGCAGCGTTAATGGAAGCGCAAGGCCACGATCATCTTTTTTACGAGAATACCGATGGCGGTCACGCGGCGGCGGCCAATAATGCTGAGCGGGCCGAGATGCTTGGCCTCACTTACACTTATTTTGCGCAGGAATTGGGTCTGGGCGAGTGAGCGTGCTTGCCCACTAATACCAGCGGTCATTAAGATTGAATCTCTTTTAGGGATTCCCCATAGCGTAATGATGTGATTCATAGAAAGCTGGCTTTAGATGGAGGATTTGATGTCGGCGAAGATCCCTTTGCGAACGGACTATGACGCGGTCGAAGCGCGGGCCTTGGAGCGCAAAGCGACAGATCCCAATCAGGTTCGCCGCCTTCTGGCGATTGCGGCGGTTTATGATGGCATGAACCGTAGGGATGCGGCGGCGGTTGGCGGCATGGACCGCCAGAGCCTGCGCGACTGGGTGCACCGGTTCAATGAGGCAGGCCCCGAAGGCCTGCACGACCGCAAATCTCCCGGTGCGGTTCCGAAGCTGACGGCGGCGGAGAGGGTGGCGTTGGCGGAGATCGTCGAGGCGGGGCCGGACCCGTACAGCGACGGCGTCGTGCGCTGGCGCCGGGGCATTGTCAGAGTAAATTGGCTTGAGCCAGGAAGTAAGGTCTCGTAGCCTCCGGCGATGCAAAATCCCTTCCGTTATTTCAACAATTCGCCTGAGGTAATCCGCAGCGCGGTGATGCTGTATGTCCGCTACCCCTTGTCGCTGAGACAGGTCGAAGATCTTCTGCTCGAGCGCGGCATCGACATTTGCCATGAGACCGTGCGGTACTGGTGGAACCGCTTTGGTCCGTTGTTTGCAGCCGAGATCCGGAAACGCCGTGTTCGTCATGGATCCTATTCACTGTGGCGTTGGCATCTTGATGAGGTGTTCGTCCGCATCAACGGTGAGACCCATTACCTATGGCGCGCCGTTGACCATGAAGGCGAAGTTCTTGAGGTTTTGGCCACGAAACGGCGGGACCGCGAAGCCGCGCTTAGGTTCCTGAAGCGGGCTATGAAGCGTTATGGCCGGCCAGCCACGATCGTCACAGACAGGCTACAATCATACCGAGCTGCGATGAAGGTGATCGGCAACGAGGGTTGCCAAGAGACCAGGCGCTGGCTCAACAACCGGGCGGAAAACTCACATCAGCCCTTTCGAAGGCGGGAAGGGGGGCATTGTCAGATTAAATCTCCTTGGTCGTCTCTCCCTGTCCCCTTGTGGGGATTTTAGGGCACAAAAAAACGTTTTGTCTGGCTTAGACCGGACAAGCACGGGCGACGAAGGTGGCTCAACAACGGGAAAATCCTACCATACCATTTTAGTCTGACAATGCCCTCATACATTGACTGCGTTCCCGACAGACAATCAGAAGAACTGATCCTTACATCACTCCGCCTGGGCCCTTTTTTGTGGGCCGCGAAAGGTGCATTGAGAGCGTGCTCCGGCGGAACCGAAAACGGGGCGCCGGAGAAAGCATACGACAAAAGTGCGCCTGGCTGCGCTGGGGTTGTAACCAATCCGCTTTCAATTTGTGGCCTCAAGTGATGGACGCAACACTTTATCTTAATTGGAAAAGATGGAGTGTTCGATGGATCAAGGAAATGGGAATCAGAAAAGCCATTACGGTTTCAGTGCGTTAGAGAAGGACGAAGTTTGGGAGCGTTGGGCTCGGGGTGAAACGCTGAAGGCGATCGGGCGAGTTTTCGGTAAGCCCTCGTCGTCGATTCGTGGTCAGCTGTCGCCCTCTGGCGGGATCCGACCAGCACCCCGGCGGCGTTCAAAGCTGGCTTTGACATTGTCGGAGCGCGAGGAGATCTCCAGAGGTCTCGCGGCGGAACAATCTGCACGCTCTTTGGCAAGGTTGCTGGGCCGTGCGCCCTCGACGGTGAGCCGAGAGATTCGCCGCAATGGCGGCTATGATCGCTACCGCGCGGCATTGTCCGACGAAGCGGCCTTTATACGTGCGCGCCGGCCGAAGCGATGTAAATTGGCGGGCAATGCGCAGTTACGACAGACAGTAGCGCGCAAGCTTAAACAGGATTGGTCGCCCCAGCAGATTGCCGGTTGGCTGAAGCAGATGCATCCCGAAGACGAGAGCAAACGCGGGTCGCACGAGACCATCTATAGGAGCCTATTTATTCAATCCCGCGGGGCATTTAGGAAGGAACTGACCGAGTATCTTCGCTCCAAACGGACAATGCGGCGCTCTAAGCGTGCGAGCTCGCATGGCGATGGCCGTGGGCAGATCACGGATATCGTTTCGATCAGCGAGCGCCCTGCAAGCGTGGAAGATCGTGCGGTGCCCGGTCATTGGGAAGGCGATCTTCTGGCCGGCTCGAAGAACACGCATATCGCAACCTTGGTCGAGCGTCATACCCGCTATGTGATGCTGGCGAAGATCCCCTCTAAGGACACCGAGACAGTCGTGAATGCACTGATCAAACAGGCGAAGAAGCTCCCCACCGAACTCTACAAATCTCTGACCTGGGACCGGGGCAAGGAGCTTGCCGATCACAAGCGCTTTAGCTTGGCGACCAATATCAATGTCTATTTCTGCGATCCGCAAAGCCCTTGGCAGCGTGGCTCCAATGAGAACACCAATGGCCTCCTACGACAGTACTTTCCCAAAGGGACGGACCTATCCGTGCATTCGCAGGCGCACCTAAATAAGATCGCCCGCAGGCTCAACGAAAGGCCACGTCAGACCTTGGGGTTCCAGACCCCGGCAGATAGATTTAATGCCTGTGTTGCATCGATCACCTGAGGCCGCAATTTGATTACGGATTTGTACATGGTTTTCTTGCTAGATTTTTGATAGCTAAATTATGACGTGTTATCAATTAGGTAGCGTGTCCTGACATCAAATACCAAGAATGAGCTAGCTGTCGATAGCGAAGGCGAAGTGCTGGATATCCTGGTTCAGTCACGCAGAAACAAGAAGGCAGCGCTCAAGTTGATGCGTAAACTGTTGAAAAAGCAAAGGTTTGTACCTGATGCCTTCGTCACAGACAAACTGCCATCTTATGGTGCTGCTCTGAAGGATTTAGGCCTTACAAAGCACCATAATTTTGGTGGCAGGAAGAACAACCGAGCCGAGAATTCTCACTTGCCGGTCCGGCAACGCGAACGACGAATGCAACGTTTCGAATCGGCTCGATCAGCGCAGCGATTTCTCTCTACCCACGCCACCGTCTACAACACCTTCAACGCCCAACGTCATCTGATTTCCCGAAAAACATTGCGCCGGTTTCGCGACCACGCAATGGGCCTGTGGCAAACCGCCACCGCCACCGCTTGAGCTTGAGTTCTATGCCAACTCACAGCACGATCGTTCAATAACGTGACAACACCGCCGAGGGTGTCGACCAGGTGCGGTATCTGCTCCGACTAGCGGAGCTGGAACTGATAGATCGCGAGCGCCGCATGGTCGAGCGCCGCATCAAGGCGGCGCGCTTCCGTACCGTCAAAAGCCTTGGACCCTGCTGACGAAAGTGGAGACGTCCTGCGATAGGATTTTGATCGTAGGAGGTGCAAATGTCGAAGCAGAATGGGAACAAGGGCCGGCGGTTTGATCGGGCCTTCAAGGAAGAAGCCGTCCGTCTTTTACAGACGAGCGGGCGCAGGCAGCGGCAGATAGCAGGAGATCTTGGGATCAGCGTCAGCGCGCTCGGCCGCTGGGTCGCAGAATTGCGTGAGGAGGATTTGCTTTCCGGTCCGCATGAGGATGCAGCGAAGGAGATTACCCGCCTACGCCGAGAGCGTGATCTGGCCCGTCAGGAACGTGATCTCCTAAAAAAAGCGCTGGCCTTCTTCGCCAGGGAAAGTCAATGAGGTTCCGGTTCATCGACGCGGAGAGGGCCGGGTTGGCGATGCCGATATTCCGCCTGTGCAGACTGCTGCAGGTCAGCGTCTCAGGCTTCTACGCTTGGCGCAATCGCGGCCCAAGCCAGCGACAGCTCGATGACATGGTTCTACTCGCCCATGTCCGGGCAGCCTTTCGGCGCAGCCGCGAGAGCTACGGTGCAGAGCGGGTCCATCACGAGCTTGCCGAGAATGGGATCGAGGTTGGACGCCATAGGGTGGCTCGGCTGATGCGGGGAAATGGGTTGTCTCCAAAACGGAAACAGAAGTTCAAAAAGACGACGGACAGCCAGCACAACAAGGCCGTCGCATCGAACCTTCTCGACCAGAACTTCTCCGCCGAGGCACCCAACGAGAAATGGGCTGCCGACATCAGCTATATTTGGACGGCACAGGGCTGGCTGTACCTGGCCGTCATGCTCGACCTCTACTCCCGGCGCGTCATCGGCTGGGCCGTGGGCGCTCGCATGACCAGCGACCTGCCGCTCAGGGCGCTTAACCGTGCTATCGGGCTGCGCCAACCTGGCGCCGGTGTGATCCACCATAGCGATCGGGGAAGCCAGTACTGCTCAGACGCATACCAGGCGCGCCTCGGTGAACTCGGTTTCCTCGCCTCAATGAGCGGTAAGGGAAATTGCTATGATAACGCCGTCGTCGAGACCTTCTTCAAAACCATCAAGTCAGAACTGATCTGGAGGACTGTGTTCATGTCAAGAAGCCAAGCTGAAACTGCCATAGCCGGATACATCGACGGGTTCCATAATCCTGTCCGTCGGCACTCGACGCGGGACTTCACAAGCCCCGTCAAATTCGAGGCAGAAGCAATGCAAACGGTGTAGGGCGCCTCCACTTTTCCTGGATGGGTCCACCTCGATAGTTTTGACTTTCGGGTGATCCCGTCGTTGAACAAGTTCCTGGTTATGGAGTTGGCTCGCTGTGAATATATTGACCGAAACGAAAACGTCATCGCCCTGGGAAACAGCGGAACCGGCAAAACCCATGTCGCCATCGGGCTGGGATTGGCCGCGTGTCAGAAGGGCCTGAAGGTTGGTTTCACGACCGCCGCCTCCCTGGTCCACGAACTCATCGAGGCTCGGGATGAGAAACGCCTGTTACGGATGCAAAAACAACTCGCGAGTTACAAGCTCCTCATCGTCGATGAACTCGGGTTCGTGCCTCTTTCCAAGACCGGCGCCGAGCTGTTGTTCGAGATCTTCAGCCAGCGCTACGAGCGCGGCTCGACATTGGTCACGAGCAACCTGCCGTTTGACGAATGGACCGAGGTGTTCGGCACCGAGCGTCTCACCGGCGCCCTTCTCGACCGCCTAACACACCACGTCCACATCCTCGAGATGAACGGCGAAAGCTATCGCCTCAACCAGAGCCGCATCCGTCAAACCAAACCAGCCTGAGAACGCTTGAACACGTGGGTCCACAGGCCCCTCCCGTGGACTACGTGGACAAGCCCGCCAGCGCCAAGTGGCCCAATTTTACTCCGCCCCAGTGGCCGAATTTTGCTCCGCCATTGACACTTCGTCTTCGTGATCGACGGCACGCCACAAATAGTGCGTCTTTCCATTGATCCTTGCCTATCCGGTTTACACCCACACCCACTAGGGCTAGAATGGGCGCAAACCGGATATAGGGGAGCGCGCCATGGATGTTCTCGACCGCGCCGATCTCCCATTCCCGCATTCGCTACCCGAGTTCCAGCGACTTTTCCCCGATGATGCGGCCTGCGCCGCCTGCCTGGAGAAAGCCCGCTGGGGAGACGGCTTTGCCTGCCCGCACTGCGGCACGGCGGGAGAGCCGTTCCACTTTGAAAACCGCCCTGGCGTCCTGCGCTGCCGCAAGTGCCGCCAGAACACCGGGCTGACGGTGGGAACAGTGATGGAGCGTAGCCACACTCCGCTGAACGTCTGGTTCTGGGCCGCTTATCTGGTCGCCAGTCAGACGCCCGGCATGTCCGCCGTGCAGTTTCAGCGGCAACTTGGTCTTTCGCGCTACGAGACGGACTTTCAAATTCTCCACAAGCTCCGCTCGGGCATGGTGCGGCCCAACCAAGACAGGATCGGTGGACAGCCCAAGAACCATGTTGAGGTGGACGAAACCTGGGTTGGCGGGCGAACGCGTGGGGAAGGCCGTGGTGTTCACCACAAGGTTCCCGTCTCCTGTGCCATCGAGGTGCGTCATCGAAAGCCGGGCACCAAGCTCGACAACCGGAAAGACGGACGCTATGCCGGACGCGTTCGGCTCGCCGTCGTGCTCGACCGTAGCGCCGAGTCGCTCTATGGGTTCGTCGAGAGCACCGTCGCGCCGGGATCGCTGATCGTTACTGACGATTGGAGCGGCTATGCTGGCCTCGGTAAGCGCGGCTATGAGCACTTCGCTGTTGCCGAGTGTGGTGATCCAGAGGTTGCCGAGCAATACCTGCCGATCATCCATCTGGTTTTCGCCAACCTGAAGACGTGGCTGATCGGGATCCACCACGGCGTTAGCCACCAGCACCTACAAGCCTCCCTCAACGAGTTCACCTTCCGCTTCAACAGGCGGTTCTACCCGTTCAACGCCTTCCGCTCATTGCTCGGCATCGCGGGCGACACCTCTGCTCCAACCTATGCCGAGCTTTACTCGGGAGAGTGGCGGCACCCTACATGTAGCGGTCATGGGCGTTAACCGGATAGGCAAGCATTGATCCCCACGAACACTTTGTCCAGGTGTCAGCGCCAGTTTGAATACGAGTGATGATGAACCCGGCGCTTGCGGATCTCGGCTGCAAGCAGCGGAACGAAGCGGTTCCACTATAACCGTGCCGTCTCGTGGCAGATGTCGATACCGCGCTCCAACAAGAGGTTCTCGGCCTGCCGCAGCGACAGCGGGAAGCGAACATACATCATCACAGCGAGCCGGGTTACCTGAGGCGAACTGTTGAAATAACGGAAGGGATTGTGCATTGAGGGAGGCTACGAGAGCCTACTTCCCTTGATGCAGCTTGTTTTCTCTGACACTGGCCTCAGGCATGCAAACAAAGGAGACGACGATGACCGATCCCGTGATCGCGCAGAAAGCGCCCTATGCCACAGATGTGGAAGCCGGCAAGGCCTATGTCTGGTGCGCCTGCGGCAAGAGCGCCAATCAACCCATCTGTGACGGTAGTCATAAGGATACCGGTATATTTCCCGTTAAATTCACGGCCCAAGAGGACGGTCGCGTCTTCTTCTGCGGCTGCAAACACTCAGCTACCGCGCCGATGTGCGACGGCAGCCACGCAACGCTCTGAAAGGATCAAGAACATGATGTTTTGAAGAATCTACAAGAAATTGTCTTTCTGGGAACCTGGAAAGCATGCTCCATACACTCAATGCCATTTTTCTGACAATGCCGTCGCAACCTTTGCTAGCAATGGCCAGGAAAGTGTGAGCGGCAAAGTGCAGGAGTAACTGGAGTAGGCATTGTCAGAGTAAATTGGCTTGAGCTGGGAAGTAAGGTCTCGTAGCCTCCGGCGATGCAGAATCCCTTCCGTTATTTCAACAATTCGCCTGGGGTAATCCGCAGCGCGGTGATGCTGTATGTCCGCTACCCCTTGTCGCTGAGACAGGTCGAAGATCTTCTGCTCGAGCGCGGCATCGACATCTGCCATGAGACCGTGCGGTACTGGTGGAACCGCTTTGGTCCGTTGTTTGCAGCCGAGATCCGGAAACGCCGTGTTCGTCATGGATCCTATTCGCTATGGCGCTGGCATCTTGATGAGGTGTTCGTCCGCATCAACGGTGAGACACATTACCCATGGCGCGCCGTTGACCATGAAGGCGAAGTTCTTGAGGTTTTGGCCACGAAACGGCGGGATCGTGAAGCCGCGCTTAGGTTTCTGAGGCGGGCTATGAAGCGTAATGGCCGGCCAGCCACGATCGTCACAGACAGGCTACAATCATACCGAGCTGCGATGAAGGTGATCGGCAACGAGGGTTGCCAAGAGACCAGGCGCTGGCTCAACAACCGGGCGGAAAACTCACATCAGCCCTTTCGAAGGCGGGAAGGGGCAATGGCGCAGTTCAGAGATATTAGGACCCTGCAGAAATTCTCCTCCGTCCATGCCTCGATTCGCAACCACTTCAACCACCAACGCCATCTCAACCGCCGCGATATTTTCAAACAAGCCCGAGCTGCTGCGCTGGCCGAGTGGTGTCAACTTGCAGCCTGATGGCTCTCAATTATAGGTTCACTAGGTCTGGTTCAGTTAGTCTGACAATGCCATTCAGCGAAGTGGTTTCTCTCTACCCACGCCATCGTCTACAACACCTTCAACGTCCAACGTCATCTGATTTCCCAAAAACATTGCGCCAGTTTCGCAACCACGCGATGGGCCTGTGGCAAACCGCCACCGCTGCCGCTTGAGCAGGACTTCTATGCCAATTCGCGGCACTACCGTTCAATAACGTGACAACGCCCTGTGCCGTGCTCTTTCACTGCTTGGCGATCGATAGATCGTCTTCGAGATTCGGCCAGGGGCGGAGAATATCGAACGGCACCGAGTTTCCATCCGCTTGGACAATACGGACATGATAGCGACGCAGCAGCCGTGGCTCAGAAACGCCACAAGAATGGGCGATGGTTTCCACCTCGCGGACCAGATTGCGGCAGTAGTTGGCAACCTTGACCGCTTTATCGGTGGGGTCCAACCCCATTTGAAGCCGTGGATTATGGGTCGTGATCCCGGTCGGGCACGTATTTTGGTTGCACTTCATCGCCTGAATGCACCCAAGTGAGAACATGAAGCCGCGTGCTGACGTTACGAAGTCGGCGCCCGCGCACAACGCCCACGCAGCGCCCGAGGGCATCACCAACTTGCCCGAGGCGATCAACCGAATGCGCTCGCGAAGCCCGTGTGCGCATAGGATCTCGGCGACATGGGGTAGGGATTCCCGAACCAACAAGCCAACATTGTCCATCAGCGGCATCGGCGCTGCTCCTGTGCCGCCGTCGCCACTGTCAACCGTGATGAAGTCGGGAGCGCTCTCTATGCCCCGGCGATGAATCTCCCGGCATAGTGCGATTAGCCAGCCATAGGCCCCGAAGACAGCCTTGAAGCCGACAGGTTTACCCGTGGTCCGCCGCAGGTGGTCAACGAAGTCCAGCAGCTCCTCGACTGAATCGATTTCGGGATGCCGGTTGGGCGATACTGAATCCTCGCCTTCGGGAATGCCGCGGATCTTCGCAATCTCAGGCGTCACCTTGGTGCCCGGTAGAATGCCACCCTTTCCTGGCTTGGCGCCCTGGCTGAGCTTGATCTCGAACATGCAAACTTGCTCATGGGCCGTTAGATCTCTCAGCTTGTCATCTGAGAGTCTCCCATCAGGAGTCCGCAAACCATACTTGGCAGTGCCGATCTGGAAAACAATGTCGCAACCGCCTTCGAGGTGGTAGGGTGACAACCCGCCTTCACCTGTATTCATCCAGCAGGCTGCCATCTTGGCCCCACGCGAAAGGGCCCGAACTGCCGGTGCGGAAATAGCGCCGAAGCTCATGCCCGAGATGTTGAAAAGCGAAGGAGCGTCGTAGGGGTTCTTGCAGTAGGGACCGATCCGGAGGGGTTCTGTCTCCGCTGCGTCCCGCTGCAAAGTGGGAAATGGACAGTTGACGAAGATCGCCGTGCCAAGCGGTGACAAATTCTTTGTCGAACCGAACGCAACAGTATTGTTGCCGCCCTTGGCCGCCCGATTGACCCAGCCGCGCTCTGCCCGGTTGAACGGCATTTCTTCGCGGTCCATCGCGAAAAAATATTGACGGAAGAACTCGCCCAGCGTGGTGAATAAATGCCGGAACCGTCCAACAACCGGGTAATTGCGCCGAACCGCGTCCGCAGTCTGGGTCACGTCGAGCAGGAACAAGACAATAAGAACCAGGATGGCGAGACCCGTCATGAGAACGAGCAGAGTTGCCAAGTAGTCGATCCCTGTCATCGTAAAGGTTTCAATAAATGACATTCCTTCCCACTCCAATTTCAATTGCGTGTGCCTTTTTCGTTCCATTTACCTCATCCGCCGGTATTCGTGATGAAGGCATTGTCACGTTATTGAACGGTAGTGACGCGAATTTGGCATAGAACTCAAGCTCAAGCGGCGGCATTGTCAGACTAACTGGGTCGGACCTGTAGAATCTACAATCTAGGACTTTTAGGCTGCAAGTTGACACCACTCGGCCAGCACAGCAGCTCGGGCTTGTTTGAAAATATCGCGGCGGTTGAGATGGCGTTGGTGGTTGAAGTGGTTGCGGATCGAGGCATGGACGGAGGCGAATTTCTGCAGGGTCCTGACATCTCTGAACCGTGCCATTGCCCCTTCCCGCCTTCGAAAGGGCATTGTCAGACTAAATCGGCTTGAGCTGGGAATTAAGGTCTCCTAGCCTCCGGCGATGTACAATCCCTTCCGGTATTTCAATAGTTCGCCTGAGGTCATTCGCCTCGCGGTGATGACGTATATCCGCTATCCGCTGTCGTTGCGTCAGGTCGAAGATATTCTGTTCGAACGGGGCATTCGACAATTTCCGCATTGCCGTGCCTTAAAATCGCTCGGGCGAGACGCTAACGCGTCAATGGATGGCGAACCACCGGGCCGGGAACATTAACGTCGCTCGCGCCTTTTCCGGCGCACTCCCGACATGCTAGTTTTCACCTCTAGACGGCCCCTCGCAACTAGGATCACACAATGTCCCAACGCGTGCCCATCTCTCTCAAACCAACCTTTATTGCAAAAGGACAAGCAGACGGACTCGGAGCGGCGAAAATTCTTTGCGCAAAGAAAGCGGTGATTCTTGCTGCGGGAATAATGAGCGCTTGCGCAGGTACCGCCCTTGCGCAGAACCCGCGGCCCGGCGAAACATTTCGCGATTGCGACAATTGCCCAGAAATGACCGTCGTTCCGGCGGGCAGCTTCATGATGGGATCGGGGCCCGACGACGCAGCGCGCTTTCCCGCCGAGGAGCCCCAGCACCAAGTGAATATCGCCGCGCCTTTCGCTATCGGAATCTATGAGGTGACCTTTGACGAGTGGGATGCCTGTGTCGCGGAAGAGGGCTGCGAGAATTATTCACCCCGGGATCAGGGATATGGCCGCGGCCGGCAGCCCGTTATAAATGTGCACTTCGGCGATGCCGAGAATTATGTGACATGGCTATCCGCGAAGACCGGCAACACCTACCGTCTGCCGAGCGAGGCGGAATGGGAATATGCTGCGCGCGCGGGAACCACGACGCCCACCTCATTCGGGGCAGATCTCACTTCTCCTGAGGACGGCAATGTTCTGGTGGTAGAGCCAGGAGAGACCGCCCACGCCGCGCTTCTCGATGTGTCGTCGGAGGGAAGAACCGTGCCGGTGGGCTCTTACGCACCCAACCCATGGGGGCTCTACGATGTGCACGGCAATGTTGCGGAGTTTACCGCCGATTGCTGGAACCGCGATTATGACGGCGCGCCTACGGACGGCTCGGCAAGAACAACCGGGGATTGCGAACAGCGTGCTTTCCGCGGCGGCTCTTGGGTGACCGCCCCGCGCACCACCCGTTCGGCCTTTCGTGACAACAATCCGCGCTCGCGCTTTATCGATCAGGGATTTCGCGTCGTGCGGGAGCTCGAATAGTTTGGACGGCCACGCTTAATCAGTTGCCGTCAAATTCTTCGCCGGATTCCTTGGTCACGATTCCGAGAAGCGCGCCGCTGCTTCCGTCCAAGATTGGATGCACTCTTGCGGTGACGCGTTCGCCCGGTTGAAAGGTGTTGCCGCTCCAGCCCCTTCGGGTCAGTGTGCCGGGCCCCCCGCCCTCGATCACCCATTCGCGCGTCTCACCGTCCTCGCCCTCGACTTCCAAATAGATCCAAGTATGCGGATTAACCCAATGATATTCGGTAATCGTGCCGGCCAAAGTCACTTCGGTATCCGAATCGTACATCGCATGGGAATGATGCGCCGCAGACGGCTGTGCGCCAACTATTAGCGCCACACTTACCAGCGCCATGTCTGACGTCAGCGCCTTTGGGACGAATTGAGGTAATTGCATAACGGAGGATTTCTGGCTCATCGTAGTGACCGAAGGGAACGAAGATGAGACAGAAATCAATGAGCAAGAACGACCCGGCGGAGAGAACGGTTCGGGATATTCGGCGCAAGACACGCAAGCAGTATACGGCTGAGGAGAAGATCCGGATCGTGGTGTCGGGCCTGCGCGGCGAGGAGAGCATCGCCGCCTTGTGCCGCCGCGAGGGCATCGCCGAGGGTCTGTATTACAGCTGGTCGAAAGAGTTTTTGGAAGCGGGCAAGAAGCGGCTCGCCGGCGACACCGGGCGCCAAGCGACCTCGGGCGAGGTTAAAGGCCTGCGCCAGGAGATGCGCGACTTGAAGGAGTTGGTCGCCGAACTTTCGCTGGAGAACCGTCTTCTCAAAAAAAATATGATCGGGCATGGGGGAGGCGAGGAATGAGGTATCCCGCATCCGAGAAGCTGGAGATCATCCGCCTGGTCGAGCAGTCCCACCTGGGCGTCGGGTCCACTTTGGACAAGCTGGGCATTCCGAAGACCACCTTTTATCGCTGGTACGATCGCTTTCTGGCCTTTGGCGACGCCGGTCTTGAGGATCGCAACAGCAGCCCGGGCCGGATGTGGAACCGGATCCCGGATGATGTCCGGGGGCAGATCATCGATCTTGCCCTGGAGGAGACGCAACTGTCGCCCCGGGAACTGGCCGTCAGGTTTACGGACACCAGGGGCTACTTTGTCTCGGAAGCCTCGGTTTACCGGCTTCTCAAGGCCCACGGCCTGATCACCAGCCCCGCTTTCGTGGTCATCAAGGCAGCCGATGAGTTCCGCGACAAGACCACGGCGCCGAACCAGCTGTGGCAGACAGACTTCACCTATCTCAAGGTCATCGGCTGGGGCTGGTTTTACCTGTCGACCATCCTGGACGACTATTCCCGCTACATAATTGCTTGGAAGCTCTGCACCAACATGACGGCGGACGATGTGACGGCAACACTGAAGTTGGCGCTAGAAGCCTCAGGCTGCAATCGCGCCAATGTCGTCCACAAGCCGAGGCTGCTCAGCGACAACGGCTCGTCCTATATCTCCGGCGATCTGGCTGAATGGCTCGAGGACCACGGTATGGATCACGTTCGGGGCGCACCGTATCACCCGCAAACCCAGGGCAAGATCGAGCGCTGGCATCAAACGCTGAAGAACCGGATCCTGCTTGAAAATTATTATCTACCCGACGATCTCGAAAACCAGATCAGCGCCTTCGTCGATCACTACAACAACCAACGCTACCACGAGAGCATCGGCAACGTAACTCCAGCCGACGCCTACTTTGGACGCCACACCGCCATCATTGAAAAGAGAAAAAGGATCAAAAAACTGACCACCCAAAACCGCCGCTTGAACCATCAACGCCAAGCGGCTTAACATCAAACAAAGATGAGCCAGATCCTCCCTTATGAAACACGCTCAACAGTCCCATTTGTTTTGATGACGGACAACTTCCCGGCTCAAGCCGATTTAGTCTGACAATGCCCATCGGATGGCTGCAAAGGGGATACAGTACCCTTGGCGATGGGAAAGTGGTACGATTTCCACGAATTTGGATGGCATCTGGGGAATGTCGGTTTGTCTAGCTTAGACCAGACAAGCACGGGCGACGCAGCTGGCTCAACAACGGGAAAATTCTAACATATGATTTTAGTCTGACAATGCCTTCGAGGGGGCGCGAGTTGACACAGAACTGGCCACGGCGGGTGTTGCGGGACACCGGGAAGCGTGAACGACGAGTGATGTCAACTTCTCAGTCGTGGACGACCGCCGTCGTCACTGTGCTAACCATCATGGTGTGCGCCCACGCCGGGCGGGCCCAAACCGTCCGCAGCTACGAGAGCCTGGATCGGAGCGCCGGTGAAGCAGGCTACGCCACTGCAGTGGTGTCGTTTGACGGTGCGCTCGGCAACGCTGACTATCTCGACACCGAGCTCTCGGGAGTGCTGGGCTACCGCGGCGAGACCCACTGGGTCCGTGTCTATCCCGCGTACCGCGTCAAGCAGTCCAATGGTGACCGAGTCGTCGACACGCGGTCCGTGCATCTCCGGCACTCGCTGTTCCTCACGGACCGCTCGAGAACGTTCGCATTTGTGCAGTTGCAGTCGGAGCAGGCGATCCAACTGGAGAAGCGCTTCCTCCTCGGGGGTGGGATACGCTACCAGCTCTTTCCGCTCGGGACCGGCGGCATCGATGTGGGTATGGGTGTCATGTTCGAGGAAGAACAACGAACAGGCGTAGCCGTGCGGTCAGATCTGCGGGGTGCGAATATCCTGTCGGTCTACTGGGATGTCGGCGCCGTCATGCTCTCCAGCACCACGTATTTTCAACCGGTCATGTCCGACTGGAGTACACATCGGCTGCTCACTACGATGTCGGCCATCATCCCGCTCGGGAGCTATCTCAGCCTCGATGTGTCGGGCTCGTGGCGCCGCGAATCTCCATCTCCCAAGGGGACCGAGACGAACGATGCCGCGCTCCGGGTGGGATTCCGAGTGGATCTTAACTGAGACCGGCCGTCCGCGTGTCAGTCTGTACAATGATGACCTGACGGATATTTTGTACCAGCGGGAATGAGAGATTATTGTATCGGCGCTTCCGGCATTGTCAGACTAAATCGGCTTGAGCCGGGAAGTAAGGTCTCGTAGCCTCCGGCGATGCACAATCCCTTCCGTCATTTCAATAGCTCGCCCGAGGTAATCCGCAGCGCAGTGATGCTGTATGTGAGGTTTCCGCTCTCCCTCAGGCAGGTCGAGGATCTTCTCAACGAACGGGGCATTGATGTCAGTTACGAAACGGTACGATATTGGTGGAATCGCTTTGGCCCGTTGTTTGCCGCCGAGATCCGGAAACGCCCCATTCGTCATGGATCCTATTCGTTGTGGCGCTGGCATCTTGATGAGGTGTTTGTCCTGTGTGTACCGAAAAGTCGATTCAGCTGGGAACTGGGGAAGACTCGCATGAGGAGGCCGACTCAGCCCATTCTTTGGGGCGATGCTGAAGGTCCTACTGACGATCTATTTTGCATTTCGGAGCGCCTTTAAGTCTCAGTCCCAGCTTGAGGCGGAGATTGTCAGCCTGCGTCATCAGCTGAACATCGCCCTCAGGAAGCGTTCGTGCCGGGTCTAATTATCGAACTTTGATTGCTCCTTCTTGGTCGGGATATCTCGGGCCTTTCCGACGGTTCTTGAAAGCGTGAAAGTCGTGCGGCCGGAAACGGTCACCCGCTGGCACCGGCAAGGGGTTCGGCGTTATTGGCGCTGGAGGTCCCCCGGTCTGCGCCTCGGACGCCCCAAGATCGATAAAGAACTTCGTGATTTGATACAGCGCATGTGTAGGGAGAATCCCTTGTGGGGATCTCCAAGAATCCATGGAGAATTATTGAAGCTCGGCTTCTCGGTCGCTCAATCGACAGTCGCGAAATACATGCTCCGACGACCTCCCTTCCGGGGAGGACAAAGCTGGACGACCTTCCTTCTGAATCAGGCTGAAGGCATCGACTCGATAGACTTATTCACAGTTCCAACTTTCTTGTTCGAAGAGCTCTACATGTTCGTCGTCCTGAATCATGCCCGACGTAAGATTGTCCTTCTGACGGTTACGGGCGAGCCCACCGCGATGTGGCTTGCTCAACAAATCACGGAAGCCTTTCCATGGGATTCAGCGCCAAAATTCTTAATTAGAAACAACGACGTGAAGTTCGGTGGCGTCTTCAAGCGACGCGTTCGTGCGATGGGTATTCGAGACCGGCCAACGAGCTTTCGATCGCCTTGGCAAAGCGGCCATACTGAGCGCGTCGTCGGAACTATACGTCGGGAGTGTTTGGACCACGTGATCGTGGTCAACGATACCCATTTGCGCCGAGTGCTCTCGGCCTATGTTCAGTACTACAAAGACGCCCGGACGCACCGGTCCTTGGCCAAAGATTCCCCCCACCCGCGCCCCATCGAGCGCACCGGGACCGTCACCGCACACCCAATTCTGGGCGGCCTACACCACAGGTATGCGAGAATCTAATTTTCGGTACACACAGGAGTTAATGCTACTAGACGGTGCGAAAAATCCTACACGTCTCCTGAGTAGATTGCTGCTGAGTTATTTTTTCCCACGGGTTAGAACGCAGTTTCTAGCCCTATCGAAATTAAGAATGTCCGCTTTGGGTTGTGGCCTCAAGTGATGGACGCAACACTTTATCTTAATTGGAAAAGATGGAGTGTTCGATGGATCAAGGAAATGGGAATCAGAAAAGCCATTACGGTTTCAGTGCGTTAGAGAAGGACGAAGTTTGGGAGCGTTGGGCTCGGGGTGAAACGCTGAAGGCGATCGGGCGAGTTTTCGGTAAGCCCTCGTCGTCGATTCGTGGTCAGCTGTCGCCCTCTGGCGGGATCCGACCAGCACCCCGGCGGCGTTCAAAGCTGGCTTTGACATTGTCGGAGCGCGAGGAGATCTCCAGAGGTCTCGCGGCGGAACAATCTGCACGCTCTTTGGCAAGGTTGCTGGGCCGTGCGCCCTCGACGGTGAGCCGAGAGATTCGCCGCAATGGCGGCTATGATCGCTACCGCGCGGCATTGTCCGACGAAGCGGCCTTTATACGTGCGCGCCGGCCGAAGCGATGTAAATTGGCGGGCAATGCGCAGTTACGACAGACAGTAGCGCGCAAGCTTAAACAGGATTGGTCGCCCCAGCAGATCGCCGGTTGGCTGAAGCAGATGCATCCCGAAGACGAGAGCAAACGCGTGTCGCACGAGACCATCTATCGAAGCTTATTTATTCAATCCCGTGGGGCATTTAGGAAGGAACTGACCGGGTATCTTCGCTCCAAACGGACAATGCGGCGCTCTAAGCGTGCGAGCTCGCATGGCGATGGCCGTGGGCAGATCACGGATATCGTTTCGATCAGCGAGCGCCCTGCAAGCGTGGAAGATCGTGCGGTGCCCGGTCATTGGGAAGGCGATCTTCTGGCCGGCTCGAAGAACACGCATATCGCAACCTTGGTCGAGCGTCATACCCGCTATGTGATGCTGGCGAAGATCCCCTCTAAGGACACCGAGACAGTCGTGAATGCACTGATCAAACAGGCGAAGAAGCTCCCCACCGAACTCTACAAATCTCTGACCTGGGACCGGGGCAAGGAGCTTGCCGATCACAAGCGCTTTAGCTTGGCGACCAATATCAATGTCTATTTCTGCGATCCGCAAAGCCCTTGGCAGCGTGGCTCCAATGAGAACACCAATGGCCTCCTACGACAGTACTTTCCCAAAGGGACGGACCTATCCGTGCATTCGCAGGCGCACCTAAATAAGATCGCCCGCAGGCTCAACGAAAGGCCACGTCAGACCTTGGGGTTCCAGACCCCGGCAGATAGATTTAATGCCTGTGTTGCATCGATCACCTGAGGCCGCAGTCAAAAGCGGACTCCCGCACTGCAACATAGAATGTCCGCTTTACCCTTGCCGCCTCAACCGGTCGACGCAACACCTTGGCGCAAACGGAGGAGTCTGAGTTTGTGCTTACGAGCCAAAGGCATAGTCCGTGGTTCACATTGCACGAGAAGCCTGGGCCGTGGAATCACTGCCAGCCCAGCTCCAATGGGAACGTCAAACGCCTGCTCTGATAACGCTTTCTGAAGAGTGCTGTGTTTTCGATCTATTCGCTCTCGCATCCGAGAAAAGTGGCCGGACGGCTCAAGAACGGTCCTGAAAGACTTTGAGGTTCTACCCCCCGGCAGAGAGGCCTGCCGCTAGTGTTGCGTTGATCCATTGAGACCGCACCTCAAAAGCGGACTCCCGCAGTGCAGCATAGAATGTCAGCTTTTGACCCAGGCTGTGTGAAAACGTGGTCGGGTCTGGTGGTTGGTAGCGTAAGCGGAGGTCGGGGTGGGATTATGCGACCCGACGCGTCCAATTCAGTAAAATCGGTCCGCGGAGATGCCTAACGGCTCCTTGATGCGAAGAATGCTGGGTTATGGGGCCCCCTGAGCCCGTCTCATGCGTGGCTCGCCTCTATCAATCCGCCAACGCCAAGAATCTTCATCACGCGTTTCATGTTGTAGGCCAGAACGTGCAGCGCCATTTCGGTGCCGACGTGCTCGAGCGTTTTCATCTGGAAGTGTGTAGCTCCCATCCACGACTTTATCGTACCGAAGGGATGCTCCACGGTCTGGCGGCGCACGCGCATCTTGTCCGGATTTCGATCGAGCCGCGCCTGAACTCTCTCAAGGACGGCTTCGTGTTCCCAACGTGAGATCCGGCGCTCCCGAGCCGTCGTGCACTTGCTTTTCAGCGCACACGCCTGACAGGCAGCCGTCCAATAGCGGCGCAGCATCTTACCGACCTCTTCGTTGGTATAGCGATAGGTGAGCTGCTCACCGTTGGGACAAAGATAGACATCGTCTTCGGCGACATAGACGAAGTCCTGCTTGCCGAAACGCCCTGCGGCTTTGGCCCCTGAGGTCAGGGGCTTCGGGAGATAGACCGTTATGCCGGCCTCCTCGCAGGCCAGGATCTCTTCGCCGGCGTAATAGCCGCGATCGGCAACAGCCTCGATGGTTTCAGAACCAATGGCCGTGCGCGCCTGCGCGGCAGCGCCTGACAACTGACCCCGATCAGAGCCTTTGTTGGTCACCTCATGGGAAACGATCAGATGATGCGTCGTGTCCACGGAATTTTGCACATTATAACCGACCATCCCGCTGCCCCGGCCGCTCGTGGCCATCGAGCGCGCATCGGGATCTGTCAGGGAGAGCTGCTTGTCCTCGCTCTGCATCATCTGAACGTTCAGTGCATTCAGGCGCTGTATCTCTTGGCGCAGCATCGCAATCTTCTCGTTGAGCCGCGTGATCTTGGCCTCCGGCACCGCTTCGCCCTGGCGATCGGCGCTATCAAGCTGCGAGAGGTAGCGCGCAATGCTCTCGTCGATCTGCTTCAACCGCCGCTGCATCTTGGCCTGCGTGAAGTTCCGATCCCGCGCGTTGACCGCTTTGAACTTGCTGCCATCGATCGCAACGCTCGCCTCACTGAACAGCTCAAGGCGACGGCACAACACTACGAACGCACGGCAGACCTTGCGGATGGCCCCGCCGTTGTCCTTGCGGAAATCGGCGATAGTTTTGAAATCCGGCATCAGGCGGCCGGTCAACCATAGGAGCTCGAGATTGCACTGGCACTCCCGCTCTAGGCGACGGCTCGATTGGACCCGATTGAGGTATCCATAGACGTAGATCTTCAGCAGCGTCGCCGGATGGTAGGCAGGCCTTCCCGTCGCCTCCGGCTCAACCCCGCTAAAGCCCAATTCCCCCAGATCAAGCTCATCAACCAAGACATCAATCGCCCGAACCGGGTTGTCATCGCCCAAATACTCATCCAGCCGCTCAGGAAAAAGAGTGCTTTAACTGCGATCATCGCCAACTACAAAGCGCTTCATCGACCCCTCCACCAAATCACAGAAGAATCATACCAGCCAACGCGTTTTCACACAGCCTGGACCCAAAGCGGACGAATTTTTGTTCCGACCATTCGGAACGCGAGTAAGAAAAAGTTGGGTTATGCTGAGAAGGGGGCTCGGGGCTCCCTATCTAATTTGAACTTTCACAATCTTCGCCGGCGGACGGTAAGCGGGAATCCACAAAGTTGGCCGATCCGAGGTCCGGTCCACCGTCAAGTCGCGCGCTTCATAGGGTAGCGGCATAAAATACTCCGTGACCTCTTCGGTACCCATGTCGAAACGGTAAATTCGACCGTTGTTGAAGTCCGTTGTCCAAACAAAACCGTTTCTGTTGTCGACCGACGTCGAGTAGGGCGCGGGATAGGGCGCTTCATATGCTTGTGTACCCGCGACCAGCGGAAATTCTTTGACCTCGCCTGCGCTCGGATCAAACATCCCCAATCTTCCTGCAAAATAGAGCGCAACCCAAAGACGGTCTTGCGTGTCGATCTCTCCACGGCGGGGTCCCGATCCCGGGCTCGGCGTAGGAAATTCGGAATACTCTGCCGACTTAGGATCAAACATCCCGATTTCACCGTCACGCCAGATATTGAGGATGGACCGGCCTTGCGAATCTACGTCCATGTCGTAGATGCCGTCATTGGATGGAATAACGTAATTGGTGACCTGTCCGCTGTTCACGTCGAGCCGATAGAGGTCTCCGGCAGGCGGCGAATACCAAACATTTCCCAACGGATCCATGCCGTACATGTTGTCGCCGTCCGGCCAATGCGTGAAGAGTTCCGTTTCTGTATCAAAACGATATGTATTGCCGCCCATTCCTCCCATGCTGAAAACGGGGTTGCCTTGCGGATCTAGTATAATGTCGTGCGAGCCAACAATGCGCTGGCCGGCGCGGTTCTGCCCCGCTGGAACATCCTCGGCGTCGCCGAATGCAAGCGAATAGGTAAACTCCTTCACCTCGCCGGTCTTTATGTCGACCCTGCCGAGAACGGGTGAATAGTGGTCGGTGTACCACGCATAATTGTCGTCAACGACGACATCATGGGGCCAAACGAATCTTCGGTCGCCGCGAAGCATAAAGAGGTCCCAGCTTCCACCCCGCGGAATGTCATATTCCGTCACCACAAGATGCGTCGATGCATCGTCCGTGGGCCGCGGACGCAATTGGAAAGGTATAGCGTCGGAAGATCCAGGTCCTCGAATGGATTCCAGATACTCCGCCAGCGGTTCGATAAATCTTTGCTGCCCATAGGCTCTAGTTCCGGGAGCATTTGTTGTGGCGGCGCGTTCGCCTGCCATTTGCCGGATGATTTGTGCCCACTCTTCCTTGGTATGAGGGTTCAGGAGTGCGCGTTGCAAGGTGTGGCAGTTGCTGCACTGCGCCAGCAAGACCTTTTGGTCGTCGGTGCCGGGCAAAGCCATAATGATGTCGGTGGTGGTCGCGTCGTTGAGAGAAGGCACCTTCGGTTGCAAAGTGAAATCTGCTTGCGTTGTCTCTCCTCGCGAAAGAGTGACGCCTTGCCGCGTGACGGCTTCGAAATCGGGAAGTTGAATCGTTAGCGTATAGTTCCCCGGCGTTACTTCCGACCAAGCCGGAAAGGAATATTCCCCTTCGCTGTCGCTGTAGACGGCAACAGATATGGTGCCGCCCTCCCGATGGGCTTTCACCGGGACCCCTGCAACCGCGCCGCCGCCGGAAGATATAATTTGCCCGCGGAGAAGTGATCCCTCCTCGGCAGCGGAAGACAATTCTGCCGAAATTCCAACGTTGGTGGCCGCCAGAGCGACGAGCAATATCATCCGTCTCAAATGGTAGCTTGCATTGATTAGCTTTGACATGGTGGCGTTCATCATTCTGCTTACCTCTTATTGTATCTCTCTGATCCTGGACAGATTTCCGATTCCTTTGTCCCTAATCGGAAACGCTACGTGCAGCAGTTGCGTTCGACAAAATCTTGTCTCAGCACATGAGCTAGACTACTGCAAAACCGAAACCTCTGCCATCTCGGTTTCGCGTGATGACTACATTCGGGTGCAAACGAGCTCCACCCAGGATGAACAGGCAAAATACTTAGACTAATTGCCCTTTGATTTTGGCGTATTCCCAGTCCAATCCTTGAACGCCCGGTAGAAGGAATTGGCGTCTTGATAGCCGAGTAGGAAGGCGACTTCGGCAAATGTCCTGTGTGTACCGAAAAGTCGATTCAGCTGGGAACTGGGGAAGACTCGCATGAGGAGGCCGACTCAGCCCATTCTTTGGGGCGATGCTGAAGGTCCTACTGACGATCTATTTTGCATTTCGGAGCGCCTTTAAGTCTCAGTCCCAGCTTGAGGCGGAGATTGTCAGCCTGCGTCATCAGCTGAACATCGCCCTCAGGAAGCGTTCGTGCCGGGTCCAATTATCGAACTTTGATCGCTCCTTCTTGGTCGGGATATCTCGGGCCTTTCCGACGGTTCTTGAAAGCGTGAAAGTCGTGCGGACGGAAACGGTCACCCGCTGGCACCGGCAAGGGGTTCGGCGTTATTGGCGCTGGAGGTCCCCCGGTCTGCGCCTCGGACGCCCCAAGATCGATAAAGAACTTCGTGATTTGATACAGCGCATGTGTAGGGAGAATCCCTTGTGGGGATCTCCAAGAATCCATGGAGAATTATTGAAGCTCGGCTTCTCGGTCGCTCAATCGACGGTCGCGAAATTGGACCCATCCAGGAAAAGTGGAGGCGCCCTACACCGTTTGCATTGCTTCTGCCTCGAATTTGACGTGGCTTGTGAAGTCCAGCGTCGAGTGCCGACGGACTGGATTATAGGCGATGTCCCTATCTCTGTTGAAATTCGTGGGGCAGGCGTCGCTGGTTGATGATGCTATGCTGCCTTCATGATGGTTTCAATGGCACTGTCGGCCTGAGCCTTTCTCAAGTGTTCCTGGAGAGCATTTCGGAGGATGGGCAGCTGGCGATAGGCCTTGAGGCGACGGAAGGTTTTCTGGGCCTCCAGCAGGCCGGCGGCGGTCCATCTGAGCGCCATCTCGGCGTGTCTCCAGCGTTTGACGTTGCGGGTGACCTGGCGCACCGTGCCGAGCGCGTTCTCGACGATGTTGGTGCAGGCGAGCGAGCGCCGGAGTTCGTGCGGTAGGCCGAGGCGGATGACGGTGAGGATCTCCTCCAGCCCCTCCAGGATGCTGCCCGAGACGCCCGGTTCCTCATGCTCCAGACGCCGGACCAGGTTGCGCAAGAGCCGCTCGGCCTTGTTTGCGTCGTCCTGGTCCCAGGCCTGACGGAGCGCCTTCTTGACGCTCGCGTGCAAATGTTGGGGCAGGCGCTCGATGATGTTACGGCCCTTGTGGACCTGGCAGCGCTGGATGGCGGCGGCCACACCGAAGGTGTTTCGGATCGCTTTGCTGAGTGCCTTCGCGCCATCGACGATGAACAGCCGCGGCAGTGTCGGATCGAGCCCCCTGGCGAGGAGATTGTCGATCAAGGCCTGGACGACGACCGTGTTCTCCGTCGCCCCCTCGACCACGGCCAGGACATGCTTGTCGCCGTTGCCATCGACGCCGATCGCCGCCATCAGGACATGGTCGCCGACATGCAGACCGTCGATCTGGATGACTAGCAGGTCGAGTTCCGAGAGATCCGAGGCGAGCCAGGCCTTCATCTTCTTGCGTGACAGCGCCACAAAGCGCCGGGAAACGGCCGACTTCGAGGTGCCGTCGCCACGCGCTTTCGCCAGCTCGCCCTCGGGCAGACGGACCGCGCGGTGGTACTTGCGGGTCGACACGTTCAGCACCATCAGGTTGAGCGCCCACTCGAGCAGCAGGTTGCCATCGCGTAGCGCCTGCCAACTCTCCAAGCTCACCTCTTTGCCCGCCCGGTCACGAACCCGTGGCCGGGCCACCTTCACTTTGCCGCCGTGGTAGCCGATCTCGCTATGTGTCCTGCCCCAGCGATAACCTCGACGGTCCCCATGGCGGCGATGTCGGGCCCCGCACACGGTCGTGGCGTCCTCCTCCATCATCTCGGCCAAGGCCTCGACCCCGGCCAGAAGACAAAACCGATCCACGCTGAGATGGACTGCGTCCATCGCGTCCGCCAGCGGCGGCATAGGAATCGAGGGGGCAAGGGCTTTCGGGCGGCTGGAACTACGGATATTATTTCCCATGGTGTCGTTCTCCCTTTTGGGTTTGCAGCACCCGGAGCCTAACGGCTCCAGGAGAGCGACACCTACCTCAACTTTTCAACATCGACCGGGACATCCCCGGATTATAGAACCCGTCGATGTATCCGGCTATGGCAGTTTCAGCTTGGCTTCTTGACATGAACACAGTCCTCCAGATCAGTTCTGACTTGATGGTTTTGAAGAAGGTCTCGACGACGGCGTTATCATAGCAATTTCCCTTACCCCTCATTGAGGCGAGGAAACCGAGTTCACCGAGGCGCGCCTGGTATGCGTCTGAGCAGTACTGGCTTCCCCGATCGCTATGGTGGATCACACCGGCGCCAGGTTGGCGCAGCCCGATAGCACGGTTAAGCGCCCTGAGCGGCAGGTCGCTGGTCATGCGAGCGCCCACGGCCCAGCCGATGACGCGCCGGGAGTAGAGGTCGAGCATGACGGCCAGGTACAGCCAGCCCTGTGCCGTCCAGATATAGCTGATGTCGGCAGCCCATTTCTCGTTGGGTGCCTCGGCGGAGAAGTTCTGGTCGAGAAGGTTCGATGCGACGGCCTTGTTGTGCTGGCTGTCCGTCGTCTTTTTGAACTTCTGTTTCCGTTTTGGAGACAACCCATTTCCCCGCATCAGCCGAGCCACCCTATGGCGTCCAACCTCGATCCCATTCTCGGCAAGCTCGTGATGGACCCGCTCTGCACCGTAGCTCTCGCGGCTGCGCCGAAAGGCTGCCCGGACATGGGCGAGTAGAACCATGTCATCGAGCTGTCGCTGGCTTGGGCCGCGATTGCGCCAAGCGTAGAAGCCTGAGACGCTGACCTGCAGCAGTCTGCACAGGCGGAATATCGGCATCGCCAACCCGGCCCTCTCCGCGTCGATGAACCGGAACCTCATCGACTTTCCCTGGCGCGCCTGTGCCAGCGCTTTTTTTAGGAGATCACGTTCCTGACGGGCCAGATCACGCTCTCGGCGTAGGCGGGTAATCTCCTTCGCTGCATCCTCATGCGGACCGGAAAGCAAATCCTCCTCACGCAATTCTGCGACCCAGCGGCCGAGCGCGCTGACGCTGATCCCAAGATCTCCTGCTATCTGCCGCTGCCTGCGCCCGCTCGTCTGTAAAAGACGGACGGCTTCTTCCTTGAAGGCCCGATCAAACCGCCGGCCCTTGTTCCCATTCTGCTTCGACATTTGCACCTCCTGCGATCAAAATCCTATCGCAGGACGTCTCCACTTTCGTCAGCAGGGTCCAAATACATGCTCCGACGACCTCCCTTCCGGGGAGGACAAAGCTGGACGACCTTCCTTCTGAATCAGGCTGAAGGCATCGCCTCGATAGACTTATTCACAGTTCCAACTTTCTTGTTCGAAGAGCTCTACATGTTCGTCGTCCTGAATCATGCCCGACGTAAGATTGTCCTTCTGACGGTTACGGGCGAGCCCACCGCGATGTGGCTTGCTCAACAAATCACGGAAGCCTTTCCATGGGATTCAGCGCCAAAATTCTTAATTAGAGACAACGACGTGAAGTTCGGTGGCGTCTTCAAGCGACGCGTTCGTGCGATGGGTATTCGAGACCGACCAACGAGCTTTCGATCGCCTTGGCAAAGCGGCCATACTGAGCGCGTCGTCGGAACTATACGTCGGGAGTGTTTGGACCACGTGATCGTGGTCAACGATACCCATTTGCGCCGAGTGCTCTCGGCCTATGTTCAGTACTACAATGACGCCCGGACGCACCGGTCCTTGGCCAAAGATTCCCCCCACCCGCGCCCCATAGAGCGCACCGGGACCGTCACCGCACACCCAATTCTGGGCGGCCTACACCACAGGTATGCGAGAATCTAATTTTCGGTACACACAGGTTTTTCGAGGATTCCTTAACGGCAAATATCGACAAGGAGAGTTCTCTTCGTTTCCTGAGAGAGACATACAACAAGTATTTGTCCGGTGACGTGGAGCAGGGACCGGACGAAGACGCTTAAACTGCGTCATCGCTAAGGTGAACAGCGTAGATCACGGTACATCTAGATCCACGCCAATTGAGATCTTTGGAACCACCGCGCATCAAAACAAATGGGACTGTTGAGCGTGTTTCATAAGGGAGGATCTGGCTCATCTTTGTTTGATGTTAAGCCGCTTGGCGTTGATGGTTCAAGCGGCGGTTTTGGGTGGTCAGTTTTTTGATCCTTTTTCTCTTTTCGATGATGGCGGTGTGGCGTCCAAAGTAGGCGTCGGCTGGAGTTACGTTGCCGATGCTCTCGTGGTAGCGTTGGTTGTTGTAGTGATCGACGAAGGCGCTGATCTGGTTTTCGAGATCGCCGGGTAGATAATAATTTTCAAGCAGGATCCGGTTCTTCAGCGTTTGATGCCAGCGCTCGATCTTGCCCTGGGTTTGCGGGTGATACGGTGCGCCCCGAACGTGATCCATACCGTGGTCCTCGAGCCATTCAGCCAGATCGCCGGAGATATAGGACGAGCCGTTGTCGCTGAGCAGCCTCGGCTTGTGGACGACATTGGCGCGATTGCAGCCTGAGGCTTCTAGCGCCAACTTCAGTGTTGCCGTCACATCGTCCGCCGTCATGTTGGTGCAGAGCTTCCAAGCAATGATGTAGCGGGAATAGTCGTCCAGGATGGTCGACAGGTAAAACCAGCCCCAGCCGATGACCTTGAGATAGGTGAAGTCGGTCTGCCACAGCTGGTTCGGCGCCGTGGTCTTGTCGCGGAACTCATCGGCTGCCTTGATGACCACGAAAGCGGGGCTGGTGATCAGGCCGTGGGCCTTGAGAAGCCGGTAAACCGAGGCTTCCGAGACAAAGTAGCCCCTGGTGTCCGTAAACCTGACGGCCAGTTCCCGGGGCGACAGTTGCGTCTCCTCCAGGGCAAGATCGATGATCTGCCCCCGGACATCATCCGGGATCCGGTTCCACACCCGGCCCGGGCTGCTGTTGCGATCCTCAAGACCGGCGTCGCCAAAGGCCAGAAAGCGATCGTACCAGCGATAAAAGGTGGTCTTCGGAATGCCCAGCTTGTCCAAAGTGGACCCGACGCCCAGGTGGGACTGCTCGACCAGGCGGATGATCTCCAGCTTCTCGGATGCGGGATACCTCATTCCTCGCCTCCCCCATGCCCGATCATGTTTTTTTTGAGAAGACGGTTCTCCAGCGAAAGTTCGGCGACCAACTCCTTCAAGTCGCGCATCTCCTGGCGCAGGCCTTTAACCTCGCCCGAGGTCGCTTGGCGCCCGGTGTCGCCGGCGAGCCGCTTCTTGCCCGCTTCCAAAAACTCTTTCGACCAGCTGTAATACAGACCCTCGGCGATGCCCTCGCGGCGGCACAAGGCGGCGATGCTCTCCTCGCCGCGCAGGCCCGACACCACGATCCGGATCTTCTCCTCAGCCGTATACTGCTTGCGTGTCTTGCGCCGAATATCCCGAACCGTTCTCTCCGCCGGGTCGTTCTTGCTCATTGATTTCTGTCTCATCTTCGTTCCCTTCGGTCACTACGATGAGCCAGAAATCCTCCGTTATGCAATTACCTCAATTCGTCCCAAAGGCGCTGACGTCAGACAGTGCAAAGTACGCCAGTTGCCACGTTCGCCAATGTTCAAGTTTGGATAAATGCACGTTCGCGACCATGAAGGACTGCGCAGGTTAGGGTATCAGTCATCCAGGCTCCTGTGTCGATACCGATACGGTTGGGTCGAACCTGAATCTCTTTGGCGGGCGTGTGGCCGTGAACAACTACCTTCCCGAGATCGTCGCCACAATCTAGGAACCCCTCCCTGATCCAGAGTAAATCCTCACGCGTCTGCTCCTCCAACGGAACGCCAGGACGGATGCCAGCGTGAACGAATAGGTAGTCGCCTTCCTTATGCATCAGAGGACAGTTGCGCAGAAATTCTAGATGGGCCTCCGGGAGGCATTCGGCGAAACGGTCTCTGAGCCTTTCCCAGCCACCTGTGCAAAATTCCAGATTACCGACCTCGACACCGTAGTTGCGCAGCGTTGTGTCGCCCCCATTGAAGATCCAAGAATTGCCACGCGTCGGATTGTCCAGGAATTCCAGCAGAAGCGCCTCGTGATTGCCGAGAAGGCTGACGCATTCGAACTTCGGAATTGGATCCTTAATCAGACTTTGCACGACCTCGCGACTGCAGCCACCGCGGTCAACGTAGTCTCCGAGATAGATGACGATACAGGAATCCGCCTGGGCCGCTTCGGCATCAGCAAGAATTCGTGCATTCAGTCTGTGGAGAAGATCAATGCGCCCGTGGATGTCGCCCACCGCATACACCCGCCGCCCCGGCGGCAGGTGGGCACTACCCTGGAACGCGTCGTCCGTCATACCGTGTCCGTCATCAAAACAAATGGGACTGTTGAGCGTGTTTCATAAGGGAGGATCTGGCTCATCTTTGTTTGATGTTAAGCCGCTTGGCGTTGATGGTTCAAGCGGCGGTTTTGGGTGGTCAGTTTTTTGATCCTTTTTCTCTTTTCGATGATGGCGGTGTGGCGTCCAAAGTAGGCGTCGGCTGGAGTTACGTTGCCGATGCTCTCGTGGTAGCGTTGGTTGTTGTAGTGATCGACGAAGGCGCTGATCTGGTTTTCGAGATCGCCGGGTAGATAATAATTTTCAAGCAGGATCCGGTTCTTCAGCGTTTGATGCCAGCGCTCGATCTTGCCCTGGGTTTGCGGGTGATACGGTGCGCCCCGAACGTGATCCATACCGTGGTCCTCGAGCCATTCAGCCAGATCGCCGGAGATATAGGACGAGCCGTTGTCGCTGAGCAGCCTCGGCTTGTGGAAGACATTGGCGCGATTGCAGCCTGAGGCTTCTAGCGCCAACTTCAGTGTTGCCGTCACATCGTCCGCCGTCATGTTGGTGCAGAGCTTCCAAGCAATTATGTAGCGGGAATAGTCGTCCAGGATGGTCGACAGGTAAAACCAGCCCCAGCCGATGACCTTGAGATAGGTGAAGTCGGTCTGCCACAGCTGGTTCGGCGCCGTGGTCTTGTCGCGGAACTCATCGGCTGCCTTGATGACCACGAAAGCGGGGCTGGTGATCAGGCCGTGGGCCTTGAGAAGCCGGTAAACCGAGGCTTCCGAGACAAAGTAGCCCCTGGTGTCCGTAAACCTGACGGCCAGTTCCCGGGGCGACAGTTGCGTCTCCTCCAGGGCAAGATCGATGATCTGCCCCCGGACATCATCCGGGATCCGGTTCCACACCCGGCCCGGGCTGCTGTTGCGATCCTCAAGACCGGCGTCGCCAAAGGCCAGAAAGCGATCGTACCAGCGATAAAAGGTGGTCTTCGGAATGCCCAGCTTGTCCAAAGTGGACCCGACGCCCAGGTGGGACTGCTCGACCAGGCGGATGATCTCCAGCTTCTCGGATGCGGGATACCTCATTCCTCGCCTCCCCCATGCCCGATCATATTTTTTTTGAGAAGACGGTTCTCCAGCGAAAGTTCGGCGACCAACTCCTTCAAGTCGCGCATCTCCTGGCGCAGGCCTTTAACCTCGCCCGAGGTCGCTTGGCGCCCGGTGTCGCCGGCGAGCCGCTTCTTGCCCGCTTCCAAAAACTCTTTCGACCAGCTGTAATACAGACCCTCGGCGATGCCCTCGCGGCGGCACAAGGCGGCGATGCTCTCCTCGCCGCGCAGGCCCGACACCACGATTCGGATCTTCTCCTCAGCCGTATACTGCTTGCGTGTCTTGCGCCGAATATCCCGAACCGTTCTCTCCGCCGGGTCGTTCTTGCTCATTGATTTCTGTCTCATCTTCGTTCCCTTCGGTCACTACGATGAGCCAGAAATCCTCCGTTATGCAATTACCTCAATTCGTCCCAAAGGCGCTGACGTCAGACAGTGCAAAGTACGCCAGTTGCCACGTTCGCCAATGTTCAAGTTTGGATAAATGCACGTTCGCGACCATGAAGGACTGCGCAGGTTAGGGTATCAGTCATCCAGGCTCCTGTGTCGATACCGATACGGTTGGGTCGAACCTGAATCTCTTTGGCGGGCGTGTGGCCGTGAACAACTACCTTCCCGAGATCGTCGCCACAATCTAGGAACCCCTCCCTGATCCAGAGTAAATCCTCACGCGTCTGCTCCTCCAACGGAACGCCAGGACGGATGCCAGCGTGAACGAATAGGTAGTCGCCTTCCTTATGCATCAGAGGACAGTTGCGCAGAAATTCTAGATGGGCCTCCGGGAGGCATTCGGCGAAACGGTCTCTGAGCCTTTCCCAGCCACCTGTGCAAAATTCCAGATTACCGACCTCGACACCGTAGTTGCGCAGCGTTGTGTCGCCCCCATTGAAGATCCAAGAATTGCCACGCGTCGGATTGTCCAGGAATTCCAGCAGAAGCGCCTCGTGATTGCCGAGAAGGCTGACGCATTCGAACTTCGGAATTGGATCCTTAATCAGACTTTGCACGACCTCGCGACTGCAGCCACCGCGGTCAACGTAGTCTCCGAGATAGATGACGATACAGGAATCCGCCTGGGCCGCTTCGGCATCAGCAAGAATTCGTGCATTCAGTCTGTGGAGAAGATCAATGCGCCCGTGGATGTCGCCCACCGCATACACCCGCCGCCCCGGCGGCAGGTGGGCACTACCCTGGAACGCGTCGTCCGTCATACCGTGTCCGTCATCAAAACAAATGGGACTGTTGAGCGTGTTTCATAAGGGAGGATCTGGCTCATCTTTGTTTGATGTTAAGCCGCTTGGCGTTGATGGTTCAAGCGGCGGTTTTGGGTGGTCAGTTTTTTGATCCTTTTTCTCTTTTCGATGATGGCGGTGTGGCGTCCAAAGTAGGCGTCGGCTGGAGTTACGTTGCCGATGCTCTCGTGGTAGCGTTGGTTGTTGTAGTGATCGACGAAGGCGCTGATCTGGTTTTCGAGATCGCCGGGTAGATAATAATTTTCAAGCAGGATCCGGTTCTTCAGCGTTTGATGCCAGCGCTCGATCTTGCCCTGGGTTTGCGGGTGATACGGTGCGCCCCGAACGTGATCCATACCGTGGTCCTCGAGCCATTCAGCCAGATCGCCGGAGATATAGGACGAGCCGTTGTCGCTGAGCAGCCTCGGCTTGTGGAAGACATTGGCGCGATTGCAGCCTGAGGCTTCTAGCGCCAACTTCAGTGTTGCCGTCACATCGTCCGCCGTCATGTTGGTGCAGAGCTTCCAAGCAATTATGTAGCGGGAATAGTCGTCCAGGATGGTCGACAGGTAAAACCAGCCCCAGCCGATGACCTTGAGATAGGTGAAGTCGGTCTGCCACAGCTGGTTCGGCGCCGTGGTCTTGTCGCGGAACTCATCGGCTGCCTTGATGACCACGAAAGCGGGGCTGGTGATCAGGTCGTGGGCCTTGAGAAGCCGGTAAACCGAGGCTTCCGAGACTGTCTGACGTCAGCGCCTTTGGGACGAATTGAGGTAATTGCATAACGGAGGATTTCTGGCTCATCGTAGTGACCGAAGGGAACGAAGATGAGACAGAAATCAATGAGCAAGAACGACCCGGCGGAGAGAACGGTTCGGGATATTCGGCGCAAGACACGCAAGCAGTATACGGCTGAGGAGAAGATCCGGATCGTGGTGTCGGGCCTGCGCGGCGAGGAGAGCATCGCCGCCTTGTGCCGCCGCGAGGGCATCGCTGAGGGTCTGTATTACAGCTGGTCGAAAGAGTTTTTGGAAGCGGGCAAGAAGCGGCTCGCCGGCGACACCGGGCGCCAAGCGACCTCGGGCGAGGTTAAAGGCCTGCGCCAGGAGATGCGCGACTTGAAGGAGTTGGTCGCCGAACTGTCGCTGGAGAACCGTCTTCTCAAAAAAAATATGATCGGGCATGGGGGAGGCGAGGAATGAGGTATCCCGCATCCGAGAAGCTGGAGATCATCCGCCTGGTCGAGCAGTCCCACCTGGGCGTCGGGTCCACTTTGGACAAGCTGGGCATTCCGAAGACCACCTTTTATCGCTGGTACGATCGCTTTCTGGCCTTTGGCGACGCCGGTCTTGAGGATCGCAACAGCAGCCCGGGCCGGATGTGGAACCGGATCCCGGATGATGTCCGGGGGCAGATCATCGATCTTGCCCTGGAGGAGACGCAACTGTCGCCCCGGGAACTGGCCGTCAGGTTTACGGACACCAGGGGCTACTTTGTCTCGGAAGCCTCGGTTTACCGGCTTCTCAAGGCCCACGGCCTGATCACCAGCCCCGCTTTCGTGGTCATCAAGGCAGCCGATGAGTTCCGCGACAAGACCACGGCGCCGAACCAGCTGTGGCAGACCGACTTCACCTATCTCAAGGTCATCGGCTGGGGCTGGTTTTACCTGTCGACCATCCTGGACGACTATTCCCGCTACATAATTGCTTGGAAGCTCTGCACCAACATGACGGCGGACGATGTGACGGCAACACTGAAGTTGGCGCTAGAAGCCTCAGGCTGCAATCGCGCCAATGTCGTCCACAAGCCGAGGCTGCTCAGCGACAACGGCTCGTCCTATATCTCCGGCGATCTGGCTGAATGGCTCGAGGACCACGGTATGGATCACGTTCGGGGCGCACCGTATCACCCGCAAACCCAGGGCAAGATCGAGCGCTGGCATCAAACGCTGAAGAACCGGATCCTGCTTGAAAATTATTATCTACCCGGCGATCTCGAAAACCAGATCAGCGCCTTCGTCGATCACTACAACAACCAACGCTACCACGAGAGCATCGGCAACGTAACTCCAGCCGACGCCTACTTTGGACGCCACACCGCCATCATCGAAAAGAGAAAAAGGATCAAAAAACTGACCACCCAAAACCGCCGCTTGAACCATCAACGCCAAGCGGCTTAACATCAAACAAAGATGAGCCAGATCCTCCCTTATGAAACACGCTCAACAGTCCCATTTGTTTTGATGACGGACAATTCACAGTTCCAACTTTCTTGTTCGAAGAGCTCTACGTGTTCGTCGTCCTGAATCATGCCCGACGTAAGATTGTCCTTCTGACGGTTACGGGCGAGCCCACCGCGATGTGGCTTGCTCAACAAATCACGGAAGCCTTTCCATGGGATTCAGCGCCAAAATTCTTAATTAGAGACAACGACGTGAAGTTCGGTGGCGTCTTCAAGCGACGCGTTCGTGCGATGGGTATTCGAGACCGACCAACGAGCTTTCGATCGCCTTGGCAAAACGGCCATACTGAGCGCGTCATCGGAACTATACGTCGGGAGTGTTTGGACCACGTGATCGTGGTCAACGATACCCATTTGCGCCGAGTGCTCTCGGCCTATGTTCAGTACTACAAAGACGCCCGGACGCACCGGTCCTTGGCCAAAGATTCCCCCACCCGCGCCCCATCGAGCGCACCGGGACCGTCACCGCACACCCAATTCTGGGCGGCCTACACCACAGGTATTCGAGAATCTAATTTTCGGTACACACACCCTTTATGCGGTTAACATTCTTAACCCGTTCGGCAGTCAGAGACCGGCGCTCACGGCTGATCTGCCGACGGTCCTCCTGTTCAGCTGTGGGCGCCTTTGCCATGGCGCAGACCCGCGGCTCGCCCCGCTTATGGGCCAGCAAGGCTCTGACTAAGGCTTCGCCGTCGACCCCGTCCGTCTTGACGCGCCGCCGACGGCGCGACGTGACTATGGAAGCCGGATCCACAACGTGGCTCTCGATGTTTGCATTCTGCAAGAGTCCGATGAATCCAGAACCCGTCCAGGCCAGCCTCATGGATCACAATCAGACGGTACGGCCGCCCTGTTCGCGCCTGGCACTTTGCCTGCAGTTGGGAAAACCTCGCAAAAAGGGCCGCGACATCGCCGCCACGCACGTGGTGCCTGGACATCTTTTCCCCGCTGCCCGGCGACAACGACGTGACGAGCCACGTCGTCAGGCTGAGTTCCAGCGACACGAAAATAGCGCTTAGATCACTGCGGACAGAAGCCCGCTCTTCAGACACTTGGTCAATCGATGACATGGTTACCTCCACAGAGTTATGTTGCGACACCACTCTGAAAAGTGGATCACAATCCACCCCATGGAATCTTCAACCACCAACGCCATCTCAACCGCCGCGATATTTTCAAACAAGCCCGGGCAACCGCCTTGGCCGAGTGGCGTCAATTAGCAGCCTGAGGCCTTTTGATTGTAGGTTCTACAAATCCTGTCCAGTTAGTCTGACAATACCACAGGGTGGCCTTAAGGAGCGCCGTGCGCCCCATGACTTTGTCAAGTTAACCGGTCTCACTCTGAAACCTCAGTAAATTGTCGATGTCCGCTCTACGGAATTTCATTGGCTTAGCCTCATGGTGAAATGCCGAAAACAGCTAACAATCAGTTAACGTGACAATGCCGTCTGCCGTATATCGGCACCGATGCGCTCGGCGACGGCACGAATACGCTGCGGCTGGGCCGTTGCGCTCAGTTCCGGATCGAGCCTCCAGGCAGCCATCGACAATTTACCGAGATTTGGAGTGAATCCAGTTAACGTGACAAATGCTCCAGCGACATTACGGCGCCATCAGCAACAGGTCATCCTGTTAGTGTGACAACGCCGGGCAAGGAGCGCGCGGTTGACCTACGGGGCGTGTAAGGAACCGTCGGTGCAGCCCTCCAACTCGATTTGCACCGTGACGTGGCTGATATCGAAGCGTTTGCCTAAGCGGGCTTGAATTTCGGCAGTGGCCGAATCCGGGTTGGCGCCCTCACTGATTCGTGCGTGCAGGGTCAGCAACGAGCGCTCTTGCGACAAGGACCAAGCATGCACATGATGCACATCCTCGACAACGGCGATGTGCGAAACCAGATCCGGGCCGATTTCGCGGACCTCCAATTGCCTGGGAACGCCTTCAAGAAGCACATGCGCCGCATCCTTCACCAGAAACCAGGCGCTGCGCAGCACCAGTAGCCCGACCAGAACCGAGAGTAGCGGGTCGATCGGCATCCAGCCGGTCGTCATGATGATCAGCGCCGCGCCGACCGCCGCAGCCGAACCGAGCATGTCGCCCAGCACGTGCAAGAGGGCGCCACGGACATTCAGGTTGTTTCGGTCGGCTCCATGGAGCACGGCGAACGCGGCGACATTGACGACAAGGCCAAGACCCGCCACCGCCAGCATTGGGCCGGGGAGCACCTCAGTCGGGTTGACGAGCCGGCCGGCTGCCTCGGCGAAGATCCAGCCCACGATGAATATAAGGCTAATGCCGTTGGTAAAGGCGGCGAGAACCGGAAAGCGGTGGTAGCCGTAAGTGCGTGCCTTGTCGGCTGTCCTGCGGCTCAGCCGGAACGCGATCCAGGCAAACAGCAGGGCCACCGTATCGACAAGCATGTGGGCGGCATCGGCCAGCAGCGCTAGAGATCCCGAGATCACGCCGCCGATCACCTCGATGAACATGAAGCCCCCGGTCAGCAGCAGGGCCCAAAAGATGCTCCGTGCGTTGCTGCCATGCCCGGTCTCGGCATATCCATGGCCGCGCATATTGTGATTGCCGATCATGGGCAAGCCCTCCCCAACCGATAACCCGCCAGCGGAAAAGGTGGTTGCATCATTTTGATCCGTATTGCAGCCAAGTTCCGGGACAATCCTAGCGTGTCTTACCTGCCTGCCTCGTCCAACCCCATGCCAGCGTTCGAGCACAGGAGACCACACTCTCGTATCATGGACTCATAATCTATTAGGCAGATGCGTATTGTCGCCAATTTGATCACAGGTGGAAATCGGTATCGGGCATAGGAGATTTTCTGCGTCCAGCGACATTACTCCGCCAGGCATTGTCAGACTAAATGGGCTGGACCTGCAGAACCTTCGATTGAGGACCTCTAGGCTGCAAGTTTCCGCCATTCGGCCAGGGCGGCGGCCCGGTCTTGCTTGAAAATGTCGCGACGGTTGAGATGGCGTTGGTGGTTGAAGATTCCATGGGGTGGATTGTGATCCACTTTTCAGAGTGGTGTCGCAACATAACTCTGTGGAGGTAACCATGTCATCGATTGACCAAGTGTCTGAAGGGCGTTGTCACATTAACAGGGTGACCTGTTTCTGATGGCGCAGTAATGTCGCTGGATGCAGAAAATCTCTTATGCCCGATACCGATTTCCCCCCGTGATCATTCAGCACGCTGTCTGGCTGTATTTCCGGTTTCCCCTCAGCTATCGAGACATCGAAGACCTGGTCGCTGAACGTGGTATTGATCTTTCTTACGAAACGGTCCGGCGCTGGGCATTGAAGTTTGGGCAGGCCTATGCCCGGAGACTGAGGACAACGCGCCCTCGGCCAGATGTCCGGTGGCACCTTGATGAGGTGTTCGTGTCCATCGCCGGCAAGCGGATGTATCTATGGCGCGCTGTCGATAGCGAAGGCGAAGTGCTGGATATCCTGGTTCAGTCACGCAGAAACAAGAAGGCAGCGCTCAAGTTGATGCGTAAACTGTTGAAAAAGCAAAGGTTTGTCCCTGATGCCTTAGTCACAGACAAACTGCCATCTTATGGTGCTGCTCTGAAGGATTTAGGCCTTACAAAGCACCATGATTTTGGTGGCAGGAAGAACAACCGAGCCGAGAATTCTCACTTGCCTGTCCGGCAACGCGAACGACGAATGCAACGTTTCAAATCGGCTCGATCAGCGCAGCGATTTCTCTCTACCCACGCCACCGTCTACAACACCTTCAACGCCCAACGTCATCTGATTTCCCGAAAGACATTGCGCCAGTTTCGCAACCAAACAATGAGCCTGTGGCAAACCGCCACCGCCACCGCTTGAGCTTGAGTTCTATGCCAATTCACAGCACGATCGTTCAATAACGTGACAACACCATTTCGAGGCCGCAGAACAGATCCCCCGGCGGCGCGGATGAGGTTGCCGAGTATCGGGTCAACCCGACCGAGCGCGTGCCGGGCCTCCGCCCAATACGGTGTCGCGTTCGCGCTCGTTCCAGTCATGGGTCTAACGTTGCTCCCAATATCAGCACCAGTTTGTACTTCACTTATGCGGCCTGAGGGCATTGTCAGATTAAATCTTCTTGGCCGCCTCTCCCTGTCCCCTTTCGGGGATTTCTGGGCGCAAAAGCAAGTTTTGTCTGGCTTAGACCAGACAAGCACGGGCGACGAAGCTAGCTCAACAACGAGAAATTTCTAACATACGATTTTAGTTTGACAATGCCCCTACGGGAGCTTCATTCCAGGCTCAAGCCAATTTGCTTTGACACTGCCTAAATCTCAATGACCGCTGGTATAAGCCATTGGAATTGCGTAGAGCAGCCGTCGACAATTTACCGAGATTTGGAGTGAATTCGGTTAATGTGACAAAGCCTTCCCGGCTGATGGCGCGACCCTGCCCTCGGACGGGTCGGCGCGGCGGCTGAACAGGCCTGTCTGCGCATAGAAGATGCCGATCACGGGCGCGGTCCAGCAGGCGAACGCCAACGGGATGTAGAGCAGCACGCTGTAGTCCCCGTCCGCGAGGTTCAGCCCGAGGGCGCCCATCACGAAGGCGCCGCCGGCGTTCCAGGGCACCAGCGGCGACATCAGCGTGCCGCCCTCCTCGATGGCGCGCGACAGATTGAGGCGGCTGTAGCCCAGCTCGTCGTAGCGCGATGCGTACATCCGCCCCGGCAACGTGAGCGACAGGTAGACGTCGCCGGAGACGACATTGGTCGCTAACGAGGTGAGGATGGCGTTGGTCTGAAGGCCCTTGAACCCTTTCGTGACCCGCATAATGGCGTCGACGATGGCCTCGAGGCAGCGAGTACGCTCCAGCGCGCCGCCGAATGCAAGCGCAAACATGACCAGGGTAATCGTCCAGGTCATCGCCTCTACGCCGCCGCGGTTGAGAAGGCTGTCGAGCGCTGCGGTTCCGGTCTCGACCTTGTAGCCGCTGTGGGCGATGGTGATAATCTCGTTGAAATTGTACCCATAGGTGAACACCGCCACGATCGACCCGAGCACGACTCCCGTGAACATGGCCGGGATCGGGGCCACCTTGAAGAAGGCGAGCGTCATCACGATGACCAGAGGGACCAGCGGGATGATCCCGATCTCGAAATTGTCCGCTATACCCTGCCGGTAGGTGGAGATTTGCTCGAGCTGCGCCGTGTCGACAGCGGTGCCCCCGACGAACAGGTAAATGACGAATCCGATCAGCATCGCCGGCACGGTCGTCGGCATCATGTTCTTGATGTGCTGGAAAAGGTCGGTCTCGGTCACCGCCGCGGCCAGGTTGGTTGTGTCGGAGAGCGGCGAGACCTTGTCCCCGAAGAAGGCGCCTGACACGACGGCGCCTGCCGTCCAATAGATCGGGATTCCGAAAGCTTCGCCGATGCCGACCAGGGCCAGGCCGACCGTCCCCGTCGTCGTCCAGCTCGTGCCCAGCGAAAGCGACACGACCGAACACAGCAGCATCCCGGCGGCAAGAAACCAGCCGGGGTCGATCAGCTCCAGCCCGTAGTAGATCAGGATCGGCACGGTGCCACTGGCAATCCACGTACTCACCAGCATTCCGACCGTGATCAGGGTCGCCATCGCCGGCAGCGCCACGTGTACGACATGGAACGCGCCTTCCTGGATCTCGAGCCAGCGGTAGCCGAGCCTCCACCCCACCAGGGCGGTAACGGCCAGCCCGATGGCGAGCACGATATGCGGGGTGAAGTCGTCGTAATGGAATATCTGGAGTCCCAGCAACCCGATGGTTACGGCGATCGGGACCAGGGCAAGGCCCAAACTGGGCATCCGACCGGCGGTTTGACTCTCATTCAATGCGCTATTCACTCCATCTGGTCCGGAATCGGCGATTGCCGCCCGATGGCAAGCGGCGCTGCGCCAGCCTCCCCCGGAACGACCCCCGACTTTGGGATATTCCTTACCTCCCGCTCATGCGCTGCAGCCCCGATATTGCCGCCCGCCGCACCCGTAAGGGCTTTGTCACGTTAACCGGATTCACTCCAAATCTTAGTAAATTGTCGATGTCTTCTCCACCCAATGTCAGTAGCTTAGCCTCCCGGAGACATGCCGAATACAGCTTACAATTACTTAACGTGACAACGCCCCATCTAATATCCGTGACAGTGGAGTGGGTGCCGAGCTAATCTCTTCTCATGATCCGACTGGCTGCCAGTGCCGACTGGATAGAGATTTGGCCGATCCTTCAGGAAACCCTTGCAACCGGCGACACCTATCCGTTTCCGCCGGATATCTCTGAAGAAGACGCGCGCAGTGCCTGGATGGTTGTGCCGACCGCGACCTATGTTGCCGAGGAAGACGGCACGATTGTCGGAACCTTTTATCTGAAACCCAACCAACCCGGTCTCGGCGCGCACATCTGTAACGCTGGTTATATCGTCGCAAAGGCAGCGCGCAATCGTGGGCTCGGTCGGACGATTTGTGCATATTCAATGGATGAAGCCCGTCGCCTTGGATTTTCTGGTATGCAGTTCAACCTAGTGGTCGCAACCAATAAAGGGGCGCTGCGGTTGTGGAAGGATATGGGGTTCGCGGTCATTGGCACGGTGCCCGGCGCCTTCAACCATCGCGAGTTCGGTTATGTCGATGCGTTGATTCTGTATCAGAAACTCTGAACATTTGAGTCACAAGTGCCTCCGCTAGACAACCGGCGGGGCATTGTCACGTTAAGTGGTTGTGAGCTGTTTTCGGGGCATTGTTAGATTAAATCTGCTTGGTCATCTCTCCCTGTCCCCTCTTGGGGATTTCAGAGCACAACAACTTATGGCATTGTCAGACTAACTGGGTCGGACCTGTAGAATCTACAATCTAGGACTTTTAGGCTGCAAGTTGACACCACTCGCCCAGCGCAGCAGCTCGGGCTTGTTTGAAAACATCGCGGCGGTTGAGATGGCGTTGGTGGTTGAAGTGGTTGTGGATCGAAGCATGGACGGAGGCGAATTTCTGCAGGGTCCTGACATCTCTGAACCGTGCCATTGCCCCTTCCCGCCTTCGAAAGGGCTGATGTGAGTTTTCCGCCCGGTTGTTGAGCCAGCGCCTGGTCTCTTGGCAACCCTCGTTGCCGATCACCTTCATCGCAGCCCGGTATGACTGTAGCCTATCCGTGACGATCGAAGCCGGCCGGCCATAACGCTGCATAGCCCGCCTCAGAAACCTAAGCGCGGCTTCGCGGTCCCGCCGTTTCGTGGCCAAAACCTCAAGAACTTCGCCTTCATGGTCAACGGCGCGCCATAGGTAATGGGTCTCGCCGTTGATGCGGACGAACACCTCATCAAGATGCCAGCGCCACAGCGAATAGGATCCATGACGAACACGGCGTTTCTGGATCTCGGCGGCAAACAACAGACCAAAGCGGTTCCACCAGTACCGCACGGTCTCATGGCAAATGTCGATGCCGCGCTCGAGCAGAAGATCTTCGACCTGTCTCAGCGACAAGGGGTAGCGGACATACAGCATCACCGCGCTGCGGATTACCTCAGGTGAACTGTTGAAATAACGAAAGGGATTTTGCATCGCCGGAGGCTACGAAACCTTACTTCCCGGCTCAAGCCAATTTACTCTGACAATGCCGCCGGCGGTGTGAGATTAAGCACCGGCCCAGGGCCACTATCCGGCTGCCTGTACCAGGCTTGGGCCGCGGGCCCTCTGGTCCACAGGCCGGACAAATCCCCACCGGTTTGCGTCTGAGCCGAAGCGGTGCTGAAGGTCGAGGCGCCAAATACAGATATGGCGAACAGAAGATGTCGAGAAAATTTCGACTGGAGCAATGGGCAGACCTTATGCGGTTTGACAGCTAGTTCAAAAACTTTTCGTCGCCCAAATGCGTTCCGTCGGGAAGGGCGATGCCCACCAGCGAACCGATCGGCTCGCCATTGAACAATGGGTTCAAAGCAACCGACACGACATCGCCAGGACTAACTGTTTTCGGACGCCAGCCGCGCCGGGCGATCTGTGCGGGCGAACCCAGCTCAAGCGACCACTGAACCGCCTCACCCGCCTCGTCGGTCGTATTGACGTGGAGCCAAACATGCGGATTGGTCCAGTCAAGCGTCGCAACCGTGCCGCTGACAGTGAGCGTCGTGTCGCGGTCGAACATTGCGTGCGAATGATGGCCAAATGCCGGTACCGATAAAAACGCCGCAGAAAGCGCCGCCATGGCGACAAATTTAGACATGGAATGCCTTCGGTTTTTCTTCTCTACAAACAGGCTACAGTAATTGCCCACTGCACCCAAGCGGCGCTCAGATGGCCCTAGAAAAGCGGCAAAATTGAAACATGCTATCGAGGGCGTCACTGCGTCTGTAGGACGCTTCCTCGCTGATCCCGGCTGGAGATCAGCCTACGAAGCCCTGCCTGATGGCACGAACGAGGAGAAGGTCCTTAAGCTTCTCAAGTCAAAGATGAAGGGTGCCGGAGCCGCAACTTGGCTGCCCGACTTTGCGATCCGTAAGCCTCGCGAGAACCGAATCAAGATGCGCCTCATCCTCGGCACGAACAGCGCCCACGGGGTCGAAGTCTTTCGGACTGTGCAGGAGAAGGTCGAGAAGGAAGGCTTTCGGGTTCGTCAGACCATCAAGGCAAACGAAAGCGGGCAGCCTTCACTTTCAAACGAAATGTTCCTTGAGTTACACGCCAGTCGAGAGGGTGTCGGCTGCTCGGAGACCCTTGGCTGGGGAACCGAGGTACTTCTCCAAGCTGTAGACGCGCAGGCTGGCATTGCCTTCGGGAGGCTTGCTCCTGATGTGATGGAGCAGGTGCCCCTGCGGACGACCCACCTTAACAGAATCGTTATGGATCAGCGGAGGGCTGGGCTTCTGCGTTTCGATCTGCCACCGGGCAAACGCACCCCGAGCCCTGAAACGAAGATCTGGCCAAATAACGCGGAAGCACGAGACCGGCTGGCGCAATGAGACCCTGATGCGGGCTGTGGCCGCTGGCCTGTTTCTGATGGCGACCGGCTCCTAGCTCGCATCGGTGCCGTGCCACTTTGTCGACCAGCTGGCCGAACTACGGTTGAGCGTCCTGCCGCTCGCCTATCGTCGCCAGCGCCACAGCGTCGCCATAGCTCGAAGCCGACCACAATTTTGCGCTCATTTCAGGCGCCCTGTTACACTCAAATATTTCCCTGAAAGACGAAATTATTTCCCTGTTCCGTTCAAGAAATTCCCTGTTATTTTTTTAGGGAATTTGGCCGTAACCGCCTCTAATACCTACCATATTTTACCCTTCAAAAGGCATTGTCAGACTAAATCGTCTTGAGCCGGGAAGTAAGGTCTCCTAGCCTCCGGCGATGCACAATCCCTTCCGTTATTTCAATAGCTCGCCCGAGGTAATCCGCAGCGCAGTGATGCTGTATGTGAGGTTTCCGCTCTCCCTCAGGCAGGTCGAGGATCTGCTCAACGAACGGGGCATTGATGTCAGTTACGAAACGGTACGATATTGGTGGAACCGCTTTGGCCCGTTGTTTGCCGCCGAGATCCGGAAACGCCGTATTCGCCATGGATCCTATTCGTTGTGGCGCTGGCATCTTGATGAGGTGTTTGTCCGTATCAATGGCGAAACACATTACCTATGGCGTGCCGTTGACCATGAAGGCGAAGTGCTTGAGGTTTTGGCCACGAAACGGCGGGATCGTGAAGCCGCGCTTAGGTTTCTGAGGCGGGCTATGAAGCGTTATGGCCGGCCGGCTTCGATCATCACGGACAGGCTACGGTCATACCGGGCTGCGATGAAGGTGATCGGCAACGAGGGCCGCCAAGAGATCAAGCGTTGGTTGAACAACCGCGCGGAAAACTCACATCTACCCTTCCGGCGACGGGAACGCGCAATGGCCAAATTCAGGGAGGTAAAAACTCTGCAGAAATTCGCCTCCGTCCATGCTTCGATCCATAACCACTTCAACCACCAACGCCATCTCAACCGCCGCGATATTTTCAAACAAGCCCGAGCCGCCGCCCTGGCCGAATGGCGGCAACTTGCAGCATAAAGGTCCTCAATTGAAGGTTCTGCAGGTCCAGCCCATTTAGTCTGACAATGCCCAAAACCTTGCTTTTCAACAGTCCGCGCATCGTTTTGAGGCATTGTCAGATTAATGCGAATAGCCAGGATTAATACCACCGTCATTGTCCGAGAGCGAGAGCAAGGCCGTATTGCCGCCGCTGGCCGCGGTATTGATGGCGACCGTGCGCTCGGTGGCGAAGCGGTGCAGATAACGCGGCCCGCCGGCCTTGGGTCCCGTCCCGGAGAGCCCTTCGCCGCCGAACGGCTGCACGCCGACGACGGCACCCACCATGTTGCGATTGATGTAGATGTTGCCTGCTCGAGCGCGAGTTACAATGCGCTCCACCGTCGAGTTGATCCGGCTGTGCACGCCCAGCGTCAGCCCATAGCCGGTCGCGTTGACCGCATCGATCACCGCATCGAGGCGGTCGCCCGCATAGCGCACCACGTGAAGAATGGGGCCGAAGACCTCGCGCTTGAGCACGCTGATCCCGTCGATCTCGACGACGAGTGGGCGGAAAAAGGTGCCGTGAACGGTGGCATCGTCGTCGGGCGCCTCCGCATGCACCGTACCTGCGCGGGATATCCATGCCGCGTGGTTGTGGAGCGCATCCAAGGTGGGCTCGTCGATCACCGGCCCGATGTCCGTCGAAAGCTGCATTGGATCACCGAGCCGCAGCTCTGCCATCGCACCTGACAGTATTGACAGTATACGAGGAGCGATCTCGGCTTGTAAGAAGAGCACGCGAAGGCAGGAGCAGCGCTGACCGGCGCTGTAGAAAGCCGACTGAAGCACATCCGCGACAACCTGCTCTACCAACGCACTGGAATCGACGATCATCGCGTTCTGCCCACCGGTCTCTGCGATCAACGGCACGATCGGCCCAGGCCGTTCGGCCAGCGTTCGGGCAATCCGCCGCGCCGTCTCGGTCGCGCCTGTGAATGCAACACCCGCGATCCGCGGGTCACCGACCAGCGTGCTACCGACGGTCTCGCCCCGACCTGGCACAAATTGCAACACGGCCGGAGGAACGCCCGCCTCGTGCAAGAGCCGGGTCGCGAAACAGGCAGTGAGTGCTGTCTGCTCAGCCGGCTTCGCTATAACGGTGTTGCCGGACACCAGCGCTGCCGCGACCTGTCCTGTAAAAATAGCGAGCGGGAAGTTCCAGGGGCTGATGCAGACGAAGGCGCCGCGGCCGGAAAGCGCGATGCTGTTGTCCTCACCGGTGGGACCAGGCAAGCCTTTGGGCTTGGCGAAGTCGTGCCGAGCGCACATGGCGTAGTAGCGCCCGTAGTCGACGGCTTCTCGAACCTCGGAGAGGGCATCCGCCACCGTCTTGCCTGCCTCGCGGACGCATTGCGCCATTACCTCTGCTTGGCGCGCCTCCAGCAAATCGGCGAATTTCTCGAGGATCTTCGCCCGTTCGTCAACCGGCGTCGCGGCCCAAGCTTCCGTCTGCGACACCGCAACATTGATCGCGCGACGGGCGAGCGCAACATCGGCCTCGTGCACCGTACCGACGGAGCGACGACGATCCGCCGGATCGTGGATCGGCACCCGCACGGTTTCGATCGCCTCACCGTCTATGATCGGCAGTGCCTGCCAGTGCTCTGCGGCGGCAGCGCCCATTTTCCGCAGCAAGGGCTCGACGATCCGGGTGTCGCTGAGATCCACACCGGTCGAATTGCGCCGCGCGTCGCCATAGAGATCGGCCGGTAGCGCGATTCCTGCATGTGGGCGATATGGCAGCTGACCTAACGCCTCGATGGGGTCGCGCACCACATCGTCAATCGGCGCCGCGTCATCAGCCAAGCGATTGACGAACGATGTGTTTGCGCCGTTTTCCAGCAGCCGGCGCACCAGGTAGGGCAACAGATCCTCATGAGAGCCGACCGGACCGTAGATCCGGCATGGGGGCGCGCCGTCCGGTTCCGCCTCAAGAGCTGCGTAGAGCGCCTCGCCCATGCCGTGCAGACGCTGAAACTCGAAACCTCGCCAATCACCGGCAAGCGTCATGACAGTCGCGACGGTACGAGCGTTGTGAGTCGCGAACTGCGGATAGAACGTGTCCCGCGCTGCGAGCAGACGACGCGCGCAGGCGATGTACGACACGTCGGTCGCGAGCTTGCGCGTGAAGACCGGATAGCCATCTAGCCCTCGTTCCTGCGCGCGCTTGATCTCTGTGTCCCAATAAGCGCCTTTGACGAGGCGCACTTGAATACGCCGACCAATCTGTCGCGATAGAGCCGTAAGCCAATCGATCACCGCCGGCGCGCGCTTCTGGTAGGCCTGCACAGCCAGGCCTAAACCCTCCCAGCCATGGAGCGCAGTATCGCGAAAGACCGCAGCAAATACGTCGAGCGAAAGCGCGAGACGATCCGCTTCTTCGGCATCGACCGTGAGTGCGATACCGTGTTCTTTAGCCTTAAGAGCAAGGCTCCGGAGCCTCGGGACGAGTTCGGCCATCACCCGCTCTCGCTGCGCAAATTCGTAGCGCGGATGGATGGCGGAGAGCTTGACCGAGATGCCATGTCCAGATCTGGCCGTGCCCCTGCATAAGGCCGTGATCGCCCCCTCATAGGACACGAAGTAGCGCTCGGCATCCTTCGCCGTATGCGCGGCTTCCCCAAGCATGTCGAACGACGCGACCGCGTGTGCCTCGTTGGCACGACCAAGAGCTTCATTGATCGTGCGGCCCATGACGAACTGGCGGCCAAGGATGCGCATTGCGTGTAACAACGCCCGCCGGATCACCGGTTCGCCCGCGCGCACGATCAAGGCCTTTAAAGCCTCTAAGGTGTCGGCCTGCTCTGACCCTCCCAACCGGACCAACTTGCCCGTGAGCATCAAGCCCCAGGTCGATGCGTTGACTAAAAGAGAATCGCTCCGGCCAATATGGTCAGCCCATGCGGCGGCGCCGATCTTGTCCCTAATCAGGCGGGCCGCGGTCTCTTTGTCGGGAATGCGGAGAAGCGCTTCCGCGAGGCACATAAGGAGGATGCCCTCTTCGGTGTCGAGCGTGTACTCGTGAAGAAAGCTGTCGAGCCCGCCCACCGGCCGCCGTTTGGCCCTGATATACTCGACGAGCATGCGCGCACGCGCTTCGACGGTCTCAGCCATCCGAGGCGTAAGCCGAGCATCCGCAAGCAGCGTGCCGACACACGCCGTTTCAGCAGCACGATAGCGCTCGCCGATAGCCGTCCATAGCACGGCAAGATCGGGATATGGGTCGCTCACATTCATTTCAGCTTACGCCGCCCTTGGCCCAAGGTCGCAGCCCGGTCCCATTCGGAAAAGTCCTTGTCTGGAGGAACGGGTTCATGCTGCTGGCATGAGAACAGGCATCACTGTCACGCATGTGGATCCCGATCATCACGAGGCCATCGCGGGGTTCGCAGTGGGCATTGTCAGACTAAACCGACATTCCCCAGATGACATCCAAATTCGCGGAAATCGTACCACGGCCCCATCTCCAAGGGAGCTCTGTTCCCATTGCAGCCATCCGATGACATGATTTTGGTAATCGGCCAGCGCGTGGAAGGCCATTTGGTCGTTTCTCTTGCCATCCAGACACACCTCTCGTGTCGCAATCTCCTTGCCGTCGATTCCCTCGGCCTACGCCGGAGCGGGTCTTCGTCGTAGATCATCAATCAGGCTCAAGATTTTCTGGAACAAGCTTCTTGGGACTGCAACCTCGGCCAATTGAAATGTGACGTACCGGCCATGGCTGACAACTTTCGCACCGATCTTGACCAGCTTCTCCCTCAGCGTCGTCAGCGACCATTGCTCCACGGCATCGGGCAACGCCAGGGTCCGCATGAAGTTGCCGAGGTTATAGGCGAGTGCATGCAGCTGGAGCCGGACGGCATTGTTGCGTAACGAACGGCATGACAGCCGCGTCCACTTGATGGCGTTCTTGCCTTCCTTGATCTATTGCTCGGCAGTGCCGGGCTGATTGTAGAACGCAACAACCCGCTCGGCAGGACGGCTCAGGTTGGTGACGATGAAGCCGACGCGGGGATACAGTTCCCCTGAGGGCGTTGTCACATTAACAGGGTGACCTGTTTCTGATGGCGCAGTAGTGTCGCTGGATGCAGAAAATCTCTTATGCCCGATACCGATTTCCCCCCGTGATCATTCAGCACGCTGTCTGGCTGTATTTCCGGTTTCCCCTAAGCTATCGAGACATCGAAGACCTGGTCGCTGAACGTGGTATTGATCTTTCTTACGAAACGGTCCGGCGCTGGGCATTGAAGTTTGGGCAGGCCTATGCCCGGAGACTGAGGACAACGCGCCCTCGGCCAGATGTCCGGTGGCACCTTGATGAGGTGTTCGTGTCCATCGCCGGCAAGCGGATGTATCCTTGCCTATCCGGTTAACGCCCATGACCGCTACATGTAGGGTGCCGCCACTCTCCCGAGTAAAGCTCGGCATAGGTTGGAGCAGAGGTGTCGCCCGCGATGCCGAGCAATGAGCGGAAGGCGTTGAACGGGTAGAACCGCCTGTTGAAGCGGAAGGTGAACTCGTTGAGGTAGGCTTGTAGGTGCTGGTGGCTAACGCCGTGGTGGATCCCGATCAGCCACGTCTTCAGGTTGGCGAAAACCAGATGGATGATCGGCAGGTATTGCTCGGCAACAGCGAAGTGCTCATAGCCGCGCTTACCGAGGCCAGCATAGCCGCTCCAATCGTCAGTAACGATCAGCGATCCCGGCGCGACGGTGCTCTCGACGAACCCACAGAGCGACTCGGCGCTACGGTCGAGCACGACGGCGAGCCGAACGCGTCCGGCATAGCGTCCGTCTTTCCGGTTGTCGAGCTTGGTGCCCGGCTTTCGATGACGCACCTCGATGGCACAGGAGACAGGAACCTTGTGGTGAACACCACGGCCTTCCCCACGCGTTCGCCCGCCAACCCAGGGTTCGTCCACCTCAACATGGTTCTTGGGCTGTCCACCGATCCTGTCTTGGTTGGGCCGCACCATGCCCGAGCGGAGCTTGTGGAGAATTTGAAAGGCCGTCTCGTAGCGCGAAAGACCAAGTTGCCGCTGAAACTGCACGGCGGACATGCCGGGCGTCTGACTGGCGACCAGATAAGCGGCCCAGAACCAGACGTTCAGCGGAGCGTGGCTACGCTCCATCACTGTTCCCACCGTCAGCCCGGTGTTCTGGCGGCACTTGCGGCAGCGCAGGACGCCAGGGCGGTTTTCAAAGTGGAACGGCTCTCCCGCCGTGCCGCAGTGCGGGCAGGCAAAGCCGTCTCCCCAGCGGGCTTTCTCCAGGTAGGCGGCGCAGGCCGCATCATCGGGGAAAGTCGCTGGAACTCGGGTAGCGAATGCGGGAATGGGAGATCGGCGCGGTCGAGAACATCCATGGCGCGCTCCCCTATATCCGGTTTGCGCCCATTCTAGCCCTAGTGGGTGTGGGTGTAAACTGGATAGGCAAGGATGTATCTATGGAGCGCTGTCGATAGCGAAGGCGAAGTGCTGGATATCCTGGTTCAGTCACGCAGAAACAAGAAGGCAGCGCTCAAGTTGATGCGCAAGCTGTTGAAAAAGCAAGGATTTGTCCCTGACGCATTCGTCACAGACAAACTGCCATCTTACGGTGCTGCTTTGAAGGATATGGGCCTTGCCCAGCACCATGATTTTGGTGGCAGGAAGAACAACCGAGCTGAGAATTCTCACTTGCCGGTCCGACAACGCGAACGACGAATGCAACGTTTCAAATCGGCTCGATCAGCGCAGCGATTTCTCTCTACACACGCCACCGTCTACAACACCTTCAACGTCCAACGTCATCTGATTTCCCGAAAGACATTGCGCCAGTTTCGCAACCAAGCAATGAGTCTGTGGCAAACCGCCACCGCCACCGCCTGAGCTTGAGTTCTATGCCAATTCACAGCACGATCGTTCAATAACGTGACAACACCACAGTCATACCGGGCAGCGATGAAGGTGATCGGCAACGAGGGCCGCCAAGAGATCAAGCGTTGGTTGAACAACCGGGCGGAAAACTCACATCTACCCTTCCGGCGACGGGAACGCGCAATGGCCAAATTCAGGGAGGTAAGAACTCTGCAGAAATTCTCCTCCGTCCATGCTTCGATCCAAAACCATTTCAACCACCAACGCCATCTCAACCGTCGCGACATTTTCTGTCCGTCATCAAAACAAATGGGACTGTTGAGCGTGTTTCATAAGGGAGGATCTGGCTCATCTTTTGTCTGACGTCAGCGCCTTTGGGACGAATTGAGGTAATTGCATAACGGAGGATTTCTGGCTCATCGTAGTGACCGAAGGGAACGAAGATGAGACAGAAATCAATGAGCAAGAACGACCCGGCGGAGAGAACGGTTCGGGATATTCGGCGCAAGACACGCAAGCAGTATACGGCTGATGAGAAGATCCGGATCGTGGTGTCGGGCCTGCGCGGCGAGGAGAGCATCGCCGCCTTGTGCCGCCGCGAGGGCATCGCCGAGGGTCTGTATTACAGCTGGTCGAAAGAGTTTTTGGAAGCGGGCAAGAAGCGGCTCGCCGGCGACACCGGGCGCCAAGCGACCTCGGGCGAGGTTAAAGGCCTGCGCCAGGCGATGCGCGACTTGAAGGAGTTGGTCGCCGAACTTTCGCTGGAGAACCGTCTTCTCAAAAAAAATATGATCGGGCATGGGGGAGGCGAGGAATGAGGTATCCCGCATCCGAGAAGCTGGAGATCATCCGCCTGGTCGAGCAGTCCCACCTGGGCGTCGGGTCCACTTTGGACAAGCTGGGCATTCCGAAGACCACCTTTTATCGCTGGTACGATCGCTTTCTGGCCTTTGGCGACGCCGGTCTTGAGGATCGCAACAGCAGCCCGGGCCGGGTGTGGAACCGGATCCCGGATGATGTCCGGGGGCAGATCATCGATCTTGCCCTGGAGGAGACGCAACTGTCGCCCCGGGAACTGGCCGTCAGGTTTACGGACACCAGGGGCTACTTTGTCTCGGAAGCCTCGGTTTACCGGCTTCTCAAGGCCCACGGCCTGATCACCAGCCCCGCTTTCGTGGTCATCAAGGCAGCCGATGAGTTCCGCGACAAGACCACGGCGCCGAACCAGCTGTGGCAGACCGACTTCACCTATCTCAAGGTCATCGGCTGGGGCTGGTTTTACCTGTCGACCATCCTGGACGACTATTCCCGCTACATAATTGCTTGGAAGCTCTGCACCAACATGACGGCGGACGATGTGACGGCAACACTGAAGTTGGCGCTAGAAGCCTCAGGCTGCAATCGCGCCAATGTCGTCCACAAGCCGAGGCTGCTCAGCGACAACGGCTCGTCCTATATCTCCGGCGATCTGGCTGAATGGCTCGAGGACCACGGTATGGATCACGTTCGGGGCGCACCGTATCACCCGCAAACCCAGGGCAAGATCGAGCGCTGGCATCAAACGCTGAAGAACCGGATCCTGCTTGAAAATTATTATCTACCCGGCGATCTCGAAAACCAGATCAGCGCCTTCGTCGATCACTACAACAACCAACGCTACCACGAGAGCATCGGCAACGTAACTCCAGCCGACGCCTACTTTGGACGCCACACCGCCATCATCGAAAAGAGAAAAAGGATCAAAAAACTGACCACCCAAAACCGCCGCTTGAACCATCAACGCCAAGCGGCTTAACATCAAACAAAGATGAGCCAGATCCTCCCTTATGAAACACGCTCAACAGTCCCATTTGTTTTGATGACGGACAGCAATTACCTCAATTCGTCCCAAAGGCGCTGACGTCAGACACCGGAAGACACCTTAACTTTGCTGCCAACCTGTCCAACAAACCAGGACCACCCCAGCGCGCCCCCTCGCGGCTGCCGATTTGCCTTCATAGGCGAAAATAGTATCGTTGTGTCGATAACTCCGTACATTCTGATATGCAAAGGGGGAGTTGAATGAAGCGCTGTATAATCAGCAAGTTCCTGTCCGGTTTTCTGTTGGCGGGGGTTCTGACTCCGATGACTGCCCTAGGCCAGGGCACGGAGGAGGACAGGGGCATGCAGCTTGCCGTGCAGGCATGCACGTACTGCCACGGATTCAACAACATTACCGATCCTCACAAGGAGCTCACCGCCGAGGAGTGGGAGTTCTATTTTTATGACATGGTCTCCCGCGGTGCACCCATATACGAGGAAGACCTGGAGACCGTGAAGCAGTACCTGATAGACAGCTTCGCTGTCGACGGTTAAACGGAGACCTTCATTTCACTTTTACTATGGAGCAGCGTGTATCCCTGAGGCTGCTGAACGTAGTATTCTGAGGGGTTTGATATGCGAAATCTAGTCAAGGACATCATCAATACCAAGCTCTCACGCCGGGGCTTCCTGTCCGCCATGGCCGTGGCCAGCTATAGCGCCTCAGCCGCCAAATCCGCCCTGGCTGCGGTTGAGCCGTTCATACCGGGAGGGGAGTCGTCCGAGGGCTGGACCCGATCTGTGTCCGGAACCGGAGCTGACCTCTTACTTGACCAGATCAAGGAGACCGGGGCGAAGTATATGTTTGTCGCCAATGGCTCCGGCCTGGGACCTTTGTGCAGTGCCATGGTCCGAAATCCGGGCCTGCAGTTTATCCAGGCCACTCATGAAGGCCAGACGGTCGCCATCGCCGATGGCTACGCCAAGATTACCGGCAAACCCTCTTTTTGTATGTTTAGCCGCGTCGGCCTGCCACATTCCTGTTCCAATCTGTATAACTCGATGAAGGACCGTACACCTCTGATCACGATTAGCGATCATGCTCCATCGGAAACCCGTGGGACCGACGGACATGAGGATATCGATAACTGGGAGGAAGCGGTTCGTTTCTATACCAAGTGGACTTGGACCGCGGCCCGCGCCGATCGCCTGGCGGAATGGGTACGGCGGGCCTACAAGGTAGCCGGTGTCATGCCGGGTGGCCCGACCAACCTGCGTATCCCTCGCGATTTATTGAATGAGCAGGTCACCAGCACGGTGTACACCGGCCAAGCGTTGAATATCCCAATGGAACTACGCCCCAGTGCGCAGGAGGTCGAGCGCGTGGCCAGGATCTTGCTGGCCTCGGAATCGCCTATGCTGCGGGTGGGACCAGAGGTCGGCCAGTGTGGTGCCCGTGCCGCGGTTGTGGAATTAGCCGAACTACTGGCCATCCCAGTCGTCCAGCACCGCAGCTTCTATTGCGACTTCCCCAACGCCCATGATCTGTGGATCGGTGAGGCCAACCAGATCCCGGCCTGGGTCAATGCCTATGGCAAGCCAATCGATTGCTGGTTCAGTATGGGTGCGCGCACCATCCGCCGACCGTACCGCGAGGGTGTGCCCATGATCCACGCCAGCGTCGACAGTGATACCATCGGCCGCAATATTCCACTGGCAGGCGCCTTGGTCGGGGATTTGAACGAGGTAGCTAGGGACCTTATTGCAGCCATCAAGAGCATGGCCTCACCGGAGCAACTCAGACAGCGTACTGTCGAGCGGCGCGAGATGTGTTCCGCCCATACCCAGAAATTATTGGCTGCGCGCATGGAGGCCGGCCGGTTGAGCAGTGGTTCACCGGTACCGTGGATGCGGCTGATCTACGAATTACGGCAGCAACTGGAGCCGGATGCAGTCGTGGTCGAGGAGACCGGCACCCAGTATAGGGCCCTGGGGATACTGCCCTTCGGCGACAATGCCATGGAGAAGATCGGCCGGACTGAAGGTCGGGCTTTGGGTTGGGGTGTGGGCGCCTCTGCCGGTGTCAAGCTGGCACTGCCTGATCGCCAGGTTATCTCACTGCAGGGCGATGGTGGTTTTCTTTTCGGTCAGACGGATTCCCTGTGGACGCATTCGCGATATAACATCCCGGTGATGACCGTGGTCCTGAATAACCACTCCTACGAGGAGACCCGCTGGGCCATGCTGCGTCGTGGCGGGCAAATCACCGATGCCGGGGAGGCCGAGCGCGACTACGTGTCCTACCTCGGCGATCCGGATGTGGACTTTACCGCCCTAGCTTCAGCCTACAACATCCCAGGCGCGGTGGTGAACAACAGTGAGGAACTGAGCGGTGCCATCCGCCGGGGCCTGCAGACTCTGGCCGACGGCCGGCCATTCCTGCTGGACGTCCGCACCCGCCGGCTCGGCATTGGCGCGGAGCTGTCCTGGTATCCTGGCGATTTCTCGGTGGCGGATCTGCGCGAACGTGAAGTCTGATACGATCTAGCTGAAATCACCCTGCTGGGTACCGGCATGACGGTGCTGTCAGACTAATCGTATCTCCTGCTTTTTTGACACGGTGGCGTCCGCCTAACGGAGCCGCACAACGTGGGCGCGATCCTATCGGCGGGCGGTGATAGCTGCGACTCCTGATCATATACAAGTTCCATGGAGGTTTCTTCTCCGATGAACGCCTAAAACGAGATATTCGCCCCGTCGATATGCTTCCCAACGGCCTCCAGCTTTACGCCTTCCGCTATTGGAACGACGGCAGGACATTCGTCGGCGTCATTGCACAGGACTTGCTTATGAACGAGCGTTTCAGCCACGCGGTCATAGAGGACGAGACTGGTTACTATTTGGTCGAACTTGCCACCCTTGGTTTGGGTGTTGAAGGAGATGTGGAGCAGTTCCTTTAGGCAGGGCGGGCGGCAGGATGATCGGCCAGCACGCGGACGACGGCACGACCGAGACGATCAATTATTTCGTGCTGGATCATCTGGGCTCGGTCGCGGCGATCACCGATGCCGATGGAACCAATGCCTGCGCACTGCAATACGATCCCTGGGGCAAGCGCGTGGGAAGCTACTCTTGTGCGACGACGACACGTGGGTTTACCGATCACGAAATGATCGACGAGTGGGATCTCGTCAATATGAATGCGCGGATGTACGATCCGACTGTAGGGCGTTTTCACGCCCCCGATCCCATCACCGCGACGGTCTATCGGCCGCAAAGCCTCAATAAATATTCCTACGTCTCGAACAATCCGCTCAAGTTCATCGATCCGACGGGATTGGACCTGGAGGAAGTCGTGATCGTGGGGGATTTGAATGCGTGCGCTAGGGACGCCTTCTGCAATAACGGTGACCTCAGCTGCATTGCAGGCTTTAGCGCAAACCTTTGGTACAGCGATTACGATTCCCTTGTGAAGGCATCTGCCTCTTATCTTTTCCTGACCGATAGCGGCACCTCGGAATTCACAGAACAGGGCTTGGGACGGTGTTGTCACATTAACAGGGTGACCTGTTTCTGATGGCGCAGTAGTGTCGCTGGATGCAGAAAATCTCTTATGCCCGATACCGATTTCCCCCCGTGATCATTCAGCACGCTGTCTGGCTGTATTTCCGGTTTCCCCTAAGCTATCGAGACATCGAAGACCTGGTCGCTGAACGTGGTATTGATCTTTCTTACGAAACGGTCCGGCGCTGGGCATTGAAGTTTGGGCAGGCCTATGCCCGGAGACTGAGGACAACGCGCCCTCGGCCAGATGTCCGGTGGCACCTTGATGAGGTGTTCGTGTCCATCGCCGGCAAGCGGATGTATCTATGGCGCGCTGTCGATAGCGAAGGCGAAGTGCTGGATATCCTGGTTCAGTCACGCAGAAACAAGAAGGCAGCGCTCAAGTTGATGCGCAAGCTGTTGAAAAAGCAAGGATTTGTCCCTGACGCATTCGTCACAGACAAACTGCCATCTTACGGTGCTGCTTTGAAGGATATGGGCCTTGCCCAGCACCATGATTTTGGTGGCAGGAAGAACAACCGAGCTGAGAATTCTCACTTGCCGGTCCGACAACGCGAACGACGAATGCAACGTTTCAAATCGGCTCGATCAGCGCAGCGATTTCTCTCTACACACGCCACCGTCTACAACACCTTCAACGTCCAACGTCATCTGATTTCCCGAAAGACATTGCGCCAGTTTCGCAACCAAGCAATGAGCCTGTGGCAAACCGCCACCGCCACCGCTTGAGCTTGAGTTCTATGCCAATTCACAGCACGATCGTTCAATAACGTGACAACACCCTGCGGATTACCTCAGGCGAATTGTTGAAATAACGAAAGGGATTTTGCATCGCCGGAGGCTACGAAACCTTACTTCCCGGCTCAAGCCAATTTACTCTGACAATGCCGACCACATGCACATGGGCCTTGCCGCGCGCGTCCGATCCCCACGCGAACGTGCAGTGCGCGAACGCGATCTCTAGCTTGCAGCGCTCGAACAGGATCGGCCAGAGTTGCGCGACCTGTTCGCCTTGCGTGATCGAGTTGGTCGCGACGAAGCCAATCCGAGCGCGGCTGCTCCCTTAGTGATAATCTACGATTTCTAGTCCTCATGGTCCGTCGTCGGGATGGGCGTAGCGGTTTGTGGTGGGCGCCCGCCTGTGTCCGAGCAGGAGGCCCGCGACGTGCAGACTCTCGCCGTTCATCGCCGCGTGGGAGGTGTACGCATGGCACAGGTTATGAAGCCGCGCGTCCGCCACGATTCCGGCCATGTCGCGAGCCTTGATACAGAACTAGTAGAGCGTCCCATCGGTCAACGGTTCATCCTTTCTTTCGCCTGTGAACACCCACTCCCCGGCAGCCGTGTCAACAAGACTGTCCAGCAGCTTCCTTGCCGCTTCTCCGACTCGCATCTTGTGGTGCGGGAGGAGAGTGCCCCGATCAACGGGATGGGCAGGCTTGTTATCGGCTCCAAGCCCATCGACGGGGGCAACTACATTTTTGACGAGGTTGAACGCGCCGCGTTTCTGGATGCGGAGCCGGAGGCCGCACGCTGGCTTCGACTGTTCATCGGGGCACGCGAATACTTGCAGGGCGGCGAGCGCTGGATTCTAGCTCTGCACGACGCACGGCCCGAAGTGCTGGCGCGGTTGCCCGGCGTGCGGGAACGGATCGCCGCCGTCCGTGCCTACCGCGAGGCCAGCAAGAGCGCGCCGACACGGAAGCTCGCGGCTACGCCGACGCTTTACCATGTCAACGTCCTGCCCACCGCGCCGTTCCTCGTGATTCCCGAAGTCAGTTCGGAGCGGCGGGAGTACGCGCCCATCGGCTGGCTGGAGCCACCGGTCATTCCGAGTAACCTCGTGAGGATTCTGGAGAACGCGACCTTGGTGGATTTCGCGCTGCTGACGTCAGCGATTCACATGGCATGGCTACGACATATCGGCGGGCGGTTGAAGAGTGACTACCGGTATTCCATCGGCCTCGTCTACAACTGGACCCTGCTGACGAAAGTGGAGACCTCCTGCGATCAAAATCCTATCGCAGGAGGTCTCCACTTTCGTCAGCAGGGTCCAATCCGGTTAACGTAACAAAATTCCATGGTGGAACCGCGGTGATCAAGATCAACCAAAACGCCGCCGCTAGATCGATCGTAACCAAAAATCATCTATAACTCATCCTGTTACGAGACCAAGATCATATAGAAGTACGGCATCGGGAGTGGAGATAATGTTTCATAAGTTTGTCAGATATCTAACGATCTGCCTTTTCTTCCCAGTGGCCGTCACTTTGCCCTTCGACGAGGTCTCCGCCCAGACGAGCCAACCGGCTGGTCTGGTCTTGGACGAAATCGTGGTGACTGCTATGCAGCGGGAACTCTCCCTCCAGGACGTGCCCATTGCCGTGTCGGCCTATTCCGATACACAGCTCAAATATGCCGGCGTTCAAGACATCCGCGAGCTGATGGCCATCGCACCGAGCCTGTTTCTGTCCAGCTCAGGATCTGAAGCAGCCGGTTCCGTGGCCCGCATCCGCGGCATAGGCACCACGGGTGACAACGCCGGCCTTGAATCAGCGGTGGGTGTGTTCATCGACGGTGTCTACCGTAACCGTAATAATGTGGGCTTAACCGAACTCGGCGAGGTCGAGCGCATCGAAGTTCTCCGCGGACCGCAGGGCACCCTGTTTGGCCGAAATACCTCAGCGGGATTGATCAATGTCATTACCAAAGGACCGGACTACGAACCCTCCGGGTACGCCGAAGTGGGTTACGGGAATTATGGCAACATCCGTGCGGCCGCTGGCATCAGCGGCGGCCTAGTTGAAGATTTCCTGGCGGCGCGCGTCGATGTCGTGTTCAGCGAACGGGACGGGTTTTTGGAAAATGTCGTCTCTGGACAGGACTACAACAACCGGGATCGTGTACTGGTTCGCGGCCAGCTCCTTTTGGAACCGGTCGACTTTGTTAGCGTCCGCATGATTGCGGACTATTCGGACCGACAAGAGCAATGTTGCGCCGCAGTCACCATCGTACCCGGACCGACTCAAGCACTTATAGAAGCCCTGGGCGGCACACTGCTCGGCGATCCGTTCAACCGCAAGGCGGCTGTCGATGCGGACCTCGGCTATCAGCAGGATGTAGAGGAATGGGGCCTGTCGGCCGAGATCAACTGGGATGTGGAGTTCGGCACAATGACCTCCATCACAGCCTATCGTGACTGGCAGGTAGCGCGCAGCCAGGATATCGACTTTACCAACGTGGATATCCTGTTCCTGGACCAAAATGGATTTGTTCAAAGCTTTGAGACTTTTACCCAAGAGCTCCGCGCTCAAGGCGAGGTGGGGAAGGTCGACTGGCTGGTTGGGTTTTTCTATAGCAATGAGGACCTCAGCCTGCGTAACCCCATCCGCACCGGCGCCGACTTCGAGAGTTACATCAACGGCCTGGTATCCGGTAACCCATTCAGCGGCTTTTACTCCCAGTTCACGGGCCTAGCGCCGGGCAACGTATTTTTGGATGGCGAGGGTGTCGCCCTGGACGATTTTCTGCAGCAATCGGAAAGTTGGGCGGCGTTCACCCACAACACTGTGAACTTCACCGATAATTTTGGGTTCACCGCCGGGCTGCGATACACCGAAGAAGCCAAGGACCTGGACGCGACTCTTCTGAGCAATAACCGGGCCTGCACCCTGCCCTTTACCGCCAACGTGCAAGGGGCAGCGGATTTGGGGCTCGTACCGGCGGCCTCGGTGCCCAACATAATCGGGCTGGCATGCCTTCCTTTTTTTAATCCTTTCCAGGACGGGGTCTACGCCGGTAGCCGCAAGAAGACGGAATGGTCCGGCACCGGCAAGCTGGCTTATACTTTCAGTGGTAACGACCTGATCTACGCCAGTTACGCCCGTGGATATAAAGGCGGCGGCTACAATCTGGACCGCGCCGGTCTCGCCAATCCGCTCTTAGGCGGCGTTCCGTCGACCGCGGATCTGGAATTTGGGCCGGAGCTGGTGGACTCCTTCGAAGTCGGCGGCAAATTCAGCCTGTTTGACCAGCGCGCGATCTTCAATGCAGCTTTGTTTTACATGGACTTCAAGGACTTTCAGCTCAACACCTTCAACGGCATAAATTTTGTCGTCAACAATCTGGAGAAGGTGAAATCCCGCGGGGTTGAATTGGAAGTTGCGGCCCTGCTAACGGCGGGCCTAACCGTACAGGCGGGACTAACCTATGCCGATACGAAATACGGCAACAACATTTCCAGTGCGTCCTTGACCGGAAGGCAGCTTACAAACGCGCCAGAGTGGACCGTCACTGGCGCCACCACCTATGAAAGAGACCTCACCGGGTCCTTGCTCGGTTTCCTCCATCTGAATGTGCGTTACATGAGCAGCTACAACACCGGATCGGACTTGGATATCGAGAAGGTCCAGGATGGGTTTGCCGTGGTTAACGGACGCACCGGCATCGGCAATATTGACGGGTCTTGGCGCCTGGAACTGTGGGCCAAGAACTTTTTAGATAAGGACTACATACAGATTGCCTTTGATGCGCCACTGCAGGGCCAGGGGACAGGTCCGGGCTCGACCCAGACATTCAACGCATTCCTGGCCGAGCCACGGACCTTCGGCGTGACCTTGCGCAGGCAATTTTGAGAACAACAAACTTGACCCAGGCAAACAAACCGGAAGGCTTTGTCACGTTAACCGGATTCACTCCAAATCTCGGTAAATTGTCGATGGCTACTCTACGCAATGTCAATGGCTTAGCCTCATGGAGACATGCCGAAAACAGCTTACAATCACTTAACGTGACAAAGACCGCCATACTCCTTCCGCCAGTGGTAATAACTCTGATCCGAAATCCCAGCTTCCCGGCACGCGATCGAAATCGTCTTCCCTTGCGAAGTCACAACTTCAATCCTTGCCTATCAGGTTTACACCCACACCCACTAGGGCTAGTGAGAACGGCGGTGACAAATTAGTCCACGGAAGCGGCGGGATTTCCCAGCCGCGGGCGGAGTAAAACTCTGCCACCTGTAGCCTTCGATCTTTTTTGAGATGGAAGGCGGGAGGATGTACACCGTGGACCTATATCTGCGCGTTCGGCTGGCCTGCCATGTTGATGGTCTGAGCCAGCGAGAGGCGGCAAGTCGGTTTGGCATTGCGCGCGAGACGGTGAGGAAGATGCTGCGGCATTCTGAACCGCCGGGATATCGGCGACGCCAGCCACCGAAACGCCCGAAACTGGCCCCCTTCACGGATATCATCGACCGTATTCTGGAGGAGGACCGAACGGTTCACCGTAAGCAGCACCACACGGCGAAGCGTATATTCGAGCGCCTTCGCGACGAACATGGCTTCACGGGCAAAGAGACCATCGTGAAGGATTACGTTCGGGAACGGCGCCTTCGTCGGCGTGAGATGTTTGTGCCGTTGTCACATCCTCCGGGCCATGCTCAAGCGGACTTTGGCGAGGCGGATGCGATCATCGCCGGCGTCAAGTATCGGGCGCATTTTTTCGTCATGACACTTCCCCACAGCGATGCCTGCTTCGTTGCGGCCTACCCGGCGGCGGCGACGGAGGCCTGGCTGGACGGGCACAACAGAGCCTTTGTTTTTTTCGGCGGCGTTCCCCAATCGATTCTTTACGACAACGACAAGTGTCTGGTGTCGCGCATCTTGTCAGATGGCACGCGGCAACGAACGCGGGCGTTCAGCGGGCTGCAGTCCCATTACCTCTTCGAGGACCGCTACGGCCGTCCCGGCAAGGGTAACGACAAAGGCAATGTGGAGGGGGTGGTCGGCTATGCCCGGCGGAACTTCATGACGCCGCTTCCCCGGTTCGCGAGCTGGGACGCCTTCAATGGCCACCTGGAAGAGCAATGCCGCAACCGGCAAGGCAACGTCCTGCGCGGCCACCGCGAGAGCATCGGCGAACGGTTTGTGCGTGACCGCGAAGCGTTGAAGAGGCCACTGCCGGCACCGTTCGACGCGTGCGACAAGCAGGGCACGCGGGTCAACTCGCTGTCCCTGGTGCGCTACCGGACGAATGGTGCTGTCACATTAACAGGGTGACCTGTCGCTGATGGCGCTTTAATGTCGATGGATGCAGAAAATCTCCTATGCCCGATACCGATTTCCACCGTTGATCATTCAGCACGCTGTCTGGCTGTATTATCGGTTTCCCCTCAGCTACCGAGACGTCGAAGATCTGCTCGCTGAACGTGGTATTGATGTTTCTTACGAAACGGTCCGGCGCTGGGCATTGAAGTTCGGGCAGGCCTATGCCCGGAGACTGAGGACAACGCGCCCTCGGCCAGATGTCCGGTGGCACCTCGATGAGGTGTTCGTGTCCATCGCCGGAAAGCGCATGTATCTATGGCGCGCTGTCGATAGCGAAGGCGAAGTGCTGGATATCCTGGTTCAGTCACGCAGAAACAAGAAGGCAGCGCTTAAGTTGATGCGCAGACTGTTGAAAAAGCAAAGGTTTGTTCCTGATGCCTTCGTCACAGACAAACTGCCATCTTATGGTGCTGCTCTGAAGGATTTAGGCCTTACAAAGCACCATGATTTTGGTGGCAGGAAGAACAACCGGGCCGAGAATTCTCACTTGCCGGTACGGCAACGCGAACGACGAATGCAACGTTTCAAATCGGCTCGATCAGCGCAGCGATTTCTCTCTACACACGCCACCGTCTACAACACCTTCAACGTCCAACGTCATCTGATTTCCCGAAAGACATTGCGCCAGTTTCGCAACCAAGCAATGAGCCTGTGGCAAACCGCCACCGCCACCGCTTGAGCTTGAGTTCTATGCCAATTCACATCACGATCGTTCAATAACGTGACAACACCCGCCTGGAAGCCCATGAGATTCGCCCTCGCACTGGGACTCGTCGCTGCCGCGGTGGCCGTCGCCGGCACGCAGCCGATGCACGCGCAGTCGGGGGGTGTGGACCCGGGCGCGACGCCCGCCGCGCTAGGCGGCACGCCGCCGGCCTCGGTCGTCGAGCAGGCGGCGCGGGATCGCACGCTGGAACGCTTCCAGGCGGACCTGTCGGCGGTCGAGGCCTTCCGGCCGGCCCATCCCTTCTGGCAGTACATCTTCACCATCCCCGACGGCCGGACCATCTTCGGCAGCGCCGAGGATGGGCGCCTCCTCGCCACGTTCCCCTCGCGCACCCGCGGCTGGGACCGGGATGGCGTCTGGGAAGACCCGCAGCTCGCCTCGTTGCTAGACGGCCGGAGGCTGTCCAGCCGCATGTCGACGCGGCGGACGCAGGTGGCCGAGCTGCTCGAGCCCCTCGTCGGGCCGGTGGTGCACAACCCCACGCGGGGTCTCTTCCTGCTGCCCAACGCAGAGCGATACGGCGGGTTCCTCGGTGAATGGGGCGCGATCTACGAACGCTTCGGCGTGCCCGCCCAGCTCGGCCTGGCCCAGGCGATCCTCGAATCGGGCCTCGACGGCCGTGCGCGCTCGCCCGCCCGCGCGCTGGGGTTCTGCCAGTGGCTTAGCCGGAACTGGGACCACCTCAACCGCTTAGCACCGAACGTGATCGAGGCCTACAACCAGACCACTCAGGCGCCCTACTGTGCGGCGTACCTGCAGATCCTGGCCACGATGTACGGCAGTTTCATCCCGGCGCTCTCCGAGCACCACGCCGGCGGTGTGAACGTGGGGCGGACCGTGATCAATGGCGAGCGGCTCGGCGGGGAGGACGCGCGCGAGCAGTATCTGCTGGGGGCGGAGTTCGCGCGCGACCTGCGCGACATCTCGATCCGGCGCTATCGCGAACTGTTCCGCACCTACGGCCCCCGCTCGTTCCTCTACGCCGAGATGGTGTTCGGGAACACGCTGACGGTGACACGACTGGTGAGCGAGCACGCGCAGGAGCGGATCTTCGCGATGCGCGCGCCCCGGAACATCCCGCTGGCGGAGGTCACGAGCCGGTCGGGAATCTCGGCGAACGAGGCGAAGCGGTTCAACCCGGCGCTGGTGCGCCAGGTGCCCAGCCGCGCCAACCTGTACCTGCCGGCCTACGTGGCCGAGTTCGGCGAGGATGTCGCCTTCTGGCACCGGCCGGCCGGCCCGGACTTCGCCGCCGTGCTGAACGACTTCGTCCACCTCGAGGCCAGTGTGCAGCAGTGGCACGAGCCGTCGTTCGACGCCACGCTGCAGGAGTTCGAGGATCGGTTCGCGGCCACGGGCACCGAGGAGGGCACGATCATGGCGACCACGCTCCGCTACGTGCGCGTGGACCTGCGCACGAGCCGCCGCGCGGCCATCCTCGACGACTTCCGCACGAGCGGACGCATCCAGCAGCTGTTCCGGCAGGGCGTGCGCGAACTCGGCACCCCCCTGCCCGGCTCCAACTGATCGGCCGGCGCTCCAAAGGTCAAAAACGGTACTGTCAAGTTAACCGGATTCACTACGAAGTCTCGGTAAATTGTCGATGGCTGGGGTGAGGAACGGAGTGCCGCTAAAGAGGGGCGCTAGACCGCCACCCCCATCCAGCAGAGCGAAGGCCTCAGCGTTTACTCGCACTTGGGCACAGTCGGGGATTTCGCCTTCTCGCGTGCGCTCTCTTATCTCCCGCGTGAGCAATGAGGGAAAAATCTCGGCGATCACTACTGCTGGCATTGTCAGACTAAATGGGCTGGACCTGCAGAACCTTCAATTGAGGAGCTCTAGGCTGCAAGTTGCCGCCATTCGGCCAGGGCGGCGGACCGGTCTTGTTTGAAAATGTCGCGACGGTTGAGATGGCGTTGGTGGTTGAAATGGTTGTGGATCGAAGCATGGGCGGAGGCGAATTTCTGCAGAGTTATTGCCTCCCTGAATTTGGCCATTGCGCGTTCACGTCGCCGGAAGGGTTGATGTGAGTTTTCTGCCCGGTTGTTGAGCCAGCGCCTGGTCTCTTGGCAACCCTCGTTGCCGATCACCTTCATCGCAGCCCGGTATGACTATAGCCTGTCCGTGACGATCGTGGCCGGCCGACCATAACGCTTCATAGCTCGCCTCAGAAACCTAAGAGCAGCTTCACGATCCCGCCGTTTCGTGGCATAGACCTCAAGCACTTCGCCTTCATGGTCAACGGCACGCCATAGATAACATGTCTCGCCGTTGATCCGGACGAACACCTCATCAAGATGCCAGCGCCACAGCGAATAGGATCCATGACGAACACGGCGTTTCCGGATCTCGGCTGCAAACAACGGACCAAAACGGTTCCACCAGTACCGCACGGTCTCATGGCAGATGTCGATGCCGCGGTCGAACAGAAGATCTTCGACCTGTCTCAGTGACAAGGGGTAGCGGACATACAGCATCACCACGCTGCGGATTACCTCAGGCGAATTGTTGAAATAACGAAAGGGATTTTGCATCGCCGGAGGCTACGAAACCTTACTTCCCGGCTCAAGCTAATTTACTCTGACAATGCCGACAGCACCGTCCCGTTTGTTTTGACGACGGACAGGGGCCGACCTAGGCTCTCCTTCCGGCTCGAATAATCCGTTCTTTAGGAAAACAGACAAGGTGGGAATCATGGTGATTCGTTGCGTATTTAGAATGAAAACTTGGGTGGCGTTAGGGGTAGTTCTTCTTTTAAGTGCCTGCGGACAGGCTGCTGACACTCCCGTTGGCGCCGGAGAGGAAAACGAAGATAGGGGAGAAATAGTTCTACATCGGGGCAACGGTGCCGAGCCGAACAGCCTTGACCCGCATCGTGCATCTGGAACGTGGGAGAGCAACATTATCGGCGACATCATCGTAGGTCTTATGACCGATGATTCTGAAGGCAAGCCTATCTCCGGCGCGGCTGAACGCTGGGAGGTTTCAGACGATGGCCTGACTTGGACGTTCTACTTGCGCGACCATACGTGGTCAGACGGCGCGCCAGTTACGGCTGAGGATTTTGTCTTCGCATGGCGGAGGATTCTAAACCCCGAGACCGCGGCAGCCTATGCCTCCATTCTCTATGTCTTCAAAAATGCGGAGGCGATCAATTCCGGGGAGACGCCACCAGAGGAATTAGGCGCACGCGCAATCGATGCTCAAACGCTCGAACTCCAACTTGAAAACCCGGCACCATATCTGACCGAGATGCTGACCCACTTCACGACCTATCCAATCCCACGTCATGTAGTCGAAACCCACGGTGGCGCCTGGACTAGAGGAGGAAATTATGTCGGTAATGGTCCGTATACTCTGGCCGGATGGGTGCCAAATGACCAGGTTACGCTCGTTAAGAACCCCCGTTTCTACGACGCCGAAAACATTCTGATTGATAGAGTTGTTTTCTATCCGACAACGGATGCAATGGCAGCCTTGAATCGTTTCCGCGCCGGTGAGCTAGATACGCAGGCCCCCCTTCCCAGCCAACAGATTGATTGGCTGCGGGCCAATATGCCCGAGGCGGTGCATATCCAGCCTTACCTCGGAGTGAGCTACACGCTCATCAATCATGAACGCCCTCCTTTTGACGATGTGCGCGTGCGTGAAGCGCTTAACCTCGCCTATGATCGAGAAACGGTTACCGAGCAGGTCTTAAGACTCGGTGCACCCCCAGCCTACGGCATCGTGCCGCCAGGCGTCGCCAATTATCCAGGCGGCAATGAGCTTTCTTTTAGGGACATGCCTTATGGCGAGCGGATCACGCGCGCACAATTACTGATGCAAGAAGCTGGGTACGGGCCGGACAATCGCCTAGTGACAACACTTTCCACTACGACATCGCCCGATTCCAGACGCATTGCCGCCGTCATACAACAGATGTGGCAGCAGATTTACATCGACACAGAGGTTGTTAACAACGACGTGCAGATTCATTATCTCAGGCTACAGGAAGGCGATTTTGACATCGCCAACGCGGGCTGGGTTGGTGACTTCAACGATGCGCGTAATTTTCTATTTCTTCTGATGACCAACAATGGTGGCCTAAACTATGGCCGCTACTATAATCCAGCGTTCGATGAACTAATTAGCCGGTCAGACGAGGAGGGGATGTCCCGGTCGATGTTGAAAAGTTGAGGTAGGTGTCGCTCTCCTGGAGCCGTTAGGCTCCGGGTGCTGCAAACCCAAAAGGGAGAACGACACCATGGGAAATAATATCCGTAGTTCCAGCCGCCCGAAAGCCCTTGCCCCCTCGATTCCTATGCCGCCGCTGGCGGACGCGATGGACGCAGTCCATCTCAGCGTGGATCGGTTTTGTCTTCTGGCCGGGGTCGAGGCCTTGGCCGAGATGATGGAGGGGGACGCCACGACCGTGTGCGGGGCCCGACATCGCCGCCATGGGGACCGTCGAGGTTATCGCTGGGCCAGGACACATAGCGAGATCGGCTACCACGGCGGCAAAGTGAAGGTGGCCCGGCCACGGGTTCGTGACCGGGCGGGCAAAGAGGTGAGCTTGGAGAGTTGGCAGGCGCTACGCGATGGCAACCTGCTGCTCGAGTGGGCGCTCAACCTGATGGTGCTGAACGTGTCGACCCGCAAGTACCACCGCGCGGTCCGTCTGCCCGAGGGCGACCTGGCGAAAGCGCGTGGCGACGGCACCTCGAAGTCGGCCGTTTCCCGGCGCTTTGTGGCGCTGTCACGCAAGAAGATGAAGGCCTGGCTCGCCTCGGATCTCTCGGAACTCGACCTGCTAGTCATCCAGATCGACGGTCTGCATGTCGGCGACCATGTCCTGATGGCGGCGATCGGCGTCGATGGCAACGGCGACAAGCATGTCCTGGCCGTGGTCGAGGGGGCGACGGAGAACACGGTCGTCGTCCAGGCCTTGATCGACAATCTCCTCGCCTGAGGGCTCGATCCGACACTGCCGCGGCTGTTCATCGTCGATGGCGCGAAGGCACTCAGCAAAGCGATCCGAAACACCTTCGGTGTGGCCGCCGCCATCCAGCGCTGCCAGGTCCACAAGGGCCGTAACATCATCGAGCGCCTGCCCCAACATTTGCACGCGAGCGTCAAGAAGGCGCTCCGTCAGGCCTGGGACCAGGACGACGCAAACAAGGCCGAGCGGCTCTTGCGCAACCTGGTCCGGCGTCTGGAGCATGAGGAACCGGGCGTCTCGGGCAGCATCCTGGAGGGGCTGGAGGAGATCCTCACCGTCATCCGCCTCGGCCTACCGCACGAACTCCGGCGCTCGCTCGCCTGCACCAACATCGTCGAGAACGCGCTCGGCACGGTGCGCCAGGTCACCCGCAACGTCAAACGCTGGAGACACGCCGAGATGGCGCTCAGATGGACCGCCGCTGGCCTGCTGGAGGCCCAGAAAACCTTCCGTCGCCTCAAGGCCTATCGCCAGCTGCCCATCCTCCGAAATGCTCTCCAGGAACACTTGAGAAAGGCTCAGGCCGACAGTGCCATTGAAACCATCATGAAGGCAGCATAGCATCATCAACCAGCGACGCCTGCCCCACGAATTTCAACAGAGATAGCGACATCGCCGACGAGGAGCACGACCTTATCAGACGCGGAGAGCTACTGGCGGAGGCAGAGAGGATTGCGCTGGATGACTTTGCTTGGATTCCCACGCGGTATGTGATGACGATGAATCTGGTACATCCTTACGTCAAAGGTTGGATTACGAACATCTCAGACGTGAACCGAACCCGTTGGTTGTCGTTGGAGCGATAGCGGCGCGCTACATATTTCCGCTTCAAGTCAAAAGTAGACATTTGTGTGGTTGGGCAGAAGGCATTGTCACGTTATCGAACGGTAGTGACGCGAATTTGACACAGAAGTCCTACTCAAACGGCAGCGGTGGCAGTTTGCCACAGGCCTATTGCGTGGTTGCGAAACCGGCGCAATGTTTTTCGGGAAATTAGATGACGTTAAACGTTGAAGGTATTGTAGACGGTGGCGTGGGTAGAGAGAAATCGTTGCGCTGATTGTCAACGGCGGAGCAAAATTAGTCCACCCGGGCGGAGCAAAACTAGTCCACTTAACGTTATGCGGTACGCGGTGTTGGGGGGTTGTCCCGGTAGTCCATAGGAGGGACCCGCGCTGCTTCGAGTAGCGCTTGCGTTACGCGGAGCGAAGCAGCGTGGGAGGTTCCTGTGGACCAACCGGGTCAACCATTGCACCGGCGGTTAAGCAGGTATTTTTGGGGATTTCCGCCGTTTTTGGCTTTGGTTGAGACGATAGCTCTCGCCGTTCATTTCCAGGATATGGACATGGTGGGTGAGGCGGTCCAGCAAAGCCCCGGTCAGGCGTTCCGAGCCGAATATCTCCGTCCACTCATCGAACGGCAAGTTGGAGGTCACCAGGATCGAGCCCCGCTCGTAGCGCTGGCTGAAGACTTCGAACAGCAGCTCGGCGCCGGTCTTCGAGAGCGGCACGAAGCCGAGTTCGTCGATGATCAGAAGGTGATACTTTGCCAGTTGTTTCTGCAGGCGCAACAGGCGTTTTTCATCCCTGGCCTCCATCAGTTCATGAACCAGGGCAGCGGCCGTGAGGAAGCCGACGGAGAGCCCCTTTTGGCAGGCCGCCAGACCGAGACCGAGGGCGATATGGGTCTTGCCGGTGCCTGAGTTGCCGAGCGCGATGATATTCTCACGACGCTCGACGTATTCGCATCGCGCCAACTCCAGAACCAGCATCTTGTTGAGCGATGCGATGGCCTTGAAGTCGAAGCTGTCGAGGCTTTTGACGGCGGGGAACCTGGCCTGTCTGATCCGCCGCTCGACCATGCGGCGCTCACGGTCGATCAGTTCCAACTCGGTCAGACGGACAAGATACCGCACATGGTCGGCGCCCTCGGTGGCGCATTGGCGGGCCAGCTTGTCGTATTCGCGCAGGAACGTCGGCAGTTTCAGGGTCTTGAGGTGATGGGCCAGCAACACTTGCGGCGTATCGGTCATGACGCGCCTCCACCCAACAAGCTCATATAACTGGCGGCGGCCGTGGTCGCCACGTTGGCCCGAGGCAGGTAGGGATAGATATCCAGGTCGAGTTTGGGCGGGCGTCGCTCGATACGGCACAGCACAAGGTGTTTGACGGCGTCGTAGCCGATCGCACCCAGGCGCAGGGCGTCCTTCACCGCGCCGTGAAGCACCTCGAGATCGAAGGTCTCCAGAAGCCGAAGGACCTGGACGTATTCTCGCTTGCCGGCCTTGCCCATGCGCGCCTCCAGGAAACGGCGCAGGGTTGGGAAGGCATCAGGCAGTTCCCATCCGGCTAGCGGCGCGGCCTGATCCAGGGCACCGATCTTGTGCTCCAGCAAAGGCAGGTAGTGGATCGGATCGAAGACCATATCTTCCCGGTCGTAGGAACGGGGGTGTCGGGCAATGATCCCGGTGCCGCAACCGATAACCACCTCGTGGACATAGCCACGGATCCAGACTTCCTGATGGCCGTAGGCGACGGGCACGGAATAGTCATTCGTCCGGTAGCGCACCAGGGACAGCGAGTTGACCCGCGTGCCCTGCTTGTCGCACGCGTCGAACGGTGCCGGCAGTGGCCTCTTCAACGCTTCGCGGTCACGCACAAACCGTTCGCCGATGCTCTCGCGGTGGCCGCGCAGGACGTTGCCTTGCCGGTTGCGGCATTGCTCTTCCAGGTGGCCATTGAAGGCGTCCCAGCTCGCGAACCGGGGAAGCGGCGTCATGAAGTTCCGCCGGGCATAGCCGACCACCCCCTCCACATTGCCTTTGTCGTTACCCTTGCCGGGACGGCCGTAGCGGTCCTCGAAGAGGTAATGGGACTACAGCCCGCTGAACGCCCGCGTTCGTTGCCGCGTGCCATCTGACAAGATGCGCGACACCAGACACTTGTCGTTGTCGTAAAGAATCGATTGGGGAACGCCGCCGAAAAAAACAAAGGCTCTGTTGTGCCCGTCCAGCCAGGCCTCCGTCGCCGCCGCTGGGTAGGCCGCAACGAAGCAGGCATCGCTGTGGGGAAGTGTCATGACGAAAAAATGCGCCCGATACTTGACGCCGGCGATGATCGCATCCGCCTCGCCAAAGTCCGCTTGAGCATGGCCCGGAGGATGTGACAACGGCACAAACATCTCACGCCGGCGAAGGCGCCGTTCCCGAACGTAATCCTTCACGATGGTCTCTTTGCCCGTGAAGCCATGTTCGTCGCGAAGGCGCTCGAATATACGCTTCGCCGTGTGGTGCTGCTTACGGTGAACCGTTCGGTCCTCCTCCAGAATACGGTCGATGATATCCGTGAAGGGGGCCAGTTTCGGGCGTTTCGGTGGCTGGCGTCGCCGATATCCCGGCGGTTCCGAATGCCGCAGCATCTTCCTCACCGTCTCGCGCGCAATGCCAAACCGACTTGCCGCCTCTCGCTGGCTCAGACCATCAACATGGCAGGCCAGCCGAACGCGCAGATATAGGTCTACGGTGCACATCCTTCCGCCTTCCATCTCAAAAAAGATCGAAGGCTACAGGTGGCAGAGTTTTACTCCGCCCGCGGCTGGGAAATCCCGCCGCTTCCGTGGACTAATTTGTCACCGCCGTTCTCACGCTGATCGAGCCGATTTGAAACGTTGCATTCGTCGTTCGCGTTGCCGGACTGGCAGGTGGGAATTCTCCGCCCGGTTGTTCTTCCTGCCACCAAAATCATGGTGCTTGGTAAGGCCCAGGGCTTTGTCAAGTTAACCGGATTCACTCCGAGATCTCAGTAAACTGTCGATGGCTGCTCCACGCAATTTTAGTGGCTTAGCCTCATGTAGAAATGCCGAAAACAGCCTACAATCAGTTAATTTGACAATGCCCTCTCGAAAGTCCTACTCGCAAACCTCGTGCAACCACGGAACCGCCCGCTGCAATGCAGCTTGGAAACGATAGGTTTCGTAATGCGTGATGCCAGCGAGCGGAATCAGCGTCGCGTCCACGCCGGCGTTCTGAAGTTCCGCAATTCGTGCCTCCGTTTGCTCAAAAGGCGCGACTTGGTCGTCGCGGGAATGAATAGCCAGAACCGGAAGCCGCCACCCGGAGGTGGATGCTGGTGGCCTGCCGGAGACGGGAATTGCTGCGCTGAAGCGTTCCGGGGGTGCTGTCACATTAACAGGGTGGCCTGTCGCTGATGGCGCTTTAATGTCGCTAGATGCAGAAAATCTCCTATGCCCGATACCGATTTCCACCGTTGATCATTCAGCACGCTGTCTGGCTGTATTACCGGTTTCCCCTCAGCTACCGAGACGTCGAAGATCTGCTCGTCGAACGTGGTATCGATGTTTCTTACGAAACGGTCCGGCGCTGGGCACTGAAGTTCGGGCAGGCCTATGCCCGGAGACTGAGGACAACGCGTCCTCGACCAGACGCGCGGTGGCACCTCGATGAGGTGTTCGTGTCTATCGCCGGAAAGCGCATGTATCTATGGCGCGCTGTCGATAGTGAAGGCGAAGTGCTGGATATCCTTGTTCAGTCACGCAGAAACAAGAATGCAGCGCTTAAGTTGATGCGTAAACTGTTGAAAAAGCAAAGGTTTGTCCCTGATGCCTTCGTCACAGACAAACTGCCATCTTATGGTGCTGCTCTGAAGGATTTAGGCCTTACAAAGCACCATGATTTTGGGGCTTATATATCGGAGTCACATTTTACTTGCAAGGCCAATACCCCTGTGATATAACGGAATCACAATTTGGGAGGTGAAAATGGCAGGCAAGGCACCCGGTAAGAGTTATCGCAAAGGCATCTCATTAGTCAAAATTATGGAGATGTTTTCCACTGATGAAGCCGCCGAACAGTGGATCATCGAACAGCGCTGGCCGGATGGCCCTTATTGTCCGCATTGCGGCTCACTAAATATCCAGGCCGGTATCAAACACGCCTCTATGACGCACCGTTGCCGCGACTGCCCGAATCGGCCCATGTTTTCACTCAAGACCGGAACTGTGATGAAGGGAACGCAGCTTGGCTATCGGGTATGGGCGATTGCAATTTATCTTCTGGCGACAAACCTTAAAGGTGTGTCGTCTATGAAGCTGCACCGCGACCTTGAAGTAACGCAGAAAACCGCTTGGTACCTAGCGCATCGTCTGCGCGAGAGTTGGAAGACTGACGGGGCTAAGATGTTTTCCGGCCCGGTTGAGGTGGACGAAACCTACTTCGGCGGCAAGCGCAAGAACATGCCGAAGTCCAAACGCGCGAAGCTCAAAGGTCATGGAACAGCGGGCAAGGTTGCCGTTGTTGGAGCGAAGGACCGGGCTACAAACCTTGTAACTGCTAAGGTCGTGAAAAATACCGACGCCAAGACGCTACAAGGCTTTGTGGCCGAGAATGCCGCTGAGGGCGCGACCGTCTTCACCGATGACGCTATGGCCTATTACGGGCTCCCGTTTGAGCATGAGAGCGTCAAACATACTGTGGGCGAATACGTCTCAGGGATGGTGCACACAAACGGCATAGAAAGCTTCTGGGCCATGTTGAAAAGAGCCCACAAAGGCACCTTCCACAAGATGAGTGAGAAGCACCTGGACCGTTATGTGAGCGAGTTTGCCGGGCGCCACAACGACCGGCCAGCCGATACCATTGACCAAATGCAGGCCATGGTAAGGGGAATGGAGGGCAAGCGAATCCGTTACCAGGATTTAGTGTTATGACAAAGAAACGTGAAAAGCCTGTGGTGTGGGTCAAGCCAGCCACATACCAGCCAAACAAGGCTGAGCTTGAGGAAGACATGAGCATCGACACGACACCGGAAGAACTTGCGGCCCGCGCTCTAAGGCCGGTCACGATCAAGACCATCGGGAAGGATAAGTAGAAATAGAACCCCGCCCGCTGACACGGGCGAGGCTCAAACCCACGAGAAAGAGAGTTCTCATGAGTGACAATCAAAACCCTACGAACGACATCAGTAAGGCTCTCTCAACGTTCTGTATGCTATCTGGAGAATATGCCAAGCTTCTGAAGGAGAATGAGCTGCGACCAGAGGATTATGGGAAGAAGCTTGCAAATGCTCTCTCACAAACCATTCGGGAGGCACGTCAGAAAGCAGGGCACGAACACGTTTCTCAGTATGTCGCTTGGCTTGAGCGTATCCAGGCCCAGTTTCTTCGCTCCTTTGAGGGAGAGCCATCCGCGCATCAGGACGATCTACCGGAAGCGTGGGAACCGTAATATCAGTAGACATGGAATAGCACCTCGGGTTTGGGGTTTGACTAAGAGAAGGAGATTTTATCATGAGCATGGACGATCCAACGCCTCTCTCGCAGTATGGAGCGGCCGCCCTTCTTGCAGTGCTCGTTCAATCTCTTCGGAATAGCGATTTGCCTGAGCCAATATCTCCCCAGGTTCTCGTTGAGAGGATGATCGACGAGATGCGGCACGGCGAACGGAAATGGACGGGAGACAAAGAGGCCATATCCGCATTGACAGCCACACTTCGGTATCTCCACATGGCCGAACAGATGTCGGGAAAGGAGTAGTAGACATGGGGGCGCCTTTACTTTGGGGTTTGACCAAGAGAAGGAGATTTTATCGTGAGTGAGGTTCCCGGCCGCAAAGTAATTCCCCATCCAAAAACATACGACCAAGCTGCCGAGCAATTTCGGTACGTTCATGATCTGAAAGCGGGGGAAGTGGTCGGAATTGAACCGACAGAAGCGGGCGACTTACTTTTATTGCTCTCCGTTGCTGTCCCTCAGGAGAGCCACGGCCAGAGGCCGGTTCGTGCCTTCCGTGCCCATCGCCAGGACCTCGTTGATCTGGCGCGTCACATTCTTGGCAAGCTCGATCCTGTGACGAATGAGCAGATTCTTGCAAGGATTCGGAAACTTCTGGAAGATCAACGCTAGTCATTGCACCACCTCATTGTGATTCGGGTATATAAGTCCCATGATTTTGGTGGCAGGAAGAACAACCGAGCCGAGAATTCTCACTTGCCGGTCCGGCAACGTGAACGACGAATGCAACGTTTCAAATCGGCTCGATCAGCGCAGCAATTTCTCTCTACCCACGCCACCGTCTACAACACCTTCAACGTCCAACGTCATCTGATTTCCCGAAAAACATTGCGCCGGTTTCGCAACCACGCAATGGGCCTGTGGCAAACCGCCACCGCTGCCGTTTGAGTAGGACCTCCGTGCTAAATTCTCGTTATTACCGTTCAATAACGTGACAACGCCGTTTTGAGAGCATGCTCCGGCGGAACCGAAAACGGGGCGCCGGAGAAAGCATACGACAAAAGTGCGCCTGGCTGCGCTAGAGTTGTAACCAACCCGCTTTCAATTTGATTACGGATTTGTACATGGTTTTCTTGCTAGATTTTTGATAGCTAAATTATGACGTGTTATCAATTAGGTAGCGTGTCCTGACATCAAATAGCAAGAATGAGCTAGCTGTCGATAGCGAAGGCGAAGTGCTGGATATCCTGGTTCAGTCACGCAGAAACAAGAAGGCAGCGCTCAAGTTGATGCGCAAGCTGTTGAAAAAGCAAGGATTTGTCCCTGACGCATTCATCACAGACAAACTGCCATCTTACGGTGCTGCTTTGAAGGATATGGGCCTTGCCCAGCACCGTGATTTTGGTGGCAGGAAGAACAACCGAGCTGAGAATTCTCACTTGCCGGTACGGCAACGCGAACGACGAATGCAACGTTTCAAATCGGCTCGATCAGCGCAGCGATTTCTCTCTACCCACGCCACCGTCTACAACACCTTCAACGTCCAACGTCATCTGATTTCCCGAAAAACATTGCGCCGGTTTCGCAACCAAGCAATGAGCCTGTGGCAAACCACCACCGCCACCGCCACCGCTTGAGCTTGAGTTCTATGCCAATTCACAGCACGATCGTTCAATAACGTGACAACACCCTTTCGAAGGCGGGAAGGGGCAATGGCACGGTTCAGAGATGTCAGGACCCTGCAGAAATTCTCCTCCGTCCATGCCTCGATCCACAATCACTTCAACCACCAACGCCATCTCAACAGCCGCGATATTTTCAAGCAAGACCGGTCCGCCGCCCTGGCCGAATGGCGGCAACTTGCAGCCTAGAGGTCCTCAATTGAAGGTTCTGCAGTTCCAGCCCATTTAGTCTGACAATGCCGCCAGCTTCACTACCCGGGCTGAGGTCGCCGGCAACAACGGGGTGGGCATTGTCAGATTAAATTTGCTTGGTAGCCTTTCCCTGTCCCCTTTTGTGGATTTCAGGGCGCAATAATAAGTTTTTCCAGCTTAGACCGGAAAAGCACATGCGACGAAGCTGGCTCAACAACGGAAAAAATCTAAAACATGATTTTAGTCTGGCAATACCGAGGGGACGGCTAAGTTGGTGGCTTTGAAGAAGACATTGAACGCGAAGAACCTCGAATCGCTGGGCACCCAGCGGCTTGCGGAGCTGTTGATAGAGATCAGTACCGGCAACACCAAGGCCAAAAGCCGTCTCAGGCTGGAGCTCGCCGGCGAGGAGAACCCCGCCGCGGTTGCGCAGGAAATCCGCAAACGGCTGGCGCTGATCGCACGCTCCAGCGGGTTCGTCAACTGGCAGAACCGGCGGGCCCTGGTCGATGATCTGCAAATTCAACGCCGCGCCATCATGGACAAGGTGGCTAAACGCGACCCGTCCGAGGGATTGGAACTGATGTGGCGTTTCATGGCGCTGGCCGACTCGGTCTTCGAGCGCTGCGATGACGGCAGTGGAGCTGTGATCGGTGTCTTTGACAACGCCGCTAATGACCTCGGCGAGATTGCGAAAGCCGCAAAGCCCGATCCGGAAACACTTGCCGACGATGCGTTCCGCGCGTTGATAGACAACGGCTATGGCCAGTACGATTCGCTGATCCATGTTCTGACGCCTGCACTGGGGCAAAAAGGCCTGGAGCACCTCAAACAGCGGATGATCGGGCTGTCCAAAGAACCTGTTCGAAAGCCATCCGATCAGGAGCGGTGTGTGATCGGCTACGGATCGGATGGCTCGGTCTACACCGACGAGGTTGATGAACAGTTCCAGACCAGCACAGTACACCTTGCATTGATAAATATTGCGGATGCCCAGGGCGACGTTGATGCGTTCATAGCCCAATATGATGAACAAACCAGGAAAGTACCGAATATTGCCGCGCAAATCGCCCGCCGGTTGCTTGCGACGGAGAGAGCTGACGAGGCATTGCAGACGCTCGACACTGCCGAGCACAAGCGGGATAGCTGTCCCTGGCCGACCTTCGAGTGGGTGGACGCACGGATCGATGTGCTCGATGCCCTCGGACGTGGCGACGAGGCCCAGGCGGATCGCTGGTCGTTCTTCGAGCGATCTTTGTCGATCCCGCATCTGCGAGCCTATCTAAAGCGTCTGCCCGACTTTGAGGACGTTGAAGCTGAGAAGCGGGCGCTCGATTATGCGCAGGGCTACGAGTGCCCACTTGAGGCGCTGTCATTCCTGGTGTCGTGGCCCGCCCTGGACAGGGCAGCCGCGCTCACTATCCGACAGGCGGAGGATCTGGATGGCAATCACTATGAGATATTGACCCCGACCGCGGAAGCGATGGCTGGCAAGCATCCGCTTGCCGCAACGCTCGTGCTTCGCTCGATGATCGACTTCGCACTGACGCATCGCCGCTCCAGCCGATACAAGCATGCCGCGAGACATCTCATGGATTGTTCAAGTCTGGCATCGGCGATTGATGATTTCGGGGCCTATGAAGCGCACGATGCCTATGAAGCCAGATTACGCCGCGAGCACGGAAGGAAGAGTTCATTCTGGGGTGCGATCCGTTAGGCGTGAGCCAAACACACCAACGCCAATAGCCTCAGAAGAACATCGGATGTCCGCTGACACCCAATCACCTCCGTCCAATGAAACGGCCCTTCACCCTCAAGGCGGGCAGACCAGGATCTTCGCGAGAAAAGGGCATTGTCAGACTAGCTGGCGTTGAGAAGAAGAACCCATAATACAGGACTTTCAGGCAGCAAGTTGACGCCACTCCGCCATCGCCGCGGCTCGGGCTTGTTTGAATATGTCGCGGCGGTTGAGATGGCGTTGGTGGTTGAAATGGTTGTGGATCGAAGCATGGATGGAGGCGAATTTCTGCAAGGTCTTGATGCCTCTGAACCGAGCTATTGCCCTTTCACGTCGTCGGAAGGGCATTGTCAGACTAAATGGGCTGGACCTGCAGAACTTTCAATTGAGGACCTCTAGGCTGCAATTTGACGCCACTCGGCCAGCGCAGCGGCTCGGGCTTGTTTGAAAACATCGCGGCGGTTGAGATGGCGTTGGTGGTTGAAGTGGTTGTGGATCGAAGCATGGACGGAGGCGAATTTCTGCAGGGTCCTGACATCTCTGAACCGTGCCATTGCCCCTTCCCGCCTTCGAAAGGGCTGATGTGAGTTTTCCGCCCGGTTGTTGAGCCAGCGCCTGGTCTCTTGGCAACCCTCGTTGCCGATCACCTTCATCGCAGCCCGGTATGACTGTAGCCTATCCGTGACGATCGAAGCCGGCCGGCCATAACGCTTCATAGCCCGCCTCAGAAACCTAAGCGCGGCTTCGCGATCCCGCCGTTTCGTGGCCAAAACCTCAAGAACTTCGCCTTCATGGTCAACGGCGCGCCATAGGTAATGTGTCTCACCGTTGATGCGGACGAACACCTCATCAAGATGCCAGCGCCACAGCGAATAGGATCCATGACGAATACGGCGTTTCCGGATCTCGGCTGCAAACAACGGACCAAAGCGGTTCCACCAGTGCCGCACGGTCTCATAGCAGATGTCGATGCCGCGCTCGAGCAGAAGATCTTCGACCTGTCTCAGCGACAAGGGATAGCGCACATACATCATCACCGCGCTGCGGATTACCTCAGGCGAATTGTTGAAATAACGAAAGGGATTTTGCATCGCCGGGGGCTACGAAACCTTACTTCCCGGCTCAAGCCAATTTACTCTGACAATGCCATGTCAATGGCTTAGCCCCATGGAGACATGCCGAAAACAGCTTACAATCACTTAACGTGACAATGCCTATAATTCCCTTAACTAGTCTATTCCGCTGATGTAAGGCCCGATAAAGGCAACGGAACTTCCACCAGCGGTTTCTCCTTCTGCGCCGGTTGTTCCGGCCACAGAGCGTGGGTCGCCGTTCACGCTGGGGATGTTCGAGAATCTTCCGCCCCATGCGCCGCTTGAACTTGTGAATGGGATATCGTTGGTGGTGTCTTCAAGCATAACATCGGTACCGCTGAATGTCCCGTCCGAACCGAATGAGGTAGCCCCAAAATGGATTAGGGTTGTGGGGACTTCTTCGTGATCGAAGTGAAAAGATTCCTCTCCGGTCACCCCGTCGGTGTAAATCCCATCAAGCGTCAATGTGCCGGAGCACCCGATGCAGCCCCTTATCGTGCTGGCGTCGAAGTCTGCGGTCAGTGAGATCGTGGCGAAATACTCACCGATTACTGTGCTTCCAAGCGGTGACTCCGTGTCGGTTCCATGCTCGGCCGCGAATATCCCTTGAGCCGGACCAGAATAGCTGGCCATCCCAGTGATCGGCATGTTCGGCGGTGCAGACAAGTCTAGTTCTGGACCATCAACGAAACCGCCGATCTCACCGCCAATCATATCCAGCGAAAGGAGGTTTCCTGAAAAATGGAGCCAGTAACCTAAGGACAGGTAACTGAATGGGTCGGAATTATCCCAAACGACATTAGCGTGAGCCAGGGAAAGAGCATCTTCTGAAAGATTCAAGAAGTACCAGCCGCCGGCGGCGTCCCCTCCAGCAGATACTTGCCCCGCCGGCTCAACGACATCCGATCTAGCCGTACCAAACGTGAGCGCGCTTCCATCGTCGCGCCTGATCGTTATTGCCAAATCCTGTCCGTCGAATTCTGTGCTGGTGCCCTCGACCGATATGCCGGCAAGACTTCCTATGCGTTCAGATTGCGTAACGCTTCCAAAAACCGGCAGTGAGGTCGCCGCGCCAGATACGGCGCTAATCGTGGCGGCGGGGTCTGTTTTCTGAACATCAGTGAGTGTGATGTCGTCGGTGCCCGATACCACTGGCCCAGGGTCCGGGTCCGGCATTACAGTTGGCGGCGTTGGCTCTGGTGGCTGGACGGGCAAAGGCGTCACTACCGTTGGCGGTGGGATGAAGGCTGTGCCGTGCCCGCCTCCGCCGCACGCTGTGAGAAACAATAGGACGATTGCGAGCGCACTCCATCTGGTAAGATGCATGGTTCCTTATTCCTTGCCGAAGTCGGATGACGTCCCCAAGGGTTGTGCCGGGCCGGTCGCCAAACAATCATTTGAGCATCAGGATTACGGCACCACTGCGGAGGGGCAGGCATGGGCCGCTCAGATGTTTTTTACGATGGGAAATACGTTAGCTGCGCGCAATGGAGAGTCAAGGACCGCTTAAGATCAAGGTCTTAAACTAGGAAATTCCGTGACCCAAACAAGCGAACCGGCAAGCAATCATGCTTGACTAGATTAAGCGCCCCAACCGACGCGTCGGAACTTTCTTGGATTGGCATTGTCAGACTAACTCGGTCGGACCTGTAGAACCTTCATTGAGGACCTCTAGGCTGCAAGCTGACACCACTCGGCCAGCGCAGCAGCTCGGGCTTGTTTGAAAGTATAGCGGCGGTTGAGATAGCGTTAGTGGTTGGAGTGGCATTGTCAGATTAAATCTTCTTGGCCGTCTCTCCCTGTCCCCTTTCGGGGATTTCAGGGCGCAAAAATAAGTTTTGTCTCGCTTAGACCAGACAAGCACGGGTGACGAAGCTGGCTCAACAACAAGAAAATTCTAACATACGATTTTAGTCTGACAATGCCCACCAGGATCATCAGCCTCACCCCGTATGTCTGGAAGGCCCAATGTTCGATAACCTTGGCCCCCAGGACCGGGAGGTCGTGGAGCAAGTGGCGGTTCTGCCGGAACAAGGGCCAGAGCACATCTGGCATCGTGAAGCTGATGTGGGCATAGGGAGTGTCTGGGAGCTCCCGCCATTGGTCACGCTGCCAGAGCGTCGTGGCCCGGTAGCCGCAACTCGGGCAGGCGCGGGACTTGCACGTGTGGTAGACGACCCGTTCCTCATTGTCGGAGGCGAACACCTCGGAGCCCAGCGCCGCGGTGCCGCAGTCCAGCACCTTGCGGAACGCCTCCCGCACGGCGGGCCTCATCTGCTCATGGTCCCAGTCGTGCTGTGCAAGTACCAGGATGGGCATTGTCAGACTAAATGGGCTGGACCTGCAGAACCTTCAATTGAGAACCTCTAGGCTGCAAGTTGCCGCCATTCGGCAAGGGCGGCGGACCGGTCTTGCTTGAAAATGTCGCGACGGTTGAGATGGCGTTGGGGGTTGAAGTGGTTGTGGATCGAAGCATGGACGGAGGCGAATTTCTGCAGAGTTTTTACCTCCCTGAATTTGGCCATTGCGCGTTCCCGTCGCCGGAAGGGTAGATGTGAGTTTTCCGCCCGGTTGTTGAGCCAGCGCCTGGTCTCTTGGCAACCCTCGTTGCCGATCACCTTCATCGCAGCCCGGTATGACTGTAGCCTGTCCGTGACGATCGTGGCCGGCCGGCCATAACGCTTCATAGCTCGCCTCAGAAACCTAAGCGCGGCTTCGCGGTCCCGCCGTTTCGTGGCCAAAACCTCAAGAACTTCGCCTTCATGGTCAACGGCGCGCCATAGATAACATGTCTCGCCGTTGATGCGGACGAACACCTCATCAAGATGCCAGCGCCACAGCGAATAGGATCCATGACGAACACGGCGTTTCCAGATTTCGGCTGCAAACAACGGACCAAAGCGGTTCCGCCAGTACCGCACGATCTCATGGCAGATGTCGATTCCGCGCTCGAACAGAAGATCTTCGACCTGTCTCAGCGACAAGGGGTAGCTGACATACAGCATCACCGCGCTGCGGATTACCTCAGGCGAACTGTTGAAATAACGAAAGGGATTTTGCATCGCCGGAGGCTACGAAACCTTACTTCCCGGCTCAAGCCAATTTACTCTGACAATGCCCTTTTGAGGGAGCTACGCAAGAGTAATTCAAGCCGGTTGTCGCGCCGAAGCGCGGCGCTGTGCACTTTGAAAAGTGGCATGGCCTTCAGAACTTCGGCCTGTGAACGCGGGTGGGGAAGCCATGTGGCAACCCGCCGAATGGCTAACCGATCGAAATCTATAATGGCATATTTATGGGCAGTTAATGGATAGTCAGGCGAATACGGCCCAGTGGCAAACACTCGTGTGTTGGGGTGAATGTGCTTTCTGAGAGCGGAAAAAAATTCCTCAAGCGCAGCGTCGTCCAGATAATTGAGATAATCCCACAACAGGCACACATCGAAATATACATTCTTGGCGTATTCTAGAAACGTCGACAATGAGTCTACATTCCTTCCGGGAACAGATGGGTCAAATAGGTCGGCGACATATAAACGACAACGGAACCGGGAAAAAAACTTGATGCTTTTTTGTTGTGCCGACCCCACATCAAGAACATACAGCCTTTGTGAAAAATCTATGCCTTTGAATACTTGCGGAAGCAAGCGTGTCGTTTCCAATGACCAACTTTGTGGAGGGGGAATACCGTTCAGACCCCTATTTGCGTCTAAACTCATGGAAGTTCCCGCTTTCAGGCTTCAAATCTTCTTCTAGTGTAGCGAGTGGTGCCTTGGAAGTGTCCTCTTTGCTTTCGCCGATCTCCATGTCGATGCACCCCTTGAACTTTGCGCCATCCTCAATTGCAACTCCTGGAGAAATAATCGTGCCTTGAACGATTCCAGTAGAAGAAATAGCGGCCTTTTCCAGAGCTTTTATATCTCCTGACACGGTGCCCTTAATTCTCACCTGCTTGCCGACGATGTTGCCCTTTATACGCCCAGACTTTTCGATAGTTACGACGCTAGAGGTTGAATCAATGTTACCTTCGACCTCGCCGCTGACAACAATGTCCTCTTTCCCAGCGACGTCGCCCGTGATGGTGATCGTGACGCCGACGGTTGTGATCGTACCCGCGGACTGCTGCCTATTCGATGTGGAAACTACCTCCACAGTTTCTCTCGCAGGATTTTTCACGGGCTTATTCGTCTGTGGTTTGAGGGTTTCCAGCGTTTTAGAAATGGGGTTCCATCGCGAATCTTCGGGTGCCGATGAAGCGCTGTTTTTGGGTGCGTCAATCATATTCTATCCTCTAAGCGGCATTGTCAGACTAAATTGTTTTGGTCGTCTCTCCCTGTCCACTTTTGGGGATTTCAGGGCGCAAAACACGTTTTGTCAGGCTGAGACCGGACAAGCACGGGCGACAAAGGTGGCTCAACAACAGGAAAAGTCTAACATACGATTTTAGTCTGACAATGCCCGTCGAGGTGCCCTCGGGCGTCTGGTCGAGGGCGCGTTGTCCTCAGTCTCCGGGCATAGGCCTACCCAAACTTCAATGCTCAGCGCCGGACCGTTTCGTAAGAAACATCAATACCACGTTCAGCGAGCAGATCTTCGACGTCCCGGTAGCTGAGGGGAAACCGGAAATACAGCCAGACAGCGTCCTGAATGATCACGGGTGGAAAGCGGTATCGGGCATAGGAGATTTTCTGCATCCAGCGAGGCATTGTCACGTTAACTGATTGTAGGCTGTTTTCGGCATTTCTTCATGAGGCTAAGCCATTGCAATTGCGTAATGTAGCCATCGACAATTTACCGAGATTTTGGCGTGAATCCGGTTAACTTGACAAAGCCGACATACAGCATCACCGCGCTGCGGATTACCTCAGGCGAATTGTTGAAATAACGAAAGGGATTTTGCATCGCCGGAGGCTACGAAACCTTACTTCCCGGCTCAAGCCAATTTACCCTGACAATGCCGCCCCATGGGCCTATGGCAAACCGCCACCTCTGCCGCTTGAGCAGGACTTCTGAGCCAAATGCGCATAACTACCGTTCAACAACGTGACAATGCCTCGGAGAGGGCGCTTTCGATTGCGGCCAGAAACGGTTTCGCGAACTGCTTGAGCTTGGCCGCGCCGACGCCGTTGACTTCGGCGAACTCCTCTTGTGTGCGCGGGCATCGGCGCGCCATGTCGATCAGCGTGCGGTCGGGAAACACGATATAGGCCGGCACGCCGCGTACCCTTGCGAGTTCAAGCCGCAGTGCCTTGAGCGCGTCCAGCAGCGCCGCCTGATCACCGTCCAGCGGACGGCCAGCTTCCTTGTCCGGGCGCCCTCGGGTTTTCCGCGATGGCGATGACGCCCCTGCAACCACTGTATCCGCGCGGTAGAGGAATTCGCCATCACCGCGCAACAGACAACTGCCCATTTCCGTGATCGCCAACCCGCCATAGCCGGCGATGTCGATCCGCAGGAACCCGGTCGCCACCAACTGGCGGATCAGCGAGCGCCATTCGTTCTTGCTCCGGGCCTCACCGGCACCGAAAGTGGGTAGCCGGTGATGCCCGGCGCGCGTGATCTTTTCGGTCTCCGTCCCGCGCAGGATATCGATCACGTGCGCCGCGCCGAACCGCTCACCGGAGCGGAGGACCGCCGCCGGCATTGTCAGACTAACTGAACCAGACCTAGTGAACCTATAATTGAGAGCCATCAGGTTGCGAGTTGCTGCCAATCGGCCAGGGCAGCGGCTCGGGCTTGTTTGAAAACATCGCGGCGGTTGAGGTGACGTTGGTGGTTGAAATGGTTGTGGATCGAGGCATGAACGGAGGCGAATTTCTGCAGGGTCTTAATGTCTCTGAACCGAGCCATCGCCCCTTCCCGTCGTCGGAAGGGCTGATGTGAGTTTTCCGCGCGGTTGTTCAGCCAACGACCGCAGGTCTGGGCGGCTGCATTACAGATCACCTTCATCGCAGCCCTGTATGACTGTAGCCTGTCCGTCACGATCGTGGCCGGTCGGCCATAACGCTTCATAGCCTGCTTCAGAAACTCAAGCGCGGCCCGGCGATCCCGCCGTTTTGTGGCAAAGACCTCAAGCACTTCGCCTTCATGATCGACAGCCCGCCATAGATAATGTGTTTCGCCATTGATGCGGACGAACACCTCATCAAGATGCCAGCGCCAGTTCGACCAGTTGCGCCGGTCTGTCCGCCTCTTCCGGATCTCCGAAGCAAACAACGGGCCAAAGCGGTTCCACCAGTACCGTATGGTCTCATGGCAAATGTCTATGCCCCGTTCGAACAGAATATCTTCGACCTGACGCAACGACAGCGGATAGCGGATATACGTCATCACCGCGAGGCGAATGACCTCAGGCGAACTATTGAAATACCGGAAGGGATTGTACATTGCCGGAGGCTAGGAGACCTTACTTTTCAGCTCAAGCCGATTTAGTCTGACAATGCCCCCGGCAGATTGGAAGCGTTCAAGAGCTTTCTTGCCAGATTAAAAGCGATGGAAGACCCAAACCATTTCGACAACGCGAGGAAGCGCGACTTCACGTAGACGCTTTGCCTCAGCGATCGGGAATTCCTCGACCATGTCGCGGAGAACACGCGAATCAAAGGTGCAGGCAGTGCGACGGCGGACGAACGTGAAGTGGTTTTCCACCTACTTAGTCGTTTCGAAATGAGGTTTTTTGTCCGCAGTGAGGAACTCGCGGGAGCTATCGAGGCATGTCTCCGACCCTATGTCAACAATCTGGGCGACGAAGCCGGGGTGCGCAATCGGTTGATTGGAGACTTGATGGAACGCTTGGGCTCAGGAGAAGCCCGGTTGGACAAAGACGCACTCGATGCGATGTTGCGAGAGGCGGAGCTGGTGCCAGACAGGGTGCGTAATGTCAGTAACCTGGCTTGGACGCTCGAAGTGGCATTGTCAGACTAAAATCCGATGTTAGAATTTTCCCGTTGTTGAGCCCGCTTCGTAGCCCGTTCTTGTCTGGTCTAAGCCAGACAAAATAAGTCGCTGCGCCCTGAAATCCCCAAGAGGGGACAGGGAGAGATGACCAAGCAGATTTAATCTGACAATGCCCCTTCAACGTCCAACGTTATCTGATTTCCCGAAAACCATTGCGCCAGTTTCGCAACCAAGCAATGGGCCTATGGCAAACCGCCACCGCTGCCATTTGCGTAGGATTTCCGGGCCAAATGCGCATAACTACCGTTCAACAACGTGACAATGACGGAATGTCTCCGCGGGAGGGAACGCCTCGGCGCTAGCTCCAACAATCAGAGGATCTGGCTGGCCCACGACGCGAGTATCCTTGTCAGCATATGGCAGGGTCGCGAGAAAGTGCCTCATGCAGTTCAGCCGGGCGCGTTTCTTGTCGTCGGACTTGATAATCGTCCAGGGCGCGTCGGCGGTGTCGGTGTAGAAGAACATGTCCTCCTTGGCGGTGGTATAGGCGTCCCATCTGCCAAGCGATTGGCGATCGATCGGCGACAGCTTCCATCGTTTCAGGACGTCTCTCTCGCGCGCCTCGAAACGGCGTTTCTGTTCCTCTCTGGTGATAGAAAACCAGTATTTGAACAGGACAATCCCACTGCGCACGAAAATGCGCTCCAGCTCCGGAGCCTGACGCATGAACTCCAGATACTCCTTGGCGTTGCAAAACTCCATCACCCGCTCGACGCCGGCGCGGTTGTACCAGGAGCGGTCGAACAGAACGATTTCGCCGCCCCGCGGCAGATGGCGGATATAGCGCTGGAAGAACCACTCGGTCTTCTCGCCTTCGGTCGGCTTGTCGAGCGCCACTACCCGGGCACCACGCGGATTGAGATGTTCGGTGAACCTATTGATAGTCCCGCCCTTGCCGGCGGCATCCCTTCCTTCGAACAGAATGATGATCTTCCTCTTCGTCTTCCTCACCCATTCTTGGACCTTCAGCAGTTCCACCTGCAGTTCGGCCTTCTGTTTCTCGTAGATCTTACGGGTGAGCTTCCGCTTGTAAGGATATTCTCCGGTCTCGAAGATCCGGCGAATGGCATCGTGATCCCTGCGCAACGCGGCTGCGGTGTCCGCCTCGCCGGCGCAATCTTCGACGAGAGTGCTTTGGGTAGAGCCTATATCCGACACCGGTCCGCCTGTGTATTCCACCTTCGTCATACCGTCCTCCATAGAATCGCTCAGGCATTGTCAGACTAACTGGATCGGACCTGTAGAACCTACAATAGAGGGCTCTCAAGCTGCAAGTTGACGCCACTCTCGTCACAGATGTCGATGCCGCGTTCGAACAGAATGTCTTCGACCTGACGCAGCGACAGCGGGTCGTGAACATACATCATCACAACGAGCCGGATGATCTCGTACGACCTGTTGAAGTAGCGGAAGGGATTGTACAGCAACGGGTGGCCTGCCCCCGATTAGTGGTCCGGCGGGCATTGTCAGACTAAATGGGCTGGACCTGAAGAACCTTCAATTGAGGACCTCTAGGCTGCAAGTTGACACCACTCGGCCAGCGCAGCGGCTCGGGCTTGTTTGAAAATGTCGCTGCGGTTGAGATGGCGTTGGTGGTTGAAGTGGTTATGGATCGAAGCATGGACGGAGGCGAATTTCTGCAGAGTCCTGACCTCCCTGAATTTGGACATTGCGCGTTCCCGTCGCCGGAAGGGTAGATGTGAGTTTTCTGCCCGGTTGTTGAGCCAGCGCCTGGTCTCTTGGCGGCCCTCGTTGCCGATCACCTTCATCGCAGCCCGGTATGATTGTAGCCTGTCCGTGACGATCGAAGCCGGCCGGCCATAACGCTGCATAGCCCGCCTCAGAAACCTAAGCGCGGCTTCGCGGTCCCGCCGTTTCGTGGCAAAAACCTCAAGAACTTCGCCTTCATGATCAACGGCACGCCATAGATAATGTGCCGTTCAGTCTCTTTGGTCAGGGATGCGCTAGACTACGCTGCAGTATGATAAATAGCTATTTACACTGGCTTTATTCCACATTCCTTCGAGTTCCAACGCTTGCATTCCACTCAGACCTGCGCTTGAATGCGCCCTGATTTGATGTCAGTCGGTTGCGTTTCGATTACGCATCCGGTAACGCACGCCAGAGAAGGAAATACGCTAGCGGGAGGACACCATGGCGAGCAAGGGACCACCAAGGCTCTCCAAACGCACCGTCGACACCCTTTGTGTCCAAGGCAAGGACGCGGTGTTCTGGGATCGGGACCTGCCCGGGTTTGGGGTAAGGGTCTACACCACGGGGCGTAAAGTCTATGTTGTCCAATCGCGCGGACCGGCCGGGCTGAAGCGGGTGACCATAGGCCGGCATGGAAAGGTTTCCGCCGAGCAGGCGCGCAAGGACGCAGCCATCATCATTGACCGCATCAAGCGGGGCGAGCCTCCGGTTCCGCCGCCGCCCGTTCCGGCGTGGACGGTGTCCGATCTGGCCGAGCGCTACATGGAGGCGCATGTCGCGGTGAGCTGTGGGCCGGCAACCATAAAACTCTGCCGGGCCGTGGTCACAAAATACATCCTACCGGAGCTCGGCGGGCTTGCCATAGAGGCGGTGGACCGCGCGCGTGTCTCGGCCCTGCACTGCGGGCTTCGCGACAAGCCTTACCAGGCGAACCGGGCGGTGGAAGTACTCTCGAAGATGCTTTCCCTCGCCGAGGCTTGGGGGTTAACGCCATCACGGCAGAACCCATGCCGGTCGGTGCGAAAGTACAAGGAGCGACGCCGCGAGCGGTTTCTCACGCCCGAAGAATACCTGCGGCTGGGCCGGGTGATGGATGAAGCGGAAGCGGAGGGCTCGGTCTTGCCGTCGGCCATCGCGGCGCTCCGCCTGCTGATGCTGACCGGATGCCGGCGCAACGAAATCGTAACATTGCGCTGGGACGATGTGGACCGCACGGCCAAGGAGCTACGCTTACGAGATTCCAAGACGGGTGCGCGCAGGGTTTCGCTGACTCCGGCGGTGGAGGCTGTGCTGGATGGCATTCCCCGCGTTGCAGGCAACCCCTGGGTCATCGTGGGCCGGAAGCCGGGTGCGCATCTTTCGAACATAGAACCGATCTGGATACGCCTGCGGGCGCGTGCCGGGCTGGAGGATGTCAGGATTCACGACCTCCGCCATTCCTATGCGAGCCGCGCGCTGGCACTTGGCGAGGGGTTGCCCATGATCGGGAAGCTCCTGGGCCATACGAATGTCACAACGACTGCGCGTTACGCCCATCTTGCACGGGACACGGAGAAGATCTCGGCGGCGAAGGTCGGCGGCAGCATCGGTGCGGATATTCTGCCGCAAGATGCCGAGGCCGCGTGAGGCGGACAGAATTGGGAAGACCGGGAGCCTAGACATGGCCAAATTGCAAACGAAGACCATTTCAAGGCGTACCGTCGAAGCGCTGAAGGTCGAAAAGGACACGGTGTTCTGGGACAGCGAGCTGTTGGGCTTCGGGGTGCGGGTGTATCCCTCGGGGAGCAAATACTACATCGTCCAGACCAGGGCCGCAGGCGCCGCGGCGAAGCGGGTGACCGTTAGCCGTCACGGTGTGATCACCGCCGAGGAGGCACGGCGGCGGGCGGCGCTGATCATCGCGCGGATCAAGGCGGGCGAGAAGCCCGTCGCAGAACCGATGGCTTTGAGGCTCGCGGACGGACCCACGGTGGCCGAACTTGCGGCGCGGTATCTGGAAGAGCATGTGGCGGTACGCTGCAAGCCGAAGACAGTGGCGATGTACCGTCTGAACGTCGAGAAGCACATCGTTCCCTCCCTCGGTAAATTGTCCGCGCTTGAGCTCGGTCAGGCGCATGTGGCGGAGCTTCATTACAAGCTCCGCGATTTTCCCGCCATGGCGAACCAGGTGGTGGACACGCTGTCGCGGATATTCAGAACCGCGGAGGATCTGGGCCTTGTCCCGGAGGGGAGCAACCCCTGCCGGTATCAAGTCAGGTATAAGGAGCGTAAGCGCGAGCGGTTCTTGACCGAGGAGGAATTCCGCCGCCTGGGCCGGGTGTTGAGCGAGGCCGAGACCTGCCGCGGTGTCTCGGTGCATGCGGTGGCGGCGATCCGTCTGCTGATGCTGACCGGGTGCAGGCGCAACGAGATATTGACGCTGCGTTGGGAGGAGGTGGATCTGGAGGCGAATGAGCTGCGGCTCAGCGATAGCAAAACCGGCCCCAGAGCGATTTCACTATCTCCCGAGGCGGTGCGCGTTCTGGCAAAAGTGCCGCGCGTTCCAGACAATTCGTGGGTCATTCCGGGGCAGGTCAAGGGCAGTTACATGCGCAACGTCAATGACCCCTGGAAAATCATCCGCAAACGCGCTGGACTGGAGGATGTGCGGCTCCACGACTTGCGCCATTCGTATGCCAGCCGCGCGCTGGCGCTGGGCGAAAGCCTGCCCATGATCGGAAAGCTACTTGGCCACACTCAGGTCGAGACGACGGCGCGCTACGCGCATCTTGCGCGGGATTCAGTGCAGGAGTCGGCAGCCCGCATCGCCGACAGCATCGCCGCCGACATCCTGGGTGGGCGGTGGAGACAAGCTAGCGGGCTCTCCACCAACTGACAAAGACAATGACCAAAGATGATCCGCTGGAGCCCATAAAGAGGGCATTGTCAGACAAAATCGTATGTTAGAATTTTCTTGTTGTTGAGCCAGCTTCGTTGCCCGTGCTTGTCTGGTCTAATCCGAACAAAACTTTTTTCGCCCTGAACTCCCCAAAGGGGGACAGGGAAAGGCTACTAAGAGAATTTAACCTGACAATGCCCTTTCGCTTGCCACCCGGATACTGAGGTAGTGACTCCAAAAAGCAGCAATGAATACCAGACAGGGACGCCCTTCAACGCCCAGCGGAGATCATGCGTTGCAGCCGCGGATGAAGCGTAGTGACCAACCTGTCGAGTCGGTCCCGCATCCAGACGACGACCTCGTCAAAGTGTCCGTCATCAAAACAAATGGGACTGTTGAGCGTGTTTCATAAGGGAGGATCTGGCTCATCTTTGTTTGATGTTAAGCCGCTTGGCGTTGATGGTTCAAGCGGCGGTTTTGGGTGGTCAGTTTTTTGATCCTTTTTCTCTTTTCGATGATGGCGGTGTGGCGTCCAAAGTAGGCGTCGGCTGGAGTTACGTTGCCGATGCTCTCGTGGTAGCGTTGGTTGTTGTAGTGATCGACGAAGGCGCTGATCTGGTTTTCGAGATCGCCGGGTAGATAATAATTTTCAAGCAGGATCCGGTTCTTCAGCGTTTGATGCCAGCGCTCGATCTTGCCCTGGGTTTGCGGGTGATACGGTGCGCCCCGAACGTGATCCATACCGTGGTCCACGAGCCATTCAGCCAGATCGCCGGAGATATAGGACGAGCCGTTGTCGCTGAGCAGCCTCGGCTTGTGGACGACATTGGCGCGATTGCAGCCTGAGGCTTCTAGCGCCAACTTCAGTGTTGCCGTCACATCGTCCGCCGTCATGTTGGTGCAGAGCTTCCAAGCAATGATGTAGCGGGAATAGTCGTCCAGGATGGTCGACAGGTAAAACCAGCCCCAGCCGATGACCTTGAGATAGGTGAAGTCGGTCTGCCACAGCTGGTTCGGCGCCGTGGTCTTGTCGCGGAACTCATCGGCTGCCTTGATGACCACGAAAGCGGGGCTGGTGATCAGGCCGTGGGCCTTGAGAAGCCGGTAAACCGAGGCTTCCGAGACAAAGTAGCCCCTGGTGTCCGTAAACCTGACGGCCAGTTCCCGGGGCGACAGTTGCGTCTCCTCCAGGGCAAGATCGATGATCTGCCCCCGGACATCATCCGGGATCCGGTTCCACACCCGGCCCGGGCTGCTGTTGCGATCCTCAAGACCGGCGTCGCCAAAGGCCAGAAAGCGATCGTACCAGCGATAAAAGGTGGTCTTCGGAATGCCCAGCTTGTCCAAAGTGGACCCGACGCCCAGGTGGGACTGCTCGACCAGGCGGATGATCTCCAGCTTCTCGGATGCGGGATACCTCATTCCTCGCCTCCCCCATGCCCGATCATGTTTTTTTTGAGAAGACGGTTCTCCAGCGAAAGTTCGGCGACCAACTCCTTCAAGTCGCGCATCTCCTGGCGCAGGCCTTTAACCTCGCCCGAGGTCGCTTGGCGCCCGGTGTCGCCGGCGAGCCGCTTCTTGCCCGCTTCCAAAAACTCTTTCGACCAGCTGTAATACAGACCCTCAGCGATGCCCTCGCGGCGGCACAAGGCGGCGATGCTCTCCTCGCCGCGCAGGCCCGACACCACGATCCGGATCTTCTCCTCAGCCGTATACTGCTTGCGTGTCTTGCGCCGAATATCCCGAACCGTTCTCTCCGCCGGGTCGTTCTTGCTCATTGATTTCTGTCTCATCTTCGTTCCCTTCGGTCACTACGATGAGCCAGAAATCCTCCGTTATGCAATTACCTCAATTCGTCCCAAAGGCGCTGACGTCAGACACTAGCGTATGAACTTTCTAGGGATTGCTCCACGTTACTGGTGGACGCCTGTCCGCAGCGCAATTTCTCGCAGAATATGTTTGGTGATCTGCTCAGCGAATTCAAGCAGACCCTTTACGATGCTCTAATTGTTGAAATCACTAATGCCGGAAACTTCGATATCGCCGATATAGTTACGTCTGTTAAGGGGCCATGCCCATCGTTCATCGGCAGTAAGCCAACATTCATGATCCCCGGTTCCAGTGAGCTGTTCGTGTTTCCTTCGTTCCTATACAGCCAGCTCGCTCAGTTCACTCAAATCACTGGGGGGACTCATACCCGTGATGCTAGCGCGCGAGCACTCACGGCTCTTCGGCGAATTATCAAAAGGGCTTCAGGGACATCTAAGCCGGCGAAGATTCTAATCGATACCAGCCCGTTTTTTGGCGGGGCTACCCACTTGGCATGGATGGCGGCGGATGCACTGATAATACCAGTTCGGGTGGATCAACATTCACTTGAGGCGCTACGGCTTACATTGGCAATGCTCACAAGCCCCGATATGGATTTCCATAAGTTCAATAAACAGGCTGGGTTGGAACACCAACCAAAAGTGCACGCAATCGTAATGACCCATTGCGGCTGGAATCGTCAAAAGAGCAACACGCCGGATAGCTCAACACGGTTTTTTGTTGAACAAGCGATTAAAATTGCGAAGACATACAACAGCGTGTTTTCGGAACCTAATGTAGGAAGCTGCTTTCATCTACTTGATGACTTTCATTCGAGCGGACGAATTAGCGGCAAGCAGCGTGTCCCACTTTCTAAGCTCGTGAGCGGGCGGAAGTATGTTGTTGATGGACAGCGGCTTCAAGTGAACCCATCAGTAGAGCGCTATAAGCGTGAGGTGGCAAATCTTACGGCAGCGTTGTGAAAAAACAGGCCACGAGGACGGATGCCTCGTGGCCCTTATTTTGACGGTTGGCTACCGCTAACTCACAACCGTGGAACAGCCCGGAGGAAGGAAGGTGCTCTATGCGGAAAGGCCGCATGAAAAAACCGTGACGGCGGTTTGGCCACTTCACTAGACTAGCCCTCTAGTGGAGTGGTCGCTGCCTTTATAACAGAGACCGTATCGATTTGGAATCCCTTAGGTGTGGTAATGCCAGGAACTAATTTTGAGAAATTAAAACAGGCCGTTGAAAACCAGCACGGCGGCACAGCCACGCCTACAGGATCGGTCCCCGTCAAGGAGACATACGGGGGGCAGACCGTGTGGGAAGGCACGGTCCATGTTTTCGATCTTAACGACCATCCCAACGCGACAATCGCCTATGCTTGGTCATCGCCCATCGATGGCAGCAGTAAACGTCGGTATTTTGCTGTGTTGCATCTAGGTGGCATACGAAGCCCTCAAGAGGCCGTGCGAGCGGCTATCGTAGCGGAGCACCGGGATGAGTAGGATGACAGGGGATCACTTTGTTCTGTTCAAGCGGAACGATGGGCTTTGGCATTGGAAGCTCCAAGGTAGCCATCACCCCCACGATTCAATCACACAAAGTACACAAGGCTATCGGTCGCCCTCGGCAGCCAAAAAATCAATGAAGTCAGCGCGCACCGCGATGCGTGGTGCGGTCGATGACAACGGTAATCTCAGAATTGAGAAATGGAAGAAATCAAATTAGGACACTACCCGGCGTTCTAACCTATTGACATCGTTTGAGTCTGAGGGGTCAAAGTTCAGCGCCGAATAACAGTCGGGTTTATCCACGAACGGCTCCTGTAGTTCCCGAAGTCCGATTTGGAGCAGTTAAGCTCTATGCCTTCCGGTCGTCTCGGTCACAGAACCTTCTCCGGCGCCGAAGCGGCGCATGCAGCACGATTTAGTGAGTGTCAAAGTCGTTGTACTTTGCCATGGTGACGAAGGCGACGTAGATCTCCAGCAACGCTTGACGTAGCGGCTCTGGTTCGTGCACGTATCGAACATGCATCATGCGAATCCTAGCCCTCGCGTCCTCGAACACCGTCTTGAACTCCGGGTCCGTGAGCAGGTCGCCGCGTGATCCGTTCCTTTTGTAGGTGGCCTTCCTACCTGTAGCCTCACGAGCGATGAGCCACGGAAAAGACGCTGCACTTGGATCCGCGCCGAATTGATTCCGTATGCGTTCGCTGATGGGCCGCTTGGTACGTCCCACGTAGAGGTGCGCGCCCCCCTCGGAGAACAGGTAGACGCCCCCGACCGGTGTACCGCTCGGAACGTCCGAGGCGGCAACCGGCGGCATCGCCAGCAACTCCTGGCACTTGGCTTCCAGCTTTGTCACGAGGGCGACGAATCGTTGGTTCACGAGGTCTCTCGCCTACACCGAGACCGCCGCCACGAAGGGCGTCTTGCCCGCCGCGCCGCGGCCTCGCTTGCCGCCGGAGCGCACCCCGCCGAGATAGGCGTCGTCCATCTCCACCAGCCCCGTAAGCCGCGTCTCCCCCTCGCGCCGCGCCATCACCGCCATGATCTTGTGCTTCACGGCCCAGGCCGTCGGCTGCTTGACCCCGAGACGGCGGCCGAGTTCCACCGACGAGATGCCGTTCTTCGCCGTCACGATCAGGTGGATGGCTGCGAACCAGAGTGTCAGCGGCAGCTTGGTCGCGTGGAAGATCGTGCCCGCCGTGGGCGATGTCTGCTTCTTGCACCGGTTGCATTGATAGAGCCCCCGGCCCGCCAGCACGCAATGCCCGCGATGGCCGCAGCAGGGGCAGACGAAGCCGGCCGGCCAGCGCATCCGGAGCAGCGCCGAGCGGCACTGCTCCTCGGTGCCGAAGGCCTCTCGAAACGCCTCGTCGCTCAGACCACGCACGCGCGATGCAACCTTGAACCTCATAACCGTGACCCCTAATACGGAACATATTGAGAACATATACCTCCTCGGACGGAGTGTCACAGATAAGCAGGATCGGCTTTGAAGTTTGACCCATGATCGGCGTGCAATATTGACCCCCCTGAGTGGCACGGCGGATGTTGTCCCGGTAGTCAACAGGGGGGGGTGCCTGTTGGCCCACCGGGGCAACCGGGCCGCGGGGACGGCCGGCGCCGGGTCAGGAGCGGTTCTTGAAGCGCCAGCTCTCGTTGCCGGTCTCGATGATCTCGCAATGATGGGTCAGGCGGTCGAGCAGGACTGTGGTCTGGACCCATCCAGGAAAAGTGGAGGCGCCCTACACCGTTTGCATTGCTTCTGCCTCGAATTTGACGGGGCTTGTGAAGTCCCGCGTCGAGTGCCGACGGACTGGATTATAGAACCCGTCGATGTATACGGCTATGGCAGTTTCAGCTTGGCTTCTTGACATGAACACAGTCCTCCAGATCAGTTCTGACTTGATGGTTTTGAAGAAGGTCTCGACGACGGCGTTATCATAGCAATTTCCCTTACCGCTCATTGAGGCGAGGAAACCGAGTTCACCGAGGCGCGCCTGGTATGCGTCTGAGCAGTACTGGCTTCCCCGATCGCTATGGTGGATCACACCGGCGCCAGGTTGGCACAGCCCGATAGCACGGTTAAGCGCCCTGAGCGGTAGGTCGCTGGTCATGCGAGCGCCCACGGCCCAGCCGATGACGCGCCGGGAATAGAGGTCGAGCATGACGGCCAGGTACAGTCAGCCCTGTGCCGTCCAGATATAGCTGATGTCGGCAGCCCATTTCTCGTTGGGTGCCTCGGCGGAGAAGTTCTGGTCGAGAAGGTTCGATGCGACGGCCTTGTTGTGCTGGCTGTCCGTCGTCTTTTTGAACTTCTGTTTCCGTTTTGGAGACAACCCATTTCCCCGCATCAGCCGAGCCACCCTATGGCGTCCAACCTCGATCCCATTCTTGGCAAGCTCGTGATGGACCCGCTCTGCACCGTAGCTCTCGCGGCTGCGCCGAAAGGCTGCCCGGACATGGGCGAGTAGAACCATGTTATCGAGCTGTCGCTGGCTTGGGCCGCGATTGCGCCAAGCGTAGAAGCCTGAGACGCTGACCTGCAGCAGTCTGCACAGGCGGAATATCGGCATCGCCAACCCGGCCCTCTCCGCGTCGATGAACCGGAACCTCATCGACTTTCCCTGGCGAAGAAGGCCAGCGCTTTTTTTAGGAGATCACGTTCCTGACGGGCCAGATCACGCTCTCGGCGTAGGCGGGTAATCTCCTTCGCTGCATCCTCATGCGGACCGGAAAGCAAATCCTCCTCACGCAATTCTGCGACCCAGCGGCCGAGCGCGCTGACGCTGATCCCAAGATCTCCTGCTATCTGCCGCTGCCTGCGCCCGCTCGTCTGTAAAAGACGGACGGCTTCTTCCTTGAAGGCCCGATCAAACCGCCGGCCCTTGTTCCCATTCTGCTTCGACATTTGCACCTCCTGCGATCAAAATCCTATCGCAGGACGTCTCCACTTTCGTCAGCAGGGTCCAGGATGCTTCTTGGCGTCCTCGATGCACCGATCCATGAGCCACTCGTTGATCTCGGCGTAGGAGCGGCCCCGCGGGCTGGGCACGAACAGGCGGCCGCGAACGTAACCCACCTGTCTCTCGACCTGCCCCTTCTCCCAGCCAGCCCCGGGCGTGCACGCCACAGGCTCCACCAGATGGTGGGTACACATCTCCTGGAAGCGGCGGTTGTAGTCCCGCTTCTTGCCCACGAACACCGTGCTCACCGCCGTCTTCATGTTGTCGTAGATGCCGCGCCGGCAGACCCCGCCGAAGAAGCGGAACGCGCGCTCGTGCGCCTCGAACACCATCTCCTGGCTCTCGCGTGGGAAGATCTGGACCAGCTGCATGTGGCTGTGACACAGCCGCATGTGCGCCGCCTTCACCCTGGTCGTCGTGCCCGACAACACCGCGTATTCGTGGCTCCAGTCGAACTGGTAGGCCTCGCCCGGATCGAAGATCAGCGGCACATAGGCCTCGGACGACGACAACAGCCGGTGCCGGCGCCGCCAGACCCTGGCATAGCGGCGCACCGCGTCGTAGCCGCCCTCATAGCCCAGAGACGCAAGGTCTTCATGAATCCGCAGCAGAGACAGCCGATCCCGGCGCGCCTTCTTCTCGTTGGCCTCCAGCTGGCGCTCGAGCTCATCCACCCACGGTCCAAGCTTCAGCATCGGCTGGATCTTGCGCTCGTAGCTGTACGAGGTCTCATCGCCCCGCACCACCTTGCGCATCGTGTTCTTCGAAACCCTCAAATCCCGGGCGATCTTCTTGATCGGAACGCCCCTCACCAGATGATCCCGACGGATCCGTGCGATCGTTTCCACTACCAGCATCTCCCCCTCACCTCGTCCGTCCAATAACAAGGCGCGTTCATGGGAACAAACAATGGGGGGTCAATTTTGGACGCCGATTACCCCCGATAGGGGTCAATATTCCACGCCGATCAACACGTTCGGAGCACAGCCGCCACGCGAGCCACATGTCTCCCGGTCCGGCTTTGTCACGCCGTCAGGGACAGCGGGCCCGGACCACAGGCATGGCGGGGGAGTTGAACGCAGTGCCTGTGAGGGAGGCGAGCTAAACGGGTGAGGTCGACACCGTGTGGCCGGTGCGTGTTGGCTGTCGGTTGTTGACGCCGTCACTGGCATTTGTTATCATTTGCTATCATGTGGAGGTGCCACTATGGAATCCGAAGGCAGATGGATGTCCGTTGATGAAACCGCGGCGTATCTGAGCATGGGCAAGACCGCGCTCTATACGCTAGCGCGTGAGGGCCGCATTCCGGCGCGGAAAATTGGCAAGAAGTGGGTCTTCGAGAAAGGGGGATTAGACGCTTGGGTTCGTACGAACCAGCCGCTGGAATCCTTCTTCCTCAATCTGGATTTCAATATCGGAGGGAACTCCTTCCTGCGCGAACCGCAACACGATGGTTATCTCCGGACTTATGAGTTCTTCCGCGCTGGAAAGAACAAGGCAATCCTCCAGATCCCTGTGGGCTGCGGCAAGACGGGGTTGGCCGCGCTTCTCCCCCTCGGACTCGCGGAGGGGCGCGTTGTTGTCATCGCGCCGAACCTCACAATCAAGAACGGCCTCTATGACGCGATGGACATTACAAATCGTCAGAAATGCTTCTGGCGGAAGACGGCCGTCTTGCATAGGGATCAAATGGTGTCAGGGCCATTGGCCTGCACACTGGAGACCGGCAACATCTCCGTTGCCACCAAATCTCACATCGTTATCACGAACATCCAGCAACTCGCCACGAACGTCGACAAGTGGCTTATGCAATTTCCCGACGACTTCTTCGACATGATTATCGTCGACGAGGCACACCATAGTGCAGCTGAAAGCTGGCAAAAAGTTATTGAGCGTTTTCCGTCTGCCAAGGTTATCCACCTGACAGCTACGCCGTTTCGGAGCGATCGACAGGAAATCGACGGTGAACTGGTCTTCCGCTACTCGTTCAGAAGTGCCACATTGAAGGGCTATATTAAGAGGTTAAAAGCGAGTTATGTTGCGCCTTCGGAAATTGAGTTGGGATTTCGCGACGAGCGCGGCCGAACCTACAACCTCGACGACGTACTGAAGCTGAAGGAAGAAGACTGGTTCAGCCGAGGTGTCGCGCTTGCGCGTCCATGTAACCAACACATCGTTGATAGCAGTTTGGAGAAGCTGGAAGAGCTACGGCAAAGCGGGACGCGCCATCAGGTGATCGCCGTGGCGTGCTCGATTGACCATGCGCGAGAGATCCGTTCGCTGTATCAGGAGCGTGGGTATAGCGCAGATGTCATTCACAGCAAGCAGAGTGACGACCGGCAGGCAGCGATCCTCAACGAACTCCACAATGGAACACTCGATTGCATCGTACAGGTCCAAATGTTAGGGGAGGGCTTCGATCACCCGAAGCTTAGCGTTGCGGCAATTTTCCGTCCTTTCCGAACCCTGGCGCCATATGTCCAGTTTGTCGGTAGGATTATGCGTGTTGTTGTACAGAACGACACAGTGCATCCCGATAACGTTGGTCACGTCGTGACACACCTCGGCATGAATCTTGATGAGCGTCTGAAGGAATTCAAACAATTCGAGAATGACGACCAAGCCTTCTGGGACAAAGTCATCGGCGGTAATGAACCGGAAGTGCCGACGTCGGTGCTCGACGGTTCCGCAAGGCTGACCGCCCATGAAAGAATCGTTGTGCACGGAGAGATCGTAGAGTCTTTATGGGAAGAGGACTTCACTACCGCCGAGGATCAGCAGATTGTCGAGGACATACGCGAGCGTCTGAAGCTGTTCGGCCTTGACCCTGACCAAGCTGAAGAAATGGTCAAGATGGCACGGCAAGCTGCGGTCCGAAAACGTGCACCCACAGAGCCGTTTCTCGTCCAGCCCCAACGCGAATGGGGAGAGGCGAAGAAGCGGCTATACGAACAAGCACAACGCTTGGCGAAGCTTCTCCTTAATCATGTTGGACTTTCGATGATAGGGACCGAGTTGACCTACAAGTACAAGTCGCTGAACATTTCGGGGAAGAACAACTACGTGTCAGCCCTTATGATGATCAATCACGAAATCAACAAGCGACTTGGAAAGGAACGTACTCAGGCCAGCACAGAGGAATTCAAGCACGTTTTGGCCAATCTCGACGACGTACTTCAAACGCTCGTCCGGCGGGTGCACAAGGCAAAGACGGAATATGAGCAAAAGGAAGCCTAGAGGGCCCGTGCCGTCGCTGATTGGCGGCTCGAACGGAAGGCCTAAGCGGATAGCCGTGCAGCGGCAAAGCAAGTGCTCGCGATGCCATGTACCGTTCATGGCAGGAGAGACCTGTATCGAAATCCCCAAGATTGGCGGTGCGTATTCTTCAGCCAAACGCGTTTGTGACGAGTGCTTTCAAGAAATCTTGAAAAAGTCAGCCGAGGATTTTGGGGAAGTCAGCGCGCTATAGAGAATGAAACGGAAGGTCACTGTACGGCGACTGGCTGCGTAGTCGACAATCAGCAGTTTGCGTGGATAGAGTGCTTCTTGTTCGGAACTCGATCTGGCTCGACGGTCGTTGTCGGATTGTTCGTCTCTGTGTCGACGCAATGTAAGCGCCCGGAGAAGTGCGTAGTTCCGTAGCGAGGACGGGTCATGCCAGGGTATCCGCTTCATTGTCCGATGAAGGGTGCCGATGATGGCTCGGGCGATTCGCAACCCTGGTTCGCGTCCCACGGCCCGCGAGCAATTCTGGCTTGACCATCTCCGGGCCTGTCGCAAGCAAGGGCAGACGCTGAAGGCGTACGCGCAAGCCCATGGGCTGTCGGTCAGCTGACTGTACACCACGCACTCGGCACTCAAACGCCGCGTGGTGCTGAGCGAGCCGACGGCGCCGGTGCCGCAGTTGGTGCCGGTGCGGATTGCGATGGGAGCCGCGGCGTTTCGCGTGCATCTGCCCAACGGGGTCGTCGTCGAGGTCTCCGCCCATGCCGAGAGTAGCGCCTTTGCCGCGGTTCTGGAGTGTGCGAGCCGGCTGCCATGATTCGTCCGGCCAACGAGGGAATCGAGGTGTGGCTGTGCGTCGAGCCTGTGGCCTTCAGGAAGCAGATCACGGGGCTGGCGATGCTGGTGCAGGACACGCTGTCGATGGACCCATTCTCGGCGCAGTTGTTCGTGTTCACCAATCGCCGGCGCATCCAGTGCCGGATTCTGTACTGGGAGCGATGCGGATTCGTGCTGTGGCAAAAGCGCCTGGAGCGAGCGCGGTTCGCTTGGCCGCGCGGGGTCGACGCGGTAGTGAATCTCACCGGGACGCAACTCAACTTCCTGCTCGACGGCTATGACATCTGGCGCATGCGCCCGCACCAGCATCTGCACTACGCCTCGATGTACTGAAGGTGAACAGGACGATTGATCGGGGCATAAGAAAGTTTGATCACGCTCAGGGTCGAAGCGATTTACGCTATCGGCCATGAGCACCCCCAATGTTCGCCCCGAGCGAGGACCTCGCCTCGTTGCAGGTGCTGGTACGGCGCTACGAATCCGAACTTCACGAACGCGACGCGGTCATCGCCAAGCACGAGAGCGCGCTCGCCCAGCGCGAAGCGATGATCGAGCAGTTACAAGAACAGGTGCGATTGCTCCTGGCGCGGCGGTTTGCGCCGTCGTCGGAGAAGCTCCCCGACGGGCAACTGGGCCTGTTCAACGAGGCCGAGGCCGACGCGGGCGAGGAGCCCGAGAGCGCGCCGGCCACCGAGGTCGGTGCCCATCGGCGCGGCACGCCGAAACGTGCGCCGTTGCCCGAGTTCCTGCCGCGCGTCGACATCGAGCATCCGTTGCCGGAAGCCGAGCGCACCTGCCCGCATCACGCAGTGGAGCTCGAGCGCTTCGGCGAGGTGGTGAGCGAGCAGCTCGACATCGTCCCCGCCCGGGTGCGGGTGCTGCGGCATGTGCGCGGCAAGTACCGCTGCCCGTGTTGCGAGGGCCATCTTCGCACCGCCCCGATGCCGGCGCAGCCGCTGGCGAAGAGTCTGGCCAGCCCAGGACTGCTCGCCTTCATCGCCACGGCGAAGTACGCCGATGCGTTGCCGCTGTATCGCCAGCACCAGCAGTTCCGGCGCATCGGGGTCGAGCTCTCGCGCACGACGCTGGCGACGTGGATGGTGCGTCTCGGCGAGCTCGTGGTGCCGCTGATGAATCTGTTGCGCGACGAACTCCTCGACCGACCCTACCTGTTGATGGACGAGACCACGGTGCAGGTGCTCAAAGAGCCCGGCAAGACGGCGGAATCGAAGTCCCAGCTCTGGGCACAGATGAGCGGTGGACCCGGGCCGCCCATCGTGGTGTTCGAGTATGACCCGACCCGCGCCGGACACGTCGCCAGACGCCTGCTCGGCGGGTTCACCGGTGCGCTGCACACCGACGGCTACAGCGGCTACGCGCCGGTGGTGCGAGAGCAGGGGTTGGTGCATCTGGCGTGTTGGGCCCATGCTCGGCGCGGCTTCACCTATGTGCTGAAAAGCCTTGGTGTGAACCCAAAGAAGCTGCCGGAGGATCCGCCCGCGAAGGTGCGCCGTGCGCTCCATGCATTGCAGCGAATCCGAACGCTCTTCGTCATCAAGCGCCGCATCCGCGACGAGTCTCCTGATGAACGCCGCCGCACCCGGCAAGCCGAGAGCGTTCCGGTGCTCGATGCGCTACGTGCCTGGCTCAATGACACCCTTGCCAAGGTGCCGCCTTCGAGCGCACTGGGCAAGGCAATGAGCTATCTCCACAACCAGTGGGAGGCGCTGGTGCGCTTCTGCGACGACGGACGCTACGGCATCTGTCAACCCCATCGAAAACGCGATTCGTCCGTTCGTCGTCGGGCGCCGTAACTGGTTGTTCCCCGATACCGTGGCTGGCGCCAACGCGAGTGCCCGGCTGTACTCGCTGATTGAGACCGCCAACACGAACCGCCTCGAACCCTATGCCTACCTGCGCCACGTGTTCACCGAACTACCCAAGGCGCAGTCACTCAGTGACGCCGAAGCGCTGCTGCCGACGCGGCTCGACCCCGCTCGCCAGGCGAACGCCTCCTTCGGAACTTCCTGATCGCCGAACGTCAATCCCGGCGTTCCCCGGGCGCTTACCCTAGCGAATCAGCTGAGCGGGGAGGCTGGTATCAGGTGATCCCAACCCCTGTATACCTTTAGGGGCCTGCACAACCGTGTCGATAGACGCTGACAACGGGCATACACGGCCCGGCTGATACGGGTAGCCAAGCTTCTATGCCAGGCTTGCTCCACGAAGGTGACCAAGACGTACCATTTCGTGTGAACCTGCAGGAGTAGGCGATGACGCACAGTTTGCACGGCATCTCCCGCCGGTTTGCGCCGGCAAATGAAACCGACAACCGGCGTTTGGCCTACCGATAGTCACCCGTGGACGTGCGCGCTATGTCGCGCTATGTCGCGCTACTTTGCGTGTTTGTCGGGACTACCGCTAGCAGTAACCTTTATAGATGATTCGACGAATACCAACTAGTAAAAACAATTGGACAAGGAAATGATTGCCATAGAAGAAGCCATCATGAGAGCTCGCGCCTATATGGATGCCGGTTCAGAAGGCAGCGCCGCAAGGTCCATCATCGATGCCTACTCATTGGAAGTGGAACGAGCTCTATCGGAACTTCACCTCGTTGCTCCTTGTTTCGATAAAGATGCCGTCATCCACTATACAGGGTTGAACATCTTATATGCCTTGATTCATAAGAAAATAGACCCTGAAGAGGAAATTGCACGGGACAAAACCGATAAGGACAACGTGGATTTGCCTCTCGAAAATAATGATTGTTTTCGTCTATACGACACTCTTCATGCCAACGATCCAGATGAAGGTTGTTACATAAATCGACATTGGCCGGAAGGAACAAAATGGATATGGAGAACCACCGTCAATTCCACAAATTCTCTCGGCACGAGTGATACCATAGAGAATGCCACAGGTGCCCCCAATCACTATGACTACGCTTACTACATCTCCTTCGTCCGCGCCGACAAGAGCAGGGATATGGCTGACAATTTGGCTTTCTGGCGCACTTATGGAAGGGAAGGTGAAGGGTGCGCCATACAGATTCCCTTGGAACAATTCATCTTGAAAGATAGCTGTGGCAATCTGCAAGAAAACACCAAGTTACCTTTGTATGAGGTACTGTACGGACAAAAAGGCGTTAGCAAGCTAATGGCTTTTTTTGAGGGTGTGCTTCGGCTAGTCAACGAGGCGTTATCAACTGATTTGAGTTCCATTGGAAAGGGTGTGATAGGTAGCATTCAACAACAAATGAATGTTTTTCGCTATTTGTACAAGAGCGATGCATACGATTACGAAAAGGAATGTCGCCTTGTCATACCGGGAATCAACGTATCTCAAAGTGAAGTACATTATGAAGAAAAACCAGACGGGTTCGGTGGTATCCGTATTCGACATTACTTGTTGAGAGGCGAAACCGGAATTTCGAATTTCCTCGTGACAGATTCCTCAATTGTCATTGGGCCCTGCGTCAACCACACGTGGAACGTAGTAGACTTTATCAATACCATGCTCAAACGCTGGCATTTGAGTGGACCTGACGTTCGGTTATCGAATATACAGTATCGAAGAAATTGATTGTTCGAGGACACGCATGCCCGTCGTTCCTCAGTGCTTTCCACTAGGTCGACCAAGCCGTAACTTCTTAAGCAAAGAACTAGTCGCTCCCCGCAGCCATGCCAAAATGGTGTTTGTTTGGGAGGTTGTAGGGTCCGCAACAACCGGACTTCGTAGGTATGGTGGTTTTTTTTGGTCTCCTGCACAAACCATTTTACGGAAATTACAAGCGTCGGTGCAAAATAGGCGGTCTCTGGAAAGAGTGCCTTTGGCAAATTGGTATTCCTGACGAGTTAATTCAGGCCACCAATCGACCCCGAGCATGTATCTGAGGGCAAGATTAACCTGTAAGGCAGCGGCTCCTAATGCAAATGGAAATGTGTTCATATTCTGCTTTACACCAGCATCCTCAAGGCCCTTAATGTAGATAGGGTCGTCGAGCGATCCGTCCAGTTCAGCCACTACATCACCGGAGTTGTATTGCCCTGCGCATCGCAGGCATTGATGTTCCGGAGTAACTACATGGGCTCGCCAGTGTGCACCAAAGAATTTCTTGGGATTTTGAAAGGCTTCCACGGCAACACCCGTGTCGACGACAGGAATGAGATGGGCTTGTGCAATGTAGTTAAGAACATCCCGACCGACGGGACCGTCCACACAACTCAGAATGATATCGCAATCCAAAGCAGCCCTGTATGCTTTTTCGTTTTGTATTCCTTCGGCTACTCGTAGACAACGAAAAGTTCTGTTTGTCGCATGTTCTTGTAATGCCTCTGCCGCAATGTCTACTTTTAGTCTTCCTAGTTTGTTTGCCGAACCATAGAGCAGTCTATCCAAGTTGTGTTCTTCGAGGCAGTCACCATCGATTAGCGTTATTGAACCTACTCCAATGCGTGCGATGGACTCTGCGGCAATGCAGCCCACACTGCCAATGCCGACTATTCCCACTTCAAGTTCTTCTAAAGTTCTTTGAAATTGTTCTCCCCAACTATCTTCCGTTCGGCGAAGTCGGTTAGACCAATCATTTGATCTCATTGGTTGCGGACGTCGATAGAGTTCGTATTTCTTCTTTCTTACTACACGAACTTTGCCACACCAGTGTCTAGTGACCCCATTTCTATCGTTTTCCCACCATCGGGCACTCCAGAATCCGTCACTCCCAATTGTTAGTCCGACTAGAGGTTTCCCTGTTATTCGCGCGGGGTATGATATTACGTCTCGCTCTGCGACAATGTCGTCGGAACTCATATCTTGCCAACCCGACGTGGGATGACTGTGCAGAAAGGCGACCCCTGCGTTTTGTCTTCGGGCCTCTCTTACGACCCGACTAAGGTAATGAGGCTCGAAACTGGCATTTCCGTGTAAGTTACGCTCCGACGGGTTCGGTAGTAGGATTTGGTAGAGGATAGCGGTCTTTCGTGTTGCACCAGTAGACTGACGCCACAAACCAAAACAAAGCTCTTCCTGAACGTGTCCCGCAGAATAATGCTGCAGCAGGTGGTGTTTTGCGGCTTCAGCCGCATATTCCGACAGAACAATACCGCGATTCATATTCTGTTCCAGAAACGGCGAACGTGTTCCAGCATGTACACGGACATGTGTTTGGTCTTGGCCTTATCCCAGATGTCGGCTCCGGGGCGACTTAGTGCAGCCCAAGCGCGTCCCTTGTCATCCTGGTAGGCATTTACAGCTCCTCCTTGACCGTCATTCACTGGCGGATGGGTATGTATCCAATGTGGCGGATAGTCTGGGTAGTGTACCTCAGACATGCTAAATCCGAGTTGGACACAAGTACCCTTCTTGCTTCCTGCCTCGATCTTGTAGGGAAAAACTACTACCTCTCCCATAGGGGTTTGCTGACGATAGGTATTGTAGCCGCACTGTTGCAGCTCTTTTTCAATCTTGTCTAAAGATTCATTCATTGATGGGTGTCTGCCACATCTGTTTTGCCGGTTGGGACGGTGAGGAATGCCTTGTATTCCCGCAAGTCTACCCATTCATCGTTCTTGAAGCGGTGTTCTTCTTCGGTGGATTCCAAAATATAGTGCTCCGGCTTAGTCGGTATTGCGCCGGCTCGTTCTGCCAATTTTAGTATGTCCGCGGCGACAAGCTTTTCGTGATCTGTCTTGATTTCTGTTCCGTTCACCGTGAAGGTGAATATCTCTTCGGATGGTGTGACCATGGCGAGTACTCCGATTGTGTGAGTTTCCGAAGGCATTATACCTCAGTCGTGGCTTCCCTAAATCCGGAGATTTCCGCAAGCGAGATGCTCTCGTGTGGAGTGGAGTCGGTGGGCTGGTCCATTGGTGTTCCTAGGCGGGCCGGGGCGTGGGGAGGACGTCGGATGTTGGATCCATTGCAAAGGATTGGGCAGATGTGGCGAATATTCAAGTAATTTCGACAGTTGTATGCAGGTCTCGGGAATGGAGAGATGCGTGAGGGGACGTAGACTTACATCCCAGGGCTTTGTCAAGTTAACCGGATTCACTCCGAAATATCAGTAAATTGTCGATGGCCGCTCTACGCAATTTCAATGGCTTAGCCTCATGGAGAAATATCGAAAACAGCCTACAATCAGTTAACTTGACAATGCCCTCTCGGACCCGTTGGTCCAACATCGGAGGCAAGTCCACATCCTCCTCGTACCATAACCTAAAGATGGACCAGTCCAATGGGGAAGGATCACGTACGGCATTGCGGAGCGGAACCACTGCCGAAGTGAAGGCCATCCCGCGTGCTACGATCATTCCGAAATGCCTCAAGGCCAGGGTACGGAAGACCATCCAATGTTTTATCGGGCCTATACTGGACTACCCACTCCTGGAATGAGAAGTCCAAGTTTGGCCCGGACTGAACCATTAATCGCCCTTCATTGCGTCTATACCAAGGCATCAAGTAAAGCCGCACCTCGTCGCAAATCAGATTTGCCGCACGAGTGAGCTCCAACATCAGATCACTAACCAAACCGACGTGATACTCATATTGGCGAAGCAAAAAGCGGCGTCTCTCCTCGTCCCATTCTGTGATCTTGTAAAATTTCCGTGTCATAAAACGTTCACCAAAAGCCTCTGATTCACTGAGGAAAGTGTTGTGAAAGTCTTCCAGCACCCGCCAGAAATTCTCAAACGCTCCTTCAAGGGATGGATAACGTTGCGGCCAAACTCGATTGATAATCCAGCGTCGAGCATCCTCAAGGTCGGCACTCACGGTCTGCTGCATTGCCGGCTGACCGTGAGATAAGATAGAACTAGACCACGCTAGCCAATGCTCAATATGGCACTTGCTCTCCCAACCATCGACGATTTGAACATAATATTCTTCGTCACGTTGCTTGTCAGGATCCATGCCTAATTGATCACGCACCCACGCTTCATGGTCGCGTTTAATTTGGTGAAGTCGTTCTATACTATATTCGTGCTCACCGTTTTCCGGATCATCGATTATTTTGTGGTGATTTCTGCACATCAAAATGAGATTGCTATAAGAATTTTTTTGATCCAATGGAACCGAGGAATCAGAGCGCGATCCCCCATCCTTTTCGGCGATTATATGACAATTCTCACCGACCAGTGTTGGGGTACCAGCTTCGCTTTCCTCGAAGAAAACATCCATACGGCAATCGGGATGAGAGCATCGACCCGCTGCCCTTCCCCATAGCATTTTTAATGTCTTATTGCTCAGTGACATGCCAGATTACCTACCAGATTCGTGGTCTCGAATATTCGTCCAGTATATGATTACTGGGTTGGCAAGCATAGTCTGATCTGTTATTCGGCGCGCAGGTTCGACGTCGATCGGCGCGCTAATCCTTTGAGATCACTTGATTCTGGGGGGTCAAATTTCCGCGCCGATTAACACCTGTTCGTTCCGCGCCAGGCGATGTCCCTATCTCTGTTGAAATTCGTGGGGCAGGCGTCGCTGGTTGATGATGCTATGCTGCCTTCATGATGGTTTCAATGGCACTGTCGGCCTGAGCCTTTCTCAAGTGTTCCTGGAGAGCATTTCGGAGGATGGGCAGCTGGCGATAGGCCTTGAGGCGACGGAAGGTTTTCTGGGCCTCCAGCAGGCCGGCGGCGGTCCATCTGAGCGCCATCTCGGCGTGTCTCCAGCGTTTGACGTTGCGGGTGACCTGGCGCACCGTGCCGAGCGCGTTCTCGACGATGTTGGTGCAGGCGAGCGAGCGCCGGAGTTCGTGCGGTAGGCCGAGGCGGATGACGGTGAGGATCTCCTCCAGCCCCTCCAGGATGCTGCCCGAGACGCCCGGTTCCTCATGCTCCAGACGCCGGACCAGGTTGCGCAAGAGCCGCTCGGCCTTGTTTGCGTCGTCCTGGTCCCAGGCCTGACGGAGCGCCTTCTTGACGCTCGCGTGCAAATGTTGGGGCAGGCGCTCGATGATGTTACGGCCCTTGTGGACCTGGCAGCGCTGGATGGCGGCGGCCACACCGAAGGTGTTTCGGATCGCTTTGCTGAGTGCCTTCGCGCCATCGACGATGAACAGCCGCGGCAGTGTCGGATCGAGCCCCCTGGCGAGGAGATTGTCGATCAAGGCCTGGACGACGACCGTGTTCTCCGTCGCCCCCTCGACCACGGCCAGGACATGCTTGTCGCCGTTGCCATCGACGCCGATCGCCGCCATCAGGACATGGTCGCCGCCATGCAGACCGTCGATCTGGATGACTAGCAGGTCGAGTTCCGAGAGATCCGAGGCGAGCCAGGCCTTCATCTTCTTGCGTGACAGCGCCACAAAGCGCCGGGAAACGGCCGACTTCGAGGTGCCGTCGCCACGCGCTTTCGCCAGCTCGCCCTCGGGCAGACGGACCGCGCGGTGGTACTTGCGGGTCGACACGTTCAGCACCATCAGGTTGAGCGCCCACTCGAGCAGCAGGTTGCCATCGCGTAGCGCCTGCCAACTCTCCAAGCTCACCTCTTTGCCCGCCCGGTCACGAACCCGTGGCCGGGCCACCTTCGCTTTGCCGCCGTGGTAGCCGATCTCGCTATGTGTCCTGCCCCAGCGATAACCTCGACGGTCCCCATGGCGGCGATGTCGGGCCCCGCACACGGTCGTGGCGTCCTCCTCCATCATCTCGGCCAAGGCCTCGACACTGGCCAGAAGACAAAACCGATCCACGCTGAGATGGACTGCGTCCATCGCGTCCGCCAGCGGCGGCATAGGAATCGAGGGGGCAAGGGCTTTCGGGCGGCTGGAACTACGGATATTATTTCCATGGTGTTGTTCTCCCTTTTGGGTTTGCAGCACCCGGAGCCTAACGGCTCCAGGAGAGCGACACCTACCTCAACTTTTCAACATCGACCGGGACATCCCCCGTCGAGCTGGCTATGGGTGAGGTCCGCCTCCACGCTCGTGGTCTCGCTCGTGATCGTGCCGGTCTGGGGGTTCGAGTTGCGGTCGCCGACCAGAGTTCGGTCCTGGTCCCCGATCCAGATGCCGTCGGCGTCGCTGTCCGCGGCCTGCACAGTGTAGCCGAACACCAGCGTCGCCGTGCCTGAACCGCGCAGCAGTGGCGCGCGCGTGGCCCCAGAGACGGACAGCACGAAATCCGTGCCGGTCGTGGCGGTCACCGCCTCGTTGAAGGTCACCGAGACCTCGATCGTCTCGTCCCTCCCGTAGGTGTCCTCCGTCGACCCGCCCGCCGAGGTCAGCAGCGGCGTCGAGGTCACCGCCACTTCGTTGATCGTCGGCGCCGCCGCCGCGGCCGCCCGGGTCACCGTCACCGTGTAGGTCTCGGTGGCGTTACCGTCCGCGGCCGTCACCTTCACTTTGATGGCGTTGTCGCCCACCGCCACCGCCACCTGATGGCCGGCCGCCCCGGTGTCGGCGTCGTCGAGCGTCATGTCGGACCCGTCCAGATAGTCGATCGTCGCGCCGGTATCGTTCTTCGTCGCCGTCACCGTCACCTCGGTGACGGTGCTCGCCACCATCGCCGTGTAGGTGGTGGTGCCAGACACGAAGGTCACCAGGTCCGTGCCGGCGGCGGTCACCGTCAGCGCGCTCAGCGTCGCGTCTGACGACAGCACGACGGTTGCCATCGGCGTTACCGGGCCCCTCTCCGCCGTGTCGCCCTTGACGTCGCCGGCCACCGCGCGGAGCTCGAACGTGTAGTCCGTGCCGTTGGTTAATCCCGTCACCGTGAACGCGTCCTCGTTCGCCTCGTCCGGCGCGCTGTTCGAAATCGCATTCCAGAAAAAGAGATACTCCCCGCTCGTCTTGTACCGGTACTCGTAGCCCGTCACTCCCGAATCCGACGCCAGCGCTTTCCAGACGAGCGCCACCTGCGCGTCGCCCGCTGTCGCAGTGAAGTCGGTCGGCGCGGCCGGGGTGTCGTCGTTGGTGATGGTGGCCTTCGCGGTCGGGTCCGACGCCAGCACCGCGTTCGTCGCGTTCGACAACGTCACCGTGAAGGTCTCGTCCGGCTCGACGATCGAGTCGTTGACCGTCCTGAACGTGGTCGAAACCCTAACGTCGCCCGGATTGAAGGTCAGCATATGCGATTCCGCCGTGAAGTCCGCGGGCGATTCCGCCGTGTCGCCGCTCTCGACCGACGCTGTGAGAGTTACCGTCACCGTCTTGCCGCTCACGGGTGTTATCAACACCGGGAACGACACGAAACCGGATGATTCCGAGATCGAGACATCGTACTCCACGCTCAGCATCGGCGGATCGTCGTCGTCGGTGATCGTGCCCGTCGCGGTCGGGTCCGTCGCAAGTTCCGCGTTCGACGGGTCCGACAGCGTCACCGTGAAGGTCTCGTCATGCTCGTCCGTCGAGTCCCCCTCCGTCGACACCGTGAACGTTCCCGTCGTCTCGCCCATGCCGATGGTCAGCGTCCCCGTCGTCGACGCGAGATCCGCCGCCGCCGCGTTCTCCTCGTTGCTCCCGAACGACGCCGTCCAGGTCGCCGTCACGTCGTCCGTGGCCGCTTCCGACAGCGTGACCGGGAAGGTCATGGTGCCGCCCTCGGTCGCCGAGGCATCCGCCACGCTCAGCGTCGGGTTGGACGGCGTGCCGGTCGCCGCGTAGCCCTTGATGGCGATTTGCATCAACGTGCCGCCTGTATCTGTGAGCCAACTGGACGAAAAAGTGCTCCAGGTCTCATGGTTGTTCGCAATCGTCCAATTTGGTGCCGCCCCCGCATCCTGGTCATTATCTTCCGTCATCTGAAAACCATGTGTATCTTCGTCGGCACCAGGCTCCACCCACACCGCATATTTCATGCCCCTCTGGAGCGTGGTATCCGCCGGGGCGGTGAAGGACACCGTGCCCTCCGCAAAGCCGCCATCAACCGTGAGAGGCGTACAGGTCGACGTGGGGTGTTCGCTGGCGTCTGTCTCGCACACTTGCGCCGTGAAAGCGGTGGTAGAGGCAGAGACGATGTCGACGCCGGTCAGGGTGTAATCGGACGCATCCGAACTCGAACCGGCGGTGAATACTTGCGCTCGACGAACGGTCACACTCTCTCTGTAAAGACTGTGACTGATTCTACTTTGGCCGACGTTGCTGACCAGGTCGATCACGGTCTGCGCCTCGGCGGTCGCGGGGTGGGCGAGGGCGCCGGTGAGCGCGAGCAGCGCCGCGGCGGCCAGCGCCCGGGCGGAGCCGACGAGCCCGCGCCGCGTGGCGCGCAGGCGCGCGGAACCCGCCGGGCGGGCGGCGGCGAATGCGGCATGTAAATAAGAAGAGGAACGGCCGCCCCGGCGGGGCGGAAGGCGGTCAGGCGGCGATGGCGGGCGGCGTTGCTCCCGCGCCCGAGGCGCAGTCATGGCTCGGTGCTCGGTGCTCGGTGCTCGGTGCTCGGTGCTCGGTGCTCGGTGCTCGGTGCTCGGTGCTCGGTGCTCGGTGCTCGGTGCTCGGTGCTCGGTGCTCGGTGCTCGGTGCTCGGTGCTCGGTGCTCGGTGCTCGGTGCTCGGTGCTCGGTGCTCTTCAATGTTGAACAGACAGCTTCCAACCACTGCGCACAATACTCACCCACTGCCGCCCCGCTCCCGGTTCGCGCCTCGTAACGTCAGCGGGCTCCATGGCATTACCTCTGACAGGACCGAATCATATGTGGCCTTCAACAGATTGTAAATATTATTCTTTCTGACTAATGAACAAATATGATTTTATCAATGAACTCGTCTACCTTCCGCTGAGAATGCCCTTAGATGTGCCCGCAAGGGCGAAACAGCACTCACGGCGCGACTTCCCCGGGAGGCCCGTTTGAGAAAGGTGTGTTTGTGCCATCGAGAAGACCTTGTTCATCTCTCTCCAGCCCCACCGTTTCCCGCGCCCGAATCCGCGATATCCCTGCCGCCTCTAGACTGCCTGCGATTCTTCGAGGCCGCTGGCCGGCGAGGACGCCGCAGCAGCGCGCCGGGGCAGGGCGCAGGGCCGGGCTCGCAGCGGCTCACAATGCTTTCCGCAAGGGCGATATCGCCCGGCGCACCCGGCGGGGGCGGCAGCCGGCCAGGCGGCGATGGGCCGGAGCTCCCGAAGAGGTTCCGGCTCGATGGCGGCGAACGGCTGAATGCGGCGCCGACCGTCGAGGCTATGGCGGCAGCGGCCGGCTCGAGAGGTCGGACGCCGCCGCACGACCCGGTCGCACGGTACGCGGACGGAACCGGGTTCGAGGCGCCGTGACACGTCACGACGGTCGGCGAATCAGCTCGACCAGCATGCCGGCGGCGAGCCTCCAGTACCTAAATCTCCGGCACATGCCGATCGGGTCCAGCCGGAACGCGGTCGCCAGCGAGGCAAGTGCGGCGCGGCGGCTGCCGTGCGGCAGCTCGTACCGGGCCAGCCAGAGATGCACCCTGGCATGAGCGGCCGGGCGTTCGCCGAGCTCGCGCGCGAACCGGGCGAGATGGGCTCGGACCATGCCGGCATAGGCGGCGAGGTTCCCGGGTTTCCGGTCGGTCATTTGCCCGCACGCATGCTGGTACTTCAGCAGCGCGACCTGCGCCACGAAATCCACGTGCCAGCCCCGGGCGCAGATCCGGCTGATGAAGTCCACATCGTTTGCCTGCTGGAGTCCTTCATCGAATCCACCGATTGAAAGGGCGGTCGACCTGCGCACCAGCCACGAAGACGGCGATACCGGTACGTGCAGGGCCAGCATGTGCTCGAAGATGTCTCCGCGCAGCGTCAATCGCGTGCTCCCGATCGGCTGGCGGCTCGCTTCGTCCAACACGTCGTGCCAGCAATACACGAGCCCGACCTTGGGCAGGGCCGCGTCGAGAAGCGCCACCTGAGCTGCCAGCTTGGCCGGCAGCCACGCGTCGTCGTCGTCCAGAAAGGCGACATATTCGCCGCGGGCGTGCTCGATCCCGGTGTTCAACGCCTTCGACTGGCCGAGTTTGCGTTCGTGGCGAAACCACCGAATGCGGCCGTCGGCGAATCGGGCGATCGCCGCCGGCGTCTCGTCCGTGGAACGATCGTCGACGATGAGGAGCTCGAAGTCCGTCCAGGTCTGGGCGAGAACGCTGCCGACGGCACGCGGGAGCAGTTCCGCGCGGTTGTGGGTCGGAATGACGACGCTGACCCTGGGGGGGCCGCCTCTCGCCCGGTCAGGCATCGTCCCGCCTCGCACAAGGCCTGTCCGGCGGCGGCGGATCCTCGATTCCCGCCAGCGCCGGGTGCCAGCCGGAATGCACGGCCTCCGCCTGGACCAGGAACACGGCATCGTCCGCCTCCCAGGTATGCCGGCCGCCGTGACGGATCGTCAGGTAGCCCGCGTCATGGGTGCGGTAGACGCCGCCGCCCCCGCGCAGCACGTCCTCGACCAGCGCCTCGTCGACATGGCGCGGGACCCGGCGCCAGCCGCCCGCGCGCTCCAGATCGGCCCGCCCGATCAGCATCGTGCCGCCGGTGATCGAGGACGACCACGTCTCGCTCGGCACCCGGCGGCGGCGCACGGTGCGGTCGCTGCGGGCGAGATAGACCGTGGCGGGGAACTTCCCGACCAGCGCCGCGCCGGAATACTCGCGGGCGAGCGCGAGGTCCCAGAGATGCTCGGCGCCGTAGAGGTCGTCGTCGTCCATCTTGGCGAGCAGGACGCCGCTCGCCGCGTCCGCCGCCGCGCCCAGCACCGAACCCAGAGGCCTGCTCCCGTCGAGGCGCAGCAGCTTCACCGGATGAGCGAAGCCGGCGGCGGCGCGTTCCACCGCGTCCGGCGCGAATCCTGGCCCGTGCAGCGCCAGCACCAGCTCGAGGCGCGGATAGCGCTGCCGGGCGACATTGGCGAGCGCCGCCGCCAGATGCCCCGGCCGGCGGGTCGCGAGCAGCACCGAGATGCGCGGCAGCCCGGGCGCCTCGGCGCCCGCGCCCGCGCACACCTGGCGGGCGCGGGCGCGCAGCGAATGGGTGCGCAGCGCCGCCCGCCGCGCAGCTATGCTGAGCGCCTCGCGCGCCGCGGCGCCGGCGCCGCGGATCTCTTCCGTCATCAACCCGTGGAGCTCGGCGCCGAGCAGCGTCTCCAGCGCAGGGTCGCGCTCGGCGAGGTGCACCGGCACCCCGCGGGCGGCAAGCCGGGCCAGCGTGCCGGCGCGCTCGGCGGCGCCCGCGTGGAACGCCGCCACGTCCTCGAGGTGGTGGCAGTGCCGGAGCGCGTCCCGGTCCCCAGCCCCCACCGCGCGATGCGCCCGCACCCCGGGCGGGAGCAGGCGCGGCGGCCCGAGCGCCGCGACGCGATGCTCGACCTCGCGCACCCAGCCGATCGGGTTGTCGAGCGCCGGATCCAGGGCCGGCACCGCGAGTCCGCGCGCCTCGCAGAGGATGACGGCCGGCGCCTCGATGCCCGCCGCCTGCGCCGGCGTGTCGGCCAGCACCGCGTCGACATGCCTGCCGTCGAGATCGTGGACAACCCGCGACGACGCCGCGAACACCGCCCGGGCGCGGGCGCCGAGCGCCGCGATCTCCGCCCCCAGCGGCGGGTCGGCTTGCGCCCTCGCCCGGGCCGGCGGCGCGGCCGGGGCCACCGCTCCGCCACCGCCCTGGCGCAGCCACCAGCGAAGCCCCAAGGCGAGCCAGCGCGCGAACCGCCAGCCGGTGCGAAGCCCCCGCACGTACCGCGCCTCCGCCCACACCCGCGCCGCCGCGGTACGGACGCCGCGGAGGCTCCGCGTCCGCCCGGGGCGCCGGACGACCGGGAGGGCGCGGCCGAGCGCGAGGCGCGCGGCTGCGATCCTGCGCGTCCCGCCGTAGTCGGCGGCCTGCCCTCCCGCACGCCGGGCGCGGTGGAGCGCCCACACCCGCGCGATCGACGCCTGCGCGCCGCCGCCGACGGCGGCGGTCGCGGTCGCGGCGTCGCCGAGCGCCCAACGCAGCCCGCGCACCAGCCCGCGGCCCGGCACGGCGCCGGCGGGCAGGGCGATGTGGAAGGGGGAAACCGGGAAGGCGTCGAGCGCGCCGCCCGCGGCCGCAACGCGCACCCGCGGGTCCGGCCCCAGCGCCTCCTCCAGCGCGCGCCTGGCGTCCGGGTCTCCCGACGCCTCGATCCAGACCGCGAGGTCTCCTTCCGGATCGGCGAGCAGCGCCTCGGCCGACTCGACCAGGCGCCCGACCGGCACATCGCCGGCCTCGATGACGACGACGTGCCGCGGCACCGGGTAACTGCGCCCGGGCGCCGCGCGCCGAAAGCCGGGGTCCGCAATGAGATGCGCGAGCTTCGCGCTCTGAAGCTCCAGAGCCCTTTCCTTGCCGGCCCGGCCTTCGGCCCAGCGCCCCTGGTGCCAGCCGAAGGCGCCGCGCGACGGCACCAGCAGTCCGCCCCGCATCTGCACCCGGTAGCCGAACTCGGTGTCCTCCCCGCCATAGCGGGCGAACGACTCGTCGAACCCACCCACCTCCTCAAAGAAAGCCCTGGATATCCCGAGATTGTGGCCGGTCACGGCCCGGAACAGGTCGTCGTGCCCCGAGGTCAGGTCCGCGGTCCGCGCCATGTGCCGCTCCAGCCAGGGCTGGTCGAAGGGCCGGCCGGCGAACAGTTCCGCGAGCGATGCCGCCCGGCCGCGGACCGTCGCGGCATCCACCCCCTCCACCGGCACATAGGCGCAGAAGCCGAGTGTCAGCGCGTCCGAGACCGCGTGGTGCCAGCGGGCGTGGGCCGCGAGCAGCCCGGCTTCCGCGATCACGTCGCCGTCGAGAAACACGAGGATGTCATAGAGCGCCGCGCGCGCGCCGGCGTTCCTGGCCCGTGCAAGCCCGAACCCGCGCCGCTCCTGGCGCACCGTCCGCACGGGGAGCACTGTCGAGGCGGGGGTGCGGAGCGGCGGGCGAGAACCGTCGTCGACGACAACGACCTCGAACAGCGCGGGCGGATAGTCCTGGCCCTCCAGCCCCGCGAGGGTGAGCGCCAGCGCCCCCGGCGCTCCGAAGCAGGGCACGATGACGCTGATCGGGAGGGCGGGCCTGAACGCCGCCGGCTCCGGCGCCGCGACCTGGTGCCAGTCGTTGCCGCGCACCGCGGCCGCGCCCGGGCGGGCGGCTGCGGCCTCAGGGACCGGTTTTGACGTCACGGACATGGGAGGCTTCCTGTCATGCGCCGGAGCGCCGGGGCCGCAGCGTCCGGCCGCGGCAGGCGGCGGCGCGCCCGGCCGACGGGCGCAGCGCCCTGCACACGCAGGCCGCAAACAGCCTGAGGTCCAGCCACGGACTCATCCGTGCGATGTAGAGATTGTCGTAGCGGAGCTTGTGCCGCGCATGGAAGGGATGGCCGCCCCGCCACTGGGCCAGCCCCGCGATCCCCGGCCGCACCCTCAGCCGGCTCTCGAAGCCCGGCACCGTCCGGCCGATCCGCGCGGCCAGCGCCGGACGCTCGGGTCGCGGCCCCACCAGGCTCATCTCCCCCCTCAGCACGTTGACCACCTGCGGCAGCTCGTCGAGATGGTACCGGCGCAGCACCCGGCCGGCCGCGGTGCTGCGCTCATCGCGCCACGCCGCCCACACCGGTCCGGTGCGCTCCTCGGCGTCCTCGACCATGGTGCGGAACTTGACCATCCGGAACACCCGTCCGTCCCGTCCCAGCCGCGCCTGGCGGTAGAGCACGGGACCTCCGCCCTCGATGCGGATCGCCAGCGCGATTGCGCCCCCGAGCGCCAGCCACAACGGCCCCAGCAGCAGCAGCGCGAGCGCCATCAGCGCGAGATCGAACGGGCGCTTGTAGCGTTCGCGGCCCGTTACCGGCCTCTCCCCGTCGCATGTGCATGGGTTCGTTGCCTCCGTCCGCTTCACCGCGCCGGCTCCCCTGCGCCGTCCAGGCCGTTCCCGCCCGCCGGCGGCGCGGGCGCCGGCCACTCGACCGAAGCGCTGCATCGGCCGGGATATAGGCAGGCCTTGATGCGGTAGCGCCACTCTCCGGGCGCCCGGCCCTGGGGCAGGACGAACGAGGTCCGCGCCGGTTCGTAGACGTGGAGGACGAAACGCCAGGAGCCGTCACCGCGGGACTCCCCCACGGCGAGGTATCCCACGTCTTCGGGCCACCGCCAGCGCAACTCGTGGCGGCCGGCCTCGAGCCTTCTCGATGCGAGGCCGTCCGGCGGGCGCAGCACGGCCGGAAACACCGCGCGGTTGGGAGCGAGCGCCCGCACGCGTTCGAGGGAGCGCCGTGCCGGCGCCGCGTATTGCGGATCGGTCGCGGCGGCGGCGCGGTACATCCGCGCCAGGCTCTGCTGGATGCGCCAGCTCCGCGGCTCCGTACGCACCACCTCCGCCGCCTCGCGCGACGCCCAGTCGAGCAGGTCCCGGGCGCCGGGGCCGTTCTCGGCCCGCAGCCGCGGCCAGTTATGGCCAAGCGCGTCGAACAGCACCCAGCGCCAGGTGTTGGCAAGTGGCCGGAAGCCCTCGATGCCGCCCTCCATGGAACTCCAGGACCCCCGGTTCGCCGGCAGATGCCCTACATCCGCGGCAGCATAAATCCCCTGATGCACCGTCAGCCCGCCGGCTGCGAGCGCGACCGACGCCGCCCCGAGCGCGATCCGCACGCGGCGTCCCCCAAACAGCGCTGCGCACCGCGCCGGCAGCCGCGCGGGCAGCCGGGGATGATGCGGCTCCGCAAACGCCTTTGCCTCCAGCCCCGCGGCGAAGCCGAGCAGCAAGATGGTCTGCAGCGAGCCCGCTTGCGTATCGAACAGGAACTGGCTCTGCGCCAGCGTGCCCGCCAGCGCCCCGCCCACGCCCAGCGCCAGCGCCCGCTCTCCCGCCCCCATCCCCCGTGCGGCCCGCCACACGGCCAGCAACGCCAGCGCCCACAGCCCGAGATACGCCCCGGCACCCGCCGCCCCCGTGGTTGCGGCAACCTCGACCAGCTTGCCGTGGGCCTGGTCGTGCGGCTCCGTGACGGCCCCGTAGCCCGATGCGAAGCGGCCGAAGACCGCCGCGAAGTTCTCCGGTCCCCACCCCAGCACCGGGCGCGCGGCGAATCCCTCGAGACCCGCCTCCCAGGCGGCGAGTCGGCTCTGAACGCCGGGACGCTGAAGGTGTACGCTGGCCACGTAGCGCGCGGCCGGGTGCTCGAACCCGGGTAGCGCGGTGCGGTCGGGGTGGACGAAACGGATCCCGGCCCCGATGGCCAATAGCGCGAGCGCCGCCAGCGCGCCCGCCGCGATCCAGCGTGCCCGCCTTCGTGCCAGGAATACGGTGGCGGCGGCGACAAACGCGAGGGCGGCGAACAGGCCCGCGAAGCCGCCGACCGAGCCGGCGAGCCCCAGCCCCCAGAGTTGGAGCCCCGCCGCCACGGCCCAGGCGAGCCCGGCCAGCCGTCCCGCCGCCGGGCGGACGCCGCTTTTCGCGGGCGCCTTCTCGCGCGTGCGCGCGCCTCGCCTGCGCCCCGCCCGTGCCGCCCGTGCCGTCCGGGCGGCGGCGGACGTTGCGGGAGGCGCGGGGATCAGCCAGGCCCGCATGGCGAGCCCCAGCGCCAGCATCAGGTTCGCCAGCAGGTAGGCGCTGAGATAGATCGGATTGCCGAGCGGACCGCTCATGCGCGGCAGGTGCTGCTCGGGCATTGCACCGTAGAACGGAACGTCCATCTCGTAGTGCCGGGCGATGACCAGGCAGGCCATCGCTGCCCCGGCGCCCGCGCTCGCCATCAGAAGCCGCCGCCAGGCTGCATCGGTACGCAGCACCGACACCAGCACGGCCGCGAGCGCCATCCAGTGCGCACCGTCCACCACTCCCTGCATGCGCTCGTAGCTCGACCACAGGCTGCGCTGGAAGCTCACCCCGAAACAGGCCGCGAGCAGCGAGACGGCGAGGCCGGCGGCGAGCGCCGCCAGCACCCAGGACCGCGGCGGGCGGCAGGCCGGATTGGCGAGCGCCAGCACCGCCCACAGCGCGAACACCACCTCGATGACCGAGCGCGACCATACCGCCTTCCCGACCACAAACGGGAAGATGGTTCCCTGCGACACCACGAACGGAGTCAGCAGCAGCAGCCCGATGCCGGCGAGAACGCCGAACCGCAACCACGTCTCCCATGCTGGCGCCCGCACCGTCACCGCCTCTTCGCGCCCGCACCGCCCGGCGCACCCGCGAAGAACCCGGCCGCCCAGGCAAGATGGATGGTTGCCGCCACAACCGGCAGCAGCACCGCTTCGGCGCACCGGCGGCGAAGCCCGATCGCCGCGGAGGCGCCGATGAGCAGCAGCCCGTAGACGGCGGGGCAGACCGCCGCCGCGCCCATGAGCAACGTCCCGGTCCCCGGCGCGGCCCCGCCGGCCAGCCCCCCGGCCGCGGCCGCTCCTCCGGCCACGGCAAGCGCGCCCGAGGCCGCCAGTGCCGCCAGCAGCAGCGGGGCCGCCGCCTGCCGGAGCTTGAGCGAGCGGGGATGGCGCCCGAGCACCACCCGCTTCCAGCGCCCGTAGTCGAAGTACTGCCGCGCCAGCGCCCGAAGGCTCCCACGCGGCCGGTAGGCCACGACCAGCGCCGGGTCGAACCACACCGTCCCGCCGCGCGCGCGCAGCCGCCAGTTGAGCTCGTAGTCCTCGTTGCGCAGGAGGCTCTCGTCGAAGCCCCCCGCGGCCTCCAGCGCTTCGCGCCGGAATACGCCCAGGAACACCGTGTCGACCGGACCCTCGGCGCCATCAATGCGGTAGCGGGCGCCGCCCGCGCCCAGCGCCGTGCCCGTCGCCAGCGCCACCGCACGTTCGAAGAACGAGAACCCGACCGGATTGAGGCGCCCGCCCACATTGGCCGCCCCGGTGCGCAACAGCGTCGCAACCGCGCGGGTGAGGTACCCCTGCGGCAGCTCCACCCGGGCATCGCAGCGCGCGATGACCGGATAGCGGGCCGCGTGCAGCGCGGCGTTCAACCCGCAGGCGATCTCGCGCCCGGGGTTGGGAACCAGCCGCACTCCGGGAAAACGCCGCCGCACCAGAGCGCCCGTCCCGGCGCTCTCCGAGCCGTCCGCGACGATCACCTCGAACCCGCCGGCATAGTCCTGGGCAAGCACCGATTCGAGCGCCCGCGCCAGCGTCGCCGTGGCATCGCGCGCCGGGACGATCACCGAGACCGGCGGCATTCGGCTTGCTTTGAGGCCGCCGCAATCCGCTCTCGCCCCGGATCGCACCGCGCGCGGCCGGTATGCTGTTCCGCCCGGACCGGTTTGCGCGCCGCGCCGGATTCCTGTACCGGCTCCTCTCGGCCAGCCCCGGAGGCCACGAGACCGAGCCCGCCCATGCGCGACGATCCCGAGAGTGTCACCGACACCATGAGCCCCTATCCGCACGGCACGGCGCGGCTGCTCGGCCGCATCCTCGGGCGCGCCCGCCGCTGCGGCCTGCTGCCGGCCCGGGCTACCCGTGGAATCGGCGCCGCCGTCCGCAACCGGACGCTTGACCGGCTCCTCGAACGCCTGGCCCGCCGGCTCGCCGATTCCCCGACGCCCGAACACCGCGACGTGGCGGCGGCGCTGGCCACCGCCATCGGGGCGCAGGACCACGCGGCCGCGCTGGCGCTCGTCACGACCGCCGGCTGCCGGACCGATCTGCGCGCCGAGAAGATGGTCTCGCGCCGCTACCGCTTCCTCTGGCTCTGCAACCCCAAGGCCGCCTCGCGCAGCATCATCGACGCGCTGCGCACGGCGGACCCCGATGCCGAGCTGTTCCGCGGCCGCACCCTCGGCGAGGTGCTCGCGCGGCGCCCCGAGGCGCGCGGATACTTCACCTTCGCCTTTATCCGCCATCCCCTCGACCGGACCCGTTCCTGCCATGCCGACAAGCACGCCCTGGCACTGCGCGACCGCAAGGCGGCGCGCTGGTTCATCGAGCCCTGGCACGGGCTGAGCCTCGGCATGACGTTCGCCGAGTTCTGCCGCTGGCTCGAGACGCCATGGGGATCCGACGCCTTCGCCGACCGGCACTGGCTCTCCCAGCACCGGCAGATCCGCACCGCAGATGGCCGCCTGCCCGATTTCCTCGGACATTGTGAATGCCTCGATGCCGACTGGCACGCGGTGACGGGCCGATTGGGACTGCCCTTTCGCGAGCTCCCCCGGCTGAACCCCGGCCCGCGCGGCGTGGGCACCGCGGAACCGCCCGGCACCGCTACGGCCGCCTTGCTGAGACGGCGCTACGCCGAGGACTTCCGGATCGGCGGCTATGACGAGGCGTCCGGCGAAGCCGCCCACGGCAGTGACTGAGCCGCACTCGCCGTCCCTGACCGGACGGACCGTGCATGCGCTACGCTGGTCCGCGCTCACGGCCGTCGGCGAGACGCTGCTCTCGCTCGCCGTCCTCGCCGTCCTCTCACGCCTGCTCACGCCGCGCGACTTCGGAGTGGTCGCCATCGCCATGATCTTCGTCGGGGTGATCCAAATCACCGGAAAGCTCGGAATCGGACCGGCGATCGTCCAGCGCCCCGGACTGACCGAGCGGCATGTCGCAACCGGCTTCGCCCTGTCGGCGGCCCTCGGTGCCGTGCTGAGCGCGGCGGTGTGGTTCGCGTCCCCGGCGCTCGCGCGGTTCTTCGCCGACCCCGAGGCGCCGGCGATTCTCGGGGCGCTGTCAGCGATCTTCGTCATCACCGGCCTCGGCGAGGTTTCCCAGCACCTGCTCCGCCGCTGGCTCCACTTCGGGCAGCTCATGCTCGCCACGCTGCTCTCGCAGGCGGCCGGCTACGGGCTGGTCGCGATCGCGCTCGCGCTCAATGGATTCGGCCCCTGGTCGCTGGTAGGCGGCCTTCTCGCGCGGCACGCGCTGTTCACGGCGGCGGTCGTCGCCTGCCGCCCGCCGCCGCTGCGCCCGGCCCTCTCGCGGCGCGAAGCCGCCGAGCTGCTCCGGTTCGGGACGGGATTCTCCCTCTCCGCCCTGATGACAGCGATCGCCGGGCGGGGCGCCCACTTCGCCCTTGCAAACGGCCTCGGCGCGGCGCTCCTCGGACACTACACCCAGGCATGGCGCGTGGCCGGGGCGCCGAACCGTCTTGGAAACCTCCTCCCGAGGGTGCTGTTTCCCGCTATGGCAGAACGCCAGCAACGAATCGACCGTCTCCGCCCCGTCTATCTCCACGGCATGGAGTTGACGGCGCTCCTGGCCATACCCGCGAGCGTCCCGATGGCGCTGTGCGCCCCAGAAATCATCGCTGTCCTGTTCGGCCCGCAATGGGACGCCGCCGTTCCCGTCCTGCAAGTCATGGCCGCCGGCACCGCCTTCCATACTTGCAACGTCATCAACGTACCCGCGATACGGGCCCTCGGAGCGGTCTATCGCGAGGCATGGCGCGAGGCGCTCTTCGCCCTGCTCATGGTGTTCGGCGTCTGGATGGGCATGCGCTGGGGGCTCGCCGGGGCCGCCGCCGCGATCGTCGCCGCGCGCATCTTCCGGCACCTCCTGGTCACGCAGCTCGCCCTGGCCCTGCTCGGCCTTCGCTGGCAGCGCCTGCTCCGATGCCACATGCCCGCCCTGTGGGCGGCTGCCTGGGCCGCCGCCGCGCTGTGGGCCGCCACCGGGTTTGCCGACCGGGCCGCGCTCCCCGCGGCGGCCACGCTCGCCATCGGGCTCGCGGCCTGGGCCGCCGCGGCCGCGGCCGCCGTCTACGCCGCGCCGGCCTTCGCTCGCCCCCTGTCCGTGCCCTGGCTCCTCGTCCACCTGCCGTTCCAGGAGCTCGGAACCACCGGCCGGTTCCTGCGCGTCATGCTCGAACGCCTGGACCCTGACCCGGCATCCCGGAGCCCGTGAGCCCCGGCGCCGGCAATCCCAACCGCCCTCCTGTCCGCACCGTCCAGCGGCGGGAGCGCCACATGCCACCCCTGGTCCCGAAATCGCGGCTGCGGTACCGGAGGCGCGCGTCGCCGGAGGCGCCATCATAGAGGCGCACCGCCAGCGCAACTCCGCCACCCAGGCTCGCGTAGCCAACGCAGTGTCGTCGCGACGCTCGTATCGACACCGCCATGACGCGGCGACCAGCCGAGCGCCTCGCGGATGCGCCTGGTATCCGCAACCAGCGCCGGAGGATCCCCCGGCCGCGGCGGACCGTCGCGGCTCTCGATGGCCGCTCCAGCCTGGGCCGTAACCGCGGCGAGCACCTCGCGAACCGAAGCCCCCCGCCCGCTGCCGCAGTTGAGCACACGGCTCTGGCCGCCCCGTTCAAGACTGCGTAACGCGGCGACATGGGCCTCGGCCACATCCGTCACATGAACGTAATCCCTCACGCAGGTCCCGTCGGGGGTGGCGAATCCGGTGCCGAAGACCGTGATGCCGTCGCGCAAACCGCTGGCCACTTCGCACGCGGCATCCACCAGACGCGGACTGCCCCTTCGCGGCGGGCCCGCGCGCAGCGCCGGATCGGCGCCGGCGACATTGAACAGGCGCAACGCCACGTACCGCAAATCATGCCCGTTCGACGCGTCGCGCAACGCGCCTTCCGCCGCCGCTTTGGAAACGCCGTAGGGCGTGAACGGCGTGAGCGCCGCATCCTCCCCCACAGACACCGCCCGCGGCAAGCCGTACACCGCCGCCGTCGACGAAAACACCACGTGCCGCACGCCGCAATCGGCCGCCGCACCGACCAACTCCGCCGTCGCAACGCAGTTGACGCGATGGTGCTCCCCCGGCTCCGAGAGAGATTCCGCAACCCCCACGCGCGCGGCCAGATGCATGACCGCTCCGATCGCGTGTTCCTTCATGGTCGATCGCAGCGCCCGCCCATCACCGATATCGGCCCGAACGAAAGGGACATCGCCCGGCACGGAGTCGCGCCGGCCGCTGGAGAGATCGTCAATGACCGCCACCCGGTAGCCGGCCTCGCGAAGGGCGAGCACGACGTGGCTCCCGACATAACCGGCGCCGCCCGTCACGAGAACGCACTTCCCTGATCGCAGGCAAATCACGGTTCGTCCCATTGCCCCGCCGCTCCCAGTTCGCGCCCCTCAATGTCACCGGGCTCCATGGCAGCACCGTTGACGAGAACGAATCATACTGGTCTTTCAAATGCTTGCAAATAATGATATTTGTTGCTCTTGAACAATAATAATTTTATCAATAACTCCGCTCGTTTTGCGCTTGGAACCCCCCTCCATGCCCGCCCACAAGGGCAATGCGGCACTGCATCCAGGCTCTGCCGGGAGGGGTTATGGAAAAGGTCAATTTGTGCAAAGACGAATTATCTATTTATCCGGGATCGTGGCGGACGCGCGGCTGCATGACCTGCGACACAGCCACGCCTCGCACGCGGTCATGAACGGCGAGAGCCTGCATGTCGCCGGACGCCTGCTCGGACACCGGCGGGCCTCCACCACAAACCGCTACGTCCATCTAGACGACGCGACCCTGAGCCGGGCTGCCGAGCGGGTGGCAATGGCAATTCAGCGGAAACTGCGAATATTAGGTAGATAAGATGAAAGGGAAAAGACGATTTTCCGCAGCTGATGCCAACGCAATCCGTGTGGTTCTTCGGAAACTTAGAGGTGCAAATCGTTCGGAACAGAAAAAGCTGCGTGGTAATCTTCGAAGCCAACACGGCTTTTACATCACAGACTTCGATACCAGTGGCAAAGGATTTAGCGAAGCTGATTTCGATGCGCTAATTGCTAACGGTGTGATCAGTGTTCAAGCCCACGAGGCACCGGATGCCGTTTGCTCATCAAGCACGAAAAATGCAAAGTCAATGATCGACCCCAATAGCCTGACATCTGTCGCCGGATTGCGAGGCCAAGGCTTCGATGGCCTTGTGACCATTGCTGATCTGTGTCGCGGGAACCGGGACAGGATTCCTGCCATGCCCGGTGTCTATCTTGTCCTGCGAGACTGTGCATCCTATCCCGAGTTCCTCAAGGTGGGGACTGGTGGCCACTTCAAGGGCAAGGATCCGAACGTACCTATTGCCAGATTGAAGGACGAATGGGTGGAAGGAGCCGTGATCGTTTATGTCGGCCAATCGGGGAGAACGCTGAAGAAACGGATCGACGAACTGATCCGCTTCGGTCAAGGCGATCCCGTCGGTCATCGAGGCGGCAGGTTGATTTGGCAACTTCCGGGGGCGGATCGGTTGCTCGTTTGCTGGAAGGAGATAGCGGACGACGACCCGAAGCAATTCGAGAATGCACTGATCGAGGCTTTCAAGTCGGCATATGGCAACAGGCGACCATTTGCGAATTTGCGCGATTCAACGTGAACTGGATGCATCGCCTTTGACCATTGACTACCAATTGACCGACATTCCCCAGATGCCATCCAAATTCGTGGAAATCGTACCACTTTCCCATCGCCAAGGGTACTGTATCCCCTTTGCAGCCATCCGATGGCATGATTTTGGTAATCGGCCCGCGCTTGGAAGGCCACTCGGTCATTTTTCTCGCCATCCAGACACACTTCTCCTGTCGCTTTCTCCTCGCCGTCGATTCCCTCGGCCTACGCCGGAGCGGGTCTTCGCCGCAGATCATCAATCAAGCTCAGGATTTTCCGGAATAGGTCCCTCGGCACCGCCACCTCAGCCAATTGGAACGTAACGTAGCGGCCATGTCGGACAACCTTGGCCCCTATCTTCACCAGCTTGTCGCGCAACGTCGTCATCGACCAGTGCTCCACCTCCTTCGGCAAGGCCAGTGTCCACATGAAGCTGCCCAGATTATATGCCAGCGCATGAAGCTGGAGCCGAACGGCATTGTTGCGGAACTTGCGACATGACAGACGGGTCCAGTTGATGGCGTTCTTGCCTTCCTTGATGTGCTGCTCCGCCGTGCCACGGTGATTATAGAACGCCACCACCCGCTTGGTAGGGCGCGACAGATTAGTGACGATGAAACCGACGCGAGGAACCAGCTCACCGGGATGCCACTCCACTTTGGCCACGACACGGCGCTTCTTGTTCCACGATCCAGCCTGATAGCTGAAGCTGGCGTGGAAACGGCGAACATGGTCGGGCGGGCGACCGACAGGTCGCGTAAGCAGATGGGCAATGTTCCGCTGGAGAATCGCGTTCGCTTTGAGGCGGATGACGTAGAGTAATCCCTCGGCTTCGAGATATTCGTATATCTCCGGTGAGGCGAAGGCGGCATCGCCACGAAAATACAGCCGCACCTTCCTTTCTTTATAGCGCATCACCACCGGCTCCAGAACATTCCGCAATCCGTCAGCACTGTGAACATTACCGGGGCGCAGGGAACATCTCTCCAAGTCGCCGAACTGGTTGAACAGGAACAGGGGATGATAGCAGGTGCAGCCGAAGTGGCCGTTGTAAGCTGTGCCTTCCTGGTCGCCATGGGTCGGGCTGACGGAGCTATCCATGTCGAGGATGATCATCTTCGGCGGATGGCGGTCATGAACCTTGTTGATCCACACCCCGTTCATGCCGGCCAAGGCTTCAACGTTCTCGTCGGCGGCCAATAGCTCCGTCTCGAAGCGTCCCATCTGGCTGGTGGAAGCGGCCTGTCTTTCGATGGCCTTGCCGCCGACAATCCAGCGCATGGCGGGATCACGACCCAGACGATCGGCATCGTTCACGTCGTCGTATCCGCCAAGACGGCCAAAGACGGACTGACGGACTGACGGAACTGCCCCGTTAGGCCGTGCCATCCGTTCTTGCCGGTACGGCTGTCGTGGAAAACACCCTCGGCCATCTCAGTCAGGCCGAGGGCATCGTCAAGCTCCCGGTAGGAGAGCAACCCGGCATCAGAGGTGATCTTGGAACCGTGGAATTCAAGCTTCAAGCGACGGTCAAAAACGACCCGAAGGCGCCCCGGTTTCGATTCACCCATCGGGTGTGCCATATCCGCCGCTCCATGCATGCTACAACTTCATGATTATTATAGAAGAATCGCCTTCTCGCCGCACTGAATATCGGCGCTACTTGGGAAATACGGGCTGAAGGTTGTCGAGAAACTCCGTGACATCGGTGAGCAGGTTTCGCGTTGCAGCACGCAGCGGCCCGATCCTCTCGCCCCGGCGCACCGCATCGAAGAACCGGGACAGGTTTCTTGCGGCGGGAAGGCATGCCGTCCCGAGAAGCGGGCGGGGGTCGATCTGCGCCCGCCGGAACGCCCATGCACCGGCACCGACATCGGCCTGTTATCGCGAATGGATTCAGTTCCCGGGGCGCTCGCTCGCGCCGCCCTTTGCCGCAACCCCTCGACGCAACGGCCGCCGCAATCGTCGGCGCGCCCGGTCCGCTACCAATCCTCCGAGCGCCGCCTGCCGCCCTCCAAATGGGGGGGGGTCGATCCAAAATCCGCGGACGCTGCACGGCTGCGCCGCGGCACGCCGACCCGTAGCGGCCGGGTCCGCAACATCCCGCCCCCCGGCAGGTGCCAGACCCGCCTCTTCACCGGCTCCTGCCCGGCGACCTTCCGTTGCCACCCCGTTACCGCGCGATCGGCAGGCGCGAGCCTGCGAGCGGCAACAGGTAGGTCTCGTAGACCGCCTCGTCCTCGCGTGTCCTTCCAAACCAGTCGCAGGCGTCGAGTTCGCGCATCGCCCGGCGCTTCCCGTCTTCCCGTGAATCGTTCATGCGACCACCATTATGCTTCAAGAACGCGACGATCTCCGGCGTGTACCCGAGGTCGTCGACCATGACCTGGGACAACTGGTCGGTGAGCCGGTCGAAATCGAGAAAGAAATCGCACCGCAGGTCCTGCAGGTAAGACCCGCTCGAGAAATACGCATCGCGTTCGCCCGCCCGCATGCGGAACACCCTCCCCGGATCGTCAAACAGGATGGATATCGCGCGGAAAGTCAGAAACCCCGTCCGCGCGGAAGGCATGCCGTCCATGCCCACCCATTTCTTCATCATGACCTCAAGGCGGACGGTGCTGTTGAACCAGACCACAAACTCCATCGACAGGTTCCCGATCGAACCCGCTCCTCCATCCTCCTTGCGGAATCTCTCCAGAAAGGCCAGCCGGTGCCGAGACAGGATCGCCCCGACGCTCCGGTCGCGCACCGCCGTGGCGTCGCCGCCGACCAGCAGCCGAATGGTGCGCGACAGCAAATTGTCGGTCATCGCGGCCGTGTAGTAGAGGTGAAACGAACAGTACCAGCCCTTAAGGTCGCGCAAGGCGCAGAGCTTGGGATGGCGCCTCAGATCCGGCGGCAGGCTGCTGTATCCGGCGTGGTGGTCCCAGAACCGGCAAGTAAGGTTTCCCCAGGCAGGTCCGTAGCGCTTTATCCGCCTCGCGATCTCCAGGCTCGCCCGGTTGGGCGCGGCGAGACGGCCCAGACCGCACTGGCGCCTGAGTTCCAGCCAGTCCGCGGCATCGAAGAACCGGCTTGTGAAGCTGGAGCCGGTCTTTGGGATGTTCAGGCAGAGCGACGGCCTGGGCAGGGCGGCGGTCCTTCCAAGCTTGTTCCCCAAGGCGTGAGAGGCCTCGATCCCCGTCTTCCGTGCCGCGCCTGGCGCCGGCCCTGTCCCTCCCATTTATCTCATCTACCGTAGAAATCTTGGAATTTTGCATCTCCACCGGATACCTTTTCCGGCATGCACAAGATCATCAATATGCTCATCTCCGTCTTACGCGAAATCATCCTTGGCCGCGCAGCCCTTCACACAGAAATCCTTGCCCTGCGACAGCAGGTAGCTGTCCTGAAACGGAAAAGGGCCCGGCCATCGCTTCGCAAGGCGGATAGGGTTTTCTGGGTCATCCTGTCTTACCTATGGCCCGCCTGGCGCCACGCCCTGGTAATCGTCAGGCCCGAGACCGTCATCGGTTGGCACCGCAAGTGGTTCAGGCTTTTCTGGACATGGAAGTCGCGGCGGACATTCCTTACAAATCACGCCGATTGCCTGGCGTCGATCGACTGTTTCGTGATCCCCACGGCCACGTTCCGCCTCCTGTTCGGGTTCATCCTGCTCCACCACGAGCGCCGCCAGATCGTGCACTTCGATGTCACGGAGAACCCGACGATGGCGTGGGTCGCATAGCAGATCCGAGAGACATTCCCGCGGGAAACAACACCCCGATACCTGCTCTGCGATCGAGATGCCGTATACGGAGTCGAGTTCCGGGACCACCGTTTTGTCGATGGGCATTGAAGAGGTCATCACGGCGCCACGATCACCATGGAAAAACCCTTATGTTGAACGTGTGATCGGCACCCTTAGACGGGAATGCCTGGACCACGTAATCACCCTCAACGAGCGGCATTTTCGGCGCATTCTTGGCTCATACATCGACTATTATCACGGTTCGAGAACCCACTTGTCGCTCGGAAAGGACACCCCGTATGGACGTCCCGTTCAGCCGGCCAGTTCCGGAAAGATTATTTCCTTGCCCAAGGTCGGTGGCCTGCATCATCGTTACGAGCGTCTCGCGGCCTGACTATCCCCGCTCGGCTTCAATCAATTTCCCTCTGCGGCAACATGGACGCTGCCAGCCTCGGCATGCCCTTGCACAGTGTTCGCTGGCACCAACCTGCAGAATGAACATGGTGATGCTTGCTCGTGGTCGATTGCAATATCCACTAGATCAATTTGATGTCCGTTCCGGAAAACCGAGCCGTCGTTGGGAGCGCCGATGCAATAAATAGAAGAGACAGCTCCCGCGCCCGAGGCGCAGTCATGGCCTCGGCGCTCTTAATTAGACAGCTTCCAACCACTCCGCACAAATCGATTCCATTGCCGCGCCGCTCCCCGTTCGCCCCCTTGATGTCAGCGGGCTCCATGGCACACCGCTGACGAGAACGAATCATATCTAGATTTCAACCATCAGCACATATTGATGTTTTTTACGTTAGAACAAATATGACTTTATCAATGAACGCACCCACGTTCTCCTGGGAAACCCCCTCGATGCACGCCCACAAGGACGAAATGGCACTCCGGCGTGACTCCCTCGGGAGGTCTTTAGAGAAAGTTGTATTTGTGCATTTACGAAGTATCTGTTTATCTACCTCCAACCCCACCGTTTCCAGCGCCCGAAGCCGTGATATCCCTGCCGCCCCTCGACTGCCTGCGCTTCTTCGAAGCCGCCGCCCGGCACCAGAGCTTCGCCCATGCCGGCAAGGAGCTCGGCGTCACCCCGCCCGCCGTTGCCCACCGTATCCGCATGCTGGAGAGCCATCTCGGCGCCGAACTCTTCGAGCGAAGGCGCCGCGGCGTGCGCCTCAACCGCAGGGGCCACGCCTATTACGAGGAGGTCCGGCGCATCCTCCTCGACATCCACGAGACCACCGAGCGCCACGGCGACCGCAGGCGCTTCCGCAGCCGCTAGGTCCGGCGTCCCGCCGCTCCGCCGCGGCGCCCCAGCTTGTCTCCAACGCGCGGATATGAGATGACATAACCACGTTTTACCAACGGGCCTTTTTCGGACCTTCGCCGTGCTCCACCTTCCCCCGCTCGACAGCCTGCGCTTCTTCGAGGCCGCCGCCCGCCACCAGAGCTTCGTTCTGGCCGGCAAGGAGCTCGGCGTCACCGCCGCCGCCGTCGGCCACCGCATCCGCTCCCTGGAGAGCCATCTGGGCTCCGAGCTGTTCGAGCGACGGCGCCGCAGCGTCCACCTCAACCGCCGCGGCCGGGCCTATCTCAAGGAGGTGCAGCGCATCCTGGCCGAGGTCCACGGCGTCTCCGAGCGCCAGCGCGCGACCCCCCGGCGGGTGCGCATCGTCTCAGTCGAGGCGGTGGCCGAGAAGTGGCTACTGCCGAGGCTCGCCTCGTTCAAGGCGGCCCATCCCGGCATCGCCATCGAGCTCGAGACCAACCATCGAAGCGTCGACCCGTCACGGCGCGACTTCGACGCCTGGCTCGCCTATTCGGGCGAAACCTCCGCGCCCCGCCCGCTAACCCGGCGCGAGGACACGCTGCTGGAAGAGACCCTCTACGAGGAGGCGCTGCTGCCGGTATGCAGCCCGGCGCTGCTGGCTGCCCGCGGCCGCCCCCTTGGCCCGGCCGAGCTGCGCAATTGGCCGCTGCTCTACGACCTCGGCTGGGACGCCGACTGGTCCTACTGGTTCGCCCGCCAGGGCCAGCCCACCCCGGACCTCTCGCGGGCCTCCGGCTTCCGCCTCTACTCCATACTGATCCAGGCGGCGGCCAGCGGGCTCGGGGCCGCCATCGGCCGTCCGATGCTGATCGCCCACGAGCTCGAACGCCGGGTCCTGGTGCCACTCTTCGACCGCCAGCAAGAGGCGCCGGAGCGCTGCTGCCTGATCACCACCGCCGCCTCGCGGCAGCGGCCCGAGCTGCGGGCGTTCCGGGACTGGATCCTGCGCGAGGCGCAGGCCGCGCTGCCGCCGCCCCCGGCTTCCCGAGCCACCCCTGACCCGGTGCCGGGCACGGCCGGCGCATCCGCCGTGCTCCCCTGTCAGCGCGCCGGCGTCCCGGGCGTCTCCGACAGCCAGGACCCGAGGCTGTCGGCATAGGCGAAGAGCGTCGGCTGGCCCACCAGCATCCCGGCAGCTGGATGGATCAAACCAACTAGCAGAACTCATCGAAGAAGTGCCGTTCAAGGACGTGATAAAGCTAACCAAACGCGCCGCCTGATATATACCCGGCACCAACTTTCGACGGGGCGGTAAAAAGTCAGCGGTCGGAAGTATTTCTTGGCGCGTTATTTCCAGCTGTGAGCAGGTATAGCTCAATGGAGTCGAGCGACGTGAACAATCAAGCAATTGCCTGCAAACACCTGTCTTTGAATTTCTCCAAGACCGGCATCTCACTGCTGGCGCTGCTAGCCGCACCCTTTGTTAGTAGCGGCGAAGCGGTATCTGCCACCGCGCAAGTGGAAATTGAGGAAGTGGTGGTGGTCGGCACCCGGGCGCTGCCCCGTTCCGTCGAGGACTCTTTGGTTCCCGTGGACATGATCAGCAGTGAAGAGTTCGAGAATCAAGGTGGCAGCGACATGTCCAACTTGATAAGGGCGCTGGTGCCTTCCTTCCACGTCAGCGACAACCCCACTCGCGACCTGGCGGCCCTGCTGCGCCCGGTCAGCCTGCGCGGACTGGCTCCGGACCACACGCTGGTGTTGATGAACAACAAGCGCCGGCACCGGGGCTCGGTCATACAGTGGGTTTCCAACGGCGCCGCGAATGGTGCCCAGGGGCCGGACATTTCCGCCATTCCCGCCATCGCCATCAAACGCATGGAGGTGCTGCGCGACGGCGCGGCGGCCCAGTACGGCTCCGATGCTATCGCTGGGGTATTGAACTTCGTCCTCAAGGACGCTGCCGAGGGCGTGACTTTTGAAGCCAAGCGCGGCTTCTACACCGCGGACACCGCCGAGTACCTGACCACCATCGCCGGAAATGTTGGCCTGCCGCTGTCCGACAACGGGTTTGCCAACTTCAGCATTGAGTACGCCGAGTCCTCGCCGACTGATCGTAGTGTACAGCACCGTGATGCCACCGCACTGATTGGCCTCGGCATCCCTAACGTCGGGGACCCCGCCAAGCCCTGGGGTTCGCCCAAGGTCAGCGACAGCATTAAGGCTGTGGCCAACATCGGTATTGACCTGACCGAAGCTCATCAGCTCTACGTGTTCGGCAACTACGCGAGCCGCAAGGTGGAAACGCCATTCTTCTTCCGCAGCCCAATGAACCGTGACGGGGTGTACAAGACCAGTAGCAATATTTTTCTGGTCGGTGGTGATGGCTGCCAGACGAAATACGATGTGCCCTCGACTGCCGGCAACCTTTTGGCTTTCCGCGATGCGGTGACCGCCGATGCGGGCTGTTTTTCGTTCGTAGAGCTTTATCCGGAAGGGTTCACGCCGAGCTTCGGCGCGGAGATGACCGACTACTCCATTGTCGCCGGGGTGAACGGCGGCTTGGCCAACGGACTGCTCTATGACATCTCCGCCAGCATCGGCGAGAACAACATGGATGGCTTTCTAAACAACTCGCTGAATTCCTCGCTGGGCCCCGATTCGCAGCGGGATTTCGACATCGGCGAGTACACGCAACAGGAGACCAACTTCAACGTCGATCTGTCCTACCCGGTCGATGTCGGCATGGCCTCGGACCTCAACATCGCCGGCGGTTTCGAATGGCGCAAAGAGGAATTCGAGATATCCACGGGCGAGCAGGCCTCCTGGGAAATCGGGCCGTATCAGCAGTACGGTTTCGGCACCGGTTCGAACGGCTTTAGCGGCTTCAACCCCGCATCGTCCGGGACCTGGGACCGCGCCAACATCGCCGCGTACCAGGACCTGGAAGTGAACGCCACTGAAAACTGGCGCATTGGCGGGGCCGTCCGCTGGGAGGCCTTCGACGGCTTCGGCAGCACTGCCAACTTTAAGCTGGCCACCCACTTGCGGTTAACGGACGCGTTCGCTCTGCGCGGCTCCTTAGGCACCGGCTTCCGGGCGCCGACGCCAGGTCAGTCCAACGCCCGCAACGTTTCCACCGTAGTCAACGCCGCCACCAACGCCTTCGAGGAGCGGGGCACCATCGGCTCCACCCACCCGGTGGCAATGGCCTTGGGCGGACGAGAGCTTGAGCCGGAGGAAAGCGAGAACCTTAGTCTCGGCGCTGTGTTCGCCATGGACAATGGTCTGAGCCTGACCGCGGACTACTTCCGCATAAATGTCGATGACAGGATCGCCCTGTCGGGCCTGTTCAGTGTCACGGACGAGATCAAGCAGGCGCTGATCACCGCCGGAGTTCCGGAGGCCGAGGAATTCACCTCGGTGCGCTACTTCACCAACGACTTCGACACCAGGACCGAGGGCGTCGACGCCGTGCTCACCTACGGTTGGGAGACGGATCTCGGCAGCACCGACCTGCTGCTCTCGTTCAACTACACCAGCACCAGGGTGCAAAACTTCCGCGAAGGATCGACGATCGACGACGACGACACCATCGACAACCTGGAGCGCGGAGCGCCAGAGACACGCTTCAACCTGGCACTCACCCACCGCATCAATCAGTGGTACCTGGTGGGGCGCTACAGCTATTTCGGCGAGTGGTACGACGACCACAGCGCCGCCGAGTTCGGCGGCTACGGCCTGGTGGACCTGTCGGCGCAGTACAACTTTGCGAACGGAATGGCTGTCACGATCGGCGCCGAGAACGTGCTGGACCAGTATCCGGACAAGGCCATCAACTACGGCAATGGGCGCAAGTATCCACGCTACTCCCCGGCGGGTCACAACGGCGCGCTGGTCTATGCCAAGTTCGGTTACTTGATGTAGGAGCCGCGCCGCGAGCCGGGGGGTCCCGATGGTCAAGACGGCAGCTTGTTGTCGGTGGACCGAGCGGGCCGAAACGGATCACGGTTAGCCGGTACGATGCCCGAGGGCATTGTCAGATTAAATCTGCTTGGTCGTCTCTCCCTGTCCCCTTTTGGGGATTTCAGGGTGCAAAAACATGCTTTGTCCGGCTTAGACCGGACAAGCACGGGCGACGAAGCTGGCTCAACAACGGGAAAATTCTAACATACCATTTTAGTCTGACAATGCCGTTCGAACACCTGGTCCAGCACCACGTTCTTCGACCAGCGGTTCATCCGGGTGTAGATGGTGTGCCAATTGTCAAATCTCGCCGGTAACCCTCGCCATTTGCAGCCATGTTCGGCGACATACAGGATGACGTTGAGCACCTGCCGGTTCGAAAGGCTTACATTGCCGCGCTGGACCGGGAGGTGTGGCGCGATGCGTTCGTATTGAGCTTGGGTGAGTTCCATCCGAAGAGGATAGCATGACCATGCTCATTAGTGTTAACACGCCCTAGTCGACTGGCTGGAAGGGGACTGGGGAACATTCTTCGTCATCACGGCACTTATGGTGATCCCGTCTCTCGTATGCCTGTGAACCATCCGCGGCCAGCTTGGTGATGTGCTGACCGGCGCGAGGGTGCGGCTTTTCGGGAAGGAAATGGACGGGATATCCTAACTCGGGCGGTCGCCGGGGAGTTGCATCTCCGGATCCAATGACGGTAATCAGATCGGTTGCCAAATTGGGATCGAAAATAGCGTCCCCGTGTGGTCTCGGCGTCGGGTGAGTCGACGCCACGGAAAGCTCTTATCGGGATCGTGAAAGGCGTTTTTGGAGGGTGCCACGCCGAGGCCGAAAATAGGGGTGCGGGAAGAAATCTACGACAAACGCGCACCTGGCTACGCTGGAGTTATAATGAATCCGGTTTCAAAATGATTACGCAAAATGGAAATCAGCTTTTATCCCACAACTTTGCATGTACTATTTCTAAAATATAAACAATAAGATAAGAGATTTTTGAGCCTTTGAAAGCCCATCAACATACCAGAAGCGCGCCATAGGTAATGTGTCTCGCCGTTGATGCGGACGAACACCTCATCAAGATGCCAGCGCCACAGCGAATAGGATCCATTACGAACACGGCGTTTCCGGATCTCGGCTGCAAACAACGGACCAAAACGGTTCCACCAGTACCGCACGGTCTCATGGCAAATGTTGATGCCCCGTTCGAACAGAAGATCTTCAACCTGTCTCATCGACAAGGGGTAGCGGACATACAGCATCACCGCGCTGCGGATTACCTCAGGCGAATTGTTGAAATAACGAAAGGGATTGTCCATCAATGGAGGCTACGAGACCTTACTTCCTGGCTCAAGCCAATTTACTCTGACAATGCCCAAAACCGAATGAAGGGCCGCAATGCAAGCACTCGGTCCGCGACATTCTCGACCGACCACCGCCATCTACGCCCATCTCGACGACGTGGCGCTGTGCGACGCCGGCGCCCAGACCCCGCGGCTTCGACGGCCTCGTCAGGAATTGACCGCGCCAGGGTCGGCGGGCGCCCTGACCGTGGGGCAAGGCCCGCCGGTGTGCGGTGAAGTTGATAACATATTTTTATGTCAATGAGATATTTAATCTTTATCTACAATGTGTTAGTGTCACACAGTCTTGACATGGTTGCGCATGTCGTGCACTTACTCATCAAAGCGGTCGCAGTGCAACGATTTGTGAGCAGACCATCGGGCGCGGGCACCTCCGCCGGTACAACAGGGAAAAGGCCGAGAAAATAAGAATGTCTTTGCTGGCCCTGAGGTCGGACTAGGACTAGTGGCGTCGGGCTAGCCACGCAGGTATCAAGATGAGCCCGTGCGGGTCATGGGCTTTAGAGGCCTCCGTCCGGCGTGAGACCCCACGGCGGGGGCTTCGCTTGACCGATCCGCTTCAAGTGCCGTTCAAAATCGGAACGCCGCTAGGCATTGTCAGAGTAAATTGGCTTGAGCCTTGAAGTAAGGTTTCGTAGCCTCTGGCTGATCCTCCCCCTTTGAATTGGTCCACCCTATTGTGATGGAAAGAGGAGGACCGAGTCCTGGATGAGTTTAGTCGGGAATGTCTGGCCATTCGGGTGAAGCGGAAACTCAATTCTACCGATGTGATCGATGTCCTCACCGATCTCTTCATTCTGCATGGCGTACCAGCCTACATTCGTTCCGATAATGGGCCGGAGTTTGTTGCTGAAGCCGTACGCAACTGGATCAGCGTGGTTGGAGCAAAGACCGCCTACATTGAGCCTGGAAGCCCCTGGGAGAACGGCTACATCGAGAGCTTCAACGCACGCTTCAGGGACGAACTTCTCAACGGGGAAATCTTCTATTCTTTGAGAGAAGCACAGATCGTCATCGAGCAATGGCGGCGGCACTACAACACAAAGCGCCCGCACAGTGCCCTCGGTTATCGGCCCCCGGCGCCAGAAACCATCGTCCCGTTGCCAGAAAGACCGACCATGAACTAAGATTCAAACTGGACCAGTCAGTGGGGGCTAATCAGAGGCAGGTATCGCCGTTCTTAACCAAACCCTATAGCTACTTTGTGCCAATAGTGAACATTCGAGAGGCTCAATAAACTTGTTTTAGATGAACTAGAGTAGATTAAAAACAAGTCCCATGGCCTAAAAAAATATATAGTAAGCAAGCCACGCAATGTGGACATGTCTCACATTTGTTCCGGGTCCTTGATTGGATATTTTACCAACAAAGAGAATCATCATGGGACACAGACACAGCGAAGAATTCAGGCGTGAGGCGGTTCGCATTGCGCAGACGAGCGGACTTACCCGCAAACAGATTGCATCAGATTTAGGCATTGGCTTTTCGACATTGAGCAATTGGGTGCAGTCGATGAAGCAAGATGAGCTGTCGTCGGCCCCACAAGAGGATCTGGCGAAGGAGAATGAGCGCCTGCGCAGAGAAGTTCGCCTCCTCAAGGAGGAGAGGGATCTGTTAAAAAAGGCAACAGTGTTCTTCGCGGAGCAAAGCAAATGAGATTTGCCTTCGTTGACGAACACCGCCACCAGGTCCCTGTCGAACGACTTTGCCGGATAATGGATGTCACGTCGCGTGGTTATCGGGCCTGGCGCAGCCGTCCAATCAGCCAGCGTCAGCGTAACGATCTGGTTCTGTTGGCCCATATCAGAGAGCAACACCGTTTGAGTCTTGGCAGTTACGGACGTCCGCGTATGACGGAGGAATTGAAAGAGCTGGGCTTGAACGTCGGTCATCGTCGTGTTGGGCGTTTGATGCGTGAAAACGGTATATCCGTTGTCAGAACCCGTAAATACAAGGCGACAACAGACAGCAATCATCGTTTCAACATTGCACCGAACCTGCTGAACCGTGACTTCACAGCCACCCTGCCAAACCAGAAATGGGCAGGTGATATCAGCTACATCTGGACGCGCGAGGGGTGGTTATATCTCGCCGTGATGCTGGACCTTCATTCGCGTCGTGTCATCGGCTGGGCTGTCAGCAACCGGCTCAAGCGTGATCTGGCAATTAGAGCTTTGGATATGGCGGTGGCCCTTCGCAAGCCGCCACCAGGATGCACTCATCATACGGATCAGGGCAGCCAGTATTGTTCGCACGACTATCAGAAGCGATTGCGTCAACACGGCTTCAAAGTCTCAATGAGCGGCAAAGGCGACTGCTACGACAATGCGGTGGTCGAGACCTTCTTCAAAACGCTAAAGGCTGAACTGATCTGGCGCCAAACCTGGTACACCAGAAGAGGGGTCGAGGGCGCGCTCTTTCAGTACATCAACGGCTTCTACAATCTGCGCAGACGCCATTCAGCTTTGGGAGGTAAAAGCCCCTTGGCCTTCGAACAAAAGGCCGCTTAAATGAGTAGCGGATCCGGAATCAAACCGGGACAAGTCCAAATCCGCACAAAACAGCAATAATAAGCAGGCCCTTTTCGATCATTGGTATAAGCCACTTTGATATGTGAAACGCGGCGAAGGTGCAGAGCGCGATGATCGAGACGAGCACGACCAAACCAAAAATTATCATGGATAGCTCTAGGACTCCGATGTTCTGAAACCCTTCACTAAACAATGACCACATTCTCCGATTTGAGCTGCTTCTCTCCAGAGAAGCGATATGCGGCCAAGTTTCCGCCGACGGCTATCGACGCATCGACGCAAACATGGCGCTCGCCAAGAACAAGATGGGGAAAGCGCATCCAATAATGTCCGAATACTACTGGTCGTTCGTCTGTATCAGCTCCTCCGACGGCCGAAAGCGGAACTTTTATGTCGGGAAAAGAAGGCTTGTCGGAACGAACCACATGCACCGCATCGGTCAAATGAAGTGCGGCATCGTCGAAAAGCCACCACTTCAGTCGGACTTCATTACGCGTGTTGCCATCGGGATCAACAAAGCCAAACTCATCGGGAAGTATGAATTCTGGGCCATTAAGGAGCGCCTCGCGAAATTCTCGCATCGGCGCACCCACCTTCGCCATATGGCCGACGCTTCCCTCCTTTATGGAATTGTCGGAGCAAAGCATTGGCTTGAGGGCGTCTTGCGCCGCCGGACTCCAGCACGCATGGACGATCCGAATGCCTGGCAATTCCAGCCAGAGCGGAAGTGAGCGCATCCAATCGAGAATGCGGGCTCTCATTTCCGGCTCGCTTTCAAACTCACGCAATGTCTTAGCCGCCTGGCCGAGATTCTTCTTATTGTGTTCGCGCAAGAATGCGCCCGGATGGTCGGGATCGGGCGTCGCCATGGCGATATGATTGAATTCGTGATTACCCATGATCGCCTGAGCGGTTTTCGCCTCGACCATATCCATGGCAATTTGGCAGGTGCGCAAGTTCTCGTCGCCGCGATCGACATAATCGCCGACAAAAATTGCTTGGCGCTCGGGGTGGCATAAAACGCCATTGCGAACAAAATATCCCATGCGCTCCAAAAGTGCCTCCAATGCTGAGGCGTGGCCATGGATGTCGCCAATGATATCGTATCCGCTAAATCCACTCATCCGTTCACATCACTATCGGTTCTTGAAACACGCATTAGGAAACATCTCATTCGGAGGCCACCTTCATTATCCACTTCATTGTCCACTCCGCCTGATCGCGCACCGCTTGATTCTCGTCTTTGCAGAGACGCTTAATCAAGGATTTAGGTGCACCACTATTATAGGCGAGCGTATGACGCACGCTTGGATCGGGATGCACGCAAATTGCAAGACCGACCTTTTCCGGGTCCGCGTTCTTGTACCACTCGATGTGTCCTGCAATTGAGTCCGCGCAATCGGCATCGTCATTAATGAAAGCGATCAGCGTCTCGGCTGTCGCCCAGGCAAGAAAACCGGGTGAGAGACAAACACCGCGCCGCACTTCAACAGATGGGTCCTGGGCCAATAAGCTGACCGTTGTGGCGTCGAGATTGTTCTTATGGCCAAGAGCTTCGCGCACGCGGGTGTTCGGGCAATGCGCAAGAACGGCAAACAAATCCTTATTGTGCTCGTTATCTTCCAGATGCTGCACACATGCATGAAGCGCTTCGCCGCCGATCTCGGTGGACAAGACCGTCTTACCTCCATGTTGCACCATAAGACTAAACTTTGGCCTCTTCACTCCTGCCATAAACTTCCTCATTACCGCGGACGATCTTAATAGCCGTCCATGAACAGCACCATTTCCACTCCACGAACTGTCCATTTATCAGTAGTGCGGTCCAACTGAGGCATTGGGTCGCCCTTGTTGTTCAATGCTTCGACGATGGAATAGGTAACCCGAGACCCAAGAAATTGACTGCTCCATTTTTGGTAGCCAGATTTCCAACCGTTCTTTTTCAGTGTGTTCAGTGTGGGTGAGTTCTTCTTTCTGTTGCCCCCCTGTCCGACAATGTATCCGAGGCCATTAGCCTGTAGTTTTCTGCGTATTTCCTTGAACTCTGTTGACGCCTCCGAAGCGCAATCAATCCACTTTAAGAGTGACGCTGCTACTCGACTGTCATAGATCACCTGCTGCGGTTTATCCCGATCAGTCATCCACGCAGTCGAAAAATGAGCAAGTTTTGTCCAAGTCGAATTTACCTTTACCCTTACCTTTGGCTTTGCCTTTATCTCTTCGTATTTTGCGGAGTTAGTCATTACGGCCTTGATATCGTCCCACTCTAGTAGTCGCCTTTTATTTCCCGGACCACGAGGCCATACACCCCCCCATTTAAAAACACCCTTTGCGGCGCAAATGGCTTTTTTCTGGTCACTTTTAGAAATAGTTTCTCGTTTCCCAGAGATTACTTTTTTACATAAAATTCCGAGCGTTTCTTCCCATTCATTGAACTCCTTCTCATAGGCAAAGGGGCCTCTATTATTCCAGCGATATTTAAGGAAGCGGTCCGACCAGCCCTTCACAAAACTATCCGAGTCCGGGGAACAACGAAATGGCTCCTGGGCAACCAATTGCGCGATCTTCTCGCCAAGGGGGCTGAGTTCACTAGTGGTAATGTTCATAACACCTCCAAATTCTAATAAATGTGTTGTACGGCGACGGGCTTCGGCCTCCTTGATTCCAACGATATCAATAGGTTAGAATGCCCATCGGCGTCGAATACCAACGCCGAATACCCCCCATGAGTTGATGGATCTTCGCCTTCCAAACAGGCGACGACAATTTTGAACCGCGTTGGGGCATGAGCCACACGTAACAGAGAAAGTGTACGGCATCCAGTCGCCGCGTCAGCTATGCGTCCGTATCTGACGTGTCCTTGGGATAGAGTTCCCTTGTAGCCCGCCGATGGAGAGAGAAGATGCTTCGAGACTACCTACGTGAGCTCTTGCTTTCCTATGTTGGGAACACCGCCAAGTACTATAACTGGTATGATCCTGAGGCCTCATACCTTATGTCCTGGGTCATCGAAAACCATCTGCTTCTGCTTCTGAACCTCGACACCTGGCAAGAAGCGCACCCTCCACGCACATGCCGCCAGCGCGGGGACCGCGCGAGCGATGCTGCTCATTCCCGCCTGACGGAAGAAAGTTGGGATGACTTCCGGGAAACCATTCTCGACAATCCTCTGAAAGCCAGTAGGCGGCGGCCTGACCTGACCGCACGGCGTCTCAGGCACCTCACCAAAATTACCGGCATCTCTCCGACCGATGTTCGGATCCTCGAAGCCCTGCTGTTATGCGAGACAGATCCGGTCGTCGGATCGATGATCGGCGCAGTATTCAGAGGAAGGATTCGGGGAGAACAATTCAATATCCAGTATTCTCCGCTTCCCTGTCTTCTCAACTTATCTCCCCACGCGGTTTCGGTACGGCTAAAGCCGGCTGCACCACTCCTCCGGTCGGGTCTCGTCTCCGTCGACAACGACGGCGACCTGTCTCTGGCCAAGCGGCTTCACCGGCTCGTCCTGGTTCCGGGTAACGATCTCGAAGTTAAGGATCTGCTTCTGGGCAAACCGGATCCGGCGGAGCTGGAATGGTCGGATTTCGATCACATCGCCCACTACCGCGATCATATTGAGAACCTTGTAAAGGGCGCCTTGGCGGTGGGAGAAGCGGGCGTCAACATTCTCCTCTACGGGCCACCGGGGACAGGCAAGACGCAGTTTTGCAGGACGCTCGCTGAACGGCTCGGTGTTGCCCTCTTCGTTGCCGGCGAAACCGACGACAATGGCGGAGAGCCGAGCCGTGAGGAGCGGTTGACCGATCTCGTCCTCGCCCAGACTCTACTCGCTCGGGAACGCAATTCCCTCCTTCTGTTCGACGAGATGGTGGACATACTGCCGGAACGGAGCAGGCCTTTATTCGGGTCCGGCGGATCGAAGCTCTTCATCAACAGACTCCTCGAAAAAGCGCCGATGCCGACCCTCTGGACCGCGAACACGAGCGACAACATTCCCGCTGTTCTCATGCGGCGCATGAAGTTTGCCGTGGAACTCCGCCTGCCGCCGCCGCGGATCAGGGCGCGGATATGGTCGCGGCAACTTGCCCGAAACGGTATCGCAGCCGGCCCGCAAGAGGCGCTGTCCCTTGCGAAGGACTTCGCGGTTCCGCCGGGCGTGGCGGCGGAGGTAACCGCCGCCGCGCGACTCACCGGCGGCGATATCGTCTCGGTGCGTCGGGGTTTGCAGGGGCTTGCCCGGGCCCTTTCCTGCGAAAGTGCCGTTCAGCGACAGCCCGCTTCGTTCGATCTCTCTCTGATCCAAAGCAACACAGACTTGAGCGAGCTCACGGAACGACTGGCGTCCGGCGACGAGCGGCGCTTTTCACTCTGTTTGCAAGGGCCGCCTGGGACGGGCAAGAGCGCCTGCGTCCGCTATCTTGCCGACCGGTTGGGACTGGAGGTCCTGCAGAAGCGGACATCCGATCTACTCTCTCCCTGGGTGGGAGAAACGGAACAGAACATCGCGGCGGCCTTCCGGGAGGCGCGGGATGACGAGGCTTTCCTCGTCTTCGACGAGGCCGACTCTCTACTCGCTGATCGGCGGTATGCGGTCCGGAACTGGGAGATCAGCCAGACCAACGAGATGCTGACCTGGATGGAAAGCCATCCCCTGCCGTTCGCCTGCACGACCAACTTCTCGGACCACCTCGACACCGCTACGCTGCGCCGCTTCATATTCAAGATTTCCTTAGATTACCTCTCACGCGAACAAGTGTCGTCAGCCTTCCGATCCTTCTTCGATCGGGATTTGCCGGAGGAGGTGTTCCTGCTTTCCACCTTGACTCCGGGCGACTTCGCCGTGGTTCGGAGAAAGGCGGAAATCCTGGGCTGTCTAGGGGAGCCGAACAGGCTCGCCGCCTTCTTACACGAGGAATGCGACGCAAAGCCGGAACATCGCCGACCCATCGGCTTCCTCGGATAAGCGCCTCGCCGGCCGCTTCCAATTTCCTGCTTCACGAAGAGCTTATATGGTGGCCGACGAACACCAAAACTGGGCAAGGAAATCAGGAATCATGCGCTACGAACGTCTTGCCGACATCATCCGGCTCGCCTTGCTCCTGCAAAGTGCTGGCGGGCTGACGCTGAATGACATCCAGCGGGACTTCTCGGTCAGCCGGCGGACGGCGGAGCGGATGCGCGATGCGGTGGAGCATGCGTTCGGGCCGCTGGAATTTGAGGACATGGGCGACGGAAACCGGCATTGGCGGCTGCGTTCGTACCATCTGCGCAACCTGCTCTTCATCTCCGCGGACGAGCTGGTGGAGCTGGAGACGGCGACCGCGGAGCTGGAACGCACCGGGCTTGATGAACGGGCTAGCCTGCTCCGCGACCTTGGCGCGAAGCTCGGCGCTCTCCTCGGGCCGGCGGAGCGACGGCGGCTCGAGCCGGACCTGGAAGCGCTCATAATGGCAGAGGGTCTCGCCATGCGGCCGGGTCCCCGGCAGCGGCTGGAGGCGGGCCTGCTCATGACCCTGCGCGACGCCATCAAGGGAGGTCGCGTGATCGACTTTTGGTATCTTGGCCGCCTGACGGGGCGACGAAGCCGCCAGCGCGTACAACCCCACGGGCTCTTGTACGGAGGCCGGGCCTATCTCGTTGGGCGTTCGGAGTGGACGGAGGAGATGCGCTACTGGGTCCTCGCGAACATGAGCGAGGTGACGCTAACCGACGAGATGTTCGAATTCGACGCCGCGTTCGACCTGGAGGAATTCGCCAACCGGTCGTTCGGCGTCTTTCAGGAGGAGCCAGTTGACGTAACGTTACGTTTCGACGCGGAAGTTGCCCAGGACGCGGTTTCTTTCCTTTTCCATCCGGGACAGAAAATAACGGAGAACGAAGACGGCTCGCTGACAGTGCAGTTCAGCGCCGGCGGCACCCTGGAAATGTGCCGACATCTCTTCACCTGGGGGATCAAGGTCACCATCGAGAAGCCTGTCTCTCTCCGGTTCAAACTGGCCGAGATGTGTTCAACGCTTGCGGAACACCACCGAGTTGTTTGACCAGCGTTGCCGCCGTGTTGCCTCGGTCGTCGAGTGCGCAGGGCCGCCAAATGCTAGCTTAGATCCGATCCTGAAAGTTGTTGAGTCGGTGGAGTCGGTTGTGATTCGTTGTCGGGCAGGCATTGTCAAGTTAACTGATTGTAGGCTGTTTTCGGCATTTCTCCATGAGGCTAAGCCATTGAAATTGCGTAGAGCAGCCATCGACAATTCACCGAGACTTCGGAGTGAATCCGGTTAACTTGACAAGGCCCCCATCACCCATCAGCACATCGGGCTATGTGGAAGATCCGCATCACCTCTACAGCCGGATCAGTGAAGCGGGCGGCGCGAAGTTCTGGTTTCAGGCTATGCGTAATTGTTTCATCGCCGTGGCGGAGCGTGAACTGATGCTTCCGACTTCGCTCGCCGACCGCTTGGTCAATTGTCCGTCATCAAAACAAATGGGACTGTTGAGCGTGTTTCATAAGGGAGGATCTGGCTCATCTTTGTTTGATGTTAAGCCGCTTGGCGTTGATGGTTCAAGCGGCGGTTTTGGGTGGTCAGTTTTTTGATCCTTTTTCTCTTTTCGATGATGGCGGTGTGGCGTCCAAAGTAGGCGTCGGCTGGAGTTACGTTGCCGATGCTCTCGTGGTAGCGTTGGTTGTTGTAGTGATCGACGAAGGCGCTGATCTGGTTTTCGAGATCGCCGGGTAGATAATAATTTTCAAGCAGGATCCGGTTCTTCAGCGTTTGATGCCAGCGCTCGATCTTGCCCTGGGTTTGCGGGTGATACGGTGCGCCCCGAACGTGATCCATACCGTGGTCCTCGAGCCATTCAGCCAGATCGCCGGAGATATAGGACGAGCCGTTGTCGCTGAGCAGCCTCGGCTTGTGGACGACATTGGCGCGATTGCAGCCTGAGGCTTCTAGCGCCAACTTCAGTGTTGCCGTCACATCGTCCGCCGTCATGTTGGTGCAGAGCTTCCAAGCAATGATGTAGCGGGAATAGTCGTCCAGGATGGTCGACAGGTAAAACCAGCCCCAGCCGATGACCTTGAGATAGGTGAAGTCGGTCTGCCACAGCTGGTTCGGCGCCGTGGTCTTGTCACGGAACTCATCGGCTGCCTTGATGACCACGAAAGCGGGGCTGGTGATCAGGCCGTGGGCCTTGAGAAGCCGGTAAACCGAGGCTTCCGAGACAAAGTAGCCCCTGGTGTCCGTAAACCTGACGGCCAGTTCCCGGGGCGACAGTTGCGTCTCCTCCAGGGCAAGATCGATGATCTGCCCCCGGACATCATCCGGGATCCGGTTCCACACCCGGCCCGGGCTGCTGTTGCGATCCTCAAGACCGGCGTCGCCAAAGGCCAGAAAGCGATCGTACCAGCGATAAAAGGTGGTCTTCGGAATGCCCAGCTTGTCCAAAGTGGACCCGACGCCCAGGTGGGACTGCTCGACCAGGCGGATGATCTCCAGCTTCTCGGATGCGGGATACCTCATTCCTCGCCTCCCCCATGCCCGATCATATTTTTTTTGAGAAGACGGTTCTCCAGCGAAAGTTCGGCGACCAACTCCTTCAAGTCGCGCATCTCCTGGCGCAGGCCTTTAACCTCGCCCGAGGTCGCTTGGCGCCCGGTGTCGCCGGCGAGCCGCTTCTTGCCCGCTTCCAAAAACTCTTTCGACCAGCTGTAATACAGACCCTCAGCGATGCCCTCGCGGCGGCACAAGGCGGCGATGCTCTCCTCGCCGCGCAGGCCCGACACCACGATCCGGATCTTCTCCTCAGCCGTATCCTGCTTGCGTGTCTTGCGCCGAATATCCCGAACCGTTCTCTCCGCCGGGTCGTTCTTGCTCATTGATTTCTGTCTCATCTTCGTTCCCTTCGGTCACTACGATGAGCCAGAAATCCTCCGTTATGCAATTACCTCAATTCGTCCCAAAGGCGCTGACGTCAGACACTGAAGAACATCACCTCCCGGCCCCGCGTGCGACCACGCGCGCTGTATCCGATCGTGTAAGGCGATGCGTCGCCAAACGCTTTCCACGGCTTGGCCGAATGGCCGAACGGATACCCGCCCGCGGCCACTCGGCCCGAAAATCGTAGTTCAGGGTGGACATGTCACGCCCTCCATTGAGTCCAATCCGCTGACCGCTTGTACACGGAAATGAAAGTCGCGGAATCAGGCCGGTGAGCGTAACGCATAAAAAGAACTATATTACAATCTGTTGTGGAACTTTATGCAGCTAATCTGTACGATGGAGAGGCACAAGAGTGCCGGAGGTCATGGAACCGAACGTCCTCTAGCCCCGCCCGCGATCAAAGCTGGGACCAACCATGTTCGAGCTTACGCATGTGGATTCCCGCCGCTCGACCCTAATGAGATAAGGGACGTTCGCAACGCGACAAATGCCTTCGAGATCCCGAACTGCTCAGGCTCCAGCGGGAGAAGATGGGTGGTTTCCTCAATCGACCGGCTTGCAGTCGGGGAATCGGCGCATGTGGCGGCCTCCGAGATAGCACTGATAGGTTCCTTCAAATCGAAGCATCGAGAAAACGAGCCGTACCACGATCTCGCGGATCAGCAGAATGGAAGGCCAAAGGTCCTTGTCTTCCGGCGCGCCGCCGCAATGAACGACTGTGTTTCTCAGACCAATAAGGCGGGAAAGCGCCTCGGTTTCGATTGACGTGCGGGCGACTTGCCATCGTTCCAGCAGAGCTTCGATTTGCTGGATGAACGGCCGTCGGTTCAACTCCGAAATCTTCTGCTTCTTCGCGCCCCTGTCGGCGACGTCGAGGTCATCCTGTTCATCGAGAAACGCGCGAAGGCCCTTAGCCAACCTCTCCCACGCAGAACTGCCGAGAATGGACGTCTACGATTTCTGCAATGATCGCCACGCCACGCTTTCCAGTGCGGTCATTCCCGACAGGAATCGGATTTCGTCGATGGTGGTCGGCACGGACAACCAGCCAATGGCCATCTCAAGAGCGTCGCGGCAGGCGTCGACGCTCTCGATGTTGGTGATGGCCGTGGTGACGATAGGCTGGAGGTTCAGATGCGGCAGTGGCGGCATCACCGGAGCAGAAACTGCGCCCGTTTCGTGAAAGGTGACTTTGACATCACGACCCTCACGATACTCCGTAATCGGAACCGGGAGGGGTGCACCGCGGGAGAAGGCGAGGACGGATCGCAGATGCTTCAGCATGTGTTCCGCGCAGGGGCGCCACGTCGCCGACGGGCAATCGTCGGCCGCTTCGGCGGCGATGGAACCGGTGATCTCATCCGTCGCCACTGCGCGTGTTGCGCCCTCGACGATAACCGATCCGATCGCGGAGGGAACCTGCACGAGCGGGAAGCACGCGAAGCCGAGCAGCGAGAAACGTAGCGCCGGACGCGGACGGATCTCGGTCGCGGTCATCGTCACGGAGGCTTCGCGGGTGCGAAGTTGGATGTGCAGTGCCTCCGAATTGCGGTTGTAGCCGGCCAGATAGGCGGATTCGCTGGTGAGCCGTCTGCTGTCAGAGCTCTCGCACTCCATGGCGAATTCGTCGATCGCGTTGCCGGGTCTGCTGAACGATCGGATGAGCGTCCCGACGGCAACGGACGAGTTGGCGGTCGAAATGGGATCGACGGCCAACTGAAGCCTGCCCGACGAGCCGGCCTTCGCCGTCAGCTGAACCGGGATGCGCTGTCCGTCAACGGCGAGTTCTCCGGTGAATCGTTCGGGCGGAAGAAGGTGGTTTGCGTCGGTTTTCTGGCTCATCGGCAAGAGTATGGCGTGGATGCGGAGGAGAGCAAATATTGACGAATACGAATCGCTTGCCGAGGCGGTGCAAGAAACCCTCGACCGTTTGTGGGAACCGGATCGTCGTCCCCTCTCCGCCCCAGTCTTCCGGACTGCCAGTTCCGCTTCCGGACAAGTTCTGGTGCGGAAACGGAGAAACTGCCTAGAGGCCCGCTTCCATCAGCTCGTCGATTCGATCGGCCACGCGTTGTGCGGGCTTGCGGAGCTGATCGAGAGTCCAGTCAGCGGCTCAGATAAATCAGAGGGTTGAATCGGATCAGACCGGGATTTCGATCGAATGTGGTCTCGGTGGTTGCGAGCCCCCGCAACCACCGAGACCACATTCCGGGCGACAGCGTATAGGATCGGTTACCAAATTGGGACTGAAGGTGAGGCCGCTGCAGAGTCTCGGCGTCGGGTGAATCGACGCCACGGAAAGCCCTTGTCCGGATCTTGAAAGGCGTTTTGGAGGGTGCCACGCCGAGGCCGAAAATAGGGATGCAGGAAGAAATCTACGACAAACGCGCGCCTGGGTACGCTGGAGTTATAATGAATCCGGTTTCAAAATGATTACGCAAAATGAAAATTAGCTTTTGTCCTGAAACTTGGCATGGACTATTTCTAACATGTAAACAATACGATAGGATATTTCTGAGCCCTTGAAGACCGATCAACATACTAGAAGCACGCCATAGATAATGTGTTTCGCCATTGATCCGGACGAACACCTCATCAAGATGCCAGCGCCAGTTCGACCAGTTGCGCCGGTCTATCCCCCTCTTCCAGATCTCAGAGGCAAACAAAGGGCCAAAGCGGTTCCACCAGTACCGCACGTGAGAACGGCGGTGACAAATTAGTCCACGGAAGCGGCGGGATTTCCAGCCGCGGGCGGAGTAAAACTCTGCCACCTGTAGCCTTCGATCTTTTTTGAGATGGAAGGCGGGAGGATGTACACCGTGGACCTATATCTGCGCGTTCGGCTGGCCTGCCATGTTGATGGTCTGAGCCAGCGAGAGGCGGCAAGTCGGTTTGGCATTGCGCGCGAGACGGTGAGGAAGATGCTGCGGCATTCGGAACCGCCGGGATATCGGCGACGCCAGCCACCGAAACGCCCGAAACTGGCCCCCTTCACGGATATCATCGACCGTATTCTGGAGGAGGACCGAACGGTTCACCGTAAGCAGCACCACACGGCGAAGCGTATATTCGAGCGCCTTCGCGACGAACATGGCTTCACGGGCAAAGAGACCATCGTGAAGGATTACGTTCGGGAACGGCGCCTTCGCCGGCGTGAGATGTTTGTGCCGTTGTCACATCCTCCGGGCCATGCTCAAGCGGACTTTGGCGAGGCGGATGCGATCATCGCCGGCGTCAAGTATCGGGCGCATTTTTTCGTCATGACACTTCCCCACAGCGATGCCTGCTTCGTTGCGGCCTTACCCGGCGGCGGCGACGGAGGCCTGGCTGGACGGGCACAACAGAGCCTTTGTTTTTTTCGGCGGCGTTCCCCAATCGATTCTTTACGACAACGACAAGTGTCTGGTGTCGCGCATCTTGTCAGATGGCACGCGGCAACGAACGCGGGCGTTCAGCGGGCTGTAGTCCCATTACCTCTTCGAGGACCGCTACGGCCGTCCCGGCAAGGGTAACGACAAAGGCAATGTGGAGGGGGTGGTCGGCTATGCCCGGCGGAACTTCATGACGCCGCTTCCCCGGTTCGCGAGCTGGGACGCCTTCAATGGCCACCTGGAAGAGCAATGCCGCAACCGGCAAGGCAACGTCCTGCGCGGCCACCGCGAGAGCATCGGCGAACGGTTTGTGCGTGACCGCGAAGCGTTGAAGAGGCCACTGCCGGCACCGTTCGACGCGTGCGACAAGCAGGGCACGCGGGTCAACTCGCTGTCCCTGGTGCGCTACCGGACGAATGACTATTCCGTGCCCGTCGCCTACGGCCATCAGGAAGTCTGGATCCGTGGCTATGTCCACGAGGTGGTTATCGGTTGCGGCACCGGGATCATTGCCCGACACCCCCGTTCCTACGACCGGGAAGATATGGTCTTCGATCCGATCCACTACCTGCCTTTGCTGGAGCACAAGATCGGTGCCCTGGATCAGGCCGCGCCGCTAGCCGGATGGGAACTGCCTGATGCCTTCCCAACCCTGCGCCGTCTCCTGGAGGCGCGCATGGGCAAGGCCGGCAAGCGAGAATACGTCCAGGTCCTTCGGCTTCTGGAGACCTTCGATCTCGAGGTGCTTCACGGCGCGGTGAAGGACGCCCTGCGCCTGGGTGCGATCGGCTACGACGCCGTCAAACACCTTGTGCTGTGCCGTATCGAGCGACGCCCGCCCAAACTCGACCTGGATATCTATCCCTACCTGCCTCGGGCCAACGTGGCGACCACGGCCGCCGCCAGTTATATGAGCTTGTTGGGTGGAGGCGCGTCATGACCGATACGCCGCAAGTGTTGCTGGCCCATCACCTCAAGACCCTGAAACTGCCGACGTTCCTGCGCGAATACGACAAGCTGGCCCGCCAATGCGCCACCGAGGGCGCCGACCATGTGCGGTATCTTGTCCGTCTGACCGAGTTGGAACTGATCGACCGTGAGCGCCGCATGGTCGAGCGGCGGATCAGACAGGCCAGGTTCCCCGCCGTCAAAAGCCTCGACAGCTTCGACTTCAAGGCCATCGCATCGCTCAACAAGATGCTGGTTCTGGAGTTGGCGCGATGCGAATACGTCGAGCGTCGTGAGAATATCATCGCGCTCGGCAACTCAGGCACCGGCAAGACCCATATCGCCCTCGGTCTCGGTCTGGCGGCCTGCCAAAAGGGGCTCTCCGTCGGCTTCCTCACGGCCGCTGCCCTGGTTCATGAACTGTGGACCCATCCAGGAAAAGTGGAGGCGCCCTACACCGTTTGCATTGCTTCTGCCTCGAATTTGACGGGGCTTGTGAAGTCCAGCGTCGAGTGCCGACGGACTGGATTATAGAACCCGTCGATGTATCCGGCTATGGCAGTTTCAGCTTGGCTTCTTGACATGAACACAGTCCTCCAGATCAGTTCTGACTTGATGGTTTGGAAGAAGGTCTCGACGACGGCGTTATCATAGCAATTTCCCTTACCGCTCATTGAGGCGAGGAAACCGAGTTCACCGAGGCGCGCCTGGTATGCGTCTGAGCAGTACTGGCTTCCCCGATCGCTATGGTGGATCACACCGGCGCCAGGTTGGCGCAGCCCGATAGCACGGTTAAGCGCCCTGAGCGGCAGGTCGCTGGTCATGCGAGCGCCCACGGCCCAGCCGATGACGCGCCGGGAGTAGAGGTCGAGCATGACGGCCAGGTACAGCCAGCCCTGTGCCGTCCAGATATAGCTGATGTCGGCAGCCCATTTCTCGTTGGGTGCCTCGGCGGAGAAGTTCTGGTCGAGAAGGTTCGATGCGACGGCCTTGTTGTGCTGGCTGTCCGTCGTCTTTTTGAACTTCTGTTTCCGTTTTGGAGACAACCCATTTCCCCGCATCAGCCGAGCCACCCTATGGCGTCCAACCTCGATCCCATTCTCGGCAAGCTCGTGATGGACCCGCTCTGCACCGTAGCTCTCGCGGCTGCGCCGAAAGGCTGCCCGGACATGGGCGAGTAGAACCATGTCATCGAGCTGTCGCTGGCTTGGGCCGCGATTGCGCCAAGCGTAGAAGCCTGAGACGCTGACCTGCAGCAGTCTGCACAGGCGGAATATCGGCATCGCCAACCCGGCCCTCTCCGCGTCGATGAACCGGAACCTCATCGACTTTCCCTGGCGAAGAAGGCCAGCGCTTTTTTTAGGAGATCACGTTCCTGACGGGCCAGATCACGCTCTCGGCGTAGGCGGGTAATCTCCTTCGCTGCATCCTCATGCGGACCGGAAAGCAAATCCTCCTCACGCAATTCTGCGACCCAGCGGCCGAGCGCGCTGACGCTGATCCCAAGATCTCCTGCTATCTGCCGCTGCCTGCGCCCGCTCGTCTGTAAAAGACGGACGGCTTCTTCCTTGAGGGCCCGATCAAACCGCCGGCCCTTGTTCCCATTCTGCTTCGACATTTGCACCTCCTGCGATCAAAATCCTATCGCAGGACGTCTCCACTTTCGTCAGCAGGGTCCACTGATGGAGGCTAGGGATGAAAAACGCCTGTTGCGCCTGCAGAAGCAACTGGCAAAGTATCACCTTCTGATCATCGACGAACTCGGCTTCGTGCCGCTCTCGAAGACCGGCGCCGAGCTGCTGTTCGAAGTCTTCAGCCAGCGCTACGAGCGGGGCTCGATCCTGGTGACCTCCAACTTGCCGTTCGATGAGTGGACGGAGATATTCGGCTCGGAACGCCTGACCGGGGCTTTGCTGGACCGCCTCACCCACCATGTCCATATCCTGGAAATGAACGGCGAGAGCTATCGTCTCAACCAAAGCCAAAAAACGGCGGAAATCCCCAAAAATACCTACTTAACCGCCGGTGCAATGGTTGACCCGGTGGGTCCACAGGAACCTCCCACGCTGCTTCGCTCCGCGTAACGCAAGCGCTACTCGAAGCAGCGCGGCTCCCTCCTATGGACTACCGGGACAACCCCCCAACACCGCGTACCGCATAACGTTAAGTGGACTAGTTTTGCTCCGCCCGGGTGGACTAATTTTGCTCCGCCGTTGACAACCATGAAGGCGAAGTGCTTGAGGTTTTGGCCACGAAACGGCGGGATCGTGAAGCCGCGCTTAGGTTTCTGAGGCGGGCTATGAAGCGTTATGGCCGGCCGGCTTCGATCATCACGGACAGGCTACGGTCATACCGGGCTGCGATGAAGGTGATCGGCAACGAGGGCCGCCAAGAGACCAGGTGCTGGCTCAACAACCGGGCGGAAAACTCACATCTACCCTTCCGGCGACGGGAACGCGCAATGGCCAAATTCAGGGAGGTAAGAACTCTGCAGAAATTCGCCTCCGTCCATGCTTCGATCCACAACCATTTCAACCACCAACGCCATCTCAACCGTCGCGACATTTTCAAGCAAGCCCGGTCCGCCGCCCTGGCCGAATGGCGGCAACTTGCAGCCTAGAGGTCCTCAATTGAAGGTTCTGCAGGTCCAGCCCATTTAGTCTGACAATGCCCGAAAAAAGCCTATAATCAGTTAACTTGACAATGCCTAGCGACGGGCGCGGCGGTCTTATGGGCGGCGGCGATGCTGCTTTAGCTTGAGGACAACACCTAAGAAGCCGGCCGCGAGCGCACAGCCGGCTTCCCGGCTTTGCCCGGGGCCGTGCCGGGACGGACAACGAGCTAAAACTTGTACTTGAGATTCAAGCCCGCGCCCAGCATCGAGGTATCGTTGGTGCTTATGTCATATACCACCGTTTCGGCGCCGGAGCGGCGAAGGCTTGGCGGGTGTGAGCGCAGCTGGTCCCACTCATCGCTGCCGCTGAAAGCATTGTAATTGACCCAGCGCGCCTTGAGACCGAGCGCTAAGGATTCGGTAAGCGCGTAATCCACGCCCAAAATCACTTGATAGCCGAACAGCGTGTCGGAGAGCTGCCCGCTTTCAGTGGTGGTTGTACCGGCCAGGCGGGTTTTGATTTGAGCAGCGTTGGCAAGGGTCTCGCCGCCGTCCGGCGCATTGCCTGTAGAGATCCTTGAAGCGTCTACGTCGCGCGCGAAGGTGCCGCTGTATTCCAGGGAGGCAAATCCGTAGCCCATGCCAAGCCCGATATAGGGCGTGAGCGGGCTGTTGTTGGCAAAGTCCATGTACACATTTACGAACAGATTGTGAGAGTCCATATCGCCGATGTACTCTTCGGCCCTCACTATTTCCTGGACGATCTTGCTCAAGACCTGGCCGCCGCCGACGGTAATCTCTGAGGCCTGGTCATAGCCGGTGTTGCGGTAGAAGTATTCCAACTCTGTCCTGAAACGGGAATCCGGGATATAGTAGCCCGCCGTGCCGCCGAACATGATGCCCTTGCCGGAACCGAAATTATTCTCCCAAATGCTGTCAGAGCCCCGGCCCTCGCCGGTGCAGTTCGTGCTCTCCCAGCCCGGCGTGTCATTGACGGTCATAAATTCCGGGTTGATGTATTCGTCGCACACGCTGGCGCGGTCTGTATCGTGCCCATCGGTGCCGAGCGCATTGCTTAAGACTACGCCTAACTCGTCGCTGACATAGAATCCTTGGGCCATCGCCGGACCGGCCATCAATGCAAGAAAACCAAAAATCCCCGTAGCAGATGATAAACATTTACTCATGGTTTCAGACCTCCTCGTATCTTTGTTGCGCCACCTGTCTATGATCCTGGCGCTCCTCAATTGAAGTGGGCCGACCCTGCTGTGACCCCCAACGATCATCCAAATTGATCTAGAGCCGCCGGTTGCATTTTGCGCATTTGCGCGGGTTGATCAACTGGGTGGTTTGCAGAGCCGTCAAGACATTCAAGTGCGTCATCCCGTTTGGATTGCAACGCCACGGCGTGGGCAGCGGGTGTGAGGTATCCGAGTGCGGAGTGCGGACGCACGTAATTGTAATCGTGAACCCAAAGGGCGATGACATATCGGGCATGGGCGAGATGGCGAAACAGGTTCTCGTTCAGACATTTATCGCGAAACCGACCATTAAACGCCTCGCAAAAGGCGTTTTGGCTCGGCTTGCCCGGTGCGATGTAATGCCATTGAACGCCGGTGTCCTGCGTCCAGGCAAGGACTGCATTGCTGGTCAGCTCGGTCCCATTATCTGAAACAATCATGTCCGGCGGCCCCCGTCTGGCGATGATGCGGTCGAGTTCGCGAATGACGCGGCGGCTGGAGAGTGAGACATCCGGGATCGCGCCGAGACATTCCTTAGTGACATCATCCACGACATTCAGGATACGAAAGCGCCGGCCGCAGACGAACTGATCGTGGACGAAGTCGAGCGACCAGCGCGCATTCGGTCTGTTGACGACCGGGATCGGCGCACGGGTTCCAATGGCGCGGCGTCTTGTGCCTCGGCGGCGGACTTTCAACCCTTCCTCGCGGTAAATCCGTTGGGTCTTCTTACGGTTCACGACAAGCCCTCCCGATTTGACAATGACGTGCAGGCGGCGATAACCGAACCGTCGGCGTTCATGCGCAAGGTCCACCATCCGTTCGCGCAGAGGCCCATCGTCTGGCCGTTTCGATAGATACCGGACCGTCGTGCGGTCCGCTCCTCCGGTTCGACACGCCCGCCGTTCGCTCATCTCATAGACCTTCCGAAGATAACCGACGGCCTCTCGCCTGGCGGCGGGCGTCACCACTTTTTTGACAGAAGGTCCTTGAGCGCGGTGTTGTCGAGCATGGCATCGGCGAGCAGGCGCTTGAGGGCATTGTCAGAGTAAATTGGCTTGAGCCGGGAAGTAAGGTTTCGTAGCCCCCGGCGATGCAAAATCCCTTTCGTTATTTCAACAATTCGCCTGAGGTAATCCGCCTTGCAGTGATGATGTATGTCCGCTACCCCTTGTCACTGAGACAGGTCGAAGATCTTCTGTTCGAGCGCGGCATCGACATCTGCCATGAGACCGTGCGGCACTGGTGGAACCGCTTTGGTCCGTTGTTTGCAGCCGAGATCCGGAAACGCCGTGTTCGTCATGGATCCTATTCGCTGTGGCGCTGGCATCTTGATGAGGTGTTCGTCCGCATCAACGGTGAGACACATTACCTATGGCGCGCCGTTGACCATGAAGGCGAAGTTCTTGAGATTTTGGCCACGAAACGGCGGGACCGCGAAGCCGCGCTTAGGTTTCTGAGGCGGGCTATGAAGCGGTATGGCCGGCCAGCCACGATCGTCACAGACAGGCTACAATCATACCGAGCTGCGATGAAGGTGATCGGCAACGAGGGTTGCCAAGAGACCAGGCGCTGGCTCAACAACCGGGCGGAAAACTCACATCAGCCCTTTCGAAGGCGGGAAGGGGCAATGGCGCAGTTCAGAGATATTAGGACCCTGCAGAAATTCTCCTCCGTCCATGCCTCGATTCGCAACCACTTCAACCACCAACGCCATCTCAACCGCCGCGATATTTTCAAACAAGCCCGAGCTGCTGCGCTGGCCGAGTGGTGTCAACTTGCAGCCTAAAAGTCCTCGATTGTAGATTCTACAGGTCCGACCCAGTTATGAGAACGGCGGGGACAAATTAGTCCACGGAAGCGGCGGGATTTCCCAGCCGCGGACGGAGTAAAACTCTGCCACCTGTAGCCTTCGATCTTTTTTGAGATGGAAGGCGGAAGGATGTACACCGTAGACCTATATCTGCGCGTTCGGCTGGCCTGCCATGTTGATGGTCTGAGCCAGCGAGAGGCGGCAAGTCGGTTTGGCATTGCGCGCGAGACGGTGAGGAAGATGCTGCGGCATTCGGAACCGCCGGGATATCGGCGACGCCAGCCACCGAAACGCCCGAAACTGGCCCCCTTCACGGATATCATCGACCGTATTCTGGAGGAGGACCGAACGGTTCACCGTAAGCAGCACCACACGGCGAAGCGTATATTCGAGCGCCTTCGCGACGAACATGGCTTCACGGGCAAAGAGACCATCGTGAAGGATTACGTTCGGGAACGGCGCCTTCGTCGGCGTGAGATGTTTGTGCCGTTGTCACATCCTCCGGGCCATGCTCAAGCGGACTTTGGCGAGGCGGATGCGATCATCGCCGGCGTCAAGTATCGGGCGCATTTTTTCGTCATGACACTTCCCCACAGCGATGCCTGCTTCGTTGCGGCCTACCCAGCGGCGGCGACGGAGGCCTGGCTGGACGGGCACAACAGAGCCTTTGTTTTTTTCGGCGGCGTTCCCCAATCGATTCTTTACGACAACGACAAGTGTCTGGTGTCGCGCATCTTGTCAGATGGCACGCGGCAACGAACGCGGGCGTTCAGCGGGCTGCAGTCCCATTACCTCTTCGAGGACCGCTACGGCCGTCCCGGCAAGGGTAACGACAAAGGCAATGTGGAGGGGGTGGTCGGCTATGCCCGGCGGAACTTCATGACGCCGCTTCCCCGGTTCGCGAGCTGGGACGCCTTCAATGGCCACCTGGAAGAGCAATGCCGCAACCGGCAAGGCAACGTCCTGCGCGGCCACCGCGAGAGCATCGGCGAACGGTTTGTGCGTGACCGCGAAGCGTTGAAGAGGCCACTGCCGGCACCGTTCGACGCGTGCGACAAGCAGGGCACGCGGGTCAACTCGCTGTCCCTGGTGCGCTACCGGACGAATGACTATTCCGTGCCCGTCGCCTACGGCCATCAGGAAGTCTGGATCCGTGGCTATGTCCACGAGGTGGTTATCGGTTGCGGCACCGGGATCATTGCCCGACACCCCCGTTCCTACGACCGGGAAGATATGGTCTTCGATCCGATCCACTACCTGCCTTTGCTGGAGCACAAGATCGGTGCCCTGGATCAGGCCGCGCCGCTAGCCCGATGGGAACTGCCTGATGCCTTCCCAACCCTGCGCCGTCTCCTGGAGGCGCGCATGGGCAAGGCCGGCAAGCGGGAATACGTCCAGGTCCTTCGGCTTCTGGAGGCCTTCGATCTCGAGGTGCTTCACGGCGCGGTGAAGGACGCCCTGCGCCTGGGTGCGATCGGCTACGACGCCGTCAAACACCTTGTGCTGTGCCGTATCGAGCGACGCCCGCCCAAACTCAACCTGGATATCTATCCTTACCTGCCTCGGGCCAACGTGGCGACCACGGCCGCTGCCCTGGTTCATGAACTGATGGAGGCTAGGGATGAAAAACGCCTGTTGCGCCTGCAGAAGCAACTGGCAAAGTATCACCTTCTGATCATCGACGAACTCGGCTTCGTGCCGCTCTCGAAGACCGGCGCCGAGCTGCTGTTCGAAGTCTTCAGCCAGCGCTACGAGCGGGGCTCGATCCTGGTGACCTCCAACTTGCCGTTCGATGAGTGGACGGAGATATTCGGCTCGGAACGCCTGACCGGGGCTTTGCTGGACCGCCTCACCCACCATGTCCATATCCTGGAAATGAACGGCGAGAGCTATCGTCTCAACCAAAGCCAAAAACAGCGGAAATCCCCAATAATACCTGCTTAACCGCCGGTGCAATGGTTGACCCGGTGGGTCCACAGGAACCTCCCACGCTGCTTCGCTCCGCGTAACGCAAGCGCTACTCGAAGCAGCGCGGGTCCCTCCTCTGGACTACCGGGACAACGCCCCAACACCGCGTACCGCATAACGTTAAGTGGACTAGTTTTGCTCCGCCCGGGTGGACTAATTTTGCTCCGCCGTTGACAGACATCGCCCTATATCGCGAATACAACGCTGAGCGTCATGTTGTCGTCGTGATGGAGGATGGTTACGCGTGGCAAGGAAAGACCTACACTAGCCTTTCGACTATCGCCAAGGCCATTACGGGCACGCATTGGAACGGACCGCGTTTCTTTGGGTTGCGCCGGATAAGCAAAGGCAAGCTCACCAGAAATATCCGAGAGATGGGCGAGTGCGGCACTGATCCATCCCTTTACGCGGGCATGTGATGACCGCGGCAAGAAAACTTTTCCGCTGCGCGATCTACACGCGCAAATCCACCGAACGCAATCTCGATTTGGAGTTCAATTCACTAGATGCCCAGCGGGAGGCTTGCGAGGCGTATATAACGAGCCAGGCCCATGAGGGCTGGCGGCTCATTCCCGACCCCTATGATGACGGGGGGTTATCGGGGGCCTCGCTCGAGCGGCCCGCGCTGCAGACGCTACTCTCCGAAATCACTGCCGGAAAGATCGATACGGTCGTCGTCTACAAGGTTGACCGCCTGACGCGTTCGCTGACCGATTTTGCCAAACTCGTCGAACTATTCGACAAACATGATGTGTCCTTCGTATCGATTACCCAATCCTTCAACACAACCTCCAGCATGGGGCGGTTGACGCTGAATGTTCTGCTTTCCTTTGCTCAATTCGAGCGCGAGGTGATCGGCGAACGCGTGCGCGACAAGATCGCGGCCTCGAAGCGCAAGGGTCTTTGGACCGGCGGGCCAACGTCACTCGGCTATGTGAACATCGGAAAGAAACTGGCCGTCGTGCCAAAAGGTCCAGACTGGACCCTGCTGACGAAAGTGGAGACGTCCTGCGATAGGATTTTGATCGCAGGAGGTGCAAATGTCGAAGCAGAATGGGAACAAGGGCCGGCGGTTTGATCGGGCCTTCAAGGAAGAAGCCGTCTGTCTTTTACAGACGAGCGGGCGCAGGCAGCGGCAGATAGCAGGAGATCTTGGGATCAGCGTCAGCGCGCTCGGCCGCTGGGTCGCAGAATTGCGTGAGGAGGATTTGCTTTCCGGTCCGCATGAGGATGCAGCGAAGGAGATTACCCGTCTACGCCGAGAGCGTGATCTGGCCCGTCAGGAACGTGATCTCCTAAAAAAAGCGCTGGCCTTCTTCGCCAGGGAAAGTCGATGAGGTTCCGGTTCATCGACGCGGAGAGGGCCGGGTTGGCGATGCCGATATTCCGCCTGTGCAGACTGCTGCAGGTCAGCGTCTCAGGCTTCTACGCTTGGCGCAATCGCGGCCCAAGCCAGCGACAGCTCGATGACATGGTTCTACTCGCCCATGTCCGGGCAGCCTTTCGGCGCAGCCGCGAGAGCTACGGTGCAGGGCGGGTCCATCACGAGCTTGCCGAGAATGGGATCGAGGTTGGACGCCATAGGGTGGCTCGGCTGATGCGGGGAAATGGGTTGTCTCCAAAACGGAAACAGAAGTTCAAAAAGACGACGGACAGCCAGCACAACAAGGCCGTCGCATCGAACCTTCTCGACCAGAACTTCTCCGCCGAGGCACCCAACGAGAAATGGGCTGCCGACATCAGCTATATCTGGACGGCACAGGGCTGGCTGTACCTGGCCGTCATGCTCGACCTCTACTCCCGGCGCGTCATCGGCTGGGCCGTGGGCGCTCGCATGACCAGCGACCTGCCGCTCAGGGCGCTTAACCGTGCTATCGGGCTGCGCCAACCTGGCGCCGGTGTGATCCACCATAGCGATCGGGGAAGCCAGTACTGCCCAGACGCATACCAGGCGCGCCTCGGTGCACTCGGTTTCCTCGCCTCAATGAGCGGTAAGGGAAATTGCTATGATAACGCCGTCGTCGAGACCTTCTTCAAAACCATCAAGTCAGAACTGATCTGGAGGACTGTGTTCATGTCAAGAAGCCAAGCTGAAACTGCCATAGCCGGATACATCGACGGGTTCTATAATCCAGTCCGTCAGCACTCGACGCTGGACTTCACAAGCCCCGTCAAATTCGAGGCAGAAGCAATGCAAACGGTGTAGGGCGCCTCCACTTTTCCTGGATGGGTCCAGAGACGGTTCGAACGATATACAGGCGATATTTGGAGTTGGGCTCGATAAGCCTGCTGGCAAAAGACCTCGATCGCAAAGGGATCAGAAGCAAGAGGCGTCCTTTGGCCAAGGGCACGCTCAAGGGCGGCTGCCGGATTGGAGCCGGCGCCCTCGGGTACCTCCTGCGTAACCACCTTTATGTCGGTGAGATCATGTATCAGGGTCAAGTTCATCCTGGCGAGCATGAGCCGATCTTGGACCGCGCGCTCTTTGATGAAGTGCAGGCCGGACTTTCAGCCAACAGGGTCAAGCGCAGGACAAGGATCCGTGGATCATCTGCCATGTTGACGGGGTACATCCACGACGCAGCGGGCAACCGCATGAGCCCATCTCATACAAGCAAGAGGGGCAGGCGGCACCGGTATTATGTTTCTCGAGCAGTCCTGCAGCGCCGTCACGAACTTGCAGGACCGGTCACACGTGTCCCCGCGCCCCAGATGGAGGCGGTGGTCATGCAAGGACTGCGATCGCATCTTGATGCTGCTCAAATCAAATATGACGGTTGCCGTGAAGATCGCATTTTGATCGAGGAATATATTGGCCGGATTGTAGTGCATGTGGATGCAATCGAGATTGTATTGAAGGCGCGTTCTGACACGCAGAACGGTTTGGACATCCACAATGGGGGCTCGTTGGAGCCTGAAGCCCCCGAAGCTCACAGCATAAAATTGCCCTGGACGAAGAAATGCGCCGTGGCAAAGAAGGGGATCTCTCATCAGCCTTCACGCCCGGCTTCATTGAGGCCAGACACGCAAGAGGCGATTCTGAATGTCATCGCCAAAGCGCGTAAATGGTTAGATGATCTTGTCACAGGCCGCTTGTCTTCCATCGAAGAAATCGCAGGCGATGAAGAGATCTTGCCTATCCGGTTAACGCCCATGACCGCTACATGTAGGGTGCCGCCACTCTCCCGAGTAAAGCTCGGCATAGGTTGGAGCAGAGGTGTCGCCCGCGATGCCGAGCAATGAGCGGAAGGTGTTGAACGGGTAGAACCGCCTGTTGAAGCGGAAGGTGAACTCGTTGAGGTAGGCTTGTAGGTGCTGGTGGCTAACGCCGTGGTGGGTCCCGACCAGCCACGTCTTCAGGTTGGCGAAAACCAGATGGATGATCGGCAGGTATTGCTCGGCAACCTCTGGATCACCACACTCGGCAACAGCGAAGTGCTCATAGCCGCGCTTACCGAGGCCAGCATAGCCGCTCCAATCGTCAGTAACGATCAGCGATCCCGGCGCGACGGTGCTCTCGACGAACCCGCAGAGCGACTCGGCGCTACGGTCGAGCACGACGGCGAGCCGAACGCGTCCGGCATAGCGTCCGTCTTTCCGGTTGTCGAGCTTGGTGCCCGGCTTTCGATGACGCACCTCGATGGCACAGGAGACGGGAACCTTGTGGTGAACACCACGGCCTTCCCCACGCGTTCGCCCGCCAACCCAGGTTTCGTCCACCTCAACATGGTTCTTGGGCTGTCCACCGATCCTGTCTTGGTTGGGCCGCACCATGCCCGAGCGGAGCTTGTGGAGAATTTGAAAGGCCGTCTCGTAGCGCGAAAGACCAAGTTGCCGCTGAAACTGCACGGCGGACATGCCGGGCGTCTGACTGGCGACCAGATAAGCGGCCCAGAACCAGACGTTCAGCGGAGTGTGGCTACGCTCCATCACTGTTCCCACCGTCAGCCCGGTGTTCTGGCGGCACTTGCGGCAGCGCAGGACGCCAGGGCGGTTTTCAAAGTGGAACGGCTCTCCCGCCGTGCCGCAGTGCGGGCAGGCAAAGCCGTCTCCCCAGCGGGCTTTCTCCAGGTAGGCGGCGCAGGCCGCATCATCGGGGAAAAGTCGCTGGAACTCGGGTAACGAATGCGGGAATGGGAGATCGGCGCGGTCGAGAACATCCATGGCGCGCTCCCCTATATCCGGTTTGCGCCCATTCTAGCCCTAGTGGGTGTGGGTATAAACCGGATAGGCAAGGAAGAGATTACGGAGCGCTATGTTCGCCAGCTCATGTCGCTCGCGTTTGCATCGCCGGAATTTGTCAAGACAATCTTGCGCCGGGAGGGAAGTGAAAGTTTGACGCTCACCGCACTCGCCTCGTCGTTTCCCGTCTCGTAGCCGGCGCAGACCCGGTTATTGCAGACACAACGCTGAAGTAGACCTTATCTTCATGATCTTCATGCGCGGGATGTTCTTTCCCTTCGCTGGAGGTGCAGGCAGCTAAATCGCCAAGGGTGCCAGTAGCCCGATCGCTAAAGGGCCGATGATCGAAACGGTCTCAGCTATGCTCGAACCCGTCTCGTGCCACATTCGCCTGATAAAATGGGAAGCCCGGAAATCGCTAGCAGAGACTTCTCGAAGAAACCGCGCAACAAAGTCAGAAAGCCAGTCTCTGTTACACGCAATCCGACAAATTAGCGTGCTAACCGCCGGAAAACTCGGGCCTATTATGAAGAGACAATAATCCGTACAAAAACTAACGCTGCGTGGCTGTGCATGCAGCAGGGATCGCGCGCGTCTCGGCCTCAAATTCCCTGTTAAACAGGGAATTAACAGGGAATTTCGTCGCTTTTGGGCAAGAATCACCTGTTGGAGGGTAAAATGTGCTAGGTATCAGAGTAGGTTACAGCTAAATTCCCTACAAAAATAACAGGGAATTTTTTGAATGGAACACGGAAATAATTTCGCCTTTCAGGGAAATATTTGGGTGTAACAGGGCGCCTGAAATGGACAATGCCACGCGCCCTATACCTGCCTCGCCGGGGACGCCCACAGCGCCGGCAAGGTGGTGTGGACCATCAGAAGGGTGTGAGTGCGCCATTTCTGAACAGAGTCAACCGGCTTTGTGATTTTTGAATCACCTCGTTGTCTGGAAGAGCCCGATGTAGGGAGATGTTGGTCGCGAAACCGATGGCGATAATCCGCCAGGATTATTTGGAAAAAGACTTTCTGGTCAAGGTGATCGTTTACTATTGTGTCGTTTCAGAATTTTCACTAACTTCGAGACACAACCGAAGAGAGTGCGCGGCGTGGCTGGACGACTCGGAGCGATGGCGCTGGGCTTGGCCTGCGGGCTGGGGCTTGCAGGTGGAGCGTTGGCCGAGCGCGCGACGCCGCAAAGCACTACGCCGGCGCTCGGTAATGGCATCGATTGCACGAAAGTTTCGGTCGAGTATATCGACGATCCGTCGCTGACCCGTGAAGAGCGTCTCGCGGTGATGGATCGGGCGCTGAATCGCTCGCTGACCAAGTTCGAGTATTGCCAGGACCCGACGAAATCTACCAGTGCGGCCGTCGAAGGCGGCGGTGGTGGTGCGGTTTCGACGGCGGCGAGCGATGTGTCGGCCAGCGAGCCGGAAGCCGCCGCTGCGCCAGCTCAGGGGCGAACGAATCCAGAGTTGGCCGGTACCGCGCCGTATGGTAGCAGCAGCGGCGAGTGGACAGAGCGGGCCGAGGTGACCAACCCGGACGTGGCCCTGAACGGCAAGGTTCCGGAGGATATACCGCCGGGAGACAATGATAGCGTGCTCGAGGCGCAGATCCGCCAGGCCGCGCTCAGCGAAGAAGATTTTGAGGTACGGGCTCGGTTGTGGGACGAGTACCGCCGTTACAAGGGGCTTCCTGAGGACAAACACTAGCCACCGGTAGGAGAAAGGTAGAATGAAACTCGTAATTAAGCAGCTGACGGTGATCGTCGCCAGCCTGTCGCTCTGCCTGTCGGGCTGCGCTACGCCGGGCAGCGGCACGTCCGGCAATGGAGCGGGCATCGGGCCGCAGATCTCGTCGCAGTTCGAGTCGGAAAAGCTCGCCACCATAGCTCCGGCCGAGCCGAAGCTCGAAGTGATCGTGCCGGTGTTCGACCCCGGCCTGTCTGAAGCGGGCGCGAAGTACGAGGAAACCGAACGGAACGTTTGGCCCGACCTTCGGCGCGCCGAGGCCAACCGGTTCGCCTGGAAGCTCAAGCAGGCGCTCGAGAAGACCGGCGCGTTTGGTGCCGTGCGGGTGACGCCGGACGCCAATGCGACCGGCGACCTTTACGTGATCGGCCGCATCGTCGAGTCCAACGGCGAGAATGTCGAGGTCGCCGTCGAGGCGGTCGATATCTCTGGCCGCAGCTGGTACTCCGGCGTGTTCGATCACGAAATCGGCAGCGGCTTTCACCAGGACATCCGCAACAAGCGCAAGGACCCCTACGACCCGGTGTTCGAAGAGGCCGCCAACCGCATCGCCGTCGAGCTCGAGGATCGCAGCGGGCCGCAATTGACAGAGTTGCAGCGTATTACCGAACTGCGCTTCGGCGCCTATCTCACCGAAGAGGCGTTCACCGATCACCTGAAGATGGACGATGGTCGCTTCGAACTGGCGAGCTTCCCGGCCGAGACCGACCCGATGCTCGGCCGCACGCGGTCCGTCCGGGTGCGCGACCAACTGTTCGTCGACGGGTTGCAGGAGCGCTACCGCGACTTCGCCAACAGCATGGGTACCAGCTACCTTATCTGGCAGGAGCAGAGCCTTGAGGAGATCGCGGCGCGCCGCAAGGTGGAGAGGGAGGCGGCCGGCAAAGCGGTACTCGGCGTGCTCGCCATCGGCGTCGCCGCGCTGGCGATTGCCGCCGGCGGACGCTCAAATTCCTATTCCGGCCAGACGGCTGCGACGACCGCCGGTGTACTCGCCGGCGTGGCCGGTGCGGCACTGTTGGCCGACAGCTTCCAGACCAGAAAGGAAGCTGAGGTCCATCGCGACGCGCTCAACGAGCTGGGCACATCGATCGACATCGGCATGGCGCCACAGGTCATCGCCTACGAGAAGGAAACGGTAGAACTGACCGGCACGGCCAAGGAGCAGTTCGTGCAGTGGCGGGCATTCCTCAAGAAGGTCTACGAGGAAGAGCGCACGCCGGCCGTCGAGCTCTAGGCCGCAGCTTGGGGTCATTGCCGCTATGCTGCAGGAGAAGATCGAACAAGCGAGACGCGAGACGCGCCGCAGCCGGTGGCGGGTCACGCTGATCCTCGTCAATGTTGCGCTGACGCTACTGCTATTAGTCGCCGCCGTGATCCTGGTCGATTTCACCCGGCTTGGATTGACGCCGGGGCCGTCGGTGGTAGTCGAGAGTTCAGTTAGTGAAGCGACACCGGTTGCGCCGCCTGCTGACGTTTCGTCTGCTGTCGGTTCGGCGACCGAGGCAGCAGCCCGCACGCGCTTCAAGGAAGCACTAGCGGCTTTCGAGCATGACGTCGAGCCGCGCATCTCCGAGCTGGCCTTTGCGCAGTGGGATGCCGGGTTGTATGCCGATCTGCCGACGCGTAAGGTGGTGATCGTGGCGCAGTTTAGCGGCAGCGACTATGGTGGCGCCGTGCAGGCGCTTGACGCGCTGGCGAATGAAGCGCGGGTTGCACTCGCCGCACGCGATGCGGCGTTCGCTGGCGCGCTTACTGCAGCCAGCACGGCCGCTGATGGCGACGATTACTATACCGCATCGGACAGTATCGCCGTGGCGCTCCGGCTGCAGCCGGAAAACGCGGACGCGCAGGCGCTGGCTGCGCGTATCGCTGCGTTGCCCCCGATCCTCAATCTGATCCGCCGCGCCTCCGTCGCGCGCACCGAGAACGACCCCAACAACGAGGCGACGCTGCTCACAGAGGCGCTTGCCGCTGATCCGTCGCGTAGCGCGCTCGCCGAGCGGTTGGCTGCCGTGCAGGGCGAGATCGCCGAACGGCGCTTCAACGGGCATGTCGCGAACGCCATGGCGGCGCTCGACCGGCGCGACCTCGCCACGGCACGGCGGGCGTTCGCCGCAGCGAAGGCGATGTTTGCCGGGCGAGACGAGACGAAGCGGATCGAGCGCCGCGTCGCCGCACTGGCACAGGACATCGAGATCGCCCGGCTTACTGGCAAGACCGAGGCAGCGGCCAGGGCTGACGACTGGACGGCGGCACAGACACACTACGAGGCACTGGCGAAGATCCTGCCAGCTGACAAGCAGATCCTCGCTGGCCTCGCACTGGCGCGTTCAATCAACGAACTGGGCACCCGCATAGCGCGCCACCTGGCCGCACCCCAGAGGCTCGCCGCGCCAAACGTTGCCGCGGAAGCGAAAACGCTGTTGGCCGACGCGGCGGCGTCGGCGGCACTCAGTCCCGGGCTGGCCAGACAGCGCACGGCACTCGCCGACGCGATGGCGGCCTACACCACCAAGGTTACGGTGCGCGTCGTCTCCGACGGCGCCACCGCTATATTGGTGCGCGGTGTTGGCCAGGTGGGCGTCACCACGGGACGCGATATCGAATTACTCCCCGGCCGCTACACGTTCGAAGGTGCGCGCCCTGGTTTCAAGTCGAAACACGTGTTCGTCGAGATCGCGCCCGGCACGAGCGGCCTAGTCGTCGAGATCACCTGCGATGAACCTGTTTGAGGCCGACCTGCGCCGGGCGCAGGCACGTCAGTGGCAGCTCTACCTGCTCGGGGCGTTCGCCTTCGGACTGGCAGCCTTGGCCATCGCTATCGGGCTGATCTTCGCATACGGCACGGTGATCGTCATCGTGCCGGAGGATGCCGCGGTGGGCGGCACGGTCACGGTGGTCGATGGGCGTGCGCTGGCGATCAATCACACTGTCTATGGCTTCGCTGCCGCGCCGGAGATCGTCGTTGTAGCACCCGGCTTCCGTGAGGAACGGCGCCGCCTCGGACCCGACGCGCCCGAACGCACGGTAACCGTCGCACTGACGCCGCTGCCCGGCCGTATCGTCGCCACCGTCGATCCGCCGCGCGATAATACACGCTGGATGATCGATGGTGAACCGGTCGGCCTCGGTAGTGCCATCGACAGCACGGTCGAGGCGGGTGACCGTCTGCTTGGCGTCGATAGCCCCTGGCACCCGCTGGTCGAGCAGCGTGTCACCGTTGGGCGCGGCGGCACGGCGACCCTGACGATCACACTGCCGCCGCTCGACGCACGGCTTGATATCGCCTCCATACCGGCAGGAGCGGCTGTCACATTCGACGGTGCGACGGTGGGCACGACGCCGCTGTCGCTGCCGACGGACGGCGGCCGTCACGCTGTGAGCGTCGCACTCGACGGTTATGTTGGTGTCGAGGAGACAATCGAACTGTCACGCGGTGCGGCGGCGGCGGCACGGACGTATCGGCTGCGCGCGGGCGCGGCGATGCTGAGCGTTGCCGTCGAGCCCGTCGGCGGCGACCTGCTGCTCGACGGCCACAAGATTGCGCCGCTGCGCGACTACAATGTTGCCAGCGACCGTGACCACACGCTGAGTTACCTGCGTGCCGGCTGGCACGGGGTGTCGCAGAGGTTACGCCTCGATCCAGGCGAAACACGCCGCGTCACGCTACGTCTGGCGCGCGATATCGGCACGGTCGAGATAAATGCCCGCCCGGCGGCAATGATCGTTGTCGACGGCAAGCCGGTCGGCGAGGGCAGGGCGACGCTGTCGTTGTCCGCGGTGCCGCACCGGATCGAACTGCGCAAGGAGGGCTACCGCACGGTCGTGCGCACGGTGACGCCCAATTCAGACCGGCCGGTGATCGTCGATGCGACGTTGCAGTCCGAATTAGACGCGCGCATAGCCGAGGCGCCGCGCAGCTACCGTAACACGGCCGGCATCGAACTATTGCTGTTCGAGCCGGCAGACACATTTACCATGGGCGCGCCGCGTGGCCAGGAAGGCCAGCGCGCCAACGAATTCGAGCGCCGCGTCGCGCTTGCCAAGCGTTTCTACGCTGGCAAGTACGAGATCACCAACACCCAATACCGGCAATTTCGTAGCGACCATCCGGGTGCTGACAGTCTACCGGCGACCGGTATCTCGTGGGCGGCGGCGGCAGCCTTCTGCAATTGGCTCAGCGAACGCGAGAATCTGACCCCATTCTATGTGTTGGCGGCCGGAAAGCCGGCCCACGCCAACCCGACCGCAGACGGCTACAGGCTGCTCACAGAGGCGGAATGGGAGTGGCTGGCCCGGCGCGCCGGACGGCCGCGGCAGACTGTGTTCCCCTGGGGCGACGAGACGGCGGTGCCGAATGGAGCGGGTAACATCGCCGACGAGGCGGCCAATGGCCTGACCCGTTATTATGTGCCGAACTACACGGACGGCCATGCCCGGGCGGCGCCGATCGGTAGCTACCCGGTCGAGGCGTCAGGCGTGCACGACCTGACCGGCAATGTCAGTGAGTGGGTGCACGACTATTATGCCCTGTCGCCGCCACCTGCCGGCATGGTATTCAGGGACCCGGTTGGGCCGGTGACCGGCGACACGCATGTAGTCAAGGGGTCGAGCTGGCGATCGGGCAGGCGCACGACACTGCGCGCGGCGTTCCGCGACGGTCTCGCCACGCCGCGCGACGATGTCGGTATAAGGATCGGGAGGTATCTCTATGGTGCAGAGACGATCGAAGCGGGTACTGCCGGCGGCCGTTAGCCGGCGCCGCACCACCCAGCGGCGGGGCCTCTGGTTGCTGCTGGCGCTCGCTGCCGGCGTTGGGGCGGTCAGCGTCGCGCTGGCGCAGTCGGGTGATAGCTACTCAATGAACCTGAATTCGCCGGCCTCCTTCCCGGTGGACATCTGATGATCCGTAACCTCATAGCCCTCGTCGTCGTGGTCGTCGCCGTGCATCTCGCCTATATCGGCTTCATCCGGCCCGAGGCAGATCTACTGATGGAGGCGTCACGCGCTGCCGGCCTGTCGGCGCCGCGCGCTCTAGTCGTCATCCTCAAGGATTACGAACAGGAGGTCTGCATCATCCTGATGCTCTGGGGGATCTACCTCATTCTCGCCAAGTGCATTGAGATCCTCGGCAAGCGCTATCTGTTCAAGGTCGACCTGCTGGATGGTGCGCACGAGTGCGACGAGGATCTGATGTCGGTGCTTGGGGCGCTCGAGGAACTTCCGGATAAGGTACGACTGACGCCACTGGTAAAAACGCTGGCGGGGAGCCTGCGCCGCTACCTGATCACGCGCGACGTGCACAACACCTCGGAGGCGATTGAAGCCAGCGTCGAGTCGCTCGCGGTCAAGCAGGAGTCGGAGAACTCGATGATCCGTTACCTGATCTGGGCTATCCCGTCGATCGGCTTCATCGGAACGGTGCGCGGCATCGGCCAGGCGCTGTCGCAGGCCGACCAAGCGCTCGCCGGCGACATATCGGGCATGACCGAGAGCCTCGGTATCGCCTTCAACTCGACCTTCGTGGCGCTGCTCATCAGCATAGGGCTGATGTTCCTGCTGCACCAGCTGCAGCGGCTGCAGGACGGCCTCGTCGTCGATACCCAGGATTACTGCGAATCCTTCCTGCTGCGCCGCCTCGGCGCGTTTGGTCTCACCCGACTGACCGGCGAGGCCGAGAATGCGAACGCGACGCAAAATTGAGGGATTCAACCTCGCCTTCCTCGACATCATGTCGTGCGGCCTCGGCGCGGTGATCCTCTTGCTCATGCTAGTCAAGCAGGACGTGCAGACGGCGCATGTCGAGGTCGAACTGCTGCAGGCCGACCTGTCCCGGCTGGCGAGCGAGGAGACGGCTCTACGCGAGCAACTCATGGCCGTTGCGAGCGAAAACGGCGCCGAGGAGGCACGTATCGCCACTGCGTCAAGCCGGCTCGCGGCAGGCGACGCCGCGCTGGCACAGGCGCGCCAGGAGACCGCCGCCCAGCAGGCGCAGAGGCAGGCCCTTCAGCGGACCATCGAGCAGACCGATATCCCCAAACAGCCGGACAGCGTCGAGGTACCGCGCGTCGGCGAGGAGACCTACCTGATCGGCCTGCGCGTAGAGGGCCGCCGCATCGCACTGCTGGTCGATGCCAGCGCCTCGATGACGGACGAGCGGTTGATCGATATCATCCGGCGCAAGAATGCGAGCGATGCCGAGCGCATGAACGGGCCGAAATGGCAGCGCACGCGCCGTATCGTCGACTGGCTGGTGGCGCGCGCGCCGGCGGAGTCGGAGATCAGCATAGTCACATTCGCCGGCAGTGCGGTTCACCTCGGCGGCGTCGGATGGAAGCCAGCACGCGACCCTGGGGCACTGCGGGGCATACTCGACGAGTTCGCCAGCATTGTGCCGCAGGGAGCGACCAATTTGCAGGCCGGCCTGCGGGCAGTCGCCGCACTGCAGCCGACCGACGTCTACATCGTCACCGACGGGCTACCGACGGCCGGCGACAGCGGCTACAAGAGTCTCAACCCGTTTTCCGGCTGCAGCGCCCTGTGGGGCGGCTCATCGACGATTTCCGGAGAGTGCCGGGCACGCCTGTTCGTCCACTCCGTACAAGGTACGCCGTTGGCCGGGGTGCGGCTCAACGTCGTGCTGCTGCCGGTCGAAGGCGATCCGGATGCATCAGCGCTGTTCTGGCGCTGGACCGCGCAGCGTCAAGGCGTGACGATCAGCCCGGCGGAGACCTGGCCATGAGGCGGCGGGCACGTGATTTCGACATCTTCAACATCTCGTTCCTTGATGTCATCTCGTGCGGTCTAGGCGCTGTCGTGCTGATCGTGCTGATCTCGACCTATGCCTCGGAGCCGTCGCCGGGCGCGCAAACCGAGGTGGCACCGCTGTTAGACCTAGTGCTGGCCGCCGAGACGCGCGTCGGTACGCTTGCCGTCGACTTGGAGACGGAACGCCAAGCGCTGACCTCGCGCCAGCTGCTGCGGGCGCGCCTCGAAACGGCGGCAACCGCCGGGGGCCGGGCGCTGGCGCAGTCGGGCAGCGAGACCGGGACGCTGGCGCAAGATATCGAGGGGCTGGCGATGGTGCAGCGCTCACTCGACCGGCTGATGCGCAGTTCGATCACGCCGAACACCGCGACTAGGCGCGATGAGGAGGTCGGCGGCATCCCGGTCGACAGCGAATACGTCGTCTTCATCGTCGACACATCGGCGAGCATGAAGGGCATCTGGGATCGAGTCGTGCGCGAGATTGAAAACGTCATCCGCATCCATCCGCCGATCAAGGGCTTCCAGGTGCTCAACGACAATGGTATACACATCCTGTCGGGCTATTCTGGCCGCTGGATCCCCGACACACCGGCGCGCCGGGATTCAGTCATCAGCCTGCTGCGCACCTGGAATAGTGCATCGAACAGCAGTCCAGTCGAAGGTCTTGAGGTGGCGCTCAAGCGTTACGTCAACCAGAACAACAAGGTGGCGATCTATATCTTCGGCGACGAGTACAGCGGCTCGTCATATGACCCGGTGATCGAGGCGCTAGTGCGCCAGAACACTAACCGGGCGACTGGCGCGCGGCTCGCCCGGGTGCACGCGATCGGCTTCTTGTCGCCGCTCTCGACTGGCCGCTTTGCCACGCTGATGCGTGAAGTGACGCGGCGCAACGACGGCACCTTCCTGGCGCTGCCGGAGTAACGGTCGCGTTAGGGCTCAGGGCGATTCAAAGAATCTGATTGATTTTGCGTGACCAGATTGATGCCGTTGTTGTTGCCTGCAACGTACCGCCTGCCTTGCTCGATAAGAGAGCCGAGGGGGCATTGCCACGTTATTGAGCGGTAATGACGTGAATTGGCATAGAACAAGCGGCAGCGGTAACGTTTTACCATAGGCCCATTGCGTGGTTGCGAAACTGGCGCAATGTTTTTCTGGATATCAGATGGCGTTGGGCGTTGAAGGTGTTGTAGACGGTGGCGTGGGTAGAGAAAAATCGCTGCGCTGATCGAGCCGATTTGAAACGTTGCATTCGTCGTTCGCGTTGCCGGACTGGCAAGTGAGAATTCTCCGCTCGGTTGTTCTTCCTGCCACCAGAATCATGGTGCTTGGTAAGGCCCATATCCTGTAAAGCGGCATTGTCAGAGTAAATTGGCTTGAGCCGGGAAGTAAGGCTTCGTAGCCTCCGGCGATGCAAAATCCCTTTCGTTATTTCAACAATTCGCCTGAGGTAATCAGCAGCGCGGTGATGCTGGCTTTGTCAAGTTAACCGGATTCACTCCGAAATCTCGGTAAATTGTCGATGGCTGCTCTACGCAATTTCAATGGCTTAGCCTCATGGAGAGCTTCCGAAAAAAGCCTATAATCGGTTAACTTGACAATGCCGACCTGTCTCAGCGACCAGGGGTAGCGGACATACAGCATCACCGCGCTGCTGATTACCTCAGGCGAATTGTTGAAATAACGAAAGGGATTTTGCATCGCCGGAGGCTACGAAGCCTTACTTCCCGGCTCAAGCCAATTTACTCTGACAATGCCCACTCTCCCGATGAGCTCGATCTACAGCGAGCGCCGAAAAGCCGGCGGCGTCACGAATCCCAGCTATTCGGCCACCTTGGCGGCAAGGTGTTCAAACGTGAAGGTATAGCTGACATCCGCCAGGGGCTTGTGACACTGTAGGCACGACGTGGCGTCGGCGTTCCTGATTTCGCCGGCCGGGGTGAAAAGGCCGAAGTCCCAATCCCCGTTTCGTAGTTCCTCACCATAGGCTTCACCCCAACCCGCCATGTTCTGCATCACGGCAACCGCGGCAAAGTCGCCCGCCGCCGCGTTGCCAGCATCGTCCGTAGCAAGCGCGTAGATTTCCAAGGCGATCTGAGCACCGTCTCCCAACGGGTTGCCGGCGGCCATTGCATCGAGAACATTGTCGTTGGCGTAGGCAATGGCAAATTGTTCGCCATTCATCCGCACGCCTTCCCAGTATTGAGTAAAGCTGGATTTGTAGTCAGTCGGAAAGTCGATGCGCTCGCCTCCAGCGAGAACAGTAGAACTGACGCACGTGACGATGGCGCCAACAATCAACACTTGCTTAGTCCTCAGCATGTCTCTCATCTCCTGGTCCTGTTGCAATCTGGATCGAACCCCCTAGTAGCACTCATGCGCTTGAGCGGCGAGAACTCAACGGTCTTGGCGAGCACATCGAAGCGACAGCCTGTCCGCGGAATTGTCAGATTAAATCTTCTTGGTCGTCTCTCCCTGCCCCCTTTTAGGGATTTCAGGGCGCAAAAATATCTTTTGTCTGGCTTAGACCAAACAAGCACGGGCGACGCAGCTGGCTCAACAACGGTAAAATTCTAACATATGATTTTAGTCTGACAATGCCGCAGGGCGTGTTGGTCTGGAACCGGGGCCGGCTATACCGTCAGCCTTCGAGTTCGCGCGGTTCCACTTCCCGAAGCTCCATTGCCGGGTGTGCCCGGCCTCCGAGTGTGTTGGCCAGTTTCTGGAGGATCGCCGCATGCTTCCTCATCGTATCTGCCACAGGAGGTTGCGTGGTCTGCTCTCCCAAAGGTCCTCCGTACCTCAGGGCAACGGCGGCGTCTTTGTACTGCCCGAGCGTTTCCCGGATCTCTTCCATCGGGACGCAGGACGCCTCAGCGACCTTTTCCTTCCACTCGTCGGTCAGTCGGTTCCAAAGAATGATGAGGTCATGCTTTTTGGGGACGGGCCTCCCCATCTCCCTGTCGAGGATGTGCTTCAGGCCGAGTTCGATACTGTTGATCCGCAAGAGGATGGAACCTAGGGCGAGCGCGAACATCACATCGCCCTCGGAGAGGCCGCGCGCCTTCCATTCTTTTCGGTCCACGCCTTCAAGCATGTTGGCGGCCATGGCGTAAATCCTTGCCCCCTTGTCGAAAATTTCGCGGTTCCCCCGTCGTGACTTGGGCATGTGCAACCGTCTCCTTGTGGTTCGCGCGCAGGCCTTCGCCCCCGTGCTGCGATCCCCTCCGTCAGCCTTGTATGTCTGGACAGACCGGCCATCACCGTTCACCGAAGGAAGGGTTCACGCTAAAGTGGCTGTCGCCGACGGGAATATAGCTTTTTTGACCAGCGCCAACCTGACCGGGCACGCACTTGAGAAAAACATGGAGGCGGGCGTCGTGATCAGAGCCGGACACATTCCGACGGGCCTGCGCGCACATCTGCACGCCCTTATAGAGACGAAGATCATTCGTAAGATTTAGCGGGCGTATACATCACTCTTGGCACGCCGATCGGGGGTCAATCTTGAATGCCGATTTGTCTGACGTCAGCGCCTTTGGGACGAATTGAGGTAATTGCATAACGGAGGATTTCTGGCTCATCGTAGTGACCGAAGGGAACGAAGATGAGACAGAAATCAATGAGCAAGAACGACCCGGCGGAGAGAACGGTTCGGGATATTCGGCGCAAGACACGCAAGCAGTATACGGCTGAGGAGAAGATCCGGATCGTGGTGTCGGGCCTGCGCGGCGAGGAGAGCATCGCCGCCTTGTGCCGCCGCGAGGGCATCGCCGAGGGTCTGTATTACAGCTGATCGAAAGAGTTTTTGGAAGCGGGCAAGAAGCGGCTCGCCGGCGACACCGGGCGCCAAGCGACCTCGGGCGAGGTTAAAGGCCTGCGCCAGGAGATGCGCGACTTGAAGGAGTTGGTCGCCGAACTTTCGCTGGAGAACCGTCTTCTCAAAAAAAATATGATCGGGCATGGGGGAGGCGAGGAATGAGGTATCCCGCATCCGAGAAGCTGGAGATCATCCGCCTGGTCGAGCAGTCCCACCTGGGCGTCGGGTCCACTTTGGACAAGCTGGGCATTCCGAAGACCACCTTTTATCGCTGGTACGATCGCTTTCTGGCCTTTGGCGACGCCGGTCTTGAGGATCGCAACAGCAGCCCGGGCCGGATGTGGAACCGGATCCCGGATGATGTCCGGGGGCAGATCATCGATCTTGCCCTGGAGGAGACGCAACTGTCGCCCCGGGAACTGGCCGTCAGGTTTACGGACACCAGGGGCTACTTTGTCTCGGAAGCCTCGGTTTACCGGCTTCTCAAGGCCCACGGCCTGATCACCAGCCCCGCTTTCGTGGTCATCAAGGCAGCCGATGAGTTCCGCAACAAGACCACGGCGCCGAACCAGCTGTGGCAGACCGACTTCACCTATCTCAAGGTCATCGGCTGGGGCTGGTTTTACCTGTCGACCATCCTGGACGACTATTCCCGCTACATCATTGCTTGGAAGCTCTGCACCAACATGACGGCGGACGATGTGACGGCAACACTGAAGTTGGCGCTAGAAGCCTCAGGCTGCAATCGCGCCAATGTCGTCCACAAGCCGAGGCTGCTCAGCGACAACGGCTCGTCCTATATCTCCGGCGATCTGGCTGAATGGCTCGAGGACCACGGTATGGATCACGTTCGGGGCGCACCGTATCACCCGCAAACCCAGGGCAAGATCGAGCGCTGGCATCAAACGCTGAAGAACCGGATCCTGCTTGAAATTATTATCTACCCGGCGATCTCGAAAACCAGATCAGCGCCTTCGTCGATCACTACAACAACCAACGCTACCACGGGAGCATCGGCAACGTAACTCCAGCCGACGCCTACTTTGGACGCCACACCGCCATCATCGAAAAGAGAAAAAGGATCAAAAAACTGACCACCCAAAACCGCCGCTTGAACCATCAACGCCAAGCGGCTTAACATCAAACAAAGATGAGCCAGATCCTCCCTTATGAAACACGCTCAACAGTCCCATTTGTTTTGATGACGGACACCCTGCAGTGCAGAGCCTTCGCGAACCATTCCCGTTCACGCGTCTGTTTTCGACGATTGCCTTCGGTATCCTAGCTTCGTTCGCGTTCTGGATTATCGCGATTCTTGCGCTGCTCCAATTCGCCACCATCGCAATTGCTGGCCAGAAGAATGATGAGCTGCAGCATTTCAGTCGCCTTATGGCGCGCTATCTACAAGAGGTATTTGACTATATGACGCTTGCAATCGATACACAGCCTTTTCCTCTTGGGCCATTTCCCAAAGAATAGATTGTAGAGAATTGTGATGCACGCTTGGTAATGGGTGCCTTCGGTTGAGAGAGAGGTATGGCGATGAAGAAATGGAGTTTGATCGCCGGGTTGATACTCGTAGGTGGGCTAGCTTGGCACCTATTGCATAGCTACTCCATGGGTGGTGCCCCCGGAGAACGCGAAATGGCGTCGCCATCTACAGGCGAGGCGGAATTCGGTATGTGGACTTAGATGCGTTTCTGGCTGATCCATTGTAGCGAGCATAAAGGCGGAGGTGGCAAGGTCATGCGGGCCCCCGCTGACTTTTCCATTCGTGCCAAATATTTTGCCGGCGCTTCCTAGCTCATCGCCTTCGAAAATCTTTCCGCTCTCAGTTAGAATATGACCCGATCCTATAGGACCCAATCAACTTCTAGCAAAGGCGGTTTTTCGAAGGGGGCGATGGCTTATTCGCCGGGTGCGGCCGCAACGCCGAAATAGCGCTCCGGGTTGTCCTGCAGCACCCGTTTGACGCCTCAAAAACGCGAGGCGCGGGCGATGGCTCGGTCGACTTCCGCCTGGCTCTGCCCGACGCCGGTGACGTAAACCACGCCGTTGACCACATCGATCGTATAATTCCCTAGTAATGACACAGAACCATATACACGTTGTTAACCCACTTAGGATCTACTCGCTTCGGGAATCAACCAAAAGGACTAGATCCATGCGCAAGCTTCCAGCACTGATCGCGGCTCTATGCGCGTTGTCATTGTCGGGTTGTGCTGCCGTAAAGGCGGTCGGTACGACAGTACGCGTTGCAGGAAGCGCCGCTTCTACAGCTGTGGGTGTCACCGGAGATGTTGTCGGAGGTGCGGTGCGCACGGTTACCGGCGATGGTGACGACGATCTGGATTGATTGGCAACAATAGGAATCACACTTGGAACGGCATTGTCAGATCAAATTGTCTTGATAGCCTTTCCCTGTCCCCTTTTGGGGATTTCAAAGCGCAAAAACAGACTTTGTCTAGCTTAGACCAGACAAGCACGGACGATGAAGCTAGCTCAACAACGGGGAAATTCTAATATACGATTTTTGTCTGACAATGCCAGCGCTCGGGAGGGAAGGTCGAATGAAATTCAACATCGCAGCTTGTCCGTCGCGAATCCCGACCGTTCTCCGGCGGCCTCTCGCCCTGGCTTGCATGCTGATTTTCTCCGCCCTTTGGCCGGGCCAGGCCGGCGCCGGAGAACGCGACGCCTGCGATGCCGCGACGCCGCTTCGCGTCGCGAACCTGGATCCGTTTCATCTCGTCTACGGCATACCGGGTTCGTATGGCGCGTGCGTCTTGCAGCCAGGCGCGTCGGAGCTGATCGCGTCGATGGACATCGCCTCGCACATGAATGGCACGCGGTCGAGCTCGGAACGGCTGTCGATCGACGGCGAGACCTACCGGCAGGCGCTCGCCCTGAGACACGGCTTCCGGGACGGCTGGGAGGCCATGCTCGAAATATCAGTCGTTTCCCATGCTCCGGGCGTGTTCGACGGGTTCATCGAGAATTGGCACTCGTTCTTCGGCCTGCCCCAGGGCGGTCGCGACACCGCGCCCCGCGACCAGCTGGCGATCCGCTACAACAGGGACGGCAGGGCGCGCGTTGATTTAGATGACGGCGTTTCCTCGCTCGGTGATATCGCCCTCGGGGTCGGCCATGAGATTGAGCGAAATTTCCTGTCGAATGACGGCTTGGCGATCCGTGGCATCGTGAAGCTTCCGACCGGCGACGAAGACGCGCTCGCCGGCGCAGGCGGCGTCTCGGCTTCGATCTGGGCCGAGACCTCGGGAAAGCTGTTCGGATCGGGCGGCGCATGGCTCTATGGCGCGACGCTGGGAGCCCTCGCGGGGAGCACACCCGAATCCCTTTCCGGGATCGGCACGCGCATTGTCGCCTTCGGCCGCCTCGGCGTGACCTGGCGGCCGCTCACCCGTCTCGCCCTGACGACACAGGTCGATGTGAATTCCTCGCCCTATAGCTCCTCGCTGGCGCCGCTGGCCGGCCCGGTCGTCATGATCGGCGTCGGAGGCAGGTTAAAACTCACCCGGAACACGTTGCTGGAAATTGCCATCGCCGAAGACGATGGGTCGCGACGGGCAGCGGCCGATTTCGGCGTGCATGCTGCCATACGCTGGAGACCGTAGCGGGAGACCGGCGCTGCCCGCCGCGACACGGCGCCCGGGCCGCCTGTACGGGATGAGGAAAACCCCCTCACCCCGGTTAGCCCCCGCAGGGGGCGTATCGAAGGGCAGCGTGATTGGCGGTATACCGATGGGGAAGACAGCGCGGATCAGCGAACACTCGCCGCACGAGATATTGACTTTGAACGGACCCCACGTGCCGGCCCAACGATATAAGGCAATTTGGACATCTGTCGCTGTAGTTCCAGGATCCGACATGACGTGAAGCTTCACTCCTTCCTTACGGTACTGTTTGTTTGGCACATGGTCCGTTGTGGCGAAACGATGTCGTCGCAAGTCCGTAGTTTATTTGCTCAAGCACGCACGCCATTGGACGTAACCTGCTGCGGGTCACTGGCAGTCGGTTTGTCCGTCGTCAGATGATTTGAGACAGGGTTGGGCCTAAAATAAGGGAGGTTCTGGCTCACCTGGTTGATAATCTTAGGCAGCGGCGGGCGATGTCCCTATCTCTGTTGAAATTCGTGGGGCAGGCGTCGCTGGTTGATGATGCTATGCTGCCTTCATGATGGTTTCAATGGCACTGTCGGCCAGAGCCTTTCTCAAGTGTTCCTGGAGAGCATTTCGGAGGATGGGCAGCTGGCGATAGGCCTTGAGGCGACGGAAGGTTTTCTGGGCCTCCAGCAGGCCGGCGGCGGTCCATCTGAGCGCCATCTCGGCGTGTCTCCAGCGTTTGACGTTGCGGGTGACCTGGCGCACCGTGCCGAGCGCGTTCTCGACGATGTTGGTGCAGGCGAGCGAGCGCCGGAGTTCGTGCGGTAGGCCGAGGCGGATGACGGTGAGGATCTCCTCCAGCCCCTCCAGGATGCTGCCCGAGACGCCCGGTTCCTCATGCTCCAGACGCCGGACCAGGTTGCGCAAGAGCCGCTCGGCCTTGTTTGCGTCGTCCTGGTCCCAGGCCTGACGGAGCGCCTTCTTGACGCTCGCGTGCAAATGTTGGGGCAGGCGCTCGATGATGTTACGGCCCTTGTGGACCTGGCAGCGCTGGATGGCGGCGGCCACACCGAAGGTGTTTCGGATCGCTTTGCTGAGTGCCTTCGCGCCATCGACGATGAACAGCCGCGGCAGTGTCGGATCGAGCCCTCAGGCGAGGAGATTGTCGATCAAGGCCTGGACGACGACCGTGTTCTCCGTCGCCCCCTCGACCACGGCCAGGACATGCTTGTCGCCGTTGCCATCGACGCCGATCGCCGCCATCAGGACATGGTCGCCGACATGCAGACCGTCGATCTGGATGACTAGCAGGTCGAGTTCCGAGAGATCCGAGGCGAGCCAGGCCTTCATCTTCTTGCGTGACAGCGCCACAAAGCGCCGGGAAACGGCCGACTTCGAGGTGCCGTCGCCACGCGCTTTCGCCAGGTCGCCCTCGGGCAGACGGACCGCGCGGTGGTACTTGCGGGTCGACACGTTCAGCACCATCAGGTTGAGCGCCCACTCGAGCAGCAGGTTGCCATCGCGTAGCGCCTGCCAACTCTCCAAGCTCACCTCTTTGCCCGCCCGGTCACGAACCCGTGGCCGGGCCACCTTCACTTTGCCACCGTGGTAGCCGATCTCGCTATGTGTCCTGGCCCAGCGATAACCTCGACGGTCCCCATGGCGGCGATGTCGGGCCCCGCACACGGTCGTGGCGTCCTCCTCCATCATCTCGGCCAGAAGACAAAACCGATCCACGCTGAGATGGACTGCGTCCATCGCGTCCGCCATAAATATTATTTGCCCTATATTTTACAGATAGTTAATATTGTTATTATTATTTTACCCATCTTTATACCCATTCTAATAACTCTGTTGTCCGTCAACGCCTATGGGACAAATCACTGAGCGCATATTCGACCACCAACGGGCATTGTCAGACTAACTGAACCAGACCTAGTGAACCTATAATTGAGAGCCATCAGGTTGCGAGTTGCGGCCAATCGGACAGGGCAGCGGCTCGGGCTTGTTTGAAAACATCGCGGCGGTTGAGATGACGTTGGTGGTTGAAATGGTTGTGGATCGAGGCATGCACGAAGGCGAATTTCTGCAGGGTCTTAATGTCTCTGAACCGAGCCATCGCCCCTTCCTGTCGTCTGAAGGGCTGATGTGAGTTTTCCGCGCGGTTGTTCAGCCAACGACCGCAGGTCTGGGCGGCTGCATTACCGATCACCTTCATCGCAGCCCTGTATGACTGTAGCCTGTCCGTCACGATCGTGGCCGATCGGCCATAACGCTTCATAGCCTGCTTCAGAAACTCAAGCGCGGCCCTGCGATCCCGCCGTTTTGTGGCAAAGACCTCAAGCACTTCGCCTTCATGATCGACAGCCCGCCATAGATAATGTGTTTCGCCATTGATGCGGACGAACACCTCATCAAGATGCCAGCGCCAGTTTGACCAGTTGCGCCGGTCTGTCCGCCTCTTTCGGATCTCCGAGGCAAACAACGGGCCAAAGCGGTTACACCAGTACCGTATGGTCTCATGGCAAATGTCTATGCCACGTTCGAACAGAATATCTTCGACCTGACGCAACGACAGCGGATAGCGGATATACGTCATCACCGCGAGGCGAATGACCTCAGGCGAACTATTGAAATACCGGAAGGGATTGTACATCGCCGGAGGCTAGGAGACCTTACTTTTCAGCTCAAGCCGATTTAGTGTGACAATGCCCTCAATACAACAAAGGAATAATAGATTACGAACATTGCATCCAAAAATGAAGACGCGGGCCGTAGCCCGCGCTCCAATGTGGTGCAATAGAGTGCTTGTTAACGGCTCGACCGCGAATTCTGAACCGCACAAGTGTGTTCATCGAACCGCACAAAGTCAAGCCGCAACCAACAAAGCTTGCCTAGCTAGCCAGTAGAGGAGGCAGGCGAGGTGAGGACGTCTGCTTTTTCCAGATATATATGGTTTCTGTATTTGCAAGGCGGACCGAGGATATTCGGGGTGAACCGGCACCTTGCTCCAACCAGTTCCTAGTAGCCTCAAAATAGCACTTGCTAATGTTTGGGATTTGTCAATCTTGCTTAACAAGATTTACCCAAGAAAAGGGGCGGTCATGCGTCTGGGACTCGACATTGGTACAAATTCAATCGGCTGGTGGTTGTATGCTACCAACGACAAGCGGACCACGGAAGTCTTGGATGGCGGCGTCCGCATTTTTTCGGATGGCCGCGAGCCGAAATCAGGTACCTCCCTCGCCGTTGACCGCCGTGTGGCGCGTACCGCGCGCCGCCGTCGTGATAGGTATCTGCGCAGGCGCGCCTCATTGATGAAAAAACTTGCTGCGGCAGGGCTGATGCCAACTAGTCCAGCTGAGGCGAAAGCGTTGGAGCAACTCGATCCCTACACGCTGCGCGCGGAAGGATTGGATCGGGTATTACCGCTGAACCATCTCGGGCGGGCTCTGTTTCATCTCAATCAACGGCGTGGCTTCAAATCCAACCGCAAAACGGACCGGCGCGACAACGAAAGCGGATTGATCAAACAAGTGAGAACGGCGGTGACAAATTAGTCCATGGAAGCGGCCCGGTGCGCCTTCAGCGACAACCCAAAAGTGGGAAATTTTCGGTTGCAAAAATGGGAAATTTACGATTGCCGCTAACAATCGGGAAAGTTCGAGCCCGCGCGGCGTCTGATCGTGTCCGAGCATCCACTAGATCAGAGTCACTTCGAGCCGATCGTCGCCATGAGTCCCTTCGTACCTGCAGACCGCACTGATCTCTACGCACTGGGCTTTGCCAAGTACGTCAATGGTGACTTCATATCAGCACTGCACATACTCGTACCGCAGCTCGAAAACTCCCTGCGGTATGTCCTGAAGCAGGCCGGAGTGTACGCGTCCAAAATCCAGAACGATATGACGCAGGAAAACCGTACGCTGCCGATCATGCTGGACAGAGATCGCGAGGCGCTTGAAAAAATCTTCGGTGAAGCTCTCGTCTTCGAGATCGACAACCTGTTCCTGTTCAAAGGAGGACCAACGCTGCGCCACCAAGTAGCGCACGGCATGATCTCTGGCGGCGCTTGCTACAGTGCCGATGCGATCTACGCATGTTGGTTCATATTCCGTCTGTGCTGCCTTCCGCTGTTTCGACACTGGCAACAGGTGATGGATGCAATGGCTGTCCGTTAGGGCTTTGTAAAGTTAACCCGATTCACACCAAAATCTCGGTAAATTGTCGATGGCTTCTCTACGCAACGTCAGTGGCTTAGCCTCATGGAGACATTCCGAAAACAGCTTACAATCACTTAACGTGACAATGCCTTTGACAGTATCGGAGTGTTCTGGAAGACACAGGTTCAGGGGTAGCCTACTTCCGATGTCGGTTAAGCCGTCATGCGGTTCGACTCGAGACGTTTGTTGAAATGGGTGGAAATAGTTCCATGACAGCCGAGACACAGCATTTCTCGCCCCCCGAGGATCGTTTGTTCCAGGACCTTCTGTTGCGTTCCACCCAAGGGAAAGTAGATGTCTACGGTGTGGTAATCGAGACCGCACAGGTTGAATTCAAACGATCTTACGACTCCCATAGACCGGAGACCACGGAAGAAGGCCGAGCTGTTTTGCAGAGCATGTGGAACGCGTGGCAGTCTAGAAATCCTACCCAGCCTTGGCTCTACGTCTGGGACGGCGCATACGCGGTCGCCGATGACTATTTCTGGTTGGCGCTTATTGAAAAAGGCAAGCCAGAGACCATTGCGGCTCAAGTCCTTGGAGAGCCTCTTCAAGCGGGACTGCAACAAAAGACGGGACCTATTCCGCCAGACCGGGTGCGAGCCATGCTTGGCATAGGAGGCACATAAACATTGTCAGGCTAACGGGATCGGACCTTTAGAACCTACAATCGAGGGGCTTTGCCACGTTAACCAGATTCATTCCAAATCTCGGGGATGTCCCGGTCGATGTTGAAAAGTTGAGGTAGGTGTCGCTCTCCTGGAGCCGTTAGGCTCCGGGTGCTGCAAACCCAAAAGGGAGAACGACACCATGGGAAATAATATCCGTAGTTCCAGCCGCCCGAAAGCCCTTGCCCCCTCGATTCCTATGCCGCCGCTGGCGGACGCGATGGACGCAGTCCATCTCAGCGTGGATCGGTTTTGTCTTCTGGCCGGGGTCGAGGCCTTGGCCGAGATGATGGAGGAGGACGCCACGACCGTGTGCGGGGCCCGACATCGCCGCCATAGGGACATCGCCGTTATCGCTGGGGCAGGACACATAGCGAGATCGGCTACCACGGCGGCAAAGTGAAGGTGGCCCGGCCACGGGTTCGTGACCGGGCGGGCAAAGAGGTGAGCTTGGAGAGTTGGCAGGCGCTACGCGATGGCAACCTGCTGCTCGAGTGGGCGCTCAACCTGATGGTGCTGAACGTGTCGACCCGCAAGTACCACCGCGCGGTCCGTCTGCCCGAGGGCGAGCTGGCGAAAGCGCGTGGCGACGGCACCTCGAAGTCGGCCGTTTCCCGGCGCTTTGTGGCGCTGTCACGCAAGAAGATGAAGGCCTGGCTCGCCTCGGATCTCTCGGAACTCGACCTGCTAGTCATCCAGATCGACGGTCTGCATGTCGGCGACCATGTCCTGATGGCGGCGATCGGCGTCGATGGCAACGGCGACAAGCATGTCCTGGCCGTGGTCGAGGGGGCGACGGAGAACACGGTCGTCGTCCAGGCCTTGATCGACAATCTCCTCGCCAGGGGGCTCGATCCGACACTGCCGCGGCTGTTCATCGTCGATGGCGCGAAGGCACTCAGCAAAGCGATCCGAAACACCTTCGGTGTGGCCGCCGCCATCCAGCGCTGCCAGGTCCACAAGGGCCGTAACATCATCGAGCGCCTGCCCCAACATTTGCACGCGAGCGTCAAGATGGACCCTGCTGACGAAAGTGGAGACGTCCTGCGATAGGATTTTGATCGCAGGAGGTGCAAATGTCGAAGCAGAATGGGAACAAGGGCCGGCGGTTTGATCGGGCCTTCAAGGAAGAAGCCGTCCGTCTTTTACAGACGAGCGGGCGCAGGCAGCGGCAGATAGCAGGAGATCTTGGGATCAGCGTCAGCGCGCTCGGCCGCTGGGTCGCAGAATTGCGTGAGGAGGATTTGCTTTCCGGTCCGCATGAGGATGCAGCGAAGGAGATTACCCGCCTACGCCGAGAGCGTGATCTGGCCCGTCAGGAACGTGATCTCCTAAAAAAAGCGCTGGCCTTCTTCGCCAAGGAAAGTCGATGAGGTTCCGGTTCATCGACGCGGAGAGGGCCGGGTTGGCGATGCCGATATTCCGCCTGTGCAGACTGCTGCAGGTCAGCGTCTCAGGCTTCTACGCTTGGCGCAATCGCGGCCCAAGCCAGCGACAGCTCGATGACATGGTTCTACTCGCCCATGTCCGGGCAGCCTTTCGGCGCAGCCGCGAGAGCTACGGTGCAGGGCGGGTCCATCACGAGCTTGCCGAGAATGGGATCGAGGTTGGACGCCATAGGGTGGCTCGGCTGATGCGGGGAAATGGGTTGTCTCCAAAACGGAAACAGAAGTTCAAAAAGACGACGGACAGCCAGCACAACAAGGCCGTCGCATCGAACCTTCTCGACCAGAACTTCTCCGCCGAGGCACCCAACGAGAAATGGGCTGCCGACATCAGCTATATCTGGACGGCACAGGGCTGGCTGTACCTGGCCGTCATGCTCGACCTCTACTCCCGGCGCGTCATCGGCTGGGCCGTGGGCGCTCGCATGACCAGCGACCTGCCGCTCAGGGCGCTTAACCGTGCTATCGGGCTGCGCCAACCTGGCGCCGGTGTGATCCACCATAGCGATCGGGGAAGCCAGTACTGCCCAGACGCATACCAGGCGCGCCTCGGTGCACTCGGTTTCCTCGCCTCAATGAGCGGTAAGGGAAATTGCTATGATAACGCCGTCGTCGAGACCTTCTTCAAAACCATCAAGTCAGAACTGATCTGGAGGACTGTGTTCATGTCAAGAAGCCAAGCTGAAACTGCCATAGCCGGATACATCGACGGGTTCTATAATCCAGTCCGTCAGCACTCGACGCTGGACTTCACAAGCCCCGTCAAATTCGAGGCAGAAGCAATGCAAACGGTGTAGGGCGCCTCCACTTTTCCTGGATGGGTCCAAGAAGGCGCTCCGTCAGGCCTGGGACCAGGACGACGCAAACAAGGCCGAGCGGCTCTTGCGCAACCTGGTCCGGCGTCTGGAGCATGAGGAGCCGGGCGTCTCGGGCAGCATCCTGGAGGGGCTGGAGGAGATCCTCACCGTCATCCGCCTCGGCCTACCGCACGAACTCCGGCACTCGCTCGCCTGCACCAACATCGTCGAGAACGCGCTCGGCACGGTGCGCCAGGTCACCCGCAACGTCAAACGCTGGAGACACGCCGAGATGGCGCTCAGATGGACCGCCGCCGGTCTGCTGGAGGCCCAGAAAACCTTCCGTCGCCTCAAGGCCTATCGCCAGCTGCCCATCCTCCGAAATGCTCTCCAGGAACACTTGAGAAAGGCTCAGGCCGACAGTGCCATTGAAACCATCATGAAGGCAGCATAGCATCATCAACCAGCGACGCCTGCCCCACGAATTTCAACAGAGATAGGGACATCGCCCGTTGCCCGATACGCCCGATGCGGAGCTTGAGGAATTTGTTAAGACTTGGGAAAGCACCCATGATCCCAGGGCCAAGGACAAATAATCTACAAGACATAAAGACTTAATGGAGATTGGCGGACCCGGTTTGCTCCGCTATAGCTGGTCTGCAAGACAGCTGATCTGCATAACCAAAGAAGCGGAGTAAATTCATGACGGGGCTAATGGCGGGCAAGCGCGGCCTTATTCTGGGTGTCGCGAATGATCGCTCGATCGCGTGGGGGATCGCGCAATCGCTGCACGCCCATGGTGCCGAACTGGCATTTACATATCTTGGCGAGGCGTTTCGCAAACGCGTTGCCCCGCTTGTCGAACCCATGAATCCAGCGCTGATCGTCGATTGCGATGTCTCCGACCCAGACTCTCTGGACGCCGCCTTCGCCAAGCTTGGCGAAGTATGGGACAGCATGGATTTTCTGGTCCACGCTGTCGCGTTTTCCGAACGTAAACAACTCCAGGGACGCTACGTCGATACGACTGCCGATAATTTCACCATGACCATGAACATCTCGTGCTACTCGTTTACAGCCGTCGCCCAGCGCGCCGAAAAAGTGATGACCAAGGGCGGCAGCCTTTTGACGCTGACCTATTACGGTTCGGAAAAAGTTATGCCGCATTACAATGTGATGGGTGTCGCCAAAGCGGCACTGGAGGCATCTGTTCGTTATCTTGCAGAGGATTTGGGAAAGAAAAGCATTCGTGTGAACGCATTGTCGGCGGGACCGATCAAAACGCTTTCTGCGGCGGGCATTGGCGACTTTCGCTACATTTTGAAATGGAACGAGCTGAACGCACCCCTGAGACGCACCGTTTCGATCTCGGACATAGGCGATTCCGCCCTGTTTCTTCTTTCCGATTTGAGCCGCGGTATGACCGGAGAAGTGATGCATGTCGACTCTGGCTATCATATCGTTGGGATGAAGGCCGAGGATGCGCCGGATATCGCTGTGGCCATGAAAGAAAATGGCGCCTAGGCCAACAAGCAATTGCCCAATTTATTTTGCCCGCCATGGCGAGACCGAATTCAACGTCGAGCGCCGCTGGCAGGGATCAGGCAATGACTCGCAGTTAACGGCCCGCGGAATTGAGCACGCGAGAGAGACCGGAAGGATCCTTCGCGAAATTATCAACCTCGCAAGTCCACCGCGCTTTGTCTCTAGCCCATTGGGGCGCGCCCGCACGACCATGGAACATATACTTGAGACCCTTGGCCTTCCGCGCGATGAATATACGCTGGACGCGCGTCTCGTAGAGATCGACCTGGGCGAGTGGACCGGCACACTTGCCGATCATGTGAAGATCCATGACCGGGAGCGCTGGGAAGCGCGTCAACGAGACAAATGGAACATTCCCTGCCCAGGCGGAGAGAGCCTTTCCATGGCCACCAAACGCGCGGGCGAATGGATCGAAAGCGTAGATCGCGAGACCGTCGCCATTTCGCACGGTGTGTTCGGAAAGGTCTTGCGGGCGAGCTATATGGACCTTCCGCCAACCGAGATTTCAGAGTTGTTGGGACCGCATGGCAGCGTTTTTCGTCTTCACCAAGGCGCCGTCACCCGCTTCGATCTTCCTCAGACCCGGGAAGAATATGCTTCGCCCGGCGTTTGACGCCGCCTCCACGCTCTCTTAGAACCAGCCCATGTCACACAATAGCTTTGGCCATCTTTTTCGCGTGACCAGTTTCGGTGAGAGCCATGGGCCGATGATCGGCTGCGTGATCGATGGCTGCCCTCCAGGAATTGCACTCACCGAGAAGGATATTCAAGTTTATCTGGACAAGCGTAGGCCCGGACAATCGAAGTTTACAACGCAGCGGCGCGAGCCGGATACGGTGCGGATCATCTCTGGCGTGTTCCAGGACGAGCGCATGGCCAAACAAGTGACCACCGGAACACCTATCGCATTGCTGATCGATAATGTGGACGCGCGTTCGAAAGACTATTCGGACATCCGTGACAAGTTTCGCCCCGGCCACGCCGACTATACATATTTCACAAAATATGGATTGCGCGATTATCGCGGCGGCGGACGCCAATCGGCGCGCGAAACAGCGATGCGGGTTGCCGCCGGTGCGGTTGCGCGCAAAGTGCTCGACCATCTTTACAAGGGCGTGAAAATTCGCGGCGCTCTGATTCAGATGGGGAGCAAGAAGATCGACCGGGCGCGCTGGAACTGGAAAGACGTCTCAAAGAACCCGTTTTTTTCACCGGACAAAGATATTGTGAATGCATGGGCAAAATATTTGGAGGGTCTGCGAAAGAAGGGCTCTTCTTGTGGAGCGGTTGTCGAAATCACTGCTGAGGCAATCCCTGTCGGACTTGGGGCTCCGCTTTATGGAAAACTTGATGCCGAACTTGCCGCAGCGCTCATGAGTATCAATGCCGCCAAGGCGGTGGAGATCGGCGATGGGATGGCGGTTGCGTCTTATTCGGGCGAGGAAAACGCCGATGAGATGCGAAAAGGGAAATCCGGGCGTCCACGATTTCTTTCCAATCATGCCGGCGGCATTTTGGGCGGAATATCGACCGGGCAGCCGATTGTTGCGCGCTTTGCCGTAAAACCGACCTCGTCGATTCTGAGCCCGCGCAAGACAATCAATGTTAGTGGAAACAACACCTTGATCGCCACAAAGGGCCGGCACGACCCTTGCGTCGGTATCCGCGCGGTGCCCGTGGGCGAGGCGATGGTCGCGTGCGTGCTTGCCGACCACGCATTACGCCATCGCGCGCAAATGGGCGATTAGTTTTGGACAATTAGTCCGTTTACGGAATTTCGAGGCGTTGGAACGGCGCAGTCAAATCAGCCTGGGTCCAAAGTGTAATATTGCAAAAGGCTCGCCGCGCGTCCGCCGACATAGAGTTGAGGCTCGGAGGGCGGCGCGGCGCCTTCCAATTCTTCGCGCGCCGCGACACATGTTTGAACGTCTGTTGCGAGCTCTGGAAAAGTTTGCGCGCCCGGAAACATCTCAAGCACGCATTGATCAAAATAAGTGTAAGTTAAGTCGGCACCGCATCCAAAGGACGCACGATCCGGGCGCGCCGCGGTGAACACCATCCGGCTGTCAGCTGCAAGTGCCGGGATGAACACACCTGAATAACAGGCCGACATAATCACGACGGTCGGAAGATCAGCACAGGTTTCGTTCACCAAATTGGCAAATCCTTGCGGAGAAAAAAGGCCATGGTTGAAGACAATCCCTTGTGGCGATCCATGCGAGGTAAAATAGATGAAACACCCCCCGCGAACTGTCTGTGTTAAACCAATTATTGTATCGCGGAGCGTCTGGTAGTCGGCGCGGAGCGGTGCCTCCGCATAGCGACCAGGCTGGATCGAAAACTGGCGTACGTTAGCGGGCTCGAAACCGATATTGACAAGATGGCGAGCAATGTCACGGCGCGCATTGTCAAATACTTCCGTCGCCCCGCCGCCGTCGGCCGTATTGTCGCCGGCAACAACAATTCCGATCCACGCGTCGAATGGGCCCGCGCTGGCCGGAGTGGCACCAAAGCACGCCAGAACTAGTAGACATATAATTCGCAAAATCCGTTCCATCCGCACAAGAATACGCCCAAATAACCATCCATTGATTAACATATTTTAGGGTTTCTTGTCGCGTTCAAGGAATGCAACTAGCTCAACATGGGCAGACCAAAGAAACTGGTCCACCGGAACGACGCGCCAAAGTCTATATCCGCCATCACTTAGTATTCGCGCATCGCGTCCGAAACTACTTGGATTGCACGATACATAGACAATACGCGGTACGTCGGATTTTGCTAATTGTTGGGCCTGACCCTTTGCTCCAAGGCGCGGCGGATCCAGGATTACATGGTCGAACGTTTTGAGTTCGTACGGCAGCAAGGGACGTTGGAACAAATCGCGGCGCTGCACCACAATATCTGAGTTATTCTCCCGTGCGGCGTCCTCCAGCGCCTCTGCCATTGCCGCATTAGCCTCAACCGCTTTGATCGAACATCTGTCGGTAAGGGCGAGCGCAAACGTTCCGCATCCCGCGAAAAGATCTGCTACATTGATGGCGCCTTGCAAGCCCTCACGAACGAGCGATTGCAATATGGCCTCGCCCTCGCTCGTCGGCTGCAGAAACGGTTCCACAGGCAAGAGAATTGTATGGCTCCCAATACGTAAGTATGGCGCTCGGGCCATTGCGACCGGTTCGCCATTCCATGAAAGGCGCGCCAAATTCAGTTCTTGTGCGAACTCCGCCAGTGCAAAATGGATATCGGGGCCGCTCGGCCTTTTCCATTTTAATGAAACATCCAATCCAGCATTGGTGTGGGTTACGTGCAATTCTGCGACATCGCCAGGGTCAAGAAGGCGTTCCAATCCACTTCTAAATTTTGGCATCGCCTCGGCCAATGCCGGGACAAGCACCGGGCATTCCAAAACATCAACGAGATTGCGGCTCTGCGACTCGTAAAAACCTAGCGCGACACCGTCTGCACCGCGACGCGCCTTAAACGCGGCCCGCCGGCGGGAGCCGGGTCTCACAGTCCGAACATCTTCGATCCTGATATTTTCGAAACCGCGCTGCGCCAGCGCGGTGCCAATAAGATCGCGCTTCCAACCAAGATATGCCTCTTGCGCGACATGCTGAAGCGAACACCCGCCGCAATTTCCAAAATGATGGCACGCGGGCTTTATTCGCCAAGGCCCTGCCTTGATTATTTCTTCCACCCGCGGTTTCGGCTCGGCGCCCAGCCGCACAACGTCACCAGGAACGGTATAAGGAATGAAGGAGCCATCGATCCCCACGCCATCGCCGTCATGGCCCAACCGAACGATTTCGATGGGTTCGTTCATTTGCGTCTTGCCGCCAAAAGATACTCCTGGTTCCCGTCAGCGCCCGTGATGGGCGACGGAATCGTTCCCTCCACCTGCCAATTTTGCGTCGTCATCCAGGCTGCAATGCCGTCCAGCGCCATCATACGCGCCGCCTCGCTTTTCACGATCCCACCCTTGTCGATACCGCCGCGGCCCACTTCGAATTGGGGTTTTACCAGCACGACCGCCCACGCGTCTTTTGAAGCCAGTGAAAGGCCGGCCGGCAGAACAAGCCTCAAACTTATGAAACTCACATCGGCAACAACGACGTCAACGGGCTCGCCAATGGGAGCAGCCGAAAGATCGCGCGCATTTACGCCCTCTAGGGAAACGATACGTGAATCCGCCAGCAACTTAGCGTTCAACTGACCATGGCCTACGTCAACGGCATAGATGCGCCGTGCTCCGTCTTGCAAAAGGACCTGCGTGAAGCCCCCGGTGGACGCGCCTATATCGAGACAAATGCTGCCCTTCGCCGAATAGCCAAAATGTTTCAGCGCTGCGGCAAGCTTAACTCCGCCGCGCGAAACGTAAGGGTGAGCACGGTCATATTGGATTTTTATCCCCAGCCGCAAAAGCTGAGATGATTTGTGGATCTGATCACCGTTTACGCGCACGCGGCCAGCATGAATTGCGGCTTGCGCTTCCGCACGCGTTTCAGCAAAGCCATGGGCAACCAAATAGAGATCGGCGCGCTCACCCTCGCCCATTTTAGGCAATGACCGCTGCCGCGTCCTTATCCCGGCCAAGCGCAGACAATCCCGCCGCGACTATGGCCTTAGCATCGAGACCTGCTGCCTCATACATGCGCTCGGGCGTGTCTTGGTCGATGAAGCGATCAGGGAGCACCATCGTACGAATCTTCACGCCGCTGTCCAAAAGCCCGTCCCAAGAGAGAAACTGGAGCACATGCGAGCCAAAACCGCCGACAGCGCCCTCCTCGATCGTGAGAAGGACTTCATGCTCACGAACGAGACGGCGCAGCAATTCTCCGTCGAGCGGTTTGGCGAAGCGCGCGTCGGCAATTGTTGTTGATAATCCGTATGCAGATAATTTGTCCGCCGCCAGGAGGCATTCTTTCATCCGCGCCCCAAAGTTAAGAATGGCCAGTGAAGAGCCCTCGCGGACAATTCGGCCTTTGCCGATCTCCAATGGCGTTCCCAATTCCGGGTAATCCAGGCCAAGCCCTTGACCACGCGGGTAGCGAAACGCGCTAGGCCGATCGTCGATCGCATGCGCCGTTGCGACCATATGAACCAATTCTGATTCGTCGGAGGCAGCCATTACGACAAATCCCGGCAGCGTCGCCAGATAGGCCACGTCAAATGAGCCAGCATGCGTTGGGCCGTCGGCCCCGACTAGGCCCGCACGATCAATTGCAAAACGAACGGGGAGCGACTGCACTGCCACGTCATGTACAACTTGATCATAAGCGCGCTGCAAGAAGGTTGAGTAGATTGTAGCGAACGGTCGAAAGCCCTGCACGGCCAACCCTGCTGCGAAGGTGACGCCATGCTGTTCGGCGATGCCAACATCAAAGCACCGATCCGGAAACCGCTCGGCAAATAAATCAAGACCTGTTCCCGAGGGCATTGCGGCGGTAATCGCGACCACTTTGTCGTCACGCTCCGCCTGTGCGATCAGCGCCTGTGCGAATACCTTTGTATAGGCAGGCGAACCACCGCCTTTTTTCTGCTCACCGGTTAGGACATTGAATTTCCCAACGCCGTGAAATTTGTCGGCCGAGGCCTCCGCCGGGGGATAGCCCTTACCCTTATTGGTGACGACATGGACAAGCACCGGACCGTTGTCCATATCGCGCACATTTTCCAAGACCGGAATAAGATGATCGAGATTGTGACCGTCGATGGGACCAATATAAAAGAAACCAAGCTCCTCGAATAATGTCCCGCCCATCGCCATGCCGCGCGCGTATTCTTCGGCACGCTCTGCAGTTACCCGAAAAAGACGCGGCCAACGCTTCATGATGCGCTTAAAGAAAAACCGTAAGCCGCGGTAGGTTCGACCTGACACGAGCCGCGCCAAATAGGCGCTCATCGCACCTACCGGCGGCGCGATCGACATATCATTGTCGTTCAAAATGACGATTAAACGCGTACCATTCGCGCCAGCATTGTTCATCGCCTCATAGGCCATGCCCGCGCTCATCGCGCCATCCCCGATCACGCTTACGACATGATATTTTTCTTTGTTGAGGTCGCGTGCGGTGGCGAAGCCAAGCCCCGCAGAGATCGAGGTGGAGGCATGTGCGGCGCCAAAACTATCGTAGATACTCTCCGCGCGCTTTGTGAAACCAGACAGGCCGCCGCCCTGTCGTAAGGTCCGCATTTGAAAACGCCGTCCGGTCAAAATCTTGTGCGGATAGCTCTGATGCCCAACGTCCCAAACGACCTTGTCCTTTGGCGTCTCGAATACGCGGTGTATCGCCACCGCTAATTCTACAACTCCAAGGCCGGCGCCCAAATGACCGCCCGTCACCGATACAACGTCAATCGTCTCTTGGCGCAATTCCGCTGCGAGCTGAGAAAGTTGTTCTTTTGGCAGCGCGCGCAGATCGCCCGGATCGCTAATTTTGTCCAGCAGGGGTGTCTTTGAGACGGTCACGGAACTCTCAGCATTCATGTAAAATTATGCACTTCGCGCGGCGGCGAACTTTGCCGCTTCGCGTAGAAGATCAGCTTTATCGTCGAATAATTCAAGGTGAGCCACTGCCTGAGCCGCCAATGCCTCTGCTTGCGACCTCGCCCGCTCCGGCCCAAGGACAGAAACTACTGTTGCTTTGCCCCGCTGTGCGTCCTTTCCGACGCCTTTGCCCGTTTGCGCCACGGTACCTTCCATATCAAGAAGATCATCCGCAATTTGGTAAGCCAGTCCGACTTCCTGCCCATAAGCCGAAAGCGCCTGCAAGGGGGGTCCCGAGGCCTTGCCCATCACCGCACCGGCCTCGCAGCAAAACGTAATCAAGGCTGCCGTTTTCATGCGCTGCAACCGTGTAATCTCAGGTAATGGTGGCGCCTGGCCCTCAAAAGCGAGATCCATCATTTGACCACCAGCCATGCCGCCATGGCCTGAGGCAGCGTATAAACGAGAAATCAGTTCACAGCGCACATATGGATCGCCATGCGCTTCCGGCGACGCGATCAAGCCGAATGCGAGCGTCAGCAAGGCATCACCCGCAAGAATTGCCGTAGCTTCGTCGAACGCTTTGTGCAGTGTGGGCTTCCCCCGGCGCAAATCGTCATTGTCCATTGCCGGAAGGTCATCATGGACGAGCGAGTAAGCATGTAGACACTCCACAGCGGCAGCGACGCGACCCAACGCCCGGCGGTCAACGCCGAACAAATTTCCCGTCTGGAGAACAAAAAAAGCGCGGAGCCTTTTGCCGCCGGTAAGTGTCGCATAGCGCATTGCTTCCAACAGCCGAGCTTCAGGGCCGGACGGTTTGGGAAGCAACGCGTCCAGCGTAGCGTCGGTGAACGAGACTGTTTCAGCGAATGCCCGTTCGAGCGGAACAATTTCGGAGGTTATCACCGCCACTTATAGCTCGACCCTCTCCGCGCTCTTTGGTTTCCCGTCAGGCCCGAGCACAATTTTTTCCAAACGCGCCTCGGCCCCTTTTAACTTTTGCTCGCAATGCGCTTTAAGCGCATTACCGCGTTCGTAAAGGGTTATGGAATCTTCGAGATCGACTTCGCCCTGTTCCAGGCGTGAGACTATATCTTCGAGCTCTCTTAGCGCTGCTTCGAAGTTCATTTGTTCAATCGAAGAGGACGCTTTTGCGCCTGCGCTGCCTTTCGCCGCCATTATTACTCCTCCGATCGCTGGTGAACGTTCTGTCGGCCCACTCATCCGTCAGGCCGCCATTAAGGCCTTAACGTGAGCCCGCACGGAACGAGCTAGTGACGGTAGGTCATACCCGCCCTCCAAGGTTGAGACAACGCGCCCTTCACAGCTTTGAGCCGCAATTTTGCACACCGCCTCCGTGACCCATGCATAGTCGCCATCCACAAGCTTCAGTTGCGCCATATGGTCATCTCTATGGGCGTCAAATCCGGCGGAAATAAAAATGAAATCGGGGCGAAACTGTGCGAGCTTCTCTAAAATCTCCCCGAACGCGGTTCTGAACGCCAAACTTCCCGATCCCGCCTCTAGCGGACGATTATGGCTCTGCACTCCGGCAGCTTCCTTTCCAGTCCCCGGGAAAAGCGGCGATTGATGTGTCGAGCCGTAAAAATAGGCCTCGTTCGCAGCGAAGCACGCTTCCGTTCCGTTGCCGTGGTGAACGTCAAAATCGAGTATCGCAATCCGTTCAAGACCAAATACGGCCCGGGCATGCGCCGCGCCAACGCAGACATTGTTAAACAGACAAAATCCCATGGCGCGCACCGGCGTCGCATGATGACCGGGCGGCCGAACCGCGCAAAACACATTCCGGACTTCGCCCGACATGACGAGATTGACCGCATGTGCATTGGCCCCGGCCGCGCGCAGGACAGCTTCTCGCGTTCCGGCCGACACGCCGGTGTCGGAATCGATCATCGCGAGGCCGGATGTCGGCAGGCATTCTAGCAAGGCATGAATGTATTCACGCTCATGGACGCGCGCGAGCATGTCAAGACTCGCACGTGCCGCTTTTATACGCTTCAAGGCCCGAAACTCATCGCCTGAAAGGGCATCAAGCACAGCGCGCAAACGCGCCGCGCTTTCGGGGTGCCCCGGCGGCGTCTCACGCGCCAAGCATGCGGGGTGCGTTAGGAGCGCCGTAGCGGCAGATGGTTCACGACTACTCATGCGTCATTCTTGCGTGGAATGATGCCGCGCCAAAGGCATTAGCGCTGCGGCAGTCCAACGGCCCGCATTTCTGCCCGCCCACTGGGCGCTTCTCGCGTGGCCGCGAGTACCGCTTGGACCGCGTCCAACGACATGAGGGTGTCTAGCCCGCGAAGCACTTTTACCCCCGTAGATGTAAGTTCGAAGACAGATTCCAGACGCTCCAAAAATCCGCGTTCGCGCGGATATTGGCGAAACGCCACCTCGATATCAGGATCGATATCTGCAAGCTCTTTTGCGCTGTCGACGGCGGTCCAGAAGCCACCCAACTCATCGACCAAACCGCGCTCAAAGGCATCGGCGCCGGTCCAAACCCGGCCACGGGCAATCTCATCCACCTGCTCCAGCGTTAGATCGCGACCTTGAGCCACTTTTCCGGTAAAATCTTGATAGATCGCATCGGCCTGCGCGTCCACTTCCAGCAGCTGCTCCGCGCTCCACGGCTCCAAACCGGAAAGAAACAAGGCGTTCTCGCCCACTCCCAATTCTTCACCATGTACACCAATCAAATCGAGCGTTCGCCCGGTCGCGATTTTGCCCCAAAGAACCCCAATCGAGCCTGTAATAGTTCCTCGATGGGCCACGATCCGATCTGCACCGAGAGAAATGTAGTAGCCGCCCGACGCAGCGAGCGTACCCATGCTCACGACCAGCGGCTTGCCCGCCTCTTGCGCCTTGTTCAGCGCATCGAGAATCTGGTCGGACGCGATTGCGGAACCACCGGGAGAATCGACACGTAGCAAAATTGCTCGCACGGCTTCGTATTCGGTCGCTGCCCGAATAGCTTCCGCGAAATCGTCTCCGGCAATGAGCACCGGTCCAGTCAGCCCACCATTTGCGCCGCCCTCGACAATTTCTCCAACCGCATGAACCAGCGCGACGACGGGGCCCTGTGCATTCATTCGCGCTTCGCGGTCGGCCCGAACATAGGCAGAAAACTCTGCAAGCTCGGCCTCGTCACCGGCACGCGCAAGCGCGGCGGCGCGCGCGTCGTCGTCATATCCTATATTGGTAACGAGACCACTCTCAACAGCCTCGCCAACAATCAACGGGCTCTGATCCAAGATGTCGATCAAAGCCTCGCGCTCGATACCGCGATCCAACGCTATCTCGCTCGTCGCCGTTTCGTACCAAGAATCAAGTAGACGCTCAGTCGCCTCGCGATGCGCAGGCGTAAAGTCTGTTTCGGTAAATACATTTGCGGCGTTCTTGTACTCGTATCGCTGTACGAATTGTGGCTCCGCTTCGATGTTGTCGAACAACCCACGGAAAAAAAGCGTTGTGCTTGCAGCACCGGCGGCAAAAAAAGCACTGGCGGGCTGCATCCATAGCTCGTCCGCTAGAGCCGCCACAGCGTAATCGCCAAGCCCGTTCGAGTAGAAACTCTGCGAATGCGCGATAACAAACTTTCCGGATTCTTGGAAACGCTTGAGCGCTTCGCGCAACTCTTCGGACTTGGGAACGGAAATATCTCCCGATCCGATCCGAAGGAAAACACCCCTGACGCGTGCGTCCCGCGACGCGGCATCAAGACCCAGCACGACATCGATCAGCGAAACGCGCCTCGTTTCAAGCTCGAAAATGTTTGGGGTTGTTTTGTCTTCCAGATTCTCGCGTAAATCGAGAGCGAGCACCATATTGCCGGGCAAATCTTGATCCGAAGCGGAACCGACCACAGCAAGCACAATGAATAGCAACACCAATAGTACGACCGCACGCGCGAGCGTGTTTAAGGCACCTTTTAAGATCGACCAAAACCATCTGAGCACAGCCATGACATACCCCGTAAAAAATCTGCGTTCCGCAGGTTTTATAGGGCAAAAACTGTTTAACTAAGACGAATGAAATGGCCCGCCGGAAATCTCCGACGGGCCAGAACTAAACCTTTGTTTCCACACAATAAATAGTGCTTGTGTTGTTAAAGCGCTTGACTGCCTTCCTCTCCGGTCCGAATTCGGGTGACCGAAAGAAGGTCAAGCACAAAGATCTTGCCATCGCCGATCTTACCTGTGCGCGCCGCCTTGGTGATTGCCTCCGAGGTCTCGCTGGCCTGAGCATCGTCAACTGCGATCTCCAATTTTATCTTTGGAACATAGTTGATCGTGTATTCGGCGCCCCGATAAATTTCAGTGTGGCCGCTTTGACGGCCATAGCCGCGAACCTCGCTGACGGTCAGTCCTTGAACACCGACTTCAGTTAGCGCTTCACGAACGGCATCGAGCCGATAGGGCTGAATTATAGCGATGATGAGTTTCATTGCGCAGATCCTCCGAACCCGATGTTATACCCGTTTTCACCATGAACCGTTATGTCGAGGCCTTGGGTCTCGACGTCCGCATCCGTGCGTAGGCCAACCAAGGCCTGTGTAATCTTGATGAGTATGTAAGTCGCGACCACCGACCAAATCAAAGTCGCACCCACGCCGGTGAGTTGAACAATAAACTGGCTGCCGGCAGTAGCGCCATCTGCCAAACCGCCGCCGCCGAAGGCCTCTAAGGCGAGGAATGCGACGAGAAGAGTGCCCGTCATCCCGCCTATGCCGTGAACCGCGAAAACATCCAATGCATCGTCGATGACGAAACTCCGCTTGATGATATCGACCGCGAGATAGCAGAGCCCGCCGGAGGCAACACCAATGATAATGGCGCCCATAGGCCCAACAAAACCAGAGGCCGGGGTGATCGTTGCAAGCCCCGCGATGGTTCCAGTGACCATTCCAACCAAGCTCGGCTTGCCGAACCGAATCCATTCGATGGACATCCAAACCAGTGATGCGACCGCAGCGGCGATGTGCGTGACAAGCATCGCCATGCCCGCCGTACCGTCCGACGCCAGTGCACTTCCGGCATTAAAGCCGAACCAACCAACCCACAACATGGAAGCGCCAACCATGACCATCCAAGGTGCGTGGGGTGGGCTCACCTGACCAGGAAAACCGTCCCGCCGTCCAAGAACAATCGCCAGCACGAGTGCCGAAACGCCCGCAGTCGTATGAACCACTATCCCGCCGGCAAAATCCATCACGCCCATTTCGGCCAGCCAGCCGCCGCCCCAAACCCAATGGGTCACCGGCGCGTAGACAATGAGCAGCCAAAGCGATGAGAACAGCAGAACGGCGCCAAACTTAATACGCTCGACAAAGGCGCCGACGATCAGCGCGGGTGTGATAATCGCGAAGGTCATCTGAAACATGACGAAGACGCTTGCCGGTATTCCCGTTCCGTCTTGCACGGTATCAACGCCGATTCCTGCAAGAAACGCGTTACCTAGGCCGCCCACATATGGCGAGCCTTCGCCGAAGGCTAAGCTGAACCCGACCGCCACCCAGAGCACCGACATCAAACACGCGATCGAAAAGCAGTGCATGAGAACGGACAGAATATTTTTTGAGCGTACGAGTCCCGCATAAAAAAGCGCTAGGCCCGGCAAGGTCATAAATAAGACCAGTACCGAGGACGTCAGTAACCATGCGGTATCTGCTGCATTGATCATTATATTGCCCCCAATATCAGCGGGTAGTTTCGCCTACCCGCACTCCCCGCTAATAATTTGCCGGTTTTCGACGTTCAGGCAAAGGGCTACCGGGTTTTCCCACCGGAATTCGAAGGTTCTTTGCTGTTTTGGCTTACGTTTAGAGCCCATATCAGCTTCAACGGTCCGAAAACGCGCCTTTCCAGGAAAAATATATCCTTCGCCATCGGTAAATGGGGAGGAATTTCGCGTGAAAAATACTAGAAACTACTTGAGATTGTCAGGACCGGTGGGCTTTCTCATAGTTTGGGAGCTCCAGGGCCTAAGATAGCACCACTCACGAGTGCAATTGCGGGGGCAAGAGCTGTTCAAGGGAAACAAAAAAAAGGCGAAGGCCTGGGTTACGACAGAACGTGGCCCGGACGAACTGCGCCTTGTTCTCGGCGGCGAATGGCTGACAACGGAGATCGCCGATCTAGACAAGCCGCTCGACAAAATTGATGACTTTCCTGGGAGCCGCATAGAGGTCGACGCAGCGGCCATCAGCCGTCTCGACAGTGCCGGCGCCTGGCTTTTGGTACGAACCAGGCGCTTCTTAGAAAAAGCATCCGGAAAAACAGTCTCGATTTCTCTGCCGGAACATTTTGTTCCGTTGATCGAAACCGTCGAACGTACCCACGACGCGCCACCGGTATCAATCCCGCCGCGGCGGACGATTCGTGGCTATCTGGCCGATGTCGGCGAGTATACGATGGAATTGCTCTCCGGCGGCTATTCATTATTGGGCTTCCTTGGCCGCGTTACGGTTGAGGGGGTTCAAGGAATCATCCGCCCGACGCGGGAAATTCCCTGGCCGGCTCTCATAAAACAAATCGAAGAGACCGGGTTGAACGCGCTTCCTATCGTTGGACTGCTCTCGTTTCTGATCGGCATTGTCATCGCCTATCAGGGCGCCGATCAACTTCGCCAGTTCGGTGCTGAAATCTTCACCGTCAATCTCTTGGGCGTAGCCACACTGCGTGAGATCGGTGGGCTGATGACGGCCATCATTGTTGCCGGTCGTTCCGGTTCCGCGTTTACAGCTCAGATTGGCACTATGAAGGTGAACCAAGAGATCGACGCGATGCAGACGATCGGCGTCAATGTTGTCGAGGTTCTCGTACTTCCGCGTGTTCTCGCCCTGATGATTACCCTGCCGCTCCTAACCTTTTATGCCGATGTGATGGGGCTCGTTGGCGGTGCGATTATGGTCTACTACGACCTTGGATATTCAATCCCCGCCTATATGCGTCAGTTGGAAAGTGCCATCTCCATCAACACGTTCATGGTGGGAATGATAAAAGCTCCGGTATTCGCTTTTCTAATTGCAGTCGTCGGTTGTCTAGAAGGCTTACGCGTTAAGAACAACGCCGAAAGCGTTGGACAACAGACGACGCGCGCTGTTGTCGAGTCTATTTTCCTAGTGATTGTCGTGGATGCGATTTTCTCCGTTATGTTCTCGATATTGGGTATCTAAGTGAGCGGCACAGACGACAGCAAAGAAGTTGCGATCAGCGTCCGGGGGCTGGTGAATCGCTTTGGCGACTTCGTCGTACACGACCATCTCGACCTGGATGTATTGCGTGGCGAAGTCCTTGGCATCGTTGGCGGGTCCGGTAGTGGAAAGTCCGTCTTGATGCGCTCCATCATTGGGCTCCATAAACCGAACGCCGGCCAGATCGGGGTATTCGGCAAGGATGTGCAGAGCCTCGACGAAAAAGAGCTTCGCTCGATACAGGCGCAATGGGGCGTGCTCTTCCAAGAAGGCGCGCTGTTCTCCTCGCAAACCGTAGCCGAGAACATTCAGGTGCCGCTTCGCGAATACACGACCATGTCGCAGAAATTAATGAACGAAATTGCCTCGTTAAAACTCGACATGGTCGGACTTCCACCAAATGCCGGACCCAAATACCCCTCCGAGCTATCGGGCGGTATGAAAAAACGTGCGGGGCTGGCAAGAGCACTCGCCCTTGATCCGAATCTGCTGTTCCTGGATGAACCGACTGCCGGTCTAGACCCCATATCGGCTAATCAGTTTGACGAGTTGCTGCGCGATCTACAGAAGAGTCTTGGCCTGACGGTGTTTATGGTGACCCATGATATCGATACGCTGAGGGCGACAACGGATCGAATTGCCGTTCTCGTCGACAAATCCATTCATATTGGTACGATTGAGTCTCTGGTGCATGAGACGCACCCTTGGATAAAAGACTATTTCGCCGGCGTGCGTGGCCGAGCCGCGCTCGCGCCGGTATAGATACCTCGATAGGAAAAACGCGCGATGGAAACAAAAGCAAATTACGTTGCCGTGGGCGTATTTGTGCTGAGTTGCATGGTCGCCCTCGTGGTGGCCGTGCTGTGGCTTATCGGCGCACAATATGCGGATGAATTTGCCGTCTATCGCACCTATTTTCAGGGTTCGGTTACCGGGCTCGGGGCGGGCACGATCGTGCGCTATAACGGCATCGACGTGGGAAATGTCCGCGAAGTCAATTTTAACCCGACCGACCCAAGGCAAGTTATCGCAGACCTTCAGATCGAACCCGATTTACAATTGCGTGAAGACGCCGTCGTGTCGTTGGAAGCACAAGGCTTGACCGGCGGTATCTATGTTCAGATCACAGGTGGGACACCCGGCGCGGCTTTCTTAGAGCAGGCGCCGGACCAAGAATTCCCGGTGATCAATTCGCGCCAGTCCGCGATACAATTGCTGTTCCAGGAAACGCCGGAACTTCTCACTCAGCTCACCTCGATGGCGGAAAGCGGAGCCGATCTCCTAAATGAAGAAAACCGCGTAGCGTTTGCCGATACCCTCGTCAATCTACGTGATATTACGGCTGCTTTTGCCAACCGCTCGGCGGAGTTCGAAACGGCGATCGCGAGTTTGGGGCCCACCCTAGATAGTTTCAATTCGGTTCTTATCTCGGCAGATAACGCCACGGTGCAATTCGGTGCCGTGGCGTCCACCGTAGACGAGACCGCGCGCTCCTTAACGCAAGTGGCGGTTGGCTTGGACGAAGCGGTCAACCAAACGGCCGTGCCCCAAATTAATCAATTGCTGGTCGAGGCGCGCACCCTGGTCGTTAGCCTTGGGCGCCTTTCCGAAGCGATTGAACGTCAGCCGACTCAACTCTTGTTCGGTGACAGACGTGAAGGATATTCGCCACAATGAGTTACTCAACGCCAGCCGTCGCACGACGCACCTTTCTTCTCGGCACCTGTGCAAGTTTTCTTCTGTCGGGATGTGGGCTTTCGGATTTGGGCGAAATCATCGGCCCGCCTCCGCCACCGCAAATCTATTTGCTAAATCCGACGATGCCGCCTGCGCAACAAGGCCCGCAGCTTCCATGGCAATTGAGCATTGCAGTTCCAGATTCCCCGGCCAGTATCGATACGGTACGGATCGCATTGAACCCGACACCATCAACGTTGGACTATTACGCCGACGCAGCTTGGCCAGATCGTGTTCCTGTTCTCCTGCAGTCTCACCTGATTGAAGTCTTCGAAACCGCAGGCTGCGTTGCCGTCTCGCGAGATACCGATGGGTTATTGGCCAACTATATGCTGCGCACTGAACTGCGTGAATTCCAAGCAAACTATAGAGGCGGCGCAGCGCCTCTGCCTGACCAGCCGGCAACGCCGCCGGAAATATCGATCCGTCTCGACGTAAGGTTGGTTGCGGTTCTGGAACGACGCGTCGTCGAAAATATCAGCGTCGTTCATACCGCCTCGGCGCGGACAAACGATGTGGACAGCATTGTTGCGGCGTTCAACGAAGCTCTTGGCGCTGCACTTGCTGAGATTGTAAGCTGGACGCTTACAGCGGCACCGGAGGCATAGCGTAAATTGTTTGAAAATGCGCAAGCGAATTTGTCCGCTAGCGGGCGCGTTAATAATAGGCTGAGCATCCTTAAAGGAGCTGCTCTTTCGCTGGCCGTTATCTGTACTTCATGCAGCCATTCGCCGGCGGAACCTTTGCTTGCTCGCTATGAGGAGCAAAACGATGTTTCCTCCTTTCTGGTCTGCAGCGAGTATGGCTGCGCGACGAAACAGTGGGTGTCGCTGGACGAATCGGAGTGGAATCAAGTTGGTTCAATTTTCTTACCAGAATCGCAAAATGCCGCCGAGGAACGCGAGCGGATTCGTGAAGCCGTTGCATTAATAAAAAAACTTGTGGGTCCAATGGCGGGAACGGATATTGATCGCGCCGGTGCAACTATTGTTACGATGGACAAGCGTGGTCAGCTCGACTGCATCGACGAGGCCTATAATACGACAACCTATTTGCGAATGATGGACGCCGATAATTTCATCAAATTTCACGACATCGGCGAACCGGCACGACGCGGCTATATTTTGAATCGTTGGCCGCATAACACGGCAACAATTATCGAACATGGAACCGAAGCAAGTTACGTCGTTGATTCGTGGTACGGTGCGAACAGTGCGCTGCGCGACGTTGTTACGCTTGAATTATGGATGGACGGCTGGAGCCCAACTCAGTCCGTAACCTAGTCTGCCTGCCACTGTTCAACGAGCCCATGAGGCAAGCCAGTCGGCCATTTGTTGCGGCTCTTCGTGATTTTGGTCCGTGACTTCATAGGAGCTGTGAAGAACGGTGCCATCGGGTTCAAGCACGATCATCCATGGCACTCCGCCGATGTCCTCAGTGCCGAATCGTGCCGGCACTTCCAAATTCCTATCGACTTTTCCCGCGGCGGAACTGATATCGACCGTCACCAGTTCAAAGTGCTCGGCCATCAAGGGTTTCATCTCGGGCAATTCCATCACTGTCAACGGCGGAGCAAAATTAGTCCACCCGGGCGGAGCAAAACTAGTCCACTTAACGTTATGCGGTACGCGGTGTTGGGGGGTTGTCCCGGTAGTCCATAGGAGGGACCCGCGCTGCTTCGAGTAGCGCTTGCGTTACGCGGAGCGAAGCAGCGTAGGAGGTTCCTGTGGACCCACCGGGTCAACCATTGCACCGGCGGTTAAGCAGGTATTTTGGGGATTTCCGCCGTTTTTGGCTTTGGTTGAGACGATAGCTCTCGCCGTTCATTTCCAGGATATAGACATGGTGGGTGAGGCGGTCCGGCAAAGCCCCGGTCAGGCGTTCCGAGCCGAATATCTCCGTCCACTCATCGAACGGCAAGTTGGAGGTCACCAGGATCGAGCCCCGCTCGTAGCGCTGGCTGAAGACTTCAAACAGCAGCTCGGCGCCGGTCTTCGAGAGCGGCACGAAGCCGAGTTCGTCGATGATCAGAAGGTGATACCTTGCCTATCCGGTTAACGCCCATGGCCGCTACATGTAGGGTGCCGCCACTCTCCCGAGTAAAGCTCGGCATAGGTTGGAGCAGAGGTGTCGCCCGCGATGCCGAGCAATGAGCGGAAGGCGTTGAACGGGTAGAACCGCCTGTTGAAGCGGAAGGTGAACTTGGACCCTGCTGACGAAAGTGGAGACGTCCTGCGATAGGATTTTGATCGCAGGAGGTGCAAATGTCGAAGCAGAATGGGAACAAGGGCCGGCGGTTTGATCGGGCCTTCAAGGAAGAAGCCGTCCGTCTTTTACAGACGAGCGGGCGCAGGCAGCGGCAGATAGCAGGAGATCTTGGATCAGCGTCAGCGCGCTCGGCCGCTGGGTCGCAGAATTGCGTGAGGAGGATTTGCTTTCCGGTCCGCATGAGGATGCAGCGAAGGAGATTACCCGTCTACGCCGAGAGCGTGATCTGGCCCGTCAGGAACGTGATCTCCTAAAAAAAGCGCTGGCCTTCTTCGCCAGGGAAAGTCAATGAGGTTCCGGTTCATCGACGCGGAGAGGGCCGGGTTGGCGATGCCGATATTCCGCCTGTGCAGACTGCTGCAGGTCAGCGTCTCAGGCTTCTACGCTTGGCGCAATCGCGGCCCAAGCCAGCGACAACTCGATGACATGGTTCTACTCGCCCAAGTCCGGGCAGCCTTTCGGCGCAGCCGCGAGAGCTAGGGTGCAGAGCGGGTCCATCACGAGCTTGCCGAGAATGGGATCGAGGTTGGACGCCATAGGGTGGCTCGGCTGATGCGGGGAAATGGGTTGTCTCCAAAACGGAAACAGAAGTTCAAAAAGACGACGGACAGCCAGCACAACAAGGCCGTCGCATCGAACCTTCTCGACCAGAACTTCTCCGCCGAGGCACCCAACGAGAAATGGGCTGCCGACATCAGCTATATCTGGACGGCACAGGGCTGGCTGTACCTGGCCGTCATGCTCGACCTCTACTCCCGGCGCGTCATCGGCTGGGCCGTGGGCGCTCGCATGACCAGCGACCTGCCGCTCAGGGCGCTTAACCGTGCTATCGGGCTGCGCCAACCTGGCGCCGGTGTGATCCACCATAGCGATCGGGGAAGCCAGTACTGCTCAGACGCATACCAGGCGCGCCTCGGTGAACTCGGTTTCCTCGCCTCAATGAACGGTAAGGGAAATTGGACATGTCTCACATTTGTTCCGGGTCCTTGATTGGATATTTTACCAACAAGGAGAATCATCATGGGACACAGACACAGCGAAGAATTCAGGCGTGAGGCGGTTCGCATTGCGCAGACGAGCGGACTTGCCCGCAAACAGATTGCATCAGATTTAGGCATTGGCTTTTCGACATTGAGCAATTGGGTTCAGTCGATGAAGCAAGATGAGCTGTCGTCGGCCCCACAAGAGGATCTGGCGAAGGAGAATGAGCGCCTGCGCAGAGAAGTTCGCCTCCTCAAGGAGGAGAGGGATCTGTTAAAAGGGGCAACAGTGTTCTTCGCGGAGCAAAGCAAATGAGATTTGCCTTCGTTGACGAACACCGCCACCAGGTCCCTGTCGAACGACTTTGCCGGATAATGGATGTCACGTCGCGTGGTTATCGGGCCTGGCGCAGCCGTCCAATCAGCCAGCGTCAGCGTAACGATCTGGTTCTGTTGGCCCATATCAGAGAGCAACACCGTTTGAGTCTTGGCAGTTACGGACGTCCGCGTATGACGGAGGAATTGAAAGAGCTGGGCTTGAACGTCGGTCATCGTCGTGTTGGGCGTTTGATGCGTGAAAACGGTATATCCGTTGTCAGAACCCGTAAATACAAGGCGACAACAGACAGCAATCATCGTTTCAACATTGCACCGAACCTGCTGAACCGTGACTTCACAGCCACCCTGCCAAACCAGAAATGGGCAGGTGATATCAGCTACATCTGGACGCGCGAGGGGTGGTTATATCTCGCCGTGATGCTGGACCTTCATTCGCGTCGTGTCATCGGCTGGGCTGTCAGCAACCGGCTCAAGCGTGATCTGGCAATTAGAGCTTTGGATATGGCAGTGGCCCTTCGCAAGCCGCCACCAGGATGCACTCATCATACGGATCGGGGCAGCCAGTATTGTTCGCACGACTATCAGAAGCGATTGCGTCAACACGGCTTCAAAGTCTCAATGAGCGGCAAAGGCGACTGCTACGACAATGCGGTGGTCGAGACCTTCTTCAAAACGCTAAAGGCTGAACTGATCTGGCGCCAAACCTGGTACACCAGAAGAGGGGTCGAGGGCGCGCTCTTTCAGTACATCAACGGCTTCTACAATCTGCGCAGACGCCATTCAGCTTTGGGAGGTAAAAGCCCCTTGGCCTTCGAACAAAAGGCCGCTTAAATGAGTAGCGGATCCGGAATCAAACCGGGACAAGTCCAAATTGCTATGATAACGCCGTCGTCGAGACCTTCTTCAAAACCATCAAGTCAGAACTGATCTGGAGGACTGTGTTCATGTCAAGAAGCCAAGCTGAAACTGCCATAGCCGGATACATAGACGGGTTCTATAATCCAGTCCGTCGGCACTCGACGCTGGACTTCACAAGCCCCGTCAAATTCGAGGCAGAAGCAATGCAAACGGTGTAGGGCGCCTCCACTTTTCCTGGATGGGTCCAACTCGTTGAGGTAGGCTTGTAGGTGCTGGTGGCTAACGCCGTGGTGGATCCCGATCAGCCACGTCTTCAGGTTGGCGAAAACCAGATGGATGATCGGCAGGTATTGCTCGGCAACCTCTGGATCACCACACTCGGCAACAGCGAAGTGCTCATAGCCGCGCTTACCGAGGCCAGCATAGCCGCTCCAATCGTCAGTAACGATCAGCGATCCCGGCGCGACGGTGCTCTCGACGAACCCACAGAGCGACTCGGCGCTACGGTCGAGCACGACGGCGAGCCGAACGCGTCCGGCATAGCGTCCGTCTTTCCGGTTGTCGAGCTTGGTGCCCGGCTTTCGATGACGCACCTCGATGGCACAGGAGACGGGAACCCTGTGGTGAACACCACGGCCTTCCCCAAGCGTTCGCCCGCCAACCCAGGGTTCGTCCACCTCAACATGGTTCTTGGGCTGTCCACCGATCCTGTCTTGGTTGGGCCGCACCATGCCCGAGCGGAGCTTGTGGAGAATTTGAAAGGCCGTCTCGTAGCGCGCAAGACCAAGTTGCCGCTGAAACTGCACGGCGGACATGCCGGGCGTCTGACTGGCGACCAGATAAGCGGCACAGAACCAGACGTTCAGCGGAGTGTGGCTACGCTCCATCACTGTTCCCACCGTCAGCCCGGTGTTCTGGCGGCACTTGCGGCAGCGCAGGACGCCAGGGCGGTTTTCAAAGTGGAACGGCTCTCCCGCCGTGCCGCAGTGCGGGCAGGCAAAGCCGTCTCCCCAGCGGGCTTTCTCCAGGCAGGCGGCGCAGGCCGCATCATCGGGGAAAAGTCGCTGGAACTCGGGTAGCGAATGCGGGAATGGGAGATCGGCGCGGTCGAGAACATCCATGGCGCGCTCCCCTATATCCGGTTTGCGCCCATTCTAGCCCTAGTGGGTGTGGGTGTAAACCGGATAGGCAAGGGTGATACTTTGCCAGTTGCTTCTGCAGGCGCAACAGGCGTTTTTCATCCCTTGCCTCCATCAGTTCATGAACCAGGGCAGCGGCCGTGAGGAAGCCGACGGAGAGCCCCTTTTGGCAGGCCGCCAGACCGAGACCGAGGGCGATATGGGTCTTGCCGGTGCCTGAGTTGCCGAGCGCGATGATATTCTCACGACGCTCGACGTATTCGCATCGCGCCAACTCCAGAACCAGCATCTTGTTGAGCGATGCGATGGCCTTGAAGTCGAAGCTGTCGAGGCTTTTGACGGCGGGGAACCTGGCCTGTCTGATCCGCCGCTCGACCATGCGGCGCTCACGGTCGATCAGTTCTGGACCCATCCAGGAAAAGTGGAGGCGCCCTACACCGTTTGCATTGCTTCTGCCTCGAATTTGACGGGGCTTGTGAAGTCCCGCGTCGAGTGCCGACGGACTGGATTATAGAACCCGTCGATGTATCCGGCTATGGCAGTTTCAGCTTGGCTTCTTGACATGAACACAGTCCTCCAGATCAGTTCTGACTTGATGGTTTTGAAGAAGGTCTCGACGACGGCGTTATCATAGCAATTTCCCTTACCGCTCATTGAGGCGAGGAAACCGAGTTCACCGAGGCGCGCCTGGTATGCGTCTGAGCAGTACTGGCTTCCCCGATCGCTATGGTGGATCACACCGGCGCCAGGTTGGCGCAGCCCGATAGCACGGTTAAGCGCCCTGAGCGGCAGGTCGCTGGTCATGCGAGCGCCCACGGCCCAGCCGATGACGCGCCGGGAGTAGAGGTCGAGCATGACGGCCAGGTACAGCCAGCCCTGTGCCGTCCATTCCAACTCGGTCAGACGGACAAGATACCGCACATGGTCGGCGCCCTCGGTGGCGCATTGGCGGGCCAGCTTGTCGTATTCGCGCAGGAACGTCGGCAGTTTCAGGGTCTTGAGGTGATGGGCCAGCAACACTTGCGGCGTATCGGTCATGACGCGCCTCCACCCAACAAGCTCATATAACTGGCGGCGGCCGTGGTCGCCACGTTGGCCCGAGGCAGGTAGGGATAGATATCCAGGTCGAGTTTGGGCGGGCGTCGCTCGATACGGCACAGCACAAGGTGTTTGACGGCGTCGTAGCCGATCGCACCCAGGCGCAGGGCGTCCTTCACCGCGCCGTGAAGCACCTCGAGATCGAAGGTCTCCAGAAGCCGAAGGACCTGGACGTATTCCCGCTTGCCGGCCTTGCCCATGCGCGCCTCCAGGAGACGGCGCAGGGTTGGGAAGGCATCAGGCAGTTCCCATCCGGCTAGCGGCGCGGCCTGATCCAGGGCACCGATCTTGTGCTCCAGCAAAGGCAGGTAGTGGATCGGATCGAAGACCATATCTTCCCGGTCGTAGGAACGGGGGTGTCGGGCAATGATCCCGGTGCCGCAACCGATAACCACCTCGTGGACATAGCCACGGATCCAGACTTCCTGATGGCCGTAGGCGACGGGCACGGAATAGTCATTCGTCCGGTAGCGCACCAGGGACAGCGAGTTGACCCGCGTGCCCTGCTTGTCGCACGCGTCGAACGGTGCCGGCAGTGGCCTCTTCAACGCTTCGCGGTCACGCACAAACCGTTCGCCGATGCTCTCGCGGTGGCCGCGCAGGACGTTGCCTTGCCGGTTGCGGCATTGCTCTTCCAGGTGGCCATTGAAGGCGTCCCAGCTCGCGAACCGGGGAAGCGGCGTCATGAAGTTCCGCCGGGCATAGCCGACCACCCCCTCCACATTGCCTTTGTCGTTACCCTTGCCGGGACGGCCGTAGCGGTCCTCGAAGAGGTAATGGGACTGCAGCCCGCTGAACGCCCGCGTTCGTTGCCGCGTGCCATCTGACAAGATGCGCGACACAAGACACTTGTCGTTGTCGTAAAGAATCGATTGGGGAACGCCGCCGAAAAAAACAAAGGCTCTGTTGTGCCCGTCCAGCCAGGCCTCCGTCGCCGCCGCCGGGTAGGCCGCAACGAAGCAGGCATCGCTGTGGGGAAGTGTCATGACGAAAAAATGCGCCCGATCCTTGACGCCGGCGATGATCGCATCCGCCTCGCCAAAGTCCGCTTGAGCATGGCCCGGAGGATGTGACAACGGCACAAACATCTCACGCCGGCGAAGGCGCCGTTCCCGAACGTAATCCTTCACGATGGTCTCTTTGCCCGTGAAGCCATGTTCGTCGCGAAGGCGCTCGAATATACGCTTCGCCGTGTGGTGCTGCTTACGGTGAACCGTTCGGTCCTCCTCCAGAATACGGTCGATGATATCCGTGAAGGGGGCCAGTTTCGGGCGTTTCGGTGGCTGGCGTCGCCGATATCCCGGCGGTTCCGAATGCCGCAGCATCTTCCTCACCGTCTCGCGCGCAATGCCAAACCGACTTGCCGCCTCTCGCTGGCTCAGACCATCAACATGGCAGGCCAGCCGAACGCGCAGATATAGGTCCACGGTGTACATCCTCCCGCCTTCCATCTCAAAAAAGATCGAAGGCTACAGGTGGCAGAGTTTTACTCCGCCCGCGGCTGGGAAATCCCGCCGCTTCCGTGGACTAATTTGTCACCGCCGTTCTCATCCATCACGCCAGCGAGAAGCCTGCACCACCCGCACCAGTTTCCGCCAAGGTCGATCAAAACCCGTTTGCCGCTTTCTTCGGCTCGCGCCAACGCCGCATCGACCGCCGCCATAGCGTCCGCGGATTCGTCATAGGGAAAGGGTAACGGTGTTGGCATATTTACCGCTTCGGCAACGCTGAGCGTAGGTGCGCTCATATCTGCCTGCGCCCCAGGCACGAAGTCAGAAACGATAACCAATAGCGAGACAGCTGCCAGCACAAATCCGCCGAGAACGCCCCAATATTTTAGTTGCATTCTTCTACCCATATTCCTTCCTACCACCCGCAAGCCCGGCCTTCATTCTGGGCGATTAGCCAATCATTCAGAAGCGAAAAATAGTCCTGAATTGCGCTGGCGTCGATGTCATTTTCGCCGCTGAACGCCGCCAGCGTTTCGCGCCAAGGGCGCAATTGCCCTGTTTGCAAAAGCGTATTGAGTTTTGCTCCAACCTCGGTGTTCCCATAGACCGAGCAGCGATTAAGCGGGCCGTCCCACCCGGCATCGCGGCACGCCGAACGATAGAACTGGAATTCATAGATGAAGGCGAGAAAATAGCGGGCATAGGGCGTGCTGGCCGGAATATGATATTTGGCGCCCGGGTCGAATGCTCCGGCGGGCCTGGGCGCGGGCGGCGTGATTCCTTGATAGCGCGCGCGCAATTCCCACCACGCATTATTATATTCTTCGGGAGGAATATCGCCGGAGAACACACTCCAACGCCATTTGTCCATGAGTAGTCCGAATGGGAGGAAGGCGATTTTGTCGAGTGCCATGCGCAACAAGAAAGGAATGTCTTCTTCGGTTCCCGGAACTTCATCCAGCAAGCCAATTTGATTGAGATAGGTCGGTGTTACCGCATTAAGACCGGCAAAATCTCCGATAGCTTCATGGAAGCCGTCATTGGCGCCCCCACGAAAGATGAAATCCTGACCCGCATAAGCGCGTTGGTAATAACTGTGGCCCAATTCGTGATGCACCGTATCGAAATCATCGGCGTTTACGCGCGTGCACATTTTGATGCGAATGTCGTTTTCATTGTCGATATCCCAGGCCGACGCATGACAGACCACCTGGCGATCCTCCGGGCGAGTGAAGAGCGAGCGTTCCCAAAATGTATCGGGTAAAGGCGGAAGTCCAAGAGAAGTGTAAAACCGCTCACCCGTACGAACCATTTCGACAGCGTCGTAACCGTTCGCGTTCAGCAGCGTGGTGAGATCGTAACTCCGTTCCACGCCTTCGGGCGCAACAATGTCGTAGATATTTCCCCATTGTTGAGCCCACATATTACCGGTGAGATCCGCGCGGATCGGGCCGTCTGCCGGCTGCACTTCGTCGCCATAATGCTCGTTCAGCTTCGCGCGAACATAGCAATGCAGATTGATGTAGAACGGTGCAACCTGCCCCCACAGCTCGTCCATTTTTTGCGCGAATTCATCTGGTTCCATGTCATACCAAGAACGCCACAGCTCACCAGTGTCATCAAAGCCGAGCTCCTGGGCGCCTTCGTTGGACAGTGCAACGAGCTTTTCGTAATCTTCTTTCATTGGTGGAGAGACCAATCGCCAACCCTCCCAAATTGCGCGAATTTCCTCAGGGTCGCGCAGCGTCCGCAATATGTCTTCGGCCTCGTCAAGCGTTGTAAGGCTTCCATTGCGTGAGAATGTGCCAGTCGAGTAGGCCGAATCGAGCCTTGCGCCTATTGTCGACAACTCTTCCGCAGCGCCATCGCGAGCCGGGGAGGGTAGAACGAGAGCGCGCTTCAAAATTTCAAGCTTGCGCCGCGTTATTGGATCAGTCTCGACGCCGTCGAAACGGGCTGCTTCCACCGCGAATCCGGTCGCCAATTTTGTGTAATCAGCGCCGGCCCGCGCCTGCAGCCACATCGTGTCTTCGGTGATAAAATTATTCATCACCCAAGCAGCACGCGAAGCATACTCGCTTATCTCGGAGAGCTCCGTTTCAACGCGCTCAACGAAGGCCTCCGCGCCTTCTGCACTCGCTGGTGGCTGTGTATCTGCGCTGCAAGCGCTTAGCGTAACGCCGGCTAGCCCCCATAAAAGCGCCGCACTCAGATAGGAGCCAAATGAAACGGTCTGCATCCAATACTCTCCGCGTTGGTAATCAGCGTCGCAAAGCTTAGCGCAATAATCGACGGGAATGTATCGATATCAGTCCAGCATAGCGGTTACATGAAACTGGACATGCCATTTTTCCGGCATCCGGTAGTTCACGAAATGGAGCGCAGGACCTTCTTGCGGGTCGGGAAACAGTTCCAGCAAGCGCTCACGGAAATAGGGAACGTTATCAAAATCTTGGACCATGACGGTCAGCGCAGAAACGTCATCGGGGCTGCCGCCCGCCTGTTCCAACACCTTTTGCGTAATTAGCTGAACCATATCGGTCTGCTTTTCCATGCCCTCGACGACCTGGCCGTCGGCGGCATCGACTCCATAAATACCTGAAGACTGAAAGAGCGGGCCGACCCGCGATGCCATCGGAATGGGATCGTGATGACCTATTCCCGGCACTTCGAAATTGCTGCGCGTTGCTCCCAGAACACCTATTAGCTGCAACTGTATTTCCGAACTCGCCGGGAGTTCATAGGGCAACGTCTTGCGGGCTGGACGATCTCCAAATGTCGGCCAACGCCGCACCCACTCTTCAACCATGGCGGGCTGCCACTGAAAATCCTTCATGAAAACCCAGAAGTGGTTGATGTCGTTTTCGCTCCCGCCCGCCTCCTTCATGAACAGTCCGCAATTGTTGAAAGCGCGCTTGATCTGCGCTATCGCGCCTTCGACAGGCTTTCCTGTCGCGGGGTCTTCTGGAGCAAAAATAGACGAAAAGACATAGGGGCCTAAGCGGGCGCCCATCGGCAACGGGTCTTTGTGCTTCAATCCCGGCACAGCTATGGGTTGGCGAGTGGCATTCACCACGGCGATCGCTTGCAGTTGAACGGCCAACCCATTGGGTAGCGGCGCATGATTGGTCTTGCGTGCCGGTCGATCATTGTCGTTGGGATACATGGCCAGCCAGGGCTTATTAATAAACGCGCGCCCCTCTCGTCCCGGCGTATAAACCGAAATAAGACCGACGGACTCAGGCCCCGCCCCGGCCTCATCGAGCAGGCGGCGAAGGTTTTCGAATGCATTCGCAAACTGGGATTCGGGATCTTCAGGAATTTGTCCGCTCACCGGGTCTACCCCAGGAACGCTCGATGTGAAAACCAGGTCGCCCATGCAAACGGCGCTAATCGAGGGTTGCCCCACCGGAAACGCGCTTTGCGGAACGTCTAAGTGCACTACTTTGCGTTTCACAACATTCCCCCACTTGATTTATGTCTTAGCTACCCAAATTTGCAGCGGCACGCTTGTCGATCAAAGGCTCAAATCCCATTGCACGCACCATGATATGTGCAATCTCTTCGTCATGCTTGCCCCCGCCGCCCGTCCCGACCGCACCGACAAATCCGACTTTGGATTTTACCACCAGCCCCCCGGGAAGCGTCGTCAATTCGGCGTCTCCCCATTGGTCTAAACTTCCTAAGCGGTCCTCAAGGTCACGTCGAAACCACAAAGTGTTCCGGCACATGGTTGCGCACGTATAGGCCTTACGGATGGCATGCCGAAGGATACGCGGATGGGCACCGTTCATGCGTGTTGCCGCTATCAATTCTGCGCCAACATCGGCAACGGCGAACGCCATCGGCAGGCCCAATTTCTCGGCAGCGTCCTCGCCCGCGGCAATCGCTTGCCTTGCTTCCTCTAGACCCAGGCTCTGAAATTCCAGCATGCTGGCCTCATCGGCAATTTCCTTGCCAAAAACAAAAAGCCCCCGGAGGCTATCACCGTCCGGGGGCTTTTCTAATTACTAAAGGCAGATGAACTTACTCGCCCATCAACTCGCCATTCGGCAAACGCACCGTGAGAAGCTGCCCACCCGGTGATCCATCCTTTAAAGGATGCAGCGTTACTGTAACTGCATCTCCCGGAACAACCGTACGAGGACGCCAACCATTGCGCGCCAACCCGCCCGGCGAGCCCATCTCAAGCGACCATTCAACGGATTCGCCGGCTTCGCCATCGACCATGACCTGAAGCCAGCTGTGTGGATTGGTCCACTGGAATTCCTTGACCGTGCCCTCATATTCAACCGTCGTCGCGGCATCGAACATGGCAAAGGAATGATGTCCAAATGCCGGAGCGGCGAGCAACCCCGCGGCAACCCCGGCCAGTGCTATTACTTTGATTTTCATCGGCGTCTCCAGAAACCCAGATTTCTGCAATGAAGTATATATTAAGTACGCGCCAGACAAACAAGTAATTCGTGATGTGCGAGGCGATTTTGACCCGAAATCCATAATATTTGGATTTTTAATCCACATGCCGGGCCGGAGCATAGGAAATGCGACGTCGGGCTGCCCCTATTCCCGTCTTTAGATTCGTTTGGCCCGGCATGATCTTGTCAGCCAGATAGTTCACAGCTGGGCCTCATATATGCGATTTCACAAACCTCCGGCCTAGATACGCCCTGGTTGTCACAGCTCTATCCATCGCCATGGTGAGATCTGATAGCCGGGACACAAACCAGCTCCAGTAGCCGAGGAACACCTATGAGCGCCGATAAGCAGGGCCAAGCAGAATCGTTGACCGGATCCGCCGAGACGCCACCCGGACCAAAACACAAACAGGAGCGAGAGGTCGTTTGGGCGCGGTGGCAAAAAAAGCGTGTCTTTGTCCGCGCTTTGGAGGGCACTTACAGCCACCTGACTAAGGAATTGCTTAACCGGCCACGCATATACTCCGAAGGCGACGTAGGCTGGAAGGGCGGTCCGCAGGTATTCGGCAAACATATCATCAGCCCGGGTGCTACTAAAATTACACAATCGATCGAAACCCATATCGAGGCCTATGCGCCTGGCGCCTACGGGCAAAAACATGGGCATCTGAACAGTGCGGTCTTTTTCGTGATCAAAGGCCGCGGACACGATATTCATGATAGCCGCCGCATCGAGTGTAAAGCCGGTGATATCATGCTGGTAGAAAATGGCTGCGTGCATCAGCACTTTAATGGCGATCCGAACCAGGAGGCCATCCTTCTTGTGTTCAAAGCGAAGCCTCTCTTCCTGTTCATGCATCTACTTTTTCAAAAGATGATTGCCTATCCGCCGACAACGCTTCCCGAAGGCCATGAGAACTGGACTCCTCCGACTCCTCTTTGAGTGTCGGACGACACCTAAAATCGGCTGTTGCGAGGCGATTGCGTTGGACTAGATCCCTCATCGACCAGTTTAGTGACGCGGCGGCTGATTAATCCTCACGAATCGGGAATACACCTAGCCTCAAGCCTCACTTCGAAGATCTGCCCCCACTGCGTCAGCAACAGATGTAAAGCCGTCACGGCACAATAAAGCAGCCAGCTCGTCCTTCACGTCGGAAACGAGTCGAAGACCACCAAACACCAAGGCGGAGTAAAGCTGAACCAATGAGGCCCCTGCACGAACTTTGGCGTAGGCGTCCTGCCCATTGGCGATACCGCCACAACCAATTATGGGAATTTTTCCGCCGCACAAGCGATAAATCTGCGCTAAGCAATCAGTGGAAAGCTCCGCCAAAGGCCGCCCGGACAGTCCCCCCGCCTCATTTCTATACGCGCTAACAAGCCCAGCGGGCCTTTCGACGGTCGTATTACCGACGATCAGCCCATCCACACCGGTCGCCAGCGCGGCTTCGACAATGTCGTGCATATCCCCTCGTGACAGGTCGGGTCCGATTTTTGCCAGCAGCGGAGGCTTATTATCCATACTTGCCGCCATCCGGTCCCGAGCTCCGATCGTACGATCAAGCAGTTCCGTAATTGAATCTTTGGCCTGAAGGTCCCTGAGACCTGGCGTATTTGGCGAAGAAAGATTGACTACGAGATAGTCTGCCAATGGCGTTAGCGCCTCGATACCCGCCACATAGTCCGCTGCAGCGTCCTTTGTCAGTTTGTTCTTACCCACATTTGCACCGACGATCCCACGAGAGCTGCTTTTGCTTTTTCGGCGCGCAAGCCGTTTTTTGAAAGCCTCCAAGCCTTCGCTATTGAATCCGAAACGGTTTATCACGGCTTGATCTTCGTCGAGACGAAACAAACGTGGTTTCGGATTACCGGGCTGCGGGCGCGGCGTTACCGTCCCGGCCTCGACAAATCCAAATCCAAGTTTCAGCGCACCATCGACGGCGCGCGCATCCTTGTCGAAACCCGCAGCAAGACCAACGGGATTGGGAAAAGCGATCCCGAGAGCATTTGTCGCCAAAATGGGATCATCGAGCCGCGCGTAGTTCCCGGCCAGGCCGTTTTCGAGGGCCCAAATCGCTACATGATGGGATGTTTCCGGGCCGAACCGATAAAGCGTGGAAAGAACGAGCTTGTCCCATAAGCGCATCTTATCGCGCCCGCCCATCACATATGTCGAACCATGCGGCATGCGGCAAAGTACCGGAGCACTCACGCATGTTGTTAACTGGAAGCGCCAGCCGAACCGCCATGCGCCTTCGACCAACCGATGGGATCACGCATGAAGTTTTCAACTTCGGAAAGCTTCGAAGCGTCAAACGTACCTGCGGCTTTTGCAACACCAAGAACGTCCCACCATGTCGCCAAAGTGTGATGGGTCACACCAATATCGGCTAGCGTCTTTAGACCATTTGGGAAAATATCGTAGTAAAAGAAAGCGAAGACGTGATTTGCAACGCAATCCGCATCGCGCAGCGCTTTTATGAACGCGACTTTGCTTCCGCCATCGGTTGTCATGTCTTCAACCAGTAGGACGTTCTGCCCTTCTAAAACCTCTCCCTCAATCTGCGCATTGCGCCCAAATCCCTTTGGTTTCTTCCGGACATATTGCATCGGCAGCATCATCCGCTCGGCCATCCATGCCGCAAACGCTATTCCCGCCGTTTCTCCACCGGCTACCGTGTCAAATTTTTCGAACCCCACCTCGCGTTGAATTGTCGCGACGGCGAAATCAAGCAATGCGCCTCGCACACGCGGAAACGAAATAATGCGGCGGCAGTCCGTATAGACTGGGCTAGCCAGCCCTGAGGTAAACGTAAATGGCTTGTCCGAATAGAAGCGAACCGCCTCAATCTCCAACAGCATACCTGCCGTCAGCTCGGCGATCTTCTTCTTGTCCTCTGTGAGTTGCTGCATCTGCTCCCACCCATTTTGCGTAGCCCGTTATGGCAGAAGCTGTCGGCTCCGTTCAGCGGAAAGTGCCGGTTAGCGGCATTGATTCACAATAGACATGGATCGAGGAATGGAGCATCGCCGAACCTGAAGGTCTCCCGGCTAGCGTGCTAGGCGCGCAAGAAGCGCCAAAACAAAACAATTACAATGATTTAGAGGGTGAAATGCGCGCTATTGTTCGATTTCATCTGGTTCATCTTGCCGCGGACGGCCGATGGAACGCCAACGAGAAACAACCTGTTCGAGCCCCTTGCGATCCATATTCGGCTTTCGCCAAGACGCCGAAAATCCTGCTTTTCGCTGCTGCGGCACACCGAGATCGCTAATGTGATGAAACAATATGCGCATAGGCATCGGGACGCCCTGCCCCAAAATAATCGCTTCGCGGTCACCGAGTAGCGGGAGATAATCCAAAAGATCGAAGGCGCCGTCATGGGTTGTTGCACGCATCACTTCCTGAGGCGATGTCCCTATCTCTGTTGAAATTCGTGGGGCAGGCGTCGCTGGTTGATGATGCTATGCTGCCTTCATGATGGTTTCAATGGCACTGTCGGCCTGAGCCTTTCTCAAGTGTTCCTGGAGAGCATTTCGGAGGATGGGCAGCTGGCGATAGGCCTTGAGGCGACGGAAGGTTTTCTGGGCCTCCAGCAGGCCGGCGGCGGTCCATCTGAGCGCCATCTCGGCGTGTCTCCAGCGTTTGACGTTGCGGGTGACCTGGCGCACCGTGCCGAGCGCGTTCTCGACGATGTTGGTGCAGGCGAGCGAGCGCCGGAGTTCGTGCGGTAGGCCGAGGCGGATGACGGTGAGGATCTCCTCCAGCCCCTCCAGGATGCTGCCCGAGACGCCCGGTTCCTCATGCTCCAGACGCCGGACCAGGTTGCGCAAGAGCCGCTCGGCCTTGTTTGCGTCGTCCTGGTCCCAGGCCTGACGGGGCGCCTTCTTGACGCTCGCGTGCAAATGTTGGGGCAGGCGCTCGATGATGTTACGGCCCTTGTGGACCTGGCAGCGCTGGATGGCGGCGGCCACACCGAAGGTGTTTCGGATCGCTTTGCTGAGTGCCTTCGCGCCATCGACGATGAACAGCCGCGGCAGTGTCGGATCGAGCCCCCTGGCGAGGAGATTGTCGATCAAGGCCTGGACGACGACCGTGTTCTCCGTCGCCCCCTCGACCACGGCCAGGACATGCTTGTCGCCGTTGCCATCGACGCCGATCGCCGCCATCAGGACATGGTCGCCGACATGCAGACCGTCGATCTGGATGACTAGCAGGTCGAGTTCCGAGAGATCCGAGGCGAGCCAGGCCTTCATCTTCTTGCGTGACAGCGCCACAAAGCGCCGGGAAACGGCTGACTTCGAGGTGCCGTCGCCACGCGCTTTCGCCAGGTCGCCCTCGGGCAGACGGACCGCGCGGTGGTACTTGCGGGTCGACACGTTCAGCACCATCAGGTTGAGCGCCCACTCGAGCAGCAGGTTGCCATCGCGTAGCGCCTGCCAACTCTCCAAGCTCACCTCTTTGCCCGCCCGGTCACGAACCCGTGGCCGGGCCACCTTCACTTTGCCACCGTGGTAGCCGATCTCGCTATGTGTCCTGCCCCAGCGATAACCTCGACGGTCCCCATGGCGGCGATGTCGGGCCCCGCACACGGTCGTGGCGTCCTCCTCCATCATCTCGGCCAAGGCCTCGACCCCGGCCAGAAGACAAAACCGATCCACGCTGAGATGGACCGCGTCCATCGCGTCCGCCAGCGGCGGCATAGGAATCGAGGGGGCAAGGGCTTTCGGGCGGCTGGAACTACGGATATTATTTCCCATGGTGTCGTTCTCCCTTTTGGGTTTGCAGCACCCGGAGCCTAACGGCTCCAGGAGAGCGACACCTACCTCAACTTTTCAACATCGACCGGGACATCCCCCTTCCTGATCGCGGTCGGTGGATAGCCGTAAGGCGATCGCAGTGCTGCATTGTGAAATAATCGTTGGGTCCAACTCGGATGGGCGCTGCGTCACAAGTGCCAGGGATACTCCATATTTTCGACCTTCCTTTGCGATGCGCGACAACGCGTAGCGCGTCGGCATAAATTTTTCACTCGTCGACGCCGGTGCGTAACGATGCGCCTCTTCGCAAACGATTAGCATCGGGACGGTGCCCTCGCTCCAGACCGAAAAATCAAACGCAAGACGCGCGATCAGGGAAACCACGATATCGAGGATTTCAGGCGGCACAGATGCCAAGTCGACAACCGTGATCAGCTTGCCATTAATAGGAACACGAAATAAGCGCCCAAGAACATCCGCCATCGTGTCTTCGACAGTGTAGCTTCCAAACATGAAGCTAAAGCGCGGATCGGCGACCATCGCTTCAATACGGCCCTTCAAGCGGCGATAGGGAAGCGCCGCGTGAGCGCGCTCGAGTTTTCCCAATTGCTCTTCCAAATATGACACGACGTCGGCCAAACGAAATGGTGAGGGCGTATCGACCGTGAGACCCGCCCCTTCACCTGAGCGTTTGATCCGGCCAAGTTGTGACTCGAAAAAGCGTCTCCTTGCAGCGAGCACGGCGTCAGAAAAAATTTCAACCTCTGCATCGCGATGCCCATCAACGCCCGCAAAAGCCGCGCAGAGTTCCTGAAAGTTTAGAAGCCAAAAAGGCAGCCGAAGATTGCTCGGATGAACACATTCCGCCTTGTCGCCGAACGCGTTTGCATATTCATTGTGAACATCCAGCATTAGGATGTGCGCATGAGCATGTTCAGCAAACAAACGTCGAAGAATGCATATAATCGCGCTTGATTTTCCGCCCCCTGTCGTACCAACGACAATGAAGTGTTTTCCAAAAAGTTCATCCACCAAAAAATGCGCCGGCACGGAACTATCTTGATGAAGAGTGCCAACATCGATTGTCGGGGCGTCTGGCTGATAGTAGACGCAAGAGAGTTCATCTCTACCTGCGCGCATAATCGGATCACCGATTGTAGGAAAATGCGTCACACCTCGATTGAAACGCATCGCTTGCGTTTTCTTATCGTGCTGGATTTCACCCGCTAAACTGATCTCAACCAACAGCACTTCGTCGATTTTTTCCTCATTGTTACCGGGCATTGGTGTTGTCATGCCCGATACGATCCCCACTACCGATGACCCCGGCGTCGGAACCGTGACCAGTGAACCGATTTCAATACGCTTCCTGGCGTTATTAGCGAGGCCACCCTCCACTCGGTCCACCACAGCAACAGCCTGCGGCCCGCTCACCGAAACGATGTGCCCGACACGAACTGCTGTGGATTTATTTTCCGTCGCCGGCTTGCCAGGTTCTTTCTCAGCCGAGAAAACAATGTTCGTAACTTGGTTCATCGGACCGTCCTTACTAGGTTGCCGTTGTGGATGAATTGAGGGTTTGGCTTGCACCAGCCAATGGCAATGTGAACACGATTGTCGTGCCAACCCCGGGGGCGCTATCTACGAGAAACTTCCCACTTTGACTCTTTACAAGTGCCTTCGAGATGGGGAGACCTAAGCCCGTTCCCTCCTGTTGCCGCGAATAGTTGGACTCAATTTGTGCAAACGGCTTTAGTGCGATCTCGACTTCTTCGGGCGTCATTCCTTGCCCGGTGTCCTTCACGGCAATGGTTGCGAATTCCGAATTGTCCGCTGTAGCCAACAAAATAATCTCTCCGCCCTCGTCGGTAAATTTGTTGGCGTTCGAGAGAAGGTTCAGCAATATCTGTTTCACTCGCAGATCATCCGCATTAACAAGCGGGATATTGTCCTGCACTCGGACCGTAAATTTCTGATTCTTTGATTCTATTCGGGGCCTTAGGAGCGAGACGCTCGAGTTAATAATCTCGTTCAAAGATTGCGGTTGTAAGTCTAGTGGAAAATTGCCGCTCTCAATTTTTGAGATATCGAGAATGTTACCAATAATCCCTAGCAGGTGCCGGCCCGCCCCTGAGATGTGTTCAGCAAACTCACGCGCTTTTCCAGTTGCGCAATCTTCCTGATTGAGCTGCTGAACAAGGTCACCGAATCCAATGATTGCGTTGGGTGGTGTCCTTAATTCATGGCTCATATTGGCTAGAAATTCGGACTTAGCTTTGTTCGCCATCGCGGATTAAATTGCCGCCGCATGCAACGCGCGCTCCGATCGCCTACGCGAAATCAGATGGCCCATATCGGCCGAGTAAACGGACAAAAATGATGCTCTGTGCCGCCTGTTGCGTGCGAGTTGCATTACTTCCCCCACAGTGGAGGAAGCAGAATAGGCAAACCGTGTTAACGTAACGTGAGCGGCGTGTTGGTGCCGAGGGGGACCCTTTAACCATTCATTAATGCTAAACTTCTCGCTTGCTGGCGGCAGTTATTGGTCGCGCCGTTTCGACTTCTCCCTCGCCTGCAACTTTGCGATCTGCCGGTCAAAATAATAGTCGAGGACTGGCCGGAGGGCACTGTGGGTTCGGGCCAAAATCGACATTTCCCAGCCCGGCGCTACTACGAACCGCCCCCGCGCGACGCCATGAACGATTTTCTCTGCAACCCGGTCTGCAGACCATATCTTAGCGGCACCGCTAATCAATTTCGTTTCGGGCGGTTTGGTTTTGTTTTCGGCGATGAGTTGCGGGGTATCGGTGTCAGGCGGATATACTATCGTCACGCCAATACCTTTTGGGCGAAGCTCACTACGAAGGGCCTCTGCCAAACCGCGTACGGCAAACTTGCTTGCACCGTAGGCCGTGTACCCGAAAATGCCCATGAGCCCCGCCCCGGAGGACAGCAACACGATCCGGCCGGCGCCTCGCGCCATCTGGGCAGGAAGAACGGCATTTATGGCATTGAGCGTTCCAAAATAGTTCACGGCCATATGGTCGTGGAAGGACTGGATTTGGAGATCTTCGAAATAACCCGGTTGGGCTATTCCGGCTGAGTTTATCAAGAGGTCAGGCGGACCGAACCGCGCAACCGCCTCAGCGATCGCCCGTTCTACCGACTCGGCCTGGGATACGTCGGCCGAAAGCGCAAGAATCTTGTTTTCCGCGTTTTGCGAAGTTGCGGACAGCTCTTCGCGCGCGGCGTCAAGCGTCTCTTGTCGGCGGGCGATCAAAACAACATTCGCACCGGCGTGATAGTAGCGGCGCGCCGTTGCCTTTCCGATTCCGCTGGAACCGCCAGTCACGATCACATGACGAAGCGCATCCACGAAATTATGCCTCCGAATTCGGAACGGGAAAGGTCTGAAATAGGATTGGATTCGCTATTGGTGCGCTGCCGACAAACGCTGAAGCTCTTGCGCAACCGCTTCTACGGTCTGCCGAATATGATCTTCCGTGTGAATGCTCGTAAGGAAAAAACGAAGCCGCGACGCGTTTTCGCTAACCACAGGATAGAGCACGGGCTGCACATTAATGCCGCGTTCAAAGAGCGCGTTGGATAGGGAGATGCACTTCATTGAGTCGCCAATAATGATTGGGACAATGGCCGTCTCATTAGCATGTCCGGTGTTCAGCCCATTTTGATGCGCAAGTTCAAGAAACAACTTCGCGCGAGAGCGCAACGTCGCGACACGGTCCGGCTCAGATTGCATAATCTTAAGGGCGGCAAGAGCAGCTGCTGCATTCGCCGATGGAATGCCTACGCTATAGAGAAAGCCGGGCGCGCTGTATTTGAGATACATAATAAGATCTGCGCACCCTGCAATATATCCGCCGCAGCTGGCCAAAGTCTTACTGAGCGTACCCATCCATATGTCGGCATCGTCTCCGGACAGCCCAAACTTCTCTCTGACACCGCCACCATTCTTCCCAAGAATACCAAGCGAATGCGCCTCGTCGATCATGAGATAGGATTTGTGCTTGTTCCGTAACTCAACGAAACGAGAAATGTCGGGGAAATCCCCGTCCATGCTGTAGACGCCCTCAATAAAAATAAGAGCACGGTCGTAATTGCCGCGGCGGTCTTCGAGCAGGCGGTCCAACGCCTGCCAATCATTGTGCGGAAAACGAACCCGTCGTGCGCCTGAAAGCAGGGCGCCTTGAATGGCGGAATTATGCGCTAGTTCATCATAGAAAATGATGTCGTTACGACCGAACAGATGGCCGATCGTGGAGACGTTCGTCGCGTGTCCGCCTACGAACACAACGCAATCATCCACATCCATCATCTCGGCGATCGCGCCTTCCAACTCCCCTTGGATAGGACGTTCGCCAGATGCAATCCGACTTGCCGAAACCGAAGTTCCATAGCGATCGACGGCGTCCTTCGCTGCCTGAGAAACCGCAGGCTCGCCACACAATCCGAGATAATTATAATTTGCAAAATTTATGTATTGACGCCCGGCAATTGTCGTCGTGCCTCGCGCAATAGATTCATTGACTTGAAAATATGGATTTTTTCTGCCGTCCGCATCGAGACTTGCGTGTTGAATTCGAAGCGCTCGAATATTGGGATCAAGCGCGAAGTTATAATAACCCTCGTCTATGACACCGGCGCTGGCCGCAACTAAGGCCGCTCCATTCTTCGCGCGCTTGCGTAGCAAATCCTCACTGAACTCACGTTTTTGTTGCGCAGTGAGACCGTCAAAATCTGCCTTCAAGGCTATTTTGTCATTCATCAACCGCCCCCCTACAAAGCGGGTCGTTTGTGCCGCCACTGTGATCGCCAGCCATAACTAAGTTCTCGCCGAAGCAGATCGTCGGTGCCGCACGACCGTGGATTAACACGATCCTATTCGCTTTGCCGGTCATCTGATCCTTCCGGCATAATCCGAATTCCTGGTACCCTCGTCGGCTGTGGAATGCCCCGACCGGACGCCCGAATTCGGAGCGCGTGTTGCCCCAATACGCGACACGAAATGCATACACCCCCCAGTCCCAGTCACCACGCGCTTAAACGGGTGGCGACCTCGACGCTCCTACAGCCCCAGGTCCAACGCGTCGAAGTAGCGACGATATTTCCTAAAGCATTATATTGACAATGTTTTTCTCTGATATCGGCCAACAATAAAAGCACTTCGGCCAATTTTTCCCTCCCCTGAACGGGTTCTTTTGAGCGTACCACGCCCGCTGTGTCCCTGAAATCACTCATTGTTTCGGCATTTTACGTAGTATTTCGCTCTCCCGCGAAGATTTGGCACTAATTGAGGTCAGTTGGAACTTTATTGAGGGGTGGGCCGAAGATTTGCGCCCTGAGGGGCCAAATCGCCCATTTGGCCCAGGCTAGTCCTCCTGCCAAGGCAAATTCAGCGCCGTCTCGACCAGCGCATCCGCGCGCTCGAAATCGTAGCTACGGAACATATTCATCTTCACGACGAAGGACGCCCCGCCATAGAATTTTTCATATTGGTGTTGGCAATTGGCAAATTCTGATCCGATAAAATCCCATGCGAGATGCATCAATGCGATTCGTTCGCGGGCCGGTAGAGAAGCAGACTGGTAGTAACGCTCAATATCCTGCGCGGCCTCCGGATTGGTCATGTCCACCGATGACGAAGAGGGCGTGGCGCATATCTTCTGGGCTCGTCGGTCGGAAGGGTTGTGGTACTCATCGTCGCCGGCATGCGGACGGATCTCGTTCGCTCTCTCGTCATCATCGAGCCGCCGACGATCTCCCTAGCGAAAAATTCCAGACCGGCACTCGAGTTGGGCAGACGCCTGATCGATCACTTCGAGAAGTACTAAGATATGCCGAACATCAAATTTGCACGGAAAATTTTGCGCACGCTTGGCATCAGACCGCTATTGCCAGCGACTGGAGCGACGGTGTTGTTCGCGATGAAAGCGCGGCGCCTGGAGCAATGGATTCGAAGCTTTGTGTGACTGCGTGGCAACGAAAATCGGCGCCGAGAGAGTCGTGTTCGAGCGCTCCAGTCGCGCCATGCAGCGCGACAGTGCGGAATTTAACCCCTTCTTGAAGCACGTCGTTGATTCCCACACCGGGGAAATTCCGGGGACTTCCGAGTTTGACTCGCTCGGTTGGATTGCTAATAGTAAAAAGCTAATATTGTAAGCTAATTTTTCCCTCAATCATTGAGGATACGGTAGGACGATCCATGACCGCACCGCTCACAGTATCGCGTCCCGAATTGCTCAGAAACGGAAACGATGATGCGTTTCGACAACTTGTGCATGGTCTGCTGGCGTTTTCGACGCGACTGCAAACCGTGCGCTCCGGACTCGCGGAAATGATTGGCCTCTCAGCTATTCAGTACACGATACTCATAACGGCCGCACACCTCGACGAGAACAACGGGATTGGCGTCAACAGAATTGCCAGTCATCTATCGCTGAGTGGGGCGTTTATCACGGTCGAAACGGGCAAGCTCAAAAAGGCTAGACTCGTCACCAAGAAACAGAATCCCGAGGATCGGCGCAGCGTGCTCGTACAGGTTACGCATAAGGGCAACGCGCTGCTGGCCAAACTGGCGCCGACACAGGTCAAGGTTAATGATGCGCTGTTCACATCGCTTGGAAAGAAAGACTTTGGTCAGCTGCACGACATGCTTGCAGGAATGGTTCGCGGTGCCGAGGACGCCTGCGCCATGGTTGCCTATCTGTCGTCACGCGCACAGAGAGTGACGTCTGACTAGTCCGTTATCGTCGGATCCCTTTGCATGATGTCGCGCTCGATCGCATAGCGCCGTGTCGCGCCCAACGCTCTGATAGCCACATGGGTCGTATCGAAATGCGGCACGTTAAGCCCATCAATTTCCCGTAGCCACTGTTGCTTGACCTTGCCACCGAGGAAGATAGTGTAAATCGGTTTTTTCGGCTGCTCTCGCTTTGCTCGTTCGAAAATTTCGCGAATGCCTTCGAAGTTGGCCATATCCAGCGCGAGCAGGATAACGACAACCGCATCGACATTGTCGTCGTTCAGAATCGACAATATGCCTTCTTCGTGTGCGACGCGGTTGCCCGAACCCAGGGCCGCCCAAAGGTCGAGTGGATTCGCCGCTGGTTGCCATTCCGGGAGAAACTCTTTGCAGCGCTCCTTGGTCACGTCTGTCAGTTCGGCGAGCGTAAAGCCTGCCTCGCCGAGTTCGTCCGTACACATTACGCCGTTAGCGCCGGAAAACGTCACGACGCCGACGCGGCTGCCCTGGGGCAATGGTGCATAGGAGAACGCTTTCATGAACTCGATGAAATCCTCGAGCGTCTCCGCACGGATCACACCGTACTGACGAAAAGCTTTGTCGAGCAGATTATCATCCATTGCCAAGGAGCCGGTGTGCGAAGCCGAGGCTCTCGATCCCTGCTGCGAGCGCCCAGGCTTCAGGACGAGGATGGGCTTGTCGCACTTGGCTTTGTTTGCGATCGAGAAGAAACGGCGGGGATTGTTGATGGACTCGAGATACAGTGCGATGACTTCAGTGTCCTGATCTTGCCATGCCCATTCGACGAAGTCGCTCTCGTCCAGATCGATCTTGTTACCAAATGCGACGCTGCGCCCGATGCCGATACGTTGCACAGTACGATCCATGATTTCATCGGCGACCGCACCGGCAAACACGCCGGATTGCCCGCCGAGCGAAATAGGACCGTCTTCCCAATTGTCGAAGAACACGAAACTCGCGGAGAGGTTCGCTTTCATGTTCATGAGGCCGATGGTATTGGGCCCAAGACAGCGGACGCCCGTCTTCTCGATCAACTTTACCAGTTCCGCCTGTGCTTTCGCGCCTTCCTCGCCGACCTCGCTGAAGCCGCCTGAGATGATGCATGCTGCCTTGACGCCTTTCTTGTGACAGTCTTTGAACAGAGTGGGAATGAAACGCCCAGGCAACAGGAAGAAAACCAGATCAATATCGCCGGGAACCTCCAGCACGTTCGGGTATGCCTTAAGGCCAAGGATCTCGTCTGCATTCGGATTGATGGGATAGATGTCGCCCTTAAAGCCGTTTTCTACAATATTCTTGAGAATGGTATGGCCGGATTTTGCCGGATTGGTCGATGCGCCGATCACGGCCAGTGATCTCGGCCCGAGAACCGCACTGATATCATTTCGTGCGACCGCGCTGATCTCCGGTTTCTGAACAGCGGCGGTCGTGTCTTCCTTTTTCAGCGTGATCAGTCCATCCAGCGCGACGATGCGATCGCCTTTGGCGACCAGAGGATTGATATCGATTTCTGAAATGTCCTTGTGGAACTCCACGGCGAACTCGGAGACTCTGGCGATCGCCTCGGCCAGCAGCGCTTTGTTGGCGGCTTCCGTCCCGCGCGCACCGCTCAGCATGCTCACACCGTTTATGTCCAATAACATCCGGCTCGCCTCGGCCTGATCTATGGGTGCCGTTCGGAACGTAATGTCTTTGAGGACTTCGACAAACACGCCACCCAGGCCGAATGCCACCGTCGGTCCGAATGGCGGCAAGTTTGTGACGCCTATGATCGTCTCGATGCCACCGGACACCATTTCGCAGACTAAAATGCCGTCGATAGTGGCATCACGATGCTTGGCTTTGACCGACTGCAAGATTTGTTGGTAGCCGCGGCGTACGGCATCGGCATTCGCCAGTCCAACCAAGACACCACCCACATCCGACTTATGCAGGATGTCGGGAGAAGAGATCTTGAGCACCACCGGATAGCCGATACGCTCGGCTATGGCGACGGCCGAGTCCTGGTTCTGCCCCAGTTCCTCCCGGGTCACTTCGACGCCGATGCTGGCCAGCACCTGTTTCGATTCATTTTCAGTGAGTTCCAGACGACCTTCGCCTCGTACCCTGGTGATGACTTCACGTGCTACGGACATAACAATCTCTTATGGTCGTGATGTAGACTTTTTGATTTCTCTACTGATTTGAACGCAGCTTGAACCGCTGGATTTTCCCGGTAACTGTCTTGGGGAGTTCGTCAACGAAATTGAACCACCTCGGATATTTGAATCCGGCGAGATTGGCCTTGCAAAAAACGCGAAGTTCCGAGGACAACTCATCACGTTTCTCGACCGAGCCCTTTAGTACGATGTACGCGTCGGGTTTGGTCAACCCGGCATCGTCCTTTCGGCCCACCACTGCGGCTTCCAGGACGGCCTCGTGGCTGATGAGGCAGGATTCGATTTCAAGTGGAGAACACCACATGCCACCGACTTTGAGCATGTCGTCTCCACGTCCTGCGTTCACGTAATACCCCTGCTCATCAATGTGATACATGTCGCCCGTGTTGAGCCAATTACCTATCATCGTCGACGCAGTCTTTTCCGGGTTCCTCCAGTAACTTCTGGCCGTAGAATCGCCCTTGACCCAGAGCGTTCCGATCTCTCCCTGCGCAACGTCTTCCCCCTCATCATCGACAATCCTGACGTCGTAACCGGGTACGGGTCGCCCGGACGTGCCGGGTGCAATATCATCGGGTCGATTGGAAACGAAAATGTGAAGTGCCTCGGTCGAGCCGATGCCATCGAGGATCTCGATATGGAATCGCTCCTTGAATTCGTGGAATACCGGGGCGGGCAGAGCTTCGCCTGCCGAAATGGCGCGACGAATTGAATCAAAATCCGAAGCGGTGGCATTTGTCCGGTGTAAGAGCTGTCCGTATAAGGTCGGGACGCAAAAGAGTACGGTCGGATTGAACTCTTTGATGATTCGCACTATCATGTCCGGCGACGTCTTCTCGTCACACAACACCGTGCTGGCCCCCGCCCACAACGGAAAGGTCATGCCGCCCCCAAAACCGTACGAGAAGAATAGCTTGCTCGACGAGTAGACAACGTCCTGTTCGGTAATGCCTCCAATCCGCCGGCCGAAGAACTCGCTGGTCGCCACCATGTCTTTGTGCTCGTGCACGACCCCCTTCGGATTGCCGGTGGACCCGGACGAATAGAGCCAGAAGCACTCGGTGTTGGCGTCGGTCTCGGCCGCGACCAGACCCGGTTCGACTTCGAGCATCAGCTCACTGAGCGAGTCCCCCCCCTCCGCGGCCATGCAAATGCCGGGTGGATACTTGGCACTCGCGAATGCTTTGCGCATGACAGTGGCGAGTTCGGTCGAGTAGATGACCGCAGCACATTCGGAGTCTTCGATGAGGTACCGATAGTCCTTTTCAGCGATCAGTGTGTTGACGGAAATCGGAATGATGCCGGCCTTGATCGCACCCCAGAACGTGAAAAGGAACATCGGCGAGTCTTTGAGGACCATCAGCAATCGGTCTCCCGGCGCGAGGCCCAACTTCAACAGGGCGGCACCAGCGCGGTTGACGTGCTCAGACAGCTGGGCATAGGTGAACTGCTGTCCCGCCGCCGTCCGAATCGCTACGGAATTGCCGTTGCCGGCCTCGACGTGGTGATCGATGAATCGCACTGCGACGTTGAAGATGGGCGAGAAGATCAGTCGAGGTGTGCCCGATCCTGTTTCGACCGTAACAGTGTGATTGCTTGCCATGATCTTGACCCATGGTTGATTACCTGAGATAACTTGGTAATGTAGCTATTATCCTAATATGTTTCTGATCGAAATTACAACCTTGCTACGATCTATCGACGGAGAGCTGACATGGCGAGCAGGCCCTCAGTCGCCCTGAAAGAAAATCGTCCGGTCCTGCTTGATCGGGACAAGACAAAAGAAAAGACCGAGACCACGACATATGTGGGTCAGTCCGTAGAACGCCTTGAGGACGGGCCGCTCCTCAAAGGACAGGCCAAGTTCGCGGATGACTATCCGGAACGGCCGGGTACCCTTCACGGGGCAATCTTGCGATCCCCGCATCCCCATGCCGAGATCGTCTCCATTGATGCGAAGGAGGCACTGAAGTTACCTGGCGTTGTCGCGGTACTGTCCGGCGAGGATATACGCCGGCACACCGATCCGTTCCTGATCGTGCTGCGTCAGCCGATGGACCAGTGGTCACTGGCTGTCGATCGGGTACGATTCGTCGGCGATTCGGTTGCACTAGTGGTCGCCAAAGACCGATACATTGCCGAAGACGCTCTAGATCACATATCTGTCGTGTACAAGCAGCTGGACGCGGTGATTGATCCGCTGGAAGCGGCGCAAGAGGGTGCGCCGCTCGTCCATGATGGTGTTGGATCGAATATTCCGTCACATCGTGAATTCAAGTACGGCGATCCTGACAAAGCGTTTGCCGAGGCGGACCGAGTTGTCAAGCTGACCATAGACTACCCGCGTAATTCGCAGACACCGCTGGAAGGTTTTGTTGTTTGCGCCGATTACAATGACGGTGATGGCATTTATGATGTCGTCTCGAATTTCCAGGGACCGTTCACCGTTCACCCGGTCATTTCGAAGGCCCTGCGAATCGCTGGATCGCAACTCCGGCTCAGGATACCCGCCTACTCAGGTGGCGGTTTCGGAATCAAGCAGGCGATCTTTCCGTATATCGTTCTCATGTGCGTCGCATCGCGAATGGTGAAAAAGCCGGTCAAATGGGTGGAGGATCGGCTCGAACATCTGACAGCTGCCATAGCAGCACCAAATCGCGTCATCGCAGGCGAAGCAGCCGTTATGAATGACGGCACTGTGACCGCGTTTCGTTTCGATCAGCTGGACGACTATGGTGCGTACTTAAGGCCGCCAATGCCCGGACCGCTGTATCGGCAACACGGCATCATGACGGGCGCGTACAAGGTTCCCAATCTTGAACTGATCAATCGCGTCGTCATGACGAACAAGACGCCATCGGGCATGGTGCGAGGCTTCGGCGGACCGCAGGTCTATTATGGGATCGAGCGACTGATGCGGCATGTCGCCGATGAACTCGGCATGGACCATCTCGAACTGATTGAGAAGAACCTGATTCCCGCCGGCTCATTCCCGTATCACGCGCCAGCCGGAGCGCTGATCGATTCCGGTGACTATCAGAAAGCCCTCGCACTGGTGAAAGAGGGCGGGCGGCTCGACGAACTCAATGCGCGACGTGACAAAGCGCGGGCTGAAGGGCGCTTGTACGGCATCGGATTTGCCGCAATCGTCGAGCCCGCACAGTCGAATATGGGCTATTTGAGCACAATCAATTCTGCTGAGTTTCGCAATAAGGCGGGGCCCAAAGGCGGCCACGTGGCGTTTGCTACGGTGAACATTGATCCGTTGGGCGTGGTAAGCGTCACGGCCGACAGTTTGCCGCAAGGCCAAGGGCATATGACGGTACTGGCACAGATCACCGCGGACCAGCTAGGCCTCAAGCCGACCGACATCAGCGTCAATATGGAGCGCGATACGCACAAAGACTGCTGGTCAATCGCGACAGGCAATTACTCAAGTCGCTTCTCTTCCGCGACAACTGTCGCTGCACTCAAGGCGGCGCAACGAGTCCGAGACAAGCTCGCGATCGTCGCCGCGAAACTACTGGACGTGCCAGCCGAGAAGATCACGTTCGCAAATGGACAGGTTTATCCGGTTGATGCGCCCGACAACGCGATTCGCTTCACGCGCGTTGCCGGTACGGTCCACTGGTCACCCAACCTACTGCCCGACGGCGTTCACACCGGTATTTCCGAAACCGCGTCTGTATCCGCCCCGGAAATCGAACCGCCGAACGACAAGGATCAGATCAATACGTCGTTGACATATGGATTCGTGTTCGATGTCTGCGGCGTCGAAGTCGACAAGGTTACAGGGGAAGTCCGAATCGATCATTACACGACAATGCACGATGCCGGCAAAATGCTGAACCCGTTATTGGTGGATGGCCAGGTGTATGGTTCGTTTGCCTGGGGCGTTGGCGCGGCCTTGCACGAGGAGTTACGCTACGCCGCCGACGGTAGCTTTCTGTCGGGGACATTCGCAGAGTATTTGTGCCCAACCGCCTGTGAGGTCCCTGAGCCCGAAATCTTGCACATGGAATCGCCCTCTCCATTCACACCACTTGGTGCCAAAGGCATCGGGGAGGGCAACTGCATGAGCACCCCTGTATGCATCGCCAACGCAGTCTGCGATGCGACAGGCATATCAGATCTGCGGCTCCCGCTCACACCGTCGAAGATCGCTGGGCTGCTGCGAAAACAAGAACCCGCCAGACCTGATGATCTCGAGACAGAACCGTCGGCTTTAAATGTAGGCAAAGGAAAGGCTGGGCTGCGCGGCAGTGGTGAGATGGTCATCAGAGCCGATCGCGAAAAAATCTGGCAGGCCCTGCTTGACCCGGAGAAACTGGCAAGGGTCATTCCCGGTTGCCGTGAACTCGAGCGTGTGGGGGAGAACCAGTATCACGCCGACATTACGATCGGGGTTGGCGTCATCAAAGGCCGATTCAATGCCGATATAAAATTATCCGATCTGGATCCACCGCAACATGCGATTCTCACGGGCAGGCTGGACGGCCCCTTGGGCAGCTCGAAAGGTGGTGGGCGCGTACACCTGAATGCTGTCGGCGAAGGCACCCAGCTGAGCTACGACTACGAGGTCGAAATCACCGGCAAAATAGCGGCTATTGGCGGGCGCATGCTGGAAGGCGCGTCAAACGCACTCATCAAGCAGTTTTTCAAACGACTTGGGGATCAGGTCGAGGTCAGGCCTGCACTGCCCTGGTGGAAACGAGTACTTAGAATTTTTGGGATTGGAAGATGAAACCCGGAAACTTCAGCTATCTCCGACCTATCAACGTTAAAGAAGCGCTCGATTGCCTCGATGAATACGGCGAGCGCGCCCGGATTCTCGCTGGTGGTTTGTCGCTGGGTGCGATGATCAACTATCGCTTGGTCGACATCGAGGTTCTGATCGACATTTCGGATCTCAAGGAACTCTCCTACATCACGCGCGATGCTGACTGGGTTGAAGTTGGCGCGGCAACGACACAGGCGGAGCTGCTTGCCTGGCCAGAGCTGTCGGCAACGCTGCCGCTCCTTGGCCTTGCCCTGCCCAATGTCGGTCATTACCAGACGCGCAGCCGTGGCACGGTGTGCGGCAGCATCGCACATTGCGAACCATCCTCGGAATTGCCGCTTTGTTTCAGAGTGTTGAACGGCGAGGCCATCGTTCGATCGAAGAAAGGCGAGCGCCGGCTTGCGGCAGCGGATTTCCAGATGGGTATGCTGTCGAACGCGTGTGAACCGACCGAAATGGTAACCGCGGTTCGCTTTCCCATCCGTGCCGCGGCAGACGGATTTACGTTCAAGGAGTTCACGCAACGCCATGGTGACTTCGCCATTGTGGCGGTGGCTGCAGTGGCTAACGGAGACAATGTGCGGATAGGCGTGGGCGGCGCTTCCGATCAGCCTTACGTGCAAGACTGGACGGCACTCGCGAGCGATGACGTGGATGAGGAACTCAACAGGCTGGCATGGAAGCTCGGCGGGTATACCGACATTCATGCCGACGCCGCTTACCGGCGTGATTTGGTCAGAGCGTTCGGCCGCCGTGCGATTGAGGAGGCACGCGACAATGCCGCTGCTTAAACAGGATCAGAAACATCTCGTTTCCTTCATATTGAACGGTTCACCGGCCAGCGGTTATGCCGAGCCGCGTATGTTGCTGAGCGATTTTCTGCGCAATGAGATCGGTTTGACGGGCGTGCATGTCGGTTGCGAACACGGCGTTTGCGGCTGCTGTACGATAAAAGTTGCGGGCAAGTTGGCGCGCAGCTGCATGATGTATGCCGTGCAAGTAGAGGGCAAGGATGTCGTGACAGTAGAGGGGCTGGCCAATGCGGATGGCGAATTGAGCGAGTTGCAGAGCGCATTCAAGCGTCGCCATGCTCTGCAATGCGGCTATTGCACGACTGGAATATTGATTTCGGCGACGGAGTTCCTCGAGCAGCACTCCGACCCGAGCGAGGAAGAAGTCCGGGACATGCTGAGTGGGCATATCTGCCGATGCACCGGCTACACCGGTATGGTCCAGGCGATTCTGGACGTTGCGAAACAGTCAAAGGAGTAGGCAGAAGTATCTGCCTGCCGGCCACCAACCAAAATACAACTATTTTCCTAGGACCAGGAAAAACACGTCCCTTGTCGAATCATTGCGGATTATGATCGCTCGATTCGTGAAGCCGCTCGCTTCGGAATCTCGAAATCTGGCAGGCCGACTTCTTTCCAGACGTCGAGTGCCTTCATCATCATTTCCTTTGGCGGCAATGAAAGCTCACCCGCATCAACAGTCCGTGTTGCATCGATCACGACCTTGCTACCCAACTCGCTGGCTAGGTTGTCGACTCGGACAGAGGGATCCATGTGCATGGGAAAATAAACGTCATCGATAATTATCGTGTCGCGGGCTGGGTTGTAATGGGCATTCATCGCCCATTCAACATGGAGTGGATCGCGAATATCAACATACTCGTCGACCATCGTTACTCGCTTTAATGGTGTCGAATCGGCAATAAGGCGCCCAATTCGCTTAGCCTCACCCGGTAGTTTGCATTTGACAGCCACAATGCAGTGTGCAAGCAACCCACCAAAGGTAAGATCTATGTGAACGTCTTTGACGTCCGGTTCCCCGTGATCATGCCGAAGCGTTTTGTATAGAACACCAGAGTTACTCAGACTTTGGAGCACCGTGCTCTCGCTGGGCGGCATCTGGCTCGAATATCCGCAGTAAATTGCATCTTTCCGGTGCGTTATTGCTGTTATTTGTACTACGGGTTTTTTGGAAATTGGGCTCATATAACCGGCAAATTCGCCAAACGGTCCCTCGTTATCGTATTCGCCCGGCAACACCATGCCTTCAATAATGATTTCGGCATTCGCTGGGACAAGAATATCGTGTGTCTTGCATTTAATTACTTCAATGGACTTTCGGTTGAGACCGCCAGCGACATTAATCTCCTCAGCGCCATAAGGCATGTTGGCAACAGAAGATACTTGTACGGCGGGGTGTGCGCCGATTACCCATGCGATAGGTGCTGGCTGCCCTCGATCAAAATGGGAGCAACACTGCATATAGCCCTGTCTGCCCGGGTTCAGATTGGCAACGACATGACGATCATCGCGCACCATAGTGCGATACACACCTTGATTTTGCGCCCCAGTTTCAGCGTGGCGGGTCAGCGTTGTCGTTGTGATATATGGCCCGACATCTTTGCCCGGAGTCCAGGTCGGAATCGGCAAATCACTAAGTCTTACCTCATCACCGATCCGTACTATTTCCTGACATGGTGCTTGCTCAACTACCGTGGGAGGTATTTGGTTAAGCAAGGCATCTTCCCATAGATCAATGATTTCCTCAAGGGCTACGTTGAGCGCCAGGGCATAGCTGTGCGTAGAGGCTCCAATCGCTCCTATTACCAATGGAAAATCGCAACCTTCAACGTTTTCGAACAACAAGCCAAAACGATCATCGTTGGGAAGCGCTTGAAACATCCATTTCGCAAGACACGCTGGCTCCCAGCTGCGATCTACGCTTTTTGTCACGCGTCGCAGATAGCCTCGATCCTCTGCAATGGAAAGGAAGCCTCGGAAATCCTCATAGCCCGTAATGTTACCCGGCAAGAGTCCTTGCGGCGCCATTCTCATTTATAGCTTATCCTCATATTTGGTGTGAATTCTGCGTGTATACCCGTGGCTCGTTCGTTAGCTATCGCCGTTACCTTGAGGACGCTACTTCTTGTCCTTCTTAAGCGTTCGCAACTCCGTATTCATCTCGACATCATTGCGGCGCTTTTGTGCAATGATATCACCTGTCGTCCAATACTCGCTTTTTACCGCCCTCTCCGCCATCACATCAAAGCTCTCATCCCACTCGCCGAGCGATGTCCCAAACCAGGGTGACTGAGGCTTAAGTGGGGGCAGACCGAGTTCTTCCCAAATCTTCTTTGCGTTTTCCATAAATTCGCGCTTGGGCAGAGAAATCGGCGGAAATGGCTCCTTCAAGGTGGCATCGAAAAGCACCGAAGCGTCCTCACCGCCATTACGCTGACTGCGCGGACCGTGACCTTGATCGCGGTGCTTTATTACTTCCATATCGATGGCCGGATTACAGCGATAGGATAATGCCCACCACACTGCATCCATGTCTTTCGGATCGATATCTTCATCGACGGCGATAACATATTTACCAAGTGCTCGATGTTGCGCGATGAGCGCATACATCGCTCGCCACACCTCAACGCGCTGCGAATTCTTCTCCATGTGTAGAACCACAACCCTGCGGATGTTGGTTAGCGGTTCATGAAGCGAGACACGCTTCACGCATTTTAACCCGAGATCGCGAAGCGACTTTAGAAGCATCGGCTCCATGAAAATGAGTTTAATCAACGAGGATTCACTTGGCGTGACTTGGGAAATGATGGAGGTGAGAATCGCGTTCTTGCGGCGGGTAATCGCGGTCACGTCCATGAACGCATTATATTCCTGCAAGTTTACATGGCCGTGCGATTCGCCAAATGGTGCCTCGGGCTCCAGCCATTCGGTATCGATATAGCCTTCGATGACGATTTCTGCTTCTGCAGGGATAAGAAGATCAACGGTGACACCTTTGACCACATTGAGCGGCGCCTCGACCAAACCGCCGGCGACATCAAGCTCGTCCAGCGTTTCGGGAAGCTTTTGCGTCGAAACGAATGTCACCACTGGCGGCGCCCCCAATACAACCGCCGCCGGCATTTTCTTGCCCATCTTTTTGTATTTAAGCCAGTGCGTGTAAATCCCAGGGCGAAGTTCCAGGGACGGGTTCATCCCCAGCCGCCGCCGCGTTTTCACCTGGCCGCGATAATTGCCCATATTCTGGACGCCCGTCTCAGGGTCCTTAGTGATGTACTGAGAAAGCGTCGTATACGGAGCATTGTCCCAACCTGGCGTTGAGATTGGCACCGGGATACCGTCTAGCCCATTGCCTTCCTTGTCCAGATCGTCACCTTCGATGACAATTTCATGGCATGGCGCGTCTTCAACGAGTTTTGGTTTGATCGGAGAGGCCATCGCGCGCAACCAGCGCTGCTCGATTTCGTCAAATTCGCAACCTAGTCCGATACGATAGATATCTCGGTTTGCGGCAAGCGCGCCGATAATAACGGGGATATCGAATTTCTTACCCTTGCTGTCGATCACATTGGTGAAAAGAAACGCCTTGCGGTCTTTCTCCTCAAATCCGCCGCGAAACTGCCAGCGCACCAAGGGGTGCATCTCGGTGTCCTTGTTGATGGCACGGTCCACACGGATTAAATGGCCCGCTTTTTCTAATGCCCGCACATGGTCATGAAGGTCCGGATAGGTCCGCGCCGGTGCCTTGCTTTCTTTACCCAATTCAACTTGCTCCCTGTGAATTCCGAATTGTCACGCGTATGACCGTCTTATGCCAGAGCCAGTTTGCGCAGAAAGGAAAGCAACGCTTCGCGGCAAGCATCTGGGCGTTCGATCTGAAGCAAATGTCCAGTTTCCGCGATCGCTTCATACTCGTACCCACCTTCCGTCGCGAGAGCGCGATTTGCAGCACCGGTCGGCGGGCCGTCTTTATTGTCTGGATCGGCACTAATCAATTTCACCGGCCCGCCATAGGCGCTCGCTGGCGGCCACAAATCCATCGTCAACGCCGCCAGGTAAATCGAGGCTTCCAATTCTCGCCGGCAACTCAGCATATATCCGCCCTTGCCGTCAGCGCGAAGTACAGCATTTGCCATATCGTCCCACGCTTGGCTATGCCACTTCTCCTGTGCGCGGTTGGCTTCCCAGAAATCACGAAGGTCACTTGGCGAAGCAAAGCTTTGTTCACGGTTTACAGCCCATTGCGATAGTTTGAGCTCAAAATTCCGCATGGGCTCGCAATGCGTATGCCCGGGAGGCGGCACATTGGGCGGGTCGAAAAGAACCAGCGCGTCCCACAGCCATTCCATTTGCACCGCATGTTTCATAGCCGCGCGCGCGGACATCGAGTGAAAAACACCCACGTTCTTCTTCTTACCCAAACGCGCGTTGATTTCATGAAATAGGGTGCCCAAATCGCGGGCCATCTGAAAATAGTTATGCCTGTCTGCACCGACAGGATCATTGCGGCCATGATTGCGCATATCGAACAAAATGACATCGAAGTCTGCAAGCAACGGTTCCCAGAAAACGCGGTACCCATCGATGGCAAACCCGTTTCCATGGCTTAGGAAAAGACGAACGCCTTTTGGATTGCCGGCGCGGCGGATTTTGAACGGAGCGCCGTCATCGGAATTAATCTCGAAAATCTCTTCTGAAATATTGCTCAACTGACCGGCCATTTTAGTTGAACCATCTTGTCCATCTCCAATCGCTTGGAGAACCGCGCCACCGCCTTGGGGATCGCGTCATAGAGCGCCCCCTCGTCAATGCGTGTCAATCGCCCGTCGCGCACCACCTGTTCGCCTGCAACGAATACATGGCGTACGGAATCGCCTGTCGCAGAGTAGACGAGGTTGGAAATCGGATTGATGAGCGGCTGCCATTCCGGACGCCTGGTATCGAACATCACAAAGTCGGCGTCTTTGCCGATCTCAAAGCTCCCGATGCGATCGGCCCAGGGCGTTGCTTTCGCGCCGTTGATTGTAGCCATTTCCAGTCCCGTTTCCGGTGGCATGACGCGCGGATTGATGCGCGCTTCTTTGTAACCGCAACATATGCCGCGCATTTCTTGCACCATATCGACAATACCCGAGCTGGCATGGTCCGAGCCCAAGGCGACATTGACGCCAAGAGCCATAAGTTCGGGAAGCTTTCCCATCACGAAATTGCCATAGCCATTGTGTAGGCTCGAACTTGGCGCACCGACAAGGGACGGCTTACGGCGCGCAAGAATTTCAATTTCGTGTGGCTCCAACCAACCCGCATGGACGATCAACATGCGCTCGTCCAACACTCCGAGTGATTCCAAACGCTCAATCTCGGCCAAGCCGCAACGGGCGATCGAGGCATCATGCGTCGAAGAAGAAAAGCAGGCATGAGTCTGCAGCAAAGTCTCATATTTATCGGCAAGATCTTTTAGGCCGAGGATCAGCGCGTCGGTTGCGTTGTTTAGGCCCCGGAAAGACGCGGTTGCGGCAAGGCGCGGATTGTCGCTCTGCGCATATTTCGCGAGCACTTCGCCTGCATGTTCCAAAGCCGTCTCGGTGTTCTCGATCATGCGCTCCGGCAAAACGCCCATAACCGATGCCGTCAAATCGAAAGACGAGCGCGAAACGAACATCCGAATACCGGTAGACATCACCCCTTTGACGCAAGAATCGGGATGATAATTTCCGGGATCGACAAAACAGGTCACGCCATGGCGCAAGAGCTCGGAGGCCGCCAATGTTGCGGAGACCTCAACGTCTTCCCCCTCTAACGCCGCTTCATAGGGATACATGCGCTCAAAGAGAAAAGACTGCGCGTTCGCTTCATCCGCCAAGCCCCGGGAGAGATGAAATGAGGAGTGCAAATGGCAATCTATAAAACCGGGCGTGACGACCATTTGGCGCCCGCTGACTTCATGAGACGCCGAAAAGATGTTACTGAGCTCCGCGCTCTTGCCGATTGCCGCGATTTTACCATCCGCCACCGCAATAGCAGCATCGCGAATGATTCGTCGCTCCGGATCGACCGTTACGAGCCAATCAATGTCCTTCACCAAAAAATCGGCGTTCTCAGTCATCGATCTCCCTTATCGGCCCACGCTATTTATAGCGTCCATAGCAGCATCGATAATGTTTGTGTAACCCGTGCAGCGGCACAAATGTCCGCCGACCACATTCACCACTTCTTCTCGCGCCGGGTTGGGGTAGCGCTTCAAAAGATCGGTGAGCGACATCAAAAGACCTGGTGTGCAAGGGCCGCATTGTAGCGCGTGGTGTTCACGAAAAGTCTCCTGCAAGGCATTTAGCGTTCCATCTGCCCCGGCTGAATATTCGGCCAACCCTCATCTATTTCTTGCGAGGCGGCAGACCTAACTCGTCCCACCGCGCATCGGCGCTCGCCTCGTCTTCCTTGCTCGGCCAAACCGTCGGCGGGAAGCGCGCTCCGCCCAAATCCGGATCGGGATCATAATCGAGATTGATCGTCGCATCGATCAGCACCCGGTTCCATTTCCCGGTCCCGAACAAAGTCGCATTGCGGTCGCGACGGCGGGTCGATGGATCCAATCCCATTCCGAACGTCGAGGGCATAATAATAACGTCGTCCTCGCCCGCGTTCACGCGATGCGCAATCGCCCAGTCGACGGCGGCGTAGTCATGAATATCGATGTCGTCGTCAACGATTGTGACATGTTTGTAGCGCACATGGCCCGCCGAGCTGCCCCACAACGCGTTCGCCGCTTGCTTGGCCTGATTTCGGTAAGTCTGGTTCATCTGGATGTTGACATTGATCCCCGCTTGAACAGGTGGACACCACACATCGGTTATGCCGGGCACGCCGATGCGGTCGAGCACATTCCAAGCGGTGGCCGAGCGCATGATGGAGCTGCAAATAGCGTTCTCCGAATAGCTCCCGGGCATCGAGCCCTCAATGGTGCCACGGAAAATCGGATCGTTGCGATGGGTGATACAGGTCACGCGCGCCGCAGGCTTAGGCGATTTGTCGCCCGCGACATAGCCGGTGAATTCAGCAAACGGGCCTTCCATCACATAATCTTCCGGCTCTAGGCTTAGCATTGCTTCGATCACGATTTCTGCTGTGGCCGGAACATAAAGATCGACCGTCTCGCATTTAACGAGTTCCACCGGAGCACCGCGAATGGCGCCCATCACGCCATATTCGCTGACACCTTTTGGAACGGGTTGCCCCGCGCAAAAGCCAAGCGAGGGTTCCCAGCCGATTACAAACGCAATCGGCATTTCGCGTTTACCCGATTGTTGCCACGCCGTGGAGTGGTGGCCGATATGCTGCGCGCGCCACATCAGCATCGGGATCGTCTTCTCGTCGGCCAGCATGCCGCGATAGACCCCAACATTGGGCACTTCAGTTTCCGGGTCTTTGGTCACGCACCCAGCGAAAGTCAAAATATAGCGCCCGCCATCGACTCTGTTCCAAAACGGTACCGGAAAATCATAAAGATTGACGTCTTTACCCTTGAGGATGTTTTCCTTCACCGGACCTGTTTCGACAATCTTCGGTGGGACATGTTCGTTGAGAATATTCCGTCCCAGCCGCACCAGCTCGCGCGGGTGGGTATCGAGCGGCAGACCCAGCATTAGATTCAAGCGGCGGTAGTTCGAAAGTCCCAGACCAAAAAGGCGGCGGCAGCGGCTGTCGGACTTGTTGTAATCTTTGATGTTGTTGAACAGCGTCGCCGGACCGTCGCCCGCGCCCTGCGCCAAGCGCATGATTGTTCCAAGCTCGATATTCCAATCGACTTCGGCATCAATCTCGTTGATCTCGCCCACTTCTCGTAGCGCTTTGATCCAGCCCCGCAGATCTCCAAAAGTCGCTGGCTTGCGTTCGATACTCATCTCAAACCATCTCCAATATTAAGCACTTGCCCCAGCGAGCTTCTCAGCCGGGTTTTCACGATATTCCCGATCAAGATTGCCCACGAGAAAAGCGTAGGACCCGCAACCAAAAACCAGCGCAACACCGGCTGCAACCAACAGGGGTAGCGTAAAATCGCCCGTAGCGGAAATTAGAAATCCCGTCACGAGAGGCGCGAAGGAACCGCCAACATTTCCGCCAAAATTCTGCAATGACACTAGCGACGAGACAATGTGTGGCGGCGCAACATCAAGGGGAATCGAATTTGCCGCTGCGGTCGTGAAACTGAATCCGGCGACCGCTAAGGTTAGAAGCGTCACAGCCAAAATCGTTCCTTCCGTAAATGCTCCGGCCACCGTAAATATCGTGGCGCACAGAAGCCCCGATACAGCGAAGCCTTTGCGTATAAGCGTTACCCGCCCGCCCCGCGCTATCAGGCGGTCCGCTACCCAGCCACCCAGAAGGACGCAAGCTGTCCCGACCAAGAAGGGCAGCATGCTCACAAAACCAGTTTGCATGACCGACATATCGCGCTGCTGAACCAGATAGCCGGGCAGCCAAAATATGAACAAATAATAGATGTAAAGATAACCACCCTGGCCGAGAATGAGACCCCAAGTGGTGCGATATTTAAGCAAGGTGGCCCAGCGAATCTTTTCCTGACCCTCGGTCGTGCCTTCCTGTCTGGCCGCGTCACGCGGCGCGGCACGATAAACGCTCATCCACCACGCTAACCAAAAAATCCCGAGCGAACCGGTAATAAAGAATACCCACTGCCATCCCCACATCACGAAAATTGCGGAGGCCAACGGAAATCCAATCACAGCCCCAATCTTGTTTCCGGCAAAAAACGTCCCAACGACAAAGGTCCGCCGTTTTTTCTCGAAGGTCTCTCGGATAACGCGCGAGCCGGCCGGGATCATGGTGGACTCCCCAACACCGACAAATCCGCGCAATATCGCAAGCGGCCAAAATGCCGTCGTTATGCCGCACAGACCAGTTGCAAACGACCAGGTTCCAATTCCGAGGGCCAATGAGCGGCGCGGCCGCACCCAATCGGTGAAGGGACCCGCAAGAAGCAGAGAGCCAGTGAAGGCCCAACTGAAACAGGCGAAAAGAATTCCGAGATCTCTATTTGTGAAAACGCCGGCTTCGACCAGCTGTGGCCCAACGACGGAGAAATTGACCCGGTCGATATAGGCAATCGCCTGCAATGAGCAGAGAAGAAGAATGATATTCAAACGATAGGAGGGTGATAATTCCTTCACGATTTTCTTCCCCTGCCTCCCTGCCCCTATCGGCAAGGATGGTGCCGGCTATTCTTTGCCGCAAACAACAGTGCTCCAGCAAGCTCGTGTGCTCGGTGCACTTGAAATTCAGCTCTTTTGAGGTTCTGAAAGCGCTCCTAGCTTCATCGGCGTCGCTGGACCGGCCCACTTTGATTTGCGTCGTGTGATCCACTATTCGATACGGCACAGAGAGCAAATATCGAAGCCCGTTCACCACAAATCTACACCGTGCTAGCATTTGGCCACTTTTGGGCGGTTTTCAGGCACGGCCCGCCATCTAATTGCCGATAAGTTCAATGAAAGGAAATGCCATGGACCGAGCCACACCAGGAGCGGCCAAATCCGAGGCCGGCCATTTGCAGGACCTGCGCAGCACTTTGGAGTGGCTAAAAGCGCAAGGCGATCTGATCGAGACCGATAAAGAAGTCGATCCCGACTTACAGGTGACCGGCCTTCAAAAACTGATGGATGGCGGAAATCCTGTCCTGTTCAACAAGGTCAAAGGCAAATCGAGCCATCGCGTCATCACCAATCTGTTCGGAAATATCGATGTCGTGAACCGCATGTTCGGCTGGGAGAACGACAAGGACCGTACCGTCAAACTCGCCGCATCACTCAACAGGCCCTTGCCTCCTCATGAAATCGAGCAGTCCGAAGCACCTTGCCAGCAGGTCGTGATCGAAAACCCGGATGACGTAAACCAATATCTCGTACCGATCCGGCACACCGAGCTGGAAAAAGAATTGACGGTGGGCTCCGGCATAAGATGCGTCTCGGGCGATGCATTCGGCGGCGGAACCGATGTCGGTTACAACCGCATGAATTTTCGCTGGGGAAATGTCGGCACCTTCCAAATCTCACCCGGCTCGCATATGTGGCAGGTGGTCAGCGAAGCCTATCGCCGGCAGGAAAAAGTTCCTCTGACATTTTGTTTTGGCGTGCCGCCCGCTTGCACGCTGCTCGCCGGCGCCGCCTTCGATTATGTGATCCTGCCCTATGGCTGCGACGAGCTTGGCGTTGCCGGCGCCGCGCAAGGCGCGCCGATACGCGTAGTGAAGGCGCGCACGGTCGATGCTTGGGCGATTGCCGATTCCGAAATCGTGCTTGAAGGCTATATCGATCCGCGCGATACGCGTTTCGAAACCGAAGAGGCCGAAGCAGACAAGACCCAGGGGAAGCATCATTTTCATCCCGAATGGGCCGGCTATATGGGCAAATCCTACAAAGCGCCGACTTTTCACGTCACCGCCGTCACCATGCGCGAGCCGGAATCGAAACCGCTAGTCTATTGCCTCGGTGCGCATACGTTAGATGAGCACAATATCGATACTTCGATCCGCGAAGCGGCGATGTTCGAGCTGTGCAACCGCATGCAACCTGGAATTATTCAGGACGTGAATGTTCCCTACTGCATGACCGATTGGGGCGGCGTTATTCTTCAGGTGAAAAAACGCAACCGGCTCGAGGAAGGCTGGCAGCGCAACTACCTCTCGGCGCTTTTATCCACTTCGCAAGGCATGCGCGTTGCCATCGCTTGTAGCGAAGACACAAACATCTACAGCATGGACGAAATCATGTGGTGCCTCACGACGCGGGTCAATCCGCGCACCGACATTCTCAATCCCACGCCGGGGGGGCGCGGCCAGACGTTCATGCCGGCCGAGCGCATGACGGCGGGCGATAAGGAGTGGACGGCGTCGAACACCCGCTATGAGGGCGGCATGGGTATCGATGCCACCGTTCCTTATGGCTTCGAGAGCGATTTCATGCGCCCGGCCTATCCTGTTGATCGCGTCAAACTGGAAGATTTCTTCTCGGACGAGCAAATCAAGAAAGCAAAAGCGGGAATGACGGATTGGACGGAAATTCTCGCCAAGACGGGGCACTAGGACGCAAAGGGAAATGACAGACGGTTTCGGTCATCATGAACTTTCGGTTCCTTTTCGGCCCATAGCCGAGCTTCTTTGCAGCTACCGGGAGCGCGATCCGGACAAGCTCGCTATTGTCGATCTCGTTCAGGGAAGTTCCATCAGCTTTGGCGAAATGGAACGCGCCGTTACCGACATTGCAGGCGATCTAAAGCGTCGTGGCGTTGCCAAGGGCGACAAAGTCGTTCTTCTTTCCGACGAGAATCTCGAAAAACTTCTCATTTGGTTTGGCATTTGGCGCATCGGCGCCGTCGTTTGCCCGCTAAATGTCGAGTTGAATGCAGAGCATGTCGCTTCACTCTCGGCCATGGTTGAGCCCAAACTTGTGCTCGTTCACACAGATTTGGACGCGGCCGCGCTCACGATCGGCTCCAAGGCCCCGATCTGCCGCTTCGGAAACTATTCCAAAGTTTATACGGACGCAGCAGACGATTTTTTCTCGAAGGTTACGCAAGCCGATCCCACAGCACTGCCTGAGCGCAATGAACCTCGGGATTTGAGTTGCATGTTTTGCACCTCGGGAACCACCAGCAAGCCAAAGCTCGTTGTTTACGATCACGCCGGCTATTGGCTAAGCGGGTTGTCCACGCTCGACATGCTTGGGCTTACCGAAAACGACAAGACGCTCGAATACCGTTCCTTCGGCTGGAACTCTGCGCAAGTGCTGAGCCTGATGCCGTTCCTGCAAACCGGTTTGACAATGCATATTGCCAAACGTTTTTCGCACAGCCGCTTCTTCGAGTGGATCAAACAATATGGTCTGACTTTCTCGGCCGGCGTTCCGACGGTCGTCAACATGCTACTCAACAAGCCGCTTGGATATACGGCCAAAGACATTCCGAGCTTGCGCTTAATGACGTGCAGCACTGCACCGCTTTCACCCGAACAATGGGAGCGCTTTGAAAGCACATATGGTCTGACCTTGCTTCAACTCTATGGGATGTCGGAAGCAGGCTGGATTTGCGGCAATCGGCACTATCAAAAACGCATGGGAACGGTTGGCCCGCCCGCAAAACATCAAGAGTTCATTATCGTCGATGGCGAGGGCAATAAATGCGCGGCGGATGTCGAGGGTGAGGCCACCGTTGGCGGACTGCAAACCGCTATTGGTTATCTTCAAGCCGATGGCTCAATCGAGCCGTTTCGCGGCAAGCGCAATAAGACCGGAGATCTTGCCGTTATGGATGTGGACGGCTTCGTGCGGGTCACCGGGAGGACCAAGGATCTCATTATTCGCGGTGGGATGAACATTTCTCCGTTAGAGATCGACGAAATCCTTCTTGCGCATGACGATCTTATGGAAGCAGCGACTGTCGGCGTACCGGATCCAATCTATGGTGAGGAAGTGGTTGCTTTTGCAATTCCCAAGCCTAACTCGGGCGTAACCGAGCAAGCGATCTTCGATTATTGCGAGACCAAACTGGCCGAAGCGAAACGACCGAAGAAATTATTTTTTGTTGATGAGCTTCCCAAGAACGACCGCGGAAAGATATTGCGCGACAAACTTCGCGAAGCGTGGTTGGAACGGATGAAGGCAAGTGCCTAAGCAATGGGCGATGGGGAAATTATGAGTGACATTTTACCAGGTGAAACGCTCGACGGCTTTCGCGTCGAAATCGATGCGGCGCGGCAACGCGCCGACATTATCCTCGACCGCCCTCCTCTGAATATTATTTCCATGAATGAGCGCGACCAATTGTGCCGGGTCTTTGAACGGCTTGATGAAGACGATATGGCGCGCGTGATTGTTTTGCGCGGGGAAGGAAAACATTTCTCCAGCGGCGGCAATATTCCGGGCTTTCTTGAAAAGACACCGGAAGAGCTCACCAAGCTTGCCTGGAATGTCGCCGCGCCGGCGCGCGCACACAAACCGGTGATTGCGGCCAATCGCGGCTATTGCTTCGGGATTGGATTCGAATTGTCGCTTGCCTGCGATTTCCGGCTGGTTTCGGAAACCTGTCAATATTCATTGCCAGAACAAAGGCTTGGGCAGATTCCCGGCTCCGGCGGTTCGCCGCGCCTGCAGGCAATGGTCGGCATCACGCGGGCGAAAGACATAATCATGCGGGCAAAGCGGGTATCTTCTGAGGATGCCGTTGCCTGGGGAATCGCGACTGAAGCGGTAAAGGATGGTGCGTTGGAGCAGGCGACCGATAGCCTTGTGGAAGAACTTCTGAGCTTCTCACCGCTTGCGCAGCGCGTTGCCAAGAAGCTCCTTAATGAGACCGAAGATCTCTCGCAGTCCATGGCCATCGAATTGGAAGGCCAGAATTACGGAAAATTGCGCTCTTCCGACGATTACCGTGAAGGCGTCGCTGCGTTTGTTGAGAAGCGCAAACCTAAGTTCACGGGCAGTTGATTCATCATAACCTGTCATCCCGGCCAAGCGTAGCGCGAGCCGGGACCCACCGCGACGGATTCTCGATAGGCGATAGTGAAAGCGCATTGCACGATGTCCCTAAAATCGATGTCCTGCCACAAAGTGGGTCCCGGACAGCCCTTCGGGCTTCCGGGAGGAAAACCACGGCTCTATTGCGGAAGGGGTTTGCCGTTGGTCTCCGGTAGGAACCACGGCACGACCAGCCCGAAGAGATAGACCGAGCTAATAATAAGCGCCGCATTGGCCACACCGCCAAAATTTGCCACCAGCGTTCCCGCAATAATTGGAAACACCCAGGCAATAAGTCTTGCGCCATTGAAAATTGCACTTGCTGCGCTGGAACGAACGGCGGCGGTAAAGAGTTCCACCGGATAAATTGCCATCCAGCTATAGGCGAAGCCGAGCGTGAACATGCCGTTCACGAAGCCAATGGCCATGAATGGAGCAATCGGCCAGTTGATTGAAAAGGTCAGAAGCGCCGAGACGAGACAACCGGCGAAGGTCATAAAAAGAAATCGTTGCCGTCCAATGGCATCGGCAACGAAGCCAGATATCACATAGGCGAGAACGCCGCCGGCGGTATAGATGAGCGCCATACGCGGAGCCCATATGCCCGCGGCCTCACCCTGCGCACTCGCCAACTGCTCGGTGTAACCCAAAATCAAGGTCGAGCCGGCCCACCATCCGGTCGTGGTCGCAAACGACAAAATGAGCGTCAGTAAGACACGGCGGCGGCCTTCCCTAGATGAAAATACGCTTGTCAGTGTGAAGGGTCGTTTGCCGCCGTCGACGAGCGCCTCGCCTTCGACCGCGCCCCAGCGTTTTTCGCGGATGGCGCTGAGCCAGCGCTCGGATTCTTTCAGCGCGCGGCGCAAATAAAGAACGAAAAGCGCGGGCAAAGCGCCGACCACGAACATGAGCCGCCAGCTCTCGCCACCTAGCGGATCGAACAGCCCCAAGACAAACCACACACCGGCGGCAATAAACGCCCCCATGCCGAAAGCCGATTGCAAAAACCCGAGGCCCTTGGGGCGTGCGCGGTCGGGCCAGGATTCTGCGACCAGGGCAATGCCGGTACTCCACTCGCTTCCCAACGCCACTCCGGTGAGGAACCGCAGCGTGATCAGCATAGCGAAACTCGTGCTGAAAGCCGTTAAGCCGCTTAAGAGCGCATAGAGCAGCACCGCGATCATCATCATGCGCTTGCGACCGAAATAATCGGCAAGCACACCGCCGGCGAGCCCCCCGACTCCCCAACCTAGAAGCGTCATGCCGATCGCAAACCCGGCATAGATGGCGCCCGACTGCGATTGTTCGGGCGTCAGCAGCGAGGCCATTGCGAAGGGAAGTACGACGATCAGCGCGAAGGTTTCATAGCCGTCGAAAAGCCAACCAAGATAGCTACCCGCCAGCACGCGCCAATGCTTTGCCGTAAGGCCTGCATTCCAGCGCTCCAGTTTCGATGTGACGGCCGAATTCTCGGCGGCCATAGGCCCCTCCTCTTGTTCCAAAAACCCTATACGGAATCTAAGCGATGTTGCGAATCTGATGCATGATGAGTCCGCCGCTTTGATGGGATATCCCATCGCGCGCGACTTGACCCCGTCCCGCAAACTTGATTGCCTCCGGCGGATTTCATAGCCGGCTTAAAACACAGGCCAACAGACAGGAAACACATGACGGACAAGATCTTGTTCGAGAAGGAGGGCCATATTGCCGTTCTCACGCTCAATCAGCCCGAGACGCGAAACGCTCTAACCGATATCGATCTCGTCGAAGCTGTGGTCGATGCCTGCGAAACGGCAAATCGCGACATGGATATTCGCGCCTTGATTGTCACCGGTGCGGGCTCTGCCTTTTCCTCGGGCGGCAATATCAAGCATATGCGCGATAAGATCGGCACATTTAAGGGCGATGCGGCTGAAGTGCGCGAAAATTACCGCGCCGGCATTCAACGTATCCCGCTGGCATTTCATGCTCTCGATGTCCCAACAATTGCCGCGGTCAACGGCCCTGCCTATGGCGCGGGCTGCGATCTTACCTTGATGTGCGACATAAGAATTGCCTCAAGCACAGCCCTATTCGCAGAGAGTTTCGTCAAAGTCGGGATTATCCCTGGCGATGGTGGCGCCTGGTTCCTGCCGCGTGTCGTCGGTCTGCCCCGAGCGATGGAGATGAGCTTGACTGGCGAGCCCATCGACGCGGCGAAGGCGGAGGCATGGGGACTTGTAAGCCGCGTGGTCGAACCGGAAGAGCTAATGAGTGCCGCAAAAGAATTGGCGGCGCGTATTGCGGCTAATCCACCGCAAGCCTTGCGCTGGGCGAAAAGGCTCCTTCGCGAGGGCCAACACCTCCAGCTCGACGCCCTGCTCGAAATGGCAGGAGAGTTTCAAGGAAAGCTCCACCAAAGCGAAGATCACATGGAAGCGGTCAATGCCATCTTAGAAAAGCGCAAGCCGGAATTTAAGGGACGCTGATTGGCGCAGCTATTTTTTACCTCCCCCTTTTGCGGGGAGGTCGAACTGTCGGAGCGAAGCGACGGCGGTTCGGGTGGGGGTTAAGTGGTTGCCCCCCACCCGCTCGCGAAATGAATTTCACTCACGTTTCCGGGCGGTGAAAGGTCCACCGGACCTTTCGCTATTCGCACTCCAACTCCACATTGGGGGAGGTAAAAAATGTGGTAGTTGAGACACGAACTCAACGACTATTAATCGAAATGCTCGAAGTCTTCGTGATCCGCGATGCCGACCCAGGAATGCTTCCGTGACTCGTAAATCGCCCGGCGGGGTGCGGGAAAATCGGAGTCGGCAAAGGAGCCGACAGCAATGACAACGAATTCCTGGAACCCGCTTTGTTCCCAATAGAGCGTGGATCCACAGTCCGGACAAAAATGGAAAGTCAGCGTATTTCCCTCATCGCCGACACGCTCAAATTGAGCTGAGCGTCCGGTGATTTTTGTGATTTGTTCACGGTGAAAGCGGGCTTGCACGCCGAAGGCGCTTCCGGTTCTCTTTTGACAGGCCAGGCAGTGGCAAATCGAAACTCTAGCCGGCTCTCCTTCGCACAAAAGCTGCAGCTGTCCACAATGGCAAGAGGCACTGCGGCTAACCATCTAAGTCTTCGCCCGTTCGGGCCAGGCGGATTGAGGAACATAGACCTCACCCACCATCAGCTTGCGTGCAGTACGAACAAAACCGATGCGTTTAATTTCGGGCGCGTCGCGCGATCCGGTATAATCGATGACCGTCTCAAGTGTCCCGACGGGATGCTCGATCGCAATAGTCTGCGACGCCTCCTGCGTCACAGTGGTGATCTCGGCCGCAATCGTTCCTTTTTGAATGCTCGCCGCAGCCAGACATTGTCCGCCCACAAGCGGGAAAGTCGCATGACATTGATGCGGCACCATGTAACGCGCATTGACCGAGCCGCCTCCACGCGCCTTCGAAATGATACAAAATTTCGGCACCACGCTTCCCGTGGGATCGCCCAGCCCCATCTTTTGTGACGCGGCAATACGAATTTTCTCCAGTCTTTCAAAAAAAGCGCGATCGGCATTGATCTCGGAAGGTGATTCATAGGCAGTTTTGCCCATATCTTCGGCGCGCGCGATGATCATTGGGATCGCCGCATCGACGCAGGACAGCTCGATGCCCTCAATGAGATCGATCGGATTCCCGGTCGGCAAAAGCCTGCCGGTTCGTGTTCCGACAAGATCATAGAAAAAAAGTGGGATCGGCGCGGCGGTGCCCGGCACGCCGTCGATCGCGGTATCTCCTTCGTAATTTATTTTCCCGCCCGGCGTTTGAATGACCGCTTCAATCAATGCGCCGGTATTGACGTTGAAGATGCGCACTGTCGTTTTTGGATCACCCGCTTCGATCATCCCGGACTCGATCGCAAAGGGGCCAACAGCAGAAGTAAGATTTCCGCAATTGGGACGAAAATCGACAATCGCTTTATCGATGATTACCTGTCCGAAGAGATAATCGACATCGACCCCTTCGCGTTTCGAGGGCCCTACCATCGCAGTTTTGCTGGTGAGCCAATCGGCGCCGCCCAATCCATCGATCTGGCGCGCGTCCGGCGATCCCATCACGCGCAAGAGAAGACGCTCTAGCACTGCGCGGTCTTCCGGAACATCCGACAGCCTAAAATAGGGGCCCTTCGACGTGCCGCCACGCATAATCGTGCAGGGAATTGAAATTTGACTCACGAGGTTCGCAATCTGTTTCTCAATGCATGGGAAGCGCGATTAAGCGCAAGCTACCGTCCCGCTCGATTTTTTCCAATAAGTCATCCAAACCGGAAAAATAGTCCCGCATCGCTTGTTCGCGACCTTCGCTCAGTTCAGAAGGCTTGAGCACAATTTCGTCCGGCGCATCGGCTTCTATGTATCTCGTATCTTTCAGAAGCGGCACAGATAAGGACCGTTCCCCGCCCGCCTCCAACGCCGAGTGCCCCGTTATCGGCGCAATGGCGACATCGGACCAACCCATGCGGCGAAGCCACAATGCGGTGCCGCTCGCGCGCAGCCCATCATCGTCGGAAAGCACGATGCGAGCGCCGTGGGTTGCAACATGCTGATCGAAATTTTGGACAAGCTGCCCACCCACAACATGACGCGCGTCTGGAAAATGTCCGGCCTCAAACTCCTCGCGTGTTCGGATATCGAAAAGATAGGTGGTGCGATCTTCGTCCTTGAGCCAACGCGTCAACGCATTTTCATCTAGTACGGGAATCTTGCCACGCAGGCGCATGCTTCTTGCGATGTCCGCAGGAGAAATATCTCCTGCCAGGTGACTGTCCAGTTTCCGCCCGGCTTTTTTCTCCAGCGCGCGGCCCGAGAGCTCCCATCCCATGGTGCCCTTGTGAAGAGCTGTAATCCGGCCCGTCACCCCGGCGTCGATTAGTGTTTGCGCACCCAGCAAACCACGCGTACGGCCTGCGCAGGTGACAACGAGATGGGAGTCCAGACTCCCACCGGCCAAAAGGCGCAGCAGTTCAATACCCGGAGCATTGAGCGCGCCGGGAACGGAGCCGCGCTGATACTCAACAAACGGGCGGCAATCGACCACGCGGATGTCCCCGCCCTTTGCCTGAAGTCCGGCAAGCTCATCGGCGCCAATTTCCGGTATCGACAATTCCTTGGCTGCAAAGACGCCCAATGCCTTGCTCGGGGCATTGTGGCCGGCGAAAATCTCATTGTCCGCTTTCACCCAAGCGGACAATCCGCCATCTAGTATCGAAACGTCTTCATAGCCCAGCGCGCGCAATCGAGACTGTGCCGTTTGAGACAGCCCGTCATCGTCATCGCAAACTATAATGGGCGTGGAACGGCGCGGCACGAGCTTCGGCGCGGCCAGTTCGAGCCTGCCCAAAGGCAATGAGCTTGCCAATAGAATATGGCCGCGCGCGTAAACGCCTTCCTCGCGCACGTCCGACAGGGCAAGTTCGCCATTTAGATTTCGAAGGGTGTCTAATAGGTCAGTAGCGGAAATCTTATCCAAGGCCCCGGCACGCCGTTACCGACGCCCTTTCGATTTGGTTAGAGCCTATTGCCGGCGGCGACCGTCTTGGCTTCTGGGTTAAAGACCGCGGTATCGATAGCGCTTAAATCCGTGCCCGTTACGCGGACGAACTTGCTTCCATCGCAAATCTGAATCGAATGAATATCACCGATCTCGAATGTGCCTGCCATTCCCGGACCCAGCTCAAAACTTTTGTCTATCTCGAGACTAGCTTTACCGTCTTTGGAGCCGTCGTCTAGCCGCTTCCAAACGGTCATGACCGTCTTGCCGACTACTTGGCCGTAGATTGCCCATGATTTTCCGTGATCGTGCGGCGGACCCGTTTTGCCTTTTTCGTAAATGTGAACCAGCACGTTGAAACCTGTTTCGGGGCAGCGATAAATCGTCTCAATGCCCGGTTTAGCGTCAGGCCCGTAATATTGGGCAACAAATGTCTCTTCCGTTAGAAGTTGTTCAAGCTTGACGCGAACAGCGTCACGTCCGGCCGCACCTGGATTAGCCTTCAGGGCTTTTCGAGCATCGACATTGAATTCCTCGAGCGTGTAAGCCACGGCCAGTCCTCTTTTACAATTTTTTGTTCGGCGTGTTTTGCAGGGCACGCCAGAACATCAATACAAAATAGCAATATCGAACGGAATTCTAGAACCTAGACCAATGGCCGCGCAATGTAGTGGCGCTGTGACGAATTGCTGCGAAACTCGCATTTGATAGACAGTCCACCAGCATTCCAGTATCGAAGCCTATCTTAACGCAGCGAATTAATGAGGGAAAAATGGGAGCGCTTGACGGCATTCGGGTCATTGATTTCTCGCGCATTCTCGCCGGGCCTTGGGCTACGCAGCTGCTCGCCGATCTCGGCGCTGAAATTATAAAGATCGAACGCCCCGGGCAGGGCGATGACACGCGCAGCTGGGGGCCGCCTTTTTTGGAAGCGCCAGACGGCGCGCCGCTTTCGGACGCCGCCTATTTTTCTTGTACCAACCGCAATAAGAAATCCGTTGCCATCGACATCACCGCGCCACGCGGACAAGAGCTTGTTCGAACGCTCGTCTCGCAAGCCGATGTGGTGGTGGAGAATTTCAAGGTCGGTGGATTAGCAAAATATGGCCTTGATTATGCGAGCCTTAAATCCGTCAAACCGGATTTGATCTATTGCTCAATCACCGGCTTTGGACAGGACGGCCCGCGCGCTCAAGAAGCCGGTTATGATCTTCTCATCCAGGGGATGGGCGGATTGATGAGCGTTACCGGAAAGCCTGACGAGACGCCTGGCGGCGGTCCGGTGAAAGTCGGTGTCGCGCTGGTCGACGTGATCACCGGATTATATGCCTCGAACGCGATCCACGCGGCGTTGCGCCATCGCGATGCCAGCGGACAAGGCCAACATATCGATCTTGCATTGCTCGATACTCTGGTGGCGGCGCTTGCCAACCAGTCGCAGGGCTATCTTGTCAGCGGCAAAGTTCCACCCCGCTTGGGTAACGCGCATCCCAGCATTGCGCCTTATGAAGCTTTTCCGACTGGTGATGGTCATCTCATCCTTGCTATCGGTAATGATTCCCAGTTTCAGCGTTTCTGCAGCGTCGCCGGCATCACGCAATGTGCAGAGGATCCGAAATTTAAAACCAACAAGGCACGGGTTCAAAATCGCGGGGAGCTGATCCCGCTTCTGAGCGATATTTTTCTTAAGAAAAACTCCGAGACCTGGAGTGCGGATTTATCGGCGGAGGGAATTCCCTGTGGCCCCATCAATAATCTCGAATCCGTTTTCGCCGATGCCCAGGTGCAGCACCGCAAAGTCGCGCGTGAGCTTCCTCATGCCACCGCCGGTAGCATTCCTACGATTGCCAACCCCATTCGTTTTTCCGAAACGCCGACTGAATACCGCTCGGGACCACCTGTGTTGGGCGAACATACGCGGGAAGTGCTGAAAGAATTGGCATCGCTCGACGATAAGGAAATCGCAGATCTTCAAGCGGACAAGATTATCCAGATCGCCGAAGTTTGAGGGCTGGCCCTGAGCGCTGGACGGATCATTGCGGGCAGGACAATCGTGCCTTAGACTTCGCGTATCGCAAATGAAACGGTCCCATCGGGGGAAAAGAAATGTCTAAGAAGTCTTGGGGTCTTCCCGTCGCGTTGATGGTTCTTCTTCCCACTTTAGCCGGCGCGCATCATTCACATGTGAATTATGAACCGACGGATACGATAATGGTGCACGGCACTGTGACCGAGGTTCAGTGGATTAATCCCCACACTTGGTTCTTTATGAATGTCACGAATGAAGAAGGCGTTGAGGAGGAATGGGCGCTGGAATCCGGTGCGCCGAGCCAACTTACTCGACGGGGATGGAGCGCGGTGAGCATAAAGCCGGGCGATGAAATTACCGCCATCGTTAAGCAGCTGCGCGGCGGTGCAAATGGCGGATTGCTCGGAACAATCATTCTGTCCGATGGCACCGCGCTCTGCGATCCGTTTGGCCCCAATCTTCCGCTAACGGCGGTCTGCGCAGATAATTCGGGAAATCCACGCCAATAGGCTCTAATCTCCTAATTGCCTGTCATAATTGCGCGTGCCGTCCTGATTGTAGCGAACTCTGACGCCCTCTTCGTTGGTAATAGACAGCGAATGCTGAAACATGGTTCCGCGCGGCGATGCGAAGGGGACGCTGGATTCGGTGACGTATAAAAGCCAATCGTGCAAGTGAATCGCGACATATAGCTCTCGCCCAGTGGGCTCAGTTAGCTGAAGCTGATGGCCCGAGATTCTGTCGAGCTGCGCATAAGCGTCGAGAGTCACTTCACCCCTTTGGCGAAAGGATGCCGCGGCATGCGCCATCGAACCGCGCATATTGTTGAAATTGGAATCCCGGTAGTCGTAGACAGTCAGGGAATAGTGATTGTCGCCTCGTGCGGCCGAATAGCGCCGCCCGGGCACCACGCTGGAATCTTCTGATATCCATTCCACCTCTTCGACCGTGGGCTCGGCGGGAAAGACCGCGTGGAAGCGGTCCTCGATGCTCGCGAACTCAACCCAACTTTGCGCTGCCGCTGTGACTGAAAGCGTCATCGCAAGAGCCCCTAATATTAGGCCGGAAATGCGCATTTCGAATTCTCCTTTGTGCGCCGTCAATGTTACGCGACTGTACTACACCAGGCCATGCCATTATGGTTCCAACCACGAAAAACGGCTTGAAAGGCATGGCCATGCGCATATTATTTGGCAGATTTCCATTTGGCAGATTTCTCCTCGCGATTTCCTTCCTCTTGGGCGTGTTTGGGCCTGCGCATATCGCAGCGCAAGAGAGCGCGGCAGCGATACAAGATTCTGAAATCCCAAATTTCTCTGGTTTTTGGGTGCGCACCGCCTCCGAAGGACGCACTTTTCTGCCGCCGCCAACTGGCCCTGGGCCTGTCACCCGTGCTGCGGATGCTGGCCCGTTTCGGATCGCGAATTTGGACAATCCGATTTTGGGCCCGCGTGCATTGGAAGCGGTCACAGCCCATTCACTAATAGGCCGAGCCGGCGAAATTCAGCAGCCACCTTGGGTAACGTGCTGGCCAGCGGGCGTCCCTTTAATCATCAATATGAACGATTCGGTCCAATTTTTGCAGTCGGCAGACCAAGTCACGATCATGCACCAGCGAGACAATCAAGTCCGCCACATCTATCTCAACGAGCAGCATCCCGCCGATCTGGAGTCCTCTTGGTATGGTTATTCGGTTGGACATTATGAGGGAGATAGTTTGGTAGTCGACACACGCGGCCAGAACGACAAAGCGCTAATCGATCGCTTCGGCACGCCGCGCAGCGAAAAATTACGGGTCGTGGAACGATACACCATCGCTCCCGATCGGAGCTCGATTAGAGTGGAACTCAACATCGAAGACCCGGAAATGTTCACAACGCCTTGGTCCGCCCGGGCCAGCTATTCGCCCGACACGCCATTCTATGAACAGGTCTGCGCAGAGAACAATAAGGACCCTTCGGGTGGGATATTCGATATGCCGATCGCCACAAATTTGGAGTTTTGAAGTTTCGTTCTTAAATCAGCACGGATAAGCGCACGCAGTTGCGCAGACATTGGGAGGGAAAATCTTGAATGAGCTAACAATGAACGTGAATTGGCTTGCCGTGGGTATCGGAACGGTTTTGAGCTTTCTGCTTGGCTGGCTGTGGTTCTCGACAAAGCTGTTTGGCAAAAAATGGGCCGAAGGCTCCGGCGTCGATCTCACCGATTCTTCGGCGATGCCGGTTGCGCCATTGGCGGTTCAACTTCTCGCGACGTTTCTGCTCGCTTGGCTTATCGGCATTACTGCTTCGCATGAGGCGCTTTTGACCGCCATTCTTATATTGCTGACGGTCGCGTGCTTCGTTGCCACCAACAGCATGTTCGTCAAAAAGAGCAGCGCGGCGATCATGATCGAGGTCGGCTTTGTTCTGGCGATGGGTGTCGTCATGATCGCGGTGCACGCGTTTATTTGAGGGCTAGGTTTGGATAGAACCCCACCCTACCCGGTGGCGCTTATCCATAAATTTGTCTCTCGCGGGCTTTGGTGAAGCCTAAAAAGCTGCAACAAAAGCCCGCACATGGGGGCGATATACCGGCTAGGCGCGCAATCGATTTCAGATTATTGTGCGTCCTCGCTAGCTGACCGCCTGCCCCCGCGCGCGCCTCTGCCGAATGGGGCCGCCGCCACAAGAACAATGTTTTGAGGATGTAAGATTATGCGCTTTGCCAGTTATGTTTTGACCGCCATCATTCTACTCGCTCCGGCTCCTGCACTTGCGCAGGACTGGATAGAATATGTCGATACCGAGCAGCGTTTTAGCGTCAATCTGCCGGGCGAGCCGACAACCGAAGACACGACAATCATCTCACAACGAGGCAGCCCTTATCCGCAGCGCATCTATCGCGCGAGCGATGCCGTCAGCGAATACATCGTAAAGGTCGTCGATTACGGCGACGCCAGAGTCTCCGACGTCCGTGGGTCGATCGCGTGGGAGGCCTGGCATTATCGTATGGCCGCGCGCGATGCAGGCGGCGAAGTTACCTTTGACGGCTATGCGCAGATCGATCGCATTGAGGGCCATCAACTACAAATTACCAATACCGATCAAAGCAAAACTTATATTTCGATTCATTTGTACAACCGCCGGCTTTACGTGTTGGAAGCGACTTCGCCCGAAGGCGCTCCACGTCCAATGTTGTTTCAGGTCTCACTATCGATGTTGAATGAGGATGGGTCTGAAGCGCGTTTTACAATCGATGCCGACGGTCAGCGGATTCCAGACGACTAAGTTTTCATCCTGCGCTATTCCAAATATGCAGCACGGCGTAGCTGCGCCAGGGCCGCCATGCCTGCGACATCTCTTCGGCAATGTTCGCGCTAACGCCACCAAGATTTTTGCGCAACACAAGATCGGTTTTGGGGAACGCATCGGTCCATCTTAAGCCGCGCATTGCAATGTAATGAGCGGTCCATGCGCCGATGCCGGTGATCGCGGTGAGACGCGCAATCGTGTTTTCGGGGTGGGCGCCTGCCTCCAAATTCAATTTTCCGGATGCAACAGCCTGCGCCAGAGCGATGATCGTCTTGGCGCGTGCACCGATAATCCCGAGCGAGGCGATCTCATCGACGCTTAAAGCGGCTATTCGCTCAGTTTTGGGCGAAAGACTCGAAAGTTCGGCGATGGGCGTCTCAATTTCTTCGCCAAAAGCGCGCGTTAATCGCCCTGCCAAAGTCGTGGCCGCCTTGACTGAAACCTGTAGGCCGAGAACGGCACGCAGGGCCAATTCGAATCCATCGAATGCGCCGGGCACCCGTAGCCTTGGATTGGCGCTTATCGCGGACCCGATTATTGGATCTGCGATCAAGCAATCGGCGATCACATCCGGCCTGGCGCTCAAATCGAACAAACTGCGCAAGCGTCCGATCAGCTCAGGCAGTACGGGCGCCAAGGAATTGGTGAATTCCAGATGGAGCGCGCGCTTGTCCGCTGTGTCGCGAACACGGACCCAGCCCTTATGGTTCCCAAGGTGAATTGTACGGCAATAGAAATCATCGCCGACCCATTCGGTGTTTTTGAGGGCGCGAAGCCCAAGAAAACTCAAAAGTCCCGGCCAATCGAATGGCGCACGATAGGTAAGCCGAATTGACGAAACATCCGCTGCGGGCATTTTCGTACCGTCCAGCGCGGCGCGTCTCAATTTCGAGGGCGCCAGCCTATAGCGCCCGACAAACGCATCATTGAAACGCCTCAGACTTGAAAATCCGCTCGCAAAAGCAATTTCGGTGATGGAAAGCGCAGTTTCCGTGAGTAATTGTTTTGCCAAAAGCAGACGCCGCGTTAGCAGGAGATCGATCGGAGAAACGCCCAATTCTTTTTGCACGATGCGGCGTAACTGACGCGAACTCAGCTCGAACTGCGATGCGATGTCTTCTAGATTCGCACTACCCTCGATCACATTTTCTTCGATACGCCGAACAATAAGTTCCGCGATGCGATGCGCATCGTCCATTGGTGCATTGCCCGGCGCCAATTCGGGCCGGCAGCGTAGGCAGGGCCGGAACGCTTCTTTTTCTGCAGCCGCAGCGCTTACAAAAAAACGGCAGTTCTTCTTAGCAGGCGTCTTTGCCGGACAAACCGGACGGCAGTAGATATTGGTCGATGTGACGCCGATGAAGAAGACGCCGTCGAAACGCGGATCGCGAGAGGTGTAGGCGTCATAATAGGCACTATCTTCCGCATCCATGATGCGATCATATAGTCGGCTATAGAGTAAAAACTAGCCATTTTCATACATCGTAATGCTGTTCATTTTGGGGTCCGAAACTGGCGAGAATTGCGCATAGGAGTGCCTTATCTAGGTTCCAGAAAACCAAGCTAGAGGCGTAGAAATGAGCAAAGAAGAGCAAATTGAATATGTCTTTTGCCCCTCATCGGTGGGCACGCTTTTGGTGGCGAAAAGCGCCAAAGGCCTTTGCGCGATCCTCATTGGCTCCAGCCAGGCTCCACTGATTTCCGAGCTGAAAAACCGTTTTCCGGGCGCTAATATCCGCAAAGATAGTGCGGACCTGAAAAAGAGCGCAGCCAAAATTGCCACGCTCATCGATAACCCGAAAAATACACCGGATCTGCCGCTCGATATTCGCGGTACGGATTTTCAGAAACGCGTCTGGAGCGCGCTGAGAAAAATTCCGGCCGGCAAAACCGCCAGCTATTCGGACATCGCCAAGAAAATCAAAGCACCAAAGGCCGTTCGAGCAGTCGCGGGCGCTTGCGCTGCAAACGCATTGTCGATCATCATTCCATGTCACCGCGTGGTCCGAAGCGACGGCGCATTGTCCGGCTATTATTGGGGAGTCGCGCGCAAACAAAAATTGCTCGAAATCGAAGGCGCCAAATGATACGCGTCTTTATCTAACGCCAATCTTATAAGAAGTATTTTCCAAAACAGGGATATGATGAGCGCACCCGTAATCGACCCGACGATATTGCCGACCAGCGATGAGGAACAACTTCGCCATGAAGTTGCCGTCGCAACTTTATTGCTCAACCAAAAGAATATTATCGGCTATAGCGGCCATGTGAGCGTGCGCCTTCCGGGTGACGACGCCCTTCTCATTCAACCCGTCGATCATAGCCGCGCCGAACTTCACCCTGAACAATTGCTGGTCTGCAATCTCGAGGGCCGCAGGGTTGACGAGACAGAGACCGAACGTCCACCGAGTGAAGTTTTTATTCATAGTGCGGCCTCAGGTGATCGATGCAACACAGGCATTAAATCTATCTGCCGGGGTCTGGAACCCCAAGGTCTGACGTGGCCTTTCGTTGAGCCTGCGGGCGATCTTATTTAGGTGCGCCTGCGAATGCACGGATAGGTCCGTCCCTTTGGGAAAGTATTGTCGTAGGAGGCCATTGGTGTTCTCATTGGAGCCACGCTGCCAAGGGCTTTGCGGATCGCAGAAATAGACATTGATATTGGTCGCCAAGCTAAAGCGCTTGTGATCGGCAAGCTCCTTGCCCCGGTCCCAGGTCAGAGATTTGTAGAGTTCGGTGGGGAGCTTCTTCGCCTGTTTGATCAGTGCATTCACGACTGTCTCGGTGTCCTTAGAGGGGATCTTCGCCAGCATCACATAGCGGGTATGACGCTCGACCAAGGTTGCGATATGCGTGTTCTTCGAGCCGGCCAGAAGATCGCCTTCCCAATGACCGGGCACCGCACGATCTTCCACGCTTGCAGGGCGCTCGCTGATCGAAACGATATCCGTGATCTGCCCACGGCCATCGCCATGCGAGCTCGCACGCTTAGAGCGCCGCATTGTCCGTTTGGAGCGAAGATACCCGGTCAGTTCCTTCCTAAATGCCCCACGGGATTGAATAAATAAGCTTCGATAGATCGTCTCGTGCGACACGCGTTTGCTCTCGTCTTCGGGATGCATCTGCTTCAGCCAACCGGCGATCTGCTGGGGCGACCAATCCTGTTTAAGCTTGCGCGCTACTGTCTGTCGTAACTGCGCATTGCCCACCAATTTACATCGCTTCGGCCGGCGCGCACGTATAAAGGCCGCTTCGTCGGACAATGCCGCGCGGTAGCGATCATAGCCGCCATTGCGGCGAATCTCTCGGCTCACCGTCGAGGGCGCACGGCCCAGCAACCTTGCCAAAGAGCGTGCAGATTGTTCCGCCGCGAGACCTCTGGAGATCTCCTCGTGCTCCGACAATGTCAAAGCCAGCTTTGAACGCCGCCGGGGTGCTGGTCGGATCCCGCCAGAGGGCGACAGCTGACCACGAATCGACGACGAGGGCTTACCGAAAACTCGCCCGATCGCCTTCAGCGTTTCACCCCGAGCCCAACGCTCCCAAACTTCGTCCTTCTCTAACGCACTGAAACCGTAATGGCTTTTCTGATTCCCATTTCCTTGATCCATCGAACACTCCATCTTTTCCAATTAAGATAAAGTGTTGCGTCCATCACTTGAGGCCACATAGCGAAATCTACAAAGCGCGGCCCGATGTGCGTGCCGTTGCCCATTTCCATCACGATCTGACGACAACGTTCAGCCTGGTCGAAGGGCTGCAACTAAAGCCGATTAAAAATCACGCAGCGCGTTGGGGAAGCGGTATTCCGGTCCATCCCGACCCGGCACATGTCAATACGCCGGCTTTGGGTAACGGCATTGCACAGACGCTTGGGCCCCATCACGGCATGATCATTCGCGCGCATTGCCAAGTGATCGTCGCCGAGACGCTTCGGGCGCTCTTTATCGATTGCATTCATTTCGTGGAGAACGCGGAGACCTTTTACCGCGCAGCGGGTTTGGGCCGCGTCATGCCGCTCACCGAAAGCGAATTAGCCACTTTTCAGCGCTCATTCCGTCGCAACAAGCATTCGGTAAAATTATGGAATTATTATGTAAAACAGGGGCTTAACTCTGGGCTCATCCCGTCCGAATGGCGCGAGCAATTGCAGCTTAAAGAAGAAAATTAGCGGCCCTCAACTACTGCGCAGACACCACGGCATCGGGGGCGAGATAGGTTTCGGCATTGTCCCAAAGAAAGCCGGCATATTCCAACATCGTGCTCTCGTCTTCGGCCAGCAGAAAACCCTGCCGAACGAGTCTCAATATTCCTGAGCGATAAAGCTCGAGATAGTTTTCTTTCGAACCGTATTTTGTTTCGAGTTCCGCTGTTGTGAAGGGCTGGAACTGACCGCGATTGCCGCATGTGACATCGATAGAATCTGTAACGACGGGTGGTAGCGACACCGGCGCCGGTGTTCCCAATGGATAGACAGCATCGGGAAAGGCGATGCCGCCCAGCGGCCAGGAATTTTCATCGACAAGCGGTATCGGAACATTTGCACCCGGCAGCGGATTAAACGTCGGCGTTGTTTCGGAAGATGCTCCCATCGTGAACGCCGCGCTTGGCGGCAAGGTCGGGCCCGATTGGGCGCTTTCAACACCGATCGCCTTTTCGATCCCAACAATCATGGCCCGGATGTAAGGCGCCATGTCGAGCGGATTGAGCGGCCTCATCGGCGTGTTGTCGCAACCCGCAAACGCTGCCGGGCCTGACGGCGGGCGCATCATCCGATGAGGCGCCGGGATGTCAAAACGGCGGTAATTCGCAGTGGTCACGCGCGTTGCAGATAGGCCGGCGCGCAGGCGGTAATAATCGGTATAGGCGGCAACATCAACAAATAACGGATCGGTGCCCGGGCGGCTCAATAGCTCGAACCAGCGCAGCGGCCTTGCATCTGGCACGATATAGGGATGCTGCTCGGCACCGTATTCCTCGGCAAGATTGTTCAGCGGCATCCAATTGCCGATGCCATTGACCGAGATCGCACCTTGAAAGATACCCTCTCCCGTGACCGGATCGACATTAAACCCCTCGGCGATGAAACTATTTACAAACCAAGCGCTTTGCGACTTTCCGCCAAGGATCAGCTTTCCATATTTCCCGGGCGAATAATCGCCTGCGGAAACCGGCGCCGTGTGTCCGGCGAACATGCGGGCATAGTCGCGTAAGATTACAAAACCAATTCCTTGCGCATTTTCGGGAACGTCTTTTGAAAGTCCCGTTTGCCACTGGACGCGCGCATAGGTCATTGCGTGGCGCTGGAAAAAGCCATTGCCGACGCCTTCAAGATATTGTGCGCGAGACGGCGGATCGGGCTCGTCGATCTCATTGACCAAATTCATCGTTCTTGGTCGGCCGCGATTTTCGGAATCGACAAAAACAGCTTCGTTTGCAGGCTCGCCCGGTGCCGGGGAAAAAATTTCGAATTCCGATTCATATTCGAACAATCCGCGATCATTCTTCGGAACTTCGTCAAGTCCCACCACCTCTTCATTCGGATCGACAATTCCGCGAACAACGCCATAGGTGCGGACATAGGATACACCATTGAAGCTCCCCACCGCTTCGCTACCATTGACGCTTATGCCGGTGATACGCGATTCAGAAGATATTTGGGCGCGTGTCTCGCTGGCCATAAAAACCATAGCGACCGAAAGGCCGACGGCGAGTAATGCGGTCAATCCGACGCGAGAAGCACAAAGCATGGGGCCCTCTTGGCGTTCGAGTAATCAGCTATTGGACCATCCTAAAGGCAAAGCACAAAGACTGCGAGAGGAGCATCCCCTCATTGCCGAGTCGCATATGACTAAGTGGTTGTAAACCGAAAAACATGGACCGCGTCGTGCCAACTCCAGCGATCAATTAGGCCAGGCGGAGTATGGAATTGTACTGCTGGCCGATCTGATGCAAATTTCCAATTCTTGGCGTTGCAGTCCGACCGAGCTTTCCTGGCGCGCGAGAGTTAGAATACGCATGGATTGACCGCACTAGGGGGCGGCTTGAGGATGTCGAACGACAATAGGCAGATAAAGTTCAGATTGTTCGATGGCCCCAGTCTCGTCGCCCCATTCGCCGCCGTGATTGCAGAGTTCGCAAATCCCTTTCAAGCGACACTGTCGGCTACCGAGATTCGCCAAATATGGAGCAAACTAAATTCGGCCGCTTCGCCGCTTAACCTGGCACGAACGGATGAGGGCCTGGATTATGCCGGTCTCGCGGCAGAGTTTGCGAAAGCGTGGCAAGATCAATTCTGGCATTTTTCTCCACCGGTGCTCGTTACGCGCGTGAATGAGGAAAGATTCCAGATCGCCTGCGGTTTCTTTGATCACGGCGCGACAAAAGCTGTTTTGGAAGCCGGGATAAACATTGCTAACGCCATATTTCTGCGTGCCACCGGAACGGCTGAAGCCGCTCAAGCGCAGGCTGCGGTTCAAGGGATTGTTTCGGGGATTCCCGCGCGCCCCTTAAGTATAACCACTGCCTCACTGACTCGACTGGCAGGCAAAAGGGGCATTCCGTTCTATTCGGTTTGCAGGAATGTGCTCTGCTTATTTGGGCAAGGCGTTAATGGCTTCTACTTCACCAATATGGCGAATCAAGAGGATTCAATCACGGGTTGGAGGATTTCCGAAAACAAGGCCCTAACGAGTGATGTCCTTCGACAGCTTGGGTTTCCCACCACTGAACATGGCATAGCGACGGACATCACCACCGCAATACAGATCGGGAATACACTAGGTTTCCCTCTCGTGGTGAAGCCGTCAGACCGAGGCGCAGGCCTTGCCGTGACTGTTGGAATCACTGCGCATGATGAGCTGGTCAGTGCATTCGGCAAAGCCAAGTCGGTTTCACGCATCGGCCAAGTGGTGGTCGAGCGTTTCGTGCCCGGCGATGATCACCGGATTTCGGTGTTCAATGGCAAGGTGATGCGCGTCACTCGTCTCACGCCGCCGAAAATAATCGGTAATGGGAATAGCTCCGTTGCGGAGCTCATAGCGGAGAAAAATCGTAGTCTCGCGAAAAACCCAGCCGCAAGTGGATTCTTTTCGCAGCACGAAATCGATTCCGAAATAATAACAGCGTTGCGCAAACAGGGGTTTGGGCTGGAGGCTTGCCCTGTGCAGGGTGCCGAAGTGTTGTTACGCAATACCTCAAATCTGCACACTGGCGGAAAAACCGAAGACGTGACCGCACTCATCCATCCCGACAATGTCGCGATGGCGGAATCAATTGCGAAGACCATTCATATGGATGCTCTTGGCATCGACTTAATTACGCCGGATATAGCTAAACCATGGACCGAGATCGAGTGCGCCATTATTGAGATAAACAGCAATCCCGGAGTAAGAGATGAAGCGACTTTGGAGAAGGTTTTGCTGGAAAAGATTCCAGCGGGCAGCGACGGGCGCATCCCCTCGATCCTTATCGTAGATGGCGGTTTGGGGCTCGCGGACCAAATTGTGCAACATGTTCTGGCGACATCCAGACGCGTTGGATATACCAGCAGCGGCCTGACGCATCTGGCAGGACAGCGGCGCTTTAAAAAGACAGCGAATCTTCCAACAAGGATAAAGAGCCTATTGCTTGACGCAAACTGCGAGGCCTTAATAGTGTCGTGTACACGCGACGAGATTGCAGCGCACGGCTTGCCACACACGCGTTATGACCTCGCTTTAATTGCCGATGCGGACCCGCTGTCCGACGACATGTTCCAACTGATAAAGGGGAGTGTTTCCCAAATTATGGAATGCGTCTCGGAGGAAACATTGCATCAAGTCGTATTGCCGCGAGTCACGACCATTGTAAGCAAAGCGTGAAATATGATCGTGAAGGCGCTGGCAAAATGATCTCTGTTTTCATGTGTTGCGTTCGGTAAATCTCATGCGTGTACTCGTCTTAACCCGCGCTACGGCGGATGATCGCAAGACCATCGCTGCCGTTCGCGCATTGGGAAAAGAGGGAATACACGTCACCCCCAGAGCGGACAGGCGTTCGGTGCCGCCTCGATGGTCGTGTTTTTGCCGAGGCCGCAGCACTGTTCAGATATTCACTTTCTGGACCCGTTACCCAGCCTCGCTCAAACATTTGCCGCTTTGCGTAGGATTGGGTGCAACAGTTCTACTTTCTTACCTAGGAAGACCACATTACCGTGAGGGGCGAGCCGGACAAAACCGAGACAGCAAGGCTGCCAGCGCAAACCGGAGGGGAATCGTGAAAACAAAACAAACATTGATCGGCGCGGCCGCAACATGCCTTTTTGCGCTAACGCTGACGACATCCACAGCGGCGCAGACCCTGTTCACCACAGAAGACTATCGCCAGGATTCTGAACATTGGACCGATCGTGAATATTACCGGCACAATAGCATGAGCGAAATCAGAGGCATGCGGACAGACGGAAGATATGGCGAAGAAGGTTCGGGAGAGGACACGATCGGGATCAATAGTCCTTATTCATACCAAAATTCTGAGGAGCACTTTGACGCCTGGCTGAATGAGGCCAATGGCGGCACCGCGCATGAGCTTGCAACGCTGCCCGATTGGGCAGGCAGATGGGAGGACGACGAAGGCTGGATCGGTGGCGAGCAGATTCAGGCGAGCACCATCGCAGCTGCGCTCACTCCGCAATATCGGGAATATTTTGTCCAACAGGAAAAAGCCGAAGCAGAAGGCCGGCATTTTTGGCCGTCCTCCTTTTGCCTTCCCAGAGGGTTTATTGAATCGATCGTTGCCAGTCCCAAGGAATTTATCATTCGTCCCGATCGTATCTGGATCATCGGCGATACTTTCACCGAGAACGTCATTCGTTGGATCTACACCGACGGCAGGGGTCACTCTCCCGCGCAAATGCAATTTTCCAAATGGCACGGCGAATCGATCGGCTTTTGGGATGGGGACGCGCTTATCGTTCACACCGACCAAATTAGAGCCTGGCAAGGACCGGCCATCGAATGGAGCGATCAGCTTTCAACCGTGGAGCGCTATCAGCGCATCGGCGATGTGATAATGGGCGAGATCACCTTGTATGATCCGCTGGCCTTCATCGCGCCCGTACATGCGAAATTCACCTATGGGCGGCTTGGCAATGACGCGGCGGATCTAAAGCCGATCTACAACACCTGCACCGACACCAATGGCCCGTCGGCTAATGTCTTTATCAATGCCGAGGGCGATCTCGATCAACGCGTGCCGGGCGATCCGCTATATTGGGATCCCACCATCGCCCGCCCATGGGCGCGTTTTTTCGCTATCGGCGAGTGAACTGGCGGCGAGTGAACGGGCTTCTCGCCCGGCCCTCTTACTCGCTTAGATCGATCGCAGCGCTCATCCCCCGAAGCTCCACCTCATGCCCACACGAACCGCAGTAACGCTGTACTCAGGATCGCTTTCGAACGGAGTGGTAATCGAGTAATCGCCTCGGACAAAACCGCTAAACCCGTTAGCGTTCGCCAATTCTAGCCCAAGACCGAACTGCCACCAGCCATCGACGGCAGAATCGGTAATCGACCATGGCAAACCACCGGAGGTGAGCGTGGTTACGTTGTCGCCCTCAAACTCATGCCAATAGCTCAGCGCACCGAACGGTCGGATCGTGGTGTCGTCGCTCATCCAATCAAGTCCAAACTGTACGCCTAAACGGCCGCGCAGGCTGGTGGCATCGTCGAAGCCCACCGTGCCGCTATACACCGAGGTCGAATCGAGGCTCGTGCCGACATAAGACAATGTGGCTACAGGCTCAATGAACATGTTCTCGGTGACATCCGCGCGGTAGCCGGCATTGAGTTGGACCCCTAAATTGCTTCCACTCAGCTTTGCCATGACCGGTAGCGGGCCGGGATTGCGGAACTCTCCATCTAAAAACTCGGCCTTGAACATGACATCGATGAAGGCGGGGCCCTCCAGATAGGTGACATAGGCGCCAACCTGCCAAGCATTTATATCGGCGCGGAATCGGTTGCTCGTCTCCGTGAATTGCTGATCGCTATTGACGTAACCACCGAACACGCCGAAGGCCATGGCGCTGCCATTGGCCAAACGGTTCAGCATGTCCGCACCAATCTGAACGCCCTGGACCATTTGGCCGCAGCTGACATCATGGCTGAGCGACCCGCCGCCCTTTGAGAATGTGAAAGAGTTCGCCCGATCCGCATCCGAGATTACGCCCCGAATCCAAAGCGATACACCGTCCTCCATGAACCCGCCCCCTTGCGAGGGAAGCGCCGAGCCATCGGAAAGCGCTCGCCGAAGATCGGTAATCTGATCGAAATGATCGCTCTGGTGCCACAGCTCCTGGACCCCGGAGAGTATCTGCGAGGCTTGCGCCCCAGCCTCGCTGGGAAGGCCGACCAACGACCAATCGTCGCCGCTCGTTGCCAAAACATAGGAGACAAGGCCCTTGTCGATCTTGTCCCCGGGGGCATTGCCTAAGGCAAAAGCATCCGGTGAACTCGAAGTGCCGTCGACAAGTAGGATCGAATTGAACGCTCCAAGCCCGCCGGCATTGGTATCGTTGACGTAAATCAGCGACTGACCGCTTAGAGCGCACGCGGTAAATGTGTCGGCGTTATTGCCGGCACCTACAAACGCATCCATGAAGAAAGTGCTTCCAGAGCCGCCATAGATGCTTCCATCACCGCCGTAGAATGATGCATCCCCGGCATCGATGTGGTCGTCTGTGTTGCCATCGGAGCCAGTCGGAACGCCGGTGGTGTTCGCTCCAAAGAACACATCACCGGAATTATAGAAATATTCGAGATTGTCGAGATTGGTCTGCGAGGCAGCGTCCTCCGGCTCGCCCGCAACGAAACTTCCTAAATTTCCCAACACATCATTGCCGCCGGCAAAGTCGATCGTCGTCGTTACACCCGGCGGCCGGCGCGAGGAGACCGTTCTCATCGTTCACCACAAAATCGTTTACTAACAAGCCATTGAAGAAGTCGTCACCGCCCGCATAGTAGTAGCCGATGGTTTCCCCACCCGGACCATCACTGAGAATGCTGTCGCCGGTCGTGTGCCACGAGGTGTCGCTGGTGTTGAGCACATAGGAACTATTGGCATCAAAGAAATCCACCCGGCCATGCAGCGTACCGTAATTGTAAAGCTCAATCCTGCCCGGACCGCGCTCGATGATGGCAGCATAGCCATAAGAGGCGGGCGCCCCGGCCCAATAGGTGCCGACATGGCCGTTATTGGTGATGGTGGTCGTGCCGAGTGCATTATCGGTGGTTGAATCGATCACCTAATTGCCGGCCGTGCCGTAACCGGTGACAGTGGCACTGCTTTCGATGTCAATGAGTGCATCGTAACCCGTAAAGGTCTGAATGCCCGAGCCATAGATCGATACGACAGAACCTTCGACATGCACTTCCACGCCGCCGGTCCCGGTGTTCCCGGCCCAAATTGCATCCTGAAAATAGGATCTCGTGACGGAGCCATAGGCAGTGTGCACCTCCACACTGTCCGAAATTCCACCGCCATAGGAGACAACATCGATGCCCCAAGTTCTTCCGTAAACAGTGCCATTGTTCCAGACATCGATACTGCCGCCATTATGGCCATAAGCCAGAACACCGATGTTCGATGCACTTATTACCGAAGACGAATCCTCCGTCCAGACATCGATATCGCCGCCGCCGGAGCTTTGTGCCTGGATGGCATCGTCCTGTTGCGCAGTGATCGATCCGGTCACATCGATGTCGATATTGCCGCCGGCGGTGGCGTTGGCAAAAATACCTTCCGAACCGGCGCCCCAAGTCGAGACGTGTACGGCGTCAATATTGATGAAACCGGAGGTCGACGAGACATTGATGCCTTCGGAGTTTGAACCATAGGTCGTGACGGACACATTACTGTCCACCCAGGCGGTGCCGGGCCCAGTTTGCGCCCGAATTCCAACAGAACTCGTACCCCGAGTTGTAACGGTGTTGCTGTACACCGTTGCATCGTTCAGGCCTATTCCTAGGGCGTGAATGCCGATGGCAGAACTTCCGAACGCGTCGACGTGATTCGCGGTAACAGTGACGCCACCGTCGAAGCCCGCTGACCAAGCATAAATGCCGGTTGAACCGGCCCCGACTGTGTCGACATCATCCGCATCGACCGTCACCGGCCCGCCATCGCCTACTGCCCAAACTCCGGCAGACGAATCTCCGCCGGTGTAGACTGTCGCCACGTCAACATCGACGAAGGTCCCAACGTTACTGGTGCCGGCGCGCACATAGACGCCATCGGAATTGCTTCCCAAAGTACTGATGCTTTCAACGTCAATCGTCGCCGATCCGACTGTACGGGCATTAATGCCCTGGCTTTCATAGTAGTTGGTGTCGATCGTGGTGACATTAACAGAGATGTTTCAACCTCCGGAGCTATCCGCCCAGACGCCGGCCGATTCACCGCCATCGGTGAAGACGCTGGTCGCATCGACATCGATATCGCCACCGGCCTGTATGAATATGCCGTCGGAATTGAAGCCGTAGCCGAATCCGGAAACGCCGCCGACATTCTCACCGGTCGAAACCACGTCGACATTGACCGTCGCGTCGGTGCCGGCCGATACCCAAATGCCAGCCGAAAAATCGCTATCGGTATTGACGTCGCCACCGGCGCCATAAGCGCCCGTGATGCTCACATAGCTTGAAGTACTGGAGCCACGAATGCCGTCCGAGTTATAGCCTTCAGTATCGACCTAGCCGAAAGTGATCTGCACGTCGCTGGCTGGATCGATACCGACAATCCCGTCCGAACCATCGCCAAGGGTCGTGACGGTATCGACCCCGATAATCAGCGAGCCATTGGCGTAGCCATAGATGCCGATTGAGTCGTTTCCGTCGGTAGAGATGCTCGTCGCCGTAATCGCGCCTGTGCCGTCCGCGGTCTTGGCATTGATGCCATCGGCATTTCTGCCTGCCGTGTCGACATCGTTCGCCGTGATCGCGAAATTGCCGTCAGGCGTGTAGGCGTAGATGCCGTGACCACCAATGCCGCTGGTACTGATCGGGTCTGAGCTGTCGACAGTGACGTTCCCATCGCTGGAGACATCGGCATGAATGCCATCATTGTAAGAGATCACCGCGCCATCGGCGTCAACCTTAATGTCACCGGATGACGCTTCAGCAACAATGCCGCTGGCAAAATAATAGGGGCCCGCTGTGAGCGTGCCGGTGGAAGTGATATCGATATTACCGCTTCTGAGATTCCACGCGTAGATGCCATTGCCCGTGCTCGTTACGTTACCACCCATATCGACATTGATGTCGGCAGAGCTCGTCACTTCGGCAATTCCTGCCTGCGCACCCGTTGCCGTAACCGCGGTGCCCGCATAGATGTCACCATCAAAATCGACCGTGACCGCACCCAGGCCCGCGGTCTGCACAGAGATACCGTCTCTACCCGAATGGATGGTGCCACCGCCATAGACCGAAACATAACCGCCGGTCCCACTCGCGGCGTCGAAATTGCGAATATAAATGCCGTGATCGTCGACGGGCGTGCCGGACGTGCCGACATTGCCATCGGCATCGACAAATACATTGCCGTAAACGTCATAAATTCCCACGCCGCCCGAGCCGCCATCAACTTCGACGCGAATGCCCGCCCGATTATCCCCGACAATATCGCCGTCAGAAGTCGTAACGACTTTGACGCTGCCCGTGCCGTCAACGTCGGCAAATATGGCGACCCCTGAGCCACTGTCTTCGTCATCGCCTTCAACACTCGCTTCCACAAGAATATCGACAATTCCGTCTTCCGCATGGGCACGAATGCCTCCGTCATCCGCAGTAATCGCACCGTCGGCATAGACATCGATATCGATGTCGCCGGTGCCTGTCGTCGAAGAATAGATACCCGGATCGGCGTCGATCGCCGCCTTTGAATTGACATCAATATTGCCACCGGCGGTATAGACGTCGATGCCTTCGCCGCCGGTACTGCCGTCGCTATCGGCCGAGATAGTTTTGCCAGTCGTCGTCGTAACTTTGATGTTGCCGCCCCCGGCAAGATCGATTTCGATCCCGTCATCGGTGGCTTTCAGATCGCCAGTGACCAGCACATTTACATCCGGCGCGTACAAGCCAAAATCATCAATATGTATCGCGTCGCCGCCAGAGGCGGTGACATTGTTAACATCAATATCGACATAGCCGCCGCCCCTGATATCAACGCCGTTCGTCCCACCTTTGACGTCACAGGCGATAGCAATTGTCGTCGTGCCATATGCAAGGGCCCAAACACCAACTGTCCCGCTGCTAACGGTCGCAGCCGCATTTGATGAGGTGATGCTGACATCTGCACTGGAAAATCCAAGCCCACGCGCATACACGCCCCTCCCAGTCGAGGCAGTGACATCGTCATCAAAATCGATGGCGATGTCGCCACCGCCGAAGGTGCTGCCGTACAATCCATAGGTTGAACCTTGCCTATCCGGTTAACGCCCATGACCGCTACATGTAGGGTGCCGCCACTCTCCCGAGTAAAGCTCGGCATAGGTTGGAGCAGAGGTGTCGCCCGCGATGCCGAGCAATGAGCGGAAGGCGTTGAACGGGTAGAACCGCCTGTTGAAGCGGAAGGTGAACTCGTTGAGGTAGGCTTGTAGGTGCTGGTGGCTAACGCCGTGGTGGATCCCGATCAGCCACGTCTTCAGGTTGGCGAAAACCAGATGGATGATCGGCAGGTATTGCTCGGCAACCTCTGGATCACCACACTCGGCAACAGCGAAGTGCTCATAGCCGCGCTTACCGAGGCCAGCATAGCCGCTCCAATCGTCAGTAACGATCAGCGATCCCGGAGCGACGGTGCTCTCGACGAACCCACAGAGCGACTCGGCGCTACGGTCGAGCACGACGGCGAGCCGAACGCGTCGATTGTGACGGTTCCCGCTCCAGCGCGGCCATCAGTTCCGTTCAGCGCCCCACTGAGGGCAGCCCTTGATTAAATGGTGACATCGCCGGTGCCGCCGCCAGAGGTGCGGGCCGAGATAGCGGTGTGTCCAGCACTATCGATTACAGTGCCCGCAGCGGTAGTGACTTTGACTTCGCTACCAACACCTGCGCTACCGGAAGCATGAATGCCGTCTTCCGTGGCAAAGATGCTCGCGCCGCTATTGACGACCACATCGCCGGCGCCACCGCCAGATTGAGTGGCAAATATTCCGGCAAAATCGATCGCATCCGCTCCGGTACCGAGGACGCCATTTTGATCGATTTGAATCTGAACCCCTACAGCGCCCGCGCCGGTCGAGTTAGCGACAATGCCGTTTTCCGGGGATGTCCCGGTCGATGTTGAAAAGTTGAGGTAGGTGTCGCTCTCCTGGAGCCGTTAGGCTCCGGGTGCTGCAAACCCAAAAGGGAGAACGACACCATGGGAAATAATATCCGTAGTTCCAGCCGCCCGAAAGCCCTTGCCCCCTCGATTCCTATGCCGCCGCTGGCGGACGCGATGGACGCAGTCCATCTCAGCGTGGATCAGTTTTGTCTTCTGGCTGGGGTCGAGGCCTTGGCCGAGATGATGGAGGAGGACGCCACGACCGTGTGCGGGGCCTGACATCGCCGCCATGGGGACCGTCGAGGTTATCGCTGGGGCAGGACACATAGCGAGATCGGCTACCACGGCGGCAAAGTGAAGGTGGCCCGGCCACGGGTTCGTGAGCGGGCGGGCAAAGAGGTGAGCTTGGAGAGTTGGCAGGCGCTACGCGATGGCAACCTGCTGCTCGAGTGGGCGCTCAACCTGATGGTGCTGAACGTGTCGACCCGCAAGTACCACCGCGCGGTCCGTCTGCCCGAGGGCGACCTGGCGAAAGCGCGTGGCGACGGCACCTCGAAGTCGGCCGTTTCCCGGCGCTTTGTGGCGCTGTCACGCAAGAAGATGAAGGCCTGGCTCGCCTCGGATCTCTCGGAACTCGACCTGCTAGTCATCCAGATCGACGGTCTGCATGGCGGCGACCATGTCCTGATGGCGGCGATCGGCGTCGATGGCAACGGCGACAAGCATGTCCTGGCCGTGGTCGAGGGGGCGACGGAGAACACGGTCGTCGTCCAGGCCTTGATCGACAATCTCCTCGCCAGGGGGCTCGATCCGACACTGCCGCGGCTGTTCATCGTCGATGGCGCGAAGGCACTCAGCAAAGCGATCCGAAACACCTTCGGTGTGGCCGCCGCCATCCAGCGCTGCCAGGTCCACAAGGGCCGTAACATCATCGAGCGCCTGCCCCAACATTTGCACGCGAGCGTCAAGAAGGCGCTCCGTCAGGCCTGGGACCAGGACGACGCAAACAAGGCCGAGCGGCTCTTGCGCAACCTGGTCCGGCGTCTGGAGCATGAGGAACCGGGCGTCTCGGGCAGCATCCTGGAGGGGCTGGAGGAGATCCTCACCGTCATCCGCCTCGGCCTACCGCACGCACTCCGGCGCTCGCTCGCCTGCACCAACATCGTCGAGAACGCGCTCGGCACGGTGCGCCAGGTCACCCGCAACGTCAAACGCTGGAGACACGCCGAGATGGCGCTCAGATGGATCGCCGCCGGCCTGCTGGAGGCCCAGAAAACCTTCCGTCGCCTCAAGGCCTATCGCCAGCTGCCCATCCTCCGAAATGCTCCCCAGGAACACTTGAGAAAGGCTCAGGCCGACAGTGCCATTGAAACCATCATGAAGGCAGCATAGCATCATCAACCAGCGACGCCTGCCCCACGAATTTCAACAGAGATAGGGACATCGCCCCGTTTTCCGCCGTACCGCTGATTGTTGCGGCAGCGCTAGTGGAGATATCGATAACGCCTGAGGTAACCCCGGCATTAATGCCGTCGCCAGTGGCGTCATTCACCTGGTCCGCATCGATCGAATTATAGACATCAATGGTGATGGTGCCGGCCTCGGCGGTGGCAACAATGCCATCATCGTCTCCCGCAACCGTGCCTGTCGTGGTAACCGACACATTGCACTTGCCGACGGTGGTTGCCAGAACGCCGGAGTCTTCACCATAGATATTCGCCGATGCGACGACCGTAACGTCCTCGCTATTGAGAGAGTTTGTAATCGAGGCGCGAATATCGGCGCCCAACCTTCCGTCAACGCTGGAATTGTTGGCGGTCACGGTAACGCTGCCATATCCGCTCGAGATTGCCTCGATAGCGTCATCTAGCCCATAAATCGTACCGTTGCCGTCGACGCCGACGAGAATATTTCCGTGTCCGCCTGTATGATTAGCGAGCGCCTGAATTCCGTCGCCCCACGCTCCAATAGTTCCGGTGAAAGCGCCGCCAAAACCGGCCGCGTTGCCGACAGTTACGTCGCCATAGAGCGAGCTATTATGTGCGGTAATGCCATTGCCGGCGGCATAGCCGGCATAGCTGTTGCCGGAACCATAGACGAAGACGTCGCCATAGGTGCCGCCTGTGCCGTCATTGCCGGCAAAGATTCCATGCTCACGGATATACCCGGCGCTGCCGCCCTTATCGTCCCCGGCTTTGCCTTCAAGTGTGACCACAATATTGCCGCTGAAATTGCCGAGGCCGCCCGCACTCTGTCCGCCGCCTGCTCCAATGGTGCCGCCGGTGTTCTTCGCGATGATGCCGTTATCGGCATAATAATGGATATCGGCGCCCACTCGGGTAACCACCGAGATCGAACCACTCGTTGCAGTGGCGTAAATTCCGTCATCGCTGGTAACGGAGAACATGTCGGAATTTGCGTTAACCGCGCCTTCGACATTGATCGTGGTGATCCCGTCTTTGTTCGATGTCTCGATTCCATGTCCGGTCGCATTGATGACACCATAGGAATCAATGTCGATGGCGCCGATGCCGATGGTCGAAGTGTAAATCCCGGGATCCGCGTAGATTGGGCCGCTTGTCTTGACCGTGACATTGCCATCGGCTGACTGCGCATTCACGCCATGGCCGCCGATGAAAGATACGCCGCCGCCGGACCCTTGGATACTTCCGGTCACAACGACGTCGACATTGCCCGTGCCTGTGGTGATTGCTTCCACACCGTCATCGCCCGCGCCATGACCGGCACCGATATTGCCGTTGACAGTAATATCGATGGTTCCGGTGCCACTCGTGGAAGCCTGAACACCGTCGGCGTATGAACTGGATTGTGTGTTATTGACGTCTATATCGACGTCGCCGCCATGGGCGTTGGCATAAATGGCCTCTTCACGCCCAGCAACTATATCGCCGTAAGGGGCCTGGGTGATCGTAATATTGCCACCCTGTGTGACGGCCTCAATACCTTGGTCGTAGGTGCCGCCAACAGCTTCGTCGAAACCGATATCGATGTCGCTGCTACCGTCCGACACCGCGTGAATTCCGTCCTGTCTTCCCGTGACGACGCCGACAACGTCGATCGTGAGTGTCCCGGACCCGGAGGTGTAGGCGTGAACGCCGTCACCGCTGCCGCCGCCGCCATAGGCGCCGGTCGCAGAGCCGTTTAGATCGATCGTAATCGTGCCCGAATCGGAGGTTGTGGCTTTAATTGCAGATTCAATTCCGGCAATCCGGTTATAAAAAGGATCCGACCAAACACCTGTTGCATTTCCGAAGTCGACAACGATGCTTCCGCCGCTGCTCGAGACGTAAATGCCACCACCGGTGTAAGTGCCGGTAGCACCCGCAACTGCACCAAACTTGTTGTAGACATTAATATTATAGCCGGAAAAACCCGCATATATATCGACGCCGAAACCGCCAGGATCAAAGACGTTTATGCCGTAATAGGCAACGCTCGATCCATTGCCAAAAGTGTGAAGATCAATGTTGCCTGAGGTGATGATGTAACAACCAGCTATTGTTGCCCCCACGACATGAAGATGCCCGGTGGTCGCGGCTCCGCAATCCGGATCGGCGACGGCAGCTTGAACCGGCTCTGGCGAACTGACGAGCCCAAACGCGGTGAGAAGGCCGGCGGTTAGGGCTGCACTGGGGAGTAGCGAACGGCATCCAGACGATGCCGCTTTCTTTTCCTTAAAGAGCGTCTTCGCGCTCGGCCCATAAAACACCCCGCGCGGGGAGTAGTCGGCGACGTAAACGGTTTGGGAAGTGCTGCCGTATAGGCATGCATTAAGCTTTTGGCCAAGCGGGCGAGAAATCATTGTGAATTCCCCAGATATATCCCGCGCATTGAACACGGGTATGACGTGAGTATTCGCCCTAAATAGACCACGCATCCGCCAAAAAGCCGAATATCACGAAATCAAAGCCAGTAATGCACCGGTGTTGCGTTTTCCAAATAGATAATGGCCCAGAGACCAGATGCGTAGCCCTTACAAGCGCCCCGATTGGACAGATGCCCGGCGCGTTGCGAAACGGCCTGCGAAATAGCGATGCACCATTCACGTCTATGGCACTCTCGTCATTGTTGGGTGAATGCGAGTAAAATAGTCTTATGCGGGTCTGGTTATCGCGAGAGTTTCACTTGAGAAAAAACACGCTTGTCCTTGCCGCGGCATTTCTGAGCGCATTGTCATTGCCGGCGCTTGCGCAAAGCGCGGGCGAAAGATCCGCAGACGAGCAGCGCTTTTTCGAGCTGTATCGCGAGCTGGTCGAAATCAACACCACACAATCACTCGGCGATTGCACATTTCCTGCCGAAGCCATGGCGGTGCGCCTGCGGGCCTCCGGCATGGCGGACGAATATATCTCCGTGATCGTGTCGCCGGGTCATCCCAAAAGAGGAAATTTGATTGCCCGCATTCCCGGCTCGGACGCCAATGCTGGTGCAATTCTATTGCTCGCGCATATCGATGTCGTCGAAGCGCGCCGCGAAGATTGGGATCGCGATCCGTTTACGCTCGTCGAAGAGAATGGCTTCTTTTATGCGCGCGGTGCGTCGGACGACAAAGCGATGGCGGCGATCTTAAGCGATAATTTTATCCGCTATCACGAAGAAGGCTACCGCCCGGCACGCACGCTGAAGCTGGCTTTGACTTGCGGCGAGGAAACACCGGCGGACTACAATGGCGTTCGCTATCTTCTGGAGCATGAGCGCGATCTTATCGAGGCCGATTTTGCGATCAACGAAAACGGCAGCGGGCTGCTCGATGCCGAGGGAAATCATGTCGCGTTCACCATGCAGGCAGGACAAAAAGTCCGTCAGCTTTTCCAATTGGAATTGACGGGCACTGGGGGCTTCAGCTCCGGCCCGCCGCGCGACACGTTGATCACCCGCATGGGCCGCGCCCTAAATACGCTCGCCGCCTATGATTTTCCCGTCAATATTAGCGCCTCCTCGCGCGCCTATCTGCAAGGCATGCTGCCATTAAGCGATGGGCAAATGGCGGACGACACGCGCGCGTTGCTGCAGGACCCGCCGGACACAGAAGCTGCCGCGCGAATCCGCGAAAACGATCCACGGACCAACGCCATGCTGCGCACGACTTGCGTGGCGGTGCGACTGCAAAGCGGCGAGTCCGAGACCGCCATTCCAATGCGCGCCACCGCGACCCTCGATTGCCGCATGATCCCGGGCGAAAACATGGATGATGTCGAAGCAAAACTACGCGAGGTTCTGGACGATCCGGAATTTGCGCTGACGCGGATCGGCGATCCGGCGCAGCCATCCCCCGCTCCGCCTTTGAGCGAAGACATTCTTGGGCCTGCGCGGCAACTCGCAGAAGAGATGTGGCCGGGCGTGCGGCTCATCCCTTACCAAGTCAATGGTGAAGATGATGGCCGCTTTCTTACTCCGGCGGGCATTCCCACCTATGGTTTGAGTGGGCTGTTTCATCCGCCGGGTCCAAGCGACTCACACGGCCTCAACGAGCGCATTTTGGTGCGCTCGGTTTTTGAGGGACGCGAGTTTCTCTACCGCGTGGTGAAAGAATACGCGGGCGGCGACTAGCTTTTACGCTAGCGCATTACGATCCTCGACGTGGCTCCGTCAGGAAGCACCCATGATGGCGTCTATACCGGCTTGCGCGCACTCGTCTTGCATAGCCCGTCCGCCCACGCCGACCGCGCCAGCAAGTTGTCCGTCAACCATAATTGGTAGACCGCCGCCTTTGGGAAAATCATTGATCCAAATCGAGGCCTGATTGCCGCCGCTCATGACGGTTTCTTCAAGCACTGTCGTTGGACGGCGCCAATGCGCGGCTGTCCTAGCTTTCAGAATCGCGGTTTCGGATGTTGTTGCTCCGCCACCTTGCATCATGTGGAAATCCAACAAGACACCCGAAATATCGACGACGGCAACGCCAAGCGTCAGATTGTGTTCCGCCGCAAAGGCGACGCAAGTGTCGACGATTGTTCTTGCCGCATCCGTGGAGAGAGCCTTGCGATCGACAAAAGCGGATTGTGCAAAAGCGGTGCTCGCCGAAAAGAGCACAAGCGCCGCCCCAACTAAGATTTTTTTCATCATTTTCTTACGTCCCATTTCCTATGTTTATTATCCAAAACCCAATCCAAAGATTATTCATATTCATTCGCTAAAAAGACTATCGCTCAATTGGCTTTCAAGCCAGAGGGTGTTTGGCGAGACGGCATTAAAACGGAGGCCTTTCAGGAGCCGTCATCTGGTGGACGGCGGCGAGAGCTTAGTTTCTCGCCGGTTTCGAAATAGCGCCCAGTGACTGCATTTTCTGCTTCTTCCGCATTTTCATCGCTCCATTGTGTAAGCGGATAACCGTGCCAAGGCTCTTTAAGCGCGAGCGGCGGCAGAGACAGTTCCGCCCAGCGCGCCTTGGCTTTTTCCATGAAATCGCGGCGCGGCAACGAGACCGGAAGATAGGGATGCTCGCGGCAGGCATTGATCAGTATGGCGGACGCGCCCTGCCCGTCGGGATAGGCATATTGCCGTTGATCGTCGCTCGGCGTGATCGAAGGATCGAGCCGTGGAACTTTGCCGCGAATGATCTCGGCATCGCGATGCGGCTGCATGCTGTAGGACAGCGCCCATAAGATCGCATCCATGGAATTGGGATCGACATCCGAATCCACAGCGATAAAGATTTTTCCCAAAGAGGCATCAAAGGCCGATGCTGCGCGGAGTGCTTGCCAAGGCTGACCCAGCGCCGGACGATCGAGCTGAATGACGAACATCATGTTGCAGCTGGCCATTTCGTGACAGGCAACTTTTGTCACAGATGGAATGTTACAGGCATCGCGCAAATGTTTGAGATAGATGGCGTCAAAGGCGGCCTTGCGCACGACCGTGCTTTCGCTCGGCGGAAACTCGCTGATGATCCCTTGATAGACCGGCTGCTTGCGATGGCTGATGGCAGTCACATCAAAAATCTTTTCCATTTTACGCGGGCCCAAATAACCGCTGGCCTCGCCGAAGGGCGCCTCGGGCTCGAGCAAATCGGTACGGATCAGCCCTTCGATTACGATTTCGGCATTGGCGGGCACAAAAGCATCGAAGGTTTCGGCCTTCACAACGAAAATCGGCGCGCCATTGAGCGCGCCCGCCAATCCATATTCGTCGACGCCATAAGGCACCTTGCTGGCGGCCGCGAGCAGAAGTGCCGGCGGGCCACCGACAAAAACAGCGGCCTCCAATGGCTTGCCCAACCGGCGCGCCTTCTCCCACTGGATCGCAAGATGCTGCGTCGGAACATCGGTGGCACAACCAACCCGGTCTTCTGCTTTGATCATGCCGCGGTACAGACCGAGATTATAACTGCCATCCTCGGGATCGCGTGTGACCCAGACGCCGGCGGTAAGAAAGGGTGCGGGATCAAATCCCGGCGTCGAAATGAGATGCGGGAAACGATCGACGCCGCCCTCTAGATTGGGCGCGCTAAGCGTGATCTCTTTTACCGGCGCGTCAGCGGCGCTCATTTCTTCCGGGGCAAGATGATTGCCATGGGCCCGCGCCCAAGCATCGGCGATTTCATCGGATTCAACCCCGAGCGCCGCCGCATAGATGGCGCGCGAACTTCCCAACGCACCGAGCACCACCGAGCCGTCGAATTTGCGCCCGCGTGCATCGCTGACATTGCGAAACCAGAAGGCTTTGCGCTCCTCCTCAGCCAAGCCGCGAAATTGCAGCCGGACCAAAGGAACGATCTCGGTATCTTTGCAAAATTTCTCGTCGATTATGCGCAATAGGCCGCGCTTTTTAAGCTCGTCAAGATAGGCGCGCAGATCCTGGTAGGCCATGGGAACTCCGAAATTAGAACTTTCGCATCAATGGAATCATGGCAAGCGAGCAAAGAATGCAAGAGAACACCAGAAACTGAAGCCCTGCCGCAAAATTTCCGGCGCTTCCGATCAGAACACCCATAATAAACGGCGCAGTTGAGGCCACAAGATTTGATATACCGGCATAAATCCCAAACCCTGCCGCCGTGATTTTTGCCGGAATGATTTGCATTCCCATCGCAAATAGAGTGGGCACGGTACTGCCCCAGAACCCCGCAGAAAGTGCAAGAAACAACGCAGAATTTGTTGCATCTGGCGCCACAGCCGCGAGATAGATGAAAATGCCGGTGAGAAACAGCGAACACCCGCAAATCAGCGCACGGCGGCCCGTTTTATCGCCGAGCCAAGCTCCGGAAATCATGCCGATCAGCATCAATATAAAAGGGAGCGAGGAATAAAATCCGGTTGCTGCCATGTCGAATTGGCGCGCCTCGCGCAAATAGCTGGGTAGCCAGCTGTTAAAGCCCCAGAGAAAAATCATCGCCCCACAATTGTAGATAGTGAGGAGCCAGATTTTCCAATCGCTGATAAGCACAGCCATTGCTTCGCCGAACGATGCGGAGTGCGCTTGCGGCGCAGGTGCGGCGGCAGCTTGGGGTGGCTTATCTTTTAAGAAATACCAAATGAGCGGCAGCACGATGAAAGCGTTGAGGGCGGCGAGCGCAAAGAAGGATGCGCGCCAGCCGAATTGCGCATTGAGAAGGATTACCAGTGGAAAACCAATTGCCGATCCCAAAGGGCTTCCGATGGTCCATAACGCATTGGCCCGGCCCTGTTCGTGCGGCGGAAACCAGCTTCTGACCGTCGCGGTTGCGGTTCCGAATTGCGGGCCTTCCATCAAACCCAGAAATACGCGCCCGACAAACATCAGAAAATAGGAACCGACGGCGCCCATCAGCGCCATGGTGGCGGCCAGAAGTCCTGCAATGGAGGTGAGTGTTTTTCTGGGCCCGAAGAAATCGCCCGTGATGCTGAAGAGAAGGATCGAGGCGCCATAGGGAACAAGGAAGGCGGTCATCAAGAGACCCATCCTGGCCGGGTCGCTGGTTCCCATAGCCGCCTGAAATTCCGGGTCGCTGAATAGAACCGCAATATTTATGCGGTCGAAAAACGCCGTCATCACTGCAACCAACAGAATGGTCGAGACCAGCCAGCGTCCGCGTGCCGCTACCACTCCCGGCATCCTATGTGGCGATGATCCAGCGTCCAAATTGCTCATGAATGCCCCTCCTAAAGCGATCCTAAAGAGAGAGCCTCCAGCACGCTAGGAGAGGATGAGCGTCCCCTGTAAAAAATCACCAGAACTGGGTAGGTTTGCGGCGAAACCGCGCTGCGGTTCCGTGCGCGCGGAATGTGGCTCTAATCATCGGAGAGATGAGATCATGAACTTACTGTCCATTAGTCTCGGCGTCGCGCCGCGAAGGAATTGGATAAACCGCACAGCGATTCTCGCGGCTGTCATCGTCGCCGTGGCGAGCATGTGCCCAATGATCTCCTCTTCGATAGCGGCAGAAGATCCAACCAGCGATGAAATCACTATCACAATGCTCGGGACCTCGGCGCCTAGGGTGAGCACGGTACGCTTCGGCCCTTCGACTTTGGTGCAGGCCGGCGGCTTTAATTTACTGTTCGATGCGGGGCGTGGCGCTGCGACGCGGCTCACCCAGCTTGGCGTTTCTCTCGGTAATATCGAGGGTATTTTTATCACCCATTTCCATTCCGATCATCTCAATGGCTTTGCCGATGTTTGGATGACGGGCTATCTCGGCCCACATGGCGGGCGTTCAACGCCGCTCAATGTTTATGGCCCACCCGGCATTACACAAATCACGGATGGGCTGTTGGCCGCTTACCTGCCCGACCGGGCGATACGCGGATCGGGCGGACTTGTTGTCAATGAGGGTACGTTAATTGAGACCCATGAGTATTCGGCCGATGGCGTTGTGTTCGAGCAAGACGGTGTGCGCGTGACCGCATTCGAGGTCAATCATGGTGAGTTGATCAAACCCGCTTACGGCTACCGTATTGATTATGCCGGCCGCTCGGTCGTGCTTAGCGGCGACACCAAATACAATCAAAACGTGATCGATTATGGCAGAGGGGTGGATCTTCTTATTCATGAAGTCGATGTCACCAATGATCCCGCGCTTCAGAACATCAGAGACAATCACACTTCGCCCGAAGAGGCGGGGCAAGTTTTCACCGAGACCGCGCCAAAAATGGCGGCCTATTCGCATATCTTGCGTCTTGGCGGGCCCGAATATCCACCGCCGGGCTTGGACGAGCTGGCAGCACGCACGCGCACGACCTATAGCGGCCCGCTCACGATTGGCGAAGATTTGCTTCGCTTCCATATCGGCGATCAAGTGACGGTCATTCCGCTCTTTACGGAATATTGAAGCGTCCTAAACCAACGGGCCCGGATTGTTGCGATAGCGAGTGGCGATGGCGTCCGCCGTCATATAGGCGAGCGCTTGAATGGTCAGCGTTGGGTTAAAACCGCCCATTGACGGGAAAGTCGAAGAGCCGACGACAAAGAGATTCGGGATATCCCAAGTCTGACCGTATTTATTGACCAGCGACTCAACTGGGTTCGCGCCCATCCGTGCTCCGCCCTGATGGTGCCCCGCCGGCGCGCCGGTATTGTTGCGCGCTGTCATCACATGGGTGGCACCGGATGCCCGGCCCATCTCTTCCATTCTTGCGATGGTGAATGCGGTACGGGCTAACTCGTTTGGCCGACGCCAATCATAAGTCAGCCGTGGCGCCGGCAGACCCCAGGCATCGCGCACTTCCGGATCGAGATCGATGGTTTGATGCGCGTAGGGCAAATCATCGAGTTGCGCGGCGATCGCAAAATGCCTCGTATAATATTTGGCCAAGTAATCGCGGAACTCGGCTCCCCAGCGCCGCATCCCCGGTGGCGTCGACATGTTCGAGGCCGCAATGGGGCCGCCTTCCAGCGCTACCGGCCCGGCACTGATTTGCGCCCCGCGGATAAAGTCGAGCCCTGAATGATCAAAATTATCGGCGTTGAAATCGTCAATGGTGTGTTTTTGCGCACTCGGGCCCATGTAAATATTGAGGTGACGATCATCGAAGGTGAGCGTTGTCCGCGCACGTATATGCGTCATCAGATGTTTGCCGAGATGGCCACTGGAATTGGCGAGCCCGTTTGGAAAGCGTTCGGTGCGCGAGAGAAGTAATAATCGCGTCACGTCATAAATAAAGGGCGAAAGTATAACGATGTCGGCTTCGACAGTATTTTCCGAACCATCCGGTCCGTAATAGGAAACGCCCGTGGCGCGGCCGGTGTTGTCACTATTGACGCGATAAACCATCGCCCCGGTGATAAGCGTGAAATTTCCGGTGGCATCGGCCTCGGGTAGCTTGGTGACCAAAATGCTCGACTTTGCGCCGATATGGCAGCCAAAGGCTTGGCAAAATCCGCAATAGGAGCAGGCGGGACGTCCGCGATAAGGCTTGGACAGGATAGCGCGCGGCGTCGGAAAGGGATGATAGCCGTGCTCACGCGCCAAATTGTCGAAAACGACACCGGTTTGATCGAGGTTGAGAGCGGGCATCGGATAATCGCGCTGCCGTGGCGCTTCGAACGGATTTCCCCCCTCGATTGCCTGGCCTTGGAGATTACCGGCCTGTCCCGACACACCGATTTCGTATTCGGCCTTGTCGTAATAGGGCTCCAGCTCGTCATAGCTGACCGGCCAATCGATTAGTGATGAATTTTCCGGGATCGCACCTTCGCCATAGCGCTCGATCGTCTGTGAGCGTGCACGGAAATCATCGTCGTGAAAACGCCAGGAGACCGCACCGTAATGCACCGTGCCGCCGCCCGCTTGATTACCATAAGAAAGAGAATTGACCGGCGTTGCTACGGTATCGGTATCAACGCGCCAGGTCACCGGCTGGCGCTTTACGTCGGGACGCAAATCTTGGCGCTGAAAATAACGCAGCTCATCCTGAGGCGCGAAATCCGGTGTCGCGTGGCGCGGTCCACGCTCCAATGCGATCACTTGCATCCCTGCCTTGCCAAGTTCAGCGGCCAATATTCCGCCAGCCGCTCCGGCGCCGACGATCACCACATCTGTCTGTTGCGTTGCCATGACTACCCCCCCCGAGCCGGAACGGTCGTCTTCAAGCCAACGACACTATCGCCCGCATAGGCCTCGGAGCTCGCCATTTCGGCCGGCGTAAATGCGGGCTGCGCGCCCGGAAATCCAACGAGCTTCCAGCCAGCGAAGTCTTTATTTCCGCCATAGACCGGATCGGCAAACATGCCTTCCATCGTATGGGTACGCAGCATGGCGAAGAATTCTTGCGGTCCGGGAAAATCAAACCCTGTCGCGCTGCCGTCTTCCAATGCGAGCAAGACTTCGTCTTGTTGCTCGCCGCTCAGCGCAGCAAACCGCGCGCTAAATCGATCTTGAGAAAAAGCCTCGAGCTGATCTAAGCCCCGGCGGTAGACATCTTGACGATCGGCATAGGCACCGGCGAGCGCTAGATCGATATAGTTGAGCACATTCGCATCCGTAGCACCGGGCATGTTCGGCGCACCCGGCATGATCCGCTCGGCAATCGCAGCAACCGTCGCGGCATCGGCGGCGTTGAAAAAGGCGCCAAGCTCCAGGTCATGAGCCATGCCATGTTCGTCATGTGCGCCGCCCGTAGCCGCTTGGCCTGCTGCCGGCTCTTGCGTCGCCTCTCGCACCAAAGCGGCGCCCGCGACAACCGCCCCGCCGGCGGCCGCGCCGATCAAAAACTTACGCCGCCCGTCATTCGTCTTTTCCATGACCATCCCCAGTGGTTTTACGAGGGATGAGCCTAGCTCAAATTATTCTTCGACGCACGCGCGGGACGTCGCCAAATCGCGTAATATTACTGATCTTTAGGCGCTACCGGCGGCTACTTAACTATCCAGCCCAGCGTAATATTCGCGCAGCACAGCTGCGACCTCGGGCCGGCTAAACTCGTCCGGGATATTCTCGCCCTTGGCGAACATTTCGCGCAGACGCGTGCCGGAAATTTGCAGCCGATCCTTGTCGTCATGCGGGCAGGTCCTGTCGGTCGCCATCCCATCGCATTTGAAGCAGTAAAATGTGACGCCGATCTTGATCGGCTGCGTGACGAGGCTGCCTGCGGGCAGCGTATCGAAAATGTGGTGGGCGTCGAACGGACCATAATAATCGCCGACGCCTGCATGATCGCGCCCAATCATCATATGCGAGCAGCCGAAATTTTGCCGAAACAATGCGTGCAGCAGTGCCTCGCACGGGCCAGCATAGCGCATTTCTATCGGATAGCCGGCCTGGATATAGGTGTTCGGTACAAAATAATTCTCGGTCAGCACTTCGATCGCTTTAACCCGCACCGCGGCCGGAAAATCGCCTGGCTTTAACGCACCAAGCACCTGATGGATAAGAACGCCGTCGCACACTTCAATTGCAATCTTCGCCATATGTTCATGGCTGCGGTGCATCGGGTTGCGGGTTTGAAAGGCGGCAACCCGGCTCCAGCCTTTTTCCTCGAAGAGTGCGCGGGTCTCATCGGGCCGAAAGTAAAGCCCCTTATATTGTTCTGGGTAACGCCCTTCGCTGAGGGCAGTGACCGTCCCGCCTAAATTGATCTCACCCTGAGCCAAAACTTTGGCAACGCCCGGATGTTTCGGATCGTCGGTGCCGAATATTTGCCGGCACTCCAATTCTTTATCGATCGAGTATTTGTCACTGACTTTGAGCGTGCCCATGATCTCAGCCGACGCCTCATCGACAAGGGTTACGCTCTCATCAATGGCGATGGATTCAGCGAGCGCCTTTGCGCAGGACAAAGTAATTGGAATGGGCCAAAACAAATTGCCGGAGATTTTCATCTCGGCGCAGCAGCTGCGCCAATCATTATTTCCCATGAAACCGCTGAGCGGCGTATAGGCGCCCATGCCGAGCATCAGAAAATCCGAGGTCTCGCGGCTACTCATCGGCACTTGTTTAAGGGTGCGCGCGTTTTGCAACGCTCCCGCGCGCTCGGCCTCGGGCACAAGCAGCGGCATCAAATGATCGCTGCCATGCGGCGGAACTAGCTTCGACATAATCGCTGTCTTAACATCATAGCCGCCTCGCCGTGCTCTATCCCTTATGCGCGCGCCTTGCGAACAATCTCAGCCCGCGCTCAATCGATGATGTGATGGACCGGGGCCTTCTCCATCGACCAGTTGCCGGTTTCCTGGTCATATTGGGAAAGCGTGAAGCAATGCCAATCCTGATCGTCCAGCTTTGGATGGTCCGCGCGATAGTAATATCCCGGCCAGCGCGTTTCCGTACGATACAGCGTGTGCTGGGTCACGCTTTCCGAGGTCAAGACTCGGTGTTGAAGCTCCCAAGCACGCTGCAATTGATGCAAATCTTCGGCGCCTAGATAATCGAGATCTTCCTTCAGCATGGTCAGAAGCTCGATCCCACGCGTCAGCAATGGTTCATTGGTCGTGTAGTGCGAGCTGATGCCGCCGCAATATTCGTCCATAATTTTTTCGAGACGTTGCAGCCCGTGCAGGGGAAGCAGATAGCTTGGCGAGACGGTCCCGCCGACGATTTCATTGCGACCGACGCGATAGGTTTCTAAGGGCTGGTAAACTTTCTTCTTCAGTCCCTCATATTCCGCCTCGCTGATTTGCGGTTGGTCCTTGCCCAAATCATTTACATATTTGACTGCGGCCTTGCCGGCGATCCGGCCTTCGGCAAAGGAACCGGAAGAGAATTTATGGGCCGTGCCGCCAATCGTGTCGCCTGCGCCGAACAACCCATCGATGGTCATCATGCGGTTGTAGCCCCATTGATATGCATCAGGAGCAAGATCTTCCGGGCCGCTCGCCCAGGCGCCCGAACAGGTTGCGTGTGAGCCCATGACATAGGGTTCCGATGTGGTCAGCTCAGGATTAATCTCCTTGGGATCGATATTTTGCGAAGCCCACACAACAGCTTGTCCGATGGTCATGCCGAGGAAATTTTCCCAGCCGATGGTCTCTTTGTGCGGATCTTGAAAGGCTTCTTTGGTCACCATTCTTATAGGGCCACGACCAGCCTTGAGCTCTTCCAAAAGCGCGTGGTTGCGCAAACAGGTCGGCACCGGCACATGATTGACGTAATCGCCGACCATCGCCTCGATGGAGTCGCGCCAATAGGCTTCGTAATCTTCGCCATAGGCGTTTTCGGTGTAGGTGTGCAAATGGAGAAAATAAGCGCCGACGGGGCCATAACCGTCCTTGAACCGCGTGAGCACAATGCGGTTCTCCATTTGCGTCATTTTTGCGCCGACCTCGATCGGCAATGCATAGGCCGAGGCGCTGCTCCAGGGTGCATACCATGTCCGCCCCATGCCCTCGCCAACCGCGCGGGGCTTAAAGATGTGCGATGCACCGCCGGCGGCAACGATGACGGCCTTGGCACGGAAGACATAAAAAACTCCGGTACGAACATTGAAGCCTACGGCCCCGCCGACGCGGTTCGGCTTTGTCGAATCCATCAAAAGATGGGTCACCATAATCCGGTTGTAAATTTTCGTGGCCGCTTTACGCGCGGCCTCGGCGACGATCGGCTTATAGCTTTCGCCATGGATCATGATCTGCCATTTGCCCTCGCGCTGATAGCGCCCCGTTTCCGGGTCACGCATCATGGGCAGGCCCCATTCCTCGAATTTGTGAACCGTGGCATCAACATGGCGCGCGATGTCGTAGCCGAGATCTTCGCGCACCAGGCCCATGAGGTCGTTGCGCGCATAGCGGACATGATCTTCGGGCTGGTTCTCGCCCCACTGCATGCCCATATAGCAATTGATCGCATAGAGACCCTGGGCAACCGCGCCGCTGCGCTCGATATTCGCTTTTTCGACACAAACGATGTTTAGATCGCGTCCCCAATATCTGGATTCATATGTCGCGCCGCAGCCACCCATGCCGCCGCCAATGACAAGGATGTCCGAATCCACAAATATTGTTTTTCGGCGATTGAACAGTCCCATTACACCAACACTTGCTTGAATTTATCAGGGTTAAGGGTGGGCAGCGCATCAATATTGAGGGACTCCGGCTCATGCGCGAGCTCCTGCGAATTTATCGCCGCCGCGCTGGGCACCTCGTAATCGGACGGCGATTTGATCGATCCCCATGGCGTCGTCCTAATCGGAGAAACGAAATTCTTCTCGCGCCCGTCTCTAAACTTAACCCTCCAGGAAATGGTCTGCTTTTCTTCTTCGCGCAACACCGTGACGCTGTGGCCAAGCGGTGCAAAATCCGCGTAACCGCGCACATCAATTGCGTGCTGCGGGCATACTTTAACGCAGGCATAACATTCCCAACAAAAATTAGGTTCGATATTGAATGAGCGCCGATATGTCTTGTCGATATGCATAATGTCGGAGGGACATATGTCGACACATTGTCCGCAGCCGTCGCATTTCGCCATGTAAGTAAATGTCGGCATTCTAATTATGCTCCTTAGTTGCGATGTCCGCAGGCGGCGGCAAATTGGACGAACCATCTGCCTCCTCCAGCCTTCTCTGATACGCCATGACGGGTTTGTAAAACATATGCGCAAATTTCGACCACGGGACCGACACAAAGAGAAATGTCGTAGAGAAGATGTAGAGCGCCAGAAGCACGCCGGTCAGAGTTGCATTTGAGCCGGTCGTTGAAATCTCCCACAGAAGCGCAAAACCAACGCTCGACAGAAGCGAGACAATGAAAATATCTGCGCGCACCAGACGAAACGGCGAATGATGTTCGTGGGACACGTCGACCCGAAGAAGAAAGAAAAACCACAAACCGCCAAACAGAACCATCAAGGCGCCGACATTCCACAATAGCGGCAAGATGCTGGGCGTGACCGCGTCTACGCCGAGATAGCAAAAGACCATAACGATTGTCGTAACCAGATAGGCAATGAAACCGTAGAACATGAAGAGATGCGAAATGCGTCTTTGCTGAGAGCAGAACTCGCCGGCGCTTGCCACCTCAACGATCAGGGTCTTTAGCGCCATCGAGGTCGCTTCGCCCCAGCCAATTGTTCTTTTCGCCCTCGATTTCGCCTTTGCACGATGCTCGGAAAAATACTGTCCGCTGCGCTTATGGACGACATCGCACAGGGTTCCCCCGAAAACCGCCAGCATCATCACAACGACATAGGCTTGTATAAGCGTTGGCGAGAGAAAAGCCGGGAGTTCGGCGAAGGGATTGGTCGAAAACATTAAATTGCCCCCTGGCATAATCAATTCTCGTCTCAAAGCGCTCGGCGCTCATCCGTTGCCCTGAAAGCCGGGTGTCTAATGGCCCTTCAGAGTCTGGTCCCGATGCTCACGGCCGAGCCCCCCACCGGCGGGCATTCTCCATAACCCAGATTTTCCTATTTTACAGGGGGCACGCTGGACTTTTTTGTGGACCGCGTCGATTGCGCGCAATGTTCGCTTCGCGCCCGGAGGCGGACATTCGTTTTGGTGGTCCGGGAGCCCCTATGTCCCCGCGAGTGGCCGTCGCTGCCGCAGCGCAAAAGGTCCGCTTAATGCCAGATCGGACATTGCATCAACATGTCTGACCATTCTCACGAATTAATGCGCTAAGACCGCCTACTATTCCACCAGGCCATTGTCTGAAGCCCGCTCTAGGCCAAGGGCGGATCATAGATGCCGCGCAAAAGTTCGTAGTCGGCGCGATAGCAATCGACGATGTTTTTCAAGGTCGCAGGGCTGACGTCACTATCGAGGCCAATTTGGGGGCCGTCGTTGCGCAGATGTGGAAGTTCAACCGCTCGCCCAGCCCGCTCGGAAAGATAGGCCGTCAGCTCGCCGATGCGATCGAGCCGAAAAACGCGCTGATAATACTCGATGTCATTTCCGAGAAAATCCGTCTGCGGATCGGTGTGATGCCGGATTGGGAAAGCTTTCGGTACTCGGCAAGATGAGCGACAAAAGTTTCGAGATCGGGTGTCGTTGGCAGATCTGCACGCACGCCGCGCCGTTCCATCCTTGAAGCGCTGATATCGCCATAATGCAAAACGCGATTGCGATACATCGAGAGGAACCGCTCGACGGGATCGCGCACGATGGCAATGCGCTCCCAATTCGGCTCGGGCAGAGCCATCGCTTGGAATGGCCCCGCTTTGCCCAAATAATCATGCAGGTGGGTCGTGTGCCCGTTGATGATCATATCGCGCCAGGCAAAGCCGTTTTCAATCTCGAACAGACAGGCACGCATCGACGTTCCGGCGCATTTCGGAACCGGGTAGTAGAGTATTTTAACGGCTTTGATAATTGCGGGTGCCATGAGGAAGTTTGCTGGATGGAACGTTAAAGCGAGGGCAATTGGCATCGTGCACAAGATTACTGCCACCGGCAATAAGTTCGTGCGCCGCCCAAGCCGCTAAGGCGGCTTTTATCAAATGAGCGGCCGGACCAAGGGCTTTCTTGTGCCAGCGAGATCGGAAAACACTGGCCGGGCACGATGGTGCGTTTGGGCCATTCATACACAGCATTTTAATCAAGTCTGCTGCAATATGACGCCGCCAAAACACATAGCGGAACGACAGCAAGTTAATCGAAGGTTAATTCAACGCAACCGATCGCAGTGCTTGTAATCACGCTGCAGGGGGAATAATGCGATCCATTTTAGCATCTCAGGATACTGGGCTCATCGTGATTGCCAGCCTCGTGTGCTTTCTTGCGGCCTATACCGCGTTTAGCCTGGCTGTAAAGCCCGCGCCGGCGGAGAAAATACGATATCCCTGGTTGGTGGCTGCCGGCGTTTCCGTGGGCTGCGGGGCATGGGCGGCCTATTTGATTTTGCTCTTCGGATTTCAACCTGGAGTGCCGTTCGCATTTGCCCTCGGCCCCATAATTTTCGTGTTAGCGATCGGAACACTCGGTAGTGTTATCGGAATGTTCCTAGCGCGCCGCCACGATCAAATGCAGCTCGGTGGCACGGTAGTTGGGCTGGCATTCGGTGGCATGTTTCATGTCGGCATGATGGGCGTTAGCTTCTCGGCGACGAAAACTTGGGATCCGCTTCTTGTCGCGACCTCGCTTTTGATTGGCGCCAGCTTTGGGGCTGCCGCTTTAGCGCGGGGACATCTGACGCCAGACATTCGCGGACGGCTGCTGAGCGCTGTTCTACTGACAGCGGGCATCATGGGCACAAATATTGTTGGCTTGGCGGCCCTAAATCTGACACCCGACCCCAGCATAGTCGTGGCATCAAATACCGCTTTGCCAGTCTTGTTCGGAATCTCACTCACTGCAGTGGTTATGCTGATTATCGGATTGGGCATTGTAGGTGCCCTCACCGATAGCTACGTAGCCGATATAGAATCAGCCAAGAACGAAGTGGAAAATAATTCAGCAGGGCTTGCCGCCGCGCTCAAAGACGCCGAGGCGTCGAACGACATCAAAGCCCGCTTCTTGGCGAATATGAGCCACGAGCTGCGCACACCACTTAACGCCATCGTTGGATTTTCCGACATTCTTAGGAAAAAATCCTTCGGCCTGCTCGGCCATGATCGCTATCAAGAATATGCGTCGGATATTAGCGATGCCGGCGCGCATCTTCTTCACTTGGTAAATGATGTCCTCGAACTGTCGAAAGCCGATGCCGGCCAACTCAAGCTTCAAGATGAGATCATAGATCTTAGCGGCACCATTTCCACATGTACCCGGCAAGTAAAACGCATGGCGCAGAACAAGGAGGTTCAGCTCGAAATAGAGCTGGATTCCGATCTGCCACAACTACGAATTGACGAACACCGGCTGCAGCAAATTCTTCTGAACTTACTCTCGAACGCGATTAAATTTACGCCGGCGGGCGGAAAGGTCTGCGTCTCAGCCTATGTGTGCGCCGGAGGCTTAGCCAGTGTGGTGGCGGATACGGGCATCGGGATGACGCCCGCGGAAATCGAAGAGGTCCTGAAACATTTTGGCCAGATCGACAATCAGCTAACCCGACAACATGAAGGTGCTGGATTGGGTCTACCTCTGGCAAAAAGCCTAGTGGAATCGCATAGCGGGACTCTTGAAATCACGAGTGAACCGGATGCCAGCACGCGGGTGAGCGTGGTGTTTCCGCCGGAGCGAATGTCCTACGCGCATGCCGAAACGGATCGCTCAGTGTCCGTCATCAAAACAAATGGGACTGTTGAGCGTGTTTCATAAGGGAGGATCTGGCTCATCTTTGTTTGATGTTAAGCCGCTTGGCGTTGATGGTTCAAGCGGCGGTTTTGGGTGGTCAGTTTTTTGATCCTTTTTCTCTTTTCGATGATGGCGGTGTGGCGTCCAAAGTAGGCGTCGGCTGGAGTTACGTTGCCGATGCTCTCGTGGTAGCGTTGGTTGTTGTAGTGATCGACGAAGGCGCTGATCTGGTTTTCGAGATCGCCGGGTAGATAATAATTTTCAAGCAGGATCCGGTTCTTCAGCGTTTGATGCCAGCGCTCGATCTTGCCCTGGGTTTGCGGGTGATACGGTGCGCCCCGAACGTGATCCATACCGTGGTCCTCGAGCCATTCAGCCAGATCGCCGGAGATATAGGACGAGCCGTTGTCGCTGAGCAGCCTCGGCTTGTGGACGACATTGGCGCGATTGCAGCCTGAGGCTTCTAGCGCCAACTTCAGTGTTGCCGTCACATCGTCCGCCGTCATGTTGGTGCAGAGCTTCCAAGCAATTATGTAGCGGGAATAGTCGTCCAGGATGGTCGACAGGTAAAACCAGCCCCAGCCGATGACCTTGAGATAGGTGAAGTCGGTCTGCCACAGCTGGTTCGGCGCCGTGGTCTTGTCGCGGAACTCATCGGCTGCCTTGATGACCACGAAAGCGGGGCTGGTGATCAGGCCGTGGGCCTTGAGAAGCCGGTAAACCGAGGCTTCCGAGACAAAGTAGCCCCTGGTGTCCGTAAACCTGACGGCCAGTTCCCGGGGCGACAGTTGCGTCTCCTCCAGGGCAAGATCGATGATCTGCCCCCGGACATCATCCGGGATCCGGTTCCACACCCGGCCCGGGCTGCTGTTGCGATCCTCAAGACCGGCGTCGCCAAAGGCCAGAAAGCGATCGTACCAGCGATAAAAGGTGGTCTTCGGAATGCCCAGCTTGTCCAAAGTGGACCCGACGCCCAGGTGGGACTGCTCGACCAGGCGGATGATCTCCAGCTTCTCGGATGCGGGATACCTCATTCCTCGCCTCCCCCATGCCCGATCATATTTTTTTTGAGAAGACGGTTCTCCAGCGAAAGTTCGGCGACCAACTCCTTCAAGTCGCGCATCTCCTGGCGCAGGCCTTTAACCTCGCCCGAGGTCGCTTGGCGCCCGGTGTCGCCGGCGAGCCGCTTCTTGCCCGCTTCCAAAAACTCTTTCGACCAGCTGTAATACAGACCCTCGGCGATGCCCTCGCGGCGGCACAAGGCGGCGATGCTCTCCTCGCCGCGCAGGCCCGACACCACGATCCGGATCTTCTCATCAGCCGTATACTGCTTGCGTGTCTTGCGCCGAATATCCCGAACCGTTCTCTCCGCCGGGTCGTTCTTGCTCATTGATTTCTGTCTCATCTTCGTTCCCTTCGGTCACTACGATGAGCCAGAAATCCTCCGTTATGCAATTACCTCAATTCGTCCCAAAGGCGCTGACGTCAGACATCAAAACGAAAGCAAAAAGACGCCTCTAAGCCGGATATATCGGTTTGGAATTCCCGGCGGCCTTGCCGCGCTTATTATGGTCGGAATCGGGCTTGCGGCGATGGCTGGGAAAGAAGTTGTCGCGGGCGCGAGCCTTCCGCGCAGCGAACATAATCAGCTGCTGCAGGCGGGCATCATATCTGAAGGCGAGGTTTTGAAGTATTTTTACTCCGAGAGCCCGAACTCCGTTTTGGAAGCTGGAAACGTTTTAACCGATCGGCGGGTCATTGGATATTTTACCGACGAATCCGGTGAGCGGCGCATCTATGACCTTAGTTTGGCTGATATTGCATCGGTCGATCTGATTCAACAGGGCAATTTTATTCGCGATAGTCTTTATCAGATCAACTCGCACGATCCCGAAGTGTGGATACAAATCCTTCTCTCGAGCAAGAACAAGGGAGGCCTTGTTTTTGTCGAGGCGCTGGGCTCTGAGTTAGTAAGATAGGCCCCGGCCCACCGGCACCTCCCACTCACTCAGCTGGGTGGGCGTCGAACCATTTGTTGCGTAATTCGTTTACGAGAGACGACGCGGCGTCGGTGAGGCTATGCTGCGGCTGCACCGAGCAGTAATTGTCTGTCCACGCAGCCAGCGCATCTATATCTGCCCCTTCTGCAAGGTCACGCGTTATGCCCCGGTCCATGGGAAGCATTTTGTTGTTTGCGGTGATGTAACCCAGCAAGAAATTCAGCCGCCCTTCGTTTCTAACAACCCATTCGCGCGCATCTGGGCCGTACCTACCTTCAGTCCAAGAGCCGCAAGAAACCGTTCCAGCCCCTCGTGTTGTAAAGGCTGCCCCGAAATCGGCTGCCGGCGCTGCACGGGCGGCAAAAACGAGTGATAGAGCTATAAGAACGCTGGATGTGACGCGTGTCATGACACTCGCCTCCTCGATATCAAGCCGAACGCATCATTGGTGACAGGTCAAGTTCCTTAGGCGGCGGCCGCAGCTTTATCAGCACTTTTTTCTTGGCCGGCATAGATTGAGCAAGACTAGACCGGCCAAGCGACCGCCATGCGCTATCAAAGTGTCGGCAAATTCATGGGAATGGGCGCGCTATTTCTCAGAATTGGCCATTACTCAGAATTGATATGTGCGACCGATGCGGATTACCGCGCTGGAGGCCTGAGAAACGTAATGCGGGTCGGTGAAGGATTCGATTGATGCGCTTTCTCCAATGGCCAGGAATATCGTCTGTCCGGGCTGGTACTCCCACCTATATTGCCACAGAAAATTGAATTGCTTGGAAATGTTGTCGTATTGGACGGTCGTGCCGATGTTCATGCGTGGCGTTATATTGATGTTGGTGTTGATTTCCAAAATATGGATATCGACATTTCCCGTCGGCAGACGGACCAAATCCATATCGTGCGAAAACCGAAATCCCCAAGTTTCGTCGGGCGTCCAGTTGATGTTGACCCGACTACGAAAATTAGTGCCGTTATAATATTCGCAACAATCGACGTTGATATTTCCGGATACGCGGCGATTAGGGCTGAACCGGATTCGTGGACCAAAATGGTACCAATTATAGCGCCCGACGGGCACAACCACGTCATTGGGCAAGGTGAACTCTTCGAGCACGTTTTCAAATATGTTGCCGGCGGCAATCTGCAAGAAATCGCTGCTATTGTGCTGTGCTTGGACCCTGAGAATGCTGTCTCGGGACTGCATCTCGCCGTTCAAATCGGTGGTAAAGCTATTTTGCATCCGCGCACCGGCTTGCCGCAGCGGACCGCCATTGAAGCGCTTTGTATAGCCTCCGTTGACGCGGTATTCCCGTATGCCCCGCCGGTTGGCGAAGCCCAGGGCCGGACGGAACTCTTCTCCAATCTGTTTAAAGTGTATATCGCCGCCCCATGGCTCGTTCGGATAGAGGAGGGAGCCGCCAAATTCGTGGCCGTCGCCATCTTCGTCCGAGAAACTGCGCAAATAGAACAGTGAGCCCAGAAGGCGGTTGTCTGTTCCGGCGAAGTTGGAGTTGGTATATTGGAAATCAGTCCCCAACACTGTGTTGTTGGTCTCGCCGGTCGGGTCGCCATTGGTAACAACAAGGCCGAGTTGAGATTCAGCGAAGACGGGCATGGATATGCGCGCAACGGATAGAATTTCATCGTTGCCATCGCGCGGATTATGGGTTTTCACGCTCAAGGCGCCCACATTAATGCCGGCCACCTGACCAGAGAGCTTTCCGCCCGCCACGATGCTAACCGGCGCGCCATCTACCAAGCCGATATTGCGGGAAAAAAACGGCCGACCATTATTAATAGATCCCCCTCCGCCGAAAGCGCCGGTCGAGAAAGAGCGCCCGCCGAATTCGAATGCGGGAGCGTCTTGCAGAAAGAATTGCCGCGTTTCTTGGCGAAACAAAGAAAAGCGCGTGGTGTTAACCTGCACGCTGTCCAGAGGTGAGTCGGAAAAATCGGTATTGACGGTGATCAAGCCGGTTAGGGCCGGCGTGATTTTGTAATAGACATTCCCACTTGCCCGAAAGTTAATGCCGTCCTTCTGCAAACCGTTTTCGTAGTGGTCGTAGCGCGTGACACCAAACATCTCCACATCCAGGCCAAAGCCTTGGTTCATATCGTGCAGGCCCGTAATGGTTCCGCCCATACTGATGTCGTTATTGTTGGCTCCTAACGGTTTTAGGCCCCAGCGAACATTTTCGTTTTTGCGTCTGATGACACGGTAGATGTCAAATCCCCAATCAGTGCCCGCGGGGTCAAAAGATAAAATACGAAATGGAATGGCGACTTCGGCCGTCCAGCCATCGTCGACACGTACTCCATCAGCCTGCCAGATCGCAGTCCAGTTCTTGATGAAGTCGGTGTTGTTTTGGATCAGCGCGTCGACATAGCCGCCGAGGGAATTGACTTCGAATATATAACCGTTGCGACGGCTGGCATTGGGATCGATAAAAATCTTAACGCTGTCATCACGTCCCAAATTTCCGTCAAATTGCTTTTGCGTAGCGATGATCTGGTCGGGTTCACTGTCATGGGCATATATCGAGATATATAAATTGTTGTTGTCGTAAGCGAGGCGCAGCTCCGTGCGCTCGCTCGGTTCACCGCCATAAACCGGGTCAATCTGACGAAAATCATCGAGCGCCGGAATGCTCTGCCACACGATATCGTCTAGAACGCCGTCGATCACCGGCGCTTGGCTTTCCTCGATGCGGGTGATCTGCGTCGTGGGCGGCGTCAAATCGACGGGATTCTGATTTTGCGCGAGTGCGATGTCTGGTACGCCCAGTATGTGAGCAAGCATGGCCGCAAGCATTGCGGCGCGAATGGCGGTCATTCCTTTCCGCCCGCTCAAAATCAACCCAAAATTCATGCTCTAGAAAACCCTCACGCGCCAAGCCGAAGCCCCGGCGGCGGCAAACTACCCAAAATTCGTCCCATCATTGTGCCAAACGGGAAATCGGTAGGAAAAATGGCGGCGTATGCCCCTCAAAGGCGTTGTAGCGCGTTGGTATTGAGCCAGTGGGGGCTCGCTCTGACCAACTCGCCCCTGGCTGCCTATGGCTGAGTAATGGGCTTATGCTAGGCTGTTATTTCGCCGTCGGTAAGGCGCTCCCATTCCCACTGTGTTGCAGGTATCGGCATGAAACCAATAACAAAAATCGGCATCCTTGCACTCACGCTTTTGTCGCTGGCACCATTTGGCGTCGTTCACGCTCAGGCGCCGGCCGTCGTCGGTACCGCAACCGAAATCCCCGGCGTGGTCGAGGGCGGATCTGAGATTCAACGCCTCCTCGAAGGCTATGACGGGTTGGATGACCCGCTCGGGCTGGCGGACGGATCGCTGGTCTTCGCCGAACCGGGCGCGCGTCGGCTGCACCTCCTGAACACCGAGACCGACGAGGTTTTGGTCCTCGTTGCGGATTCGAATGAATCGCACGGCGTAAATCAGGACTCTCAAGGACGCTTGATCTCGGTCCAGGCCTTGGACGGATCCCAGCAGGTCGGCGTGATCTACCCGGCGGGGAGCGAAGCCGTGATCGCAGATGAATATGACGGTTTGCGCTTCAGCCGGCCTAACGATTTGATCCTCGCCGGCAATGGCGGCGTTTATTTCACCGATCCTGGACTGACCGCAGGCCAGGCCGCGGAGTTGGTGGAGAGGTATGGCGGGACGCCCCTCGGACCGCGTCTGCCGCCGGCAGTGTATTACATCGCGCCTGGAGGGGCCCCGGTGAGGATCGAAGATGACATGATCCGTCCAAACGGCATTCAGCTCAACCGAGACGAAACAACGCTCTACATCAGCGATTCCAATGGCGAGCACGTCATCGCTTGGGACATCGGGCCGAATGGTCTGGTCGAAAACCGGCGCGAGTTCGGGACCCTGCAAGGCCGAAGCAACCGGGACAATGGGTTGGGCGGTATCAAGAGCTATGCGGACGGGATGGCGGTCGATAATGATGACCGACTCTACATCGCCACCGGAGGCGGCGTTGAGGTCTTGAACGCGCAAGGGGGGCACCTCGGCATCATACCCGTGCGCTGCCTGCCGAGAGACTGCCAGAACCTCGCCTTCAGCGGGCCTAATAAGCAGACCCTATACATCGCGGGCGCGGGTTCTCTTTACAAAGTCGAGATGATCGCTCGGGGTCTCACAACACGCGCGAAATAAAGAGGCACCCGGGACGGGCGTGATGCATAAATACAGTGTTCTTGCCGCAACCGCGGCCTTCGGTTTGAGCTCGGCTGCCATTGTGGCCTGGGGCCAGGAACCGCAACCGCCGCTGGGATTTTTTGTCACCAGCACCATGCATAGCGGCCATCTCGGCGGCCTCGCAGGTGCCGACGCCGAATGCCAGAGTCTCGGCGCTGCCGCCGATGCAGGCAATCGCACCTGGCGCGCCTATCTCAGCACTCACAGCACTCCCACCGAGCCGGCGGTCAACGCACGCGATCGCATCGGCAACGGGCCATGGTTCAATGCCGACGGCGTCATGATCGCCCGCAACCTGGCCGATTTGCATGGCGACGTGCAACGCGACACCAACCTCATCAATGTGAATACGGCGGTAACGGAATTGGGCGAGCCGGTGCCCGCCTCGGAGGAGTTCGCTCTCCATGACAACGACATCGGGAACCAACACCACATTCTCACGGGTTCGGATTCACACGGCAGGGCCTTTGCGTCAGGATCAAATCCCACCCGGGACTACACTTGCAACAACTGGACCTCCGACAGTGACGAGTCCGACCCCATGATCGGCCACCACGACCGTTTGAGTGGCGTGAACGGCTCGTGGAACTCATCGCACACTGCCCGGGGCTGCAGCCTGCAGGCGTTTCTCGACTTTCAGGGCGCCGGACGCTTTTATTGCTTCGCCGCCGACTGACGCAGTGCGAATGGGGTGATCCGACGGATTTTTGTATCTGCGCGACAGAGCGGTTGCGGCATACCCGCTCTACCCCCGAAAGATGGGGTAATCGGCCGGCGCTCTTATCTCTGACGATTGTGGGTGCTGCGCTTCAGGCTGATGTTAGCGCGGGGTCAGTTTTTGCTGCCCCAAACATCAAACAAGGAGAAGCGCAGCATGGAACATTTTGCCGGATTGGACGTATCGGTCAAGGAGACGAGCGTCTGTATTGTGGACGGCACGGGCAAGATCGTGCGGGAAGTGAAGGTGGCAAGCGAGCCGGAGGCGCTGCTTCCGGTGCTGACGAACCCTAGCTACCACTTCAAGCGCATCGGATTGGAAGCCGGACCCTTATCGCAATGGCTCTTCAGTGCTCTTGCCGAAGCGGGCTTGCCGGCGATTTGTGTCGAGACCCGGCATATGAGAGCGGTCTTGAAGGCCCAGATCAACAAGACGGACCGCAACGATGCGCGGGGGATGGCGCAGATGATGCGGGCGGGGCTCTATCGTCCGGTGCATGTAAAGACGTTACGCAGTCAGAAGCACTGAATGCTGCTGACCCACCGCAAGCTGCTTCAGTCGAAGGCTATCTCCATCGACAACGATCTGCGCGGGACCTTACGCAACTTCGGGCTCAAGGTCGGGATGGTGGGGGCTCTGAAGTTCGAGGCACGCATTCGGGAGCTTGTCGCGGACCTTCCGGATATGGCCCTTTTAGTCGAACCGCTTCTTATCGTTCGGCGGGTCCTTCGCGATCAGCTCGCCATCCTGCACCGCAGTTGGCTGGCCATCGTGCGGGACGATGAGGTCTGCAGGCGTCTGATGAGTATCCCTGGGGTCGGCCCTGTGGTGGCTCTGACCTTCCGCGCCAGTGTCGATGTGCCGGCCCGCTTCAAAAACTCCAAGGCGGTTGGGGCGGCATTTGGGCTGACGCCGTCCAAATATCAATCGGGCGAGATCAACCGATCCGGCGCAATATCGAAGTGCGGGGACGAGATGGTGCGGGCGATGCTCTACGAGGCGGCTCATATCATGCTGGTGCGTTCGACAAGATGGTCTTGGCTCAAGGCCTGGGCCATAAAGATCGCCAAGAAGCGCGGGATGAAGAAGGCGATCGTGGCGCTGGCACGCAGACTGGCTGTGGTCATGCACCGCATGTGGATGGATGGCACCGAGTTCCAATGCACAAGGGAAGGCGCAGTGGCATGAGCGCCAAAGCCAATCAAAGAGGATAAGAGGATTTAGGTTCCACCAAGCGGTGGAGTGATGTCCCTCGCGGGACGATGGATGAGGTGAGTTCGTATGTCCGCTTGGACCTGCCGTCCGTCCGATGGCAAGGCCGCCCGAAAGATTGTTCCGCCTCGTCTTCGAACCCCATGATGGAAGGGCCTTAAGTGCCGATTCCGAAGAGAAGCGCGAGCCCGCGAGAGACATAGAAACCGCAACAGTGGAAAGTCTGAAAGTGCTTGACACCCAATGGCCGATTAGAGAAGCGGACATCCATTGTGCAGCGCAATATGTCCGCTTAGTGGCGCCGCCTCAACCGGTCGACGCAACACCTTGGCGCAAACGGAGGAGTCTGAGTTTGTGCTTACGAGCCAAAGGCATAGTCCGTGGTTCACCTTGCACGAGAAGCCTGGGCCGTGGAATCACTGCCAGCCCAGCTCCAATGGGAACGTCAAACGCCTGCTCTGATAACGCTTTCTGAAGAGTGCTGTGTTTTCGATCTATTCGCTCTCGCATCCGAGAAAAGTGGCCGGACGGCTCAAGAACGGTCCTGAAAGACTTTGAGGTTCTAACCCCCGGCAGAGAGGCCTGCCGCTAGTGTTGCGTTGATGCATTGAGACCGCAGCCAAAAGCGGACATTCATGGATTGCACCACTTGCTATAGCTACAGATTGCACGGAACAGGTTCCGGGGGTTAACGCCCTGCGGCTGAAGCGGAGAAAATTCGATTAACCTTGCAGTTATCTGCACACAGACAAGGAAGCCTCAAATGAGAGCATCAGTTTTGTTGCCGATGTCGTTTTTGACAGCTTGTGCTACGTCAGGCCCTCAAGGAACGATGCCGGTCACTCTGACCCCAGAAATGCAACAAGTGGTAGAGGAACGGGCCATGCGTGATCTAAGAGACCCTGACTCGGCACAGTTCAGGGACGTGTGGGCTGTTCTTGGATTGAATAGCAATACGATATATGTTTGCGGGGAACTAAACGACCGTAACGCTTTCGGGGGGTATGTGGGATACGCTCCCTTTGTTGTAGAGCTGAATTCTTTTGGCACCGCGGCCTACAGCGCAGATATCGCAGAGAACCGGGACTACGGTTACGAGATGTTTGTACTGTTTAATCCCGCATGCCACCCAAGCAGACGATTCCGGGATGATAGGGGTTCAATGTCTTTTGGGGCAAATGATCCGTTGGCTAAGTTTCGTGCCGCCCCAGGCGGTCCTATTCAGGCCCCACAAGCCCCCGCGACCCAGCAGCCAAGGGATATTCGGCAATTGGAGTCTCAATAGGGGTAACTTCATGTACTCCCTTTACTTATGATGGACACAATAAAGTTTAATCCTTGCCTATCCGGTTAACGCCCATGTCCGCTACATGTAGGGTGCCGCCACTCTCCCGAGTAAAGCTCGGCATAGGTTGGAGCAGAGGTGTCGCCCGCGATGCCGAGCAATGAGCGGAAGGCGTTGAACGGGTAGAACCGCCTGTTGAAGCGGAAGGTGAACTCGTTGAGGTAGGCTTGTAGGTGCTGGTGGCTAACGCCGTGGTGGATCCCGATCAGCCACGTCTTCAGGTTGGCGAAAACCAGATGGATGATCGGCAGGTATTGCTCGGCAACCTCTGGATCACCACACTCGGCAACAGCGAAGTGCTCATAGCCGCGCTTACCGAGGCCAGCATAGCCGCTCCAATCGTCAGTAACGATCAGCGATCCCGGCGCGCCGGTGCTCTCGACGAACCCACAGAGCGACTCGGCGCTACGGTCGAGCACGACGGCGAGCCGAACGCGTCCGGCATAGCGTCCTTCTTTCCGGTTGTCGAGCTTGGTGCCCGGCTTTCGATGACGCACCTCGATGGCACAGGAGACGGGAACCTTGTGGTGAACACCACGGCCTTCCCCACGCGTTCGCCCGCCAACCCAGGTTTCGTCCACCTCAACATGGTTCTTGGGCTGTCCACCGATCCTGTCTTGGTTGGGTCGCACCATGCCCGAGCGGAGCTTGTGGAGAATTTGAAAGGCCGTCTCGTAGCGCGAAAGACCAAGTTGCCGCTGAAACTGCACGGCGGACATGCCGGGCGTCTGACTGGCGACCAGATAAGCGGCCCAGAACCAGACGTTCAGCGGAGTGTGGCTACGCTCCATCACTGTTCCCACCATCAGCCCGGTGTTCTGGCGGCACTTGCGGCAGCGCAGGACGCCAGGGCGGTTTTCAAAGTGGAACGGCTCTCCCGCCGTGCCGCAGTGCGGGCAGGCAAAGCCGTCTCCCCAGCGGGCTTTCTTTAGGTAGGCGGCGCAGGCCGCATCATCGGGGAAAAGTCGCTGGAACTCGGTTAGCGAATGCGGGAATGGGAGATCGGCGCGGTCGAGAACATCCATGGCGCGCTCCCCTATATCCGGTTTGCGCCCATTCTAGCCCTAGTGGGTGTGGGTGTAAACCGGATAGGCAAGGTTTAATCATAAACCATTACACACGCCCCAAGGAGGGGAAAACAATGTCAGAGCAGCAAAACACGGCAGAGCTGCTCTGACGCATGTCATCGGCCTTTTTTACAACCGAATTACAATCGACTAATGGGAATTTCATCTCGAATATAGCGACTGAGCATCGCATCGGACGCGTGCCCCGTCTGTTGCCTGATCTTCCACGTTGGGACACCCGCCAGCGCGGCGTAGGTAGCATAGCCAGCTCGAAGGCTGTGTCCAGAATAGGCTTTAGGATCAAGTCCCGCAGCCGACACTCGCTCCTTGACGATCAAACTGACGGCTTCAGACGCGAGCCGAGCAGAAAGAATGTTTCCATGTCGATCGACGCGCCGAAAGATTGGGCCACCATCAATCGCAGCAATGGCCAGCCACCGTTCAAGCGCGGCGGCGGGGCAATGCGCACCATCACCAAACGGAATGTGGACTTTCCGTCCTGCCTGATACTGGTCAGTCTTGGAATGACGAATGTTGATCAGGAGTCCATTTGCAGTGATCTCGACATCATCTTTATCAAGCCCGACTAGTTCTGAGCGCCGAAACGCCCCGCCAAAGCCAACCAGCAGCAGGGCACGGTCACGAATGTCCTTAGGCCGTTCCCCCATCGCGTCCACGACACGATGCAAGTCCTCCTTGAGCAATGGTGCTGCCTGACGCTGTTTTATTCCGACGACGCGCTTAATCCCGCGCCGTGTTGCTCTAACGAGTTCGCTGCGCGTGGGGTTTTCACAGCCGCGTGCCTTGTGGGCCTTTGAGATGGCTACTAACCGCCGATCCAGCGTTGCGGGTTTCAGGGTCTTGGCGTGCGCAGCCAGATATCCAGCAACTTCCTCTGGCGTTGACGGGATGGTCCCGCCCCAGGCGCTAAAATGTGCGAGATCAGAGAGGTATGCGCGGCGCGTATTCTCCGACAAGCTCTCCTGGACGTATTTTGCGATCTCATCGGAGAGGTCGGCCTTGCCACTGTCTGCACAGCGTGTCGTTTGCGGGTCTAACGCGTAAATAACTCCACGGCGCGTCGTTGCAGGAAGTTCTACCGATTTAGGCCCTGATAGTTTTCTCTTATCGCGAGTTGGACCCCCATCAAGCCAGCGTCGGTGGCACGATTACACAGGAATTACACAAAGCCTCAAATGACTCAGCGCTCTTTTCTCGTAAGCTATTGATTTTAATGGTGCCCAGGGGCGGAATCGAACCACCGACACGCGGATTTTCAGTCCGCTGCTCTACCCCTGAGCTACCTGGGCCCTTTGCCAATCCAAGCCAATCGGCCCGGATCGCGGCAAGGCGGGCTTTGTAAAATACGGCCCTCGTCCTGTCCAGCGCCTGAGAATGGGCCCGAGACGGCGCCCGAGGAGGAGGATGCAAATCCGCGCCGCAATGGCGCTAGTGATAGCTCTCCTTCTTGGGCGACACGCTAGGCTCTTCTTCGTCTTCCGGCGGCTCGACGGCAGGGATGGCATAGCTCTCATTTAGCCAACGTCCAAGATCGCGCTCAGCACAGCGCTTGGAGCAAAACGGCTTGTGGTGCTGGGTAACCGGCTTATCGCATATCGGGCATTTCGCAGCGCTCATTTTGTGTCCTCCTTGCCCAAGGTCTCGACCGAGAAACTATCGCGGGCGCGCTCTGGTTCAGGAAAAACGCGAAGGGCGGAAATTCCCCTGCGGCTGAACTCGGCCCGCAAGGGCTCGGCGCGCTCTTCGAGCCATGCTGCGATTTCCGCGCTGACCCGCATCGCGATCGGCGTTCCCTTTGCTGCCGCCGCCGCACTCTCCACTTGCCGCAGGGCATTTAGCGCGATCGTCGACATGGATTGACGCCGTCCATGGCCATCGCAGCTCTCGCATGGCTCCATCGCTTGGGCATTCACGCTTTTGCGCATGTGTTTCACCGTAAGGACAACCACATCCATGCCGGGCATGCGCGCACCATCCGCATGCACTCCTGCGAGCTTCAATTTATCGGCCAATATCTCCACCAGCCTGTCGAAGGCGCCCTCATCTGCCATGGGAATGAAATCGATAACAATCAATCCGCCGATGGAACGCAAAACAAGTTGGCGCGCGATCATTTCCGCCGCCTCGCGATTGACGGCAAGGGCGGTGGTGTCCAGATCGCTTCGCGCGATGTGCTTGCCCGAATTGACGTCGATCGCTATCAGCGCTTCCGTCGGCTCGATGATAATCCAGCCGCCATTGGCAAGCGCCACTTCAGAAAACTGTAAAGCGCTAATTTCATCTTCGATTCCATGTTCGTCGAAAAGCGGCGTCGCGCTCTCATGCAGCGAAATGCGCTTCGCGAAGCCCGGCATCGCCTTCTCTGCATATCCGCGCGCCGCGTTGAACGCCTGGCGGTCATCGATAATGATATTTTCGATTTCGGGGCCCACTTGATCGCGCAGCGCACGCTCGATCGCGCCCAGCTCGTGATGAAGCGTCACGGGCGGCTCGTCAGCTTCTTGGGCGGCTGCAATCTCCTCCCAGATTGTCGTTAAATGCTCGACATCTTCGCGCAGCTCTTCCTCGCTCGCGCCGATGGCCGCCGTTCGCACCACAAAGCCTGCACCGGGTTTTGTTTCCGCCATGCTTTCCAAAAGCGATTTGAGCCTTGTGCGCTCCGCCTCATCTTCAATCCGCTTTGAGAGCAATACCCGCCCGCCCTCAGGAGTGAAGACCAGATAGCGCCCGGCGATGTTCAGATTTAGCCCTAACCGCGCACCCTTATCGCCCATGGCATCGCGCAGCACCTGAACGAGAAGGGCCTCGCCCTCATGCACAAGCTCGGAAATTTTAGGGGCCTCAATGCCACGACCAGATCCGCGCTTTGCCGCATCGCACGCGCTTAAAAAACCGTCGCGCCCATCGCCAATATCCACAAAACCGGCGTTGAGCGCCGGCACAACGCGCTTGACCCGCGCCAGAACGATATCGCCAACATTGCTGGTCTCGGCGCGTGCTTCACCGTCTTCCTCCTTTAGGCCCATCTCCGACCAGTAGCGCTCCAGCGCACCGTCATTGAGAAGTGCAATTCGAAGTTCGGCGATCCCGGAATGTATCAAAAGCTGTTCGGTCATCGGCAAATCTGTCTTGAAAGGAATAATGATCGGATTAAGTGGTCGGATAACCGGCGGAATTTAAGAGCGAAACGGTCTCCACAAGGGGGAGCCCCACGACATTAGAGTAGGAGCCGTTGATTTGGCGCACAAAGCATTCTGCGAGGCCCTGTATCGCATAGCCACCGGCTTTGCCTATCCCCTCCTCGCTCGCGAGATAATTGGTGATCTCACCGTCGCTCAAACGCTTAAACGCGACATGCGTCATGACAATCTTCATGCGGGCGGTGCCATCAAGATCGGTCATAGCGATTGCCGTAAACACGCGGTGCCGCCGCCCGGAGAGAAGTCTCAAGCATTTCTCGACTTGCTGGTTTGTTTCGGCTTTGGGCAATATTCTTCGTCCGCAGGCCACCACCGTATCGGCCGCCAGAATTATTGCGTCGTCATAAGAAAAAGCCAAAGCTTTTGTCTTTTCCGCCGCTATGCGCCGCGCATAATCGCGCGGCAGCTCACCCGTTTTGGGCGTCTCGTCTATTTTGGGAGCAATAATTGCATCGGGAACGATCCCGGCTTGGCCCAGAAGCGCCGCGCGGCGCGGGCTGGCGCTCGCAAGCACGAGTCGCGGGCGGGCGGCCACAAGGCCTCCTATTTAAAGCGGTAGGTGATACGCCCCTTGGTGAGATCATAAGGAGTCATCTCGACAAGGACCTTATCGCCTACCAAAACGCGAATGCGGTTTTTGCGCATCTTACCGGCCGTGTGCGCGATAATTTCGTGCTCATTCTCGAGCTTCACGCGGAAAGTTGCATTGGGCAGCAACTCGGAAACGGTGCCCGGAAATTCGAGAAGTTCTTCTTTGGCCATTCAGGTCCTTCGTATTTTCTGCTTGCGGGAGAATGCATTTGGGGGCTGGAAAATCAAGCCACGGGCGGGACTATTTTTACGCAGATTTCGCCGTTTGGAGTGGATTGGTGCGTCGAATTGGTTCCAAGTTTCATGTTTTCAGATGCAATACGCAGATGAGAGTGAAAAGGCGCCGGGCGGTCTCGAAATCCAATTCCGCCTTTCCTTTCAGCCGTTCGGACAGTAATTCTGCGCCCTCATTGTGCAATCCCCGGCGGCCTACATCCAAAGCCTCGATGCGCGAGCGGCGCGCTTCGCTTAGGGCAGAATTATAGGTTTCACAGACCGAAAAATAATCGCGTACGACCTGCCGAAACGGGTTTAGCGACAAAGCGATGCGGCCATGAGCCTCTCCATTGCTTAAACGAATGGTAAATACGAGCCGATTTTCGGCAATCGCCAAATGCAGATGATAAGGCCCGCCAGTCGAACCGGCAGGTTCAAAATGGTTTTGGGCAAGCAAATCACAAATGGCGGTGTCGCGTTCTTGCTCGATCTCGGGACTGCGCCGCAATATCGAATGCTCGTCGAGCAAAATATCGGCAATACGAAATAAAATCTGCGGAGGGCTCGCGGAGGCCACCCGGCCCTTTTCTTCACTCGATCGATGATGCGCAGTGCTCATGTTTTGCGGTCAATCCTTGCGATTCAGGCGAATGGAAATGGATTTGCCATGCGCACCCAGCCCTTCGGCATCCGCCAGGATGAGCGCCGCGGGTCCCAGCGCATCTAGCGCGCCCGCATCGCAGGAAAGAAGCGTTGTGCGCTTCATATAGTCCAATACCGAGAGCCCCGAAGAAAAACGGGCCGCGCCCGAAGTCGGAAGCACATGGTTGGGCCCGGCAACATAGTCTCCAATCGCTTCAGGCGTGTATCGGCCCAAAAAGACTGCGCCCGCATTATTGATAAGCGCCAAAAAATCTTCCGGATTATCGGTTGCGATCTCCAAATGTTCCGGCGCGATCGCATCGACCAGCGGCGCCGCTTCTTCCAGCGCGCCCACGACAATGATCGCGCCATGATCGCGCCAACTGGCGCTTGCGATTTCGCGTCGCGGCAAAACCCCAAGTTGGCGTTCCACTTCAGCAGCCACCGCATCGGCGAAATCGGAATCATCGCTGATCAAAATCGATTGCGAAGAGGCATCATGTTCGGCTTGGCTCAGAAGATCGGCAGCGATCCAGGCCGGATCGTTTTTGCCATCAGCGACAACAAGAATTTCTGAAGGCCCTGCGATGGTGTCGATCCCCACATGTCCGAACACTTCACGCTTTGCGCTCGCGACATAGGCATTGCCCGGCCCGACGATTTTGGCGACCGGCTTGATCGTTTCAGTGCCATAGCAGAGCGCGGCGATCGCTTGCGCTCCGCCCACCCGGTAAATCTCCTCCACGCCCGCAATGCGCGCGGCAACAAGGGTCAGCGGATTGATCGATCCTCCCGTTGCCGGAGTCATCATTATGACGCGTTTCACGCCGGCGACACGCGCCGGAACAGCGTTCATCAACACCGAGCTCGGATAGCTTGCCGTGCCGCCCGGAACGTAAAGCCCGACGCTCTCGACCGGTCGCCAGCGCCAGCCCAATTGCACCCCGGTTTCATCGCTAAAACGCTCGTCTTCCGGAATTTGGCGTAAGTGATAAGCCTCGATGCGGTTTGCTGCGAGGCTGAGCGCTTTGATAAGTTCGGGCGCAGCGGCTTTTTCCGCCGCTTCGATCTCGGCCGCCGGAACGCGCAATGTTTCCGGGTTAAGATCGATTTTATCGAAACGCTTGCCATATTCACAAAGCGCCGCATCGCCGCGCTTACGAAACTCGGCGATAATCTCACGCACGATGCGCGAGACATCTTCTTCGTTTTCGCGATTTCCCTCTATGAGCCCGGAAAATTTTTGCGCAAAATCCTTTTCGTTTGCGTCCAATCGGGCGACCATCAGCCGTCCTCCAATGGATGTGCGGGCCGGGTTCGCACCTGCCATGGGCTTGAGAGATCACGCAAAGACGCGTCGACACATTCGACCTCAAGGCGAATGCATCCGCCGCCCGCGAAACAGAGATCGACCAGGCCGCCCTCCTCGCCCGTGGGTGCAAACTGCACCGCAAGCAATTGCAGCACCGCATCGGGATTGCTCCGCCGGATGTTCGTGGATTGGGCGCGGATCACTTCATCAAAGTGAATGCCTGCCAATTTGCGCGAGCCCGCCTCTCCAGCGTCGTCACATTCCCAGCAATAGCGATTTGCAAGCAATGCAAAGCGCCGTGTTTTCGGCAAATAAGCAATATCGCCCAAACGCACGATCGCGTCCTGCAGATAGGCCGAGACGATGCTGAGATCTTCTTCGTCTTCCACGAGCAAATTTAGGTTTTGAGGTTCTGGCGCCGCAGACATTATTTAAGCCGTTCAATATCGGCGCCGCAGCGCCCTAATTTTTCTTCAATCCGTTCGAAACCGCGATCGAGATGATAGACGCGATTGACGATAGTTTCGCCCTCAGCGGCAAGGCCCGCCAATATGAGACTGACCGAAGCACGCAAATCGGTTGCCATCACCGGGGCGCCTTTAAGGCGCTCCTTGCCATGCACAATAGCCCTATCACCGTCCACTGCGATATCGGCTCCCATGCGCGCCAATTCCGGGACATGCATAAAACGATTCTCGAAAATGGATTCGCGAATTTCCGCGTCGCCCTCGGCCGTCGCCATCAGCGCCATATATTGTGCCTGGAGATCGGTGGGAAAGCCCGGAAAGGGCTCGGTCGCCACGCTCACCGCATTGGGGCGCGCACCATTACGCGCGATCTTGATGCCGCGATTGGTGGCGCTGACTTCGCTCCCCGTTTTGCGTAAAAGCTCGGCAAGCGCGCCGATCAGCTCTTCGCGCGTACCGGTAAGCTCCAGCTCGCCGCCGACAATAGCGGCAGCAATGGCGTAAGTTCCGGTCTCAATACGATCTGGCAAAACCGCATGACTGGTTCCGCCCAACTCAGGGACACCCTCGATGATAATCCGTTTGCTGCCAAGGCCTGAAACTTTAGCCCCCATTGCCATCAAGCATTGACCGAGATCAGTAATCTCCGGCTCGCGTGCGGCGTTGACGAGAACCGTTCGGCCCTCGGCAAGCACGGCAGCCATAAGAAGATTTTCCGTCGCGCCGACAGAGACTGTGGGAAAAACAAATTCCGCGCCCTTTAAGCCATTGGGCGCACGCGCCAACACATAGCCGCCGGCGATCTCTATGCTCGCGCCCATGGCCTCTAAGCCCTTCAAATGCAGATCGACCGGACGGGCGCCGATCGCGCAGCCACCCGGAAGCGATATCGTGGCTTCGCGCACCCGCGCCAGAAGCGGGCCCAGCACAAGAAAGCTTGCGCGCATTTTTCTGACGACATCATAAGGCGCGAAACTTTGCGGCCGCCACGCGGAACGAAGAACCAACACACCTCCCTCGCCAAGCTTTTCGGATTTGCGCCACTCCACAGAGGTGTCGAGTTGTTCCATCAGCTCGGTCATGCAAGCAATGTCGGCCAGATCGGGAATATTAGTCAGAGTCATCCGGTCGGGCGTCAGAAGCGCAGCCGCGATTAAGGGCAGCGCCGCGTTCTTCGCCCCGCTGATCGGAATCTCGCCGTAAAGAGATTTGCCGCCGCGTATACGAATCTGATCCATAAAAATCCTTTAATCGGGCTTGGCGATGGTGCCGGGCGGTAAGACCTGACAATGAGCTAGACAATTGTGTAGCCCCGATATCGATTCCCTTAAAAACGTAATAACGAATCCAGCCGGCCGCTACCGTTCAGCCGAAATGGCCCAGCGCCCGATTGAGCCTTTTACCCCGCAGCCCGCCCATGGAACAAACCATGCAAACAATTGGGCGCATTGAGATAGGTTTAATCGGGCTCTTTGGCGGCGCTAGGACCACAATGGGGCTCTTTTGCGCCCGTCTCGGTCCCATTTGGCCGCTCCTGTCCTTTGCGTGCGCGGGCCTGGGCTTTGCGGCGGCCCAAATTCTCTTTCAGCGCCGCTTCGAGCTTCGCTTTGCGTACATCTTTGGCGCTTTTGTGCGGCCCGGATTTATGCAGGCCCTGCACCTTCCGCTCTCCGCCCTCTTCGGTTATAGCAGCCCTCCTGACGGTCAGATTCCGCGGAATTTGGCACTTTGATGCCGGAGTAGCGTAGTGGTAGCGCAACCCCTTGGTAAGGGGTAGGTCGTGAGTTCAATTCTCACCTCCGGCACCATTTTTTGCAGGAAAACCAACGGCTGTTCACGAATGCGAGTTCGTTAAATTAGAACGAAACGGAAATTTCCGGACCAGAAAAGAACGACTGCACACCTACATCCGTGCAGAATCCGTGCAGTCCAGTAACAGGTTTGTGCCACTTGTTTATGGCGCACTGCATGGACATCAAATGATGAGCCGGACGATGACGTATTGAGATCGAGTTTGGTATCGAGGACGCACCCCCCGATACTCACCTCTGCCAACATTCCATGTTGCAGTGCGAGAGTCCGCTTTACCCCTGCGGTCTCAATGGATCAACGCAACACTAGCGGCAGGCCTCTCTGCCGGGGGGTTAGAACCTCAAAGTCTTTCAGGACCGATCAAACCGCCGGCCCTTGTTCCCATTCTGCTTCGACATTTGCACCTCCTGCGATTAAAATCCTATCGCAGGACGTCTCCACTTTCGTCAGCAGGGTCCAAGAGTGATCCTCCCCCTTTGAATTGGTCCACCCTATTGTGATGGAAAGAGGAGGACCGAAGATGGCTGCTAAGCGCCATAAACCAGAAGAGATCGTATCTAAGCTGCGTCAGGTTGACGTTTTACTGGGGCAAGGGAAGTCTCGGATCGATGCCATTCGCCAGATTGGCGTAACCGCGTTCACCTACTACCGCTGGCGCAAGAACTATGGCGGCATGGGTACAGATCAGCTCAAACAGTTGAAGCGGCTTAAGGTGGAGAACCAACGGCTTCGAAGGGCTGCTGCGAACCTCACGCTTGATAAGCAGATCCTAGCGGAGGCCGCCCGGGGAAACTTCTAAGCCCCTCGCGTCGTAGGTGTTGCATTGATCAGGTGCGTGACAAGCTGAGTGTTTCCGAACGCCGTGCCTGTCGCGTACTTGGTCAGCATCGCACCACACAACGCCACGATCCAAGGGGCAAAGAAGACGAAGAGCGCCTTGTCGGCGACATGACCGAACTGGCCCGGCAATATGGCCGCTACGGCTATCGTCGCATTGCCGCCCTCCTTCGAGAGGCCGGTTGGCATATCAATGACAAGCGTGTGGAGCGCCTATGGCGACGGGAGGGGCTTAAGGTCCCACAGAAACAGCCGAAGAAAGGCCGCCTGTGGCTCAATGATGGCTCGTGTGTCCGCTTGCGGGCAGGCTATGTGAACCACGTCTGGTCCTATGATTTTGTTCATCATCGAACCGACGATGGGCGCGTGTTCCGAACCCTCAACGTCCTGGATGAGTTTAGTCGGGAATGTCTGGCCATTCGGGTGAAGCGGAAACTCAATTCTACCGATGTGATCGATGTCCTCACCGATCTCTTCATTCTGCATGGCGTACCAGCCTACATTCGTTCCGATAATGGGCCGGAGTTTGTTGCTGAAGCCGTACGCAACTGGATCAGCGTGGTTGGAGCAAAGACCGCCTACATTGAGCCTGGAAGCCCCTGGGAGAACGGCTACATCGAGAGCTTCAACGCACGCTTCAGGGACGAACTTCTCAACGGGGAAATCTTCTATTCTTTGAGAGAAGCACAGATCGTCATCGAGCAATGGCGGCGGCACTACAACACAAAGCGCCCGCACAGTGCCCTCGGTTATCGGCCCCCGACGCCAGAAACCATCGTCCCGTTGCCAGAAAGACCGACCATGAACTAAGATTCAAACTGGACCAGTCAGTGGGGGCTGATCAGCCAGTGCCGTTTTTATTGTGTCGCTCTCGAACCATTTCTGCAAAAAGCCATTGGCCGAACTACGCGCGGCAATGTCTAGACGCGTTATTTCTTGTTTGGATAACGCGCAAGCCTGAGCGATTGCTTCAAGCGATCCGCCTGTGCGGGTTTGATCAAGCCCAGCGCTTTGAGGCGACCAAAGCAAGCGAAGCCTCCGCGCAAGGGCAAAGAGCTCGCGGCGAAAGCGTGGATAGGCGCTCGCATCCGCGGTGCCTTCGGCAAGTATCGCGGCGCGTGCGCCGAAAAGCTCGTGCGGCAGATTCAGATGACGCCCGTTGGGGCGTAGCACTGTCAGAGGCATCGCGCGCTGCGCAAACCGCAAGCCAAATTGGTGAAGCTGTAAATCCTGGATCAGGGTATGGTCGACGGAATAAAAAGCCTCGGCGGCGACCGGGGCAAATACATTTCCGCCCAAGGCACCGCTTTCGGCGCGCCCGGAAAGGACGTCACGTGGCTCTAAAAGAAGTGTGCGCTTGCCCGCACGCGCCAAATAGGCAGCCGCGGTGAGCCCGCCAATGCCGCCGCCAATAATGACGGCGTCCCAGGCTTTTTCTCGCGCCGTAATCCCACCATTCTTTTCACCGGCGCTCATCTCAAAACCCTATTCTTGAGATCGGCCATCAGGCTTGCCGCGGCGTGGGCGCCGCCCGCGCCCAGAAAGAAGGGGGACGGCGCAGCGGAGGGACCGCCAAGATAGAGCCCGCGAAGCACGGTGTGCCCATCCTGCCATTCCGGGAATGGGCGAAAACCGAGAGCCTGATCGGGCGTCAGTTCTCCGCCCTCGGCATCTCCTGCGCTCCAACCGAGCTCGGTCTCGAAATCCTTTGCGACGATGGTCTTAGCGGCAATGACCTGTCCGGTAATTCCTGGCGCGGCGCGCTCGGCGGCGGAAAGTGCGATCTTCGTCAACGCTGCACGCTTGTCCGCATCCCGCTCGCCTGTCGCAAGCGTCGACGGAACGCCGCATATTGTCGCCGTCATCACAGCTTTGCCTATGGGCGCTAAAGACGGATCGATAAGCGATGGGACGCGCAGCGTGACGGGCAGCTGTTCGGCCAAAATGCCTGCGCGCCATTTGTCGTGTATCTGAGCCAGCGAAGTGAGCGATTGCGTGACATGAATCGGCCCTAAGGCAGCCTCGCGGGCTTTTTCCGCAAAGTCGAATTCAGGGAGCGCGTCAAGGGCGAAGAGAACCCGCGCCCTAGCGCTGCTCATACGAAACTGTGTTACGCGCTTTGCAAAATTTGGTGGCAAGTCGCTCCAAGCGACAAGATCAAGAAAAGTGGTTTTTAGATCCAACGTAGAAATTATCGCGCGGCATGAAATCTCTTCGCCCCCGGATAAGACCAGCGTGTTTGTCGTGCCCTTGACCAGCCGAATATCGCTGGCCTCGGTCTCAAGGCGTATTTCGGCGCCTGCAGCACGGGCAGCACTTTCCAGCGCGCTCGCCAGCGAGCCCAGCCCACCGCGCGGCTGACCGGACCCTTCGAGACCACGCAGTAGATGCAAAGCCGTTCCCATGAGATAGGGAGGGGCTGCAGAACCCGACAAGACATGCGCGGCGTGATGCAGAGATATATTCGAATCCGGTAAGCGTGCAGTGAGTGCATCGGCAAGCGAGGCGCGGCCCCAAACTTCGCCCGGCCAAGGGCGCCGCTGCGCACTGGACAGAAGTGGGTTGAGCCGTGCAAGCCGCAAGAATGCTCTAGGCTGAACCTCCCCGATCCGCTCTGCAATTGCTGAGCGGGTGCGGTTCAATTCACGTACGAGATCGACAAGCGCCGGGCCGGATTTTCCGGCAACCCGCGCCATGCGTGCTTCGTCGCCAAAAATCACACTCGTCCCGGCGGCCGATATGCAGGTCGAGGCCGGTGCGGGCATGAATATCGCTCCGTGACGGGGAAAATCCATTTGACGAAAGATCTTCGCTGGAATGGGGGCAAGCTCGTCGGCATAGGCAGAGGCCATGAACCCGGAGTGGAATTCGCGCGTCTGCGCACAGCCACCAGCCGATTGTTGACGCTCAACCACGAGCACTTTCAGCCCAGCCGAAGCAAGCTTATGTGCCGCGATGAGACCATCGGACCCCGCGCCTATGATGACGGCGTCGTAGCGTTCCATTTTGGCACTCCCGCCGGCGCAGAGAGGGTCCCTCCGCCGTGGATTATGCCTATGGAACTGCAAGGATTGTACCGGCCTAAAGCGTGATGTGGCCAAAAGGCGAAAACAGATCGCTCCGTTCCCGCCTATGGTTAATGCGAATGCGACGTACAGCTCTTAGAGAACGCCGCGTTTATGCTCTGCCAACACAACGCGCTTTGGGTTCAACGCATTTTTCAATGCGGATAAAGCCTTGCGAGGCTCGGTATTGCCACACATAAAAATATCGAACGCGGCATAGCCGTGCCCGGGCCAAGTGTGAACACTGATGTGACTTTCGGCCAATACCGCCACCCCAGATATACCCCCGCCGGACTCAAATACATGCAGATGAATATGCAGCAAGGTGGCGTTCGCGGCAGCTACCGCATCAAGCAACGCCGCTTCAATCCGATCTTTGCAATCTAGGCCTTCGGCCTCCCAAAGATCGACAATCAAGTGGCTGCCCGCAAAGGTCACCCCATTTCTAGTGACAAAGTTATCCTTGCGATCCTCATCCCCTTCGGGAATAGGAACCGGAACGGTCCTCGCCGAAGCGCGGGCGTCATACGCCTCTGCATCATTGATCGCCGCCAAGCCGAGTCCGAGTCGAGCCATTCTGGCACCTACCCTTCCAAAGGTGTTGACACCAAAGCGCGCCAAAATTCGTAACGCGCCAATCCAAGAAAAAAGCAGCGGGCGGAAGGGTTGCTTCCGCTGCACGCCGCCTTGCCCCTCGCTTCGGAGCGACGCGGAATATAGGGCTTGCGCCCGCCAGTGCAAGAAATATTGACCTCTCGCCTGCAAATTTTCCTGCCTCAGGCCTTTAGGGTGCCGTGCCAGTGCCATGGTGGACAGCGATAGGCTGAGGTCCTATAGGGCCGACGCGGCAGCAAATGACAGTTAGGCACGCCTTAATGGCCAAGAAATCCGTGTCCGGACCATTCGTCGAACACCTCCATGAGGGCTACGCCCAGTCGATCACGCCAAGTAAGATTCTCATCGACGAACACAGCCGCTATCAAGCGATCAAGATTTTCGATACCGCCGGGAACGGCCGCGTCATGATGCTGGACGATATCGTTCAGATCACCACCCGTGACGAGTCAGCCTATGCGGAAATGCTGACCCATCTGCCGATTTTGGAGCATGGCAAGGTCGAACGGGTCATGATCGTTGGAGGCGGTGATCTCTCGATCGCCGATGAGGTCTTGAAACACAAGAAGATTCGCGAGGTGGTTCTTGTCGATATCGACGAGCAGGTGGTCGCGCTTTGCCGAAAATATTTTGGCGAAATCAACGCCAAGGCCTTCAAAGATAAGAGACTCAAAATCGAGATTGCCGACGCCTTCGAATATTTGGGAAGGCCTGAATCGAAATCGCGCTTCGATTTGATCATCGCCGACCGGCCTGACCCCGTGGGGCCCGGAAAGGCGTTGTTCGGCGAAAGTTTTTACGAGAGGGTCAAGCGCGCTATGCGACCGGGCGGGTTTGCGACTTTCCAAACCGGCGTGCCATTCTATCAACCCGAGGAAATCACCGAGGCGCTCAAAGAGCTTAAAAATTATTTTCCCAAGGCGGGAATCTATTTGACGGTGGTCCCGACTTATGTCGGCGGCTTCATGGCGCTGGCCTGGGCGGCAAAAGGAAAGCGCTTAGGGAGCCCGGATGCGATCAAGGCGGCGGCAAGACGCTTCCGCGCGTTGAAGCTTAAAACCGATTACTATAATCCCTCCATTCACGCCGCCTCCTTTGCTTTGCCCGAATGGATCAAGCGCCTGGTACCTTGATTCAGTCGGGCTTGGGGGTCGCCGCGGCCGCACGCCGGGTCGACTGGCGTATCTTTCTGTCAGATTGAATCGCCAAAAATTATCATCCTGCGAGCGCATTAACTGCCGTCGAAGTGTCACCTCAACATTTTTTTTGCCTCCCCCTACGAGGAGAGGTCGATCCGGCGGCTCCCGGGTTCTAAACCGGGGGACGGCAGATCGGGTGGGGGGATCGAACACCTATCCCCCACCCGATATCGCTCGCTTCACTCGCGCTATCGACCTCAGGGCGGCGAAAGGTTCGCTGGACCTTTCGCTTTTCGCCCTTCGACCCCGCAAGGGGGAGGTGTACAAAGAGTTCAAAACCAAATTCATGTTCGTCGCAGAGGGTACACCCCCGTGGGTCCCGGCTCGCGCGCCCCCCGCGCTTTGCGCGGAAACCAATAAATGTGCGGTGACGCCGCACGGGCGCTTGGCCGGGATGACACAGTTGTATTGCGGGCCGCAGTTGAACGCATTTTAAGGCTAATTGGCGACGATATCTTGCCACAGCCGGCGCGCCGCCTCTTCCGAAGTTAACTGATCTACCTCGCGGCTGACCGAGAGATTGGCCTCGCGCATCGCTTCGATACCGATCGCGCCAATAAGCGGGGTCAATGCCTGGCTTAGCGCAATATCGCTCCTCCGCTGAGGCGAGGTAAGAAGAACCGCATCATAAGGCGGGATCGCTTGCCGCGGATCCTCAAGAACCAAAAGGTCATGGAGCGCAATGCGGCCATCGCTGGAAAAGGCGGTGATGAGATCCACATCGCCGCCAACAATAGCGGGATACATGAAGGTCGGCTGCATGGTCCGCTCCTCCGCGAAGGCCAAACCATAAGCCTCGGCCAGCGCCGCCCATTCCGGCCGGCTGAAAATCTCCAAATCACCCCCGACTGTCAGCTCACGCGCATGCAGGGCGAGATCGTCAATCGAGCGAATGCCAAGCTCGGCAGCCAGATCGCGGCGCATGGCCAGCGCATAGGCGTTTTCGAAACCAAGTGCGCCTAGCACGCCAACATTCTCGGTCTCCTCCAACCATGTGCGCATCTCATCAAATACGAATTCGCGGCTCCCGCCATCGCTGCGGCGCATGTAGTTCGTCCAGATCGTACCCGTGTAATCGACATAAAGATCAACATCGCCGCCAATGAGCGCATTGAAAACCACGGCGGAACCGAGATTGCTCCGCGTGGTCGCGGTGAGGCCGCTCGCGTTCAAACGCTGTTCTATCAGTGAGGCCAAAATATATTGTTCGGCAAAACCCTTCGCGCCGATGACGTAATCGTCTTGCCCACGCGTAAGCGGCGCTAAGGACGCTGCAACGAGCAGCGCGCTGAGCGTAAGAGCCGCGCCGGCGAGTTTAGCCCGCTGGCGCTTACCGAGCGCACGCTCGACTAATGCCAGCAACTGATCGACAACAAGGGCGAGCAACGCCGCAGCAACGCAACCAAACAGAACCAAAATCCAGTTTTGCGTCTGCAGGCCGGTAAAGATGTAATTGCCCAGGCTGGTTTGCCCCACGGTCGTCGCCAGCGTCGCTGTTCCGATGACCCAAACCGCTGCGGTGCGTATGCCTGCCATAATGACCGGCAGGGCAAGCGGCAACTCAACCTGATAAAGCGATTGCCTAGCCGTCATGCCGACGCCCTGGGCTGCCTCCTTCACCGCGGGATCTACTCCAAGAATACCCGTCACGGTGTTTCGTAGGATCGGAAGCATGGAGTAGAGCGCAAGCGCCAATAAGGAGGGCAAGAATCCAAGCGCGGAAAACCCAGTCCCAAATAGGCGTTCGGTCAGCAGCGAAAGCGCCAACAAAAAAGGATAGAAGAGCGCAAGCAGAGCAAGGCTGGGAATCGTTTGAATGACGCTAGCGCTCGTGAGCAGAATCCAGTTTAGCCGCGGCGCGCGTGTCCCCCAAAGCGCAAGCGGAAGGCTTACCCCCAAACCAAGGACAAGGGCGCTGACACTAAGGATGACGTGCTGGCCCAAATAATTCGGTAGAACATCGAACGCCTCGAGAATTCGCGGATCGAGCCCTTCCATCTCAGCCCGCGCCTTTCGAACTCAAGGCGCTTATCCGCTCGGCCTGGCGGCGCGGTAGAGACATCAATTCGCGCACATAATCATGTTTTGAATTGCTAAGAAGCGCGTGCGGCGTTCCGGATTCGACAATTGCGCCACCGACCACAATAGCGATCCGATCGGCAAGCAGAACCGCCTCGATCACGTCATGGGTCACCATAATTGTCGTCAGATCGAGGCGCTCGTGCAAATCTCGATAATCGCGCGACAGCGCCCCACGGGTAATTTGATCGACGGCGCCAAATGGCTCGTCCATCAGAACGATCTTGGGCTCGGCCGCCAGTGCCCGCGCGACACCGATGCGCTGTGCCTGCCCGCCCGACAGGGTTGCGGGCAACCGATCGGCGATGTCGCACGGTAAGCGAACCAGATCCAGCAATTCGCCGACGCGTCTTTCGCGGCGCGCTTTGTCCCAGCCCAAAAGCTTTGGCGTGATCGCGATGTTTTCGGCAACGCTTAAGTGTGGAAACAACCCCACGCCCTGAAACACGTAACCAATGCGTCGGCGCAAAAGCACGGGATCGAGTGCCGAGATATCCTTACCTTTGATCTCAACTGCGCCTTCAGACGGCTCTGTCAGACGATTGATAAGTTTTAGGAGCGTTGTCTTGCCCGAGCCCGAGGTTCCGACAATGGCCACAAATTCGCCGGCACGGATTTCGAGAGACATGTCGCGCACGGCGAAGGATTGCCCGCCATCATAGGATTTGGCAGCGCCCTTGATCGCGATCATCGCGGCTTGGCTGTTCATCTCAGCCCTTTTCTAACAGCAAATACGGGAAAATATCTCGCGTACGCCTGCCTGCGCTGCGGAAAGTTGGGCTTCCAGCGACGCAAAATCATCGGTTTTTGCAGTGCGGACCAGCAAGGCTTTCAATCCGGCCGAGGCCGTTTCGGGCTTAAACGCTCCTTCTAGGGCGATCCGTAAGACTTGCGTCAGCGCATGTTGAAACAGCGCCGCATCGATCAGCTTCTTGGTCTCGGTATCGGAGAGGGCGCCCGCTTTGTTCAATTTCTTTATGGCTTTGATCGTATTTTGATCGAGCACATCGGCCTGGGCGGCGTGGCAAAGCTGCAAGAACTGCGCAATAAACTCAAGATCGACGATTCCACCAGGCGCGAATTTTAGATCCCACATTTCTTTGCCGGGAAACTGCGCCGCGATTTTATCGCGCATCTCCGATGCATCGCGCAAAATTATGTCTCGATCCATCGGCATCGAGAGGGTTCGCGCTATTACGCCCTCTACTTTTGCAGCCAAATCTTTGGGGCCGGAAAGCACGCGTGCGCGGGTAAGCGCCATGCGCTCCCAGGTCCAAGATTTCTCGGCGTGATATTCAGCGAAACTGTCAAAACTCACTGCAACAGGGCCTTGATTGCCCGAGGGACGGAGACGCATGTCGACTTCATAGAGCCGCCCTTCCGTGGTCATGGCGGTTAAAGCGGAAATGAATCGCTGCGAGGTGCGTGCGTAATATTGGTTTGGGCCCAACGGCTTTGGCCCATCGGACTGCACCGCGTCGGAATCATGCGTATAGACAAAAACCAAATCGAGATCGGATGCTGCAGTCATTTCTTGGCCGCCAAGCTTACCCATCGCCACCACCACAAAACCGCCGCCTGCAAACTCGCCATGTGAGGCGGCAATGTCCACTTCGACTTCCGACTGAAGATTCTCGATTATTGTTTCGGCGATCGCAGCATATGCAGGCCCCGCGCGGCCTGCTTCGGTTTCACCCCGGATGATTTGTACACCGATCCGAAACATTTCCTCTCGGGCGAAACGCCTTGCAGCGTCTAGCGCACCTTCAAACCCTGCAAGGCGCGCGCGCTCCTTCGCGAATTTGGTTGTAAGCTCCGCGCGCGCCGGAATCTTGGTCAGAAAATCAGGATCGATCAACGCGTCGAGCACGGAAGCATTGCGGCCTAGATAATCCGCCAGACGTGGCGCCGAACCGGTGATTTCTGCAATCAGTGTCAAGAGTTCCGGGTGTGCAAGAAGAAGCGAGAGAACCTGCACGCCTCCCGGCATGCCGCTCAAGAAGCGATCAAAATGCACAAAGGCGGTTTGCGGCTCGGCGGTCTTGGAGAGCGCCTCCAACAGATAGGGTATTAGCCGAGTCAGAATCTCGCGCGAGCGCTGCGTTCGCGTCGCCCGAATACGGCCATGATGCCAGCCACGAATAGCCGCAGTGACAATGCTGGGCTCGCTAAAGCCCATCCGCGTGAGCGTTTTTATGGTGTCCGGGTCGTCGTCGACGCCGGTAAAAACTAGGCTTCCCTCTTGTGTGCCTAGCGGCGCCTCTTGTTCGAAGAGTTGAGCATAATTCGATTCGACTTTTCGCAATTGCTTCAGAACTTCAGTCTTAAATTCCTTTGTGTCGGAAAATCCGCTGAAACGCGCAACGCGATCCAGGACTTCGTCTGTTTTCGGAAGCTCATGTGTTTGCTGATCCTCGATCATCTGTAAACGGTGTTCGAGCATGCGAAGAAATTCATAGGCCGATGACATTTCATCTCTTGCTGCGTGCGAAATGACTTGGCGCTTTTCCAGAGCAATGAGCGCCTCCAAGGTGCGTGGAGAGCGCAGCGAGGCATCTCGCCCGCCTAGGATCAGCTGTTGCGTTTGGGCAAAAAACTCGATTTCGCGAATGCCGCCACGCCCGAGTTTCAGATTATGGCCCCGCACGGCGACAGCCCCGTGACCACCATGGGAGTGAATTTGCCGCTTGATCGAATGAATGTCTTCGATGGCCGCGAAGTCGAGATATTTTCTCCAGATAAAGGGCGAGATGTTTTTCTGAAATTTTGCAGCTGCCTGAGTATCTCCGGCACAGGCGCGCGCCTTGATCATTGCCGCGCGCTCCCAGTTTTGTCCCATAAGCTCGTAATATTCTTCGCCGGCCTCGGCCGAGATCGCGACTTGGGTCGCGCCCGCATCCGGCCGCAGGCGCAAATCGACGCGAAAGACGTAGCCATCGCTGGTGACATCGGCGAGGAGCTTCACAATGTTTTTTACGATCTCGACCGCGGCGCGGCGCTTTTCGCCGCCATGCGAGAAGGGAAAACGCTCCTCTTCGTAGAAAACAACAATGTCGATATCGCTGGAATAATTAAGCTCGAACGCACCATGCTTGCCCATGGCGAGAACGAACAGCCCGGTGGTTTCCTCCAGCTCTTCAGGCGGGGTCTCAGCAAATTCAGTATTCGCTGCCGAAGCACGCAAGAGATGGCGTAGCGCACCCTTGAGTGCTGCATCGGCAAAGCGGGTCAACGCACCGGTTACCGCATCTAGATCGTAAAGCCCCGCGATATCGGCCAGTGCGATGGTCAGCGCGGCCTTGCGCTTGGCGACACGAAGGCGGCGCATTGCGACGTTGATATCAGGCTCGAACGCTGTGCCGAGCGCCTCCTTATTAAGCGAGGCGAGAAGGGCATCCGGGGGAGTATAGTGAATTTCGTCGAGAAATGGTTTTTCGCGCAGCATCAGACGCGCGAGATAAGGACTGTTCCCGGCGGCCGCTTCCATGAGCGTACGAAAATTCTTGTCCGCTAGAGCCGCAGGCCCATTCTTCGACAGACTCTGTAAAACATCGGCCGCGTGCTGCGGATCATAGACATCGGGAATCGGCCCGGGAATTTCTTGAAATGAGTTCGACATGAAACCCAACTATCCCCGAGCCGCGCGCAAACGAAAAGAGCGGGGTGTCACCATATTAGGCCGAATAAGGGACGTTCGAACTCTGCCCTAACAACCGGCGGCGTGCTTCAGCTGCAAGTACGGTCTAAAGCGCAGGCTTTTCGAAGCCTTCACTTTGATGGCCTCACCGGTAGCGGGGTTTCGCGCCATACGGGCCGAGCGCTTGGAAATTGTGAAAGTTCCCAATGTTCCGATTTGAAGTTTGCCGCTCGAGCGCGACCCCTTAAGACTGGCTGCCAGGCCGTCGAACACCAAATCCACGGCCCGCTTGGCCTCGGCCTTGCTTACTCTACCCTGCTTGGCGACTGTCTCGATAAAGTCTGCTTTGCTCATGGCGACTCCTTTCAACCGTCAGATGGACAATTGAATATAGCGAACCAATTGGGCAACGCCACCTCGCAATAGAGCGGATGCGAATTGATTGCAGTAATTTAGCTCGCTGCCGATAACCGCCTCGGTGGGTCTTTATCCAGGAAGGTCGTTAAGCCGTGAGCAGCAAACCTCATCTCGGCGCGCAAGCCAGGCCCATTATCGGAAAGAACGAATTCCGCGTCGTGCAAACGCGCCACCGCCGAAACCAAACTTAAGCCCAGTCCCGTTCCTGGTGAATTGCGGCTTGCTTCCAACCGCACAAAGCGTTCGACGACGCGCGGCCGGTCCTCTTGTGGAATCCCTGGACCATTGTCGGACACAACAAGGGTTGGGCCGGTTTGGCCTTGCTCTAGTGCAACTACGATCTTGCTGCCCGGGGACGAATATTTAATCGCATTGTCGACAAGATTGGCCAACGCCTGCGTAATGAGGTTCTTGTTTCCGGAAATAAAGGCGGGTTGCTCACCTTTTCCGACAAGGAGTTGTGCGCCTTGTTCCTCGGCAAGCGGTTCATACAGCTCACTGACGCCTTCGATCACTTCGTGAAGATCAAACTCCTCCATGGATTCGCGCACACTTCCCGCCTCGGCCTGGGCAATGAGAAGCAGCGCGTTAAAGGTCGCGATCAAACGATCCGTCTCTTCCACCGCCGCTTCGATATCGCGTTGCATTTCCGGATCGGCAACCCCGTGCCGGGCCGCCAATTCGAGGCGGCTTCGGAGCCGATTTAGGGGCGAGCGAAGATCGTGAGCGACATTGTCAGAGACTTCCCGCATGCCGCGCATCAAGCGTTCAATTCGGTCAAGCATGCGATTGAGATGTTGCGACAAATCGTCAAATTCGTCACCTTTCTTTGAGACCGGAACGCGTTTGCTGAGATCGCCTGCCACGATCTGCCGGCTGGTCCGGTTAATCGCATCGAGACGCGCCAGCACGTTTCGGCTGACAAAGACGCCGCCCAGCAATCCAAGCACGATCACCAGCGCAATGCTCCAGCGCAAAGCCGATCCCAAAAGGTTTTCCCACGCGCGGCGGTCTTCCACATCGCGTGCGACCAGAAGAAGGAACCCTTGCGCCAGCGTGAAGACACGCCCACGTGCCTGATGGAGCTCAGGTGCACCGCCGACGCGGCGCTCGAACTCAAATTCTGCAAAACCGTCATCGGTCAGTTCGAGTTGCGGCCAGGAGTCGAGATTTCCTGCGATGAGCCTGCGATCGGACCCCGCCAACACATAAATCCCCTGCTCGCCGCGCACCGAGCGGTTGATTATGGCATCGATGAGGGCCGGAAGTCCGAGCCTCTGATATTGCTCGACGAGGCCGGTTACTTCCGCGCGAATCGCACCGTCGGTCTCGCGATCGAGAACAAGCGCAGTGTTCCAATAGACAAAGCCCAGCAATGCGGTCGCAGAGAGAGCGAAGATTGCCAAATAAAGCGCGACAATCCGAAAAGACTGGCTGCTTAGGACGCTAAGCGTGCGCACGGATCATGTAGCCCGCGCCGCGTACCGTATGAAGCAATGGCTGAGGATACCCTTTGTCGATCTTCGCCCTGAGGCGTGAAATGTGCACATCGATCACATTGGTCTGCGGATCGAAGTGATATTCCCAAACATTTTCCAGCAACATCGTGCGCGTCACGATTTGTCCCTGGTGACGCATCAGATATTCAAGAAGACGAAACTCGCGCGGTTGAAGATCGATGCTCGATTCATCGCGCCTGGCGGTACGCGAAAGAAGATCGAGTTCAAGATCGCCGACCAAGACTTTTGTTTTGACCGCGCTCGGATCGCGCCGGCGCATCAATGCATCAAGACGCGCCAACAGCTCTGCGAAGGAATAGGGCTTGGTGAGGTAATCGTCGCCGCCGGCCCTTAAGCCCTTGATGCGGTCGTCGACATCGGACAGCGCGCTTAAAAACAGCACTGGCGTCATGTTGCGCTCTTCGCGCATGGATTCGACCATCTTTAAACCGTCGAGCTTCGGCAACATTCGATCCACGACGGCCACGTCGTAGCTGCGCGACATTGCCAAGGTCAGGCCTGTCTCGCCATCCGCCGCATCGTCGACGACATGACCCGCTTCACGCAATCCTTTTACGAGGTAACGCTGTGCTTCCAGATCATCTTCAATAACGAGAATCCGCATCTCAATAGTCCCTTCCAAGCCAAACGGCGGCTTTAGCCGTCTTGTTCCGTATTTAGAGTCACAAATCTTTGGCCTCGCGTGTCCGTGACAAGCAATAGGACGCTTTCCCGGTCCGCTTCGCGGGCGCTCGCAATGCCCGCAGCAACGTCATCGGGTGTTTCAACTTCTTCATTGCCAATCGCTATGATAACGGTCCCAGGGCGAAAACCCTTCTCAGCCGCTTCGCTTTCCGCAGCAACATCGGACACGAGAACGCCATTGACGCTTTCGTCGATGTTGAATTGCTCACGCGCTAGGCGATTAAGCGGCATCAGGCGCAGCCCAAGCGATTCAGCGGACGAATCCTCTGCTCCGCCCTGCCCCGGCACGGAACCCGCAGCCGAAGCCAACTGGTCCGGGGTAGGGCGGCGCGCGATCAAGGCAGAGATGGTTTGCGGATCACCACCGCGCAGCACGACAAAATTTGCGGTGTCGCCAGCGAGAAGACTACCGACTCTGCGCGTGAGAGCGCGCTGATCGTCGACCTCTTCGCCGTCTACGGCTGTGATTACGTCACCGGCCTGAAACCCAGCCCGCTCCGCCGGGCTATTTTCGATCACGCTCGACACAATCGCGCCCTTCTCATCGGGGACGCCCATGCTGGCCGCTATTTCCGGGGTCAGATTTTGAATTGCTACGCCCAACCAACCGCGCGTGACTTCGCCACCGGCCTTAAGTTGTGAAACGATATCCTGTACCGTCGATGAGGGAATGGCAAAGCCAATACCGACGCTGCCACCGGAAGGCGAGAAAATTGCGCTGTTCACGCCAATCACACGGCCCGATAAATCAAAAGTCGGTCCACCGGAATTACCCCGATTGATCGGTGCGTCAATTTGGATGTAGTCCGTATAGGCTCCCGCGCCGATGTCGCGCCCAATGGAAGAGACGATGCCCGCCGTAACGGTTCCGCCCAAGCCGAAGGGATTGCCCACCGCAACCACCCAATCACCGACCCGCAAAAGCCGGTCGTCGCCGAATTCCACGGTCGGCATATCGCTCACGTCATCAATTTTGAGGAGCGCGATATCGGTAGGCTCGTCCGAGCCTACAATCGTCGCCTCGAATTCGCGTCCATCCGGCAGCCGAACCGTTATCTCGTCCGCATCTGCCACCACATGATTATTGGTGACCAGATATCCGTCGGCTTCGATAAAAAATCCGGAGCCCATGGCCCGTGCCCGGCGGGGCTGTTGTGGCGCGCCATTCGGCCCTTCGCCAAAACGGCGGAAAAATTCTTGAAAGGGTTCCGGGACGCCTTCGGGAATCTGAAAATTTGTCTGCGCTTCCCGTTCGGTCAATATGGTCACCACTGCGGGGCTGACTTGTTCGACAAGATTGGCAAAGGAGAAGGGCGCGCCGGTTTCGAGAAAGCGCGGGGCGTCACTATCGGAGACATCTGACGCAATCCGGATCGGTTGCGGCAAGTCGCTCGATGCAATTTCACGTGAAGCGGAAACGGCACTGTTTTCAGTGGAGGTCTGCTCCCGATCGGCAAAGAATAATGCTCCGGCGCCAAAAGACAGCGCGGCTATTAGTGCTGCGCTGAAAATCAAACGAGCCCCGGACAAACGCCCCCCTTTTTGCGCCGGCGAAGAACCGCCCGCACCGCCGGCAATTCCTCCAGGTTTCATATTGCTCTCACTGCTCATGTTGTTTGTCCTCTAATGGGTCTTGCACATCCCAGCGCCTCAATATCTTCCTTACCAATATAATGCGGGTAGCTGTCACTACCATAACCTTAATATTAACTGTAATTTATAAACTGAGGACGGTAAATTTGCGGTTCAAGCGTGTTGGTCGGGCGCAGTCTCGTCGAACTCTTCTGAAGGCAACTCCGCGCCCTCAGACATCCCGCGGCGCTTAGCGCGGCCTACAATGGCCCAGACCATGCCTCCTCCGATCAAGAGAAGGAGCGCCGGACCAAACCATAAAAGATATGTATCGCCCCTCATCGGTGGCCGCATCAGGACGAATATGCCGTAACGATAGACAAGAAAGGTTTTGATGGCCTCGTCGCTCTCCCCCTCGACAATTTTGCCACGGACGATCTGGCGCAAATCCGCGGCGAGGTCCGCATTCGACTCATCGATTGATTGGCCCTGACAAACCACACAACGAAGCTCTCGAAACAGCGATCGTGCCCGCGCCTCCTGAGCGGCATCGGGCAAAGCCTCTTCATAGGCCGCCATGGAAGGCGTTGCAGCCATCGACAAAGCGAAGACAAGAAGAAGCGCTCTCACGCGATCGCGCCCTTTACCGGCTTAGCGGCGTGGGTGGGCGCAGCCGATGCTGTCGCGCGCGCGCGACGAATGCGAACCGCAAAGCCGAATAGACCGCCGCAGGCCATGATCACAGCACCAATCCAAATAAACGGTGCCAGTGGAGAATAATAGGCACTAATGACCCAGGCACCATTGTCCCTCGGATCGCCAAGGATGACATAGAGATCGGCAATCCCATTGGTCCGTATCGAGGAATTCGTTGTGACCGTGCCGTCACTTAAGAATTGACGCTTCTCCGGGTGGATGATTGCGATTTCGTTGCCGTTCTTGGAGAGCACTATCTCAGCGCGGTCAGCGATAAAATTCGGTCCGGGAACGCGCTCGACGCCCTCGAAACGCAAATCATACCCCGCAATACTAAGCGTTTCACCAGGGGCTACTACGTTTGCGGCTTCGCTCCGCCAAACCGTCGTGCCGGCCACACCAAGCGCAACAATGCCAATACCGGCATGGGCTAATGCCACCGCCCAAGCACTCATCGAGAGGTTAGATAAATATCGCCAATGTCCCGCGCGCCGGTACAAATCCGTAATCGCGCCACCTACAAGCCAAACGCTAAAGCCAGCCGCAAGCAAACCTAATACGGAGCGCGGTTCGATGAGAGCAAGCGTAACCAGAAATGCGACCAGTGCAGCGGCGCCGGCCCAGCGCAACGACCAAGCGGCAGCGAGAAGATCAGCACGGCGCCAGCGAATAAGCGGGCCAAACGGCATGAGCATCGCGATGGCCGTCATAAGCGGAATGAACACGATTACAAAAAATTGCGGACCGACGGAAAGCATCGTGCCCGTGAGCGCATCGAGGAAAAGCGGGTAGAGCGTGCCGAACATGATAGCTCCGGCTGCAACAACAAGAAGAAGATTATTTAGCAAAATACCGGTTTCACGGCTCGCGGGCTCGAACGGAGCACCCGGCGTAAGATGGGGCGCACGCAAGGCAAAAAAGGCCAATGGCAGACCCACCGCAAAAGCAAGAATAAGAAGAATAAAAAGCCCCCGCTCGGGATCGTTCGCAAAGGCATGCACCGAGTTGAGAACCCCGGAGCGGACAAGGAATGTCCCTATGAGACTGAAAGAAAAGGCGGCAAGCGCTAGCAACATGGTCCAGCTTTTGAACGCGCCGCTGCGCTCGGTCGCCATCATGGAGTGAAAAAGCGCGGTGGTCACAAGCCAGGGCATCAATGAGGCGTTTTCCACCGGATCCCAGAACCAAAAACCGCCCCAGCCGAGCGTATAATAAGCCCACCAGGACCCCGCAGCGACTCCCAGCGTGAGCGCCACCCAGGCAATAAGAGCAAAGGGACGCGCCGCGCGCACCCAATGCGCATCATTGCGCGCTTCCAAAAGCGCGGCGACCGCGAATGAAAAGGTCGCCGAGAGCCCTACATAGCCAGCGTAGAGCAGCGGTGGATGAAAGGCGAGGCCTGGATCTTGGAGCAGCGGATTTAGTCCGGTGCCCTCAAAGGGCGGGAGCAGAACGCGCGCGAACGGATTGGAGGTTAAAAGAATGAACAGAATGAACGCGATGGCGACAAGGCCCTGAACACCTAAAGTCCTTGCGTTCAACCTCTGGCCACCCGCATCGGTGAGCGCGATCGCTGCCGAATAGATTGTTAGAATGAGAACCCATAAAAGCATCGAGCCTTCGTGGTTCGCCCAAACGCCGGTGATCTTATAGAGGAGCGGCTTGGCCGTGTGCGAGTTCTGGACCACCGCAAGCACGGTAAAATCCGAAACGACATAGGCGAACATCAAAGCGCCGAAGGCGAGCGTCGTGAAGACAAAGGTACCGAGAGCAGCACCCCGGCTCATCGCCATAAAGCGCGCGTTGACGGTAATCGCGCCGTGAAAGCCGGCCACCACTTGCACCAGCGAAAGCGCCAGAGCGAGGCATAGAGCAAGTTGACCCAGTTCAGCGCTCATAGGGTGCCCGCCATAGTGCCGGCCTCTCCGCAATCTGCAACATGCTCGATGGCAGCCGCCACTTCGGGGGGAATATAGTTTTCGTCGTGCCGCGCGAGAACTTCGCGGGCTTGGAAATGACCGCTGGCATCAGGCGCGCCAATCGCAATGATGCCTTGGCCCTCGCGGAAGAGGTCGGGCAGCACGCCTGAATAATTTACTTCGATGGAGTTGAGACAATCGGTGACGACAAAACTTACCGCGAGCCCCTCCTGGCGCACGACGCTTCCCGATTCCACCAAGCCGCCTATGCGAATGCTTTGACCCGGCGCGATCCCGGCCTCAGCCAATTCGGTCGGGCTATAAAAAAACAAAACATTGTCGCGAAGCGCAAACACCACGAGGGCGGCGGCACCCGCACCTGCAAGGAGCAGCGCGATCACGAAAGCAAAGCGCCTTTGTTTTTTCGGGCTCATTCTACGATCCGCGTTTTTCGTGTCCTGGAATACCGGGCCTAAAGTACAAGGGCGATAAGACGTCGGTCCAGCGCTCAACCAAACTCTGAGCCCACAGCTTTGTCACAATTTCGCGCACAAATCTCGCTTAAGAGCCAATTGCGGCCTAATGCTCCGCCCGGGAAACGATCTTTTGGCTCATATCCGTCTGGTAGCTCCTACCCTCTTGGGTCAGAACGATGGCTCGCGGCCAGTCGGCACGCGCCAGGCCCTTTCGGGTCATGGCGTTCCAAACTGCCTTATTTTGCAGCCCCGTCGCATCTTTTACTCCCACAATGAAGTCCCCCAAATGGAGGTGGTCGCCATGGGGCATTGGAAAGCGGCTAATTGTGATCTCGCCGATTTGAGGTCCGGCCTGGCCTGCGCCCGGAACCTGAGCGAGTAATTGCAATACGGTCAGGGTACGAAGCTGGAGCGGATTAAGGTTGAGTGGGTTCTTTTTGCTCGCCATTTGGACAACTCACAAAACATCTAGAGGAGGCAGGTGATTTCGCACAAAGCGGTATGGCGCGTCGAGCCCCTCAATTTATGGGCCTCGCGCGCTGGAGATCAGTCAATTCGCTCCCGCTCAGAAGCTTAGCACCCAAAGCCAGTGCTGGCCGCCGATAGGCCTCGGCAAAATCGCCGGCGCGCGCCGCTCGAAGCTCTCTGACCAACCCCCTTTGAAATGCGCGGATCGAAGAGACAATTTCAGCTCTCGCCGCCAAAAAATGACGTTCCATCCCATAAGTCGCCGCGGGCCCACGGAGCCTTGCTAGAATCTGTGCGAAGCCCGTCGCGCGACGAAATTTCTTCCTGGCTGGAGGAGTGCTGAGATCCAGCGGCGCATCATTCGTCCCAAAACCGCCCATTGGCTTGATCGGAAGAGCGTTGTGGATTTCGCGCGGCACGGTTTCCAAGATTCGCTGCAAAGCATTTCTTTCCCTTTTTCGCGCCTCGTAGAGACGCCGAAGGCGGGGCCGCAAGGCATTGAGAATCTCGTCATGCGGCAATCCGGTTCCGCCTCGGGCGCGATCCAGCTCGACAGCATGGGCAAGACGAGCCGATCGCATCTCCGGCAAGCCGGACAGAAACTTCGTTAAACGGGCTCGCGTGCGCCGCGATAAGCTCGCGCTATGATTACTCAACCGAAACACCCTCGTGCTTGACCAGTTTTCGCCAATATCAATTTTTGGGGGCATCAACTTTAGAAGACAGCCCCACTTTTCGCTTATTGTATTCTTCTTCCTGGAATTTTTCCCGCGCCTTAGCCACCCGAATAAGACGTGAAAACGCATAAATATGGCTGCGGACCACGCCATCCAGACCGTAGAAAATATAGCCTCGCAATATATAGGCTTTAAAAAAAGCCCATAATGGAGTGAAGATTAATTTCAATGCGCTTGGGTTTCGTCTTTTGCGAAAAAGATCTTCCGCTTGCATCGAAGAATAAAAATTTACTTTCTCTATCGTGTGATGATGAGAGCGGAAAATATAATGGTTAAGGCCATTCTTTAGGAGCTCGAGCTTGCCGCCATCGCGAAGCACGACTGAATCATGGACTGTCGAAGCTTTGAAGCCCGCATAGTCGCGGTTGTACAGCCGTCCATGAACCATGGAAACGGCGAAGCGACGCGGCTTTTCCTCGAAGCGAAAGACGCAATTCGTCAGCATTGAAAAAGCTTTTTTTTCGGGCTCGCCATCGGCAAAAAGCGCTTTTATCTCTGCGACTGTTTCTGGCGTTGCTTCCTCATCCGCATCGATGTTGAGCACCCATTTGTTGCGGCACAGCGTTTCGCCATAGATTTTTTGTGGGCCATAGCCACGCCATTCGTTGAAATAGGTTTTCGCCCCGAGTTCCTCGGCGGTTTTTATCGTATCATCCGTGCTTCCGGAATCGATAACGATGACTTCATCGACCCAGTCGCGCACCGATAGGATGGCCTTGGATATGCGATCCGCTTCGTTCTTGGCGATAATGAACGCTGAAATGGGCAGCCGGTCAGACATCTTATGCGCACTGTGATTGGGTGTTCTATGGTAAACTAGGCCAACTTGCCTCATAACGCCCAGCGTGAAAAGCCATTCAATTTACAGCGCGGTGGGCAATTCTAGCGAGGCTTCCAAACCACCCAATTTGGACTCGCCAAGCGAAAAGTCGCCGCCATAAAGTTTCGAAATATCGCGTACAATCGCGAGGCCCAGCCCGGAGCCGGGCACGGACTCGTCTAACTTCTCCCCGCGTTGCATTGCGCGCACACGTTCGTCGGGCGCAAGCCCCGGCCCATCGTCCCCGATCCGGATGACCAAGCGCCCAGGTTTCATCAGCTCGGCTTCAATTAGAATTTTCTCGCGCGCCCATTTGCACGCATTGTCGATGAGGTTTCCGGCGAGCTCCTCAAGATCCTCGCGTTCTCCCCGAAAAGCCAAATCCTCCGAAACCTGCACATCAATGGTGAGCGATTTGTCGGGATGCATGCGCGGAAGAATGCGGGCCAAATCTCTCATGGCCGGGCCGATTTCAGTGCGGCTTCCCAGCACATCCAGCGCGCCCGCCGCGCGCGCGCGGGCTAGATAATGGTCGACCTGCCGGCGCATGATCGTCACTTGTCGCCCCACCGAATCTGCGAGCGGCCCGGATTCATTGGACGCTTCATTAGCAATTACAGTAAGCGGCGTTTTCAGGAAATGCGCGAGATTCGCGACATGGGTGCGGGCGCGGCCAACCACCTCGGCGCTATGCGCGATGAGCGAATTGAGCTCGGTGGCAAGCGGTTCGATTTCCGCCGGGAAATCTCCCTCCAGCTTGCGCGCGCGCCCTTCGCGAATGCGTCCCAGCGCCTCGGATACGCGTCGGAGCGGCACCAGACCAACGCGCACCTGAATAAGGATGGCGGCGATAAGCCCCATGCCGAGGGCGACAAACGACCAGATCAGTGAGCGATTAAACGTTGCAACATTGGCTTCAATTTCACCAAGGTCTCCTGCCACAATAAATTGAAATATGCGCGGGGAGCTTTCTTGGTCGGGAGCCGGAAAGGATATCTGCCAGGACAGAACGCGCACGCGCTGATTGTCCGGCCCTTCTGCAAAGCCCCAGGACATATTATTTGCCGTCGTCAAATCTTGCGGGACAAGTGTGAAATCCCACAGCGAGCGCGAGCGCTGTAGCAAAGCGCCCGGGCGCCCTTCGGGGTGTATCTGCCAATACCATCCCGAAAAGATTCGCTCATAGCGCGGATCTGCAAAACGCCCTTCGAGTGCAACCGTTTCAAGCGTATCGACCTGCGCGGCTGCAACCAAGCCTTCGAGATCGAATGAAAGACGGTTGTCGAAACTCTCCTGAACCGCGTTGCGGAATACTCCCGACAGGACAAAGCCGCCGATAACCAACCCAAGCACGCTCCATACCGCCGCTCCGGCTATCAGACGAAAGGTAAGCGAGTTAGTTTTTGGCAGTGTTGTCATTGGGCCCCGATTCCGCTGCCGTTTCCTGCGCATCGAGACGATATCCAAGGCCGCGCACCGTATGGATGATTTCCGTGCCAAGTTTTTTTCGCAACCTTCCGACAAATACTTCGATCGTATTCGAGTCGCGATCGAAATCTTGATCGTAAAGATGTTCGACTAAATCGGTTCGCGAAAGGACTTCGCCTCTATGATGCGCAAGATAGGAAAGCAGTCGATACTCCGCCGAAGTTAATTTGACCGGATTGCCATCCACAGTCACGCGCGAGGTCCGCGTATCGATCCGAACCGGTCCAACTTCAAAATCGGGCGATGCGAGGCCTGCCGAACGCCTGAGGAGCGCGCGCAAGCGCGCTAACAGCTCTTCGGTATAAAAGGGCTTGGCGACGTAATCGTCGGCGCCGGCGTCAAATCCCGCGACCTTATCGCTCCAGCGATCTCGCGCAGTTAAAATCAAAACAGGCATCTTATGCCCATCCTTGCGCCAACGCTCGAGCACAGTGACGCCGTCGATCTTGGGCAGACCAAGGTCGAGAATAACCGCGTCATAGGGCTCTGTTTCGCCGAGGAAATGGCCCTCTTCGCCGTCACCGGCCACGTCGACAACATAGCCGGCATCGACCAACGCCTTTTTGAGCAGACGCTGCAGATCGACTTCGTCCTCGACAAGTAAAATACGCATCGCTTAGCGGTTCCGCCTGTTGGCCCGATCAACCCGACGATCATCGAAGCGATGATTTAGTCGATCGATGGTACGACGATTTGGGCGGCTCTGCTCGAATCGCTCAATTCTCGATCGCCGGCGTTCGGGGAGAAAAGCCGGTGCCGGGCCAAAATTCTGACGACGAAAATTTCTACCACCGCGGACGCCAACAATTCTGCCAGAGCGCGCGTCGACATCGAGCAGCAGAACCCGCCCGTCCGGCGTCAACCATTTAATGAGGTAGCGGCCGTTCGTTGGCCCCTGCACGTCCGACAATCGTCCAGGATATTGGCTACGAATATTGCCAAGAATGTTGTTAAGCGACTGCATTTGCTGCCCGCCGTTCTGGCGCGGAAATGGCTGCGCCGAGGCGTCAAACCCGCCTAGCGCAAGGGCCAGTACAATAAGAATGGGCGCAAGATACCGCATAGCGAGGGGTGTAGTACCCCGTCCCTGAACCCCCGATGAACATGCCAGCCAGTAACCGTTCAGCATTGAGCCGCCATATTACGCTCAATGCTGAATAACGGTCACCCCCCCGGCCACCCCTCAGCAGGAAGACTTGAGACCGGCATTCGTGCAACGCCCCTCCTCGCGACGCCGGTCCAAGTAGAGACAGCCCGTACGGTTCCTCAGAACCGTACGGGCGTCTCGATTTTTGAAGCGATAAAGTCAGGAGAGCGGCAAAAATACCAAATCCAAGAGCGCCAAAAGCCATGATATCTGGGGCAACGATGCCGCCAAGCGGTGGGGCGAAAGGCGGCGATTGGGGCCTTAACCATGATCCCCATTTTAACCAAGAGCAGAGCCTGATTCGCCTCGCATCGCGGTTTACGATTAATACTACAGATTAGTCAGTGAGGCTCATGTGTGGCGCCGCGTTCTCCGTGAAGGGGTATTTGCCCTAGCTGTCTGCGCAGCGGCGATTAGCATTGTCGTCGGTTTGTCGCTTCACACACGCCCCACAATCGATCCAAGTGTCGATCTGGTATCGCTAAATCGAACACCGTCATTCACTTTCTTGGACAGAGATGGAAACCGCGTTGGGCATTACGGCGTTACCGCGGGTGAGCGCCTAAAACTCGAAGATTTCCCCCCGCATCTTCCCGCGGCCTTCATCGCTATGGAAGACCGCCAGTTCTACGAGCATGCGGGAATTGATTTGCGCGCGATAGCCCGGGCGCTGGTTGCAAACTATGAGGCGGGCGAACCGGTACAGGGCGGTTCCACAATTACACAGCAGCTTGTCAAAATGCTCTACCTCACGCCCGAGCGCACTATCGCACGCAAGTTTCGCGAAGTTGGAGGTGCATGGGCCCTGGAAGAGCATCTTTCCAAAGACGAGATCCTCGAACTTTACCTCAATCGTATTTATCTCGGCTCCGGCGCCTATGGTGTCGATGGCGCCGCCCAAGTTTATTTCGGAAAATCGGCGCGCGAGGTAACGCTCGCAGAGGCAGCCATGCTGGCGGCGCTCACGCGCGCGCCCTCGACATTCACGCCGCGCCGCGATCTAGACGCCGCGCAACAGCGGAGCAGGATTGTTCTCGATATAATGCACGAAACGCAGATGGCGAGCGCGGAGGATGTTGCTAGAGCCCTGGCCAAACCTGCTGAGATTGTCGACCGCAGCGAGATATTCGAGCGCGCCTATTATTTCAATGCCACTGCGCAGGAAGTCAAAAATCTCTTGCCGGATGCGCGCGGCGACTTGATCGTACACACGACATTCGATCTCCGTATGCAGGAAGCAGCGCGTGCGGCACTGAACAATGTTTTGGAAGAGCGCGGAAGCGCTATGAAAGCGAGTCAGGCAGCCCTGGTTTCGATGTCCGCCGACGGGGCCGTCCACGCAATCATTGGTGGGCGCAATTACATCGACAGCCCGTTCCACCGCGCGACGCAGGCCAGGCGCCAACCGGGCTCGTCGTTCAAACCCTTTGTATATCTTACCGCGTTTGAGCGGGGCCTTCGCCCATGGGACGTCCGCAGCGGCGGACCGGTCAATATCCGTGGTTATAAACCGCGCAATTATGGTGGAAGAGATTGGGGATATTTGACCCTGGAAGATGCGCTCCGGCATTCGGTAAATACGGTTGCCGTGCGCGTTGCGCGGGAGGTCGGCGTTCAGCGCGTTGCCGAAACCGCCAAGCGTTTGGGTATCGACACGCCACCATAGCTACCCGTCTTTGCCGCTCGGCACGGGCGAAGTCAGTCCATATGAGATGACGGGCGCGTTTGCCGCGCTTGCCAGTGGTGGATTGAAAGCTGATCCTTACAGCGTTCTCAAAATTCTTAACCCCAAGGGTGAAGTCCTTTACGAGCGCGGTTCAGTAGAGCGCGAGCGCGTGATCGTACAGGAAACGGCGGAGACGATGAACGCGATGCTCTACCGGGTCGTGGAGGCTGGAACCGGGCAGCGCGCGCGAATTGCCGAACACGAAATTGCCGGCAAGACAGGTACCAGCAGCGATTGGCGAGACGCTTGGTTTGTCGGTTACACCTCGCAGCTTGTGACAGGCGTGTGGGTCGGCAATGACGACTTCACGCCGATGAGACGGGTAACGGGAGGAAGCCTTCCGGCGCAAATCTGGAACGACTATATGCGCGAAGCGCTCAAACCGTTCACGCCCGAACCGCTCAAACGCACATTGCCCAGGCCCGAACAACTATACGCGGACAATAATGGGCGGGATTTTCTGACCGAGAATCAAGTGTCGCTGAATATTTTTCGCGGGGCAAATGAACGAAGCGAACGCGGTGCCTACCAGCGCGCTTACCCGCTTACGCCATATGGTATGCGCGTGCCTCCTTTCGCGCAGCAACGCGCTATGCCACGCGAGCGCCGCAACGCAGCGCCCGAATATAATCCAAGGAGACGGTCGCAAAGTTCTCGGCGTGGCAATGCATTTCAACAAAGAAATGACCGCGCGACGGTGCCGCCTCAGCCCGGTAACAACCCTTACGAGCAGGAATGGTATTTGCGTGAGCAAGCAGCGCGGAACGGCTACGCCTATTATGGCGCTCCGAATGAACAAACCCCACCAAACGAAAACCCCTACGTCCAATACCCACCCCGCAAAACCCCAAATGTTTGGCGGCCCCGCGGACGCGCGCCGGATGAAAATACCCCTCAACGCAACCCGCGCATCGCAGACACTCCCAATGGCCGCGTCTATTCGATGGAACCCGTAGGACGCTAATGCCAAGTAACTAGACGAGTATTATATAACATTGTGTATTTGTAGTTTATTCTTAAATACACTTCTTTTATGTATAGTCTTGATTTCTCGGTGTCGGGATATGATTTTTGCCGGGCTTTTCGAGGCGAACACATGCCGCAAATACTAACCGCCAACACTTTGGGCCTGGGCGAAGCCGTGTACTTCAACTCCCAGAGAGGCTGGGTCCCAAATATTGAGGAGGCCGAAATTTTGGCGGACGTGGCGGCCAAACCTGCATTGGCAGCCGCCGGCGAATGGGTGCAGCGGCGCGAGATCGTGAACCCCTATCTTTTTGCCGTGCGCGTAGAAAATGGGCAAATGACGCCGGTGAAGACGCGCGAGGTCATCCGTGCAGCTGGGCCCACAATAAGACGCGATCTCGGTAAACAGGCTGGCGGAACGCTGGAAGGCGAGAAATAGGGACCGATGTATCGTTACGATGAATTCGACGCCAAATTTGTGCGCGAGCGCGCGGAGCAATTCCGCGGCCAGGTTGCGCGCCGTCTCGCAGGCGAGCTTTCGGAAGAAGAGTTCAAGCCGTTGCGTCTTATGAACGGCCTCTATCTGCAATTGCACGCCTATATGCTGCGGATCGCCATTCCCTACGGCACGCTCTCGGCGACCCAGCTGCGAAAGCTCGCCCATGTCGCGCGCAAATTCGACAAGGGCTACGGTCATTTCACCACGCGGCAGAATTTGCAGCTCAATTGGGTTCAGCTTGCGGAGGTACCAGACCTTTTACTTGATCTGAGCGAAGCTGAGATGCACGGGCTGCAAACATCAGGCAATTGCATACGCAATGTGACTTCGGATCAATTCGCCGGAGCGACAGCTGAGGAGATCGAAGACCCGCGTGTTATTTGCGAGGTGCTGCGCCAATGGTCGACGCTGCACCCGGAATTTTCGTTTTTGCCGCGCAAATTCAAAATCGCCGTCACTGCATCACGGCATGATCGCGCCGCTATCATGGTTCACGATATAGGCATCTCCATCGTCAAGAATGACGAGGGTCGTGTCGGCTATCGCGTGTTTGTCGGCGGCGGATTGGGGCGCACACCGTTCATCGGCCAGGAGATCGGCCGCTTCGTGGAAAAAGAAAACATTCTGTCTTTCCTCGAGGCGATCTTACGCGTCTATAACGCGGCAGGGCGGCGCGATAATATTCATAAAGCACGGATCAAGATCCTGGTGCACCAGATCGGCGTGGCCGAGATGCGCCGCCGCGTCGAAATCGAATTCGCCGAAATCAAAAAGGCCGGCAATCTTGCATTGCCGTGCGAGGAGCTGGACCGCATCGCTGCCTATTTTGCGCCACCGACATTCGAAAAACTCATTGAAGACGAGCCGGAATTCGAAAAAGCCGTGCAAAGCAATAAGGATTTTGCCGATTGGGGTGAAACGAACTTCCATGAGCACAAAGTGCCGGGCTATGCGAGCGTCACAATTTCACTCAAAGCCCCTGGCGGTACGCCGGGCGATTGCTCGTCTGAGCAAATGGACGCGCTCGCCAACCTCATGGACGAATTCGGCCAGGATGAAATCCGTGTGACCCATGAGCAAAATCTGGTTCTTCCCCATATGAAAAAAGCAGATCTGTTCGCGCTTTGGGAAAGATTGAGGACGCTTAGTCTTGCAACCGCCAATCACGGGCTGATCACCGATATCATCGCTTGCCCGGGACTCGATTATTGCGATCTCGCGAGTGCGCGCTCGATCCCGATCGCGCAACGGATCATGGAGCGTTTTGCGGATATCGATAAGCAGCAGGATCTAGGCGAGCTAAAGATCAAGATTTCCGGCTGTATCAATGCCTGCGGCCATCACCATGTTGGCCACATAGGAATCTTAGGTGTCGATCGTAAAGGCGTTGAGAACTACCAGATACTCTTGGGCGGTTCGGGCGCCGAAGATGCCAGCCTTGGCGAGATTTTGGGTCCGGGCTTCGACAGCGAGGGCATTGTCGAAGCTGTTGAGAATGTGATCGGCACCTATACCGATCTACGAAATGACGGCGAGCGCTTTCTGGACACCTATCGGCGCATCGGAACCAAACCCTTCAAGGAACGACTCTATGCTCATTAGGGATGGGGCTGTCGTCGACGATAATTTTGCGTCGCTTGACGACAATGCGCCTGATCCCGGCGGCGCAATACTCGTTTCGCTTAAACGCTTTCGTACCGATACCGACGCGCTTGTTGGCCGTGACGCACCCCTTGGTGTCGTGTTGGAGACGGCCGACTCGCCGGACGAGCTCGGCGAGCACGTGCAAAAGCTGGCGCTGATCGTCTTGAGCATTCCACATTTCAAAGATGGCCGCGGCTTCTCTTGGGCGCGGCATTTGCGAACGCGCCTTGGCTTTACCGGCGAGATACGCGTAACCGGCCATGTTCTGCGCGATCAAATTGCCTTTTATAATCGCGTTGGCGTGAATGCATTCGAGCTTTCACAAAGTCTCTCGCTCGACGATTTCAATGCCGCGCTCAAAGAGATTTCCGCCGTCTACCAGCCCTCGGTTGATGGCCGCAAGACGATTCACGATTTACGCTCTGGACGCTGAAGCTGTGACCAAAGCGGCCTTTCAGTGTCCTTGTTGCAAGTTCAAGACCCTTTCAAGGCGCCACCTTTTTGAAATCTGTCCGGTCTGTTTTTGGGAAGATGACGGCCAGGATGAAGCCAACGCCGAGCGTGTCTTGGGCGGCCCCAACGGGAATCTCAGCCTTCGGCAGGCACAGATAAATTTTGAGAAATTTAGTGTATGCGATGAGCGGTACAAACAAAACGTTCGCCCGCCTGAGCCCGATGAAATCTAGGACATCATTCCAGGATTTCGATTTAGAAAACCACCGCTCTCCTTGACCCCTCTCGCCGCTCGCCCTATGAAGCGCGCCCCACTGAGAAGGGTTGGCGCATGAATGTTCGTTTGGTTGCCGACAAAACGGCATCGGTCGATGCGTTGCCACACTATCCTTCGATCACCGCACTGATTGAGGAAAAGCGCCCGGTATTGCCCTTTTACGCGCTTCACCCGGAGCGCTTTAAGCTCGCGGCCAAGCGCTTCTTGGACAAGTTTCCCGGCACGACCATGTATGCCGTCAAAGCAAACCCGGCCATACCTGTTCTCGATCATATCTACGCCGCCGGCATCCGCCATTTCGACACCGCCTCGCTTGCCGAGATCGAACTGATACACGGACGCTATGCCGACGCGATTTGTCATTTCATGGCGCCGGTGCGCGTTCCGGGCCACGCGGCGGCGGCGTGGAACCAATTTGGAATACAAGATTTCGTCGTCGATTCGGATCAGGAACTCAACAAGCTCTTATCGGAGACCGAGGGTGGCAAGGATTTGCGCATATTTGTTCGCATTGCGACGCCCTTGGGCGGCGCCATTTTAGAACTCTCAAGCAAATTCGGGACCAAGCCGGACAACGGCGCAAAACTTCTGAAGCGTATATCCGATGCGGGCGCGACGCCGGCGCTCACTTTTCACGTCGGCTCGCAATGCCTCAGCCCATTTACCTATGCCCAAGCAGTTGAGATGTCGCGCCGTGCGGCGATCGCTGCGGATGTACGCATCGCTGCGCTCGATGTCGGTGGCGGATTTCCGCACACCTATCCGGGAAACGACGTACCGCCTCATCATTGGTATTTCGACACCATTCGTGAATCGCTCTCGACGTTTCCACTTGACAGCAATGCTGAACTTCTTTGCGAGCCCGGGCGGACGCTTTGCGCCGAAGGCTGCACACTGATCAATCGCGTGATTCTCAATAAAGGTGACGCGTTGTTTCTCAATGACGGCAAATACGGAAACATGGACGAGTTATGCCAGCCGGGCTGGTCGGCGGAATATGAGCGCAAAGTTTATTGGCTCGACGAGAATGGACGCGCGCGCGAGCGCACCGGTGCGCCAAAACAATTCCGGATCTATGGCCCGACTTGCGACACTGTTGATGTCCTGCCGCAGCCGATGAGCCTACCCGAAGACATCGCGCTCAATGATTTCATTGTATACGAGAATGCCGGAGCTTATTCCGCAGCCTGCCGGACCCAATTTAACGGCCTTTATGCGGACGATTGGGCCATTGTCGAGTAGACCCAACACTACGAATCTAATATCCCGCGGCACGGATTATTAACCAAATTCAGCGATCCTTTGCGCCATGGGCATCGCGCAAATACAACCGCTGGTCGACGGCACCGAAAAGCTACTTGAGATGGTCCGCAGCATGCCGCCCGAAAAGCGGCGCACGCTGTCCGTAGAGCTTGCAGCCCGAAACGATGCACCGCCCCGGTTGATGCGTTTACTTGCGCGAGACGAGATCGTAATTGCCGAGCCGGTTATTCTCGAAAGCCCGGTCCTAACCGAAGACGATTTCTGCACAATCGCAAAGTTCGGAACACCTGCGCATGTCGCCAAACTGCGCCTGCGCCCCGGCCTTCCCGTAAAGGTTCAAAAACTATTGGATCAACACAACCCGCTGGAAGCCAAACTGTTGAAGGAACTCCGGTCGGGCAACAAAGAGAGCTTTCGATCGACGCTGGTGGAAATTGCCGGAAGGGAAGCCGGATCCGCACTTGATACTCTGGGCATGGGCAATGGCGAACCGCTTGCGAGCGCGTGCAAGAGCGCCGGACTATCAAGGGCGGTCTACTCGTCTATTGTTCTGTTAATCGATGCGACCCGCGCACCCGAGAAAACCGAGTCTCTCTTACTTGCTTATGAGGCGGGCCAATGCAAAACAGAAATGGGCAAAACGGAAATGGCTGAAACGCATCAGGCGGCGTAGGGCTAGAGCATGACACGGCCAGATTGAACCATTCTGACGTGGCGTGTTTGCGACAAGGTCAAGGGATTTGTCGAAGAGCATAGCGGGACTATGGTCGAGACAAAACCCGCAGGATTTGGCGCAAAACCGCCCGTCCCTTTGGGTTTACGTCCGGCGGGCGCCCACTTTGTCATACGGCTTGCCCGATGCGCTCACATCGCGCTTCGCCGCTTTCCGCGTGGATCACAACGCCGGACGGCAAACAGAATTGCTTCAATCTGGCCGTATCATGCTCTAAGCCGCCTCGGCGACGGCGCTGCGCTCGCGCGTCTTGAGAAATTTTACCTTTGGAAATTTGTCGTCAACATAACCAAGTTCCCAGGCATTTTTTGCCAAGAACACTGGCGCGCCATCACGATCCTCCGCCATTTGCCCCTTATTCGCATCACGAAACTTTGTGATCTCGTCGGCGCTTCCTTCCAGCCAACGCGCCGTCTCATAGGGCGAGGCTTCGAGATCGGTATCCAGCCCATATTCGGCCTGCAATCTACTCTTCAGCACATCGAGCTGCAGCTGACCGATAACGCCCACCGTCCATTGCGCCCCGATAAGAGGCCTGAATACCTGCGTTACGCCCTCCTCCGCCAAACTTTCTAATGCGCGCTTGAGATGTTTGGCTTTCATGGCATCGAATAGCCGTACGCGGCGCAAGATTTCGGGCGCGAAGTTCGGGATTCCCGTGAAGGTCAGCGTTTCGTTTTCGGTCAGGGTATCGCCTACCCGCAAGATGCCATGATTGGGAATACCGATGATGTCGCCGGGATAAGCCTCATCGACCGTCTCGCGCGACTGGGCAAAGAAAAGAATCGGATTGTGAACGCCGAGTACTTTCCCGGTCCCAGACTGTTTCAACTTCATTCCGCGCCTAAATCGACCCGAACACAGACGCAAGAACGCCACGCGGTCGCGGTGATTGGGATCCATATTCGCCTGAACCTTGAATACAAAGCCGGTGACACCGTCATCGGAGGGCGAAACATCGTGTGGTACCGCGTGTTGTATGCGCGGTGGCGGCGCATATTCCACAAGCCCATCGATAAGCTCACGAACACCATATTTCTTTAATGCCGAGCCGAAATAGACCGGTGTCTGATGACCTTCACGATAGGTCTCAAGAGCGAACGGCGCAGAAGCGCCCTCGATAAGCGAAACATCCTCGTTCAGTTTCGCGCATTCGTCCTCCGCCAGCGTTTTCGCAATCTCACCCGCTGCAATGCGCGTGCCGGGCTGCTTGAAGGGTAGAAATTTCTGTGATTTCAGGTCGAAGACGCCTCGAAAATTGAGGCCCGAGCCTGAGGGCCAATTCATTGGCACACATTCGAGTTGCAATTGATCGGCGATTTCGTCGATCAGATCAAATGGATCGCGCGCTTCACGATCCATCTTATTGATAAAGGTCATGATGGGAATGTCGCGAAGCCGGCAGACTTCGAAGAGCTTACGCGTTTGCGCTTCGATGCCCTTCGCCGCATCGATCACCATGACCGCGGAATCCGCTGCCGTGAGCGTGCGATAAGTGTCTTCTGAAAAGTCTTCATGTCCCGGCGTATCGAGAAGATTGAGAACAATATCTTCGAATTCGAACGTCATTACCGCTGAGGTTACCGATATGCCGCGCTCCTGTTCGATTTTCATCCAATCGGAACGCGCGCGGCGCGCATTGCCCCGGGCTTTCACCTGGCCAGCCATCCGGATCGCGCCACCCAGAAGCAACAACTGCTCGGTGAGAGTTGTCTTACCGGCGTCGGGATGGGAGATGATCGCGAAAGTACGCCGGCGCGCAGCCTGCGCCGCGGGCGACTGATTGTTCTGTATCGGGTTCGCGCTCATCAATTTAAACCAATTGGGGTGGCGTGGGGGGATGTCCCGGTCGATGTTGAAAAGTTGAGGTAGGTGTCGCTCTCCTGGAGCCGTTAGGCTCCGGGTGCTGCAAACCCAAAAGGGAGAACGACACCATGGGAAATAATATCCGTAGTTCCAGCCGCCCGAAAGCCCTTGCCCCCTCGATTCCTATGCCGCCGCTGGCGGACGCGATGGACGCAGTCCATCTCAGCGTGGATCGGTTTTGTCTTCTGGCCGGGGTCGAGGCCTTGGCCGAGATGATGGAGGAGGACGCCACGACCGTGTGCGGGGCCCGACATCGCCGCCATGGGGACCGTCGAGGTTATCGCTGGGGCAGGACACATAGCGAGATCGGCTACCACGGCGGCAAAGTGAAGGTGGCCCGGCCACGGGTTCGTGACCGGGCGGGCAAAGAGGTGAGCTTGGAGAGTTGGCAGGCGCTACGCGATGGCAACCTGCTGCTCGAGTGGGCGCTCAACCTGATGGTGCTGAACGTGTCGACCCGCAAGTACCACCGCGCGGTCCGTCTGCCCGAGGGCGACCTGGCGAAAGCGCGTGGCGACGGCACCTCGAAGTCGGCCGTTTCCCGGCGCTTTGTGGCGCTGTCACGCAAGAAGATGAAGGCCTGGATCGCCTCGGATCTCTCGGAACTCGACCTGCTAGTCATCCAGATCGACGGTCTGCATGTCGGCGACCATGTCCTGATGGCGGCGATCGGCGTCGATGGCAACGGCGACAAGCATGTCCTGGCCGTGGTCGAGGGGGCGACGGAGAACACGGTCGTCGTCCAGGCCTTGATCGACAATCTCCTCGCCAGGGGGCTCGATCCGACACTGCCGCGGCTGTTCATCGTCGATGGCGCGAAGGCACTCAGCAAAGCGATCCGAAACACCTTCGGTGTGGCCGCCGCCATCCAGCGCTGCCAGGTCCACAAGGTCCGTAACATCATCGAGCGCCTGCCCCAACATTTGCACGCGAGCGTCAAGAAGGCGCTCCGTCAGGCCTGGGACCAGGACGACGCAAACAAGGCCGAGCGGCTCTTGCGCAACCTGGTCCGGCGTCTGGAGCATGAGGAACCGGGCGTCTCGGGCAGCATCCTGGAGGGGCTGGAGGAGATCCTCACCGTCATCCGCCTCGGCCTACCGCACGCACTCCGGCGCTCGCTCGCCTGCACCAACATCGTCGAGAACGCGCTCGGCACGGTGCGCCAGGTCACCCGCAACGTCAAACGCTGGAGACACGCCGAGATGGCGCTCAGATGGACCGCCGCCGGCCTGCTGGAGGCCCAGAAAACCTTCCGTCGCCTCAAGGCCTATCGCCAGCTGCCCATCCTCCGAAATGCTCTCCAGGAACACTTGAGAAAGGCTCAGGCCGACAGTGCCATTGAAACCATCATGAAGGCAGCATAGCATCATCAACCAGCGACGCCTGCCCCACGAATTTCAACAGAGATAGGACATCGCCTGGCGTGGCGTAACTTAGGGCTTCGCTGCGCGCAAGGGCTAGAGCATGATACGGCCAAATTGAATCATTCTGGCCGTATCATGCTCTAGTCTATGGCTTCATCGACGAAACTGCGGCCATCTCTGTCTTCAATTTCGACAATCCAAATGTCGGGATCGAATTTGAGCTGGCGGGCAAAATATTCGGCCGCTTTTTCCTCGCTGGCCGCTTCGCCCAATGGCCGGGTCCAAACTCGTTCTATCTCGCCCTCGGCTCCCAATCTCTGGGAGGGTCCAAGCACGTCACAGCACCCGTCGAGGCGGTTGATCTTGATAAAAACCGCCCCGGCCTCTACCGTGCCGCTACGCACGACGAACGCTGCGGCCCCTTGCACTTCGGCGCGCCGGATTAGGGCCTGCACATAGATTTTGCTTTTTAAACGCATCTCGTGGTTTCGAATGCCGACTCAAATGGCTTAGAAAATAAGGGGCGATACTGCGATTGGATTCGGATTCTAACGATCTCGCTAAGTTAATAGAAAGCATAAATCGAACGACATTCACCAATAAAGCGGGATCGACCGCATTTTAGCTAAGTGTTTTAAGCCCGGGAAATTCCTGACGCATTATGGTGTAAGCCCGCAACGAGGCAAATGACGATGATAATCCGCGCCATGTTTTGGCTTAGTATCGTAACCATCTTGATGCCCCAGGAGGCAGCTCCCGATCCATCAGTGGAAACAAATACTCTCGAACGCTCAACTGTTGCCGCGTCCGAGCTTACCGCTTCTCCCGGCCTGCTGGAGGAGTTCCAGACCATCGTGCAGAAAAAACTTTACAATTTGAAGGAATACCGTGCCGCACAGAAAAACATGGAGACCGAAACCGAAGCCTAATGCGCCTCAACAAGCCTTATACAAATGCGACGCCCTGCAATTTTCTAGATCAACTTCCCGCGAAACTTGGAACCAGTCATCCTCTGAGACATTCTAAGTTTCGTGGGCCCCTTTTCCCCATCGCTCAATATTCCAGAGAGGCATGAAGCCTCTCTTTTCGGGACAGCATCAATATGCAGGTGCTGCACACGGTCCTTAAATCGGGCCCCTATAGATAAAGAAACAGCAGATAGGCGGCGAGCACGACACTGGTCCAAAATGCCATGTTGCTGGTCTGCCAGCTGCGCGCGAGCAGGCCGCTCGGTCCGTGACAGGTGTGAAGACCATCGGCAAGAAATTTGACCGCTCGCCCGACTTGGTAGGCAAAGGCACTCCATCCGCGCTCCAACATCTTTTCGGCGCCAACAAGAATGCCTGCGCCCACTCTGCGATAGAACCAGTCGAAATCAAGATTCGTCGCGCGCAATTCCGCCGGATAAATGCCGACGCGAATGAACACGAAAACCGCAAGCGCCGCTAAGAAGAGAAGCTGCGTCTGCGTGACAACGTGATCGAGGCTATAGGGATGATAGTCCGTGGCGAAGGGAAGTATCGAGTAGAACAATCCTGGAAAGCTGCCGATCCCGATACACGCAAGTGCCGCGATTCCCATCGCGACCAGCATATTGAGCGGCGCTTCTTTGCAGTGTTTTCTGGAATCATGCGCGAAAAATGCGAAATAGGGGATTTTAATTCCCGCATGTTCGACCACACCCGCGCTCGCGCCGAGAAGAATCATCCAAAGCCAAAAATGCCCCTCCTCCATCGCCGCCGCCATAATCATCGACTTCGTTATGAAGGCGCTGAAAAAGGGAAGCGCGGAAATGGACGCAGCGCCGACCATGCAGAAACCGGCCGTCCACGGCATCGATTTGTACAGACCACCAAGCTCCGAGGCCTTTACGGTGCCGACGCGGAAAAGAACTGCACCCATCGACATAAACAGGAGGCCTTTGAACAATATATCGGCAAAGGCATGCGCCACCGCGCCGTTCAGTGCGAGTTCGGTTCCCAGACCAACACCGACCACCATGAAACCGAGTTGGTTGTTCATGCTATAGGCAAGCACCCGGCGCAGATCGTTCTCGATCACGGCATAGAAAATCGGATAGATCGTCATCACCGCGCCGATGGGGATAAGGATCTCGGTTCCCGCAAATCCCCGTGCAAGGGCGTAGATCGCAACCTTGGTGGTAAAGGCCGAAAGCAGAACGGTGCCGGTGATGGTGGCCTCGGGATAGGAATCCTGTAGCCAATTATGCAGAAGCGGAAAGGCGCATTTGATGCCAAACGCGATGAAGATCAGAATCGTCCCGGGCTGGGCGAAATCCATTTCACCGAAGGCGATCGATTCCGTCGCGTTATAGTTCAGCAAAATCCCGGTAAGAAGCAGAACGCCGGAACCTATTTGAATAAGAAGATAGCGCATGCCTGCGCGGTAGGAGCGTAGATTACGCGCCGCCCAAATCAGAAAAACAGACGCAAGCGCCAATACTTCCCAAAAAATGAAGAAGCTCACCAGGTCGCCGGCAAATACCGCCCCCAGTGCGCCTCCCGCATAGACAAGACCCGCGACATGCTGGGTCGTATCACGCACATGCAGGGAGTAGATTACGCTGAGTTCGGCTGCGATCAGAAAGACGTAACCGAACAGGAGACTCATCTTATCGACGCGCAAAGTCGTCAGCGACAAGTCGAAAAGCACGACCTGGCCCATTTCTCCATGCGGCAAACTAAGTAGGTATGCGAACGCCAAGAGGGGAAGCGCCAACATAAAGGCAGAGCGCAACGTCCCGCGCAAAAACGGAACGAATGCCGCGCCGGCGATGAGGACAAAAGCTGGCGAAAACTCAGCGATCATAATAGTCCTCGGGACGCATCAGGACTCGGCGGAGTTGTTTGGCGCCCCAAATGATGCCGGCGCAGGAAACAAACCCTATGATGCTGTAGAAACCGAAACGATGTTCGATCACGAAGAGGCCATGCTTGGCCACGAAGAGATCCGCGGCTACGAAAAGCAGACAAACCGCGCAGAACGCATAAAATAGCCGGTCGATATTGCAGGGCTCGTCGAGCCAGTATTTCTTCTCATCGTTCATTTGTTGGCCGTTTTCGTGATCGTTTGGCATCGCCCGTTTTCCCTATGCAGCCGTAAATAGTTGCTCAAGCAGCGCCTCGAGCCTGCCGGCCTGGAAGAATAGAACCACCGTAAGCGCGGCGGTAAAACAAAGCGCAATCAGACAAGGCAGCGGAGCTTCTTCGATTTTAACTGCAACACCGGCTTCGCTTTGTGGCGAGGGGAGAAAGAAGGCGCGCGCAACAATCGGCATGAGATAGGCCACGCTCAGGAGCGAGCTGATCATCAATACGCCGGCGACAATCAGATAGCCTGCATCGATCGCGCTCAATATGAGCGTCCATTTGCTCCACATTCCGCCGGTGGGAGGCAGGCCAATAATGCTCAACGCGCCTATGAAAAACGCGCACATTGTAATGGGCATTTTTCGGCCAAGGCCGATCATGTCGCCGATCTCGGTCTTGTGCGCGGCAATTTGGATTGCGCCAGCGCAAAAGAACAATGTGATCTTTCCCGCCGCATGCATGGCGATTTGAAGACCGGATCCAACCACGGATGCCGAGGTGGCAAGGGCCGCGCCGATGACGACATAAGCAAGCTGACTGACCGTGGAATAAGCTAGGCGCGCCTTTAAGTTTTCCTGCATGAGCGCGATGGAGGATGCGAGAAGGAGACTTAGACACGCCACGAAAATAAGCCACTCATTGGCACCCGTTGTGGCCAGCGTCTCCAAACCGAAGACATAGACAACGACTTTCACGATGGCGAACACGCCAGCTTTTACCACCGCCACCGCGTGTAGAAATGCACTTACCGGCGTTGGCGCCACCATCGCAGCTGGAAGCCAAAAATGGACCGGCATAAGGGCGGCCTTGCCGATTCCGAAGACATAGAGCGCAAGCAGCCCGCCGATGAGGAGCGGATCCGCTGTCCCGGCAAGAATACCGCCGTCGGTGAAAGATAGCGTGCCGCCGATCAACCATGTCGCAATGATAGCGGGAAGAAAGAACCCCATTGAGGTTCCCAGCAGCAGGAGAAGATAGATGCGCCCGGAGCGCATCGCCGCCGCGTCGCGATTATGGGTAACCAAGGGAAAGGTCGAGAGCGTCAGCGCTTCGTAGCAAAGAAACAGCGTAAAAAAATTTTCGGCGAAGGCAACGCCCATTGTAGCGCTGAAAGCAATCGCGAACGAAACATAGAAGATCGTTTGCCGCGGCTCGTGATGGGCTCGCATATAGCCGATAGAGTAGACTGAGTTTGCCAGCCACAGAACGGACGCCACCAGCGCGAAAAGCATGCCCAGCGGTTCGACCTTGAAGCCAAGAGAAAGCCCCGGCGCGATCGAAAGCAATTGCACTTCGGGCCGCTCTCCGGCGAGCACAGGCGCAAAAAGCGCAAGGGCGGTTGCACAGGCGATAAGCCCGGTCACAAGCGTCACCCCCTCGCGAAGATTGGGCATGCGGCGGAAGAGCGGCAAAAGTCCCGCGCAAATAATCGGCGCAAGAATAGCTACAATAATAAGCGTTTCGGGCTTGAAGGGCATCATTGCAGCCCTCCCATAAGCACCTCGGCCGCCATGCTAGCGATGCCGACGGTCGCACGGGTATCGAGCCCGAGATAAATAGTTGCTGCGGCAAGAACGAGAAGCGGAGCCAGCATGGACAGTGGCGGATCTTTTGCTTGCTCCGTTTCGGGCGATGGATTGCGAAGCCACACCGCTTCCAGTATCCGCCCGATATAAACGACCGAGATGACCGATGAGCCGACGATCAATCCGACAATCAACCCCGAACCGCTCTCGAGCGCGCCGGTTGCCAAATACCATTTCGAAATAAAGCCGGCCGTACCTGGCACGCCAATAATTCCTAAACCGGCGAGCGTGAACGCCCCCATAGTAATCGGCATGGAGCGGCCAATCCCGCATATTTCCGAAAGCCGGACGGAATTGATTCGATAGAAGACTGCCCCCAACGCAAGAAAGAGGGCCGCCTTCATGATCCCATGATTGATCATATGAACAATCGAGCCGGTGAGTGCTTGCGTATTGGCCAGGGATAATCCGAGCGTCATATATCCGATCTGCGCTACGGAAGAATAGGCAAGCATGCGCTTAAGATTGGTCTGGAAGATCGCGATAATCGAGGCGATGAACATCGCAGCCAGCGATAGGCCCAACAGGATATCCATAACCGGCAAAGCGTCGAGATCCAGCGCGGCGCCGAAAACGGAGAAGTAAAAGCGGGTCAGAAGGTAGATGGCGACTTTGGTTGCCGTTGCCGACAAGAAAACCGTCACAAAGGACGGCGCATAGGCATAGGCGTTGGGTAACCAAAAATGCAGCGGAAACAGAGCCAGCTTCAGACTGACCCCAACGGTGATGAAGGCAAGCGCAGTCAAAAGCGCCCGGCCCTGCGCCGGATCTAGCTCGGCAGCGCGCACGGCGATGTCGACGAGATTCAGGCTGCCGGTGAGAATATAAAGAAAGCCGACGCCAATGACATAGAAAGTCGCGCCGATCGTTCCCATGATCAAATATTGATAGGCCGCGAGAAGCGCACGGCGGTCCCGGCCCAGCGCAATCAGCACATAAGAGGACAAAGACGAGATTTCGAGAAACACAAAGGCGTTGAACGCATCGCCGGTAATCGCGACGCCTAAGAGCCCAGTGAGGCAAAGCAAAAACATTGCGTAAAACCAAGGCCGCCGCTCGGCATCGATTTCGAACCTAACGCTGCGATAGGCAAAAGGCATCGTGACTGCTGCAATGATTGAGACAAGAAGAAGCACCATCGCGTTTAAGAGATCGACGCGGTACTCAATGCCGAAGGGCGGTGGCCAGCCGCCAAGCGCATAGGAAATCGGTCCGTTTGCGAGCACCTCCAGCAACATCGCCGCGGATATGAACGGCAATAACAGGCAAACGCCGAGCGCGATCCAAAACGAGAAGGTTTCGTGCCGCAAAAACACGATCAAGATCGCGGCGAGAAGCGGCAAAACCACTTGCAAGGCCGGGAGTTGTGCGAGGATCTCGCTCATTCCTCGCGGCTCTGTTCGAAAATCTTGTCCTCTTCAATGCTGCCATATGCCTCATTGATGCGCACAACCAGAGCAAGACCGAGCGCAAGCGTTCCGACGCCGACGACGATCGCGGTCAGGATCAAAACATGCGGAAGAGGATTGGAATATAGCTCGAAGTCGGGATGAAGAATCGGCGCGGTGCCTCCGATAATCTTCGCCGGGGCAAGATAGAGAAGATAGACCGAAGTTTGAAAAACAGAGAGACCGATTAGCTTCTTGATAAGATTGCTACGGGCCACGACGATATAGAGTCCCGCGACCATAAGAAAAATCGTGATGACGTAATTATAATGCTCGACGAAAGTGGTCACGACCTGCTCAACGCCCCCGCTCGACGAATGCGTAAAACAAAGCGATCATTGTCCCAGCAACAGTGATCAACACCCCGATTTCCACAATGATGATGCCGTACTCATGGCCGTGCACGGGATCATGCGCCAAAACCGAATAATCGAGATAGTTTGCCCCGTTTAAGAGGCTCACAACACCCGTGCCTGCAAATATCAAAACGCCAAGCGGAATCATGCGCTCGATCAGCCCCCATGGCGCGATTTTCTTCGCGACGGTTTGGCCAAATGTGATCGAAACGAGGATCACTGCCGCAGCAATGATTACGCCGGCTTGAAAGCCTCCGCCCGGGCTCGATTCACCGTGGAATTGCACATAGAACGCGAAGAGCATGATGAACGGCAATAACAGCTTGGTCGCGATGCGCTGGATAAGATCGGCGTTCAATCCCTTTTCTCCTCTTCGTTAGAGCCAGCTTCGTCGGACCCGGCACCCCGTCTGCGAAGCCCTTTTAGAAGGAGAAGTACGCCTATGCCTGCAGTGAATATCACTGTCGTTTCGCCCAGCGTATCGAAACCGCGATAGTCGGCGAGAATTGCAGTGACGATATTGGGCACATTGGTTTCGGCGACGGCGTCATCTAAATAATATGACCCAACATGCATATGGATCGCGGTATTCGGGTCGCCGAAAGGCGGCAAAACGAGCGCGCCCCAAACCAGAGCCACACCAACCACAAGCGAAAGCAAAATCGGACCTGCTTTGGGCCGGGGGATCGAAATCTCACGTGTCTTGGTCAAATGGAGCGCGCCAAGCAGCAGGACCGTTGAAATTCCTGCGCCCACCGAGGCTTCGGTCAGCGCAACATCGACGGCGTCGAGCACGATCATCACGCTCGCCATCAGAAAACTGTAAATGCCGGCGAGGATTACGACGCCGATCAGGCTGCGCTGAGCAATGATTGCAACCGTCACCATCGCAAGCAGCGTCAAAAGCGCCATATTTATGATCGCTTCCATCGCCGCTCTCTAATCTTTCGCCGCTTCGCCGGCATCGCGCTCAGACGCCGTTCCGGTTCTGTCCTCGGCCAATTCGGGTTTGATGCCTTCATGCAAAGCCGCACGCGCGAGCGCATGGGCAGCTACCGGAAGGGTGAAGAAAAATATCGCAAGAACAAAAACGAGCTTTACCGTGACGAGACTCCATCCCGCCTGCAACATCATCCCCAGGATAAGAAACCCTGCTCCCGCTGTGTCGATGACGCTGGCGCTGTGTAGTCGCGTGTAGATATCGGGCAGCCGCAGCATCCCAAGCGCGCCGCAAACGACAAAGAACGATCCCAGTGAAATGAAAAACCAGCTCAGCAACTCTACGATAAAATCCATTACGAGCCGCCCTCCTCTTCCGGGTCGCAGGCGAGATCGCCATGACGAAAAAATTTCAGCACGGCGAGCGTGGCAATTAGATTCAAAAGCCCATAGGTCAGCGCGATGTCGAGGAATTCCGGACGTTCGGACAAGAAACCGATTGCGGCAAGCAATAAGATAGCCAGCATCCCGATCGAATTGCCGGCAAGCGCGCGGTCGAAAACTGTTGGTCCTTTGACGGCACGCACCATGACCAGCGCGAAGGCTATGAGGATCGCTGCGGTGGCGAGGACAAACATTATTTCTGCCCCTCGAAACGGCTCACTCTGGCGTCCATTCTGCCCGACTCCAAATCATCCGCGCCCGCAGCGTTGAGCGCATGAACAAGCACATTGTCGCCGTCGATACCGACGGTGAGCGTGCCGGGTGTCAGTGTGATCGAGTTTGCGTAGGTCGCAATTCCGATCGCTGTCTTTTGTCCGGCTTTGACGGACAACATGGTGGGAGAAATAGGAAGCCGCGGATGCAGGACCGCCCAAGATACGGACCAGGCCGATTTGAGAATTTCCCAGATAAGCCAGGGCCAATAGGTAAATGCGCGTGGCAAGAGATGAACTGCATGCGCCTCATCTAGTATCCGCAACCGCAGCGCCAGTACGGTGCACAGAACGGCACTTGCAACGCCAAGCGTAACCAAAAACAAGGTGTAATGGCCCGACAGCGCGAGCCAGAAGGCAAGCAACGCGGCCCCAAGGCTGACGATACGCATATCCCCTCCCCGCCGGTCTCAAACCTCGAAACATCGCGGCATATCCCTCCCGCAAGAAGCGGAATCCATCCTCTTGTAGCCTGTCCATCAAGGCCCAGCCAAGCGTCCAGCGCACTCTCCCAGTGGATAGGTTGGGATTTACGTGCGGCCGCCGGGCTGTTGGCAAATGCACTGCCCGAACGCCCAAATGGCGAGTCGTGGACAGATCGCTTCGCTTTCAAGATTACACGCTCAGTAAGGCATTTAGTTCGTACACAGATTATTACGACCACAGCGGTGATTGAAATCCGATCCCTTAGGCGTTGTCGTCTGACCAAGGCTTCTGTCACTCAAGAACAACAAAAGCTGGAACGCGTTGAACGGCCTGTTGAAGTTCCGGATCGCCGCCGACGGGAAGCGGCTCCGCGAAATGGATAAGCCTCAGCCCCATCGCCAAAAAACATTCCATATAAGCGCTGAAGGGTCGGTGCCAATTTCGAACGTGAACGTTTCCGATTTTGACTGTTTGAACGCACTCATCGAAGTAATGATCGATCGGGAAACCAGCCTCGCCCGACAGCTCATCACTCCTCAAGCCATCAGGAGGGCCGGCGGAAAAGAAACTCGCGACATTGGCGACAAGCAGTTTCCCACCGGGCGCCAGCACACGGGTCATCTCGGCAATGGCGGTTCGAAAATCCTAAATATCGATGAGCGTCAAATAGCTGACCACAAGATCGAAACTGCTATCGTCAAATCCAAGCGCTTCGGCCCCGCCTAACCGATAATCGCCTTTCGGGTCTTGTTTACGCGCCTCGGCAATAAACGCGTCTGTAGGATCAATGCCGATGGCGGGAATGTTTTCTTTTGCCAGGAGCCGGCAAAAGCGGCCCTCGCCGCAGCCGACATCGAGCGCGGACTTAAAAAAACCTGATCGGACGCGCGCAAGCATGACCGGATCAAGCACATATTCGCGGCTAAAATCGCCACGCACGCCCACATGCTCGATCCAAGCCTTGGCGTTCTTGTCCCAATCGCTACTCATGCTTGCAAATTCCGCAAATTCATCAAAAATTTGGCATGTGCTATTGGCGCCCGCGGGTTTTGTTGCGTTGCGACAAATTGGGCCGCTTCACGGACCCAAACAACGCTTTGCGCAAAGAAAATTCCGATAACGCGTGCCATTTACACCTTGTCGGCGCTCACAACCAAATCAGCAGCGTTTGACCCCAATTTAGCCCTATTCTAATTTGAAGCTATGAGCATGGTTAGTGCGTACACCCCGAAAACACTAAAGCGACCTATTGGCCGCATCGGCATTGCGATCTTTGCTTTCGTATCATTATTGCTGACGGCAAGCGCTGGCCACGCCGCACAAGGGATTTATTCCGAAGAAGTCGTTATCGGTACCCATGTCAATCTTTCGGGCCCCTTAAGCGCTTGGGGAATGGCCGTTCGCAACGGAATCGAAATGGCTTTTGAGGAGGCCAATGAGGCGGGCGGCGTAAATGATCGTAGGCTTCGGCTTATTACCAAAGACGATGGCTATGATCCGGCACGCGCGGCGCAGACGGTTCATGAATTGGTCGAGCGCGACCGGGCATTCGCGATATTAAGCCCGCTCGGCACGCCAACCACCAACGCTGCAGCGGCCGCAGCTCTGGAAAACAACATCCTCTACCTTTTTCCCGTCACAAGCGCAGGGGATGCGCCCGATTTAGCATCGCCTTTTGGATTTTCATTGACGCAATCGAACGAAATCGAAATTGCCACCGGGCTTCGCCGCGTCCTCGAAATGCGACCGGGCAATGTAGCAATAATGGCGTCGGATGATGATTTCGGCCAGGCGGTACGCTCAGGCGCCAAGGCCCAAGCGAACGCGATGGGCGCTGAAATTAATGCAGACATTACTATCGCTCGCGACGCATCGGATTATTCCCTGCCGATGCGCTGGCTGCGGGAGCGCGATGTCGACATCATTGTGCTCGGCGCAGTCGGCGTTGAGACCATAGGGATCATGCAAGCGGCGCGGCAATTGCGCTGGAGTCCGACATTCCTATGCGCGTCGTCTTGCTACACGCCCTAACTTGCCGCGCTTGGCGGCGAAATTGTCGAAGGGCTTTATGCCGTCGGGCAGATTCCGATTCCCTATACGAATGATCCGCTCCTGGGAGAATGGGCCCGCAATTATGAGACGAAATTCGACATGGTCGCTTCGGCCCAAGCGCTGAGCGCCTACCGCAATGCACGTCTTTTTCTCAACGTCTTGACCCGCGTTGGCCGCACGCCCACCCAGGCCAATTTTCGCCATGCGCTGGAAACTTTGGGCCCCTATAGCGATCCCTTGATCGATATGCCGCCGATCATGTTCTCCGTCGACAATCATTCAGGGCAGCAGGATGTCTTTCTTGCCCAAACGCGACGCGGCCGCTGGGTCATTATCCCACAGATCAGCCCGACGCGGCTTTAGGCGCGCAGGTGAATGAGCATCGCGAATTAAGAAGAAATGGGGGTGCGGTCTCAATGGATCAACGCAACACTAGCGGCAGGACTCTCTGCCGGGGGTTAGAACCTCAAAGTCTTTCAGGACCGTTCTTGAGCCGTCCGGCCACTTTTCTCGGATGCGAGAGCGAATAGATCGAAAACACAGCACTCTTCAGAAAGCGTTATCAGAGCAGGCGTTTGACGTTCCCATTGGGGCTGCGCTGGCAGTGATTCCACGGCCCAGGCTTCTCGTGCAAGGTGAACCACGGACTATGCCTTTGGCTCGTAAGCACAAACTCAGACTCCTCCGTTTGCGCCAAGGTGTTGCGTCGACCGGTTGAGGCGGCACGGGCAATTGGTCGGAGAGAGAGGATTTGAACCTCCGGCCCCCACGTCCCGAACGTGGTGCTCTACCAAGCTGAGCTACCCTCCGCCAAAACCCTTAAGCGGGCGGGTTATAGCCATCACACGGGGGTGCAGCAAGCATCGGCCAGGACATTGCCGCTTAAGGCACGTTTGAGTATGGTCCCGGCCGATTCCGAGCTAGAATGGGGCGTAGCCAAGCGGTAAGGCACCGGGTTTTGATCCCGGCATGCGGAGGTTCGAATCCTCCCGCCCCAGCCAAACAGTGTCCGTCTGTGTACGGATTATTCTAGCTCGCAAAGAGGTCCGTCTTTTCCGAGGGTTAACGGTAACACTTCCCGCTTTCGGCGCAACAGAGACCCAATTTCGAGTCTATTCTCGCCAATTCTTCCGAAAGTCTCCACTCGGCATTTTTCAATATCCGTTTTTGTAGAGACTTTCGCACTGAGACCGGTTCGAATTTCGTCGAGACTGGTTCGATCATCACGCAAAAAGCGATTTCACATCCTTAAGTAGGATGAAAAGATGCATCGGGTCTGTCGGGGACGCTCTGAAATCGAAATGCTCATAGAACGAACCTTGCCTATCTGGTTTACACCCACACCCACTAGGGCTAGAATGGGCGCAAACCGGATATAGGGGAGCGCGCCATGGATGTTCTCGACCGCGCCGATCTCCCATTCCCGCATTCGCTACCCGAGTTCCAGCGACTTTTCCCCGATGATGCGGCCTGCGCCGCCTGCCTGGAGAAAGCCCGCTGGGGAGACGGCTTTGCCTGCCCGCACTGCGGCACGGCGGGAGAGCCGTTCCACTTTGAAACCCGCCCTGGCGTCCTGCGCTGCCGCAAGTGGACTTGCCCCGGTTTGATTCCGGGTCCGCTACTCATTTAAGCGGCCTTTTGTTCGAAGGCCAAGGGGCTTTTACCTCCCAAAGCTGACTGGCGTCTACGCAGATTGTAGAAGCCGTTGATGTATTGAAAGAGCGCGCCCTCGACCTGTCTTCTGGTTTGCCAGGTTTGGCGCCAGATCAATTCAGCCTTTAGCGTTTTGAAAAAGGTCTCGACTGATCCTCCCCCTTTGAATTGGTCCACCCTATTGTGATGGAAAGAGGAGGACCGAAGATGGCTGCTAAGCGCCATAAACCAGAAGAGATCGTATCTAAGCTGCGTCAGGTTGACGTTTTACTGGGGCAAGGGAAGTCTCGGATCGATGCCATTCGCCAGATTGGCGTAACCGCGTTCACCTACTACCGCTGGCGCAAGAACTATGGCGGCATGGGTACAGATCAGCTCAAACAGTTGAAGCGGCTTAAGGTGGAGAACCAACGGCTTCGAAGGGCTGTTGCGGACCTCACGCTTGATAAGCAGATCCTAGCGGAGGCCGCCCGGGGAAACTTCTAAGCCCCTCGCGTCGTAGGTGTTGCATTGATCAGGTGCGTGACAAGCTGAGTGTTTCCGAACGCCGTGCCTGTCGCGTACTTGGTCAGCATCGCACCACACAACGCCACGATCCAAGGGGCAAAGAAGACGAAGAGCGTCTTGTCGGCGACATGACCGAACTGGCCCGGCAATATGGCCGCTACGGCTATCGTCGCATTACCGCCCTCCTTAGAGGGGCCGGTTGGCATATCAATGACAAGCGTGTGGAGCGCCTATGGCGACGGGAGGGGCTTAAGGTCCCACAGAAACAGCCGAAGAAAGGCCGCCTGTGGCTCAATGATGGCTCGTGTGTCCGCTTGCGGGCAGGCTATGTGAACCACGTCTGGTCCTATGATTTTGTTCATCATCGAACCGACGATGGGCGCGTGTTCCGAACCCTCAACGTCCTGGATGAGTTTAGTCGGGAATGTCTGGCCATTCGGGTGAAGCGGAAACTCAATTCTACCGATGTGATCGATGTCCTCACCGATCTCTTCATTCTGCATGGCGTACCAGCCTACATTCGTTCCGATAATGGGCCGGAGTTTGTTGCTGAAGCCGTACGCAACTGGATCAGCGTGGTTGGAGCAAAGACCGCCTACATTGAGCCTGGAAGCCCCTGGGAGAACGGCTACATCGAGAGCTTCAACGCACGCTTCAGGGACGAACTTCTCAACGGGGAAATCTTCTATTCTTTGAGAGAAGCACAGATCGTCATCGAGCAATGGCGGCGGCACTACAACACAAAGCGCCCGCACAGTGCCCTCGGTTATCGGCCCCCGGCGCCAGAAACCATCGTCCCGTTGCCAGAAAGACCGACCATGAACTAAGATTCAAACTGGACCAGTCAGTGGGGGCTGATCACGACCACCGCATTGTCGTAGCAGTCGCCTTTGCCGCTCATTGAGACTTTGAAGCCGTGTTGACGCAATCGCTTCTGATAGTCGTGCGAACAATACTGGCTGCCCCGATCCGTATGATGAGTGCATCCTGGTGGCGGCTTGCGAAGGGCCACCGCCATATCCAAAGCTCTAATTGCCAGATCACGCTTGAGCCGGTTGCTGACAGCCCAGCCGATGACACGACGCGAATGAAGGTCCAGCATCACGGCGAGATATAACCACCCCTCGCGCGTCCAGATGTAGCTGATATCACCTGCCCATTTCTGGTTTGGCAGGGTGGCTGTGAAGTCACGGTTCAGCAGGTTCGGTGCAATGTTGAAACGATGATTGCTGTCTGTTGTCGCCTTGTATTTACGGGTTCTGACAACGGATATACCGTTTTCACGCATCAAACGCCCAACACGACGATGACCGACGTTCAAGCCCAGCTCTTTCAATTCCTCCGTCATACGCGGACGTCCGTAACTGCCAAGACTCAAACGGTGTTGCTCTCTGATATGGGCCAACAGAACCAGATCGTTACGCTGACGCTGGCTGATTGGACGGCTGCGCCAGGCCCGATAACCACGCGACGTGACATCCATTATCCGGCAAAGTCGTTCGACAGGGACCTGGTGGCGGTGTTCGTCAACGAAGGCAAATCTTATTTGCTTTGCTCCGCGAAGAACACTGTTGCCTTTTTTAACAGATCCCTCTCCTCCTTGAGGAGGCGAACTTCTCTGCGCAGGCGCTCATTCTCCTTCGCCAGATCCTCTTGTGGGGCCGACGACAGCTCATCTTGCTTCATCGACTGAACCCAATTGCTCAATGTCGAAAAGCCAATGCCTAAATCTGATGCAATCTGTTTGCGGGTAAGTCCGCTCGTCTGCGCAATGCGAACCGCCTCACGCCTGAATTCTTCGCTGTGTCTGTGTCCCATGATGATTCTCCTTGTTGGTAAAATATCCAATCAAGGACCCGGAACAAATGCGGGGCATGTCCACTAGTTCATCAGGTTGTGCGCGACAGCGACCGACTTTCTGACTTTGTCGTGCCATTTCTTCGCCAAGTCTCTACTTCAAGTTCTTCAATTTCCGTTTTTATAACGTGAATGACGCAGAGACCGGTTCGAAAACGGTGGGGACTGGTTTGACTACGGCACAGACAGGATTTGCCTGCCATTAGACTAGCTCTACCCCCCCAACAAGACAGAACAACAGATTCTAGTTTGCACAAAGACTACCAGAACTGTCTCAAAGCAGTTGTCGAATCTGATCGTTACTTACTGTGGTCTACCTTCCACATCTGCATCTAGAGCAAGCTGGCGACGGAATAGAAACCGCGCCTTCTTTTCTTCCATCTTCAGGTCGCTGCGCGCGCCTTCCGGACGCTGAGAACGTCCAAATCACGGGGCATCTATTGCGCTTAGACTTCAGCGCAACTAATTCGCCAAGAAAACAGTAGCTCTATAGCATCACATTCTAATGCGCGACGCTTGGTACGACGCGAAAAACGCCCTTTATGCAGTCCAGGTTGCGTACACAAATTTGGACATGGGTCTTCTCGTAAAATCCTGATGTAGGATAGGCCCTCTCACCTTCAAAAAAGACGCCCTTTACGGTTTCAATAGCGGGCTCGCCTCCCTCTCGCCGAATTCCGTGCAGTGTTTCGATGACAGCACAATCTAGGTTGCGCCCGAGTTGATCCTGATTATTCGTGGGTAGTTCAAGCTTTGCCTTCTCCGCTATCTTGAGAAGTTCCGCATGAGCGGTACGAACCTGGGCAACACTTGTGTGTACCGAAAACCTCGTCCTATCTGTTTCGCGGAAATCGTTCCCTGTTCTGCAATTTGAATTCCCTGTTCCGTAATTTAATTTCCCTGTTCCATTTCGTAGGGAATTTGGCTGTAACCTCTTTGGATCGCTCGCCTATTCCGACCCATAGGAGACAGATTTGGGCCAAAAGCGACGAAATTCCCTGTATTTTCCCTGTTTATCAGGGAGGCGGGCCCGGAGACTGGCTCGAACCAGACTGCATGCACAGCCAAAAAATGTTGTTTGTGACGGCGTTTATATGCCGACCGACTGCCAAGCATTGTCATATTTCCCACAGATCGCGGCGATGCCAGTTGCGCGCGAATTGCCTGCGAAGCGCCCGCGATAGGCTTGTGAAACGCTTGTGATGTTCATGGATGTGGTCGAAGCTGAGCGCCAGCAACGTGCACAACTAAAACCCAATTCCTTACCCAACCGGAGCGAGCCTCGCATGAAACCCGTTGTCATCGCCGCCTATCAGCGCTCTCCCTTCACGCCGGCCTATAAAGGCGCGCTCGCGCGCGTTCGCCCGGACGACGCAGCCGCGCAAGTGATCCGCGGATTAATTGAAAAAACGCAGGTCAAGCCGGAGGACATTGAAGATCTAATCGTCGGCTGCGCTTTTCCCGAAGCGGAGCAAGGGCTGAACGTGGCACGGCTAATCGGTTTTTTGGCCGATTTGCCGCTCAGCACTTCTGCGGTCACGGTCAATCGCTTTTGCGGCTCCTCCATGCAGGCCATTCACATGGCCGCGGGCGCCATACAGATGAATGCCGGTGAGGTCTTTATCTGTGCCGGCGTCGAGTTCATGAGCCGCGTGCCGATCATGGGGTTCAACCCCATGCCAAACCCCGCTTTGTTTGAGCGCTATCCGCAGGCCTATATGTCGATGGGAGAAACCGCCGAGAATCTTGCCGGTGAATATTCTTTGAGCCGGCAGGAACAGGATGCCTTTGCGGTGCTAAGCCATCAAAAGGCGGCACGGGCGCAAAGCCTAGGCCATTTCACGGATGAAATCATACCGATCGATAGCGCCGGTGGTCCCGTTGCGCTGGATGGCTGTATCCGGCCCGACACGACCGAAAAAATCCTGGCCAGTCTTAATCCCGCCTTTGACAAAGACGGCGTGGTGACCGCCGGCACCTCGTCGCCGCTTACCGACGGCGCGTCGGCCGTGCTGGTCTGCACCGAAGACTACGCATTGAGAGAAGGTTTCGAACCATTGGCGCGGATCAAAGCCATCGCTACTTCGGGATGCAAACCTGAAATCATGGGGATTGGCCCGGTGGGATCATCGCAAAAGGCGCTGGCACGCGCCGGCATCGGCGTTGACGATCTAGATGTCATCGAATTGAACGAAGCCTTTGCTTCGCAGTCGCTGGCCAGCATCCACGATCTCGGACTCGATACAACGAAAATCAATCTCGATGGCGGCGCCATCGCGCTTGGCCATCCGCTTGGGGCCACCGGCGCACGCATCACCGGCAAGGCGGCGCAGCTGTTGAAGCGCGAAGGCGGGCGTTACGCGCTGGCAACCCAATGCATTGGCGGCGGACAGGGGATCGCCACTGTTCTGGAATCCGTGTGATGGTTGAAATCCGAAAGGTGGCCGTGATCGGCGCAGGCGTGATGGGCGCGGGAATCGCCGCCCAAATCGCCAATGCCGGTGTGCCGGTGCAGCTTCTCGATATCGTGCCCGACGGGACCGATGATCGCGATGCAATTGCCAAGGGCGCGATTGGTAAATTATTGAAGGCCGATCCCGCGCCCTTGATGCACAAGCGCAATGCCAAGCTGATCACGCCCGGCAATATCGAAGACCATATGGAGCGCTTGGTCGATTGCGATTGGATCATCGAAGCGGTGATCGAAAATCTCGCCATCAAGCGCAATCTCTACGAGCGGATCGCTGCCGTCCGTCGTGCCGACGCGGTAATATCGTCAAACACTTCGACTATTCCACTTAAAGAGCTGACGGAAGGGATGGACGATTCCCTTCGCCGCCATTTCTTGATCACTCATTTTTTCAATCCCCCGCGATACATGCGCTTGTTCGAACTTGTCGCCGGATCAGACACGCAAGAGGGCGTGAGCGATGCGATCCGGAATTTTGCAGATATCTCGCTGGGCAAAACCGTCATCGACGCCAAGGATACGCCTGGTTTCATCGCCAATCGGATCGGGACCTATTGGCTGCAATGTGCTGTGGTCGAAGCAATGGATAACGGTGTGGACATCGAGACCGCGGACGCCGCGCTCGGCCGGCCATTTGGCATTCCCAAGACCGGCGCATTTGGGCTGCTCGATCTGGTTGGCCTCGATCTGATGCCGCACGTGTTGTCGAGCATGAAAGGCGCGCTGCCCGAGGACGATCCGTTTCATGCCGTTCACCGCGAGCCGGAATTGCTCAAGCGGCTGATCAAGGACGGCTATACCGGGCGCAAAGGAAAAGGCGGTTTCTACCGGCTTAACCCCGCGAGCAAAGACAAAACCAAGCAAGCGCTCGATCTGCAGACCGGCGAGTATTACGACGCAAAGCGGCCAAAGCCCGACGGCGTCAAAGCCGCGCGCAAGGGCGGTCCCCGTGTGCTGATGGAATTTAACGACCAAGCGGGACGTTACGCGTGGAGCGTGATGGCGAAGACACTTAGCTACGCCGCGCGATTGATTCCGGAAATTGCCGACGACCCGGCTTCGGTCGATGAAGCCATGCGGCTCGGCTATAATTGGAAATATGGCCCATTCGAGTTGATTGACAGATTAGGCCCGGCTTGGTTCGCCTCCAAACTGCGTGGCCAATCCAGCGACGTGCCCGCATTTCTCGATAATGTTGGCGAAGGAAATTTCTACCGGGTCAAAAGCGGAACTCTGCAACAGTTCACGCCATCGAAAACTTACGTTCCGGTTGCGCGGGCCCCGGGTGTGTTGTTGCTCGAAGACATTAAGCGCCGCTCCAAACCACTGGCGCGTAACCGTTCGGCCAGCCTGTGGGACATCGGTGATGGAATCGCGTGCTTGGAATTTCACTCCAAGCTGAATTCGCTTGACCCGTTCAGCCTTTTCATGGTCAACAAAGCGGTCAAGATCGTTCAGCGTAATTTCAAAGCATTGGTGATCTATAATGAAGGCAGCCAATTCTCCGCCGGCGCCAATATCGGCATGCTACTGATCCTCGCCTATTTGCGCGCCTGGTTCTTGATTGGGCCCCTGCTAAGCATGGGCCAAAGGGCATATCAGCGATTGAAATTTGCGCCCTTCCCCGTGATCAGCGCACCGTCGGGCCTGGCGCTTGGCGGTGGATGCGAGATCTTGCTGCACAGCGACACGGTGCAAGCGCATGCGGAGACTTATTGCGGCTTGGTGGAAACCGGCGTCGGGATTGTGCCGGGCTGGGGTGGTTGCAAGGAGATGCTGCTGCGCTGGTCGGCAAATCCCGAGCGCAAACAAGGACCCATACCCGCGGTCATCAAAGTGTTTGAGACCATCGCCATGGCCAAAGTCGCCAAATCCGCAGCTGAGGCGCAAGATCTATTGTTCCTAAAGAGCGGTGACGGCATCACCATGAACCGCGCACGTCTATTGGCAGATGCAAGAGCCCACGCACTTAAATCAGTTCCGGGTTACCAGCCGCCGGTTCGCCAAGAAATCCGTCTTCCCGGTCCGACCGCGCGTGTGGCGATGGACCTGGCGGTCGCGGGATTTCGTAAACAAGGCACCGCGACATCACATGATGTGACGGTGGCGCACGCGCTGGCGGAGATATTGTCCGGCGGCGACACCGACATGATTGAGACAATTACCGAAGAGGAAATCCTTGCCCTGGAACGCAAGGCGTTCGCAAGGCTGGCGCGCACGCCGCAGACAATTGCCCGCGTGAAGCACATGTTGAAAACCGGCAAGCCGCTCAGAAACTGAGAGGGCAGAAACTGAGAAGCCGTTATTTGCCGCGACAGGGAGATCAATCCCCGGGCCAGTGCATTCCTCCGCCAAATCGCTCCATATCTGTCCCAAATTGTCCCAGACGGGCGCATTAATACGATCATCTGTGGAATGTCGGACCCAGCGCGCTTAGACTTGCCCCCAATGGCAGCGGGTTTGAAACAAGGGAGGGTCCAATGACCATCACGCGTTTGCTTTCGAGTGTTCTTGGCGCGGTTTTAATCTCGGTGCTTTATGCCGGAATGGCGCAAGCGGAAATTCAAACCCGCTATGTCGATTACAGCCATGGCGATGTGGCCTTGAGCGGATACCTTGCCTATGACGATGCCGTGCAGGGCCAACGGCCGGGCGTTTATGTGGTGCACGCCCGTTCCGGCATGGATGAGAAGGCGCTTGAAGACGCGCGCATGTTCGCGCGCATGGGCTATGTGGCGTTTGCCGCCGACATCTATGGCAAAGGCGTGGTCCCGCAAACGGTCCTGGAAATGCAAGAATTGAGTGGGTTCTATGGCGGAGACCGGCCACTCACGCGCGCGCGCGCGCAGGCTGGGCTCGATGCCTTCAGCGAAAATCCCATGGTCGATGCCTCCAAGATCGCGGTGATCGGTTATTGCTTCGGTGGCATGATAGCAATCGAGCTGGCGGAAAGCGGCGCGCCTTTGGTCGGCGTCGTCCCGGTCCATGGCTCGTTCCGAAATTTTACGCCCGAGGATGCCAATAATATTCAAGGCTCAGTGCTGATTTTACATGGCGCGCTAGACGAGACGGCGCCAATGGAAGAGGTCAACAAGCTGATCGCCGATCTCTCCGCAGCCGATGTCGAATGGCAAATGGAACTATATAGCGGCGCCGAACACGGCTTCACCAATCCCGGCTCACCGGCTGAGGAGCGCGCCGATAGAGAATATAAAGCCGCCGCGGAAAGATTCTTCGCAGAAGTCTTCGCCGATTAAAATCGCTTTCACAGTAAGGGGAACACTCGTGCGTCAATCAGCGAGCATTCCATCATTCTTCGTTTCCCTGAGCAGCTCCGTATTCCTTGCCGATGCGGATCACATCTGCCCGATCTAGTTAGGGAGTATGCACGATGCACTTTGTTAGTAGAACTGCGGGCTTGGGCGCGTTGACAGCGCTCGCGCTGGGAATGACCGGCGCGCTATCACAAGCACAGGAAAGCCAACCTGCCGGTGAATGGTCGAAGATCGCGGCGCTGCCGCATGCGCGCAACGAGCTGCAAGTCATAGAATTTGGTGGAAAGATCTATGTCATTGGCGGCGGCGATCAGGAAACCTATGAGCTGCCGCTGATCGATGTTTACGATCCGGCCACGGACAGCTGGGCGAGGCCCGCGCCGATGCCGGAAGGCGCCAATCATTTTGGGATCGCCGTTCTCGACGAAAACATTTATATCGCCGGAGGCTTTCGCAGTAACAGGCACACCGTCGAGAAGGATTCCTTCTACGCCTATGATCCGGCCGCCGATGCTTGGGAGCAGCTTGAACCGCTCCCCAGCCCACGCGGCTCATTGGTGCTGGCCAGTGTGGGAGGCAAAATCCATTCGATTTGCGGGCGTTACATGAATGAAGTGATGGCCGATCACGATGTTTATGATCCGGCCTCAGGGCAATGGAGCTCGGCGGCCCCGCTTCCCAGTGCGCGCGATCATTCGGGCATAGGAGTCGTAGACGGCAGGATACACGTCTTCGGTGGGCGCACCCGCAACGGCGAAACCAGCGTTGCGCTGCACGACGTGTATGATCCGCAAACCGATAGCTGGAGCACGGCTGCGCCGATGCCGACGGCGCGCAGCGCGGGCGCCTATGCCGAATACCAAGGCATGCTTTTCTTTTCGGGAGGCGAATGCACCCCGGAACTCACCAATTTCGACGAAAACGAAGCCTATGACCCTGCGACGGACAGCTGGCATAGCTTTGCGCGACTGCCGATACCTTTGCACGGGTTTGGAGCCGCGGCAGCGGGCGATCATCTTTACTTCTTTGGTGGGTCCACGCCCTGCGGCGGTGGAATAAAACTAGACACCAATCTCGTTTTCACGCTGCAGGATTGAAAATCGAAGCCGCCTATTCGGCGAGAATCGTATCTTCGAGATTGGCTGGTGGCGGAAGCGTCTCTAGATAGGCGTGAATGTCTGCGATCTCCTCATCGGAAAGAACCGCTTCACGATAGGGCGGCATGCGATCGCCCGGAACGCGAATTTTGTATCGGATCACCTCCATCGGCAGAGGGTCGGGGCCCAGTCTTGGACCGGTGCCTGCACCCTGCCCGCCATAGCCATGGCACTGCCAGCACCCCACACGCACATAAGTCTCATGCCCCCTTGTGGCGTCTGCGGCCAATGCCGTACTCACCAAGAAAACGACACAACCAGCCGCGAACAAAGCAACAAACGACAAAATTTGGTCTTTCATGGCGTTCCCCATTAGCGCGGTTGCATCAGAACATCGATGAGCGCCGGCTCGCCTGCTTTCACAACCTCAATGCCGCGCCGTATGGCAGCCGGAAGATCCGACGGATCGGTAATTTGACCAATCCCCTCTACCCCCATGGAGCGGGCCAACATCGCATATTGAATGTCCGGTTTGGTAATTTCAGTTCCGATATGGGCTCGGTCCGCACCGCGGTCGCGCCAAAGTCCGACCCGCTGCATATGCATAACCTCTTGGTGGTAGCCACGATTATTGTTCATGATCGAGAGCATCGGGATGTTGTGATAGGCCGACGTCCAAATCGCGCCCGGCGCGTACATGCAGTCTCCGTCATTTTAAATGTTGATGGGAAGGCGCCCAAATTCGCGGTGACCGAGCGCCGCACCGACAGCTGCCGGCAATCCCCAGCCCGCACCGGTCCCGGACGATCCGGCGATGTATTGATGATGCTTGTCGAATGTCCAAAACTCGTCGGCCCAAGGTTCGAGATTGTCGCCCATCGTCGCCCAGTCTTCGTTCTGGATCTGCTGCCAGATTTCGGCCGCGAGCCGTTGAACGCTGATGGGACTAGAATCCTAGCCATGCATAGCTTCGGCGCGGGCTGCCCGCCGCGCTGCCGCATGGCTTCTGCGGTGCTCCTCTCCACGCTGCTCGATTGCAACGCTTTGAGAAGCGGTAATTTCCGATCGCACGGCCTCGATGAGAGCCGGCAAAGTCGTCTGCGCGTCTGCGCCAATCGATACGTCGACCGGCTGCATCCGTTGGAAGTTTTGAAAATTTGCCTTTATGTAAAGATCGCCGGTCCCGATGCTGATGAGCCGGGTGCCGGGTCGAACGCGTGGGGAATAGGTGCGATGCAAAATGCCCTGACCACGGTTTACCGTTCCGTAGAAATCGTTGAGCTCGAGACCGAGGATCACGTCGGCTTGCCCGATTACCCCTCCGCACGCTGCAAGGTGGTGCATGTTGGGAACGTTTAGCCGTCCGCGCCGATCGACCACGGCGGCATTCACCGTCTCAGCAAGTTCGACAACCAGATCCATACCTTCTTGCGAGCGCGCACAATGATCCGCAACGATTACGGGATTCTCGGAATTGGCAATTAACCGCGCCGCTTCGCGCACGGCCCCGGCATCGCCTTGCGGGTGTGCCGTTGGCGTATATTTGGGAATCTCCAAATGCGCGCCGTCGGGAATCGGCGATTCCTGGAGCCCCGCATCGATCGAGATGGCGACCGGTTCCGTGGGTGGTGTCATGGTAATTTTGTAGGCGCGCACCAGGGATTCGGCGAAGTGCTACAGGGACCAGGGTTGATCGTCCCATTTGGTAAAATCACGGATGATCGAAAGCGGATCCAATGCGGAATGGGATGTCGGAACGCCTGGAGAGCGCTCAGCCACATCCAAATGGTTGCCGACAAGCACGATCATCGGAACGCGGTCGCACCAGGCGTTGTAAATCGCCATCGAAGCGTGTTGGAGCCCCACAGTTCCGTGAAAGAGGCCCATCATTGGCTTGCCGGTGACCTTGAAATAGCCATGCGCCATGCCCGCGCCGGTTTCTTCATGCATGACCGTCAGCATTTCCGGTTTGACGTTCATGCCGTAATTGGTCAGCGACTCGTGGATACCGCGGCAGCTCGACGCCGGGTTTGTCGCGATGTAGTCGATATCCAAGGTCTTGATGACGTCGACCATAAAGTCGGAGCCCGGCTTTCCTGCGGCATGGTCCGGAACTTGCGGCGCGCCTCTGGTTTCGGCAGCTTGAACCGCGGCACCAGGCCGCAATGTCGACGGTGCGGCCTCAGAGGGCGCACCCGCGGCCTTGGCCACATCGGCCACCGATGCAGCTCCCGCCGCGCCTGCCACGGCGACACCGGCTATAAATTTGCGCCGGTCGACTTTTGGTCCGGTATTTTTCGTCGTCATCGCCCACTACTCGCCAATCAGATGGCTGCCATTTTGCAAGCGCGTTTTTTTGCCTGCTTCCGACATCCTAAAATCATAGCTTAGGGCAAGCGTAGGCGCCATCGGCGACTTACGACCGGCATGTATCAATTTGTGGAAATTGACCGGCTCCACGCCACAACCTAATGTTGTTCCTTGGAAAACGGGATTGGATTTGAGCAGTTACTTGGACTTGCTAAATGATCCAACAAATAGCTGGGCGCAGCGTGTCCGGTATTTTTTGCTCGGCAGGAGTCAAAAATTTAATTCCCGCGATTTTGCCTGATAATAGAGGCGTAGGATGGGCAATCTATTTGCAGAGCTAAGAAGACACCAGATTTGCCGCATTGGGGCCGTCTTCGCGCTTGCCCTGTACTTTGGTGCATCGGCACAGGCCGCAAACGCTCCGATCCCAGACTTCACAGGCGACCCCAATACGTCTTGGTATCCGGACAGGGAAGACGGCGACAATTACCTGGCACCTACCAGCGGGCCCGGCCCGGTGGTGTCGCCGCCGGATTTTCCCTACCGCCCGAACGGCGCGGGAGACGATGCCGCCGGCGATCCGACCTATCGCGTCGCCGATCTGAGCAATCCGATTCTCCAGCCTTGGGCCATCGAGCAAATGAGAATTGCGAACGAAAAAATTCACGCCGGCGAAATCCCCTTCACGGCGCGGCAAAGATGCTATCCGCCGGGTCCGGCATGGCACGTCTTCCGCCGCGTTTTCCCGCCTATGATATTTTTCATACAGATGCCCGAAAAAGTACTGATCCACTGGCGTGGCGATAATCTGACACGGCATGTCTATTTGAACGTGCCGCATTCTTTGAGCCCAAAGCCGACCTGGCATGGTGAATCCGTCGGCCATTACGAAGGCGATACGCTGGTGGTCGATACCATTGCATTTCTCGACCACCCTTTAAGCTTTGCCGACAATTACCGCACGCCGCACTCAGACCAGCTACATATGATCGAGCGGTTTGAGATGACCGACGCCGATAAGATCGATATCAGTATTTATTTCGAAGATCCCGGCGCCTACACAATGTCATGGAGAGCGCGACAAATCTTATCCCGATCTGAGCGTGGTCCAATCGAAGAAACCATCTGCGCGGACGGCAATCCCGACTATTTTAATATTTATTCGGTTCCCATCCCACAGGCTGATAAGGCAGATTTCTAAGGCCAGAATCTTAGGCCGAAATCTGGGGCCCTTCTAGTTCACGCCGTTCCTATGGGCCTTCCAAAACCGTGCCGTCGGGCAGCGTGACGGTCAGGGCCGAGCCGCCGGGGCCGCCATTCTTCAGGGGATGGGCGAGCGCCACGATTTCCATTCCGGGAATAAGCGATTTTGGCAGCCAGCCATCGCGTGCCAAACCGCCCGGCGAGGGGAGCTCGAGCGCCCATTGCTGTTCTTGCCCTTCCTCATCCGCGACCATCATCAGAATCCAAGCGTGCGGATAGGTCCACTGAAACTCCGTGACCGTGCCTTCCAGGCTTACCGTTATGTCGCCATCGAACATGGCGAAGGAATGATGGGCGAAAGCCGGAAGCGCATACATCGCTAGTCCAACGCCTATGAGGCCAAGCGCTTTGAATCTCATCTGACAGCTCCTTTTGCTAAGGCCGGCATTGGGACCGTTTTAGAAGTCCCAGATCGCAGCGGGCACCGGACCATATTTGCCAGGCAATATATCAGCCTCTTTCCAGATCACATAGCGCTGCAAATATCCGCAGCCTACGCGCCTCGTCGCGCCAAATGGTAGGATTTCCACGATTTTTCAATGCGCTGACACCCTCGCAGCGTCGTTTGGATTTTTTGGGGCTATTCTTTCAACCGCCTATTTCTGGTATCAAAGGCATATGAAAATAAATTCACTGCACTTTGCATTTTATTCGCTGTTACTGCTCGCGACACCGGCATCGGCCCACCACAGCCATGCGATGTACGAATCGGACCTAGAGATCACCTTGGTTGGCACAGTCCACCAGTTGCAGTGGAGCAATCCGCATGTTTTTCTGTACCTCGTCGTACGGAACGAAGAAGGCGAAACCAGTAACTGGGCACTCGAAGGCGGTTCCCCAACTATACTCCTGCGGCAAGGTTGGCCGAGCGGCAATCCGAAGCCCGGTGACGAAATTACTGTGAACGTCAGACCCTTAAAGAACGGCCGTGGCGGCTTGATCCGAACGGTCACTTTTGCCGACCAAACAGAATTTAACTACTCCGGCGACGGTGTGCGGCGTTAAGAAGTGACTGTTTTCACGATTCGTAAGGCCGTGCGGATGTTCAATCCTTGCCTATCCGGTTAACGCCCATGACCGCTACATGTAGGGTGCCGCCACTCTCCCGAGTAAAGCTCGGCATAGGTTGGAGCAGAGGTGTCGCCCGCGATGCCGAGCAATGAGCGGAAGGCGTTGAACGGGTAGAACCGCCTGTTGAAGCGGAAGGTGAACTCGTTGAGGTAGGCTTGTAGGTGCTGGTGGCTAACGCCGTGGTGGATCCCGATCAGCCACGTCTTCAGGTTGGCGAAAACCAGATGGATGATCGGCAGGTATTGCTCGGCAACCTCTGGATCACCACACTCGGCAACAGCAAAGTGCTCATAGCCGCGCTTACCGAGGCCAGCATAGCCGCTCCAATCGTCAGTAACGATCAGCGATCCCGGCGCGACGGTGCTCTCGACGAACCCACAGAGCGACTCGGCGCTACGGTCGAGCACGACGGCGAGCCGAACGCGTCCGGCATAGCGTCCGTCTTTCCGGTTGTCGAGCTTGGTGCCCGGCTTTCGATGACGCACCTCGATGGCACAGGAGACGGGAACCTTGTGGTGAACACCACGGCCTTCCCCACGCGTTCGCCCGCCAACCCAGGTTTCGTCCACCTCAACATGGTTCTTGGGCTGTCCACCGATCCTGTCTTGGTTGGGCCGCACCATGCCCGAGCGGAGCTTGTGGAGAATTTGAAAGGCCGTCTCGTAGCGCGAAAGACCAAGTTGCCGCTGAAACTGCACGGCGGACATGCCAGGCGTCTGACTGGCGACCAGATAAGCGGCCCAGAACCAGACGTTCAGCGGAGTGTGGCTACGCTCCATCACTGTTCCCACCGTCAGCCCGGTGTTCTGGCGGCACTTGCGGCAGCGCAGGACGCCAGGGCGGTTTTCAAAGTGGAACGGCTCTCCCGCCGTGCCGCAGTGCGGGCAGGCAAAGCCGTCTCCCCAGCGGGCTTTCTCCAGGTAGGCGGCGCAGGCCGCATCATCGGGGAAAAGTCGCTGGAACTCGGGTAGCGAATGCGGGAATGGGAGATCGGCGCGGTCGAGAACATCCATGGCGCGCTCCCCTATATCCGGTTTGCGCCCATTCTAGCCCTAGTGGGTGTGGGTGTAAACCGGATAGGCAAGGTTCAATCTTCCAAATTGACCGGCGTTCCCTCCGCATCAATCACCCAGATCGATTGCTGAAATTGAATCGGCGGAAACGAGTCCGAACTCACATCTCCTTCGGCAATGGTCAGATGCCGGTCATGAAAGAGAATTGATACATAGACTTGGCGGCCTTCGGGATCGATCACGCTGAGCTCATGTGCCCGGATGCCGTCATAATCGCCCGGAGCGTCGTGCGCGACCTCACCCCTTTGACGATAGATCTCCGCAGCATGATCAAGTTCTCCGGGCACATCGGCGACATCGGTTGGAAACCTCACAACACTCACGCGATAAATGCTCGTATCTTGTTCGGCGGAAAACATATGCGCGTTGAGCGTCGTTCCGTCTGAGCTTGTGTAGGTGGAATCTTGTTCCGTGGGGTCGACCGGAAAATTGACCGCAAAACGGTATTCGGGATTGACGTAATCTACCCATTGCTGCGCCAGGGCCGGGGATGCAGCACTAAAAGCAACAACAAAAACACCGGACATAACGCTAGTGACCAAGCGCATGGCTTCTCCCTAATGCCTAATGCCTGGTGAGATTAGCATAGTAGACAAACCCTGTCTTTGTCGGACCAAATGGCGTAATCACAACCAGACTTCAGCAATATGTCTCGCGGACGGAACAGCATTCGGTGTAGAATTTATGGTGAAACTAGACTGCGGGGAAATGGGGCCATGGGCCGGGGCCTCACCGATTTTTAGGCAATAATTTGAAGGCAATTCTGGGGAGATATTCGATGAAAGACCTTCGCAATTGTGCTCGTGCGGGCTCGCCGCTTGCGAGCATATTGGCGCTTTCGCTCATCTCCGGATCGGCTTTAGCTGCCGATGCGACACCGGATATTTCCGGCGTCTATTGGGCGAGCCAATACAACGCCAAAATTCAGCCTGTCGGCGGCGGAGAACTGCCGCTCAATGCAGAAGGTATGGCTGCCTATGAGAGGAACATTGCGGGGCTGGAGGGTGGCTCAATAGCCGATATCGCGCGTACGCGCTGCGTACCCGACGGACTGCCTCGTACGCTGGCCACGCCCTACCCTTTCGAGATTGTTCAGGCGCCCCCCGGACAAGTTCTCATGGTGCATGAGCTTAACCACCAGATTCGCGTGATCGCATTGGACGAGCCGCTGCCGTCCGCTGAAGAATTGCTCCCCTATCCGTGGTTCAATGGGCATTCGGTCGGGTATTGGGAGGGCGACACACTGGTGATTGAGACTGCCGGCTTCAATGAAAGAACCTTTGTCGATGCCACCGGCGCACCGCATTCCGACCAAATGACGACCACTGAACGCGTGCGCAGGATTAGTCCAACCGAGCTTGAGATCGTCATTACGGTCCAAGATCCGCTCTACTATTCCGAGGACTGGCAGGCCCGCTTCGTCTACGAGCTGCGCAACGATGTGCGCATCGAAGACTATGTGTGCGGTTTGGCACACCGCGACATTTCGCAGATACCGGGCGTAGCAGAGGCGCGTGCCGCCAGGAGCCAATAAAATCTGGGGCCAGTAAACGCTTTCTTTTCCCCCATGCACCGCCTCGACGGTTCGAGGTGCCCACCTGTTCACCCTTCGACAAGCTCAGGGTGAAGTTTCACCCAATTCTCTCATGCTGAGCCCGTCGAAGCATAAGAACCTATCCACCGCCTCGTCCGGCTTGAGCTGCCCACCTGCTCACCCTTCGACAAGCTCAGGGTGAAGTTTCACCCTTTTTCCCTCATGCTGAACCCGTCCGCCTTCAAACCCCCAATAAAAAAGGGCCGCGATCGTCTCAGACCGCGGCCCTTCGAAGGCAATTTATATTCTTACCATTCCTTCGATACCGTGAATGTGAAATAGCGCTGCAGAGGACTGATAGTGCCATCCCAAAATGTTTCGCCGCGGTTACTCGATACCTCGTAATTGAACGGAGGCCGCTGGTCGAGCAGGTTCCGGATATTGACGGTGAAATTGATACCTTGCAGATACGGATTCATGGGTCCCGTCCCAGTGTTGTATCCGAGGTTGAGGTCCCAAACGTACAAGCCGGGATGACTGGTGTCGAAGATGTCCCCATGCGGGGAATATGGCGATCCGGCATAGCATGATCCGGCAGAGAAGCCGGATGCCCAGTAACAGTCGGGCGGCGAATCACGGTTGGGTGCGTTGCCCGGGAGGTGATTGAGGAAGAGCGTGGTGTAGAAACCTTCAGCGCCTTGGGCCCAGCCAGCCCGCGCACGCCACGGGAACCGCCCGCCGGTGTTGCCGGCAAAGGCGCTGCCCCCCGGATCTGCCTCGGTGAGATCATAAGTCCCTCTCCAACCCACATGAAAAGCGCCCAAATTGCCGAGTTCGAAGTCGTAGCGGCTGGCGAAGTCGATACCCGTGAATTTGCGGAAACCGATATTGGTAATCGCACTGTCCTCAATGAACACGGTTGCATCAGCCTGTTCGATGTTCACTTGAGCTGCAGGACTCGCCACTAGTTCATCGACTACGCTTCGGAACACAGCATTCACCGGATCTGTATTCGGCAGGAAGGGATTTGCCGCGACCAGGAAGGTACAATCCGGAGCGGGCACAGTGCAGACAATGTTTCGCGGATCGTTGGTCCTGTCGAGATCAGAGCCTCTGTCGTCGAGAAGACCGTTGATCTTGAGGCTCCAATAGGTGAAGTCAATATTCAGCCCCGCGAGGAAGCCTTCCAGCGGTGCATAGCTGAAACCCACCGACCAGCTTACGGCATCTTCCGGGTCGAGGGCGAAGCCACCTCGGATCGGGCTGGCGCCACCCGCGGAACCTGATGCCACGAGGCCGCCCGGCAGTTCTTTCCCCGCATCGCATTCCGGGTTCAGAATAGCATCCAGCCCGCCGGGATTCGCTACACCCGCGTCTAGGCCTAGCGAGTCAATTGCGGCACAACCGATCGGCAAATCGTCTTGGGCGCCGGGCGAATTAAGAGCCTGGATCTGCGCGCCGGTAGCTGCTGCCTCGGCAACGCCCGGCGCGCGGAAAGCCTTGCCCCAGGCGCCACGGAAACTGAGCCCGGTACCTGTATCCCACCGCGCAGAAAGTTTTGGCGTCCAGACTTTGGCTTCAACATCGCCTTGGTAATTGTCGTAACGATATCCCCCTTCGATCACGAGCGACTCGACCAAGGGGACTTCCATGCCCGGGCCGATAAGTGGAATATTTATCTGACCAGTTGCGGCATAAACATGGTAACCGAATGGCGAGCGGATGTGCCTCAAACTCCTAGTCGTGTGCTCGTCATAGGTAAAGTTGTCGAAGCGAAAGTAGCTGTGCGCGATGCGGTTGCCGAGGAGAGCGACCTCGACCGGGCCGCCGGGAAGTTCGAATATAGGCCCATTAAACTGGAGGCCCATCTCATTGATGTCGTACCACTGGACGCGTTCGCGGTACCCCGCAATATAATCGAGAGTGGCCCGCGAGTTGCACATATACACCGTCGCATCGCAGAATACGTTCAGGAGAGGAACGTCGTCCGGCTTGGTGTACTCGCCTTCCCCCGGGTTGCTGCCCGCTTTGACCGTACCGCCAACTGCGGCAATGACATGATTTTCGTTAATCATGCCGTTTGTGCGCAAGAAGTTCTTCACATAGGTCCTCGCGTAATAGAGGCGGGAATCCCAGTCGAAAGGCATCTCGGCCTCCAACCCGGCGGCATAGCGGTAGGTGGTGTCTCCCGCAATAGTTTGCGGCGGACGCTCGAAAGCAAAATTGTAGTTGGCACGCAGACCCGACGGCGCATCCGTCGGTAAGTAGATATAGTCATCCGGAAGCCTGATATTCTCCTTCAAATTCTCGCGGCCCGGACTTGCACCCGCGTTGTTTACATAACCGGCGTCACGCTTCGAGTAGAATCCATCTGCGAACAGATTCACATCTGTAAAGATGCCAAAGAGGTCGTCCGCAATGATCTGATCGAAAGTAAAGTGCGCGTGAGTGTGCCGCTCATGCGGAATCATGTCGGCGATTTCTAACGGATTGTGCAAATTCAGCACGCCCAGATTGCTCTCTACGGCCGACCAGGTCGTCGTCGGGCCGGGGGCTTGGGTGCCATAATCCCAACCCACGCCCTGGGGCACGGAGAAACAATTCGCACAGGCGCGGGTTCCATCGTTTGACCTAAACCCGAGATCATCTAGGGCCTCTATCGTTTCTCTGCCTCCAACATGCACGACGGCTGGAGCCGCAGTGCCGAGTGGCGTTTTGTCATCGAACCCAAACCGCTCGAAGTCGAGATTCCAAAAGCCCCCAAAGTCTTTGTCACCACGGTCGCCACGGACTTCTTTCTGGGTTCTCCACTGAAGACTAACCGTAATGCCGCCAGTGTCCCATTGCCTGCCATAAAGCCCCGCGATCGTATATGTGTCGGCGCCAAGACCCTCCGAGAAGCCGTAAGTAGCTTGCGTCAACATACCCTCATAACCGCGCCGCAAGATCACGTTGATCACACCGGCGACAGCGTCGGAACCGTAGGTCGCGGACGCGCCTTCCGCCAGCACGTCCACACGCTGGACAGCGATTGGCGCGATGATGGAGGGATCGATTAATTCGGCGGAGAAGCTTTGAATGGGAACGCGCATGCCGTTGACCATCAGAAGGGTTTCGGTACCGGCACCCGTGGCGATACCGCGAATGCTCACTTCCTGCAATCTTTGCGCGTTACCACCGCCGCCCGTGTTCGTCTGGGAGGTCAACACCTGGACTTCTTGCACCTGATTCAACACGTCGGAGACAGTGATGGCGCCTGTTTCTAGGAACGACTCCTGCCCGAGTTGCGTGACGGGAACACCAACGGCTGCTGCCCCCTCAATCAGCGAACCGGTGATCAGGATTTCCGCCACTTGGGCTTGCGCAGGTGCGGTCGCCGCCATGGTGAGGAAGGACGCGGTTCCAAGCAAAGCCAGTGTTCTAACGCCACGTGAGCGCGCATGTGTCGGATGCATAGAAACCCCTAATGATTGCGGCAAAAATACCAATAAGTTTTTTTATTGAAAAATTACCGCTCTACGACGCGAGCAATGCAAATCGTCAAACGGCGCTTACTCCGCCGCTATTCTCCCCATTCAAAGCAGACCAGGGCTCGGAATTTATGTCAATGGGTTCATGAGAGTTTTCCATGATTTGGAGCCTCTCGTGGCAATTTTATTGGCGGTTTCCGTCAGAACACCTGCATGGAGCCGCAAGCACTAGATAGGCCCTTTCGCGATAGACTTGCGATGGGCGCCATTGGCAAAGGCCGGCACGGAAGCGGCCATCGCGCAAGCGAATTTTATCGTAGCAAATTGTGCGGGATTCGGCTCATCTCGCGCTCCGCGCCGCCCGTTTATACGCCCAATCTATGCCAAACCTTGCTCAAATAAACCGATTGCGACCTGTTGCCAGCTTCCTTCATCTCGCTGTGCCGCACTCACCTATTCCTAGCGCTGACCTTGTAGAAATTGCAGTACGCTATTTACGTCAGTTTCTTGTTCCGTGTTTTCAAATTCGATGGAGATATTCAGCAGCACGGGACCCGACACATTGTTGTCGCCAATGTTGACGTCGAAATCGCTTAGGTTGAGTTCCGCCGTTGCTGTGAAGCCCATCTGGATGCTTCGGCCCGCCGGCCCGGAGCCATTAAACGTGGCATCCATCGTGAAGGGCGCGGTAACTCCCTTCATCGTCAGATCGCCCGTTATGGTACCGTTATTCATGTCCCTACGGTTGATGTCCGTGGAAACGAAGGTGATCACGGGGTAACGCTCCACATCGACAAACTCGTCGCTCTTTATCCTGTTATCGAAACGCGGCAGACCGAAATCTATGGCGTTGGAATCCAGCGTCATCTCGATTCTCGTCGCCTCGGGATTTTCCGGATCGTAGACGAACCCACCGTTGATACCCTCTGGATTGAAGCGGAAATAGAGATAAGCGAGATTGCCGTGAAGAATGCGCCCGATGACCGCGGCGTGGCCCTGATCGACGACGTATTCACCGGCGGGCGCTACGGCCGCATCGGGATCGACCAACTCACGCTCCGCGTGTCCAACCACTCCGGGAAGCTGCTGGGCCGCCGCTGGCCCCGACAGGACCAGGGCGCACACAATTAGGCCTAGGCGCTTTATCACGAACGTTCTCCTCCAATATGTAGCGGAAAAATCTTACCCGCTTCGGACCCCGCGAGAAAGCCCTATCGCCGCAGGCTCTGGCATACAGAGTGGCCGCCTGGCCCCGTGGGGTCGACCCGATTTTCGAAATTCACGCTCATTTCGGTCTTCGCAAGCCTTTAGGTGGCACCGTTTCCTTCAGTGCCGCGAGCGGTCCCAGGAACTTCCATTTGGAATGGACGCTACTCAGAAGTGGGAGTGGAAGTCGTCGGTGCCGAATTCCGGTAAGCAATTCTCCAGATCGCGGAGCCTACGAACGCCCCAGCGATGCCGATGATAAATGGTCCCCTGAAGAGTGCCTCCCAACCATCTGTGGTGAGCTGGTCATTTACGGCTGTGATCCCTCCGAATTCCTCCGTAAGAAAGGAGATTACACTCAGCCCCGCCCAGTTGGGATCCCACATTGCGATAAACACGAAGCCTGCGGCCCCAAGCACCAAACCGAGCCCAGCGGCATCATACCAATTGCGACGCTTCAAGCGGTGGAGACACCACCATAGAGGTGCGCCGACGATCAGCAATCCGCCCGCGAAGAATATGAATCCGTAGATCGTGAACACCAGGAACAAATCGGAATTCGTTGTCCCTATATAGTCGTTGATCTCGCCCAGCTTATTCGGCCTCACCGCTAGTAAGACCGCAATCTCGAGAAGAAAGGCGAGTGTACCCGTTACGGCACCCCCGATGAGCGCGAGCAACGCACGAGGAATCGTAGTCACATAATCAGCCTGCTTCATATTCCGTTCCCATATTCGCTTCGGGTACTCTCTGTCGCAGAGGCGATTCTATCCGAAATAAAGCCGACACGCACGACCTCCGTGATGAATCGCCCAAGCAGTTCTATGTACCTGACATTCCCCCGACCGATGGTACATCCGCCCATTGGCAAGGGCAGAATAGCTCAATCGATGGGCTCCAAGGAACGGGGGGGCACCATTTCTCAGTGAGAATCTGGAAGTTCGGTGGTAGCAATCAGGAATGTGTATTGGCGTTTCACGCTCCGGCAGACAGCTGTTTAGAATTATGGCATTGTTTGTTATCAGCGGCGCGAAAGCGTCACGACCATAAACGGAGAGAGAATTGCGCCAGATTGCTTTGATGACATTAGCGTTTTTATTCGCAGCCGTTGGGCCGGCGAATGCGGCTTGGCAGAAATACGAGAACGAACCCTTGGGTTACGGCGTGATGTTTCCCGCGGAACCGACAGAAGGCACCGGCTTCTATCGCAGCGATCTCGCGCCCAATGCACCGACGCATTTCACTAAACTGGAAGATGGCGACAGCACTTTTATCGCACTGGTAATCGACACGGGCCGTGTCGAGGACGGCGCGATTCTGTTGGGCGAAGTCGAATATTGGCTTGGGCATATCGGCGATATCGTGCTGAACACAATCTCGCGGCTCAATATAGGTATGGAATATGGCCGATTTCTGACGATCGATTGCCGCGATGACGTGGTCCCGGAAGCTCTCAACCAAACGGTGCGCGCACATTACATATTCGACACTGCAGCGGGCCTAGATTGTCCAAATGGCGCACGCCTAACGGTCAACATGTTTTTCAACCAAGGCAAGCTCTACGTTGCAGCCGGCATGCAAGAAGGCGCAAACGCTAAACGCTCCGGCGCCCCGGGGCGCTTTGCCAATTCATTGGGCTGGATCGGCGCCAATGCCGAGCGTGCTCGAACGCTGGTCGATTGGGATGCGCGTATTCGCCCCACCGACGAAGCGCAAGAGTAGCCACGCAGAAACTGATCGCAACGCGCAGCGCACTCCGCATATGTCATAGCCCTATTTGATGTACGTTCTCGGGATATAGCCGGCACCTGATTGCAACCGCAAAACGTGTCATCCCGTGCGCAGTGCAGCACCTCGGTGGTGCGCTGCAGACCCGGGACCCATGGAGACGTGTTAAAGTGGGTCCCGGCGCGCGCTACGGCCCGGCGTGCGTCGCACGCCAGCTGTTGATTATGCGCGGCAAGGCCGCGCGGGGGCCCGGATGACAAATTTTATGAATCAATCTGGCCAGAAGAGGCCTAGCGCGCTGCAGGAGCAATACCGCTGTCTCCGCCACCCATAGTGCTTCCGTCTGGAAGCTGAGCCTCCAAATATTGGCCGCCATAGGTGCCGTCTCGAAGCGGATGAATATCAACAATGATCTTGTCGCCGGGTTTTACGGTATCTGCTTTCCAGCCGGCGCGCCCCATTCCGCCTGGGCTGCCCATCTCGATGGTCCACTCGGCCAATCCGCCTTCGTCATCTTCGGTCTCGACGTAGAGCCAGGAATGGGGGTTGGTTAATTCGAACTCTATGACCGTTCCCTCGAGAGAAATCGTCGTCGTCCGATCAAACATGGCAAAGGAATGATGAGCCTGTGCAGACGCCGCAAGGACGACTGCCGCCATCGCCGAAAGCGTAAGCGTCAGTTTCATATGTGTTCTTCCCATTATCTATGTAGCGACATCACCAAGCCGTACCGCCGCACCTAGGCTCAAAGTAAGGCGGTTGTCGCCGACCCGGAAGGTTCGTTCATCGCGACTCTCACGCGCTCAGGCAGGAAGGGCACACTCCTTAGCCGCATGCCTGTTGCATCGAATACGGCATTGGCGATTGCAGCGGGAATCGGTCCGCAGGAATGCTCGGCCGCCCCAGATGCGGGCCACACTTCGGGGCGATCGACAATGACTATTTCGATCGACTGCGGAAGCGCATCCATTTTCAAAACCGGATAGCTTACCCAATCGTCGCTGGTCACCATGTTCTCGTCGAATTTCACTTCCTCGTAGAGCGTACGCCCTAACTGCCAGACGAGCTGACACTCGATCACATGGCGGATGGCTTTCGGATTGACGACCAAACCGCAGTCCTGGGCAACGACGAGGCGGCGGACATCAATCACTCCGCTGTCGCGATGCACACCCACTTCGATGACCATCGCAACATAGGTGCCGTGCATTTGCCGGTAGGAAAATCCGCGGCCTACCGCGATTTCCGCTCCCGCCTGATCGTTGCGCGGCGAGGGCCTTGTGTCCCAACCATATTGTTCGACTGCAGCGTTGATCACGCCTTGCTCACGCTCTGTCTTGAGATGGCGTAAGCGAAGCTCAATTGGATCGGAATTGGTCGCAACCGCGATCTCGTCCATAAAGGATTCCATGCCGAAAAGATGCGGTGTACCAAACGGATCGCGTAAATGGGTGGTGCGTAATGGCGAGGCACGGTCCATAAGCGGCGCTACGGTCTCCCAGTTCAGCCGGGAATGCTCAAAGACATATTGATTGCCGGGGATGCCCAAAGTCTGAGCCGAATTCAACGGCGCACCCATTAACATGCCGGCCATTACATCGCCCGGATGCTGCTCGCGCGTGTTGCAATCGTCGCGGGAGAATCCCTTGCTGGTATGCTCAAAGGCAATAATATTGCCTGAGGCATCCAATCCAGCGCGATGCCGGGTGACCATCGGTGTGCCCTTTGGATCCCAGGCCAGGCCCTCGTTGCGCATATATTGCACACGCACCGGCCGATTAAGATGTTTGGACAAAACCGCAGCGTCGGCGACCGCATCGCCTTGGTCGTTGCGCGCATAACCGGCCGTACCCCAAACCCAGATCGCCCGCACGTTTTCGTGCGGCAGTTCTAGAAGTTCGGCAACGCAATTGGCGCTGTCATAGGGCTTCTGCGAACTGGTCCATACCGTCGCAACACCGTCATGCACATCGGCGACCGCGCAGGCCGGCCCCATGCTGGCATGCGACTGCATTGGATATTCGTAATCGGCTTCGATGATGCGTACGGCTTGCTGGAAACCTTCTTCTACATTGCCGTTCTCGCGCCCGCGCCCACCGCCGCGTCCGCCTGGACCGGCTGAAGTGGCGAACACCGGGGCATTGCGAATGTGATCGTGCAGATTTTCGTGGCCCGGGAAATTCGGCGAAGATTCAGACCAAGTCACCTGCAGCGCACTCGCGGCCCTAACCGCATTCCATTCCTTTTCCGCAACGACGGCGAGGAAATTTTCAATCCAAACCACCTGCGCGCCAGGAATATCCGCGATCGAGCTTTCATCCACCGTCACAGGAACTGAGCCCGCAACAGAGGGGCGGATCATGCGCGCATGCGCCATGTTGGGCAGGCGGATGTCCGTGCATTGTTCCAATGTACCGAAAGCCTTGCCCGCCATGTCTTTGCGTGGATGTGGCTTGCCAATAATTTTGAAGTCGGCCGGCTGCTTCAAGGGCGCTGCGGCGCTCACTTTAAGACCTTGCGCAACGCCCTCCCATTCGACCTGCGAGTCGAAGTGGCGGCCTCCAATGAGTTGTTCATAAGAGATGCGCTGGTTTTCGTCAGCGATGGCGTGCACCACACCGTCGGTTACTGTGAGCTCGGCTGACGGAACGCCTAGCGCGCTGCTCCCCATTTCGATTAGCAAGCGCCGTGCCTCCGCCGCCGTTTGCCGCATGATCGGGCCAGCTTGACGTATGGCGTTGCCGGCTGTGGCGCCGCCCATATTAAGGGTCAGCGCGGTATCGCCCAGGATCAGACGCACCCGCTCCCATGGTACGTCGATCTCCTCCGCCACCAGCTGCGCCATTGAAGTAATCAGGCCCTGACCGCCATCGATTTTGCCGTAATAGGCGACGACCGTGCCGTCGGGTTCGATTGAAATGTAGGAGGACAACATGCCGGGCGTCACCGGTGGGCGCGTTGCTAAACCGTTTTCGGCGGCGCCTCTGGTTAAGTCCCCGCACGCGGTAAGCGTAACCACAAGTGCTCCGCTGGTGGAAAGAAATGCGCGGCGGCTAAGAGTGCTCGTTTCGATCGCGTTCATGATTCTCTCCTCACGCTTGCTGGGCGGCACGCTTGACCGCCCGCAATGCTGCATTGTGGGAGCCACAGCGGCAAATGAGATCAGATAATGCCTCTCGGATCTCTTCGTCCGTCGGGTTTGGATTGCGGGCCAGTAATTCGGCCGCCGTCATGATCCAGCCATTGATACAAAAGCCGCACTGGTTCACTTCTTCCTCGACCCATGCGGTCTGGACCGGATGAGGATTTTCCGGCGTACCGAGCCCGGCAAGCGTTGTGATTTCTCGGTTCACAACCGCAGCAACGGGGGTGACGCAGGAGCGCACCGCTTGGCCATCGATATGCACCGTGCAGGCGCCACATTGGCCAAGACCACAGCCAAAGCGCGGATTGTTAAAACCAAGCTCATCGCGAAGCGCGTAGAGCAGCGGCATCCTGGGATCATCGACCGAAATGTTATGAATCTTACCGTCTATATTGAGCGTGAAATCCTCCGCCATCAGTGTTCCTTCCTGCGCGAGTATTAATCGATCAAAATGAGTTGGTTTATTTATAACACAAGCTCTGGGGGGCCGAAAGCATCTGAACGCTAGAGAAATGCCTCTTTTGGGTAGCAAAACCTTGCCTATCCGGTGAACGCCCATGACCGCTACATGTAGGGTGCCGCCACTCTCCCGAGTAAAGCTCGGCATAGGTTGGAGCAGAGGTGTCGCCCGCGATGCCGAGCAATGAGCGGAAGGCGTTGAACGGGTAGAACCGCCTGTTGAAGCGGAAGGTGAACTCGTTGAGGTAGGCTTGTAGGTGCTGGTGGCTAACGCCGTGGTGGATCCCGATCAGCCACGTCTTCAGGTTGGCGAAAACCAGATGGATGATCGGCAGGTATTGCTCGGCAACCTCTGGATCACCACACTCGGCAACAGCGAAGTGCTCATAGCCGCGCTTACCGAGGCCAGCATAGCCGCTCCAATCGTCAGTAACGATCAGCGATCCCGGCGCGACGGTGCTCTCGACGAACCCATAGAGCGACTCGGCGCTACGGTCGAGCACGACGGCGAGCCGAACGCGTCCGGCATAGCGTCCGTCTTTCCGGTTGTCGAGCTTGGTGCCCGGCTTTCGATGACGCACCTCGATGGCACAGGAGACGGGAACCTTGTGGTGAACACCACGGCCTTCCCCACGCGTTCGCCCGCCAACCCAGGTTTCGTCCACCTCAACATGGTTCTTGGGCTGTCCACCGATCCTGTCTTGGTTGGGTCGCACCATGCCCGAGCGGAGCTTGTGGAGAATTTGAAAGGCCGTCTCGTAGCGCGAAAGACCAAGTTGCCGCTGAAACTGCACGGCGGACATGCCGGGCGTCTGACTGGCGACCAGATAAGCGGCCCAGAACCAGACGTTCAGCGGAGTGTGGCTACGCTCCATCACTGTTCCCACCATCAGCCCGGTGTTCTGGCGGCACTTGCGGCAGCGCAGGACGCCAGGGCGGTTTTCAAAGTGGAACGGCTCTCCCGCCGTGCCGCAGTGCGGGCAGGCAAAGCCGTCTCCCCAGCGGGCTTTCTCCAGGTAGGCGGCGCAGGCCGCATCATCGGGGAAAAGTCGCTGGAACTCGGGTAGCGAATGCGGGAATGGGAGATCGGCGCGGTCGAGAACATCCATGGCGCGCTCCCCTATATCCGGTTTGCGCCCATTCTAGCCCTAGTGGGTGTGGGTGTAAACCGGATAGGTAAGAGTAAAACAATACCAGGGATTATCCTGTTTTGGCGGCTCTTAGCGGCGGGACGGGGGTCGCACGCTTTTGCCGCGCTGCTATCCGGGTTATAGTAAAAAAATTAAGCATCTCGAAAATGTCAGCCCAAGAGGAATTAGAAAATGCGAAAGATCGTATTATTTGCTGCAGCAATGGCATTTGCCCCGCTACTCAACGCCAACTCCGCAGGGGCGGCAGAAGTAAACCTCCATGGCGGCGGGCATTTCCAGGGTGCCGGTCAGCCTCTCGTGGAGGCGTTCAGCGAAAAGGCGGGCATGGCCGCCAACTACACGCCGGGCAATACGGGCGGTGGCGGATTTCTCGAAAAACTGAATGCCGGCGCCGTGATCGATGTCGTCGTCTTGAATGAGGAAGACATGGTGCGCCAAGTCGCAGCCGGGCTGATACGGCCAGATAGCGTCGTCAACTTCGTACGCGATGGCTATGGTATGGGGGTAAGAAAAGGCGCGCCCATCCCCGATGTATCAACCCACGAAAAATTTCGCGAGGCATTGCTCAATGCCAGAGCGATCGGGAGACGCTATCCCGACCCCGAGGGCAATTCCGGCAGAATCGTGGAGCTTTTTCTCGGCAATTTAGGAATCCTCGATGAAGCGCGAGAGAAAACAGTTTTTATCGATAATTCAAGCGAAGCGCTCGTCGCCGGTGAGGTTGATGTTGTTCTGTGGTCGTACACGGAAGTATTGAGAGCGGAAGCAATGGACGGGGTGGGCCCCTTCCCGCCGGAACTGAGTGAATACGTTACTCAAGCCGTTGGCATTCCTATGAGCAGCGAGAACCCCGAAGACGCTGCGGCCTTTATAACCTTCATGACCAGCTTCGAAGGAGGTGTCATCCTCAATCGGTGGGGTATGGAGCCGCTTCCGGCGGGCCACTGAATGCGCAAGCCAATCGCAACGATCGCTTCGGCGTTTCTCTTTGGGCTTCTCATTGCGGTAAGCGCGCCTTTTAGCGTACCCGCCGCAGCTGAGGCGCAATATTCGAAAGAAGAACTTCGATCCTATGCCTTCGCGAACGCTAGCGTTCGGCTGATCCAAGGTGGTCTGGACCGGCAGCTCATTGATGCAGCGGACGATCCGCAGGCGACGCAAGAATTACAAAGCGAAGCCGACGCGCAAATGAACGCCGCCATGCAACGCTCCGGGCTGACTGCAGGTGACTATGACGCGATGACTCAAGAAATTGCCGCCGACGCCGAGCTTACCGCTACGCTGCAAGAATATGTCGACGAAGAAATGGGGATTGTGCGCTAGGGAATTGCCCTTAAGGAATTGAAAGAATAAGCGTTTCGTCGACCTTACCGCCGCCCCCGCAATTCGTTGAGCCACCAAAGAAGAAAACCTTGTCGTCCGCGACGGCGGCTGCGAAGGCATGTCTTGCTGAGGGTAGCTCCGAATATACTTGCCAACTATTGCTCGCCGGATCGTAAGCCTCGACTTGCTCATAGGTTCCGCGTTCGGGCTTGCATTCGCCACCCGCGATAAACAGCTTTCCGCGATATTCTGCATAGGCAAGGCTTGAGCGCGCCGTCGGCATTGGCGGCGCCGACGCCCAACTATCCGTAGCCGGATCATAGATATCGTGCAGAGCTACATTTGCATCGGTTTCCCCAACGCGCCCACCGATCACATGAATTTTTCCGTCCAAGACAAATCCGGCAGCGTGGTCCCGCGGTATCGGCAGCGCTGCGGCCTCATGCCAGGCATTGGCTGAAGGATCGTAAACATTGTGGTCGCCAAAAACGCTGGAGCCTTCGCCGTCCCCCAATGCGCGGCCGCCGATCGTATGGATCATGCCATCTACAGCAACCATTGCGCCGCCGCCCTGTGTTCCCGAGGGCGGTGACGGGAGTGTTCCCCAGTCATCTGTCGCCGGATCGTAGACATAGGCGCCAGGCGAGGAGAGCGTATGCCGGCTGCCACCGAATCCGCCAAGCACGTAAATTTTTCCTTCCAATGCGGCGACCGCTTGGTGAGTCAGTCCCTCTGGAGCGCGTGCAAGTTCGCGCCAGCTATTGGTTTGGGGGTCATACTCAGTCAAAAACCCAGTCGTATAATTGCTAATTCTTTCCGGTTCGAGCGCTTCGTCCCAGGAACCACCCACCAGGTAAATCTTTCCATCAATCGTCGCCGATTTCATTTCGGTGCGCGGAACGGGAAGCGGCGCGGCCATGGACCAAGTTCCGGATTGCTGTTGCGCTGCCGCGCCCGGGGCAATGAATGCGCCGGCAAGCAGAGCGGTCGCAACGACGAAACTACAACGCAAAGCGTTCCTGGACATGAGTAGACTCCAATTCCTTAGGTGCAATTAGACGCCGCGCTATTGCCTAGGCGCAAATTTTATTCACTCGGTTTCTTCTCTCCGCCGGCGGGCCCGCTACGGCTCTAAAGATGCCGTGTAGGCCGTAATATTGATGATGTCGTCCAAGGTAAGGTTTGCAAGCACTGGCATCATCAGCGCCGCCCCCGCTCCATTGCGCGTCCCCTGCTTCATGTCGAGCATTTGGCGGGTATTGTAGGTCGGCAAGCGGCCTGCAAGACCAGGCACATTGCCAAGCCCCTTTAAGTCCGGGCCGTGACAAACGCCACAAGCAATTGTCTTGCCGCCACCGATGGTGACGAGTGCTTCGCCTTTTTCAATGCTTCCCACAGGGACATAGGCCGTGAAGCCGGAATAGGGATCGTTCAGGTCGGTGCGTTCCGTATCGGTTGCGTATTCGACAATGCGCTGGCCAAGCGGCTCCATCTCGCCATCCGGTTGGGCAAGTCTCATATTGCCCCTACCGATATAGGTGATGGGCGCCATGTCCGATTCGATTACCTCCACCCATTTGGAGGGGGTTTGTCTGGCATAATATTCGGCAGCGGCTCTGATTTCCTCGTCGGTCAGCGCCGATGCAACCCGCACCATTCCGCGCGTGCGTTCGGGATCGACGGCTGTGCGCTTACCGCTCGCAAAGTCCTTTATTTGCTGGAAGAAATATTCGGGAGGCATACCGGCGGACATTCCCGCCGAAGGATGTCCAAGGCCAGACGTGAGATGACACATCGCACAGGCCCTCCCGTCGGGCCGTCTGCCATTGCTTACAATGTCGGGCATGGGGCCATGGCGATCGGGAAACCAATCTTCGATGCCGCCAAACATGGAACCGGTTTGCGAGCTCATTAATTGCCGTTCGCTGCCTGGGACGCTGTAAAGTGTTTCATCCACCTCCCGGTCACCGCCGCCGCCGCCGCCGCCGCCGCCGCGTGGCGGATAGGCCCAATCGGGCATGATAATATCTTCGGCGCCAAGAGCGGCGGAGCAAATCAGTGAGAGCACAACACCAGCAAAAATCTTTTTCATCGTGTCACCCAGTCAGCTTCCTCAATAAGTGGAAAGATACATATCGATTCACATTGGCGCTACGTAGTCCGGCGATTGCCCTTAAGCTTATAGCTCTTGCCGGAAATCGGCCTCCACCGAGATCTCGACTTCATCGGCGAGATTTCCCGAGCCGTCGGCAAATCCAAAGTCGGAACGCAGGAATGTTGTGCTGGCCGATAAGCCCACCGAGGTTCCGCGACGCGTTTCCCTCGTACCCAGAAAATAACGTCCATATTGAGCGGCTTGGTAACGCCCAAGAAAGTGAGATTTCCTTCCAACACACCCGTGTCGTCGCCGGTACGTTTAAGGGAATTTGAAACGAATTTGATTTCCGTAAAATTCGAAACGTTAAAGTGACGTTCGCTGGTAATCATATTGGTATCGAAGCCGTCGACATTGGTATCGATCGAGCTGGGATCAATGCTTACTTCGACACTCGGACTCTCGGGGTTTTCCGGGTCGAAGGTAAAGCGCGCATCAAAGCGCCTAAAACGAAACGCAAAGTGGGACAACCCGGCATGTCTAAGCTTGCCCGTAAGCGCCGCATGGTGTGGGTCCAGGACATAGGTTCCGGCCGGCACGGGAAGCGGATCGAAGTCCAGCGTTGCATCGGGCACCGGAGATTCCACCACGGAACTGGGTGGCGCTGTTCGTTGCACCGCCATTGCCAACGCTGCTCCGCCCAGCATGGCGAGCGGTACCACAATTGCTAAACTGCGCTTTTTCATGTCGTCTCCAAGCAGTCAAAGTGGTGAATTCAGCTCAAAATACTACCTACAGGACAGGAGCGCAATCGACACGCGCTTTGGCTCACCCCTTATGTTACCCCGTATTTGCAGACAAACTCTCTCTATTTTCTATCTGCATCTGCTTAAAAAACGGCTATGCTACAAAATGAATGAACTCATCTCACGGGATCAAGCATGAAAACGTTGCCGCGAATTTCACTGGTGGTCTTGTTGTTACTCGGCGGCGTTTTTGAAGCGCAAAGCCAAGATGTAACGCCCGCCCCTCCCGAAGGCACCGTCACTGTCCTGACCTATGTTGAGACGTCGGCGGCTTTTATCCCGAATGCGATTGGACTGCTCCATCGCTATCGCGCTGGGGGACAGGCAGAACCTGGAAATTCCCTCCTCGAATTGCGCCAGGAGGTTGGGCAGCCTTATCGCTTTGCCATTCTCACACAATGGCAGGATCAGGCAGCACTAGACGCACATGAGCGCGGAGCTGTGGCAATGGAACTCTATACGGGCCTAAGTGAGATTCAGAGCGCGCCCGCCCATAGTATCACTCTTCGAGGATTCGCCGTTGGACCGGTAAGAGAATCAGGGGGGGGACGCGCTCAAACTTATGCCATGAGCCATGTCGAGATTTCCCCGGACCGCATCGAGGAGTTTCGAGCGCTAGTAACACCTTATGTTGAAACCAGCCGAAGCGATGGCGGCGGTATGCGTTTCGATGTGTTGCAATTACAGGATGCCGAGGGAAATCATCTGTTTATTTTGGAATCTTGGACAAGCCCACGAGACTATGAGGCCCATCGCTCATCCGAACATGCAACGGAGTTTCGCGATGGTTTGGCACCAATGCTAATCGATCTGCGTGATGATCGGCTCTATGGCGGGTTTGACTAATGCGAAGAAGTAAACGCCGCGTGTTGCTATTTGGTCTGGGAGCCATACCAATTTTGATAGCGCCGCCGAACAATGCATCGCGCGCTGATGTTGATTGAACCCAAGACAATGACGCGGAGGCATCTATGAGCGGGTATTTAAATCGTTCGATTTCGAAGGGCGCAGCACTCATCGCGCTAACATTGGTCTCAGTTGCTGCATCCGGCATCGCGTGGGGAGCGGAGACTACAAATACGCTTCGTTACGGCCTGGATGCGGAGAAGAACATCTCTCGTCTCCCCCAAATCGTTGCAGAACGGGAAGGTTTTTTTGCGCGCGAAGGACTGAACGTCGAGATTGTTCGCCTGACCTCTTCCTTTCGCGAGGCACTGCCCGGCGCCAACCCGGCCAGCGAACGCGAAGCCATGGCGAGCGGATTAGCCAACATGACAAGGCAGCAATTGCCACTTCTGATCAACGACACGATCAGCGATGGAGCTGGATATGTCGGCGTGGGGCTTGTTGCCAACAACCCGATGTATTTTTTGGCCGTAGGTTCGGAAATTACCTCCTTTGCCGATCTTGCAGGAATGACCATTGCAGTCACCGGACCCCATGACGGAATTACCCTCTGGGCCCGCGAATTGATGGAACTGCATGGCCTATCCAGCGACGAGTTCGAAACGACGCGCATTGCAGGATCGGGAGCGCGGGTAAATTGTTTGAATTCCGGAGAATGCGCCGCCGCGGTTCTGGCCCAGCCCGCCATATTCCAAGCGCTGGATGCCGGTCACCATAATCTCGGAACCACCAATGAAATCGGACCGACGCTCTACCAGTTCGACATCGTAAATCCTGACTGGGCGGCAGCAAATCGCGAAACCGTAGTGAAGTATGTTCGCGCCACGGCCGCAGCTAACCGTTACATTCTGGATCCCAATAATCGCGAAAGGATTGTGGCGATCACCATGGATTACATGGAGGAAACCGAAGACCGCACGCGGCAAATGCTTGCCTATTTTTGGCAGCCGGAGCACCGCGTGTTGCAATCGCAGGCTGCGTTCGACATGGATAATGTGCTCGCGACAATCGCTCTTATGGGCAAATACGGCATATTGACCGGGCCCTTGCCTGGCGCTGAAGCCTTTGTCGATCCGAGCTACGCTATCGCCGCGGACCAATGATTGAACTGGCAATGAGCACCCGGCGTTTTGCTCCAGAGAATTGAACCTGGCGGGCCTTTACCGATATTGTGTGAGTTAAGACGATGTTACCGGCCCAGAAAATGGTGAAATATGTCTAAATCGGCCCTGTTGCTTGGTGTTTTCGTAGCGTGCCTCGCATCGCCCGGGATAGCTATTTCGCAGACCAACGAGAGCGCAAAGATTCCCGACTTTTCTGGCGGCTGGGCGCGCATAGGGGGTCTTGTCGAAACATTTGAGGAGATACCCGGCCATGACGGCGCCGGGCCGATTTTGGAAGATCCGCTTCACCCCCATGCGCAGGGTGGTGTGGGTCAGTCACTGCAATGGGTACCAAATCTCAACAACCCGATTCTAAAGCCCGAAACGGCTGCAAAGCTTCAATACATTAGGGATGCGGAGTTGGAAGGTATCCCCCATGTCAAAGACGAAGGCATGTGTTTCCCCTCCGGCGTGCCGATGCTTTTGAACCGGCGCGGCGGCGGCCCCGTCCAGATACTCCAAACACCCACCCAAATAACGATCCTCAATGGCAGAGATCACCAAGTCCGCTATATCCATTTGGATGTCCCCCACTCTGACGACGCGGGGCATTCTTGGTATGGCGAATCGGTGGGCCATTACGAGGGCGGTGACACGTTGGTGGTCGATACGATCGGGCAAAACGACAAGACACAGATCGACCGCTTTGGCACGACGCATTCGGACAGAATTCATGTTGTAGAGCGTTACCGCCTATTGCCGGACGGTGAGGGGTTCGAAGTGCAATTTACCGTCGAGGACCCCGGTGCATTTACAATGCCTTGGTCGGGCCTCGCGCGCTTTAGGAGCAGACAGGGCGATTGGGACGAGCAGGTTTGCGCCGAAAACAACAGGCATATTGGCCTGGTCACTGTCAGAGGTGTGCGAACAAGAGATGTGCCGACCGCTTCGGACGACACGCCCGACTTTTAAAAGTCCCGACTTCTAGAAGGTACGAAACCTTATTTTCGAGCTAAATTCCGGCTGACGGCCTCACAGGCAAACATCTTCACCGCGCTGCAAATGCACAAGAAATGTTCGCTGTTAGGCCATACGGCGACTACTCGTATTCTTCTCCGTTGGGCAGAACCATGGACACAAACTGCCCCTCCGCCGTGCCGTCCTTCATCGGATGATAAACCAAAGTAACTTTATCTCCGGCCACCACCGTCCGTGGAGTCCAACCGGAGCGCGCCATACTGGTGGGCGACGACATCTCAAGTGCCAAAGCCATGGGCTCACCCTGCTCATCGACCGCTGTCACCTCAAGCCAAGTGTGAGGATTGGTCCATTGCAGTTCGTCAACGGTGGCTTCCACTTCGATCGATATCGCTCTGTCGAACATTGCGAACGAATGGTGCGCGAGAGCGGGAACCGCCAAAAGGCTTACCGCGACACCGGCAAGCATCATTGATCTCAGTATCATTATTTGGTTCTCCTGAGTCCAAGCGTAGGACAAATAGAATATACGACCCGAATTACGGGGGCAAGAAATGCGTTTCTCGTTCCGCCGGATGGTATATTCTTGAGCGGCAAAGGCCAAAAAGATGGGGAGTGACTGCCTTCCCCGTTCACAAGGAAGAGGCAGCCTTACAGACCTAATTACTGGTTTTGGGTGCCTCAATGGTGCTATTTAGTACCAAGGCAAAATGTGGGAAGTCGAGATGGATATAAAACTGGCGGCCATGGGCCTTAATAATCTGCCTTTCTGTCGCATACGTAGGGCGATCACATTGCCGGTGCTCGCGGGCGCGATGCTACTGCCCGGACTCGGTGTCATGGCTCAGGACTCGCCGCGGGGCGACGTATCGGGGGTTTGGTGGATCACAGAATACAGTCCGAGTTTAGAAGTTCAGGGTGGCGGCGAGATCCCATACAATGAAGAAGGTTCGGCACTATATGCGCGGAATATTGCCAGCTTGGCGAACGGGTCTGTAGAAGACGAGCCGCGGACAATATGCACCCCCGACGGCGTGCCACGCATTTTGGGCAATCCCTATCCGTTCAAGATTGTTCACACGCTCGAGCAAACCACCATTCTCTACGAACTTAACGACGTATTTCGGATTGTCCTCATGGACAGACCACAAGTGTCCGAGCAGGAATTGCTTGTATTACCTTATTACTCTGGCCATTCGATCGGACACTGGGAAGACGACACATTGGTCGTAGAAACGGCGGGCCTCAAGGACAAGAGTTTCCTCGATGCCACCGGCGCGCCGCATTCCTACGAAATGTCGACGGTCGAGCGATTCCGCACGATAAACGGCGGCACGCAGCTCGAGAATGTTGTCACGATTACCGATCCGCTGTTTCTAACAGAGCCGGTGACGGTGCGCTATGTTTATGAATCGCATCCAGAGATACGTCTGGAAACCTATGTTTGTGGAGAGCCGCATCGCGACATCTCACAAATTCCAGGGATAATGGAGGCACGCAGCGCGCAAAATCCGTAAAGCGCAAAAAAGCGGCCATGCGTCGACCGCACGGCCGACTTCGCTTAACGCGCGCCACTCACGCGCAAGATCAACATCTTTGGAATTGTGCGAATTCGAATCTAAGCAATATCAAAAGTCAGGAACGCGCGCCCGCGGGAGCAGCGGCGCCAAATCCGGCGAGCGGGTATTTTCCTCGCAGATGTATTCTCGAACGCGCCCCTGATTTAGGCCCTGGTAATCAATCGAAACGGAAAATGGTTTGTGGTAGGCGAGACGGTCTTCCACCGTGAATTCAAGCCGCATCACTTTGGCATCAGCCGCGAGGGCGGACGCGTCCACAGAGTCGTTTCTCATTGGAGGAGCTGTCGAGGTTTCGCCTTCGCGTAAGTAGCGCCAGCGTTCCACGACATGAAGTTTATCCGAATGGGGCGTTCCGTAGCGGCCCATCGATCCCGCATGTGGAAACGCGCCGATGCCGATGGTGTCTATAACAAGCGTATCACCTTCAAAATGCCCAACAGACTCTCCCCACCAACTTGGCTCAACGGAGTCCGAATGCGGGACGTTCATATGTATGGTGCGGTATTGCCCCTGATCGCCGAAGAGCATCACAATCTCGTCCGGCGTCTGCAGGATTTGTATCTGCGCACCGCCATAGGCGTATGGGATACTCTCGGGGTAGCACGCGGAATGTGGCGTTACGACCGAGCGCCCTGCAGCCGTTACCAACTCGTCCCGCTCCAATAATTCGACCACCCACGGCTTTACATACTCGTTTTCGTAGCCGTCGATGACGCTTCCATCACGGTTCAGATAAGGCTTTGGATAATTATGAGCATCGCGCGCCCAAACCCCGGTAAGATTAACCGCATCTTTCGGGAGGGCAGCCCCATTTAGGTCCCGTCCATGCGATTGCGCCAGCGCGGGCGACACACTCAAGGACAATGCACTCGCTACCAGGACGAATGCTGCCGCGCCTAAGAGCGCAACACTACTGGTATTCAAAAGACGCTGTTTGATTCTTACAGGTTCCATTGCGATGTCCCTCATCCCTTACGGCCAGCCTAGGCGTAGAAGCGCTTAACCCCAGCAATATACCCCGATGGCTAGTTTGTGTCACTTGGAGTCTAGTGACGAGCAAAAAGCCTACGCTTTGAAGGCCAACTCCTTCGCGATGATTCTGAGATACCGGCAGGCATATCGAGCAGCCGGGGAAACAGATTCGGTATAGGCACCGAAATCCGGCATATTTTCCAATGGCGTCAGGACCAGATCGTCAACGCCCAATCCCAATTGGGTTCGCGCCGTAAATATCAATCGTCTTGCGGAGTCGGCTGCTCGTCGCCGCTGCCGAACACGCCCGCAGCTAGCCCACCAGGGAATTTCGAGGAACGCTGCGAGTTTGGCCGGAGGCCACCATTGCCGAGCGTGCTGCCGTCAGGAAGCGTCGCGGTGATCAGTCCGCCCTGGCGCGCGCCGTCCTTCGAGGGATGAATGAGCACCGTGACTTCGTTACCGGGCACGAGTGAATCTGCGCTCCAGCCGACGCGCGTTTGCTGCCCCGGCGAGCCCAGTTCGAACGCCCATAGCAGGGGCCTGCCTGTCGCCTCGTCCTCGATAATGACGCGCAACCAGCTATGGGGGTTGGTCCATACAAATTCCTGGACCGTACCGGTCAGTGTCAACGGATTATTGGCATCGAACATCGCGAAGGAATGATGCGCCGCCACCGGCGCGCTCAACGAAGCCATCGCAACAGCTGACGCAGCGAGCGCCAAACCAATTTCTTTGATTTTCATCAGCACTTCCCCGAACTACATTTGGCCAAATCACAAACTATTGTTAGCATCTTAAGACCGTATGTTGAGGCGGAACAAGGGACCGGCGTGACGGTTCCGGTACCGATGGATTGCAGGGGACAAAAATGCGTTCAAATAGTTTGATTGCTTTGGCAGGATTGGCGCTAGCGGTCATATCAACGCCGGCAGAAGCCGCCTGGGAGAGCTATGTCAGCCATGAACTCGGCTTTTCCTTCCGCGCACCCGGCGAGATCCGCGTCGAAACGGGGGTTTATCGCGCTGCTGTCGGCGGTGTGAAAGAAGCGATCATCTACCGTTCGCTCGACAATAATATCGACTACAGGCTGAGCATTATAGATTTCACCGATCGGGCCGATGAGGGTGCGGTGCTGATGGAAGAGGCGGCCTATATCCACCAAGACGACATGGATGTGCTGATGAATGATTTTGGGCGCGTCGATACCGGCGTGAACTCAGTCTATGGCCGCAGAATGACCTTCAACTTGCCGGACGGCGCGGGACGAAAAGCAGTGGCCACCTATTTCACCAAGGGCCGCCTTTATATGATCGAAGCAACCATCCTGCCTGCGAAAGGCGATTACGCATCGCCGGATGCCGGGTTGTTCATAAACTCGCTGGTATTTCTTCTTTCCAATTCCGACCCGGATGCTGCCGAGTTACCTGCGCCGTAAGTGTTGCGTTTCGCACGGAAATCCCAAATCCGGGTTTCCTGTGGCGAACAGGCCAACAATGCGTGTAAAACTAAATCAAGAAAACGGATTTTGGGAGAAATGGCTATGGGCAAAATAGGTTTGCGAGGCGCCCTCGCCTCTTGCGCGGCGCTGCTCATGCTGGGCACATCGGCGCCGCTGACGGCACAAGGCCAACAAGCAATTGTCATTCAAGGCGGCACGCTGATCGACGGGCTTGGCGGCGCACCGGTGGCTAATTCCGTGATCGTTATCCAAGGCGATCGCATTACCGCCGTGGGAAGCGCGGGCGATGTGCAGATACCGAATGGCGCGCAAATCATCGATGCCGGCGGCAAGTGGGTGATGCCCGGAATATTCGACGCCAAAGCCAATTGGAATTGGCAATATGGCGAAGCTTTTCTTCACTATGGCGTGACTTCCGCGATTGTCAGCGGCGGACGCAATAATCAAGGCTCGGCCGAACGCGATTCGATCAATCACGGCGTCTATGCGGCGCCGCGGCTTTTTCAAACGCTGGTTACGATCAATGGTCCGGGTCCCGATCTCGATCGCGGGCAGAATTATGGTCCCGGTGGCGGCTCGCGCCGCCCCTATAGTGGCGAGGACGCGGTAGCGCATGTCCGTTGGGTGCATGACGCCGGCGCCGACATCATCACCTTCCAAAACGGCGACGGCCCGCCGGAAATATTTGCGCCTGCAGTGGCCAAGGCGCAGCGCCTCGGCATGGGCATCGACTTTCGGGCGATGGGACCACAAGTGCGCGCGCGCGAAGTTTGCGAAATGGGTGACGGCATCGTCTATGTCCATACCGGCAATGTCGGCACACAAATGGCAGCCGATGAAGAAAATTGGGCGAGATATACAGCGCTTCCGCCCGATGCTTATTCCGAGATGGATGAAGCCAAAGTGGGTCCGATGATCGAGCATCTTGTCGGTTGCAACGCCTATCTCGAGCCCGATTTGATGGCGACCGCACGCGGCTTTCATTCAAATTGGGCGCAAGTTCAACAAGAAGCCCGCGAAGTTTTCACAGATCCCGAAATGCTCGCCTATTATCATCAAGGCGCCATTGAGGATCTTTATGAGAACATTCAATCGCCGGAGGAATATCTGACCCCTGAACAGATTGCGGTTCGCTCGGCGGGCTTTCGCAATCAAACGAGTTTCCTCAAGCGCTTTGTCGATGCAGGCGGAAAACTCGTTGCGGCTTCCGATATCTCTCAATCGCCGCCCGGCCTGGGCGCGCATCAAGAGTTCACCGCCTTCGTCGAGCAAGTCGGTCTGACGCCGATGCAAGCCATCCAAGCCGGGACGAAATGGGTAGCTGAGGGCTTTCGTATCGACGATGTCGGCTCATTAGAGGCCGGTAAGTTTGCCGATGTGCTGATTTTGAATGCCGATCCGCTGGCCAATATTAGGAACACGCGAAACATTCACATTGTTCTAAAGGGCGGCGAAGTTCTCGATCGTGAATATCACTCTTGGTACAGAGGCGGCATGTTTGCGCTTCCCAATACCGACTCCGACCCGGTGGTTTCGGGGGACGATTGGGCTGCCGCGTTGAAGGACGCGACCTTCCGCCCCGACGGCGGCGGAAACCCCAATGTTCGCGGTCCCGCGGCCCCACCACCAGCGATCCCCGATCCCGCTTATAACCCGACACCGGGGATTGAGTCTTTCGCGCCCTTTGCCCTGCATCGCGGAAGTCCCGATACAATCATCACGATTACCGGGTTCAATTTCGTCAAGGAGAGCGTTGGCTATTTCGATGGCGCCGCGGTGCCGACAAATGTCGTCAGCCAAACCGAATTGCAGGTTACAATTCCGGAAAATCTGTTGGCGCAAGCGGGTAAATACGAAATTGTCGTAAAAAACCGCCCGCCTGTCGATGATGTTTTCTGGGGCGATACTTCTAACAAGGCCTATTTACTGGTGCCGTTCGAGTACACGAAATTGCTCGCCGAACCGGACTGGTAATGAATTTCGCGGCGGCGCGCGCATAAAGCCCGCGTCGTCACTTTTCTTTTCGGCTTACTATGGAGCGGTGCGATCTCCCGCCAGATCGAGCGCCTTGCGCAATTCCACAAGACGTTGGCCCGGTTTCTCGATATCGGATTTCGACATCGCCCAATAGCGGGTGTGAGTAAAGCGGCACGATTGTCCACGCAGCGCTCGCAAATCGACATCGATAATGCCGTTGCCAAAATGTGGCGCAACAGGGCCGGAAATGATGTCCCCGAAAAAAACCAATAAAGCAGGATCGTATATGTTGGTCCAACGTACCGCCGCGAACGGCGCGGCATGGTGCAAGCGCCAGAGATCGGTCTCCGACGGGATCTTGTAGCACATCAGTTCGGGCTGTTTCGGCTCAATGGGAAGCTTGGCTTGCTTCGCATCCGAAAAGCCCGCCCCGTCAACATTTTCGAATATGGGTGGCGATTTAGGATATTCGCGTTCCTCCATTCGAGTCTTGAGTCCTTTTTCATTCCGAGAAAGCAAAAACTCCGCATGGGTCAGCGGGCTGCCAAAAGTGACAAGGTCGCTAATGAGCCACTTCTTATCGGATGGAGCGCCGATAGAGCGTTTGCGCAGCTGACGACCGAAATTCCTCTGGGCTTCAGATACGCTTCTCTTTTTTCTTCCACACTCACTTGGTCGGCCTGAGCAAGATCGGCAGAAGCCTTTTGCAGCTTAACCAACAGATCGAATTCTAAATCGCCCTCGCGCATGGTGTGGGCCGCAGTACGTGCCGCCCAAAAATGGGTGATCAGATCATAGGCCAGAATTGCGCCCAGGCTATGCGCAGCAATTACAATGCGCTCATATTCGCGATCATGCAGATGATTCAGTAATGCGAGCCCACGTTCGCGGATTTTCTTGCGTGCAGCGATGTTTTCCGGCTTGGCGCGCGTGTAGCGAACCACACGACCAATATAGGGAACGACAAATCGGTGCGTGATAACGCCAACGGCCGCGGTCATTGCGCCCAATTGCCACATCTGGAAGCCGACCAAAAAACTAAGTGGAGGAACGCTCCATAATTGCAACCCCATGACCGAGGCGTCCCGCGGAACAATTGTCGCCACTCCGAGGGCTGAGAACAACAGCGCGGCGCCCCATAACACAAGCCAGGCTAGAAACACATTGGAAGGAACGTTAGTGAGTGGATTGCGCCAAAGGATCATCCAGAACCAATCTTTGACATTGCTCCATGTCGAACCACCGGACAGATCTGCCCAATAAAGTTCGTAGAAATCCGTTCGCACGCCGTGCGGGAATGTTTGCGAATCCCTGCTCGGCCTTGTCGTGATGCGGCGCAGCTCAAGCGAGCCCGTGCGTGTATCGGGTTTACTCCAAACAGCAGCAGCATCAGGCATATCTTGCCGTATAATATCGGTGTCCGTTGCCCACACCGTCCGGACGAATCCCTTTATTGTCTCCATGGGTCTTTGCTCGCCCATGCCATGGATCACGACGACAGCCTGTTTGGGAATGCTGTTAGTGGGCATGCGCCCACTCCTTCAGAAAGCCTCACCCGCCGGGATTCTTCCAGGCGGCAGAAGCGTAACACTATCTTCGGAGATAAAAATATGGCGCGAGCGACCTACCGGGCTTGCTTTTATTTTGCATGCTTTGCGCGTCCAACTTGCAGGGCCTGAATAGCCAATGCTTGTCGCCGCATTCGCGCGCCCTGAAACGCCCGTTTCGCATTGTTTCGGCGGTTGCGGTTGGGGGTAGTTGGGGGAGCAACGGGAGCGTCTCCACCCACTTACCCACTCCTCTCCTTCGCAATCCGAATCAGCTCAGCGCGGTCGATCTTGTTGGTGCTGGCGAGGGGAAGTTTTTCCAAAAACCAGACAAAGCGCGGATGCTGGTAAGCGGGCGCGTGGTCGAGTGCGAATTCTTTCACCGAGCCTTCCGTGAGCGCGGTCCCGGCGCGCGGGACCACGAAGGCCACCGGCTTTTGCCCTTTGATCTCGTCGTCGATGGGCACCACACAGACCTGCAAGATGTCTGGGTGGCGCTCGAGCATGCGCTCGACATCGGATGGGTAAATATTCTCGCCGCTAGAGACGAACATGTCATCGGTGCGGCCGATGAAAGAATGAAAGCCGTTTTCATCGCGGCGAAAGACATCGCCGGTGATATTAAAACCGTCTTCGGTCATGGGCGGGGGGAGATCGGGGCGGTTGTGATAGCCATTCATCAGGCCCTCGCATTTGATTTCCAACACGCCCTGATCTGCCCTGGCATCCGGCGCGAGTTCACCTTTGAGCCGGAGCTGTACTTGCGCGTGCGGATAGCCGACGGAAAGCGCGGGCTGGGGCAGGCCTTTGGGGTGCTTGCCGAACACCACCGGGCCGGCTTCGGTGGTGCCATAGGCATTCGAAATGAGCGCATTGGGAAATGCTCGCGCCACGGCACTCATCAGGCTCTCGCTCACCGGGGCGGAGCCCATCCGGATATTTTTTACGCAAGAGATATCGGCATTTGCTATGCCCTTCTCGCGCAGCATCATCGCGATCATGGGCGGCACGGCGGTAAGCCAAGTGCAGCGATATTTTTCGATCGCATCGATATAGGCCGCGGCGTTAAATTCCGGCAGCAAAACGATCGTGGCGTGGGCCGCCATCGCCAATTGCGCCAGGGCCAGAGCGTTCATGTGAAACATGGGCGCGGCAATCAAGAATTTATGTTCGATGAGATCGCCGGGCTCAAGACGCGTTTTCACCACCCATAAATGGCTTTGATGGGAGAGCACAACGCCTTTGGGAACGCCGGTCGAGCCCGAAGTATAGAGGAACATGGCCGGCTCATCCCTAGCGGGCGTGACGGATTCAAAGGACCCGGGCTCGATGAAGGACTCGAGTCCTCCATTGCCGATCTCAGCCACGGGCAAGCCCTCCGGGCAAACGCCGCGCCTCTCCGCATCGCAAAAGACCAGCTCGGCGCCGGAATCATTGATAATGAAATTTATGGTCTTAGCCGAGAATTTGTAATTGACCGGAACGGCGACCAGCCCGGCCCGCATTACCCCGCACACGGAAGCAAAATATTCCGCACTGTTGGTAGCTAGAAGTGCGACGCGCGTGCCGCGCGTGTAATTTTTCGCCAACAGCGCCCTCGCGGTACCGCGTGCCAATGCATCGAACTCGGCATAGCTATATTCGCGCGGGGCGCCGCGAGCGCCAAGATCGATTATCGCGGGCTTGTCCTGCGAAAGATCGCGGGTGATGAGATCGCCTAGATTGGTGAACAAAGCCGCACCGTCTTTACATCTCAAACCATCGGTTTGGCGGTGAAGTAGGTTCCGCGCCCCGAGGCCAGAAGCTTGCCCTCCAAATCATAGATATGGGCTTCCGAGCTGGAGATGGTTCCGCCGGCTTTGATCACGCGGCCCTTTGCGATCAGATCGCCCGGCATGGCGGGAGCATGATAATCGACACGCAAATCAAGCGCCGGCACGCCGCGTCCTGTGTGTTTGACCAGAGCCCAATCGGCGGCAAGATCGACAAGCGCGGCCAAAACGCCGCCATGGCTATAGCGCTTCTCGGCATTGACTACCCATTCCTCGCGCCAAGTCGCTTTGATATCGATGCCGTTATCGTCGAGCGCGAGAACGCTGAGGCCCAGCCAGCGATGATAGGGCGCGCGAAGCATCATCTCCTGCACTTTTCCTGGGTTTAGTTCATCGCTCATGGCATTGGTCCTTGATTGGCGAAACGACTTAAGGCGTCACATTACTAACGCGTGGCACTATTACGGTGTCACGATAATCTTTCCGATCACTTCGCGGTTTTCAATGCGCGCCAGCGCTTTAATGGCCCCTTCCAGCGGCACCATCTGATCGATCACCGGCTTGATCCCGCCGGAGGCAACCATCCGCATTAATGCGCTTAGGTCCTCGTCGGTGAAACTATTGGAGCCGATGATCTGCAGCTCGAAACTCCAGACATAACGAAGATCCTCTTTCGGGTCATAGCCGGCGGTCGCGCCGCAAACGAGTAGCTTGCCGCCGCGCTTCAGACATTTCAGCGAAGGCACCCAGGTCTCGCCGCCGGTGAAATTGATCACGACATCGACGCCGCCATCATGGCTTCGCCGTTGCGGCTTGCCGTAATTCTCGATCACCCATTTCGAAAAACTCGCGTCGTTATAATTGATCACTTGTTTTGCGCCGGCATCAAGTAGCGGTTGTTTCTTTTCTTCCGAGCCGACACAGGCGATCACTTCGGCGCCGAGCAAATTACACAGCACCACCGCGCCGGTGCCGACGCCGCCGCTTGCACCCAAGATCAAAACCTTGTCGCCGGCTTTGACGGTTTCATGGCTGACGATCATGCGATGGGCGGTGCCATAGGCGACGGGAAGCGAAGCGGCCTCTTCGAAGCTCACGCCATCGGGGATCGCGATCAGTTGATCGGCGGACACGAGGCAATATTCCGCCATGCCGCCATCGAGCATCTCGCCCATCAGGCCTTTGCCCTTCTGCACGGGGTTGACCAGAACGCGGTCGCCGGCTTTCCAGCCCGTAACGCCCTCGCCGACTTGCGCGATTTCGCCGGCCATATCGAGCCCGATAATCACGGGCAGCGGGACCTTGATGCCCGGCATGCCGCGCATGGTGAAAATATCATGATAGTTGAACGAGGACGCGCCGACCCTGATCACCACATGGCCTTCACCAGCTTTGGGATCGGGGTAATCGTCCACCACATGGAGGTTTTCGAGGCTTCCATGCTCTTTGAGAACCAAAGCTTTCATATTGCTTCCCTGAAGTCCCTAGAGATCAAAATTGGGCGTTCAATTGGCACCATCCGACAAGGCCATGTTATTGCAAACCACTCATGGCATGTGTGGGCATGCTAGACGCGAAACTTCGCCCTCCTTATCATAGTTACGCGCGATGCAAGAAGCAGGATCCATAATGACCGAGACTTTCCGGGAGTTTCTCGACCGGCTACGCCAGAGCGGCGAGATGATCGATCTCAAACAGGCGATCGATATCCGGCATATCGCAACGCTTGTCGATCAATCGCCCAAGGCGCTCTTCTTCCACAATGTGATCGGCTACGACATGCCGGTCGTCTCCGGCATTATCCGTTCGCGCGAGCGCGCCATAATGTCGATGGGCTGCAATGAATATGGCGAGATCGAAGCCAAACTCCAAAAAGCGATCGATCATCCCATAGCGCCAAAAATGGTGGCATCCTCGGCCGCCCGCGAAGTGATCGCTACGGGCGACGATGTCGATCTCTTCAAGATCCCGATTCCGATGTCGTCGATTTTCGATGGCGGGCCAATGATCACCGCGGGCGTGGTGATCTGCAAAGCTCCGGAATATGGCTGGAATAGCGGGATCTACCGTTTCATCGTGAAGGAAAAAGCGCTCACCGGAATCGATATCGTCACGCCGAACAATATGCGTTTGTTTGCGCAGCGCGCCTTCGAAGCGGAGCGGCCGCTGCCGATCTCGATCAGCATCGGCACCCATCCGATCGAGATTATGGGCTCGGGCTATCGCGCGCCGCTCGGCGTTGACGAAATGGCGATCGCGGGCGGGATACGCGGCGCACCGGTAGAGCTTGCGCCCTGCTCCACCATCGACGTGCCTTATATTGCCGATGCCGAGATTGTTTTGGAGGGCGAAATTCTTCCCACCGGATGGACCTATCCCGAGGGACGCTTTGGCGAATTCACCCGGCTGATGGGGGGCTTGCATTGGAATCCACTGGTGCGGATCAAGGCGGTGCTGCAGCGCAAGGGCGCGGTCTATTACGCGCTGCTCATGCCGTGGGAAAATACTTGGCTTGCCGCGCCGACGCGCTATGCCGCGATCCGCCAAGCGTTGAAAACCGCCGGCGTCATCACGAAGGACATTAATGTAACTTTGGGCGGCTGCGCCTTTTGGCACGCGGTCATCTCGATCAAGAAACAGGCGGGCGAAGGCAAGAACGCCATCCTCGCCGCGCTCTCGGTGATGGATCTCAAACATGTTGTCATCGTGGACGACGACATCGATGTCTTTAATCCGATGGATGTAGAATGGGCGATTGCTACAAGGGTACAGGGCGATCGCGATGTTCTGATCGTCAACAATGTGCGCGGCAAGCCGCTGGATCCCAGCCTGCCGCCGACGCCGGTGGGCGTCGTTCCGACGACCTCAAAAATCGGCATCGATGCGACCATTCCCGAAAACGTGCCGCGCGAGCGCTATGAGCGGATTACCTACGCCTATACCGAGACCGCCAAGGTCGAAGATTACGAGAAGGGCAAAGAGGATTCCGGCGGCAAGATTGTCGAGGACACCAAGCTCGGCGCGCTGGCCGATGACATTCTAAAAGTGATCGCGGAAACGCCGCTTTACTACACTGAAGTCGCCGAGCATTTTGCGGAATATGATTTTCGCAGCATCGCACGCGCGATCGGGCTGCTGCATGAGAGCGAGCGGTTATGGCAAGATCCCAAGGGGAAGATGTGCGAACGCGGCTCGAAATTCGCCGCGGTTCCCCCGACGAAGTGAGCAAGCCTATTCCCCGGTGATGTCCGACCAGATCTTATCCATAAGCGCGTGAAATTCGGGCAGCATCCGCACTTTGCGCGGATCGCGCGGACGCTCCAATTCCACGGGGTAATCGGCTTTGATCGTACCGGGCCGCCCGCTCATCACCACCACGCGGTCCGAAAGGCTGACCGCTTCTTCAATGTCATGGGTCACAAACAGCACAGGGCGTTTTTGTTCGCCCCAAATGCGCAAAAGCTCTCGCCCCATAGCGATCTTGGTAAGCGCGTCGAGCGCCCCGAAGGGCTCGTCCATCAAATAAATCTCTGGCGCATAGGCAAGAAGACGCCCCAGGGCCGTGCGCTGACGCATGCCGCCCGAAAGCGCATGGGGGTAATGCGAGCCGAATTCTTCAAGACCAAGAAGAGCGAGGAGGTTTTGAATGCGGCTGTCATGCTCGGCCCTGGGAACACGCGCGCATTCGAGCCCCACGCGAATATTGTCACGCACATTCGCCCAGGGGAGCAGCGCATCGTGCTGAAACATAAAGCCGATGGCAGGCGGCGTGCCGATTACTTTTTTGCCGCGCACACGCGCCTCGCCCTTGTTCGGCGCAACTAGCCCTGAGATCAGTTTCAGTAAAGTCGATTTTCCGCAGCCGCTTGGACCGACGATGGAAACGAACTCGCCCTCGGCGATGGTCAAATTAATATCGCTTAAGACCGGGATCGAAGCCTCATAGGAAAGCGAGACCTCATTCAATTCCACTGTAATTGCTTTGGGCGCGGTTTTGGGGGCGTGGCTCATTTCGCTCATCCGCGATAACGCATGAAGCGCGCCTCGATGGCGCGTGCGATTTCGTTAAAGCCTATTCCGATGGCAAGAAGCGCGAACAATCCGCTGAATACGCCAATCACATCGAGTCGCCCAGCGGAAAACTCGACATACCAACCGAGCCCGCGATTGGCGCCGAGAAATTCTCCCAGCACCGCGCCGACCAGCGCCAGGCCGACGCCGGCGCGTATCGAGGCAAAGACCCAAGGCGTCACCGAGGGCAGGATCACCCGGCGTATCAGATAGAATTGCGAGCCGCGCATCACACGGATCATGTCGAGTTGCTCGCGGTCCACCGCGCGCACGCCTTCATAGGTGTTCAGCACCACAACGAAGACGACCATCGAGAAGGCCATAACGATTTTGGAAAGATCGCCAATGCCGAGCCAAAGAATAAAGAGCGGCGCCAGGGCAACGCGCGGCAGGCTATAGAGACCAAGAAAAAACGGCTCGATGGTATCGGCAAGAAAACGATTGGCCCCGAACAAGAGCCCAATGGGCACGCCGATCAAAACGCTGAAGAGCAGCCCCAAAAATGCGTTCGTCACCGTGGCGCGGCCATGCAGCCATAGATCGCCCGCCCACGCCAACTCGGTCAGGCGCGCTGCGATATCGCTGGGCTTTGCCAGCCAAAAGGGATCGACCCAATAGGTTGCGGCATATTCCCACAAACCCAAAATAGCCACGGCCAAAGCAAGGCGCGCCAGCGCAAGCGCGATGCGGCGCGTGGTCTTGGCGGAGGATTTATTCGGCTCCGCGACGGGCTCGATCGGGGCGGACGACATTTTCGGCTAAACCCCTATGCTCATCACGAAGAAATTAGAGGCGTATGGCGCGCGCTTAGGGCGTGGGTAGATAATCACGCGTCACCACATCCGAATAGGCGATCTCGGAGAGCTCCGGCTCGCCTGCTCCGAGCACATTTATCATCCTCTCGAAGCCGCTTTCCGAGACCATGCCGCCCTTGGCCAAGGATGGCGGAACGTCCACCACTAGTTGATCAATCAGGGCGGCATCAAAATTATTATACATTTCGCTCAAGACATTTTCGAGCGCAGCGGAATCCTCGTGAAGAAGATTTTGTGCTCGTATCACCGCGCGCAAAAAACCGCGCGCAGATTCCGCATTGCCACTTAAAAATCTTTCCAGCGCGATCAAATCCAATGCCGTGTAATCCCAGGTACGAAAATCATAGATAATTTTGTAATCACCTTCGAACATGACCGCCTGAACATCGGGCGTCGTGAACAGCCCGACATCGATTGCGCCGGTATCGAGCGCCGCCTTCATCGGAATGCCAACGCCGATGGAAGCAAATCTAAGATCGCGGTCGGGATCAATTCCCAAATCGTTCAAGACAAAGCGCGACGAATTATCGGTGAGGCTGCCGGGCGAAGTAATGCCGAGCGTTTTGCCGGACAAATCGGCAAGGTCGGAAACATCGGAATCCCCAAGCGCAAGCATGGCGTAGCCATGGCGTTCGGTAAGACCGGCAATGATTTTGGCGGGCAGTCCGCGGCTCGATAAGCGTACGGCATGATCGCCTGCGCAAACGCAAATATCGATGCTGCCCGAGGCGAGCGCCTGCACGGTCGGAGCGCCGCCGCGAAATTGATAGGTTTCGACCTCGATCCCCTCGGCTGCGAAATAGCCGTTCTGCTCGGCGGCCAGAAGCGGCAATGTCCCGACCGAGGATTGCGCCACCCCGACTTTGATCAGTATCTGCGCCTGGGAAACGCTGCAAAAAGCCAATATTCCGGCGGCTACAAGGAAAAAGAGGCGCATAGAACTCTCCGGGGGCAAGGCCCCAACCAATATCACTGTTGCTGCCAAGGCAAGTCATTTTCGGCTTCGACAAAAAGCCAGGCGCCGAGACCCAGGGAATCGGGAAAGCGCGTTAGCAGCGTGTTTTCACGCCGCTTGGGTTCCAAATTATTGCCCGCGAGTAAGGTCCCACACACCTCCAGCGACGCGACACGAATGGCATAAACACCGATAAAGGGAAGGTCGGCCACTGGTACGGACAATTGTCCAAACATCTCTTCGAATGTGCTGCGGTCCATCAATTGAACTCCGCCGCGCTCCAAACGGATCGTTTTGCCGAAAGGCCCCGATTCCGGTTCATGAGCGAGAAACCGCCCAAATCTATTTGCGGCCTCGCCAACATCGTCAACCGCAATGACAATATCGAGTAACACTTCGGCAGTATTGGGATGACCCAGCCAGCGCTTTTGCCACACCGCTCCCTCGCTGTGATGGGTCAAAAACTGCATGCGGCCCTCAAGCATCTCAGAGCGCTCCACCCGCGCCACGGTAAAAGCGGCTTCGAGCTCTCCGGTCTCCGTTGCGATGGGGCGTCTTAATTCAACAACCGGGCGGGCACGAAATCCGGATTGTTGCAATCGCTGCGATTGCGCCCGCGCATCCGCCACGGCAAATGCCGCAAGATGCACGCCCGGATGCTTTGAAAGTGCCTCACTGAATTCTTGCCCAAGCTTTGTGTCTGCGGTTTTGAACAACACCTCAATGTAACCACCTTGAAGCATTGCAGTGATATTGCCGGTGCCGGTCCGGCGCTTTTCGCCATCCGCATCCTCATTTCGTTGAATAGAGATCGGCGTTGGCTGAAAGCCGGCTTGGATAAGCGCATCGCGCGCAGCATCTCTATCAGAAACAAAATGACCGATGTGATCGAGAAAGATCTCATCTGCATGAGGCAATTGCCGATCAAAATCCATTACACGCCTCGACATGGCCAAGCATACTGGCGCATCAGCGCAATAGCTCCCGTGCCTGTTCTACGAGGTGCGGCGGTGTCGCGTAAGCCTCGATCAGAATTTCCCGCATGGTCACAGCGGGGATCGGCATGATTTCAAGATTCACCCGTTCTGCTTCGGCCAAAAATTCGGGATCCTTCACGACCAAATCGAAGGCGTTGCGGAGCGCGGCAGCGCGCGTCTCGGGCAAATCGGGAGGGGCCAGAAAGGGACGGCCCAAAACAGTGCGCGCCATGATTAGGCGCAATATTTTTTCCTGATTTTCCGTCTCGGCAAAATCCAAAATGAGAGGGGTGTCGGGAAGATCGGGGTGCCGTTCCATTCCGAGCTGCAAGAATACATTAATCAATCCGTCGTCCAGCCAATATTGCCTTGTGGATTTAACACTCGACCAAGTCCAACCGCAGCGCCCCTCGACTTCTCCACGCTCCATCGCAAAATTGATGTCGTTGCCGCCGGCATATCCGGTGACAAAACGTAAATCAGCGCCCAACACACCGCTTAAAAGTTTGGGAAAGACAAAATCATCTGCGCCGGGACCGGTACCGCCAATAATAAATTCCCGAGTTTCAAGATCGTGAAAGCCGCTAACGCCCGAGCTGTGCCAGGCGACGCAAACGACGGTTTCGTTATTGGCGCTGCCAATCCAAGTAAATTCCATCGGATCGAATTGGGCAAATTCTTGGTTGCCCAGAAGCGGCTCGAAGGGCACCCCATGATTGATGATGCCGAATGCGGTACCGTCGCGCGGCGCTGCGTTGAAAAGCCAGTTGGTGAGCCTAAGGCTCCCGGCCCCTGCCATATTGACGGGAATCACCGTGGGATTGCCGGGAATATGCTTTCCAATGTGATGGGCGACAACGCGGCCATAAACATCATAACCGCCGCCGGCGGGATAACCGATATAGAGCGAGACGACTTTTCCGGAATAGAAATCTGCCGTCGCGCTAGCGTCTGGTTGCACATTGCTTTGAGCGCTGCACGGAATGCTCAGCAAACATGCGAGCACCGCACCGCTTATGACACCAAATGCTTTTCCTACGCTCAAGGAAATTCTCTCGAATACTCAGCCCAAAAAACCATACATTGTTGAAAGGCCCGCGACATCGCCAAGTTTGGGTCAGACGGGCGCATGGCGGACAATTCGGGCTTGAAGAGCCTATAAATCTGCCCAGTTGGAGAGAAAAAAGCGCCTATTCTATATTCCTAACGCATGGGCAGAATTTGCCGTTGCTTCGATAAGATTTGTACCTATAAGCGTAGGAATATAGTCGTATTCCGACTTCTGGATGAAAAGTGAGGGTGTAAATGGCACAGGGCCAAGACGAGAGCGGCGCGCCGGCGAGCGGCGATGCCGGCTCCAGCGAATTGCCGGGACCAGGGCATAATAAAGAAGGCGATGTGGTTTGGGCGCGCTGGCAGCGCAAGCGCACTTTTGTGCGTGCGCTGGAGGGCACTTACAGCCATCTGACCAAGGAACTCCTCGATCAGCCGCGCATTTATGCCGCCAAAGATACCCCCTGGAAAGGCGGTCCAGCGCTATTCGGCAAGCATGTAATCGCGCCGGGAAATATCAGGATTACCCAATCGATCGAATCTCATATCGAGGCCTATTCGCCGGGCGCCTACAGCCAAAAGCACGGCCATCTCAACAGCGCGGCGTTTTACATCATCAAGGGCCGCGGCCACGACATCCATGACGGTAGGCGCATCGAATGGAAGGCCGGGGACGTAATGTTCGTCGAGAATGGCTGCGTTCACCAGCACTTTAATGACGACCCGGATGAAGAGGCGATCATATTGGTGTTCAAGGCCAAGCCGCTCTTCCTCTTCATGCACCTCCTCTATCAGAAAATGATTTCCTATCCGCCGAACACCTTGCCGGAAGGACATGAGGACTGGACGCCGCCAACTGATATTTAGGACTGATATTTAGAACCGATATTTAAGTTTTTGTTTGGAGAACGAATATGCCCGTACTTGACGAACGCAACTTTGCACATGCCGGAAAAAAGACCTGCAATTTCCGTGCAGAAGACATACAGGATTCCGCCGATTTTCGCTCCGGCTATGACGATGCAGCGAACGTCGTTTTGTCAGAAGACCAACCCTTTGAAGAATCTCCCGACGGGCTGATCAAGCATCTCGTTCATGAGAAGCTGAACACGCGCGAATGCTGCGTCGACGCCTATATGCAGTTCTTAGAGCCGGGAAAAAGTACCGGCAAACATAGGCATATGTGGGAAGAGGTGATCTTCGTCCTTGAAGGTTCAGGCTATGATCTTCACTGGGACGTGAAGTTCGACTGCATTGAAGAGTATAATTGGGAGTGGGAAGAGGAGCCGAAGCGCAATGAATGGAAGCGCGGCGATTTCATCTACATCCCGCCCTATTCTACGCATCAGCACTTTAATTCAGGCGACAGCGAAGCGCGTCTTATCGTGATCAGCAATCGGATCATCAAAAAGATGGGCTTCAACTGGCTCGATCAAGTCGAGAACGCTCCGGGTCGGTAAGCGGCGTTTATCCCCCTGCTTGTCATCCCCGGCGAGGACGAACTTAGTTCGGCCGAGGGAAGGGGACCCAGGTGAACATAGATTTCATTAGCCGCGCCGACGCGCGGCTGCTGGGTGGCCCTATCAAGTAGGGCCATGACAGTGATTGTTATCTCAAACCTGTTCCTGAAGTGCCGCCAAAATGCGCTCGGGCTTAAACGGCATCTCGCGCATCCGGACGCCTATCGCGTCATAAATCGCATTGGCCAGAGCCGGCCACACCACTTCGCTGGCCGGTTCACCGACACGCCCAGGCGGCTGGTCCTGCCGATCAAGCAAAATGACTTCAACCGCATCGGGGATTTCCGGGAAGGTCATGATTGGATAGGTCACCCAATCAATGCTGGTGATTTTTGAATTATCGAAAGTGACTTCCTCTTTGAGGGCGCGGCTAAGATTTTGGATGACACCGGCCTCAAGCTGATCGGTGACGGTGTCGGGATTGACGACAAGACCGCAATCTTGTGCCACTACCGCGCGTTGCAAATGCACCTGCCCGCTACGCCGGTCGACCGCCACTTCAAATATGCCGACAACATTGGTGTCGACCGGGCTTCCCAAAGCGGCGATCCCGCGTCCATATGCGATGTCACCCTGGTTCGGTTGGCTATAGGACGGCCGTGCCTGCCAATTCGCCCTTGTCGCGGCGGCGTCGAAGACTGCGCGCATGCGATCGGTCGGCGCGTGGCGAAGCCTTAACTCCAACGCGTCGGCGCCTGCAGCGGCAGCGAGTTCATCCATCAGGCACTCGATAACGAAGATGTTGTCGGGCGATCCCACTCCGCGCATGGATCCGGTGCGAATCTGCAGTGATCCATCGCGATGGGAGGCTGCACCAAGATAGGTAAACTGGATGAGTTTATTCGGAATGTTCTGGTAGACCGGGATAAAATTTCCTGCCGCGCCGCCAAAGCCTTCTTCCAGCCCCGGCTCGGTCCAGCCCGCTAGCTTCGCAGGGACCAGGCTGCCCGGCTCTCCGCCATGCGCCGGCTCATGATATTGCGGGCGAGAATAACCGGAAAATCCTCGGGTCAGTGTTTCCCAAGCAGTGATGTTGCCGTCTGCGTCCACGCCGCCTCTGCAATCATAGATGCGAGCAGATTTATAGGTCTCCCAACCATGCTCATCGGCGCGCATCCATTGCACCCGAACCGGCCGCCCAACATCGCGGGACATGATGATCGCATCCAGCGTGACGTCATCGGCGCCGTTCTGGCCGTAACAGCCTGAGGCTTCGATATAAATCAGCCGCACCATATTGTTGTCGACGCCAAGGAATTTCGCGCAGGATTCGCGCAAGCCATAGGGCGTCTGAGATCCGGACCAAACCGTGGTGCCCTCAAGGCTATAATCCGCAACAGCGCAGGACGGCCCAATCGATCCGTGATGATGATAAGGCGTTGTGTAGAACGCCTCGACGGTGCGGGCGGCATTGTTGAACCCGGCTTCAACATCGCCCTCATTCGCGACAATCCCGCCGGGGCGTGGCGGGCGGTCCGGACGAGAAGAATAGCCATCCGGCATTTCCGGTGCGTTACGAATGGTGTCGTTCAGATCGGCCATATCGGGAAGCCCGGCCCAATCGGACCAAGTGACATTAAGTGCCTGCGCCGCCGCAATGGCCTGTTCTTCACGCTCACAGACGACGCCAACATAATCATTGATGTGCACGATCTTTACGAAGCCTGGAATATTCGCGACCGAGCTCTCATCGATTTCGATGACGTTCGCCCCATGTGAGGGCGGGCGAACAATCCGGCCATGCAACATGCCGGGGATTTTGAAATCCTGCATGAAGGTAAAAGTGCCGAACACTTTGTCGGGAATGTCGATGCGCTTCACCGGCGTGCCGACGATTTTATATGTGCTGGGATCTTTCGGCCTGACCAAAGCTTGCTGGATCGGCTCACCATTCTCTGCGGTGCCACCCTCTTCCCCGTACCAACCGACAGATTCCCCATCCGTGGCGTCAGCGATCCTTATATTAAATAGTTTTCCGCCAATGAGATCGCCATAGCCGACGCTCTGCGCCGGATCGCCAGCAACGCTTACAATACCTTCATTCACCTCCAGCTGATCGGCGGAAACGCCAAGATGATCCGCAGCCATCCGGACAAGTGCATGGCGCGCATGAGCGGCCGCGTTCCGAATCGGCTTGGAATGCACCGAGATGGTACGGCTTCCCGAGGAGACAAATTGATCGGGGGTGTTGCTGGTATCGGGCCCGTGTAATCTCGCATCGGCAAATGCGATATCGAGCTCTTCGGCCATGATTTGAAGAAGCCCGGTCGAAGATCCCGTGCCAAGCTCGCAGCAGCCGGTAAACAAAGTTGCGGTGCCGTCTTCAGCGATCGCAATCCATGAATCGATCTCATCGACGGGCGGACCATGGGGACCGAGCGGCTTGCGGGCTGCGGTCTCTGTGGTGGTCTCGGCAATGCCGCATCCGGCAAGCGCGAAACCGACGACCAAACCGCCGGCGCCTTTCAGCACATCGCGGCGAAGAATATCAGAGCCTAAGATTTTGTTGTCCATTGCCTTAGCCCCTTAAGCCTGCGCCGCGCGCTTGACCGCGCGGACAATGCGTAAGTGCACGCTGCACCGGCATAAATTATTGGCTAAGGCAGTTTTGATTTCATCGTCGCTGGGATTGCCGTTGCGCTCCAAAAAGGCAGCGGACTCCATGATCATGCCGTTGATGCAGTAGCCGCATTGCACCGCCTGCTCTTCGATAAAGGCGGTTTGCAGCGGATGGGGATTTTCTTGGGTGCCGAGGCCTTCCAGCGTGACGATTTCGTCGGTTGGAGCTACGTTCGAGGTCGGCATCTGGCACGAACGCACGGAACCGCCATTTATATGAACGGTGCAAGCCCCGCATTGGCCCAGGCCGCAGCCAAAGTGTGGCCCTTTAAGCCCAACATCATTGCGCAATATGTAGAGCAAGGGCGTGTCGGGATCGCCGATTTCAACGGCGATTTCTTCGCCGTTTACCCACAATGTTTGAGATACCGCCATAAATTCCCCCGTTTAAAGGCGTAGATTCGAGCTTAGCCCGTTGAACCAACAGCCACAACTGATGAGGCTGCTGGCAGCGGATCAATTTGAATTCATGGGCTCCAGTCGTACCGAACAACTTCATGGCCAAAACGAGGATGCATAGTAATCTCGCCGCGTTTCAACACCTCTCGTTCGTAAAACCGGGCCGCACGTCCTTCTGGGGGATGTCCCGGTCGATGTTGAAAAGTTGAGGTAGGTGTCGCTCTCCTGGAGCCGTTAGGCTCCGGGTGCTGCAAACCCAAAAGGGAGAACGACGCCATGGGAAATAATATCCGTAGTTCCAGCCGCCCGAAAGCCCTTGCCCCCTCGATTCCTATGCCGCCGCTGGCGGACGCGATGGACGCAGTCCATCTCAGCGTGGATCGGTTTTGTCTTCTGGCCGGGGTCGAGGCCTTGGCCGAGATGATGGAGGAGGACGCCACGACCGTGTGCGGGGCCCGACATCGCCGCCATGGGGACCGTCGAGGTTATCGCTGGGGCAGGACACATAGCGAGATCGGCTACCACGGTGGCAAAGTGAAGGTGGCCCGGCCACGGGTTCGTGACCGGGCGGGCAAAGAGGTGAGCTTGGAGAGTTGGCAGGCGCTACGCGATGGCAACCTGCTGCTCGAGTGGGCGCTCAACCTGATGGTGCTGAACGTGTCGACCCGCAAGTACCACCGCGCGGTCCGTCTGCCCGAGGGCGAGCTGGCGAAAGCGCGTGGCGACGGCACCTCGAAGTCGGCCGTTTCCCGGCGCTTTGTGGCGCTGTCAGGCAAGAAGATGAAGGCCTGGCTCGCCTCGGATCTCTCGGAACTCGACCTGCTAGTCATCCAGATCGACGGTCTGCATGTCGGCGACCATGTCCTGATGGCGGCGATCGGCGTCGATGGCAACGGCGACAAGCATGTCCTGGCCGTGGTCGAGGGGGCGACGGAGAACACGGTCGTCGTCCAGGCCTTGATCGACAATCTCCTCGCCAGGGGGCTCGATCCGACACTGCCGCGGCTGTTCATCGTCGATGGCGCGAAGGCACTCAGCAAAGCGATCCGAAACACCTTCGGTGTGGCCGCCGCCATCCAGCGCTGCCAGGTCCACAAGGGCCGTAACATCATCGAGCGCCTGCCCCAACATTTGCACGCGAGCGTCAAGAAGGCGCTCCGTCAGGCCTGGGACCAGGACGACGCAAACAAGGCCGAGCGGCTCTTGCGCAACCTGGTCCGGCGTCTGGAGCATGAGGAACCGGGCGTCTCGGGCAGCATCCTGGAGGGGCTGGAGGAGATCCTCACCGTCATCCGCCTCGGCCTACCGCACGCACTCCGGCGCTCGCTCGCCTGCACCAACATCGTCGAGAACGCGCTCGGCACGGTGCGCCAGGTCACCCGCAACGTCAAACGCTGGAGACACGCCGAGATGGCGCTCAGATGGACCGCCGCCGGCCTGCTGGAGGCCCAGAAAACCTTCCGTCGCCTCAAGGCCTATTGGACCCATCCAGGAAAAGTGGAGGCGCCCTACACCGTTTGCATTGCTTCTGCCTCGAATTTGACGGGGCTTGTGAAGTCCAGCGTCGAGTGCCGACGGACTGGATTATAGAACCCGTCGATGTATCCGGCTATGGCAGTTTCAGCTTGGCTTCTTGACATGAACACAGTCCTCCAGATCAGTTCTGACTTGATGGTTTTGAAGAAGGTCTCGACGACGGCGTTATCATAGCAATTTCCCTTACCGCTCATTGAGGCGAGGAAACCGAGTTCACCGAGGCGCGCCTGGTATGCGTCTGAGCAGTACTGGCTTCCCCGATCGCTATGGTGGATCACACCGGCGCCAGGTTGGCGCAGCCCGATAGCACGGTTAAGCGCCCTGAGCGGCAGGTCGCTGGTCATGCGAGCGCCCACGGCCCAGCCGATGACGCGCCGGGAGTAGAGGTCGAGCATGACGGCCAGGTACAGCCAGCCCTGTGCCGTCCAGATATAGCTGATGTCGGCAGCCCATTTCTCGTTGGGTGCCTCGGCGGAGAAGTTCTGGTCGAGAAGGTTCGATGCGACGGCCTTGTTGTGCTGGCTGTCCGTCGTCTTTTTGAACTTCTGTTTCCGTTTTGGAGACAACCCATTTCCCCGCATCAGCCGAGCCACCCTATGGCGTCCAACCTCGATACCATTCTCGGCAAGCTCGTGATGGACCCGCTCTGCACCGTAGCTCTCGCGGCTGCGCCGAAAGGCTGCCCGGACATGGGCGAGTAGAACCATGTCATCGAGCTGTCGCTGGCTTGGGCCGCGATTGCGCCAAGCGTAGAAGCCTGAGACGCTGACCAGCAGCAGTCTGCACAGGCGGAATATCGGCATCGCCAACCCGGCCCTCTCCGCGTCGATGAACCGGAACCTCATCGACTTTCCCTGGCGAAGAAGGCCAGCGCTTTTTTTAGGAGATCACGTTCCTGACGGACCAGATCACGCTCTCGGCGTAGACGGGTAATCTCCTTCGCTGCATCCTCATGCGGACCGGAAAGCAAATCCTCCTCACGTAATTCTGCGACCCAGCGGCCGAGCGCGCTGACGCTGATCCCAAGATCTCCTGCTATCTGCCGCTGCCTGCGCCCGCTCGTCTGTAAAAGACGGACGGCTTCTTCCTTGAAGGCCCGATCAAACCGCCGGCCCTTGTTCCCATTCTGCTTCGACATTTGCACCTCCTGCGATCAAAATCCTATCGCAGGACGTCTCCACTTTCGTCAGCAGGGTCCATTTGGCCTTGACGAAATCCAGGAGCTGCTTACCAACGCAACGGCTTTGCATGGTTGGAGCGACAAAGAGTTGCTGAAACCTACGCTCCTGAAGCGCGAGAAATCCGACGATGTCCGTACCCGCCATTGCGACGTAGACAGTCCAGTCACCAGCGATTTCGTGCGGCAAGCGCTCGCGCAGCTCAGCTCGTATAGCGGGATTGGGCAGACCGACTTCGGTGGACGCCCAGCTTGCGAACCAAACCGTTGTCACGGCGTCAAAATCCGCTTCAGCATAAGGGCGAATAGTGAGTTCCATTGAATTGCCCACCCATGTGCGGCCCGTGCGCCGCAATGATCTTCACTTCTAGAGCCTAGTTTGCGACCCCGGCTAAAGTGCGCACCGCCTCACTTAAGCATTACGCTCGAGTATTTCGCGTAGAAATTTCACTGCCGCTGCGCCTTTGAGCGCACGCTGCCACATCCCTTCGACCGCCTTCTGATGTAAGGACAGCGCTTCTGGCGCCGAAGTGATCATGGCGATTCCCGATCGGATATTGGGCTCCTCGCCGAGCCGAAAGGGGCTGAGCGCTAAGACTTCGCGATCCGGCTGGCGGAAAATTTGAAAGCCCGAATGCGGCAGGGTTTCCGGAACAACACCGATCTGAACGCCGATAGCCTCTTCTTCTATGATAGTTAGAAAATGCTGCACCTCGTTGCGTGCGGGCTTGCGGCGGGTTTCTCGAACGCTCTCGTCGAGATCTGCGCGGCCGACAAGACCGTTTCGAAGAAAGCGAGCGATCTCGGGTGCAGCGATAAGATTGACGATGGCCGGGCGGCGTTCGCGATAAGTCTCTTTGCGCTTAGCGAGCACCTCCATGATCTCATCGATATCGGTAAGGGCACGGTCCCGGTCTGGGGAGGTTTCCGGAACGCTTTCTTTTAAAACATCGGATAGCGTTTCGTGGAACGCCTCGGAGGCCAGCAAATAGGAGATAGGCCCGGCCAATACGACAATATGTTCGGAGAGCTCTTCGATTTGGCGCACACGCTCGAAATAGGTGACCGCCGAAGAGATATATTCGACTCCAACCCCCAATAGGGTCGCAAAGGACACACCCAAAAGATCTGACAGACGCTCCAGCGTCTCGATTTTTACGACCTCACCCTTCTCAAAACGATAAAGCGCCGTGCGCGATATGCCGAGACGCTTGGCGAGCTCTTGCGCCGAAAGACCTGAGCCCAGGCGGAACGCCTTCAGCCTATCGCCGATGTCATCATAGCGAATGGCCACGGGCTTATCTCTCTCGTCCCGCTTGCGCCATTTCCACAATTTCGGAGGGATGAATCGGCGTCCGCGCGATATGCGCGCCGAACGGCGTCATCGCGTCCTCAATCGCCGACATGATCGCCGGCGCGATGGGGAGGACGCCGCACTCCCCGACCCCTTTCACACCCAACGGGTTAAGAGGGCTCGGAGATTCCATGTGGAGCACTTCGATGGGAGGCGTTTCGGTCGCGGTGACTAGAAGGTAATCTGCAAAGGTGGTTGTCAGCGGTTGGCAATTCTCGTCAAAGCCCATCCATTCGAAAAGCGCGTTGCCGAGCCCATGCACGACGCCGCCAATGATCTGCCCGTCGACAAGCATCGGATTGATCACCCGGCCGCAATCATGGGCAATGATTATTTTTTTGACCGTAACGCTACCGGTCTCGACATCGACTTCGACTTCCGCGACCGCAGCTCCATTGGCATAGGCCATTTCATTGCAGACAAAACTTTCGGTGACCTCCATGCCCGGCGAAACGCCTTCGGGAAGAGCAAAGCCCGGGGTGCCCCCAAGCATGCGCGCAATGTCTCCCAGTTTCACATTTCTCGCGGCTGAGCCCTTAACACTGATTACGTCGAGCTCGAATTCAAGTTGATCTTCAGGCGTTTTCAGTATGCTCGAGCCTACACTGAGAATTTTTTCACGAAGTTTAAGAGCTGCGAGATGTGCCGATGAGCCGGCCATGACGGCTTGGCGGCTATTGAAGCCTCCTAGCCCCATGGAAATCGTAGCGGTATCGCCGGCGGACACAATGACATTTTCCATTGCACCGCCAAGTTGGTCGGAAACGATTTGCGCCAGCATGGTCTTAGTGCTCTGCCCCATCGCCGCGGCGCCTGTGCTGACAAAAATCTTTCCAGAGCCGCTCACGCGCACCGTTACAGGCTCAAACGGTCCACGCCCCGTCCCTTTCACGAAATTCGCGAGGCCTAGGCCGATATGACGGCCTTCTAAAAGCGCTTGCTCTTTGCGCGCGGCAAATCCTTCCCAATCCGAGGCCTCCAACACCATCTTCTGGATTTGCGGATAATCGCCGGAGTCCAATACGACCTGCATGCCGCCACGGCTCTTTAAAGGCTTGGTGTAGGGCATCTTCTCGGCAGCGATAAGATTGCGCCGCCGCACTTCGGCGCGATCTAAATTCATTTCGCTCGCCACGCGGTCGAGAAGCCGCTCCATAACAAATGTGCCTTGTGGCTGACCTGCACCGCGAACCGGCGTCACCGGCACTTTGTTTGTCAAAGCGAGCTTCACATTCAAGGCATAGGCCGGCACCTCATAAGGTAATGTCACGGTCTGCGCCGATTCATAGGGCAGATTGACGCCGCGCGCAGTATAGGCGCCATGCTCATGAATCAAGTTTCCTCGAATGCCGCGAATGCGGGCATCACCATCGACGGCGATCTCCACTTCCCAATATTGGTCGCGCTCTTGGGTAGAGGCGATGAAGTGCTCGCGCCGATCCTCGATCCATTTAACGGGACGCCGCAAAAGCATGGCTGCCAGCGCGACCGCAGCGTCCTCCGGGTAAAAAATAAGCTTTGGGCCAAAGCCGCCGCCAACATCGGGCGTGATTACACGGATTTGGTTCTCTTCGCGGCCCAAAATCTCACACAGAAGCTGCCTTGCGGTATGCGGTGTCTGGGTGGAACTCCAGACCGTCAGTAAATCTTCCACCCCGTCATAGCGCGCCAGCGTACCGCGGCACTCGATCGAGTGCGCACCGCCGCGGTGCTGCCAAATCGATTCTGTAAAAACATGCGGCGCATCGCTGAACGCTGAAGAAACATCGCCATAATCGACATCGAATTCTGCCAATAAATTATGCGGCGTGTCGTTGTGAACAAGTGCAGAGTCCGCTTCCAAGGTAGCGCGGCAATCGCCGACAGCCGTCAATGGAGCATAGTCGATATCGACCAGCTGGACGGCGTCTTCAGCGATGTAACGGTTTTTGGCAACAATCAACACGATCGGCTCACCGACGTGAACCGTCTCTCCTTGGGCCAAGACCGGACGATTAAGTTCCTGCTTATAGGCAGGGCTAGGAAGACCAACCACAAGCCGGTCGATATTCAGATGAGGCGCGAAATCGGCAGCAGTGTAAATGGCGTGAACACCGTCAAGCGCCAGCGCCTCTGCACAATCAATTCGCTCAATCTCTGCATGGCCATGCGGGCTTCGGACAAAAGCTGCGTGTAGCTCATTGCCCAATAAAATATCGTCTGCAAAGCATGCCCGGCCTGTCAGCAAATCGGGATCTTCAAGACGACCGACACTGTTGCCGAATGTTTTCACGATGCGCCACCTTGCATTTCGCGCATTTTCCGGGCCGCTTCTTGCGTCGCCGCTATGATGGGTTGATAGCCTGTGCAGCGGCACAGATTGCCTGAAATCGCATTGCGTATTTCGTCATCGCTTGGATCGGGATTGTCGCCCAGCAATTCGACAAGCGTCGTCAATATACCGGGCGTGCAATAACCGCATTGCAGTGCGTGGTGGTTGCGAAATGCTTGCTGTAAGGGATGCAGTTCGTCTGAATTCGGCGCAATACCGGATATGGTTGTGATCTCATGTCCGTCCGCCTGGACTGCCAGCATCAAGCAAGAACGTGCCGAGCGCCCATCCATTAGGATTGTACAGGCGCCGCAGACGCCATGTTCGCAGCCAAGATGAGTCCCGGTGAGCCCTAATTGCTGGCGCAGAAAATCGGCCAAGGTAAAACGCGTCTCGACTTCGGCATCAAAAGATTTGCCGTCCACACTCAGTGAGATGGATCTGGTTTCGCTCATGCGCGGGATTCCATCTTCGTCATTCTGGTATCGGCAATCGTTAGAGCGCGCCAGCATAAGACCGCCGCCAAATGCTGGCGATAGGCGGAAGGCGCGTTGGCATCCTCTACAGCCTCGATTTTTCGGCATGCTTCGCCGGCAGAGCGAAACAATTCTTCACTGGGGAGCTGGCCGATGAGAATTTCCTCAGCCTCGCGTATCAATAGAGGCACCGGCGCAACACCGCCCAAGGCCAGCGCCGCACGCGCAATCTTGCCGTTATCGTCTTTCTCCAAAAGCACAGCCACGGATGCTACGGCGAAATCGCCATGCCTGCGCGCAAACTCGATAAAGGAATATCCATGCCCCGCCGGCCAACATGGGAAATCCACTCGCGTGACCAATTCATCAAGTTCGATTGCCGGCATCATGTAGCCGAAGGGAAAATCGGAGAACTTTATTTCGCGATTTCCCTTGGGCCCTGCAACATGCACGATGGCTCCCATTGCGGTTGCAACCGAAACCAATTCGGCGGAAGGATCGAGATGACATAAGGAGCCCGCAAGCGTACCGCGATTTCGCGTCTGGCGATGGCCAACATGTAAAATGGCCTCGCGCATCAACGGGCAGAGTGTGGCGACGGGTTCGGAATATTCCAGCTCGCGCTGGCGGGTCATCGCGCCGATCTCCAAAACATTTCCGGCTACGCGCAAAAAGGAAAGCTCTTCAACCTTGTTGAGATCGATCAAACCGTCGGGAAGTACATAACGCATATTGAGCATCGGCATGAGCGACTGACCGCCCGCCAATAGTTTTGCGTTCTCGCGATCAGCCAGTAAGCCGACCACTTCGGAAACCGTCCGCGGATCGTGATAATGAAAAGCAGGCGGCTTCACTGCAGTATGCGCCTAAAGTCCACGCGGTAGCACGGAAGCGAATTTGGCACGAATGCGTTCATCCAATGGACCGCTATTGCGCACAACTTTAGGGAAACTGTCGCGCCTGGACCAGGGCCTACAGGCGTCGATGACCACGCGCGCATTGCGCGGGTCGGTCTCGCTATAGGACATGGGATCGAGCGCTGTGCTCCAGGCCCCTCGAATGACTTCCATATCCTCACGCGGATCGAAACGCGTACACATCGCCCAGATTACTTTGTCCATGTCGGCGGGATCGATGTCATCATCCACTACGACGACAAAACGATTTGCGTATGCACCGGCATGACATTGCGATGCAACCAAACCTGCCTGCTTGGCATGGCCCGCATACATTTGCTTGATCGAAACGGTCAGCCACAGCCGGCTACCGCCAGCTGCATGCGCCCATACGCCTTTAACTTCGGGAATACCGGCGCCCTCAAGCTGATTCCAAACCGCGCCGGAGCGATAAGTACCGCGATAATAAGAATCATCATCGGGTGGAATGCCAGGGATCGCTCCCACCAAAATCGGATCGTTTCGGTGCATCATGGTTTGGACGCGGATCTTCGGTTCTTGCTTGACGCCACCCGCATAATACCCCGTCCACTCGCCGAGCGGGCCTTCTTCAATCGTCTCTCCGGGATAAACCAAACCCTCAAACGCAATCTCGGCATGGGCTGGAATGGGAACACCGGTTTTCGGGCCGGTAATGATTTCAACCGGCTCTCCCAATAATCCACCGGCAGCATCATATTCGTTTTTGCCATAGGGAATTTCGAGGCCAGCAATCATAAACAATGCTGGGTGCATCCCACACACCACGACCAACGGGCAGGGCTCACCGCGTTCATGGTATTTGCGCTTGATCAGATCGCCATGTTTGCCTTTGGAACACATGATCGAAGCAACTGCCGCGTCATGGGCCTGCACGCGATAGGCACCGTAATTAATCCAACCGGTGTCGGGATCTTGCATGATCACCATACAGCCAGTGCCGATGTAATAGCCGCCATCAAGCTCGTGCCATTTTGGAACCGGTATTTTGAACAGATTGATGCTGTTGCCCTCATCGACATTTTCTAGGAGCGCACCCGTCTTCACATCGGTTGGCGGAATCGATTTCGCGTCTTTCATGTAGCGGCGCCAGTGATGGACAAGATCCATCTCGGGCGAATCGGCCGCCATGCCGAGCGTCAGATTGATGCGTGGAACTGCAGTGAGAATATTGGCGAGGACGCGATGGCCCTTGGCGTAACCCGGAACATCATCGAATAGAACCGCTGGGTTACCGGTGCGCCGTTGATAGAAATCAACGATGCCACCAATCTCTTCTTCGCGATCGGCACCGGAAATATGTTGCAGCTCGCCGGCCGCTTCGATCTCGGCGATCCAAGTCCTCAAATCCTGTTTGCCCAACGCGCCCTCCCAATGGCTCGACCAACGCTATTCGGTGCCACCCCAATCCGCTGTCATATCCTTTATTAAGTCGACTATCATGTCGGCAGCTCGAACGGTACCACTCTGCTTACTTTTATGCCGAGACCCCCTCCACTATTCGGGACATCTCATCACTTTCCGGTTGGACGCCGGAACAATCGCAAAATCACATTCCACAATCCTTGCAACAACAGCGAGAGCCCGGAGATCGGCTTTGCCTCTTGTACCGCCTCTGCCGGCACTTCGGCGCCACTGTCCGATGAAGCCCCGAGCTGGGCTTGCAGGTTCTGGGCAAATTGACCAATGAGAGCCGTCGCAACCCCTTGGATCATACCGGAGGCCCGGCCATATTGCGCAATGAATCCCGACAAATTCAGATCTGTCGAAACACGCACGGTTGAGCCCTGCCCTGCGGGTTCGAGATTGAAAACAATCGTCGCATTGGCGCCGCCGCGGCCTTTAGAATCTTTGCCTTGCGCCTTGGCGCGCGCTTTATGATTTTCATTGTCGATGTCTTCAAAATTCACCTGCCCGCCAAAGGACAGCGCCACCGGGCCAAGGCGCACAGAAACCTTTCCCTTATAGGTCTGCTCGTCGACAATCTCGGTCAGTTCCGCGCCGGGCATGCAAGGCGCAATACGCTCGATATCGAGCAGAACCTTCCACGCCTCAGCCGGCGGCAACGGCACTTCGAATCTATTATCGATCTGCACTAATTGCTCCTCAAATGTGCGAATACCCAACGGGCGGCAGCAAGTAACGCTCTGTCTTCATATTTTTTGCCGACCAATTGGATGCCGACAGGAGGATCGTTTTCCCCGCGATGGGTTGGAAGACTTATGGTTGGAACGTGCAGTGCCGTCCACAGCCCTTGAAAAAACGGATCGCCGGTATAGTCGAGCCCAATAGGCGCTTCACCATTTACGCATGGGGCGAGAACAATATCGATATCATCGAAATCGGCGTATATGCGCGCCTTACAATCACCCATCAGGCGTAGCGCCGAGACGTAATCGTCAAACGGAGTCGCAAGTCCCGCTTCAATAGTAGCGCGCATCCGATTGCTTATCAGCTCCCGCTTGGTCTGCCACTCCCAAGCCGTGGCGCGCGCGCGTTCTACGTCATTGATCGTCTTGGTAGCTGCAGTGAAATCTTCGACGTCACAGGGGAAGGAGAATTCTTGCAGCTTGGCGCCGGCCGCGCCAAGGCGCATGACTGAATCTTCGAGCGCTTCTACCGTCTCTGCCTCGGCGCGCTCTAAACCATCTCGGCAAACGCCGAGGACTGGCGGCGATTGTAAGGCTTGCCCATTCATTGCAGGAGTGCCTGCCATAACCGACACGCTCAGCTCGGCATCGTCGATAGTCCGTGCCAGCACGCCGATGGTATCGAATGACTCAGCGGCGAATTTCAAACCACCACGCGCCACAAGACCAAAACTCGGCTTAAAGCCAACGATTCCACAATAAGAGGCGGGCCGTAAGATCGAGCCACGCGTCTGGGTCCCCAAGGCCACATGCACCATGTTATCGGCCACAGCTGCCGCCGAGCCGCTCGAGGAGCCTCCCGGGGTTCTGGTGTCATCGAGGGGATTGCGTGTCGTGCCCGGAGTCATTCCGGCAAATTCACAGGTGATGGTCTTGCCGAGAATAATGGCACCCGCGGCCCGCAGAAGCGAAACACAAGCAGCGTCGTTTTCGGGGCGATGGCCTGCATAGATAGGCGAGCCCATTTCAGTTGGATAGTCGTTTGTGTCGATGACGTCCTTCACACCGAGAGGCACGCCGTGCAGCACACCCTTGGCGGGCGCTTTATCTTTGGCTTGCGCCTCAGCCATTGCCAATTCCGGGTCGACACACGCCCAAGCCGAAAGTGCGCCCTCGCGGGCCTCAATGCGCTCAAGGCAGTCGCGCATCACCGCCTCTGCGGTGAACTCGGCAGCTGCGATCCCATTTGCGATCTCAGTTGCTGAGCGCTCGTTAAGGTTTTTTGCGACCATCGCAGAATCTATACTCTCCACACCTCTGGATGCCGACGCCAACGACGATCAGCTTGCGCGCTATTGAGTCTCGGGCACCACTCGCCACGGAATGGTTTCTCCACCTCGGTGGATAAGCGCCCGCTCTTCGTCGCCTTCAACGCGCATCTCCTCCGGAGCGCTCCATGACCCGGTCTCAAGTGTGATCGTTTCACTATTGGCGGAAAGACCATAATGGGCGGGACCGTTCAGCGAAGCGAACCCCTCCAATTTGTCCAACGCGTTTTCCTCGGCGAAGACCTGAGCATAGCTCTCAATCGCCACCGGCGCATTGAAGAGCCCTGCCGCGCCGACCTCACCCAACTTCTTTTTCACTGGATGGGGCGCCGAATCCGTTCCGAGAAAATAGCAAGCCTCTCCAGACGTCGCCGCCTTGCGCAAAGCGTCACGGTCTTCCGCGCGCTTGATAACCGGCATGCAGTACATATAGGGGCGCAGCCCATAGCCCAGCCAATCGGTACGCGTCAGCATCAAATGATAAGGCGTAATCGTGCCGGCGACTTGCGGCGCGGCCGAGCGCACAAACTCAACCCCTTCCACAGAAGACAGATGTTCCAACACCATTCGAAGGCCTGGAAAATCCTTTGTCATCGGTTCCAGCCGGCGTTCGATAAACACGGCCTCACGGTCGAAAACATCGATCTCGGGATCGGCTTCTTCGCCATGCATGAGGAAGGTCATCCCGATCTTTTCCATGCGGGCGAGAACCCGGCGTATTTTCTGGAAATCGGTAACCCCAAAGGCGGAATTTGTCGTCGCGTTCGCCGGGTACATTTTCACCGCGGTAAAAACGCCTGCGCGAAATCCGCTCTCGACCTCATCCGGATCGGTATCGTCGGTCAGGTAACAGGTCATGAGCGGCTCGAAGGTCGAGCCTTCGGGCAATGCTTTAAGAATACGGTCACGATAGGCTTCTGCGTCTTTGACCGTCAGCACCGGCGGCAGGAGATTGGGCATAATAATCGCGCGGCCAAAATTGCGGGCGGTAAAGGGCAGCGAAGCCCGCAACATGGCGCCGTCGCGCACATGCAAATGCCAATCATCGGGTTTTCTTAAGGTCAGCTTCTCGATCATGACCTAATGAATATACCCTATTCGGCGGCTGTCGAGTGGACAGGAAGGTGCCCCTGGCCGATGGGTGCCGTCGCGGCCTCATAGGTCTCGACAATCGGATCATCGATCATCGCCCCGGTCAAATCCGCCACCCGCGCAATTCCGCGCTTGTCACACCAGGCCTCTAATTCATCGATGATGCCAGTCAAAGCGGACGGGTTTCGAAAAACGATATAGCCCAGCATCACGGCGGAGGCGCCGGCCAACATATATTCGACCACGTCTTCGACTTTACAAATGCCGCCGCAGCCGATGATGGGAATGTCCACCGCCTGCGAGCATTGATGCACCATACGCATAATGATCGGCTTAATGCCCGGCCCCGAAATGCCGCCAAACTTGTTGCCGATACAGGGCCGAAAGGTTTCGGTGTTGATTTTAAGGCCCAGAATTGTGTTGGAAATCGTCAAAGCATTGCCGCCAGCTGCTTCAGCCGCCTTGGCGATAGAGACAATGTCCCCTGCATTCGGGGAAAGCTTCACCCAAACTGGCTTGTCGGTTGAGCTGCAAACGCGCTCCACAACCGCGCTGGTTTGATCCTCATGCATCGCAAAATTCCCGCCGTCCGGCGCACGCGTCGGGCAGGAAATGTTGATCTCAATCGCGGAGACTTCGGGAATGCTGACGTCGCGCGCCATCGCCCCGAAATCGTCGAGAGTTATCGCGGTAATGCTTGCCACCAATGGAGAAGTGAACTGACTATATTCGGGGACCTGAGTATTCAAAAAATAGTCGATACCTTTTGTCGGAAGACCGATGGAGTTGATCATGCCGGCTTCGAGCTCCGCGACGCGCGGCGTGGGATTGCCGATTCGCGATTCGCGGCTGACGGTTTTTGCCACCAGCGCGCCGAGGCGATTGACATCGACCACCCGTGCGAGCTCCGCCGAAAAAGTTCCCGAGCCCGGCAGGATCGGATTTTTGAGCGTTAAGTTACCAATCTTTACCGATAAATCTACCATGCGAGGCACTCCTGAAGATCAAAGACCGGGCCGTCTATGCACACCCGGCGCATCTCTTTCCTTCCGCCTGCGTCAAACGTCCGTACACAGACGTAACACGGTCCCAAACCGCAAGCCATAGTCTGCTCCATGGCAGCTTGACCGGGGATGCCATGTAATTTTCCAAGGCGCTTCATGAGAAGAAGCAATCTGTTCGAACCGCAGGTGAAGAACGCGTCTGCTTTTCCCTCGGCAATCAATTGCTCGAGAATTTTTTCGACATTGTCCATGGAGCTTGTGCCGTCGAAATCCAAAAGCGGTATGACATCGCCCACTTTGGCGAAGAGATCGGCCGACATTGCCAATGATGGGTTTCGTGCTGAGAGCAACGCGGTCACTCGGATCCCAGCTTCGCCGGCAAATTGTGAGATCGGTGCGAGCGTCGCCAGGCCGACACCGCGGCCCAAAACCACAATATTTTTCCAATTTTGGTCGAGTTTAAATCCAACGCCGAGCGGACCCACCAAGTTGCATTCGTCGCCCGCAACAAGTGTCGCAGTGCCGCGTGTCCCGCGCCCAACGCATTTATAAAGAAACTCTAACCGGTTTGCTTGCCCATCGATCCGGTAGACGCTCTGCGGACGTCGCAGCCACAAATCTCCATCGTCAGGCGAAGGACAAAGAATATTGAAAAATTGACCTGGCTGTGTTGCTAGCGATTTCGCCGAAGCGGCAACGACGAGGTGCTTGTATTCGTCATTCACCCATTCATTCGAAATGACTTCGGTGAGCAACTCCTCGATCGGCAGGCCATCCGCAGGCGCCGGGGGGGCACCGGAACGTGCCTTGGCCGGCGTAGAAGTGAAGGCAACATTTTGTGCAGGCATAATGGTTCTTGAACTCCCGGGTGCGAGGGAATTTGAGGCTCATTTTGTATAAAAATCAAGATATTTCCCAATTTTTGTACAGTTTTGCCAGTTTATTTTCCCTCTGAATGGCCGCTGATGGCCGTCACAATCTAATAACACATTGAATTATATGATATATTTCACAAAGAGCGCTTAAAGCGCCGGGGCTGCCCGCTATTCAAGTACCGTGCGCTTGAGAAGTGCGACCGTCTCAGGCGGCTGGTCGAGCAAGGTTTTCACTTTAGCCTCAACCTCCTCACCGGGACCCGGATTAATGGGCAGAACGAGCCGCGCGGCTTCGGAGCGCAAATCGGGATCGGCAACAGCAGCGTTGAAGGCCTGACGCAAAGCGGCAAGCCGTTCAGGCGGGATGTCAGGCGGACCGGCTGTCAGGCGTCCCAATTCGGTCATGGTCTCTATGAAGTTAAATAAGGGCCGCGCATCTTCACGCACAATAAAATCGCTTGCACGCGGAACACCGGCGATCGCAGATCGCCCACTAGCGATGGCCAGCATAAAAACTCCGTTTCCCTGTTCGACAAACGCGTCAAAGGAGCTCTCACTTCCAAGCACGCCCACGACCTCACCGCGAACCATGCTCATTTGAGCCTCAGGGTTCACCATGTTCGGCACCAATCTTACATTGAGGCCGAGTGCGTAAGCCAACATAAGCGATTCAATATGGTTGGAGGCACCGACGCCGGCCGTCGAGAGAAGAAGCGGGGTGTCCGCATTCATCAAATCCTCGACAGAGGTTAGTCCTGATCTTTTCGAAATAACGAGGCCGCGCGCTTCGTCGGCCATTCGCCCTATCCAAGACATTTCCGCCAGATCAAAGCGTACGCCTTGCCGCTCCAGAAGCTGCGTATAAATCAGCCCGGTAACAAAGGTCCCGATAGTAAGCCCATCAGGCCGAGCGGCATAAATTGTGTTTGCACCAACAATATGTCCGGCGCCCGGTACGTTGCGCACGAGAAAGCGTGTTTCGGGAAGATACTTCCCGAGATAGCGCGCCAACAGCCGCCCATAAGTGTCATATCCGCCGCCGGGTCCTACGGAAACGATGTAGGTAACGGTTTTGCCTTTAAAGAACTCGGTATCCGCAGGCTGCGCGGCGGCGCTCACCGCTCCGCAAAGAAACGCAACGATTAGAGCAAATCCTGACTGCAACAATCTTCGCATGCGGGACTATCCTTTCATGCGGCCCAACTAATCATCCAGTTTAGAGCTCGCCCCGTCGGATTGTCCAATTGGGCGAGATATCCATTAGAGACCACAAAAAACCCTTTCTTGACGGCATTTACGCGCGACGTCTAAAGCTATCTCTATGACTTTGATTATTGACAACCCAACCGTCGAGCAAGTGCTTCGACCGAGCGAAATGATCGACGCTTTGGAGTTGGCGGCGCGCGAACTTGCGAATGGCGGCGCAATCAATGCACCACCCTATCGCGTGTTTACGCCACGCGACGGCAAAGACTATGGCCCAAAATTTCCCGAAGGCGGCAACCCCACACATCACATGTTTACCTCGCTCACCGGCGCCATCGCCGCGCTCGATGTGACCGCGGACCGAATTGATTCCGACATCGTTACTTATGTTGAGCGTGACGGCGCCGTGTTGCAGCGCCGCTTTCCCGGGACCCCGGACCGCAAATTCTGCGGCCTGATTTTCCTTTACAGCTCAAAGACCGGCGAATTGCTCGCCATAATCCATGATGGCTATCTGCAAAAATTCCGCGTCGCGGGAACCGGAGCGGTGGGTGCAAAACATCTGGCGCGCAAGGATTCCCGAATCATGGGATTGCTGGGAACAGGTTGGCAGGCACAGGCCGCCGTTCAATGCATGGCAGCACTCGGGTCATTGCACCGCATACAAGTGTTCAGTCCGAGCACGGGCAAAAAAGAATCTTTTGCCGCGCATTGGTCCAAAGAAACGGGGCTTGAAATTGTCCCCGCAAACTCGGCGCGTGAGGCCGTGCAAGGCGCCGATATCGTCTATATGGCAACCAATTCCAAAGACCCGGTCGTTATGGCCGATTGGCTGGAACCGGGGCAATTCGTGAGCAACGTTTCCGATGTCGAATTGGACTTGGCCGGCTGGGAGCGTTGCGACGTGCTTGTTATGAATCGCCATGGCCGACGATGGATGCGCCACGCCATTGGCGGCGTGGACGTAATCCCCGAGCATGCCCGCGACCAATATACCCGCCCAACTTCCATCAAATGGGATGAGCTGCCTTTATTGGGAGACGTGATCTCGGGCAAACATCCGGGCCGCACGTCGGACGAACAGATTACCGGCATGATCTTGCGTGGCGACGGCGTGCAGTTTGCCGCCACCGGTCACCACATCTATCAGCGTTGCAAAGAATTGGGCCTGGGGACTGAAATCCCCACCGAGCTCTTTTTGCAAGACGAACGCTATATCCCGTGAGGGGGATTACTTAAAGCGAACCACAAGGTAAGCCGGGTTCGAAATCCCATCGCCCCAGATCGGATATTGCGCCGGTCCGGGATTCTTAACGGTAATCGGGATACGCCCTGCCCTACCCATCACGTTCTGATCGAGCGTAACGCTCAGCTCTGTCGGGCTCGTTCGCTCAAATGGTACGCGCGTATCGCCAAAGAAAACCTGGCTTCCATCGACAAAATTAAATCCGGTAATGGTGAGCGTAATCGGCGTTCCTTGCACACTCATGCTCGGCGCGATGGCCTCGATAGCTGGTTGCGGCGATGAAAACGCATCCGGCCCACCATGTTCGGCCTTTAGCGCACGCACCCAAAAGCGATCAGGGATTGTGTAGCGCTCATCGGTACTGAGACCATGCAGCGGTATGTTCAGCGAGCTATGCAGCGTTCGATCCAAGACGCGGCCGTTTTGGATCACAGCGTGGATCTGGCGAAGGTTGCGGACATCGGCCAGCGGATCGGCGTTAACGATCAAAATGTCGGCGACCTTATCCGGCGCTACCGCCCCGATCCAATCATCGGCGCGCATAGCCTCGGCTACCCAAGAACTCGCACCTTGGATGATATGCATGGCGGGAATTCCCGCCTCGCGAAAGATCGCCATTTCTTCATGCACGATCGAGCCCGGCACTTTCGAGCCATTGGTATCGCCGCCGACTAAAATTTTACCGCCTGCTTCGTCCAGATCTCGGTAAAAGCGCAGCATGTTTCGATAGCCGGGCATACGACGCTCGCGCAGTTCGCCCGTGGCCGTATTTGCGCGCGTCATGCGCAACCGATTGAGGAAGGCCGGTTGATAGTAGGAGAGCACCGCCGGGTTTGAAAAAGTCTCGCGATAGACTTCCTGCATTTGCGGCCAGTCCGCCGGATAGCCGGGCGCATCATTGATAATATTAGGGACGAGATAGACTTCTTCGTCCACCAAGATTCGGATCAACTCCCCCGCCTTGGCTTCATCCATCTGGGCGAAGCGCTCCAGCGTGTTACTCGCCTCGGCGCCTTCTCGCACGATATGGAGATCAACGCCCCGCGCATGATGGACAACATCAACGCCCGCGCGTGCGGCCTCGACTATGCCGGTATTGGGGCCGTCAGAGCGCTGAAAACACGGCTTGCCGCGGCTATGCACCTCGTTGCAGCCCCACTGCACCCATTCGAACGGCCAGCTGCCGTCGTGAAACATGAGCATGTCGGCGCCGGCATCCAGAAATCGGTGGGAGGCCGCCTGAAGCTCCTCAAGACTGCGCGGATATTGCCAGCCATCATACAGCGTCTCGTAGCCCGAGATATTGCTCTCATTATATCTGCCGAAATGCGCAATGCCGATAAACTCTCTCGGGCCGATCTGAAGCCCACGATTCACCGCATCGCGCGAGGCAATTGAGACTTCCCCGCCCAAACCTACATCGATGTAAGACGTGACTCCGAAGTGAGGAAATAACTCTCCCCACATCGAGGAATAATTGCTCTGCGCATCCCACAGGCCGGGAAGCACCCATTTGCCGGCGGCATCGATAATTTCAGCACCCGCAGGGACATCAATTTCCCCCGCTTCCCCGGCGGCACTGATCATATTGCCTTCAATGACAATGACAGCGTTCGGCACCGGCGCTCCGCCATTGCCATCGATCAATGTCCCGCCTTGAATCACGATGGGCCGGAGATTTTGCGCATGCGCGGGCAGCGCCCCAAAGCCCAGCACCCCAAAGCTCAACATCACAGCGCAGAGCGCCAAGACGAGCGAGCTGCCTAAACAACGAGTTCGATGATTACACATCGTGTACCCCCCAGTCACGCTTGCCCAATATTGGCCTTGCGCAAGCGTTTGGCCCGGCCGCAAACCCCAGCGACCGCCTTACCCGGAAAATTATGCAAAGTCTTTCGTCTCGATCCTATTGTATTTGTCAAGCGCTACTTCATCAGGCGCCCTGGAAACGCTTTCTACTCTGCAAGGCGCTGAGGCGCCACCTGTCGAAAAGACATCGCCGGCATCGACGCAGGTCCCAAGCTGAAACCGATCAAAGGTGAAGGGCTCGGCATGCTGCCCGGCCGTGCAAATATTGCCAAAAGTCACGACGTATTTTTCGCGCCTTGTCGTCGTGATCAGCATCGAACCGGTGTCGATGTGATTCATGGATTGAATGTCGCGATAGTACACACAAGTGGAATCCGACTGGGCGGAAGCTTGGTCCGTGCTCGAAAACGCCAGCACCGAAAATAATGAAAACGCAAATACGCTTAGTGATGTCATCTTAGTCATATGGCGCTCCTGTGACCTGGCTGCACTCGCTGATCGCTTGGGCATAAATTCGCGACGACTCCGTGGATCATAGGCTACCTGGCCATTTCTGAACAGGTGATGAATGGTCCGGCCAGGACAGCGGGGCCAGCTCAGCCCCCGCGCAAAAGGCACCGCTAAGGCCCGGGATTTAGCACCCGCTCGGCAGGCACCCCAAACGGCATCCGGGCATCTCGCTGGGCGTACATGGAATTCAGCGCCTCGGGCGGTCTGAACTGGCCCTTTTTGCCCAGCCAATCCGGCCAAAATTTAGGGGATGTCCCGGTCGATGTTGAAAAGTTGAGGTAGGTGTCGCTCTCCTGGAGCCGTTAGGCTCCGGGTGCTGCAAACCCAAAAGGGAGAACGACACCATGGGAAATAATATCCGTAGTTCCAGCCGCCCGAAAGCCCTTGCCCCCTCGATTCCTATGCCGCCGCTGGCGGACGCGATGACGCAGTCCATCTCAGCGTGGATCGGTTTTGTCTTCTGGCCGGGGTCGAGGCCTTGGCCGAGATGATGGAGGAGGACGCCACGACCGTGTGCGGGGCCCGACATCGCCGCCATGGGGACCGTCGAGGTTATCGCTGGGGCAGGACACATAGCGAGATCGGCTACCACGGCGGCAAAGTGAAGGTGGCCCGGCCACGGGTTCGTGAGCGGGCGGGCAAAGAGGTGAGCTTGGAGAGTTGGCAGGCGCTACGCGATGCCAACCTGCTGCTCGAGTGGGCGCTCAACCTGATGGTGCTGAACGTGTCGACCCGCAAGTACCACCGCGCGGTCCGTCTGCCCGAGGGCGACCTGGCGAAAGCGCGTGGCGACGGCACCTCGAAGTCGGCCGTTTCCCGGCGCTTTGTGGCGCTGTCACGCAAGAAGATGAAGGCCTGGCTCGCCTCGGATCTCTCGGAACTCGACCTGCTAGTCATCCAGATCGACGGTCTGCATGTCGGCGACCATGTCCTGATGGCGGCGATCGGCGTCGATGGCAACGGCGACAAGCATGTCCTGGCCGTGGTCGAGGGGGCGACGGAGAACACGGTCATCGTCCAGGCCTTGATCGACAATCTCCTCGCCAGGGGGCTCGATCCGACACTGCCGCGGCTGTTCATCGTCGATGGCGCGAAGACACTCAGCAAAGCGATCCGAAACACCTTCGGTGTGGCCGCCGCCATCCAGCGCTGCCAGGTCCACAAGGGCCGTAACATCATCGAGCGCCTGCCCCAACATTTGCACGCGAGCGTCAAGAAGGCGCTCCGTCAGGCCTGGGACCAGGACGACGCAAACAAGGCCGAGCGGCTCTTGCGCAACCTGGTCCGGCGTCTGGAGCATGAGGAACCGGGCGTCTCGGGCAGCATCCTGGAGGGGCTGGAGGAGATCCTCACCGTCATCCGCCTCGGCCTACCGCACGCACTCCGGCGCTCGCTCGCCTGCACCAACATCGTCGAGAACGCGCTCGGCACGGTGCGCCAGGTCACCCGCAACGTCAAACGCTGGAGACACGCCGAGATGGCGCTCAGATGGACCGCCGCCGGCCTGCTGGAGGCCCAGAAAACCTTCCGTCGCCTCAAGGCCTATCGCCAGCTGCCCATCCTCCGAAATGCTCTCCAGGAACACTTGAGAAAGGCTCAGGCCGACAGTGCCATTGAAACCATCATGAAGGCAGCATAGCATCATCAACCAGCGACGCCTGCCCCACGAATTTCAACAGAGATAGGGACATCGCCCAAAATTTGGGCTACCGGGGCGACGAATCCTCATCTATAATCGGCTTAAGCTCTTTAAAGTGAATTATGCCTGAATCCATAGGAGGATTACTCTAATGCGCAAAGTAATTTGGACTGGTTTGTTGGGCGCAGGGATGGCGCTTGCGCTCTCGTCGCCGACTCTCTCGCATCATTCTCATGCGATGTTCGACCACACGGTGGAGGAATCCATCACCGGAACCGTGGCTGACTACGCCTATCGCAACCCGCATGTCTTTCTCTATGTCGATGTCGAGGAAGAAGGCGAGATGGTGCATTATTGGTTCGAGATGTCGAATATTCCGAACATGATTCGCCGCGGTATCGGCCACAATACCTTTGCCGAAGGCGATGAAATCACCGTCAATTTCTGGCCGTTGAAAGATGGTCGCCCTGGCGGAAACTACTCCACTGTCATCGCAGCGGACGGCACGCTGTACGAGTGAGTTTTCTCGTGTGAGCTAGACGGATCGGCAGCTAGCGCGCCGATTCCGGGAGGGATAATTGTGACCAATCAATGGATGGCGACCGCTTCAACGGCCGCGCTGATTACCGGCTTGCTTTTAGGCGCGTCGGCCTGTGCGCAGAGTGCGGAATCGCCCGATCTGTTTACCACCGAGAATTTCCGCAATGACCGCGAGCTTTGGAGCGATCCGGCCTATTACCGGAATAATAGTTGGGGGCAGCTCCGAGGGCAGGCGTTTAACTTCGACAGTGGCGGCCAAGGATCCGGCCAAATCGCTTCGTCCAGGGCATACGGTACCGAAGGTACCGCGGAACCCGCCCCTAGTGAGCTTTTCGACAGCCCATATACCTTCACGACCGCCGAGGAACATTACGAGGCCTGGCTTGAAGAAGCCGGCGGCGGCACGCAGCATACCAAAGACACCATCCCCGATTGGAGCGGCCGCTGGATGGGCGGCGTCGGCATAGGCGTTCGAGGCTATTCGCCAGCCGATGTCATTCCATTGCTCCAGGCCGACTTTCAGGAAGCCGTGATTCTGGAATTAAGGTCTATTATCGAAGGCCGCCTTTGGGGCGCCGGCACCTTTTGTCTTCCAAGCGGGTTTTTTAACGCTCTTGGCCCAACCGAGTGGATCGTGACCCCAGACAGAACCTGGAATTTGGGCGAGAGCAATACCGGCAACACCATCCGCTGGATTTATACCAATGACGAGGGGCACACCCCGGAGAATTTCGGCTACCCCAAATGGTATGGTGAAACGATTGGTTTTTGGGACGGCGAATCCCTCATCATGCATACCAATCAGGTCAAAGGCTGGGCCGGCGGCATTTATGAATATAGCGACGAGCTAGAAGCCGTAGAGCGTTACACCCGCGTTGGCGACGTCATAGAGGCGGAAATAACGGTCTATGACCCTGAGGTCTTCGTCCGCCCCTTGCACAATACCGGACGCTTCACGCTCGACCCCGAAACCAGGATCGCGCTCAACAGAATGCTGCGCAACAGCTGCACCGACACCAATGGCCCCTCGAATAAGGTTCATATGGACGAACGTGGCCTCAACAATGAACGCCTGCCAGGCGATCCGGTATATTTTGATGCGGGCGACGACCGGCCCTGGATCACCTATTTGGAAGAGGGCGAAAGACGCTACAACGCCTATCTCGCTGGGGGCGGAACGCCCAGCCATTTGCTGAATACCGACCCGACAGGAGCCAGCGTCATCGACCGTACCAATAATTAGCAAAACACGGAAAAGGGTAATTCCAATGAAAAAGCTTGTCACCGGCTTAGTCGCAGGCGCCTTGGCGCTGGGGATTTCCGCACCAGGATGGTCGCATCACAGCCATGCGATGTTCGATCACAGCGTCGAAACGACTATCGAGGGCACCGTGTCGGAGTTCTCCTATCGCAACCCGCATGTCTTTCTTTACGTCGATGTCGCCGAGGAAGGTGAGACGGTAAAATATTGGATCGAGATGTCGAACATCCCGAACATGATCCGCCGTGGAATCGGCGCCAATACGTTTAAGTCCGGCGACGAGGTGACGGTGAACATGAATCCGCTGGCCGACGGTCGTCCGGGCGGCAATTACATCACCATCGTCGCCGCCGACGGGAACACTTACGACTGATATATATGTCATCCCGGAAGCACGTTAGGGCTATCCGGGACCCACCGTGCCGCTGGCCGCAAACGCTGAAATATGTCTGCTCAAAGCCTAGCTGAAATTCTACCAGCGAGGACATTCCCCTGTGGGTCCCGGTTCGCTTCGCGCCCGGGATGACAAGTTCTTTATGCCGCTCACCCTTCGGCCCCTTCAGCCCACCCGATCCGCCTCCCCCCGATCAAGTCCGGGGACGGCTTGATCGACCTCCCCGCATTGGGGGAGGTCAGGTCGCCCAGGCGCAGCGCTTGCGTTTGTTAGCTTACAGCACGCCCAGCCACTCACCCTTCGATCCGCCTCCCCCGGACCTGATCCGGGGTCCGGCGGACGACGTTTGGACTATTGACCTGCCGAAGCCTTGGCGAAGGCGGGCGAGCTCAGGGTGAGGGCTTGGAGTGAGAGTCCTGGGTAGGTGGCTCCCATATTTGTCATCCCGGAAGCACGTTAGGGCTATCCGGGACCCACCGTGCCGCTGGGCGCAAACGCTGAAATATGTCTGCTCAAAGCCTAGCTGAAATTCTACCAGCGAGGACATTTCCCTGTGGGTCCCGGATCGCTTCGCGCCCGGGATGACATGTAAGTTTTCTCAATTACGCAAAAAAAAGGGCCGCGATCGGGATGATCGCGGCCCGTCAATTAAGATGGTTTTAGATTACCACTGCTTGGTAATCGTCAAACTCACTTCGCGCAGCAAGTCCGAATACGTGCGGTCATAGCCGGAAACACCGGTGCCGCGCGAACGCAAGGGACGAACCCCTAGAGGTGGTGTCTTATCCAGCAAATTCGTGACACCAAACTGAACTTGGATGTTACGAAGATACGGATTTGTCGGCATGTCCCCAGTATTGTAACCCAAGGTCACATCAACGAGCACTGTTGCCGGAGCTACGATCGGGTAAATGTCATGCGGGCCGTAATAGGGTGAACCCGGATAACAATCGCCTGCGGCAGCGCTCGGCGCGTAGAAACATTTCGGCAAGATGAGAATACCATTTTCATCCTGCTGACCATGTCCACGATAATTAAAGAAGGTGGTGAAGTTCCAGGTTCCATCGGTCCAACCCATGCGGTAGCGCACTTTTTCGAGCTGGTTCCCGCGGGCATTGGTACCAATAAAGGTCTGGCCGTCAACTGTCTGAGTAATGTCGGGCACTCCGAAAAGCGGCGTTACCCACGGACTGCCAAGGGACGCACGAAGCCGGGCTTTGAGCCGGTAATCCCCTGTGGCGCCGACATGGAATGAGCCCCAATTGCCCCATTCCCAATCATAGCGGACGTTGAACTCAATGCCTTCATGTACGGCTTCACCGATATTTCCGGTCGTCCTGATCTGAATGAATTTTGTTTCTTCCACCAAGTCTGCGGGCGGCTTACGGTCGACGCGTGTCGGCGTTGCCACCAAATCACCGACCAAGGTCTTGAAGGCAGAGTTACAAGAGTCGTTGAAACCACAGGATGGATTAATGGGAATGTAGAATGCCGTCGACAACACATCATCCGGCCCCGTGCCCTGGAAGATGCTGTCGATCAGGTCACGATATTTCAATCTCCACCAAGTCACATCGAGGTTCAGACCTGTGAGCAAACCATTAAAATGCTCGGGCCCCGGGGCAAAATTAAATCCGAGATTGAACTGCTTGGCATTTTGCGGCCCCAAAGTCGGTGCCCCGCCGGCGAACAGACCGGATTTGGAAATGACAGCCGCCGTGCCGACAGGATTTCCCGAAACAGCAAGGCCCAGTGCATTTTCGAAGGACGGGTCACAGGTTGGGTTCGCTAGAGCGATAGCCGTTCCGGCCAAAGGAGCACCACCCGCCCCACCGGGACACCCTTTTTCAGTGAAAAACGGGTTTGTGTTAGTACTCTCAATGCCACCTTGGTCGTTTAGAGCGGTAACTCCAACGCCCGTTAAGGATATTTCCTCACCTTTCGGTGTGCGGAACGACTTGCCCCAACTTCCCCTCAAGGTCAGGCCCCATCCAACCAGCCAGTTTGCACCGATCTTCGGTGTCCAAACCTTTTTGACAAGATTATCGTATTCGTCGACGCGATAGCCGAACTCGATGTCGATTGCCTCGAATAATGGGGCGTTAAACCCAGGTCCCAAAAGCGGGACATTGGCCTGGAAGACAATTGAGTTGCTCAACTCGCTCAGATTGTCACCGCCAATGACGATTATATCCCTGTGATCGGAGTTCGTATTGTCTTCCTGGCGGAAATGCTGGTTTTTAACCAGATGATTATAGGCCAAGGCCACAACAACCGGGCCAGCAGGAAGCTCGAATATCGGTCCATCGAACTGCACATTGAATTCGCTGAAATGCGATCTCAGCCTCTGATCGCGATGTCCTTGCATCCACGCAATCGTCTCAGGCGAATTACACTGGAACATGGTTCCATCGCAGAACGGATTCAGATACGGGATGCTTTCCGGCTTTGTGAAAGTGGCCGAGCCGTTCGCGCCTGGAAAGAGGTCAGTATCTTCGATCTCGATCTCATTACCCAAGGCGGCGCTGACCATATTGCGAATCATGCCACCGCGGTCGTAGCCGTAGGACACATTATCTGTGTTGGAGTAATCCATCCGCCCATGCCAATTGAACGGTAGATCGTCGAATTCCAATCCGAACAGCCAGCGCGCATTGATCTGTCCACCCGAAACGATCGGCGTGTCGACCTCGGGACCTATAGTCCAGTGGATATTAAGAGCTTCATAGTCCGGATGTGAGGGATCCAAATTAGATGGAAGACCAGTCGGAATATACGGGTTTGTACTGTTAGCATCGAACTCGTAGCCACGGCTGCGCCTACTCATATTTTCGCGGCTCTGCCCTGAATCACCCGGGTATTCTTGCTTGAAGCGCCGATTCGACCACATGCCGTCAGCGATAAAGCGGACCGGGCCCCAATCGACTCCGAACAAATTCAAATTCGGGGTCAGCCTTTGATGCATGGTCCCGACAAAGGCCGTCGATTCCATGGCGGGCCGCACCCAGCCTTCTTCCCAGGGGTTACGAATATTATCGGTATTTATGGAGTTGCCGATCGCCGAGAAGTCGGTTGTTGGACCAGGAGCTGAACTACCAAAGTCCCAACCGATGCCGTTCGGCAACGCAAAACAGTTGACACAGCCAACGCCGCCTTGGCGATCACGGAAGACCGAAGGGTACTTTTCGCCCGTAGCTGGATTGATGCCCTGAGGGCCCCGATCAAGTCTTCCTTCAGAGATAAAGCCCGGATTGGAAGAGGCAGTGTCCGTGAAGTCGAAGCCCTCAAATCCGCCATTTTCGCCGAAGTTCCAAGTCAGGAACGGTAAATCCCCGGCCTCGACTTCGCGATTGTGCACGACCTCCCAGGTCATTGTGACATTGCCGGTATCCCACGACGTCCCATATAGTTGCGCAAAGGTAACATTTTCATTGCCGGCACCGGGCGCAGCGCCAAAGCGTAAGAATGTTTGGGCGCCATCTATGTCGCGCTTCAATATGATATTGAGCACGCCGGCGGTCGCGTCCGAGCCGTAAGTAGCTGAGGCTCCTGCCGTCAGCACGTCCACGCGGGCAACGGCAAGCTGCGGGAAGATGGCAGGATCGACCCGTTCGCCGTCATAACCGGCCAAGGGCCAGCGTCTGCCGTCTTGCATCATCAGCGTATCGCCGACGCCAAGGCCGTGAATTTGAACATTGTTCGCGAAATGCAGTGTGCCGGCGCCGTATGCGGGGGAGTTCGTGGGGGGAATATCCAGCGCAGGAAGGGTTTCCAGCAATTCGAGAACGTTGACGGCACTCGCCTCAATAAAGTCTTGCTCGCCAAGATTGGTGACCGGGACACCAACAGCCGGCGTACCGGAGATCAGCGAGCCGGTGATCAGGACCTCGGCAACCTGCGCGTTTGCGGATGTAATCCCCAACACACCGGCTGATGCGGTTCCAAGCAAAAATGCAACGCGTGACGTTCCGTTTGCACGGCCAAAAGAACTGTTCATTCTAGGTCCTCCCCCTGGGACGCAAACGCTCTCTAAAGCGCTCACACTGTTATGGTTTACGGGATGTTCCCGAATGCGAAATCGCATCTGGAAATCCGGTAAACCGACCATCACAAATAGAAATGGAGAATACGTCCAGCCCAGTAGCGTGCTAATTCCTCAAGCTTTATGTAGTCCCCAGTCCCTTATTCCAGCAATTTTCTGCTTAAACCTTACTAACTGTCAATGCCAAATCGCGTTATTGGTTCCCGCCAATCCGCCCGTTTTTTCTCGACAAACGCTTACCCTCCAGCCGTGGCGGAGCTCTTCGGAGCACTATATTTGTGCGCAGAGCGGACCCGCCGGCTCAACCTTATCAATAATCGAGGCGCGCAGTGCTGGGCATTTGGGCCTGATCCTCGGTGAAATTATCAGCGCCTTCCTGGCAAACTATCTCTTGCATGCCCTCCGGCCCGGCCTCGAACGACTTCGACGCGGACCAGCTCTCGGTGAAAGCAACAGGGTCCTCAACGGTGATCAGGACACGGAGCTGACCGTCTACAACGCGGTAAGTTTCGACAACATGCAATGATTCCGAGTGTGGCACATTGAACACATCTACAAGCGTTTTATCATTCAGACCGATGGTGTCTACGACAAGGCTATCGCCTTCGTACCACCCAATTGATTCGCCATGCCAGCTAGGCTCAAGATCGGTCGAATGTTCGGTGTTTAGGTAGACATGCCGCGCGAGCTGACCGCGCTCATACAAAATGATCACCTCGTCAGGCGACTGCATAAAATACATGGGCGCCACCCCGAAGCTAATGATCGCTGGAACTCCCGGAAGCCAGCAGCGCGCTGCCGGATCGAATGGCGCGGTGCCCGCTACTATGGTTTCCCGAGTTTCGCGCATCAAATCTGAGGCCCAGGAGGTCAAAAGCGGATTGGTGTCGTTTCCAATGCGCGGGGTGGGCATGCCGGTAATATTGCCAAAATGCGGGTGATCGGGGTGGTTTCCGATCGGCCCGGGAGCACCCGGTGCGCCTTCAGGCGGCGGCTCAAGGTTCTTGCCCCGCGGTGTGCTCCAAGCGGTATTATTTTGATAGAGATCCGGCACCATGGCGATAGCGCTTTGCCCGTCGGTTGTGGCGTTATTCGTGGCCTGGCCACAGGCGGCTACACCAAATAAAAGGGCGACGCCGGCGAGAACAAGCCCGTGGCGCGTCATGGCCCCTCTTGCGGGAGATCGCAGACCAGCGGGCGGAGCCTGCCGCTCGTATTTATTCGTGCCGCTCACCTAAATCCCTTTCAAATATTTAGAAATCCCGCCTTGTGGCGCTCGGCACCGGCACTAATTCTTCCTCGGGGATGAAATATTCGTCGCTGTTTTCGTTACAGACATATTCTTGCCACTGTGCGGGCTCCGGGCTGCCACGCTCGGTCGCCCGTCCGTAATTGATCATTCCCTTCAACGGCACTTTAAAGGCGACGGGATCAACAATGGTTGTAACCACCCGTACATTCATGCGCTCGGCATCCATCATATGGCGCTCAGTCACATGAAGTTCACGGGTATGCGGTGTGTTGTAGCGATCGATTGGGCCCCTATCGTCCTGGCCGATGGTGTCGATTACTAGGGTGTCGTCGCTCTCATAATGGCCGATCGATTCGCCATACCAGGAATAACCCGGATCATCGCTGTGCGCGACGTTCATAAAGACCCGGCGTACTTCGCCGCGATTGTTCAAAATCCAAACCTGATCTTCGCTTTGCAGATAAAACACCGAGGCCGGGAAAAAATGCATTCCGGGAACGCCGCCGGGCCAACAGCGCGAATTGGGTATGAAAGGAATGCCGCCGGCCATGACCTTGCGCGCGCGTTCTTCTAGAAGACCTGCCGCCCAGGGGGTAAGATTTGGATTGGTGAAATCGCCGACGCGGTTAACCACATTTTGCGCATAGGGCCAATCCGGGTGATGCGAAATATAGCCATTGCCCGGATCCTCCGGCACTTCGGCAAGGCCGGTATTATCGACATTGCCCGCCACCCGCCAGCCAATACCGTTGGAGGAGAAATCGGGAACGCTCTGCGCTTGCGCGGCGCTAATGCCGACGGCGCAAAACGCCGCCGTCACGATTCTGACGAGGCGAAGGTTTGATCTCATTGACGACATGGTTCTCTCCGCAGCTAGTTTAGGCTCCGCCAAACGGAATTTATTCGGGCACGACGATGCCGGGAACTTGCGATATGTCCCGGTGCACTTCGCCGCAATTCCAATCCAAGATTCGCAGATCGGGCCGCGAATCATAAACGAAGCGCGCGCTCCAATCTTCGGTAAAGACGCCCGGATCGTGGATGTCGACGACGACTTCTAATTCACTGCCGTTATTGATCTTCCGATAGCGTTCGGTGATGCGCAAACCGTAACCATGCGGTGCGCCCAAATTGTCGAGAAATGTGTAATTTTTGAAGCCGCCGGTTTCGACAACCAGCGCATCGCCTTCCCAATGCCCCACCGAGTGGCCGCTATACCAAGGGAAAATCTCCAGATAATCGTCGTCGGGTAGCGGTTCATCCATTCTGATCAGGCGAATGATTTTATTGATCTCATAAAGGAAGTGAATTTGACCTTGGGTCTGCACGATTTCGAACGGGTAAGGGTTCTGCAAGACACGCGGCACACCGTCGGGCGTGCAAAGCGCTCGCGCTTGATCTTCGTCGATGATCTCGGCGCTCGCTTCTATGCGCGCCGTCCTCTCCTTGTAGATCGCCATCGCTTCAGGCGTATAGGGCGGATCGCCGCCGTCCATTGTCTTGATCGCGGCACTATAGGATTTCAGCCAATATATTCCGCCAATGTCCTGGCCTTCTTCCGGAACAAAGAATTCGAACGAAGCCGCCGCCCCGTCTTGTGCCAGCGCAGAAGGACCGGGCCACACCGCGGCTAATGCGAGCGCTGCGGTCGCGACAAGAACAAGCCGGGACAGAGCGAATGCGGGCTTGGCCTTTTGGGCCGCGTTAATAGAATTCATCAGGCGCCTCCCGGCACAATATCTATGATCCACCCCGGCTCTGCGAGATGCAGGGCCAGCCGTCATTTTACGTAGCAATCAACGCAGTTCGGGATTGCCCATCACCGTTCCATCGGAGAGCGTCACCGACATATAGCTGCCGCCGGGATTGCCGTTCCTCAAAGGATGAAAAGTGATTTCGATCTCGTCGCCGGGCCCAATCGTCGTTGGGCGCCAACCCTGACGGGCCATGCCGGCGGGAGCGCCGCTTTCGATCGACCACAGCACTGCTTCACCCTGCTCGTCCATAACTTCGACATGAATCCAGCCATGCGGATTGGTCCACTGGAATTCTGTGACGACGCCTTCCAATGTTTGCTTGGACGACTCATCGAACATTGCATAGGAGTGATGCGCATAAACGGCGGTTGCGGCGGAACACAAACCAAGTGCTACGCTTCCGAGTATAAGTGTCTTGATGTTCATCAGCTCTTTCTCCTTATGGGCGATCATCCCTTAGGCCGCCCGCCCGTTAGGCATTCCGTTCACAATGGACGATACCGAATCTCAACCGGCATCGAAACCAACTCATCTACTCTACATCATCTATGTCCAGCATCTAATACCGGCATCGCTTTCAAGGAATTTGGCGGATTATTTGGCAAAAAACATCCGTATTGCGCGCCTCACGAGGGAATTGGGAGGCAAGCGGCAGGTTTTTTGCAAGGAAATACTTCGTCAACAAAACATAGGCGCCGCCGCCTTGCCGCCGGCGGATGGCGCCCAAACCGGTCCGTTGCTCTTGGTGAGGCGGCGCCAGTCGCTTAACATTGGACCAAGATGCGGCTGATTATTTGGCCGCAACAATCTTTGCGCAGGAGTCTAATTTCGTGACCGGGAGCAATATGATGTCCATCAAGCACAAAACCATCGAGCCGCAGGTTTTCGCTGCGATCGCCATCGTCGCAGTGCTGCTTTGTGCGGTTACACCAGAAGCGCGAGGCGCAGAGAGCACCGGCCGTGATCCGATCCCCGATTTTTCGTCGAATGGCCTCTCTTGGCGTTTGAATTGCCTTGAGGCAGACGGCTCACCCTGCACGAACAATACTGCATTCGTGAAAGTGCCGGGCGATACCGGACCGGGGCCGGTCCTACAGCACCCCGACTATCCCTATGAGCACAATGAAAATAAGCGCATGGCCGATACCGACAACCCCATCCTACAGGTTTGGGTGAAGGAGAAGATGGATGTGGAAGTAGCGCGTGTAATCGCCGGTGGCTTTCCATTCATCCCCACCTCGCGGTGCTGGCCTGGCGGCGTCCCGGGTATCCACCTCTACACGGGAAATGTGCATTTCATTCAGACGGAAGAAATCGTTTGGATTCTGCAAGAGCGCGATGCGCCACGGCGCGTCTTTATGAATGCCCCGCACAGCGAGAATCCGGATTATTCCGTGTATGGTGAATCTATCGGCCACTATGAAGGCGATAGCCTTGTGGTCGATACGATTGCGCTGGTCGACAATGGGCCGATCGATCGGCTCAATACGCCCCACACCAAACAGCTGCATGTTGTGGAGCGCTTTGAGCTACTGGAGGGCGGCCAAAGGATGCGGGTCAGTTTCACCGTCACCGATCCCGGCACGTTCACCCAGCCGTGGAACGCAATGGTGGAATACGCACACGGTACGCAGCGCGGGCAACCGGACGTGCCGGCGAAATGGGACGAATATGTCTGTAACGAGAACAGTACTGAATATTTTATCCCCGAAGGGGAGCTGGTTCCGGTGCCGAGCGCCGCAAGGCGGGACTTTTGACGCTCTGGCGGGTTTGCGGCCCACTATCGTAGGATACGATATCTACATTTATTGGAGGACGGCGATGTTACGCAGAGCCTTGGTACTTTCGATAACAATGGCGATGACCGTATTTACCGGTAACGCCATGGCACAGGGTTGGGCCGAATATGTGAACCAAGAAGAACGCTTCGGAATCAATTTTCCGGGCGAGCCCGAGCGTGTGGCATCAAGCTTCGAATTGGCGTCGGGCGTCTCCTACCCGGCAAATATTTATCGTGCCGAGGATAGTGCCGGGCTTTATCTGCTCACCGTCGTCAATTACGAAGGCGCAAACCGCGATGAAGTCGAAACAATCCTCGACGAGGCCATCGACGTGATGCGCACAAGCGGCGGCGACATCACCTATGACGAGGTTGCCGTGTATGACGGCATGGAAACGCAAATGATGCAGTTTGCAAATGCCGATCAAAGCCGCCGCTTTATCGCAATAATCCATCCACCGGCGTCGGCGGAACTCCACCGCCTCTATATCGTCGAAGGCGCTGCGGCAGCGGACCTTCCCATCCCCGGCCATTTCCAGCAATCGCTCTTCATCGTCGATCTCGAGGGGCAGCGGGTGCGCTACAGCACCGACATCGAAGGAAATAAATTCCGCGTTGTACCCAATTCGGGCGGAGAGCCTTTTTTGGCCCCCGAATGCGCGCCCGGATTGCCTTGCTTGGCGTATGAGTAAGCGCGCGCGCCTAGAAACGAATTGTCAGAACCGAGCGTTCGCCCACTCCGCGGTGTAATCGAATAGATTCTTCGCGCTATTGGAATATTGCCCCGGCGTGGTCTCACACGGCCCGCAAGGCGTATAGCCATGCACGGCGCCCTCAATCACGATGAAATCTTTATCTTCGGCCGGCGAGTCTTCGTACATGATTTCCTGAAAGCGAATGTGATTATAGGCGCCCATCGCCGCGATCAGTGTCGGCACACGAATATTGGCAATCGCACAATTGGTCGAGGCATTCGTCGTGCAATGATCTATTGCATCCATCGCATGGCTCGAACGCACCGAGTTTGCGCTTAAAAACGAGGTAGTCGTCAATAGTTTCACGCCTTCGAAGGTCAGGTTTGTTTTGGCCTGCCGGGGCTTGGGTAGCATGACGCTTTTAGCGATCTGCATAGCAATCGAGCCGTCATTGCGAATGAATTTTCGTGGCTGCTCCGTCACCATTGTTTCCGGGACAGTTGGATCAAAAGCGTCGAGCCGTGCAGCCCCCGCCTGGGCGTCGAAGGGCAGCAATACGACATCATCGTCGGGATAAATATGATCGCCATTGTCGATGCGCGCACGCAACGCCTCGACTTCTGCAATCTTTGCATTCATGACCGCCGACTGCGCCGCATGATAACGATCACGAAATTCGTCTGAATAATGAGAGGCGCCATCGGGATTGAAGCCATTTTCTGCGCTGAACGGGTCGAGAGAAGAATCGACGACGATCTTGCCGTCGACAATAGAAAGAGATGGGTTGAGACCGTGTAGCGCCTGCACACCGTTGCCCGGATGCGCGTCGGGGAAAAACATCGCATCGGCCGGCATGAGGCCCGCCAATTCATCGCTACATTGTGTAAGTTTGTTGGGACCGCGGCAAAAGCTCAGCCCGTTCTCTGCAACTGCTTGATAGAACGACATCAACGGCGAGCCACCGCTATGGCCCAAAAGTATGACCGTATCGATACCGGGCTGGGCACGGGCAAATTCCATGGCGCGCTTCACGTCGAGCGCTGTCTCTTCCCAATTGACGATGGTCTCATTGTTTACAAAGCGCGTGTTCCAGCACAGCACCATGAACCCGCGCTTTGAAAGCTCGCTGCACGCCAAGGTACCGAGATTGTTCGCGGTCCGATGGGCAACCATAAAGGCGATATGAGGCGCCGGCCCCTCATCGGGCATATAGAGCGCCGCGCTCACAGGACGAAGGTTTATATATTCCGGGTGGCTCTGCGCTTTCAACTCGCCTAAGCCCGGGACGCTCAATAGGCCCGCGACCAAAGCAGTCTGTACGAATCTGGATGAACTCATCATCGTTCTTTCCCTCAAAACATCAATTTCTCGATCAGCATTTGGCTTGCGAAGCCAAAGCGAGCGCCATCAAAACCGCGCATTAGTCCAATCGCGAATATAATCGAACGTATTCTTGGTCGAATTCTCGTACTGGCCGGGCGTTGTTTCACACCGCGTGCACGCGTCATATCCGTGCAGAGCGCCCTCGATCACGACAAAGTCTTTGTCCTCCGAGGCGGAGTTTTCATACATGACCTCGTGATCGCCGATGAATTTGTATCCGCCCATCGCAAGGAAGACGACCGGGACGGTAATGTCGGCCACGAAACAGATGGTCGAGTTGATCGTCGAGCAATGGTCAATATCGTCCAGCGCATTGCGCGAACGGATCGCGACCGAGCTCATAAATGTCGAGAGTTTGTGAATGTCTGCGCCGTCAAGGCCATCGCCGCTCGCCGCGAGGTCTTCATCCGCCACCATCACGCTTGTTACGATTCCGGTCACGTAAGTGCCGTCATCGCGCATCAGCTTTGCCGGGTTTCTCGTTGCGGTGAGCTTGCGGGCAAGTTCCGGCGCCGCATGTGCGATGACCGCGTTACCCCCGGGGATCATAATAAGATCGTCGTCATTATAGCCGTATTCGCCCCGCGCGATGAGGTCTTGCTTGTGCTGCACCTCTTCAATTAGGGAGTTCATTTTTGCAGATTGCGCAGCGTAATAGCGGTCAATGAATTCTTGTGAATAGGTCGAGGAGCCGTGCGGGTTATAACCATTGGCTTCGCTGTAGGGATCAAGCTCCGGAATGATTGTTCTCACGCCATCTTTGATTGTGACAGAAGGGTTGAAACTGCGCAGCGCCTGGACGGGATTGCCCGGATGCGCATCGGGATAAACGATGCCGTCCGCCGGGACCATTTCGCCGTAATCCTCGTCGGCGCAGGTCGTGAAAAGCTCCGGCCGTTCGCAAACGCTATTCCCGTTCTCGGCAATGGCTTGATAAAGGCTCATCATCGGCGATCCGCCGCTATGGCCCAAAAGGACTACGCGGGTAATTCCCGGCTGCTCACGGGCGTAATCCACCACCGCTTTCACGTCATGCGGCAGCTCCTCCCATTGAATGCCGATATCGTCGTTCCGGAAGCGTGTTTCGAAGCAGATCGCCATGAAACCTCTTTGCGCTAATTCAGTGCAAGTGCTCGAGCCTATGGTATTGCCCGTGCGGTGCGCGGAGACAAACGCAATATGCGGCGCGGGTCCCTCGTCGGGAACAAAGCGCGCGGCGTTAACAGGTCCAAGCCGAACATAAGTCGGATCGCTTTGCGCCAGCGCCGCGCCGTTGGCGGCCAGCATTGCGACCGCCGCCAGTGTGCAGGTGGTTCCAAAATTCGCCGTTCTCATTGTGCTTCCTCCCCTTTGCATCTTTGCGCGCCGATCCTCAGCCTACGGTTATGGCGCCGCACTAAAATTGCAGTGTGATCGGTGTTGCCGGCAGCTTAGTTTCCAACGCGGCGACAGTCCAGCGCGATAGCCCAGGAGACGACAGAAATGCGCATAAGTGCTTGGACGCGCGGGTGAAAGAAGCAATCCTAGCGCCGCAATCTCGCTGCCAAAGCGGTCGAGCCGCATGCGCTCAAGCAGCCCCTGTCACCCCGAGATTGAGGTTTGGATTTTCCGCCAATTTCTCCTTGTCAAAATAGACGATATTGCCGCTAACGATCAGCCTCTTATTGTCTTGGTTGGGCAAGGCCTCGTGTGGCATCGCACCGGGAAATACCACACAGCGGCCCTTCTTCGCCTGAAGCACAAAATTGGTGTGATCCACATAGGGATAACCCACTGAGTAAAACATGGTGCCGGCCGATTTTTCCGTGCAGTCTATATAGAGAACGAAACTGTAATTATGTGCGCTAGTCGCATGCACATGTATGGCGTGATGACTGTACTCTTCGTATTTTTGAACCCATATTTTTAGAAGCTGAAGACTCGTTTTTCCTATTTTCTTTCCGATTTCGATAAAGAAATCCTCAACGCAACTCATTGCCAGCTCGGCCAAGCGTAAATCCATTTCGCTTTTGTAGAAGCTCGTTTCGACATGGTCTATTTTTTCCATCTCGTAGGAGGTGGCGTAGTCGAAGAGTTCCCGCGAAAGTTCCAGATCTTGATAAAACATGCTTTCGACGAAATCTTTTTGATGAAATTCACCCGGCATATTCACCTGTCCAATTGAAATGGTTTACGTCGCTCGAACGCCCCAACCAGATTGAGGACGTTCGGCCCAATCCTCAAACCCCCAACCTCAAACCCTAAGAATATCCTTGTCTCACCCAAGCGCAATGCCAAGCGTTATTTTCGCCGGCTCAGCGTATATTCGCCAGTCCAAGACTTTAAGCAAGACTCGTCGTTGGGTGAAAAAATGCGTAGGCTCAAAAAACATTCTTTCGAGTTTCAACGCTGCGCTTTGGAGAGCCGCCATGATCGGAACATCTCGTCTTTCCAGCTCAAACACCCAATGGAGCGCTGCCGCTCCAAGCTGGGTTTTGCTTATGCTTGCCCTCTCCCTCCATCCCACCGGCACGTTTGCCGCCGAGGCAGATAACCGCATCATCGATTTTAATAGCAGCGGTTTTGGCTGGCACTCGCGGACAGTCGCCACTCTTCCGCCGCTGACGGGGACGCCTGGCGAGCATGGACCCATTGGCGATCATCCCGACTTTCCACATTACGCCAATAATAGCGGCCATATCCCCACTGCAAGAATCGGAAACGATCTGCACCCGCTCCTACAGCCCTGGGCTGCCACAATTATTCGAGAAGCCAATGAAGCCATTCACGCAGGCGGTTCACGCTTTGGGGCCGCGCCACGTTGTTGGCCGCCCGGCGTGCCCGGCATCTTGAACTTCACCGCGCAACCCGTCCTGTTTTTGCAAAAGCCAGACGAAGTCACGATCATTTATGAACGCGGCCAGCTCATTCGCCATGTCTATTTAAACGAGAAACACCCGGCCGAAATCGAGACCAGCTGGATGGGACATTCGGTCGGGCATTATGAGGGCGACATGTTCGTCGTTGATACTATTGCGCTCGACCCACGCGCACTTACCGATGAGTTCGGCACGCCACACACGGACAAACTGCATGTGGTGGAACAGTACCGCATCGTTCGGGGTTCGACCGACCTTATTAGGGTCGAACACATTCCAGTCGACGCTTATTTCATCGACCCTACCAACGAGGTTTTGCAAGTCATCGCCTGGATCGAAGATCCCGGAACGTTCCTCGCACCTTATGCAGTGATGCAAGTCTATGAACGTGCGAGCGACTATTTCGAAGAAATCATTTGCCAAGAAAACAATGACGATCGCTTCGATCAGGGTTTGGTTCCGGTGCCGAACGATCCGACACCGGATTTTTAAAAACCCGAAAGCTTCGAGCTACCTCAACCTGGAACCCGAACCGGCTCGACGCCATCGACTTCGAGTGTGACGAAACCCGAACGATAAACACCGTCGTCACCGCGCGCGACGTTCGCCATGATCAACGCGCCACGCTCGACGGCGCTAAATTCTTCGACCCGGTTGTGATACAAGATCGGCACCGTATTCAGCACATCGACTTCGACGCTGCTTTCGCCGCCTTCATGCGTAACCGCCATTCTGATGCCGTTCTCTATTGGCGTGACGGCCGTGATGACGCCAAGATGGCGCGTGCCGTCAGGATCGGACCTTAAAGGCCGTGTCGCAAAGGTTCCTGGAGCGCGCAGCCAGTCTTGCGTATGCACATGGGTGACGACCAACTCTCCACCTTCCTCGAAGGTATCGAAGGCAACCGACTGACCCGCCCTAATATCATTCACTGTGATCGCCTGGTTCGACACAATGCGACCGGATGGTTCGAAGGTCACCAGAAGCCCATCGGCATTTTTCGCGGTTACATAAGGGCCCTGAATATTTTGGACAGGGCCAAAAACAGCAAGGGCGTCTTGCGCATGCGCGCTTGAAGATGCGGACATGCCGGCAAGAACGAAGAGAACGCCGGTCCAAAGTTTCGCCAATCGCATACTATTTCCTTAAGAGTAGCTCCGCCGTTAGACTACGCACAGCCGTGGCCGCGTCAAGCGCGCGGATATGCACCCTTGCAGTGCCTGGATTTGCGGTGCGAAATTGGCGCACGCGGTTGAGAATTTCCTACGTGCCGATGCGGCAAATCGCGGGCGAATGGAGATATCGATGAGTGATCAGGGTACGGAGCAAATCACCGGTCGTATGATTACCAAACCGGCTGTTTCCTACATGGAAGCGCTATTGCCGCTGGATCTGATCAGCCACGTAAACGCTTACATTGACGAAATTAGAGCCCGCGCAGACGATTACGCCGGAGAGCTTGTGGGTCAGATCAAGCAAAATCCAAGCTCGGCGCAGTTGAAGCTCAATCTTAGCGACCAAACGCCAATGACCTTGGCGCAAATCATCACCCAGGTCGGCAAGCAATTTGTCGATGCGCTCGGCGTGACGTCAGAAGTCATGCCGAACGACATGTGGACCATTCACAGCTATGCGGGCGATTACAACCCGATGCACGATCACGGCGCCAATACTTTTGTGGGGCTTTCGTCGATCGTCTACCTCAAAGTCCCTGACGCAATCACCGAGAAAGAAAATGTCGAGAGCGGCGCCACACCTAAATTGACGCATTCTTCCGGCGCCTGTGACGGCTTTACGCAATTTGTTTGGGGCACGCATGGCGTAACCGATTTGAGCTTGCTGAGACCGCCCACACAGCAATTTATCAAACCGGAAGTCGGAAAGCTTATGGTGTTTCCAAATTGGCTGCTCCACAGTGTTCAGCCTTTTTTCGGAGAGGGCGAAAGGCGGACATTGTCTTGCAATATGGATATCATTGTGTCGCCTACCGAAGGTTAAGTTCATGGTCCCCTTCGAGGCGCGAATAAAGCGCGCTGGAATTCTGGTCTAAGCAACAAAGTGGAGAACAAGATGAAGTCGTTCCGTGGATTTGCAGCGCTGCTTTCATCTCTCGCGCTGCTGGCGCCCAATGCGCTAGCGCCCAGTGCGGTCGCGCAAGACGTCACGGAGCAACGGCTAAGCTTGGAAGAGATGGATTGGGTGGGGAGCAACCCAACCCAAACAGGCTCGGGAATGGCGCAGGGACTAAGCACAGTCTATGTCGTCGGCGATGGAGATGAAGAGGGGCTGTATACACTGGTATTTAGCCTCGGCGGAGGCACGCAAATCCCACCGCATTCCCATCCGGATGAGCGCTCCTGTTTTGTTTTGTCGGGCAATTGGTATTTCGGTTACGGCGAGACTTTCGATGCCGATGGGCTGCAAATGCTTCCGCCGGGCAGCAATTACACTGAACCTGCGGGCCGGGCACATTTTGCGGAAACGCGCGAAACTTCCGTGATTGTAGAGTGCACGGCAGTCGGCCCAACGGGCACGACCTTCGTCAATGCCCAAGACGATCCACGCAATAACGCCAACTGATTTAATCGCCGAGCGGCGGCGGTTCGCTATTCGCCGCGGCTGTAATAGGTGCCCCAGGGGCGTGCGTCCGTAGCGTCCCAATATTGCGGATCGCCGGGGACACGCTGATCGAGCAGCCCATCACTATTGATAAAGACATTGGCCGACGGTCCATTGGTGTCGGTGCAGGTATTGTAGATCGGCCGCGCAATGGGATGGTCGTCGGCCAATAACGCGTTGCTAAAGCGCACATGTATCGGCATCGCAAAGGCGATCGGATCGTAAAAAGTGATCTCCCCAACCATTGCATCGCCGACACGCTCATATCGCTCGACAGTGGTTAGCTCATCACTCCATTCAATCACCGGCCCCTTCCATGCACGAATTTGGTTGGTGTGAATCACCAATGCATTGCCATCCCAAAATCCGATCGATTCCCCATGCCACTGCGAAAACTGAAAATCTTCCGGAGCGTGCTCGGCGCCAGTGTAAATCCAGCGAACCAAGTTCTCGGTATAGGTATCGCCGACAATCCACACGCGCTCGGGGCGGAGAAGAATTTCTTTTGGGTTACTGACAACCGATTCTATGAAACCGCGGGGAAGACAGAAGGAAGCAGGCCAAAAGTGCCGCCCTTCGGCTTCCGCCTTCACTTGCTGAACGAAATATTCCTGATATGGCGGTGTCAACGCCGCTACGATCGTACTGACCTGAATATCGTCGCCCCCGAGCCAGGCCTCATCGCCGTCCCACCTGCCATTCCAATCGGGCAGCGTTTCGAGCGTGTGCGTGGTGCCGCCATTCGCAGCCGTCAGCCAGGCTTGATAATGCTCTTGGGAGGTCGTGTAGGGGTAAGGGCTTTGCAGATCGAACAAATCGACGCCCGAACCCTCCTCGGCATATCGCTCGCGCTCAATCATGTCTCTGGTTTGGAGAACGGTGTTGTTGCGGTAATAGGCGGGATCGGTCCAGTGCTCGGAATCGGCCCGGAAATCCTCGGTAGTGTACAAAGTTTGCGCGTGCACGGGGACCAAGGCTGACGCTGCCAATATCGGCAGCGCAGCAAATACTGCTTGCATTGGCGTCATCTTAAATAGGTCCTCATTTTTCTTTTTGCGCCCGGCAAATCATGGCTGTTTGATTACGGCCTCTGCGCTCTTTCGCTCAAATTATACAAAACATGGGCATGTCTGGATTAATGATAGGTCCCCGACTGTCCATTGCGAAATTCCGCATCGGTCAGACAATCGCCCGTTCTGCGCACGAAAGGCCAGAAAACCCCCTTCGTGCAGCCGCCCGGCCCGGTATAGAGCACTCTGTCATCGGGAGCGGAGACATCTTCCGCGGCGCTTTCACCGGCGGGTTGTGCACTCTGAGCAGACGCCGGCTGAACAGCGGCAGCGCCCGTTGGCGGAGTGTCCGGCGCCGGTGTTTGCGCAGTTGCGGGAATTGCGGTTGACGGTTCAGCAGTCGGTGGCGCGATAGTTGGAGATACAACTGTTGGAGTCGCCTCAGTCGACGTTGAAGTTGGCTCGGAGGGCACGGGAGATGGTACGGGAGATGGTACGGCGCCTTCGGGAGGCGGGGCAGATTGCTGCGCCTGCGCCGGGGATGGCGCCGGTGTTGTTGGTCCTAGCGTTGTTGGTCCTGGCGTTGTTGGTCCTGGCGTTGTTGGTCCTGGCGTAACTGGCCCCGAGTCTGGCTCGTTCACATCTGACTCGGTTATTTCTGTCTCGGTTGCCTCTGTCTCGGCTATTTCTGGCTCGGCTGCCTCTGTCTCGGTTTCTTCTGACTCGGTTACTTCCGACTCTGGGGCTTCGGAACCAATATAGGTACCGCTCATTCCTGAGCGTCTTTCGGCATCGGTAAGACAGTCGCCGGTATTTCGTACAAAAGGCCACAATATTCCCTTATTGCACTCACCCTCGCCGGAATATGTAAACTGAGCTTGTGCATTGGGAGCAAAAAAAGCGGAGGCCAATAAAAATAACCCCCCTGCGCAAAGCGCGTATCTCATCTTGCAAGCTCCCAAAAAATTCCACTCATGTTACGCGCCACCCTCCAAAGGTGCCGGTCAATAGTTTCGACACCCGCGCAACGCGCTGCCGAGGCACCACCCGGATTGCTAAAAACCTATCACAGCCAGTAGCTTGTGCGCCACATGCGCACGCCATGTTACCCGCGAACCCTTACTGCTTTAGCGCTGCGTGCGTTGAAGATATGTCCGGTAGCGCTCGTCGCTTTCATTGAAATACGTCCCCCAAGGGCGCGGATCGGTGGGATCCCAATAGAGCTCATCGTCGGGAGTGCGCTCATTAAGAATCCCGTTCTCGTCCAAATAGACTTTGACCGAAGGACCATTGGTGTCGGTGCAACTATTAAAGAGTGGACGATTTTCCGGAATAGCCTCGCTGCGTAAATTGAATGAAACATTGGCGTGCAACGGCCCGGTGAAAACGACCGGATCGTAGATCGTGACCTCACCTCTGATGACATTGCCGTCGCGCTCGTAACGCTCGACCGTTTCCAGTTGATCGCTATATTCCAGCGCCGGGCCTTTCCAGCCACGAATCTGATTGGTGTGTACGATTAAGGCATCGCCATCCCAAAAGCCGATCGATTCGCCATGCCATCTTAGGAAGCGAAACGCGTCTTGAATGTGAGTGCTATCTTCGGTGTGAATCCAACGAATGCGATGGGTGACATTGTCTTCGCTTAGGATAACGACTTGGTGCGGACGGACGACGAACTCGTTCGGACCGCGGTTGAATATTGAAAAATAATCTCCGGGAAGACAAAACGCCGTCGGCCACCAATCGCGCCCTTCCGCCGCCGCCTTTTGCGCCTGCACAAAATATTCCTGGTATTCGGGCGTCATCACCGAGACCAAAGTGCTCGGTAAAACGTTGCCCCCGCCCAGCCAAGCGGAATCAGTTTCCCATCGTCCGTCCCAATCCGGCATTGTCTCTATTGTGTGCTGCGTGCCGCCATCCGCAGATTCCAACAGCGCATGATAATGCTCGCCTGCCGACATGTAGCTATAGGGACTTTTCAATTCCGGCGTATCTTCACCGGAACCGGCCTCGCCATAGCGCACCCTCACCTGCATACCGCGAAGTTCGGATACCGTATTATTGCGGTAATAGGCCGGATCGCTCCACAGCGCACGGTCTTGGTGGAAATTTTCGGTGGTGAACATGTCCTGTGCGGCGGCGGAACCGGCCAACGGCACTAGGCCGACCAGTGCAACAATGGAAACTGCCATCAATAAATGAATTTTCACGCGTACCCCTCCCCTTACAATCCTTAGAACAAAGCGCAGGCTAAAAATTGGGCGTCTCGTCGATGGGCATTTGGATAATGCTCCCATCTGGCATGCGATTATTCTCCTGACAGGTGAATTCCCAAAAACTATCGACCGCCTCGCTAGCGATCACATAGGCCTTCCACGGCGTGGTGAATGCGCCCGGATCCTCGATCATAAGATCGGTCCGCAAAGTCGTTCCATCATCGATAAGCCGGTAGCGCTCGACCACGCGCAATTGTTCGGTATGGGGCGTTGCAAACACGTCGGTCGGCGTTGAATCATCCAAGCTGATCGTATCGACGACCAGCGTCTCGCCTTCCCAATGGCCGATGGAATGGCCGTAATAGCTGGGCTCCAAATCGGCCGGGTGACCCACATTGAGGTGGACAATTCGCGCCTGCCGCGCCCGCACATAGAGAAGCGCTACCACCTCCGGAGTGGGGAGTATTTCAACCACCCCATTCAATTGCAGAATGTGCGGCACGCCCAGCGGCTCACATGTTTCCTTAGGCTCCGGCATGTTGATCCCGGCAATGTCGTTATCGACTTTCTCTTTAACGACCGCCGCGGCCCAAGGCTGAAGAATCGGCGAATCATAATTGCCGCGCCATCCGGCATCTAATTCGTCGGAGCCAACCGTTCCGACGATCGGTCCCGGACCGGTTTCGGGGGAGAGAAAGGCTGTTCCGGCGGTTCCGCCGCGATCCCATAAACCGACAATATTTGGAGTTGGGGCCTCTTGCGGCTGCGCCGAGGCGATCAATGCACCCGACAAAAGGAGCGCAACAATTGATGCTCTGAAAGACGGCTTCATACCCCACTCCACCGGTGAAAACGCTACATCATAGTCGATGATGGCGGCTGACCATAGACGCGCCTCTTTTTCGTGAACATGCAGACACGCGCTTTTCTTGCAAAGCGAACCATTTTCCTCAAAATCAGCCAAGAAATAGGTGCAGGCCAAATATTGTAACGCGTCGTCGGACTGCGTCGTCGTCATTTCCCAAGGGGGGCAAGACAAGCGTGAACACAAACGATATCGCAATGATGGCATTGGCCGGAATAGCGGCAACCCACCTCGCCTCTTGCAGCGCGGAGGCGCAAGACATCTTCACGACCGAGGATTATCGACAGGACCGCGCGCTTTGGACCGTTCCCAGCTATTACGGCAACAACACCATGTCCGAGATCGGCGAAATGCAGGTCGAAAACCGCTTCGGCGAAACCGGAGAAGGGGTTGAAGGCGCGTTGGATCTCGAAAGCCCTTATGGCTACGCAAGCGCTGTCGAGCATTATGAAGCGCTGTTAGAAGAAGCGGGCGGCGGAACCGAACACAGCTACGAAACCCTGCCCGATTGGCGCGACCGATGGGTGGGTGGTGCGCTCGGATTGGATGGCGGCGACAATCCGGCAAGCTCGGTCGCCGCGATGCTGACACCGCAATACCAGGAGTATTTTGTTCAAGAAATGAAAGCAGTCTCCGAGGGCCGGATGTGGGATGCAGACGCGTTTTGTTTGCCCGGCGGATATCTTGAATCGGTGGTCAATGCCGAAGAATTTGTCGTCACGCCCGAGAAAGTTTGGACGATCGGTGCGGACAATACCGCGAACTACATTCGCTGGATTTATACCGATGGCAGCGGGCACAGTGAGGGCGCATTCGAATATCCCAAATGGCACGGCGAGTCGGTCGGATTTTGGGACGGCGACACGCTCATCGTTCACACCAATCAGATTCGCCAATGGAAAGGCGGTCCAATCGAGTTCACCGACAATTTGGAAACGGTAGAGCGCTATTGGCGCGAGGGCGAAATCTTGCGGGGCGAGATTGTCCTATATGATCCGGAGATTTTTGTTCGTCCCTTTTATTCCACTTTAAGTTTTGAGCACGATAGCGAAACCCGTCCCGAATTGAGGCCGCTCTTTAATAGCTGCACCGACACCAATGGGCCGTCGACAAAAGTCTTCCTGGACGATCAAGGCTATCTCAATGAGCGTTTACCGGGCGATCCGCTTTATTGGGACGCGACGGACCCAACCCCCTGGAGAACGTTTTTCAATACCAGCGACGAGCGGGTGGAAAATTTCCAATAAAGCCTGCTGTGGAGGTTCTTCCGCCGCACTTAATAACAACTCGCGCCTTCGCGTTACTCGCCTATCGCGTAATACGCCGCCCAGGGACGCGGATCGGCGAAATTCCAGTAACCGGGATCGCCGACTGTAAGCTGATCCAAAAGGCCCTCCTCATTGATAAAGACATTGCTGGAGGGGCCATTGGTGTCGGTGCAGGTGTTGTAGATCGGCCGCGCCAACGGATCGTCGTCGTCGATCGGCTCATAGCTGATCTTGGCATGGAGCGGTTCGACAAAGGCCACTGGGTCGTAAAGTGTAATTTCGCCCATGATGGAATCGCCCACACGTTGATAGCGTTCGACGGTGGTCAGCTGATCGCTCCATTCGATCACAGGCCGCATCCACCCTCTGATCTGATCGGTATGCATGACAAGCGTATCGCCGTCCCAAAAACCGATGGTCTCGCCATGCCATTTGGAAAATTGCGCTTGTTCGGGCGAATGCCCGCTGCCGTCGGTGTAAATCCAGCGAACGAGATTCTCGGTATAGGTGTCGCCGATGACCCACACCTTATGAGGAAGGAGAATGAACTCTTTGGGGGTGCTTAAAACAGATTCTAAGAATCCGCGTGGAAGGCAGAAGGAGGCGGGCCAGAAATGCCGTCCTTCGGACTCGGCCTTTTCCTGCTGAACGAAATGTTCCTGATAGTCCGGCGTTAATGCGGCGACCAACGTGCTCGCTTGCGTCTGACGGCCGTTCAACCAGCCTGGGTTTCCCGCCCAACGCCCGCTCCAATCGGGAAGCGTTGCAAAATCATGCTGCGTGCCGCCATCCGCTTGCTCAAGCCATGCTTGATAATGCTCTTCGGATGTTGCGAAGGAATAGGGCGTGGTCAGCTCGAACGTGTCGGCGCCCGATCCTTCCGAGCCATAGAGTCGTGAGGCCGCAACTTGGCCGCCACCTTCTCCGCCGCTGTCATAGTCGAACGACATGCCGTGTATCTGCCCGATGGTGTTGTTGCGGAAATAGGCCGGATCACTCCAGTGCTCTCGGTCCGCACGAAAATCTTCGCTTGTGAATAGCGTTTGCGCCGCAGTCGGCATTGCCACAAATCTCGTACCAAGCAGCGCTACCAGTACAAGCAGCGCTATGAGTCCCAGCGCCCACGCGTATCTATTGTTCACGATCCATCTCCCCAGATTGATGCCGCAGTCTGGCCTATCTTTAGGGCCCGCGACATCTCTCCCCCACGAAAAAATCCGCTCGCCTGAAAGCGGCAGGCATACCCCGCAATACGACAAGCTCGAGGCGTGGCTAAAATATAGTTAGAAACCCTGGACTCTTTTAGCGTGTGTTCTCATTATGTTCTCATGGAAAAAGCAAGTGGACACGATGGGGCCGGGGCAGTTGCGAAGGCTACGGCCTCGAAATCGGCAATGCCTTAAGGGCCTCGGTCTCGCGCAATGGCGACGGCGTGTGGCGGACTTCGATCAACGCCGTCGGCCACGGTAACTTCACAACAATGGAACAGGCAAAGAAGCGGATCGAAGAAGCGATCAGGGATGATGTGAATCTCATCCTTGAAGACTGGGAATTGTGGGATAAACCGTCCGGGAAGACGATTGCAAAACGCTAGTAAAAACGCCAGCGACACATTCTGCGCCAGGACATTTGCTTGCCGCATTTGGTGCCGAAGAAGATTGTGAGTTTACTTTTGCCCGTAGACTATTGCCGCACTGTGTATCTTGGCGTTGACGGTGCCTTCTTCTAGATATGGTTCCAATATCTTCCGGAGTTTTGCTCGGAATCTAGGAAGGTCCGCCAAGACGTTCTTTGTGCAGCTTCCATAGGACAGCGTATTTTTGACCAAATGTTCCTCTGTAACGCGAACTGTCCATTGCGAATGAATAGTGTTTACACGTTTGTATCCGACACTTGCCAGAGCTCTGTCGCCCGTCAACTCTCCAACGGTCGTCTCTCCATAACTGCGCCTGAGAGCGCGAAACGCTGGAACCCACGGCTCGGACGCCGTGAACGCAGAACCGAATATGAGCACCTTGGCTTCCGGCAAGAGACTATTCTCAAATGTTTCCTCGAGAATATGAGGGGGTAGGTACTGTATAGCCCTGCCAATAAAGACATGGTTCGCGCGTGGGCTGCACGCGACTCCGTCTTTCGCTAAATCGTTCTGACGATACTCAACGTTTCCGGCTTTTCTCGCCCTTGTAAGCATGACGGAGGAGGAATCTACCGCGATAACTCTACCCACATACGAACTTATTCCAACTGTGGCCTCAAGTGATGGACGCAACACTTTATCTTAATTGGAAAAGATGGAGTGTTCGATGGATCAAGGAAATGGGAATCAGAAAAGCCATTACGGTTTCAGTGCGTTAGAGAAGGACGAAGTTTGGGAGCGTTGGGCTCGGGGTGAAACGCTGAAGGCGATCGGGCGAGTTTTCGGTAAGCCCTCGTCGTCGATTCGTGGTCAGCTGTCGCCCTCTGGCGGGATCCGACCAGCACCCCGGCGGCGTTCAAAGCTGGCTTTGACATTGTCGGAGCGCGAGGAGATCTCCAGAGGTCTCGCGGCGGAACAATCTGCACGCTCTTTGGCAAGGTTGCTGGGCCGTGCGCCCTCGACGGTGAGCCGAGAGATTCGCCGCAATGGCGGCTATGATCGCTACCGCGCGGCATTGTCCGACGAAGCGGCCTTTATACGTGCGCGCCGGCCGAAGCGATGTAAATTGGCGGGCAATGCGCAGTTACGACAGACAGTAGCGCGCAAGCTTAAACAGGATTGGTCGCCCCAGCAGATCGCCGGTTGGCTGAAGCAGATGCATCCCGAAGACGAGAGCAAACGCGTGTCGCACGAGACCATCTATCGAAGCTTATTTATTCAATCCCGTGGGGCATTTAGGAAGGAACTGACCGGGTATCTTCGCTCCAAACGGACAATGCGGCGCTCTAAGCGTGCGAGCTCGCATGGCGATGGCCGTGGGCAGATCACGGATATCGTTTCGATCAGCGAGCGCCCTGCAAGCGTGGAAGATCGTGCGGTGCCCGGTCATTGGGAAGGCGATCTTCTGGCCGGCTCGAAGAACACGCATATCGCAACCTTGGTCGAGCGTCATACCCGCTATGTGATGCTGGCGAAGATCCCCTCTAAGGACACCGAGACAGTCGTGAATGCACTGATCAAACAGGCGAAGAAGCTCCCCACCGAACTCTACAAATCTCTGACCTGGGACCGGGGCAAGGAGCTTGCCGATCACAAGCGCTTTAGCTTGGCGACCAATATCAATGTCTATTTCTGCGATCCGCAAAGCCCTTGGCAGCGTGGCTCCAATGAGAACACCAATGGCCTCCTACGACAGTACTTTCCCAAAGGGACGGACCTATCCGTGCATTCGCAGGCGCACCTAAATAAGATCGCCCGCAGGCTCAACGAAAGGCCACGTCAGACCTTGGGGTTCCAGACCCCGGCAGATAGATTTAATGCCTGTGTTGCATCGATCACCTGAGGCCGCAAACCGAAAGCGGGCCGTCCCCGCAAGCTAGATCCAGAATAATCGTGCTTGGGTCGAAGCCGAGTTCTTTGGCAATACCGGGGAAAATATTCTTATTGTACGGAGTGCGATAGCGATAAAACTCTGCCATCTCATCAAACCCAAGATCACTCATTTTTGCTTGGCCTCAAATTCAAAGACACCTATCGCATGAATTTGCCAAACTACGCCGCTATCGGTTTGGGTGAAACTTAAAAAACCAAGCCCACCGACTCTTTTTAGACGACGCGATTTATTAGAAACTACGTTGGAAGGCACTTCGTTACTTGGGCATTGAACGTCTGCTTTGGGTCCAGGCTGTGTGAAAACGCGTTGGCTGGTATGATTCTTCTGTGATTTGGTGGAGGGGTCGATGAAGCGCTTTGTAGTTGGCGATGATCGCAGTTAAAGCACTCTTTTTCCTGAGCGGCTGGATGAGTATTTGGGCGATGACAACCCGGTTCGGGCGATTGATGTCTTGGTTGATGAGCTTGATCTGGGGGAATTGGGCTTTAGCGGGGTTGAGCCGGAGGCGACGGGAAGGCCTGCCTACCATCCGGCGACGCTGCTGAAGATCTACGTCTATGGATACCTCAATCGGGTCCAATCGAGCCGTCGCCTAGAGCGGGAGTGCCAGCGCAATCTCGAGCTCCTATGGCTGACCGGCCGCCTGATGCCGGATTTCAAAACTATCGCCGATTTCCGCAAGGACAACGGCGGGGCCATCCGCAAGGTCTGCCGTGCGTTCGTAGTGTTGTGCCGTCGCCTTGAGCTGTTCAGTGAGGCGAGCGTTGCGATCGATGGCAGCAAGTTCAAAGCGGTCAACGCGCGGGATCGGAACTTCACGCAGGCCAAGATGCAGCGGCGGTTGAAGCAGATCGACGAGAGCATTGCGCGCTACCTCTCGCAGCTTGATAGCGCCGATCGCCAGGGCGAAGCGGTGCCGGAGGCCAAGATCACGCGGCTCAACGAGAAGATTGCGATGCTGCGCCAAGAGATACAGCGCCTGAATGCACTGAACGTTCAGATGATGCAGAGCGAGGACAAGCAGATCTCCCTGACAGATCCCGATGCGCGCTCGATGGCCACGAGCGGCCGGGGCAGCGGGATGGTCGGTTATAATGTGCAAAATTCCGTGGACACGACGCATCATCTGATCGTTTCCCATAAGGTGACCAACAAAGGCTCTGATCGGGGTCAGTTGTCGGGCGCTGCCGCGCAGGCGCGCACGGCCATTGGTTCTGAAACCATCGAGGCTGTTGCCGATCGCGGCTATTACGCCGGCGAAGAGATCCTGGCCTGCGAGGAGGCCGGCATAACGGTCTATCTCCCGAAGCCCCTGACCTCAGGGGCCAAAGCCGCAGGGCGTTTCGGCAAGCAGGACTTCGTCTATGTCGCCGAAGACGATGTCTATCTTTGTCCCAACGGTGAGCAGCTCACCTATCGCTATACCAACGAAGAGGTCGGTAAGATGCTGCGCCGCTATTGGACGGCTGCCTGTCAGGCGTGTGCGCTGAAAAGCAAGTGCACGACGGCTCGGGAGCGCCGGATCTCACGTTGGGAACACGAAGCCGTCCTTGAGAGAGTTCAGGCGCGGCTCGATCGAAATCCGGGCAAGATGCGCGTGCGCCGCCAGACCGTGGAGCATCCCTTCGGTACGATAAAGTCGTGGATGGGAGCTACACACTTCCAGATGAAAACGCTCGAGCACGTCGGCACCGAAATGGCGCTGCACGTTCTGGCCTACAACATGAAACGCGTGATGAAGATTCTTGGCGTTGGCGGATTGATAGAGGCGATCCACGCATGAGACGGGCTCAGGGGGCCCCATAACCCAGCATTCTTCGCATCAAGGAGCCATTAGGCATCTCCGCGGACCGATTTTACTGAATTGGACGCGTCGGGTCGCATAATCCCGCCCCGACCTCCGCTTACGCTACCAACCACCAGACCCGACCACGTTTTCACACAGCCTGGGTCATAAGCGGACTTTCGCTTCAGCGTCGGAAGAGCGGCTGACACGCTAGAGCGACACTCGGCTTTTGCCTTGATGCGAGAGATAGGCCAGCCCACTTAATAGAGTGCTCGAATAGACTAGTCACACTGCGAGTAATTGCTTTCCATGCAACGACGCGCCATCTCTTGCGCCTGCGCAATCTGTTCGGCTGTCAAAAGACCCGCAATTCTATCGCGGTCATAGGGTCCGTCTTCATCGCCCTCGTCGGCGGCAATGCTGTACCACATATAGGCACGAAGATTGTCCTGCTCGAGACCTATGCCGCGGGCATAGACGTTGCCAAGATTATATTGTCCGGCTGGATAGCCTTGCTCCGCCGCCAAGCGATAGAGGCGCGCAGCTTCCGCGGTGTCCTGCACAACGCCCGCACCCCATTCGTACAAAGTAGCAAGATCGTCTTGCGCAATCGGATCGCCTTGCCCCGCGCGCTCCATAATGCCGGCAACGCTCGATGCTTGCGCATGGGCGCTCTGCGTTGCGCCAAGCATCAGCGTGGTTGCGATTGCGAATACAGTTACGGGTACGGTCCCGTGTCTAAGCATGGCGCCCCTTCCCCGGCGATGTCCCTATCTCTGTTGAAATTCGTGGGGCAGGCGTCGCTGGTTGATGATGCTATGCTGCCTTCATGATGGTTTCAATGGCACTGTCGGCCTGAGCCTTTCTCAAGTGTTCCTGGAGAGCATTTCGGAGGATGGGCAGCTGGCGATAGGCCTTGAGGCGACGGAAGGTTTTCTGGGCCTCCAGCAGGCCGGCGGCGGTCCATCTGAGCGCCATCTCGGCGTGTCTCCAGCGTTTGACGTTGCGGGTGACCTGGCGCACCGTGCCGAGCGCGTTCTCGACGATGTTGGTGCAGGCGAGCGAGCGCCGGAGTTCGTGCGGTAGGCCGAGGCGGATGACGGTGAGGATCTCCTCCAGCCCCTCCAGGATGCTGCCCGAGACGCCCGGTTCCTCATGCTCCAGACGCCGGACCAGGTTGCGCAAGAGCCGCTCGGCCTTGTTTGCGTCGTCCTGGTCCCAGGCCTGACGGAGCGCCTTCTTGACGCTCGCGTGCAAATGTTGGGGCAGGCGCTCGATGATGTTACGGCCCTTGTGGACCTGGCAGCGCTGGATGGCGGCGGCCACACCGAAGGTGTTTCGGATCGCTTTGCTGAGTGCCTTCGCGCCATCGACGATGAACAGCCGCGGCAGTGTCGGATCGAGCCCCCTGGCGAGGAGATTGTCGATCAAGGCCTGGACGACGACCGTGTTCTCCGTCGCCCCCTCGACCACGGCCAGGACATGCTTGTCGCCGTTGCCATCGACGCCGATCGCCGCCATCAGGACATGGTCGCCGACATGCAGACCGTCGATCTGGATGACTAGCAGGTCGAGTTCCGAGAGATCCGAGGCGAGCCAGGCCTTCATCTTCTTGCGTGACAGCGCCACAAAGCACCGGGAAACGGCCGACTTCGAGGTGCCGTCGCCACGCGCTTTCGCCAGCTCGCCCTCGGGCAGACGGACCGCGCGGTGGTACTTGCGGGTCGACACGTTCAGCACCATCAGGTTGAGCACCCACTCGAGCAGCAGGTTGCCATCGCGTAGCGCCTGCCAACTCTCCAAGCTCACCTCTTTGCCCGCCCGGTCACGAACCCGTGGCCGGGCCACCTTCACTTTGCCGCCGTGGTAGCCGATCTCGCTATGTGTCCTGCCCCAGCGATAACCTCGACGGTCCCCATGGCGGCGATGTCGGGCCCCGCACACGGTCGTGGCGTCCTCCTCCATCATCTCGGCCAAGGCCTCGACCCCGGCCAGAAGACAAAACCGATCCACGCTGAGATGGACTGCGTCCATCGCGTCCGCCAGCGGCGGCATAGGAATCGAGGGGGCAAGGGCTTTCGGGCGGCTGGAACTACGGATATTATTTCCCATGGTGTCGTTCTCCCTTTTGGGTTTGCAGCACCCGGAGCCTAACGGCTCCAGGAGAGCGACACCTACCTCAACTTTTCAACATCGACCGGGACATCCCCCGCCCCTTAGCTTGCCCGCAATATAGAATTTGTAGCCGTTCGCACCGGAGTGGGAGCCGCAACACACCAAACTGATTTCTGACATAGGACAAGATTCGAGCGCCGGCACACGCGCCGGCGCCCGGCATTCTTGTTACTGCGGCACCGCTTCCCCACCAGCAGACATATCTTCGTCGAACACACCAACGCCCCAGGGCTGCGTTGCCACAAGTTCGGCCTCATGGATCGGCGGTCCGGCAGCGGTGTAGCGTACGCGCCATAGCGTGTGATCCGCATCCGTGCCGAAAAACTCAGGATTGATGACTCCTATCGAAGCCAGAAACAGGGCCGGCTGCCGCCCGTTCGGTGGCGTTTCAGCCTCGGCGATGATCAGGCGGCGCTGGTCCAAAACGTCGTCTTGATGCAGCATGAACACGACGAACAGAATGTTGCCGTTGGGAAGTTTGACGTTTAAAATATGTCCCGGGATACGGTCCGACCGCACGAACTGATCTAGTATCACGGTGCCTTTTTCACGGTAACTCGTGGCCGCTTCCATCATCGAACCCTGAACCGCCGACTCGTGCGGCTCGTAATGGGGCGCAAAATCAACCGACGTAACCGCATAGTTCGTGCCGCGCGAGCTGGTAAAGCTATGGCGCCAGGCGGGCACGGTCCGAGGTTCGTCGGTGCGCACTATATGGTGTTCGACCATCTCGGAGGTGACTTGGCCCGGCTCGGTTATCTCCGAAATGAAAAACGAAACTCTCGATTCGATGTGGTTCCAATAGCCCCTTGCCATTTCTTGTGCGTTTGCGGGCGTTGCGGCCATTGCCGCCGCGCCAAAAACGGCGCAGAAGGCAAGAAACCGGAAATTTGCACGCATTATGCGCGAAGATTGCTCTCGGAAGAGACAGACGATGTCATTACGGGCCATTTTATGCATTCGACTAAATTCCTTTTTCCTTATTCAGCCCCAAGAACGGTGCCGTCGGGAAGTGTGATATTGACGAGCAGACCGCCCGGCGTTCCGTCCCGCATGGGAGCCAACGTCGCCGAGATTATGTCGCCCTGTGCCACGCTATCTTGGGACCAGTTAGCGCGGATTAGGCGGCCGACATTGCCGCCCGTTTGCAGCGACCACTCGATCACTTCGCCGCTCTCGTTTTCAACATTGAGGTAGATGAAGGCGTGCGGATTGATCAGTTGATATTCGACGACCTCACCTTGGACCGAAATGTGCGATGACTGGTCGAAATGCGCGTTGGAATGATGTGCCCAAGCGGTTCCGACCCAAGCGCCTCCGGCTAATGCCAATGCCGTTACGGCAGAAATGCTAATCGATTTGAGTGCCATTTTACCCTCCTTGGAATGGCTGCGTCTGTAGCCGAAATTACACTCTTCGGCTGCTAAAGCAAAATGGCACGATTCGCCGCCGATTCTGTCCAGCAGCTCCCTGATACAGCCATTGATGCTGCAGCGCAAAAGGCCCGCTTAGTGCGGTGATCTCAAGGAGTAAACGGCTCGACGTGAGTCCGGCGCAAAAGCGGGCCAGCCTCATTTGAGACCATAAATTCGATCATCTCGCGCGCGGCCTCCGGTTCACCCGAGGCTGCCAATAGAGCGACATTCGATTGGCAAGCCACGTTCAAATAGCCCGGCACCGGCCCGACATAATCGGTCCCGGGTATATCGACCATGATATTGGTCTGTTGTATCCCAAACTCGATGTCGCCGCGCGCCAGATAATCGGTAACGGGGCCGCTTTCGGTGCGTGTAATCTTGTCTTGCAACTGCAGTGTGAGACCGAGGCGTTCGATGCCTGCCGCGGCGTTGGTTCCGCTGCAGCCGCGCGAAAAGCCGATCGATTCAGCAGCGCGCAAAGACGCAATGTAGGCTTGCACCGTGCTGATATCGGGTTTTGGTGCACCGGCTTGAACTGAAATCCCAAGACCGGCGAGCACGAAGGGGGTCACGCTATCGGCCACCACCGTACCATTACCAATCTGCTCGTCGATGGTGGGGGGATTTCCGGTAACAAGGTCCGCCGAGCCGTCGCTCATTCGCCGCTCTAAAGTTTCGTCAACTTCCCGGACGACAATCACACTGTGCCCGGTTTGGGCCTCAAAGGCGGTGGCGAGTTCTCTCACGCCCGGCATTGCACCCTGGTTGGCTAAAATAGTGATTTCGGCCGCATTGGCCGCTCCCATCGAGAACGATCCCAGCACTCCCAAAATGCACGCTGCGGCAAATCTTGACTTTGTTCTCACAATTCTCTCCCCCACAATTCCCTCCCAATATGTTTTCTTAAGGCTGCCGGATCAAAAGTCCTGCCGCGTAATTTCATTGAACTTATGCTGCCTTGGCCCCTTAAGCCAGTCTGCCAAGCCAGTCTCCAAACATTGACGGCAGCGTTAGAGGGATCGCGGCGAAAAACCACGGCGGGCGAGCAATTCTAACTTGAGAATCGCCATGCCCCTTTCCTTTTGCTAAGTTCGGACAGCACAAATCCATGCGAAATGGGAGACCGATATGTCAGCTCGCTTTATAATCAGTTTTGCCGCTGCCGCCGCGCTGGGGGCCGTAGCCATTGCCGGCGGCGTCTCTATTGCCGCTGAATCCGAGCTTGATTACGAGATCTTTAAAAGCCAGGTCGAGCCGGTTTTTCTTATGAAGCGCGAGGGCATCGCGCGATGCTACCAATGCCATGTGGAGGCCAACAACGCTTTCAGTTTGGCGCCGCTCCCCCAAGGCCAAGCGACATGGAACGAGGAACAATCGCGTTTGAATTTCGAAATGGCCTCGCGGATTGTCATCCCTGGCGACAGCGCAAATAGCCGTATGCTGATTCACCCGCTGGCGCCGGAAGCCGGTGGAGATCTGTTCCATTCGGGCGGCAGGCAATTCAACTCGCAGGACGATCCTGATTGGAGAGCCTGGGCCGATTGGGTCGACGGCCAATAGCGGGCTGCGTTCTTAAAAAGCGAACGGGCCGGCACCGAAGTGCCAGCCCGCTTTGCGTAAAAATGATCGCACGTTGCGTGTTTAGTTCATTACCAGCGTATTCATCCGCTTAGGAACTTCGCCGACCGGGACGACGGCTTTGATCTGCCTGGTCGCGGTATCGATCGCGGTCACCGATTTCAAACCCGAATTCGAAACATAGATCGTGCTGCCATCGGGAGTGAACGTCACCCAATTCGCAACCGAGCCGCCTCTTGGATAGCCGGGCAAAGTCAAATCGGGCAAATCCACATGGCCGAGGAGCGAAAGGTCATCGGTCGAATAAACGAACACGGCATTTTGCGGAATGCTCGTCACCCATACGGTCTCACCGTCCGGTGCAACGCCGATCCCATGCGAAGGCGAGCCCACGCGGCCCGGATCGACATCGACCAGGCTTCCGAGATCGGGAAGCGTGATACGGGCGATCTCTTCATGGGTGGCAAAATCGAGTACCGCAAATCCGTCATGCGATCCCAATTGAATATAGACGCGCCGGGTCGAACCGTCGGCATTTGCTTCAATACTCATCGGGCGGACGCTGCGGTCGAATTGGTGTTCCCAGGCGACCGTCTCCGTCTCGAGATCGACAGCGGTAAACACCGCCGTCCGCGTCGAACCTGAAATCGCATATTTGCTGTCCGGCGTCACATAGACATTGTGCAATCTGCCGTTCACCGGAATGCTGTTTGTCACTTCCAGGCTAACCGGATCGATGATTTCCATCGCGCCCTCGCCTCGTGCGATGGCAACAACAATTCGGCCATCCGCCGCTACCGCGAGATTATTTGGGCGGTTGGAGAGGTGAACCATCTTTACCAGCGCACCGGTCTTTTGATCGTAAACATTGACGGAGTGCGTCGGTTCCACCGCGACATAGACACGCGTGCCGTCGGGCGAGAAGGTAATCCCATGTGCGCCTAAGACATTCTCGATCACTTGCACGACTTCGTTCGTCACCGGGTCGATAACATGGACAGATTCACCGGCAGAATTTGTGACATAGATAAGTGCCGTCGCCGCGTTCGCCGAAATCGGCGCGAGCGCAAGCGCGAAACACGAACAGGTGAGCAATGAGCGAAAGCGTGTCATGGAAGTACATCCCTCCCTTGTGCGGATCATCCCGCGAACGCTAAGAATATGCGCAAGCAAGGCGCAACTCAAGCTGATAGGACCCGGATTTGGGATTCTCTCCCTCGTTCCTTATGCTTTGAGCAAAGCCCCGCCCTTTAGGCGGCACTTGTCTTGTTCCAGGGCTTTGATACCGTTTGAGACAATTAATATTCGTTGCGATCAATAGGCCAGCCGCCGGGAAGCACACATCATGAAAAAGCAAAGATTCACTTTTTTGTTGGCCGGCACGGTAATGCTGCTCAGCCTGAGCGGCGAATCTGCAACTGCGCAAGAAGCCCCGGCACTTGTCATTGAGGGCGGCATGCTCATCGACGGCTTAGGCGGCGCACCGCTTGAAGATTCCGTCATCGTCATCGAGAACGGCCGCTTTTCGGCCATCGGCGCGCGCGGACAGGTGGCAATCCCCGCCAACGCAGAAATCTATGACGCGAGCGGCAAGTCCATCATGCCCGGCTTCATCGATGGTCATTGCCATTGGGAACATTTCTGGCCCGAACTCTATATCCATTTTGGCCTCACGACTTGTGTGTCGACGCAAACGCGGCAGAACGGTCCCTGGGTGCTGGCGCAGAAGCATGCCATCGAGCTCGGCGAAATTCGCGGTCCACGCATTTGGGCGACAGGAACGGCGCTTGGGGAAGACCCCGAGATCGATTTCGATGTCAAAAACTCACGCACCTTCCGCCACTATCTCGATATTCCCGATGCCGAGACCGCACGCGCCGTCATACGCCAGAAAAAAATTGATGGATATGAGGCGATCAAGGTCACAGAGTTTCTCCCGCCGGAATTGCTCAAAGTCGTCGTCGACGAAGCCCATGCGCAGGGCATGGGCGTGTTCGGACATTCCTGGGACGTGTTCGCGACCGCGGATACGGGCATTGACGGGATCGAGCATATTTGGTCGGTCGGCTACAGCTCGATCCTCGATGTCGAGGCGCGCAACCATATGGCGGTGGAGCGCACCGCAGGACGCTTAGAGGCCGAAGTGATGGCCGCGCAGTACCAGACCGAGAATTACGACGTTGTGATCGATGCGTTTGTGCGCAACGGGACCGCCTGGACCCCGACGGTCGCGAAATTCGTGCGACCGTTCTCATCTTACGCGGACCGTTTCTGGGAACGCGAACAGGAAGTCCTCAATAACCCGGATGCCAATCTTCCCAAGATCGTGAGAGTCATCACCGAATATACGACCAAAAAATTGTTCGAAGAATATTCTCCGGAAGATCGTGCAGCCGCGAAACTAGGGTTTGAAAAATCGCTCGAATTCATTCGCCGCTATGTCGAAGTCGGTGGGATATTGAAAGAGGGCTCTGACGCATCGCGCGGGATGGCGGCCATCCTCATGCATGAAGGTCTGGCGATGGATGTCGAGGCCGGCGTGCCGCCGATGAAGGCAATCCAGGCTGCGACCATAAATGTCGCGCGCGTCTTTCACAAAGATGCCGATTACGGTTCGGTTGAGGTGGGAAAAGTTGCGGATCTCTCGATTGTCGAGGGCAATCCGCTGGAAGACATTTGGATGACCCAGAACGTCAAGATGGTCGTAAAGGACGGAGCATTGATGGACCCTGCTTTTACCGGCCAGGAAAATCCCATCCCCGAACTCAACTCATGGGAGACTATCCCCGAGCGGATTGTGGTGTTGCCGGAAGCGCTGACCCAGGGCGAAGGCCCGACCGAGCTGACCGTTTTGGGCGAAGGTATTTGGCCGCATCACCAAGTCTTCATCAACGAAGAACCGCTTGAGACGCGGTACATTTCGACCGAAGAGCTACGCGCGGTGCTGCCCGGCGAATTGGTGTCCGATGTCGGCATGTATAAAATCACGGTCCGCTCAACCGGCGAGCCCCTTCCTTCATCCAGTCCTGCACCGCTGGTGGTAGGATTTCGCTAAGGCGTGATGCGCTGTTGGTGGATCAAGTTCACGAATGAGGAGTTCGTTTTCGCCGTGTAGCCGGCCGTAGTGCTTCGATAATTTGCTGTGCGCCCCAAAGAACCGCCAGCATCAATCCGAGTCCCAAATTGTCGGCCATCCAATCGCTAAATTGCGGGTCGCCGTGCACAAATGGGATGCCTTGCATGACTTCGATGATTGCGCCGACCGCAGATAGCGCCACTGCGAGCTGGAGCGTCGACAATCGCGGAAAGGCGAACCACCCCAAGCCCGTCAACACGGCAAAGGCCAGCATATGATGAGCCTTGTCCGAGGCAGTCGGATCAGACAGGGCCGCAATTGCAAATATTAGTATTATTGCAAGCGCAGCCAGGAACATCATCCTTAAAGTGAACACGCGCAAACTCCGGCTCGTTTTTGTCTCAATTCGCCAGTCCTATAGCACAAAGACGTGAATTTCCGGTAACCGCGCAAGCGTGTTCGCCTGTGAAACGTAGACAGCGAAACCGCCCTGGCAGTGGCGGGTGATTTGAATCATAATAAAATTGTCAATTGCATCGCGCAGGAAAGAGCTGGTTCATGCTCAGACCTTCAAAGTGGAAAGCCTTTGCGGGATTAGTTAGCGCGATCGCGGCGCTCACTTGGCCACATTAAAAATCGGGCGTGAGGTCTTCGGGAATGTCAAAATTTCCGCCATCCGGATGTTTGTTGTTCTCGGCACAGATCTGCTCGACAAATGGCTCTGTCGCTTCACTATATATGATGTTCGCCGACCACGGCGTGGTAAAGGTTTTCGGGTCCTCGACCATAAAATTCACACGCAATTCCGAACGATCCGGACTTATGGTGTAACGCTCCACGACGCGGATGCTTTCACTGCGCGGCGTTCCGAAGCGGTCGACCACCGCCTTGTCGTTCTGGCTCACCGTATGCACCACCATGGTATCGGGGCCTTCGTAATGTCCCACGGAAAATCCATACCAGCTTGGTTCGATATCGGCGGGTATTTGCCCGTTCATATGGATGCGCCTCACCTGACTGTCACCGCGATTTATGAGGACGACGTAGTTGGGGTCCTGCAATATTTGCATCGGATCTGCCAGACTGAGAATCATCGGCACGCCGGCCGGTAAGCACAAAGACCAAGCCGGCAAGGGAATTGCCCCCGCACGCAATGAATCGCCATGCGCCTTGACCGCTGCGGCCGCATGCGGATGTAAGATTGGATTGGTGTAATCGCCAGCCCTTATGTCATCGGGGTCCGGAACCAACATAACCGGCCCCGGGCCGTTTTCCGGTGGCCCGAACGCTCTGCCTCCGGCCTGTGGCGGGCGCTCCCATAAACCGGAAAAATCCGGCAACGAGGTCTCCTGCGCCATGGCCGAATGCGACCCGGCCAATGCCGCCAAGCCGAGTATTCCGGCAATATATCCAAGCCCCGCGCTGCGCATTGCTTCCTCCCGACGGGTTTAACTAGGAAGGCGGCGTTCTCTATTGCCGCATTCGCGTGATGATATGCCCCCAATCAGCTTGGACCAAGGCTAAGCGTTCATATGCTGGGGAACTTCGCTTGGAACAACCCATACCAACTAAGCACCATGCGAGCTAAGCTCCATGCCAACTAAGATATAGTGTCCCATCCCGCTTCGGACTAAACGAAGACAATGGAGGTCGATAATGCGCCTTTCTAGGTTTCTCCTGTCGTTTCTGCCCATGGCGATGCTTGCAGCGACACCTCTGGCAGCACAGAATCAAACATCTGACACGCTCGACATCTACTTAATCGACGTTGAGGGCGGCAACGCGACCCTGTTTGTCTCGCCTTCCGGCGAATCCCTGCTCATTGATACGGGCTATCCCAGCCGCGGCCGTGATGCGCGTCGGATCATCGCAGCGGCCACGGATGCGAGTCTTACGCAGATCGATCATTTGATCACCACGCATTATCATCGCGATCACATCGGCGGCCTTTCCGAGCTGACCGAACGGTTCCCCGTCAACCACTTCATCGATCATGGACCCAACCAAGATCCGAATGGCTCCGGCGCAGGATTTGAAGAGGAATACAAGGAGATTTATGCGCGGGCGATGCACACGGCCGTAGAGGCCGGCGACGCCATTGCGATGGCCGGTCTAGAGATAACAATATTGGCCTCCGCCGGAGAAACGATCGCGAATCCCTTGCCCGGTGCCGGCGGGCAGAATCCATATTGCGCGTCTTTCCAACCCTGGCCGAACAATATTGAGGATCCTCTGTCCGTCGGAATCCACATCGCGTTTGGAGAGTTCCGCACCGCTCATCTTGGTGATCTAACGAGGAACAAGGAATTCGAGCTGATGTGCCCAAACAACAAGCTCGGCACTCTCGATGTTCTGTTGGGTCTGCACCATGGGCAGATCAGTTCAAACTCGGAAGTGCTCGTCCATGCGCTTCGTCCACGCGTGGGGATCATGAATAACGGGACTCGCAAAGGGGGCGAGCCTGAAGTGATGAGGACCCTCTTCTCCTCTCCAGGTTTCGAGGATCTCTGGCAGGCTCACTTCTCACTCTGGAGCGGTCAGGAGTACACCGTGCCTGGGCTGTTCATCGCCAACATGGTCGATGAGCAGGCACCATCAATGCCCATCGCGCCTTTGCCCGGAGCCGGCGCTGCTCCGGCGCCAGCGCATGATGGTGTGGCGTACTGGATCAAACCTTGCCTATCCGGTTTACACCCACACCTACTAGGGCTAGAATGGGCGCAAACCGGATATAGGGGAGCGCGCCATGGATGTTCTCGACCGCGCCGATCTCCCATTCCCGCATTCGCTACCCGAGTTCCAGCGACTTTTCCCCGATGATGCGGCCTGCGCCGCCTACCTGGAGAAAGCCCGCTGGGGAGACGGCTTTGCCTGCCCGCACTGCGGCACGGCGGGAGAGCCGTTCCACTTTGAAAACCGCCCTGGCGTCCTGCGCTGCCGCAAGTGCCGCCAGAACACCGGGCTGACGGTGGGAACAGTGATGGAGCGTAGCCACACTCCGCTGAACGTCTGGTTCTGGGCCGCTTATCTGGTCGCCAGTCAGACGCCCGGCATGTCCGCCGTGCAGTTTCAGCGGCAACTTGGTCTTTCGCGCTACGAGACGGCCTTTCAAATTCTCCACAAGCTCCGCTCGGGCATGGTGCGGCCCAACCAAGACAGGATCGGTGGACAGCCCAAGAACCATGTTGAGGTGGACGAAACCTGGGTTGGCGGGCGAACGCGTGGGGAAGGCCGTGGTGTTCACCACAAGGTTCCCGTCTCCTGTGCCATCGAGGTGCGTCATCGAAAGCCGGGCACCAAGCTCGACAACCGGAAAGACGGACGCTATGCCGGACGCGTTCGGCTCGCCGTCGTGCTCGACCGTAGCGCCGAGTCGCTCTGTGGGTTCGTCGAGAGCACCGTCGCGCCGGGATCGCTGATCGTTACTGACGATTGGAGCGGCTATGCTGGCCTCGGTAAGCGCGGCTATGAGCACTTCGCTGTTGCCGAGTGTGGTGATCCAGAGGTTGCCGAGCAATACCTGCCGATCATCCATCTGGTTTTCGCCAACCTGAAGACGTGGCTGATCGGGATCCACCACGGCGTTAGCCACCAGCACCTACAAGCCTACCTCAACGAGTTCACCTTCCGCTTCAACAGGCGGTTCTACCCGTTCAACGCCTTCCGCTCATTGCTCGGCATCGCGGGCGACACCTCTGCTCCAACCTATGCCGAGCTTTACTCGGGAGAGTGGCGGCACCCTACATGTAGCGGTCATGGGCGTTAACCGGATAGGCAAGGATCAAACTATCTGCGCAGCAGGACGGCACCTACACGGTTACGAATGCGCGGAACGGCTTCAGCAAGACCTACGCGCCTCGCCGATGATACCGTCCAGCCGCGCAATGCGTATTTTTTGGCGAACGACCTAAAAAATTTCCTGAAGCAACTGGATTATGAGATTAGCATCGCACTACTGCCCGCGATGAGAAGTGCACGCATCGATTTTTCCGCGCACTTCCGCTTAGACAACAAATTTGTTCGTTACTGCGATTCCTACGGAGCGCCCTGCGCTCTGGCCTGTTCCTCGGCCAAAAGCCGCCTAGCATTTTCCAGCCCCTGCGCCACGCGGGTCAAATAGAACTCCGGCGGATCCACGAATGGGTGTGGGTCGCCCGGCTGGCGCGTCGAAAGTAGCGGCGCGCGCTCATGAATGCCGCCACCCGGCGCGCCATCGGGGTCCTGCCAAGAGTGGGTCCGTATGTTCACGCGGATGCCCGTGATGCTCGCCATCAAGTTTGCGTTCCTCAGGCCCTGCTCGGCGCCCGCAAGGCCTTCTCCTCCGTCCCCGGCATTGCCCCAGACGGCGTTGTAAGTATCGGCGCCGTCCCTCAGAACGATCCCCTCCACCACCATCACCCCTGGCGTATGGCCGGGACCGGTGTGCAGCGTTAAGTGCTGATCGCCAAGGTCCAGCGTGTCGCCTTCCCGCACCACGACATCGCGCGCTGGCACGCGGTTGGGCCTGCCTTCAGGATCGCGATTGTTGGGCCTACCGGGGAGCGCCTCAATCAGCGGCCAATCGCCTTCTACTGCGAGAACCCTGGCACCGGTTAATTCCTGGAATCTCGCCGCGCCGCCGGCATGATCCGTATGCCCGTGATTGATCAGGATGTATCTGATGTCCTCAATGTCGAGGCCGACTTTGGCGATGTTTTCGATCACCATGTCGATGAACGGCTCCTGCGTCGTATCGATCAAGATATGGCCTTCGGGCGTGGTCAGAATCCACACGGACACATAGCACGGGCCGACGTGATACAAATTGTCGAACACCTTGAACGGCTCGATCTTCTGAATCTCGACTTCGCGCGAGCGCGGCCCGACGCGGCAGGTTTTGCTCATCGGCTCGTCAGCTGAATTTGCCTCGGTTTGAGCAAACGCCGGCGCGCCGCCCGTCAAATATGCACCCAATGCGGCTGCCATCAGCACGCCTACTGTTACCAACAGAACCCGTCTCATGTTTCCTCCCTATCGCGAACGAAATAGCAAAATTCCAAACGGCGCCGTCTCGCTCGCTCCCCTACCCTCTCCAGAAGGCCAAATGGTATCATGAATTGAGATCTATCCAATCACTGGTTCAGACATGGATGTCAACGGCGGAGCAAAATTAGTCCACCCGGGCGGAGCAAAACTAGTCCACTTAACGTTATGCGGTACGCGGTGTTGGGGGGGTGTCCCGGTAGTCCATAGGAGGGACCCGCGCTGCTGCGAGTAGCGCTTGCGTTACGCGGAGCGAAGCAGCGTGGGAGGTTCCTGTGGACCCACCGGGTCAACCATTGCACCGGCGGTTAAGCAGGTATTTTTGGGGATTTCCGCCGTTTTTGGCTTTGGTTGAGACGATAGCTCTCGCCGTTCATTTCCAGGATATGGACATGGTGGGTGAGGCGGTCCAGCAAAGCCCCGGTCAGGCGTTCCGAGCCGAATATCTCCGTCCACTCATCGAACGGCAAGTTGGAGGTCACCAGGATCGAGCCCCGCTCGTAGCGCTGGCTGAAGACTTCGAACAGCAGCTCGGCGCCGGTCTTCGAGAGCGGCACGAAGCCGAGTTCGTCGATGATCAGAAGGTGATACTTTGCCAGTTGCTTCTGCAGGCGCAACAGGCGTTTTTCATCCCTAGCCTCCATCAGTTCATGAACCAGGGCAGCGGCCGTGAGGAAGCCGACGGAGAGCCCCTTTTGGCAGGCCGCCAGACCGAGACCGAGGGCGATATGGGTCTTGCCGGTGCCTGAGTTGCCGAGCGCGATGATATTCTCACGACGCTCGACGTATTCGCATCGCGCCAACTCCAGAACCAGCATCTTGTTGAGCGATGCGATGGCCTTGAAGTCGAAGCTGTCGAGGCTTTTGACGGCGGGGAACCTGGCCTGTCTGATCCGCCGCTCGACCATGCGGCGCTCACGGTCGATCAGTTCCAACTCGGTCAGACGGACAAGATACCGCACATGGTCGGCGCCCTCGGTGGCGCATTGGCGGGCCAGCTTGTCGTATTCGCGCAGGAACGTCGGCAGTTTCAGGGTCTTGAGGTGATGGGCCAGCAACACTTGCGGCGTATCGGTCATGACGCGCCTCCACCCAACAAGCTCATATAACTGGCGGCGGCCGTGGTCGCCACGTTGGCCCGAGGCAGGTAGGGATAGATATCCAGGTTGAGTTTGGGCGGGCGTCGCTCGATACGGCACAGCACAAGGTGTTTGACGGCGTCGTAGCCGATCGCACCCAGGCGCAGGGCGTCCTTCACCGCGCCGTGAAGCACCTCGAGATCGAAGGTCTCCAGAAGCCGAAGGACCTGGACGTATTCCCGCTTGCCGGCCTTGCCCATGCGCGCCTCCAGGAGACGGCGCAGGGTTGGGAAGGCATCAGGCAGTTCCCATCCGGCTAGCGGCGCGGCCTGATCCAGGGCACCGATCTTGTGCTCCAGCAAAGGCAGGTAGTGGATCGGATCGAAGACCATATCTTCCCGGTCGTAGGAACGGGGGTGTCGGGCAATGATCCCGGTGCCGCAACCGATAACCACCTCGTGGACATAGCCACGGATCCAGACTTCCTGATGGCCGTAGGCGACGGGCACGGAATAGTCATTCGTCCGGTAGCGCACCAGGGACAGCGAGTTGACCCGCGTGCCCTGCTTGTCGCACGCGTCGAACGGTGCCGGCAGTGGCCTCTTCAACGCTTCGCGGTCACGCACAAACCGTTCGCCGATGCTCTCGCGGTGGCCGCGCAGGACGTTGCCTTGCCGGTTGCGGCATTGCTCTTCCAGGTGGCCATTGAAGGCGTCCCAGCTCGCGAACCGGGGAAGCGGCGTCATGAAGTTCCGCCGGGCATAGCCGACCACCCCCTCCACATTGCCTTTGTCGTTACCCTTGCCGGGACGGCCGTAGCGGTCCTCGAAGAGGTAATGGGACTGCAGCCCGCTGAACGCCCGCGTTCGTTGCCGCGTGCCATCTGACAAGATGCGCGACACCAGACACTTGTCGTTGTCGTAAAGAATCGATTGGGGAACGCCGCCGAAAAAAACAAAGGCTCTGTTGTGCCCGTCCAGCCAGGCCTCCGTCGCCGCCGCCGGGTAGGCCGCAACGAAGCAGGCATCGCTGTGGGGAAGTGTCATGACGAAAAAATGCGCCCGATACTTGACGCCGGCGATGATCGCATCCGCCTCGCCAAAGTCTGCTTGAGCATGGCCCGGAGAATGTGACAACGGCACAAACATCTCACGCCGACGAAGGCGCCGTTCCCGAACGTAATCCTTCACGATGGTCTCTTTGCCCGTGAAGCCATGTTCGTCGCGAAGGCGCTCGAATATACGCTTCGCCGTGTGGTGCTGCTTACGGTGAACCGTTCGGTCCTCCTCCAGAATACGGTCGATGATATCCGTGAAGGGGGCCAGTTTCGGGCGTTTCGGTGGCTGGCGTCGCCGATATCCCGGCGGTTCCGAATGCCGCAGCATCTTCCTCACCGTCTCGCGCGCAATGCCAAACCGACTTGCCGCCTCTCGCTAGCTCAGACCATCAACATGGCAGGCCAGCCGAACGCGCAGATATAGGTCCACGGTGTACATCCTCCCGCCTTCCATCTCAAAAAAGATCGAAGGCTACAGGTGGCAGAGTTTTACTCCGCCCGCGGCTGGGAAATCCCGCCGCTTCCGTGGACTAATTTGTCACCGCCATTCTCAGACATGGAAGACCTCGCTCATGGCAAAGTCGGCCTAAAAAACGGCTCGTAGCTGCTCTTGGCGAAACCCCGCTTTGGGTCGAAGGCAGAGATTTAGGCCTAGACGAAGCATTTCCGCCTTAGCCCACGAAAGCAGACATCCGTACTGCGATCTTGCTCTCAGACTATGGCGCTTCAACGAAGCGTTGGACGCTCCTCGACTGTCCTTTGCCCATCGGCATCGATCTCAAAACGAACGCGATCACCATTCTCGTCCAGCATTTGCAGTGACGCCTGAAACAACATCGGGCGGGGAGCGCGCTCGGGCACGCTTGCCTCCAAGACGTAAAGGCGACGCCCGAGCAGATGGATTGTAATGAAGGTATGGCTTTGATCGGCTTCTGCAGGCGCAACAGGCGTTTTTCATCCCTGTTAGTAATCTGGAGCTGGTGGCCCTCAATGCGATCGATCTGCGCATAGCCGTCGAAGGTAATCTGGCCACCTGCATCCCGCGCGGCCACGCGATAATGCCATGCCTCCCAAGCAACCGCGCTGCGTACGTCCACAACCGCCGCGCCCTCGGCAAGTTCTGCAGGGGGCGACGTGTAGTCGATCACTTTTACCACATAGCTGCTTTCGCCTTCATTGGCGCGGTAGATTCGTTGCGGATAGCTATCGCCCCTTTGTGAGACAATGCTCGCCTCTTCGATCGTGGGCTCACCCGGCAGATTGACGCTAAAACGCTGCTCATAATCAAAATAATTTATCCAGTCCTGCGCAATGGCCGGAACCGGAGCGAACAGTATTATTGCGCTCAAAATGAATTTTGCGATGTTCATAGTTCGGTTTCCCAAATAAGGCGTCTTCTTGATAACGCGCCTCCACCCAACAAGCTCATATAACTGGCGGCGGCCGTGGTCGCCACGTTGGCCCGAGGCAGGTAGGGATAGATATCCAGGTTGAGTTTGGGCGGGCGTCGCTCGATACGGCACAGCACAAGGTGTTTGACGGCGTCGTAGCCGATCGCACCCAGGCGCAGGGCGTCCTTCACCGCGCCGTGAAGCACCTCGAGATCGAAGGTCTCCAGAAGCCGAAGGACCTGGACGTATTCCCGCTTGCCGGCCTTGCCCATGCGCGCCTCCAGGAGACGGCGCAGGGTTGGGAAGGCATCAGGCAGTTCCCATCCGGCTAGCGGCGCGGCCTGATCCAGGGCACCGATCTTGTGCTCCAGCAAAGGCAGGTAGTGGATCGGATCGAAGACCATATCTTCCCGGTCGTAGGAACGGGGGTGTCGGGCAATGATCCCGGTTCCGCAACCGATAACCACCTCGTGGACATAGCCACGGATCCAGACTTCCTGATGGCCGTAGGCGACGGGCACGGAATAGTCATTCGTCCGGTAGCGCACAAGGGACAGCGAGTTGACCCGCGTGCCCTGCTTGTCGCACGCGTCGAACGGTGCCGGCAGTGGCCTCTTCAACGCTTCGCGGTCACGCACAAACCGTTCGCCGATGCTCTCGCGGTGGCCGCGCAGGACGTTGCCTTGCCGGTTGCGGCATTGCTCTTCCAGGTGGCCATTGAAGGCGTCCCAGCTCGCGAACCGGGGAAGCGGCGTCATGAAGTTCCGCCGGGCATAGCCGACCACCCCCTCCACATTGCCTTTGTCGTTACCCTTGCCGGGACGGCCGTAGCGGTCCTCGAAGAGGTAATGGGGCTGCAGCCCGCTGAACGCCCGCGTTCGTTGCCGCGTGCCATCTGACAAGATGCGCGACACCAGACACTTGTCGTTGTCGTAAAGAATCGATTGGGGAACGCCGCCGAAAAAAACAAAGGCTCTGTTGTGCCCGTCCAGCCAGGCCTCCGTCGCCGCCGCCGGGTAGGCCGCAACGAAGCAGGCATCGCTGTGGGGAAGTGTCATGACGAAAAAATGCGCCCGATACTTGACGCCGGCGATGATCGCATCCGCCTCGCCAAAGTCCGCTTGAGCATGGCCCGGAGGATGTGACAACGGCACAAACATCTCACGCCGACGAAGGCGCCGTTCCCGAACGTAATCCTTCACGATGGTCTCTTTGCCCGTGAAGCCATGTTCGTCGCGAAGGCGCTCGAATACACGCTTCGCCGTGTGGTGCTGCTTACGGTGAACCGTTCGGTCCTCCTCCAGAATACGGTCGATGATATCCGTGAAGGGGGCCAGTTTCGGGCGTTTCGGTGGCTGGCGTCGCCGATATCCCGGCGGTTCCGAATGCCGCAGCATCTTCCTCACCGTCTCGCGCGCAATGCCAAACCGACTTGCCGCCTCTCGCTGGCTCAGACCATCAACATGGCAGGCCAGCCGAACGCGCAGATATAGGTCCACGGTGTACATCCTCCCGCCTTCCATCTCAAAAAAGATCGAAGGCTACAGGTGGCAGAGTTTTACTCCGCCCGCGGCTGGAAATCCCGCCGCTTCCGTGGACTAATTTGTCACCGCCGTTCTCACAAGAAAAGTGGACCCTGCTGACGAAAGTGGAGACGTCCTGCGATAGGATTTTGATCGCAGGAGGTGCAAATGTCGAAGCAGAATGGGAACAAGGGCCGGCGGTTTGATCGGGCCTTCAAGGAAGAAGCCGTCCGTCTTTTACAGACGAGCGGGCGCAGGCAGCGGCAGATAGCAGGAGATCTTGGGATCAGCGTCAGCGCGCTCGGCCGCTGGGTCGCAGAATTGCGTGAGGAGGATTTGCTTTCCGGTCCGCATGAGGATGCAGCGAAGGAGATTACCCGCCTACGCCGAGAGCGTGATCTGGCCCGTCAGGAACGTGATCTCCTAAAAAAAGCGCTGGCCTTCTTCGCCAGGGAAAGTCGATGAGGTTCCGGTTCATCGACGCGGAGAGGGCCGGGTTGGCGATGCCGATATTCCGCCTGTGCAGACTGCTGCAGGTCAGCGTCTCAGGCTTCTACGCTTGGCGCAATCGCGGCCCAAGCCAGCGACAGCTCGATGACATGGTTCTACTCGCCCATGTCCGGGCAGCCTTTCGGCGCAGCCGCGAGAGCTACGGTGCAGAGCGGGTCCATCACGAGCTTGCCGAGAATGGGATCGAGGTTGGACGCCATAGGGTGGCTCGGCTGATGCGGGGAAATGGGTTGTCTCCAAAACGGAAACAGAAGTTCAAAAAGACGACGGACAGCCAGCACAACAAGGCCGTCGCATCGAACCTTCTCGACCAGAACTTCTCCGCCGAGGCACCCAACGAGAAATGGGCTGCCGACATCAGCTATATCTGGACGGCACAGGGCTGGCTGTACCTGGCCGTCATGCTCGACCTCTACTCCCGGCGCGTCATCGGCTGGGCCGTGGGCGCTCGCATGACCAGCGACCTGCCGCTCAGGGCGCTTAACCGTGCTATCGGGCTGCGCCAACCTGGCGCCGGTGTGATCCACCATAGCGATCGGGGAAGCCAGGGCGAGTTCAATCGGTCGTCGCAACACTCTGGCATAGGAGGTTGCTATGACGGTACGCAGACGGCGGTCGGATCGGTCTGGACGGAGCAAGTTGCATTCGCCAGGTCGACCGGACTCGGCACGGCGTGGGGAGCTTGTTCGGTTCTGGGCAGCGATTGCGACGGGGCGTTCGAGCGAGGACGCGGCCCGAGATGCCGGTGTATCCCCTCCGGTAGGCTCGAGGTGGTTCCGGAGGTCGGGCGGCATGCCACCATCACATTTATCGCAATCGGCCAAGCCGCTGTCAGAACGTTACCTGTCTTTCGAGGAACGTGAGGAGATTGCTCTTCTGCGCGCTCAGGGAAGAGGCATACGTCATATTGCTTGCCGGCTGGAGCGAGCACCGTCGACGATCTCCCGCGAGGTGCGGCGCAACGCGGCGACCCAAAGCGGTGGCCTGGACTACCGAGCAACGACGGCACAGTGGCATGCTGATCGATCCGCCAAAAGGCCGAAGCCTGCCAAGCTGGCAACGAATGAGGCGCTGCGGCGCTATGTGCAGGATCGGCTTGCGGGTCGGATCTCGGCACCGGATGGAACGGTGATCGAGGGGCCACGCGTCGTCTGGAACGGTCGTCGGCATGGGCCGCGGCAGCGCAGGCGATGGGCCAGGGCCTGGAGTCCTGAGCAGATCGCGCACCGTCTTCGGATCGACTATCCTGGGGACGGGCCCGAGGATCAAGCGATGCGGATCAGTCATGAGGCGATCTATCAGGCGCTCTACGTACAGGGCCGCGGCGCTCTACGTCGTGAGCTGACCGCCTGCCTTCGCACGGGAAGGGCACTGCGCGTGCCTCGGGCACGTAGCCGCCGGCGGGGAAAATCTTTCGTCACGCCTGAGGTCATGATCAGTGAACGATCGGCGGAAGCAGCTGATCGGGCCGTACCCGGACACTGGGAAGGTGACCTGATCATCGGCTTGGGCAGATCGGCGATCGGCACTCTGGTGGAACGCACCACGCGGTTCACAATGCTGCTGCATCTTCCCCGAATGGAAGGCCACGGCACCGTCCCGCGCGTGAAGAACGGGCCTGCGCTTGCCGGTCATGGGGCTGAAGCGGTTCGCGATGCCATCGCCCGGACGATCACGACATTGCCAGCGCAGCTTCGCCGCTCGCTGACCTGGGACCAGGGAGCAGAGATGGCCAGGCATGCGGATCTGCGGATCGCAACCGGCCTTCCCGTCTACTTCTGCGAACCGCACAGCCCTTGGCAACGCGGAACGAACGAGAACACTAATGGACTGCTTCGACAGTACTTCCCGAAAGGAACCGATCTGAGCGCACACAGTCCGGACGTACTCGCAGTTGTTGCTGACGCGCTTAATACACGGCCCCGCAAGGCCCTCGGATGGAGAACTCCCGCCGAAGCTCTGGACCAGTGCTTGCAGGCCAGTCAAACTGAACGTGTTGCGACGACCGGTTGAACCCGCCCAGTACTGCTCAGACGCATACCAGGCGCGCCTCGGTGAACTCGGTTTCCTCGCCTCAATGAGCGGTAAGGGAAATTGCTATGATAACGCCGTCGTCGAGACCTTCTTCAAAACCATCAAGTCAGAACTGATCTGGAGGACTGTGTTCATGTCAAGAAGCCAAGCTGAAACTGCCATAGCCGGATACATCGACGGGTTCTATAATCCAGTCCGTCGGCACTCGACGCGGGACTTCACAAGCCCCGTCAAATTCGAGGCAGAAGCAATGCAAACGGTGTAGGGCGCCTCCACTTTTCCTGGATGGGTCCATTCGGTGCTTCTGACTGCGTAACGTCTTTACATGCACCGGACGATAGAGCCCCGCCCGCATCATCTGCGCCATCCCCCGCGCATCGTTGCGGTCCGTCTTGTTGATCTGGGCCTTCAAGACCGCTCTCATATGCCGGGTCTCGACACAAATCGCCGGCAAGCCCGCTTCGGCAAGAGCACTGAAGAGCCATTGCGATAAGGGTCCGGCTTCCAATCCGATGTGCTTGAAGTGGTAGCTAGGGTTCGTCAGCACCGGAAGCAGCGCCTCCGGCTCGCTTGCCACCTTCACTTCCCGCACGATCTTGCCCGTGCCGTCCACAATACAGACGCTCGTCTCCTTGACCGATACGTCCAATCCGGCAAAATGTTCCATGCTGCGCCTCTCCTTGTTTGATGTTTGGGGCAGCAAAAACTGACCCCGTGCTAACATCAGCCTGAAGCGCAGCACCCACAATCGTCAGAGATAAGAGCGCCGGCCGATTACCCCATCTTTCGGGGTGCCGCCTCAACCGGTCGACGCAACACAGGCATTAAATCTATCTGCCGGGGTCTGGAACCCCAAGGTCTGACGTGGCCTTTCGTTGAGCCTGCGGGCGATCTTATTTAGGTGCGCCTGCGAATGCACGGATAGGTCCGCCCCTTTGGGAAAGTATTGTCGTAGGAGGCCATTGGTGTTCTCATTGGAGCCACGCTGCCAAGGGCTTTGCGGATCGCAGAAATAGACATTGATATTGGTCGCCAAGCTAAAGCGCTTGTGATCGGCAAGCTCCTTGCCCCGGTCCCAGGTCAGAGATTTGTAGAGTTCGGTGGGAAGCTTCTTCGCCTGTTTGATCAGTGCATTCACGACTGTCTCGGTGTCCTTAGAGGGGATCTTCGCCAGCATCACATGCGGGTATGACGCTCGACCAAGGTTGCGATATGCGTGTTCTTCGAGCCGGCCAGAAGATCGCCTTCCCAATGACCGGGCACCGCACGATCTTCCACGCTTGCAGGGCGCTCGCTGATCGAAACGATATCCGTGATCTGCCCACGGCCATCGCCATGCGAGCTCGCACGCTTAGAGCGCCGCATTGTCCGTTTGAAGCGAAGATACCCGGTCAGTTCCTTCCTAAATGCCCCACGGGATTGAATAAATAAGCTTCGATAGATCGTCTCGTGCGACACGCGTTTGCTCTCGTCTTCGGGATGCATCTGCTTCAGCCAACCGGCGATCTGCTGGGGCGACCAATCCTGTTTAAGCTTGCGCGCTACTGTCTGTCGTAACTGCGCATTGCCCGCCAATTTACATCGCTTCGGCCGGCGCGCACGTATAAAGGCCGCTTCATCGGACAATGCCGCGCGGTAGCGGTCATAGCCCCCATTGCGGCGAATCTCTCGGCTCACCGTCGAGGGCGCACGGCCCAGCAACCTTGCCAAAGAGCGTGCAGATTGTTCCGCCGCGAGACCTCTGGAGATCTCCTCGCGCTCCGACAATGTCAAAGCCAGCTTTGAACGCCGCCGGGGTGCTGGTCGGATCCCGCCATAGGGCGACAGCTGACCACGAATCGACGACGAGGTGCCTTCGCCACGCGCTTTCGCCAGCTCGCCCTCGGGCAGACGGACCGCGCGGTGGTACTTGCGGGTCGACACGTTCAGCACCATCAGGTTGAGCGCCCACTCGAGCAGCAGGTTGCCATCGCGTAGCGCCTGCCAACTCTCCAAGCTCACCTCTTTGCCCGCCCGGTCACGAACCCGTGGCCGGGCCACCTTCACTTTGCCGCCGTGGTAGCCGATCTCGCTATGTGTCCTGCCCCAGCGATAACCTCGACGGTCCCCATGGCGGCGATGTCGGGCCCCGCACACGGTCGTGGCGTCCTCCTCCATCATCTCGGCCAAGTCCTCGACCCCGGCCAGAAGACAAAACCGATCCACGCTGAGATGGACTGCGTCCATCGCGTCCGCCAGCGGCGGCATAGGAATCGAGGGGGCAAGGGCTTTCGGGCGGCTGGAACTACGGATATTATTTCCCATGGTGTCGTTCTCCCTTTTGGGTTTGCAGCACCCGAAGCCTAACGGCTCCAGGAGAGCGACACCTACCTCAACTTTTCAACATCGACCGGGACATCCCCCCTATGGCGACGGGAGGGGCTTAAGGTCCCACAGAAACAGCCGAAGAAAGGCCGCCTGTGGCTCAATGATGGCTCGTGTGTCCGCTTGCGGGCAGGCTATGTGAACCACGTCTGGTCCTATGATTTTGTTCATCATCGAACCGACGATGGGCGCGTGTTCCGAACCCTCAACGTCCTGGATGAGTTTAGTCGGGAATGTCTGGCCATTCGGGTGAAGCGGAAACTCAATTCTACCGATGTGATCGATGTCCTCACCGATCTCTTCATTCTGCATGGCGTACCAGCCTACATTCGTTCCGATAATGGGCCGGAGTTTGTTGCTGAAGCCGTACGCAACTGGATCAGCGTGGTTGGAGCAAAGACCGCCTACATTGAGCCTGGAAGCCCCTGGGAGAACGGCTACATCGAGAGCTTCAACGCACGCTTCAGGGACGAACTTCTCAACGGGGAAATCTTCTATTCTTTGAGAGAAGCACAGATCGTCATCGAGCAATGGCGGCGGCACTACAACACAAAGCGCCCGCACAGTGCCCTCGGTTATCGGCCCCCGGCGCCAGAAACCATCGTCCCGTTGCCAGAAAGACCGACCATGAACTAAGATTCAAACTGGACCAGTCAGTGGGGGCTGATCAGCCCCATACATCGCGTCGGAAAAGCATACACTTTTCTGTAGGGACAGTCACAAAAAGACTTCAGACATTTTGCCTTTTGTTGCCCGACGCTTCGCTTAGGCGCTTATAGATCAGGAGTTCCCGTGGTTCTTATGGAATTGCTCTGCGTAAGCGCGGGGCACCAAGGGTGCAGGATCAAAACGCATCGCGTCCGAGGATGTCCGCTTAGCGCCATAAGCCAACTTCCGATCACATGCAAAGTCGGGCTCGCCCGTAGGCTGATCCGCTAGCGAGAGCCCCGTTAGCATGGCGCATATTTCGGCCGCTATGCGCATCGCGAATTAAAAGTCAGGGGTGTCAAAAATCAGGCGTGTCGTCGCTCGGTACGCCATAATCGAATACGCGCTGATTGTTCTCGGCGCAGATTTCTTCGCCATAAATTTCCGACTCGCGTTGAAAGCGGCGCAAGGTTTGCCACGGTTGGTTGAACGTGTCGGGATCATCGATGGTAATGTGGGCCTCTAGCCCTTCGCCGCCATCAAACAAGCTCCAGCGCTCGATGACGTGCAGCTTCTCGGTGTGCGGCGTACGGTAGGAATCGATAAAGGACTCATCGCTTAGTCCTATTGTATCGACCACCAGCGTATCGCCCTCGTAATGGCCGACCGATTCTCCGTACCAAGACGGTGTCGGATTTTCCGAATGAGGCACATTCAAATGAATGCGTCGCATCTGCGAATTGCCATCGCGGAACATAACGACCAGATCGGGCGACTGGAGGAAATACATCAAGCCGCCGCCTATCGCGATAAAGTTGGGCACACCACTGGGCATACAGGAAGAGCGTGCCGTAAAGGCGATTTTTCCGGCAAGGATCTCGTCGTTATCCTTCTGCATTATTTCTCTTGCCAATTGCTTCAGATTGGGGTTGCTGATGTCTCCCATCCGGTAGTTCACCTGTCCCCCACTGAGCCGACTTGTTGCATTGCTCACGCGGGGGTAGCGCGGGTCCTGGGTAACGGGTAAGGGCGAGCCAGGGACGGCAAGAAAATCACCGGGCCCGATTCCGTCCCATGCAGCTTGGTTGGAAGAGAAATCCGGCACCGGGGCGGTTTGCGCATTCGCGACCTGCGTGGCCGACAGACTCGAGACGAGACAGGCCACAACGCTCAAAACGAGAAGCCCTTTCGTTGATGTCGCTTTCCTTGATATAACTCTGGCCATCCTTCGTCTCCTCTTGTGCGCAGTTCGTCCCCGCTCTGGAGTCCAGCCTATGAGCTATCGGTGTGGTGCCGTCGGTCTAAGGCAAATAGCCTCAAAAATCTTGCCTATCCGCAATCGGAATGCCGTATTCGACCACGTCTTCTCTGACATTCTCGGCGCAGATGTCCTCCTCAAAGACCTGACTGACGCGATCATACAACCGCTGCGCCTGCCAGGGCTCGTTGAACGTTTCCGGGTCCTCAATCGTGATCAAAATTTCCAGCTTCTCGCCGTTATCGATCAGCCGCCAGCGTTCCGTGACGTGCAGCTTATCACTGTGGGGCGTGCGCCAATTGTCGATGTAAGTTTCGTCGTTGAGGCCGATGGTATCGACGACGAGCGTATCGCCCTCGTAATGGCCGACCGATTCACCATAGCCGGTGAGTCTTAGGTTTTCCGAATGACCCACATCCAGCCAGATATGGCGCATCTCGGCATTCCCGTCGAAGACCAGCGTGACCTTCCCAGGCGTTTGCATGATGAACAAAGCACCCGAAAGCGTCACGTCGAAGCCCGGAACGCCGGCAGAGCGGCAGGAGGTACGCGATGTATAGGCGAACTTGCCGTTGATTACTCTTTCGTTTTCCGCCCGCATCTCCTCTCGCGCCCATTCTGTCAGATTGGGGTTGCTGATGTCCGCCATGCGGTGGGTCGGCTGTGCTCCGGTGCGGCCCGCTTCGCCATTCGAAACATAGGGAAAGGCTGGGTCCTGCACGATCGGTGCAGCCGAGCCCGGAACTTCAAAAAATGCGCCGATGCCGATACCGACCCAGGCCGTCTCGGTATCGCCGGAAAAATCGGGTGGCGCACTCGCCGCCGACGCCTGGTGTGCCGTCAGCGTCCCGGCGAGGCTCACAAAGAGCCCCAGCAAGAGAAACTTCCGTTTCCGGTGAGATGTCCGCATTGATTCCTCCTCGGCCAGCATTATCGGACGCATTATCGGTTTAAGTCGCTATAGATACAATAAGGCAAGGAAAGCTAGTCGGTCATGCTTTCGATTGCACCAAAAGCCACTCAGAACGGCTTGTCACCTATCACGGCGACTCGCTCCATGTGACGGCGGTTTGGGTAATAGTCGTTGGCGGCATAATGCTGCGTGGAGCGATTGTCCCAAAATGCGATCGTGTCCGGCTTCCAACGTAATCTGAACTGATATTCGGGCACCTGTACCTGCTTGTAGAGCAGGCCGAGCATTGCATCGCTTTCATCGCGATTCATGCCGACAATGCGAAGCGTGAACTGCTCGTTGACGAACAGCGCTTTGCGCCCGCTCACCGGATGGGTGCGCACCACCGGATGGCTCGGATTGGGACAGAGCTCCTCCATCCGGCGTAGTTTTTTTTGGTCTTCCTCGCTCTTGCCGTACAGAGCCCGAAAGTTTTTGAAATCGTGCACGGCCTGAAGGTCGTCGATGCGCGCCCTCATAGTCTCGCTCAGCCCGTCATAGGCAGCGCACATGTCGCACCACAAAGTATCGCCGCCCAATTTTGGAATCTGAAGGCAACGCAGGATCGAATATTTCGTAGGGCATTGGCGAAAGGTCGTGTCCGAATGCCACACATCAGTCGACAGAACCGGATTGTCCTTGTGATTGTCCATCACAATAATTTCAGGGAACTCACCCTCGGGCCGAAAGGGGTGCACCTCCAATTCGCCGAACATGCGCCCGATCGCGACCTGTTGCGCAGTCGTGAGGTTTTGCTCGCGTAGATAGATCACCTTATGCTCGATGAGCGCGGACTCGAACGCCTGGAAGGTCCCTGCAGAAATCTTTTGGCTGAGGTCGAGCCCGCGAATCTCGGCACCGATGGTGGGCTGCATCGATTCGATTTCAAACGCTGCGTCCGTGATGGGCCGGACGATTGTAGGCGCGGCGCTGATAGCTCTTCCTCGGCTCATCGCGGCTCAATTCACTCCAGCTTCTCTTTGCAAACTATAAGCCGCCCTCGCCGACATGACCACCGATCGGGCGCGGCATAGTTTATTCCAGCAGGCGGGAGTGCTAATTTTTTATCGCTCGGCGGTTGGGTTTACGCAACCGCAAACGAAGTTAAGATGGGGGCGCGATCCCCAAAGAGTGCTTATGCGCTATATCCGCGATTAGAAATGACACTGCACCGGAGAAAGATGTGTCCCAAGCCATGCGTATCAAGATCGTCGGACTGGCGTTTTTTCTTGGCTTGGTTGCCGGGCCGGTTAGTGCCCAAGCGCCCGACGACTTTTTCGCGGGAAAAACAATCCAGATTCTGATCGGCTTCGGACCCGGCGGCACCCATGACCTCTGGGCGCGCGCTATCGCCAGACATTTGGGCGGGCACATACCGGGAAACCCGACTGTAGTGCCGCAAAATTATCCAGGTGCCGGTGGATTGCGGTTGATCAACCAACTCGCCAATCGTTCGCCCAAGGACGGAACTGTGATCGGGATCATTAGTCGCGGCATAGCGTTCGAGCCATTGCTTGGCGGCCAGGGATCCCAGTTCGATCCGCTGGAGATGAATTGGATTGGTAGTCCCGACAAGGATGTCACGGTTTGCGCGGCCCGGAAGGACGCGGCGGTGCAGACAATGAACGATCTGCTCAGTATGGAATTGGTGGTGGGCGCTACCGGCTCCGGAGGCGATACCGCAATCTATCCTGAATTCCTCTCCGCGCTTCTCGGTATGAAATTCCGCACGATATTGGGCTATCCGGGATCGAAGGAAATATCGATCGCGATGGAACGCGGCGAGGTCGATGGGATCTGTCTGGCATATGATTCATTGATGACTCAAACTCTGGCGCGTACAGGTGAGCTCAATATCCTGTTCCAGGCTGCATTGCAGCCCGATCCCCGGCTTGTAAACATACCGAGCGGCACCGCCTTGGTGCAGAGCGAAGAGGTCCGACCGGCATTGGAGCTATTCTTCGCACGCGCCTCGGTTGGCCGCCCATTCGTTGCTCCGCCGGGTGTTCCGGCCGAGCGAATGGAAATCCTGCGCGAGGCATTTGAGCAGACAATGGGAGACCCCCTACTTCTCGCAGAGGCAAGAAGACTGCAATTTAATCCGTTTCTTATAACGGGCGAGGAGATTTCCCAGATTATTGCGGCAGCCTACGCGTCCCCAATCGATGTGGTGCGGCAGACGAACATCGCGTTGGGCCGCGTGAGCGAAAATAATCCGGACAATTAAGGGGTAGAGCTGCGATGCGCTACGGCCGGCAAATAATCCCGCGCTTCTACGCCCTAGACCAAATTGGTTTGCCCTAAGGCGAGCGCATTATTAAGCGCGTGAAGAAATATAACGAGGACCAGCGAGTTACTTTGCCATCTCATCCAGCCCAAAAAGAGTGCATAGGTGAATATCTGTGCCATGAAAAAGGGCTCATATTGTGCGTGCAACGCGGCCCAACATGCGGCGGTGACAATGATCGCAGCGAGTGGGCCAAAGCCTGAATTCAGTCCGCGATAGAAAAAACCGCGAAACACGATTTCCTCGCCAAGCGGCGCAATCACGATCAGTGTTAGGCCGAGGAGAAAGAATCCCCCCATACCGGCCTCGCGTGAATTCGCGTAAGTGTCGCTCATGACTTCGGGAATGACTTCGCGCCCCGATTGCGTCGTAACGAAATCAGCCAATGCCAGCATCGCCACCGTCAGCACCCAGCCTATTACCAGCAAGCGCCATGACGGCCATCTCAACGCCAAATAATCTTTGAGCAAAACGCGCGACAGAGTCACGGCAAGAATGACGACCGCGATAACCGCAATATTCGCGACCAGGTGGCCATCTGCGATAGCGCTCTGTTGGATTCGATTTCGGCCAAGCCCGGAGATTGATTGGAAACGGCCGCCTCCCACCAATACAGAAACAAAGTGGCGGAGACGCGCTGGACCAATATGTAAACAACGCCAATAAGCGCCATCCAGGCAAGCGTACTCCACACCCCTCAGCGCAGGGGTTTGTGGCTACGTTCTTGCTGCGGGCCATTGGAAGGATCGGCAGTCATTGATCGTATTATATCCAGATCTGCCCCAAATACGCGCGGGGCGTCCAGATATGTTACTTCGTTGAACTAATCCCTGTGCGTGCTACCCTAATTATCTGTTCTGTCGATAATCTGAGATCCGGTCGGGTCCGTGTTCAACGCATGGCTCGGCGTTCCACCGAAAGCGAGATAGGCATTGTAGCGCCTTTCGCCCTCTTCCAAATAAGTCACCCAAGGTCGAGGATCCGCCGCATTGAAATATTCCGGATCGCCCGGCAGGCGTTCATTATTAAGTCCGCGTTCATCCATATGAACTTTGTTTGACGGGCCATTGGTATCGGTGCAGCTGTTGAGCAACATTCTGTTGAGCGCGATCATGGTTTCGGGGTCGAGCGTGAAGCGTACGGTATTGTGCATCGGACGGGTGTAAACTTCCGGATCGTACACAGTGATTTCACCCTCGATGACATCGCCAACGCGCGTGTAGCGCTCTACGGATTCCAGCTGATCGCTGAACTCGGAAATACCGCCGAACCATCCCTTGACCTGGTTGGTGTGGATGATGAGTGAATCGCCGTCCCAGAAGCCGATCGATTCGCCGTGCCATTTGGGATAAGCGAAATTCTCGGGGGTATGCCCCTCACCATTGGTGTAAATCCAACGGATGGTGTTGCCGGTATTGCTCTCGCCCAAACTCCAAGTCCGATCGGGCGTGACAATCCACTCGCTTGGGGCAAGGGAGGCAAAAAATCCTCTTTGGAAACAGAAAGTCCCGGCGCTCCAGAGGCGTCCTTCAAGCACCGATCTTAACCTGAGGACATAGGCTTCTTGGTATTCGGGTTGCAGTAACTGCACGACATCGGCCGGCGATCTATCGCCAGTGCCGAGCCCGGCGCCACCCATCCAGCGGCCGCTCCAATCGGGAATGCTATCTTTGGTATGCTGCGTCCCGCCATCGGCTTCCTCCTGCCAAGCCTGATAATGCTCCTCGGCTGTGGTGTAGGAATAGGGACTCTTAAGTAGATCATCCACCGGTCCGGTCGAGGCGGACCCTTCGGTGCCATAGGCTCTTGAGGAAGCGATTTGGCCATTGCCCGCGCCGCCGCTGTCGAAATTGAACGCTTGGCCCCGCAATTGCCCGGCCGTGTTGTTGCGGTAGTAAGCGGTGTCGGACCAAAGCGCGCGGTCATTGCGGAAGTTCTCGGTGGTGAACAAATCCGGTGCGTCCGCCGCCTCTGCGCAGGCTGCCGCGCCTAAGAGCAAGCCGGCAATCAGCGCAGCCGTTGAAGCGCTCGCCATCCATTGATTAGTCATAATGCTTCCCCTCGAATAATTTGGCCCTTAAAAAAGATTGGTCCCCGAAATAAATTATCTGAGTGGCGAACCGGCAAAATCACCGGTGTTTCCGCCCTCAGCTTCCAAGGTTAAGCTTAGAGAGATGGGCTTTCTATGGCAATTTTAAGCGAGATTGTGCTGACATGTCCGCTTTTTCTGCCGAAAGGAGACATTCCTCCAAACTGACGAAGCTGCACTCCAGGACACTCTCTCTAGACCCGTGTCCCCCAAAAAAATCATGTCAGGAACGAGAAGCAGCGTTCTCGCGCTTCCCGATTACCGGAGACGAGGCTATTGTCCTGCTGAAGGGCTGGATCAACCGGCCAAACGGAGAATGTCAGCCTAATCTCCGCTGACCTGTACTTAAAGAAAATGGAGGCCGCTCATGTCCCATAAATCAAATTTCCACGTCATGTTTTTGGCATTGACGCTCACCGGCGCATTTGCCGTACCGGCCGCGTTCGCGCAACAACAGGCCGCAACCTGGTCCATGGTGGCGCCGCTCCCGGTAGCTCGCGGCGAAGCTAAAACCGCTGTGGTAGACGGAAAGATTTATATTATTGGCGGCGCATGGACGGAAATAAGCAACGGAGAAGAGATCACTCATCATAGTACTGGCTACACCACCGAATACGATCCGCAAACCGACACTTGGCGCGAACGTGCCCGTTCTCCAGCGGGTCTAACGCATCAAGCGGTCGCCGTTTTGGACGGGAAGATTTATGTGGCGGGCGGTTTTGGCGGCGGCAGGCACACTCTTTCGGCGGCGGGCGTGTATTCCTACGATCCTGCGAGTGATCAATGGCAATCGCTTGCGCCATTCTCTGGACCTCAGGGCGGCGGGGTGCTCGCAGCTGTTGGTGGCATGCTTCATGCGATCGGTGGCCGCGTCGTGGGCGACGAGACATTCGGGACGCACACCGTCTATAATCCCGCCACCAATTCTTGGCATTCAGCGGCAGCACTACCAACGGCTCGGGATCATGCCGCCGCCTTTGTCGTCGATGGTAAAATTCACCTGATTGGAGGACGGTTAGGCCCGAACCCGTCAAATGTCGGACTACACGATATTTACGATCCGGCGAGCGACACATGGACATCAGCGCCGCCCATGCCCACAGGGCGATCGAGTGTCGCAAATGCCCAATACCGCGGAATGCTTTTCATTGCCGGTGGCGAGTGCCGCGAGGGCGGCCCATATGACGAAGTCGAAGCTTTCGATCTGGAAAGCGGCAACTGGCTGACGTTTCCGGACCTCCCGGTTGCGCGGCATGCGTTTTCCGCTGCCGCGGTGGGCGACAAGCTTTTTTTCTTTGGTGGCTCAACGAATTGTGGCGGCGGGGGTAAGACGGACGAAACGCTCCTTCTTACGCTTCACTGAGGGCGTTTATTCGTCCTGGCCTCCATGCGTTGGCAGCCCTGTTCGCGGCGTCTGCTTTACCTCTAAGAGCGGACATGGCGTAGCCAGTTGAGGGCAGGCGCCGTTACGTGTCGTCGCGAAAACAAAACACTACGGGTGAAAAGATAGACCTAATAATGTCCTGATCGGCGTCAGAGGGATCTTCAACTGCGCCGCATGTAATCATCTCTCTCCGAAAGGGCATGCCCTCCCGATAGAGATCGAGCCGGCTCCGATAAGCGTCAATCACATCCTGATAGGCAGGATCGGCAGGATCCAACAAATCTATCGCGTGTTGCTGCGTCTCTACCGCATTCTCGAACTCGCCGTTTTCGGCGTAGGCAGTTGCGAGCGCAGCAACAAAGGCGGGCCGCCCCGGTTCAAGCGCCATTGCTCTTTGCGCGTCGGCCATCGCTTGTGGGCCATTGCGCACATTTTCGTCCAGAGCAGTAGACAATAGTCTGGCCCTACCATTGAGTATGTTGGCGTTATTAGGCGCTAAGTTAACTGCTTCATTAATTGACGCGAGCGCCCCCTGCTCGTCACCCAGTGCAAAAAGAGCGGAACCCAGCAAGGCGTGAATCCAATAGAATTTACTATACACTTTAATTGAGCGATCAAAATCTGCGAGCGCGCGGTCGACTTCCCCCTGTTTTGCGTAGGCAGTGGCGCGTAGCTAGTAGCGGAGTGCCCGATCCCTACGGAGATTGCCGGGGTTAGCGCGACCATCTGACGTTGCCAACTGCCGGCTACAGGCCGGGATCGCAATTCTGGGATTCGGGTCCGCGCACCTTCCCATCTCAAGGAAAAAACACGCTCCGTCTGCCAATCTAGGTTGGCACTGAAAAGAGTTAGTCCCCTCCCCAACGCCCTGGGCTGATGCTGAGGCAGATATGCATAAGATCGTGAGAAAAACGAAGCTAGCACTCGCTCGCATTTTCAGCCTCCTATGTGTTGCATGAGCGTGACGCGAAAATCTCGTGCATTGTGCACATATATGCGCGCCAAGTGGCCCCGTACTCGCGTTGGAAAAGTCTACACCTTCCCGCGCTGGAAGCCAAAAAATCTCCAAGCAATTGGCCTATTGTCGACCCATTGTTCTCTTGGACGACTCACAGTTCAGCAGTTGCCGGTCGACTTCATGAATACCGATATGCGTTTGCGCAGAGCATCAAGGGCGCAGGATCAAGACTCATAACATCGGAGATTGTCCGCTATTGGCTTGTGGCCTCAAGTGATGGACGCAACACAGGCATTAAATCTATCTGCCGGGGTCTGGAACCCCAAGGTCTGACGTGGCCTTTCGTTGAGCCTGCGGGCGATCTTATTTAGGTGCGCCTGCGAATGCACGGATAGGTCCGTCCCTTTGGGAAAGTACTGTCGTAGGAGGCCATTGGTGTTCTCATTGGAGCCACGCTGCCAAGGGCTTTGCGGATCGCAGAAATAGACATTGATATTGGTCGCCAAGCTAAAGCGCTTGTGATCGGCAAGCTCCTTGCCCCGGTCCCAGGTCAGAGATTTGTAGAGTTCGGTGGGAAGCTTCTTCGCCTGTTTGATCAGTGCATTCACGACTGTCTCGGTGTCCTTAGTGGGGATCTTCGCCAGCATCACATAGCGGGTATGACGCTCGACCAAGGTTGCGATATGCGTGTTCTTCGAGCCGGCCAGAAGATCGCCTTCCCAATGACCGGGCACCGCACGATCTTCCACGCTTGCAGGGCGCTCGCTGATCGAAACGATATCCGTGATCTGCCCACGGCCATCGCCATGCGAGCTCGCACGCTTAGAGCGCCGCATTGTCCGTTTGGAGCGAAGATACCCGGTCAGTTCCTTCCTAAATGCCCCACGGGATTGAATAAATAAGCTTCGATAGATCGTCTCGTGCGACACGCGTTTGCTCTCGTCTTCGGGATGCATCTGCTTCATCCAACCGGCGATCTGCTGGGGCGACCAATCCTGTTTAAGCTTGCGCGCTACTGTCTGTCGTAACTGCGCATTGCCCGCCAATTTACATCGCTTCGGCCGGCGCGCACGTATAAAGGCCGCTTCGTCGGACAATGCCGCGCGGTAGCGATCATAGCCCCCATTGCGGCGAATCTCTCGGCTCACCGTCGAGGGCGCACGGCCCAGCAACCTTGCCAAAGAGCGTGCAGATTGTTCCGCCGCGAGACCTCTGGAGATCTCCTCGCGCTCCGACAATGTCAAAGCCAGCTTTGAACGCCGCCGGGGTGCTGGTCGGATCCCGCCATAGGGCGACAGCTGACCACGAATCGACGACGAGGGCTTACCGAAAACTCGCCCGATCGCCTTCAGCGTTTCACCCCGAGCCCAACGCTCCCAAACTTCGTCCTTCTCTAACGCACTGAAACCGTAATGGCTTTTCTGATTCCCATTTCCTTGATCCATCGAACACTCCATCTTTTCCAATTAAGATAAAGTGTTGCGTCCATCACTTGAGACCACAGCCAATAGCGAGCATTTTCCTCTCAAACCGCTCGGCCCAAATTCTCCCTGTCAGCTCGCTTGTGTTCAGCAATGGCTATTTTTGTAATATTCGGCGGAACAACCGCCGGAAGGGTGGACCTCATGAGAGTTTTTCTGGGTTTGGCGTTGATGTCCATGTTGTTTACCGCCTGCAGCGGCCCAGATGATCAACAGGAGACAGCATACAATGATGGATACGCCTTCGGTTACTCTCGCGACTGTGAAGCCACGCTAGCCAATGTGGACACCGACTTGTTCGAGGCCGCCGACTACGCGAGTGAGTTTGCTAGGGGGCGAAGGGAAGGTGAGGCTGTGTGTACTATCCTACGAGCGGCTAACCCGCGCGCAATGAGAACGCAATAGCGCTTAATCGCACGACCGGGTAAGCCGTCAGATAAATGACTTGGCCGATGTCCGCTTTGCCCCCCGCAAGCAGGCAACGAAGAAATCAAAGAACCGGAGAGATCTACAAATCTCAATACGCGAACCAATCACCGTCCCGGGTCGATCCTGGTTCTAAAATCCGTGTCGAAGCGGACGATCTCCCCGTCCTCGTCGAGGAACACCACGGATTGCTGATATTGGATCGGCGCGATCGCACCGGGCGCCGCGAAGGCTTCAAAAATATGGAGCCGCATATTATGCGAATGGATTGCGACATAGGTGCGGCTGTTATCTTCATTGGTAATTTGCAGATGATGACCAGGGATGCGGTCGGCTTCGGTCCACCCATCATGGGTAAACTCGCCGCCGCGCTTGCGGATCTGCCACGCGGCATAGGCAACCGAGCCCGCATAATCCCACACGCCGCGCGAGCCCTCCAATTCCGAGGAATTGGTATAATCGATGACCGTAATCTTGTACTCCACGGGGCCGTCCGAGGCAGTATAAACTTTGCCCGGATATTCGGCGCCGAATTCTGAAGAATAGGTAGTATTCTCGACACTAGGCTCATGCGGCAGATTTATGCCGAAGAATTCGTCGCGATCGACGAACTCGATCCAGCCTTGCGCCGCCGCCGGAAACGCGATGAGCATTCCTACCATCGCAAAAACAATTGTCGAAAACCGCATAATCACCCTCTCCCACCGATCCTATTCACTAATGTTCGAGATTAGCCGAAATTACGCGCCCCGTCATGGGTGCCGGACATCCGCTGAGTATCTTATCTTGAATTTGCCTGAACAATGGCTTGAGCAGCAGTAAAATTATCTAGGATTGCTTGAGCCATAGTATTCAGGATCGTGCATTTGGGGTCGGGCATGCAGGCGGGTTTCCATTGACCTATGACGAATTCAACGCGTTTTGCCGCGCGCTTACCGCCACCAGCCATGTGGTTCAATGGGGTGGCGCTCATGTTTGGAAAGTCGGCGGCAAAGTCTTCGCCATTGGAGGCTGGGGCGATGGGCAGCCAGGGTTCACATTTAAAGTGAGCCCGTTGTCATATGAGATTCTAAGGGATCAACCAGGCTTACGCCCGGCGCCTTATTTGGCATCGCGCGGAATGAAATGGATTCAGCACTATGCAAAGCCGGGGCTGTCCAATGCGGATCTGAAAGACTATCTGCGCCAATCTCACAAAATCGTTTCACTCGGCCTGTCGAAGAAAAAACAAAAAGAATTGGGCCTCAATCAAGCCCACTCAGATTGACGAATTGCTGCACCCGTTTGCCCTTGCTTTGGCCTTGGCCTTCCACCGCATAGATATTGCCTTGGCTGTCGATGCCGAGATTGTGCTTCTCACACTTCCCGGCTGGGTTGCACGGAGCTATGGTTCATTTGTGATGGGCATTTCGAAAAAACGCCCGCTTCGTTTTCGTTCAATCGAACTTTGGAAATGAGCAGTTTTATGGCCGACAAGACAACTCCTCGCCGTGTACTCCTTAGTGCATTCCTATTGAGCGGCATTTTCGCCGCGCCACCCACCGTCGCGCAACAGCCAAACAGCGAGTGGTCCATGGCTGCGCCCCTTCCCATCGCGCGCAGTGAAATGAAGGCTGCCAACGTCAACGGAAAAATATATCTGGTCGGCGGCGCCTGGGATGAAAATCCGGAGACCAATGAGGGCACCCATTACGAGACCGGCTACACCACCGAATATGATCCGCAGAGCGATAGCTGGCGTGAGCTCGCCCGCGCTCCGGAAGGGGTAACCCATCAGGCACTCGCCGTAGTGAACGGAAAAATCTACGTGGCGGGCGGATTCGGCGGAAGCACGCATACACTCTCGTCTGCCGGCTTCTATGCATATGATACAGCCACCGATGAATGGGAGACGCTTGCGCCCTTCGCCGAGGCCCAAGGCGGCGGCGTGCTCGCAGCCATTGACGGGAAGATTCACTCGATCGGTGGTCGCTTCGGCTGCAATGAGACCTTCGGCACGCATGAAGTCTACGATCCGGCGAGTAATTCTTGGAGTTTGGCCGCGCCGTTGCCGACGCCGCGCGATCATGCCTCTGCCTTTGTCGTCGACGACAAAATTCATTTGATCGGGGGCCGCCTGGGGCCAAACCCGTCCAATGTTGGGCTGCACGATATTTACGATCCCGCGACGGATTCTTGGGAATCTGCGCCGCCAATGCCCACGGGGCGTTCGAGCGTCGCCTTCGCCGAATATCACGGCATGCTGTTTGTTGCCGGCGGCGAATGCCGCGAGGAAGGTGGGACCTATGATGAAGTCGAAGCTTATGATCTCGCGACCCAAAGCTGAGTGAGTTTCCCGGCGCTTCCCCAAGCGCGGCACGCATTTGCCGCCGCCTCCGCCGACGACAAGCTTTTCTTCTTCGACGGCTCGACCAGTTGCGGCGGTGCGGGCAAGGTAGACGACACGCTCGTGTTTGAGCTTCCCTGACACGCTCATTAGCGTCGCGGGTCGATCCTCGTGCGGAAGTCCGTATCGTAGCGAACGACCTCTCCCTCTTCATCGAGGACAATTACAGATTGCTGATATTGGATCGGCGGTGTCGCGCCCGGCGCTGCAATCGCCTCGAAAATATAAAGCCGTGTCCCATGTGAGTGCATTGCGGCATAGGTGCGACTTTGATCGGCATTGGTGATCTGGAGGTGGTGGCCCGGAATGCGGTCGGCCTCAGTCCAACCATCATGGGTGATATCGCCTCCGCGTTTGCGGATTTGCCATGCGGCGTAGGCGACAGAGCCTGTGAAGTCCCACACTCTCCAGGGGTGCTGCACAGGATTGTCCGCGTAATCAACAACCGTGATCTTGTAATTGACCTGCGGTTCCGACGCGATAAAGACTTTTCCGGGAAGATCGGCACCGAATTCTGAAATGTAGCGGATACTCTCGACACGCGGCATGTGCGGCAGATTCACGCCGAATAATTCTTCTTCGTCGACAAACTCGATCCAGCCCTGCGCCGACGCCGAAAATGCGAAGAGCGAGCACGCCAAGGTGAGAGTAAGCCTAAAAATACGCATGATCCGTCGCTCCCGCCTTTCTCATGATTGTAAAGCGAGATTACCCCAAATTGCGCGCGCCGTCCCGCCTTGCCGGGCCGGGCCGGAACCTAGTGGAGAATTCCCCTTTGTTTTTCGGCAAGCTTGAGTGGCGGCGATGCTTGCCTCAGACTATGATTTCAATCTTACGGCCGGGGCGGTATTAATCTGCTTGGCCGGATAATGATTTTACGGATAATGATTTTACGGGCAATGAATTTACTGGCGGGAGCAAATTGATGACGAAGAAGACCACGGAACCAAAAGTCGATCGCCGGAAATTTATGGTCGGCGTTGCCGCCGCGGGAGCAGCGGGCGCCGTATCGGCACCCAAAAAAGCGAAAGCCGCGGCCCCTGCCCCGTCCGCGGTGCGCCCCTCGCTTGCCGAGCAAGCGGCCCAAAGCAAGGGTACGCCAATCGTCTGGGGAAACCCGGCCGGAAAGCCCGGCTCCGATTTTATGGTCGATGTCATCAAATCATTGGATATCGATTACATCGTGACCAATCCGGCATCGAGCTGCCGCGGCATACATGAATCGCTCAACAATTACGGCATGAACCAAAATCCGGAATTGCTGACGGTCATGCACGAAGAATCCGGCACCGCGATGGGCCATGGCTATTTCAAAGTCTCCGGCAAGCCCTTGGCCGGCCTCTATCATGGGACAGTGGGACTGCAGCATGCCGCAATGGCGATGTATAATGCATGGTGCGACCGCGCCTCGGTCATTGTTATTATCGGCAATCATTTGGATGCCACCGAGCGTCCGCCCGGCGTGCCGACCGCACATTCGGCAATCGATCCGATTTCCGTGGTGCGCGATTTCACCAAATGGGACGACCAACCTTGGTCGTTGCAGCACTACGCCGAGTCCATGGTCCGCGCCTACAAAATTTGCATGACCCCGCCGACCGAGCCGGTCGCCATTTCGCTGGACGATCAGTTGCAGGAAAATGCAATCCCCGAAGGGACCAGGCTGACCATTCCAAAATATACCCCGACCGCCCCGCCCCAAGGTGACACCAATGCGGTGCGTGAAGCGGCGCGCATGCTTGTCAATGCCGAGTACCCAGTCATCGTTACCGAACGCTGTGCGCGCACGCCGGAGGGAATGGCCTTGGTGGGCGAACTTGCCGAAACATTGAACGCAGCTGTTTACGATCAGCGCGCGCGGTTGAATATCGCCAATATGCATCCGTGCAAGGCCGGTATTGGGGAAATTGCCCGCGCCGATGTTGTCCTTGGGCTAGAAACGAGCAATTTCTTCGGAGTGGTGAATCGTTATTACGACACTTTGGATTCCCATGCCGTGCCGCGGGTTCGTCCCGGCACAAAACTCATCTCTATCGGTGTTGGCGATCTTTATATCAGAGCTAATTTTCAGGACTTCCAGCGGCTAACACCGGTCGATCTTTCGATCGGCGCCGATGCGCAGACGACGCTGCCAGCCCTTATCGAAGCGGTGCGGCAGGAAATTACTGCTTCACACCGCGCGGCGATCGAGAGCCGCGGAGAAAGGCGCCGTGTTGCCCATGCCGAAGCACGGCAAGCTTCGAGAGAAGACGCAATGAATGGCTGGAACGCCAGCCCGATCAGCACCGCGCGCTTGGCTGCCGAGATTTGGCAACAGATTCAAGGCGAAGACTGGGCGGTGATGGGAGACCATCTCGGTTGGACTGATCGGCTTTGGAACTTTGAAAAACATCATCAATATATCGGCGGATCGACAGGAACCGGCGCCGGATGGGGCTTGCCCTCGGCGGTCGGTGCGGCCCTCGCTCACCGCGAACATGGCCGCCTCGCGATCAATATCCAAAACGATGGCGACTTTATGTATGCCAATGGCGCGCTGTGGACGGCGGCGTACCACAAGATTCCTATGCTCACGATCATGAACAACAACAAATCCTATCATCAAGAAGTCATGCATGTGCAGCGGGTCTCCAATTGGCGTAATCGCGGCATTGATCGCGCTTACATCGGAACCGAAATCAGAAATCCGGACATTCAATATGCGGCGCTGGCGCGCTCGCTAGGGTGCGAAGGCATTGATCAGATCACCGATCCAGCGGACCTCGCGCCCGCGATACGCCGCGGCATTGAGATCGTAAAAGCCGGCGGCATATGTTTGATCGATGTCCATATGCAAGGCCGCTAAGGGGGGCGATATGAACCATTTTCGTTTGTTGTCAAATGTCGCTGCTGTGACGGGCATGCTTCTCGTAACAGCCTCCCCCGCAAGAAGTGCGGACGGTCCCAACGCCGAAAGAGGTTTTGAGACATATATGCGTGTTGGTTGTTTCCAGTGCCACGGCACGGTGGGCCAAGGCCCGATCAGCGGGCCTAAGCTGGCGCCTAATCCTCTGCCCGTGGAAGCAATCCGCGCCTATATCCGTGCGCCCGCGCAAGTGATGCCGCCCTATGTCGAATCGGTTCTTTCGGATGCAGAGGTTGCTGACATTCACGCCTATCTGGAAACTGTCCCGGAAGGGCCAGATGTCGAAGATACGATCCTTGGCGATTAGGGTTTTAGCGCGGAGCTGGCTTCCCGAAAAAATCGAGTGTTCGGTATGCGCATCTGTTGGTATCGAGCGATAGATGGCTTTCCTCACCACATCGACATCTAGGACATCAACGCTCTGGTCTGCTTTAAAGCATCAGTTCAGCGGCAGACCGTTCTTCTCTCTAAGGGCGTTGATGTAGCCAAGATCTTCTTTGGATACCTGGACCAGAGTTTCAACCAAGGATTCCATTTGCGGGCCGGACATCGGCGTATAATCCGCGCCGATCTCATTACGCGCGCTCCTCAGATATTCCGGGTCTTGAGTCACCTGCGTAAATGCAATGCGATAGGCTTCGACAATGTCGGCAGGCGTCCCGGGCGGCAGTGCCAACCATTTATTGACCAGCATATCGGTCTGCATCAGCTCGAAGGCGCGCCTAGCCTCGTCATCGAGTTTGGGAATAAGCTCGTCGCTGAGCAATGGAACATCTGGAAATGTCGAGCGGCGTTCAAGCTCACCCATATCGTTGCGCACGCCCAGCTGGGCAATCGCGACGAACTCACCATTTTCCAGCATCGGCGCGATTGTAAATGTAGCTTGATGCGCCATCATCTGCATTTCACCGCTTCGCGCCGCGAGCACAAGCGCGGGGATGCTGGCGTAGCCCAATACAGGTCGTAGGTTCCAGCCCAAGAATTCTTTGCCCCATAGGCTCACAAGAACTCCCGAGCGCGCGCCATCGATATCACCGAAGACCAATGGCTGCGTGGAAAGATCCTTCAACCGATGAATGGCGTCGGCGCGCACGAGAAACACCGTTCCCAAACGTATGTCGCCTCCGATGAACTCAAATTCCGCGGGGTTGTAACTTGTCGTATCGCTCAACAGATTCACCGGGCTGATTTCGTTTCTGGAGCCGACAAGCAAGCTGAGGCCATCGGCAGGCGCCTCGCGATAAAAATAATTATTGGCCGTGATACCGCCGCCGCCAATGATGTTGCGATAACGTATCCTCGGTTCGCCCGGCAAGTATTTGCCAAGAGAACGACCCAGCAATCGCGCGGACACGTCGGTGCCGCCGCCAGCCGGCGCACTGATGATGATGTTTACCGTCTCGCCGGCGAATGTCACCTGGGCCTTCGCCGAACTGACGCCTCCAACGCCGAGGAGGCAAATGAGGACGGCTCTCGTCAGCATTTTCCAAAACATGAATCTACTTTAGCTTGGCGCGCATCTTCTGGTCCACTCAATGGAACAATCCATGCGGCGTCAAAACTGGCCTTGACGGGCTGGCTCTCGGATTGCACCTTCCAGACAAAGTCTACGCATAGGGTTCCCGCAGAGAGGATGACAAATTGATCGCGCAACTGCGTTATCTGGCCTTTATAAGCAATGATCCAAGCACGCTTGGCGATTTCTACTCCCGGCATTTCGGATTTGAAACGCTCGGGCGCTCGGAGCAAGGCGACCTGTCCTTAAGCGATGGGTTTTATAATCTAACATTTCTAAAAAGCCGGTCCTCTCTCGGTGAGCCGCGCATGGAGATCGGGCTTCATCATTTGGGGCTCCAAGTCGATGATCTCAGTGAAGCGACAAATCGGTTTCTGCAATTATTTCCCGGCAATGTCGTCATACCGGAACCGGAGGGAGTTCATAGCGGTATGCGCCGCTTCTACGACCCCGAGAGTAATCCGGTATCCATTTCAACCGACAGCTTTGGTGTTGGCGATCACCCACGGCAGCGTCCCCGACTTGCCCATATCGCGCTCAACGCGCTGGTCCCCGAGCGACTGCTTTCTTTTTACGCCGGCATATTCGGCTTTCGCGAATTAACGACCAGTTTCGAGCGGCGAAAGACGGGCCGGCTCAATCGCTTTGCCGGCGACGGCGTAACCAATCTAGCAATTCATCCTTTTTACAATCATAGCAAAGGCCATGAAGCGCGGCTCGGCATCAATCATTTCGGGATTCTGGTCGACGATATGGACAATCGGCTCGAAAGTTTGAGCAAGGAGATCACCATCGTCAAGCGGCCTGCTGACCGCCCCTATGCCGAATACCGCTTAAGAGATCCGGAAGGAAATGCCTTTGATCTTTCTCAGGTCAAAGGATGGGAAATCGACATCGATGTTTGGAATAAGGCGGCGTGAAGCCCGGTAGGTTTTGGCTTTCAACTTCCGTCTGCCCCCGTTTAACGGCTGATGAACAAATTGAGGATTGGCGAGGCTGGCCAAAATACATTCAACAGGATTTCGAAAATCAGATAGACGATCGAGGTTCCGAACGCGCTCAACAGAACTGCCACCAGCCAGCCGCCGCCATAGCGCCGGACATAGCTTATAATAAATACCGGCACTGCGAGATAAAAGCTGAACAAATAGACGCCTAAGGCAAGGCCGAAGAGCCAAAGAAATATTTCTCTAGTGCGCTGTTTGACAATGCGCTGCTTAGCAATGTCCGCAGGCAATGTGCCGGCGGCATCCGCATCTGTGCCTGCAGGAGAGAGCCGAAGTGTTTTGAAATGCGCGACGGCCTGCAAGGCGATTAAAGGCAGAGCAATAGCAGAAGCGCTGAGCACAATAAGGCTGCTGCGCAGCGGCCATTGCAACGCGATGGCGCAGGCGGCGACAAACACGCAAACAAATGTCAGGGAAAACCATAGATCGCCGATAATCGCGTTCCGCGGCATGGCAGCGGCGTTCTTGTCCCGCTCGATGCGGTCTTTTTTACGCGCGCGAATAAGCGGAAAGGCGACGGTTATGAAGATCAATGCGATGATCACCAGTACTGTAGGCTCCAGAAGCCAGCTCGAGCCATAGCGCGCATTGGAAAGCCACAAATAGCGCTCCAATTGGCTGCCGAGGACCACGGCCACGAGAAGCGGCGGCCGCGGCCAGCCAAATTGCTTCATGAAATAGCCGGTCACAGAGAAAATAAGAAAGGCACCTATGTCGGCCCAGACAAGATGCTTCGTGAAGGAAGACGATACACAGAGCACAAGCGTGAACGGCACCACGACATAAAAGGGAAGTAAACAAACGCGCGCGAACATGCCCGACGCGGCAAGCGCCAGCAGAGCGGAGATAATATTCGCCAACACCAGAACCCAAACCATGGCCAGCGTGTAGGGCAGCTTATCGGTCAGCATACTGGTGCCGGGTAGGATTCCGACTGAAATGAAGGCGACAAGAATTAGCGCCAGCGACGCGCTTCCCGGAATGCCGAAAGCGATTGTGGGGATCAGCGCCCCGCCCTCTTTCGCATTGTTGGACGATTCCGGCGCAATGACGCCACGAACATCGCCATGTCCAAAGCGCTCCGGATTCTTCTCCGTTTGCTTGGCATGGGCATAGGCGAACCAATCGGCGACCGAACTGCCCAGCCCGGGAAGAAAGCCGACCCATACGCCGATGAGGCTGCAGCGTATTAGCAGCCACCAATGTCGGTACACGTCTTTGATCCCTTCAAATAGCCCTGCCCCAAGTTCCTCAGTCTCAGATATGCGCGTGCGCCGCACCGCCAAGGAGATCATCTCGGGAACCGCGAACAGTCCCAGCCCCACGATCACAATGCTGACGCCATCCAGCAAATAGAGCCCGCCAAAATTAAAGCGCTCGATGCCGGTTTTATCGTCGACACCGATGGAGGCGATCAACACGCCGACGAGCGCCGCGAGCAATCCTTTGACCGGTGCTTTGCCGCTCAAGACCCCGACCGCGCTTAAGCCCCACACCACGAGCATGAGGAATTCCGGAGAACCGAAACTCAAAACCAGCGGGCTTAAGATGGGAAGCGAGAGATACAAAAAAACCGCGCCAAAAACACCGCCAATGGCCGAAGCGGTAAAGGCCGCACCAAAGGCGCGTTTCGCCTCGCCCTTCTGCGCCATGGGATAGCCGTCGACGATCGTCGCCTGCGAGCCTGCGCTTCCCGGAACCGCGATCAAAACAGATGGAAATGTGTTTGCAGTATTTGCGACGGCGCTAATCCCAAGCAGCAAGGCGATGGCGCCATAAGGATCGAGCGTCACCGCATAGGGAAGCACGATGGCGATCAGGACAAGCGAGCCGATGCCGGGAAGCGCTGCAAAAATGCTGCCGCAGAAGACGCCTACCAGCATCAGAAATAGCGGCCATGGCTGCAAAATGGCGACAAGGGCGGCGATGGTCGCGTCTATCATTTAGCTCTGCCGCGCGTAAAAAGGCCCCGCCAACTATTAGACAGTATTGGGGTGTTGCGCGCTACTCGAATTCGAATCAACGCGTGATCAGGCCAAACTCCACGCGCAGATCGGTCGCATAATCCACAGCCTCGTCAGGCGCGCTGTGAATCTCGCGGATCATTTCTTCGACCCGCGCGCCGGAAATAATAAAGAGCTCCTGGCTGAGCTGCCGATACGCCAGTTCGAGAAATTCGGGATCCTCCACCACTTGCACATAGGCCGTGCGATAGGCGGCGAGAATATCATCGGGCGTATCGGGAGGAAGCGAAAGCCATTTGTCGACGTGGCTGGGACCGATCACCGAGAGATAGCCCTGCCAAGGTATCTGAGGCGGATTGGCCTCGCGCAACAGAACCGGGAACAGGGCAACATCGGGATAGGAGCCACGCGGCACATAGCCGTCATCTGTCACCTGCCCCTCTTGGGTCAGCAATACGACCAACTCGTCGTCCAGAAGTTCGTTTATGAGGAAAATATTATTGGTAGAGAACGCATCGATCTCGCCTTGGCGCAACGCTCTATTCAAAGAAGCCGTGCCCTGATAGCCGGGGATCCAATGCAGATTCCAACCTAAAAACTCTTTTCCCCAGACCAGCATGGCTTGCCAGGCACGCGTACCGCTAATGGCGCCGACAATGACAGGTCTTGCCTCGGGATCGTTCAGCCGATCAAAGGCGTCCCTGCGCACCAGAACGATGCTCCCGCCACGATGGAGCGAACCTATCACCCGGAATGTGCTCGGGTCGTATCGTGAGACATCGCGGCGAGCAATTTCAGGCTGAAGGGTCGTCGAATCGCTTTGCATCACCGCCGTTCCGTCGGCGGGCGCTTCTTGGGCAAGGTAATTCGCGGCGCGGATCTTTCCGCCGCCTGCACCCATATTTCTGATCACCATCCGCGGCTCGCCGGGCAGATATTTGCTCAAATATTGCGCAATCAGGCGCCCCGTAAGATCGGTACCGCCTGCGGGATCGGAAGCGATGATCATTTGAATGGTCTTACCGGAAAAGGAAACTTGCGCTTGCGCTTGAGCGGGTCCGAATTGGCTAAGACCGAGGGCGAGCGAGAGGACAACCGCCACCGCGCTCCAAAATATAACCGGCCTTCTCGCCATCATTTTCTCCCGTCGATGCACTCTAGCATTGTCGAGAGCATCTGTAAGAAAATGTGCGTTAAGCGCGGATAGGCGATTTTCACGCGGTATAATTGCTAATAATCGCCGCACTATGCGCCGAAGCGGGCGATATGGGTTTTGTTTGGGACCATCCACAAAATAGACGAAAGCGCTGTTTTGGATGCGGCGCAATAAGGTGTACCTTCTGCCATGCGTGGACATTTATCCGTCCGGTGCAAACTTCACAAATGAAATAGCGTAATCAGAAAATTCTACTCGTAAAGATTGCTCAAAGCGCACCCCTTTTTCGAAGCCATTGGTGCAAATGTGCCTTTGGTCTCATCACATTCCATTCCCAGCTTCATTGTGGGTTGGCATGGCGCGCAATGCGCATGATAATGTTATCGCAATGTTGCGAGACGCACCGTTTTTTCGAATGATCAAACGAAGCTGTGGGAGATAGCCGGTGGCGCGCATCCGTTATCTGGCTTTCACAAGCCAGAGCCCCGAAAAGCTTGCGGAGTTTTATAAGACCAACCTCGCGATGGAGGAATTGAGACGCTCCCCACAAGGCGATGTCTCGCTGACGGACGGGTATTTCAATATGACCTTTTTCAAGCAGCGGCTCGAATTGGGTGAACTGCGAAGAGATTTGGGTTTGCATCACATTGGTCTGGAGGTCGACAATATTGCCGAAACGCTCGGGCACTATCGGAAATTGATTCCAGGCGGCGTGGTCAAGCGCGAATCCGGAGGAGTGCATTGTGGTGAGGTCCGCATTTTCGACCCCGAATGCAACCCTATCTCTTTATCCGAAAAGGGTTTTGGCATGAACGGCGAAGAGCGAAACCTGCCGCGCATCGTCCATATCGCATTTCACTTGCTTCAGCCGCAGCGCGCCGCGGATTTTTACATGGAGCTCCTGGGTCTGCGCGAGCTTGCCACTACAGAGCTCCGCCACCAGGCAGGCCGTTTCAATTGCTTCCTCGGCGACGGTTATACCAATCTTGCGCTTCATCCCTATTACCGGAGCAGGGACGCAGACAGCTACGCCACCTACAACAGAGTGGGTCATGACGGGCAGGCCGAGAAATTGGAGGAACGCCGGTTCGGCATTCATAATATTGGATTTTTGATACGCGATGCACGCCAGAAAGTGGCGGAGCTCAGCGACGGCACAAACCCCGTCGCCGATCGGCCCGCGGTACGGCCCTATGCCGAACACCGTGTCGTCGATCCTGAAGGCAATGCCTTCGATCTTTCCCAAAATAAGGGCTGGGAAGTCGACATCGATAAATGGGACAAAGTTGCCTAGACATTGGCGAGTGAGACTTGCAGGCGCGCGCCAAGGAGGCAAAGCGTGAAACTTAGGGGCATCCAACTCGTTGCTGCGATGATTGCGAGTTTTGTGCTCGGGGCAAACGCCGTTAACGCCCAGCCAGTCGAAGATTTCTACACGGACAGACAGATGACCATGCTGGTCTCGGCGACCGCGGGCGGCGTCTATGCTGTGCACGCTCTTGCTTTTGCACCCTATCTCGCCGCGCATCTTCCGGGAAATCCGGAGATCATTGTCGATTACATGCCGGGGGCCGGCGGACTTCGGGCAATGAATTTTGTCAATGAGAACGCGCCGAAAGACGGCTCACTCGTTGCGCTCATTCAGTCCGCCGTCCCTTACGCTCCGCTGTACGGTACCGCAGCCGCAAACTTCGATCCGACACAGATTAATTTCATCGGAAGTCTAAACTCGACCACCGGAATTTGCATTGCATGGCACGAATCCGGGATCAGGACCTGGAACGATTTATTTGAAAAGGACTTTTTTGTCGGCAGTTCCGGCGCCGGATCGCAAATGGAAATTTTTCCAATGATGCTGAACAAATTGTTCGGCACCAATATCACAACAATCTCGGGCTATCCCGGCGGCAATGAAGTGTTCAATGCGATGGACCGCGGCGAAGTGGACGGGCGCTGCGGCTCGCTTGTCGCCGGATTAAAGTCGACGCGGCCCGATTGGCTTCCGCAGCAAAAAATCTCTGTGCCGATCCAGATCGCCTTCGAGCGTAATCCCGAATTTCCGGATACGCCCGCGCTTGGCGAATTCATAGAAGACGATACCAAGCGGCAGATTCTCGAACTTATTCTTTCGCCCATTGCGAGCTTTAGCCCCCTTGTCGCGCCGCCCGGCGTACCGGAGGAGCGCGTTGCAGCTCTACGGACTGCGTTTCACGCTGCCATGATAGACCCGGCATTTCTTGCCGAGGCAGATAGGATCGGAATCGAAATCAATCCGGTCAGCAGCGATCGAGTCTACGAAATTCTCCGGCGCGCCTACGCGATGCCGCCCGAAGTGGTTGCAGAGGCCAAAGAGATCATGACTCTCACCGTCAGCGGCGAGTAGCGCTAACGCTCCCAATGAGCGCTTCAACGGCGATCCTACGGCCGGGGAAATGCGCTAATTTGCGTTCGCCGTCAAAGACCAGCTGAGTTACTGTGACAATGCTGCGGCGAGCAGATAGCGGTAAGGAAGATGACGGCTAGTCGGTTGCGGAGGAAAGCAACGCGTTGGAACTCTTCGAACCGCTTTAACGCCCGCTCAATGCGCGTTAAATTCACGCTCTCGATTTCGGCAAACAGATAAAGGTGACCCATGCCCTTCTACTACCAGATCAACTCGAAGAATTCTCACGGACGGAGAACAGCTCGGAGGTTGCTGGAGCTGCGAGAGGCGCTGTCGGCCCAGGTGCCAAAGCGGACATACAACGACACGCTACTTTTGGCCTCATGGAATATCCGAGAGTTCGATTCAGACGCCTACGGCGAGAGACAGAGCGAGGCCTTCTTTTACATCCGGAGATCATCTCTCACTTCGATCTCGTGGCAGTTCAGGAGGTGCGCGAGGACCTCAAGGCCCTGGAAAAGGTCCGGAAAGTTCTGGGCAGGGACAATTGGGACTACGTCGTTACCGATGTCACCGAGGGCTCGCCTGGCAACCGTGAACGCTTGGCCTTCCTTTACGACAAAAGAAAGGTCCGCTTCGCCGGTGTGGCCGGCGAGTTGTTGATTCCGCCAAAGGAAATCAAAGCCAAAGGGAAGAAGACTGTCTATGAGGCGTCAAATCAACTTTACCGTACGCCTTTTGTGGTCGGCTTCCAGGCGGGGTGGTTCAAGTTCCTGCTGACGACAGTCCACATGATCTACGGCAAGGACAAGGCCGACGACCCGAAGAGAGTGGAAGAAATTCGACTGGTCGCCGATTTTCTCAAAGAACGAGCCGAAAGCGGTCGCTCTTGGTCCCGCAATCTTATCCTCCTCGGTGATTTCAACATCTTCGGCCGCGATGACACGACGATGGACCAGCTCAAAAACGCCGGATTCAACGTTCCGGAGGTGCTACAAAATGTGCCGGCCACCAATGTAGGCAAGAAGAAGCGGCACTACGATCAGATCGCCTTCCAAATAGCGGATCAGCGGCTGACTTATTTGAATGGCGGCGTCTTCGACTTCTATAACCACGTGTTCACCGCCGACGACGAAAAGAAATATGCCAAGGCGATGGGGGAGCGCTACCACATTTCTGCAAAAGGCAAGTCGCGTACCGACTCGCAGAAATCAACTTACTATAAGACGTATTGGAGAACCCACCAGATGTCTGATCATCTGGTGATGTGGATCGAGTTGGGAATTGACTTCGGAATGGAGTATTTGGAGGCAAAGACTAAAGCTCCATAGATCGCACTTTTTTCTCGGCAACATTGACTCTAGACCAGACGGGATCGCCGCGGACCGTGCGTTGCAGTGCGGTGAGAGAGAGACCGCCCACTTCACCTTTGATAAGCGCACATACGAGCAAAGCCACGCGCACGCGTTCACAGCGTTTGGTCCACGAAGAGCAGATTAGCTCGCGCGCAATGCTCTCAACCCGGCGTTGAGAATAGAAGCGATTTTATAATCAGCGGAACGACATTTGACGGTTCCATGATTTCGCCCACATCGATGTAATCGAACTCGGCCAGCTGAACCCCATCGATCGAGACAATGGGGCCCGCCACGTTCAGCTCATTGCGCAAAATCTGACCCAGAGCGCGGGCGATATCGCCTTCCATGACCATGATGAGCGCTTTGCCGGCCGCAATCGTTTTGGGCAGCCCCTCGCAAAGCCCCTTGGCAAGCGCAAACAGGCGCGAGTGAAGAGGATCACCGGCCCATTTGAACGCCAGCGCAATGGTTTGCTGGCCCTCCTCGACATCCATTCGCTTAAGCGTGTTCTCGACTGCCCGCGTAATGGAAGCCGCGTCGAAACCGCCGTTTAAATCCTCGTCAATATGGGCCACCGGGACATTGCGCATCGGCAGCACTCCTGGGTCCGACACCAAAATCGTGTTGCCGCTGACCTGAACCGAGAACTGCGATGCCCCAATGACGGTGGCGCGGATTCCCTCTCCCGGATCGATGACGGGCCAGGGCAAACGACCCTGCCCCAGTGCCCGAACAAGGCTTTGGGCCAATAAATAGCCCATATCGCCATGAGGCTCGGTTTCCCTTTTGAAAATATATTCGGAGACGCCGCCGGAAAACGTAATCATCTCCGGCTGAGATGTTCGTGGCATAGGCTCGGTCAGCATCAAGCCTTGCGCCAGTTGCGAGCCTGGGCCCTCGCGCAGGATCTCGAAAATCACATCCGTCATTTGGTTGACCAGGCGCGTGCGATCATCTGCGCTCAAAACGGAGCCCAGATTCAACGATATACCGGCGGTCTCGGCGATCTGATGTGCCGGCGCTTCGATGCGGGTCAGCACGCCGTTTGGGTCTGTCGCCACCAGACGCCCGCCCACTTCAAAGGCCGCGCTGTGCAACAATTTACCGCCATGGGCTAGAGCGAGCTTGGTGGTGCCGCCGCCAATATCGATGTTGAGCACATTCGCATGCTTTTCTCGCGAGAGCGCGATCGCGCCGGAGCCATGCGCGGCCATCTGCGCTTCCAAATGGGGACCAGCGGAAGCGCAGACGAATTTTCCGGACTCGGCGGAGAACAGATCGACAATCGCGCGTGCGTTGCGGCGCTTGAGCGCTTCGCCAGTGAGAATCACAGCTCCGCTATCCACGTCGTCGCGCGTGAGCCCAGCTTCGCCATAGGCCCCGGCAATAAAGGCGGCCAACCATTCGGCATCGATCGAATTGTCGGATCGATAGGGCGTCAATTGAATCGGCGACTTCCATAAGATCTCGCGGTTGACGACCACAAAACGGCTCGACAAGGCTTCCGACAATCGTTGCAAGTGAACGCGCGCGAACATCAGATGCGTCGTAGATGAACCAACATCGAATCCCACCGTCGTGAGCTCGACATTGTCGTTCGACCAGATTGTTTCGGCGAGTTGCGCCCGCTCCTCTTCGGACGGGTGAGAATGCTCGAATCCGAGATCGTGCATGAAATTTAGATTCCTACCATCTGCTCAACCGCCATGACCGGTGAGCAAATGCGGATGGTCTTTATAGAGGTCTGTGATAAATCCGGACGCGTCGACTTCGCGCAGAAAATGGAAATTCCACAGCTCCAAGGGATGGATCCTGGCCGCATCGCCATTTCCTTCGTCTTGTTTTAAGGCCTCGAGATAAACATTGGCGACGGCATCGAGACCCGGAAACAGCTTGGGCTCCAATGTCGGCGCAAGATCGTCATAGAGCTTTTTAGCCCCATCGCGGTCGAGCACGCCCTCTTTGGTGTGGTGGTTTATGAGAATTTGGATGCTCTCCTCGCGGTTGATCTTGAAAAAAGCGATCCCTTCGAGCACCGCTTTAGTGACCCGCTGCACGATATCGGGATGGTCACGAACCATTTTGAGCGACGACGACAAGGTCATGAAAAAGACCATGGGCTGTGGAGCGATCTCAATAATTTTAAGACCTTTGCGCCTCGCAAATTCTCTTCGGGGTTGTCCCAAAAAACAGGCATCGACTTCGCCGTCGGCCACCATGTCGATCAAGCTTTTGCGTTTGACGATCTTGGTGCCGTCGGGAAGTTCCTCGCGTGCTTCCTCGACGATTTCCACCTGGTCGGTATCGGGATCGAGCCCCGATTGCTTTAAGTAGAGCCAGGTATTGAGACCAGGATGGCGGCCGCGAGAGCCGAATTTTCGTTTGCGCACATCTTGAAGTGTCTCGATGCCGATATCCGGCCGCGTGATTAGGGCCAATTTGTTTCTGCTCACTGTTTGACCCAAATAGGTCCATGTATCGCCCTGTGCGCGCTTGGCGTAGGTCGAAACATGATTACCGGAAACGAATTCCACTTTGCCCTTGGGCACCAGCTCATGCGCATCGTCGCGGTTGATGATCTTGTCGAAATCGACCACCAAGCCATGCCGCTCCCACGCGCCCGACTGATTGATGACATGCATCAGCGCCAAATGGCTCGATGAACGATAGGGAAACTGTATGTGATCCATTCTCGAACCTCGTTGGCCGCGTGCGAACGCATTTTTCGACGTCCACGGCATAGTGATATTGTTAACTCAACCTGATCTAGGCCGACGGTTTTCGGTATGGCAAGCCCCGCGCAGCTGAACATCGCAATAGTCGCTAAGCGTTTCGCGGTTCAGCGGTCCAACCCGTTTTCTCTGGCGAGCAGGTCCAATTCTTCATCACTGAGCGGTTCGGCCGGCAAGCCGTTCCTAATCCGAAGTTCGTCCATATAAGCCACCAGCTCTACCTTCGGATAGGCAGTCGTTGCCGCCAATTCTTGAACATCGGCACCGCTCACGGGCCTGAAATCCTCACTAATTTGCCGCGCGCGGCGTAAGAACTCTTCATCTTGAACCAACTGGCTCCAAGCCAGCTGATAGGCATCGACAATGTCTTGCGGCGTATTTGGGGGCAGCGAATACCATTTGTCGGTTTCATTGAGCTTGGACCAAAACGCGAAGGCATCGCTTTGAAGGCCGGACGTTTTGCCTTCCACCAGGCTGGCGAATGCCGGAATCTCGTCGAAGCCGCTGCGGCGCCCCATTGCATCACTGCCACCGGCGCCGAGTTGTGCCACACCGGCATAGTCGCCGGTCGAAAACATCTCGTTCAACAGCGGCAGATTGGAGGTCCCCATCATATGGGTTTCGCCGCGCCGGACCGCGAGAAGGATAAAATTGGTGCCCGGATAGCCAACAACGAACCTTACATTCCAGTCCAATATATCCTGGCCCCAGGTGATCAAATTGGCCCAGCTTCTGTTGCCGTCCAAAACACCGACCACCACCGGCGGCAATGTCGGATCGGTCAAATTGGCGAGCCTGTCCTTGCGGATGAAAACAACGGAACCGCCGCGGGACGTCCCGCCAATATAGCGAAACTCAGTTGGGTTATACTCGACCACATCCTTGCGCAGGCTATTGGGATCGATATGCGAGCTGCTGCCGCCCGCCCAAGTCAAGCCGTCAGGTTCAATGCGATTCATGAAAAAATTGAGCGCCTTCGCGCCATGGCCACCAGGCATGTTGCGATAGCGCATCGAGGGATTGCCCGGTAAATATTTCTGCAAATAGGTTCCAACCAAACGGGTGGTGTTGTCGGTACCGCCTCCAGCCTCCGAGCCGATCAAAACATTGATGGTCTCACCGGCAAACGAAACTTGGGCGCTGGCTTGCGGCGCGCCGATCGACAACGCAGCGCCCAACGCAAGAGCGAAGGCCATACGGCCCAGAACACGGCTCCTTACGCAATAGCCGGTCACTGAGACTGCCATTAATTTCCCAAATTCATGCAGTCCTGGTTCCTGCATGTCACCGCGCCTTTCTTCCTAGAGCTTATCAGGGCGTTTTGCTTGTTAAGACACTCTCGTCCATGAAATCGCTCATACGACACTCTACTCCAGCCTTTTTCAGCTCGGCCAGAAAAATCTCATGAATCCGAGGGTCTTGATCTTCATATTCGATTTGCGCGCCACCATCCTTAACGCTGACATCGACGCCCATCTTAATTTGGCGTTTTTCTTGGCTAAACGGGTAACGGCTGCTGCCAAAGGCCGTTGCGAGATAGCGCACCGGGTTTCGGCTGGTGTTGAAATGCTGATGATAAATCATGTTTGTCGGCGCAAATACGCTGCCGGGCCGCCATTCGAAGCGTTTGTAGTCTTCGTCACCGTCATACCAAAACAGGGAATACCCCTGTCCTTGTACGATGCAAACGTGAAAATCCGGCCCATGGCGATGTCCTTTTTTGTAGGTGCCGACGGACATTTCCGAGACATGGGCGTGCAGGGTTCCTTCCGCCAACATGAAGAGCATATTGGAGCTGCCGGCACCGCGGCTGTTCCACTTGCGCAGCTCGAAACTGCTCAAGTCGGGCACAAAATTTGTCTCCCACATCTCACGATTTCGGTGAGTGGGAACGAAGTCACCCTCGCCTTTCAAATGTTCGGCTGGGCCTTGGCGTTCATGAAATTTCTCGGGATTGTCGAAGATAAATGACTCATTACGAATCACATTCAGCATCATGCAAAAATTATTGGTCGATGCGATGAGCGCGCGCTCTTTACCCGAAGCATTAAACAATCGGTAAGGCGCATTCAACGGCAGCGAAAACAGACTATGCGGACCCCATTCGAAGCTATGTTCTTCGCCGGAAGACAGCTGCACACGGCAACTGCCATATCCTTCCACGACATAGAACACTTCTTCATAAACATGTTGCTGTGGCCGCGTCGCCGCAGACGGCTCCAAATCCATTAAGAAAATGGAGATAAAATCGCCTCTGCCCTTTAAGTGCACAAAGGCGCCGCGGCAATCATCGCCAAGCCGTGGCCACGCCTTGGTTTCGACCAAGGGCATATCGACGCAAAAATCTTCGACAACAGTAAGGCCTTCCTTCTCGGTCCAGTCGAGATAGGGATCGATCAAGAATCTCGGCTTACTCGGCGCGTTCATCTCTTCGCCCCTGACCGTAACACTGGTGCTTAAGCTGCTCTATTGCGCGGCTCGAATTAACCCATCTTCGTCAAAGTATTTTCCCATCTTCGACTGCACACGGGTTTTCTTAATCTCGTCGAGCCAAATTTTGTGGATGCGCGGATCTTGATCCTCATATTCGATTTGGCAGCCGCCTTCCTTGATGCTGACATCGGTTCGCCGCCCTTCCGAGCCGCGGCGGCGGGCCTCGATAATGGGATATCGCTTTGAGCCGAAGCTAAGCGCGAGATAGCGCGCCGGAGTAGCGCTGGTGTCGAAGTGCTGGTGGAACATTTCATCAGGTGGTGCGAACACCACGCCATGACGCCATTCGACGCGCTGAAATTCCTTGTCGCCTTCATACCAAAGCAGCGTGTAGCCGGTGCCATAAATGAAGAAGATGTGTAAGCCGGGGCCGTGATAATGGCCTTTCTTATATGCGCCCACCGGCATCTCCGAAACATGCGCACCGATTGATCCGTCGGCGAGAATGAATTGCATATTGGACGAGCCCGCCCCGCGCGCCTCCCAGGGATGCAATTCAAAACCGCCGAGATCGGCAACGAAGTTTGTTTCCCACATATGCCGGCCCGGTCTTATCGGCGTGAATTCTCCTTCGCCCTCGAAAAAGGAGGAAGGTCCTTCGCGGGAGGAAAAAGCATGGGGTTTGTCGAAGATGAATCGCTCGTCGCGGTAAAAATTATAAATCAATGGAAACGCATTGCCCGAAGCCAGTCGCGCCGGCTCAACGCCGGACGCGTTGAACAGCCGGTATTTTGTATTAAGCCCTAGCGCGAACATGCTTCGTGGACCCCACTCGAATGTATGGGTCTCGCCATTGGCGCCCTCGACACTCGTCGTGCCGTGGCCCGACAGCACATAGAACACTTCGTCATAAATATGCTGTTGCGGTGAGCTGGCGGCGGCGGGCGGTAAATCAAGGACAAAAATGCCCATATAATCGCCACGACCCTTCAAATCGACGATTGCGCCTTTGCAGCCATCGCCCAAGCGCGGCCAAGCCGCGCTCTCGCAGGTCAGCGTATCGACGCCATATCCGCCATAGACCGGAATGCCTTCAGCAGCACACCAGTCACCATAGGGATCGAGAAGAAATTTGAGATCGCGGTCCAATGTCATGAAACCTTTTGCTGGAATGTAGCCTCGTCGAAAACATCGCCCATTTGCGAGCCCACGCCTGTCGCGGCCAACTCCTCGTGCCATATGGCATGAATACGCGGATCCTGGTCGGCATAGTCGATTTGCAGGCCACCTTTTTTGGCGTCCGATTCAGGCGCCTCTTTGCGCGATCTTTTGGCTGCAGTCATTGGGTAGCGATGGCTGCCGAGAGAACAAGCGAGGTAACGGGCCGGCTCAGACGCTGTATTGAAGTGCTGATGAAACATGCCGTCCTGTGGCGCGAAGACAAATCCGTGGTTCCATTCGTGACGCATGAAATCTTGATCGCCTTCATTCCACATCAGCGTATATCCGCTCCCCGATATTGCAAACACATGGGCTCCGGCCCCGTGCCGATGGGCCTTCTTATATGTGCCAACCGCCATCTCGGAGCAATGCGCATGCATGACGCTGTCGGCCAAAATGAATTTTATGTTCTTGCTCCCAGAACCGCGGCTTTCCCACGCGTGCAATTCGAAATCGGAGAGATCCGGAACGAAATTCGTCTCCCACATATGCTTTCCCGGAGCCAAAGGAATGAACTCCCCCTCGCCCGAAAAATGTTTCTGCTCGGTGGCGCGCTGCTCAAACACAAAATCATTGTCGAAAATGAAGCGATTATCATGCGCCAAATTGATCCAGAGCGGTGCGTTATTGGTGGACACCAGCCGCACGGGCTCATGTCCGGAAGTGTTGAACAGACGCATGGGCGCATTGAGCGGCGGCGCAAAAAGGCTATTAGGGCCGAACTCGAACTCCGCCATGGCATCGGGGCGCTGTTCAATTTGCGTGCTGCCGTGGCCGGACAGCACAAAGAACACTTCGTCATAGACATGGCGTAGCCAGCCAGAGTGCTCGCCGGGGGGAATCTCAATCACCTGCAGAGAGAGAAAATCTCCGCGCCCCTTGAGATGCACGAATGCTGCTCGACATGCCCCACCCAATCGCTTCCAAGGCTCGGTTTCGATTTGGTGCAGATTGACCGCAAACACATCGACAATGGGCACGTTCTCGGCTTTGGCCCAATCGAGATAGGGATCTAGTAAGAACTTACTATCAGGCTTGGTGCCCATGCCGGCTCATCCCCATCATTATTTTGGCCCATCATTATTTTGGCCCGTCATTATTTTGGATCCGGAAGTTCGGCCAACATGTCGGCGAGCAGGCCCTTCCAAGTCTGGTCCAACTGCCAAGACTCGATCAGACCTTCCATAATCAAATCGAGATCGGCTTCGGTTTTGGCGTGCTCGCGAACTACGTCCAACAACATATGGGCGTGCTCGATGTCGACCTCCGCATGCTCCTTGGCATTGAGCTGTTTGTCGAAGGGGATGCCGAGTTCGCGCTCCATTTTCTTGCCCCAGCGATAGGACATCCCGCCTTCGCGGACCCATTCGGACGAGTTGCTGACCTCCAATGCGGCACAGGCTGAAATCGACTTCAGCCAAGGGCTGTCTTTGACCAAATGGACCCAAGCATAAAGGCAGGTGCGGGTTCCCTCGCGGGGGCGCTCATTCACAAAATCTTCGCGCGCTAAGCCGATGACCGCGGACTGACGGATTTGCAGCGAATAGTGATCTTCAACGCCGCGCTCATTATTGCCCGCAAGTTCATCCGACTCATGTTCCCAAACCAGCTTCTTGACGCTCATCGGTACCAAGGCTTGGGCAAAGGCCCAGCAGTCACGCCGGTTCAAATTCCAATGGGCCTTTTGCAATACATAGATCTGTGCCCGCTCGCGGGTCAGCGGCATCGATAAGATTCGTTTATATTGCGGTGTTTCGAATTGCGCATTGGCCCGCCGGCGGACCTCGTCGGCAAATGCCTTGATGTCCGGCGCATTTTCGTTTTCGGCAGCTATGCTCATACCTTCAACCATAATTAGTAAAAATCAGATTTCTGGCGATAAGACGGCGCCACTAAACCCTATGAGTCAATCTTGATCGCTGGCGCACCCTCTATTTCCTCTTTCAAGGAATCCAGAAGGCCTCTTTGCAACAAGCCTAAACTTTCAAGCAAGGGCGCGTCATGCGTTTCGAAGACAAAACTGTCATCGCCGGCTGACGCCTCGAAGGCGCGTATGCTCCAGCCGGGGATCACAAAATTGTCCCCTTGGCTCCACTCGATAGGCTTGCCATCGACCATTACGCACCCGCTGCCCTTAAAGGCATGAAACACTGCATTGACGCGGCTGCGATAGGGCCGGCCAATAAAGCCCGCTGGTAAGCGGCGCATGCGGCATCCCAGCGTGCGCATCGGGTGCTGGCCTGTGTTGGGATCGGTGTAATCGAAGACATGTCCGGATAGCGGGTTAAGAGTTTCGTCATCACGGGCCATGAGATCGGCCTCAACGGCAGCCCAAGGGAAGCGCATCTGAATCTCAGCGCCTTCCGATGCGGCCGCGCTGTTGCGCAAGGCTTGCCGGCGATCGCCGTAATTCTGGAACACCGTCTGATTGATCGCGTTGATCACCGGGCCGTCCAACACATCGAGCCATAGGGCCGGCTCATCGGAGTCGTTAAAATGATCGTGCCACTCCCCGCTTGGGGTGAGCACCAGATCGCCGGTCTCCATGGGGTGGGCGATGCCGTCCACTACGGTGACCAGACCGGGTTGCCCTTGAATGACAAAGCGCAATGCCGAGATCGAATGCCGATGCGCCCATGCCAACTCTCCCGGTAGAATAAGTTGCACGCCCATATTTATGGTCTCAATCGAGCCACGCGGCAGAGCGGGATTGTTAAATACGATCGATCGCCGAGAGTCCCGGCTTTCAGGCAACACCTTCGCCGAGCGATCGAGAAATTGACGGACTTCTTTCGCCGGCCAGAGCCAGGGCTGACCGCGCGCAGTTGGCGTCCAAATGTCGTCGGCCCACTCCCCCGTGGTGCGTCGGGAAGATTCGTTCTGCCACTGACCGCGCATATCGGCCGCATCGAGATCAAGCGCCAACGCTTCCAATGAATCTGCAGACTGCTTTGTTGTCATAATCGGCTGTCCATAGGTCTAAGCCTTCGCCGAAGCACCATCACGATTGCGCCGTCAATACAAAAACCAGAGAAGGAGCGGCTGTGGCCAAACCGCGCCCAACAGGCGATCGAAGATAAGCCATAGCAAAGCCAATCCACCCGCGGAAACGATAATCTCGCGACGCCAATTCGCGCCGTAAACGAAGCCATAGGCCAGCGGAAAGATAAAGAAGGTGAGGTGAAAGCCAAAAAGGACGACAAGGAGCACCAGGCCGACCAGCCATAGCCACGCATTGAGCTCCAATAGATTCTCGCTACGGCTATAAGCGTGAGCGATCTCACCCGAACTTGCGCGGCGCTTAAGCACAATTGTGTCGCGAATGATCTGGATACTCACCAAAATCAAACCCAAGCAGGCGATAAAGTAAACGGGAAGCGATGCCCGCAGCGGCCACATCGTTCCCATAACAAGCATGGCTACGAACACGCCTGTCAACGCGATGCTCATTGCGATGGAGCTTTTCTCATGTGCGCGTTCAAGATCGGGCTTGAGCTCCATCTCGACATTTTTGCCGCGCTGAAGGCGGGCACGAATAAGCGGAAAGGATAAGGTTCCTGCGATAAGCAGGCCAAGGAACAAAACAGACGGGTGCAGCAACCAACCGAGACTATAAAGATCGACGGATAACCAAAGATATTGCTGAACCTGCGGGCCAAGCACGATGGCCACCAATACCGGTGGGCGTGGCCAGCCATAGCGTTTCATCAAGATACCGATGGCCGAGAACACCAGCAACAAGCCGAGGTCATAGTAATCAAGTGTGTTGGCGTATGCCCCGATGATGCAGAACAAGAAAACTGCAGGCACAAGGTAGGTGTAGGGAACGATACATGCTTTGGCGAACTGACGCGCAAACGCCAATGCAAGAAGAGTCGCCATTATGTTTGCGATCACCAATGTCCACACAGTGGCGTACATATAAGGTGCTTGGTAAGTGAGGATCGCAGTCCCGGGTTGAATGCCAACGGCAATCATGCCGATCAAAATGATCGCCATCGAACTGCTGCCTGGGATGCCAAACAGCAAAGTCGGGATTAGATCGCCGCCCTCCTTGGCATTGTTAGAGCTTTCGGGCGCAAGCACACCGCGGACATCGCCCTTGCCAAAATTTTCGGTGTTTTTTTCCGTCTGCACCGCATGGGCATAGGCGAACCAGTCCGCCACGGCGCTGCCCAGCCCCGGTAGCGCACCGACCCAAACGCCGACCATGCTGCAACGCGTAACCAACCACCAATGTTTGTAGACATCGGTGACCCCTTTCCAAAGTCCGCCGCCGAGTGCCGGGGTGTCTGAAATACTGGTTTTGCGCCGCGCAAGATTGACCATCTCCGGGACCGCGAAGATACCCATGGCAACAATGACCAACGAGACGCCATCCCAAAGATAGGCGCTGCCGAAAGTAAAGCGCTCGATTCCGGTGCGCGCGTCGGTTCCGATCAGTGCGACCGAGAGGCCAAAGACCGCGCCAATCAACCCCTTCACCGGCTGCGAGCCACCGAGCACCGCAACTGCGCTCAAGCCCCACAAAACTAACATTAGGAACTCTGGGGAGCCGATGCTCAGCACCAAAGGGGAGAAGAACGGAAGGGTAATCATAAAGGTCGTCACGCCAATGATGGCACCGACCAGTGAGGCCATAAAGGCGGCTCCGAACGCGCGGTTGGCTTCACCGTTCTTGGCCATGGGAAAGCCGTCGAGGATTGTCGCCTGCGATCCCGATCCGCCAGGCACGCCAACCAGAACCGAGCTGAAAGTGTTCGCGGTGTTTCCCACCGTCGCGACACCAAATATCAAAGCAATAAAGCCAAATGGTTCCAACGTGGTGGCAAAGGGCAATAGCAGTGAGAGCAAGAGCAGACTTCCAATGCCCGGAGCCGCTGCGACAAGACTGGCTAGGATGACCCCCACCACCATGAGAGAGAGGTGATAGGGCGTTACGATACCCTGTAAGCCTTCAATGATTTGATCGATTCTGAACACGGATAGAAATTCAAACATTTACATGACTATCCATTGTTCAGGCTGCCCATCGCTTAGACTGTTAAGGGCGAAGACGGTGTTGGGGTGCCGACGGCGCGCACCCTTATTGTTCCTGCAGCATAGAGATCCCGGTTCCAGAGCCTCAAGATTTGGGATGCTCCTTGAACCAAACACGCTTATTGACGAGTATTATGCGCGAGACGCCCTATGTCCAATAGGGCTTAATTCGAGCTTCAGGGGAAAGAACAATGCTGCAGGCGAGTGATATTGGAGGCCTGATGGCGATGATGCCGTCATTTGCCAAAGATGATTCTGCAGATCTCGCGGCGCGGGACACCATCGACATTGGCCGCTTGCGGAGTGGTTTGGACCGGATGGTTCGCGACGGCGCCAATGTAATCTCGACCAGCGGCAGCTTTGGAGAATGCCATGCTTTGCTGGCGGACGAATTTGCGGTGCTCACGCGCGAATCTATCGATGTGATTGCCGGTCGAGTGCCGACTTTCATCGGGGTCACTTCCGTAAATGCGCGTGAGACGGTGGAGAAAATCAAACTGGTTAGTGAAACGAAGGCCGACGGCGTCTTAGTCGGCATTCCCTATTACTTTCCCTCCACAATCGCCAATGCGCTGCGGTTCATTCGCGAGCTATCGGAAATGTTTCCCAACTTAAGCATCATGATTTACCACAACCCAACCTTGCATAATGTGACGCTGCCGATCGAAGCCTTCGAGGAACTCGTGCGCCTGCCTGCGGTGGTCGGCATGAAGGATAGTCATCGCGATCCGCTGACCCTGATGAAGATCGATAAAATTACCAAAGGGCGTATCCGTGTATTCTGCGCGCAAGGTCAGTATTTCCCATTGGCGCAATTGGGCGCGGCCGGATTCTGGTCGATCGATGCATGGATGGGCCCTTGGCCGTGCTTTGCTTTGCGCGACGCGGTAGCGCGCGGCGATTGGGAGGCCGCACAGGCCATCACCCTGGACATCACGCCACCCGGGACAAGAAAGATCGATCTGTCCTGGCGCGAGACCGCGTCCAAGCTGGCGGTGGCAATGGCGGGCTATGTGGAACCTGGTCCGCTGCGGCCGCCATTTTTGGATATCCCTGCCGATGTCTTAGACAAGCAACGCAAAAGGGCGGACCGCTGGTTGGGATTGTGCGAAAAATACAAGCCCGCCTATCAGCAAGGGATGGCAGGCGCCGCGTGATGTTTGAGTTTTCGTTGCAACCTGAATAGCCACCCAGTCCATAATAAACTCTGTAGACCTCTGGGCGCCCGGAAAGATAAAATAGGTCAAGGTAAAATAGATTATGTATCCGCGCGTGCTGACAAAATCTGTCCTATGTTTCCTGGTGAGCCTATCATGCGTCACCATGGCGAACGCCCAAATGACGTTCGCGGGCAAAACATTGAACATCATCATCAGTGCCGCGCCCGGCGGCGGCACCGACGTTTCTGGGCGATTGCTTGGCAACGCTCTTGGCAGATATTTGCCAGGCGAACCGAGGGTACGATTTCGCAACATTCCCGGCGGTGGCGGCGTCACGGCCAATAATTATTTTTACCGCGAATCTCCCACCGATGGCCTCACTGTGCTTGTCGGCTCCAGAACGGAAATTAGCCCGGTAACATTGTTGAACGATGCCACACGATACAACCCGGCGGAATTTGAGTTCATCGGAGGCGACATAAGGCTGGGGACGATCTTTATGGTGCGCGCCGATTCCCGTGACCGGCTGATGGACCCCAATGCTCAGCCTTTGGTTTATGGCGACATTGATGGTTCGCGTTCGGGTATTCTCGTCAGTCTGTGGGGCAAGGAATTTTTGGGCTGGAACTTACGCCCCGTTGTCGGTTACGCGGGCACGCCCGCGCTTGTGCTTGCGGCGCGCAGCGGTGAGCTGCAGATGATGGCAAATCAAAACGCCTTTACAGTGCAGCCGATGCTGGAGAGCGGTGATTTTGTCGCCATTGCCCAAATGGGCGTGCGCAATGAACAGGGCGAGCTTGAACGCCGCTCGACATTCGCCGATGTTCCGTTGCTTACCGATGAGCTGTTGCCCAAACTCGACGAAGCGGGCCTGCGGGCTTTCGAATTGATGCAGGCGGACATGCTGGTCAACAAATGGATCGCCTTGCCGCCGGGTACGCCTGCCGAGATTATCGATCTCCACCGCGCCGCATTTGTGCAGGCTACCCAAGATCCGGAAATCCTTGAGACTGTTCGCAACCAGATCGGGGCAGATTATACTCCGATGTCGGGTCCGCAATTGGCCGCCGTTGTCGATATGTTGGTCCAGGTGACCGAGGAAGACCTCGGCTATATCAATGCCCTTCGGGAAAGGAACGGTCTGCCGCTGGACTGATAGGCGGCGGCGAATATCTTAAAGCACGGTCCAGGCAAACGAGGCCGACGCCAGCGCAACAAAGTTCGGTTCGGCCCGGCATCATTCAAGGGGGTGGCACAGCATGAGCAAAGGGGTTCCGTCCGGTCACGACGACCCCAGTGCCGACCCCAGCGCCGACTTAAGACTGTTTTTAGAGCAGGCTGCGGCCTGCGGCGAGCTCGAGACGATCGCCAACGCCGATCCCGAATTGGAAATTGGTGCCCTAATCGAGCTCAGCCATGAAAATCTATATCCGCCGGTATTGTTGTTCGAAAAGCTGAAAGGCTGCGATCCAAATTTTCGGATTCTGGCCAATGTCCGCACCGCGCGATTTATGGTCGGAGAGCTAACCCTGGAGGCGCTCAAAGCCTATCGCCGCAAGCCCAAACAAAATAACAAGCCCATTGCGCCGCGTGTCGTTGCCGACGGTCCCATCTTTGAGAATATCCTCGAAGGAGATGCGGTCGACATCAATCGCTTTCCGGCGCCCAGATGGCACGCGAAAGACGGAGGAAATTATATCGGCACCGAGTGTCTGGTTATTACTGCCGATCCCGACTCCGATTGGATCAATGTCGGTACCTACCGAGTCATGGTGCAAGACAAAAAAACGCTCGGCGTTTTTATCGAGCCGGGGAAACATGGCGATGCCATTCGCCGCAAATATTGGGATCGGGGACAACCCTGCCCGATGATCGTCACTGTTGGGCAAGCTCCTATATTGGGAGTCGTTGCTGCGAGCGCTGCAAAATCATTGGAATCCGAGTTTGCCACTGCCGGCGGCAAGATTGGTCGCGCCATCGATGTCGTTCATGGCAAACAGAGCGGCCTACCCATGCCGGCCGATGCCGAATTGGCGTTCGAGGGTACCATGCCGCCGCTGGAAGAAGAATCGCGCGCCGAAGGTCCGTTCGGCGAGTGGCCCGGCTATTACGCTTCGCAGCAACGCCAAGAAGCGGTGTTGCGCGTTTCAGCTATTTATCATCGCAGCGATGCAATCATAATCGGCCAGCCGCCGACCAAGCCAACCTATCCGGGACGGCAAATCAAGCTCGAACGGGTGGCAAGACTTTGGGATCATTTGGAGGCTGCCGGTGTGCCGGAGATTCGCGGGGTTTGGAAAATGCCCGGTGGAGGTTCGCGCTTCATCGATGTTATCTCCATCCGCCAGCTTTATGCCGGTCATGCCAAAATGGCCGGCTTGGTCGCTGCGAATTGCGGCGCAGGCGCTTACATGACGCGCATGGTGATTGTGGTCGACGATGATATCGACATCACCAACCCGACCGAGGTGATGTGGGCGATGGCTACGCGCTGGGACCCGGCGAGCCAGAGCGATATTATAGACGGCTGCTGGACCGGACATATCGACCCGCGCCTGTCGCCCGAAAAGCGCGCAGCAGGCGATATCACCACGAGCCGCATCATTATCTATGCGGTGAGGCCTTATGATTGGAAGGATCAATTCCCTGTGCCCAACACGATCGAGCCGCAACTTGCCGAGAGCGTGCGGCGCAAATGGGCAAGCAAACTAAAATTTCTTAGCGGCAAAGACGATTCCAGTGACGATTGAATCAAGACTGCCCTCCGGAGATGTATAACGTCCCCCCCTTCCTGCAATATCGGATTTCGTTGCACAGATGAGCAGAACGTCCCTACGCAGCCGCTTGTCCACCGGCCTGGCGGCATTGCGCGAGCGTAATTTCGCGCTCTACGCCATCGGTCAATTTGCCTCCCAGCAAGGCAATTGGATCGAAGTGACGGCGGTAAGCTGGATTCTCTATGAAATGACGAACTCCCCGCTGCTGCTGGGATTAAGCGCGCTGTTTCGCGCTGTGCCGATGATTTTGTTGCTGTTGTACGGCGGCGCGATTGCAGACCGGCTGCCGAAATGGTTGCTGTTGATGTCCACAGAAACGACGATGCTTATTGTGTCTTTGGTCATGGGCCTATTGGCGTTCAGTGACTCACTTCAAGTTTGGCACCTCTATCTGCTCAATTTTGTCAGCGGCACGTTTTCGGCATTCTCCCTGCCGGCACGTCACGCACTCCTCGGCGGTTTGGTGCCGCGCGCTGCGATACAAAGCGCGGTCACAATAAATTCGCTGACGGTGCGCAGTGGCTTCTTTATTGGCCCCTCGATCGCCGGTCTTACCTTGGCTTTTGGCGGCAATGCGATGCCGTTTTTTCTCAATGCGATAAGTTTTCTGGCAATCCTTATCGCTCTCGGGGCAATGCGTCTGCCGCCCATTCAAGCCGATCCTACGTCGCCGCGCCTCAGTTTGGGCCACGGCATCAACGAGGGCTTGCGCTTTGTTTGGAAGAATCCTCTTTTGAGGGTCGTCCTCGCATTGGACATCGTAACCGGGCTGTTTGGGCACAACACCACACTCATCACCATTTTTGCGCGGGACATATTGGGTACGGGACCGCAAGGTTTGGGATTGCTCTTAAGCGCAATCGGTGCCGGTGCGCTGGTGGGCATGAGCCTCATGGTGACTTTCGACGTATCGCGGTACGGGCGTCTGATTTTAACGGCCGGCGCGCTATACGTCGTTCTTTGGGCGGCATTTGGATTGTCCCTATGGCTGTTTCTATCCGTAATCCTGTTATTTGCGCTCAGATTCGTTGACGGCGTATGGAGCGTTACCCGCAACACGCTCGCGCAATTGCTGGTCACTGATGAATTGCGTGGGCGCGTCATGTCGGTAGTAACCTTGGTGACGCGGGGCAGCTCGCTTGTGGGGCGCTTTCAGGCCGGCATTCTTGTAGAATTGATTGGCGGACCGGCCGCGGTGCTCGCGGGAACGGCGGTGATCGGCGCCGCCATTCTCGGCTCCTGGCGGACCGGCAGGGATTCAGGCGATGGACAGTGATTATGCGCATCAAGATTTCAGCGCCTGTGATTTCAGCAATTGTAATCGGGTTGTTGTTTTTCACTTCGCCAGATGCGTATGCGCAAATGTTCGATGGCTTTGTTGACGACCTACTTCGCCCACAATTGGGTACGCTATGGGTGAGGAGCGAGCCGGCTGTAACGGACGAAAATTCGCGAAGCTGTGAGATGTCTTATTCCGTGCTTGCGCAGGATTTCGAAAATAAGGAAGGCGCCTTCATATCGTTAGAAGGCTCGTTCGGTTTTTATAATTCTACCGATGGCGAGATAGTTTTAGTCCTCAAACTAATCCTAGAGGACATCGACAGAGAGACGGGCAGCCCCACCCCGTTTGCGCCGGCAAATGTTTTTATTGTCGATGGCCGTGAGACAATTAGCGACGCGCTGCTTGGTGTTGAGGCGGGCGAAATACCGGGCTCCACAAACGCTTCCTATAACGCCCAGGAAACATTCAACGTCATTCTCGCCGCGGTAAGGGACGAGGAAATTACAATTGCATTCGAGCGCGAGCCGCCCGGACCGGCGGTTCAATTTGTGCTCGATCTAAGCGTTGTTGAGACAGATGGCGAGGGCAACCGAACAAACTCACCGGCGGCCGGATTGGAATTTCTCGAATGCGCACAGGGCCTAGCGGGTAGTGCGGTCAATTAGGCGGCCAGAGCTTACAAATAATAGGCCACGGCGAACACGCCAAGCATTGTGAAAATCAAGCCGATCTTTGCCAGGGTCCCAAAGATCAATCCGATCCAAGTGGCAATTCCGACACGCGAGGCTTGGTCCATCTTGTCGTGTGACAGCATTTCACCCGCTATGGCCCCCACAAAGGGGCCGAAAACGAGCCCTATGAGACCAAAAAATATCCCGACAATTGTGCCGATGAGCGCCCCGATAATCGCCAGCCGTGTGGCGCCGACGCGCCGAACGCCCAAAACAGCCGCCAGAAAATCCACGACGAAAGATAGGAATGTCAGAGCCCCAAGGACCGCCAAGGGGATCCAGGTTACGCGCTGAAAATCATCCGCCCAGGCCGCCAATAGCAGCCCACAAAATACCAACGCGACACCGGGAAGGGCCGGAAATATCGTTCCCGCAATGCCGGCGAGTACGAGTATCGCCGCCAATACCCATATCAAAATATCCATGAGCATCTTTAAGCGTCACGCAAGATCAATGGCGTGGCCTTTAAGATCCGCGAGATCGCAATGCTCAAGCGCGCCTCTGTGGGTTGCACGCAAAACCACGCGCGGGGCCTTGCCGGCCTCAAACGCGTCCTGCCAGCGTGGCGCGCATAAGCACCAGCGATCGCCGGGCCTCAAACCCGCGAAACCGAAATCCGGCATGGGCGTCGAGAGATCGTTCCCCACGGATTTGGAAAACTCCAAGAACTCCGCGGTCATAATTGTACAGACGGTGTGACTTCCGAAATCCTGCGCGCTGGTATCGCAGCAGCCATTGCGGAAAAAGCCGGTCATGGGATGAAGGGAACAGGGCTCCAGCGCTTCGCCAAGCACGTTTACCGAAGGCGCCGGACCTTCGCCCCCGCCTCCGCCGAAATCCTCGGGCCCTTCTTCAAACAGCATGCTCTCACTCCAAGCGATTAGATTGGGCGCGATTGGTAAGACGATCAAGCGGCGGCGCGATCAGCCCAAGCCAAGCGCCCTGAGCGTCTGTGCGTCGTTCCAGATTTTTGTCATGTGCCGGATTCTGTCGCCGTCGAACTCCATAACATAGACGTAGTCGGCCGCGACCGAGTTGTTAGTGGGCGCAACCGGTCCGCCTTCTCCGCTGTGCGTTCCATGGAAGACGGCGAAGGCGATGACCGCGTTGCGCTCGGGATCGGTTGCGAAGGCCTTTAACTCATAGCGCCCGTCGGGGATCGGTGTGAGCAGACCCTTCATCCAATCGGTGTAGGCCTCCAGCGTGGTCGTATCGGCAAGCGCGTCGGACTGGCACGCAAAACTCGCTCCCTCATGGCACCACTCCTTGCAGACTTCCCAGCCCTTTCCGGTTTCGCAGGCCTCAAAAAAATCGCGGGCAATTTCGGTGATTGTCATCATAGTCTATCTCCCTGAAGCGGCATTCCCCCTTCGTCCTGCCTATCGTGAGAGTACGGCTACTTCAGGCAAGGTTCCAAGAACTTTTCGTCGCATGTCCTCGTGGGAGGGGGCGTGCGGACCGCAAAGAGCGGTCAGGCGAGCTTGCCTGGCGGCGCGCCGCGTGCTTCGCGGCTGAGTGATGTGGTCAGCAATGTCTGCTCTACCCCCGAAAGATGTGGTAATCGGCCGGCGCTCTTATCTCTGACGATTGTGGGTGCTGCGCTTCAGGCTGATGTTAGCACGGGGTCAGTTTTTGCTGCCCCAAACATCAAACAAGGAGAAGCGCAGCATGGAACATTTTGCCGGATTGGACGTATCGGTCAAGGAGACGAGCGTCTGTATTGTGGACGGCACGGGCAAGATCGTGCGGGAAGTGAAGGTGGCAAGCGAGCCGGAGGCGCTGCTTCCGGTGCTGACGAACCCTAGCTACCACTTCAAGCGCATCGGATTGGAAGCCGGACCCTTATCGCAATGGCTCTTCAGTGCTCTTGCCGAAGCGGGCTTGCCGGCGATTTGTGTCGAGACCCGGCATATGAGAGCGGTCTTGAAGGCCCAGATCAACAAGACGGACCGCAACGATGCGCGGGGGATGGCGCAGATGATGCGGGCGGGGCTCTATCGTCCGGTGCATGTAAAGACGTTACGCAGTCAGAAGCACCGAATGCTGCTGACCCACCGCAAGCTGCTTCAGTCGAAGGCTATCTCCATCGACAACGATCTGCGCGGGACCTTACGCAACTTCGGGCTCAAGGTCTGGATGGTGGGGGTGGACCCATCCAGGAAAAGTGGAGGCGCCCTACACCGTTTGCATTGCTTCTGCCTCGAATTTGACGGGGCTTGTGAAGTCCCGCGTCGAGTGCCGACGGACTGGATTATAGAACCCGTCGATGTATCCGGCTATGGCAGTTTCAGCTTGGCTTCTTGACATGAACACAGTCCTCCAGATCAGTTCTGACTTGATGGTTTTGAAGAAGGTCTCGACGACGGCGTTATCATAGCAATTTCCCTTACCGCTCATTGAGGCGAGGAAACCGAGTTCACCGAGGCGCGCCTGGTATGCGTCTGAGCAGTACTGGCTTCCCCGATCGCTATGGTGGATCACACCGGCGCCAGGTTGGCGCAGCCCGATAGCACGGTTAAGCGCCCTGAGCGGCAGGTCGCTGGTCATGCGAGCGCCCACGGCCCAGCCGATGACGCGCCGGGAGTAGAGGTCGAGCATGACGGCCAGGTACAGCCAGCCCTGTGCCGTCCAGATATAGCTGATGTCGGCAGCCCATTTCTCGTTGGGTGCCTCGGCGGAGAAGTTCTGGTCGAGAAGGTTCGATGCGACGGCCTTGTTGTGCTGGCTGTCCGTCGTCTTTTTGAACTTCTGTTTCCGTTTTGGAGACAACCCATTTCCCCGCATCAGCCGAGCCACCCTATGGCGTCCAACCTCGATCCCATTCTCGGCAAGCTCGTGATGGACCCGCTCTGCACCGTAGCTCTCGCGGCTGCGCCGAAAGGCTGCCCGGACATGGGCGAGTAGAACCATGTCATCGAGCTGTCGCTGGCTTGGGCCGCGATTGCGCCAAGCGTAGAAGCCTGAGACGCTGACCTGCAGCAGTCTGCACAGGCGGAATATCGGCATCGCCAACCCGGCCCTCTCCGCGTCGATGAACCGGAACCTCATCGACTTTCCCTGGCAAAGAAGGCCAGCGCTTTTTTTAGGAGATCACGTTCCTGACGGGCCAGATCACGTTCTCGGCGTAGACGGGTAATCTCCTTCGCTGCATCCTCATGCGGACCGGAAAGCAAATCCTCCTCACGCAATTCTGCGACCCAGCGGCCGAGCGCGCTGACGCTGATCCCAAGATCTCCTGCTATCTGCCGCTGCCTGCGCCCGCTCGTCTGTAAAAGACGGACGGCTTCTTCCTTGAAGGCCCGATCAAACCGCCGGCCCTTGTTCCCATTCTGCTTCGACATTTGCACCTCCTGCGATCAAAATCCTATCGCAGGACGTCTCCACTTTCGTCAGCAGGGTCCAAACCGCTTCTTATCGTTCGGCGGGTCCTTCGCGATCAGCTCGCCATCCTGCACCGCAGTTTGCTGGCCATCGTGCGGGACGATGAGGTCTGCAGGCGTCTGATGAGTATCCCTGGGGTCGGCCCTGTGGTGGCTCTGACCTTCCGCGCCAGTGTCGATGTGCCGGCCCGCTTCAAAAACTCCAAGGCGGTTGGGGCGGCATTTGGGCTGACGCCGTCCAAATATCAATCGGGCGAGATCAACCGATCCGGCGCAATATCGAAGTGCGGGGACGAGATGGTGCGGGCGATGCTCTACGAGGCGGCTCATATCATGCTGGTGCGTTCGACAAGATGGTCTTGGCTCAAGGCCTGGGCCATAAAGATCGCCAAGAAGCGCGGGATGAAGAAGGCGATCGTGGCGCTGGCACGCAGAATGGCTGTGGTCATGCACCGCATGTGGATGGATGGCACCGAGTTCCAATGCACAAGGGAAGGCGCAGTGGCATGAGCGCCAAAGCTAATCAAAGAGGATAGGAGGATTTAGGTTCCACCAAGCGGTGGAGTGATGTCCCTCGCGGGACGATGGATGAGGTGAGTTCGTATGTCCGCTTGGACCTGCCGTCCGTCCGATGGCAAGGCCGCCCGAAAGATTGTTCCGCCTCGTCTTCGAACCCCATGATGGAAGGGCCTTAAGTGCCGATTCCGAAGAGAAGCGCGAGCCCGCGAGAGACATAGAAACCGCAACAGTGGAAAGTCTGAAAGTGCTTGACACCCAATGGCCGATTAGAGAAGCGGGCATTTAGGCGTGCTGCAACAATGCCTGCTTGGTGCCAAGAGCGGACATCCACCGTAAAACGCTCGGTTTCCACCCCCCCCATCAGACGGGACGCTGAAAAGCGGAGCTCCGCTAATTCTGTAGCTCTGGCATTCCGCGTACCAGCCATAACGCGCGCCTTATGATATCGTCCCCGCCTATCCTGACCAACACGCGATACTCGTCTACCAGTTTTTGCTTCTGCGCTTCGGCACGCAGTAATGCTTCTTCAAGAGCAGGTATAGCGCTGCTAGCGCGCTCACCAAAAAAAACCAATTACTCGCGCAGACGCAGCCTGTACGTGAAGACTTTCGTCATCAAGAAGCGATGTAAGCGAAGCAATTTCATCATCATTTACATCTACATCCGGCGAATAGTGCTCAACCATATATAATGCGAATTCTTGGATTAGTTCGACTTTGCGCGTTTCATTCTGCTCCAAATTGACTTCGCCCACTAATACAATAGCACGTTCGGACAAATCGTCGGCGTCCGCGGCATGGGCAGAAAACAACGCAAGATGCCCAACGACCAGAAGGCTGACCAATGTCCCGCGAAACGTGTCCCATGCGATTTGCATAATTAGTCGCGCCCTGCGTTCATATGTACAGTCTGCAGCATTCCAACGATGCCAACCCGATTTTATTGCGCCAGGTGTTATGGAAGGCAATGTCTGCTTTGAGTCAAAAGCCGACCTTCGCTACTGAAATCGCTTGTACAAATAGAGCCGGTCAGCTTGCGAGGTTACGTACAAGCGCGCGAATTATTACACGAGATCGAGAATAAAAACGAAACGCGTCGTCAGAGCATGGGGCGTTTCCGAGACGCGCATTACAAGTTCCGGCATAAACGCCGAATCATATCTGTTTCGCATTTCGTCTGGAAAATAAAGTTGCGTCGTCAGCAGGCTGCTTTCGGGCGCCTGCACCTTCATATGAAAGTGACGGGTGCGCGTCTCATAGAGACCGGGAAGGACTGTCCGAAACCGATACTGTCCTTGTTCGTCGGAAAAGATATGAGCGCGGTAACGAAACCCTGAATTGTCATAGTCTCCGTGCTCGTTAGCCTGCCAAAGATCGAGCAAAGCATTTGCCACCGGACGGCAAGAACGCGACAATACCTGGCCTTGGAGCTCGACAATTTGCGCGTCAGAACCATTTTCAACGAGATCGGCCCTCTCCGGCGAACGCGGGATGTAGTATGGCCCTTCACCGCCGTCCGGCGTCGGATCACTGGCGTCAAGGCATTGCGGGGTCGGCACAAGATCCTGCGCGGAAGCTTGCCGAGAAAAACGCGAGGTAAGACTAAGCCCACCAACGGCGACGGCGCTCCCAAGCATGGAACGGCGGTTAAGTATCTTGTTCGCTGACATCTTCACGACCCCTGGGCTGAACTTAACACAGCTCTAGCTTACTCCGTGCTTGCCCTGGTGTCCCCATCGGATTTTCCCTCAGCGGCCGGCCTTCGGTCTTTTTCCCCGCGGATTCCACTAAGGACAATCTCCCCATTGGCACCCAGATTCTCGCCAGGCTCAAAGACGAGCTGTTGGTCTTGATAATCGCTCATGGATATGAGCTGTTTAGCAAATCTAGGAATGCACCGAAGATAACTCCGCCATTTTCCGGTGAGTGTTTTGACGGCTGAGCGTGCATAGCTTTGAGGCTGCAAGCGCCCAGACCTGGAGAGAGAAAAACACATGCGGAAACTTAAACTGACTCTGTGGGTGGGATTGGCGTTCTTAGCCACGCCGCTATGGACGGCGGCTGCGCAAACTACGCCGGAAGAAACCATCATAGAGATGCTGGAGCAGGCTCAGCCCTACCATTTGGTTTCCGGGGAATTGTTTGAACAGCTCGGCTGGGACCTTCCCGATGGCGGATTGCAAGTCAAGAAACTGGCGGATGAGGCTCTGGGTAGCGCAATCGATCCGCGGAGCCTGGAAGATCTTCCGGCGGATACACTCGGCTATACAGCCAAGTGGCACGAGATACGCTTCAGCAAATATAATTTGGACTGGGACATTCCGGGCCTTCATTTGGTCCCGAATGACCCTCTGCCCGACATGCCTACGCTCGTGATCATTCATGGCGGCAATTGGAACTGGCATTATTGGTTTTTGGATCCGCTGAACAATGCCGGCGTGGGACAGTACCTCGCGCAGAAGATTCCGGTGCTGCTGATAACAATTCCGGGCCGCTATCGACATGGCGGCTGGACGGAACAGGACTACGTCAAGCGCATTCCCGGTTATTTGTTGGACCGCGATGTCAGCGCTGAAGAGGCCAAGATTCGCAATGCGATCTATACATTCCAACTCGTCGCCGACGGGGTGGAGGAACTGGTGAATAGTGTCATCTCCGGCCCGATCGTCATTGTCGGCCATTCTACCGGAGGCGAGCTTCAGTTCATTTTGAAAAACTCCTCTCTGGCCGAACGCATGCAGGGCCTTTCGCTCGGCTGGGCCACAGGCGGGCCGGCAAGACTAAATTCGATGGTGGAGTTCCGCGGACCCAGAACCGTCGATGACTATCTCGACATTTGGGAGCTGCGCGAACGCCCAGCGAGCGGTTTGGCGGGCGGCTATCTCGGCCCTCTGAACCCGGTTTGGGACCCAGAGGATTCGCGAAAAGAGATGTCCGAGCGCTGGTTCGGTTTGGAGCAACGCCGCATCCCGGGGTTCAAGCATGTTTTGCAGGATATGGAGCATCAGGGCGCTGCCAATCTCCGCGATCATATCGCCGCACAAATCCGGCAGGCCCTTGAGGGCAATGCGCTCGGCGTTACGCCGGACGAGGTGATTGCAGATTTGTTTTCCACCATGCGCTCGCCACTTACCGGATATAGACGGATGATCTGGACGGTGGGCGGGCTGGATGACGGCCACTGGACGCCCCCAGATCCGTTAATGTCGCGAGAATTTCGGGTGGCCGAAGAGTTCCGCAGGGAAAATCCCGACATTCCGATCCGGGTAATGGTTTTCGATCTCCTGCTGACCCATCAAGGGGTTATTGAAAAGCCGCGTGAGGTGGCCGGAGGGTTGCTCGCCGCGCTGACATGGCTCGCGCAGCCATAGGGGCAAGGCTAAGGATCTGCGTTTGGTGTAAGAGCAGACTCTGGAATGTCTGCTTTGCCCCCAAGAGCGGACACTGGAAAACTCGCTAAGGGCTCATTTGATAGGGTGAATGGGCTCCACAACGACTGTTCCCGGGCAACGAATTGCCGTCATCAATTCCGCGCGCCTTGTTCGCTTCCGGCCGCAAGTCAGCTGTTCGGCGATTGACGGCTTGAAATTACCTGGAGCAACCGTTCTTCGTCTCCTCGAAGCCGTCGAAGAGCCGGCTGGCGTTCGCGCCAGCAAGCGTATCTAGCCGGTGCGGCTGCCCTTCCTCGACGGTGTAGCGCGCGACGGATCCATTCGCGCGCAAGAACTCCACCTCGCTCTTCATCTCGTCGTGCCAGCGGTATCGGTCGTTTTCGCCGACATACATGAAGACGCACATCTTCGAGATCGCCTGAAGCTTGGCCAGCGTCGACTCCCACATGAATCCGGGGAATGCGGTGACTGGGAGGAAATATTGAGGATTGGCAGCCGCGATGTGTAGCGCCGCGATACCGCCATTGGAAACCCCCGCGATGTGGAACTTCCCGCCCTCGATCTCGTAGTCTGCGAGGATCATCTCCAAGAGTTCCGGAAAGATCCGCGCGCCATCCTCGAAGTATAGCTGGCCATCGGGGGCGGCCAGCGCCACGACGATGTATCCGCGCTTCTCAGCCTCGGCTTGAAAGTTGCGGGTCAGGATCCTGTCAACGGTGCGCATCGTCTGCCGACCACCACCAAACGCGATAATCGCCGGAGATGCCTTGGTCGCGTCATAGCCGTCCGGCAGTACGAGTTTGTAGGAAACTTCGACGTCGGCGACCTCCTTCGTCTGTTCCAACACGCTAGCTTTCGCCGGCACGCCGGCGAACACGATCGACGAAACTAGGGCCACACCCGCCAGGGCCACTTTCAAAGGCATCCGCATGAAACTGATCGCCTTCGTCATAAGGTCGCCTCCTTTGGTAAGCGCGTGAGAGCATACGGCCGGAGCCGTGAGCGCCGCAGTAGCAACCAGGTAGGCGGAAAGAGCCGCCGAAAAGGAAAGGCGTCGGCGCGCAATAGCGGACATCCCAGGCTGCGCCGTGAGAGTCGGCCTTGCCCCTAAAAGCGGACTTTGTCCTTGATGTGCCCCGGCTTAAATGGGGCAGGTTCATTGGCAATCGCGTAGGAGATCGGTTAAATTCGGGAATTCGGGGAGGCATTCACGGTGCACAGAATTGCGATCATTGCTGTTGTAGCCAGCATTTACGCCACCGCGCTCGCAGGCGCGGCGCACACCCAAGAGCGTCCGTCCCTTGATGCCGCGTCGATAGCGGATTTCTCGGGAATATGGATGCATCCCTTCGTCGGATTCGAAACTCCGCTAACCGGACCCGGACCGGTACGAAATGTGGAACGGCTGCCGGACGGCCGGGCCAACGACTTGCTTCGCATCGGTGACCACACGAGCCCAATCTTGAAACCGAACGCCGCGGAAATTGTACGGGAGCTTGGGGACATCTTGCGAACGGGCTTGGTATTTCCGGACCCGGATAATCAATGCCTCATCCAGCCGGTGCCTTATATTTTCTGGAACTTCGAGATGCGGATGCTCCAAGAACCGGATGCTGTCACATTCCTTTACCCTCACGACCTCGACAACCGGCGCGTGCGGATTAATGGAACCCATCCGGAAAACGTCGTGCCCAGTTTTCATGGAGATTCCGTGGGCCATTATGAGGGCGACACGCTGGTCATCGACACCGTCGGAATAAAGACCGGACCCTATAGGATGATCGACCGCTTCGGCACGCCCTACACGGAGGCACTGCATGTGGTCGAGCGCTACCGTCTGATCGACTACAATGAGGCTAAAGAGGCTCACGAGCGCGCAAGGCAGGATTGGCGTTTTGTGGGCAACAACGCGCCGGATCCCGACTACAGGGGACACGGCATCCAACTGGAATTCATGGTCGAAGATCAAGGCGTCTTTACGACACCTTGGTCTGCGACGATCACCTATTTGCACGCAGGCCACTCCGACTGGAAAGAGCGCGTATGCGCCGAAAACATTGACCACTATTACGACCTGGAACAGTTTTACTCTGACCCGGACGCGTACGTTCCGTCTGACGATACGCCAGATTTCTGATAGACGAGCAAACATTCTCTCAAGCCATCCGCGGGGGAAGATCACCCTCTTGAAAACGGAACGCTCAAAGACCCTCCATATGCTATCAAAACATTGAGAGGATTACATCGCAACAAATGTCCGCTTTGGGTTGCGGTCTCAATGCATCAACGCAACACTAGCGGCAGGCCTCTCTGCCGGGGGTTAGAACCTCAAAGTCTTTCAGGACCGTTCTTGAGCCGTCAGGCCACTTTTCTCGGATGCGAGAGCGAATAGATCGAAAACACAGCACTCTTCAGAAAGCGTTATCAGAGCAGGCGTTTGACGTTCCCATTGGAGCTGGGCTGGCAGTGATTCCACGGCCCAGGCTTCTCGTGCAAGGTGAACCACGGACTATGCCTTTGGCTCGTAAGCACAAACTCAGACTCCTCCGTTTGCGCCAAGGTGTTGCGTCGACCGGTTGAGGCGGCAGTCAAAAGAAGACATTCCGTGCTGCGGTGCAAGAGTCTGCTCACCCCCCGAAAGATGGGGTAATCGGCCGGCGCTCTTATCTCTGACGATTGTGGGTGCTGCGCTTCAGACTGATGTTAGCACGGGGTCAGTTTTTGCTGCCCCAAACATCAAACAAGGAGAAGCGCAGCATGGAACATTTTGCCGGATTGGACGTATCGGTCAAGGAGACGAGCGTCTGTATTGTGGACGGCACGGGCAAGATCGTGCGGGAAGTGAAGGTGGCAAGCGAGCCGGAGGCGCTGCTTCCGGTGCTGACGAACCCTAGCTACCACTTCAAGCGCATCGGATTGGAAGCCGGACCCTTATCGCAATGGCTCTTCAGTGCTCTTGCCGAAGCGGGCTTGCCGGCGATTTGTGTCGAGACCCGGCATATGAGAGCGGTCTTGAAGGCCCAGATCAACAAGACGGACCGCAACGATGCGCGGGGGGTGGCGCAGATGATGCGGGCGGGGCTCTATCGTCCGGTGGACCCATCCAGGAAAAGTGGAGGCGCCCTACACCGTTTGCATTGCTTCTGCCTCGAATTTGACGGGGCTTGTGAAGTCCAGCGTCGAGTGCCGACGGACTGGATTATAGAACCCGTCGATGTATCCGGCTATGGCAGTTTCAGCTTGGCTTCTTGACATGAACACAGTCCTCCAGATCAGTTCTGACTTGATGGTTTTGAAGAAGGTCTCGACGACGGCGTTATCATAGCAATTTCCCTTACCGCTCATTGAGGCGAGGAAACCGAGTTCACCGAGGCGCGCCTGGTATGCGTCTGAGCAGTACTGGCTTCCCCGATCGCTATGGTGGATCACACCGGCGCCAGGTTGGCGCAGCCCGATAGCACGGTTAAGCGCCCTGAGCGGCAGGTCGTTGGTCATGCGAGCGCCCACGGCCCAGCCGATGACGCGCCGGGAGTAGAGGTCGAGCATGACGGCCAGGTACAGCCAGCCCTGTGCCGTCCAGATATAGCTGATGTCGGCAGCCCATTTCTCGTTGGGTGCCTCGGCGGAGAAGTTCTGGTCGAGAAGGTTCGATGCGACGGCCTTGTTGTGCTGGCTGTCCGTCGTCTTTTTGAACTTCTGTTTCCGTTTTGGAGACAACCCATTTCCCCGCATCAGCCGAGCCACCCTATGGCGTCCAACCTCGATCCCATTCTCGGCAAGCTCGTGATGGACCCGCTCTGCACCGTAGCTCTCGCGGCTGCGCCGAAAGGCTGCCCGGACATGGGCGAGTAGAACCATGTCATCGAGCTGTCGCTGGCTTGGGCCGCGATTGCGCCAAGCGTAGAAGCCTGAGACGCTGACCTGCAGCAGTCTGCACAGGCGGAATATCGGCATCGCCAACCCGGCCCTCTCCGCGTCGATGAACCGGAACCTCATCGACTTTCCCTGGCAAAGAAGGCCAGCGCTTTTTTTAGGAGATCACGTTCCTGACGGGCCAGATCACGCTCTCGGCGTAGGCGGGTAATCTCCTTCGCTGCATCCTCATGCGGACCGGAAAGCAAATCCTCCTCACGCAATTCTGCGACCCAGCGGCCGAGCGCGCTGACGCTGATCCCAAGATCTCCTGCTATCTGCCGCTGCCTGCGCCCGCTCGTCTGTAAAAGACGGACGGCTTCTTCCTTGAGGGCCCGATCAAACCGCCGGCCCTTGTTCCCATTCTGCTTCGACATTTGCACCTCCTGCGATCAAAATCCTATCGCAGGACGTCTCCACTTTCGTCAGCAGGGTCCAAACCGCTTCTTATCGTTCGGCGGGTCCTTCGCGATCAGCTCGCCATCCTGCACCGCAGTTGGCTGGCCATCGTGCGGGACGATGAGGTCTGCAGGCGTCTGATGAGTATCCCTGGGGTCGGCCCTGTGGTGGCTCTGACCTTCCGCGCCAGTGTCGATGTGCCGGCCCGCTTCAAAAACTCCAAGGCGGTTGGGGCGGCATTTGGGCTGACGCCGTCCAAATATCAATCGGGCGAGATCAACCGATCCGGCGCAATATCGAAGTGCGGGGACGAGATGGTGCGGGCGATGCTCTACGAGGCGGCTCATATCATGCTGGTGCGTTCGACAAGATGGTCTTGGCTCAAGGCCTGGGCCATGAAGATCGCCAAGAAGCGCGGGATGAAGAAGGCGATCGTGGCGCTGGCACGCAGACTGGCTGTGGTCATGCACCGCATGTGGATGGATGGCACCGAGTTCCAATGCACAAGGGAAGGCGCAGTGGCATGAGCGCCAAAGCCAATCAAAGAGGATAGGAGGATTTAGGTTCCACCAAGCGGTGGAGTGATGTCCCTCGCGGGACGATGGATGAGGTGAGTTCGTATGTCCGCTTGGACCTGCCGTCCGTCCGATGGCAAGGCCGCCCGAAAGATTGTTCCGCCTCGTCTTCGAACCCCATGATGGAAGGGCCTTAAGTGCCGATTCCGAAGAGAAGCGCGAGCCCGCGAGAGACATAGAAACCGCAACAGTGGAAAGTCTGAAAGTGCTTGACACCCAATGGCCGATTAGAGAAGCGGGCATAGCCGTCCACAACTTCAAATCCAGGAAAGCCAGGGTGGACATTTGATTGTTTATGCTCAATTTCTTGTTGTGAACATCAGATTTGTCCAGCAACCAGCGGTTTATGTGGGAAAAACTGCGATGTAACAGTTTTTAGGCGTGACCGCGGCATCGTTCCGATGGCCGTGCGGTCTTGCTGCTGATCGGGCTTGTGTGCAGAGTTTGGCAAATGGCGGGTAGTTCATTCACAGAAAAAGGCTTTTGACTGGATTCTTGCCGGTGCACCTAAAGGGCCCAATTTTTCTCGCGGCCAGAACAATGATCCCAGAGTAATGATCAATGAATAAGAATGAGCGCTCACTATTTAAACGCATATTTCCTCGGCTTGCACTCAAGTTTCCCCAGCTTGCACTCAAGTCTGATGTCGACAACATCTATGCGCAAATCTCGGATCTGCTCGAAATCAGAGACATCATTGGGCCTCATGTACAACTAGGCCAACTTCGCGAGTGGGCCCTTTCACCCGATGCATTGCTCATCATTCTCAGGGCGTTGCAGACGCGAAGCGCGCCACAGCTGGTCGAATTCTGCGCAGGAAAGTCGACAGTCGCCATCGGCGCCGCACTTCGCGCAGCCGGCGCCGGATCGCTTGTTTCCTTTGAACATGACCCTCACTTCGCCAATGAAATTCGGGAACAAATTGAACAGATCGGACTGCAGCATCTTGTCGATATCCGACTTGTTGCGATGAAACGATACGGACCACGTCTTGGACTTCCCGAATTTCAATCTTACGACCTTAGTAGCGCAGATGTAGATTTTGACATTGCTCTGATTGACGGTCCGCCCGTCGGCCAATATGGGGCTGCGAGCAGAAGCGTTCCGCTTGACTGGTGCATAGACCGGCTTAAGAGCAGCTGTGAAATCTATCTAGATGATGCGGACCGGCACGCAGAGCGGAGCGTTATTAAGGGTTCGGGACCAGTTTGGTCGGGACTCCATGTTGAAGCCCTGTGTACGGAGAAGGGGCTGCTCAAGATCAGTAGATCTTAGCGCAGATTGAGCGGACAATTGCGCACATTGGAGCACCGGCTCATCCATGTTGCATCGATCACCTGAGGCCGCAGCACTAAGCGGACATTCATGTTGCAGCGCAGCAATGTCTGCTTAGTGCCAATAGCGGACATCTACCTCACAAGGAGATCATTCGGTTGGTCGAACAGCCCTTCTGGGCGGGAGCCACTTGCACGCGCTTGAACGGCGCCGCTTCGCGCACCGCTTCGGTGCGCGTGTCGATCTGCGCCGAATATGAGTACCGGCGCCTGGCGAATGGCCTCGCAACGCGCGCGGAGTCTTCCTGTCTTCTCCTAACGTAGGTGTTCGCCTAGGATGTGTGCTTAGCTGCCAACTCCTTGCCGGCGGCCGGCCATCGTTAGAGGAGGGAAGTTCATGTCCGCTCGCCCGTCACGCCGCGTATTTCTGAAGTCCGGTGCAAGCATTGCCGTCGGAGCGCCGGCGCTTCTGAGCTCAGCAGCCTTCGCGCAAAACCTAACGGCCGCGGATGCCGAACTCACCCGCGTCGAGGCGGCGCGGCGCATACTTCTTAAGGGCGGCGTGGTGCTGACGCTCGATCCCGACCTCGGTGATTTCGCTCAGGCCGATTTGCTCATCGAGGATGGTAGGATCGCCGAAATTCGATCCGAGATCGCAGTCTCGGACGAGGCGATCGTGGTCGTCGATGCGGCGAATCGGATTGTGATCCCAGGCTTCGTCGACACCCATCACCATTTCTATCAGGGCATCCTCAGGAACATCCTGCCCAATGGGCTCATCGACCCCGACTATAACCGGGACGTCAACGCCACGCTCACCCCCGCCTATTTGCCGCCGGACGCCTACGCCGGCGTTCTGGTCACCGCGCTTGGCATGATCAACAACGGCACTACAACAGCCATCGATACCTCTCAGGTGAATCACACGCCCGAGCACAGCGACGCCGCCATCGCCGCCCACCGGGAATCAGGCCTGCGCGTGGTCTACGCCTATGCGCGCGGCGCCGGCCCCGACGCACAATATCCGCAGGACCTCTATCGGCTGCGCCAGACTTATTTCAATTCGGATGATCAGCTCCTCACGCTCGCGCTCACCGCCAATTTAAATACCGATCTTTTCAGTTTCGCGCGCGAGGCTGGCGTTAGCGCAGTCTGCCACGGCATCAACGGCCCGAACGAACCGATGCTGATGGAGCTCGGGCGCGCGGGGTTCCTGCGCCCGGGCGACGTATATCTCCACTGCTCGCATCTCTCCGCCCAGGCATGGCGGCTGATCCGGGACAGCGGTGGCGGCGTGGCGCTCTCCGTCCCGACCGAAATGACCATGGGCCACGGCATGCCGGCAATCCAGGACGCGCTCGATAACGGCGTACGCCCAAGCTTAAGTTCGGACCTCACCGTAGCCATGTCGCAGGACTCCTTCACGCAGATGCGGGCGACGCTCACCTTGCAACGCCTTCTCCTGCTCCAGCGCGCGCGCAATGGTGAGCAGAACCTGCCGCCGCTGCTCACCTGCCGCGAGGTGCTGGAATTCGCCACGATCGAGGGCGCGCGCTGCACCGGGCTCGAGGATAAAATCGGCACGCTGACGCCCGGCAAGGAGGCCGATATCGTATTGCTCAAGGCCGACCAGCTGGATGTTTGGCCGCTGAACAACGCGCCCGGCACCGTGGTCAATATGATGAATCCGAGCCATGTCGACACCGTATTCATCGCCGGCAGGGCGAAGAAGTGGCGCGGCGGTCTTACCGGTGTCGATCTATCGCGCGTACTGGAACTGGCCGAGGATGCGCGCGATGGTGTCGTCCAGAGGGCAGGCTTTGAGCGTAACCTCCTCGGTTAGGGAAGTGCGCGAGTCTAAGGCGCACTCTCGGCGATGTTCTTCAATGTCCGCTTTCGCGGGGTGGTCTCAAGCGATGGACGCAACACTTTATCTTAATTGGAAGAGATGGAGTGTTCGATGGATCAAGGAATTGGTGACCAGAAAAGCCATTACGGTTTCAGTGCGTTAGAGAAGGACGAAGTTTGGGAGCGTTGGGCCCGGATTTAACGCCGCCTAGGGAGCGGATGACGACGGTAAGAATTCCTATCAGGGCAAACCGATTTAGTTTTCCTGCTTCGCTGCCTCGGTCAGCTCCGCGTGCGTGAAGATGTAGCTCGTGTCGGCCTGCGGCAGGTGGCAGACTAGGCAATTGGCCTGACTGCCTGTATTCGGCGTTCCATCCGCCATGTAACTATTGAAGTGCCAGTTCTCGTTGCGCAGCAGTGCCGGGATGGCGTCGCCCCACCCAGGCTCGCGTGCCGCGGCGGTAAAGCTGACCGGATCTCCGGGTACGAAATGGCCGTCCGGGCCTGTGATGGGATTGCCGTCGTCGCCGAGCACGGCCGAGAAGTTGGCGACTAGGAGAAACGACCCGTCGGGCAGGGGCTGGTCGGCGCGCGCCGCCGCCAGCGCCGCCTCGTTGGCGTAGTTGAAACGAACCTGATTGCGCGGCGCCGGATAATCCACGGTGCGATACACGGTAAGCCCGCTCTGATAGTCATCCGGGATGGAGATTTTGCCCATCGCCAATTGGGGCGGCACCTCCGACTGCGTCTCGCCGTCTGGTGCGCCCTGCCGGGAGGCAAAATACGCCGCCAACGCTTCGATCTCGTCATCGGCGAGCTGCGAGGCGATGGTGTTCATGAGGTTGTTTTCGCGCGTGCCCTCCTTGAAGGCGGAGAGCTGGCCGCTCAGATAGTTTGCCTTCTGCCCGGCAAGGTTCGGGATTCCGGCAGCCGCGCTGATACCATTGGCGCCGTGGCAGGCGGCGCAGGTCTCGAGGTTCGCCGGGTCGGACTCGGCGCCTTCGACGCCCATCGGCATCGCCGCAAGGACCATCAAGAGAGCCAAATGGATCGGTGCTTTCATAGAGTCCTCCCGCGCATAGACAAATTCCTGGGTACCTGCATCGCTGCCGCCATGTCCGTGGCGGCTGCAGCGCAGTCCCACCTAATTAAAAGTATGCGCGGGGTCGCTGGCACTATCAATACCGACATTTCCCAGATGGCCGGTTAATGTGGCCATCGAGAAGAAAGAGTAGTGCCTCGCATGACGCCCGAACAGCGTTACAGAGGCGTCTTGGCATCGAGGTAACCGCGTTCGGCCACAACGTTCGAGGGAGCCGGATGTCCGCTCATGTCAAAAGCCGACATTTTGGGGGTCTGGGGCCATGTCCGCTCACCCCCCGGAAGCGGACAAAAACTCTGCAATGGTGTCAGTACGAAAAGCCCGTCAGGTCATTATCATTCGCCGCTTGCTCTAAAACTTTCCCAAGCCGTGATCCCGGCCCGCGCGGACATATCGTCAGAACCTTGGGGCTGGCCGGCGACGCCGACTGCGCCAACAAGTTCGCCGTCTACGGCAAGTGGTACTCCGCCCCCCACAAGGTAAACCTTACCTGGGTGCATATTCATAATTCCAAAGAATCGGTCTGGCCGAGTCGTCGCCAATTCACCCAAAATTTCCGTGCTCTGTGAGTACAGGGCCGAAGCGAATGCCTTACCCTGAGCAAAGCGCATGTTGCGAAATGAAGATTCGTCCATACGAGCCGACGAGACGACATAACCGGATTGATCCACGACCACGATGGCCATGGACATATTTCGCTGGCGTGTGAAGGTGATTGCTGCATCGATGATAACGCGGGCCTCCGCGAGTGAAATCAGTGCCGGTGCAGGAGCCGGGCGTGCCGGTTCTTGACCAAAAGTCGGTTGTACCGACGTAGACATCAGCAATATTGCCAATGCTGCAACTGCTCGCGATAGAAAAATCTGTTGGATTCTCATAAGTCTCTCCCGTTGATGCTTTCAGGTCTTGAACTATACGCGGACCTGCCCGGCTTTCTTAGGGAAAGGTTTGAGAGGGCGGCGAACTAGAGCGGGTAAGGCCAAGTTCAGGCCAACATCTTCTCATGTCGTTTGGAGGACCTAGACTGCCCCGGCCACTACGCCGCGGCTGCGAATAGGCTACCTATGGCGCCAAAACTGGCGGCGAATAAGTCTGTTCCACTGGAACTCGAATCCGGGAGAACAAAGCTGGCCGAACCACGGCCGTAAAGCCACGAATCCCAAGTCTCCGAAGTGAATCCGTTGTCGGTCAGATATTGGATGGCTTACGCTTCGCTCTGATAATTGGCGTAACGGATATTGCCGTCCGCGTGCATATAAGCATGGAGATAGGCCGTCTCGTCTGTCAGGCCAAAATAAATCTCCTGTAGGCCATCTCCATCGTAATCATCGGCATGAAGAACGGCGTTGATGTTCTCAATGTTGAGATCGTTCTGGAACCGCTGCTGACTGTCGAACGGGCCGCCCTGTTCAACGTCGCCGGATTCTACCAGCGGATCGATATATATGCCGACCACGCGCGTATCGCCGCCCCAACTATGGTCATTGAAATAAATCAGACCATCATAGGCGGGACCAACCGTCGCCCAGCGGCCATTGTCACGGTTGACGAAGATGTATTCTGTATCCCCGTCGCGCTGAATGTCGGTCGAGCCGATCCTGAACCAGCTATTAAAGCTGCCAAGATCGTTGCCGTCGAAGTCGCGGATGGCGACCATGAAACTATCGGGATCGGCATTGGCAACATCGACCGATACGCCTAAAATAAACGGCAGGTTGAGGGTCATATCGTCGAACACTAAACGTTCGACCCGCTCCAGCGTGTCGGTGCCATCGGGACCTGAGATCATTGCCGATGAGGCTCCAGGAGTGATCACATAATCAGAGCAGTTGCCGGATAAAACCGCACTATCCACATGCAATCCGCCGTTGAGCGTGTCGTTACCAGAGCCGCCATCGAGTGTGTCATTGCCAGAACCGCCATAAAGCCAGTCGTTTCCGATTCCGCCAAACAGCTGATCGTAGCCGGGTGCGGCGGCCGCCGGACGGACATAGTCGGGATCAATAGTCGTGTTGAGCGAGAATTGAAGATCAAATTTTGCGCCGGCTGGGATTTCTACTGCTATCCAATCGGCGGCACGAAGAAAATACAGACCGGTAGAGCCGAACACATAGACCAGATAGGAATCGATTCGCGCCGTACTTCCCGTACTTCCACCCGCGCCGGCCGTTGGAACCGAGTCGTCGTCTTCGGCCAGAAGATTTCCGTCCGCATCGAAAAGATAGATGTAGGGATCAAACCCGGAGCTAACGTCGATGTCGAAATAACCGGTCATTCCGGCGTAAGCCTGGAACGCATAGTAGATGTAATCCCCGGTCGAAGTCGCGGACGCGCTCATATGCGGAAACAGCGTCGAATTGATGATGTTGGCGTTCGACGCCAGACTGAATCCAGTATCGAGTCGAACCGCCGTCACACCGGGATCGAGCGCATTGGGTACGGCGATTGTTATTGCCGGATTCGCTGTCCCGGAGCCCATGGTGAGCGCGGGATTTGGGTTCGGATCGTCGCCATAAAGATAATCGTCGCCGGAGTCGCCATAGACGATGTCATCGCCGTCATCGCCAAAGATCGTGTCTTGGCCGACGCCACCGGAAAGCAAATCCGTTCCAGGCCCTCCGGCGAGGAAATCGCCGCCCGAACCGCCGGTAACGTTGTCGTTTCCGGCGCCCCCATCGATGAGGTTCACGCCGGAATCACCGGTCAGCGTGTCGTTGTGTGCCGATCCCGTCAGGCGCTCGATTTCGGTCAGCTCATCGCTTCCCGCGCCTATTGTGTTTTGCGCCGCTGTCAGGGTGAGACTGACGGTTACACCGCTCGTTGCGCTCTCATAGCTTGCGGTATCGCGGCCAAGGCCGCCCTCCAGCTTGTCGTTACCGCTTCCGCCTTCAAGTACGTCTCCGCCGTCTCCGCCGATCAAGCGGTCTGCGCCGTCGCCACCGAAGATAAGATCGTTGCCGAATCCGCCGAAAAGCGTGTCGTCTCCGGCTAAGCCATCGATGATATCGGTCGTCGCGCCGCCGCGAATAATGTCCGCGCCAGAAAAACCCGTCTGGACCCTGCTGACGAAAGTGGAGACGTCCTGCGATAGGATTTTGATCGCAGGAGGTGCAAATGTCGAAGCAGAATGGGAACAAGGGCCGGCGGTTTGATCGGGCCTTCAAGGAAGAAGCCGTCCGTCTTTTACAGACGAGCGGGCGCAGGCAGCGGCAGATAGCAGGAGATCTTGGGATCAGCGTCAGCGCGCTCGGCCGCTGGGTCGCAGAATTGCGTGAGGAGGATTTGCTTTCCGGTCCGCATGAGGATGCAGCGAAGGAAATTACCCGTCTACGCCGAGAGCGTGATCTGGCCCGTCAGGAACGTGATCTCCTAAAAAAAGCGCTGGCCTTCTTCGCCAGGGAAAGTCGATGAGGTTCCGGTTCATCGACGCGGAGAGGGCTGGGTTGGCGATGCCGATATTCCGCCTGTGCAGACTGCTGCAGGTCAGCGTCTCAGGCTTCTACGCTTGGCGCAATCGCGGCCCAAGCCAGCGACAGCTCGATGACATGGTTCTACTCGCCCATGTCCGGGCAGCCTTTCGGCGCAGCCGCGAGAGCTAGGGTGCAGAGCGGGTCCATCACGAGCTTGCCGAGAATGGGATCGAGGTTGGACGCCATAGGGTGGCTCGGCTGATGCGGGGAAATGGGTTGTCTCCAAAACGGAAACAGAAGTTCAAAAAGACGACGGACAGCCAGCACAACAAGGCCGTCGCATCGAACCTTCTCGACCAGAACTTCTCCGCCGAGGCACCCAACGAGAAATGGGCTGCCGACATCAGCTATATCTGGACGGCACAGGGCTGGCTGTACCTGGCCGTCATGCTCGACCTCTACTCCCGGCGCGTCATCGGCTGGGCCGTGGGCGCTCGCATGACCAGCGACCTGCCGCTCAGGGCGCTTAACCGTGCTATCGGGCTGCGCCAACCTGGCGCCGGTGTGATCCACCATAGCGATCGGGGAAGCCAGTACTGCTCAGACGCATACCAGGCGCGCCTCGGTGAACTCGGTTTCCTCGCCTCAATGAGCGGTAAGGGAAATTGCTATGATAACGCCGTCGTCGAGACCTTCTTCAAAACCATCAAGTCAGAACTGATCTGGAGGACTGTGTTCATGTCAAGAAGCCAAGCTGAAACTGCCATAGCCGGATACATCGACGGGTTCTATAATCCAGTCCGTCGGCACTCGACGCGGGACTTCACAAGCCCCGTCAAATTCGAGGCAGAAGCAATGCAAACGGTGTAGGGCGCCTCCACTTTTCCTGGATGGGTCCACCTTTTAGGGAATGTCTGCTCTACCCCTGCCGCCTCAACCGGTCGACGCAACACCTTGGCGCAAACGGAGGAGTCTGAGTTTGTGCTTACGAGCCAAAGGCATAGTCCGTGGTTCACCTTGCACGAGAAGCCTGGGCCGTGGAATCACTGCCAGCCCAGCTCCAATGGGAACGTCAAACGCCTGCTCTGATAACGCTTTCTGAAGAGTGCTGTGTTTTCGATCTATTCGCTCTCGCATCCGAGAAAAGTGGCCGGACGGCTCAAGAACGGTCCTGAAAGACTTTGAGGTTCTAACCCCCGGCAGAGAGGCCTGCCGCTAGTGTTGCGTTGATGCATTGAGACCGCACCCCGAATGCGGACATTCGGGCGACGCCAGACCAGAACAATTATCCCGCGCACGCGCCGTTTCACCTCATCCAGTGCGAATGAGCTCAAACATATTGTCTCTTATGCTGGGCCTTACGAAGTATGAGGCTGTCCCCGTTCACGCCGCGTAGGAGCCACGCCGATTTACTAAACCTGGGTATCCGTTCTCAGTTTGGTATGCGTGATGTGTAGATTATTGCTCGCTGCAATTCTCCGGGACTTAGCGCTTCAATCTCGGCCGCTGTCATTGCAGTGGCACCCAATCTGAGGAGCAAATCCGCCGTGTCCTCGTGGACGGCCCAAAAGGCGGAATAGTTCGCATCCGGACTGATACCGGAGGACATACTCCAAGGCGTCTCTCCGTTCGCCGATCGCACATTCACCGAAGCACCCTTGTCCGCCAGAAGCTGAACCATTTCGGTCGCCCCGGTGAAGGCCGCTGCGTGCATTGGGGTTTGGCCCACGGCATTAGCTTCGTTAACATCAACGCCCAGTTCAACCACCAGTCTGACGGCCTCCAGAGCCTTCTGCTCATCCGCGTCGCTTCGGTTCGCGTCGAACACTCCTCCCGTCGCCGCCATCAAAGGTGTCGTATTTCCCAGGGTCGGCAAATAGGGATCGGCGCCTGCGGCCAGGAGCATACGCATAAGCTCTACATCGGCCGATAGTGCCGCCAGGAAAAACGGAGTGGCATCGACCATGCTGGGGGCCCCCGGCCCGTTCAATCCCACAGTGGTACCGAAGGTCTCCAGGACGTCCCTGACTCGAGCGTTTGGGTTTGCGCCATGGGCAAGCAGAGCGCTTGCCAATTCCAACATGTTCGAAGGACGCACCCTGTAATGTTCGTCAAACGCGGCAGTCGGTGCGATGTTGGTGATGTCTGCGATCCCTTGCGCTACCGCATAATGCAACGGCGCAATCCCATGACCGTCCTCGACATTCGGATCTGCACCTGCCCCCAGCAGAAAGATTGCGACCTCCTCGGATCCGCTGGCGCTCGCAACTGTTAAAGCATTGTCTTGTTTGGGCGTGGCAGCGTCCAATTCTGCCCCGCTTTGTAACAATATGCGCGCAGATTCCACATCACCTTGTTGAGCGGCGAACATAAGCGCAGTAAAACCACCTTGCGTAGTTACGTTCACGTCGGCGCCACGCTCGATCAGCGCGCGCACAATTTCAGAATGGTGTTCCGCCACCGCCCACATAAGAGCCGTTTGTCCGCGCTCCATTTCGTGCAGATTCACATCGGCCGCGTGGCCGAGCAGCAATCGAACGGCAGAGACATTTCCTGTCCGAGCACAACTCATCAGTGGAGTCTCGCCATACCACTGGGCAGCATTCGGATTTGCACCAGCGTTCAATAATTTTTCGACCATGAGAGCGCTAGCGTTGTTACAGGCCAGCGAAAGCGGGGTGACGCCATGATCATTTGCAAGATTTGCGTCGGCGCCCGCTTGAAGCAATAGATCCGCCGTTCCCAGATCATCCCAATACGACACCCAGGCGAGCGCGGTCGCGCCATCGGCTTGAGATAAATTGACATCCGCATTGTCCTGCAGCAGCGCTTGTACCGCATCGATATCTTGGTTCTTGGCAGCTTCGATAAGAGCGGGATCGCTATCGGCCGCAGCTGCGCCGGCAACTGAAAGCACTAGTACCCAGCCGGTGAACAGCCCCTTGGTTACAACGCCCATGCGGCCCCCTTCATTGCTTCTGTTTGGACAACCCCAACATGAACAGCGCCATCACTCACACCCTCGATATAAACTCGAGTCTCTTTGTACCCTCGGCGACATTCTCGACAGGGACGCCCAACTTGTCCAACAAAGTCGCGTACAAATCCGTCATCTGCGTACCCTCGGGATAGCGGATGTGATTGCCGCCCTCGATCTGCGCTGATTTTCCACCGGCCAGTAGGATAGGTAAGTCCTTGTAGGAGTGGCGGTCGCCCTCGCTAATGCCGGAGCCATAAACGATCAGCGAGTGGTCCAGCAATGTGCCCTCTCCATCGGATGTGGATTTCAGCTTTTGCAACAGATAAGCGAACATCTGGGCATGATAGTTATCGATCTGTGCGATCTTTGCCTGCAGGTCGGGATTATCTCGGTGATGAGTCACTTGATGATGGGTTTCAGGAATGCCGATTTCGCGAAAACTCCGATCGCTTTGCTCGCGGCCCATCATGAAGGTGATGACGCGAGTGAGATCTGTTTGGAAGGCAAGGACCTCCAAATCAAACATCAGTTTGGCATGCTCAGCAAAGGTTTCCGGGATGCCGCTTGGCCGTTCTATCGTGGGAACCCGGTAGGACTCGTCTTCCGCCACTTGAATGCGCCGCTCTATATCGCGAATGGCATCCAGATATTCCGAGAGCTTCACACGATCACTCGGGCCCATATCTAAGTTAAGGCGAGTCGCGGCCTGTGAGACCGAGTCGAGAAGACTTTGGTTCTTCTGTATTCGAGCGAGTCGTACCGCTGGATCTGTACTGGTGCTGTCGCCGAACATGCGCTCGAAGACCGCGCGAGGATTGTTTTCGCATGGCAGCGCCGTCGTTGGTGACCGCCAGGAGAGCGTGTTCATAACGCCACAACGCCATCCTTTTTCGCACTGACCGACAACATCAGTACTGTGCAGGCCAAGTTCAAGCGAGGCCAGTTGGGTTTCTCGGCCCATCTCTGCCGCTGCAATCTGATCGACGGAAACGCCCAACTCGCCGCCTCTCGTCGGGTGCGCACCGGTCAGAAATGCGCCGCCAGCGCGCTCGTGCGGAGCATTGTCGCCCTCGCCCGGCCATGCATAAGCGATATCCTGGTTGATGCCTCCGAGTACAAGAAAATCATTCCGAAAGGCGGCCAGCGGTTGCAGCGTCGGGGTCAACTCGTAATCGCGACCCTCGCGCACCGGCTTCCATTGTTCCATGCGCATTCCGTTGGGACAGTAAACAAATCCCAATCGGAGCGGTGGTTTGGCTGGAGCTGCGAACGCTGGAATCATGGCGTCCAACAAGGGCAAAGACAACGCAACACCGGCGCCGCGTAAAAATGAACGCCGTGGAATGGATTTCTTAAATACCATCATGAGGGTCGAGACCTCCGCATCTGGAATGGTGAACTTTTGACTATATTCATTACGAGCGCCGACCAACGATAGTCAGCCGGAGCCGCGTCATGGATAATTTTCCGCACCGCCGCGCCATCGTAATATTCGAGTTCTCGGCCCAGCGCATATGTAAGGAGTCTTTCGGTGACGGTTCCGACGAACTGCTCCCGTTTGCTCAGCAACAACTGCCGAAGCTCGGCAGGACCCTGAAATTTTTCACCACCGGGAAGCTCTCCTGAGGCATCAATCACCGAACCGCCGTCGGTGGAGCGCCACAACCCGATCGCATCGTAGTTTTCTAACGCGAAGCCCAGCGGATCCATGCGCGCGTGACAGACTGAGCATGAGGGATTCGTCGTATGCTGCTGCATTTGCTCGCGCATTGTGAGGACTTGGCCTCCCGCATCGGTCTCCATCAGTGCTGGAATGTCTGGCGGCGGCGGCGGCGGCGGCGCACCTAGGATATTCTCCAAAATCCATTTGCCGCGCAGGGTCGGCGCGGTTCTCTTGGGATAGGACGTAGCCATCAGGATACTACCGTGGCCCAACAGTCCTTTTCGCTTCTCATCACTCAACGTGACGCGGCGAAAGCGGCTTCCATATACCCCTTCAATACCATAATGCCGTGCCAAACGTTCGTTGAGGTAAGTGTAATCGGCGTCAAGAAGGTCCGTCACACTGCGGTCTTCTTGCAAAAGACTGTCGACAAACAACTCCGTTTCACGCTGGAATGCATTGCGCAGATTGTCGTCGAAATAGGGAAACGCTTCAGGATCCGGCTGGAAAGAACTTAGATTTCGCAATAACAACCACTGCCCTGCGAAGTCACTCACCAGCGTGCTCGCGCGGGAATCGCCGAGCATACGCAAAACCTGCTGCTCCAGAATTGCGGGCTCGCTAAGGCGGCCCTGCTCGGCCAAGCTCAGAAGCTCTTCGTCAGGTATGCTGCTCCACAAGAAAAAAGACAGTCGAGAGGCGAGTTCCAGATCACTGACGCGATAGGCGGTATCCGGTGCAACGCCTTCTGGGTCGCGCTCAATCTTAAAAAGGAATTCTGGATCAAGCAGTAACCGCTCAAGCGCCGCTTCGATTCCAGCCTCGAACCCTCCATTGCTTCGGTTTGCCTCATAAAAGCTAAGCAGAATTTGCACGTCCTCGTCGGTAACCGGCCGGCGATAGGCACGACGCGCGAGGTTTGACAAAAACTCTGTAGCGCACGCCGCTTCCTCGGGAATGCTTTCAGGACTGCATACAAATATATTGCGGCGACTGGGCGTATCTCCAACGCCTGTTGAGTCATAGGGGCCGCCAATAATGACCTCCCCCACGGCGGGCAAGCCGCCAGTAAACTGAGCATATTCAATCTGGGTGAGCCGAGGCTGCAGCGGACCTTCGGGCAAATAGGCTTCCTTCTGGAAACTAACCCCGACTAGATGCGTCCCCGCTGTCGCGTGAATACGAACCTCGAGGTCTTCATCCGCCGTCCTTTCGTATTCTTCTTGATCGGGATCCAACGGTCTGTTGGATTTAAAGTACTCGAAGGCGCCCACATCTTCACCGCCAACCTGGAACCCGCTCATTCGTTCGCCATCCAAACGGATTTCCATTTCGTGCCCCTCGTCGTGAAGGCCGCGAATGCTCTGTCTGGCCATTCTTTGCAGACGAACTTGGACAACATAGTCGCCCTCAACAGGGAAGTGATGGCGCAGGGCTATTCCACCACGCGATCCGAAGGGGAGATCCTCACTCATTCGATACTGGTCTTGCATGAGGTATTTGGGAACGCCGTAGCTCTCGAACACCGGCTGCATGGTGGGATCTCCAATGGCAATGCGCACAACCTTCTGTGCGGATGCCAGATAGCGTTCCATCAGCAATGGCGATACCGAAAGGGCGCTCCCGATATTGTCAAACCCCTGAGCGGACTCGTCCGGTGGAAGCAGCTCCCTAATGTCAACCGCGTCGGTGTCTATCGCCAGCAAGTCACGAACGGCGTTGCTGTATTCCGTACGATTGAGGCGCCTTATGACCGACCTGCCAGGATTGGGAATCTCTGCCGCCGCACGGTCAAGCTCCGCCTCTAAATAGGCGACCAAGGCGTCGTTCTCGGCCGGGTCCGGTCGGGCCATCCCGGCAGGCGGCATGGCCCCGGCTCGTAATTTCATGGCGACGGTTTCCCACACAGCCACGTTGTCGCCGATTTTCTCGACATCGATCCCGTCGAGCGCCAGCTCTGCCGTGTTCAATGCTTCATTGTGGCAAGCAACGCAGTACGCATCGAGCAGGGCGCGATGAGGGGAGCTGGTGGCCTGTGGGGAGCTCGGTTGCTGCGCCGCATTGGCAGTGTTGAGTAAAGACGTGCCGACAAACGATATCGATGCCAACACCGCTAGCAAAGATGCGCTCAAGATGAGTTTCAACATCGCTGCGGACCCCCTCCGCCTAACCAGAGCAACTTGACAATAGCAGAACAAATAGAAAACAATTCCATTCTCTGCCAAGGGGTTAAACGGGTCAAGGAGAATTGGCCGTTCGCCACAAACTGCTCCAAAGAAACGCTTGTTTTGGGTTTTCTCCCGCGCCATTGCTTGCCGCAACGCAAATAACCCGCCCAATTATCCTTGGACCAACGCTTACGTGATTCTGCCCTAGAGCGAGCGCCGTCGCATGTCCACTTAGGCTCCAGATGCGGGCGCTGCTTTGATAGCCAGGGATGTCTGCTTTGTGCCAGCAGCGGACATTGCGCTGTGGTGCATACAGTTCGCTAAGTGCACTTAAACAGCATCGCGACCACAATGATGGCAAGGGTTCCGGGCGGTGCGAAGAGAGGTCAGGAAAGGGGCTGCAACATAAACGCCATCGCTGCCCCCTCATAAATGACTGTTTATCAGTGCAAAGAGTCCGCTCTACCCTCGAAAGATGGGGTAATCGGCCGGCGCTCTTATCTCTGACGATTGTGGGTGCTGCGCTTCAGGCTGATGTTAGCGCGGGGTCAGTTTTTGCTGCCCCAAACATCAAACAAGGAGAAGCGCAGCATGGAACATTTTGCCGGATTGGACGTATCGGTCAAGGAGACGAGCGTCTGTATTGTGGACGGCACGGGCAAGATCGTGCGGGAAGTGAAGGTGGCAAGCGAGCCGGAGGCGCTGCTTCCGGTGCTGACGAACCCTAGCTACCACTTCAAGCGCATCGGATTGGAAGCCGGACCCTTATCGCAATGGCTCTTCAGTGCTCTTGCCGAAGCGGGCTTGCCGGCGATTTGTGTCGAGACCCGGCATATGAGAGCGGTCTTGAAGGCCCAGATCAACAAGACGGACCGCAACGATGCGCGGGGGATGGCGCAGATGATGCGGGCGGGGCTCTATCGTCCGGTGCATGTAAAGACGTTACGCAGTCAGAAGCACTGAATGCTGCTGACCCACCGCAAGCTGCTTCAGTCGAAGGCTATCTCCATCGACAACGATCTGCGCGGGACCTTACGCAACTTCGGGCTCAAGGTCGGGATGGTGGGGGCTCTGAAGTTCGAGGCACGCATTCGGGAGCTTGTCGCGGACCTTCCGGATATGGCCCTTTTAGTCGAACCGCTTCTTATCGTTCGGCGGGTCCTTCGCGATCAGCTCGCCATCCTGCACCGCAGTTTGCTGGCCATCGTGCGGGACGATGAGGTCTGCAGGCGTCTGATGAGTATCCCTGGGGTCGGCCCTGTGGTGGCTCTGACCTTCCGCGCTAGTGTCGATGTGGACCCTGCTGACGAAAGTGGAGACGTCCTGCGATAGGATTTTGATCGCAGGAGGTGCAAATGTCGAAGCAGAATGGGAACAAGGGCCGGCGGTTTGATCGGGCCTTCAAGGAAGAAGCCGTCCGTCTTTTACAGACGAGCGGGCGCAGGCAGCGGCAGATAGCAGGAGATCTTGGGATCAGCGTCAGCGCGCTCGGCCGCTGGGTCGCAGAATTGCGTGAGGAGGATTTGCTTTCCGGTCCGCATGAGGATGCAGCGAAGGAGATTACCCGTCTACGCCGAGAGCGTGATCTGGTCCGTCAGGAACGTGATCTCCTAAAAAAAGCGCTGGCCTTCTTCGCCAGGGAAAGTCGATGAGGTTCCGGTTCATCGACGCGGAGAGGGCCGGGTTGGCGATGCCGATATTCCGCCTGTGCAGACTGCTGCAGGTCAGCGTCTCAGGCTTCTACGCTTGGCGCAATCGCGGCCCAAGCCGGCGACAGCTCGATGACATGGTTCTACTCGCCCATGTCCGGGCAGCCTTTCGGCGCAGCCGCGAGAGCTACGGTGCAGAGCGGGTCCATCACGAGCTTGCCGAGAATGGGATCGAGGTTGGACGCCATAGGGTGGCTCGGCTGATGCGGGGAAATGGGTTGTCTCCAAAACGGAAACAGAAGTTCAAAAAGACGACGGACAGCCAGCACAACAAGGCCGTCGCATCGAACCTTCTCGACCAGAACTTCTCCGCCGAGGCACCCAACGAGAAATGGGCTGCCGACATCAACTATATCTGGACGGCACAGGGCTGGCTGTACCTGGCCGTCATGCTCGACCTCTACTCCCGGCGCGTCATCGGCTGGGCCGTGGGCGCTCGCATGACCAGCGACCTGCCGCTCAGGGCGCTTAACCGTGCTATCGGGCTGCGCCAACCTGGCGCCGGTGTGATCCACAATAGCGATCGGGGAAGCCAGTACTGCTCAGACGCATACCAGGCGCGCCTCGGTGAACTCGGTTTCCTCGCCTCAATGAGCGGTAAGGGAAATTGCTATGATAACGCCGTCGTCGAGACCTTCTTCAAAACCATCAAGTCAGAACTGATCTGGAGGACTGTGTTCATGTCAAGAAGCCAAGCTGAAACTGCCATAGCCGGATACATCGACGGGTTCTATAATCCAGTCCGTCGGCACTCGACGCGGGACTTCACAAGCCCCGTCAAATTCGAGGCAGAAGCAATGCAAACGGTGTAGGGCGCCTCCACTTTTCCTGGATGGGTCCAGTTCGAGGCGCACGAGTGGGCCTTCCGCTTCTTCGGCAGGGTATGCCGGCGGGGCATCTACGACAACATGAAGACGGCAGTGAACACGGTCTTCGTCGGCAAGAAGCGGGACTACAACCGCCGCTTCCAGGAGATGTGTTCGCACCATCTGGTGGAGCCGGTAGGGGGCACGCCGATAAGGGGTCAATATTGAAAGCCGATTGACACTCCATTCGTTGTCGGGCACCCGAATTGCAGGAGTGTGCCCGATGTGGAAGCCCGAACACCGTGCCGCTGCCGACCGCCTCGGTCTGCGCTATCCGAGCGACCTTACCGACGCCGAGTGAGCGCTGGTCGAACAGCTGATCCCGCCGGCCAAGCGCGGCGGACGGCGGCGGTGATCAACAGCCGCTATGGCATCCTTATGATTGGCAATGAACGTCTTCCAGCTTTGGCCCCTGAGCCGGTAACAACGCCCAAGATACTTGCTTACCGTAGATTGGGACACGTCAAAGCCCAACTTGAGCAACTCACCGTGGATACGCGGCGCACCCCACAGAGGATTGTCCCGAGCCATTGACTTGATCAGTTGCTTCAGGTTCCGTCTTCGGTCGGGCGCCCACCCAGATTGAGCGATTTCCACCGCCACAGGGCCCGGAAACCGTACCTGTGCCAGCGCAGAACGGTCTCTCAGGCCTAACGACCACTATGGCGTCGAGAACCGGGGGATAAAGCCGTGTCAGCCATGTCAGAAAGAAACGGTCCAGCCGCGAGAGCCGAACCTGGCCAGCATGCTTACGCCTTAAGACCGAAACCTGATGTCCCAAAGCGATGTTCTCGGCCTCTAGCGGACATGGGGACGGTCGACAGCCGCCGCACCGTCCTTCAGCCATCGCGCGAGCTCCTTGCCGGGATTGGCGATCTCCTCCACCGAGCCATACCAGTAGGCTTCCCAGCCCACCTCCGGCAGGCCGGTGAACACCATCAGGTTTAGCGGATAGGCCTCGCTGTCCGTGCATTGGCGAAAATCGTCCCGGAACAGAAACACTGGCTTCCCCAGGGCGATCGCTATACCAAGCTCAACCATTACCCCCTCGTCCGGAGGACAGCCGTTGACGACCGCGAACAGCCCGTCGGCGTCGCGCACGTCGCGAAGGTCCGCCTGTCCGATCCGGTAGGCCCAGCCGGGGCTCACCAGGTCGATCTGGTTGTTGCGGACGAACGGCTCCCAGACCTCGGCACCCATCGCTTCCAGGGCCGCCTTCAGCGCCGGTAACGGCCCCTCGCGCTGCTGCGCTGAAAAACCATAGGGGTTCGCCAGATACAAGGTCCTGCTCAATGTCCTGCTCACGTACCTGCTCGTCTCATCCAATACTCCGCAAGTGTCCGAGCGCCGCAGCCTACACTCCTACGTCATGGAGTCACAACTTCGCGACCAGATGTGTATTTTTGCCAATTTGAACATAGCAAGAAAATTGGCGGCAAGCTTTTCGTAACGGGTTGCGATGGGGCGGCAATGCTTGAGCTTGTTGAAGAGGCGCTCGATGAGGCTCCGATGCTCGTAAAGCTCGGGATCGAAAAGCGCCGGCGCGCGCCGATTGGCCTTTGGTCGGATAACGGCTGGTTATAAGTGCGAATTAGAATTTCAGCAGATTTACCTCAATTCAAAACGTAATGATTGGTAAAACCCTGAAAACTATGAACTAACCGATATCTGGTAGTGACACCGGTGTTTCGATATTTTTTAAAAGATTATAAAATTCCCTGGCCGTTTCTAGCCGTCCGTCGGCAGCCTTCTCGGGTTTGCGACGAAGGGTTTCCCCCCAAGGATCAACTACGCCCTTTTCTTTACTTAAATATGCTGCGGTTGCCGCTAACTCCAAAACGACGGAGCTAATTTGAGTGGAAGCGCGAACAAATTCTGTGCGGTCGGATGGAACTGTACCGCCATTCTCACATTGAGGTGGTCCCAGGAAATTGGACAGCTGGTTAAGGTGTATACCACCGGATAACGGAGGAGTACGAGAGGACGAAGCGGCGTCGGTTTTCGGCGGACTTCAAGGCCCGGGTGGCGTTGGAAGCGCTACGAGGCGACAAGACGGCATTGTCAGACTAAATCGGCTTGAGCTGGGAATTAAGGTCTCCTAGCCTCCTGCGATGCACAATCCCTTCCGCTATTTCAACAGCTCGCCTGAGGTCATCCGCAGCGCTGTGATGCTGTATGTCCGCTATCCCTTGTCGCTGAGACAGGTTGAAGATCTCCTGTTCGAGCGCGGCATCGACATTTGCCATGAGACCGTGCGGTACTGGTGGAACCGCTTTGGCCCTTTGTTTGCCTCTGAGATCCGGAAGAGGCGGATAGACCGGCGCAACTGGTCGAACTGGCGCTGGCATCTTGATGAGGTGTTCGTCCGGATCAATGGCGAAACACATTATCTATGGCGTGCTGTCGATCATGAAGGCGAAGTCCTAGAGGTCTTCGCTACGAAACGGCGGGACCGCGAAGCCGCGCTTGAGTTCCTTAAACGTGCCATGAAGCGTTATGGCCGACCGGGCATGATCGTCACGGACAGGCTACAGTCATACCGTGCGGCGATGAAGGTGATCGGTAATACAGCCGTCCAGACCTGCGGTCGTTGGCTGAACAATCGAGCCGAAAATTCACACCAACCCTTCCGCCGACGAGAAGGGGTGATGGCTCGGTTCAGAGACATCAAGACCCTGCAGAAATTCGCCTCCATCCATGCTTCGATCCACAACCATTTCAACCACCAACGTCATCTTAACCACCGCGATATTTTCAAACAAACCCGAGCCACTGCCCTGACCGAGTGGTGTCAACTTGCTGCCTGAAAATCCTCTATTATGGGTTCTTCTGCTCCGGCCCAGTTAGTCTGACAATGCCTAGGAATCGAGGGGGCTAGGGCTTTGGGGCGGCTGGAACTACGGATATTATTTCCCATGGTGTCGTTCTCCCTTTTGGGTTTGCAGCACTCGGAGCCTAACGGCTCCAGGAGAGCGACACCTACCTCAACTTTTCAACATCGACCGGGACACCCCCCCATAGTCCTGGTTGGCATTGTCACGTTAAGTGATTATAAGCTGTTTTCGGCCTGTCTCCATGAGGCTAAGCCACTGACATTGCGTAGAGAATCCATCGACAATTTACCGAGAGTTGGAGTGAATCCGGTTAACGTGACAAAGCCGTTGAAATAACGGAAGGGATTCTGTACTCCCAAACGTTAAGGGACCTCGCAAGGTGGCTCAAACCGATTTACTCTGACAATGCCGTAAGGGTTGATAGTTGCTCGTGAGTTACGGGAGTATCTGGCCTTTTAGAAAAGCAGTTAACCGACATTTTAGGAATTGCAATGGCCAAACTGGTGGAGGTTCATCGCTTCCAAACCCATGTCGAAGGCGAACAGTGCGCGGGCGCTATGACGGCTGCTGGTATAGAATGCTTCCTTATACCTGTAGGTAGTGAAGTTGCAGTCTTTGTTAAGACGCCTGATATTGCCCACGCGCGTTTGCAAATTGCCATTTACGAGAGAGAGAACACACCTACTAAACCGGCAACGCAACATATCCGAAAGAGCAAGCACGGTCTCTTAGGATTGATTCTTTACGTTATAGTCCTGATCGTTTTCTTTCTAGCTCATCACATGAACGCTTTTTCCATCGACTGGTTAGTAATAGGGTCGAGCCAGGCTGGCCTCATAGCCGAAGGAGCATGGTGGCGACCGATCACTTCACTTACGCTACACGCTGACTTTGGTCATCTGCTTGGCAACCTTGTATTCGGTGTTATTGCCGGCCATTTCGTTGCCCAACGTTTTGGCTCAGGTCTTGCGTGGCTATTGATTCTCTTAGCCGGAAGTCTTGGAAATTGGTTCAATGCTTTCATCCATTCCCCGGAGCACAGTGCCATAGGCGCCTCAACTGGGTTGTTCGGTGCGCTCGGCATCCTTGCAGGTTACTCACATGGTTCTTACATTGGACCCGGGCGCAATAGATTACGGCGCTGGATGCCAATCTCTGCAGGGATCATGCTGTTGGCGTTTCTTGGGTTTGGCGGAGAGAATACCGATGTTCTTGGACATATCTTGGGCTTTGGCGTTGGTATACCGATAGGCCTCTTTCTTGCCCGCGTTCCCCAACAGTTAACTAGCAAAGTAGGCGTTCAGCGGACTAGTGGAACATTGGCTCTCGGCCTCGTCTCGTTGGCATGGCTTGTCACACTGTCTCTGGCATTGCCAGAGTAAATGGGCTTGAGCTGGGACGTAAGGGCATTGTCAGACTAAAATCGTATGTTAGAATTTTCTCGTTGTTGAGCCAGCTTCGTCGGGCATTGTCAGAGTAAATTGGCTTGAGCCTGGAAGTAAGGTTTCGTAGCCTTCGGCGATGCATTGTCAGAGTAAATTGGCTTGAGCCGGGAAGTAAGGTCTCGTAGCCTCCGGCGATGCAGAATCCCTTTCCGTTATTTCAACAATTCGCCTGAGGTAATCCGCAGCGCGGTGATGCTGTATGTCCGCTACCGGCATTGTCAGATTAAATCTTCTTAGTCGTCTCTCCCTGTCCCCTTTTGGGGATTTCAGGGTGCAAAAACATGTTTTGTCTAGCTTAGACCGGACAAGCACGTGCCCTGACGGATTTTTGTACCAGCGGGATAGAGGGATTATTGCATCGGTGCTTCCTGATCTAGGGACTGCGAGAACGGGCTGAACGCCTGTGGTGCAGGCGGCCGATATCCTAGCGATGAATGCGGTCTGATGGTGTTGTAATGACGTTGTCAAAGTAAATCTGCTTGACCCACCTAGCGAGGCGAATCACCACGGGCAAACTGCTTAAATAACGGAAAGAATCGCGCATAGGCGGAGGTTACGAGAGCTTACTTCCCGGCTCAAGCCGGGTTTTTCTGACAATGCCCCGCTAGCTTATGGCAACATGTGAAGGATTGTTTCGCCAGCGTCTTCTGGAACCACAACTTTTCGTGCAGGAGAAATGTGTGACTCCCAAGTCTCTCGTAGGTGCCATTGTGGCCTACTCTCTATTGCTCGCAAGCTGCTCCGGAGGAGGTGATAGCCCAACCGCCGCACCCGTTGTTCAAATACCGAACCCTAGCCCACCTCCAGCACCGCAGCCACCTCCAGCACCAGGGCCAGACCCGGAACCAATACAAGAACCTAAGTTACCGCTACAACTTCCCGCTCGTGCGAATGGTTCCCCTATTGTCGATCTTGGAGACAGATTTCATATTGGCACCGATGTTGCCCCGCAGGCTAACCACCTGTCGTCGATAGGCTATCATCACGATATCCAGGTTTCTCACGGCATATTGAGAGATGGAGTAGGCGCGCAGCAAGTCCTCGCCTATCTGGAAGCCGATACGTTGTTATTCGACAACGAGTCTTTCCCCGAAGGCTATCTTCGGCGTTTCGGAGAGGCGCCACCGACCGTTCGTGTGGCCCAAGGAACCACGCCGGAACAGCTGATCCAAACCGTGCGCGCGGTCCAATTCATCAACGCGGCTCTGCCTCACGACTGGCAACTGGAATTTAGCTCTACTCCCGGTCCCGCTGGCATACACCGACCGTCTGACGGAGACATTCTTGTTGAATTCGCCGCCCACGAGGATTGGCCGCATCCCGACCCGCCCGCCAATCTAGCTGGGCTGGCGAGTACTTGGAGTAGATCTATACTATCGAGCAACAACCGGAAGCCAACTAACACTATCGTCGCCGCGCATCTTTGGATAGACCATGAACGCACATCGGAAAACCATCGCTTGACGGTCTTGGTTCATGAACTCATTCACGCGCTTGGACGAGATCATCCCGACCCGAACAGATTCCCTGATTCGATCATGGTTAATCCGGCCACCAGCGATCACGGTGTTCCTGGGCATATTCTCTATCCATTGGACCGCGAGGCGTTGCTAGCCGTGTACGGCAGGATCGAACCTGCCACCAACCAACCAGAGGCCATCGCCGAAAATCTTGGGCCGTGGGAGGACAGTTCGACTCATGTTCGCGGCGGTCTTCCAGACATGGATGCAGCATTCGGTGTGGCTTGGAGGAACGGTCTGGCCCAGCCGTGGGCCTACGGGCCGGTGCCGGACACGAACCTTACGGATAACCCCGTATTGTTCGGAATAGTGCGTTGGGACGGCCGCTTGTTGGGTTTCACGCCATCCGTGGCGGCCGTGGGTGGCGCAGCCCAGCTAAGCGTTGATCTTGAGACCCTTAACGGACAGCTCGACTTTACCGTGCTTGAATCTTGGGCAGCAAATGCCAGGCCGGGAGCAATAGGAACCGGAACTATCTGGGGCGATGGCGAGCTCCGCTATACCATCGGCGTTCGTGGGAATGCGTTCATTCAGACCGGCGGTGATGATGGTGTTGTCACTGGCGCCTTTTTCGGGGCCTCGCATGAAAGCATGGGCGGCGTCCTTGAGCGCGTCGATCTGAACGCAGCGTTTGGCGCGTTGCGGGAGTAAGGCATTGTCAGACTAAAATCGTATGTTAGGATTTTCCCGTTGTTGAGCCAGCTTCGTCGCCCGCGCTTGTCTGGTCTAAGCCAGACAAAACGTGTTTTTGTGCCCTAAAATCCACAAAAGGGAACAGGGAGAGACGACCAAAGAGATTTAATCTGACAATGCCCGATTTCTTGGTGTTCTCGGCGAGTCCGCGAACGGTCATGTCGTCGGTCATGCGTTGGCGCAGCGGTGTCATGGGTCGTCTCCCTCTGGGTCTGGTCGGTCACGAAAACACGCCTATGCTCTCGCTCGCGGGTGAGGCGGTCCACGACCATTTATCAATGAGGGAGAAACGTGGATCAGGACTTGCGCCGGCAAGCCGAGCCGCAAGGTTCGCTTCAACTTGCTTGGTGTAGGGAGATCACTGCGAACACCCAGCGGGCTAGACACCCCGCCGCGGAACGCGGCTCAGTTCTAGAACCCATATGTTGCATGCAGCATATGGGTTCCGTTGCCGCGGGCCTTTTATGAGGAGACAACAGTCAAGTGGCAAAGTGGACTATGGCGTCGGCATGCGTCGGTCTCCCCGAGTTTCCGGCTCTATGGTTGGTCGTTCCAGGTTCGGAACGTCTTCTTGCATCGGTCGCGCGGCAATACGCGTACCCACCTTTTATCCGACCGGATCCGTCAGCCTGCATGATCCGTACCCCGATCCCGCTTACTGCGAGCGCAACGTTCCGAGGGTGGGGCCCATCTGTATGGCGGCGTCTTTCAGCCCGGCCCGCGGTTGGCCACTCACCACCCGGCTCAAACCCGGCCGGGTCCGGCCGGATTGGAGAAGCGAGGTCTTGTGTTCAGGCGAGCTTGGCGCCTGTCGGCACGAGACCGGTCTCGGAGAACCGCCAGAGGGCGATGAGCAGCTTGCGGGCGAGCGCCACGATCATCACCCGGCGGATCCGTCCACGCGCTCCAGCGGTACGCTGTTCAAACCATTCTGAAAGCGCACTGTCGGGCTGATACCACACCCAGCGCCACGCCATTTGAATGAGTTGTGCCCGAATCCAGGCCGGGCCATCGCGACCGATCCCCTGGTTCCGTAGCGTGTCCCCGCTGGCCCAGGGGGTCGGCGTCATGCCGCCCCAGCTTGCGAGCTCCAGTCTGTCAATGCCACCAATTACGCGGGGATCGGAACGAAAGCCGAAACTGTTGTACGAAATGGTTGGCATCGTATCGGGGGCACCACGTGGCAGGCCTGTGGGCGGCGGCCTGAAAGCCTCTTGCTTACAGTCCACGTCTGTACATCCGTGTACACGCTTCAGCAAGAGTATCCTGTTCCCTGCAGAAGGAAAGAAGATATGGATAGCGGTGTTTGGATGTTGCACTGCATTTCTAGGTGCGCGGCTCCTTTTCCTATACTGCGAGACGTATTACAACGGATTGGGGAAAATATCGTTTTTATGTCTCACGGCTCCCATAAACGACACCAAGCACGACTCCAAATATCATGTGCATGACGAGCGTTGTTATGGGCGCCACTATTCCCTGGTTTAATGCGAAGAAACCCACGCCAGCCAACGGCATTACAGCGACCATCATCATCAACCACGCCCCGACACTAAAGATCGTTCCCTTCAACCATGGCGTTTTGCTGGGTAGGTGCGGATAGATCCAAGCAAACAAGCCACCCCAAAATACCGTGCCAATAATGAAGTGACCGATCCAGGATGCAATAGTGGGGTTCAAGTGGGACAATACTTGTACGAGGTCTACGGCAATTAGGTTTGGCATGAACCCCACGACCGACTTGGCGATCATCAAGACCGCCAAAACGAGTGTGCCCAAAAACCCTGCAATGAAACCATTTACTATATTTGTGTGCGTCATTTGAGTCTCCCTGGTTGGCCTTTATACCAGCGGCATAGAGAGACTATCGTATGGTTGCATCCTGATCTAGTGGATTGACCGGAACGAAAGAGTCCGCTTTGGGATTCCGTATTGTGCGGTGTCATGCGAGTCTGTGCTATGTGTACCGGCATCCATTTTACTGTCACGTCTGGCGACCATCAGCGATTACAAGCGATCGTCGCGGCCCCGAATAGCTCGCAGAAACATGTCTGGCGGGCGCGGATCATCCTGAAGACCGACGAGGGGCTCGGCACTTCGGCGATCATGCGCGAGACCGGCAAGTCCAAGACCTGCGTGTGGCGCTGGCAGGAGCGGTTCATGCACGAGGGTGTCAACGGCTTGCTTCGCGACAAGTCCCGTCCACTTGGCAAAGCGCCGATCCCGCCGGAGCGCGTCGCCGAGATCGTCCGCCTGACCCAGCAAGCGCCGCCGCACGAGGCGACCCACTGGACGCTGCGCGCGATGGCGAAGGTTGCTGGCGTCGCGGTGTCGACGGTCCAGGCGATCTGGAAGGCCCATGGCCTCAGCCCGCACCGCTGGCGGCACTTCAAGCTCTCCAATGATCCCGCCTTTGCCGAGAAGCTCACGGATATCGTCGGCTTGTATGTCGACCCGCCGGCCCATGCCGTGGTGCTGTCGGTTGATGAGAAATCGCAGATCCAGGCGCTCGACCGCACCCAACCCGGCCTGCCGATGAAGAAGGGCCGCGCCGGTACAATGACCCATGATTACAAACGGCATGGCACGATGACGCTGTTCGCCGCGCTCAACGTGCTGGACGGTACGGTCATCGCACAAAACATGCAGCGCCACCGCCATCAGGAGTTCATCCGCTTCCTCAACCGCATCGAGCGCGAGGTGCCGACGGACAAGGCCGTCCACGTCATCCTCGACAACTACGCCGCGCACAAGAAGGACAAGGTCCGCGCTTGGCTCGCCCGCCATCCAAGATGGACCTTCCACTTCACGCCGATCTCGTGCTCGTGGCTCAATGCCGTCGAGGGCTTCTTCGCCAAACTCACGCGGCGCAGGCTCAAGTATGGCGTCTTCCAATCCGTCGCCGACCTTCAGGCCGCCATCAACCGCTTTGTCCGCGAATACAATGACGCAAACTGGACCCATCCAGGAAAAGTGGAGGCGCCCTACACCGTTTGCATTGCTTCTGCCTCGAATTTGACGGGGCTTGTGAAGTCCCGCGTCGAGTGCCGACGGACTGGATTATAGAACCCGTCGATGTATCCGGCTATGGCAGTTTCAGCTTGGCTTCTTGACATGAACACAGTCCTCCAGATCAGTTCTGACTTGATGGTTTTGAAGAAGGTCTCGACGACGGCGTTATCATAGCAATTTCCCTTACCGCTCATTGAGGCGAGGAAACCGAGTTCACCGAGGCGCGCCTGGTATGCGTCTGAGCAGTACTGGCTTCCCCGATCGCTATGGTGGATCACACCGGCGCCAGGTTGGCGCAGCCCGATAGCACGGTTAAGCGCCCTGAGCGGCAGGTCGCTGGTCATGCGAGCGCCCACGGCCCAGCCGATGACGCGCCGGGAGTAGAGGTCGAGCATGACGGCCAGGTACAGCCAGCCCTGTGCCGTCCAGATATAGCTGATGTCGGCAGCCCATTTCTCGTTGGGTGCCTCGGCGGAGAAGTTCTGGTCGAGAAGGTTCGATGCGACGGCCTTGTTGTGCTGGCTGTCCGTCGTCTTTTTGAACTTCTGTTTCCGTTTTGGAGACAACCCATTTCCCCGCATCAGCCGAGCCACCCTATGGCGTCCAACCTCGATCCCATTCTCGGCAAGCTCGTGATGGACCCGCTCTGCACCGTAGCTCTCGCGGCTGCGCCGAAAGGCTGCCCGGACATGGGCGAGTAGAACCATGTCATCGAGCTGTCGCTGGCTTGGGCCGCGATTGCGCCAAGCGTAGAAGCCTGAGACGCTGACCTGCAGCAGCCTGCACAGGCGGAATATCGGCATCGCCAACCCGGCCCTCTCCGCGTCGATGAACCGGAACCTCATCGACTTTCCCTGGCGAAGAAGGCCAGCGCTTTTTTTAGGAGATCACGTTCCTGACGGGCCAGATCACGCTCTCGGCGTAGGCGGGTAATCTCCTTCGCTGCATCCTCATGCGGACCGGAAAGCAAATCCTCCTCACGCAATTCTGCGACCCAGCGGCCGAGCGCGCTGACGCTGATCCCAAGATCTCCTGCTATCTGCCGCTGCCTGCGCCCGCTCGTCTGTAAAAGACGGACGGCTTCTTCCTTGAAGGCCCGATCAAACCGCCGGCCCTTGTTCCCATTCTGCTTCGACATTTGCACCTCCTGCGATCAAAATCCTATCGCAGGACGTCTCCACTTTCGTCAGCAGGGTCCAAACCCAAAACCCTTCATCTGGAAAGCCGACCACGATCATATCATCGCCGCACGAAACAGAGGGTTCCAAACGTTGGAATCAATCCACTAGATGGTTTCCGCACGGCCCGAAGCTGGACACTTCTAAAGACCTCGTATTGTCTAACATTAGCTCTTATGGGACAGATTAAGGTGATTTCGTAACGGAGGATTTCTGGTTCATCGTCGTGACCGAGGGGGATGAAGATGAGACAGGAAACGATGAGTTCGAGAGAGGGCGCGTCGTCCCGCGCGCGGGTCCCTCCCTTACCGCTCTTTCCCTTGGGGCGGATATGACGGCGCGTCGTCCCGCGCGCGGGTCCCTCCCATGGACTACGCGGACAAGCTGCCACCGAGCCCGTGGGACAATTTTAGGGACTTATATATTGTCCTTGACACTACCAGCTATTTTAGGGGGTGTAAACGTAGTATTTTAGGGGTAGTAAACCACTAATGGACAGGAGGCTAAAATGGCAAAGAAGGCGAATGAGAATGGCACCGTCGACATTCTTGCGATGGCAATGCACAAGGTCTCCAGCGAAGCTGTAGCGGAAGGCCGGGAGCTTGTCCGTAAGGACATTTCCGAGGAGTCCAAACGACGAGGCGCGCGGCTGGATTGCGTTGGTAGGCGTCCGGCGATCCCAGCTTAGTCTCGCTTTCCACCAAATAAAGCGGTCGTTAGTCCCCCGCAGCCGCAAGCGGTTCCTGTACTTCCGGCAAGAGCGTGATATTCACTGGAGATTCGTAGTAATTGTCTGCGCCGCGGGCAGAGTCGATTGCCCAGCCTACGCCTCCGCCGAGCACAATATTTCCCCATGTCGAACCCTGGATGCCAGAATTAGAAAAGTGGGTGGCGGTCTGGTAACCCTCTTTGTCACAGACAATTGTAATGTCCTCTTTTGTTTTCTGAATGGTCTCGCTGCCCGGTGTTTGTTCCACGGTCCCGATGGAGACGCCTAGTCTATTCAAAACGCAGCGGGCTTCCGACGGATTCGTGTTTATAACTATTTCCTGCGTCGTTCCGTCGATAATTGAAGCACAATTTGTCAAGCCAAAGGCCAACAATACAAAAGCTATACTACGGTGCACGATGCTTTCCCCCCATAGAATTGATGTTCCCGCCTGTTCGCAGCGCGAGGTGCTACCCCGGACTTGGTAAAGGCTTTTGTATTCAGCGGGCGACCCGACATAGCGGGTCTGGATAACGTTGCGGGATAAGTGAACGCCGCTTAGGTTCAGGTGTCAACCGAGCCCCGCCCGCCCGACAGCGGACGAGGCCCAAAACCCACGAGAAGGAGATTTCATCGTGAGTGAAAACAACGAGCTTACTCAGATGACGCGCGCCGCTTTTCTTGGTGCTCACGCAAACATCTCTCGGTTTCAGCGGATAATGGCGTGTCAAATATCAGATGACCCGCATGCTCTCGGTATTTATTTTTCCGCCGAGCAGATTCCGGATAAGCCGCAAACCCCAGAAGGGGAGCACGCTTTTTTGGTGAACCGGCAAGATCTGATTGACGAGCTGCGTTATCTTCTCTGGGTGCTCGATCCGGCGACGGAAGAACAGATATTACAAGAGCTTCGCCGCATTTCGGGCAAGCTAGAGAAGGTTGAGGAGACTTGATTGACATAGCAAAACCTCTCGATTAGAAAGAAATTAACCGAGGGTTTGAACTCGCAGATTTCCCGTCTCTCCTAGCCTGGCAGCGTTGGAGACGGATCAGACCACCATATTTACCCAATCGCCCTTGTCAACCGCTCCCGGTTTCCTTCGTCTCGCCGTACCAAACATCATAAGGCGATTCCGGCATATTGAGACCGTGTCTCCTGCAATAGCCTCGGCAAATCTCCACGATAGCATCTTTCGTTAATACGCTTTCAGGGTTGTCGAGGCGGTAATCATCCAAGAAATGAAAGAGTTCCTTCGGCGGCCATGTCGGTCCTAAATCGGCCATTCACAAGCCCTCACGTTAGCTCCTGGCTCCAGAGGACAGGCCGTTGTCGGCGGTTAGGTTCTCGTAAGGCAATTGCTTCCCGTTCATGCTGGCTACCATTGCGGACATTTGATCAAGGGTATCCAATGGACGGTGGTTGTGGCGGCCTACAAACTCACTCACATAGCGGTCTAGGTGCTTTTCGCTCATCTTGTGGAAGGTGCCTTTGTGGGCTCTTTTCAACATCGCCCAAAATGACTCGATTCCATTTGTGTGGGCCATGCCGTCAACATATTCCCCGACGCTGTGGCGGACGCTCTCATGCTCGAACGGCACCCCCTTGTAGGCTTTGGCGTCGTCCGTATAGACGGTAGCGCCTTCGGCAGCGTGATCGGCCACAAATCCCTGTAGCGTCTCGGCGTCGGTATTCTCAATGACCTTCGCCCGCACCTTGTTTGTTTCGCGGTCCTTAGCACCTATCACGGCGGTTTTACCGGCGCCGCCTCGTCCAGCGCGAAGCTTTTTCTTGGAGTGCTTGTTCTTTTCCTTACCGCCCATATAGGTCTCATCGACTTCGATAGGGCCGATAAAGCCTTCAATTCCAGATTCGACCCATGACTCGCGGAGACGGTGAAGCATGAACCACGCCGTTTTCTGCGTGATTCCGAGATCGCGGTGCAGTTTCATGGAAGATACGCCCTTGAGATTGGTCAGATAGAGGTAAATCGCAAATACCCACTTACGGAGCGGAAGTCTGGAGTTTGCAATCGTGGTTCCAGTACGGACGCTGAAATAGGACCGGCAATCCGTGCACCAGTATGGCATTGGCTTCGCGTTCGGGACGGCCTTGGATTGTATGCTTCCACAATGCGGGCAATGCCGCCCTGAGGGCCATAGGATGGCTTCAAACCATCGCTGTGCAGCCGCCTCATCAGGAAATAAATTCCCTAATTCAATCACGGAGATTCCGGTTCTGAATGACTTCCCTGGTGCTTTTGCCGTCATGATCTGCTGCCCTCGAATCTAATAGGGAGTTTACCAGAACATGCGTCTATGTCAAGGACAATATATAAGTCCCCAATTTTATGCCGCCGCGCCGGTACATTCTTACGCCGCCGTTGACATCGCAAGCATCGGTGCGGCCCGTGCGGCGACGAGGCCAAGAACGGCGCCCGTGACACAGAGTGCACCCGCCTCGATGAGGACGAGGGCGAGCACGCCGCTGTCCGAAAAACCGATTGCTATCATCACCGCGTCTGGGGTGTCCGTCATCAAAACAAATGGGACTGTTGAGCGTGTTTCATAAGGGAGGATCTGGCTCATCTTTGTTTGATGTTAAGCCGCTTGGCGTTGATGGTTCAAGCGGCGGTTTTGGGTGGTCAGTTTTTTGATCCTTTTTCTCTTTTCGATGATGGCGGTGTGGCGTCCAAAGTAGGCGTCGGCTGGAGTTACGTTGCCGATGCTCTCGTGGTAGCGTTGGTTGTTGTAGTGATCGACGAAGGCGCTGATCTGGTTTTCGAGATCGCCGGGTAGATAATAATTTTCAAGCAGGATCCGGTTCTTCAGCGTTTGATGCCAGCGCTCGATCTTGCCCTGGGTTTGCGGGTGATACGGTGCGCCCCGAACGTGATCCATACCGTGGTCCTCGAGCCATTCAGCCAGATCGCCGGAGATATAGGACGAGCCGTTGTCGCTGAGCAGCCTCGGCTTGTGGACGACATTGGCGCGATTGCAGCCTGAGGCTTCTAGCGCCAACTTCAGTGTTGCCGTCACATCGTCCGCCGTCATGTTGGTGCAGAGCTTCCAAGCAATGATGTAGCGGGAATAGTCGTCCAGGATGGTCGACAGGTAAAACCAGCCCCAGCCGATGACCTTGAGATAGGTGAAGTCGGTCTGCCACAGCTGGTTCGGCGCCGTGGTCTTGTCGCGGAACTCATCGGCTGCCTTGATGACCACGAAAGCGGGGCTGGTGATCAGGCCGTAGGCCTTGAGAAGCCGGTAAACCAAGGCTTCCGAGACAAAGTAGCCCCTGGTGTCCGTAAACCTGACGGCCAGTTCCCGGGGCGACAGTTGCGTCTCCTCCAGGGCAAGATCGATGATCTGCCCCCGGACATCATCCGGGATCCGGTTCCACATCCGGCCCGGGCTGCTGTTGCGATCCTCAAGACCGGCGTCGCCAAAGGCCAGAAAGCGATCGTACCAGCGATAAAAGGTGGTCTTCGGAATGCCCAGCTTGTCCAAAGTGGACCCGACGCCCAGGTGGGACTGCTCGACCAGGCGGATGATCTCCAGCTTCTCGGATGCGGGATACCTCATTCCTCGCCTCCCCCATGCCCGATCATATTTTTTTTGAGAAGACGGTTCTCCAGCGAAAGTTCGGCGACCAACTCCTTCAAGTCGCGCATCTCCTGGCGCAGGCCTTTAACCTCGCCCGAGGTCGCTTGGCGCCCGGTGTCGCCGGCGAGCCGCTTCTTGCCCGCTTCCAAAAACTCTTTCGACCAGCTGTAATACAGACCCTCAGCGATGCCCTCGCGGCGGCACAAGGCGGCGATGCTCTCCTCGCCGCGCAGGCCCGACACCACGATCCGGATCTTCTCCTCAGCCGTATACTGCTTGCGTGTCTTGCGCCGAATATCCCGAACCGTTCTCTCCGCCGGGTCGTTCTTGCTCATTGATTTCTGTCTCATCTTCGTTCCCTTCGGTCACTACGATGAGCCAGAAATCCTCCGTTATGCAATTACCTCAATTCGTCCCAAAGGCGCTGACGTCAGACAGTTGCAGTGCAATATCAACCCTTATTGCCGGCCAACTCGCTTGGCCGCTTAGGCAAGCAACAACGCCGGATTGTGAATCCGAAGATCGTTGGCTCGAACTCGCGCAAAGCGCCATTTTATTTGAATTACCGAATCAGCCGAAAACCGCGCTTGGACTAGCGCGCCGAGCGCGGCACATTCGCCTTCGCACGACCAATTAGAGCCTGAAATTATTGAACTAATTGGGCTTCAATCCGCCTTTGGCTGGTGAAGCCGGGGCGAAGGGGCTATCTAAGCCGCGATTTCGGTTGAGATCATTGGATTTGTCAGAGGTGCCGCGCGCTCATGAACAAGAAAAACAACCGCCCCAAGGCGCGGCTGCCGCGCGGCTTTCGCGACCGTAGAGCCAATGAAATTGCTGCCGAGCGCAAAATGCTGGACACGATCCGAAAGGTTTATGAGAGCTATGGATTCGATGCGCTTGAAACGCCATCGCTCGAATATACCGAGGCCTTGGGAAAATTTCTCCCCGATGTCGAGCGGCCGAACGAAGGCGTGTTTTCGTTGCAAGACGATGACCAGCAATGGCTTTCGCTGCGCTATGATTTAACCGCGCCGCTGGCGCGCTTTGTCGCGGAGAATTTTCAATTTCTTGCAAAACCATTCCGGCGCTATCAGGTCGGCCAAGTCTGGCGTAACGAAAAACCCGGACCGGGGCGCTATCGCGAATTCACGCAATTCGACGCCGACACGGTCGGCTCAGCCTCCCCTTCGGCCGACGCCGAGCTTCTGATGATGCTGGCCGACACATTGGAGGCGCTGGAGCTGAAACGCGGCGAATATGTCGTGAAGGTAAATTCGCGCAATTTGCTCGACGGCGTGTTGGAAGCTGCCAATGTTTCGCTGGAGGACGGCACGACACGCGGAACGGTCTTACGCGCTATCGATAAGATGGACCGTTTGGGCGCAGAAGGCATGCGCGCACTTTTGGGTGAAGGGCGAAAGGACGAGTCCGGCGATTTCACCAAAGGCGCGGGGCTCGCGCCCGAGGCCATTGAGCGCATTCTTCAATTCGTTGCTGCGGAAGAATCTGAAGGCGATTCCGCCGATCGGCTACAGGCGCTGTCGAAACTGGTCACAGGCGCTTCGGGTGAAAAAGGAATTGCGGAACTTTCCGCGATATTCCGTATACTGAGTGATTGCGGCTATGGACCGGAGCGCATTCAGATCGATTCGTCCATCGTACGCGGCCTCGATTACTACACCGGACCGGTTTTCGAAGCCCAATTGACCTTCCCAGTCAGCAATGAGAAGGGGGAAACCGTGGTCTTCGGTTCCGTGGCGAGCGGCGGGCGCTATGACGATCTGGTCGCACGCTTTACCGGCCAGGCCGTGCCCGCAAGCGGGGTTTCCATCGGCGTCAGCCGGCTTCTTTCGGTATTGCGGGCGCGTCAATCATCGCCGCAAAGCGCCGATCGGCTCACTTGCGTCTTGGTGCTGGACAAAGAAGAAGCGCCCGAAAGCTTTCGCATGGCGCGCGAAATTCGCGAGGCGGGGCTGCGCGCCGAAGCCTATACCGGCGCCGCAGGCATGAAAGCGCAACTCAAATATGCCGATAAGCGCGGCGCCGCGATCGCCGTGATCGAGGGTTCGGACGAGCGCGCACGCGGTGAAGTGACGCTTAAAGATTTGGATCTGGGCGCCGAGCTTGCGAAATTGGTCGAAGACCGCGCCGAGTGGGTAAATGAGCAACCGGCGCAGATTTCCGTGCCGCGCGCGAATTTGGCCGATGCGATACGCAAAATATTGGACGAACGGAAGGGATAAAGATGTCTTTTCCGCGATATGATGCAGCTGCGCTCAAAGCTCTCGACGCGCAGGCCAAAGCGACTTTGGCGGTATTCGCGAAGAAGAAATATCAGCGCGTAGAGCCCAGCATCTTGCAGCCCGCTAACGTCTTTCTCGACCGATCGGGCGAGGAAATCCGGCGCCGCACATTCGTGCTCAATGATTCCAACGGCACCGAGCTTTGCTTACGGCCCGATCTCACAATTCCGGTCTGCCGGTTGTTTATGGAGAATGGCGCCAAGCTCCCCACGCGCTATTCCTATCACGGCCCAGCCTTTCGGATGCAGCCGAACGATCCGGCGCGCCCCGTACAATTTCTGCAGACCGGCGTGGAATGTCTTGGCGAGGCGAGAGAGAATGAGGCCGATATGGAGGTGCTCGCGCTTGCCGCCCAAGGGGTGCGCGCGGCCGGGCTCTCGAAATTCTCGGTTCAGCTCGGCGATGTGGGAATAATATTCACCCTGATCGACGCGCTCAATATTCCACTTTTGTGGCGCGCTCGGCTCAACCGTCATTTTTGGCGCCCAGATTATTTCAAGGAGCTGCTTACGCGGCTCTCAGGCGGCGGCGCCAAAGCAAGCCGGGCCTATCTTGCCCGCCTCGCGAAGAGCGAAACATCGGATGCGCGTGCGGCGGCCGAAGGATTGCTCGATCATCTCGGGGTCACGGCGGATAAGCCCATTCCCGGCGGGCGGACGCGCGATGAGATCATCGAGCGTGTTCTGGAGCAGGCCGGGGAAGAAAAAGCCCCGCATCTCGACAAACGCCAAGTGGCGTTGATCGAAGAGGTTCTATCGGTTGCAGGCAATGCGCGGCGCTCGGTGAAGGCTTTAGCAAAAATTTTCGCCGGCGCCGGAATCGATGCGAACGACGCGCTTGGTGCGACGGTCCAGCGCATCGAGAATTTGGAGAAACTAGGGTTGGAGCCCAAGCAAATCTATTTTGCCGCGCGCTTCGGGCGGAATATGGAATATTACACCGGCTTCGTGTTCGAACTTTGGGCGCGCAACAAAAAACGGCAGATACAAATTGCCGGCGGGGGTCGATATGATTCCCTTCTGCGCACCCTTGGCGCCAAAAAAGACATTCCGGCGGTGGGCTGCGCGATTTGGGCCGAGCGCGTCCTCGCGGTGCGAAAAGCGATCGGGTCAATCAAATGAGTGCGCTTATTCTGGGCCTTCCCTCCAAGGGGCGCTTGCAAAACCAAGTGATGCAATTTCTCGCAGACAGAGGCCTAAAGCTGAAGAAGGTGAGCGCACGCGGGTATCGCGCCAGTATCGACAATATGCCCGGTATTGAGGTGAAGCTTTTATCCGCCGCCGACATTGCTAGCGCACTTGACGAAGGCGAGATTCACCTTGGCGTCACCGGCGAAGATTTGCTGCGCGAAACCATAGCAAAGTTCGAAACCAAGATCGCCCTTTTGCAGCCTTTGGGTTTTGGCCTTGCCGATGTCGTCGTCGCCGTTCCGCAAGCTTGGATCGATGTATCGACCATGGCCGATCTCGACGACGTCTGTACGGCGTTCCACCTGCGCCATCACAAACGTTTGCGTGTTGCGACAAAATATAAATCGCTGACGCGAGGTTTTTTTGCGGTGCACGGGCTTGCCGATTATCGGATCGTCGAATCCCTGGGCGCAACTGAAGGCGCACCCGCATCGGGCACGGCGGAAGCCATTGTCGATATCACCTCGACCGGCGCGACGCTGGCCGCGAATGAGTTGAAAACATTGGATGACGGCTTAATTATAAAAAGCCAGGCCCAACTCGCCGCAGCGCTAAAAGCCCGCTGGAGTGCGGAGGCGCTGAAAGCTGCCGAGAATTTGAGCGCGAAGATCGCGCCGCGCCGCAAAGCACCGGCGAAAATTTTGCGTGCGGCGTTAAAGCGCTAGCGCCCCTTACGAGAACGAGGCCCGCACGCTCGCCGGATTTAACGGACCACGGCGTAGCCGCCTTCCCGTCGCTTCATGAACCGCATTGGCCACCGCCGCCGCAACGATGCGAATGGTAGGCTCGCCCGCCCCCAGCGGTTCAATTTCCGGATGGTCGATCAAGACAATGTCGATCGTTTCCGGCGCGTCCGCGAGGCTCAGTATGGGATAGCTCACCCAATCGACGCTGGTCACCCGGCGCGGATTGAACAGCACATCCTCATGCAGGGCGCGAGACAATCCCTGAACCACATTTCCTTCGATGGTGGTTTTTATGGTGCGCGGGTTGATGATCTGACCGCAATCATGGGCGACGGTGAAATGGCGCGCCCAAATGCGCCCGGTCCGTTGGTTGACCTCGACATCGGCAACAATGGCAACGATGGTCCCGGCGCGTTGGGCATAGGCGATGCCTTTGCCGCGCATAATTTCGACGTCTGAGCTTCGCCTCGTACCGGCAGGACCGGCAACCCATCCGCCGCGCTCCGCCGCTGCTTCTATCACCGCGCGGTGGCGCGGCTCGGTGATGTAACGCAAGCGGAACTCGACTGGATCGGCGTTCACCGCAAGAGCGACTTCGTCCATGAAGGATTCACAGGCGAAGTGAATTTCCGGTCCGACCGGATCGCGTAAATGGCTTGTGCGAAGCGGCGAAGCCCCCTCCAAGAGCGTTGGGATCGTTTCCCAAGCCTGACGCTCATGTTCGAATTCATACGCGTTTTCGGGGACTCGGAAGTTTAAAAGACGCTCTCCAGTCATTCCCAGCAATTGGCCGGCCAACGTATCCTTAGGCTCGCTCTCGCGGCTATTGGTATCGACACGCGAAAAACCCTTAGAGAGAAAATCCCAAGCGATAATATTACCGTCCGCACCCACGGCGGCGCGGGCGCGATGAATCGAAGACGGACCTTTCGGGTCCCATCCCGTGCCCTCATGGCGCATCCATTGCACGCGCACCGGACGGCCCACTTCGCTGGACATCACCGCGGCATCCATCGCCACGTCGCCGCCATCATTACGGCCATAGGACCCGGGGCCGATATTCCAAATGCCGTGCACGCTTTCCACGGGAACGCCGAGAATGGCCGCAACACCTTCGGTGGCGGCATGGGGTTTCTGGCTTCCGGTCCAAAGCGTCACGCCGTCTTCGCGCACATCGGCGATGGCACAGCCCGGGCCCATGCTGGCATGGGACTGGAAGGGCCATTCATATTCCGCTTCGATAATCTGGGCCGCGATGGCAAAGGCTTGGTCGACCTCGCCACTCTCATCGACCACTTCACGGCGAGATGGCTCGGTGCCCCGAATATGATCGTAAAGCTCTTCATGTTCCGGGAAGACATCGCTTGGTTCCGACCAGGTCACAGCCAGCTCAGTTGCGGCGCGAATAGCGTCCCATTCTCTCTCGGCAACGACGCCGATGAGATCGCCCCGGCGAACCACTTGTGCGCCTTCGATATGGGCAATGCTGCTCTCATCCACCGAGAGAGGCCGGGTCCCCGCATTTTGGGGACGGATCATCCGCCCATGCAGCATCCCTTCTACCCGGACATCGGTTGAGAACGGCGTCGTGCCGTAAATTTTGCCCTTCACGTCGAGACGCGGCGCATCTCTCCCGACTATTCTGTATTGATCAGGCGATTTCGGCGTTGCCCGGCCCGAAAGGCCGAGATTATTTCCATATCTCTCGTTCCAGACGAGCTTTTCTTGGAAATAATTCCCGCCGACCAGCTCGCCATAGCTGATCCGGTGTGACGAATCAGTCCTATCCCAAATGACGCCGTCGATGACATAGAGCTGATCAGCGCTGACACCCCATTCGGCTGCAGCACGCTCGACCAAAATGAGCCGCGTTTCGGCTGCCGCATAACGGAGCGCAATACCGCCAAGGCGAATGCCGAAACTTCCACTCGCTCCGCCCTGATCGCATGTCAGCGCGGTATCGCCCTGGACCACTTCGGCAATGTGCGCGAATGGAATATCGAGTTCTTCGGCAACCATCTGCGCGACGCCGGTATCGGTTCCCTGCCCACCGTCGATTTTGCCGAAATAGACCGTGACCATGCCGTCGGGATCGATGGCGATCCAGGAATCAAGCTCGGTCGGGTGAAGCGGCGGTTTTTCGCTCCCGGCAGCTTGGGTCAGAGCCTTGCCTGCATCTCCTACCGAAAAGGCCACAATGAGTGCGCCCGTGCTTTGGAGCATGGTACGACGCGAAAAGGAAAGATTTTCTTTGTTCATCTGAGCCTCCCTCAACCCATATTCGCCGCAGCGCGTTTGACCGCGCGCAGGATCGCCATATGGGTGCCGCAACGGCATTTGAGATCCGCAAAGGCCTCGCGAATTTGTGGATCGCTCGGATTGGGATTGTCCCGAAGGAAGGACGCCGCGGTCATGACCCAGCCATTGAGGCAATAGCCGCATTGCGGAACGTCTTCCTCAACAAAAGCCGCTTGAACCGGGTGTGGATTTTCTTCCGTTCCCAGCCCGGTCAAGGTTGTTATCTCGCGCCCTTCGGCTTGAGAGACCGTTGTGATGCAGGAGCGGGTAGCCTGACCGTCGATATGGACGGTGCACGCTCCGCATTGTCCCAAGCCGCATCCAAAATGCGGGTTGGAATATTCGAGATCGTCGCGCAACGCGTAGAGCAGCGGCATTTGGGGATCGACATCGACCTCCTGCTCCTGCCCATTAATATTCAAGGAAATCCTGGCCATAATACCTCCCTGGGGCGCCTATCGGCAGCGCCTCTCCCATGAGCGGATTCATAACACTTGCGCTAAGATTTGTCGCCTAGGGAACTCGGGTCCTTAGGTGTCGGCCCATTGGCGCAGTCTTATAGTAAGAAAGATATTGGCTTGGTGTAAGAATGAGGGCGGTTTTTTCAACGCGATTGCGGGTGCTCCAAACGGGCGGCCCCCCAACACCGCAGGACAATGATGAGCAACCAGAGCGCAAACATGCTTTCGAACGCCCCTGCTGCTGCTGCCCGGCGTGGATTCGGCGCGCGCTTGGGCGGTCTCGATGCCGTGACGGCGATCATCGCGCTCGTGCTTGCGATTCCGGTTCTCTCGGTTTTCTTCAGTGCCGCCTTTGCCGACGATATTGTCTTTTCGCATCTCGCGAGCACGGTGCTTGGCGCTTATGTGCTCAACACGGCTTTGCTGGGCGTGATGGTCGGGTTCGGCGTAATGCTTTTGGGCGTCCCGACCGCTTGGCTCGTTTCGACCTGTGAATTTCCGGGACGGCGCGTTTTGGAAGCCGCCCTCGTTCTTCCGCTCGCCGCGCCCGCCTATGTTCTCAGCTATGCCTATGCGGATTTTCTTTCCGCATTTGGCCCGGTGCAGTCTTCATTGCGCGGCCTGTTCGGCGTCGAGTTCGGCGCCTATTGGTTTCCGGACATTCGCACTTTGCCCGGCGTCGCGCTGATGCTGACGCTGGTGTTATATCCTTACGTTTATCTATTGGTGCGCGCGCGCTTTTTATCCGAATCCGGCGCTGCATGGGACGCAGCGCGCAGCCTTGGCCGCGGGCCCTGGAGCGCCTTCCTCTCCGTATCGCTGCCCTTAGCCCGCCCTGCCATTGCAGCGGGCACCGCCTTGGCGCTTATGGAAACCTTCGCCGATTACGGCACCGTGTCTTATTATGGCGTTCCGGTTTTCACGACGGGCATTTACCGCGCTTGGTTTTCCTTCGGCGATCCGGCGGCCGCGGCGAAATTGGCAGCGCTACTCATTTTGTTTGTGGCGCTCGCGCTGTCATCGGAGAGGTGGGCGCGTGGCGGTGCGCGGTTTCATGAGACCGGGCGGCGCGACTTCAGACCAAAACGCATGGTCTTACGCGGCACAAAATCGGCAATGGCGATTTCGCTCTGCGCCTTACCGCCCATTTTAGGGTTCGCGCTGCCCTCCATCGTTCTCTTCTCTCTTCTCCTTAGGACTGGCTTGCCGGGACGCGAGTTCTCCCAGCATCTCGTCAATAGTTTCACCTTGGCAGCGCTCGCAGCTTTGGCCGCGACGGCGATCGCATTCATCTTCGCTTTTGCCCGCAAGACGCGGCCAAAAACATTGGCGGGGCGCGCGGCCGGGATTGCCGGTCTTGGCTATGCGGTCCCCGGTGCGGTGATCGCCATCGGCGTCTTGGCGCCCTTCGCGTTTTTCGACAATACGCTGGACGCACTCTTTCAGAGCCTTTTCGGTGTTTCGACCGGGCTGGTTCTAACAGGAAGCGTGATCGGACTGATCTTTGCCTATGTGGTTCGTTATCTTGCGGTCGCACTGCAAAGCGTTTCGTCGGGCATGGAGCGCATCACACCCTCGATATCCGGGGCGGCGCGCATGCTCGGCCGCGGTAATGGTGATATCTTGCGGCGGGTCTATTTGCCTTTGCTAAGCCCCAGCGCGCTCACAGCGGTACTGCTTGTTTTTGTCGACGTCATGAAAGAACTGCCTGCAACTTTGATGTTGCGACCGTTCAATTTCGATACCCTCGCCGTCGCCGCGCATAATTATGCGGCTGACGAGCGCCTGGGCTTTGCCGCGGCGCCCTCGCTCGCATTGGTTGCGGTCGGCATTATTCCCTGCTTTTTACTGATCCGCTCGATCTCCAGCGCCGCGCAAGACCAAATCGGCCCCGCTTTGCCCTGAAAACCCGATATCTAAAATTACAGCTGAATTCGCCGCTGGAGTTGCCGCCAAAGTTGCAGGTGGAGTTGGGCCGCGCAAATGCCTAGTATCGCCGCTAGAAGAAACTCGAGCAGGATAGATCTACGGAAAGATACGGATGAAGTTGGTCCCCCCGGCCGGTTCCATGCGTTATGGAATTATGCACCTCCGTCATTCCCTCCGACCCCGAAAGACCCCATAAAATGCGCAGAATTCTAATTTTTGGTGGCGCCATTCTTGGCGTTTTGCTGCTCATTCTCATCGCTTTGCCCTTCCTTATCCCCATGGAAGCCTATCGCGGACCGATCGCCGATGCGGCGAGCAACGCCACGGGCCGCACGGTCCTGATCGAAGGCGATTTGCGCTTGACGATTTATCCCGAGCTTGGCGTGTCGGTCAGCGATGTTTCGGTTTCCAATGCCGAAGGCGCTCGCGAGCCGCAAATGGTGAATATCGGCAATTTGGTGGTCGGCGTGCGCGTCATGCCGCTTCTCTCGGGAAACATCGAAGTCGCGCGGCTAGTCCTGGACGAGCCCGTCATTCATCTCGAAATCGCCGGCAATGGGACGCCAAATTGGGACTTTTCGGGAGGCGTGGAAGCCGCGCCCGAAGCCGATGCAGGGGGCCAGTCCGCCATTGCAGATCGTATCAATGATTTCGGCATCGAAGAGCTGCGTATCAATAATGGCCAGGTCACCTATTTTGACGCGGGCGCCGACAGCGGCGCCGCGCTCGAAGATGTCGATATTGCGCTTGCGATGCCGTCGACAGATTCGCCAATGAACATGGAAGGCGCGCTCACCTTTAATAATGAGCGCTTCGAAATCGATGTGGATATCGCGCGCCCGCGGGCCTTGCTCGAAGACGAAAGCACAGCCGTACAAATTGCACTGGCCTCAAACCTCGTAAACGCAAGTTTCGATGGCAGTCTCGCGGCCTCAGGCGAAACCAGCGGCAATGTCGCTCTTAACATCCCCTCTTTGCGTAACCTCGCAAGCTGGAGCGGGAGCGCTTTGCCGCCCGGAGACAATCTCGGGGCCCTGGAATTACAAGCCGATGTAGCTGCGCAGCCAAATCGGGTCGCGTTCTCAGAACTTCGGATGACGCTCGACGGAATGACGATAACCGGCGATCTCAGCGTCGATGCCAGCAATCCCACGCTCATGCTTGGTGGCGGCATGGCCATCGATCGCCTCGACTTCAACAATTATTTGACCACTTCAGAGGCGGGTGCGGACGCAGGCGCAGCGCCTGCAGCCGGCGGCGGCGGTTACAGCGACGCACCGCTTCAGCTCGACCTTCTCAAAACCGTCAATGCCGATCTGACTTTGGTTGTGGGCACGCTCCTATTTCAGAACCTCACGATCGAACAAGTTGCAATGGGTGCGCGCCTCGACAATGGCCTTCTCAATGCCGAGTTGCGCAAGATGTCGCTTTATGGCGGATCCGGCACCGGGACGCTCGTCATAAATGCGCGCGAAGCGACACCGTCCTTTCGCAATACGCTGAATATTTCGGGCACCGACGTTCAGGCTTTTCTCACCGCTTTCATGAATGTTGATCGTGTGACTGGATCCGGCGCGTTCAATTTCGATCTCACCACACGCGGCTCGACGCAAAACCAGATCGTCAACGCACTCGCAGGATCGGGAAACATCGACTTCCAAAATGGCGCTTTGCGAGGCGTCGATCTCGGAGCGATCGCGCGCACTCTCGAGAATGTTGTTAATCTTGGCGGCGTCGGAAATTTAACCAGCCCAGATTCGACGACGGAGTTCACTGCGTTCGGCGGTAGCTTCGTCATGCAAAATGGTATTGCCCATAACGACGATTTTCTAATGGACAGCCCCGTCATTCGCGTCATCGGGAATGGCGATCTGAGCCTTGCCGCGCAGACGATGGATTTTCTTATCGAACCTCAGCCGGTTTCCATCGGAAATGTGGCCGGGGTCGATCTTGGAAATATCGGCGTTCCCTTCCGCGTTAGCGGACCATGGACCGATTTGAGCTACACGCCGGATCTGGCAAGTCTTCTGCCGGGGGTGATCGAAAATGTCGTCGGTAGAGCCCTTGGTGATGGGCTAGGCGGGCTTGGTGGACTTGCTGGTCTTCTTGGCGGCCAGCCGGATGCCGCAGAGGGAACTCCACAAGAAGCCCCCGCAGAAGAAGGCCAAACGCAAAATCCGCTGGACAATCCCGAAGATGCAATCCGATCATTATTCGGCGGATTTGGAGGGCAGTAGTTTTGCGCCGTTGGTTTGTTAGGGCGCTGATCGGCACCGGCGCACTCGTTCTCGCGGTAGTTGGATGGCTCGGCACGTTGATCTTATTTCCCGATCTGTTTGCGCGTGAGAATCTGACCGTTGTGAGCTGGGGTGATGCCTATCAACAGGCGCAAACCGTCGCTTTCTTTCATCCCTTCGTCGATCAAACCGAAATCGATCTCGACGGGACGATCTATGGTGGCGGTCTTGGCGAGATACGAAACCAAGTCGAATCCGGCGACGTCCGCTGGGACGTTGTCGACCTCGATCTCGCCGATGCCGTATCGGCCTGTAACGAGGGACTACTTGAACCTCTCGACCTAGCGATATTGCCCGCTGGTCATAATGGCGAAGACGCGGCAGCCGATTTCGTTCCCGGCGCCATCGGCGAGTGCTGGTTGGGCACCGTTGTCTACAGCCAGATCATTGCTTATTTGCGTGACGGGATTGAAGAGCCGCTGCAATCAGCGGCTGATTTCTTTGATCTCGAAACCTATCCCGGGATGCGCGGCTTACGCGATGCCGGTCCCGAATATAATCTTCCCTTCGCACTGCTCGCAGACGGGGCCAGGCCGGATGAAGTCTATCCTTTGCTTGAAACTACGGACGGAGCCGCGCGGGCCTTCGCCAAGCTCGACACGATAAAGGACTCCCTTCTCTGGTGGCAGCGGCCGAACGAGCCCATCGACATGCTGGCAGCCGGCGATGTGGTCATGACAACGGCCCTCAATGGACGCGTGTTTGACGCGGAAACGTCCGGCGCCTCTATTGCAGCTCTCTGGGATGCTCAGCTCTATGGCTTGGACGTGTTCGGTATCGTGAAAGATTCGCCGGCGCGCGAACGCGCCATGGAGTTCGTTGCCTTCGCAAGCTCGGCCCTGCCCTTGGCCAATATGGCGAGCCGCGTTCCCTATGGCCCGGCGCGGCGCTCGGCGAGCGCTCTTGTCGAGGACAACCCGATCACGGGGGTCCGAATGCCACCTTTTCTTCCAACCGCGCCGGACAATTTCACAAATGCCCTTTTGATTGACCCCGCATGGTGGGCCGAAAATGGTGCTCCCTTGCGCTCAACCTGGGACGCGTGGCGCGCTGAATGATCACAAGAGCGGCCCTGTGTGCTTCGCACACAAAACCAATGATTTGCGCGCAGGGCGCGCTTGGCCCGGCCATGACGAGTTGGGTAAGTTCAAGCTGAGAAACAACCGATGATTAAAGCGCAATTGACAATTTCAGGCCGCCTGACATGCTTGTGGAGGGCTCCCAAACACTGCCCTGAAAATCAAGGCCCAAAAACTTAGAATTCGATATGGCGCAGGAGCGAAATAGTTAGAATGCTTTCCTACGCGATCCGGCGCCTTCTGGGCGCCATTCCCACCCTTCTGATCATTATCACGCTCGCATTTTTCATGATGCGGATCGCCCCAGGTGGTCCCTTCGACGGCGAGCGGCGTCTGCCGCCGGAGATCGAAGCCAACATCATGGCGGCCTATGATCTCGATAAGCCGCTCTATCAGCAATATTTCCTCTATCTCGGACGCCTGACACAGGGCGATCTTGGCCCCTCCTTCCGCACCCGCGATTTTACCGTCAACGAAATGATTGCCTCGGGCCTGCCGGTAAGTATTCGTCTTGGGCTCTCGGCGATTACCGTAGCGCTTTTGTTCGGAACCACGCTCGGAGTCTTTGCCGCGCTGAGACAAAACCGGCCAGCCGATTATTCGGTAATGACGCTCGCCATGGTTGGCATCACGATTCCGGCCTTTGTGACCGCACCGCTGCTCACGCTCTTGTTCGGCGTCTATGGCGTCAACATTTTCGGATTAGAAATATCGCTTCCCGTCGGCGGTTGGAATGGCGGCGCCTTGCGCAATATGATTTTGCCCGTAACCGTCCTTGCCCTTCCGCAGATCGCAGTGATTTCACGCCTCACCCGCGGTTCTATGGTCGAAGTATTGCGCTCCAATTATGTGCGCACGGCGCGCGCCAAGGGATTATCTTCTTTCCGAGTGGTGACCCGCCACGCTTTACGGGCCGGCCTTCTTCCGCTGGTCAGCTATCTCGGCCCTGCAATCGCCGCGCTCGCCACCGGCTCATTAATTGTTGAGCAAATCTTCGGGCTACCCGGCATTGGACGCTATTTCGTGCAAGGCGCGCTCAATCGCGATTACACGCTGGTACTCGGCGTCGTCATTTTCTATGCCGCGCTCATCATCTTTCTCAACCTTGTCGTGGACCTGCTCTACCGGGTGCTCGACCCGCGCGTGAGTTTTGATTGATGACACCCATTTTGCCGAACGAGCGGATCGAGATCATGCAAGCCGCAGAAGCGGTGAAGGGGCGCAGCCTGTGGGTCGATGCGCGCAGGCGGCTTTTTCGCAACAAAGCAGCGCTCGTCGGCATGATTGTGCTCGGAATCATTACATTAATGGCCGTTTTCGCACCGCTGCTCTCTCCCTACGCCTTTGACGAGATCGATTACGATCTTGTGCAACGCGCGCCAAGCTGGTGGCCTGGCGAAAGCATGCTTGGCTATGCCGGCGGCTCCCACTGGTTCGGCATGGATTCGGTAGGGCGCGATCTTTTTATCCGCACGCTTTATGGCGCGCGGGTCTCGCTGGCTGTCGGCCTGGTCGCGACCTGTGTCAGCCTGATGATCGGCGTCCTTTATGGCGCCACCGCAGGCTTTCTTGGCGGCCGGATCGACAATGTGATGATGCGCTTCGTCGACATTCTCTATTCGCTGCCCTTCATTTTCTTTGTCATTATTTTGATGGTGATTTTCGAACAAAACTTCATTTTGCTTTTTGTCGCCATCGGCGCGGTGGAATGGTTGACCATGGCCCGCATCGTGCGCGGACAAACGCTTTCGGTAAAACAAAAAGAGTTTGTCGAGGCGGCACGCGCCGGCGGCGTCGGCACGTGGGGAATCATCACCCGCCACATCATCCCAAATGTCGTCGGCCCGGTGATCGTCTATGTGTCGCTGACCATCCCTGCCGTTATTCTCGCCGAGAGTTTCTTATCCTTTTTAGGGCTTGGAATTCGCGAGCCCATGACCTCTTGGGGCGTTCTTATTTCCGAGGGTGCAAACGCTTTGGAAACCGCACCTTGGATGCTTATCTTCCCGGCCGGCTTCATGGCGGTCACGCTGTTTTGTTTTAACTTTATAGGCGATGGCTTGCGTGACGCGCTCGACCCCAAGGACCGCTAAGCCATGAGCAACTCCGCCCCCAACTCAATGATCGTCAGCGCGAGAGACTTCAATGTCCGCTTTGCCACACCGGATGGCGAAGTGCATGCCGTCAAGGATGTCAGTTTCGATATCAATGAGGGCGAGTGCCTCGGCATTGTCGGCGAATCCGGTTCGGGAAAGAGCCAATTATTTCTTGCCGGCGTCGGACTTCTCGCCGGCAATGGACGTACCGAGGGTGATTTTCTTTATCGCGGAGAGAACCTTGCGGGAATGTCCCAGAAGCGGTTGAATCAGATCAGGGGTGCGAAGATCACAATGATCTTCCAAGACCCGCTGACTTCGCTGACGCCGCATATGCGTATTGGCGATCAGATCATTGAGGCGCTTCGTCATCACCAGAAAATAACGCATGACGACGCAACCAAGCGTGCCGTTGAATCTCTCGAGCTGGTGCGTATTCCAGAGGCCAAACGCCGCCTGGCCCAATATCCGCACGAGCTTTCGGGCGGCATGCGCCAGCGCGTGATGATCGCCATGGCAACGGCTTGCGGGCCCGATTTGCTTATCGCCGACGAGCCGACGACCGCGCTCGACGTCACCGTGCAAGCGCAGATTCTCGACATCATGCGCGATCTTAAAACCGAGTTGAATACCTCAATAGTTCTGATCAGCCATGACATGGGCGTGATCGCCGCGATGGCCGACCGCGTGCAGGTAATGCGCCATGGTGAGTTCGTGGAATCGGGCACCGCGGAAGAAGTCTTTTACACCCCCAAGCATCCCTATACGCGGATGTTGCTTGAAGCGATGCCGCGTATCGATATGCCCGACCGCCCTGGGCATACACCGCTGGACCCTTTGAGCGAGAAGGAGCAGCGCACCACGCTTCTCGAAGTCGAAGACGTAAAAGTACATTTCCCGATTCGGGTTGGGGGCCGCCTCGGTGGCTGGATTCCCAAATACAAACCCTTGCGCGCGGTCGATGGCGTGAGCTTCTCGCTGAAAGAAGGCGAAACTCTCGGGATCGTCGGCGAGTCAGGCTGCGGAAAATCGACCTTTGCGCGCGCCGTGCTGGCCTTGCTTCCGAAAACCGATGGCGCCGTATTGTGGTGCGGAAAACATTTGAACGATTCCGACAAAGACGGTTTACGCATGCTCCGCAAGGAACTTCAAATTGTCTTTCAGGATCCGCTCGCAAGCCTCGATCCGCGCATGACGATCAGCCAGAGCATCTCCGAGCCCTTGCGGGCGTTGGAGCCAGCGCTTGAGCGCGCAGAAGTAACAGAGCGCGTACGCGAAATGATGGAACATGTCGGTTTGGACCCGGCCTGGATCAACCGCTATCCGCATGAATTTTCGGGAGGACAAAATCAACGCGTCGGTATTGCCCGGGCGATGATTGTCAAGCCGAAGCTTGTTATTTGCGACGAGGCGGTGAGCGCGCTCGATGTTTCCATCCAGGCGCAGATCATTGATCTGCTGTTATCGCTGCAAAAGACTTTCGACATGTCGATGATCTTTATCAGCCATGATCTTTCGGTGGTGCGCCAGGTTTCGCATCGCGTGATGGTGCTCTATCTCGGCCGCGTGGTGGAGCTTGCCGACCGCGAAGCGATCTATATCGACCCGAGGCATCCCTATACGAGAGCGCTGATTTCGGCGGTTCCCGTACCAGATCCGAAGATAGAGCGCGCAAAAGAGCGCATCGCGCTGCCCGACGAACTGCCTTCGCCGCTCGATTCACGCGCTGCGCTCACTTTCTTGAAGTCCAAGCGCATCGACGATCCGGACGCGGTGCAATATGTTCCGCAAATGATCGAAGTGGGTCCCGGACATTTCGTGGCCGAACACGACCCGGTGTGAGCTGATCCAGCGCAAAAAGGTTATGTTGTCATTCCCGGCCCAGCCACACTGAGTGGCTGGGGGAAGGGAACCCAGGTGTTTGGCGCATGAGCAAGTTTCGAGACCTGGATCCCCTTCCCTCACCCAGCTGGCGCTGGGATCGCCGGGGATGACAAGTGGGGATTTTTTACAAACAGGTTTATGATTGAGCGATGAACCAGTTCGGCTCTGTGGGATATTTTCTTATTGTGATCGGCGTTGCGGCACTCCTTGCCGCCTGCGGCGAAAGCGCGCCGCCCGTCGCAACGACGCCCGATCTCAACATCCTTCATCGCGGCAACACTGCCGAGCCGCGCAGCCTCGATCCGCATTACGCTCAAGGACAATATGAAAGCACGATTGTCGGCGATCTGATGATGGGGCTAACCATCGACGGCCCCGACGCCATCTCCATCCCCGCCGCTGCCGAAAACTGGGAGGTTTCCGATGATGGCCTCATCTGGACCTTCTCTTTGCGCGAACATAATTGGTCGGACGGCACAGCCGTCACGGCGGAAGATTTTGTCTATGCCTGGCAGCGCATCCTTAATCCGGAAACTGGCGCGCCTTACGCCTCACTCCTTTATATTTTTAAAAACGCGCAAGCGGTGAATGCCGGCGCCCTGGCGCCGACAGAGCTCGGTGCAAGCGCGCCTGACGCACGGACCTTGGTACTGGAGCTTGAAAACCCCGCACCCTATCTGCCCGAGCTTATGTCCCATTTCACCACCTATCCGGTGCCGCGCCATGTTGTCGAAGCGATAGGCATTAATTGGACCGATGCAGAGACCTATGTTGGCAATGGGCCGTTTAATTTCATTGAATGGGGTCCGAACGATCACATCACGCTCGACAAAAACCCATTATTTTACGACGCGGAAAATATCGCCATCGACCGCGTAATCTATTATCCCGCCGCCGATCCCGATGCCGCGCTGCGCCGTTTTCGTGCGGGCGAGTTGGATATGCTCGACGAATTGCCCATCAGCCAGATCGAATGGCTGCGCGCCAATATGCCGGAGGCTGTAAGGATCGAGCCCTTTCTAGGGCTGGAATATATTCCGATCAATTTCACACGCCCGCCTTTTGACGATGCGCGCATAAGAGAAGCGCTTAATCTTGCCCTCGACAGAGAGATTCTAACCGAACAGATCCTGCGCCTCGGCTATGCTCCCGCCACCGCCATTGTGCCGCCGGGTACTGCGAATTATCCGGGCGGCAATCAAATGGAATTTGCCGCAACGCCGATGGATCAGCGCATTGCGCGCGCGCAAGAATTAATGGCAGCGGCTGGTTACGGCCCGGACAATCCGCTCAGCACTTCTTTATTGGTGCGCTCGACCGCGGCCGATGCGCGGCGCGTTCCGGCGGCGATCCAACAAATGTGGCGTGAGATTTATATCGATCTGGAGATCGTCCAGGCCGATGGCGCGATCACCTATTCGCGTATTCAGGAAGGCGATTATGATTTGGGCCTGGTCAATTGGATCGCCGATTTTAATGACGCGCGAAATTTTCTGTTCTTGCTGATGAGAGACGGCAGCGGGAAAAATTACGCCCGCTATGACAACCCCGCTTTTGATGCGCTGATCCTGGCGTCCGATAGAGAGACCGATCCTGCGCTGCGCGGCGCCCTGATGGCCGAAGCCGAAAGCTTGGCTTTGGGCGATTATCCCTGGATTCCGGTCTATTATCTGGTTACCCGAGACCTGGTGCAGCCTTATGTGCAAGGCTGGATTTCAAATGCCGAAGACGTAAACCGGACGAGATGGCTGTCGCTCGAGAGATAATCCGCAAACAAATAAGGGTGAGCGTAGGGGCCGTGGTAGTCTGCGCGTGGCCTGATATAGGCTAGGCAGGTTAGAGGTTTGGTCGAAATGAGGACGGTAGGAATGATGGTGACAATGCGACCGTCTACAAGATTATTCATTATCGCGGGCGCGCTGTTGGCGCTTAGCGCATGCGGGCAAACCAACGACCAGCAAGCGGGCGCCGGCGAAGGCTCTGCGGATGAAGTGGTCTTCTACAGAGGTAACGCTGCAGAACCTGATAGCTTGGATCCCCACCTCGCCCAGGGCGTTTGGGAAAGCGATATAATCGGCGACATGTTGGTGGGTTTGACTACCGACGATCCTGACGGTCGGCCCATCCCCGGCGCAGCGGAGAGTTGGGAGACCTCCGAAGACGGCCTCACGTGGACGTTCCGGATTCGTGAGCATCAATGGTCGGACGGCACGCCGGTCACCTCTGAGGATTTCGTCTACGCATGGCGGCGCATATTAAATCCCGCAACCGCGTCCACTTACGCCTATTATTTGTACCCCATCCTGAATGCGCAAGGAGTAAATTCGGGAGAACTGCCAGGCACAGAACTCGGCGTAGAGGCGCCGGACGAGCGCACGCTGATCGTTCACTTGGCCCACCCCGTGCCCTATCTTGCAGAATTCATGACGCATGCAACGACATTCCCGGTTCCTCGCCATGTCGTCGAGGAATTGGGCAATGAGTGGACGCGTCCAGGGAATTACGTGGCAAACGGTCCTTTCAATTTGACCGAGTGGATTCCAAACGACCACATCGCAACTGTAAAAAATCCGCTTTTTTACGATGCAGATAATGTGCAGATCGATCGGGTTACCTATTTTCCAACCTCGGATTACGGCGCAGCGCTACAACGGTTCCGCGCGGGTGAGCTCGACATTCAGGCCAGGCTTCCTTCGGTACAAATTGAGTGGATTCGCACGAACATCCCAGAAGCGATCGACTTACAGCCAACCCTAATTATCGAGTATATCTCAGTAAATTTTGATCGTCCCGAATTGGCGGACGTGCGCGTACGCGAGGCCCTAAGTATGGCCCTCGATCGCGAGACTATTATCAATCAAATTATTCGCCTTGGTAATCCGGCTGCCTATTCGATGATTCCACCAGGCATGGCGAACTATCCAGGTGCCGTCAAAATGCCTTACGCCGATCTACCGCAAGACGAGCGCTTGTCCCGCGCGCAAGAACTTATGCAAGAGGCAGGGTTTGGACCTGACAACCACTTAAGCGTCGGCCTCGCGGTCCGCTCCGCGTCTGCAGACGCAAGACGTGTTCCAGCGGCCATCCAACAAATGTGGCGAGAGATCTACGTTGACTTGGAAATCGAACAATCTGACGCAGCAGTGTTTTATGCCCTTATGCAGGAGCACGACTTTGACACTGGAATCGCGGGCTGGGTCGCCGACTTCAATGACGCCTCAAATTTTCTGGACCTTTTAAGAACAGGAAATTCCAACAATTATGGTCAGTACTCGAGCCCCGCCTATGACACGCTACTCGACCAAGCGCAGAATGAGACTGACCTTGAGGAACGCGGACAAATTCTTTCGCAAGCGGAGGAAATCGCGCTAAGAGATCACGGGTGGATCCCAATGTTTTTTCACGTAACTACGCCTTTGGTGCACACCTACATCGGCGGTTGGCGGAATAATGTTATCGACAGAAACCGCACGCGCTGGGTGACTATCGACACGGACGCACGCGGGGCTATGTTCGACTAAACTGCCACTCATAAATTTTGGGGAAGACAACAATGCAACACATAGTTCAAAAAACATTCAGCGCCATATTGGTGGCGGCTTTGGCCGCGTGCAGCGGCGAGGAAATGGCCGAACAACCTGCCAGTGGGGCCGCAGTGTCAGGGCCCACTGAAATCCGTGTCCTGACGGTCGGCGGCACCCGCAGCGCAATGACAGCGCTTCAAGCGCAATATGAAGCCATGAGCGGCAACACGCTTTCCATCTCGTTTAACAATCCGCTTTTGATTGAAGATTTGATGGTCGACGAAGAATTCGATGTCATCTTGGCTGCGAATAATTCGGTCAATGTGGCGCGCGACGGCGAATTGCTGGAGCCCGGAACGCAAAGAAAACTCTCGCGCACTGGCATCGGCCTATCGGTGCGCGAAGGCGCACCCCAGCCCGACATCTCGACAGCGGAAGGATTCCGCGCGGCGCTCTTAGACGCCAACTCTATTGCGCTGACCAATTCGGCCAATCCCAATGGCAGCGGCATCCAAACCATGAAGATACTCGGCTATTCCGGTGTCTATGACGAAGTCATGGCCAAGGCGACGGTTCAGGGCCTTGGCGACGGTAAGGAGCTGATCGCAGCGGGCGAACGCGATCTCGGGCTTTTCAATGCTTCGGAAGCCATTGCGCCGGGCGTCGTCTATGTCGGCCCGGTGCCGCCCGTTTGGCAGCTCTACACCAATTACGATGTTGCGATTTTCGCCGATTCCAGCGTGAAGGAAGCCGCCGCCGATTATGTTGCGTTCTTGGCCTCGCCGGAAGCGGAAGCCAATTGGAATGGGGGCAGAATCGATCTCATCGCCGAATAGCCGCGCTCAAAGGCGCAGCAAGCAGAATTGATCCGATAGGCCCGACGATGCTTCCCATCGAAAAAGTCGATCATGTCGGCATAAGGGTGAGCCAAAAACAAGTTTCGATCGATTTCTATGAAGGGCTCGGCTTCGAGACCCTGACCGATGCGGGCTTCGAGCAGGGCCATCCGGTGATTATGCGCCACCCTTCAGGCGTCGTGATTAATCTGCTGGGTCCCAGCAACGCCTCTGCCGGCAGCAATATTTTGATGGATGTTGACGAAAAACATCCCGGCATCACCCATGTCTCGTTCAAAATCGCCTCGATGGACGCGGCCAAATCCTTTCTGGCCTCAAAAAATATCGAATTGACGGGCGAGTTCAGCTTCAAAGACATGCATGCGATTTTTTTCCCGCGATCCCGACCGCAATGTGATCGAGCTCGATGCCTATGCGGGCGCAGAGCCGTTGACGCGGGCGAAGCCTAGCGATGAGGCGGTGGAGAGCTATAAATCCCATCCCAAATAGGCCTTGCGCGTTTGCGCCTGGCTTGGGCATGGTCTGGGCGTATCTGAGCGCGACCCCGTAGCTCATCAGGATAGAGCGCAAGATTCCTAATCTTGAGGTAACAGGTTCGAGTCCTGTCGGGGTCACCATCCATGCACTATTATTCTCCTCATGATTGAAACCATCGCACTCCCGGGCGGCACATTGGTCCCCCGGCTTGGCCAAGGCACATGGGAGATGGGCCGGCGTAATAGATGGGAGAGCGACAAAGCCGCGCTTCGTTTTGGAATCGAGCTCGGCATGAGTTTGATCGATACCGCCGAGATGTATGGCGCGGCGGAAGATCTGGTCGGCGAAGTTATTTCGCCCATTCGCGATAAGATTTTTCTGGTCAGCAAAGTCTCGCCGCAAAATGCCAGCCGTAGAGGCCTCGCTAAGGCCTGCGAGCGGTCTTTAAAGAAACTCCAAACCGATCAACTCGATCTTTATCTGCTCCATTGGCCGTCCTCTCACCCGATCGCCGATACCGTCGAGGCGTTCGAAGAGCTAAAGCGCGCCGGAAAAATCCTGCGCTGGGGCGTTTCCAATTTCGATTTGAACAAGATGGAGGAAGTTGTGGCGCTACCCCAAGGGGGCGCATGCGCGATGAACCAAATTCTCTACAATCTTTCGCGCCGCGGCCCGGAATATGAGCTTGGGCCCTGGCTGCAGGCGCATAAGATTCCACTGATGGCCTATAGCCCGATGGAGCAAGGCCGCTTGCGGGTTACATCTGCGCTTAAAACCGTCGCCGAGCGCCATGAGGTCACGCCCCACGCGCTCGCCATTGCCTGGGTCTTGAACCAACCCAACACAATCGTCATTCCAAAATTGGGGCGCGTTGAACATGTCCGCGAGAACATAAAGGCGGCGGATGTGAATCTTGGGGATGAAGACATCGTGACGCTCGATAAAGCCTTCAAGCCGCCGGCGCGCAGATCAGCATTGGACATGCTTTAGGGGGACTATCTCATCGTGGTCATTCCCGGCCCAGCCACTCAGGCGTGCTGAGTGGCTGGGCCGGGGATGACAAGTGGGGGGTCTGCTCGCCGCGATAGGATCCTTTGCTCAAACCACAGGCCTCTTTATCTTGGCCCTTAATCAACATGCGCTTTAAGGAACGCCAAAATGCGCTCGCTGATATCGGTCTCGGTCGTGTTGATCGAATAGACTTGGGTCATGTGATTATGGCTCGGATTATGCAGAAAAACCGCGGGGCATTTTCTGGCATTGCACAACGCTTCGTTCAAGCGATCGCTGGAACGCGCAATGCCCGGGGGATCGAGTTCGGCCCGCATTACAAAAAGCGGCACATCGCTCTTCAGTAGTCCTGGGAGCGAGGCCATTTCGTCGAGCTTCGATTCATCGGCAAAATAACCGTTCGTCTGCGTGATCTCATAGCCGCTGCCCGAGGCTAGAACCGCGCCCGAAAGGCCCGAGCCTTCGACAACATGAAATTCGGGATGGCCGACATAAGAACCGACGAGGGATGAGCCCGCCGAATGGCCCCAAAGGAAAATCGTATCGGGGTCACCGCCATATTCCGCGCCATGATCGCGCGCCCAGGCGATTGCCGAGGCCACATCTTGAGTGGCATTGGGATAGGCAAATTCGGGCGCCAGCCGGTAATTCGTATTCACCCCGACAAAACCGTTCGACACCGCCCAGATCATCACATTGTCATAGGTAAAATCGCCTGGCCGGTGCTTGTCGCCGCGGACAAAGCCCCCTCCGTGAACGAAAACGAGGATGGGTTTACCGGCGCCCGCATCGGGCGACGAGGTGAAGACATCCAAGCGCTGCAAAGCATGATCGCCGAAGGAAATATCGCGCCGTGCGATCACGTCGCGCGGCGGGGATTTCACCGCATGCATGGGACGCACCACATCGGCGGTCGCAGCGGCATCGTTCACCGCGCCCATGGCGCGGACCGCGTCGACGACCTCGATGGGGAGATCCGCCCTAGCCGCCCCGGGAAAACCCAGTATGGAAAGAGCCAATAGGGGTAAGGCAATCGCGAGTTGAGCGCGCTTCATATTATTTCCTCCGATTAATTTTGGCTTGCTTTCTCGAATTGTAGCGTCCTGGCAAGCGGGCCGCCAAAATGAAGCCCTAACCTAGTGCATCGCGCAGGCCATGACCTGCCGCGCCGAGCGCTTCGCCGGCCAACGGAATAAGCCCCGGCATGGAAAAGAAGCCGTGGATCATGGTGGGATAATCGATATGGCGGACCTTGACCCCCGCAGCCTTTAATTTATCCGCATAAGCCAAACCTTCACCATGCAAAGGATCGAATCCCGCCGTGACGATGTAAGCGGGGGGCAGTCCCGACAAATCTTCCGATTGAAGCGGCGAAATCCGCGGATCATCTGTGTGGTCCCCACTCTCTTGCGGAACATATTGGCTGTAAAACCAATTGATAGCCGGCTCGCGCAAAATGTTGGGGCCGAAGGCGAATATAGAGGGCGAGTCCGGACGCAATGTTGTGATTGGATAGATCAGCATTTGAAACGCGATATGCGGGCCGTTATTGGCCTTCGCCAATTGGCTGACGACGGCGGCAAGATTGCCGCCCGCCGAATCTCCTCCGACTGCAAGCCGGTTGGGATCGATCCCAAGAGATGCTGCATTTGCTTCGATCCATTTCAGCGCAGCGAAGCAATCATCCACCGCCGCCGGGAAGGGATGCTCGGGCGCCAGTCGGTAATCGACCGAGACAATCCGGCATCCGCTTGATTCGGCTAACGCGCGGCAAATGGAATCGAAACAATCGAGATCACCGAGAACAAAACCGCCGCCGTGAAAATAAACCAGCGCAGGAAGCGCCGATCCGCCGGCCGCTACCGGCGTGTAGACTCTGAGAGGAATGGGCGCGTCGGAGCCCACAGCCTCGATATCTTCCATGCGCCCGATCGGCGCCATTTTTTGATCGCGCAGCGTACATAGCTTTTTGAATTCTGCCCGCGCTTGCTCGGGAGATAGTTTCCAGACTTGAAGATCGGCAAGCTTGGGCATCTGCTCCATAAGCGAGCGGATAAACGGATCGAATGTCATAAAACCTCCGGAAGGACGATTGTGGCTGGCCGCCGCACAGCAAAGCAAGGGCACAAAGAGGTGCTAAATGCCCGAATTCTTTAAAAGCCCGAGGGTTTTTCCTTTAGAAAGGCGGCTTCTTCGCTAGTTGTGCTACGTCCCAAAGCGAGATTGCGCGAGGGAAATCTTCCGAACTGCGCAATTACATCGCGATGGCGCACCGCATAGGAATCCGCGCTTTGCTTTTCTCCTTTGCGCTCCGCGCACAAACGAATGCACCTTTCTTGGGCGGCAAGATTTTCCGCATGCATATAGGGCAGGTAAAAAAACATTTGGCATTCGTCCCCGAGCATCAAATCAAAGCCCTGAGCTACGGCGCGCTTTGCCACTTCGAGCGCAAGTGCATCCGTTGAGAAGGCCTCGCCACCGGCTCGAAACATGTTGCGCGAAAATTGATCGAACAGAATGACCAGTGCGAGGGCAGATGACGCCTGGTCGTTCCAAGATTCTAGGGCCCCATCCCGCCCCTCCTGCCAAGAGGAAAGAAACAGCCTGCGGATCTCTGCATCCAGACCCGGGTCGGCAGCGTACCGCATTGATGCCGGCGTCGTATCGAACCAAAAATCCAATATTTCCTGAGGCTTAACCGTCAATCTTGGGCGCTCCACTTTTTACACAACAAGATAGGCCGATAGTTTGAACTACACTTTCTTTTCGTAATTATATATAACAACCCAAAGATATTGGGTTTTGTGAGGGATCGTGAATCTTGACGGCAAACGCATATTGCTCATCATTGGCGGCGGAATCGCGGCCTATAAGAGCCTCGATCTTATCCGGCGCTTAAGTGAGGTCGGTGCGCGCTCGCGGGTTATCTTGACCGCAGCCGGCGGGCGATTTGTGACGCCGCTCTCGGCGGCATCTCTTTCTGGCGACAAGGTCTATCAGGACCTTTTCGATCTCACCGCTGAATCGGAGATGGGACACATTACGCTTTCCCGCAGCGCCGATCTTGTGGTTGTCGCTCCCGCCACAGCCAATCTTATGGCAAAGCTCGCCAGCGGACTTGCCGATGATTTGGCCTCGACCGCGCTGCTGGCAACCGACAAACCAATATTGATGGCGCCGGCGATGAATGTGCGCATGTGGGAGCATGGTGCCGTAAAGCGCAATTTGGCGGCCCTCATAAAAGACGGCGTCCATATTATCGGCCCCAATGAGGGCGAGATGGCGTGCGGCGAATTCGGCTTTGGGCGTATGGCCGAGCCGGACGAGATCGTTTCAGCGATTGCGCAAGTTCTTGACGCCGGAATATCCGGTCCACTTGCGGGCATGAAGGCGTTGGTGACGGCAGGACCGACCCATGAACCTCTCGACCCGGTGCGCTATCTCGCCAATCGCTCTTCGGGCAAGCAAGGCTATGCGATTGCCGATGCGCTGGGACGTGCAGGCGCCGACACGACGCTTATATCGGGGCCGGTCGGGCTTCGCGCCCCCGATGCCGTCAAGCTTGTTCGTGTGGAAACCGCGCGCCAAATGCTTGCGGTGTGTGAGGCCGCCCTGCCCATAGACATTGCGGTGTGCACAGCGGCGGTCGCCGATTGGCGGCCTGAAATTCAAGCCAATTCGAAACTAAAAAAGCCGATTAACGATAAGGCTGGCGGCACACAAGCTCTCTCGCTAATTGAAAACCCCGATATATTATCCAGCCTTTCCAATCACGCTTCCCGCCCACAATTGGTCGTCGGCTTTGCGGCCGAAACCGAAGCTTTGGAAGCTCATGCGCGCGAAAAACGCGAAGATAAGGGCTGCGATTGGATTGTCGCCAATGATGTCGGCGCTTCGCCCTCGATCATGGGCGGGGACAAGAACAAGGTTCACCTAGTCACGGCTGAGCTAAGCGAGCCCTGGCCTAAGATGGAAAAAACCGAAGTCGCGAGGCGGCTGGTGGAACGGATTGCTGCATTTTTCGAGAAAGCAGCATGAGAGTCGCGATAAAGCGCCTTGCCCATGCGGTCGAGCTGCCGCTACCCGCCTATGCCACTGAAGGCGCGACGGGCATGGATCTACTTGCGGCCGTTGAATTGGAGATTGTTCTGGCGCCCGGGGCGATCGAAGCGGTGCCCACGGGCATTGCGCTGGCGCTGCCGAAGAATTGGGAAGCTCAGGTGCGTCCGCGCTCAGGCCTAGCGCTGAAATTCGGCGTGACGGTCCTCAATTCGCCGGGAACGATCGATTGCGATTACCGCGGCGAAGTCAAAGTCATATTGATCAATCACGGCAAAGAAGCCTTCACCCTGTCGCGCGGTCTAAAAGTGGCGCAGCTCGTGATAGCCGAGCACGCACGCGTCGAATGGGAGGAGAGCAGCGATCTCGAAACAACCACGCGCGCAGATGGCGGCTTTGGCTCCACCGGATTACGGCTTTAAGGGAAATTTGAGACATGCTTCGACTTTCCCGAAAAACATTATTGGCGCTCGAGGCGGTGATCGACATTGCTTACAACGCCCGGCCGGAGCCGGTGCAGGCACGCGAAATTACCGCACGCCAGGGCGTGCCGCAGCGCTATCTCGAACAGGTCATGCAGCAACTCGTGCGCGCCGGCATTCTAAAAGGCGTTCGCGGACCGCGGGGCGGCTATCGCCTTGCCCGTGAACGGCGGCGCATTTCCGTCGGCGAAGTCATCCGCATCGCCACCAGCTTCGATACCGATGGCGAAGATCTTGTCGGCGGTTCGGAGCTCGGGCGGCGCGTCGTCATGCCGATTATTGCCTCGCTCCAAGAAGAAGTGATGCAGAAGCTCGATCAAATAAGTATTGAAGATTTATGCGAGAAGGCCCGCGAAAGCGGGCTGCAATGCGGTGATAGCGACAGCCGCGGACCGACCGCGGACTTCACGATTTAAGACTGTTTAGGGAGTTGAAGATGGAGGACAAGATTGGACGCGGGCGGATATACGATTCCATTGTCGATACGATCGGCGAAACACCTTTGGTGCGCATGGTGCGCATGCCCGAAGCCGCAGGCGTAAAAGCCGATGTACTCTTAAAGCTCGAGTTTTTTAATCCGATCGGAAGCGTTAAGGACCGCATCGGCGTTGCGATGATCGATGCCCTCGAAACAGACGGAAGAATAGCGCCGGGTAAATCAGTACTGGTCGAACCGACCAGCGGCAATACCGGAATAGCGCTCGCCTTCGTTGCTGCGGCGCGCGGCTATCGTCTTATTCTGGTGATGCCCGAATCCATGTCGTTGGAACGGCGCAAAATGCTAGTGCTGTTGGGCGCGCAGATCGAACTGACAGACGCAGCCAAAGGCATGCGCGGGGCGGTTGCGCGCGCGCTCGAGATAGTCGAATCGACACCGGACGCCGTGATGCCTCAGCAATTCGAAAATCCCGCCAATCCGGATATTCATCGCAAGACCACGGTGGAAGAGATCTGGAACGATACCGATGGCGGCGTCGATGCAGTGGTCTCGGGCGTCGGAACCGGCGGTACCATCACCGGCGTCGGCCAGATCCTCAAGAAGCGCAAGCCGTCTGTGCGCATGATCGCGGTCGAGCCGGAAGACAGCCCGGTGCTCTCCGGCGGACAGCCGGGCCCCCACAAAATTCAAGGAATTGGCGCGGGATTCATTCCCCCGATTGTCGATCAGAGCGTCATTGACGAGGTCGTGACCATCTCCAATGAGACCGCGTTCGAGACCGCGCGCTCCGCCGCTAGGCTCGAAGGGATTCCCGGCGGCATTTCCTCGGGCGCAGCGATTGCAGCGGCGTTTGAGGTCGGCGCGCGGCCGGAGATGGAAGGAAAGATGATCGTGACCATCATTCCTTCTTTCGCCGAGCGTTATCTTTCGACCGCTTTGTTCGAAGGGCTGTAGACACGCATTTTTGCGCGGATTGAACCGACTTAATTTGTCATCCCGGTCCCGCGCATTAGCGCTGCTTAAACAATATTTGTCATCCCGTGCGCGATGCGGCGCGTCAGCGCTGCTTCGCAGACACGGGACCCAGGGAGACAATGACACCCGCTCCTTTCGCCCTTCGACAGGCTCAGGGCGAAGGGCTTGGTGGAAAAGAGTAACCCTCAAAACGAGCTTGTCCGCCCTCGTTCAGGCTTCTGCGGGTCTTTTCTGGCCTTTAGGTACACGGGGCATAAGAGCATTATGCCATGCGGAAGCGCCGAGAGGAAATGGCCATGCGCGTATTCAAGATCGCTGGGATTATCGCCGTCATTCTTTGGGCTGGCTGGATAACAGTAAGGACGGAGATGGCACACGCTTACGCGGAAACAGCGTGTCATATTGCCTACTATACAACCTTGGTAGCCGATGAATATCCGTGGGCAGGGTCGTGCTGGGAAGTGATGGGAAACGTTCTCTATCATCACATCCCGCGCCCTAGTGGCGCCGACGAAAATTCAAACTGAGACACTACCAAATTTCCACCCCGCTTGACTTTCCGCGTACGCGCGCCTACCCACGTGCCTCAATCTTTTCTCGTGAGAGCAACATGACGCAGCAACTCCACATTAGTTGGCGCTCGGTTAAGCCGGGCGGTGTTGGCGCGCGCGTATCGCTCGCACGGAAGGAAATAATTTGATCTCATAGGATTTTAGCAGCCTAAAGATCGCCAACCCTTCCGAGCCCAAGAAAGCTCCGAAGGGTTTTTGTTTGTTTTCGAGACATTTCCGCTTCGCGTTTTTTCGGGCCCGGCATAACGAGACGCCCGGCTATGAGTGATATTGCTACAAGCAACGCGCTTGACCGTCGTCCTGATCGGACGAGCCCTTCCGCACGCCCGCAACCATGGCTGCGCGAAGCCCGTGCGCTGTCGCGCTTAAGCCTGTCGCTGATCGCAACCCAGCTCGCCCACATGGCGATGCCGACCACCGATATTTTGATGATCGACGCACTGGGCCAGGAAGCACTGGCGGCAGCTGCGCTCGGCTCTACGATCTATATCTTTGCTTTCCTGATTGGCCTTGGCTCGGCTTCATCGGTCGCGCCGATTATTGCCCATATTTTCGGGGCCAACCCTTCGGACCGCGCGCGCGTGCGCGTGGCCCTGCGCATGGGGCTATGGGCAATGGCGCTCTTGAGTGTGCCTTTGTGTTTTTCGCTTTTCTTCGCCGAGGCCGCACTCATTGGCTTGGGCCAAACGCCCGAACTGGCCCGTCTTGCTGCACCTTATGTGCACCTATTAGCGATTGGCCTGCCCTTTTCGCTCGGCTTCAACGTCTTGAGGAATTTCTCGACCGCGCTGGGGCGCCCGCGCGCGCCGCTCTTTATTATGCTTGCCGCCGTGCTTCTCAATATAGTGCTGGATTATGGCTTGATCTTCGGCCGTCTTGGCATACCCGAGCTCGGCTTGTTGGGCGCAGCCACTGCAACAGCCATGTCCAGTGCGTTTTGCTTTTTTGTGCTTGCGGGGTTTGTGACTTTCGCGCCGAGCTTTCGCCCCTACCGCATTTGGCGGCGCTTCCATCGCCCCGATTGGTCGCGCCTTGGCGAAACTTTTCGTCTTGGCGCATCGATCGGCGTAACCATGATTTTCGAAACCGTACTTTTCGCGGGCTCGGCTCTTTTGGTGGGGCGCTTCGGCACTTCTGCACTCACCGCCCATCCGATCGCCATAAATGTTCCCTCCATCACATTTATGATGCCGTTAGGCGTTGCCATGGCCGCAACTGTGCGCGTCTGCCATGCCAGCGGCGCGGGCGATGCGATCGGCGCTCGGCGCGCAGGGCTGACCGCGCTCGTGATGGGCGGCGGATTCATGCTTGTCTGCGCGCTGATCCTCGCAGCAATGCCACGGACGATCACAGGTCTCTATCTCGATTTGAACGATCCGGCGAATAAAGAAGCGATTCGCTACACGGTGTCGTTTCTCTATGTCGTTGCTGCGCTTCAAGTCTTCGATGGCATTCAGGTCGTGACCGCCTTTGCGCTTCGCGGATTAAAAGACGTCCGCCTGCCAATGCTGATTGCAGGCTTAAGCTATTGGGGCGCGGGCTTCCCGCTGGCGCTCTTGTTTGGGTTTGTCCTTGGCTGGGAAGGCGTCGGCATCTGGATGGGACTTGCCGCCAGCCTTGCCATCGCTGCTTTTCTGCTTACCGCGCGCTTTCTCTATTTGAGCGCGGTTATAGCCCACTGATGGCGATGATGCCCAGCGCACCTGCGGCAATCCAAAGCGCGACACGCACATGACGGGTGCGGCGCAACTGCGAAGAGGAGATCGCACGCACGGATTCCGGATGCAGACGTAGCCCGCCATCGGCGAGCTGGCCTGCAATCATTTCGGTGTCCTGCAAGACCTGGGGAAGATGTTGTGCAAGCCGTCCGAGATTGGATATGCCTTCGGCGGCATCGCGCAGCCGCGCCTCGGGACCCAGATTGGCGATCATCCATTCTTCGATGATCGGCTTTGAGGCCTCCCAAATATCGAATTCGGGATCGAGCATGCGCGCCACGCCTTCCACCACGACCATGGTTTTTTGCAAAAGTATTAGCTGCGGTTGAAGCTGCATGTCGAAGCGGCGCGTGGTCTCGAAAAGTTGTTCGAGCAAACGGGCCATCGACATCTCTTTGGCGCTGAGGCCGAATATGGGCTCGCCGACGGCGCGCAAGGCTTGCGCAAAGGTTTCGACATCATGGCTTGCCGGCACAAAGCCGGCGTCGAAATGCACCTGCGCGACATGGGCGTAATCGCGGGCAAGAAAACCGCCCAAAGTCTCCGCGAGAAAACGCCGCATGGGCTGGTCAAGCCGGCCCATAATGCCGAAATCGACAGCGTGAATGCGCCCGTCCTCATCGACAAAGAGATTTCCAGGGTGAAGGTCGGCGTGGAAAAACCCGTCGCGCAAGGCCTGGGTCAGAAAGCTCTGAAGCACAACAATTGCAAGCGCTTTCGGGTCATGCCCTGCCTCGCTCAGGCTCAACGCATCGCGCAATGGAACGCCGTCGATCCACTCCGTCGTCAAGACACGGGCGGAGGTTCGCGACCAATCGATTGCCGGAACAAGGAAAGCCGGCTCCTCGCGCATGTTCTCGGCCAGCTCACAGGCCGCCGCGCCTTCCATGCGCAAATCAAGCTCAAGCGCAACCGAGGCCGCCAAGGTCTCAACCAAGTCACGCAGGCGAAGGCGCCGCGCTTCACGCGAAATCCGCTCGGCCAATCTCGCGGCAAAGCGAAATGCTTCGAAATCGCGCGCGAAATCTTCAACGATTTTGGGACGGAGAATTTTCACCGCCACACGCAAAGGCGGATCGTCACTGGTTTGCGCTTTATGGACCTGTGCGATGGAGGCGGCGGCAATTGACGGTCCGAATTCCGAGAACGCTTCGGAGAGCTTGCGATCAAGATCGCGCTCGACAATCTTTCTTGCCTCGTCATCACCAAAAGGCGGAAGCCGATCTTGCAAACTCTCAAGCCCATGGGCGATTTCCGGCCCAAAAATATCGGCGCGGGTTGCCAGCAATTGGCCAAGCTTGATTGCGCTCGGGCCCATTTTCTCCAGCGCTTTCGCAAGGCGCTCTCCCGGCGGCAGTTTGGCGATGTCATCTTTGGCGCGGCCAAAGACCCGGCTTAGGACTTTGAGTGCAGGCGGCACACGATCTGCATATTCAGGGGGGACAAGCGCGTCATGGGCGCCAAGCACGCGTGCGATGCGCCAAAGACGTCGAAGATTGCTAATTATCACAAACACCGCGCCTAGACCTTCCATCCCGAATGCATTGCTGCGATCCCGCCCGAAAGATTTCTGCATTTCACTTGCGAAAATCCTGCAGCTGCAATCATGCGTGCAAATCGTTTCTGAGCGGGAAACCTACGAATGCTTTCCGCCAAATAACGATAGGCTGCGCCGTTTCCGGCAACCGCTTCGCCAAGGCGCGGCAACACTTCGAAGGAATAAAGATCGTAAAGCCGATCCAATCCCGGCGCGGTGACCCGCGAAAATTCGAGACAGAGAAACCGCCCGCCCGGTTTCAAGACGCGATAGGCTTCGCTCAAGGCCCGATCGATATGGGTGACATTTCGAATACCAAAGGCAATCGTATAGCTGTCGCGGCTCGCGGTTTCGATCGGCAGATCTTCCGCGTCACCGCAAAGCCACGTAATGGGCGCAGGGCTTTTGCGTGCCCGCGCCATGCCCTGGGCCAGCATCTCAGTATTGATATCGCAAACCGTAATGTCGGCGGCGCCTTTACGCTTCCTCACGCGTGTCGCTATGCGAAACGCGATATCTCCCGTCCCGCCCGCGACATCCAAATGCGCGATTCCCGGTTGCGGATTGAGCCAGTCGACAAAGGCGTCTTTCCAGACCCGATGCACACCAGCCGACATGAGATCGTTCATCAGATCGTAGCGTTCGGCCACGGAGGAGAAGACCTCGCGCACGAGCTCGGGCTTCTCTTCCACGGACACATCGCGGAAGCCGAAAGAGACGGAAGGATGGGCGGACTTGTTCACAGGCAACATATTAGCCCGAGCGGGTGGGTTTCAGCTACTCTAGAGCATGATAAGGCCAGATTGCACCATTCTGACGTGGCGGGTTTGCGACAAGGTCAAGGGATTTTTCGAAGAGCATAGCGGGACTATGGTCGAGACAAAGCCCGCAGGATTTGGTGCAAACACGCCCGTCCCTTTGGGTTTGCGTCCGGCAGGCGCCCACTTTGTCATACGGCTTGCCCGATGCGCATACATCGCGCTTCGCTGCCTTCCGCGTGGATCACCTCGCCGGGCCGCAAACAGAATTGTTTCAATCTGGCCGTATCATGCTCTAAGCTCCCGAAACCCTTAATCCTTGTCTTTTTCATGCCTGAGCTACCCGAAGTCGAAACCATTCGCCTTGGCCTGGCCCCGACGCTTGAGGGCCAGCGCCTTGCCAAAGTCACGACGCACAGGGCCGATCTTCGCGTGCCTTTCACGGCCGGTTTTGCCAAGCGCCTTACCGGGCGGCGAATTACGGCTTTGAAGCGCCGGGCGAAATACCTTCTGGCCGAGACCGACGGTCCCGATACTCTGGTGATTCATCTCGGCATGTCGGGCCGCCTCACCATTCATGGCCCTAATTGCTCCAAAACGCCTGGAAACTTTGCCCGCAAGCCCACGCAAACCAAAGCCCTCTCCACTCGCCATTCCTACGGGCCCCATGATCATGTTGTGTTAGAAACCGAGAATGGGACGCGCATCGTCTACACCGATCATCGCCGTTTTGGTTTGATGATTCTGGTGGCGACAGATGCGCTCGCTCAGCATCCCTTGTTCAAAAATTTGGGGCCCGAACCGCTCGAGAGAGGCTTTACCGGCGCGGCATTAAGCGAGGCCCTGCGCAATAAACGCACACCGATTAAGGCTGCGCTCCTCGATCAACGCGTGGTGGCGGGGCTCGGCAATATCTATGTCTGCGAAGCGCTTTATCGCGCCAAGATTTCGCCCAAGCGGATGGCTTTGAGCGTCGTGGGCGTTCGTGCTCAAAGACTTGTTCGCGCGATCAAGAATATTCTCCGCCAAGCCATTGCCGCCGGCGGCTCAAGCTTACGCGACTACGCGCAGGCCGATGGCGAGCTTGGCTATTTCCAGCACAGATTTTCCGTCTATGACCGTCAGGGCGAAGCCTGCCCAAGAAAAACCTGCAGTGGAAAAATAAAACGGCTGGTCCAAGCGGGGCGTTCGACATGGTATTGCCCCAGCTGCCAGCGTTAGCGTGACGCCAAGGTTTACGTAATTTTGTCCACAGGCGAGCCTTGATTTGTGCACCGGAGCATGGCCGGATGAGAATGAAATTCGCATGCGGTGCGTTCATGGCTTACGAAAATATTCTGGTTGAGGCCGAGGGTGCAGTCGGGATCATTACCCTCAACCGGCCACAAGCGCTCAACGCACTCAATTCCGCATTGATGGACGAATTGACCGAAGCGATCGATGCTTTCGAGGCCGATGATGCCATACGCTGCATGATCATTACCGGTTCCGAGAAAGCCTTCGCTGCGGGCGCCGACATTAAGGAGATGCAGGAAAAGACCTTCGCCGAGGCCTACAAAGAGGACTTCATCACGCGAAATTGGGAGAGCGCGTCCAGAGCACGCAAGCCGATCATCGCCGCGGTCGCAGGCTTTGCGCTGGGTGGCGGTTGCGAGCTTGCGATGATGTGCGATTTCATTTTGGCGGCGGACAACGCGCAATTCGGACAACCGGAAATCAAACTCGGAGTCATTCCGGGCGCCGGCGGCTCTCAGAGGCTCACGCGCCTTGTCGGAAAATCGAAAGCCATGGAAATGTGCCTCACCGGCCGCATGATTGATGCAAATGAGGCCGAACGCGCGGGGCTTGTTGCGCGTATCGTGCCGCTTGAAGATTTAATGAGCGAAGCAATGGCCAGCGCGAGGAATATCTCCGGCGCGCCGACGCCGGCATTAATGATGGCGAAAGAAGCGATCAACAGAGCCTATGAGACAACGCTTTCCGAAGGTTTGCGCTTCGAGCGCCGCCTGTTTCATGCGCTCTTCGCCACCGACGACCAGAAGGAAGGCATGGCCGCCTTCGTCGAAAAGCGCAAAGCAAAGTTTCAAGACCGCTAGGAGAGCCGCATCAGGCTTTGACCTGGATCAAGGCGCAGGAAGCCGCCGGCCCGCATGATTGCAAAAGAAGTCATGCAGGAGGACGTCATGTCCAAATATCGCCATTCCGTTATCGACGACGCCGGTCATGTCGTCGATCTTTATGAGCCCGAATGTGTGAGTGACGAAGAGGCCTTTCACAAGGCCAACCAGCTAGTGGATGGCAACGCCATAGACATTTGGGCCATCGACAAACCGGACGGCGATCGGTGGATTGCCTGGCTCGACGGCAAAGACCCGCTGCGGATCGCGCTTCTTCATCACGACACGACGGCGCATTGACCCCAGAGTCATTGACCCTGGCGTTAGGGCGGGCTATAGGCGCGGCTCCTTAAACCCAATAGCCGGGAAACCCATGCCTAATAAGCCTTCGGCCAAGAAACGCGTCCGCCAAATCGAGCGACGCACCGCCATCAATAAGGGCCGCAAGACCAAGATGCGCTCTGCTGTAAGAGTGGTGGAAGAGGCCCTGAAGGCTGGCGACAAAGAGGCCGCAAGCGCTGCGTTCAAATCCGCCGAGCCGGAAATTATGCGCGCCGCGGGCAAGGGAGTTATCCACAAAAACGCCGGGTCTCGTAAGGTCTCGCGTCTCGCCGCCGGCGTTAAACGGCTTAACGGCTAAGATTCCTATATTTTCTTGAACTCAGCGTAAATTGATGCGTGAATTCAACGCGAAGACTTGCTTTTCATCAGTGGATGGAAGAGTTCACGGGTCTTGACGGATTTGTGGCGAATCAATCGACGTAGTGAGACTAAGCCTCTGAATCACCTCACATCCAATCATCCGTACACGTCAAAAACCCTAAAATGCCTAGCTTTTTGGCATTTCACACCCCCCCTTTAAAAAATTGAGTTGCGGGCAATTTCTCGCTTGCGCGAGGCGTACAGCTCTGTATAACCTTCTCTCCTATCGCGGGGGTGCGGAACATGGAAATGCAAGGTAGATATGTATTGGATAATAAAAAAGACCATATCGGCGATATGAAAATGGTCCGAAAGTGTAATCACTAAGTAATAACTTAATTTCTATTGTATTTTTGTTTGGGGTGCATTTGCGCTCAAGGGAATCTATTGTCTTTAGGGACTTTGTGTATGTCCGGCGCCTCTTCGCCAAATGAAGCCAATGCGGCATATGCCGGCGATATCAGCGCGAAAGAAAGCTGGGCGCGCCTCGAGCAAGACCCCAAAGCTCTTCTGATCGACGTGCGCACCCAGGCCGAGTGGAGTTTCGTTGGCCTGCCCGACCTCACCGAACTCTCCCGCAAACCGATACTAGTCGAATGGCAGACTTTCCCGCCGGGGCCGTCGCCGAACCCGAATTTTGTCTCCGAATTGAGCACCGCATTAGTTGGCTCCGGTTATGCGCAGGGCAGCCCTATTTTTTTCCTTTGCCGCTCCGGAGCGCGTTCGCGCGGTGCTGCGATCGCCGCCACGGCAGCGGGTTTCGGCCCCTGTTTCAATGTCGGTGACGGTTTCGAGGGGGGGCTGGACGCGGAACGCAGGCGTGGCAGCGCCGAGGGGTGGAAGGCCGCGGGCCTGCCTTGGGTTCAGTCCTGATGGTTGGAAACAGTCGTCAGAAATAAGGATTTGAAACAATACAAGTAAAAATCTCCAGCTCGGGAAGCAAAACTTCCCATTTAGCCAAGAGAAAGAACAATTGGGATTGTAGGTGCCAGAACAAACTTGTTGGCTGGCGCAGATGGAGTGAAGTAATTATGGCACTACCTTTAGAGAACGCACCGGAGCCGGCTTGGAAAGACATCTGGGTGACTGTGCAAGAGCGCGTACGGCTCGAATGCGGTCAGGGCATTTATGACACCTGGATTGCTCCTCTGGCCTTGTCGGAGGTCACAAAGGGTCAGGTGAAGCTCTCCGCGCCAGGCCGCCTCGTCCGCGACTATGTCACGCTTCACCACGCCGCGCGTCTTGAGCGTGCCCTTATGGCGCTCGCGCCCAATTTCGAGAGCCTGGATATTGTTGTTGCCCCGGAGTCACGCGCTGCGAGCGCGCGCAAAGCCGCTCCGACAGTTGGCGGAAATTTGGCGCGGCAGGCCAAACCGCAGGAAAACGCGCGGCGGCCTACCGGTTCGCTCCATGGCCTTTGGGACCGCCAACCGGATCCCAAGCAAAGCTTCGAAAATTTTGTAGTCGGACCGGAAACGGAATTCGCCTTCAAGGCTGCGCGCCGCTTCGCGGAGAGTGGCGAAAACGATATGGGGCTTCTTTTCGTACATGGCGGCTTTGGCTACGGCAAAACCCATCTACTGAACGCAATAGCCATGGATGCCGGCGAGCGTAGTGCCCGCGCCCTCTTTCTACGCGCCGAAGATTTCATGCGCCGCTTTTTGGCGGCGCTCCGCAATCAAGAAACGCTTGCCTTCAAGGAAGAGCTTCGCGGCGCCGATGTCCTTCTGATCGACGATTTGCAGCATATTTGCGGGCGCGCCGCGACCGTCAGCGAATTTCTGCACACTGTGAACGCTTTCACCGATTTGCGGCGCCGTGTCGTCATCGCGGCCGATCGCCCGCCCGCCGCGCTTGAAGGCCTCTCCGGCGATGTTCGCTCGCGCATGCAAGGCGGCGTAATCATCGCATTGCAAAAGCCGGACGCCGCGACCCGGCTGGAGATTTTGCGGGCCAAGTCCTCAGAGATGGCGCGCAAGCGCCCGCGCTCGAGGCTTCCCGACGAAGTGCTATCCCACGTCGCCACCGAGCTTGATGTCTGCCCACGCGAGCTTCTCGGTGTCCTGGTCAAACTCGCGACCTATGCCGATCTCACCGGTAAACCGGTGACAGTCGATGTGGCCGAGGAAGCCATTAATAGCCGTGGTGCCATGCTCGACCGGCGGGTGACCATTGAGGAAATCCAGAAGAAAACGGCTGAGTTCTACAAGCTCGATTTGCGTGAGTTGCATTCTGCGCGCAGAGCACGCCGTGTCGCCCGTCCGCGCCAAGTTGCAATGTATCTGGCGCGCGAGCTGACCAGTCGATCTCTGCCAGATATTGGCAGGCGCTTTGGCGGCCGCGATCACACGACGGTTCTGCATGCCTGCCGGCGTATCGAAGCGCTGTGTGGAGCCGATCCGGTCTTCCAACAGGAAGTCGATTTCCTGAGAAAAGTGCTCGGGCGCGTACCGCGAACCTGACCTCTTGCAAGCGCCCCCGCGCTCCAAACGGCGCGCAGGGGCTTTGGGGGCGAAAAGCGCTGTTTTCCTTGGCTAAACCCTTGCTATACTGCGCTATTCGAGTCGCTTGATGACGCTTATTTCTGTATTGTTTAAGGGGCACGAAAGACGGCCCAAACGGGCATTCAATTGCGACAAACAGGCGCTTACCGCGCGGGCGGCTAGGGCCATGTTCTTCTAGGCTGGCTTCTAGGCTGGTAGAAACAATTTTGAGCGGATTTTGGGAAGACAGGCGGCCATGAAAATCAATGTAGAGCGCGGCGCCCTGCTAAAAGCACTTGGGCATGTTCAAAGTGTGGTGGAGCGGCGAAATACGATCCCCATTCTCTCCAATGTGCTGATACAGGCCGCCAAGGGAAAACTGACTTTGACCGCTACCGATCTCGATATCGAAATCGTCGAGTCGCTCCCTTCCGATGTTTTAAGAAATGGCGCAGCCACCGCACCCGCACACATGCTTTACGACATCGTACGCAAAATGCCGGACGGTGCTCAAGTGCAAGCCGAACTTCTTACCGGAGATTCAGGACGCCTTGCTGTTTCGGCAGGCTCGATCCGTTTCGAACTTGCTTGCCTGCCGCAAGAAGATTTCCCGCAAGTCTCCGCCGGCGCATTGCCACATAAATTTCGCCTCGACGCGTCCGACCTCATGGCCTTGGTCGATAAGACCCGTTTTGCGATTTCGACCGAAGAGACGCGTTTTTACCTCAACGGCATCTATGTTCACGTAGCGGAAGACAAAGACAAAACCTTGCGCGCAGTCGCCACCGACGGGCACCGCCTTGCGCGTTACGATCTCGAGCTTCCCGATGGTGCCGCCGGCATGCCTGGGATTATCGTGCCGAGAAAGACTGTCGCCGAACTGAGAAGGCTTCTTGAGGACTCGGAAGGCGCCATTGAAATCGGGCTATCCGATACCAAAATTCAATTTACCTTTAGCGACGTGCAACTTACCTCCAAGCTGATCGACGGGTCGTTCCCGGAATATCAGCGCGTGATCCCGACCAATAATGACAAAGTCCTGATGCTCGACGCCAAAGAGTTTAGCCATGCCGTCGACCGCGTCTCGACCATTTCGGCGGACAAGACGCGCGCAGTAAAGCTCAATATCAACAAAGACAGCGTGACGCTGTCGGTCGTTAACCCAGAAAGCGGAACGGCTACCGAAGACCTCGGCGCCAATTACAGCGCGGAGGCAATCGAGATCGGCTTCAACGCGCGGTATTTGCTCGATATCACAGGGCAAGTGGAAGGAAAGGAAGTCCGCTTTCTGCTCGCGGATTCTGGATCGCCGACATTGATTGAAGATACGGATGACGCCCGGACTTTGTACGTCCTTATGCCCATGCGCGTGTAATAGGATAATCGTTGGAAAACACGGCAATGCTTAATTGTGGCGCAGCAGAGCGCCCGGTGGCTTCGGCACCGGAGAACAAACTTGCGCTGAAGACGCTACGGCTAGTCAATTTTCGTTCTTATTCGGATGCGACGCTCGATGTTCCTTCCGGACCCGTCGTGCTTGCCGGCCACAATGGCACCGGGAAAACCAATTGCCTGGAGGCGATTTCCCTGCTTTCGCCGGGGCGAGGACTGCGCGGCGCGCGTTTGGGCGAAATGCAGCGCAAAGCGCCGCATGATACGAATGCGCAAGAGGCGGAAGACGGTTTTTTGCTCGGTACCAGTCTTTGGACGGTTGCAGCGACGCTTGAGAGAACCGACGGAAGTTGGGAAGTTGGAACGGGGCTCGCGCCGTTAAGCCCTGGCGCGAATGCAAAGCGCGTGACGCATTTGAATGGCGCTCCGGCGCAAAGTGCAGATTTTGTCGACCTCGCCCCCATGCTGTGGCTGACACCCGCGCAGGACAGATTGTTCCTCGACGGCGCTGGGGATAGGCGCCGGTTTCTTGATCGCCTTGTGTTCGGATTGGACGGCGGACACGCCAAACGCACAAACCGCTGCGACAGGGCCATGCGAGAGCGCTTGAGGCTGCTCAAGGAGGGCCGGTTCGACCCCGTGTGGCTGGATGGTCTCGAAGAAAATATGGCCGTAGAGGGTATTGCGCTCACCGAATCGCGCGAAAACATGATCGCACTTCTTAACGAGGAGCTCGCCTTGCGAGGCGAAGCCGGTAATTTTCCCTGCGCGCATCTGGCCCTGGAAGATGGTCTCGATGGCGCATCCGATGCTGTTGCGCTGCAAGAGAAATTTTCTGCCCTGCGCCGTCGCGACGGCGAGAGCGGACGCACCAATGTGGGACCGCATATCGGCGATCTTCGCGTGCGCCATACGCTCAAGCGCGCCGATGCGCGTGATTGCTCTACCGGCGAGCAAAAGGCACTGCTCATCTCTATTGTGCTTGCAAACGCATGGCTGCAAAAACGCCGGAAAACGGAAAGCGCGCCCATTCTCCTTCTGGACGAAATCGTCGCACATCTCGATTCTGAGCGCAGGGCGGCCCTTTTCGAAGAAATTCTCAGTCTTTCGGCCCAGGCCTGGATGACTGGAACGGATTCCAGTCTTTTTACGCCGCTTGCCGGCAATGCCGTTCTTGTCTCGATCGAGGCAGGACAATTTTTAACGACGGATTGGCCATGAGCGAAATGCCTCCCATCCCAGGCCCGCAGGACGATTATGGTGCGGACACAATCAAGGTTCTCAAAGGGCTGGATGCGGTGCGCAAACGCCCGGGCATGTATATCGGGGACACCGATGACGGCTCCGGACTACACCACATGGTTTACGAGACGGTCGACAACGCGATCGACGAAGCACTTGCGGGTTTTTGCGATCAAGTAGACGTTTCGCTCAACGCGGACGGTTCTTGCACGGTCCGCGACAATGGCCGCGGTATTCCGGTGGGCATTCATGAGGGCGAAGGCGTTTCAGCCGCCCAAGTCATCATGACCCAACTCCATGCAGGCGGGAAATTCGAACAAAACGCCTACAAGGTCTCGGGCGGGCTGCACGGCGTCGGCGTTTCGGTCGTAAACGCGCTGTCCGAATTGCTAGAGCTTCGTATTTGGCGTGACGGCAAGGAACATTTTTTACGCTTCCACGACGGCGAGCCGGGCGAGCCGCTAAAAATCACCGGTGACTCAGGCGGAAAACGCGGCACCGAAGTCAGCTTTCTCCCTAGCCCAAAAACCTTCACAATGACCGAATTCAATTTTGCGACCCTCGAGCATCGCCTGCGTGAACTCGCCTTCTTGAATTTGGGCCTCACGATCATCTTAACCGATCAGCGCCACGTCGAGAAAAAGGAAGTGATCTTAAAAAATGACGGCGGCTTAGAAGCCTTCGTGCAATATCTCGACCGGGCAAAATCAGGCTTGATCGCGAAGCCCATTATTGTCGGGGCCGACCGCGACGGCATGCGAGTTGAGGCAGCCCTCTCGTGGAACGATTCCTACCACGAGAACATGCTCTGCTTTACCAACAACATCCCGCAACGCGACGGCGGCACGCATCTGGCGGGCTTTCGCGCGGCGCTCACACGGATCGTGACCAAATATGCGGAAGGCTTGGCCTCTGCGAAAAAAGACAAGGTTTCGCTCACCGGAGAGGATTGCCGCGAAGGCTTGACCTGTGTCCTTTCCGTTAAAGTGCCGGATCCCAAATTCTCTTCGCAAACGAAAGACAAATTGGTCTCTTCGGAAGTGCGCCCGGTGGTCGAAGGGGCCCTCCTCGATCAATTGGGCACCTGGTTCGAAGAGCACCCGGCAGAAGCACGCGCCATTGTCAGCAAAGTGATCGAAGCCGCAGCGTCCCGCGATGCAGCGCGAAAAGCGCGCGAACTCACTCGGCGCAAGGGCGTGCTGGACGGCAGCTCGCTTCCTGGAAAACTGGCCGACTGCCAAGAGCGCGATCCGGCGAAATGCGAGCTATTCATTGTCGAAGGCGATAGCGCCGGAGGATCGGCCAAACAAGGGCGCAATCGGGCCAATCAAGCGGTCCTTCCGTTGCGCGGGAAAATTCTCAATGTCGAACGTGCGCATTTCGACAAAATGCTCTCAAGCAACGAAATCATCACCATGATCACCGCGCTTGGCACCAGCATTGGCGCGGAGGAGTTCAACCCGGACAAACTCCGCTATCACAAGATTATTATTATGACCGACGCCGATGTGGACGGTGCGCATATCCGCACCCTCCTGCTGACCTTCTTTTACCGCCAAATGCCGGAGCTCATCGAACGCGGCCATCTCTATATTGCGCAACCACCTCTCTACAAAGCGCTGCGTGGCCGGGCAGAGCTTTATTTGAAGGACGAGCGGGAACTTGAGGAATATCTCATCTCAGAAGGTACGAAAGACACCGCTCTGACCTTGCACACCGGCGAAACGCTTGTCGGCGCCGAGCTTGTTCAATTGATCGAGCGCGCCAGGGCGGCCCGCTCCTCGCTCGACGGGTTTCCGCCGCATTTTTCCCGCAGGGTTTTGGAGCAAGCCGCCATTGCCGGCGCGCTCAATCCGGACATCTTAAACGATTCCGACAAGGCGAAGGACGCAGCGGCCTATATTGCCCGGCGCCTGGACCAACTCTCTGATGAAACAGAGCGCGGCTGGCAGGGCGAGCCGACAATTGACGGTGGTCTGAAATTCTGGCGCGAAGTTCGCGGCGTGCGCGAGACCGTCGCCATCGACGGAGCGCTGATTGCAAGCTCCGAGGCGCGTAAGCTGGACCGCATGGCGGGCGAGCTCCAAGAAGCCTATTTGAAGGTCGGAATGCTGACACGCAAAGAAGACACCCGCGAGATCCGCTCACCGACGCAACTGTTAGACGCCATTTTCGAATGGGGACGTCACGGGCTTTCGCTACAGCGCTATAAAGGCCTTGGCGAAATGAATCCTGGCCAGCTTTGGGAAACGACGCTCGACGAAAACGCGCGCACACTTCTTCAAGTGAAGATCGAGCATGCCGACCTGGCCGACGATCTTTTCGTAAAGCTGATGGGCGATGCCGTGGAACCGCGCCGCGAATTCATTCAGACCAATGCCCTAAACGTCGCCAATCTGGACGTGTGATTGCATTCAGCGGCGCCCATTTTAGTAGCCTTGTCATCCCGGAAGCCCAAAGGGCTATCCGGGACCCATCTGGCAGCCTAGCGCCAATGCAGAACGGAGCCTCCTGCTCCCCGACACACCAATCGTCATCGAGTTTATATCGGAGTAGGTCCCGGATCGCTTTGCGTCCGGGATGACTTTCCCGCTCCTATTCCGACAGTTTGCGCTTTCGCTTGGCGAGCGTACGGAGCCGCAGCGCGTTTAGCCGGATGAACCCTTCGGCATCTTTTTGGTCATAGGCGCCGCGATCGTCCTCGAACGTCACCAAATCCTCGGCATAGAGGGAATAAGGCGAAGCGCGCCCCGTGACGATGACATTGCCCTTGTAGAGCTTCAGCGTAACGCTTCCCGTCACGAATTCCTGGCTCGCATCGATGGCGGCCCGCAGCATTTCGCGCTCGGGTGAAAACCAAAAACCGTTATAGATAAGCTCGGCATAGCGCGGCATCAGATCGTCTTTGAGATGCGCCGCACCGCGATCGAGGGTGAGCGATTCCATCGCCCGGTGGGCAGCCAACAAAATGGTGCCGCCCGGCGTTTCATAGACACCGCGTGATTTCATCCCGACAAAACGATTCTCGACAAGATCGACACGTCCAATGCCGTTCGCTTTGCCGAGCTCGTTGAGTTTGGCAAGCAAGTTTGCCGGCGAGAGCGTTTCGCCGTCGATGGAAACCGGGTCGCCTTTCTCAAATCCCATCTCAATGATGGTTGCTTTGTCCGGCGCATCCTGAGGCGAGAGCGTCCGTTGATAAACAATGCTGTCGGGCTCGGCCGCGGGGTCTTCCAGCACTTTTCCTTCCGAAGACGAGTGCAAAATATTTGCATCGACCGAGAAAGGCGCTTCGCCGCGCTTATCCGTCGGAATCGGAATCTGATGCTTTTCGGCAAAAGCGATGAGCTCGGCCCGGCTGGCCAGATCCCATTCCCGCCAGGGCGAGATGATTTTGATGTCGGGATTGAGCGCGTAATAGGCAAGCTCGAAGCGGACCTGATCATTACCCTTGCCGGTGGCGCCATGGGCCACGGCATCGGCGCCGGTTTTTTCGGCGATCTCGATCTGCTTCTTGGAGATCAGCGGCCGGGCGATGGAGGTGCCCAGGAGGTACACACCCTCATAAAGCGCATTGGCGCGGAACATCGGAAAGACGTAATCGCGGACGAATTCCTCGCGCAAATCCTCGATGAAGATGTTCTCGTCTTTAATTCCGAGAAGCTTCGCTTTTCCCCGCGCGGGCGCCAATTCCTCACCCTGCCCCAGATCGGCGGTGAAAGTCACAATCTCGCAGCCATATTCGCTCTGCAGCCATTTGAGGATGACTGAAGTGTCGAGCCCGCCCGAATAGGCCAGCACCACTTTGTTCACGCCGCTTTTTGTCATGTTCTTCGCGCCTTACGCACCGATGCGGGGTCTATCGGATAGCGCGGTTTGGCGCAAATCTGCGCCAATTGGCGGGCAAGCCTAATGTGGCATCCGCGCGAGTTCGGCCGAGCGTAGCGCCGCCATGCGCGTGGAAGCGCGCTCTTTCACACTCACCGATTTCAGCTGACCGCAGGCAGCCATGATGTCGCGTCCACGCGGGGTGCGCACCGGGCTGGCATAGCCGGCACGATTGACCAGCTCGGCAAATTTTTCGATTTGGTCCCAATCCGAGCATTCATAGGGCGCATCTGGCCAGGGATTGAAGGGAATGAGATTGATCTTGGCCGGAACGCCGGCAATCAGCTTGATCAGCGCCTTGGCGTCGCCCATGGAATCATTCACGCCTTTCAGCATGACATATTCGAAGGTAATCCTTCGTGCGTTGGAAAGACCGGGATAGTTCCGGCACGCCGATATCAATTCCTTGACTGGGTATTTCTTGTTGAGCGGCACGAGAAGATCACGCACTTCATCGCGCGCGGAATGAAGCGAGATCGCCAACATCGACCCGATCTCGGCGCCCGCGCGCTCGATCATCGGAACGACACCTGCGGTCGAAAGCGTGATCCGTCTTTTGGAAAGCGCCAAACCGTCGCCGTCGGCTATAATCGCGATCGCATTTTTTACGTTATCGAAATTATAAAGCGGCTCACCCATGCCCATCATCACCACATTGGTGATACGGCGCTTTTCCTTGGTCGAGGGCCAATCGCCAAGCGCATCGCGCGCAACCATGATCTGGCCGACGATCTCGAATGCGTCGAGATTGCGTACCAGCGCCTGCGTGCCGGTGTGGCAAAAGCGGCAGGTCAGTGTGCAGCCCACCTGGCTGGAAATACAAAGCGTGCCGCGATTTTCTTCCGGGATATAGACGGTTTCGAATTCGATCCCCGGCTGGGTGCGCAAAAGCCACTTGCGCGTACCGTCTTCCGAGACCTGCTCCGTCACCACTTCCGGCCGGATGAGGGAAAAATGCGCCGCTGCCAGATCACGAAAGTCGGCAGCGAGATTGGTCATGCGCGCAAAATCATTCACGCCGTGAACGTAAACCCAATTCCACAATTGGCGCACACGCATAGGCGTCTGTTTGGGCGGCACCCCAATCTCTTGAAGTGTTGTTTTGAGATCATCGGCGCTGACGCCGACCAGGGGCGCGAGCCCGCTCATGAAGGACATGTCCTTAATTGCAGTTCGCTTCGATATTCTCGAGTGCAGCGGTGATGCCGGCGAGCGAAAAAGTATCGCGGGTAAGCGTCCCACGAACCGATGTGCCGGTGACGATCATTGTGGCACCGCCCTTCATCGAATTAACCAGACGCCCTTCTTGCTCGGCTGCTTCCATCCAGGCCCCACCCCGATCTCCGTCATTGCGGAGAAGAGCAAACTCGTATTGGTCGCCGCCGATTTGGACGCGGACCGCAGCGCCTTCGTCCTCGCCGTAGGGATAGCCCGGGACGATAGACGGCTCATGCTGTTTGTCCAATGCAGGCCAAGTTGAAATCAAAAAAGCGATTTCGTCGCGCTCGATATTACCGGGATCCGAACTCCGCGGCTTCGATAGAGCAAAACAATTTAGCGCATCGTCTTCGCCGGCCCGGTAAACGAACCAATCCCGAAACGTTGCCGTTAGCATGGTGCCACCCGGTTCAGCTGCCTGCGCCGGGGGAAAAACCGCGAACGCGACCAATAGCACCAGAGGACGCCAGCCTGAAAAACGCATCTTTTCACCCTTCCGAGAGAGCTGCCCACCCGAACCCAATGCTTAAAGCATGATTTGGGGGAAGGTTTGAAGCGCCCATTTTAAAGTCGCTTGCAGCTTTACCAATTTTTCATGAGCGGCGACGGATCGGCGCGCCCCATTTCGCCCGCGGCGGAAGCGGCTCTTCCGGGCCTCCTGGGCGAACCGGCCGCGCCGGAAACCGCCCGAGATTGAGCATCCGGTCATACATCACAATGGCGCCGGCCATACCAACATTGATCGAAAACCGCGTTGGAATTTGGACGACATGTTCGCAGCGGCTTAGAACCTCCTGGGACAGAGAAAGCCGTTCAGAACCAAATACATAGGCCGCGCGCGCCGGGTGCCGGAAACTCGGCAATTCCACCGCGTCATCGGTAATTTCCACACCGACCAGCTGACAGCCCTCCGGCAAGCATAGCTCGCTGCCAGAGCCGAATTGATACACCGGCAGATGCCCATCGGCTTTCGAGGTGTCGGAGATGGCGTCCGGAAAGTCGGCCCGGGCATCCACCGTGAAAAAGAAGCTGGCCCCAAACGCATGCGCAATGCGCAGGAGATTGCCGAGATTCATCGGTTTGGATATGCCGTCGACACCGACGGCGAAATAACCGCGCAACTGCCCCCCCCCCTCGCGCTTGAGCCTTCAAAACGAGACTAGACGAAAGAAGCAAGCAAATGAAACGCGGCTAAGCGCGTTAGCCTTCGGCCCCAGGGTTTTCAGGCTTAGGGTTTTCGGAGTTTGGGTTTTCGGGCTCCTCGGCTATGTAGGACTCGACACTTGTAATCCTACAGCGCTCCGGGCCGAAGGTAAGATCGTTGTATCGGATGGAATCGCCGGGCCGTACACAACTCAGCTCGCTAAAGGTCTCGAAACCAAGCGAAAACCGTGTCTGCTGCAATCCGGTGCAGCTGCCGACAAGGCCGAGCCTATATTTCCGATCGAGCCGGTCGGTGACGATCAAAGTCCTATCGTCGACGACCTCCCAATTGTCGATCTGCTGGGTACGCAAGCATACTCCGCTCTGTGCAGCCGCAGATAAAGTGCCGAGGACAAAGCCTAGGCCAAGCACAGAAAGAAATAGCCTAGCCATTTTCATGGCAACTCTCCCATTTCCCGCATTCGCTTCCATGAGCACTTTGCGCGTGTCTTCCTGCACGGCACGAGCCAAGCAAGAAATTGTCAATTATCAAAAGCCTATGACACCTATGATGCGACCCGAATTAAGCGACCCAAATTAAGCCACCCGGATTAGGACGGCGCGCCTTCGGTTATGCTGCCGATAAAGCAGGTGCTCTGCCCCGAACCGCCATAGAGCTGAATATTTAGCGGCTGACCGGGCATAGAGTAGCTCACGCGATCGCCTCGCCTCAAACAGCTAAGTTCCGAGAGTGGACGAAACATCAAAGGCTGCGCGTTGGTCGTGAGGCCCACGCAGGCACCGTTCATATGCACGGTATATTCGTTGCGACGACGGTCTGTTGCCACAAGCGTAGAGCTGTCGACAACCTTGGTGCTCTGAATGTCGCGCAGTCGCAGGCACACATCAGTGCCTTGCGCCAAAGCCGGAATAGCAACCAGTGTCGTGGCTAAAACCGTGGAGGCTAGAATAGTTTTACTTCTCATAACCATTCTTCCTTTCGAATGCCTCTCAAGCGATAGAAGCGTAGCATAATTCGCATCGCGCACAAAGCACGACGAATTCAGGAAACTGTTAACATTACAAAGACTTAACCCTAAGAAAGGGTTGGTTTCCTCTGGCTGCCTCAGAAAACGGAAAAGGCGTCGGATTTCCCGACGCCCTCCCAAATGGGTTGTATTTTAGCGTTCTACTCAGCGGCAGTTTTCGGCAAATAAATCTCCGAACCTGAATCGCGGAATTCTTGCGATTTCTTGGCCATCTCCGCGCGGATTTCGTCCGATGTAAAGGCGTCGTTATTTCCACGCACCGCTTCGCGTACTTCATGACTAATTTTCATCGAGCAGAATTTTGGTCCGCACATCGAGCAGAAATGCGCGACTTTGGCGCCATCCGCCGGAAGCGTTTCATCGTGATAGGCCTCGGCGGTTTCGGGATCCATGGCTAGGGCGAATTGATCGCGCCAACGGAACTCGAAACGCGCTTTGGAAATCGCATCATCCCAAATACGCGCCGCCGGATGGCCTTTGGCCATATCTGCGGCATGGGCCGCTATACGATAGGTGATTACGCCGGTTTTCACATCATCGCGGTCGGGCAAACCCAAATGCTCTTTCGGCGTCACATAGCAAAGCATCGCAGTGCCGAACCAGCCGATCATCGCCGCACCAATGGCTGAGGTAATGTGATCATAACCCGGTGACACATCGGTGGTCAGAGGCCCAAGGGTATAGAATGGCGCCTCGTCGCAGGCGGCGAGCTGACGGTCCATATTTTCTTTGATCTTGTGCATCGGGACATGGCCCGGGCCTTCGATCATGGTTTGGATATTGTATTTTTGCGCAACCTTGTTGAGCTCGCCCAAAGTATCCAGTTCCGCGAATTGCGCCGCGTCATTGGCATCGGCCGTCGCGCCCGGGCGCAAACCATCGCCAAGCGAGAAGGCCACATCATATTGGCCCAAGAGCTCGCAGATATCTTCAAAATGGGTGTAGAGAAAATTTTCCTTGTGATGGGCGAGGCACCATTTGGCGAGGATCGAGCCCCCGCGCGAAACAATGCCGGTGACGCGTTCTGCCGAGAGCGGGATATGGGCAAGGCGCACCCCGGCATGCACGGTGAAATAATCGACGCCCTGTTCGCATTGCTCAATCAGCGTGTCGCGATAGACCTCCCAGGTGAGCTCCTCCGCAATGCCATCGACTTTTTCCAACGCCTGATAGATCGGAACGGTGCCGATTGGCACGGGGGAGTTGCGGACAATCCACTCGCGGATGGTGTGGATATGGCGCCCGGTGGAAAGATCCATCACCGTGTCGCCGCCCCAGCGGATTGACCAGACAAGTTTTTCAACTTCTTCGGCAGCGCCCGAGGTCACAATCGAATTACCAATATTGGCGTTCACTTTGGTGAGAAAGTTACGGCCGATGATCATCGGCTCGGTTTCCGGATGATTGATGTTGACCGGGATAATCGCCCTGCCCCTGGCCACTTCGTCGCGCACGAATTCCGGGGTCATTTCGTCCGGAATAGAAGCGCCGAAGCTCTCGCCATCGACCAGTTTTGAGCGCCCAAGGTTTTCGCGCGCCGCGATATATTCCATTTCCTTGGTAATAGTACCGGCCCTTGCATATTCGAGCTGAGTCACATTTTTGCCGGGCTTTGCCCGCAAGGGCTTGCGGCCGGCGCGGTCGAATTGCGGTACCGAGAGCAGCTCACCCGATTTCAGACCGTCGTCTTCGGGCCGGCGATCTCGGCCATCATATTCCTCGACATCACCGCGCTCCAAAATCCATTGCCGGCGCACCGAAGGCAGGCCCTTGGCAATATCGAGGGCGATATCATTGTCCGTATACGGACCAGATGTATCGTAAAGCCGGATCGGCGCCTCGCCACCCGAAAGCCCAACCTCGCGGAAGGGCACATTGAGATCGCCGACATAGACCTTTTTCGAACCGGGAAGATTGCCCCGGGTGATCGTATCATTGCTGGGAGCTAGGATGGGCTTATTCATGACGTCGCCTTCGCTTCGGTTTCGGAAGAATTGGAGCTTAGGGCTATTGCCAAAACGCCGCTCCCTCCGCCGGTATGAGCCGGATCAGGTTCAAAGGGACTGACGATAAACGCCATCTCAGCCCTGTCTATTCAGGGCACCCCTGGGTATGAGCCATGTTGCCTTGAGGGGCAGGGAAGTCAAGGAACATTCATATATCCAGGTACGTGTGACGCCTTCCCACACCATTTTTCCGAAAATGGCGGCGCGAAAAGGCGGATGGCCCGCATGCGGCAAAGCCATGCCTTGAAGTCAGGGTCATGTGCGCGTCACTATCCGCATAATTCCACAAGTTTCTCTGGGAGCCGAGATGCACGAGACCCTGTTGCCCGTACCCGATGCCTGGAAAGCCAAAGCCCATATCGATGCCGCCAAATACGACGAAATGTACGCGCAATCAATCTCCGATCCGGAGGGGTTTTGGGCCGAGCAGGCCAAAGCGATCGATTGGATCAAGCCCTTCACATCAGTGTCGGATGTTTCCTTCAATGCCGAGGATCTGCACGTCAAATGGTTCGAAGACGGCACGCTCAATGTTTCGGCCAATTGCATCGACCGGCATCTAGCCACGCGCTGCGAGCAGACCGCGATCATCTGGGAAGGCGATGATCCCAATCAATCACGCCACATCTCCTATGCTGAACTTCACCGCGAGGTCTGCCGCTTTTCCAATGTCTTGAAGGCCAACGGCGTCAGACGAGGCGACCGCGTCACCATCTATATGCCGATGATCCCGGAAGCGGCCTACGCCATGCTTGCCTGCACACGCATCGGCGCGGTGCACTCGGTGGTCTTTGGCGGCTTTTCGCCGGTCTCGCTCGCCGGTCGCATCACGGATTGCGATTGCGCGGTCGTGATCACCGCCGATGAGGGTGTGCGCGGCGGCAAAACCATTCCGCTTTTGGCGAATACCGAAAAGGCTGCAGAGCAATGCCCCTCCGTCAAACGAATCATTGTCGTCAAGCGCACCGGCAATTGCGAGCTTGCCGATGAGCTGCGCGATGTTTGGTATGACGAGGAAGCCGCAAAAGTCTCGGATGAATGCGAAGCGGAAGAAATGAACGCGGAAGATCCGATGTTCATCCTTTACACCTCGGGCTCGACCGGCAAACCCAAAGGCGTGTTACATACCAGCGGCGGCTATCTTCTTTATGCCGCCTTCACCCATAAAAACGTCTTCGATTATCACAACGGCGATATTTATTGGTGCACCGCCGATGTCGGCTGGGTCACTGGGCATTCCTATATCGTCTATGGCCCGCTCGCGAATGGCGCGACGACACTAATGTTCGAAGGCGTGCCGAACTATCCCGATTCCTCTCGCTTCTGGCAGGTCGTCGATAAGCACAAGGTCAACATCTTCTACACCGCGCCCACCGCGATCCGCGCGCTGATGCGCGAGGGCGATGCGCCGGTCAAAAAAACCTCCCGCGCAAGTCTGCGTTTGCTGGGCTCGGTCGGCGAGCCGATCAACCCCGAAGCCTGGCTTTGGTATTATCATGTCGTGGGCGATGCGCGTTGTCCGATTGTCGATACCTGGTGGCAGACCGAGACCGGCGGCGTTTTGATTTCACCCTTGCCCGGTGCGACCGATTTGAAACCCGGCTCGGCCAGCAAACCGCTATTCGGGATTGCGCCTTCCATTGTCGATTCGGAGGGAAAAGAGCTGGAAGGCCCCTGCAGCGGAAATCTTGTCCTCACGCAATCCTGGCCGGGGCAGATGCGCAGCGTCTATGGCGATCATCAACGCTTCGTCGAGACCTATTTTAAGACCTATCCGGGCAAATATTTCACCGGCGACGGCTGCCGCCGCGATGAAGACGGATATTATTGGATCACCGGCCGCGTCGATGACGTAATGAATGTTTCCGGTCACCGTATGGGAACGGCGGAAGTGGAATCGGCTTTGGTCGCGCACGAAGATGTTGCTGAGGCCGCGGTTGTCGGCTTTCCACACGACATCAAGGGCCAAGGCATCTACGCCTATGTCACGCTCACACTCGGCGTCGAAACGACAGAAGCGCTGGCGAAGGAATTAAAAGCCTGGGTAGGAAAAGAGATCGGCCCTATCGCACGGCCAGATGCAATACAATTTGCACCTGCCTTGCCGAAAACGCGCTCCGGCAAAATCATGCGCCGCATCTTGCGCAAAATCGCGGCAGACAAGGCCGATCAAATCGGCGATACCTCAACCCTTGCCGACCCTTCGGTGGTCGACGATCTGGTGAACAACCGGGTGAGCGCGGGATAGTCTTAAAGCTTCTACGGGGCGCACTTCACCTCCCCCTTGAGGGGTGGTCGATGCGACCGAACAATGTGAGGGCGCGTCGGGTGGGGGGAGCACTGCCACTAGCCACACCCCCACACGAGGCCGCTTGCATTGCTCGCACCCTCGACCTCAGGGCGGCGAAAGGTCCACAGGACCTTTTGCTTTTCGCTCTTCGACCCCGCGAAGGGGGAGGTGAAGAAATTCGCAGGAGCCGCTTGCTAAGATTTGCGCAGTCTTCACCGCTTGAAGGGTTTCACCTTTAGCCGTGTCTTGTGTTCTGCATGCGGTACGGGTTGGCCCTTTGGGTCGAGCCCGCGGAAGTAAAAGTCTTTGCCAGCTCTCGCGCGCTGTTGCGCCCGGCTCTTTCAAGGATTCGATCAAAGCCCCGCGGCTTTCCTTCCAAGTTTCCATCTCGCGCTCGAGTTCAGGATTCTCCGAAAGCTTGCGATATTTGGGCTCGAAACGCTCGACCGCGCCGCGCTTGACCGGAAAGAGATGACAAAAGGGCTCGTCCCGCTCGAAGCGCACTTTTTGACCGACACGCGTAAAGAGCCAGTTCATCGTGAAGGTGTAAGGCGCCCAGTCGGTTTCAATGATGCCGGTCAGAGGTGCGATGGCGTCTTTTGGCGCGTTGATCGGTCCTTGCACCATGAGATCAAAGCCCGGCTCGGTGCGAAAAAGGCAAGGCACGTGAAAGGTCAACGCGCCGCCCCCGAAATGCCCGACCGCCGGAGCAACATTTCCCTCGTCCGGCGTCACGACAACTGATTCAGCTTTCGCGCCGCCCTTCCATTGGGCCTCGAAACCCCAGCGCGTGTGAATTTGCCAGCCAAAGGAATTGGCGATGTTGAGCGGCAAGCAACGATAAGCAAACCTTTCGGTGCTGTCGCTCATCCAATCGTGCTCCATCGGCGCGGAGCGAATGTCAATCTCGTGACCGTCGAGCACATAGGTGGTGAGCTGCATTGAATTCTCCGTTGCGTATCTGAAGACCACTATCCTAGACAGCCATGAGCCGAAATGTGAGGTTTGCGCCATGGGAAAAGCGCAATACGGGGCCTTGATGATGCGAATTCTAGCCTTGGACGGCGCGGTGGCGCTCAGCGCATTCGTCGTAATGGGGATCCGCGACACCGGGACGGCGCAAAGCAATCCACCTATGGCCGAAACCCAAAATGGTCCGGTCAGCGGTAAGATGGAAGCCGGACAGGCCGTGTTTCTCGGCATTCCCTACGCCGCGCCACCTGTTGGGAATCTACGCTGGCGACCGCCCGAGCCCGCAGAGGCCTGGAGCCAAACACATGACGCGCGCAATTTTGGCCCGTCATGCATTCAGGCCTATGAGATCGGACCGACCTCAGAAGACTGCCTGACGCTCAACATTTGGACACCAGAGTGGCCGGCCAGCGAGCCCAAAGCCGTCATGGTTTGGTTTCACGGCGGCGGCGATACCAGCGGTGGCACCGCCATGCGCGGCTATTGGGGCGATAGCCTGGCGCGCCACGACGTGATCGTCGTTTCCGTCAATTATCGACTTGGGCCGATCGGTTTCATCGCGCTGCCAGAACTCAGTGCGGAATCGCCCCACGGCGCGTCCGGCAATTATGGCCTTCTCGATCAGATCGCAGCATTACGCTGGGTACAGGAAAACATCGCCGCTTTCGGCGGCGATCCCACCCGCGTCACTGCCTGGGGGCAATCGGCGGGCGCGGCCAATATCGAGCGCATGATGGTTTCGCCCTTGGGGCAAGGATTATTTCAACGTGCGATCGCGGAGAGCGGCGCGGTGCGGCGGCTCGATCCCACACTTGCGCAGCAAGAGGGGGCTTGCGCGCAAGCGCTCAGCAGTTTGAACCCACCGCAAGAAAACAGGCTTGCCTTTTTACGTGACCTGCCCGCCGAGGCCATATTGCGGGGCTTTAACCGTGGCGGATGCCGCCCCCTCAATCTCGATGGCCATGCGTTGCCCGAACAAAACATCAAAGTCTGGGCCGAAGGGCGTCAGCACGCTGTTCCCTTCCTGATCGGCAATGCCGCGCGCGAAAGCTTCGACGATCTTTCTTATCTGCAATTAAAGTCCGAGATCGAGTTGAAATATGCCGAGTTCGCGCCCCGTGCGTTCGAGCTCTACGGCTTGAACGGCGCGCGCATGCCCGAACCGCACCCAGTCTATGGTTATGCAAACATTCAATGGGGCGCGGATATCGACAATCGCTGCCGCCATACCGGGCAAGCCATCAGCCATGCCAAAGCCGGTCATCCGATTTATCAATATGAATTCGAGCGCCAGCTTCCCAACCAACGGCCAAATTCCAATATGCATTCCAACGAAGTCTATTCGGTGTTCGGCCTGGTCAATTTAACAGGGTTAAGGCGCTTCACCGATGCCGACCGCGTGCTCGGGGCACAGATCCAAACCTATTGGAAGAATTTCGTGAAAACCGGCGATCCCAACGGGCCGGGCCTTCCCCATTGGGAGCGCTTCACCCAAGAGGGGCGAGGATATATGGCGTTCGACGAGACGGGCGTGAACCCGGGCAAAGGCTTGCGCCGCGCTTATTGCGATCTCTTTTTGGAAGTAGAAGCCGCGCGGCCGACCTGGCTTCATCCCGAGAGAAGCGCGAACTGGTAGCGCAGTTGCACAGACTTCAAGCGTTGCCACAAACGCGCGCGGGATCATTGGCGCCTTTAGATCACTCCATGAGCCGGTCCATTGCCCCTGCAAGAGCGATGTCCTTCTCGGTCACCCCGTCCGCATCATGGGTGGAGAGCGTTACCTCGACGGTTCTGTAGACATTGAACCATTCGGGATGGTGATCCATTTTTTCCGCGAGCAGCGCAACGCGGGACATAAAACCGAAGGCTTCCACAAAATCGGTAAAAGCGAATTTGCGCGTGATAGCATCGCGCTTCGGAACTTCGCGCCAGTTAGGGATCTCCGCGAGCGCCTGCCTTCTTTCCTCGCCTTCCAGCTTTGCCATTTCAGCCTACCCTTCCAAAAAAGTCATTTCCGGTTGAGACTCCTGCTAGAGAGCCATCGGGGTCCGTTTCACGTCAAGACCGTCATAACATTTGGTGAGGGGCATTTGAGGGCAGATGCAAAAAATCTCGTTACACGCGCCGACATTGGATCAGCTCGAGGCCCTCGCCCGCGAGGTCTTGGCCGGACTTCCCGAGGAATTCCGCGCGCTCACCGGCGACTTAATATTCTTCGTTCAGGATTTTCCCGACGACGAGGTCGTCAAAGATATGGAGCTGGAAAGTCCATATGAAATTCTCGGCCTATTCCAAGGAGCGGATCTCGCCGCGCACGAAGGGGCCTTTCAAGTCTCCTCGCCGACGATGATTTTTCTCTACCGGCGGCCTATTCTCGAATATTGGGCCGAAGAAGGCGAAGCACTCGATCATATCGTGCGCCATGTGCTGGTGCATGAGATTGGTCATCATTTCGGCCTATCGGACGAACAGATGGAAGCTATCGAAGAGCGAGACTAGGGCATGATACGGCCAGATTGAACCATTCTGACGTGGCATGTTTGCGACAAGGTCAAGGGATTTGTCGAAGAGCATAGCGGGACTATGGTCGAGACAAAGCCCGCAGGATTTGGCGCAAACACGCCCGTCCCTTTGGGTTTGCGTCCGGCGGGCGCCCACTTTGTCATACGGCTTGCCAGATGCCCCACATCGCGCTTCGCCGCCTTCCGCGTGGATCGCCCCTCTTTGCGGATTGCCTTTGCGGGCCGCAAACGGAATTAATTCAATCTGGCCGTATCATGCTCTAAGGCCCAAGCGGATAAACCCGTTCCACATTGTAAACGGCGCGGGCGCTTCCCAAGAGACTCGAGAAAAGCGCAAAGCTTTTCACCTCGAAGGCGCCGCTAGCGAACAGGCTGTTATGCGCAACAAAATCCATGACTTTTTCGGGCGGCGCATTGCGAAGACGGGCGAGCGTCACATGGGGCGTGAATTTTCGCTCTTCGGCGCGATGGCCTAGACGCTGTAATGCGGCCTCGATCTTTTTCTGCAAACGAGATAGTTCGGCATTGCGGCGAACGCCAGCCCACAATGCACGCAGGAGCTTGCTGCCGAATTTTCCCACCCCGGCAAGTTCCAGCGTGAAAACCGGTGCACGCAAGCTGGACAATACATCATCTATGTCACCGGCCGCCGCCTCATCGACCTCGCCGAGAAAACGCAAAGTGAGATGATATTGTTCGGGCCTCGACCAACGCGCGCAGGGAACGCCCCCTTGAAGAAGAAACAGGCGCTCGCGTATTTCCCTAGGAATCTCGAGCGCGACAAAGAGCCTAATCATTATCTCTAGTCACTATGTGTCGGACCATAGATCGCCCAATCTCCTTGCCCGATCATTCGGCCCGCAATGCGTCTTTCAGGGGAAGCCAGCCTGAAAAGGTATAAACGCCGCCGCCAAAGGCAATGGCAGCCCCTGCGAAGGCAAACAAGAAAATCCCTTCTTCCACCAAATAGGCGCCACCTTCGAGAAGAATTGTTCCAATTTCGAGGCCGGCAATAATCCCGGCGACAACCAAAACAACGATGATCGCCACCGGCGTGATGGCGCGGGTAAGCTCAGGCGTCGCGACCAAAACGCCACGCTTGCGCGCAAGCCACACGAGCACAATCAAATTCACCCACGCACCGAAACTCGTTCCCAGGGCTAACCCCATGACGCCAAACGAAAGACCCCAAACGAGGACAAATTTCATCGCTATGTTGGAGACCACGCCGAGAATAGTCGCGCGCACCGGCGTCGCAGTGTCCCGGCGCGCGTAGAAAGACGGCACGACGCAGCGCAGTAAAATGAAGGCCGGCAAGCCAAGACCATAAGCAAATAAAGCCATGGCCGAAATATCTGCGGCCTGATCGCCAAACGCTCCACGGGCAAAAAGCGCACGCATAATCGTATCCGGCATAAGGACAAACGCGGCGACACAGGGAAGCGCGAGCAAGAGCCCAAGAACAATGGCGCGGTTTTGCGAAACACTTGCCGCGCGCTCCTCGCCGGCGGCCAACCGCGCCGACATTTCGGGAAGAAGCACCGTTCCGAGGGCGACCCCGACAATGCCCATCGGCAATTGGTTGATCCGATCCGCATAATAAAGCGAAGTCAGATTGCCCGCGGTTAGAAAGCTGGCAATGATCGTATCGACAAAAAGCCCGATCTGAACGCTGCCCGAGCCGATGGTCGCCGCCCCCAGCGCGCGGGAAAACTCGCGCATCTTCTTGCCCCAGCGCGGCAAATGAAGCCGCAGCGACAGACCGGCGCGCGCACCAGCCACTTGCAGAAGAAACAATTCGAGAAAACCGGAAACTAATATACCGACTGCGGCGGCATGCACGGGCGAAGAAAAGTAATCCGCCAATAGAAGCGTCGTGATCATTGCGAGGCTGAGAAAGATCGGTGCTGCCGCAGCGGCTTTGAAATGTTGGATCGCGTTTAACATCGCGGAATATTGAGTCACGATGGCAACACAAATGAGATAGGGAAACGTAATTCGTGTCAGCGCAACGGCGAGATCGAACTGCGCCGGATCATCGGCAAACCCCGGCGCGAGCAGGGCTATGATTTGCGGCATGAAGGCGAGCGCAGCGGCAAGCAGAATTATTTGCGCTAAGAATTGCCAGGCAAATACGTCATTGGCGAATTGCGAAGCGGGCGATGAGAGCGCAATGCCGTGTTTGGTCGCCGCCGTCGTGTAGCGCGGAACGAAGGCGGCCGTGAACGCGCCTTCGGCAAAGATCGCGCGAAAATGATTGGGCAGGCGCAGCGCCACCATCAGCGCATCCGAGGCAGGCCCCGCGCCCAAGATGGCTGCCATCAAGACATCACGAAAAAATCCGGCAAAGCGCGAGAGCGCCGTGAACCCACCAACCGATAAAAGGCGCCCGATCATGACGGCGTGTCGACCAGTGCGATCAGCTCCTGCACCAATGGCATCATTCGCCTTACGATCTCGGCAACGCCTTGCCCATTGGCGTGGGTGCCGTCTCGCTGCATCAGGCTTGGTTCGAGGGCCACGCCATCGAGAAAAAAGGGATAAAAAAGCACGCCATGCTTTTCCGCTAGCCGAGGAAAGACCGCATCGAACTCTGCAGCGTAGCCCGGGCCCATATTGCGCGGCGCCATTATTCCGGTGAGAAGCACCGGAATCTCCGCCTCGGTGAGTTTTATGAGAATGGCGTCGAGATTTCGCTCCATCGCGGCGGGCGAGAGGCCGCGGAGTGCGTCATTTCCACCAAGCTCGATTATGGCGGCATCGGGATCATCGGCGAGCGACCAATCGAGGCGCGCGAGCCCGCCCGCCGAGGTATCGCCAGATACGCCGGCATTGATCACCCTTACATTAAGTCCCTGAGATTGCAGGTATTTCTCGAGTTGAAGCGGGAACTCCTCACCATTTGGCAGGCCGAAACCCTGTGTCAGGCTGTCGCCCAGCGCCAAAATGCGAATTTCCCCATCCGCAGCTCTGGCGGTTCCATCAAAAAAAACTCCGGCCGAAAAAAGAAGCAATACCGACAAGAATCCGGCACAACTAAACGCTACAGTCGCCTTGCAGATTTCGCGCATTCTCCGTAACGCCCTATCCCTAATGCGAGACGCCGTTTCCACCGACAGCGAAAACCAAATGGCAGAGGCTATTAGCACCACACCTGCGATTCGCCTCAATGAGGTTTTCCTGACATTGGCGAGCGCCGCCGGACCGGTCAACATCTTGAACGGAGTTTCGCTGCTTGCGGCGCCGGGCGAAGCGATTGCCCTCCTCGGTCCCTCGGGTTCGGGCAAGTCTTCGCTCTTGATGGTTGCGGCCGGTTTGGAAGCGGCAAGTAGCGGCGAAGTGGTCATTGCCGGACAAAAGCTGAATGGGCTCAGCGAAGACGCGCTGGCACGCTTTCGACGCGAACATGTTGGAATTGTCTTTCAATCTTTCCACCTCATTCCGACGATGACGGCGCTAGAGAACATCGCCGTGCCACTTGAGCTCCAAGGATTCGCCGATGCGTTTGAGCGTGCGCAAGCCAGCCTGCTGGCAGTCGGGCTTGAGGAGCGCGCGCAGCATTATCCGGGACAGCTTTCGGGAGGCGAACAACAGCGCGTGGCCCTTGCGCGCGCAATCGTGCACGAGCCCAAGATTCTTTTTGCTGACGAGCCTACTGGAAACCTCGACGGCAAGACTGGCGGCGCAATCGTCGATCTTCTTTTTTCCCTTCGTAGCCGCGTCGGCGCAACGCTTTTTCTTGTGACACATGAAGAAACGCTCGCGGCACGCTGCGACCGCATACTTCACATGAAGGACGGCCTCATTGTGGCGGAAGCGCGCCAAGATGAAGGTGATACGCCGTGAGCCCCATGGGCCTTGCCGTTTGTTTCGCGCGCCGCGAGCTTCGAAGCGGCCTCTCGGGTTTTCGCGTCTTTCTCGGTTGTCTCACTTTAGGGGTCGCCGCAATTGCGAGCGTGGGTTCGCTCGGCGCAGCCTTCACGACAGGCCTTGCCGAACAAGGGCGCACACTTTTGGGCGGCGACGTCAGCCTCAGGCGGCTTTATGAACCGGCAAGCGACGCTGAGCGCGCCTTCATGGATCGCTTCGGTGATGTTTCCATGAGCGCAACGATGCGCAGCATGGCAAACGCGGCAGGCGAGACGGCACGAAACGTTGTCGAGATCCGGGCAGTAGACGAGTCTTTCCCGATGCTGGGCGCGGTCACTCTCGAACCCACATTGCCCTTGAGCGAGGCGCTCGCCTGCAACGAGAGCATCTGCGGAACGGTGGTGGAAGGCACATTGTTTGCGCGGCTGGGAATAGAAATCGGCGATGCTATTCATGTCGGCGACACGGATTATTTGGTGCGAGCGCAGCTCTTTACCGAACCGGATCGCATTTCCGGCGGTTTTTCGCTTGGACCAAGAATGATGATTTCGCGCGAAGGCTTAGAGCGCAGCGGCCTCGTCGTGCCGGGATCCCTGATCAATTATCATTATGACGTTGCTTTTGATGAACCGCTCGCGCCCGACTATTTCGAAGCCGTTTTGGATTCAGAATTCCCAGCTCATGTTTGGCGGGTTCGCGATCACACCAATGCGGTGCCTGCCGTTGCGCGTTTTGTCCGCCAGGCAACGCTCTTTCTCACCCTCGTCGGGCTGACCGCGCTTGTCGTCGGAGGTGTCGGGGCCGGCCAAGCCATCAATGCCTTTATCGAGCGGCGGCGTGAATCAATCGCCACGTTGAAAGCTCTCGGGGCCGAAGGCGGACAAGTGTTCCAAATCTATATGGTGCTGGTGATGTTCGTCGCTATGATTGGCTTGGCCGCAGGTCTCGCGATCGGTGCCGCACTGCCCTTTGCGGTCGAGTATTTTGCCGGCAGTTCCATCCCGGCACCGGCCAATTATGCGCTTTATCCGGGGCCGCTGATCCTCGCTACCGCTTTTGGCGTGTTGACGGCCTTCGGTTTCGCAGTGTTGCCCCTTAGCAGAGCCCGCGAAATCAATCCAGCAGGTCTCTTTCGCGATCTCGTCGCGCCCTCTTCGGCGCATGGGCGATGGCCCTATCGTTTTGCCGCGTTTGGCGCGCTTGCCGCGGTAGCAATTCTCTCAGTGAACCTCTCTCGCTATGAGGAGTTTACCATGGGATTTCTCGCGGGCTGTGCGGGGATACTCATTGCGCTGAAATATGCAGGGCTAGCTCTGCAATGGCTGATTGCACGCGTTCCCCATGGACGCAGACAAGTCTTACGGATCGCATTGGGCAATCTGACCCGTCCTGGAACGCAATCGACTAATGTCATCGTCGCGCTCGGTCTTGGCCTGACCCTCCTTGCGACGGTTGCGCTGACCGAAGCGAGCGTACGTTCGGAAGTCGCCGAGCAGCTTCCCGAAAGGGCACCGAGTTTTTTCTTTGTCGATATTCAGAAAGATCAAATCGAAGAATTCACCGAGATCGTGGCAGGAGCGCCTTCAGCAGTCGAGTTCGAAGCAACGCCAATGCTGCGGGCACGCTTTGTCGCACTGAACGGCGTACAGGTTGAACAAGCGCGTGTGCAGCCCGATGCGCCGCGCATCCCAAATGGCGATCGCGGCCTGACCTATATGGCGGAGGCCCCGCGCGAGGTGACCATTTTTGAAGGACCCGATTGGTGGCCCGCCGATTATGACGGCCCGCCGCTAATCTCCCTCGACGAAGATCTCGCCGAAGACATGCGCCTTTCCGTCGGCGATAGCCTGACCGTTAATGTATTGGGGCGCGATATCGAGGCGCAGATCTTTAATCTACGCGACGATGAGTTCCGAAATATCGGGATCGATTTTTCGATGATCCTCTCACCAGGCGAGATTAGCGCAGCACCCCACACATTCATCTCGACGGTGAGGCTGGCTGCCGAAGACGAAGATGCCGTTTTCAATGCCGTAACTCAAAGATTTCCCAACGTCACCGTAGTGCGCGTGAAAGAGGCGCTCGCCCAAGTGGGCGTTATGCTTGAGGCACTCGCCACCGGAATAAGTGCGGCGAGCTTTGTCACCATTTTAGCTGGGATATTAGTGCTCGCCGGTGCCATAGCCGCGGGCCACCGCGCGCGCATGTATGAGGCCGTGGTGATGAAAGTCCTTGGCGCAACGCGCGCGCGGCTCGCCGCCATCTACGCGGTGGAATATGGCTTGCTTGGGACGCTGGCCGGAATCGCATCTTTCGGCGCAGGCGCAATCGCGGGCTGGTGGGTTACCGAGATCGTCCTTGAGATACCCTTTGTCTTTGCCTGGCGCGCGGTCGCGCTAACCGTGATCGGCGGCGCAATCGGGACATTGGTTCTCGGCCTTATCGGAGGCTTTGCCGCGCTTAGCGCAAAACCCGCTGCGCGATTGCGTAATCCCTGAAGTTATTTTCTTAATCATGTCAAAGAGATGGCACGGTTTTGAGTGAGAAAGGCTTGATGCAGCCCGCGAGAACACCGATATTACATACGACTCTCCCGCAAACACGCGGGACATGGAATTTTTTGGAGATTAGGCAACATGGCTGAATATGAAACCCGCGCGAGGAGCGTCGGAACGGATAGAGCGGCAGCGATCGATGCCGGGCTGCGCGCCTATATGCTTCGCGTCTATAATTATATGTTGGCGGGCCTAGCGCTCACTGGTGTGGCGGTTTTGGCCACCCTGAACCCACCCTTAAACGCGTTGTTCTTCACATTTGATCCGGCTGGCAACATCATTGGCACTTCGCCTCTCATCTACGTCGCCATGTTCGCGCCGCTCGGAATGGTGTTCTTTTTAAGCTTTCGCATTCAGAGTATGAGTCTGTCGACCGCGCAGATCACCTTCTGGGTCTTTGCGGCCGTCATGGGCATCGGCCTCGCGCCGATCTTTCTGATGTACACCGGCGCGAGCGTGGCGCGCGTGTTCTTTATTACTGCGGCCACCTTTGGCACGATGAGTCTCTGGGGCTACACCACCAAGCGCGATCTCACCGGCTGGGGTTCGTTCCTTTTCATGGGACTCATCGGCATTATCATCGCCTCGATAGTGAACATGTTCATGCAATCGAGCATGATGGAATTTGTGATCTCGATCATCGGGGTGATCATTTTCACGGGGCTTACTGCCTATGACACCCAAAAGATCAAAGAGAGCTATTCGGTAAATATGAGCGGCGAGGTTGCAGGCAAATCTGCGATCATGGGCGCGCTGCGTCTCTATCTCGATTTCATCAACCTCTTCATCATGCTGCTTCGGCTATTGGGCGCCCGCCGCTAGCAGCCGACGGAGTCAAAACAAAAAGCCCCGGAGCGATCCGGGGCTTTTTTTTGTTCCGCTGATTACTCGCTCACCGCACGCAACAATTTTCGTTCCAAAACTCTAAGCACCGATGGGAGATCATGGCCGCGTTTGAGGATCTGCCCCCCGGCAGCAACCACCGCATATTGCCCTTGGCGGTCCTTCAGCCTCGGGCGTTTTTCGATCCGGTAGAGCGGCATCTCGCTGCTGCGGCGATAGGCGGAAAACACCGCGGCGTCTTCGAGAAAGTCGATGGCGTAATCACGCCATTCCCCGGCAACGACCATTCGGCCATAAATATTCAAAATTCGATTGAGCTCGCCCCGTTCGAAACGCGTACGCGGCCTGCCCCGTCCGACGAGTTTTTCTGCCCCACTCTGTGGATAACTCCGTGCCTGGTAGCGGGCCGCGGCACGGGCGAGAACTATGGGTTCGTCGCTCATCAGGGCTAGCATGGTACGCGAACAGTGAAATTGGCAAGGGGGCCCCTCACATTGCATTGAGGCCACGCCACAAAATCGCCCTATTCGGGTCAATTCCCCGCCCTTTTAGGCTTCTACCGATAGCAGGTCGGTTGGTTCGAGGAGTGCCTCAGCCGGGAGTTAGACCCAGCCCCCCAGCCCCTGCCGGTCAGGGCACCCAAAAACCAACCGACCCTTATTGATGGCGGGCCTCACTTTTGGAGGCCCATTTTTTTCTCGCCCCCGCTATTTTTTCCCTAAGCAGGAAACATCTGTAGTTTGGGTGTATCCGAATCACGCCCACCCCTTGCAGGTTGAGGATGATTTCCTTAAGTCAATCGCGCTTTATTCGGCCGCCTAAGATAAACTAGACCTATGAGCGATGATTGAAATCGAAAACCTCTCCAAGAATTTCGGCCCGATCGCCGCGGTATGCGGCATCGATCTCAGCGTGTCCAAGGGCGAGGTCCTCGGTTTCTTAGGCCCCAACGGCGCCGGCAAATCGACCACAATGAAAATCATCGCCGGCTATCTGACGCCTAGTTCAGGGCGGGTGCGCATTACCGGGATCGATGTCGAGGCCGCGCCGCAAGCGGCGCAGAGCGTTTTGGGCTATTTGCCCGAGGGCGCGCCCGCTTATGGCGATATGACGCCGCTGCAGTTTTTACGTTTCATCGCCGAAGTGCGCGGCTTCACAGGCGATGAGGCCAAAGCGCGCGTCGCGGCGGCAGCAGAAAAAACCGAGCTGGGACCCGTCCTCGAACAACCCATCGATACGCTCTCCAAAGGTTTCAAAAGACGTGTCGGGCTGGCGCAGGCAATCCTTCACGATCCTCCGGTTTTGGTTATGGACGAGCCGACCGATGGGCTCGATCCCAACCAGAAATTCAGTGTGCGCAAATTGATCCGCGAGATGGCCGCTGAGAAGGCAATCATTATCTCGACCCATCTATTGGGAGAGGTGGACGCTATTTGCACACGTGCCGTCATCATTGACCGCGGCCAGGTGGTTGCCGACGGTACGCCGGCAGAACTCCTGACCCGCTCGCGCCACCACAACGCGGTCACACTGTGCCTGCCTGCCGCTCAAGCCGCGGGTGCGAAAGAAAAGATCGGGGCGCATCCAAAGGTTCGCAGCGTCGAAGAGGACGGCGAGGAAAACGGCTTTGTTACTTTGACCGCTTTCGCGCGCGCTTCTGAGCTGCTCATCGAAGACATCAGCGCCATGGCCGCCAATGAAAGATGGGAGATCAAGCAACTTTACACGGACGAAGGACGGCTTGATGAAGTGTTCCGTTCGCTCACGACGTCGGATTCGGACCGGGCACGTGAAAGAGCCGTTGGGGCTGCGGCATGAGATCGGTTCTTGCCATCTTCAAGCGTGAATTCGCGGCCTATTTTGCGACGCCGCTCGCCTATGTGTTTATCGTGATCTTTCTATTCGCGATGGGCGTATTCACTTTCTATATCGGACGCTTTTTCGAGACCGGCGTTGCCAGTCTCGCGGTATTCTTCGGCTACCACGTTTGGCTTTATCTGTTTTTGATTCCTGCCATCGGCATGCGGCTATGGGCCGAGGAGCGCAAATCCGGAACGATCGAGCTGTTGCTGACCTTGCCGATCCCAATATTGGCAAGTGTCGCCGGGAAGTTTCTTGCCGCATGGGCTTTTACCGGTGTCGCGCTCGCACTCACCTTCCCGATCTGGATCACTGTGAATTATCTGGGCAATCCAGATAATGGCGTGATCGTCGCCAGCTATATTGGAAGCCTCCTAATGGCGGGCGCGTATCTAGCGATTTCGGCAGCAATCTCGGCTTTGACCTCCAATCAAGTCATCGCCTTCGTGGTGAGTGTGGTCATCTGCTTCTTATTTACGATCTCGGGCGCCCCGCTGGTCGTTGATTTCTTCAAGGCCTGGGCGCCACTAGCGCTTGTCGACACGGTTTCGTCCTTCAGCTTCATGACCCAGTTCCAAACCATAGCGCGGGGCGTCATTGATCTAAGGGACATCGTCTTCTTCTTCTCGCTGATCGCATTGTTCCTGGGGATCAATGTTGTGATCGTCGATTTAAAAAAGGCGGGCTGAGAAATGAAAAACCTCTCGCGCCGCAGCTTCGCTCTTCTCACCATCGTTTTCGGCGTGGTGCTGTTCTTCGCCGTCAATATCGTCTCAAACATGTGGTTCGGCGCCGCGCGGCTCGATTTGACTGAAGGTGGGCTCTACACCGTATCCGACGGCACGCGCACAACACTCGATGGGCTACAAGAACCGATCACATTGCGCTTCTTCTTCTCGCGCAATGCCGTAACCGGTTATCCGACGATCAATTCCTACGCCTCCCGCGTGCGCGATCTTCTTCAGGAATATGTCGCGCTTGCGGGCGGAAACATTCATTTTGAAGAAATAGATCCGCGCACTTTCACGCCCGAAGAAGACGAAGCGGTTGCATATGGACTCACCGGCGTCGCGACCCAGGAGGGCGAGAAAGTTTATTTCGGTCTTGTCGGGACCAATTCGACCGACGGGCAGGAAACCATCGGGTTCTTCAATTCGGACCGCGAAGTCTATCTCGAATATGATTTGACGTCGCTGGTGTACCGTCTCTCGCAGGCCGAACAGCCGCGTCTTGGCATTCTCTCCGCGCTGCCGCTGGAAAGCGGGCTCGGCGGTATGATGGCGATGATGCAGGGCAACGCCCAACCCTTCGCAATCTACCAGCAGCTAACCGAAACCTTCGACGTCGAAATGCTTGCCGACGATATCGACCGCATCCCCGAAGACATTTCTACGCTTTTGGTCGCCCATCCGGCGGATTTCAGCGCGCAAACCCACTACGCCATAGACCAGTTCGTCTTACGCGGCGGCAATGCCATTATTTTTGTCGATCCGTATTCCGAAGCCGCAAGCGCAGCAAGTTCCGGCATGGGCGGACAGCCCATTAGCGATGTTTCGGATTTGCCGGAACTTTTCGCCGCTTGGGGCATTGCCTATGACCCGGGACTAGTGGTGACCGATGCCGAGCTTGCCCAGCGCGTGCGCTTTGGCGATGCGGCTAACCCGCAAACATTGCAATATATCGTCTGGTTGAGGGCCGCAGAAGCGAATTTCGACGATGGCGATTTGGTGACCGCCGATTTGCAGCAGGTCAACTTCGCAAGCGCGGGCGCGCTCAGTGCCACGGAAGACGCGACGACCAGTTTCACGCCCCTGATTACAAGTTCCACCACCTCGGCATTGACCAATTCCTTTGTGGTGCGCTCGACACAGAACCCGGCCGGTCTCTTGCGTAATTTCTCGCCCATTGGCGGCCCCTTTACGCTTGCAGCGCGGATCTCCGGCCCTACGGCTAGCGCCTTTCCGGACGGCGCGCCGGCTCTGGCAGCTTTGGACGGCGATACGGCGGTAGACGGGCCGCCCGAGCCCTTGGCCGAACAGATCACCGAGGCCGACAACATCAATGTGATCGTCGTCGCGGATTCCGACATGCTCGAAGACCGCTTTTGGGTGACCGCGCAGAACATTCTTGGCCAGCGCATCCTCATTCCCTCGGCTGACAATGGCGCGCTCGTCATCAATGCGGTCGAAAACATGATGGGGTCCAACGAGCTTATATCGCTGCGCACGCGTGCGCCGATCCAGCGCACCTTCACGGTCGTCGAGGCGTTGCGACGCGAGGCCGAAGCGCAGTTCTTGAACGAGGAACGCCGTTTGCAAGAAAGCATCGTGGCGACCGAAGCACGTTTGCAGGAACTACAAGGTCAGGGCGCTGAAGGCGAGTTGCGCGCCGACCTGGTGACGCCCGAACAACAAGCTGCGATTGAGAATTTCCGCCAGGAGCTTCTCGACTCGCGCGGCGCCTTGCGTGCGGTTCAAGCTAATCTGCGCCGCGACCAGGAAAACCTGGGCGCCTGGCTGACTTTTATCAACACAGCTGCCGTTCCGCTGGTCATTGGCATCGCGGCAATCGGCGTGGGTGCTCTGCGCCGCAGGCGACGGCTCCAAGCGCGGGGAATCTAAAATGGCCGGCCCAAACGAAAATCGCCGCCGCAATCTCACGATCCTTGGTGGAGCGACCATTCTTATCGCGATCCTCGCAGGAGTCGCCTTAAATCAACGGGCACGCGACACCGGCCCCAGCTTCGAACCGCAAGCCCTCGTTCCAGGCTTAGCCGATGTGGTGAACAATATTGGCGAAGTGATGGTCGAGACTCGCGAGGATGTTTTTCACGTGCGGCGCACCGAAGAGGGAGATTGGGTGGTCGTCGAGCGTAATAATTTTCCGGCGAATATTGCCATGGTCCGCTCCGCCTCTGTGGGGATGTCCGAGCTTCAGTCCGTCGAGCCGCGCACCGCGCAGCCTGAGCTCTTTGCCCGGCTCGGACTCGGAGAGCCCGAAGATGATGGCGAAGCCATACGCGTTGTGCTGCGCGACCGCGAAGGCGAGACAATCGGCGATATTCTTATCGGCAATAATCAAGGCATTGCCGATCCCGAAGGGCTCAATCGCTTTTACGCACGGCGCACCGGCGAGAATCAAACTTGGCTCGCCCGCGGCTCCATGACCGTTCAGCCCGAAATCAGCGAATGGCTTGACAAAAACATTATCGATCTCGAGCGCGACCAAATCCGCTCCACGCGCTTTTCCCCGGCAGAGGGACCCTCTTTCACACTTGCGCGTGCAAGCGAGGAAGAGGCCGATTACGCGCTTGATGATATTCCGGCCGGGCGCGAGCTGTCCTACCCGGGCGTCACGTTTGGGCCGGCCACTGCCATCTCGAATTTCACATTTGCGGACGTACGCCTGGTCTCCGAAATCGATTTTTCGGAAGCGACAGAAATCGTCACCGAAACCTTCAATGGGGTGCAGATCATTTTGCGGCTCACCCAAGAAGGCGATACCAATTGGGCAAGCTTGGCAGGCTTGTCCCCAGGAGAGGCGGAGCAACAGCAGCAGACCGATTTTATCAACCTTGCCAGCCATGGCTGGGCTTTTGCGCTGCCCGAATTCACCGCCCAGAGCTTTTTGACGACGCGCGACAGCCTTTTGGCACCTTTGACCGAGTAAACCCCCGCCCTCCCTGGCGCGACAGGCCTATCGAAGGCGACAATTCGCCGGGCTCGCACTTAGGCATGCCATCGGCTATCAAGCGCCAGGCAGCGGGGGCATAATTGACCGGCGAAGTCTCATTCCTAAGCAATCTTTGGTATATGGCGGGGCTCTCAACCACGCTGAAAGCCGAACAATTGCGCCGGGTCATGCTTTGCGGCCAGCCCGTGCTTTTGGCCCGTAAAACTTCCGGCGAAGCCTTTGCCTTACGGGATATTTGTCCGCACCGCGCCGCGCCGCTCTCGGCTGGGCGCTTCAAGAACGGGCATGTGGAATGCCCCTATCATGGCTGGCAGTTTAGGGCCGATGGCGTTTGCGCGCATATCCCTTCCGTCCTCAGCGACCAAGAAATCGAGGCCTCAAGCATTTGCGTCGATGGCTATCCGCTGAAAGAGCAAGACGGGCTTTTGTGGGTCTACATGCCCGCCGATCTCAAAAATCCGTCTCCCGTCCTAGAGCCGCCCCGAATCCCGATCGCAGTGGCCGATGGCGGGGCGCGGCCACGCTATGTGGAATCACAGCTCTTTCCCTGCGAAGTCGATCATGCCGTGGTTGGGCTTATGGACCCGGCCCATGGACCTTTTGTTCACAAGGCGTGGTGGTGGCGTTCCGAGCGCTCGATTCACGAAAAGGCCAAGCGCCACGTGCCCTCGACACGCGGTTTCACCATGGCCGATCATAAGCCATCAACGAATTCATTCGCCTATCGCGTTCTCGGGAGCGATCTTTCGACTGAGATTCGGTTCGAGCTTCCCGGGCTTCGATTCGAGCATATCAAGGCAGGAAAACGCGAAGTTTTGGGATTTACCGCGGTGACGCCCATGGACGAAACACGGACTCTGGTAACCCAGGTCTTCTACTGGACCATGCCCACCCTTACCCTATTGAAGCCGATTCTGGCGCCCTTCGTTCGGAGCTTTATCGGACAGGATCGCAAGATTGTGGAACTACAAAATGAGGGGCTTAAATTTTCGCCTCCGCAAATGCTAATTCAGGACGCGGATGTACCAGCGATATGGTACTACCGCTTGAAGAAGGCTTGGGCGGAATCGGTCGCAGACGGAAAACCGTTCTCCAACCCGGTGCAGGAGCGTGTCCTGCGCTGGAGAAGCTGAAAAGGAATTAGGTACGGCCCTCGCAAAACGAGGGCTTTTTTTCGAAGCAGCGTCTCGCCCGCCATTGGCGCGTGTGAAGACGGACAGGAATACGAGAATGCCCCGCCGGGAAGATATTCATACCGTTCTGATCATCGGCGCCGGACCCATTGTTATCGGTCAGGCGTGCGAGTTCGACTATTCCGGTGCGCAAGCCTGCAAAGCGCTCAGAGAAGAGGGCTACCGCATCGTTCTGGTCAATTCCAATCCGGCGACCATCATGACCGACCCGGATTTGGCAAACGCGACCTATATCGAGCCGATCACGCCAGATTTCGTCGAAAAGATCATCGCCCGCGAAAAAGCCAATGTTCCACCGGGCCGCGTAATGGCGCTGCTCCCGACAATGGGCGGACAGACGGCGCTCAATACTGCGCTTGATCTCGCCGAGTCCGGTGCCCTCAAACGCCATGACGTCGAGATGATCGGCGCCAATGCCGCGGCTATTGCCAAGGCCGAGGACCGGCAGCAATTCCGCGAAGCGATGACAAAAATCGACCTCGAATCTCCGGCATCCGTCACCGCAAAGGACATAAACGAAGCCCAAGCTGCGCTCGAAGATATCGGGCTACCCGCCATCATACGCCCGTCATTCACCCTTGGCGGTTTGGGCGGCGGCATCGCCTACAACCGCGAGGAATTCACGCAGCTTGCGGAGGGTGCGCTTGAAGCATCGCGCGGTCACGGGATTCTTGTCGAGCAATCTGTGCTCGGCTGGAAAGAGTTCGAGATGGAAGTCGTGCGCGATCGTGCCGACAACGCCATCATTATTTGTTCCATCGAAAACGTCGATCCGATGGGCGTGCATACCGGCGATTCCATCACTGTCGCGCCGGCGCTGACGCTGACCGACAAGGAATATCAGCGCATGCGCAGTGCCTCGATCGCTGTATTGCGTGAAATCGGGGTCGAGACCGGTGGCTCGAATGTGCAGTTCGCGCTGAACCCCGCCGATGGTCGGATGGTCATCATCGAAATGAATCCGCGGGTATCGCGCTCTTCCGCGCTTGCGTCGAAAGCGACCGGCTTTCCCATTGCGAAAGTCGCAGCAAAACTTGCGGTTGGATATACGCTCGACGAACTGACCAATGACATAACGCGCGTGACGCCCGCTTCGTTTGAGCCCACCATTGACTATGTCGTTACCAAGATACCGCGTTTTGCGTTCGAAAAATTTCCCGGTGCCGAACCCATTTTGACAACTTCGATGCGTTCGGTGGGCGAAGCGATGGCGATCGGACGCACTTTCGCCGAAAGCTTGCAAAAGGCATTGCGCTCGCTCGAAACCGGGATTTCGGGTCTGGACGAGATCGAAATTCCCGGACTTGGACAGGGCGATGATTCCAGCGCCATCCGTGCCGCTTTGGGGCGCCCGACGCCCGATCGCATTCGCGTTGCGACGCAGGCGCTTCGACATGGCTTTTCGCAAGACGAGATTTCGCGCATCACGGGATACGACCCGTGGTTTGTCGGGCAATTCGCTGAAATCGTCGAAACCGAAAATCGGCTTATCCAACTCAATAAAGAACTCGGCAGCGTGGAGCAGGCCTGGCTCGCGCTCAGCAAAGAAGGTGTATCGCTTAAAGCCATGGGCTTTTCCGATGCGCGCATCGCTGCGCTCTGCAAATGCAGTAAGAGCGAAATTGTGCGGCTGCGCGACAAATATGGAATACACCCGGTCTATAAGCGCATCGACACCTGTGCGGCGGAGTTCGCCGCCCTCACCTCTTATATGTATTCCACCTATGAGAGCGCGGTTGGCGGTGACGTCGAGTGCGAGGCACGCCCGTCCGAGCGGCGCAAAGTGATCATTCTTGGCGGCGGACCAAATCGAATCGGACAAGGAATCGAGTTCGACTATTGCTGTTGTCATGCCGCGTTCGCACTTTCCGAATGCGACTTTGAGACCATCATGGTCAATTGCAATCCAGAAACCGTCTCGACGGACTACGACACCTCCGACCGGCTGTATTTCGAGCCGCTGACCGAAGATGACGTTCTTGAGATCGTTCGTCTCGAACAAAGCAAAGGTACGCTTGTCGGCGTGATCGTCCAGTTTGGCGGACAGACCCCGCTGAAACTGGCCAAAGCGCTTGACGAGGCGAATGTACCCATTCTCGGCACGTCTCCGGACGCTATCGACCTTGCAGAGGACCGCAAGCGTTTTCAGCATTTGCTGACCGATCTGGGATTGAAGCAGCCGCACAATGCGACAGCGCTCGATCTCGATTCGGCGGTCGAGGAAGCGCGCAAACTCGGCTATCCGATAATTTTGCGCCCATCCTATGTGCTCGGCGGACGGGGCATGATTATTGTGCCCGATGAAGCGTCCCTTATCTCCGCACTCCAATCCGGGGAGCTCTTCCGTATTTCCGGCGACAACCCGGTTCTGCTCGATGGGTTCCTCCGTCATGCGGTTGAAGTCGATGTCGATGCCATCGCCGATCACACCGGCGCGGTATTCATCACCGGCATCATGGAGCACATCGAAGAAGCCGGAGTGCACTCGGGAGATTCCGCCTGTTCGCTGCCGCCACACTCATTGAGCCAGAAAACGATCGCCGAAATCGAACGCCAAACCATTGCACTTGCACGTGCGCTAAAAGTGCACGGATTGATGAATGTGCAATATGCGATTCAAGACGATGACATTTTTGTCATTGAAGTGAACCCGCGCGCCAGCCGAACAGTTCCCTTCGTCGCCAAAACCGTTGGGCTTCCCATCGCGGGAATTGCATCGCGCGTAATGGCCGGCGAGGAACTAAGCTCTTTCAATCTGGCGCCTTCAAACAAAGGTCATATTGCGGTGAAAGAAGCCGTATTGCCTTTCGCGCGCTTTCCCGGCGTCGACACCATTTTGGGGCCGGAGATGCGCTCGACTGGGGAAGTCATGGGAATTGATACCGACTTCGGACGCGCGTTTGCCAAAAGCCAGATCGGCAGCGGTGCAATGCTTCCTCTCAAAGGGGCGGTTTTTGTTTCCGTTAAGGATGCCGATAAGGAATTTGCGGTTGGTCCCGCACGCCAACTCGTTGAAATGGGGCTGGAGATTGTCGCCACACGGGGTACGGCAAGATCTCTGGAGGCGGCCGGACTTCCGGTCCAAACCATCAACAAGGTGCTGGAAGGTCGCCCACACATCGTGGATGCCATGAAAAACGGTGAGATCGCGCTCGTGTTCAACACGACCGACGGCGCCCAAGCCCTTGCAGATTCGGCCTCAATCCGGCGTACCGCCCTCCAAATGAAGATTCCCTACTACACCACCATGGCCGGGGCCGCCGCCGTGGTCTTTGCCATCGCCTCGTTAAAGTCTGGCTCCCTTGAAGTCGCTCCCCTGCAGTCCTATTCTTAAAGGGGTCATGGGCGCGGCTGCGTCCTTCTGGGGGCGGTGACCGGAACACATCCCGCTAAAAGGGGCTTGGTTTTTTTACGTTGTCTTTCAGATGCTTATACCCCTTTCGGTGACACTTGCTGCCAAAAGGGAAGGATTTTTTTGCTAGAACGCGGTGCCGAAAATGGAACGCATACCGATGACTGCCGCAGGCCACCAAGCTCTTGAGGATGAGGTTTCTCACCTTAAGGGAACGGAGCGGCCTGCCACCATCAAGATGATCGCCGAGGCGCGCGCGCATGGCGATCTTTCAGAGAACGCGGAATATCACGCCGCAAAGGAACGCCAATCTTTCATTGAAGGGCGCGTCCTAGAAATAGAAGACATGCTGTCGCGCGCAGAGGTCATCGACGTTGCGAGTTTGAGCGGCAAAACGGTAAAATTCGGCGCAACGGTAACGATCGTCGACGAGGATACCGACACGAAGGTTAAATACCAGATCGTGGGGGACTCGGAATCGGACGCGAAGAACGGGAAAATCTCGATTTCGTCTCCCATTGCGCGAGCCCTAATCGGCAAAACTGTCCGAGACACGGTGGAGGTTGCCGCGCCGGGCGGCGCGCGGTCCTACGAAATCCTCAAGGTTCAGTTTGTTTAAAACTGCCGAAGCAGTCCACCTCAGTAGATTCCAGGAATGAGGCGCGCGGTTCGCGCCGAATATTCGCCATAGGCGGGAAAAGCATCGGCCAACACGCGTTCTTCGAACGGAATACGCGCCAGTTGGAAGCACAATTGTATGGCGAATATTAGCAGTGCCCAGGGCTGCTCGAACTGCAGCATGACTCCGAAAAAAGCGATTTCCTCGAAAAGATAAACCGGGTGCCGAATGAGCGCATAGGGGCCGCTTGTCACGAGGCGGCGCGCCTGGGGCAACACGCTAAATGATCGGCGCAGCCAGGCAAGAGACAGAATCGCACCGCACATTCCGGAGACAATGATCCCGACAGAGAATAAACCCAACCACAACGGCAGCGATGTTGGCGGCAACATTACCATGGCAACGCCACCAAAACCCCCAATAAGGGCCACTGCGCGCGGAACAATACTGGTCGACTTTTTGACGGGGAGCGTTCTGACTAACACCAAGACGATCAGAAGTGCAGCAAAGACCAAGTAAAGACCGCGACCAACCGCCTCGGTTAGATGCACGATTTCAATTCCCTCGTCCGTGAGCCCATAGAAATACTGGGTCAGCGCCGGCCCATCTCGCGCCAATACCCACCCATAGAAAGCAATCAACGGCAAAGCCGCCGCCACATCATAGGCTTTGGTGTGCTCAAAGGATTTCAAAGGGCCGAACAAATGCGTGTTCCGTTAACGATTAGCTGGGGGCGACCGCGACTCTGCCACGAATAATCGGTGAAATGAGCCAATTTTTGCCTGCATGCTGCCACAGTTTTGCTTTGCTCTGCGCGCAACTATACTCGGAGAAACAGCAAGGAAGGTTGGGCGCATCATGGCAACAATCGCGTTGGTCGACGACGACAGGAATATCCTTGAATCGGTGACCATGCTCTTGGAGCAGGAGGGTTACAATGTTCGCTCTTACACGGACGGCGCGGCGGCATTAAGCGGCCTGAACGCCACCGTGGCGGATCTTGCGATCCTGGACATCAAAATGCCTCGCATGGACGGAATGGAAGTGTTGCGGCGCCTGCGCCAGAACACCGAAATGCCGGTCATCTTTTTGACCTCAAAGGACGAGGAAATCGACGAATTGATGGGCCTCAACGCCGGCGCGGACGATTATATCCGCAAGCCCTTTTCGCAGCGTCTTCTGCTCGAGCGTGTGAAGGCAATTTTACGGCGGGTCGAGTCACGCAAGAGCGGAGCACTGACCGCCGAGCAGGCAAAACAAGTCCTGGTCCGCGGCCACCTCACATTGGACCCCTTGCGTCACGAATGCACTTGGAAAGACAATTCGGTCCGGCTCACCGTAACCGAGTTTCTTATCCTTCAATGTCTTGCGGCACGGCCAGGCTTCGTGAAAAGCAGGGACAATTTGATGGATGCCGCCTATGACGATCAAGTTTATGTCGACGATCGCACCATCGACAGCCATATCAAACGCCTTAGAAAAAAATTCAATGTCGTGGACGGCGATTTCGAATCGATCGAGACGCTCTACGGAGTAGGATACCGCTACAAGGAGAGTTAAGGCGGTCATTGGGTGAGTATTAGGACGGACGCTCCTTCGACCCCATCGATGGGGGAAAATGTACGGGCGACGAATGCGGCAGGGGTAGAGCTGAATCCCCAAGCCGCGTCGTTGTTTAGTCGTACGCATTTCTCACCGCTTACCCGCCGCATCGTATTCTTCAACGCATTTGCGCTGCTTATTTTGATCGCCGGCGTGTTGTGGGTTCAGTCTACCGGCGGCGGCCTGGTGGAAGAGCGTATGGCGGGCATTCGCGATCAAGCCGCTATCGTTGGCGGCGCACTGGCGGAGTACACCGCCGATCCGAACAGGCGCCGCATTGATCTGACCACTGCGGAACCGCTCCTTCGCCAGCTCATCGCGCCGACGCGACTTCGCGCACAAATCTTTGCAACCAACGGGGAGCTTCTTGCCGACACCCGTTTCCTCTTGGCCCGCAATGTGGTGACCAGAGACGAGCTCCCGCCGCCACAATCTGCCAATCCCTTTGTCGCGTTCTTTCGGGACACGCGGACATCAATGCAGGAGTTTTATTCCCGCTTCTTGAATTTCCGCCCATTCACGCAATTGGAACCCTATTTCGAGGCGGGCCAGGATGGGCGGGTTTATCACGAGGTGGTGAGTGCTCTTGACGGCGAAGAGGCGAGCGCCGTGCGCGTCAATGAACTTGGAAAGCTTGTTCTTTCGGTTGCCGTTCCGATCGAGCGTCTGGCCACACATTATGGTGTGCTGATGCTCACCACCGAATCAGGCGATATCGACGACATCCTCGCCGAAGAGCGCGCTGCCATCATCCGCGTTTCATTGATCGCCTTTGGCGCGCTTCTTCTGTCCTCACTTTATCTCGCAGGGTTTATTGCTGCGCCCATTCGGCGCCTGGCCGCGGCGGCCGACCACGTCAGGCGCGGACGCGCCGGGCGCGAGGCCATCCCGACTTTCAATGACCGTCCGGACGAGATTGGCGAGCTCGCGGAATCCTTGGCCGCCATGACCAAAGCTTTATATGACCGGATTGACTCTACTGAGCGCTTCGCAGCCGACGTCGCCCACGAGTTGAAAAACCCGCTGACGTCATTGAAGAGCGCCGTCGAAATGCTCGGGCGCGCGCGCGACAACGAAGCGCGCGACAGAATGGTCGAACTCGTTCGGAACGATGTTAAACGGATCGATCGTTTGATCACCGATATCTCCGATGCCTCGCGGCTCGATGCGGAGCTTTCTCGCGCGCATGTCGAGCCGGTAGATCTTAGCCGCATGCTCGAGACGACGGTCGAAATCTACAATGGGATGGAATTACCGCGTGGCGTTCGGGTCGTGTTTCATCGCGAGCCGGGCGCAAACGCGATTGTCCAGGGTATCGCCGAGAGACTTGGGCAGGTCTTCCGCAATCTTATAGACAACACGATCTCCTTCAGCCCGGATGAAGGTAACGTAGATATTTCGCTGGTTATTGTCGGCGCCATCGTACGGGCGACGATAGAGGATCAAGGGCGCGGTATTCCGACCGCCGATTTGGAGCGAATATTTGATCGCTTCTTCAGCTCACGTCCCGCCGAAGCGGAATTCGGTAAGAATTCGGGACTCGGCCTTGCCATCGCACGTCAGATTATGTCCAGCCATGGCGGACGGATCTGGGCTGACAACCGGCGTAACGAACAAGGCAAGAAATGCGGTGCGCGATTTATTGTAGAGCTTCCCCTTTCCCGCCGGGGCCCATGAGCACAACAACGCCCTCCGTCCTCATCCATGCAACAAGTGTGGCCCTCGGGCCGGCACTCGAGCAATTCGGAGGGCCTGGGGGATTTGCCGTCCTTTTGACCGGAGAACCGGGAAGCGGAAAATCCGATGTGGCGCTGCGCCTCATTGCCGAAGGCGGGCGATTGATTTCCGACGACCAGACCTCTTTATCGACGGACGGGCGCCTTCTTTTTGCCCAAGCCGTCGACAACATCGCTGGACAGATTGAGATTCGCGGTATTGGGATTCTCAAGCTCGATCACGCTGCCAAGGCCCCCATTGCGCTCGTGGTCCACTTGGACCCCAGTGCGGCGCCAGAGCGTCTGCCCGAACCAACCCTATACGCGCCACCCGCACCTCTGGCGGCGTCCCGCCTTCCACCTCTGGTGACAATGCACCCATTCGAAGCCTCCACCACCGCCAAGATCGTGGCCGCCGCTGCGGCGGCAGCCTCGGGAAATTTTGTCGCCGGTGTCGCACCCCCCGAAAAAACGTCATGAGATGGGCTTTTCTCCCGGAGCCAGGCTGTTATCGTGCGCGCCCTTTTTCGACTAGGGCGTAAGCATAGATCCCATGTTTGGAATTGTTCTTGTTACCCACGGACGGCTCGCGGAAGAACTCCTGGCCGCGACGCAGCATATTGTCGGCCCTTTGCGCAACGTGAAAACCGTCTGCATCGGCCCAAACGACGATATGGAACAACGCCGAGACGAAATTACCGCAGCGATTTCCGCAGTGGATTGTGGGCGGGGCGTCGCTTTGGTCACGGATATGTTCGGGGGAACGCCATGCAACCTTGCATTGGCGCATCTTCAGAAAAATAAGGTCGAGGTCCTTGCGGGTAGCAATCTTCCGAGTCTGATAAAGCTTGTAGGCTTGAGAGAAAAGCTTCCCGTGGAACAAGCCGTGCGCGAAGCCATTGAGTCCGGGCGTAAATATATGCGTGCAGGATCTTCCGAACTAACGAGTGCAAAGTGAGTGATAAGGCGTCCGGCGCGAATGGGCGCGCACAAGTCGTAACAAAAATCACCAACCAACGTGGATTGCACGCACGCGCCTCGGCCAAATTTGTCCAAGCGGTTGCGCGCTATAGCTGCGAGGTCACTGTCACCAAGGATGGAACATCGGTTTCCGGGCGCTCGATCATGGGGTTGATGATGCTGGGGGCAGGAAAAGGCAGCATGATCAAAATATTGGCGGAGGGCGGTGATGCCAGGGAGGCGATGCGCGAGCTATTGCAGTTGATTCGGTCCAAATTTCATGAAGATCGCTAGTTTTACACTCTTTTCAAACGCCTTAATCTGGACCAACCTCGATGGGGGGTAATGCTTGAGGGAACATCGCCTAGGAGCTTCGCCATGCGCCTGAGCTACAAAATTGTATCGCTGTTCCTCATCGCGGGAGCAGCTGTTATTTTGCGCCTACCGAACGCGGAAGCGGCGCTCTTCTTTGAGCGCTATAATCACCCTGCGTTGTGGAAGGTCGAGAACGGAGGCTCCACGGTTTACGTCTTCGGCTCTCATCACGTTCTTAAGTCGGGGACAAAATGGGTCCCGCGCGCTTTCCGCACCGTCATGGACGAAGTGGACGAGTTCGTATTCGAGGTAGAGCCCACCGAAGAACGGATGCCGGACGCTCAGGACTTCATTGACGGCAGCGGATATCTTCCCGACGGCACAACCTTGCGCAACATGCTGACAGAGGAAACCCGCGATTCTCTTCGGGTGTTGTCACGCCGGCTTCGGATAGATCCAGAGGAAATGGACCGTCAACGTCCTTGGCTTGCGCTTCTAACTCTTTCTTCGGCCTTTTATGGACAAAGAGCTTATTCGGTGGAGCATGGCGCGGATGTTCGCATTCTCGGTTACGCCACTTGGCTGGAAAAACCGGTGCATTATTTGGAAACGCCGCGGCAACAATTGGAATATTTTGCCGAGGCAATGGATGGCGCGCCGGTCGAGGGATTTAAAAAAGTCGTAACGAATCTACGGGAGGAGCCGGGCGCAATCATCGAGAATATTCGCGACTGGCGGGCGGGCAATGTCGAGGCGACCGCCGCGCGTCTTCATGATTTCTTTGCGCACAACCCTGATGCACAGAGAATCTTGCTAGACGAGCGAAACGCTTCTTGGGCGGCGCAGATTGAGGAGATGATGTCCCACGAAAAGACCTATTTCGTCACGGTCGGAGTCGGGCATCTGGGTGGATCGGGCAGCGTGATCGACATTCTGTGCATGAATGGCTGGAATGTGGTGCGTGTGCCCACTGAATTCGAAGCAGTGCCCCCCGCATGTGGCGGACAGGACAACCAAATTCCGCTCGAAAATTAATTTGAACGTTGCAGCCGGACTTAGTGCACGGGCGCAGCAGCCATCTTGCGCCCCAAGGCTTCCGGCCCGCCACAAAGCTGATTTCACGCGCCCCAAATAGTTCCCCTCCATAAAGACATGCACATTTCTTTATATAATTCTTGCCCGCTCTAAACGCCGCTGTTATAGCTCCCTTCTCAGCCCGAATTGGCCGGTTCGACCCGACGAGCCGGTCCAGCACGACAAAAAGGAAACTTCCTATGACGACCCAGGATTATGCCGTGAAAGATATTGGCCTTGCGGATTGGGGTCGAAAGGAAATCGCAATAGCGGAAACGGAAATGCCGGGCCTGATGGCGACCCGAGAGGAATACAATAAGCGCCAGCCGCTAGCGGGCGCGAGAATTGCCGGGTCGCTTCATATGACCATCCAGACCGCGGTCCTGATCGAAACTTTGAAGGCGCTCGGCGCGAACCTCCGATGGGCGTCTTGTAATATCTATTCGACCCAAGATCACGCGGCAGCGGCGATCGCCGAAGGCGGGACACCGGTGTTCGCGATCAAAGGCGAAAGTCTGGAGGATTATTGGGACTATACCCACCGTATTTTCGAATGGTCGGACGGCGGCACACCAAACATGATCCTCGATGATGGCGGTGACGCAACTCTCCTCGTGCATTTGGGCTTGCGCGCCGAAAACGGCGATACTGATTTTCTTGAAAAGCCTGAGAACGAAGAAGAAGAGGTCTTGTACGCGGCCATTAAGCAGCGGCTAAAAAACAAGCCGGGCTGGTATGCCAAGCTCGCCGAAAACATTCGCGGTGTCACCGAGGAGACGACGACAGGCGTGCACCGGCTTTATCAGATGGAGAAGGACGGAAAACTTCTCTTCCCAGTCATCAATGTGAATGATTCAGTTACCAAATCGAAATTCGACAATCTTTACGGATGTCGTGAAAGCCTGACCGATGGAATTCGCCGGGGCACTGACGTGATGATGTCAGGCAAGGTGGCGATGGTCGCGGGATTTGGCGATGTGGGCAAGGGCTCGTCCTCTTCACTGCGCAATGCCGGCTGCCGCGTGATGGTATCGGAAGTCGATCCCATATGTGCCCTTCAGGCCGCCATGGAAGGCTTTGAGGTCACAACCATGGACGACGCCGCAAGCCATGCAGATATTTTCGTCACGACGACGGGAAATGTTGACGTGATTACGAACGAGCATATGCGCAAAATGAAAGACCGCGCCATTGTCTGTAATATCGGGCATTTCGATTCTGAAATTCAGGTCGGCGCGCTAAGAAACTATAAATGGCACAATGTTAAGCCGCAGGTCGACGAAATCGAATTTCCAGATGGAAAACGGATCATTCTGCTTTCCGAGGGACGTCTGGTGAATCTCGGCAACGCGATGGGGCACCCCAGCTTTGTGATGAGCGCGTCGTTCACCAACCAAACACTGGCGCAAATCGAAATATTTACCAACCCCGGAAAATACGACAAGAAAGTTTATGTGCTGCCGAAATATTTGGACGAAAAAGTTGCGCGGCTTCACCTCGACAAGATTGGTGTCAAGCTCACCGAGATGAGCGAAAAGCAAGCCGACTATATCGGCGTGCCCAAAGCGGGCCCGTTCAAACCCGACAGCTATCGGTATTAATCCAGCAAATGGCGCAACGCGCGCACACGCGCGTTCGACATTGACCGGCACAAAGATCTTCTAACACTCACTATCTTGCATTACAAGGTAGTGAGTGTTATCAAGCGCCGCAAATTGGTGCGTTGCTGTGAAAGAACCGATTCAAGTTCAACTAAAAAAAGGTGTGCTTGAGCTATGCGTGCTGGCACTTCTCTCCGAACAAGAAAACTATGCCTACGAGATCGCCAGCCGGTTGGCGGAGGACATCGGCATGGGTGAGGGAACGATCTATCCGCTGATGCGCCGGATGCAAAATGATGGCCTGGTCAGCACCTATCTGGTCGATTCGGAGAGCGGCCCACCACGCAAATATTATCGTTTGACCGCCGCCGGGCGCAGCGCGCTGAGCGCGCAGCGCAATGAATGGAAAACATTTGAGGCCGCAGTTCGCAAAATCTTAGGGGCACGCTCATGAACCGCGCAGCCTTCCTATCGCGATTGCGCGATGGCCTGTCCGGGCTGGCGGGAGAGGACATTGACGAGCTGATCGCCGATTACGAAGCCCACTTTACCGAAGGCGCAGCAGCAGGACGGAGCGACGACGATGTTGCGCGCGCGCTGTGCGAACCGGCCCGGCTCGCCCGCGAATTACGCGCCGAGGCGGGTTTTCGCAAATGGGAAGCCCAACCAAGCGCGGGCAATTATTTGGCTGCGGTAATAGCGCTGATCGGCCTAATCGCGTTCGATTTCATATTTCTCTTGCCGATCCTTCTTGTGGTCGGCGGCATTCTACTCGTCATCGCAATACTGCTTATTGTAGTTATCTTTTCCGGCATGACGCTGTTTGGCGAAGCAGTTTCAAGCGGCTTTGCCGTCGCCGACTTTGTCGCGCGCACCCTTGTCAGCGTCGGCTTGATATCCGCCGGCATTGCAGGCGGTGCGCTTCTTCTTCTCACCTCTGAAGCAATCCTAAAGCTGCTCGCGAGCTATGCGCGCCTGCATTACCGGCTATTGAAACACGGCGAAGCACTCGCCTAACACCAAATTGGAGCAAGACCATCATGAGACCATTAGCTGTCATTGCCGTAACCAGCTTCGCCGTTTCCGTTGTCTCCTTCTTAGGCGCCGGCATGATGGTCGCGACCGCCGCCGCAACCCCCTTTTCATTTGGATATATTTTGGGATTGGGTGACGATCGGCCACGCTGCGTCAATGAGCTCGGTGATGCCGGCGTAGAAACAACAACGCGCGAATTCGCTTGGAACGGAAGCGACGAAGTGCAGCTCAATGTTCCCGGCATGCTGCGCTATCGCGCGGGCGCAGGTGATTCCATCGAGGTGCGCGGCCCCGCTTATCTCCTCGGGCATTTAGAGATTGATGGAGAAAACATCCTGTATGATTGCGCGCCCCGTGGCCGCGCTCAGCGCATCGAAATCGAAATGGCGAGCGACAACATACGGAAATTTTCAATTCGCGGATCGGGCGACATGGTTCTCCAAGATCTCGACGAAGAGCGCGTGGAAATCTCCATCGCCGGAAGCGGCTCGGTAACTGCGACAGGTGAAGTCGGAAGGCTCTCACTTTCCATTGCAGGATCGGGCGATGCCGATCTTGGTGGCGTTATCGTTCGCGATATGGAAATCGCGATCGCCGGATCGGGCGATGCGATTGTTTCGCTACTAGACAGCTTAGAAGTGTCCATCGCCGGATCGGGCGATGTCGATATGCTCACCAATCCCGCGAAACTTGAAATCAGCATCATGGGTTCGGGCGACATAACCGGCCCGCCGCCCACGAACTAAATCGCTAATTCATAATCGCATCGATGCCGGCTTGGGCGCATTCCTCGTCGCCGCCCGGGCTGCGCGTACCACCGACGCCGATGGCCCCGACAACCTGCCCGTCGACAATGATGGGAAGTCCACCGCCCGCCATGAAATTGTTCAGAAGAATGCCGACATTGGTACCCGCATAGGGTCCGCGCGCCTCAGCGCTCTGCGTATAGGTGCTGTTCGGCCGCCCGGTTTGCAATGCCGTCTGGGCTTTCATGCGCGAGGGCTCGATTGATAGCCAAGGCGCGCCCTGCATGGAGTGCATGTAAAGCGAATGGCCGGCATTATCGAGCACCCACACGGTTGCAGGATTCCAGCCTCGCTCGACGACCAAGGCCTCGCAAACCTCGCCCATGATCTTGGCCGCTTCCAAGCTCAAATTCTTTTGATCGACAAACATTTGCGCCAAGGCGCTCCCTACCGTCAGCGAATACACCGCCGCCACAACCAGAAAACCCAAATACCGCATTACTTTCTCTCCTTCTGTGCAACAATTATACGCCCGCAAAACGGCGCGCATTCGGCAGGCTCAATGACAGCAAAATTTAAGGACATCAAACTCGCGCGAGCGGTGCGCGGCATGCGGATGGATCATCGGCTGACGCCCATTCTCACTGTCCCAGGGCTAACTCCGACCAACAAACAACCCCACAGCATTTGGCGCTAAGGCACCTGAGAGCCTCGCCGCCCTCGTGGGCGGCTCCGATGAGCTTGGCGAAGGCCCAAGAATAGATCGCTCGTATATTTAAACCCCTGAGGCAGTCACCGCCCGGGTTAAGCACCCTTTCCGACCTAATCGCTTGTTGCGACTCAGAAATTTCCTCTTCACCACTACCAGTTGTTAACCACTCTATATTTAGATGTTTACCTTTTTTTAACTACATTCCCTTGCAGAGCCCTCGTGGCACCGTATCATGTTGATTCCAAAGTGATTCGCAGAACTTTTGCGAATCGGGGCAGCAGGACGATGTCAAGGCTGGGGACACTCAAAACAAGCCCGATGGGGGAAGCGCCGGTGGCGAATAGAGCGCCGTTCAGCGTCCCCATGCTTGCCGGTGCGGCGATCTTGGCCGCTTGCGCCCCCGCTAAGGCTGCCGAAGCGCAGCCTGGCGCAGTGCTCGAGCTTTCTGAACTTGTAATTCTATCCGTCGTTGTCGGCGCTGCCGCGCTGGCTCTGTCCGGCGCGCTTTGGGCGCTCGCAGAATATCAAGGGACATTGAAGCTTAGACGCGCGCTTCGAAGCACTGCTGCACGCGCCCGCGCTCTGCTCTCTTTGCGCGATGCGGTCCTCTCCGCAGGCCGTGAATCCGTCATTGTTTGGGGCGCGGACACAAGCGAGCCCTTAAGTTTTGGGGGCGCAGACAAGCTTCTGGAAGCCTGCCTTGGTGGGCCCGACGCAACGCAGCTTTCCACCGTGCTCGATGCGTTGACTGAAAATGGCACGCCATTCACGCTAATCGCGCGCACTCCAGACGGCAGCGGGATCGCCGCGCGCGGCCGCCCAGCCGGCAGCTGCGCCGCCGTCTTCTTGGAGCAGGAAACGGAGGTCAAAAGCGCAGAAACGGATTTTCGGGCCGCCATCGACGTTCTTCCGCATCCCGTTTGGGTACGCGGAAAGGATCTTGCGCTTCGCTTCGTCAATCGCGCGTTTCTAACCGCATCGGGCGCGACCTCCATTGAATCTGCGCTCGAGAACGATGTCGTTCTCGACCATTCGGAGCGCGATCTCGCAAGCGCTGTCCGAACCGAGAACAAGGCAGTAGACGCGAAGCGCTACGCCATTGTTGGGGGACAGCGTCGCGCGCTGGCCTTTCACCTTGCTCCTTTGAGCAATGGAAGCATCGTCGGGGCGGCCGTCGATGTAACCGCCCTCGCCGAAGCGGAAGCGCGGCTGCAGCAACATGCCGACGCGCATGCCGAAACGCTCGATAAACTTGCGACGGCGGTCGCCATATTCGGCGCCGACCACAATCTCAATTTTTTCAACCGCGCCTATGTCCGCCTATGGGGCCTTTCCGAAACATGGCTTGATGCCCATCCTACTGCGGGCGAAATCCTCGACCGCCTGCGCGAGCTTAGACGCTTGCCCGAGCAGTCCGATTTCCGGGCCTGGAAACAAGAACATCTTAAGCTCTTCCAAAGCGCCGAAGAGCACCCTGAGGAGCTTTGGCACCTTCCAGGCGGGCAGACTTTACGCGTCGTGGCACAACCGCATCCCTTCGGTGGAATTATTTTTCTTTATGAAGATGTTTCCGATCAGCTCCGCTTGGAGAGTTCATACAACACCCTCATCAAAGTGCAGCGCGCCACTCTCGATACGCTGCAAGAGGGTGTTGCCGTGTTTGGCCCGAACGGAAGACTGAAACTTTATAACGCGGCTTTTACCCGAATCTGGCAATTCGAGAGTGCTGATTTAAGCGGTGAACCCCACTTGAAATCCCTTGTGGATGCGTGCGCTGCGCGCTTTGGCCCCGACAAAACGTGGGAAATCGTCACCAACGCGGTGACGGCGGCCGCGCCAGAGCGGCGGCGCGAATATGGCGAATCCGAACGAACCGATGGGAAGATATATTCCTTGACGCTCGCACCCCTTCCTGACGGGGCAACGCTAATCAGTTTCGCCGACGTAACCGATCACTTCCGCATCGAATCGGCTCTGCGAGAACGTAATCTGGCTTTAGAAAAAACCGACAATTTGAAGACCGAGTTCGTGAAGCGCGTTTCTTACGAGCTTCGCACGCCATTGAATTCAATTATTGGCTTTACTGAATTGCTGAAGGCGGGAACGACCGGCGGCCTAAACCCGCGCCAGAGCGAGTATGTCGATGCCGTCCTCTCCGCGTCGAACACTTTGCGTGATCTCGTGAACGATATTCTGGATCTTTCGCGGGCTGAAGCCGGCGTGATGGAACTCGATCTCGAAAAAATTGATCTCTGCGCCCTCCTCCAAGCCATCACGGAGCACACGCGATCAGGTGCTGCGCGCATTGGTCTTGAACTTGAGCTCGATTGCAGCGCCGATGTTGGCATCTTCGTGGCCGACAAACACCGTGTTGGTCAGATATTGTTCAACCTTCTTTCCAATGCCCTGAAATTTACGCCGCGCGGGGGGACCATCACGGTTGGCGGCGATATTACGGATGAGGGCGCGAAATTTTACGTTTCCGACACCGGTCCGGGTATTCCGGAAGACGTTATGCCATCCGCCTTTGAGCGGTTTTCGTCGAAGGCCGGCCATGGCGGCACACCTGCCGGGGCCGGGCTGGGGCTTGCGCTTGTCAGTCGCTTCGTCGAATTACATCACGGTTGGGTCGAGTTGCAATCGAGCCAGGAGAACGGCACCAAAGTCACCTGTCACTTCCCGCGAAATGTGGATAGCGCGCCTTCTTCGGACGAGCGACCCGCAATAGAGGCCTAAAACCACACCGGCTTCACGCATTGCGTGAGCGCTAGTGTTGGCTTTTCGGCATTCTCACCACTAATCCGTCGAGTTCGTCTTTCACTTTGATTTGGCACGAAAGGCGGCTCTCTGGCTGAGCATCAAGCGCAAAGTCCAGCATGGACTCTTCCATGTCCTCGCGCGTCGGTACCTTATCCTTCCAGGCTGGATCCACATAGACGTGACACGTCGCGCAAGCGCACGCCCCCCCGCAATCGGCGTCGATTCCTGGCACGCGGTTTTTCACTGCTCCTTCCATCACCGTCCAGCCGACTGGAACGTCGATCACGTGTTCTTTTCCGTTGTGTTCGATATAGGTGATCTTGGGCATAATGGTTCGAATTCCTGTTGAGCCTAAATTCTATTGGAGGAAAGATTTCATCGGGATGTTTGTGTCAACAAGCGCGCTGGCTTCGATTTTCTTGGCCTCGGCAATCAGCTTGCGCCCCACAATGTATTCCGGGGCGGCATTTACCGCCTCCACCGCAGAGACCGCGCCCTCAGTCAGGTGAAACACCGCAAATTTTCGTTCCGCCGGGTCGCCGCGCAGTGCCAGCTCATCATCTGATTTCGCGAGCCCGGCAATCTGGAGTTTGAGATCATATTGATCGGACCAAAACCACGGTACAGAGCGATAAGGCTCAACACGATCCATCATTGCAAGCGCTGCGTGTTTGGCCTGATCGATCGCATTTTGCACCGATTCCAAGCGAACCCGACCATCCTCACGCCCAAAAAGATATGTCGGATGATTTGTGCAGTCGCCGGCGGCAAAAATATTCGGATCAGATGTTCTTGTGTGCTCGTCGACAACGATGCCGTTATCCGTCTTTAGGCCAGCCAGCTCAGCGATCTCCGAATTCGGAACGACGCCGATACCGACAAGAACAAAATCCGCGTCAAAAGATTCTTGAGCGCTGACGACGCGTTCGACCCGACCGGCGCCTTCAAATCCTTCCACAGAAAGACCAAGCCTGATCTCAACACCGTGCTCCGCATGCTCTTTTTGGTAGAATTGTGAAAGTGGCACCGAAACCGCTCGTTCCATGACGCGCTTAGCAGCCTCCAACACGCTCACCTTGAGGCCATGCTTAACCGCGATTGCCGCCACCTCAAGCCCGATATATCCGCCGCCGACCACAACAAGATTTTTTCCCGGGATCAGAAGCGGCCTGATCAGGTCAACGTCCTCAATGCCGCGCAGATAATGGATGCCGGAAAGCTCGGCTCCGGGGGCTGTCATGCGCCGTACCCGCGCGCCGGTCGCGAGCAGCAATTTGCCGTAGGCAAGCTTTTCGCCATTTTCCAGATGAATTTGGCAGGCCTCCTTTTCGATCCGGGCGAGCTTTGTGCCCAAGCGCAAATCGCAGCGATTTTCAGAAAAAAAGCTTTCCGGCTTTAGGAACAAGCGCTCTCGCACGAAATCGCCGGCCAAATAGGCCTTAGAGAGCGGAGGGCGCTGGTAGGGTGGAAATGGCTCGTCCCCTAGAAGCGTGAGGGGCCCGGAAAACCCTTCTGCTCTTAGCGATGCAACGGCCTGCACCCCCGCCTGCCCAGCGCCGACAATGATAATATCGTCCGACATGGAAATCGCCGCAGATCCTCATAGAGCCGGTTCGCGCGCTGAGCAGCGCTCCGCAAACCAGGCGCGGGTACCATGTCGGGCCACCCTCCGCAATCTGTCGAAAACGCGACATTGAGCGCAGCCCTGCTGGCAGGATAAGTCTTTGGGGTGAACGGAAGAGATGCAAGCGTGACCTTAGAAGACGAGGCGGCAACCAGGGCGCTGGGCAGCGGCATTGCGGCTGTCCTTGGCGCCGGCGATGCGGTCTTGCTCTCAGGGCCCCTCGGGGCCGGAAAGACCGTCCTGGCGCGAGCCATACTCAAGGCACTAGGTGTCGCCGGCCGTGTTCCGAGCCCGACTTTTACCCTGGTACAGAGTTACGAAACCCAAAATTTGCCGGTCCGCCATTTCGATCTCTACCGCATCGAACGTGCAAGCGAGCTTATCGAGCTGGGACTCGAAGACGCATTGCAAGAGGGCGCGATTATTGTGGAATGGCCGGAAAACGCGTTTGGCCAATTACCCGACTCAAGCCTTAAAGTTGAGCTTTGCCCTTTGAGCACAGAGACGCGGACAGCCCATCTCACGGGTGGCGAGCGCTGGAACGATTTTTTGGAAAGCTATCGATGAGCCAAACCGATACCGCGCGCGAGGAAGCCATGCATGCCTTTCTGGCACAGTCCGGTTGGCAAAATGCAATACGAGAGCCGCTTGCAGGTGACGCTTCCACGCGCCGCTATATTCGTGTCGTCAAAGACGATCACAGTGCGATGCTGATGGATCAACCGCAGCAGGTCGAAACGCCAACAGCGCGTGCCGACGCGACACCACAAGAACGACACAAGCTTGGGTATAATGCGGTTGCAAGGTTGGCCGGGGCAGATTGCACGCGCTTTGTCGCTGTCGCAGCGCACTTACGGGCGGCTGGGCTGGCCGCACCAGAAATTATTGCCGCCGACACGCAAAACGGCTTCCTACTGCTGGAGGATTTCGGGGATAATCTTTACACCAACGCCATCGCCTCGGGCGCAGATGAGACAGAGTTATACGCAACCGCGATCGACGCACTGGTCGCCCTTCATAGGCAGCCTGCCCCGAAAACACTCGGCCAAATTCAATTCTTCGACTATGACGAAACCGCGCTGCTCGCTGAAATCGATCTTCTGACGGAATGGTTTCTTCCCTTAGCGCTCGGCCGGCCCACGGATTTGGACGAGCAGAACGAACACCGCACTTTGTGGCAAGAGGCGCTCAGTGATGTGCTGTGCGCCCCACGCGTGTTTGTTCACCGTGACTATCATGCGCAAAATCTCGTATGGATGCCGGAACGGGATGGGATCGCCCGCGTTGGAATGGTCGATTTTCAGGACGCGGTGGCCGGGCATGCGGCCTATGATTTGATATCTCTGCTGGAAGATGCGCGGCGCGATGTTTCGCCCGAACTGGCCGACGCCATGACCGCACATTATTTGGCGCGCCGAGGCCTTCGCGCCAACCTAGAAGAGTTCGTTTCCGCGGCGGCGATACTTGCTGCTCAGCGTAACGCAAAGATCGTCGGCATTTTTGCGCGTTTGGCTAAAAGGGATGGAAAACCAAGTTATCTCAGTCACTTACAACGCGTCTGGCGCTATATGGAGCAGGATCTTGAAGATCCGGCATTGAAAAATTTAAGGGCATGGTATGCGCGCATGGTGCCCCCCGAAGCACGAATCGGCGTATGGCGTGACCAGGGAGAACGCGAATGAGTTCTATCGAACAGGCAATGATACTGGCTGCGGGGCTCGGCACCAGAATGGGCCCTTTGACGAAAGACAAGCCTAAGCCGCTTGTCGAGCTCCATGGACGAACGCTTATCGATCACGTCATCGATAGGCTGGTACGCGGCGGCGTAAATTTTGTTGTCGTGAATGTTCATTACAAAGCGGAGATGATGAAAGCGCACCTCGCGGCGCGCAAAGACGTTTCTATTCAAATTTGCGATGAAACCGACAACATTCTGGATACCGGTGGGGCAATCGCTAATGCTTTGCCTTTGTTTCGGGGTGCCCCGTTTTTTACGCAAAATTCCGATTCGCTTTGGGTAGAGGGTTTGGGACGCGCTTTGGCGCGCATGGAAGAGCGCTGGGACCCTGAAAAGATGGACGCGCTTATGCTGCTTGCACCCTGCGCGACAAGTATCGGCTATGACGGGCTGGGCGATTTCGAAATGGATGCCGGCGGCCGATTGAGACGCCGGGTAGAGATGAAATTAGCACCCTTTGTCTGGACTGGGCTGCAGATCGTGCATCCGCGCCTGTTTGACGGTGCCCCGAGCGGACGTTTCTCGATCAATCCTCTTTGGGGCAAGGCGATAGAAAACGAACGGCTGTTCGGCATTCGGCTCGATGGCGTGTGGATACATGTCGGAACGCCGGAGGCCAAATCCGAAGCCGAATTATTCCTGACAGATTTACAGCACCAGCCTTAATGGCGCCGGTGACGACACGCGCTGAGCCCTCCGTCTTCACCATACAGGCCGGCCTCGCCTTTGCGCGCGTGCTCGCAAAGGGCGTCGTTGCGCGTGTCGGGCGCGATCCGCTGGCGCTTTCCGACGTAATGATTTTTGTTCCGACGCGCCGCGCCGTGCGAACATTAAGGGAAGAATTTGCACGTGCCCTCAAAGGCGCATCGCTTGGTCCACGTATTCATGCGCTGGGCGATCTCGATGATGAGGATATTGCATTTGATCTTTACACAGATGATATAGCGCTCCCCCCTGCCATTGCGCCATTAAAGCGACGGCTGGAATTGGCAAAATTAGTGCATCGATGGCATGAGCGGCGCGGTGCGGCGCTCCCCTTCGCCCAGGCACTCGCGCATGCGGGCGAGTTGGGAGGCTTTCTTGACGAAGTGGCTGAACAAAACGCCGACTTAGCGGAACTTAAAAACCTCGCGCCGGAATCTCTTGCTGAACATTGGCAGGAGGTGACCGAATTCCTTCAGATCATCGCAAAGCACTGGCCCGACTTCCTAAAGGAAAATGGTCTCTTTGAGCCTGCTGCGCGCCGTGACGCGCTGATCGAGCGCCAAGCGCAAAGCCTTGAAAAGCATCCGCCACGCAGTTGGGTCATCGCTGCAGGATCGACGGGCTCCATCCCAGCGACCAGGAAACTACTGAAAATCGTGGCAAATCTTTCCTTGGGAGCCGTGGTGCTCCCAGCGCTCGACAGCAATCTCGACGAGGAAAGCTGGAAGGAACTCGAGCCCGGACACCCGCAATTTGGCTTGCGTGAATTGCTCGTTCATATCGGGCTGAGTCGCGGCGATGTCCTACCCTGGGAGGACCCAGGTGCACTCGCGCCGCAGGTGCCGCGTTTGCGTTTTCTCAGCGAGGCGCTCCGCCCTCCGCCCACCACGGATGCCTGGCGCGATCTCATTGAAAAAGACACAGCTGCATTCGATACAGCGCTGGACGGCGTCGGCTTCATTGAAGCAGCGAACCCGCAAGAAGAGGCAATCATAATCGCAATTGCCTTGCGTGAAATATTGGAATCGCCGGATCGAACCGCAGCACTGGTGACGCCCGACAGGGGCTTGGCGCGGCGTGTGACGGCGGAACTATCGCGCTGGGACATTGCGATAGACGATTCAGCGGGAACGCCGCTCGCCCGCACGCCGCCCGGTGCGTTTATGGCGCTGCTTGCGCGCGCTTGCGCCGGCGGTCTCGCGCCTGTGCCGTTGCTCGCGCTGCTAAAGCACCCATTGGCGGCAGGCGGAATGGAGCGGGCAATATTCCGCCGCCGGGCGCGTGAGATGGAACTTCTTGCACTGCGCGGGCTGAGACCGGAACCAGCGCTTGAGGGAATAACGCAGGCGCTTGCAAGGAAAGATGCGTCCGACGAATTGCAAGGATGGTTCACGGAGCTCAAGAAAATCCTGCTGCCTTTATTTGAACTAAGCGAGACAAAAAATGTCGCCCTTCGTGAAATCGTCGCCGCACATGCACGTGCCGCGGAATTGCTCGCCGGAAATTCCGAACAGGGCGGCGAGGAGATTCTCTGGCGCGGCGGCGCAGGAGAGATCGCCGGCGCCCTTGTAACAGAGCTGCTTGAGCATGGCGGCGACTGCATTCTGACCTCGGGCGATCAATATGCGGATCTCTTTCGCGACCTTGCTGAAGCGCGCGTCGTGCGGCCAAGCTATGGCCGGCACCCGCGCTTGGCTCTGCTGGGCCCTCTTGAAGCACGACTTCAGCATTTTGACCTGGTCATTCTCGGCGGCCTCAATGAAGGCGTTTGGCCGGCGGAAACGACAACCGATCCCTGGCTCTCGCGGCCCATGCGCAAGCAACTCGGCTTAGAAGCACCGGAACGTAAGACAGGACTTGCCGCGCATGACTTTGCAACGCTTGCCGCCAGCGCCGATGTGCTTCTGACACGTTCGCTTAAAACCGACGGAACGCCGACAACGCCGTCACGTTGGCTCCTTCGCGTGAAACAGCTGGCGAAGGGGCTCGGCATTGACGAAAAGCTCCAAGTGCGAAACGATCTGGTGCAATGGGCGCAGCGTATTGACGAGGCCAAACGCGAAAAGCGCGCCGCGCGCCCCGAACCGCGGCCACCCGTTTCTGTGCGCCCGCGCAAACTCAGCGTGACCCAAGTGGAGACCTGGCTGCGTGATCCTTATGCTATCTATGCGCGCCACATATTGCGCCTAAGGCCACTCGATCCGATCGATGTTGAACCGGGCCCGCGCGAGCGCGGAATAGCGATCCATGCCGCCTTGGAGCGCTTTCTCAACGCCTTTCCGGCCCGCTTCCCGGGCGACGCCTTGGAACAGTTTATGCGCTTTGGCGACGAAGCCTTTGCCGAGGCAGGCGCCTCGGCCGCGGCGAAGGCGCTTTGGCAGCCGCGCTTTGATCGCGCCGCTCATTGGTTCATCAATTATGAGACCGAGCGCCGGCGAAACGCCGAGCGCGCATTGTCCGAGATTAAGGGAACACTGAGCGTGCCGACGCAAGGCGGTCCGTTCACTCTTTCGGGCCGCGTGGATCGGATCGAATTCTTCGCCGATGACGCTGCAGCAATCATCGATTACAAAACCGGGCGCACGCCGTCCCTGAAACAGGTCGAGACACTCTTAAGTCCACAACTGCCTTTAGAAGGCGCGATGCTGATGCATGGGGCTTTCCCTGATATTCGCAGCAACCACATAGCGGAATTTGTCCATGTTCAACTGACCGGCGCCCAGCCACCCGGCCGAGAACTGGTCTACGCCAAGGACGCAACCACAAAATCGGAAGAAGCCTATCTTCGCTTACAACAGCGCATCTCAACCTATGACGATGAGGCCCAACCCTATCGCTCGCGTGAGATGATGGAGCGCCTAAGCGATGTGAGCGATTACGATCACCTCGCGCGGGTCCGCGAGTGGACGCTGATCGGTGAGGGCGCGGAATGAACCTTCGCCCAGACACGACCGACGCTATAAACCCCAGAAATTCGGTCTGGGTATCGGCAAACGCCGGCTCCGGAAAGACGCATCTTCTTGCTGACCGCGTGACAAGTTTATTGCTGGCCGGAGCTGAGCCGGCGCAAATCCTCTGCCTTACCTACACAAAGGCGGCGGCAGCAGAGATGTCGACGCGGCTTTTTGATCGCCTTGGGACATGGTCTTTGCTTGACGATGCGGAGCTTAGCGCGCGCCTCAGAGAGATTGGAGCTCAAGGGACGGACTCCGGCACCATGCGCCGCGCGCGGCGGTTATTCGCGCAGGCCCTGGAAACGCCCGGCGGTCTCAAGATTCAAACCATTCATTCCTTCTGTCAGCACGTGCTCGCACGCTTTCCCATCGAAGCGCGCGTCCCGGCACGCTTTAGTGTACTCGACGAGCGTAGCGCTTCCGATTTGATGCGGATGAGCCGCGATGCCGTATTACAACGCGCCGCGCAGCAAGATAAAAAATTGGCACATGCTGTCGCGGTTCTTGCCACGCGCGCCGCTGACGGACGATTTGCTGAAATCGTCGATGGTGCAATCGGCAATGCCGGGCGCCTGCGGGAGGTTCTAGCCGCCCATGGGAACGAAGAGGGCCGCCTCTTCGCGACACTACGAAAAAAACTAAATGTCGGCCCGGATGACGATGAGAACAATGTCCTCGAGAGTTTTTGTTCCCAGCTTAGGGCCGAGCGCGATCGTTTGGAGAGTATTGCGCAATGGTTGCTTACCGGCTCGTCAACTGATCGCCGTTTAGGCGGGCATTTGAGCGCCTTCTTGGCCAACATCTCCGCGGAAAATTTCGAGCCATTGCGGAAAATCTTTCTAACCACAGACGGGCAACCGCGAAAATCACTTGCGACGAAGAAAATTGCGGACGCCCAACCCGAACTTTTCGATCTCATTGTAAATTTGCGCGATCGCGTAGTTGCCGCCGATGAAAAAGCCAAGGCTGCTGCTACGGCAACGCTCACCGAAGCCATTGTGACGGTCGCGAAGAGCGTTCTTGACGAATATGCCTTGAGAAAAACCGCAAGGGCCACGCTCGACTATGACGATCTGATCCGTTCCACACGCCTATTGCTCGAACGCGAAGGGGCGGCGTCTTGGGTGCTCTACAAGCTGGACGGAGGCATCAACCACATTCTTGTTGACGAAGCGCAGGATACCAGCCCCGAGCAATGGAAAATAATCGCCAAACTTTCCGAAGAGTTTTACTCCGGCCATGGTTCGCGCGAAGGACGACACACCCCTACGCTCTTTGCAGTGGGCGACGAGAAGCAATCGATCTTTAGCTTTCAGGGCGCCGCACCTGAAGAATTCGGGCGCAATCTGAGCTATTTCCGCGCCTGCGCTGAAAATGCCGAACTCAATTTTTCCGATGTCCGCTTGCCTGTTTCACGCCGAAGCTCCAAGGCGATTCTGGCATTTGTCGACGAAGTCTTCTCCGATGAGACCGTCCGCGATGGCTTGAGTTCGACGGGCGAGACGCCGCTTCACGAGCCGTACCGCAGCGATATCGGACGAGTGGAAATTTGGCCTACCATTAAGCCGCCGCCAACAATTGAGCGGGATCCATGGAATTTGCCGGTGGACGCGCCCTCCTCTCAAGGCGCCGATATCGCCCTTGCCGCGCGCATTGCAGGTCGCATCACAAATTGGATTCAAAAGGGCACAAATCTGCCGGGCGTGAAAAATGCGAGAGCCATAATACCGGGCGACATCATGATTCTTGTTAGGCGGCGAAATGCGTTCGCTCAAGAAATGATCCGGCAACTCATGGAACGCAACATTCCCGTTGCCGGCGCGGACCGTATGGTCCTTCTCGATCAAATTGCGATTGCCGACCTTGTTGCGCTGGGCCGTTTTGCGCTGCTGCCGGAAGACGAGTTGAACTTGGCGGCGCTCTTAAAATCGCCCCTCATTGGGCTTGGAGAAGACGAGCTCTACGCTCTTGCTCAACCGCGTCGTGGACGCCTATGGGATGAGCTATCTGCGCGCGTGCAGGAAAACGACACCCTTGCAAAAGCGCATGATTTTTTGGCAAACGCGTTGTCGCAGGCCGACTATCTCCCGCCATTCGAATTCTTTGCGAACACGCTGGCACATGGCGGGCGTAAGCGCATCCTGTCGCGTTTCGGTGCCGAGGCCGACGATGCAATCGGAGAATTTCTTTCACTCGCGCAACATTATGAAGATTCCCATCCGCCGTCTCTCGAAGGCTTTCTCGATTGGTTCTCGCGAGGCGCTGCGGAGGTCAAACGCGACATGGAACAAGGCGGTGGATCAGTGCGCGTCATGACGATCCATGGCGCAAAAGGCTTGGAGGCGAATATCGTCATTGTGCCCGACACAGCGCAAATCCCCGACCATGAACGCCACGCAGGAATTCTTTATACGGATGATTGTCTGTATTTCGGCGTCCCCAAAGCCTTTGAGACACCTCCAGTCGCGCGGGCCAAGGCTGAGGCACAGCATCGCGAAATCCGCGAATATCACCGCCTCCTCTATGTTGCGCTGACGCGCGCGCGGGACTGGCTCATTCTTTGCGGATATGAAACCAAACGCGGCGTCCACGAAAACGCTTGGTATCCCTATCTTCAAGCGGCGGCCGAGCGCATTGGAAAACAAGAATCCGGTTCTGATGGCGAGAGCGTCTTTGTGCTGGGAGCCGAAATATCCACCAAAACCTCCAAGAAGAAGGAACAGCTCCCGAAAATTGACGCCACGCCACTTCCAACATTTTTGTCTGCGCCGCCGAGCGAGAGCACAATCGAGCGACAAATCTTCAGGCCATCCGATGCACTGGGGGACGCGCGGGGCGAGGACGAACCTGCCCCGTTTTCGCCTTTAGCCGACATTTCGGGCCACAGATTTCGCCGTGGACTTTTGATTCATGCATTGCTCGCCATGCTGCCAAATGTGCCGGTCAATGAGCGCGCGCGCGCCGGGAAAAATTTTCTTTCGTCGCGTGGTGTGGCGGAGCCCGAAGCAGAAAAACTAATGGACGAAGTTATTGCAGTACTCGACGATCCAGAATTTGCTTCTCTCTTTGACGACAATAGCCGAGGCGAAATTACGATTACCGCCGAGCTCCCCGAACTGGGCAGCGGCGTTCGCGTCAATGGCCAGATCGATCGATTGGCGTTGAGCGACAACGAAATCATGATCGCCGATTTCAAAACCAACAGGACTCCACCTCAAAGCGTCGAAAAAGCGCCGGCAATATATCGCACGCAAATGGCTCTTTATCGCGCGGCGTTGTCGAAGATTTACCCTGATAGGCATATCGCCTGTGCGCTTATTTGGACCGATGGCGCCCGCGCCATGCGTCTGCCCGATTCGCTTCTGGACGAAGAATTCCAAAAGATACGCGACCGCCAAACGCCAAGGAACATGGCATAGGCGCGCCACCTTGACCCCTACGAGGCGCGTTCCTACATTCCGTCAAGCTCAACCAGTTTTCGAGGATTTTATGTCTCAGATAAAGATCACGGACGACAGTTTTCAGACCGACGTACTCGAATCAAAGACTCCCGTATTGATTGATTTCTGGGCGGAATGGTGCGGCCCTTGCCGCGCGATTTCTCCAGCGCTGGAGGAACTTGCGAGCGAGTTTGGCGACCGTCTAACCGTAGCGAAACTCAATATCGATGAAAATCCTCAGACGCCGACAAAATACGGCGTGCGTGGAATCCCAACACTTATGATTTTTCAAGATGGTCAAGTCGCCGCCACGAAAGTTGGCGCCTTACCTAAAAATAAAATCAAAGAATGGATCGACGCCTCAATCTGAAGCGCTAGGGGGCGTTAACGCTCACTCATTGTCCAAGAGAACCTGCCCCGCGAGATAGAGCGAGCCGCCAATAAGAATTCGGGGAGGGCTCTCGTCTGGACGCGAACGCGCCCAGGCAAAAATTTGCATCATTGCGTCGTCTAGACTGTCTGCCGGCGTTGCCTCCAAGCCCGCTTCACGCGCCGCATCGTACAAGCCACCCGCGCCATAGGAGTTTGCTTCGCCTTCTATCGAGATCGTCGTTACATGGCGGGCAAGGCCGGCAAAGGGTGCAAAAAAGGCCTGAGCGTCCTTGGATTGCAGTAGTCCGCAAATAAGATAAAGCGGTCTTTGTACTTGCTCCTCTCGATCGGCCAGGAACTGGGCCACCGCGGTGGCACCATGCGGATTATGACCGCCATCCAACCAGATCTCCGCGCCTTCCGGCGCCAATTCAACTAGCATTCCACCCTTTAAGAGTTGCAGACGCCCTGGCCATTGGACGTTTTTCAAACCCCATTCGATTGCCCTCTCCTCAGCCCAACGGGCCCGCGATTTCTCGGCGCCCAACCGGCGCAGGCACGCGATGGCAATTGCAGCATTCGAGATTTGATGCCGTCCGGCCAGTTTGGGACCGGGAAGATCAAGCAAACCGAACTCGTCTTGATAGACGAAGCGGCCATGTTCCTCATATCCGTCGAAATGCTCACCTTCGATAAGAAGCGGTGCGCCCAATGACTCGGCATGGCTGGTTATGACATCCCGCACTTCATCGCTTTGCCGGGCAAGAATGCAGGGCGCGCCCGGCTTTATGATGCCCGCTTTCTCCCGAGCGATGCCGGCAAGATGTGTGCCCAAAAATTCCTTATGATCATGTGCGATGGGTGTGATGCAAACTGCCGCCGGCTGGCGCACAACATTGGTCGCGTCAAATGTTCCCCCGAGACCGACTTCGAGCACCAGAGCCTCTGCCGGAGCACGCGAAAAGGCGAGAATAGCCGCAGCGGTGGTGATCTCAAAAAAAGTAATCTGCTCGCCGTCATTTGCCCGTTCGCACTCTTCCAAAATCATCGTCAACGCGTCCTCGCCGATTGGCGAACCGGCTAGACGAATCCTCTCGTGAAACCGAATAAGGTGGGGAGACGTGTAGAGGTGCACGCGCTGACCCGAGCCTTCGAGCATTGAGCGCAAGAAGGCGCACACCGATCCCTTTCCATTGGTTCCGGCGACGTGAATAACGGGCGGAAGAACCTCCTCCGGATGACCGAGGGCGGCAAGCAAACGTTCTATCCGATCGAGGACAAGATCGATGCGCTTGGGATGGAGTTCAAGTAGCCGCGAAAGCGCGGCGTCGCTCGGCAGGGACCTCACATTCATGTGGGTCGTGGGGGAGCGTTTCCGGCGGGCGCCACGCCGTTGTCGCGGCCATTTTCCTGCGCATGGTCTTTAACGGGCACAGGCTCCGGCACAGGCTGTTTGGTGAGAAGCGCGATAATTCGCGACAGCGTGTTTTTCAATTCATGACGGTGAACGATCATGTCGATCATGCCGTGATCGAGCAGATATTCGGCGCGCTGAAAGCCCGCCGGTAGCCGCTCACGTATTGTTTGCTCGATCACGCGCGGGCCCGAAAATCCTATGAGCGCCCCAGGTTCTGCAATTTGGACGTCACCTAACATCGCATAGGAGGCAGATACGCCGCCCGTGGTTGGGTCGGTTAGAACGACAATATAGGGAAGCGCAGCTTCCTTCAGCATGTCGACACCGACAGTCGTACGCGGCAGTTGCATGAGGGAAAGAATTCCTTCCTGCATGCGCGCACCACCGGAGGAAACAACCAAAACAAAGGGACGATGCTCAGCGACCGCGGCGCGCATAGCAGCAACGAGTGCTGCGCCGGTAGCAAGACCAAGCGATCCGCCCATGAAATCGAAAGGCTGAACCGCCAGGATAACAGCTTGACCGTTAATGGTGCCGCGCGCTGCGACAATCGCGTCCTGCTGTTCCGTCTTTGCGCGCGCATCGCGCAAGCGATCGGAATATTTTTTGTCGTCACGAAATTGGAGCGGATCCTGCGGCACCTGAGGTGACGGCAGAAGATCGTGCCCGCCGCCATCCAGCAAAGCGGCCAAACGTTCCTTCGCACCAATTCGCATATGATGATTGCATTGCGGGCAGACGTTCTGAGACTTGTCGAGATCGCGGTGAAAGATCATTTCTCCGCAACCGGAACATTTACGCCACAGATTCTCCGGCGTGCCCGTGCGTCCAATCAGCCCTTTTATGCGGGGACGAACAAAATTGGTGATCCAATTCATTTGCGAAACTCTAGCATAATTGCGTTAGCCAATACCCTGAAATGGATGAAAAATTATTAAGCCGGTGCCTGATTCCGTGCATTGTGGACGGCATCCGCTAAGCCCCGGCAAAAGTCTATGGTCTGGGACACAATCTTTTGCCTGGGAAACCCGGCCCGATCCGCTTCACCGATAAGGGACACGATCGCGGACCCGACAATCGCCGCATCGGCTATTTTTGCAATCGCCTCTGCTTGCTCCGGCGTACGAATCCCGAAGCCGACCGCGCAAGGCAGATCCGTGCTCTTCTTAATCCGCTGTATCGCTGCACGCACATCTTCCTCGGGAACAGCTTTCGTTCCCGTCACGCCGGCAACCGAAACATAATAGAGATACCCACCAGCGCCGTTCAAAACAGCGGGTAACCGCGCATCATCCGTTGTCGGCGTTGCTAACCTTACCATATCGATCCCCGCTAAGTTCGCGCAGGTACGCAGTGCTTCATCTTCCTCCGGCCCCAAATCGACAATGATTAATCCATCTACTGCGGCTGAATTTGCGTCCGAAATAAATTCGGGAACGCCATAGGCGTGAATCGGATTGTAATATCCCATGAGCACGATCGGGGTTTTGGTATTTTCCTTGCGAAATTGCGAGACCATTTTGAGCGCGGCCTTGACGCTCATTCCCGCGCCGAGGGCGCGCGTGGAGGAGGCTTGAATGGCCGGGCCATCTGCCATCGGATCGGAAAAAGGCATTCCAAGCTCAATGGCGTCCGCTCCCGCTTCGGGAAGTTTCCGCAAGATTTCAAATGAGGTTTCAGCATCGGGATCGCCCGCAGTAATGAACGGCACGAAGGCAGAACGCCCTTTACCGCGTAATTCGACGAAGCGCGGTCCGAGACGGCTCATATTTTCTCACCGAGTGCGTCAGCTGCAGTGAAAATATCCTTATCGCCCCGACCGGAAAGATTGATCACGATGATCTCGTCTTTCTGCATGGACGGCGCGACGCGCGCCGCATGGGCAATCGCGTGCGAAGATTCCAGTGCCGGAATGATTCCTTCCAAACGGCTTAGCAACTGAAATGCGTCCAATGCCTCGGCATCGGTCGCAGAAGCGTATGTGACTCGTTTCGCGTCCTTCAACCAAGAGTGCTCCGGACCCACGCCAGGATAATCGAGCCCCGCGGAGATCGAATGCGCCTCGGTTACCTGCCCATCGCTATTTTGCAAAAGATAGGAGCGCGCACCGTGAAGCACGCCGGGCGTTCCTTTTCCCAAGGTCGCGGCATGATGCGCGCTGTCCAATCCCTTACCCGCGGCCTCCACGCCATGCATCGCGACATCGGGATCATCGAGAAAGGGATGAAAGAGCCCAATCGCGTTGGAGCCACCGCCAACGCATGCGATCAGGAGGTCGGGAGCACGCTGCTCAGCCGATTGGATCTGCGCACCGACCTCATGCCCGATGATCGTTTGAAAATCTCGCACCATCGCAGGATAGGGATGCGGGCCGGCAGCTGAGCCGATGATGTAAAACGTGTCGTGAACATTGGCGACCCAATCGCGCAGGGCCTCGTTCATAGCATCTTTCAGTGTTCGCGAGCCGGAGCTCACCGCGCGCACCTCAGCGCCCAATAACTCCATGCGAAAGACATTCGGCTTCTGCCGCTCGATGTCGACTTCGCCCATATAAACGATACAAGGATAGCCAAAACGCGCGGCGACCGTGGCCGTCGCAACACCATGTTGACCGGCACCCGTCTCAGCAATGATGCGAGTCTTTCCCATGCGTCGCGCAAGCAGAATTTGCCCGATACAATTATTGATCTTATGCGCGCCGGTGTGATTGAGGTCTTCGCGCTTGAGATAAATTTTTGCGCCAGCCAAATGTTCCGTTAGGCGTTCGGCAAAATAGAGCGGGCTCGGCCGACCCACATAATGCGTCAGAAGAGATTGCAGTTCTTCTTGAAATGCTGTGTCTGTTTTCGCACTGCCATAGGCTTTTTCAAGCGCCAGCAAGAGCGGCATCAAAGTTTCGGCAACATAGCGTCCGCCGAACTCACCAAAATGACCGCCGGCATCGGGGCCGGAACGATGCGTGTTGGGAAGAGAATCGCTCATGGCGCATCCGCCTGTGAGGCGTTGCGCGCAGCATCGATAAATTCTCTTATTTTCTCCGGGCTCTTCTTACCGGGAGCGATCTCAACCCCGGATGAGGTGTCGACCATCTTCGCGCCGGAGGCACGAACCGCGCGCCCGACATTTTCTGCCGTGATTCCGCCCGAGAGCAACCAGGGGATTTCCGTACCGATCCCCGACAATAATTTCCAGTCAAACGCCACGCCGTGCCCACCGGGACGCTCGGCGAGTTTCGGCGGCTTGGAGTCAAAGAGCAGATAATCGACGATCTCCTCATAACCCTTGGCGGCACCTAAGTCGGGGTTATCGGCAACAGGCAACGCCTTGATGAGCGGCAGACCAAAACGCGAAGCAATTTGTCCCGTTCGAGCCGGGGTTTCGGTTCCGTGCAATTGAAGATAGTCCGGCTGCGCCGAGGCGATCGCCTCGGATATCGTAGAATCGTCAGCGTTTACGAATACTGCAACAAGGCGTGGCCCGCCCCGCAAGCGTGCGGACAAGGCTGTTGCTTGGTCGAATCCGACATTGCGCGGACTTTTGGGGAAAAACACCATGCCAACGAAATCGGCGCCCGATCGTTGAGCGGCGTCCGCTCCTTCAATTGTCGTAATCCCACAAATTTTTACTTGAATGCTCATTAGGCGCCGCTTATCGCGCTTCGTGCCCGGACAAATCAAGCTCGGGCCAATGGGGTTGGCTCACTGAGCCGGTAGAAACTCCTCCAAATCCGCCAAAATCGCCCTCGCAGCACCGGCTGGGTCGGTTTCAGCGGTAATCGGTCTACCGATAACAAGAATATCCGCGCCGGCCCTCAGGGCGTCCCGCGGCGCCATGACCCGGCGCTGGTCGCCCAGCGCAGCGCCTGCAGGCCGCACTCCGGGAGTAACAATGAGAAAACCAGGGCCGCAGGCCCGACGCACTGCGGAGATCTCCTGTGGGCTGCAGACGACCCCATCGAGACCCGCGTCCTGCGCCAACCGGGCAAGGCGCAATACCTGTTCCATGGGAGAGGCCGACACCCCCAGAGCTTCTAAATCGGCCGCCTCAAGGCTTGTCAGGACCGTGACACCCAAGACCTGGGGCCGAGGCATAAATTCGGCTGCACTCTGCGCTGCTGCTGCCATCATCGCCCGGCCGCCCGAGGCGTGCACATTGATGAGCGCAGGTTCGATCAGCGCCAACGAGCGAACCGCCGCCGCGACCGTGTTCGGAATATCGTGAAGTTTGACGTCGGCGAAGACTGGAAGCCCCAGATCAACAATCGCGCGAATGCCGTCAGGTCCGCACGCATTGATGTATTCAAGCCCGACCTTCAAACCACCAATATAGGGTTTGACTGCGGCGGCAAGCGTCAGCGCACGATCTACCGAGCGCACATCCAAGGCCACAAAGATCGGATTGGCGGATGGACTGTCAGTCGTCACGCGTGTTGTCCCTTGGCCGCATCGGGTCGCATTGCGAACTCATTCATTCTTGATAGCTGCGGGCAGGTTGGACGAGCGCGATGAGATGGTTTGGCGCCACCAAACCGTGACGCCGCCAAGCACAACCCCCAACAAAAAAGTCAGGAAAACAAGCAAATAAAGCGGCAAAGACAGCGCCAAACTCGGCTCATCGGAAAACGGATCGAGACTAAATGTGACCGGCGAACGATTGGCAATTGCGACCACCGCCGCAAAGACGACGACGGGAACAACCACCAATAATGTTGAAACTTTCACCTAAACTATTGGCTGTCCGTCGGTTTCGCGTTCAGCCTCTCCCGCAATTCTTTGCCCGTACGAAAAAATGGCACTCGCTTTTCTTTAACGTTAACCGCTTCGCCCGTTCGCGGATTGCGTCCGAGTCGCGCGGGGCGCGTTTTCACCGAAAATGCACCGAAGCCTCGCAACTCTACGCGATCACCTTCTGCCAGTGCCCGCGTGATCTCGTCGAGGACGGTAGAAACGATACGCTCGACGTCGCGGTGATATAGATGCGGATAACGCTCCGAGAGGCGCGCAACCAACTCCGATTTAATCATGCCCCAGCCCCCAAAGTTGAGCGACCCGCTACGCTCGACCATTGCCCGGCAATAGTTTGCCAATGCACAGCTAACCCGTCAACAGGCTGCGCTTCGTAAGCACCTAAAAACTAAAGGAATTTCTTGAGACGATGCGCTCGTCGGACAAGAAAAAGGGGCGTCCGGCCAAATGCCGAACGCCCCAATGCCTAGCTAGCCCTTACGGCTCTATCGAAGCGAGATAGGCAGAAAGGTTCAGGACATCGTCATGGCTTAGATTAACCACCACGCTCTGCATAAGAGCCACATTCGCGCCACCACGGGCGCCATGCTGGATATCGAACATCTGACGAGCCAAATAGATTGGCGAGCGGCCGGCGAGAGCAGGAACTTGGCCAAGGCCTTTTAGATCAGCGCCATGGCACACCGAGCACTGAATGGTACGTCCGCCACCACCGGTCGTCGCAAGCTCCTCACCAGCGGCAACACTCCCATGAGGGACAAAGGCCTGAAATGGGCTATGCGAATCCCGCAGTTCGGCCAATTCGGAATTTTCGGGAATCTCTATAATGCGGCTGCCGAGGGGCTCCATACCGCCGTCATGCTCGGCATGGCGCATATTGCCCGCGCCGACATAGGTTTCAGGAACCATATCGGTCTCGATGACGGTGATCCAATTCACCGGCGGCAAAGATTCAAAATACTCTGCCGCAATGCGCATTTCCTCTGCCGTCATGGCGCCAGCGATCTCGATCATGCTGGCAGAGCGGGCCGCAATAGAGCTTTTGCGAGCGCCGCTTTGGTAGGCCTCCAATTGGGCAACAATGTAATCAGCCGACACATTAGCGAGCGGTGCCGATTCCGGATGTCCGGCACCATGCGGCATGTGGCATTGAGCACAGGCGCGCACCAAGGGTGCCCGGCCATGTGCCACCACTTCCGGTAGTGGAGGGTGCTCGTCCGGATACCAATCGGGCGGGTTAAAGCGATCATTGATCTGCGTTTGGGTCCGTTGAAGATCACTCCCAGGAACGCTGATAAGCGACCCGTCATCCGGCCCACGACCGCGGCCCTCGTCCATCACCGGATAGGCCCAGGCAGGAGGCTCGAAACCATCGGTGGCATGGGCGGCAACAGCGCCGGCCGAGAATGCTATGGCGGCCGCAAAGCCGACTAATTTTCTCATCAAATATTCCTCCAAGTTACGCCGGTTGGATTCGGCACTCATTTTGTTGAGATTATTGGGATTTCGACGCCCCGACAAGCTCGGCGAGCTCACTAGGTGAAATCCCGTTCAAAAACAAATACGCCGCGCGGCCGTTAAATGCCTGCTTTGCCAACAATTTCGAGGAATTACTCCTTGTCCTTATCCGCATCGCTTTTCTTTTTCGAGGCTTTCTTCTTTACGCCCTCACCCGCGTCGTCTTTCTTCTTAGCGGCCTTCTTCTTCACGGCTTTCTTCTTCTCGCCGTCGTCCGCATCGTCCTTCTTCTTCGCCGCTTTCTTCTTTACGCCGTCGCCCGCATCGGCCTTCTTCTTCGCAGCTTTCTTCTTGACGCCTTTATCCGCATCGTCTGCCTTCTTCTCATCCTCGTCTGTGTTGGCTTCCTTCTTTGCCTTTACGGATTTCTTCTTGCCTTCATCCGCGTCGTCCGCCTTCTTTGCGTCCTCGTCTGCGGTCTTCTTCGCGTCCTCGACCGCGGCGGCTTTCGTTTTCGCTTCCTCGTCAGCGTCGGCCGTCTTCTCCGCCTCCTCGTCCGCGCCAGCCGTCTTCTTTACACGCGAGAGCGCAGCGCCAAGAATATCGCCAAGGGACGCACCGGAATCTGATGATCCGTATTGTTGGACGGCTTCCTTCTCTTCTGCGGTTTCGCGGGCCTTGATCGAAAGTCCAATCCGGCGTCCGGATTTGTCGACACTTGTAATCATTGCATCGATTTTGTTTCCAACACCGAAACGTTCGGGCCGTTGATCGCGTCTGTCGCGCGCGAGATCTGAGCGCTTAATGTACGCACGCACGCCTTCGCTCAATTCCACTTCAAGACCGCCATCCTGCACCTCAACAACGCTGACCGTTACGATCTTGCCTTTTTTGAGTTCGCCCATTTTTTCCATCGGGTCGTCTGAAAGCTGCTTAATCCCCAAGCTGACGCGTTCCTTTTCAGGGTCCACATCGAGAATCTTGACCTTCACGGTCTGGCCTTTTTCGTATTCCTGAACCGCCGCATCGCCGGATTTGTCCCAGGACAAATCAGAAAGGTGCACCATTCCATCGATGTCGCCCGGAAGTCCCACGAACAGACCAAACTCCGTAATGTTGCGGATTTCGCCCTCGAGAATTGTTCCAACGGTCTGGCTCTCGGCAAATTCCGACCAGGGGTTATCAAGGCACTGCTTAAGCCCAAGGCTGATACGGCGCTTATTGGAATCCACCTCAAGCACCATCACTTCAACTTGGTCTTCCGGATTGACGATCTTGTTCGGGTGAACGTTCTTTTTCACCCAACTCATCTCTGAGACGTGCACCAACCCCTCGACGCCGGCCTCCAGCTCAACGAACGCACCATAGTCGGTGACATTGGTGACCCTGCCTTTGAAGCGCGTTCCAACAGGATATTTGACCCCTACACCTTCCCATGGGTCTGTCTGGAGCTGTTTCATTCCTAGACTGATGCGTTGCGTATCGTGGTTCACTTTGATGATCTGAACCTGAACTTCTTCACCCACACTGAGGACTTCGGTCGGGTGCGATACCCGGCGCCAGGCCATATCGGTGACGTGCAGCAGGCCATCGACGCCACCCAAATCAACAAATGCGCCATAATCGGTTATGTTCTTGACCGTGCCTTGCACCACCTGCCCTTCGGCAAGACTGGCGACCAATTCTGTGCGTTCTTCGGCGCGGCGCTCTTCGAGTACGGCGCGACGTGACACGACTATATTGCCGCGGCGGCGGTCCATTTTCAGAATTTGAAAAATTTGCGGGATGTTCATGAGCGGCCCGACATCACGTACCGGGCGGACATCGACCTGGCTTCCGGGCAGGAACGCGACGGCTCCATCGAGGTCGACGGTAAAGCCTCCCTTCACGCGACCAAAAATGACGCCCGAAACACGGCCCTCATCTTCGAAAGCCTTCTCCAAGCGGGTCCAAGATTCCTCTCGCCGCGCCTTGTCACGCGACAAGACCGCTTCGCCAAGCGCATTTTCCACCCGCTCGACATAAACCTCGACCTCTTCACCGACGCTGATCGATGAATCCGATCCGGGCATTTCGAATTCCTTCAGCGGAACGCGCCCCTCGGTCTTCAATCCAACATCAACAACGACAAAATCGTTTTCGATCGCGACGATTTGGCCTTTGACCACCGAACCCTCCGCGGGCGACCGATCGATGAAGCTCTCTTCGAGCATCGCCGCGAACTCGTCACGGCTTGGGGTTGGAATGCTTTCGGCGGTGTCGGCCATGAACGCTCCTGTAAGATGTTTACGATCACGTAGGCACATGCCAGCGTGAGCGGCCCCGAGAATCGGGGGATTGAAGTTGCAAGATCGTTGCGACGAAGCATCGCGGGCACCGTCGGGCCTCCTTCAAGCCCCTTAAGACGGACCACGTGCGGATAAATTCAGCGCTGGTCGTATTTTGGGTTCCACCAGTGCCAGGGCCGCCGCGAACGCCGCGTCTATACCCAAATCGCTGGTATCGAGCAACATGGCATCCTCAGCCTGTCGCAAAGGCGAGATCTCCCGGCTCTTATCGGCGGCATCGCGGGCTTTGAGCTCAGTCAGAATTTCCTTCTCATCCCTGAAAATTCCAAGAGATTCCAGTTCCAAGCGGCGGCGCGAGGCACGGATTTCTGGCTCCGCATCGACGTAAAGTTTAGCGGTCGCTGCAGGTACGATCACCGTGCCGATATCGCGACCATCGATTACCGCTCCAAATTTTCCATCTGGAGGATTAGCCGCAAAGCCGCGCTGAAAATCGAGCAAGATGCTGCGGACTTCAGGAATAGCCGCGACTTGCGATGCCGCCTTACCGACGACATCCGTGCGAATATTTGGATGGGCCGCTTGGCTGATATCGATTGACCGTGCGGCACGAAGTGCATCGCCAGCATCTGACGGGTCGCCGTCCATATCGAGCACGCCCAGCGCTACCAATCTGTAAAGGGCGCCAGAATTGAGGTGGGAAAATCCAAAATGTTCTGCGAGCTTTCTAGCCAGCGTCCCTTTCCCACACGCAGCGGTACCGTCGATCGCAATGATTGGCAGGGCGCTCAAGCGTTTGCCCTAAGAAGTGGCGCGCCAAGTCCGCACATAAGATCCTCGAAGTCGGGAAAGCTCATGGCGATCATTGAGCCGTCATCGACCACGACCGCTTCACGCGATCCCAGGCCTAAAACGAGAAAACTCATCGCGATGCGGTGATCCATATGGGTGACGACATTACCGCCTCCGCGCACGCCCTCGGCACCTCGACCTTCGATTGTAAGACCGTCCTTGCTTTCTTCGACACCGACTCCGCAATCCTTCAACCCAGTGGCGATGGCCGAGAGGCGATCACTTTCCTTCACCCTCAATTCTTCCAGCCCATGCATAATTGTGCTGCCCTCGGCGAATGCGGCCGCCACCGACAATATTGGAAATTCGTCGATCATGGATGGCGCGCGCGCCGGCGGCACTTCCAGGCCTCGCAATGCCGAGTGGCGAACGCACAGATCCGACACCATCTCACCACCAATTTCACGCCGATTCTCGAACGCGATGTCTGCCCCCATTTCCTGAAGGGTCGTTAGAAGCCCTGTCCGCAATGGATTGAGCATGACCCTTTCGAGCAGCACCTCGGAGCCAGGCACAATTAATGCGGCGACAAGAGGAAAGGCTGCCGAGGAGGGGTCGCACGGAACAAATATCGGCACGGGCTTGAGTTCCGCTTCCCCGGTAATGGAAATCGCCTTCCCGGAACCGCTTTGCTCAATTGAGATTGCAGCGCCCATGGCCTTTAGCATGCGCTCGGTGTGATCACGCGTCGCGGTTGGCTCGATGATCGTAGAGGTCCCCGCCACATTCAGCGCGGCCAGCAGCAATGCCGACTTCACCTGCGCCGAGGGCACCTCCAGCGTATAGCGAATCGGCGGCGAAGAACTTGCGCCCTTCAAGCCCACCGGGAGCAAACCGGGAGCCTCTCCGTGGCCTTTCCATCTCATCCCGAATTGCTGCAGCGGTTCCAGCACGCGGCCCATGGGCCGCTGCCGCAATGAAGCGTCGCCGGTAATATCAACTGAGATCGGCGTCGTCGCGACGGCTCCCATCGAAAGGCGGCAGCCGGTGCCCGAATTACCAAAATCAAGGGGCGCGTTGGGCTCCGAGAACCCGCCAACGCCAACGCCTTCGACCAGCCACTGCCCCCCGCCGCTGCCCGAAATATGGGCGCCAAGGCTTTCCATAGCCCTGGCGGTGTTCATCACGTCAGTGGCTTCAAGCAGACCCGTGATCTCGGTCCTGCCCACGGTCATGGCGCCAAGGATCAGTGCGCGATGGGATATGGATTTGTCGCCGGGGACGATCGCGGTGCCCTTTAGCGGGCCTTCGCTCGCGGCCCGGAGTGGCCGGGGGACACTGGAATCCTTCATAGTTCTCGCCATATTTTCAAACGAGGCTCTCAAACAAGGGAGGGCGGAACCGCCTGTTCGTTTCAGGAGCTTTGACAGGTCCGCGCGATCATGGCAAACCCAGCGCCCTTCTGGCCACTTGTTCTTGCGCGGGAATAATTACCTTGATCAAACCGGATCTCGGGACGAAGCGGGTTTGCCCCAGTTGTGCGGCGCGCTTTTACGACCTTCAAAAACGCCCCATTGAATGCCCGAAATGTGAATTCTCATTTGAGCCTGATGCGCTGTTAAAGCAGCGTCGGCCGCGAACGCCGGAGCCGGCTAAGGCGGCTCCGGCTGCGGCTCCCGAAGCGGCTCCTGAAGCCGAGAATGCCGAACCGGCGGAAGCCGAGAGCGAAGAAGAAAAAGAAACCGTTGACGAAGTCGAGGAAGAAAAAGCCGATAATGCCGGCCCGGGTATGTCGGTCTCCGAGGGTGACGGTGACAACAACGATGACGGCGACGACGATGTCAAAGTAATCGCCACTGCTGCCGACGACGATGATGACGACGATGACGACGATGACGATGCGGAGGTCGACGATATCGCCGACGACCTTGACGATGATCTAGACAAGGACGACGACGATACCCTTCTCCAAGATGACGACGAGGACGCCGACGACGTGTCGAAAATCATCGACGCAGATATCACTAAGGAAGAAAACTAGTAATACCCAATTCTGGACCGACGCAGCGCCGCCGTTTCCTAAGACGCATGGGGCCATAGCTCAGTTGGGAGAGCGCTTGAATGGCATTCAAGAGGTCGGCGGTTCGATCCCGCCTGGCTCCACCAGCCGCTCCGATCTGCAAGATCACTCAATTTACGACCATTTGATCGCTCATGGCCTATGTGCGGCAAAGAAAACCCCGCTGCCTAATCGCAGCGGGGTCCCTTTATTTCGGATAGCCAATGATATCGGCCAACGAACGAGACGACTAAACTGCCTCTTTCAAATCCTTTGCCACCCGGAAAGCGACTTTTTTGCTCGCTTTGATCTTAATTGCTTCGCCCGTGGCGGGATTGCGCCCCATGCGGGCGGCGCGATTGCGTACCTGCAAAATACCGAGGCCGTTCAAACGGATACGAACACCCTTTTTGAGGTTCTTGGTCACCAAGGCGACAAAATCGTCCATCACTTGGTTGCCTTGTTTTTTCGTCATGCCGTTTTTCTCCGCCAGTTCAGCGGCGATTTGGCGAAGGCTAACTGTTTCAACTTTTGGTTTTGCTTTAGCGGCTGCGGCTTTTGCCATCGTGTTTCCTTCACTGCAAAAATCAACAATGCCCTTATTTTACGGCATTTTTCGTCCTAGTTGCATAGGTGAGTCTCGACTAATGCCCATTTTTAGGGAGTTAAACCGCATTTCGTGTCCGCAAAACATAATTCGCAGCGTGAAAACGCGAGCTTGGCCCTCAGAATGATTTATCGCTGACGACCGCCTCACCGCCGCAAATGCGCTTCGCCACGCACTAGTCCGCGGACAGAATTCCCAAAATAGATCGCGTCTGCCTGCTTCAGATCTTCCATCCTGAGAACGCCCTCAACGCAACTACCATCCGCGATTAGCGAGCGCCGCAAGCAGCCATCCAGCGCTCCCGAGGTGAGTGGCGGCGTGACCAAGCGTTCATCGATACGAACGAAAACATTGCTTGCGCTGGCCTCGGCAATTTCTCCTCGCTGGTTAAGAAACAATACTTCGTCAACGCCATAGGCATTCCACTTTGCACGCTCTGAATCGTAGAGTTCGCGCCAATTCGTTTTATGGCGCGCGAGCAAATCTTCGCTTTGCACGAAATGTTCCGACAGAGCATATTTGCAAACCGCGTTCGGCCCCGGGACTTCGAACGGCTGTGCGGTTACTTCCAAGCCGCCGTCCTCAAATAATTGCAAACGCACGCGCAGGACAATCGTGGATTTACGGGCCGCCGCGTCCATCGCATGCAACGCGGCGCTTTGATCAAAAGGAATATCTAAACTTGCCGCGCCAGCTTTAAGCCGAGCGAGGTGAAGCTCAACGCGAAGAAAGCCGTGCTTTGGCTCGTAGCGTAGTGTTTCGATAAGCCCGATGGGGGAGTGCGCTTTGGTAAAATACTTCGCCTTCAAAAGGCATTCGGCATATTCGGCACTGCGCTCGGAATCTGCGACAATGGCGCTTCCCACACCGAGCACACCGCAATTGTCCGAAATTGTAATCGTGCGGATAGCAACGTTGAAGGACGAAGTGGAGTCCGGCGAAAACGCGCCGATAGCGCCGCAATAGATACCGCGCGGCGTTGCTTCCAGCTCACGAATAATCTCCATGGCGCGAATCTTGGGCGCGCCGGTCACGGAGCCGCATGGAAAAACCGCTCGCACCAATTTTTCGATGTTCACATCATTGCGCAACTCGGCATCTACCGTTGAAACCATCTGATGCAGAGTTGGATAGCTTTCAACCGCGAAAAGATCGTTGGCATGCACCGATCCCACCTTGGCTAATCGTCCAAGATCGTTTCGGATGAGATCGACGATCATAAGATTTTCTGCGCGATCTTTTTCGCTCCGGGCAAGTCCTGCTCGCAGTTGCGCGTCGGCATTGCCATCGCTTGCTCGCGGCGCCGTGCCCTTCATCGGCTTTGCTGTTATCCGGTTCTTTTCGACACAAAAGAAGAGTTCCGGCGATAGGCTCAAGATGCTCTTCGTGCCGTCGAACACATAAGCGCCTTGCCCGGCCATAGCGCCCATGCGCAGACGCGCATAGAGGGCAAGCGGATCACCACAAAATCGAAAATATCCCGGAAATGTTAGATTGATTTGGTAGACATCGCCGGCTCGGATGTATTCCTGGGCGACGCGAAATTTCTCGTCATAATTCTCTTCACTGATCGCGAATCGCAGCGGGCCGGCATAGGCCCGCCCCTGTACAGATTCACGCAACCAACGCGTACCCTCTTGGCCGGAAAAAACGCTCTTGCTACGAAACAACCCAAACCACAGGAGTGGCTCATCACGCGCTTGGGGCGCAATCGACGAAAGACGCGGCTCAAGAAAATATCCTAATTCGTAAGAAAAATATCCCGCAACATGGAACCCGTCCCGGACCGCACTATCGATTTCACGAAAAGCCGATACCAGCTCAGCGGGATCCGTGGCCGAGATTATGCGTTCCGGTTCGGCGTAGAGTATCTGTCTTTCCGTTCCCGGCTTGGCATCGTCCAAAAATACAAATGGAGATCCGCGCTTCATGGCTTTTCGTGCCCCGCTCGCGGCCTCCATGCAAGTCGCATCGGACCGGCAGAGTCGCCTTGAACACAAAACAAGACTTCCCATATCTCTTTCACGCGCTGCGCGTCTTTGGCGCAGCATATGTTTGGCGTAGGAATCCGATCCTCCGCGCAAAAATTGAACATGGTTGAGTGGCAATTCGGTGCGATTGACGCGAAGCCACAAAAAAGACGCCTTTTGTTCTGCAATGAGAACAGCTGAAAACGACAAAAGTTGAACGCACAACAACATTCCGTTCAGGCGATGTTCAGGCGCGTCTGCATAGAGTGAGCATGAAAAGATAGGAGGTTGCCATGAATGCCAGAACGACATTCAACACGGTCGAGGGTACGGGCTTCGAAGGCAGCCGGCTGGCCTATATAAAGCCAATCGGCGCGAGTGAGGCGCATGCTCTCGGCGTGGTTCCGTCTGATATAAAACTGCCGGAAGGAATTCAGCTCTACACCATTCATACTGCTGACGGAACCCCCGTCGCCATCATGGATACATGGGCTGCTGCTTTTGGAGCTGCTGTTCAGAACGACCTAACACCGCTCAGTGTGCATTAGCGTTTCGAGCCGGAGGTGTGTTCTACGCAGCTTGGCTGGACGCGGTAGGTTCAGTGAGCAAAGCATACAGGGCTGCGGTGTCCGCTGCGGCCCTAAGCTTGTCGCATAGAGGTTGATTGCGCAGTAACCGCGAAACCCTGGCCAGCGCTTTCAAGTGATCAGCGCCGGCACCGAGCGGAGCGAGAAGCAAGAAGATCAAGTCGACAGGTTGTTCGTCCATGGCCTCAAAATCCACCGGCGCACCAAGCTGCGCGAAGACACCCGTCATCTTCTCGACGCCATCCAAATGGCCATGTGGAATTGCGATTCCCTGGCCCATTCCCGTAGAACCAAGACGCTCTCGTTCATAAAGCGTTTCAAAAATGCGGGCTGAAGCAAGCCCAGTGAGCAACGCGGTCTTTTCAGATAATTCCTGCAATACCGCCTTCTTGCTTGCCGCCTTCATCTGGGCAAATACAAACTCAGGGGAAATCAAATTTGATATTTCCATGGCAATTCGCGCGGTTACTAGGATTGCTGTTTAAGATTGGCCCACCGAACTCGGCGTACTGTTGAGTTAAACGTTTGACTGCCACAAAGCCAACTACCACAAAGTTCCGCGGCTATATCCTCGTATCTGCTTTTACGAACGTGATCAGGGGCGTCCGAAAAGGCGGCGGACCATATTTCGCTCACACCGGCCTGTCAACGCAAAGCAAAATGCAGCAAAAACTGCGTTTAATGCGAATAGTCTGGTATTTACGCCAGGACACGGCAATCAAAAAGATTCGTCGCGTAATTCAATCTGCCGCAGACGGCGCCGTTCAACCGACGAGGGAATACGCAACGCATCACGATATTTAGCGACGGTCCGGCGGGCAATATTCACGCCGTCCGCACTCAAAAGCGAGACGACCTTATCGTCGGAAAGAACATGGTCGCTTTCATTTTCGACAAGTTCACGAATTCTATCACGCACAGCTTCAGCCGAATGGGACTCACCACCATTCACGGAAGCGATCGCCGCCGTGAAAAAATATTTCAACTCGAATAGCCCACGTGGCGTCGCCATGAATTTATTGGACGTCACTCGGCTGACTGTCGATTCATGCATACTGATCGCTTCCGCGATGATTTTGAGATTTAAGGGGCGTAGATGCCGCACGCCGCTGGTTAGAAACGCATCCTGCTGGCGAACAATTTCGCTCGCTACTTTCAAAATTGTACGTGCGCGCTGATCAAGGCTCTTTTTCAGCCAGTTCGCATTGTTGAGACATTCGGCAATGTAGGTTTTGTCGTCGCCGGATCGTGCCGCAGCGTTCACTTCTGCGTAATAGCGTTCGTTGACGAGTACGCGCGGAAGCGTGTCGGAATTTAGCTCGACATTCCACGCCCCGTCGGCGCCTTCTTTGACATAGATATCTGGAATAACCGCCTGCACCGGCTCCGAGCCAAACGACTGCCCCGGCCTCGGCGTAAGCTCGCGAATTTCCGAGATCATGTCGGTAATGTCTGCAGCGTCGAGCTCGCACAGTGTGGCCAATGCCGAAATATCTCGTTTGGCGACAAGATCAAGCCGCGCAAGCATTTTCTCAATTGCCGGATCGAAGCGGTCACGCTCTTTTAGCTGCAATGCGAGACACTCGGCCAAATCACGCGCGCAAACCCCAGCAGGATCGAATCCCTGCAAAATCTTTAGAACCGCCTCGCACTCCTCAACGGACGTTCCCAAGCGTTCAGCAGTTTCCGCTAGGTCCGCACGTAGATATCCGCCTTCGTCCACGGCCTCGATAAGCACCACTGCAATAAAACGCCGCGACGCAGGCAATGCAGCGATCGAAAGCTGCGATTCAAGATGGTCCTTAAGGGTTGGCGGGGAAGAGCGCGATTCATGGAAGTCATCGCCTCCCTCTGGACGTCCACCTGGGCCAACGCGGCTCCAATCGGTGAGCGGCGCGGCAGGCTCAGGGGCCGCAGCAATGAGTTTTTCCGAACGATTTTCGTCCGAATAAAGATCGTCTTCACCAACATCGAGATCGTTTGTCGTTTTGAGATCGTCACGACTCAATGCTTGTTCGAGCGACTCGGTGCTGAGATCGTCAGCCGGTTCGGCCTTAGCGTCCTCTTTTTCATTGTTCTGGTTGTCGTCACGCTCCAAAAGCGGATTGCTCTCGAGTTCGGACTCGACATATTCGGCGAGTTCGAGGTTAGAGAGCTGCAGCAGCTTGATCGCCTGCTGCAGTTGCGGCGTCATAACAAGGGATTGGCCTTGCTTAAGCTCGAGACGCTGTGCGAGTGCCATCGCCGCCCCCCGTCAAGCCGTTAGAGCGAGAACCGCTCGCCGAGATAGACCCGACGCACGTCCTTGTCCTGCACTATGTCTTGTGGCGTGCCCTCCATGATCACCTGGCCGTCGTGCATAATATAGGCACGATCGATTAGATCGAGTGCCTCGCGCACATTGTGATCGGTAATCAGCACGCCGATGCCACGATCTTTCAGATGGCGCACAAGCTCCCGAATATCGTTGATGGCGATCGGGTCGATACCCGCGAGCGGCTCGTCGAGCAGAATATAGGAGGGGTGGGTTGCAAGAGATCGCGCGATCTCCACGCGGCGCCTCTCGCCGCCCGAAAGTGCAATCGACGGCGTAAGACGAATATGCGAAATGGAAAATTCTGCCAAAAGGCTGTCGACAAGAGTTGCACAATGAGCGGCGTCCGGCTCCACGAGTTCGGCTACTGCACGTATATTCTCTTCTGCAGTTAGTCCGCGAAAGATCGACGCTTCCTGAGGCAGGTAACCAATCCCCAAGCGGGCGCGGCGATACATCGGAAGGTCCGTGATGTCGTGACCGTCGAGCTCGATCGTTCCGTAATCGGCCGGCAGTAATCCCGTGATCATGTAGAAACAGGTCGTCTTGCCCGCTCCATTGGGGCCCAAAAGTCCAACCACTTCGCCGCGTCGGAGTGAAAGGCTTACGCCCCGTACCACTGGCCGCCGGCTGAAACTCTTTCCGACGCGCGTAACTGTGAGCCCCTGCGAGCCCTCTATCACCACGGGAGAGGGGCGGCTCGATTTCTCGTCTGTTTCTGTCATCAATTTCGCTCATTGGCCCAATTCTTGCTGGGCTGTCTTTAAGATAAGGTGAAATTCTTACCGTATATTTCAGTTGCTTTCATCTTCGGGACGCACAAATAGGCCCTGAACCCGTCCTTGTCCCTGTTCTTGGCCATCCGCGGCCACCCCTCCTGAGAGCGTGGCGCGCCCATCGGCGATTCTGATTTCAAGGACATTTCCGCGCATCACATTGGCGTCGTTCGTGAGCACCACATTGCCCGTCAGACGAACAGTTTGAGTGCTGATATCGTAGATCGCGAGCGAACCCGTTGCCGTTCCGGACGGTGATTCAATGACAATGCCGCCCCGCGCCTCCATGCGAGTTGCGCGCCCGTCCGGCGCTGCAACAATGACTTCGTCGGCGCGCAGCCTAATAGCCCCTTGTACAACCAGAACATTACCCGAATAGGTGCCGGTCTCGCCCTGAAGATCGGCGGAAAAACTATCTGCGTTTACGGCAATCGGCTCGTCGGCATTGAAGCCGATCTCATCGGGCACCGCCGCGCCCAACCCGGAGCTGGTTGCCGTGAGCAAGACCAAGGCAAATCCCGCAACGCGCATCATCGTATTGACCCGTAAATTTCCATGCGAACGTCTCCGGAAAAGTGCAGCATTCCACTGTGGCGTTCAAAGGTAAAACTTTGCGCCGTCAGGCTCCCTATAGCTCCTCGCGCCGTGACGGGTGACTCGCCATGCACGATCCCCTGCCGCAAATCCGCGCGGGCGCTGTCGGTCTCGGCGGTGTAACCATCCGCCGTGGACAATTTTATACCGCCATAGAAGTCAAGTGTTTGCGTTTGGTTATCGATGGCTCCTTGCGCCGCTATGACGTTCAACTCTGTGCCATCCTCAAGCACCAAATCCGCGTTGACATTCTCAAGGCGGACGCGTTCGGACGCAGGGCCCAGTTGAATGGCGGACGAAGCCGTGACCACAAATGGCAGCCCATTGTCGTCAGTGCCCGTTAAGCGCGGATTGATCATCGCAAGATCGTTTTCGATGGCCCCCAAGCTCTCGAACGTCAACGCCATTTGCCCAGCGTCACGTGGCTGAACCGCATAACCGATAACCGCGATCGCAAGGACAAGCGCCGCCAGCGGCAATATGCGCTTCATAAATCTGACAAAAGCGCTGTAGCGACGCGCTTGATGTAGTGTCTCGCGCGGATTTGCCTTCCCGACGCCTGCCAAATATCCGTCGACCGGTTGCTTAAACCGCGCCTGCAGGCTCGTGTCGAAATTTTCGTTTGAGGGCTTAGTCATTGCACACCTGCGCGTAAACAATCGTGAATCGTCAGGAAGCCAACCGGCCGGCCCGCGCCCTCCCGCCCTTCCACAACGAAAAGCGACGTCACTTTAGGAGCCGAATTGTTCATCACGGCGACCGCTTCGGCCGCGAGGGTCGAGACTTGAACCGTTTTTGGATTTGCCGTCATTACTTGGGATGCTTTACGCTCGAGCAAGTCGGGGGACATATGGCGGCGCAAATCGCCGTCTGTAATAATTCCGATGAGCAGGCCACTATCGTCGATAATACCGGCGACACCGGCAAAACCGAAGCGGTTGGCCGTCATCGTCATCACCACATCGCGCAATAAAGTGCTCGGCGCGACAAGAGGCAGTTCGTCGCCTTTGTGCATGATGTCATCAACCCGAATAAGCGCGCGTCCCAGGGCCCCTGCCGGATGCAGTTCGCGATATTGATCGATGGAAAAACCGCGGCGCTCCATCAATGCGACCGCAAGCGCATCGCCAAGCGCCAGCATTATTGTGGTCGAGGTGGTGGGTGCCAATCCGATAGGACAGGCTTCGCGCGCAAGAGGCAATTGAAGCCCCACATCGGCTGCTTGCAGCAAAGCCGAATCCGGATTGCTTGCGATTCCAATAAGCGGGATTTCAAAGCGCTTAGCGTAAGTGATGAGGCTCGATAATTCCGGGGTTTCGCCGGAGTTGGACAGCATGAGCAGTGCGTCTTCGCGGGTTAGCGCGCCAAGATCGCCATGGCTGGCTTCGGCGGGATGCACGAATTGTGCAGGTGTTCCGGTCGAGGAAAGTGTCGCCGCGATTTTTTGACCGACATGGCCGCTCTTGCCCATGCCGCTGACGACGACTCGGCCTTTGACGGCCAGGAGAACATCAAGCGCCAGCGAAAAATTTTCGCCAAGCGAGGCCGACAGCGCGCTCAGGGCTTCGCCGGCATATTCCAATACGCGGCGCGCGGCCGCGACATCGGTCTTGCTGTCTGGCGCGAGCTTGGGCGAGGCGACGGGCAAAGGAGACGACATTGGGAGCTTTCAACTAGGAAATGGGTGTTTTGGCCTGCCTTCGCAATTGCAAAAAGCGCATAGCGCGAAATTCGTGCCAAGTTCTCACCAGACTACGCGCCCGCACTGATTGCGATCAAGCGAATCTGCCGTCAGCGGATAACATATTGTTTAATGGGCAAAAATGTCGGCATCTGCCCAACCGGCAAGATCAAGCGCCGCCCGGGCGGGAAGGAACCTGAAGCAAGCATTAGCAAGATCCACACGCCCCTCTCGGGCAAGCATCAAATCGAGCAATTCTTTCAACTTGTGAAGATAAGCGACGTCGTTGGCAGCGTAGGCGAGTTGCTGCTCGCTTAAGCTTTCCGCTCCCCAATCGGAGCTCTGCTGCTGCTTCGAAAGATCGACATCAAGCAATTCCTTCACCAAATCCTTGAGGCCGTGCTTGTCGGTATAGGTCCGAACCAGCTTTGAGGCAGTGCGTGTGCAGTAAACCGGCGCCGCAACCACGCGCAAATACTGCAAAATGACGGCAATATCGAATCTGGCGAAGTGGTAGAGCTTGGTCACCTTTCGATTTCGCAAAAGTTTTTTCAAATTCGGCGCCTGATATTTTCCGCTCTCCAACTGAACAAGATGGGCCTCACCGCCTCCACCTGAAAGCTGGACGAGACAAAGTCGGTCCCGTTGAGGATTTAATCCCAGAGTCTCGGTGTCCACCGCGACAAGCGGTCCCAAGTCCAATCCTTCCGGTAGATCGCCCTTGTGCAGTTTTATTTTCACGAAACTTTGCGCCTTTCGACCCATCTAATTGGTGCCCAGAAGAGGACTCGAACCTCCACGCCTTGCGGCACTAATACCTGAAACTAGCGCGTCTACCAATTCCGCCATCTGGGCACAGGGATAGGTTGGGATGCTTATCGGCGGGTCTTTGGGCTGTCAACGCAAGCACCGATAGAGCGGCAAAAGGTGGGAGTGCAGCTATCGAAACGCCGCCTCTTCCGCTAAGAGAGCAGAGAATCGTCCGGAACTTTCAGAGCCAACATGACAGCATTCCCTGCAGACAGATTGACCACCATTTTTGGCGGTTCCGGTTTTGTCGGCCGACATATCGTCCGAGAACTCGCCAAAGAGGGCTGGCGGATCCGCGTTGCGGTCCGCCGCCCCCACACGGCGCATTTTTTGCGGCCCATGGGTCGGGTTGGGCAAATACAAATTGTAAAAGCGGACATTCTAAAAGAAGCAACGATTGCACAAGCCATTGACGGCGCAGAGGCAGTGGTAAATCTCGTCGGGACGCTGAAACGCTTTAATCAAATTCATATCAGGGCGGCAGCGTGCATCGCCAAACAAGCAAAAAACGCAGGCGCATCTCGGCTTGTCCACTTCTCCGTCATCGGCGCCGATACCAGCGCACCGGCACGCTATTACCGCAGCAAAGCCGAAGGTGAATCGAAGGTCAGCGAGATATTTCCCGGAGCGACAATTATTCGTCCCTCGATCATTTTCGGGCCGGAGGATTATTTCTTCAATCGCTTTGCCGCGCTCATACGGCTTTTGCCGTTGGTATTTCCATTATTCGGTGCAGGCGCCACGCGCTTTCAGCCTGTCTTCGTGGGCGACATTGCGCGTGGAACAACAGCGGCGCTGAATCGCGCGGAAACACAAGGTCAAACTTTCGAGTTCGCAGGACCGGAAATCATGACCCTTCGGGAGGTCATAGAGTTGGTTCTGCGCGAGACACGCCGCGCCCGAACACTCATTGCAGTTCCCATGGCGTGGACCAAACTGACGGGCGCAGTGATGCAGATATTGCCCAACGCACCGTTGACGCTTGATCAAGCGCGTATGCTTGAAACCGATACCGTCCTGTCGGGAGCAAAGCCCGGCTTGCGCGATCTTGGAATCAATCCGACGGCGGTAGAGGCCATTGTCTCATCTTACCTCTGGCGCTTTCGCAAGCTCGGGCAATTCTCGGCGCTACCGCAATAGCGCCTAAAACAACATGATCGCGAAAATGACTGCGCCTGCGGCGATCCGGTACCAGCCAAATGGTCTCAACCCGTAGCGCCCGACAATACCGATAAACGTCTTCACGACGACCCAAGCAACCAAAAACGAAACCACAAAGCCGATCGCGATAATGATCCCGGCATCAAAATTAAGGATGTTGTGGTTCTGATAAAGATCGAACACCGAGGCCCCAAGCATAGTCGGCACTGCAAGATAGAACGTGAATTCCGCCGCCGCTTTACGTTCAACGCCGAGGAGCTCGCCGCCCAAAATCGTTGCGCCGGAACGTGAAACGCCGGGGATGATGGAAAGGACCTGGCAAAATCCGATTTGAAGACATTTGGTCAGCGGCAGCCTATCGGCATCATGGTGACGTGGCTTTGGCGCAATGCGCTCAAAAACGAGAATGATTATCCCGCCCAGCAACAGCGTGGTGGCGACGACATAGGGCGCGACGGAAGGCGAAAAAAGAACGTCCTTGATGAAGCCATAGAGCAAAAACCCGGCAATCGCCGAGGGTATAAAGGCAATAATGACGCTCAGCGCGAAATGCCTGGCTGCGGGATCCCCTCTTAAACCTATGAAAACATTCCAGAATTTTCGCCAATAAATGGCCACGACCGAGAGAATCGCGCCAAATTGAATGACGATTGTAAAAACCTCTCCAGGTTGATGAAAGCCTAATATGTCACCAAATAAGAGCAGATGGGCAGTTGACGAAACGGGTAAAAACTCTGTCAAACCTTCGATTACGCCGAGGAGGACAGCAATCCAGAAATCCATCATGGCCTCGGCCTTTCCGTTGCCAAGCTCGAAGCGCCGTTTGTCATGTTAGTTTGATTTGCCACGAAACCGCCTTAGAGAATCAAATTCAAGATACGAATCATTGTCGCTAAAATAAGTTCTTACAGTAGGTCGAGATCAGATTCATGTTTACAGGTCGGAGAAATTTGGGCTTTGCGGCGCTCGCGCTGTTCGCCGCCCTTTGTGCTCTCGCTCCCGATGTGGCTGCTCACGGGATTGCAGGCAAAGATGCCGATTTCGTCGCCAATTCCGAAGGGGTTCATATATTTCCCTATCTCTATCTCGGCGCCAAACACATGGTAACCGGTTACGACCACTTGCTTTTCCTATTAGGCGTCATCTTTTTCCTCTACCGGCTCAGCCACGTCGCGCTTTACGTGACGCTTTTCAGTATCGGGCACAGCCTGACGCTGTTGTTCGGCGTGATTGGCGGCATTTATGTCGACTCCTATCTTATCGATGCGATTATCGGCCTTTCGGTCGTCTATAAAGCGTTCGACAATCTGGGAGGATTTAAGACGGTGTTCGGCTTCGAACAGAACACACAAATAGCCGTTCTCGGATTCGGGCTCGCGCACGGATTTGGCTTGGCGACGAAAGTCCAGGCGCTTGATCCCTCTCAGAATGGCCTCATGACCAATATCGTTTCGTTCAATATTGGCGTAGAAATCGGTCAATTGCTCGCGCTTTCTCTCATACTTACCTTTATGTTGTGGTGGCGTAGCACCTCTGGATTCATTCGCTATGCCGTCGCAACCAATGTCGCAATTCTCGTTGCAGGATTTTTGCTAACCGAATACCAACTTGCCGGATATTTTCTCCAACCAGGCATATGACCTAGGAGTTTGAAATGGACAATGAAGGACAAACCGCGCCGCAACCCTCCAAGCGCAGTATTGCGAAAATGCTGACCGGATCGCTGACCGTCGCAACGCTTGCGTTGTTTCTATTCGTGCTCCCGGTGGAGTATCAATTCGATCCTACTGGCTTTGGACGCTTGACCGGCCTTGATCAACTCGCGGCGGCAACGGAATGGACAGAGCTTGAGATGCCCGAAGGCGGCGTCGACATTGCGCGCTTTTACGACCAGCCATTTCGGACCGACACGATCGATATTCCCCTTGCGGCTGAAGATGGTGATCTCGAATACAAGCTTCAAATGCGCGCGGGTGATTCGATCGTCTATTCCTGGCGCGTGTTGGAGATCGACAATCCAGAATGGTTCTGGTCAGAATTTCATGGCCATACCGAACCCACTCCGGGCGAAGTCGGCGAGGTCATGTTTTATCGCCGGGAAACGGGCTCGACCGATAATGGCTCGTTCGTTGCGCCTTTTGAGGGCATCCATGGCTGGTATCTGCAAAACCAAACGGAGTACCCGGTCGTGGTTCGCCTAGAGGTGGCAGGCTTCTATGAGGTGATTCCAGATCAAATTCCGGCCCCATAAGAGCTCACCTAAAATCGAGCGTTCCCTTTGAGCCTGCCGTTGAGATAGGCGAGAGGCTCTCAACGGCATAGTGTTGCGATGCTTTGGGCGAGGATTGCCTGAATTGCGTTGGAGCAGATTATCTCGAGACCGATCGGATTGAAGCGCTTTACGCGCGTGCTTTGGCACCGCAATGACGGACATATTCCTTGGGTCCGCCGGCTACTGGTTTGCCTAGTTGGAATCGTGGTCGCACTGCCGGCAGCTTTGATCCTCATATTTCGATTTTTACCGCCGCCGCCGACCCCGCTGATGATTGAAATGCGTTTTTCCGGCGTCTCGGTCAGCCGCGACTGGGTTCCTTTAAACGCAATATCACCCGCTCTCGTAAAAGCGGTTATCGCGTCGGAAGACGGAAAGTTTTGTAGCCATCGTGGATTCGATTGGGACGCCATCCAAGACGCGCTAGAATATAATGCTCAAGGCCAAGGTGTTCGGGGCGCCAGCACAATCAGTCAGCAAACCGCCAAGAATCTGTTTTTGCCACAGGCGCGCACATGGCTACGCAAAGGCTTTGAGGCCTATCTGACGGTGCTGCTTGAAGCTTTATGGCCAAAAAAGCGGATTATGGAGGCCTATCTCAATATCGTGGAGCTCGGCGAAGGAAATTTTGGCGCCGAGGCTGCGACGCAGAATTATTTCGGCAAATCCGCGGACGAGCTGAGCCGCACCGAAGCAGCCCGCCTGGCGGCCGTTCTGCCCAATCCGAGGGGCTACCGCGTGGTGGGCCCTAGCGCTTACGTGGTTCGCCGCACCAACCAGATCGCGAGCATGATGGACGATGTGACGCGCGATGGTTTGGATGACTGCATCGCGCAATAAGCCCCTAGAGTATGAACGTCACTTTCTCTAAGTTCGCCCTATGCGCCGACTAGTCCACATTTTGATGTCCCCTTCATGCCGTCTTGCTCGCCTCGTATTGGGCGAAAAGCGCCTCGCGCATAGTTTGGAGATCTCACCGGACCCCTACTTGCATTTGCCGGTCCTGATCGATGATGGAACATCCATCGCTGGATTATGGGCCGTTATCGATCACCTTGAGGGGATGCATCCCGAACACCCCCTCGTCCCGGAAAGTCCGGAGCAACGCGCAGAAGCGCTGCGCTTGCTGGATTGGGCTATGACCAAATTCCACGATGAAGTTACCAAGCGCATTGTTTTCGAAAAGGCGTCGCGCAGCCAAACAGGAAGCCTCGTCCAACGGCCTCCAAGCATGGACATCGTCCGCGAGGGCCGAAAGGCATTGGGAGCCGCGCTGGTAAATTTGGGAACGCTTGCCGAGGAACGTGGATATCTGGCTGGCCGCGAAGCGTCGCTGGCCGATTTTGCGCTTGCCTCCCATCTCTCTGCGCTCGACTATTTCGGAGAAGTCCCGTGGACGGACTATAATGCGATCACCGAGTGGTATATGCGCATGAAATCGCGTCCGTCCTTTAGACCGCTTCTCTCCGATCGCCTTCCTGGTCAACCTCCAGTGCCCCATTATGCAGAGCTCGACTTCTAGTCCCTCCACCCTAAAAGACGCGATCCGAGCGCGCGCAAAAGAAGAAGGATTCGATAGCGTCGGGTTCGCGGAACCGCGCCTGCCATTGAACGCAGCCGGCGATCTCGAACAATTCTTGGATCAAGGCCTGCATGGCGACATGGCGTGGATGGCGGCAAATGCCGAAAGGCGCGCCGATCCGAACCAATTATGGGATGCGGCGCGGAGCGTCATCACGCTTGGCGTAAATTACGCTCCGAAACATGATCCGATGGAAGCGTTAAATTCGCCCACGCATGGCGTGATTTCGGTTTATGCGCAGGGCGCCGACTATCATGATGTTTTGAAGCGCAATATGAAGCGCGTTGCGTCGTGGATTGCCATGACCCATTCGGCGGAGGTGAAAATATTCGTCGACACCGCCCCTATCATGGAAAAACCGATTGCTCATGCCTCGGGGATAGGCTGGCAAGGAAAACATACCAATTTGGTTTCGCGCGATTTCGGCTCCTGGCTGTTTCTTGGCTCCATCTTCACTACACTCGCGCTTGAACCGGATCAGCCCGAAGAAGATCATTGTGGCAATTGCCGCGATTGCCTCGACATATGCCCGACAAAAGCGTTCCAGGCGCCCTATCGGCTCGACGCACGGCGCTGCATTTCTTACCTCACCATCGAACATAAGGGGCATATCGCAACGGAGTTTCGCGAGCTCATCGGCAATCGCATTTATGGTTGTGACGATTGCCTTAGCGTCTGCCCGTGGAACAAATTTGCCCAGGAGGCAAAGGAAATATCCTTTGCGCCACGCCCGGAGCTTACCCGCCCTAGACTATCCGATCTTGCGATGTTGGACGATGCCGCGTTCCGTACGCTGTTTCGCCGATCACCCGTGAAGCGTATTGGTCGCGACCGTTTTGTTCGAAACGTCCTAATCGCGATCGGAAATTCACAAGACAGTTCGCTCGCCAAATGTGCGGAAGAATTGCTGACAGACGATTCCCCACTTGTGCGGGCCATGGCGGTATGGGCGCTGAAGCGCCTTCTACCGCAATCCGCATTCGCCGCGATCGCAAAACGGCATGCGGTTTCGGAAAACGATCCAGCCGTTGCGATGGAATGGCCGTTATAAATGGCGGCCTAAACTAGGGCTCGAGGTGAATCTCCATACGCTCGATGCCTGAGCGGGCGACATCGGCCGCAGCGCTTTCGGGGGCGGCGTTTAAGACTATTATCCAATCCTCGCGGGCACCATCTTCGTTGCCGGAGGCAAACCGCATTAGGCCGCGCTCGGCAAGCGCGGCGGGAAAATTAGGATCGATATCAAGCGCGGCATCGATATCGCGCACCGCCAAATCGTCATTTCCCAATGCGGCATGCGCGGCGGAGCGCAGAACGTAATATTCCGGACTGGTTTTGTTGAAGGTGATTGCGGCGTCGAGATCGGATTCGGCGTTCTTCCATTCACCCTCCATCGCGCGCGCGCGGGCGCGGGCTGCCCAGACATCAGATTCTCGGGGCGTTAGCATAAGCGCTGCAGAGAAACTTGCCTCCGCCAGATCGGAGCGCCGTGCAAGCAGCCAGGCCTCGCCGGCCTGTACCATGAGGTCGGAACGTAGGTCTTGCGTGGCGCCGCTGTACTCGCGGGCGAGTGTGCCGAGGCGTACCGCCGCCTCGCCGACATGTCCAAGCCCGAGCAGCGCCATGGCCACGCAATGTTCCGCCGGCGCGCCGCCGCCCTGATCGCGCCAGATGAGCGCCTCTTCAAACGCCTGTTCGGGATTTGCCTCGGTTGCGGCAATGCATTGGTCATAGCGGGCGCGGTCCGAGGGCAGACCGTCCGCCGTCGCAGCCAAAGCGGAGCCCGGAAGCACGAAAATGGGCAAGGCCGTGGCAGTCGCCCAATAAATAGCAAAGCGCGTTTTACGGTTCATTGCGCAGAATTGACCCTCGCGCGGCGCGAAATGCAAGCGCAGCGGTTAAATCTCGGAAAGCAGAGCATCCAACGCGTTTCGCATTCGCGCCAAATCTTCGCCAGTGGAGAGACGGTGATCGCCCTGCTTTACGAGGGTAATTGCCGGATTACCCTCAATTCTCTCCAGTAATTTCATGGCGTGCTGCCAGGGCACGTCGGGATCGGTCATCCCCTGCAAAATCCGAACCGGACAGGAAAGCGCAATCGGGCCGCCCAAGAGAAGATTTTTTCGTCCGTCCTCGATTAATTCCCGCGTAATCGGATAGGGCTCTTCGCCATAAGCAGAAGGACGCTCCCACTCGCCCGTCTCCATGATTTGGCGCTGAACCTCATCAGACATTTCCGCCCACATGAGCGCTTCGGTAAAATCGGGCGCTGGCGCCAGCAATAAAAGCCCTTTCACTTTGTCGGGGCGCGCCAATGCGGCCAGTATGGCGATCCAGCCGCCCATGCTCGAACCCACTAATATTTGCGGGTCCGCGCAAAGCCCATCGAGCACATCGAGCGCATCGTCTCGCCAGCGGCTGATGGTTCCTTCACGAAAATCGCCGGAGGATTGGCCATGGCCGAAATAGTCGAAGCGCAAAAAGGCTCTGCCGCGCTCACGCGCCCATTCGTCCAGTGCCCCGGCCTTGGTGCCCATCATGTCGGATTTGAATCCACCAAGCCAAATAATGCCCGGAGACGCTCCATCTTGGCGCAGATAGGCGATGGATTCGCCATCTTCGCGCTTTAGAGTTTCAACAGCCATTATTCGATTCCGCTACTCGTTTCCTGTGCGCAATCCAATTAGGCGAATGGCTCCAAGGGCTCAGGTTATTTGCTACAGTTAATTTGCGGGCAACCGCGAATAGCCTTATCGATCGTTTTTGCACAGAAGCGGAACGCCTTCACTTGAAACAATCTCGCTTGTCCATCCTTCAGATCATTCCCCGCCTCGATGCCGGCGGCGCCGAGCGTACGACCATCGACATTGCGGCAGCGCTCGCCGATGCGGGACATGAAGCCGTAATTGTGTCCGAAGGCGGACGTCTAGAGCCGGACTTAAGCGCTACCGGCGCGATCCTGTTGAAACTTCCAGTGGCTTCCAAAAATCCTCTCACGATCTTTCGCAATATTGGCCGTTTGAGGAAAATCATCGCCGAGCACAAGATTTCGCTCGTGCATGCGCGCTCGCGTGCGCCGGCCTGGAGTGCCTTTTACGCTGCAAGACAAAGCCATATTCCGTTTGTCGCCACGCATCACGGCACTTACACGGCGCGAAACGCATGGAAGCGCTGGTATAATTCGGTGATGTTTCGCGGCGACGCGATTATCGCAAATTCCCAATGGACCGCCGACCGAATCCGAAGCGATCAAGCGAATACGCCAAAACAGCTTGCAATTATTCCGCGGGGAATTGATCTCAAGCAATTCGATCCCTCACGATTCTCCGATCAGAGCAAAAATATCTTGCGCGGGAGCTGGGGCGCGGACGAAGAAAGCCCGGTCGTCTTGCTGCCGGGAAGGCTCACCCGCTGGAAAGGACAATTGGTCCTGATCGAAGCGCTCTCTCGTTTGTCGGATTCAGGCAAACTTCCCGCCGGTTTGCGCGCGGTCATTGCCGGTGACGCACAAGGGCGCGATGCCTATGCCGCGGAAATCAAACACGCGATGGCAAAGGCTGGCCTGGATAAAATCGTCACGCTCCCGGGCCATATCAACGACATGGCACCAGCCTATTTGGCCGCCGATATCGTGATCTCCGCCCCCACCGAGCCGGAGGCATTCGGGCGCGTGCCCGTTGAAGCCGGAGCCATGGGACGAGCCGTCATAGCAAGTGATCATGGCGGCGCCCGCGAGACCATATTGCCGGGGGAAAGTGGGCTTCTGGTGCTGCCGGGCGATGCCGATGCGCTCAGCGACGCCCTCGTCAGTTTGCTCAATAGTTCTGACCAGCGCCGGCGGGAAATGGGCGCCAAAGGACAAGCGCATGTCAGGACGCATTATTCGGTCGAAAAAATGTGCGCCGATACGATCGCCCTTTATGTGTTTTTGCTGAAATCAAGGGGGATATCTTGACTTTCCGCCCCCCCGCAAAGATGGTCCGCGGCCTAAACTAAGCGCCAGCCGAGAGATTTTTATCCTCATGTCGAATGCCGCCAGCCAAGTGATTATCACCCTGCCCGACGGCAAGGCGGTACCGCACGCGAAAGGGGTCACGGGCGCCGAAATCGCGGCCGGGATCGGACCGGGCCTTGCCAAGGCCGCCCTCGTGATCGAGGTAAACGGCGCGCTGTGGGATTTGTTCCGGCCCATCGAGCAAGACGCAGAGATACGAATTATCACCCGGAAAAATCCGGAAGCGCTTGAACTTATTCGTCACGACGCGGCGCATGTTCTTGCCATGGCGGTGCAGGAACTTTTCCCCGGCACACAGGTCACAATTGGTCCATCGATCGAGAACGGCTTTTATTATGACTTCGCGCGCAACGAGCCCTTCACGACAGATGATCTGCCGAAGATCGAAGCGAAAATGCGCGAGATCATTGCGGCAGACGTTCCGACGCGGCGCGAAGTGTGGCCGCGCTACAAAGCCATCGCCCATTTCGAGTCTCTTGGCGAAACCTACAAGGCCGAATTGATCCGGGATTTACCGGGCAGCGAAGAGATCACAATTTACTATCACGGCGACTGGCACGACCTCTGCCGCGGCCCGCATTTCGAATCGACCGCGAAAATCGGCAAAGGCTTCAAGCTCACTAAGATCGCAGGGGCCTATTGGCGCGGCGACGCCAAGAATGCGCAGCTGCAGCGCATCTACGGAACCGCTTGGCGCGATGAAAAAGAGCTCGCCGAATATCTAGAGCGCGTCGAGGAAGCCGAAAAACGCGACCACCGCAAATTGGGACGCGAAATGGATCTCTTCCATCTGCAGGAAGAGGCTATGGGGTCGGTGTTTTGGCATCCCAAGGGATACAGCGTCTGGCAAGCGCTTGAGCAATATATTCGCCGTAGAGTCCAAAAAGCGGGCTATCAGGAGGTCAAAACGCCCCAGCTGCTGGATTCGACATTTTGGGAACAATCCGGGCATTGGGCCAAATTTCGCGAGAATATGTTCGTCGTGCCGGATGAAATTCCCTCGACCGACGAAGCTAAGCCGGTTCTTTCCGGAGACGCGAAGCTCATGGCGATAAAGCCGATGAACTGTCCGGCCCATATTCAAATTTTTAAGCAAGGCACTAAGAGCTATCGCGACCTGCCCTTGCGCCTTGCCGAATTTGGCGTTTGCCACCGCAACGAACCGCATGGCGCGCTGCACGGGCTGATGCGGGTGCGTCAGATGACGCAGGACGATGCGCATATTTTTTGCCGCGAAGACCAAATCACGGCGGAGAGCGTCGCATTCTGCGAGCTCTTAAGCAGCGTCTACAAAGATCTGGGCTTTGAGGACGTCAAAGTGCGCCTCGCAACGCGCCCCGAAATTCGTGTGGGCGGCGATGAGGTTTGGGAGCGCGCCGAAAAACAACTCGCCGAAGCGCTTGAGGCCGCCGGCCTCGACTATGAGTTGGCCCCCGGCGAGGGTGCCTTTTACGGCCCGAAGATGGACTTTCATCTGACCGATGCCATCGGGCGCATCTGGCAGTGCGGTACCTTGCAGCTGGACTTCAATCTGCCGGAACGCTTGGACGCCAGCTACACTGCGGAAGACGGCAGCAAACAGCGACCGGTGATGCTTCACCGCGCCATTCTTGGCTCGCTCGAGCGGTTCTTAGGCATTTTAATCGAACATTATGCGGGAAAGTTTCCCATATGGATGGCACCGGTCCAGGCAGTCGTCGCCACGATCGTTTCCGACGCCGATCCTTATGCGAGGGAAGTCGAAACCGCGCTGAAAGAGGCCGGAATTCGGGTCGAATCCGATCTCAGAAACCAAAAAATCAACTTTAAAGTGCGCGAACACAGCATGGTAAAAGTGCCGTTTCTGCTCGTCGCAGGCCGGCGAGAGGCAGAAAATCGTACTCTCACAGTGCGGCGTTTGGGCGTGCAATTGCAGGAAACACTTGCGTTAGACGACGTCATTCATATGCTGAAGGTGGAAGCGACCCCACCGGACCTTAGGTGAGCCACCACCCAACAAGTGCAGAGCCAATCAGCTCGCGCACATGCCCGAGGAGGAAGGACCTGCGCAATCAGACGAAGAAGCTTGTCGCGGTTCCCGATATTCCGCGGAAGTGATTGCGTGAGCCTTTCGAAGGGAGAATGTCATAGCTATTAGAAGGTTTGGTCAACAGACGCCGCCTACCAAAGAGGGGCCGCGCGTCAATGGAGATATCACTGCAAATCCTATTTTTCTTATCGGCGCAGATGGTGAAAAATTTGGCGAGCTCAGCGTAGAAGACGCTCTCGCGATCGGGGACGAAAAAGGCTTCGACATTGTCGAAGTTTCTCCCGGTGCCAAGCCGCCCGTAGTCAAACTGATGGACTACGGAAAATACAAATACGAACAACAGAAAAAAGCTGCCGAAGCACGCAGGAAGCAAAAGACCGTCGAGATCAAAGAGATCAAGATGCGCCCTTCCATCGACGTTCATGATTATGACGTGAAGATGCGAGCGATGCGGCGATTTTTCGACGAAGGCGACAAAGTAAAAGTGACGTTACGCTTTCGCGGCCGCGAGATGGCCCATCAGCACCTCGGCATGGATCTTTTGACTCGCGTCCAGAAGGATGTCGAGGAGATCGCCAAGATCGAACAATATCCCAAGCTCGAGGGCCGTCAGATGATGATGGTGCTGGCGCCACGTTGAGTGGAGAATTTGCCGGGATTCGCGGCCTCATAGGTGGCGTTCTTCTTTCCCTCACCCTGCTCTGTTCGAATCTTTCGCTGGCGGCGCAGACGACGCCGCCAAATGTCCTCGCATCGACGCGGCCCATTCACTCCATCGTTAGCGCGGTGATGAGCGGAACCACCGCTCCGGAGCTATTAATTACCGGTAGCGCTTCGCCGCATGCCTATGCGCTCAAGCCCTCCGACGCGCGCAAGCTGGAAAATGCCGAAATCGTCTTTTGGATCGGGCCGGAGCTCGAAATTTTTCTTCAAAGACCTCTCGAAACGCTGGCGCCTGCAGCGCGCGTCACCGCGCTTAGCGATACGCCGGGGCTAATCAGCCTTCCCATCCGCGAAGGCGGTTTGTGGGAAGCGCATGAGCACGAGCAGCTTGAGAGTAACGGGCTTGGACATCTGGCAATGGATCCGCATTTTTGGCTCGATCCGAGAAACGGCGCTGCGATGGCGCGCTCTATCGCCGAAATACTTGCCCAAGCCGACCCGGAACGCGCGGAGCTGTATCGCGGCAATGCGGGTGGATTTACAATGCGCATGGCCGAGCTCGATGCGGAGCTCAGCGCACGCATAGAGCCGGCGCGCTCGCAAGACTACATCGTGTTTCACGACGCCTACCAATATTTCGAGGCACGCTACGGGCTCTCAGCCATAGGCTCGGTGAGTGTTGCCGCGGATAGACCCGCGGGGACGCGGCGGATCGTCGAAATCCGCAATCGAATCCGAGAGACCCAAGTAAAATGCGTGTTCTCCCCGCCACAATTTTCGCCAAGGCTTATTGCGACGCTGACCGAGAATGCCGAGACGAGAAGTGCCGTACTCGACGATCTTGGAACCGATATCACTGCCGGAGCGGGACTTTATGAAGCTCTATTGGTGCGAATGGCGGATGATTTCCTATCCTGTCTCTCCAGCTAGTCCCGTTGGGTATTGGCCTGCCGTCCGGCAGCTGTTTTTCATATTCCAATAAGACCAAAAACCCTTAGCGCCCTGCTGCGCGAGAGGTTATATGAAGTGGCCGGGGCCGACCTCCATGCGCGTTGCAATGGAAATTGGCCGCTCCATGATTTGAACCTCTAAGCGCGGGACAGTTTGCATGCTGAAGGCCTATCAGCAGCAGGATGACGGCCTAAATGGCATCACCGTCGCGGGGGACGCGAAGCTGCCCGCGGGCGCCGTGTGGCTGGACCTTTTTAATCCCACGCCCGATGAGCGCCGCAAGGTAAACAACAGCCTTGCCATGGAAATGCCGACCCGGGCGGATATGGAAGAGATCGAAATCTCCAGCCGCCTCTATCAGGAAGATGGCGGGCTATTTATGACGGCCGCGGTCCTGACCCAAACGGACACGGATATGCCCATCAGCGGCGCCATCACTTTCGTGCTGACCGAGGAACGGCTTGTCACTATCCGCTATATCGACCCGCAACCGTTCCGCTCCTATGCCCTAAGGTGCGAACGCGCCGCGGTCACGGCATCAAAGCCGGAATCTGTTTTGTTGCAATTGTTAGACGCCATTGTCGATCGCATGGCGGATATTCTGGAAAAGACCGGCGCCGATGTGGAAGCGATCTCGCTCGAAATTTTTGAGCCGACCCAGGCGCTTGGCAACCGTTCCGGCAAGGATTTTCAAAACGTGTTGCAAAATCTCGGGCGTAAATATGATCTGACCTCAAAAATGCGCGAGAGTCTGCTCACCCTTAGCCGCATATCGACGTTCCTGAACCAGGCCTTTGATGCAAGTGTAAAGAACGAGGCGAAAGTTCATGTGAAGACGATATCGCGCGATGTCGCCTCACTGCAGGATCATTCGACTTATATTTCGGGAAAATTGACCTTCTTGCTCGATGCCACGCTCGGCCTGATCAATATCGAGCAAAACACCGTCATCAAAACCATGTCGGTAGCCGCGATTGTTCTTCTGCCGCCAACCCTGCTGGCCTCGATTTGGGGCATGAATTACCAATACATGCCGGAATTGAGTTCGCCCTTGGGATACCCAATCGCGCTCATTGCCATGGTTGTTGCCGGCGTGTTGCCCTATCTCTTTTTCAAACGTCGCGGCTGGCTTTAAGCGATGCGTAGTTCGACCGAACCGCCTGCCGCGCAGGCGGCGCGCGACCGTCCGCTGCTTGCGATTTCATTGAAACTCTTCGCGATGTTTCTCTTTTCGCTGATGTTCGCCGGGGTGAAATGGGTCGGCGGCAGCGTCCCGGTGGGCGAGATCGTATTCTTCCGCGCCTCGATCGGCATGCTCATGATCGTGTTTGCCACCGCCCTCACGGGCGGTCTGTCTACACTCGCGACCAATCGCATCGGCACCCATGCGACGCGCTCGCTTTTGGGTGTGACCGCGATGTTTTGCAATTTTCTAGCGGTGACTTTTTTGCCTCTGGCGGACGCAACGGCCATCGCTTTCGCCGCCCCGATGTTCACAGTGATCATGGCTGCGCTCATTTTAAAGGAGCAGGTGCATATTTTCCGCTGGAGTGCGGTCTTGATCGGCTTTGCCGGCGTGTTGGTGATCATTGGCGCGGAAGGGCGCGGCGCCGGCGATGGAAATTTTGTCGGGGCGGCGTTCGCGCTCTCAGGCGCCGGCCTATCGGCCACGGCGATGATTGTCCTTCGCCGCATGAGCGCGCACGAGAATTCGGAAGCCATCGCGTTTTATTTCATGCTGACATCGGCGCTTGTCGGACTTGTCACAATTTTCTGGGGCTGGAAATTGCCCGTGGGAACGGAATTGCTGGTCCTGATTTCGATGGGCGTGTTTGGCGGCATCGGACAGCTTTTTTTGAGCTTCAGCTACCGCTTTGGCGAGGCATCGGTTCTCGCGCCTTTCGACTATACGATGATGATCTGGGCCGCGAGCCTTGGCTATTTTCTGTTCGACGATTTGCCGACGACGCAAGTGGTAATCGGCGCGGGCTTTGTCATCGGCGCCGGCTTGCTCATCCTTTGGCGCGAGCGCATCCTTGGGCGCAAGCGCGCGCTGAGGGCGCAATCGCTTTAGCCCAGCCACTCAGGCGTGCTGAGTGGCTGGGTTAAAACGGCTCGATGCGAAAAAGCGTGAGCACCATATATTGCCCATTGGAATAATTCGCGCCGCGAATTTCGCTTAGGACAACCGCCCGCATGCCGGAGCCCTCCAATGCTTGCGCGAAGCTTGCGCGATCGTCTTCGCTCACCACATATAGCCCGCCGCGCCGCGCCGCCTCTTCGCCTGCCACCGGACCTGTGACCAGCCGCGTTTCGGTGCCCAGTAAAAAACGGATGCTGGGCTCGGCATAGCCGGCCAGAACCACCGGCGGATCGCCGGCCCGCGCGTTTTCTTCGACCGCCGATGCAATGCGCGGCGAGAGCTGAAAATCGGTGAGGCTGGGCGCGATGTCCCGCCAGATCAGCAAATAGAAAATGATCGCAGTGAGGCAAGCGAACATCACGCCGTCCACGCGTTTGCCGCGCCACATAAAGGTGCTGGCTAGTAAGCTAAGCAATACGGCAATTGCTGCGAGCGGATAGGCCAAAACATCCGTGCCGTCACAGAAATTGTTGGGCAGCCATAACAGCGCTCCGGCAAGGACAATCGCAATGCCGAGAAAAATCGCCGGAGAGACGAGCGCGAACAAGCGGCCCAGCTTACTATCTTGGCCGAGCTGGCCAGCATCGGCGCTGCGCGTCACCCACATTGCGCCAAGAATGGCCAAAGCGGGGTAAGCGGGCAGCGTGTAATGGGGAAGCTTGGTCGGCGCTAGCTCGAACATGATGAATGTCGTTGCCGCCCAGAAAAGACAATAGCGGATGGCGGGCTCGTTTCGATTTGCGATACCGAACAAAACCGCGGGAAGAAGCACGATGGTCGCCGGCCAAAAGGTGACAAAGACGAGCAAAGTGAAATAGCCGGGCGGCGCGCCATGCGATTCTTCCTCGCCGATCAGCTTCGATGCAAAGTCTCCGCCCAAAGAGTTGGTGAAAAACGCACCCTCCGTGGCGATGCCGATGGCGACCAGCCAGGGCAGCACGATGAGAAGCGTTAGAGCCAAGCCCAAAAGGGGCCGCACCCGCGCAAACCATTTCCACTCGCGATCCCATAGCGAGACCGCAACTACGCAAGCCGCGCAGACCACAATGACGATCGGGCCTTTGACGAGAATGCCGAAGGAAAAGCAAAGCCAACCGGCAAAGATTGCAATGTGCGACGGCGAAGCTATCTCGCCGGGTTTTCGTGCGGATAAATAGGCACGCAGCAAAAGAGATTGCGCGCCAAGCACCATCGCCAATAAAAACGCGTCGGTCTTGGCGATATGGGTCTCGACCATGAGCAAGATACTCGTGCCCAAAAGAAGCGCCGCCAAAAACGCGGTCTCCTTCAAGGCAAAAATTCGCACCAAGAAAAAGGTCAAAAGGAGCGCTGCGATGCCGCCCAGCAATGAGGGGATGCGATAGGTCCAAATGGTGTTTCGCTCGCCCCCATTTGAGACCAGCGGCGAGAGGAGCGCAGTGGAGGCCGCCTGAAGCCAATAAATACCCACCGGTTTTTGGTCGCGCGCCTCATCACCCAGACGGATTTGAATGAAATCGCCGCTCTCCAGCATTTGCTTGGACGCCTGGGCAAAGCGGGCCTCGTCGCGATCGAGCGGTTGAAGACTAAAGAACCCCGGAAGCCAGGCCAAAAGCGCAATAATGATCAGCGCCGGCACCGGGTTTTTGCTGAAATAAGCGCCACTCCGAGTAGATTTTGCCCCGCTTGCCAATTCCGACTCCAAAGCTGTGGTTCCTTTGCTGAGGGCGTTCACCAGCGGATTTTCCGGGCCTGTTGCCGGGCGGTCGGCCCCTGTATAAGGCCCGCGCGCGGGCCCGAAAAGCCGCGCTCGTGATATTCTTCGATTGTCGGCGAGTTTGAGAGTCACGATTGAGATTCGCATCCCCCGGCGGAACGAAACCAAATGGCAGGCTGAATGGCTGAGATCTCGATTGTCATCCCGGTAAGAGACGAGGCCGGAAACGCCGCCCCGCTTGCACGCGAGATCGCAGACGCGATGGCGAGCCTAACCCGGCAGCCCAGCTATGAGATTATTTTTGTCGATGACGGCTCGATCGATGGAACATCGGCGGAACTGGTTTCGCTGCGGAGCGATCTGCCGATGATCCGAATTCTTGTCCATGCGCGCAGCTTTGGTCAAAGCCGCGCTTTGCGCTCGGGCGTGTTAGCGGCAAAGAGCGAGACCATCATTACCTTAGATGGCGACGGGCAAAACATCCCCGCGGATATTCCCAAATTGCTTGAAGCCATTGCGGGCGCACCGCCGACACTGGCGATGGTCGCGGGCGAGCGCGCAACACGCAAAGATCGTTGGGCCAAGCGCGCCGCGTCGCGCCTTGCCAATGGCTTGCGGCGTTGGGCGCTTAACGACAAGGCCAAGGATGTGGGCTGCGGCTTAAAGCTCTTTCGCCGCGCTGCGTTTCTCGAACTTCCCTATTTCGATCACATGCATCGCTATCTCATCGCGCTGATGCAGCGCGAAGGATATGAGGTGCGCTTCGTTGCCGTCGGCCACAGGCCGAGAAATGCGGGCCGTTCGAAATATGGTAATTGGGGCCGATTCGTCGTCGGCATATCCGATCTTCTGGGCGTGATCTGGCTTAAGCGCCGTTTGCGCAAGCCAACCGAGACAAAGGAAATCTAAAATGAATTTCGCTGCGTGGTTCACGGCGGACAATATTTGGCTTGGCGTCGGTTTTGGCGGCCAGGCCTTGTTTGCGTCGCGTTTTATTATTCAATGGTTCAAAAGCGAGATCGTCGGGCGCAGCGTTATTCCGATGGCCTTTTGGTATTGCAGTTTGGGCGGCGGAATTGTGCTTCTCTCCTATGCGATTCACATTCGCGACCCCGTCATCATCACCGGCCAGATGACGGGCGTCATTGTCTATTCGCGCAATCTCTTTCTTATCTTCCGCGAAAAACAGGCCGAGAAGCGCGCGGCGGGAGGCGGCGGAGAGACGTCTTAGGTGAGGGCCGATGGTGTGTTGGGGGGTGATGTGGCCCAACCGATATTCGCAGCATTCCTATTGATTTGTTTGGAATGCGCCCTTAAGCGGTAGCGCGTAAGGACAGGTGGCCGAGTGGCTGAAGGCGCACGCTTGGAAAGCGTGTGGGCGGGAAACCGTCTCGTGGGTTCGAATCCCACTCTGTCCGCCATAATTCTTTCCTGTCGTATCCTGATTCGTAAAAAATCACCATTACAATATTGATTAATTGTCTGTTGTCGTCTTGCGACATCTCGCGATTTCTCGTACCTTCCCGTTATATATATGGTATGAAATAGTGGGTATATGTTATGGCACCTGGTCGCAAGCCGAAAGGAAAGCATCCCGACAAGAGATTGACGCCGGTTTTCGTGCACAAGACCTCCAAACCTGGCCGGTATTGTGACGGCAATGGCTTGTATCTGAAGGTCGATACATCCGGTGCACGGCGATGGGAGCAAAGGCTCGTGATCCAGGGACGGCAGCGGACGCTCGGGCTTGGTGGCGTGCCGCTAGTATCGCTGGCAGAGGCCCGCGAGGAAGCGCTTGCCAACCGCAAGGCCGCACGCACCGGTGGAGATCCTATGGACCTTCGGCGGCAAGCCAGCATACCCACCTTCGAGGCAGCCGTGACGGCCGTCGTTGAACTTCACCGGCCGAGTTGGCGTAACGCCAAGCACGCCGCGCAGTGGGAGGCAACTTTGCGCACCTACGTCTACCCTCGCCTGGGCAAGCGCCCGGTGTCGAATATCTACACGGCAGATGTCCTTAGCGTGCTCATGCCGATCTGGCACGAGAAACCGGAAACCGCGCGACGTGTGCGCCAACGCATCTCGACCGTCATGAAGTGGGCAGTGGCCCAAGGCTTCAGACAGGACAACCCGGGCGGTGACGCCATCGGCGCTGTACTTCCCAAGCAAAAAAGCAAAGGCATGGGCCATCATAAGGCCCTGCCGCATGGCGAAGTCGCCGGCGCCATCAAGGCCGTTCGCGCGTCCGGTAGCGGAGCGGTTGTCAAACTGGCCTTCGAGTTCCTGATCCTGACGGCCGCACGATCTGGCGAGGTCCGGCTTATGGCGTGGAGCGAGATCGACATAGACGCGGCAACCTGGACCATTCCTGCCGACCGGATGAAAGCCGGGCGCGCACACCGTGTCCCACTGTGTGCGCGAGCCCTGGAGATACTGGCCGAAGCACGGCAACTCGGGAACGGAAGCGGTCTGGTCTTTCCCGGAACGCGGCCCGGCAAGCCGCTGTCCGACATGACGTTGTCCAAATTGATGCGCGACCTTAGTCTGGACGCCGTGCCGCACGGCTTCCGGTCGAGTTTCCGCGATTGGGCGGCGGAATGCACTAATGCATCTCGCGCAGTCATGGAGGCGGCACTGGCCCATGCGGTCACCAACAAGGTGGAGGCGGCCTACGCGCGTTCGGATCTGTTCGCGCGACGCTCAAAGCTGATGGAACAGTGGGCTGAATATCTGGCGATCAACCCCGAGGCGACGGTCATTCCGATGGCCCGACATGGGAACCGGACAGATGCGTGAGAGGGAGCGCCTCAAAATTGAGGAGCGCCAAGCGCGAGAAGAGTGCTTCCACGAGATCAAGGCTGGTGTGGGCGCCATTTTCTCGGATCCACTGCTCCGGCGCGATCTTAGAATCGCGTTGATCTTTCCCCGTCTCAGCCCCCGACAACAGACGGACTTGTTCGAAGACCTGGTTCAGAAAAACGCTAAATTCTGTTTGGGCGGCGATCCTGAAATCCGTCAATCAGCTGAACACCAGTGCCATTTCTTGACAAAAATGGACCACTTGGCTCACGCACGGCCTGCGTTGGAGCGTGCTGTCGACTTGTATCGCAAAGCGGGGAAGCCGATGCCTCAATGCTTGAAGGAGTGGGCCGAGAATCCCGGAGATCCACGGCCCAAGAAGCCCGGACCGCGCAGTTTCGCGCAAGACTGGACGGCAATACGCGACCACATAATCGCCTTGGCAATTGATTGGGCGGTCGGGGTGCGACAGGATCCAGAGTGGCCAGAGCGTTTGCCGATCCGGCGCACTTACGCATCGAACGGCGGGAAAAAAGATTATTCGATCTGCCGTGCAGTGATTGAAGTACTTAAGGAACGCTACGGTAGCCATCCATATTACTTTCTCCCGTCCTCCCGTACAGTTTGGAACGCTCGGGACCGATACCAAAATGAAATGCGGACGAACAGGAACCAGCGCACTGGCCGGCCGCTTCTCCCGCCCCAGGGGTTGGGGCCTGTCCTTAACCCTCCTGGCATCGACACGGATGGGCTAGAGCAGACGATCCGTAAGGTGACCGAGGACCATGTGCATCGTTGCGCCCAGCGCGACTTTGACGACAGTCAGTGAGTTTTGGCGTCGAGGAATCTTTGGTCCAGTTTTTACCGCACTAACCGGCTATCCCTTCCAGACATGACGGGGCTTTTCGTGTCCCAGAGATGAAGGGAGTAAATCAAATGCCTGAAGAGCGTATTCTTCGTCTGCCTGCTGTCGTGAAGATGACGGGCATAAGTCGCTCACGTATCTACGTCTACATGGCCCGCGGGACCGATCCGTTCCCCCGCTCGATCAAACTGGGCACCAACATGGTGGGCTGGCGCCAGTCTGAGATCGAGGCTTGGCTAAACTCTCGACAGCGCTCTGCATGACGTCATGGCTCGCACAAGACAACGTCCACTCGGTCGCGACAAGGGCAGTCCAAGCATAGCCAAAGAGATTGGCGCCGGGCACGATGAGAATGGCGACGGGTCGCTGGAACCGTCGCCGCCTCATTCGCCCGAAGGAGGCGACGAGGACGAATGGTCAAGCGTCTTCGCTGAGGCACAGGACAGGCCTGGCGTGTTTTTGGAGCTCGAGACGTTGGGTCGACTAGCGGCCCTGGAAAGAAAAAGGGCCCACCTATGGGAAAATCTGCGCGCACGCATCATGCGGGATTGTAGCAAGGTTCGAATCAAAAAAATCGACAAGGCGATAGAACGGCTGAATGGTCGTAAGAAAAATGACCTTCAAGGTCAGCCTCTTGAATGGCAGGATCCTGAACCGTGGCCTAACCCGGTGGACGGTGCGGAGTTTCTCGATGGGGTTGCCGCGTTAATCCGACTATACGTCCATATGCCCGCGCCCGCGGCCGATGCTGTGGCGCTGTGGATCGCCCATACGTGGCTACATGATAGGCTCAAGAAATCGACTTTCCTCAACCTAACGTCTGCCACGAAGCAATGCGGAAAAACTGCCTTGATGGAAGTACTCGCCACGCTGGTCGTTCGTCCCATGCCTGTGAGTGGAAAGATCACGCCAGCGGCATTGTTCCGAACCATCTGTCAACGGCGGAGCAAAACTAGTCCACTTAACGTTATGCGGTACGCGGTGTTGGGGGGGTGTCCCGGTAGTCCATAGGAGGGACCCGCGCTGCTTCGTGTAGCGCTTGCGTTACGCGGAGCGAAGCAGCGTGGGAGGTTCCTGTGGACCCACCGGGTGAACCATTGCACCGGCGGTTAAGCAGGTATTTTTGGGGATTTCCGCCGTTTTTGGCTTTGGTTGAGACGATAGCTCTCGCCGTTCATTTCCAGGATATGGACATGGTGGGTGAGGCGGTCCAGCAAAGCCCCGGTCAGGCGTTCCGAGCCGAATATCTCCGTCCACTCATCGAACGGCAAGTTGGAGGTCACCAGGATCGAGCCCCGCTCGTAGCGCTGGCTGAAGACTTCGAACAGCAGCTCGGCGCCGGTCTTCGAGAGCGGCACGAAGCCGAGTTCGTCGATGATCAGAAGGTGATACTTTGCCAGTTGCTTCTGCAGGCGCAACAGGCGTTTTTCATCCCTGGCCTCCATCAGTTCATGAACCAGGGCAGCGGCCGTGAGGAAGCCGACGGAGAGCCCCTTTTGGCAGGCCGCCAGACCGAGACCGAGGGCGATATGGGTCTTGCCGGTGCCTGAGTTGCCGAGCGCGATGATATTCTCACGACGCTCGACGTATTCGCATCGCGCCAACTCCAGAACCAGCATCTTGTTGAGCGATGCGATGGCCTTGAAGTCGAAGCTGTCGAGGCTTTTGACGGCGGGGAACCTGGCCTGTCTGATCCGCCGCTCGACCATGCGGCGCTCACGGTCGATCAGTTCCAACTCGGTCAGACGGACAAGATACCGCACATGGTCGGCGCCCTCGGTGGCGCATTGGCGGGCCAGCTTGTCGTATTCGCGCAGGAACGTCGGCAGTTTCAGGGTCTTGAGGTGATGGGCCAGCAACACTTGCGGCGTATCGGTCATGACGCGCCTCCACCCAACAAGCTCATATAACTGGCGGCGGCCGTGGTCGCCACGTTGGCCCGAGGCAGGTAGGGATAGATATCCAGGTCGAGTTTGGGCGGGCGTCGCTCGATACGGCACAGCACAAGGTGTTTGACGGCGTCGTAGCCGATCGCACCCAGGCGCAGGGCGTCCTTCACCGCGCCGTGAAGCACGTCGAGATCGAAGGTCTCCAGAAGCCGAAGGACCTGGACGTATTCCCGCTTGCCGGCCTTGCCCATGCGCGCCTCCAGGAGACGGCGCAGGGTTGGGAAGGCATCAGGCAGTTCCCATCCGGCTAGCGGCGCGGCCTGATCCAGGGCACCGATCTTGTGCTCCAGCAAAGGCAGGTAGTGGATCGGATCGAAGACCATATCTTCCCGGTCGTAGGAACGGGGGTGTCGGGCAATGATCCCGGTGCCGCAACCGATAACCACCTCGTGGACATAGCCACGGATCCAGACTTCCTGATGGCCGTAGGCGACGGGCACGGAATAGTCATTCGTCCGGTAGCGCACCAGGGACAGCGAGTTGACCCGCGTGCCCTGCTTGTCGCACGCGTCGAACGGTGCCGGCAGTGGCCTCTTCAACGCTTCGCGGTCACGCACAAACCGTTCGCCGATGCTCTCGCGGTGGCCGCGCAGGACGTTGCCTTGCCGGTTGCGGCATTGCTCTTCCAGGTGGCCATTGAAGGCGTCCCAGCTCGCGAACCGGGGAAGCGGCGTCATGAAGTTCCGCCGGGCATAGCCGACCACCCCCTCCACATTGCCTTTGTCGTTACCCTTGCCGGGACGGCCGTAGCGGTCCTCGAAGAGGTAATGGGACTGCAGCCCGCTGAACGCCCGCGTTCGTTGCCGCGTGCCATCTGACAAGATGCGCGACACCAGACACTTGTCGTTGTCGTAAAGAATCGATTGGGGAACGCCGCCGAAAAAAACAAAGGCTCTGTTGTGCCCGTCCAGCCAGGCCTCCGTCGCCGCCGCCGGGTAGGCCGCAACGAAGCAGGCATCGCTGTGGGGAAGTGTCATGACGAAAAAATGCGCCCGATACTTGACGCCGGCGATGATCGCATCCGCCTCGCCAAAGTCCGCTTGAGCATGGCCCGGAGGATGTGACAACGGCACAAACATCTCACGCCGACGAAGGCGCCGTTCCCGAACGTAATCCTTCACGATGGTCTCTTTGCCCGTGAAGCCATGTTCGTCGCGAAGGCGCTCGAATACACGCTTCGCCGTGTGGTGCTGCTTACGGTGAACCGTTCGGTCCTCCTCCAGAATACGGTCGATGATATCCGTGAAGGGGGCCAGTTTCGGGCGTTTCGGTGGCTGGCGTCGCCGATATCCCGGCGGTTCCGAATGCCGCAGCATCTTCCTCACCGTCTCGCGCGCAATGCCAAACCGACTTGCCGCCTCTCGCTGGCTCAGACCATCAACATGGCAGGCCAGCCGAACGCGCAGATATAGGTCCACGGTGTACATCCTCCCGCCTTCCATCTCAAAAAAGATCGAAGGCTACAGGTGGCAGAGTTTTACTCCGCCCGCGGCTGGAAATCCCGCCGCTTCCGTGGACTAATTTGTCACCGCCGTTCTCACCATCGAGCTCCACGAGCCAACTATTTTACTTGACGAGGCCGACACCTATTTTGGCGACAATCCCGAGCTGCGCGGCATTTTAACCCGCATTCCCCAAGTGACCGATCCATCTGATGCGTTTTCCGTCTGATTCCTGTATAAGAATCAGTGGATTAGATCAGACGGAGGGTGGGTCGAATGCGGAACCTGGAGGGTGAGTCGGATCGGGGGCTTCTGCGGGCGTTTTTCGACCGAAGACTGAAGCTTGCCTATCCGGTTTACACCCACACCCACTAGGGCTAGAATGGGCGCAAACCGGATATAGGGGAGCGCGCCATGGATGTTCTCGACCGCGCCGATCTCCCATTCCCGCATTCGCTACCCGAGTTCCAGCGACTTTTCCCCGATGATGCGGCCTGCGCCGCCTACCTGGAGAAAGCCCGCTGGGGAGACGGCTTTGCCTGCCCGCACTGCGGCACGGCGGGAGAGCCGTTCCACTTTGAAAACCGCCCTGGCGTCCTGCGCTGCCGCAAGTGCCGCCAGAACACCGGGCTGACGGTGGGAACAGTGATGGAGCGTAGCCACACTCCGCTGAACGTCTGGTTCTGGGCCGCTTATCTGGTCGCCAGTCAGACGCCTGGTATGTCCGCCGTGCAGTTTCAGCGGCAACTTGGTCTTTCGCGCTACGAGACGGCCTTTCAAATTCTCCACAAGCTCCGCTCGGGCATGGTGCGGCCCAACCAAGACAGGATCGGTGGACAGCCCAAGAACCATGTTGAGGTGGACGAAACCTGGGTTGGCGGGCGAACGCGTGGGGAAGGCTGTGGTGTTCACCACAAGGTTCCCGTCTCCTGTGCCATCGAGGTGCGTCATCGAAAGCCGGGCACCAAGCTCGACAACCGGAAAGACGGACGCTATGCCGGACGCGTTCGGCTCGCCGTCGTGCTCGACCGTAGCGCCGAGTCGTGGACCCTGCTGACGAAAGTGGAGACGTCCTGCGATAGGATTTTGATCGCAGGAGGTGCAAATGTCGAAGCAGAATGGGAACAAGGGCCGGCGGTTTGATCGGGCCTTCAAGGAAGAAGCCGTCCGTCTTTTACAGACGAGCGGGCGCAGGCAGCGGCAGATAGCATGAGATCTTGGGATCAGCGTCAGCGCGCTCGGCCGCTGGGTCGCAGAATTGCGTGAGGAGGATTTGCTTTCCGGTCCGCATGAGGATGCAGCGAAGGAGATTACCCGTCAACGCCGAGAGCGTGATCTGGCCCGTCAGGAACGTGATCTCCTAAAAAAAGCGCTGGCCTTCTTTGCCAGGGAAAGTCGATGAGGTTCCGGTTCATCGACGCGGAGAGGGCCGGGTTGGCGATGCCGATATTCCGCCTGTGCAGACTGCTGCAGGTCAGCGTCTCAGGCTTCTACGCTTGGCGCAATCGCGGCCCAAGCCAGCGACAGCTCGATGACATGGTTCTACTCGCCCATGTCCGGGCAGCCTTTCGGCGCAGCCGCGAGAGCTACGGTGCAGAGCGGGTCCATCACGAGCTTGCCGAGAATGGGATCGAGGTTGGACGCCATAGGGTGGCTCGGCTGATGCGGGGAAATGGGTTGTCTCCAAAACGGAAACAGAAGTTCAAAAAGACGACGGACAGCCAGCACAACAAGGCCATCGCATCGAACCTTCTCGACCAGAACTTCTCCGCCGAGGCACCCAACGAGAAATGGGCTGCCGACATCAGCTATATTTGGACGGCACAGGGCTGGCTGTACCTGGCCGTCATGCTCGACCTCTACTCCCGGCGCGTCATCGGCTGGGCAGTGGGCGCTCGCATGACCAGCGACCTGCCGCTCAGGGCGCTTAACCGTGCTATCGGGCTGCGCCAACCTGGCGCCGGTGTGATCCACCATAGCGATCGGGGAAGCCAGTACTGCTCAGACGCATACCAGGCGCGCCTCGGTGAACTCGGTTTCCTCGCCTCAATGAGCGGTAAGGGAAATTGCTATGATAACGCCGTCGTCGAGACCTTCTTCAAAACCATCAAGTCAGAACTGATCTGGAGGACTGTGTTCATGTCAAGAAGCCAAGCTGAAACTGCCATAGCCGGATACATCGACGGGTTCTATAATCCAGTCCGTCGGCACTCGACGCTGGACTTCACAAGCCCCGTCAAATTCGAGGCAGAAGCAATGCAAACGGTGTAGGGCGCCTCCACTTTTCCTGGATGGGTCCACCTCGACGCTGCGGAGAGGTAACGATTACCGGGCAACCCGTTCGATAGTGGCGAAGCGCTTTACGATTTCATCAAAGCGTCTATATCACGGCCACCGTAGAGAATTCTGAGGAACGTCACGGTATCCGCGCCGACATGGAAAGCGATGGTCACCCTGCTCTCAAAACCGGTTATCCGAAGGCCAGGAAACAGGTCGTCCCGCCGTGTACCCCGTTCCGGGAAATCAGCAAACCCTCGGCAATAAGTTTCAATGCGCTCAACATAACCCATAGCTCGATCGCTATCCGCACACTCGGCGATGAACAGGTAAAGCTCCTTGAGATCGTAGCTTGCTTCCGGCGAGAAGGCGACCTTATGCATCGTTTCCGGGATTTTTCAGACGCCCGCGCCCGGTGTGAAGACTTCGGATGTCACTGAAGACTCGGTCAGCGGAGATCGCACGTTTGGGGTCAGCCTGCATTGCGGCCGCGACCGGCACGACCTCTTCACGCAACCAGCGCTCAACGGCAACGTCGCGTTCCTGCAAGGCACGCAGCCCTGCGCGTATCACTTCGCTGCTCGTGGCAAAGGTGCCGGAAGCGACGAGGTTGTCAATATACCTCGCCTGCTCACCGGGCAGACTGAATGTTCGCTTATGGGAAGCCGCCATCGTCAAAACCTTCGGGTGGGATTATTCCCCATGGTATGATAATTTCATACTCAATTTCAAGCCCATGTGGCGATCATAGGCCTGTCCCTACTTTTTCTGTGCGGTCTCAATGCATCAACGCAACACTAGCGGCAGGCCTCTCTGCCGGGGGTTAGAACCTCAAAGTCTTTCAGGACCGTTCTTGAGCCGTCCGGCCACTTTTCTCGGATGCGAGAGCGAATAGATCGAAAACACAGCACTCTTCAGAAAGCGTTATCAGAGCAGGCGTTTGACGTTCCCATTGGAGCTGGGCTGGCAGTGATTCCACGGCCCAGGCTTCTCGTGCAAGGTGAACCACGGACTATGCCTTTGGCTCGTAAGCACAAACTCAGACTCCTCCGTTTGCGCCAAGGTGTTGCGTCGACCGGTTGAGGCGGCACTGGCATTGTCAGACTATGCCAGCGGCGTAAATTTCTGACTCGCGGGGGATTCCTCTTTTAGGTTTGATGTGATTCAAGACTGGCGAAGGAGATTCGCCATGTCAGCATGCATTGCTCTTCGGGATGATTATGACAGCCTTGCGCTTCGGGACTTGGCCAGGCGCAGTCGCGATCCTCGGCAGGTTCGTCGGCTTTTGGCCTTGGCGGCGACATACGACGGCATGAGCCGCACGGAAGCGGCGAATGTCGGTGGTATGGATGGTATTGTCAGACTAAATCGGCTTGAGCTGAAAAGTAAGGTCTCCTAGCCTCCGGCGATGTACAATCCCTTCCGGTATTTCAATAGTTCGCCTGAGGTCATTCGCCTCGCGGTGATGACGTATATCCGCTATCCGCTGTCGTTGCGTCAGGTCGAAGATATTCTGTTCGAACGTGGCATAGACATTTGCCATGAGACCATACGGTACTGGTGTAACCGCTTTGGCCCGTTGTTTGCCTCGGAGATCCGGAAGAGGCGGACAGACCGGCGCAACTGGTCGAACTGGCGCTGGCATCTTGATGAGGTGTTCGTCCGCATCAATGGCGAAACACATTATCTATGGCGGGCTGTCGATCATGAAGGCGAAGTGCTTGAGGTCTTTGCCACAAAACGGCGGGATCGCGAAGCCGCGCTTGAGTTTCTGAAGCAGGCTATGAAGCGTTATGGCCGACCGGCCACGATCGTGACGGACAGGCTACAGTCATACAGGGCTGCGATGAAGGTGATCGGTAATGCAGCCGCCCAGACCTGCGGTCGTTGGCTGAACCTTGCCTATCCGGTTTACACCCACACCCACTAGGGCTAGAATGGGCGCAAACTGGATATAGGGGAGCGCGCCATGGATGTTCTCGACCGCGCCGATCTCCCATTCCCGCATTCGCTACCCGAGTTCCAGCGACTTTTCCCCGATGATGCGGCCTGCGCCGCCTACCTGGAGAAAGCCCGCTGGGGAGACGGCTTTGCCTGCCCGCACTGCGGCACGGCGGGAGAGCCGTTCCACTTTGAAAACCGCCCTGGCGTCCTGCGCTGCCGCAAGTGCCGCCAGAACACCGGGCTGACGGTGGGAACAGTGATGGAGCGTAGCCACACTCCGCTGAACGTCTGGTTCTGGGCCGCTTATCTGGTCGCCAGTCAGACGCCCGGCATGTCCGCCGTGCAGTTTCAGCGGCAACTTGGTCTTTCGCGCTACGAGACGGCCTTTCAAATTCTCCACAAGCTCCGCTCGGGCATGGTGCGGCCCAACCAAGACAGGATCGGTGGACAGCCCAAGAACCATGTTGAGGTGGACGAAACCTGGGTTGGCGGGCGAACGCGTGGGGAAGGCCGTGGTGTTCACCACAAGGTTCCCGTCTCCTGTGCCATCGAGGTGCGTCATCGAAAGCCGGGCACCAAGCTCGACAACCGGAAAGACGGACGCTATGCCGGACGCGTTCGGCTCGCCGTCGTGCTCGACCGTAGCGCCGAGTCGCTCTGTGGGTTCGTCGAGAGCACCGTCGCGCCGGGATCGCCGATCGTTACTGACGATTGGAGCGGCTATGCTGGCCTCGGTAAGCGCGGCTATGAGCACTTCGCTGTTGCCGAGCAATACCTGCCGATCATCCATCTGGTTTTCGCCAACCTGAAGACGTGGCTGATCGGGACCCACCACGGCGTTAGCCACCAGCACCTACAAGCCTACCTCAACGAGTTCACCTTCCGCTTCAACAGGCGGTTCTACCCGTTCAACGCCTTCCGCTCATTGCTCGGCATCGCGGGCGACACCTCTGCTCCAACCTATGCCGAGCTTTACTCGGGAGAGTGGCGGCACCCTACATGTAGCGGTCATGGGCGTTAACCGGATAGGCAAGGACTGAACAACCGCGCGGAAAACTCACATCAGCCCTTCCGACGACGGGAAGGGGCGATGGCTCGGTTCAGAGACATTAAGACCCTGCAGAAATTCTCCTCCGTTCATGCCTCGATCCACAACCATTTCAACCACCAACATCATCTCAACCGCCGCGGCATATTCAAACAAGCCCGAGCCGCTGCCCTGGCCGATTGGCAACAACTCGCAACCTGATGGCTCTCAATTATAGGTTCACTAGGTCTGGTTCAGTTAGTCTGACAATGCCCTAGAACATGCCATTGGGGGGGGTGAAGCGCGCGAGTTGATTTCCTAAGACAATGCCTTTCGGTCACCGGTAGTTTGCAAGATAAAGTCGAGTGGTGCCTTCGCGGATTTCTTTGGTCTGTTGGCGACGATGCACGCAGCGCTCTCCTTGCGGCGGTCACCGTTTGTGCGGACGCCGAGTGGATCGCCCGGTTGTACCGGTGCGCCCCGTTCGGGCGACACACTTGGCGCCTACTCGACCAGTACGATAGCGAAGTCCGTGACCGGTATTGGCGAGAGGTCATGCCGGAATGGAGCCTCTACACCGAGGCAGAGTTGATCGAACTCATCGATTGCCTGCTGGATGCGAAACGTCCCCGTGCCGCGTTCTACATTGCACATTTGGACTGGTCGAAGATCGGCACGCTGCGGCTGAAGCGTCTTCTATTTGAAATCGGCACCGTGGACACCGAACTCGCTGCTCATTACCTGCCGGAGAGTTTTGATATCTCAGAGGCGCTGAGCGCACTGAACGCCCGAGGCGGCGTTGATCAAGACGAAATGGCACGGTTAGAATTCATGTACATTGAGGCGCTCGAGTACAGCGAGCACGGCATGCCCAATTTGGAGAGATGGATCTCCGAATCTCCCATAGGCTTCGTTCAGATCCTCGCCCTGGTATTCAAGCGTAACGACGGAGGACAGGATCCCCTGAATGGCACATTGTGCAGGCCGAAAAACGAACTGCATTAGCTTCTGCCGCCGATGGGCTTCTTGCACGGATCAGTCGTATTCCCGGGATCGGGGACGGAGGCGAAATCGATGTGGAAGTGTTGGCGCAGTGGATTGCGGAAGCGCGGCGGCTCTGCACCGAACACGGGCGCGCGACGATCGACGACCAGTACATCGGTCAGATTCTGGCGAGAGCCCCGGCCAATGAAGACGGCCTCCAGCCGGCATTGTCAGACTAACTGAACCAGACCTAGTGAACCTATAATTGAGAGCCATCAGGTTGCGAGTTGCTGCCAATCGGCCAGGGCAGCGGCTCGGGCTTGTTTGAATATGTCGCGGCGGTTGAGATGACGTTGGTGGTTGAAATGGTTGTGGATCGAGGCATGCACGGAGGCGAATTTCTGCAGGGTCTTAACGAGGATAACCCCGTAGCCTCGATCCTAATAGATCTTGCACAACGCGATACTATGAACCGCTCGGTTCGTTTTGCCGAGACCGTCCTCACCAGTCTTTCGCAATCAACCTATGTGCGACCGACGACGCCTCGTCGTTCCGCGGGTTTTGCGGTGCTGAAAGCGCCAGATGTGCCTGCGGTACTGATCGAGCTTGGCTATCTTACCAATCAAACTGACGAGAGTGAGATGGCAACGGATGCTTGGCGATCTCGAGTCGCCGGGTCGATAACTTCGGCAATTGACGGGTATTTTGGCGTTGGCACCTCAAGTGAAAGCCTTCAGGCGGCCATTCCATGAAATTAGCCGACATTCCCCAGATGACATCCAAATTCGCGGAAATCGTACCACGGCCCCATCTCCAAGGGAACTCTGTTCCCATTGCAGCCATCCGATGACATGATTTTGGTAATCGGCCAGCGCGTGGAAGGCCATTTGGTCGTTTCTCTTGCCATCCAGACACACCTCTCGTGTCGCAATCTCCTTGCCGTCGATTCCCTCGGCCTACGCCGGAGCGGGTCTTCGTCGTAGATCATCAATCAGGCTCAAGATTTTCTGGAACAAGCTTCTTGGGACTGCAACCTCGGCCAATTGAAATGTGACGTACCGGCCATGGCTGACAACTTTCGCACCGATCTTGACCAGCTTCTCCCTCAGCGTCGTCAGCGACCATTGCTCCACGGCATCGGGCAACGCCAGGGTCCGCATGAAGTTGCCGAGGTTATAGGCGAGTGCATGCAGCTGGAGCCGGACGGCATTGTTGCGTAACGAACGGCATGACAGCCGCGTCCACTTGATGGCGTTCTTGCCTTCCTTGATCCATTGCTCGGCAGTGCCGCGCTGATTGTAGAACGCAACAACCCGCTCGGCAGGACGGCTCAGGTTGGTGACGATGAAGCCGACGCGGGGATACAGTTCCCCTGAGTGCCACTCCACCTTGGCGACGACCCGGCGGGGCTCCGTCCAGCTACCGGCCCGATAGCTGAAGTTCGCGTAATACCGACGAACTTCCTTCGGCGGCCGGCCGACGGGGCGCTTGAGCAGGTGCGCGATGCTGTCGTGCAGCACCTTGTTGGCCGGAAGCCGGATGGCGTACTTGAAGCCTTCCGCTTCCAGAAACTCATAAACCTCGGGCGAGGCGAAGGCGGCGTCCCCACGGAAATAACGCCGGAGTGTCTTGTTCCGGTATCGAGCGACCACCGGGTCCAACACATCGCGCCATTCATGGGCGCTGTGCACGTTGCCCGGACGCAGGGCGCAACGCTCCAGATCGCCGAACTGGTTGAACACGAACAGCGGGTGATAGCACGTGCAGCCGAGGTGACCGTTGTAGGCCGTGCCCTCCTGGTCACCGTAGGTCGGGCTGACGGAGCTGTCCATGTCGAGCACGATAATCTTCGGCGGCTTGCGCTCGTTAACCTGGTCGATCCAGATGCCCAAAAGGTCAGCGAGCGCGGCGAGGTTGTCATTGGTGGCGAGTAACTCCGTCTCGAACCGGCCCATCTGGCTGGTCGATGCGCCGCCGCGCTCGACAGCCCTGCCGCCGACGATCCACCGCATCGCAGGATCGCGCCCCAGCCGGTCGGCGTCGTTCACGTCCTCGTCCCCGGCGAGACGACCATAGACGGATTGGCGAAGGAGACCGATGATGCCGTGCCAACCGTTCTTGCCGGGCCGGCTGTCAGCAATAACGTCACCGGCCAGCGTGGTCAGGCCGAGGGCTTCGTCCAGTTCACGATAGGCGAGCAGACCAGCGTCTGACGTGATCCGCGAACCGTGGAACTCGAACTTCAGTCTTCGGTCGAAAAACGCCCGCAGAAGCCCCCGATCCGACTCACCCTCCAGGTTCCGCATTCGACCCGCCCTCCGTCTGATCTAATCCACTGATTCTTATGCAGGAGTCAGACGGAAACCGCACCAGATGGATCGGTCACTTGGGGAATGCGGGCTTAATGTCTCTGAACCGAGCCATCGCCCCTTCCCGTCGTCGGAAGGGCTGATGTGAGTTTTCCGCGCGGTTGTTCAGCCAACGACCGCAGGTCTGGGCGGCTGCATTACCGATCACCTTCATCGCAGCCCTGTATGACTGTAGCCTGTCCGTCACGATCGTGGCCGGTCGGCCATAACGCTTCATAGCCTGCTTCAGAAACTCAAGCGCGGCCCTGCGATCCCGCCGTTTTGTGGCAAAGACCTCAAGCACTTCGCCTTCATGATCGACAGCCCGCCATAGATAATGTGTTTCGCCATTGATGCGGACGAACACCTCATCAAGATGCCAGCGCCAGTTCGACCAGTTGCGCCGGTCTGTCCGCCTCTTCCGGATCTCCGAGGCAAACAACGGGCCAAAGCGGTTACACCAGTACCGTATGGTCTCATGGCAAATGTCTATGCCACGTTCGAACAGAATATCTTCGACCTGACGCAACGACAGCGGATAGCGGATATACGTCATCACCGCGAGGCGAATGACCTCAGGCGAACTATTGAAATACCGGAAGGGATTGTACATCGCCGTAGGCTAGGAGGCCTTACTTTTCAGCTCAAGCCGATTTAGTCTGACAATGCCCTCCAGCCTTGTCTTGCGGTCTCCGAAGCGATGGAAGGCGTTGGATCCCAAGACATCGCTTCGGGCTTCATTATCGGTATCCGCAACGAGCGCGGCATAACCACGCGCGCGTTTGGTGAGGGGGGTGCTCAAGAACATGAGCTGGCAGAAAAGTATCGAAGCTGGGCGAGGCAGATAGCGCCTCATTATCCCTATGTCGGCAGTATCTTGGAGGATCTGGCAAGACATTACGATCGAGAAGCGCTTTGGCATGACGACAAAGCCAAAGTCGACCGGAGGCTGGGACATTGAACGGCACGAACGTGTGCTATACCCAAGCTAAATGCTCATGGGCGCCGCTCTGGTTGCGTTGCTGAGATTACCGTCTCGTTCGCAATCGAGCATGAGGAACTTGATTCCGAATGGGAATTATAACCGTGTCTACCATCAGCGTGCGGCGTTGCCGGCGGGCCGTGGTAATTCATTAGCTTCGCCGCGACCTGTCGACGGTCGCCATCGACCGGAAGATCGTCGACTGCAACTACCAGATCGAGTGCATTGAGGCGCTTTCCGGCGAAGTGTCGTGCGGGTGTCTCAGGGTAGTAGTCGAGATAGCTACGGACACCGGCAAGACGCGGGGGCGTTGATAAAGCAATCCGGGAGGAGGTGCTGCAGCCGGTTTAGCTTGTGGCCTACCTGGCTAACCATGAAAGGGGAAATGCGCGCTCTTCAAACCGAATGTACATTCGGCGTTGTGATATTTCGAAACCTCCAATATGAAAAAGGCGTGAATCGCAAACCAATTCCGGAATTTCTCGCATGATCGTCGCGGACAATGAGACCGCCGTAGATCTGCTCTACTACGAGGCCATAGCGCGGACGGTGGTCCGGTTGGTCTCCGAGAAATCTGATGAGCCGCTGAGCGTTGGTGTGCACGGCGACTGGGGTGCCGGGAAATCGAGTGTGCTCATGATGGTCGAGGGGGCGTTCGAGAAGGGCGAGCGCGTCCTGTGCGTGCGGTTCAATGGTTGGCTGTTCCAGGGCTTCGAGGACGCGAAGGCCGTCCTGATCGAGACCATCGTCGAGGAGCTGCTGCGAAAACGCTCGAAACGAGACAAGGTTGCCGATCAGGCAAAGAAGGTTCTGCGTCGGGTCGACTGGATGAAGGTCACGCGCAAGGCCAGTGCCTACGGCATTTCGCTCGCAACCGGCATTCCGCATCCCGAGACAATAAAGGATCTCGGCGCTGCGGCTCACGCAGTCGTGGTGAAGGGTGGAGAGGGCGCGACAGCCGAGAATCTTGCAACGCTGGTGGGGGGCTCGAACGATTTCTTGCGCGAAGTGGAGGAGGACAGTGCGCCCCAACATATGCACGCCTTCCGGGAGGATCTCCTGAAGCGCGCGGATATCGACCGGCTCGTCGTGCTCGTCGACGATCTCGACCGGTGCCTGCAGGAGATCGCGATCGAGACATTGGAGGCGATCCGACTCTTCCTCTTCGTGCCTCGCGCAGCGTTCGTGATCGCCGCCGACGAGGGGATGATCGAATACGCCGTGCGCCAGCACTTTCCGGACCTGCCGGTCACCACCTGGCCGGCGACCTATGCGCGCAATTATCTTGAGAAGTTGATTCAGGTTCCGTTCCGCCTACCGTCTCTCGGCTACGCAGAGACGCGAGCATTGTCAGACAAAAATCGTATGTTAGAATTTTCCGTTGTTGAGCCAACTTCGACGCCCGTGCTTGTCCAGTCTAAGCTGGACAAAACCTTTTTTTGCGCCCTGAAATCCCAAAAAGGGAACAGGGAAAGGTTACCAAGCAAATTTAATCTGACAATGCTGATGTTGCGGCCGCGCGTACACCGCACTCCGCCATGCGCGAGCCGATAATGCACAGGATCGCTCGGAAGATTAGCCGCCTCTGTCTTGTCGCCGGCTTGACCGCATGTCTCGTCTCGTGTGAAGCGCCCAGCGAAACAACCCGCGACGCGGCGCCTGAGGAACTGCTCGCCGAGAGGAGCTACCCGCGCGAGCTGGCACAGTTCCGGCCGGATGCCGCCTGCTATGATCGCGAGATCCAGCCCTATACCGCCGTGGTCGACACGCATAATCATTTCCGCCCCTTCGGCGGAGCGCCGATCCCGTTCGAGGAGATGGTCGAATATCTGAAACGCTCGGGCGTTCTCTTCGCCAATGTCTACGGGATCGGCCAGTCTTTGCCGACGGATTCGACCTGCGAATATTATCTCGATTGCGTTGGAACACCGGCGCTGCCCAGCCTCAAGAACGATTTCGCGAACGCGCAGGAATTTCTCGACCACAATCCCGAAGGCGTGGTGCTGACGCTATCGATGACGTTCCCCGATTTGCAAAACCCCGAACACATTTCAGAACAGCTCGAACTCCTCGACCAGGAATTTCCCGGCATGTTCCGCTGGATGGGTGAGGTGAACGTCGTCAAGCAGGCCTTGATGGGCAATGCGCACGAGGCGGCGACTGAGGAGGACATCCGCAATTGGGCGCCGTTCACGGAGGTGTTGCGCGAGCGCGGAATACCCCTTGCGCTCCATTCCGATCTCGGCAACGAAGACAGCCCCACCCAGTTTCTTCCGCTGCTCGAATACGTGCTCGAGCTCTATACGGACAACGACATCGTCTGGATGCATATGGGATTATCAAACGAGTTGAAATCAATCGATGCGGACGAGCACATCGCGATCTTGAGCCGCCTACTTGATGCCCATACACGGCTCCTTCTCGATATTTCCTGGCGCGTGATCTACGACAACTACTTTGTCGAGCCGGAGATGCGCGCGTCCTATATCGAATTCCTCAACGCCTATTCCGACCGCGTTCTTCCGGGAACCGATTTCGTGGCACTCCACTCGAAGAACTACGAGATCTTTGACGAGGAGCTGCGGGTGACCAGCGACATATTGAAGGACGTCGACGATAGAGCCTTCCGCAACATTGCGCTGGGACAGAATTATTTCGAGCTTTTGAACCTCGACTATACCGCGCCGGAAATTTGCCAATAACTCATATCTGTCATCCCTGATGCGTGGCGATCCAGTATCTCCCTTCGCCCTCTGCGGGAAGAGATTCGGTATCGGAACGGTTCGTGACGTCCGGTTTCCTCGGAAGTTCTGGCGGCATTGTCAGAGTAAATTGGCTTGAGCCGGGAAGTAAGCTCTCGTAGCCTCCGGCGATGCAGAATCCCTTTCGTTATTTCAACAATTCGCCTGAGGTAATCCTCCTTGCAGTGATGATGTATGTCCGCTACCCCTTGTCGCTGAGGCAGGTCGAAGATCTTCTGTTCGAACGCGGCATCGACATCTGCCATGAGACCGTGCGGCACTGGTGGAACCGATTTGGTCCGTTGTTTGCAGCCGAGATCCGGAAACGCCGTATTCGTCATGGATCCTATTCGCTGTGGCGCTGGCATCTTGATGAGGTGTTCGTCTGCATCAACGGTGAGACACATTACCTATGGCGCGCCGTTGACCATGAAGGCGAAGTTCTTGAGGTTTTGGCCACGAAACGGCGGGATCGTAAAGCCGCGCTTAGATTTCTGAGGCGGGCTATGAAGCGTTATGGCCGGCCGGCTTTGATCGTCACGGATAGGCTACAGTCATACCGGGCTGCGATGAAGGTGATCGGCAACGAGGGTTGCCAAGAGACCAGGCGCTGGCTCAACAACCGGGCGGAAAACTCACATCAGCCCTTTCGAAGGCGGGAAGGGGCAATGGCGCGGTTCAGAGATATCAGGACCCTGCAGAAATTCTCCTCCGTCCATGCCTCGATCCACAACCACTTCAACCACCAACGCCATCTCAACCGTCGCGACATTTTCAAGCAAGACCGGGCCGCTGCGCTGGCCGAGTGGTGTCAACTTGCAGCCTAAAAGTCCTAGATTGTAGATTCTACAGGTCCGACCCAGTTAGTCTGACAATGCCCTCGCACGTGCCGCCGATGTGGGTGCCGGGAATGTGACCAAGGTCAAGCAATTGCGGGAGACCGCCACCCCGGCGGTGCGCGACGACCTGCGGCGGGGCGAGGTCAAGATCCATCGGGCCTGGAAATGGCGCCTCCTGCCACCGAACTTGCAGAACGAAGAACTCAACAAATACCGTCACGGCAAAGACATCAGGCACGCCATCCGCCAGATCAACCGGCACCTGCTTCGCAAGCACCGCGCCCGGCAGGACAACGTGTTATCGCTCGAACAGTTCGCCGCACGGCTGACCCACCCCGCACGGGGAGAGCTGGCGAACGTAATGCTGCTCGTGGCCGAGCTGCCAGGGCCCGCAATCGTGGTGACCCGCGACCTATACAACCACCTGCTGGGAAAGACGCGCCCGTGACACGCCCGGCCGTTCGACCGCTCAAGCGCATCTTGGCACTTGCACAGCACGACTGGGACCATGAGCAGATGAGGCCCGCCGTGCGGGAGGCGTTCCACAAGGTGCTGGACTGCGGCACCGCCGCGCTGGGCGCCGAGGTGTGGACCCATCCAGGAAAAGTGGAGGCGCCCTACACCGTTTGCATTGCTTCTGCCTCGAATTTGACGGGGCTTGTGAAGTCCAGCGTCGAGTGCCGACGGACTGGATTATAGAACCCGTCGATGTATCCGGCTATGGCAGTTTCAGCTTGGCTTCTTGACATGAACACAGTCCTCCAGATCAGTTCTGACTTGATGGTTTTGAAGAAGGTCTCGACGACGGCGTTATCATAGCAATTTCCCTTACCGCTCATTGAGGCGAGGAAACCGAGTTCACCGAGGCGCGCCTGGTATGCGTCTGAGCAGTACTGGCTTCCCCGATCGCTATGGTGGATCACACCGGCGCCAGGTTGGCGCAGCCCGATAGCACGGTTAAGCGCCCTGAGCGGCAGGTCGCTGGTCATGCGAGCGCCCACGGCCCAGCCGATGACGCGCCGGGAGTAGAGGTCGAGCATGACGGCCAGGTACAGCCAGCCCTGTGCCGTCCAGATATAGCTGATGTCGGCAGCCCATTTCTCGTTGGGTGCCTCGGCGGAGAAGTTCTGGTCGAGAAGGTTCGATGCGACGGCCTTGTTGTGCTGGCTGTCCGTCGTCTTTTTGAACTTCTGTTTCCGTTTTGGAGACAACCCATTTCCCCGCATCAGCCGAGCCACCCTATGGCGTCCAACCTCGATCCCATTCTCGGCAAGCTCGTGATGGACCCGCTCTGCACCGTAGCTCTCGCGGCTGCGCCGAAAGGCTGCCCGGACATGGGCGAGTAGAACCATGTCATCGAGCTGTCGCTGGCTTGGACCGCGATTGCGCCAAGCGTAGAAGCCTGAGACGCTGACCTGCAGCAGTCTGCACAGGCGGAATATCGGCATCGCCAACCCGGCCCTCTCCGCGTCGATGAACCGGAACCTCATCGACTTTCCCTGGCGAAGAAGGCCAGCGCTTTTTTTAGGAGATCACGTTCCTGACGGGCCAGATCACGCTCTCGGCGTAGGCGGGTAATCTCCTTCGCTGCATCCTCATGCGGACCGGAAAGCAAATCCTCCTCACGCAATTCTGCGACCCAGCGGCCGAGCGCGCTGACGCTGATCCCAAGATCTCCTGCTATCTGCCGCTGCCTGCGCCCGCTCGTCTGTAAAAGACGGACGGCTTCTTCCTTGAAGGCCCGATCAAACCGCCGGCCCTTGTTCCCATTCTGCTTCGACATTTGCACCTCCTGCGATCAAAATCCTATCGCAGGACGTCTCCACTTTCGTCAGCAGGGTCCAGTGTTCGCCTCCGACAATGAGGAACGGGTCGTCTACCACACGTGCAAGTCCCGCGCCTGCCCGAGTTGCGGCTACCGGGCCACGACGCTCTGGCAGCGTGACCAATGGCGGGAGCTACCAGACACTCCCTATGCCCACGTCAGCCTCACGATGCCAGATGTGCTCTGGCCCTTGTTCCGGCAGAACCGCCACTTGCTCCACGACCTTCCGGTCCTGGGGGCCAAGATTATCGAACAGTGGGCCTGGCGGATATACGGCGCGCGGCTGATGATCCTGGTGATCCCACATACCTTCGGTCGCCACCTAAACTTCAATTGTCACCTGCACGTGCTCGTCTCCGAAGGCGGGCTCGATGCTGACGGAAAATCTTGGCGGCGCGCGCCGCTCAACTGCAAGGCATTGATGCCCCTGTGGCGCTACGCCGTGGTGACCTACCTGAGAGAAGCGTATCGTATGGGCGCCCTGGAGACCGACCAGACCGCGTCCCAACTTGCGGCCCTCCTGCAACGGCAACAGGAGCGGTGGTGGAATACCCACATCCAACGGTTCCGGGGCAAGAAACAGTTCCTCGGCTACGCAGGCCGCTACGCCCGCCGTCCCCCCATCTCACAGCGCCGGTTCCAGCGCATTGACCGTCACGAAATCCAGTTCGAGACGAAAGACACGCGGACGAAACAAATGGTCATGACAAAGTACACGCCGGCTGACTTCGTGGCCACGCTAGCCGATCACGTGCCCGACCGTTACCGGCACAACATCCGCTACTTTGGGCTGTTGGCCCCGCGGACCAAGGCCCGCACACACGACACCGTGTTCGCCCTGCTGGGACAAGAACGCCTTGGCAAGCCACAGCGTCTGAGCTGGGCGGACTCGCTCAAGAAAAGCTTCGGCGTCGACCCACTTTTGGACAAGCGGGGTGACAGGATGCACTGGGTCGGACGACTGGAGCCGACTACACGTCGCTGAATGACGCTGGGACGGCGGCGGGCACACACGGTCTGTCGCGGCCCGTGGCGACAGGCGTATTTGACTGCGCGGCCCAACGCCAAGCCCGGTGCCTACCACTAGAGAACTTTCACCACGCCTCACCCTTGCAAGCTGCTCCAAAAGGATTGGGTGCCCCGGCACAACGTCGATACCACCGGAAATCGATTTTTGATTTTCCTATAGATAAACCTTTCGTATGGGTTGTATCGCTGGCAATCCATGCTGGCCGCGAAGTCGGTAGCGATGTCCACCGCCGATTGCCACGCGCCCTCGGGCCGGTCCATGGACGGTGGCTTGTGGATGTTGTGCAGAGCGATGGACAGCAGCCAGCCGAACGGGATGGCTGGGTGCGGCACGCGATGGGCGGCGCCGGGGATGTTGCCGAAGAGCCACATGCCATCGTGGAGCTTTCCGGTCTCACGCATCGTCCGAAACAGACTGTGGATCGCATAGACGCTGCCGACCTGTGCAATCAAGCTGTCGATGCGTCCTGCGATCCGGGTACGAGTGTCATCGTCAAAGTGCGGGCCGAAAGTGCGAACAGGGATGGAATAACCGCGCTCGCGGAGGCGGCGGCAGGCGGCGCCGACGTGGAATTGCCGGTCCATTCCGCGCCGCCTCAGGCTATCCTCGCCGAGGTCGGTGTAGCGCCAGGCCAGATCGAGCGTCATGCGCTCGTCCAGAGTCACCGCGACCCCGGCCGTCAGCATCCACGCGAAGCCGGCCCGGCTCGCGCCCGGCACGATGGTCGTCGTCCTCGGAAAGGTCATACGGGTTTCGCCGATCCGGGTGCGGGCTGCGCCCACGCCGGCCCCGACGAACGGCGCGAGCGGGCCGAGCCTCGGCAGGCCCAGCCCGGGCAGGTCGACATAGGCCGCCAGCATTGCGGACAGTGACGACAGCTCCGCAGCCACTGATTGCTGGCGCCTGGGCTCGAGGAAATTGGCGCGGCCCTCGAAGGCGAGGCGCGGGCGGTATTCGGCCAGCACCTCGAGCCGTAGCGCGGGCGCGGCGGCGTAGCCGAGCCCGAGTTCGAGCGCTGGAACCGTCCCGAAACCGCCGACCGAACGCAGGCGCGCGCCGTCGCCGCCCCGACCGCAGCCGTAGAGCGCTGCCGGTCCATCCGGCCGCTACCGTGGCCTAGTTTTGCACCGCCGTTCTCAATCGACAGACATCAACCACAGGACGACGACCGCCGCGTCCAGTCAGACCATTTGAGGGCCTTACAATTACCCACATCTTGATTGTGTAGTCTCTGATGGTCGCAATTTCCTGCGTTGAGGGAATCGACCATGATTCCTTGTCCGGCACCGAATCGCGAGCGAGAGGTGCGGGTCATGGAGGATCGTTGGTTTGAAGAGGAACTTTCAGGCTGCCGGCTTGGCGACAGCCGGCTTGACAGCCGGCTTCGCCAGCTGGTCGCGCGTATGGAAGTCGGGTTCGGGGAGAGCATTCCGCTGGCCTGCCAGGACCGGGCCAACACGAAGGCGGCCTACCGCTTCTTCTCCAACGACCGGGTGAGCGAAGAAGATATTCTTCGGGGCCATTTCGACGCAACGCGCCACCGTTTCGCCGCCAGCGATGGCCCGATCCTCGTTCTCCATGACACGACGGAGTTTTCCTGGAAGCACAAGCGTCCTGAAGCGGTGGGCTTCACCACGAAGGTGTCCGCCACAACTGCGCGAGAAGAACCTCCGCTCCCTACGCTGCCGACTGCCGGGGTGTCACACGCTCGGCGATCTCGCGGCCCGCCTCGATCTCCGCCTGGCGAAGTTCCCAGGTCTTCTGCAGGTTCAACCAGAGTTGCGGCGTCGTCCCGAAATACCGCGCCAGCCGCAGCGCCGTGTCCGCGCTCACGCCCCGCTGGCCGTTCAGGATCATCGTCACCCGGTTCACTGGCACGCCCAGCGCTTTCGACAACGCATTGGCCGATAGCCCGGTCTCGTCGAGTTCGTCGCGCAGGACTTCACCCGGATGCACGGGCCTCATGCCATTCTTCGCGTTCATGTCGCACTCCCTCAGTGATAATCCACGATCTCCACATCGCACGGCCCGTCGTCGGTCCAACGTAAGCAGATGCGCCATTGCGCGTTAATCCGAATGCTGTGCTGACCGGAGCGGCCGCCCCGCAGTGCTTCCAGCCGGTTGCTCGGCAACGCGGCAAGATCGGCGAGCGTCTCCGCGCTGTCCAGCAGGACCAGCCGGCGCGCCGCCTGATCGGCGAAACCGTGAAACGCCGCGACGCGCCGCCCTTCGAAGAAACGTCGCGTCTCCCGATCCTTGAAGCTTCGTATCATGCGCGCCGACTCTAACCTGTGTTACGGCACCCGTAAATGCACGTTGCGGTCTATACGAACCCGCCCGAGCAAGGTGAGCGTCCAGAGCATCTGCCGCAGGATCAGTGAGCAGACGGCCGCGCGGTACGAGGTGATGGGACCCGGGGACATGATGCAACGCCTGAACTGGGTGATATCCGGGTGGGCGAACTACTACCTCCTCGGCCAAGTCAGTCCAGCCTACGCGACAATCAACAATCACGCGACGAGGCGGCTGCGCCAATGGCTCTGTCGGAAGCACAATGTCAAAAGCAGGAAATACGTGCGCTACTCGAACCCCCGGCTATGGAACCACCATGGCCTGATCTGCCTTGTGTCAATTGCAACTGAAAATTTCTCATTTGTAGCGACCGAAAATTTCTCACTTCGACCGTGTGGCCGTAACTCCAGACGCGGTGTTGGCTCTCTGCCAGAAACAAGCCGCTCGCTTGCGTCGACATCACCGACATCGACGACGCCATCGCGACGAAGAACGCCCGGAAACACTACAGCCGGGCAACAATGAAGAACTATGCTCGCAGTCTTCGCGCATTCTTCCGCTTTGCCGAAGATCGTGGTTGGTGCACACCGGGCATAGCTGCGGGGATAAAGCCTCCGCGGATCTATCCGGATGAGCAGTTGCCGACCAGGCTGTCCCGTATAAATATCCAACGCCTTCTTGCCACCGCCGAGGGCGATCGGCCGGTCGACAAGCGGAACCGCGCCATCCTAATGCTGTTCATTGTATACGGTGTATACGGTCTGCGAGCCTTACAAGGGGATGTCCCGGTCGATGTTGAAAAGTTGAGGTAGGTGTCGCTCTCCTGGAGCCGTTAGGCTCCGGGTGCTGCAAACCCAAAAGGGAGAACGACACCATGGGAAATAATATCCGTAGTTCCAGCCGCCCGAAAGCCCTTGCCCCCTCGATTCCTATGCCGCCGCTGGCGGACGCGATGGACGCAGTCCATCTCAGCGTGGATCGGTTTTGTCTTCTGGCCGGGGTCGAGGCCTTGGCCGAGATGATGGAGGAGGACGCCACGACCGTGTGCGGGGCCCGACATCGCCGCCATGGGGACCGTCGAGGTTATCGCTGGGGCAGGACACATAGCGAGATCGGCTACCACGGCGGCAAAGTGAAGGTGGCCCGGCCACGGGTTCGTGACCGGGTGGGCAAAGAGGTGAGCTTGGAGAGTTGGCAGGCGCTACGCGATGCCAACCTGCTGCTCGAGTGGGCGCTCAACCTGATGGTGCTGAACGTGTCGACCCGCAAGTACCACCGCGCGGTCCGTCTGCCCGAGGGCGACCTGGCGAAAGCGCGTGGCGACGGCACCTCGAAGTCGGCCGTTTCCCGGCGCTTTGTGGCGCTGTCACGCAAGAAGATGAAGGCCTGGCTCGCCTCGGATCTCTCGGAACTCGACCTGCTAGTCATCCAGATCGACGGTCTGCATGTCGGCGACCATGTCCTGATGGCGGCGATCGGCGTCGATGGCAACGGCGACAAGCATGTCCTGGCCGTGGTCGAGGGGGCGACGGAGAACACGGTCGTCGTCCAGGCCTTGATCGACAATCTCCTCGCCAGGGGGCTCGATCCGACACTGCCGCGGCTGTTCATCGTCGATGGCGCGAAGGCACTCAGCAAAGCGATCCGAAACACCTTCGGTGTGGCCGCCGCCATCCAGCGCTGCCAGGTCCACAAGGGCCGTAACATCATCGAGCGCCTGCCCCAACATTTGCACGCGAGCGTCAAGAAGGCGCCCCGTCAGGCCTGGGACCAGGACGACGCAAACAAGGCCGAGCGGCTCTTGCGCAACCTGGTCCGGCGTCTGGAGCATGAGGAACCGGGCGTCTCGGGCAGCATCTTGGAGGGGCTGGAGGAGATCCTCACCGTCATCCGCCCCGGCCTACCGCACGAACTCCGGCGCTCGCTCGCCTGCACCAACATCGTCGAGAACGCGCTCGGCACGGTGCGCCAGGTCACCCGCAACGTCAAACGCTGGAGACACGCCGAGATGGCGCTCAGATGGACCGCCGCCGGCCTGCTGGAGGCCCAGAAAACCTTCCGTCGCCTCAAGGCCTATCGCCAGCTGCCCATCCTCCGAAATGCTCTCCAGGAACACTTGAGAAAGGCTCAGGCCGACAGTGCCATTGAAACCATCATGAAGGCAGCATAGCATCATCAACCAGCGACGCCTGCCCCACGAATTTCAACAGAGATAGGGACATCGCCCTTACAATTACCCACATCTTGATTGTGTAGTCTCTGATGGTCGCAATTTCGTGCGTTGAGGGAATCGACCATGATTCCTTGTCCGGCACCGAATCGCGAGCGAGAGGTGCGGGTCATGGAGGATCGTTGGTTTGAAGAGGAACTTTCAGGCTGCCGGCTTGGCGACAGCCGGCTTCGCCAGCTGGTCGCGCGTATGGAAGTCGGGTTCGGGGAGAGCATTCCGCTGGCCTGCCAGGACCGGGCCAACACGAAGGCGGCCTACCGCTTCTTCTCCAACGACCGGGTGAGCGAAGAAGATATTCTTCGGAGCCATTTCGACGCAACGCGCCACCGTTTCGCCGCCAGCGATGGCCCGATCCTCGTTCTCCATGACACGACGGAGTTTTCCTGGAAGCACAAGCGTCCTGAAGCGGTGGGCTTCACCACGAAGGTGTCCGCTTGCTCCAGGGTCGCCCGCAGCCGGCGCCTCACCTTGTCCGAGGATGAGATCCTGCGGTCCTTGCCAGATGCGACGCCGGCCCCGGAAAGGAGCTTCTCCAGGCACGCCACTTCCGCCTGCAGGGAAAGCGTGTCCTTTGCCGTGCGGTGGACTTCCTGCGTCTCCTCGACCGCCGCCTTCGGCTTGCTCCGGCTCCTGTCGAGCTGCCATTTCAGAGAACACGCCCGGGCATGCGCGAGCTGCCGCACGGGATCGCCGCGATCGGCCTCGAAGCCGGTCCTCTGTCTCAATGGCTGCACAAGGGTTTGGCCGCCTACAACCTCGTCCTGCTACCCAAGCTACTGGCGGAGGCGCCGCCACGACACGGAAAATCGAATGTGCCTGATCGGCAAAGGGCGCATCCTCGAAGCCGATTTACCCAAGCGGAGCGACGCGGTTCGACCATTGCTTCCGATATGTGAAGAAGGACATCGGCCACGACGACCTGAAGGGCGTGGGCGGGGGCTACGCCGTGTATCGCGTTCTACGGGCGTCCGATCTTTTAGGGCTGCGTCGCACCGGTGCGGACGAGGCGATCATGAAGGAAACGTTCGAGGTCTTCACGCAGGCAATGGAGGAAGCGGTACGCGCCGAGTGGCAAGGGTAGACGTGTACGCGATGGACGAAGACGGTACGACCGGGACAAGCTCTACGCCAAGCCCCGCAAGGACATCTGGCTCCGACCCCTCAGAGAAGACTGGAAACGCGCGCTCATTCGCCAAAATCAACCGGGCCGTGAGGGACCATCCACGCCCGACCCACGGCTTGAACGACTTTCAATTACCCACAAAGTCAGCCTGGAGGGAGTGCTGCCGTCCGGCGGATCGTCAGTCGGCGTCAACTCCTCGATCTCTGCCACGATCCGTGCTTCGCAGTCCTCGATCTGCAGTTCGAGAAAGTCGTAGCGCTGCATTGCCTGCTCAAGGGTGAACAGGTGCTCATCACGCCACGTGCCCTGCAGGCCTGCGGCAAGCGTGTCCGCTCTCGGCTTGATCCGCGAATCCCGGAACGACGCCAGCCGCTCCGGGTTGCGCTCACCGGCAACAATCGCCCGCAGAATGCGCTCGCCGGTCTTCCCCATAATGTCGGAGATTCGGGCTTCCACATCTGGCACATTCCTGCGATTCAAGTGCCCGACAACGAATCACAACCGACTCCACCGACCCAACAATGTTCAGAATCGTCTCTTAAGATGGCGCGGAGGATGGTATAGGATGGCGCGGGGTTTGCTTTCGGTTTCGACACAAGCGTGACACGATGGACACAGCCCAGCAAATTTTGCGAAAAAAGTCCTTGCGATGCACTGCGTCTGATGGCATGCGCGGACTTATCCTGTTTTCAATGGTGAAAAAGCAACATAACATATTGTTTATATTGTAGAATATTCCATAATCGGGTGACTGGCAAATGGCTGATTTCCAAGCATCCGTAATCATTCTGCGGTCTCAATGCATCAACGCAACACTAGCGGCAGGCCTCTCTGCCGGGGGTTAGAACCTCAAAGTCTTTCAGGACCGTTCTTGAGCCGTCCGGCCACTTTTCTCGGATGCGAGAGCGAATAGATCGAAAACACAGCACTCTTCAGAAAGCGTTATCAGAGCAGGCGTTTGACGTTCCCATTGGAGCTGGGCTGGCAGTGATTCCACGGCCCAGGCTTCTCGTGCAAGGTGAACCACGGACTATGCCTTTGGCTCGTAAGCACAAACTCAGACTCCTCCGTTTGCGCCAAGGTGTTGCGTCGACCGGTTGAGGCGGCATTCTGAAACCGGATTGGTTCTAACTCCGGCGCATCCAGGCGCGTGTCTGTCGTTTTTTGTTCGGTCACGGATGGAGGGCCGCAGTTTTCGTTCGGCCACGCGGTGACAGAAGGGCGTGTTGTCACCGGCTGAGAGTTCGCCGCCAATCCTTTCGGAGGGGCCGGAGCCAGATGTCTTTCTTGGGCTGGTCCCGTTTGGTGTGTCGGTCGTACCGGCCCCGACCCTTGGTGGTTCCGACATGGATCCATCCTGACGCCTTGTAGAGCGCGCCGGTAAATCGTGGGGTCTCGACGAAGTCTCGATGAGCACGGGCGTGGTGTTGTAGCGCTCGGTCCAGTCCTCGGGCAGTCGCCGGCGCACGAGCGAGAGGATGTGCGAGCCCAGGTTGGGGATCGCGATCCAGGGCAGGATGAGGAACCTCGGGTTGTCGATGACGAGGGGGAGGTTCTTCTCGCGCTTCTGCGGCGTCCATCCGATGAAGCGGTCGCGGGGCGCGAGCTTGCGTGCCGCCGTGCTGAAGCCGAGCATGGCCAGCGGCCAGCCGTCGCGGTCGTGGACGGCGTAGCGCATCTGGGCGCCGACCAGGGTCTTGTAGCCGAGATAGTGGTAGCGGGCGACGAACTCGTTCCACAGCTTGCCCTCGCGGCTGTAGCGGACGGCAGGCCGCAGATCGAGCGGACGAACCTCATCGAGGGATGTGGGCACCGGATCCGCCGGGGGCTCGGTGTCCGGCCCGAAGATCGTGGGCCGGCGCGCAGGCCGCGGCCATTTCGGCGGCGTCAGGACGATCAGCCCGTCCTTGTGCATGGCCAGCATGATCACCCTGGCCATCATGTCCTTGAGCCCGCCGTCGGGCTTGAACCAGCCGATACGCCGGCAGAACTCCCTGGACAGGGCATGGCGATTGGGCGGCGGAGAGGCGGCGATCAGCGCGCGTAGCAGCGCCATCTCTTCGGTGGCGAAGTCGCGCCCGTAATAGCGGCACTCGACGTCGGCGGTCATCCCGGCGCCATCAGGGTCCGCCTTCGTTCCTCGCTCATCGACCATGGCAGCCAGGGTGACAGGTCGTCCGGTGGTTGCCCGCCATTTTTCGCGCAAGCTCGAAGCCACGCCTCCAGCCAGCGCCAGACGTCGATGCCGTTCGTCGCCAGCGTGCTGACGACGGAGTACATCAGCGCGGTGAACCGGGCGCCGGTCTCGCTGTCGGAGCCGAAGGACAACCGTCTTCCGATGACCGGGCCTCTGAGCGCCCTTTCCGCGGCATTATCCCGGATCATGGATTATTCCGGAATTGTCCCGGGGACCAGCGGTGCACGCGGCATCGAGTGCAAGATGCCGGAATAATCACAAGCTGTCTTCTCCTGCTGGCTCGGTCGCCAGCGTATGCAAAGGAGAAGACAGATGTCGACAACCAACTTCTTTCCCTCGGCAGCAGAGGGCTGGGATCGGCTGCATGCCGGCCCGCTCTCCGGCCATGTTGACCATTTCGCGGATTGGCTTGCGGATCAGGGATACGCGCGTAAAAACCGGACGCCGGAAGCTTCGACTGGTCGGCAAGCTCAGCCGCTGGATGGAGGATCAGCGGCTCGATCTTCCGGCACTGGACGAGACGCAACTCGAACGATTTCGCGCCTCGCAGTCACGCCTCGGCAAGTACACGGCCAACGTGATCTTCGACGGCCGGGAACTGCTGACGTGGCTATACGAGACCGAACGCCTGGCGCCGACCGAGCCCGAACCGTCGCACAAATGATCCGGTTGTGGAGACGGTAGATCGGTATGAGCGCTTCCTCTTCGACGAACGCGGTGCAAGCCTGAACACGGTCGAGGCTTACCTCTCGACCGTTCGGACCTTTCTCGGTGACCGTTTCGAATCCAGGCCTGCTGATCTTGGGTCTCTGGGTCTCCATGACGTCAACGGATTCATTCGCCACTCCTGCCAGACCCACAGCCCGGCGACGACACGGGTCCATGTCGCGGCCTTGCGCAGTTTCGTGGGGTATCTGTACCAATCCGGGGTCCTCGCTGCGGATGTCGCCGACGGAATAGCCGGGGTCAGAACCTGGCGCCTGTCGAGCTTGCCCAAGGGACTGGAACCGGATCAGGTCGAAGCGGTGCTCGCCTGCTGCAACCGCGGGGCGGTCACTGGTCGGCGCGATTACGGCGTTCTGCTGCTGCTGGCGCTCCTCGGATTGCGGGCCTGCGAGGTCGTCCGTCTGACCCTGGATGACATCGACTGGTCCAACGCCGAGATTACTGTGTCCGGCAAGGGCGGTCGGCGCGATGTTCTGCCTCTGCCCCATGAGGCCGGCGAAGCCCTGGTTGCGTATCTGCATCGCGTTGTGGCTCGGCCGCGAATCCGTCGTCCTCGGACGGCCCAAAGCCTTCGCCGGCGGCATGTGGGATTCGATCACTCGCCACTCCGCATCCGTCAAATCGCTTGCGTAGCGCAGACCCTTGCGCTCATATCTCTGTCGAGTGATTTCAGTCCACATCTTATGCTTCGCTGATTGCCTCAACACAACCAGTGAAGCATAAGAGACTGAAATCACTCAATTCCTTTCGGGCCGGACACATAGGATGGCGCGGAGGATGGTAGTAGGATGGCGCGGCGTTTGCTTTCGACTTCGACACAAGCGTGGCACGATGGACACAGGCCAACAAATTTTGTGAAAAAAGTCCTTGCGATGTACTGTGTCCAATGGCATGCGCGGACTTATCCTGTTTTCAATGGTGAAAAAGCAACATAACACATTGTTTATGTTGTAGAATATTCCATAATCGGGTGCCAGGCAAATGGCTGATTTCCAAGCATCCGTAATCATTCTGCGGCCTCAGGTGATCGATGCAACACAGGCATTAAATCTATCTGCCGGGGTCTGGAACCCCAAGGTCTGACGTGGCCTTTCGTTGAGCCTGCGGGCGATCTTATTTAGGTGCGCCTGCGAATGCACGGATAGGTCCGTCCCTTTGGGAAAGTACTGTCGTAGGAGGCCATTGGTGTTCTCATTGGAGCCACGCTGCCAAGGGCTTTGCGGATCGCAGAAATAGACATTGATATTGGTCGCCAAGCTAAAGCGCTTGTGATCGGCAAGCTCCTTGCCCCGGTCCCAGGTCAGAGATTTGTAGAGTTCGGTGGGGAGCTTCTTCGCCTGTTTGATCAGTGCATTCACGACTGTCTCGGTGTCCTTAGAGGGGATCTTCGCCAGCATCACATAGCGGGTATGACGCTCGACCAAGGTTGCGATATGCGTGTTCTTCGAGCCGGCCAGAAGATCGCCTTCCCAATGACCGGGCACCGCACGATCTTCCACGCTTGCAGGGCGCTCGCTGATCGAAACGATATCCGTGATCTGCCCACGGCCATCGCCATGCGAGCTCGCACGCTTAGAGCGCCGCATTGTCCGTTTGGAGCGAAGATACCCGGTCAGTTCCTTCCTAAATGCCCCACGGGATTGAATAAATAAGCTTCGATAGATGGTCTCGTGCGACACGCGTTTGCTCTCGTCTTCGGGATGCATCTGCTTCAGCCAACCGGCGATCTGCTGGGGCGACCAATCCTGTTTAAGCTTGCGCGCTACTGTCTGTCGTAACTGCGCATTGCCCGCCAATTTACATCGCTTCGGCCGGCGCGCACGTATAAAGGCCGCTTCGTCGGACAATGCCGCGCGGTAGCGATCATAGCCGCCATTGCGGCGAATCTCTCGGCTCACCGTCGAGGGCGCACGGCCCAGCAACCTTGCCAAAGAGCGTGCAGATTGTTCCGCCGCGAGACCTCTGGAGATCTCCTCGCGCTCCGACAATGTCAAAGCCAGCTTTGAACGCCGCCGGGGTGCTGGTCGGATCCCGCCAGAGGGCGACAGCTGACCACGAATCGACGACGAGGGCTTACCGAAAACTCGCCCGATCGCCTTCAGCGTTTCACCCCGAGCCCAACGCTCCCAAACTTCGTCCTTCTCTAACGCACTGAAACCGTAATGGCTTTTCTGATTCCCATTTCCTTGATCCATCGAACACTCCATCTTTTCCAATTAAGATAAAGTGTTGCGTCCATCACTTGAGGCCACATTCTGAAACCGGATTGGTTCTAACTCCGGCGCATCCTAGCGCACCTTTGTCGTTTTCGTTCGGCCACGCGGTGACAGAAGTAATCGTTCGCTCAGGCCGTGGAATCAGAGCGGGCATTTCTATCCGCCCCGGCTGATTTTAGCGATTGAGGGTGCGTTTCCAGTCCCGTCGCAGGGGCCGGAGCCAGACATCCTTTTTCGGCTTGTCGGACTGCCTGTCCCGGTCGTAACGCCCGCGCCCCTGGGTGGTCCCGACGCGTATCCAGGCGGAGGCCTTGTAAACGGCGCCGGTGTAGCGCGGGGTTTCGACGAAGGTCTCGATGAGCACCGGGGTCGTGTTGTAGCGCTCGGTCCAGTCATCGGGCAGGCGCCGGCGGATGATGGCCAGGATGTGCGAACCCAGGTTGGGGATCTTGATCCAGGGCAGGATCATGAATCTCGGGTTGTCGACCACGAAGGGAAGGTTCTTCTCGCGCAGTTGCCGTGTCCATCCGATGAAGTTGTCGCGCGGGGCGAGCTTCCAGGCGGCGGTGGAGAAGCCGAGCATGGAGAGCGGCCAGCCGTCGCGGTCGTGGACGGCGTAGCGCATCTGGGCGCCGACCAGGGTCTTGTATCCAGGATAGTGGTAGCGGGCGACGAACTCGTTCCAGAGCTTGCTCTGGCGGGTGCCGCGCATGACGGGGTGCAGGAAGAACGGACGGACCTCGTCGAGGGTGGTCGGGACATTCCCGCCACTCCCGTGGACTAATTTGTCACCGCCGCTCTCACTTGACCTTCTTGCCCGCGTCAAAGCCCCGCTCGCGCGCCGCCATCAGGAGATGGTGATTGAGGCGCGTCCACAGACCGCCGTCCCGCCACAGGGCGAAATAGCGCTGAACCGTCAAACGGGGCGGGAAGTCCTTCGGCAGCAGACGCCACGGGCAGCCCGAGCGCAGGACATACGGGATCGCGTTTACCGTCTCGCGCAAATCCCTCGTCCTCGGACGGCCAAAGCCTTCGCCGGTGGCATGTGGGATTCGATCACTCGCCACTCCGCATCCGTCAAATCGCTTGCGTAGCGCAGGCCCTTGCGCTCATATCTCTGCCGAGTGATTTCAGTCCACATCTTGTGCCTCGCTGATTGCCTCAACACAACCAGTGAAGCATAAGAGACTGAAATCACTCAATTCCTTTCGGGCCGGACACATAGGATGGCGCGGAGGATGGTAGTAGGATGGCGCGGCGTTTGCTTTCGACTTCGACACAAGCGTGGCACGATGGACACAGGCCAACAAATTTTGTGAAAAAAGTCCTTGCGATGTACAGTGTCCAATGGCATGCGCGGACTTATCCTGTTTTCAATGGTGAAAAAGCAACATAACCTATTGTTTATATTATAGAATATGCCATAATCGGGTGGCAGGCCAATGGCTGCTTTCCAAGCATCAGCAATCATTCTGAAACCGGATTGGTTCTAACTCCGGCGCATCCAGGCGCGTGTCTGTCGGTAATGGTTCGGTCGAACTTTCAATTACCGTAACTGTTCGGTAGTGCACCTACACCACGCTCGCGGATGTGGAGGACGTGTTCCGCTCGCTCAAATCGGAACTCGGCCTGCGCCCAATCTTCTCACCAGACCCAGAAACGCTCCGACGGGCACCTGTTCATCACCGTGATCGCCTACCAGCTGGTGCAGACCATCCGCCGCCGCCTCGGCGAGCAGGGCGAGCGCGAAAGCTGGGGCAGCCTGCGACGCATCCTCGAAGGCCAGCAGCGCGTCACGGCGATCTTCCGGCGCAAGGACGGCCGCACCCTTCATGTACGCAAGGCCACTCGCGCGGAGCACCGGCAACAGGCCATCTGTCAGGCGCTAGGCGCAGACCCCGTTCCCGGAGGCATAAGGAAGATGATCGTCTGACCTCGAATCCGGCATAAGCAACCGAAATGTAGTGCCATACGCGAAATTTTTGCTCCGCAACCCATTGATAAATAATAGACTTCGAATCAGGCTGTTAAACTTGGGTTAACTTGACAATGCCGGTGGAACAGCAGTGCGCAGTCGTTATGCGGCCGCGATGCGCTTGACTTTGATCTGTCGTTCCAAGTCACGCGATTGGGCAAGGTCAAAGGTCATCTGCATTCCAAGCCATGTTTCGGGGGTCGAACCGAAAGCCTTTGACAGCCGATAGGCCATTTCAATGGAAACCGATGCTTTTTCGTTGACCAGATTGGAAAGTGTCTGACGCCCGACACCGAGCCTCTTTGAACCTTCGGTGACCGACAGGAGCAGTGGTTTCAGACAGTCCTCACGCACGATAGCGCCAGGATGGATAGGGTTCTTCATCGTCATGTCACGGGCTCCTTGTTGGTGGCGACCGTAAATTTCCCATTTTTGGCAACCGAAAATTTCTCACTTTTGGCTTGTCGCTGAAGGCGCATCGGGCCGCTCTGTTGGCGAAGCTAACAGAGCGGGAAGCGGTGCGCAGATGCACGGATGGGAGATAAGAATGTTGTTGAAGCACTATCTGGAACAGGGCGTTTCGAAGGCGGAGCTGTCTCGGCGGTTCGGGGTGAACCGTCGTACGATCCACAATTGGGTCAAGACAGGCCAACTGGACCGGGGTCTCTCGTCCGGTCCGGTTCGAGACGCCGGCGGGGCGCCAGGGCCAGGTGGACTTCGGGACGTTCACGCTCCCCTGGGGCCGTCGCCATGCCCTGGTGATCGTGCTCGGCTATACTCATCACGCCACGTGCCCTGCAGGCCTGCGGCAAGCGTGTCCGCTCTCGGCTTGATCCGCGAATCCCGGAACGACGCCAGCCGCTCCGGGTCGCGCTCACCGGCAACAAGCGCCCGCAGAAGGCGCTCGCCGGTCTTCCCCATCTCGCCGGTCTTCCCCATAATGTCGGAGATTCGGGCTTCCACATCTGGCACATTCCTGCGATTCAAGTGCCCGACAACGAATCACAACCGACTCCACCGACCCAACAACGTTCAGGATCGTCTCTTAGGATGGCGCGGAGGATGGTATAGGATGGCGCGGGATTTACCCTCGGTTTCGACACAAGCGTGACACGATGGACACAGCCCAGCAAATTTTGCGAAAAAAGTCCTTGCGATGCACTGCGTCTGATGGCAATACTCGAATCGGTCGTTGCGTATACGCGGTGATAGCGCTAACTGCTTCATTGATGCGGATCGCTTCGGGTTTTAGTTGCCTCTTAGCCAAGAGGTTTTAAGAGTTTCACAGAGGGGGTCATCGGATGATGCCTACGCGCATGAGTTTAAAGAAGAATCTAATGGCCGCCTGCTCGATCGGCGTTTTGGCCGTGGTGGTAACTGGCTGCAGCAGCAACGACAAAGGCGTTTCGCCTGAGCTTGCAGCGGCCCAAAGACAAGTTTCGGATGCGAATTCTGCCCTGGCGGCTGCACGGTTGGCTTCACAGGATGCTGCAGCGGAGGCTGCAGCGAAGGCTGCGGTAGCTTTGGCGGCTGCAGAGGCGGCCCAGGCGGCTGCAGAGGCGGCCCAGGCGGCTGCAGAGGCGGCCCTGGCTGGCGCAATCGCCACGGTGGTTGCTGGCTTTGAAGCAGCGGGGATCCCATTAAGCGAAGAATCGGCAGCAGGCGACCTTGATGCGTTGGGTGCCGACCTTCTGGACGCTGCGACTTCCCTCTCGGACGCAAACGCCGCTCTGACTGCCGCAATGATGAAGGCGGAAGCGGATGCAATGGAAATCGCTGCTCTGACGGAAGCGAGAGATCATGCGCAGGCCGCGCTGACTGCCGTAGAAACAGCGCTGAATGCAGCGCTCGCAGACGCTGGGGTGACTCCGGGGGCGACCATGGTAGCCAGCATCGAAGCGTTGACTGCCGCGCTTACGGAAGCACAAGCGGATCTGGCCCTCGTGGAAGAAGAGGTGGCTGCAGAAAAAGCCAAAGTCGCGGAAGCGGAAAGAGGAGACAGAGCAAAAGCAATCGATCCGCAATTGAGACTTTCCTCGGCTATCGGCGGAAACGATAATGAGGTGCTAGAAGGTCTTGAGGTGTCAAGGTCGGATGGTGGTACAGTTACAGTAGAGGCTGACGACTACGATGATGCGACCGGAACTCCGGATGCTTCCGGGTGGACCACTGTCACGCTGGAGAAATCCGGCAGAGATTCGACGCAGACCTTAAGGGTCTATACGAACATTGGCGTGCCCACGTATGAGACCTTAATTAAGCGAGAAGGTGGGAAAAGTGGCGAGTTCCAAGTGTGGGGTATGGACGACGGCGACGCCGTTCAAAAATGGAGTACCGCTCTTCCAGCCGAATCATTGATCGCGCCCATTAGAGATGCTGATGAAGCAGGCGTGAATTTGGGTGCGCAGACGGTGGGCGAATCAAATACAGTTTCTGGCACGATGAGGTGGACGTTCCCTGGCACCTTCGGCAAGGCAAAGGTACCAGGTACTTTCGTTTGCACTGGCGGTGTGGACGATTGTGCAGAAGTTGGCGTCACATTTACGGCGGCGGACGGTGACGAAGACGAGAAGGTAGTATTAACGAACCCTGACGGTGGACATGATTGGTACTTCCAGCCCACTAATCCGAACGTTCAGGTTCAGGTAGATGACGAGGACTATCTGGCTTTCGGTGCGTTGACTAATACGCCGGACGATGTTGATGATGCTGAGGATTACACTTTCCAGACGTTCTTTTATGGCAATGATCCCTGGGATCATAGTGGTAGTCCAATAGGTGCTCTTTTGGGTTCGGCGACCTATGAAGGTCCCGCGGCTGGCAGTTATGCGACTACGAATTCCATAGAAGGCTCATACACAGCTGGTGAGTTCGTTGCGGAGGCCTATCTGAGAGCGAATTTTGAGACCTATGTGGATGGTGCTAACGCACTAGACATAGGCGGCGGCAGTATGCTCCCTGGTGAAAGGATCTGGGGTGAAATAACCGACTTCATGGAGGACGGTGAGTCACTCGGGAACTGGAGAGTAGATCTAGGAGCAGCTGAGATTAACGGTAACACGTTCGACGGCTTAACAGGTTTAGACATTGGGAAACTCAAAAATGCTAATGACGCCGGTGTAGGGACATGGAACGGTGGGTTCTACGGCAACAGTGAAGACTACGCCGACGGCATCATGGCAGATGACAAAGATAGTGAAAAATCAGCCGCGCAACCGGGTGGTGTCGCTGGTGAGTTCACTGCCCAATTTGGTGGCCCACAAAGTGATGACCCCCTTGCTTCGACGGTTATTGTCGGTGCGTTCGGCGCGACGAGATCAGGAAACTAACTGGGAGGGCACGGTTCAGCCTCTGATAACCTGACTTTACAGGTCCAATAGCTTAATAGAGGGCGGCCCATAACGGGTTGCCCTCTTTTTTTTGATTGCTTCCAAGACATGACCCGAAATAGAAGATGAGAACCGGTCTCCTTTCTTGTGCGCTTGCGGCGACCGCTCTTCTTCTGCTCTCCGCACCGATGTCAAGCGCCGCCGAGGATCCCACCCCAGCGCCTGCCTCCGGCATTGCTGTGGCGCAGGCGCTTTTCCAGAGCGGAATGCTCGATGAGGCGATGACTGTTCTTCGGCAGTTGGTGCAGGATTATCCAGACGACGCCGACGTCCTCTTTCTCAATGGATTGACGGCGATCGAGATATCTCAACAACCGGAGACAGACGAAGCAATAAGGGATTTGTTGCTTGACCAGGCTATTGCCTACCTGCGTATCATCTTGATCCAAAGCCCCGAACTTGTGAGGGTGCGTCTTGAGTTGGCCCGGGCGTTTTTCCTCAAGGGCGAAGACAGCCTGTCGCGTTTCCACTTCGAGCTTGTGCTTGCGGGAGAACCGGTAGCGCCGGTGGTGGCCAATATTCAGCGCTTCCTGGCACAGATCCGGGCGCGTAGGCGCTGGAGCTTTTATGCTGGCGCCTCGCTGGCGCCGGACAGCAACATCCTTGGGTCCTCGGATTCTGAGATCATAGAGATCAACGGTTTGCCGTTCCGCCGGGACGAAGAATCGCGTGCGACATCGGGGATAGGCATCTCCACGTGGGCAGGCGGAGAATATCAATACCCGTTGGCGGATTCGCTGCGGCTGCGTGTAGCGGGTGATGTAGCGATCCAGCAATTCGAGGGGAGTGAGTTCGACCAGTTATTCCTGGCGGGGCGTGCAGGCCCGCGCTGGCTGGTGAGTGAGAACACGGATGTCAGCGTGCTTGCCGACACCCGTATCCGCTGGTTCGGCGGCGATCCCTTCTACCGCGATCTCGGCGGGCGCTTGGAAGTCCTTCACCGGCTCAATGGGCAGCTATCGCTAAATGCACGGTTGGCCTGGCACAAAGGAGAATACGAGACACAATCGTTCCGGGACGGGGCGGTTTCCGATTTCCTGCTCAGCGGGTTCTGGATAGTGACGCCGATCCTGCGGGCCTCCGCGACGCTCGGATATTCAATCGATAGCGCGGAGTCGGACCAATGGCGCAATAAGAGCAGTTCGGTACAGTCCGATCTCTCCATTATCCTTCCGCTGGGCTTCAACCTGGGTGTCGGCGGCGGACTGCGCTGGACAAAATACGAAGGCAACTGGGCTCCCTTCACGCCCGGCGGTGTGCCCCGCAAGGATACGACTTGGAACGTGCGTGCTTCGATTTACAACCGCGCTTTCACCATATACGGCTTCAGCCCGCAACTGACAGTGTCCTACTCGGAACGCGGTACCAACGCGCAGGCCTATGACTACAACCGTATCCGCAGCGAACTGCGCTTCGTGCGGCAGTTCTAGTTGATCGATATCAGGGGCCGTAAGTGCCGGTTGGGCTTTGTCACGCTAACCGGATTCACTCCAAATCTCGGTAAATTGCTGGTGGCTTCTCTACGAAAGTGTCAGAGACTTAGCCTCACGCAGACATGCCGAAAACTGCTTACAATCACCTAACGTGACAATGCCATCGGGCTTCCTCGACTAGACGTCCCCCTCGCGCATCAGGCGTTCGTGGTCTTCGGCGATACGCATCCAGGCATAGGCGCCGGTCTGGGTGGACCAGTCGAAGGCATCGCCGTCATCAGGAAATTCATAGTTGCGGAAGGTGGACCAATCGCCATGGCGAAACCCGCACCAGAGCGCATGCGCGATGGCGGCCATTACCGTCCAGGCGATGGCCGTGAACCAGAGCGACCCGATGAAGTCTGCACCCATTCCGAAACCAATTAGCACTGGCGTTGCGATCGCAGCGGCCGCGAGGCCACCGAGCACGAAGGCGCGCTCGCGCCACGCCGCCTTGCGTGGAGATTTGTGCTTATGCTGTCTCGTCATGGTCGCGATCCTTCCGTGTACAGAGTACCATTTCCTTGTACGTATTGTTCCATCCATATATTAAGTTATCCATCCGTATACGGAGTAATCCATCCGTATACGGAGTACTACTTCCTTGTACGCACTATTCCATCCGTATACAAAGTAATCCTTCCTTGTACAGATTAGACCGCGAATTGAGTTCTGGAGTGCGCCATTACGTGGAACCGGCCGCCACTCTCGTTGGCCCTGCTCGGCCCGCCCCACTTACCGCCGGGCTCGGCCTCCTTGCGGCGTCGCTCCCTGATCGCGCCTCGGTTTCCGCCAGCTGCTCGCTGACATCTGATAAATTACAGGAGAACCAGATCATGATTGGCTGGGGCAACAACACACGGAGAGGCGGGCAGACAATGTTCCATGGAATCCGCATGTGGACCCAGATGTTCAGGACCGCGCCTATCATCGCCGCCACCCTGGTCATCACGGTGCCTTGCCGGAGGCTTGCTCACGCTAACCGGAATTCACTCCAAATCTAGTGTCTTGTTCCATAAATTACTGGGCAATAAAATTATTATGTGATTCCCTGCACTTCGGTTTGTCGATGCAGAAGCGGTCATGGCGGGCGGCGGGGCGGTTGCGATTGATTTGAGCGCTGCGGAGCGGTTTGAGCTCGAGCAGCGGGTTCGGCGCCGCAAGTCCTCGCACGGGGCGGCGAGACGTGCGCGGATCGTGCTTTTGGCGGCGGACGGCCTGAGCAACTCGGCGATTACGGAGAAGCTGGAGGTCTCGCGCCTGACGGTCGGCACCTGGCGCCGCTGCTTTGCCGACAAGCGCCTCGACGGGCTCGACGACGAGCCGCGTCCCGGCGCCCCGCGCAAGATCGGCGACGACAAGATCGCCGAGTTGGTGACGCGGACGCTGGAGACGGTGCCGGAGGAAGCGGCCCACTGGAGCCGGCGTTCGATGGCCGGGGCACGGGCCTGTCTGCGATGACGGTGCACCGGATATGGGGCGCCTTCGGTCTACAGCCGCACCGCGTCGAGACCTTCAAACTGTCGAGCGACCCGCTGTTCGTGGCCACCAGAATTGCACTGCCAGGCTTTATCGCCGCGCAAACCTTTTTTTCACAGGTTGTCGCAATACGGCGCATCCCTGCGCATGCTTGTCTATATCGTATTGAAATAACTCAATATTCTATGTTGTAGAGGAAAGTTGTTCCTTGTACGTTCTCTGCACAGATGTCCAGCGCCGCGCAACGGACGGAGGGTGTGTCTGGAACCGGCGCCAGTGTGATCGGTTGTCGTTCGACGGACACCGGACAGAGCAGAACGGTTAGGGCCGGGGAGAAATAGATTACATTGGCCACGCCGATCTTCCCGGCCCCGTGCCAAAGCCGAGCGGGGACCGATGCAGCGAGCCGAAACATATCCATTTCCGGGCCATAGCGAACCCGGCCCATGACCGGGGCAAGAAGAACCGTGTCCGCACATGGCTCCGGTCTATCGCGGCGGACCGCTATGCGGGCCCTGGCCATCATGGCGCCCGCGGCTGTCGTTGCGACTGCCATAGGGCTGTGGCGAGAAACTACGGCTTACGAGTGGCGCATCCTCGGGCACGGCACTCTCGCACAGGCGAAGTTGTTCGCCGGCATCCCGCCATTGTCGGACCAGCGCTACGAGTGGTTCGAGGGACGGATACGGCCGATGCCGCTGGCAATGGTCGCCGCCGATCCCATGATCGGCTTGACCCGCGAACGCTTCGTTCGCATCGCGGCAAGGAATGTCCTGCTCGTCTTTGGTCTCGGCGCTGGCGCCTGCCTCGTCCTTCTTGTCATAAACCATCGCCGGCGCGGCAGGGCGCCGCTGCGGGGTGACGATGAAACCACGGGGCCGACTCGGATCCATCGTCTCGAACGAAGGCTCCCTAAGTGTGTTATCGAACGCGCCCTTCCCGTGCTGTGGCGCCGGGCGTGGCGGATTGGAGAGGTGCGGTTTCCCAGAGGCGCCGAAACGCACCACATCATGGTGTCGTGCTCATCCGGATCGGACAGGACCGCCGTTGTCGCGGATCTGCTCCGGCAAGCCCGGGCGCGCTATGAGCGCTGCATCGTCCACGACCCTACAGGGACGTACACGAAGCTATTATACGATCCGACGCAGGACGTGCTGCTCAATCCGCTGGACGTGCGCTGTCCGCGCTGGTCGCCGCTGTTCGATGCCCGGGACAGCGGCGGGTTTGAGGCGTTGGCGGCGGCGCTGTTTCCCGCCCCGGCGGACACCGCCGGCCGCTTCCATGCCATGGCGGCGCGGCAGCTGTTCGCGAGTGCGGCGGAGGCGCTGCGGCGCGAAGGCATCGCGGCGAACGCCGTCCTGCTCGACCTCCTTCTCGTGGCTCCACCCGGGGCGCTCGCCAGAAGACTTGAGGGGACTGCTGCCGAAGCGATTATAAATCGCATCGACCCCGAAACCCTCCAGTCCGTCCGCACAATGTTGGGAGCCGTCCTCGCCCCGCTCCGGTTCCTGCCGGACGATGGCGCCCCCTTCTCGATCCGTGAATGGGTGCGGCGGGAGAATGGGACCGGTTGGCTGTTCCTGGCCTGGCCGGGCAATCGGTACGGACATCTGAAGAGCCTCGTATCCGCCTGCACAGATATCGCCCTTTCGGCGCTCCTGGCTCAGGACACGGAAGGGGAGCACCGCCTCTGGGCGGTACTCGACGATCCCTCCGCGCTGCACCTGCTGCCGGGACTTGAGCCAGCCCTGGCCGCCGCCCGCGGGCTCGGCGTCCGTTTCCTGATCGGCATTCCGGCCATAGGGCCGCTGCGCGCGCTCTATGGCGTGGACGGCGCGGAGACGATCTCGGGGCTGTGCGGCACCCGGGTCGCGATGATGGCCACGGACGAGGAAACGGCGGAATGGTCATCTGACAATCTCGGGGACGGCCCACGGACGGTTTCCTGGCCGTGGGAGATCCTCCGGCTTCCGCGCGGACACGGCTATGTCCGTTTCCCTGGTGGGCTCCCCGACGCGAAATTCGTGCTCGATGACAAGCAGCCGCGCGCGGCCGGGAAACCGTTCGTACCGGCAGACGGGGCGGAGAGGTTTCTGGACAAGCCGCCTGCGGAGGCGGTACCGGAGGCTGCGGCCGGGCAACGCGCGGATCCGGCCGAAAGCTGCCCGCCGTCGAAACCGGGCGTGGGCAGTAAGAAATCTCGGCAACGAAGCTCCGGCAGGGGGCCTTCGTCTCAAACGCGAAGGCCGGCGCCAAAGACCACGGAGCGCAATTCCACCGATAAGCCGCCGGAGAGAGGCGTTGGCGGCGGCGCCAACGCCGGCAAGGGCGAGGGAAACGCTGGCACCCCGCCCCCCGCGGCAGTTGAGCGGCGCAAACGAAAATACGGGCGCTGGATCTGATGGTCGCCTCGATCGGAGCGGTTGCGGCGCCCTCCCAGGGCGCCAGCTATTACGAAAAGGACGGGTATTACGCCAAGGACGATCCCGATCATCGCGCCGCAAGCGCCTGGGCTGGCAAGGGCGCCACCGAACTCGGCCTGCAAGGCCCGGTCGATCCCGATACGTTCAAGGCGGTTCTGGAGGGAATGGTGCCGGACGGATCGGGCTGTCGGCTCGGCCGCCGGGGCAAGGACGGAGAGATTCATCATCGCCCCGGCCGCGACCTCACCTTCTCCGCGCCGAAATCGGTCTCGCTCGCGGGGCTGGTCGGCGCGGACTCGCGCATCGCCGGCGCCCACGACCGGGCGGTGTCGAGGGCGCTGGACTGGTTCGAGCGCAACGCCGCCGAGACGAGGATGAAGCATCCGGAGACCGGAGAGATGACCCGGACCGGGGACCAGAAGACCGTGATCGCGACCTTCCGCCATGACACCTCGCGCAATCTCGATCCGGCGCTGCACACCCATTCTGTGATCGCCAATATGCTTCATGGTGCCGATGGCAAGTGGCGAACCATGGCCAACGAGTCACTCTACGCCTCGAAGATGCTGCTGGGTGCGCTCTATCGGAGCGAGCTCGCGGGGGAGCTGGCGAAGCTCGGTTACGGCATCGAGAAGACCCATGCCGACGGTCGCTTCGAGATCTCGGGGGTATCGAGGCATATTATAGAGGCGTTTTCGACACGGCGCGCCGAGATCGAGGCGGCGATGGAAGGCCGCGGCCTAGGCACGACGGCGGAGAACCAGCATCTCGCCCGGCGCACGGCGCTGATGACCCGTGCCCACAAGCGCGATGTCGACAAGGAAGCGTTGCATGAGAACTGGCAGAAACAGGCCGCTGATCTCGGCTTTGACGCGAAGGCGCTCGTGCAATCGGCTATGGAACGGGGCTTAGGCTCCGCCGAAATCAACCGCAATCACGAAAGAGTCCTGGAGCCGGAGACGGCACAGGCCGCCGGGATGGGCCCGCTATTGTCCCATGCTGCCGAAAGGATCGATCCCGCGCGCGAGGCGGTGGACTGGGCCTTGGCACATCTCTCCGAGCGCGACGCGGTGTTTTCGGGGACCGGCCTGCTGGCCGCCGCGCTCGCCTTCAGCCCGGGCGCGGCCTCCGTCCATGCGATCGAGCGTGTTGTCGACGAATTGAAACGGGAGGGCCGCCTGCACGATGCACCGGCGCTCAAAGGAGGAAAGGGCCTCACCACCGACAAGGCGGTGGCCGAAGAGCGCGAGGCCATCAAGCTTATGCGCGCCGGCGAGGGCCGGGGCAAGGCGCCGATGCGAGGCTGGATGGTCGAGCGGTACTTGCGCAAAGGACCGCTCACTGTGGGACAGAAGCAGGCGGTGAAGCTGATCCTGAGCGCGAAGGACCGCACGGTTGGCGTGCAGGGCTATGCCGGGACCGGCAAGACGGCGATGCTGAACCGCGCCCGGGCGCTCGCGGAGAAGAGGGGTTTTCGTATGATGGGGCTCGCGCCCTCTGCCTCGGCGGTGCAGACGCTGGCGGCGGAGTCCGGAATGAAGAGCGAGACCCTGCAGCGATTCCTCGCGCGGAACGCGGGCGTCGCCGAAGGCAGGTTGACGAAAAAGGGCGCCAGGGAGATGCGTGCGACCTTCGCGAAGACCGTGCTGGTGGTCGACGAGGGCTCGTTCGCATCTACCGTCCAGGCGCGTGACCTTCTCAGGATCGCGAGTGCACTCCGCATTCCGAAGCTTGTCCTGGTCGGCGATGCCAAACAACTGGACGCGGTCGATGCCGGAAAGCCCTTCGCCCAGCTCCAGCAGTCGGGCATGAAGACCGCCGTCATGGACGAGATCATGCGCCAGAGAGATCCCGAACTGAAGGCGGCCGTCGAGGCCAGCATCGCGGGCGAAATCAGCAAGGCGTTCGAGAAGCTCGGCGACAAGGTCGCCGAAGTGAACCCGGACAACATTTCGGGCGCGGTCGCGGCGCGCTGGCTGAAGCTCTCCCGTCAAGAGCGCGAGAGAACCGGCGTGATGGCCCCGAGCCATGAGTTGCGCGAGGGGATCAACGCGCATATCCGCGAACGGCTCGCCCGTGAGGGCCGCATCGCAGGACCGGCGATGAAAACGCAGCGGCTGGTCTCGAAGGGCTATACCAATGCGGAGAAGGCGCTCAGCTCCAACTACGCCCCCGGCGATGTGGTGGCGTTCCACCGTTCCTACAAGCGGCTCGGAATCGAGAAAGGCAAGGAGCGTCGCGTCGCGGGCGTCGATCACAAGAAGAGAACCGTGCATCTCGAGGGTCCGGCGGGAACAATCGTGGACTGGAAGCCATCCGAGATCGGCGGAGGGAAGGGCGGGACCGAGGTCTACCGGGCCGAAACCATCGAGCTTCGCGCGGGCGACCGCATCCGCTGGACGCGCAACGATGCCGGCCTAAAGCTCGTGAACAGCGGAACTGCCGAGGTCTCGGGCGTCAGAAACGGTCGGGTGACGTTCGGACTGGAGCAAGGCGGCAGGGTGACCATGACCAGGGGGGATCCGCAACTGCGCCATCTCGACCACGCATGGGCCTCGACCGTGCACGCATTCCAGGGGCGCACGGTCGACAATGTGATCGCCGCGATGGAAGCGAACCATCCTCAGCTGACGACGGCGAAGTCCTTCTATGTCGAGATTTCGCGCGCGCGCGACCGGGCCGAACTGGTCACCGATGACGCGAGGGCGCTCAGAGAACGGCTCGAGGCGGTCACCGGAGAGCGCATCTCGGCGCTCGAAGGCATCGGCGAGGCTGTCCAACGCGAGCACGGGAGGGACGGGAAGGTGTCGCTCAACAGGGATCGGTCGGATCGTGAAACGTCTGCGCCGCCCTCCGCTGACAAGGACATTGGTCGCGAAGTTTCCCAGCACAAGGCGCCGGAGCCCGAACAGCCGGCACGCGAAAAGAGGATCGAGATGGACATGGGGCTGTAGAGCCGGCCTATAGACAAGGGGTCCGTACATGGGACCACTTGCAGTTCATCGGGGTTTGGGCGCTTACATCGTGAGCCGGAGCAATGTAACTTGAGCATCTAGCAGACGGTTCGTTGGAGGATTCGTGGTGATCGCAGTATTGGAACGCGAATGGGGGGTGGTGCGTCGTGACGACATCCAGAAGCTTCTGGGAGACGTCGCTTCGTATATCGTGCGCGAGTTGCGAGATCCGTTCGATGAATCCATTCACATCATGTGAATTAGTCACGATGTGATCTGACACCGCTCCCTTCTCAGCAAGCTGGATGGCGGAACGCTGGCCGACTGACCCACCTACTCCAACTGGGCAGACTACTCGGCATCGCTAGCTGGCTACGCTGAATCTACGGCGGCCAGGTGCAGTGAAGTCGCGCGACCGGATCTTTTGGTGTGTGGTTGTCCGCGAACGAAAGCCACATGCGAGACGATCCCTATCTTCGCGAAAGAAACGGTGTCGTGGCTCTCAGGCTTCTCCTGTTGTTCGACGAGACCTCGCAGGGGCGGAACGCCGTACGACGTCTTCCGGTGTCCACGGGGCTAATCGGCGAATACATCGAGGCCTGGAGAGCCGACGTGCATGACATCGACCATCCGTTCGTCGAACGCTTCGACGAAGTCCTGTCAGACTGAGAATTCGATTCGTGGCATCATATATGAGATACATGGGCAAGCGGGGAGACAGTCGGGAGTGGCTTTCGCGGCAGACTCTTCGCCTGTTGCTTGCGCGAAGCAGGTGCTGGACGGCCTTGTAATAGGAGGTGCGGGATGAACAGACGCTTGACTGCGATCGTCGAACGCGAGGGCGACGGCTATGTGGCGCTCTGTCCGGAGGTCGATGTCGCGAGCCAGGGCGGGACGGTGTCCGAGGCACGCGACAACCTCGCCGAGGCCCTCGCGCTGTTCTTCGAGACTGCGTCCGCCGAAGAAGCGGACCGGCGACTACGCGGCGAAGTCTATGTGACCCAGATCGAGGTCACGGTTGGCTAGGCTGCGCGTCCTGTCGGGACGCGACGTCTGCCGAATTCTTGCCGCCCACGCCTTCGTCGAAGTCCGAAGACGCGGCAGCCATATCGCGATGCAGCGGGCCGATGCCGACGGCACTGTGACGGTTCCAGTGCCGGATCATCGGGAGCTGCGCACCGGCACGCTGCTCTCGATCATCCGCCAGTCTGGTGTGCCGCGTTCGGCATTCGAGGAAAAGACATGAGCGCGGCGGCCGAAACCGTTCACGCCGGACCGTCGTTCATTGTCTCGGCCATCGCGTTGTGCGCCGCAGCAATGAGATCGTCGAGCTCGTTCTCGCGTCCGGCGTCGAGCAATTTCTCCCGGTCGAGTGTCGCCAGCAAATAGACGGCGCGATAGGTGGCCTCAATGAGCGCGATGTGTCCTGGCGAAATCGTAACCGGATGGGGTTCCCCCAACCGGTCCTCGGCGGCGGCAAGTGCGCCCGAGCGGACCAACTCGCCGGCAGGGAGGCCATGCCGCGCCGCGGCCTGTTCGATCAGACTCCACTCGGAATCGGAGAACCGGATCGAGCGCGGGCGGCCCGCGGCACCCTTATTATCGCCGGACCTGTTGCCCGTTTTGGGATTTTTATGCTCGTTCCGTTGCATCTTTTTGCTCCCTGGTAGCCAGCACGGGCACCGAGATAGGCTTGGTCCTTCCCAAAACAGGGTCCGGGACGTCCGGTTCCGGCCGAAAACTAGTCGCCTTTCGAAGCCTTCCGACCGTCATCGCGACCCCGGACGGAAGGTATCGCGGCCACTTCCGTGATCGTGATCCTGGCCCGAGTCCCGGCGGCGGCGGAATGGCCGGACCAGCGCAAGCAGCACCCAAAATGGTACCTCACCGTAATACGCCGTAATACAACCAGCAACCCGGGAGCATACATCCGTATATCGGTGTAGGACATGCGCAGCCTTGTCTGCGCGGGGGTGTGATCGATCGTGTATGCTCAAGAGCATACGCTCGATCCGGCATACCCCTGACGTTCCGTGTCGTTGATTGCGCATGGGAATGCAAATCAGGCGTGCGCCTGACACGACAGGCAGCCCGCTGCGTTCCGGTGTGATGAAAGAAGCTCCGAAGGGAGTCCGGATGGCATTTGTTCGAGAAATTAGCGAGGGGGGTTGTGGGCCGTCGCGAGAAGCGCGCGGCAGCCGCCGCGGCGTGTGAGCGGCGATAAGTACGGACAGCAATGCAAGAAGCAGTGCGCGGCGTGATGCCGGCCGGTGTCCGCAGTGGGGCTTGCACTGGTGCGGGAGCAAGTGCAGCCGGTGGTGCGCGTTTGCCGCTGCACCGATGCCTGACGTGGTGCCGGACACGATGCAGCGATGGGTGATGCGAGAAAGGAACGGACCGCGCCGATGACTGTGACGCGGCCCGCGATGCGCTGAGGCTCAGGCGGCGATCCTTTTAATGCCGAGTAGTTACTAATGCCGAGTGACGTGCGGGGAACGGCTTGTTCGCTCCGATTTCCCGCCGGTTCACTCGGCATTAATGCTGGCAGTCAGTTCCCGGCAAAGTTGTCCTCCCTTTCGATCAGATGGAGGACGACAACAAATGTCTTTGACACCCAACCGCCGGTCCCTGCTGGGGATCACAGCACTGGCCGGCTTCGACGCAAGCATTCTCGCGTTCATCGATGATCTTCGTCGTTGCGGCGAGATTGCTGAAGGTCAGTTCCCCAAGTACCGGTATGCCGCCCGTCACTTCCTGATCTGGCTTGAGCTCACCGGTATCGCGCTCAAAACAGTCGACGTCACAGTCATCGACCGCTTTCTGCGGCACGATTGCCGTTGTGCCGCATCGTCCGCACCTATCCGGCCTCGCCGCTGGCGCAAGTGCCACACGTCGCCCAAACTCATGACGTTCATCCGCTTCCTTGAGCGGACGGGGCGGATCGAGACGCGGGGTGAACTGGACGACAATTTCCAGTTACTGGACGCGTTCCTCGTGGGCTTGCGCCGCGGTAGATATGCGACCGCAACCATCAAACTATACCGCTACGGCTGCGCCGGTCTCATTGTCTGGCTCCACCTCTCACGGATCCGCCTGCGCGATCTGACACCGGATGTTTATGCACGCTTCCGGAACAGGCAGTTCGTCTGCTCAATCCCCGGGATGTTTTGCGGTCACGAAACGCAGTCACCCGGAACCGCTTACCGAACCGAAGTCCGCGGCTTCCTGAAGCATCTCGTCGCAATCGGGCGGATTGAACCCCTGGAGCCTTTCCCGGGCGAGAAGGCGCCGCCCGCTCGCCTTGAGAGGTACGCCGTGTGGCTTGACCGCCATCGCGGCATCTGCTCGGGGACTATACGCCAGCATGTCCGTTTGATCGCAGAGATGCTGCCTCGCCTTGGAGATGATCCCGGGGGCTATGGCGCGGCACTGATCCGCCGAGTGCTGTTCGAGCAGATGGAGCCCTGGTCGCGAAGCTACGCTCAGAGGCTGACAACTGCGATGCGCATGTACCTTCGGTTCCTGGTATCGGAAGACAGCATCGCGGCAGCGCTGGTCGAGGCCGTGCCGATGGTGCCTCAGTGGCAGTTGTCAACCTTGCCACGGTACATCCCGGCCGACGATGTCGAGCGCACCATCGCCTCCTGCGGTGATGACCCTATGGGCGTGCGCGACCGGGCGATCCTGCTGCTTCTGGCACGTCTTGCACTGCGAGCGGGGGATATCGTTGCCCTGCGCCTCGGCGATATCGACTGGGACAGGGCCGAGATCCGTGTCTCGGGAAAGTCAAGACGGCAGACGGCTCTGCCGCTACCCCAGGATGCCGGCGATGCGCTCCATGTCTATATCGCGACGGTGCGGCCAAGGGTGGATGAGGAGAAGGTGTTCCTCTGCACCAACGCACCCTGTCGACCGTTCACCGACTCAAGCACCGTCAGTGCTGTGGCGGAACGCGCGCTCGACCGCGCCGGGGTCAAGACCTTCGCGGGCCGCGGTGCGCATGCGTTCCGCCACTCCCAGGCGACAGCGTTGCTCAGGTCGGGAGCAACGCTCGATGTCATCCAATCGCTGCTCCGACACGCTTCCCCGAACACGACCATGATCTACGCCAAGACCGATGCGGTCATGTTGCAGGAGGTCGCTCAACCTTGGCTCGGGGGGATCGAACAATGACAACAACGATCACCGAACATGTCGGGCGCTTTGTCGCGATGAAGCAGAAGCTTGGTTACCGGTTCACGCAGAGCGGACAGCTACTACGGAGCTTCGCGCGGTTCGCCGAGGATCGTAACGAGACATTCATTCGTTCCCGGACCGCCCTTGAGTGGGTATCGGTATCAACAGCGGTATCTCGGTCTGGTCGAGTCAAGAACCTGCGCGGGGTGCATGCCTTTGCCTGCTGGTTGCACGCCGAGGACCCACGTCACGAGGTGCCGCCCCGTGATGCTCTGGGTCATCTGTCCAAACGGAGACCGCAGCCGTACCTGGTATCGGTCCCAGACATCCGGAAACTGCTGACGGCGGCACTGTCCATGCGGCCCGCCAGCACCATCGCCCCGCTGACCTGGCACCACCTGTTCGGTCTCATCGCCGCAACCGGCCTGCGCATCGGCGAAGCCCTCACTTTGACGCTGGACGACATCACGCCTGACGGCCTCGTCATCCGAGACACAAAGTTCGGCAAGACGAGGATGGTCGCGCTGCACCCGACCACCTGGGATGCGCTGAACCGCTACCTGGAGGCACGACTCAAGGAGAAAACTCCAGACCGGCATCTGTTCGTGATCGCCACCGGCCGGTGCCCACATAGACAGTATGCGGGTCACGTCTTCCGCAAACTCGCTGAGCAAGCGGGAATCCGGGAACGTGGCGCGGCACGAGGACCGACCCCGCACTCGCTGCGGCATTCCTTCGCCGTTCGGTCACTCGAGAATCTGGCTCCCGGCGCCAACCCGGACCGTCACATATTGGCCCTCGCCACCTACCTCGGCCATGTCGAGGTCTCGAGCACCTATTGGTATCTGGAAGCGACTCCAGTCCTGCTGCGCGGCATCGCCGAGGCTGCGGAACAGGCTCACGCGAATGGAGGGTGCGATGACTGATCTTGCCCCCCATCTCACCGCCTTCCTGCAGGAGCACCTGCCCAACGAGCGGCGCTTCAGCCGACACACCGTGCAGAGCTATACCGATTGCTTCCGGCTCCTCGTCCTCTACGCGGCGGAGCAAATCAAAGTCCGCCCCTGTGCATTGAAGATCGAGCACTTCACGGTGGCACTCCTGCTGGCCTTCCTCGAATCCCTGGAGAAGGTTCGCAACAACAGCGTCGGCACGCGCAATATCCGACTCGCCGCCATCAAATCCTTCTTCCGGTACGTGGAATACCGTGTCCCGACCTGCCTCGATCTCGCGTTGCAGGTGCGTGCCATCCCGCAGAAGCGCACCGACAAGCCTCTGATCGACTGGCTCGACCGGACCGAGATGCAGGCGATCCTGGATGCCCCGGATAACGGGACGGTGGCAGGCCTGCGCGACCGCGCGATGCTGCACCTGAGCTACGCCGCCGGGCTGCGGGTGTCGGAACTGACCGGACTCACCCTAGACAGCCTGTCGGGTCCCCAACTTGAGACTATCCGCATCCTGGGCAAGGGGCGGCGCGATCGCGAACTGCCGCTGTGGAAGGAAACGAAAACCGTCCTCAATCAATGGCTCGACGTCCGGCCGCCGGTCAACAACCGCTACCTGTTCCTCAACGCACGGGGACGGACGATGAGCACGGACGGCTTCGCGTACATCCTCGACAAACATGTCGCCACAGCGGCGCGGAAGGTTCCGGCGATCAAGGACAAGCGGGTGACCCCGCATGTGCTCCGTCACTCCGCGGCGATGGCGATCCTGCATGCCACCGGGGATATACGGAAGGTCTCGTTGTGGCTCGGGCATGCGGACATCAAGACCACCGAAGCGTATGTCCACGCGAGCCCGGCCGAGAAACTGAGAATCCTTGAGACCAACACGCCGCCTTCCATCCGGTTGGGGAACTTCCCCGGTGTGAAGGACGACCTGATGAGGGTTCTCGGCGGGAACTGACTGCCAGCATTAATGCCGAGTGAACCGGCGGGAAATCGGAGCGAACAAGCCGTTCCCCGCACGTCACTCGGCATTAGTAACTACTCGGCATTAAAAGGATTATCCCGAGCTCGGGATAATCCGCTGGACTGGAATTCCGAGCTTGCGCGCTTTGTCGACGAGATTGTCGGTGATGCCCGAGCCCGGAAAGGCGATGAGGCCCTTGGGCAGGAGGTTGAGGAGGTCGTCGTTGCGGCGGAAGGGTGCGGCCCGACCATGGGCTGTCCAGTCCGGCTTGCAGATGATCTGGTGCACGGCGTTCCGCTCGGCCCATCGTGCGGCAATCTTCTCGACGCCGGAGCCGCCGCCATGGACAAGGATGACGTCGTCATACTTGACCTTGAGCTTGTCGAGGGTTCCGATGACGGCGCTTGGGTTGCCGGCCTGCTTGCCGCCTGCGACCGCGACCAGCGTTCCCTCGGGCAGGTGCGCCTTGATCTGACGGTCCTTGCGGGCACGCTGTAAGTCGCGGGCGTCGATGGCGGATGCGGTAAGTTTGCCGGTCTGGCTGGTGTTCGATCCGTTACGGGGCCGCCAGGTGTCGCCGGTCTCGACGCGGTATGCTGTAGCTGCTGCATCGCGGAGTTCCTCGAAGGCGTCGCGCTTATCGCCGAGGTTCTGCGCCCGTGCGGTGATCTGCTCAAGCTCAAAGGATTTGATCTCGGAGCCGTCCTGCTCGCGCTGGAGGTCTTTCATGTCGGGGACGAGCTTGTCGGCGGTCCGCTCGAGACGCCTGGTCTGCGCATCGAGCATATTGACGAACCCCCAGAGCAGGCTTTCGCGCTCGTCTGCGAGCTGTGTTCCGTCGGGCACGATGCCCTGTGCGATAATACGGAAGGCTTCATCGAGAGCAGTGAGTGCATCGTCGCGGTCCCAGATGTCGCGGCTGTCAAATTCACCGCGTTCCGGCGTTGCGCCATAGAGGGCCGCGTACTCGCAGACGGTGGCGGTTGAGGACTGTGCTTCGCTGTGATCGAGATCGAACATGATGTTCTCCTTAAAGATTGAAGGTTGGATGCACCTGGCCGTCACGGCATCGGGAGCGTTTCCCCCGAGGTGTCTGACTCTTGCTTCACGCGCTCGCAGCGCAGCCACCGTGGCCGCAAGTCTTGCGAGTCACGGCCGCAACGGAGCGCAAGCGCAGTGGAGGACCCCTTCAGGGGTTTGCGGAGTGAGAACGTGTGAGACAATAAGCAGACACGTCAGGAGGTATGTTGTTTGTTACAGGCACGGGCCCCTTGCGGAAGTTCGGCTTGACGCGGCGCTGGATGTGAAGCGGCTGCGGTGAGGCTTGCCGGCATTGGCATTGGCGTTGTCTCCGTTGGCTGCATCGCGGGAAGCCACCCTCTCTTGCTCGACGCTCCTTAATGTTATTGCTTGCGACGGTGTGTGCGCCGGTTCATCGATCGACGCGGTGATGGCGGCGAGCAAAGTGGATGCGCTCACTTCGGCGCCTTGTCCGGTACCGGGGTGTGGAACAGATGGGCGAGTCTGGCACTGAGTGCTGCGGCGCCGAGGGCAATGAGGTCGTCGTTGAAGTCACCGTGCTCCGAAGCGATGATGGACCCATCCAGGAAAAGTGGAGGCGCCCTACACCGTTTGCATTGCTTCTGCCTCGAATTTGACGGGGCTTGTGAAGTCCAGCGTCGAGTGCCGACGGACTGGATTATAGAACCCGTCGATGTATCCGGCTATGGCAGTTTCAGCTTGGCTTCTTGACATGAACACAGTCCTCCAGATCAGTTCTGACTTGATGGTTTTGAAGAAGGTCTCGACGACGGCGTTATCATAGCAATTTCCCTTACCGCTCATTGAGGCGAGGAAACCGAGTTCACCGAGGCGCGCCTGGTATGCGTCTGAGCAGTACTGGCTTCCCCGATCGCTATGGTGGATCACACCGGCGCCAGGTTGGCGCAGCCCGATAGCACGGTTAAGCGCCCTGAGCGGCAGGTCGCTGGTCATGCGAGCGCCCACGGCCCAGCCGATGACGCGCCGGGAGTAGAGGTCGAGCATGACGGCCAGGTACAGCCAGCCCTGTGCCGTCCAGATATAGCTGATGTCGGCAGCCCATTTCTCGTTGGGTGCCTCGGCGGAGAAGTTCTGGTCGAGAAGGTTCGATGCGACGGCCTTGTTGTGCTGGCTGTCCGTCGTCTTTTTGAACTTCTGTTTCCGTTTTGGAGACAACCCATTTCCCCGCATCAGCCGAGCCACCCTATGGCGTCCAACCTCGATCCCATTCTCGGCAAGCTCGTGATGGACCCGCTCTGCACCGTAGCTCTCGCGGCTGCGCCGAAAGGCTGCCCGGACATGGGCGAGTAGAACCATGTCATCGAGCTGTCGCCGGCTTGGGCCGCGATTGCGCCAAGCGTAGAAGCCTGAGACGCTGACCTGCAGCAGTCTGCACAGGCGGAATATCGGCATCACCAACCCGGCCCTCTCCGCGTCGATGAACCGGAACCTCATCGACTTTCCCTGGCGAAGAAGGCCAGCGCTTTTTTTAGGAGATCACGTTCCTGACGGACCAGATCACGCTCTCGGCGTAGGCGGGTAATCTCCTTCGCTGCATCCTCATGCGGACCGGAAAGCAAATCCTCCTCACGCAATTCTGCGACCCAGCGGCCGAGCGCGCTGACGCTGATCCCAAGATCTCCTGCTATCTGCCGCTGCCTGCGCCCGCTCGTCTGTAAAAGACGGACGGCTTCTTCCTTGAAGGCCCGATCAAACCGCCGGCCCTTGTTCCCATTCTGCTTCGACATTTGCACCTCCTGCGATCAAAATCCTATCGCAGGACGTCTCCACTTTCGTCAGCAGGGTCCAGGCATCCTTTGAGGCTGGCAGAGCGAGAAAGGCGCGGGCCTCAATAAGCGCCGCGCGCAGCGTTGGCGCGCCTGTGCAGCGGATTATCCCGAGCTCGGGATAATCCTTTTAATGCCGAGTAGTTACTAATGCCGAGTGACGTGCGGGGAACGGCTTGTTCGCTCCGATTTCCCGCCGGTTCACTCGGCATTAATGCTGGCAGTCAGTTCCCGCCGAGAACCCTCATCAGGTCGTCCTTCACACCGGGGAAGTTCCCCAACCGGATGGAAGGCGGCGTGTTGGTCTCAAGGATTCTCAGTTTCTCGGCCGGGCTCGCGTGGACATACGCTTCGGTGGTCTTGATGTCCGCATGCCCGAGCCACAACGAGACCTTCCGTATATCCCCGGTGGCATGCAGGATCGCCATCGCCGCGGAGTGACGGAGCACATGCGGGGTCACCCGCTTGTCCTTGATCGCCGGAACCTTCCGCGCCGCTGTGGCGACATGTTTGTCGAGGATGTACGCGAAGCCGTCCGTGCTCATCGTCCGTCCCCGTGCGTTGAGGAACAGGTAGCGGTTGTTGACCGGCGGCCGGACGTCGAGCCATTGATTGAGGACGGTTTTCGTTTCCTTCCACAGCGGCAGTTCGCGATCGCGCCGCCCCTTGCCCAGGATGCGGATAGTCTCAAGTTGGGGACCCGACAGGCTGTCTAGGGTGAGTCCGGTCAGTTCCGACACCCGCAGCCCGGCGGCGTAGCTCAGGTGCAGCATCGCGCGGTCGCGCAGGCCTGCCACCGTCCCGTTATCCGGGGCATCCAGGATCGCCTGCATCTCGGTCCGGTCGAGCCAGTCGATCAGAGGCTTGTCGGTGCGCTTCTGCGGGATGGCACGCACCTGCAACGCGAGATCGAGGCAGGTCGGGACACGGTATTCCACGTACCGGAAGAAGGATTTGATGGCGGCGAGTCGGATATTGCGCGTGCCGACGCTGTTGTTGCGAACCTTCTCCAGGGATTCGAGGAAGGCCAGCAGGAGTGCCACCGTGAAGTGCTCGATCTTCAATGCACAGGGGCGGACTTTGATTTGCTCCGCCGCGTAGAGGACGAGGAGCCGGAAGCAATCGGTATAGCTCTGCACGGTGTGTCGGCTGAAGCGCCGCTCGTTGGGCAGGTGCTCCTGCAGGAAGGCGGTGAGATGGGGGGCAAGATCAGTCATCGCACCCTCCATTCGCGTGAGCCTGTTCCGCAGCCTCGGCGATGCCGCGCAGCAGGACTGGAGTCGCTTCCAGATACCAATAGGTGCTCGAGACCTCGACATGGCCGAGGTAGGTGGCGAGGGCCAATATGTGACGGTCCGGGTTGGCGCCGGGAGCCAGATTCTCGAGTGACCGAACGGCGAAGGAATGCCGCAGCGAGTGCGGGGTCGGTCCTCGTGCCGCGCCACGTTCCCGGATTCCCGCTTGCTCAGCGAGTTTGCGGAAGACGTGACCCGCATACTGTCTATGTGGGCACCGGCCGGTGGCGATCACGAACAGATGCCGGTCTGGAGTTTTCTCCTTGAGTCGTGCCTCCAGGTAGCGGTTCAGCGCATCCCAGGTGGTCGGGTGCAGCGCGACCATCCTCGTCTTGCCGAACTTTGTGTCTCGGATGACGAGGCCGTCAGGCGTGATGTCGTCCAGCGTCAAAGTGAGGGCTTCGCCGATGCGCAGGCCGGTTGCGGCGATGAGACCGAACAGGTGGTGCCAGGTCAGCGGGGCGATGGTGCTGGCGGGCCGCATGGACAGTGCCGCCGTCAGCAGTTTCCGGATGTCTGGGACCGATACCAGGTACGGCTGCGGTCTCCGTTTGGACAGATGACCCAGAGCATCACGGGGCGGCACCTCGTGACGTGGGTCCTCGGCGTGCAACCAGCAGGCAAAGGCATGCACCCCGCGCAGGTTCTTGACTCGACCAGACCGAGATACCGCTGTTGATACCGATACCCACTCAAGGGCGGTCCGGGAACGAATGAATGTCTCGTTACGATCCTCGGCGAACCGCGCGAAGCTCCGTAGTAGCTGTCCGCTCTGCGTGAACCGGTAACCAAGCTTCTGCTTCATCGCGACAAAGCGCCCGACATGTTCGGTGATCGTTGTTGTCATTGTTCGATCCCCCCGAGCCAAGGTTGAGCGACCTCCTGCAACATGACCGCATCGGTCTTGGCGTAGATCATGGTCGTGTTCGGGGAAGCGTGTCGGAGCAGCGATTGGATGACATCGAGCGTTGCTCCCGACCTGAGCAACGCTGTCGCCTGGGAGTGGCGGAACGCATGCGCACCGCGGCCCGCGAAGGTCTTGACCCCGGCGCGGTCGAGCGCGCGTTCCGCCACAGCACTGACGGTGCTTGAGTCGGTGAACGGTCGACAGGGTGCGTTGGTGCAGAGGAACACCTTCTCCTCATCCACCCTTGGCCGCACCGTCGCGATATAGACATGGAGCGCATCGCCGGCATCCTGGGGTAGCGGCAGAGCCGTCTGCCGTCTTGACTTTCCCGAGACACGGATCTCGGCCCTGTCCCAGTCGATATCGCCGAGGCGCAGGGCAACGATATCCCCCGCTCGCAGTGCAAGACGTGCCAGAAGCAGCAGGATCGCCCGGTCGCGCACGCCCATAGGGTCATCACCGCAGGAGGCGATGGTGCGCTCGACATCGTCGGCCGGGATGTACCGTGGCAAGGTTGACAACTGCCACTGAGGCACCATCGGCACGGCCTCGACCAGCGCTGCCGCGATGCTGTCTTCCGATACCAGGAACCGAAGGTACATGCGCATCGCAGTTGTCAGCCTCTGAGCGTAGCTTCGCGACCAGGGCTCCATCTGCTCGAACAGCACTCGGCGGATCAGTGCCGCGCCATAGCCCCCGGGATCATCTCCAAGGCGAGGCAGCATCTCTGCGATCAAACGGACATGCTGGCGTATAGTCCCCGAGCAGATGCCGCGATGGCGGTCAAGCCACACGGCGTACCTCTCAAGGCGAGCGGGCGGCGCCTTCTCGCCCGGGAAAGGCTCCAGGGGTTCAATCCGCCCGATTGCGACGAGATGCTTCAGGAAGCCGCGGACTTCGGTTCGGTAAGCGGTTCCGGGTGACTGCGTTTCGTGACCGCAAAACATCCCGGGGATTGAGCAGACGAACTGCCTGTTCCGGAAGCGTGCATAAACATCCGGTGTCAGATCGCGCAGGCGGATCCGTGAGAGGTGGAGCCAGACAATGAGACCGGCGCAGCCGTAGCGGTATAGTTTGATGGTTGCGGTCGCATATCTACCGCGGCGCAAGCCCACGAGGAACGCGTCCAGTAACTGGAAATTGTCGTCCAGTTCACCCCGCGTCTCGATCCGCCCCGTCCGCTCAAGGAAGCGGATGAACGTCATGAGTTTGGGCGACGTGTGGCACTTGCGCCAGCGGCGAGGCCGGATAGGTGCGGACGATGCGGCACAACGGCAATCGTGCCGCAGAAAGCGGTCGATGACTGTGACGTCGACTGTTTTGAGCGCGATACCGGTGAGCTCAAGCCAGATCAGGAAGTGACGGGCGGCATACCGGTACTTGGGGAACTGACCTTCAGCAATCTCGCCGCAACGACGAAGATCATCGATGAACGCGAGAATGCTTGCGTCGAAGCCGGCCAGTGCTGTGATCCCCAGCAGGGACCGGCGGTTGGGTGTCAAAGACATTTGTTGTCGTCCTCCATCTGATCGAAAGGGAGGACAACTTTGCCGGGAACTGACTGCCAGCATTAATGCCGAGTGAACCGGCGGGAAATCGGAGCGAACAAGCCGTTCCCCGCACGTCACTCGGCATTAGTAACTACTCGGCATTAAGCGTCGGATGAGATCTATGAGATCGCCATATTGGCCGGTTGCCGCGTTGGTCCAATTGCCGGAAACACCCGGCCCGGTGAGACGGACGAAGAGCGAGCGGCCGCGGGTGCCGTCAATGTCGCCCGCGACCCAGTAGCGGCCTTGCTTGCGGCCATGGGGCAAATAGTAACGGCAAACATCTTCGGCCCTCGCGCCGAGCGCTGCGGCGATGTCGGCGGTCGCACTCATGGTGCGGCCCCGGTGGGCAGTATGGCGGGCACTGCAAGGCCGGACAGTGTGTGCACCATGATGAACCTCCTTTCAGGGCACGGGGAACGCTAAGTACCGGCGGAACTCTGACTCTTACCGGCGCAGTTCAGCGAAACGGCATGCGCGAAGCCCGGCCGTGCCGCCGCGCTGTGAGTTGCTAACTATGACAGGGCGGCAAAAAGAATGGGCCGACGCGCGTAGCGCCGGCCCGAAGTTCAGGGAGGAAACAAGTTGGGGTTCAGAACGGAATGTCGCTGTCGTCTATGGAATCGGCGGCGCCGTTCGCGCCGGTAGACGGCATTGCCTGCTCGGTTGCCGCCTGTGCGCCCATTCTCTTGTCCAGGAATTGCACACGCCCGCCGGGCACCAGCAGGATCTCTGTCGAGAACCGGTCGGAGTCCTCGTCGTCCTTCTTCCAGCGCCGTGTCTGGAGCTTGCCCGCGACATAGACCAGGCGGCCCTTGCGCGCATGCTTTTCAAACATATCCACCAGCCCCGGCTGGAAGGTGACGACGCGGTGCCACTCGGTGCGGTCCACCCGATCGCCGCTCTGTCTGTCGATGTAACTTTCGTCGGTGGCGATGCTGAGATTAGCGACGCGCCCGCCGCTGGTGAGGTGATTGACGGTAACGTCGGCGCCGAGGCGGCCGATGACTTCCGCTCTGTTCAATCCGAATGCCATGATGATTCTCCTTCAGGTCGATGTGATGATGTTGGGTCCGGTGAACGGCGGAGACCGGGGTCTTACTCCCCAACCTCCTTCCGTTCATTTTCTCTGAGCTTCGCTCTCACTCTCCTTCACGGTCTTTGAGTGCAGGGGCCGACTCGCTGAGGATCTCTCTTATGGTGTGAGCGCCGAGTCCGATCTCTGCGAGTAGTTCTTCGCCAGCCGGGGTGTCGAGGTCGTTGTCGAGCATTGGTTTGTTCTCCTTGTCGGGGGTTGCCACGCCCGGGACAGAAGTCCTTCTCCCTCTCACTTCCCGGGCGTCTGCCCGGTTTCCGCTCACCCCTTGCTTATTTGGCGGACCGGAGTGCAGCACGCGCCCTGGCCCTGACCCTTGGGGTCGGCTGGTCGAGAATGTCGCGGACAGTGTGCTTGCATTGCGGCGCGTCATTCGGTTTTGTGCGGCATGGACGTGTGTGGATTTCTCAAGCGGCGCGGGTTCTGGCTGCTGGCGCTACTGTGGCTGCCGGTGGGGGTTCTCGCGCAGGCGGCGTTTCGCTTCACGCTTGGCGAGGCATCAGGGCCGGACCCGGACATGGGGCTCATGATGATGGTGATGGTAGTGCCGTCTCTGATCATTGTAGCACCGTGCGGCCTGCCGCTGGCACTGTGCTGCCGTCGGCTTTGGTGGCTCGGCTATCGCCGTACCGCCTGGGTAGCGGCAATTGGACTGGGGACCGTCATGATAGCGGCGTCTGTCCTCGCGGGTCTGCTCGGCACGATAGCAATCGCGATTTATGCGGCGGTGCTCAGCGCGCCGGTATGGATCGCAGCGCTTTGGCTGGCCTGGATGGCGTTGAAAGCAACCGGCGGTGGGCCGGCTGCGCAGCATGACAGCGGCCTTGGTGCACGCCTCCGCCGGGTTCTCAGGCTTACCATGATGTGAAGGTCATCATAGGTGAGGCGTCGGAAATCACCTCGACTTGTTCTCGGGAAAGCCGGGCGAAGGCCAGGCACATCGCGACCTCCTCCCAACTGTCCCGGGTTCCGTGATCCTCTCCCGTCGCGATCTCGATCACCGTGAAGCGTGGCGGATAGATCGGGATGCCGCGATGCTCGCCCGAACGCACATAGGAGCGGCGTGCGCACTTGGGACACCGCGCTGCGCCATTGGCTGGTTCACCGCAATCTATGCAAAGCCCTCGCGCGCGGCGCCTGGCATAGCGCTGGCGGCTTTGGGTGTTCTTTGCCTTCTTCCTCGAGCGTTTGGCCTCGCTCCTTACGCAACGATCGCAGCGTGCGCCGCCATTGGTGGTCGGCGTGCCGCATCTGCCGCATTCACCGGCGGCACGCCGCTCGGCATATTGCTCCCGCTCGCTTACGCGCCTCATCTCGCGGCAGGTCGCGCAGACAGCACCGCCTTCAACGGGATGTTGCTTGCCGCAACGTATGCACTGGCCGGAGTCCTTACGTGACTGATCGCGCTGCTTGCTCCTTCCGCGTGCGATCCGGCGGCATCGTTCCGCGTCCCGGCCACCATATTGCTTGCCGGCGGCCTTGGCCGCCGCATAGCGGTCGCGCTCGGCCTTGCGGCGCTTCTCGGTGCAGCTCTGGCACAAGGAGTGATCCGGCGCGGGCTGGGCCTGTCCGCATTTAAGGCACAATCCGAGCGCAACACGCTCTTCGGCGAGGCGCCGGTAGCGTTGCCGGTCGTGGGCGCGTGCGTCGGCGGGATACTTATATGACATGTTTGGACCCCTCCCCAAGTGTAAGCCTGTCTTCAGACTGGTTTGGTGCTTGCGGTCAGGTGCGGTCATGTTTTAAGCCTCGTCTTCCGATGCCGTGGTTGTGGTCACGCCGAATGGCCCACGACTGGCGCGGCCTGGAAGGACGCTGTTCAGCGATGCTTCCTACTCTTCAAGAACAGCTCGGTTGCCAGATCGCCCATACCGAAGATACAGTTGTCGCTGTTCGGCGAGCGGCGCTGATTGATATCTCTCGATTGTTCTGGGTTCTGTGAACAGTTCTTCGAACATGATGTGTCTCCTAGTTGCAGAAGACACGATGATGTCCGTCACGTACCGTGAAGAAGATTATGTTGCCTATTGCTTACTCAACCGCAAGCAAAACCGGGGATGTCCCGGTCGATGTTGAAAAGTTGAGGTAGGTGTCGCTCTCCTGGAGCCGTTAGGCTCCGGGTGCTGCAAACCCAAAAGGGAGAACGACACCATGGGAAATAATATCCGTAGTTCCAGCCGCCTGAAAGCCCTTGCCCCCTCGATTCCTATGCCGCCGCTGGCGGACGCGATGGACGCAGTCCATCTCAGCGTGGATCGGTTTTGTCTTCTGGCCGGGGTCGAGGCCTTGGCCGAGATGATGGAGGAGGACGCCACGACCGTGTGCGGGGCCCGACATCGCCGCCATGGGGACCGTCGAGGTTATCGCTGGGGCAGGACACATAGCGAGATCGGCTACCACGGCGGCAAAGTGAAGGTGGCCCGGCCACGGGTTCGTGACCGGGCGGGCAAAGAGGTGAGCTTGGAGAGTTGGCAGGCGCTACGCGATGGCAACCTGCTGCTCGAGTGGGCGCTCAACCTGATGGTGCTGAACGTGTCGACCCGCAAGTACCACCGCGCGGTCCGTCTGCCCGAGGGCGAGCTGGCGAAAGCGCGTGGCGACGGCACCTCGAAGTCGGCCGTTTCCCGGCGCTTTGTGGCGCTGTCACGCAAGAAGATGAAGGCCTGGCTCGCCTCGGATCTCTCGGAACTCGACCTGCTAGTCATCCAGATCGACGGTCTGCATGGCGGCGACCATGTCCTGATGGCGGCGATCGGCGTCGATGGCAACGGCGACAAGCATGTCCTGGCCGTGGTCGAGGGGGCGACGGAGAACACGGTCGTCGTCCAGGACTTGATCGACAATCTCCTCGCCAGGGGGCTCGATCCGACACTGCCGCGGCTGTTCATCGTCGATGGCGCGAAGGCACTCAGCAAAGCGATCCGAAACACCTTCGGTGTGGCCGCCGCCATCCAGCGCTGCCAGGTCCACAAGGGCCGTAACATCATCGAGCGCCTGCCCCAACATTTGCACGCGAGCGTCAAGAAGGCGCCCCGTCAGGCCTGGGACCAGGACGACGCAAACAAGGCCGAGCGGCTCTTGCGCAACCTGGTCCGGCGTCTGGAGCATGAGGAACCGGGCGTCTCGGGCAGCATCCTGGAGGGGCTGGAGGAGATCCTCACCGTCATCCGCCTCGGCCTACCGCACGAACTCCGGCGCTCGCTCGCCTGCACCAACATCGTCGAGAACGCGCTCGGCACGGCGCCAGGTCACCCGCAACGTCAAACGCTGGAGACACGCCGAGATGGCGCTCAGATGGACCGCCGCCGGCCTGCTGGAGGCCCAGAAAACCTTCCGTCGCCTCAAGGCCTATCGCCAGCTGCCCATCCTCCGAAATGCTCTCCAGGAACACTTGAGAAAGGCTCAGGCCGACAGTGCCATTGAAACCATCATGAAGGAAGCATAGCATCATCAACCAGCGATGCCTGCCCCACGAATTTCAACAGAGATAGGGACATCGCCGCAAAACGATGGATTCCTCATAGCCGTAACATATGACCCCAAATAGCATATTCGCCCCAGTACTGCACACCGGCGGTGGCGCAATGGACGCCCGTGCAGATGATGATCTCGTCGCGCGCGGGCCTGATCTTCTGGACGGTTCGCAGCGAGACGATCTCACGAGACGCCTTGCCGCGGTCCTTCTTCGACGGCCCGTTGCAGCGCCTGGGGCGGATCTCGCCGTCGGACATCGACTGAAACCTCTCGACACGGAAGCGGTCGTCATCAAGGCCCCGTCGGAACATGTGGGTGAGAAAAGTGTGCGCGTTTGTGCGCGGCAGCTTGATCGTCTGCATCGTGCCGTCTCCCGTGGCTTGGTGATTGCGAACGGCATGGACTCCCTCCTGGGCCATCCACCCGCCACCCGCTCACGGCCAGGCTCGCCCTCTACGCGGCGCGATGTGCGGTGGGGTGTCGTTCGGCGCGCAGGTTCGACGCCGGTCGGCGCACTAACCTATTGAGATCCCTTGATTCTAGGGGGTCAAATTTCCAGGCCGATTGACACCATGTCCATATTCTGGAAATGAACGGCGAGAGCTACCTGCTCAAGCAGAGCCGGTCTGGACGCCAGCACCCGTCCGAATAACCCCGCTCGCCCCCGTGGGCCCACAGGCCCCACCCACGCGCGGGCCGCCACCATGGACTACGGGGACAAGCTGCCACCGGGTTCCTGGTACATTTTTACGCCGCCGTTGACATAAGCCAGACAAAACATGTTTTTGCGCCCTGAAATCCCCAAGAGGGGGCAGGGAGAGACGGCCAATCAGATTTAATCTGACAATGCCGGAACAAGGGAGTTCCGCTCCGGGATCGGTGGCGTTCAAGAAACAGCGTGTAATTCCGGGTTGCAGCAAGTACGGCTGACATTGGAGGATGGATGGCCGAGTGCTACGACCTCTATTCTGCGTCGAGGTCGTCAAACCGGAAATAAAACTCAATGTAACGCAGCTTGTCCCAGGCTGCTTCAGCTCGCTTGGCCAAACTCTGGATTGCCGTGACCGACATAGTTCGCCTCTTGTCTCGGCTGGTCACCACCTCGTACTCACCGTTAAACGGGTTCTGGTCAAAGTGACCGTGGGCAAGGTGATTGCGGTGATTGGCGAGTTCACGAAGTTCATAAATTACGTCCTTGGAAACCGGTCCGGGGAATGCCAGGGACAGCAAGTCGAGTGTGACCAGTCGTCGGTAAAAGAAATCGCCCTTGATGTGTTTCAGGATGTCCTGTCGCTCGGAAGCCTGTAGGGCGAGGTGAATGATCTCATTCGTGGTGTTCTCGATTTGATTGAAGGTGACGAGGAAGGCGCCGAGCGCAGCTTCGTAGTCTTTCTGGATTTTGGGATCCGCGGTAGGGACATCCTGCCAGTTGGGAGGAGTTTGGTCGCTATGTTCCATGCCGTTGCTTCCCCAGGCGGCGCGGCGGTGTAGTGCTCGCGCAAACAGGTTTGGGTGTGGTCATGCGTTGAGGAACGCCCTCAGCTCGGAGATCCGCAGGAGGAGCATGAGCGGCTCACGTTCGGAGAAGGGATGGAAGCCGAAGCGACCGTAGAACGACTTCGCCCGTTCGTCGAGGGTTTGGACCACGATAGCACGCGCACCGATGAATTCGGTGGCGGACAAGGCGCGTTTCGCGGCATCCACCAGCAGATCGGATCCGAGCCCGCGTCCCTGGTAGTCGGTGTCGACCGCGAGTTGACCGAGTAAAATCACCGGCACGGGCTCAGGCATACTCCTGCCGACGCGGGATGGCACGCGTCTCCGCTCAACCGCACTCGCGGCGAGGCTGTAGAACCCGACGACGCGCATGCCGTCGCAGGCGACATAGGTGCGCGCGCCGCCCTTTGCTTCGTTAAGCCGCGCCTTGCCCTGCAGCCAAGCGTCCAAGCCGGGGACGTCGGAGCGGAACTGCGAGATGTCGTGGCGTTCGGCGAGGGGCTCGGGCGCGGCTATCGTTCCCATGACGGCCGGCGCGAGAAACGCTCCTTGACGGCGGCGTCAGGCTCGACCGGCGCATCGAGCGCGGCGGTGAACGCGTCCCAGGCCTCGTCGTCGAGCGCGATAATAGGACGCTCATTCAGCGTCTCGATTGCCGCGGCCTCGCTAGAGCGCAACACGAACTCGGTGCGGGTCACGCCGCGGATCGCGGCGGCGCGGTCGATGAACTCCAGACGTTTGTCGGACATCCTGAAATGGACTTGGGCCATGTCGGTCTCCCATGCTGCGTGGCCGAACGCTGTCGATGGAAAAGTGTATACCACTGGTGTAGACACCGGGCAAGATTCGGGGGAGCTCGGGAATGTTGCGTCAATCGAGTGCGATGTCGATGCGCTCGCCCCAGGGCCCGCGGTTCCAGTCGCCGTTGGGTTCTGCTTCCCGCAACGCAGCACCCACGCGCCGAAACTCCTCCGGGGTTAGGAAACGCTCCTGCGGCCGGGCATTGTCAGATTAAATCTGATTGGCCGTCTCTCCCTGCCCCCTCTTGGGGATTTCAGGGCGCAAAAACATGTTTTGTCTGGCTTAGACCGGACAAGCACGGGCGAGGAAGATGGCTCAACAACGAGAAAACTCTAACATTCGATTTTAGTCTGAAAATGCCGCACACACCAACATCCCAACAGATCCTCCAGCGGGGGCCGATCACCGAGACTCCCTCACCCAATGCCGTCTAGGTCTGAACTCTTATGAGGGCACACAAAGTCAAGCGGAGAATCTGGTTGGATTTAGTTCATGACGAGCCCACCTTCCGGGTTGGTAGGATCGACGGTTGGTTTGCCTTGCGGCCAGGTCGGAACACTCTTCGCATCGGTCGCGCTTGTGCGCATACCCAACTCTTATCCGGGAGATTTTTCGGCGACGGAGCGCCGGAACCATCCCTCGATCCCGCTTGCTGCGGGCGCAGCGTTCCGGAGGCGGGGCCCATCTCTTTCTCGGCGTCTTTCAGCCCGTCGGAGCCTCGGCCACACGCCACCCGGCCCAGCCCCGGCCGCGTCCGGCTGGTCTGGAACGGCGTGGTCTCGCGATCAGATGAGCTTTGCGCCAGTCGGCACGAGACCGGTTTCCGATAACCGCCAATATGGGCACCTTAGGTTTATGGGAACCAAGTTGCTTTGATCACTTGATTTTCAAAGATCTTCGGCAGATTTCAGTTCCCATAAAAATTAGTCTTGGGCCGGCGAATGACCTAGCTCCTGTTGGGTTAAACCATACAGGAGACTCTGGAACATGGCTGTTCCTTTTCAAAAACACACTTCGCGCTCGGTTCTTAGGCATCAGTTGAATGATGTCATTCCGGAGTACCGGACTTACTTGGAAAATCAGGACTTAGCGCCGTCCTGGATCGATACACTCGTGGGAACTGCCAGGCACATTGTGCTCTGGTTGTCTTTCAACGGGATAGAGATTGAAGCACTGGATATTCGCAAGATTGCCGGCTTCATGTCCATGACTGCACCTGTCCGTCCGGGTTTCAATCTCACGTGCGCAGAAGCTGATCGAGGGCCGACAGGTTTTTCACTTATCTTATGGATGCCCAACTGGTGGAAATGCCGACGTTTATCGTCCAGGGCGGTGAGCATGTGGACGCGTTCATCTCAAGTCTGTCTGGTCAAGGTTACAGCGGCTCCACGATGCTAAAATTTCGGCGCTCGTGTCGCCATTTCATCGTCTGGCTGTTATTCGGCGTGCGTATTCGACGCCGATCGGCTTTCTAACACATTGGACCCATCCAGGAAAAGTGGAGGCGCCCTACACCGTTTGCATTGCTTCTGCCTCGAATTTGACGGGGCTTGTGAAGTCCCGCGTCGAGTGCCGACGGACTGGATTATAGAACCCGTCGATGTATCCGGCTATGGCAGTTTCAGCTTGGCTTCTTGACATGAACACAGTCCTCCAGATCAGTTCTGACTTGATGGTTTTGAAGAAGGTCTCGACGACGGCGTTATCATAGCAATTTCCCTTACCGCTCATTGAGGCGAGGAAACCGAGTTCACCGAGGCGCGCCTGGTATGCGTCTGAGCAGTACTGGCTTCCCCGATCGCTATGGTGGATCACACCGGCGCCAGGTTGGCGCAGCCCGATAGCACGGTTAAGCGCCCTGAGCGGCAGGTCGCTGGTCATGCGAGCGCCCACGGCCCAGCCGATGACGCGCCGGGAGTAGAGGTCGAGCATGACGGCCAGGTACAGCCAGCCCTGTGCCGTCCAGATATAGCTGATGTCGGCAGCCCATTTCTCTTTGGGTGCCTCGGCGGAGAAGTTCTGGTCGAGAAGGTTCGATGCGACGGCCTTGTTGTGCTGGCTGTCCGTCGTCTTTTTGAACTTCTGTTTCCGTTTTGGAGACAACCCATTTCCCCGCATCAGCCGAGCCACCCTATGGCGTCCAACCTCGATCCCATTCTCGGCAAGCTCGTGATGGACCCGCTCTGCACCGTAGCTCTCGCGGCTGCGCCGAAAGGCTGCCCGGACATGGGCGAGTAGAACCATGTCATCGAGCTGTCGCCGGCTTGGGCCGCGATTGCGCCAAGCGTAGAAGCCTGAGACGCTGACCTGCAGCAGTCTGCACAGGCGGAATATCGGCATCGCCAACCCGGCCCTCTCCGCGTCGATGAACCGGAACCTCATCGACTTTCCCTGGCGAAGAAGGCCAGCGCTTTTTTTAGGAGATCACGTTCCTGACGGGCCAGATCACGCTCTCGGCGTAGGCGGGTAATCTCCTTCGCTGCATCCTCATGCGGACCGGAAAGCAAATCCTCCTCACGCAATTCTGCGACCCAGCGGCCGAGCGCGCTGACGCTGATCCCAAGATCTCCTGCTATCTGCCGCTGCCTGCGCCCGCTCGTCTGTAAAAGACGGACGGCTTCTTCCTTGAAGGCCCGATCAAACCGCCGGCCCTTGTTCCCATTCTGCTTCGACATTTGCACCTCCTGCGATCAAAATCCTATCGCAGGACGTCTCCACTTTCGTCAGCAGGGTCCAGTACTTCGCTGTGATCGAGATTGAACATGATGTTCTCCTTAAGATTGAAGGTTGGATGCACCTGGCCGTCACGGCATCGGGAGCGTTTTCCCCGAGGTGTCTGAATTTTGATTCACGCGCTCGCAGCGCAGTCACCGTGGCCGAAAGTCTTGCGCTTACGGTGTTCGCGAGTGGTGCGGGCGCAGGGAGCGCAAGCGCAGTGGAGGACCCCTTTAAGGGGTTGGTGGAGTGAGAACGTGTGAGACAATAAGCAGACACGTCAGGAGGTATGTTTTTTGTATAAGCACGGACCCCTTCTGCAGTTGCCCCCGACATGGCGTTGAATGTGAAGCGACTACGGTGGGGCTTACCGGCATTGGCGTTGTCTCCATCGGTTGCATCGCGGGAGGTCACTCAGCTCTCCCTATTGCTTGCGACGGTGTGTGCGCCGCTTCATCGATCGACGCGGTGATGGCGGCGAGCAAAGTGGACGCGCTCACTTCGGCGCCCCGTCTGGTACCGGGGTGTGGAACAGATGGGCGAGCCTGGCACTGAGCGCTTCGGCGCCGAGGGCAACGAGATCGTCGTTGAAGTCACCGTGCTCGGAAGCAATGACGGTGGCGAAGACACCCGCCCGTGCGCAGCGCCGGGCGAGGCGTTCTGCGGCGCTCGCGCCTTGTCTGTCGTTGTCACGGGCAATGACGATGCGCGCGATACCGGAAGGCGGTGTGAACGCGCTTAGACTTCCGGCCGAGAGCGCGGCGGCGGCGATGACCGCCGGCACGGCGGTAACGACGGAGAGTACGGTCTCGATCCCCTCACCGATCAGCAGCGTGGTTGCGCTGTTCAACAAAACATCGGAGCCGGCAGGCGGCCGGACAGTGTGTACGCCATGAAGTCTCCTTTCAGGGCACGGGGAACGCTAAGTACCGGCAGAACTCTGACTCTTACCGGCGCAGTTCAGCGAAACGGCATGCGCGAAGCCCGGCCGTGCCGCCGCGCTGTGAGTTGCTAACTATGACAGGGCGGCAAAAAGAATGGGCCGACGCGCGTAGCGCCGGCCCGAAGTTCAGGGAGGAAACAAGTTGGGGTTCAGAACGGAATGTCGCTGTCGTCTATGGAATCGGCGGCGCCGTTCGCGCCGGTAGACGGCATTGCCTGCTCGGTTGCCGCCTGTGCGCCCATTCCCTTGTCCAGGAATTGCACACGCCCGCCGGGCACCAGCAGGATCTCTGTCGAGAACCGGTCGGAGTCCTCGTCGTCCTTCTTCCAGCGCCGTGTCTGGAGCTTGCCCGCGACATAGACCAGGCGGCCCTTGCGTGCGTGCTTCTCAAACATATCGACCAGCCCCGGCTGGAAGGTGACGACGCGGTGCCATTCGGTGCGGTCCACCCGATCGCCGCTCTGTCTGTCGATGTAGCTTTCGTCGGTGGCGATGCTGAGATTAGCGACGCGCCCGCCGCTGGTGAGGTGATTGACGGTAACGTCGGCGCCGAGGCGGCCGATGACTTCCGCTCTGTTCAATCCGAATGCCATGATGCTTCTCCTTCAGGTCGATGTGATGATGTTGGGTCCGGTGAACGGGGAAGACCGGGGTCTTACTCCCCAACCTCCTTCCGTTCATTTTCTCTGAGCTTCGCTCTCACTCTCCTTCGCCGGCTGCGCCCGAAGGGGCCGCATCGGCGAGGATCTCGCGGATGGTGTGAGCGTCGAGGCCGATCTCTGCGAGCAGGTCTTCGCTGGCCGGGATGTCGAGGTCTGTGTCGTTGTTAAGCATGGGTCTGTTCTCCTTGTCGGGGGTTGCCGCGCCCTGGATCGGAGTCCTTCTCCCTTTTACCTCCCGGCGTCCGCCCGGTTTCTGCTCACCTCTTACTTGTTCGATGGACCGAAGTGCAGCACGCGCTACGGCCCTGACCCTTGGTGTCGGCCGGTCGAGAATGTCGCGGACCGCGTGCTTGCATTGCGGCGCGTCATTCGGTTTTGTGCGGCATGGACGAGGGGGGATTTCTCAAGCGGCGCGGGTTCTGGCTGCTGGCGCTGCTGTGGCTTCCGACGGGGGTTCTTGCGCAGGCGGCGTTTCGCTTCACGCTCGGCGAGGCACCAGGGCCGGCCCCGGGCATGGGGCTCATGATGATGGTGATGGCTGGGCCGTCTCTTATCATAGTGGCGCCGTGCGGCCTGCCGCTGGCACTGGGTTGCCGTCGGCTTTGGTGGCTCGGTCACCGCCGCACCGCCTGGGCAACGGGGATTGGGCTGGGGGCCGCCACGGTGGCGGCGTCTGTCCTGGCGGGACTGCTCGGCCCGATAGCAATCGCGATTTATGCGGCGGTGCTCAGCCTGCCGGTATGGATCGCGGCGCTGTGTCTGGCCCGATGGGGTTGAAAGCAACCGGCGGCGGGCCGGCTGCGCAGCATGACGGCGATCTTGGTGCGCGCCTCCGCCGGGTTCTCAGGCTTACCATGGTGTGAAGGTCATCATAGGTGAGGCGTCGGAAATCACCTCGACTTGTTCCAGGGAAAGCCGGGCGAAGGCCAGGCACATCGCGACCTCCTCCCAACTGTCCCAGGTTCCGTGATCCTCTCCCGTCGCGATCTCGATCACCGTGAAGCGTGGCGGATAGATCGGGATGCCGCGATGCTCGCCCGAACGCACATAGGAGCGGCGTGCGCACTTGGGACACCGCGCTGCGCCATTGGCTGGTTCACCGCAATCTATGCAAAGCCCTCGCGCGCGGCGCCTGGCATAGCGCTGGCGGCTTTGGGTGTTCTTTGCCTTCTTCCTCGAGCGTTTGGCCTCGCTCCTTACGCAACGATCGCAGCGTGCGCCGCCATTGGTGGTCGGCGTGCCGCATCTGCCGCATTCACCGGCGGCACGCCGCTCGGCATATTGCTCCCGCTCGCTTACGCGCCTCATCTCGCGGCAGGTCGCGCAGACAGCACCGCCTTCAACGGGATGTTGCTTGCCGCAACGTATGCACTGGCCGGAGTCCTTACGTGACTGATCGCGCTGCTTGCTCCTTCCGCGTGCGATCCGGCGGCATCGTTCCGCGTCCCGGCCACCATATTGCTTGCCGGCGGCCTTGGCCGCCGCATAGCGGTCGCGCTCGGCCTTGCGGCGCTTCTCGGTGCAGCTCTGGCACAAGGAGTGATCCGGCGCGGGCTGGGCCTGTCCGCATTTAAGGCACAATCCGAGCGCAACACGCTCTTCGGCGAGGCGCCGGTAGCGTTGCCGGTCGTGGGCGCGTGCGTCGGCGGGATACTTATATGACATGTTTGGACCCCTCCCCAAGTGTAAGCCTGTCTTCAGACTGGTTTGGTGCTTGCGGTCAGGTGCGGTCATGTTTTAAGCCTCGTCTTCCGATGCCGTGGTTGTGGTCACGCCGAATGGCCCACGACTGGCGCGGCCTGGAAGGACGCTGTTCAGCGATGCTTCCTACTCTTCAAGAACAGCTCGGTTGCCAGATCGCCCATACCGAAGATACAGTTGTCGCTGTTCGGCGAGCGGCGCTGATTGATATCTCTCGATTGTTCTGGGTTCTGTGAACAGTTCTTCGAACATGACGTGTCTCCTAGTTGCAGAAGACACGATGATGTCCGTCACGTACCGTGAAGAAAATTATGTTGCCTATTGCTTACTCAACCGCAAGCAAAACCGATGGATTCCTCATAGCCGCAACATATGACCCCAAATAGCATATTCGCCCCAGTACTGCACACCGGCAGTGGCGCAATGGACGCCCGTGCAGATGATGATCTCGCCGCGCGCGGGCCTGATCTTCTGGACGGTTCGCAGGGAGACGATCTCACGAGACGCCTTGCCGCGGCCCTTCTTCGACGGCCCGTTGCAGCGCCTGGGGCGGATCTCGCCGTCGGACATCGACTGAAACCTCTCGACACGGAAGCGGTCGTCATCGAGGCCCCGTCCGAACATGTGGGTGAGGAAAGTGTGCGCGTTTGTGCGCGGCAGCTTGATCGTCTGCATCGTGCCGTCTCCCGTGGATTGGTGATTGCGAACGGCATGGACTCCCTCCTGGGCCATCCACCCGCCGCCCGCTCACGGCCAGGCTCGCCCTCTACGCGGCGCGATGTGCGGTGGGGGATCGCATCACGGGTTTGGAGTGTTGCAGGACCTGATGGGATTGAGGCAGGGACTGCGTGACCGCTGATGCCTATCAATGGCTATGAGTTCTAAGCAATCCCGCACAAGCCACTCGCCGTTCGATGAACGGCGATCATCTAGAATCGAATCGACCCGGCGTCTCTCGGGGTGTTGAGGATCGCGGGAACCCGGCTATGGTGCTCGACCCATCTCCGGGTCCCAGGCGTAATCCAGCCGACCACCTCGACAATGCGCTCATGGTCCCGTGCCAGGTCGCGCGCGAACACCGGTTCGTGATGGGCGATCCGGTTGCGCAACGTCCGCAAGGTGTCAATCGGCGTGGAAACTTGACCCCCTAGAATCAAGGGATCTCAATAGGTTAGTGCGCCGATTGGCGTCGAACCTGCGCGCCGAACGACACCTTCGCGGGCCGACACAGTCTGAAGGCGGTTATTTCCCTGCCTGCCAGTCCTGCCTTGATGCGGCCATCAGTGAGGCCCAGTCGTCAGGCGGATTTCCGCGCGTGAGCATTCTTGCGAAGACCGTGTACGGATCGGTTCTGCTCCCCGAGGAGCGCAGCGTGGATTGGTCATTGACCCACGCGTAGACGATCACCTTCGCCCTGGCGTCATAGCGGAAGAACAATCGGAACCGTCTGCCGATCCTGGCGCGTCGCCAATGGCGGTAGCGTGGGCCGAGCGTGCCGCCCTGGCGGTACTTGTCCCTGGATGGATCCTGCGGGATGACCTCCAGCATCAACCGGCTCAGTGCGTAGAACAGCTTGACGTTCGCATTGGATGCGAACCCCGTCGGATCGCTTCGTTGTGCGCGTTGGACTGCGTGGTGGAGCTTGCGCAGCTGGTCGATGAGGCAATCGTGGAACAGCAGCGTCCATCCGTGGCGCCGCATCAGAGGTCGACGTCGCCGTCGATGTCCTCGTCCGGTCCCGCTCCACGCTGCGCATGTTCGAGCATGTCCTGTGCCAGATCGTCCGGAATCGCCTGAACATGACGCCCGGCCTGGATATCGCCGGAGAGCAGATCCAGGAACGCATTGATCGCGGGATCTTCATGCTCGGAGTCGGCACGGCTGACGACGATTTGTCCGTCCTCGTGGAGTTCGAAGGCCACCTTGGCGCCGACATCGACCCCCAGCGCCTGACGGACGGCCTTGGGCAGGGTGATCTGGCCCTTCGCGGTCATCATGGCGACTGCGTGGATGATCGACATGATCGGCGCTCCTTCTGTGCCGCGCGCGCTTGTAAGGATTTTTCCTTACCATGTCAACGCGATGCGGTGGATGCGGGCTCTATACACACCGCGCGTCAATCGGCGGCACTGGCCGTCGCGGCCAGCCCTCCGAGACGGGAATCGGCGCGGCCTCGATGCGCAAACACCCTTTGGAAGTTAGCTCGCAGACTTCCACCAGCACGCAGATCGCGCCCTCGATTGGAAGAACGCTCCAATAGAGAAGCCCGCCACCGGAGCGGGGACTGGCTTCGTCGCACTGCAGCAGGCTCATTAGGGAAGCGGTGCTACAGCTGATTGTGTTCAGAATACACCGCCACTCACACACAGTTCAACATGTTCTTGCCCGCCCCGCCTTTCTTCCCTTTTCGGCAGCGGCTTGGGCATCACAAGGCATGCAGATGACAGTTGCATGGCCGTTTTCGTCGGGAACCATGACCGGATTCCGATCTAACTTAAACGACATCGCATTGCCGCAACGTGGACTGTCAATCGGCGTGGAAATTTGACCCCCTAGAATCAATGTATCTCAATAGGTTAGTGCGCCGATCAGCGTCGAACCTGCGCGCCGAACGACATAATACCACTATCATAGTGCTAAACGTTACCCTGGCCCAGTTTCACTGTTAGGCTTATCTTGACGTACCCGAAACGGGTATTTATATACCCACTATGGGTAAAAACACAACCCGCGTCAAAGAGACTCAGAAAGCGACCGCAATGGCGGCCGCATCTTCGAAATCCCTTGCTGACGCATTGTTCACCGCTACTCAGCAGCGCCTGCTCGGATTGCTCTTTGGCCAACCGGGACGGAGCTTCTTCGTCACCGAGCTGATTGAGCTCGCCAATGTTGGACACGGCGCTGTTCAGCGCGAGCTGACGCGGCTTAAGCGCAGCGGACTGGTTGTCACCGAGCGGCGCGGGAACCAGAAGCACTATTGCGCTAACCCCGATGCACCTATTTTTCAGGAACTATGCTCTATCGTCAGCAAAACCGTTGGGGTCCAGGAGCAGGTGCGGGCGGCGCTCAAACCATTAGAAGCTCGAATATCCCTGTCGCTAATTTATGGCTCGATGGCAAAGCAATCGGATACGGCCAGGAGCGATATTGATCTGCTCGTCGTATCCGATGACTTGACCCTGGAAAATCTTTATTCGCATCTTTCTGACGTCGAAAAACAGCTGGGTCGAAAAATCAACCCCACGCTCTACACCGTAAACGAGTTCAGCAAGCGACGTGCTAGCGGCAACGCCTTCCTCAAGCGTGTATTGGAAGGGCCCACGGCTTTGCTGAAGGGAGAGCTCAATGCCGCATGAGCAGTTGGACAACTTGGTCAAGATCGGAAAACTCAAAGCCGAGCCGCCTTCAGAGCAGGAAGTAACGGGACTGATTGACTCTGGTCTGGCTCGACTGCGCGACGCAAAGAACGAATCCCTCAATATCGAGTCGCGATTCGACCTCGCATACAACGCGGCGCACGCTCTATCACTCGCTGCTCTCCGTAAAGCAGGCTATCGATCGGAAAGCCGATACATTGTCTTCCAGTGTCTTAAGTACACCCTTGACCTCGCAAACGAGCAGTGTCGCGTCCTCGATCAGGCGCACCGGAAGCGCAATCTGGCGGAATACGAAGGCGAACTCGATATCGATCTAGGCCTGCTAGAAGCACTGATAAGAACGGCTGATGTCGTAGCGGAGCGTGTTCAGCAACAATGACGACGAAACTCACATTATCTCAACTTTCCTCGTTGTTGTTCCGGGCTTGCGACGACCTGCGCGGCAACATGGATGCCTCTGAATACAAGTGCGGCCTCAGGTGATCGATGCAACACAGGCATTAAATCTATCTGCCGGGGTCTGGAACCCCAAGGTCTGACGTGGCCTTTCGTTGAGCCTGCGTGCGATCTTATTTAGGTGCGCCTGCGAATGCACGGATAGGTCCGTCCCTTTGGGAAAGTACTGTCGTAGGAGGCCATTGGTGTTCTCATTGGAGCCACGCTGCCAAGGGCTTTGCGGATCGCAGAAATAGACATTGATATTGGTCGCCAAGCTAAAGCGCTTGTGATCGGCAAGCTCCTTGCCCCGGTCCCAGGTCAGAGATTTGTAGAGTTCGGTGGGAAGCTTCTTCGCCTGTTTGATCAGTGCATTCACGACTGTCTCGGTGTCCTTAGTGGACATGTCTCACATTTGTTCCGGGTCCTTGATTGGATATTTTACCAACAAGGAGAATCATCATGGGACACAGACACAGCGAAGAATTCAGGCGTGAGGCGGTTCGCATTGCGCAGACGAGCGGACTTACCCGCAGACAGATTGCATCAGATTTAGGCATTGGCTTTTCGACATTGAGCAATTGGGTTCAGTCGATGAAGCAAGATGAGCTGTCGTCGGCCCCACAAGAGGATCTGGCGAAGGAGAATGAGCGCCTGCGCAGAGAAGTTCGCCTCCTCAAGGAGGAGAGGGATCTGTTAAAAAAGGCAACAGTGTTCTTCGCGGAGCAAAGCAAATGAGATTTGCCTTCGTTGACGAACACCGCCACCAGGTCCCTGTCGAACGACTTTGCCGGATAATGGATGTCACGTCGCGTGGTTATCGGGCCTGGCGCAGCCGTCCAATCAGCCAGCGTCAGCGTAACGATCTGGTTCTGTTGGCCCATATCAGAGAGCAACACCGTTTGAGTCTTGGCAGTTACGGACGTCCGCGTATGACGGAGGAATTGAAAGAGCTGGGCTTGAACGTCGGTCATCGTCGTGTTGGGCGTTTGATGCGTGAAAACGGTATATCCGTTGTCAGAACCCGTAAATACAAGGCGACAACAGACAGCAATCATCGTTTCAACATTGCACCGAACCTGCTGAACCGTGACTTCACAGCCACCCTGCCAAACCAGAAATGGGCAGGTGATATCAGCTACATCTGGACGCGCGAGGGGTGGTTATATCTCGCCGTGATGCTGGACCTTCATTCGCGTCGTGTCATCGGCTGGGCTGTCAGCAACCGGCTCAAGCGTGATCTGGCAATTAGAGCTTTGGATATGGCGGTGGCCCTTCGCAAGCCGCCACCAGGATGCACTCATCATACGGATCGGGGCAGCCAGTATTGTTCGCACGACTATCAGAAGCGATTGCGTCAACACGGCTTCAAAGTCTCAATGAGCGGCAAAGGCGACTGCTACGACAATGCGGTGGTCGAGACCTTCTTCAAAACGCTAAAGGCTGAACTGATCTGGCGCCAAACCTGGTACACCAGAAGAGGGGTTGAGGGCGCGCTCTTTCAGTACATCAACGGCTTCTACAATCTGCGCAGACGCCATTCAGCTTTGGGAGGTAAAAGCCCCTTGGCCTTCGAACAAAAGGCCGCTTAAATGAGTAGCGGATCCGGAATCAAACCGGGACAAGTCCAGTCCGTCACGTACCGTGAAGAAAATTATGTTGCCTATTGCTTACTCAACCGCAAGCAAAACCGATGGATTCCTCATAGCCGCAACATATGACCCCAAATAGCATATTCGCCCCAGTACTGCACACCGGCAGTGGCGCAATGGACGCCCGTGCAGATGATGATCTCGTCGCGCGCGGGCCTGATCTTCTGGACGGTTCGCAGGGAGACGATCTCACGAGACGCCTTGCCGCGGCCCTTCTTCGACGGCCCGTTGCAGCGCCTGGGGCGGATCTCGCCGTTGGACATCGACTGAAACCTCTCGACACGGAAGCGGTCGTCATCGAGGCCCCGTCCGAACATGTGGGTGAGGAAAGTGTGCGCGTTTGTGCGCGGCAACTTGATCGTCTGCATCGTGCCGTCTCCCGTGGCTTGGTGATTGCGAACGGCATGGACTCCCTCCTGGGCCATCCACCCGCCGCCCGCTCACGGCCAGGCTCGCCCTCTACGCGGCGCGATGTACGGTGGGGGATCGCATCACGGGTTTGGAGTGTTGCAGGACCTGATGGGATTGAGGCAGGGACTGCGTGACCGCTGATGCCTATCAATGGCTATGAGTTCTAAGCAATCCCGCACAAGCCACTCGCCGTTCGATGAACGGCGATCATCTAGAATCGAATCGCCCCGGCGTCTCTCGCGGTGTCGAGGATCGTGGGAACCCGGCTATGGTGCTCGACCCATCTCCGGGTCCCAGGCGTAATCCAGCCGACCACCTCGACAATGCGCTCATGGTCCCGTGCCAGGTCGCGCGCGAACACCGGTTCGTGATGGGCGATCCGGTTGCGCAACGTCCGCAAGGCATTCAACGGCCGGTGTGCCTCTTTGCGGGTCAATGTCGCACGGTGCACGAACGCACCGCGCAGCGCCGGCCGCCAAAGTGTCATCTCATAGTTCGCCTTACGCCCTGCGCCGATGCGGCCTCCCGGACCCAGCAGCGAGACCCAGAATCCGAACGACAGGGCCGCCACAATCCGGGGTGGATCGTCGCCATGGCCGTCGCGCGCCAGCTCCGTTCTGGCACTGGCGATCCGCTCCATCGCGCCCTTGTCGAGAGCCGCATCCCGGTTGTCGTACCATGCTTCGCCGTAGCGTTCCGCAAGCCCGCGGTGCATCGCATTGCGCAGAGCTATCTCCAGCCCCTGCAACGGGCCGTAGAAGGCGGCGCTGACCGCGGTATTCCACGCATAGAGCCTGATGACCCCTTCCCGGTCACCACCAGTGGCGTACAGATTGGTGCCCAAACGCTCACGCGACAGCGACACCTCGAGTTCATCGAGGAGATCGTCCGCATAGGAGAAGTTCTTGACCCCTGGTCCTTGCTCCGCCATATTCGCCTTGTACACTCCGGACCCGCCTCTGCCCCCCGGTATGCGCCCGGGGTTCTCATTTTGCAGCCCCCAACCCGCTCAAGCCGGTTTCCGTGTTGATCGCGTTAGGGAAGCGGGTTGCCCCGCTCCCCACGCGCAGATCCGGACGTGCCCGCTAAGGCATCCGGCTCCTGCCTCCGGTCGGACGATCGGCACACTCTCGTCTCGCAAGCGACGTCTCACATGCCGTCGTGGCCCCGAGCCGCCTGTGTCACACTTCCCCGGCGCTGTGTCCGGCATATGCTTTGGCTCGTCAGCCTCCCGTTGCCTTCTCCTTCCAGCCGGACTTTCACCGGCTGCACTCGCACCAGTTCGCCTGGCGAACTTCGGCGTGGAGCTTTGACCACTCAGCCTCAAAAGGCATCAATAGGTTAGCACTCCGATCGGCGTCGAATACTCACGTCGAATAACAGATAACAGCGCTAACAGGGCCAGGCTTTCTTCCAAAGCTATTCTTGCCTGATTTCCCCCATAATGATACCAATTTGATGGCAAGAATTCGGAGGTAGGGCGATGGCGACGATCAACGTGCGGCAACTCGACGAGGGCGTATTGAAGCGGCTCAAGCGGCGCGCTTCTCTGAACAACCGCTCCCTGGAAGGCGAGGTGCGCCATATTCTGGAAGGCACCGTCGAGGACGACATGGCGGCGAAGCGCGCTTCCTTCCAGGCCCTGTCGGATCGGCTGCGGCGCAAGACCGAGGGGCGTGCGCATACGCCGGCGGAGGTGCTGATCCGCGAGGATCGCGACCGCGGCCATCGCGACTTCTGATGCGTCTTGTCGTCGACGCCAGCGTGGCGGTCAAGTGGCTGGTTGCGGAGAACGGTTCGGACGTAGCACGCGCGCTGGCGGCGGGAGACGACGACTTGTACGCACCACGCCTGATGGCGTGCGAGGTCGCCAACGCGCTGTGGCGCAAGGCGCGGCTGGGCGAGATCGGACGCAGCGAGGCCGGCACCATGATGGAATCGATGCCCGAGATGCCGGTTCGATGGAGCGCCGACGAGACGGTCTCGGCGGACGCGGTTCGTCTCGCTCTGGCGCTGGACCGGCCGGTCTACGATTGCGTCTATCTCGCGCTGGCACATCGCGTCGGCGCCGCCGTGGTGACCGCAGACCTTCACTTCGCGAATGCGCTTGCGCCGACCGAACATGGCGACTCGGTCGTGACGCTAGCCGACTATGCGAGGGAAATATCCTGACAATTGGGCGGTTCGCACGATGGTACGGAAAAAATTGTTCATCGCACTCCTGTCTACGTATGCCGCGACAGGGATACCCAGGTCTACGCAAGTATATGATTCCATGCAAGAACCCCCTATCGGCACCGTTTGTTGTTCGGCGCGGCACTTTGACCCCTCACGATCAAACGACATCAATGGGTTGGCGTGCTGATCGGCGTCTAACTTCCGCGCCGGCTAACAGACCAAGCGGGGCCTGAGCATTTCCAACGACCGCCCATGATGTCAGCGGCAATGCTGTCGGCGATGCGGGCCGCCGATTCCTGCACTGAATCCCGCGCCAGATGGGCATAGCGCGCAGTCGTCTCGATCCTGCTGTGGCCCAGCAACTTTCCAATCATCGGCAGGCTTTCGCCAAGCGCCAGCGCACGGCTGGCAAACGAATGGCGCAAGTCGTGAATGCGGACACCCTCCAGTCCGGCGCGCGCGCAAATGAGCTTCCAGGGATGCTGAAGGTCGACCAGATGAGCGCCAGGTTTCCTGCCGGTAATGACCCAGGGGTTGTCTGAGGCACGCGGCAATTCCGCCAGTACACGCGCCGCCTCGGGCGACAGGGAAATCGTCCGAGGGCCGGTTTTGCTGTCGCTCAAATGCAACGCCTTCGCCTCCAGGTCCACCTCCTCCCAGCGCAGCGTCAATATCTCGTTGCACCGGCATCCGGTCAGCATCAGCAGCCGTATTGCCGCCACCGCACGCGCTGAGACGCCGGGACTTGTCTCCGCCTCGTTCAACACACGCCCCAGCCGGCGGAACTCCACTTCGGTCAGAAACCGCTCGCGCGGGCGCTGCTTGTATTTGACCTGGAACCGGCACGGGTTGTTTGCCTCGGGCACAAGACCCCAGGATTCAGCCATGTCGAATATCCGCGACAGCACAGCGAGCACATGGTTCGCTTGGCAGGGAGAATTACGGAGCCTGTAATGCAGTTCCGCCACATGCGCCTGCCCAACCGCCAGGGCGGGGAGTTTGCCGAACTCGGGCAGGATGTAATTCTCGATGCTTACGCGATATCCCCTCGCCGTAGTCGGCTTGCAGTGCACCGCCACATGCTCTTCCATATACCGCACCGCAAGCTCGGCCACCGTCGGACCGTCCGCGAGCCTCGAAGCCATCGTCTCGGGGGAGGGTTCTTCACCGGCCTTGATCCGCGCGATGATCAAGGCCGCGCGCCGCCGTGCCTCCTCGGCGGTGATCACGCCGTGACGGCCCACCGTCACCCGCTTCGCCGCGGCACCTCCGGCCCTGGTCTGGACTACATAGTATTTGCTCCCCGAGGGGTACACCCGAACCCCAAAACCCATCAACTTGCTGTCCCAGAACACAGTGTCCTTCTCGACCTTCAGCGTCTCCACGGTGCGCCTTGAAATCGTCCTTGTCTGCAATCTGGCCATGTCGCCGCTCCCGGTATTCCCATCTGTTCCTGTCTGGGCGCTTCACTCGGCCTCCCGCGCCAGGAGGTCCGCCCCGATTGAGGCGAAAGTATGATTATTCTCCTCACGTGGAGAAGAGAATTTGCTTGCTAAATGATGAAAACGGCTCCACATTCTCCTCACTAAGAGAGGAGAACTATGTACATCTGGGAACAGCAGGAATGGCCCCACTTAATCTGGGACGATGCGCGGCTCCTTGAGCCGCTCGCGGCCGCGCGCCTGAAGCAAGGCAGACTCCTCGGAAGCATGGCAAGACTCGGCTTCGACTTGAAGCTCGAGGCGCAGCTCGAAGCGCTCACGGAAGACATCATCAAGAGCTCGGAGATCGAGGGCGAGGTCCTTGACCGTGGCAGCGTGCGATCGTCGATCGCGCGGCGCCTCGGCGTGCCTGCCGCCGCCATCGCGTCGGCCGACCGGCGGACCGAAGGCGTCGTCGAAATGATGCTCGACGCCACGGAGAATTATGAGGCATTGCTGACGCCCGAAAGGTTATTCGGCTGGCAGGCCGCGCTGTTCCCGACTGGCTATTCAGGAATGCACAAGGTCAAGACGGGCGCATGGCGCGACGACGCGGCAGGGCCGATGCAGGTCGTTTCGGGGCCGATCGGTCGTCAGCGGGTGCATTATCAGGGGCCGCCGGCCCCGCAGCTCGACGGCGAGATGCAGGCGTACCTGGATTGGTTCAATCGCCGGGGCGAACCCGAAGGCCTGCTGCGCGCCGGCCTCGCGCATCTCTGGTTCGTGACTATCCACCCGTTCGAGGACGGCAACGGCCGCGTCGCGCGTGCGATCGCGGATCAGGCGCTGGCGCAGTCGGAGGACTCAGGACAGCGCTTCTACAGCGTGTCGAGTCAGATACGGAAGGAACGGTCCGACTATTACGACATGCTCGAACGCTCGCAGAAAGGCGCGCTCGACGTCACCGATTGGCTGGCTTGGTTCCTTGACTGCATTTCTCGTGCACTCGACGGCACCGAGGCGGCTTGCGCCAATGTTCTGCGCAAGGCCGACTTCTGGCAACGCTACGCCCGCGAGCCTTTCGACAAACGACAGAAGACAGTACTCAACAGGTTTCTCGATGGATTTGAAGGCAAGCTGACGGCAAAGAAATGGGCCGCGATCGGCAAGTGTTCGATTCCGACTGCGCAGCGCGACATCAATGAACTGGTCGAGCGCGGCATCCTTCGCCGCAATCCGGGCGGAAGCAAGAACACAAGCTATGACCTGGTGATGGCGGCATGAGCAGGTTTGGCGATTGCAAGTCTTTGTACGCTACAGCGCGCCGCTGCGTGATTTGGTGTCGCCGAGCGTGGCTACAAGGCCGTCCGCATCTGGCCGAAGTGGCTTGCACGCCGCAGCCGCCTCAGGCGCATGAACTGGGACAAGATGAATGAGCCCCTTGAGCGATTCCGTTGCGGAGGATGTCCCAAACATGAAGTCTCTATTAAGTCGGCAGGATCTTCGACACCGACGCCTCGCTGGCGCGGCACTTTGACCCCTCACGATCAAACGACATCAATGGGTTGGCGTGCTGATCGGCGTCGAACTTCCGCGCCGGCTAACAGACCAAGCGGGGCCTGAGCATTTCCAACGACCGCCCATGATGTCAGCGGCAATGCTGTCGGCGATGCGGGCCGCCGATTCCTGCACTGAATCCCGCGCCAGATGGGCATAGCGCGCAGTCGTCTCGATCCTGCTGTGGCCCAGCAACTTTCCAATCATCGGCAGGCTTTCGCCAAGCGCCAGCGCACGGCTGGCAAACGAATGGCGCAAGTCGTGAATGCGGACACCCTCCAGTCCGGCGCGCGCGCAAATGAGCTTCCAGGGATGCTGAAGGTCGACCAGATGAGCGCCAGGTTTCCTGCCGGTAATGACCCAGGGGTTGTCTGAGGCACGCGGCAATTCCGCCAGTACACGCGCCGCCTCGGGCGACAGGGAAATCGTCCGAGGGCCGGTTTTGCTGTCGCTCAAATGCAACGCCTTCGCCTCCAGGTCCACCTCCTCCCAGCGCAGCGTCAATATCTCGTTGCACCGGCATCCGGTCAGCATCAGCAGCCGTATTGCCGCCACCGCACGCGCTGAGACGCCGGGACTTGTCTCCGCCTCGTTCAACACACGCCCCAGCCGGCGGAACTCCACTTCGGTCAGAAACCGCTCGCGCGGGCGCTGCTTGTATTTGACCTGGAACCGGCACGGGTTGTTTGCCTCGGGCACAAGACCCCAGGATTCAGCCATGTCGAATATCCGCGACAGCACAGCGAGCACATGGTTCGCTTGGCAGGGAGAATTACGGAGCCTGTAATGCAGTTCCGCCACATGCGCCTGCCCAACCGCCAGGGCGGGGAGTTTGCCGAACTCGGGCAGGATGTAATTCTCGATGCTTACGCGATATCCCCTCGCCGTAGTCGGCTTGCAGTGCACCGCCACATGCTCTTCCATATACCGCACCGCAAGCTCGGCCACCGTCGGACCGTCCGCGAGCCTCGAAGCCATCGTCTCGGGGGAGGGTTCTTCACCGGCCTTGATCCGCGCGATGATCAAGGCCGCGCGCCGCCGTGCCTCCTCGGCGGTGATCACGCCGTGACGGCCCACCGTCACCCGCTTCGCCGCGGCACCTCCGGCCCTGGTCTGGACTACATAGTATTTGCTCCCCGAGGGGTACACCCGAACCCCAAAACCCATCAACTTGCTGTCCCAGAACACAGTGTCCTTCTCGACCTTCAGCGTCTCCACGGTGCGCCTTGAAATCGTCCTTGTCTGCAATCTGGCCATGTCGCCGCTCCCGGTATTCCCATCTGTTCCTGTCTGGGCGCTTCACTCGGCCTCCCGCGCCAGGAGGTCCGCCCCGATACTGGACCCATCCAGGAAAAGTGGAGGCGCCCTACACCGTTTGCATTGCTTCTGCCTCGAATTTGACGGGGCTTGAATCTTGGGCAGCAAATGCCAGGCCGGGAGCAATCGGGGCCGGGACTATCTGGGGCGATGGCGAGCTCCGCTATACCATCGGCGTTCGTGGGAATACGTTCATTCAGACCGGCGGCGATGATGGTGTCATCACTGGCGCTTTTTTCGGGGCTTTGCATGAAGGCATGGGTGGCGTCTTTGAGCGCTACGATCTGAACGCGGCCTTCGGCGCATCACGGGAATAGCTGGTCGCATCAGAAACAGCTTTGGTGCATAGATCCAAGGAGTTGTGATTGCGGGTGCATCGACTAGTTAGCGGATCGTGTGTAGTGGTTCCGATGTGATCTGACAGGTGCCCGGATTCCCGGCGGCGACTGGCAGGTAGAGTTCAGGAACTTTTCCTTCCAGATTTCCTTGCCTCCGATCATGGTCTGGAACTGCGTTCTGCCGCAACACATTTTGCCCTGATGAGTGCGTTCATGTTTGTAGTGATGTAGCTAATCGTCGAGTGTCCGTCATCAAAACAAATGGGACTGTTGAGCGTGTTTCATAAGGGAGGATCTGGCTCATCTTTGTTTGATGTTAAGCCGCTTGGCGTTGATGGTTCAAGCGGCGGTTTTGGGTGGTCAGTTTTTTGATCCTTTTTCTCTTTTCGATGATGGCGGTGTGGCGTCCAAAGTAGGCGTCGGCTGGAGTTACGTTGCCGATGCTCTCGTGGTAGCGTTGGTTGTTGTAGTGATCGACGAAGGCGCTGATCTGGTTTTCGAGATCGCCGGGTAGATAATAATTTTCAAGCAGGATCCGGTTCTTCAGCGTTTGATGCCAGCGCTCGATCTTGCCCTGGGTTTGCGGGTGATACGGTGCGCCCCGAACGTGATCCATACCGTGGTCCACGAGCCATTCAGCCAGATCGCCGGAGATATAGGACGAGCCGTTGTCGCTGAGCAGCCTCGGCTTGTGGACGACATTGGCGCGATTGCAGCCTGAGGCTTCTAGCGCCAACTTCAGTGTTGCCGTCACATCGTCCGCCGTCATGTTGGTGCAGAGCTTCCAAGCAATTATGTAGCGGGAATAGTCGTCCAGGATGGTCGACAGGTAAAACCAGCCCCAGCCGATGACCTTGAGATAGGTGAAGTCGGTCTGCCACAGCTGGTTCGGCGCCGTGGTCTTGTCGCGGAACTCATCGGCTGCCTTGATGACCACGAAAGCGGGGCTGGTGATCAGGCCGTGGGCCTTGAGAAGCCGGTAAACCAAGGCTTCCGAGACAAAGTAGCCCCTGGTGTCCGTAAACCTGACGGCCAGTTCCCGGGGCGACAGTTGCGTCTCCTCCAGGGCAAGATCGATGATCTGCCCCCGGACATCATCCGGGATCCGGTTCCACATCCGGCCCGGGCTGCTGTTGCGATCCTCAAGACCGGCGTCGCCAAAGGCCAGAAAGCGATCGTACCAGCGATAAAAGGTGGTCTTCGGAATGCCCAGCTTGTCCAAAGTGGACCCGACGCCCAGGTGGGACTGCTCGACCAGGCGGATGATCTCCAGCTTCTCGGATGCGGGATACCTCATTCCTCGCCTCCCCCATGCCCGATCATATTTTTTTTGAGAAGACGGTTCTCCAGCGAAAGTTCGGCGACCAACTCCTTCAAGTCGCGCATCTCCTGGCGCAGGCCTTTAACCTCGCCCGAGGTCGCTTGGCGCCCGGTGTCGCCGGCGAGCCGCTTCTTGCCCGCTTCCAAAAACTCTTTCGATCAGCTGTAATACAGACCCTCGGCGATGCCCTCGCGGCGGCACAAGGCGGCGATGCTCTCCTCGCCGCGCAGGCCCGACACCACGATCCGGATCTTCTCCTCAGCCGTATACTGCTTGCGTGTCTTGCGCCGAATATCCCGAACCGTTCTCTCCGCCGGGTCGTTCTTGCTCATTGATTTCTGTCTCATCTTCGTTCCCTTCGGTCACTACGATGAGCCAGAAATCCTCCGTTATGCAATTACCTCAATTCGTCCCAAAGGCGCTGACGTCAGACAATCGTCGAGATCGTCCTGCAGCGTGTCGATGCTGTCATAGAGCTTCTTGCGGAACGCGACCTGGTAGAACTTCTGCTGCACGGTCTTGTGGAAGCGTTCGTAGATGCCGTTTGTTTGCGGTGATTTGGCCTTGGTCTTCGTATGATCGATGTCGTTGATCGCCAGGAAGAGGTGACAGTCGTGCTTGTCCACGCGGCCGCAGTATTCCGTGCCCTTGTCGGTCACGGTTTGTCGCCGAGACGCTTGAGCGCGGCGAGAGGGTGAACTCGGTGGCTTGTCGTTAATATCTTTGACCGAACCATCTGTCGGACTGGCGTCGCCAGGCGCGAGAAGGCCAGTTGGTTTTGCCCGCGGTGACCGAGGGGCCGGATTTTGAGCTGATTCTGGTTGGAGAGGAGGAGCGAAGGCGTTGCGAAACCTGGTGGTACTGACGAATGACTTCCCCCAGTGTAAACCGGAGTCGAGCGAGTCGGTAATGGAGGCTGAGAGGTGACTCCCGCAGAGTTGACAAGTGCGGTCCTGACTCAGTCGAAGAACATGTCGAGGCCAGCGTACCGGGGGCAGAAAGAAGCTGATTGGGGTCCACTTTCGGGGGGCGTCCGCCGCCTTCGCGAGGCGTACGGCGATGCTATCTTGAGTGACGACAATGAACTGCGAACCTTAGTTATGCAGTACCACAGGGAGCAACTCATCATGCCGATGGAGGTCATTGATGGGGAGCAGATGTTGGACATGCAGAGGCTATCCGTTCTCCAGCATCAAGGAGCGGCGACCGGGTTGCTGGACTTCACAGAGAGCGCTCTGGTCGCCCTCTGGTTCGCCTGCGCAGGGTCGGACGACAAGGATGGGAAGGTGTTCATGTTGGACATTGGCGACCACCAGGTCGCCTCGAATGGACGTGCAATGCAGGATCCTTTCGATGTGAACCGGCCGGTCGTGTACTACGAGCCCGACCGTTCCCTTGGGCCGCGCATCATCGGGCAGCAGAGCATTTTCTTGATCTGCAACCCTCGGATTCCGGACCGGTACCTCAGCTCGGTGGTAGTGCCTCCGGAAGCGAAAGGGCCAATGCGCGAGCACCTGACCCGGCTGGGGTTGTCGGAGACGAGGCTCTTCGGAGACGTTACTGGATTGGCAGCCGCGAATTCGACACGCATGCCTCTGCAACAAGAAGTGTCGCTTACACTGGAACAGCATAGGAATCGAGGCAACCGTTCGTATCAGGCGGAGCGATATGTCAACGCACTCGCGGCGTACGAGTCGTATGCTGTAGCGCGGCCAAACGTGGCGCAACCTCATCGTCTAAGGTGAGACGCGCTCGCGGCACTCGGACGATTTGAAGAAGCGATTGAGGCCTACACTAGAGCGATAGAGAACATCGATAGGCCAATTGACGTTGAGCGAGGTGTGGTCGTGAGCTTGGAAGCCGTCGGCAGCAGGATGTCTCAGGCATTGTATTTCAACCGAGGAAATGCATATGCGGCGACCGGCAATCATCGTGGCGCCGTGGAGGACTTCGACAGATCACTGCAGCATGGGAGTGAGCAGAAACGGAACGTGCTGTTCAACCGTGGGAATTCGAAGTTCGCCTTGGAGATGTTCAAGGAGGCTCACGATTACTTTGAGGCGGCAGGGTCAGAAAGGGAGGAAAGTGACGCTGCGCTCGCCATGGGGAATTGCAAGGTCATGGTTGGCGAGTTCGAGGAAGCGATGCGGCAATACTGGAACGGCAGTGCTGAACGGCCGGAGAACACTGCCGCTCATTGCCGGGACAACGCGGAACAGGTACGCTGGCTGCTGGAAACGCTGAAGCGGCGGAATTACCGGGTGAGGCGCGAGGGATTTCTCGTGATCGTTGAGGCCGACTGCGGGCAAGGAATCTTCCCTTTCGCAGGCAACCGCGGGAATAGTGGAAACGCCGCATCGGGCATGACCACCGCGCCCGGCGGAAAGGGCTATGGAGGCATGATGGGGTTTGCAGTGTCGATAGTGTCACGAACGGCGTAACCCTCTGAAGAGGACCGCAGGTTATGCGGCGAGATTGGTCCGCCGTTCGTCTTCCCAATGCCAGGGTAGAAGAGTCTGCAGGCAAGTCTGGGACGTGTCGGCGACCGCGGCAAGAACGTTGGCGAGCCAGGCCTGCGGGTCGATATTGTTAAGTAGGGCGGTGCCGATCACAGTGTAGATGGTTGCGGCGCGGATGCCGCCGCGATCAGAGCCGGCTAACAGCCAGGGCCGACTTCCAAGAACAATCCCCCGGAGCGGGCGCTTAGCAGCAATGTTCGAGAGGCGGATACGATCGTCGTCGAGGAAGTTGGCGAAGCCATGGCGCGGACAGGCCGGCGTTCCGTGCGCATCCACTCCTAGAGGCCGGCGACGAGCGTGACGGCACTCGCCCGACGCACGGCAAGACTACGATGAGCGGATGTGCACTGGTCGTCCAGCTACGGCGGGCTGTCGCACTGGATCCAGGAATGGCCGAATGCCTTGTTGTTGGGCAGAAATCTACGAGTGGCAGCAAGCGCGCGACCTTTGTCGTCCTGAACAAGCGTCCGCAATTTCCTATGCTCGGCGCTAGCACCGCTAGGAAAATACGCCCGCTGATAAAAGACAAAAGCTTGCGTCGCCTGGAAGACGGACCTGTGGGCGGCACACCCATCCATTTCGGCGCGGAGGTGATCGGCCAGGCAATGAACGCCCCCCTCCCGCACTCCGGCGGTTGGAATGTGGCGCGTGTTTCCGACCTCGCTCTCGCGCAGTTAGCTTACCAGATTGCGAATAAAGGGCTGGTTTGGTTGCCATCTATGAGCAAAGCGGAAGCGACCAAAATACCCGTTACGACGGTGGCTGCTATCGGCGAGGTCGGCCCATACCATTTGGATATTAACGGTGACACGTCCTCCGGCGGGATCAGAGGACCGTTCTCTATCTCTCCGTCAAAACCAAACAGTGCGCCGACCTATCCCGTGCTGTGGTCACATGATGCGAAAAATCAATGTACTCTTTCTTTTGACGGCGATTGTGAAGGCCAGCTGCGGAAAGGCGCAACTCTCAAAGAACAAGATATCGTCCAGCAAAAGGTAAAGGCTATCTGGAACAGTGCCTCACACTGCCATTTCAACCGTGATTTTCAATTTAACAGTCAAGTGTCTGACGTCAGCGCCTTTGGGACGAATTGAGGTAATTGCATAACGGAGGATTTCTGGCTCATCGTAGTGACCGAAGGGAACGAAGATGAGACAGAAATCAATGAGCAAGAACGACCCGGCGGAGAGAACGGTTCGGGATATTCGGCGCAAGACACGCAAGCAGTATACGGCTGAGGAGAAGATCCGGATCGTGGTGTCGGGCCTGCGCGGCGAGGAGAGCATCGCCGCCTTGTGCCGCCGCGAGGGCATCGCTGAGGGTCTGTATTACAGCTGGTCGAAAGAGTTTTTGGAAGCGGGCAAGAAGCGGCTCGCCGGCGACACCGGGCGCCAAGCGACCTCGGGCGAGGTTAAAGGCCTGCGCCAGGAGATGCGCGACTTGAAGGAGTTGGTCGCCGAACTTTCGCTGGAGAACCGTCTTCTCAAAAAAATATGATCGGGCATGGGGGAGGCGAGGAATGAGGTATCCCGCATCCGAGAAGCTGGAGATCATCCGCCTGGTCGAGCAGTCCCACCTGGGCGTCGGGTCCACTTTGGACAAGCTGGGCATTCCGAAGACCACCTTTTATCGCTGGTACGATCGCTTTCTGGCCTTTGGCGACGCCGGTCTTGAGGATCGCAACAGCAGCCCGGGCCGGGTGTGGAACCGGATCCCGGATGATGTCCGGGGGCAGATCATCGATCTTGCCCTGGAGGAGACGCAACTGTCGCCCCGGGAACTGGCCGTCAGGTTTACGGACACCAGGGGCTACTTTGTCTCGGAAGCCTCGGTTTACCGGCTTCTCAAGGCCCACGACCTGATCACCAGCCCCGCTTTCGTGGTCATCAAGGCAGCCGATGAGTTCCGCGACAAGACCACGGCGCCGAACCAGCTGTGGCAGACCGACTTCACCTATCTCAAGGTCATCGGCTGGGGCTGGTTTTACCTGTCGACCATCCTGGACGACTATTCCCGCTACATCATTGCTTGGAAGCTCTGCACCAACATGACGGCGGACGATGTGACGGCAACACTGAAGTTGGCGCTAGAAGCCTCAGGCTGCAATCGCGCCAATGTCGTCCACAAGCCGAGGCTGCTCAGCGACAACGGCTCGTCCTATATCTCCGGCGATCTGGCTGAATGGCTCGAGGACCACGGTATGGATCACGTTCGGGGCGCACCGTATCACCCGCAAACCCAGGGCAAGATCGAGCGCTGGCATCAAACGCTGAAGAACCGGATCCTGCTTGAAAATTATTATCTACCCGGCGATCTCGAAAACCAGATCAGCGCCTTCGTCGATCACTACAACAACCAACGCTACCACGAGAGCATCGGCAACGTAACTCCAGCCGACGCCTACTTTGGACGCCACACCGCCATCATCGAAAAGAGAAAAAGGATTAAAAAACTGACCACCCAAAACCGCCGCTTGAACCATCAACGCCAAGCGGCTTAACATCAAACAAAGATGAGCCAGATCCTCCCTTATGAAACACGCTCAACAGTCCCATTTGTTTTGATGACGGACAGTGGCGTGCCTTTGATCACGAAGGCGAAGTGCTCGAAGTCTTTGCAACGAAACGTCAGGATCGCGAGGCAGCACTGCGGTTCCTGAAGTGATGGAGTGGACGCACCCGTCTGACGGCGTCATAGGCGCCAGAAAGAAACGCACGCGTGGTGCGTTCGATCAACGAAGGAGGCGTCCGTGGAGTAAGTTGCTATCGTCGGTATCGATATATCGAAAAGGAGTTTCTAACTCCATGGGGCAACGGCGGAAGGCAAGCCGGTGTTCGGCAAAAAGCTTTCGCGAGAAAAGTTTTTCCTATTCTTCTCCGAAGTGCCGCCGTGCCTGGTTGTGATGGAAGACTGCGGCGGCGCGCACCATTGGGGCCGACAGATCATCACCCTTGGCCACAGGTGCAAGCTGATCCCGCCGATCTATGTCAAGCCATTTCTGAAGCAGCAGAAGAATGACAGTAACGACGTGGCTGCGATCGTCGAGGCTGGCGCGCAACTGCCACATCGTCAACATCCGCGGCAACATCTACCGCATGCGGGAGCATCAGAACCTGCTGCAGGCCAGCTTCAGATAGGAGCTACAAGAGAGCCGCTGCGTGATAGTCAGCCAAAACATAAACAGGAACGGCGACGACCGCCCTCTGTGGATAAGCGGTTTGCCGCCGCCAGACTCTTGGCGGTCGCTGCACCAATCCGCTTACTCACGGCTCCACCGAGTCCCACGTCCCCTACACCGCGTCTGGGGGTGCGACCGGAAGCTCCAAGTGATTGATCCTTGATTGTAAAAGATGTGCAATTTTCGGCTGCCATTGACACCTCGCGCGTAGGCTAAAAAAATTGAGACGCGGATATACATAGGTACTTCATCCACCGCCGATCGAAATCCGAGACCCCCCCCCTTCATCAATGGCGCGGGTCCCATTCCGGTCATTGCCAAGTCATCGTGCCGAGTGCTCGACAACCCAAATTGACGGGCATTTCGCCTGGGACGACTCACTATTGGGCCACCGAATCGGACCTCATGAACGCCGACACGCACAAAACGTTGACGACCTTGCTCAAGCCGTTCAGCAGCGCGCCAAGCACAATCCGCGCCGAAGGAATCTCCACATCTGGCAGAACCGCGAAAGGTTGCAAACACAGTGCCTTCGTTAAGGTGTGGAGGAACTATTCCATATAAGATACCCCATCTCCATCCGTCACACCGTCAGAACCCTTGCCTAGCAACGATTCCAGCGGTTCAGTATCCGTCACAAACTTGAACCCTGTGACGGATACGAAAACGCGCAAAGTCCCGGTTACCAACGGTTGTGACGGTGTGACGGATACGGCGGCCCCCCACCTCGTTAGAGGCCATCGCTTTCGAGCAATCGGAACGCGAGGCTAAGGCACGCCGTCGTGTCGTGACCCATCACTCGGACGAGTCACAATAGGATACCTAAACGGACAGATCATGAGCTAGCGACAAATCACCAGGGCCAGGGTTGACGCGATAGGTCAACAGCAACCCACCCCGCGGCTTCGCTTCGCGTCAGACACGGCGCGACACGAAGCCGCGTGAGACCCTCCTGTCGGCTACCGCGACAAAGCCACATGATAACCGGCGGTAAATATCGCATGGCCGATTCTATACGCCGCCCCAGTAGCTGACTCTTGCTCCGTCGTTGAGGGGTGGGAGCGTTATTCGTGGCACCGGCGGCACCAGACAATTGAAGTCTGCGTACAGGGGCCAATTTTCCTAAGCGGTCCCGCAGAATACCAGAAAAGCTTGTACTAATTATTGGACGAAATTGGGGGTGAGCTAATAAGAGCATATAAAATAGTAATATAATTCAATTGGATGAACAAATATTATTGCGGAGGCGCTGTCCGCCATACGCCCAATTTCGCGATTACATGATCACCGTCGCCAACGCACCCACTACCCCGCAGGCAGCAGCCCTTCTTCGCGCAGGCAGCGAGACGGGCTCAACTTCGCCGACGCGACCTTCCAAAACCACGCGCACCAACGCGAGTAGCGCCTCTAAGCTATTGCAGCGGCTCGACTTTTACGATCGACGCGCCGTGATTACTGCCAATCCACAGCGTGCCCGGGCTTGTCCGCTCGTCCACAAAGACGCGTCTGATATTGGTCGAGCGCGGCAGCGGATATTCGGTGTACTCGCCGGTTTCGACGTCTAGACGCGAAACGCGGTCGGTGAACATCGAGCCGGTCCAGGCCTGGTTATTTGCGTTGTCGTAAACCGCATCATAAGGCGCGCTCCATGGCGTCGGTACCGGCCATTCGGCAAAGGATTCGGTGTCGGGGTCGAAGACGCCGATGGCGTTTGTGCCATATTCGGCGAACCACAAGCGGTCTTTTCCATCGACCCGGCCGCGGCGCGGACGCGAACCCTCGCTTGGCGTCTTATAGACGCTCAGCTCGCCGGTATCGGCGTCGATCTTGCCGATATTGTTCGACGAGAAGTCCAAGAGATAGACATTGTTGTTGGAATCTGAGTGCAGGCCGTACACGCCGAGCTTGCGCCCCGTCGTGGGATCGAATTGCACGCCAAAATCTTCGAATTCGCCGGTGGCGATATCCATCCGATAGATATTGGTCTCGTCCGAATTCTTCATCCACACCTTGCCGTCGACATGGGTGGCGCGCACCGCAAGATGGCCGGTCTGCGAGCCATCGGTCTGCCATTCGGCGGGCACGGACCATTGCTCGAATTGCTCGGTCTTGGGATCGAAGCGCGCAATGTTCGCCTGATACATCACGCCGACCCAGATATTGCCGTCGCGGTCGGCCTCGAGATCGAGCGTGCCCGTGGGCCAACCGGGTTTGATCGTCGGGATCGTATATTGCGTGACCGCGCCGGTATTGGCGTTCATCTTACCGAGCAGCATCTGACCGAAATCGGAGTACCAGACCGTCCCCTCGTCATCGATGATCACGTCATGGGGCTGAATCAAATCACTGGGCAGGTCATATTCGGTGATGATGACCTTGGTCGAATCACCGGTGAGCCGCGGCAAGGTCTGAAGCTCATATGACCGGGTTTCGGATTGGCTTAAATTGATCGAGGCGAGCCATTCGGCGACCTCGCCGGCGACGGCGCGCGTGCGGCCCATGCGCATGGCGGTGCCGTTTAGGCGCTGCGGCTTGGTCGGCATGCTGCCCGGATAGTATTTGGCCATGCGATCGAAGACAGTTAGGAAGCCTTCGGCGTCATAGGAGGATTTCAAAATCCGTTCCATCGTATGGCAGCTGGTGCAATTCAGCATAAAGGATTTCTGGCGGTGGGTGCCGGGAATGCTGAGGAGCCATTCGGTATTGGTAAGCTGCGCCGAAAGATTTCTTGTGGGTCTGAGCGCCAAATCGGCGCTGGCCGTGGCGCCCGCTGCGACATCGGCAGAAATCGAACCATCGAGTTCATAGCCGACTGCGCGAATTTCAAGCGCATAATTGCCGGGCTCCAGCCGATCGGCAGGGAAGTTGTAACGGCCCTGATCGTCGGAGACGACGGAGATGGTGTAGCTCGCGCCGTCGCGCCGCGCGCTGACGACCACGCCTTCCATCATGCCTTCCGCGTCCGAGCTCACCTGCCCGCTGAGCGCGGCGGCGGCTTGTGCGAGCGCAGGGGTGGGCTGCGCGCCGGCTTGAAGGATGAAGGCCATTAGGCCGACCGTGACTGCAAAGAACAATTTCTTGCGCATTTGCATTTTTTCTCTCCCTAACCAGAAATTTTTCAACGAACCGATTACGCATGGCCCGGATAGAGTCACATTAACCCGGCTGGCCCTTGAAGGCGAGCCTGCAGTCGGCGTCTGTGCGCGTCATGAGAATGGCTCTTCTGGGCCAAATCACTGGGCCAGATCATTTGGGGTTTGGGTAAAGCCCAGGCAAAGCTTTGGGTAGCGAGGATGGGGGCGGCGGCTTTTATGCTCCCGTGCGCGCTCTCAGGGTAAGTTTGGGACGGAAGTATTGAGCTGGGCGTCCAGTCTTAAGCGCAGCGTCTGATCGAAGCGCGAGGGCAAGGCTTGGTCGAGATCGCCACGTTCGGGCAGCACGATCGCATCGACGAGATAAAGCCGCTCATTTTCCGAGTAAAGAGACGAGCGGATTCTGTGGCCATCTTCAGTGTCCACCACCATGGCGATGCCGAATGTCCCGTTCCCCCTTAAGCCGACCCGCGGAAAATCGTGATAGACGACATTTCCCCTGCGCTGCAGATCATAGGCCGCTTCGACGACAAAATTGACGGCCTGGTCCATCGCATCGCTGATATCGATCACTCTTACTTTAAAGAGAATGTTCTCGAATTCGGCCGAACGGGTGCTCGCCGGCCGCGCTTCGGTGATCGATGTTTCATACATCTCGGTGCTGGTTGTGGGCGGAACGGGAAACTGGACCGCAAATGCATCTTCCTCATAGATATATTCTTGCCATTGGGCCGCCGCGCTCAAAGGCCATAGGGCAAGAATAAATAAGATCAGCGCTAGCGCATTTCTATGCATGGAAGAGACCCTCCGCTTGAGCTTTTGTTTTTTCATAATTGCACAAGTTAAAGGCAATGATGGACAAAATTTTCAATCAAATCCTCTGCGCCCCTCAAATTCGATCGCCACGGAAATGAGCGCTGCCCGATGCCGTGTTTAGATCAGGGATGGGTTTAAATCAGGAATAGGTAGAATCCACGGCAAACATAACGAGCGAGAGCCACGCCAAAAGGATAAGCGTGCGCAGGAGCCAATATTGCCAAGCGCCGGATTCGATTAGCGCCACCAGAAACCGTCTATTGGGTTGATCTGACTGCATCTTCAAATGTTCCCACGGATTGGCTTTGCGGCCAAGGCGTTAAAGCGCCAAATCCGCGCCTCGGGCTTTAAGCGCCCATATTCCCCCTTATTGAAATCGAAAACCCATGATAGCGTTGAAATATGGGCCAATAGCGTTCATGCGCCGTCTAGGGATGGCAATCGGGCTCGAAGGGGAGGCATTCGTGAAAAATGTGTTGGTGAAAAATACTAGGTTTGCAGCATTGGTGCTCGCATCTTGTTTAAGCGCGGGGCTTGCCGCCGCGCAGCCGGCCCCATTTAACAAGGCCGGGGTGACCATGGGTCATTGGCACCTTGTCTCGAAAGATATCGCAGCCAACAGGGATCTGTTTCTCGCCATGGGCGGAACATTGATCACGCGCGCAGGCAATGACGCGGTCCAGTTTCCCGGTGTGGTTATCAATCTGGCCCTCGGCGACGAAGAGGCCGAAGGCGGTACGATAGGCACGGTCGTGAATCATGTCGGCTTCATCGTCGATAACGTCCAACTACGTGTCGCCGAGTGGCGGGCCGCGGGGGTCGATGTCATCCCGGGCGGCAATGGCCGGCTGGACCAAGCCTATGTCGAGACGCCGGACGGCGTGCGCATAGAGGTTTTGGAAGACCCGACACAGCCGATGCCGATCCGCCATGAACATGTTCATTTGCGTACGCTGCAATCAGAAGTTTTCAACGCGCAGGAATGGTATGTGCGGATTTTCGGCGGCGAGGCGGCCATGCGCAACGGCCAACCGATCGTGAATCTGCCGGGCGTGCAGATGCGCTTTGCGGATGACGAAGCGGTGCAGGCGCCGACGCGCGGTCATATTCTCGACCATATCGGCTTCGATGTGGAGGACCACGAGGCTTTTGTCGAAAGGCTCAGTGCCGAAGGCATCGCGCTCGACGAACCGCCGCGCCGATCGAGAAGCGGCGGTTGGATCACTTACATAACCGATCCCTGGGGGACCCGAATCGAGATTGTCGAACGGGTTGTGGCCGCGCAGTAAAGAAGCGCCCATTGAGGCGCGCACAAAGATTTGCGTTCGCCAGGTAGTGACGCACTTTGGAATCTCGTTTTAGCGCGCCGTATTGGTATGGCGACGAGGGGGACCTAACGATGTCGCGACCGCATCGCTTCTGTCTGATCTTTGGAATAATGGCTGCGGCGGTTTTCATAGGAACATCAATGGTGTTGGGAGCGTTACTTCCCAACTACGACCCGATCACCCAAACCATTAGCGAAATCGGGAGGACTGGGTCGCCCTTTGAAGCAACCTTCAAAGTCGTGAATCTCAGCGTAGCGGGGTTTCTCATTCTGTTTGCTTTTGGGGTTTATCGTTTTTCCGTCGAGCGACATCTATCCCTTCTTACCGCCGTTTTGCTTGGATTCTGCGCAGCAATGGAATTAGGCGTCGCAATCTTCGAATCTCCTAACCCGTGGCACAACGTATTTGGGCTTTCGAGCCTACTTGGTTTTTTCGCACCGTTGGCGCTGGCTTTTACTTGGCCGAGCACACCTGACTTGCGCGTCCTACGCCGAGTGTCCGGCGTCGCCGCATTGCTTGTGCTAATCGCGGTGTTACTAAATTTAAGTCCACTCTTTGTGCAGGTGACTTATATCATTGACCATTACGGCCTGATTCAGCGGACACTCTTCGTCTTCTATTTATGGTGTGCTTATGTAGCGTTCATTCTTTTTCGGAACGCAGGTGCCGATACACTCCGGAATCGCCCGCAAGCCGCGCAATAATTGAGCGCTAATTCTCAAGTCAGGCGCGCATTTCGCGCGCGTCTGGTCTGAGCGCTAACCCGCCGGCTCAGGCCTCATCGGCCGCGTTCGTGCCCGCGATAAAGCCATGGACAAGGGCTCTGCCTAAGCCATGTTGCTGACCGCCGCCGCTAGACTCGCCGCCGGCATAAAGGCCGGGGATAATCTCGCCCTGCATGTCCACCACTTGGGTCTGCCCATTGATCCGAAGCCCGCCATAGGAATCGTGCCACACCGGATTGAGTGTCGCAGCGTAGAAGGGCGGCGTGTCGATCTTATGCATCGGCGCGTCCGGCCCCCTTGCAAATTCGGGATCGGCGCCCTCATCGACATAGGAATTCCACTTGGCCACGGTTTCGCTCAAATAGATAAGCGGCATGCGTTGGAACTCATGGCCATGGTGAATTTTTTCGGCCAGCTCCTCGATCGTATCGGCTTGGAAGAAATACCCATTGGTGGCTGAGGTGAAGGGCGGATCGATGTTCCAGCCATCGCGCTCGACGGCGGCGCGATCGAAGATGGTCCAGATCGGTCCCGAGAGATAATCGGGCGCTTCCGAGCCCTCATTCATCGCCAAAGCGGCATGAATGCTGTTGGGCTCGGAGTAAGTCGCCCTAATGTTTTCTGCACTGGCATTACGCCAATCCATCTGCACATGGTCGAGACCCGATTTCGGTTGGCCCTTTTCCGGTCCGGCCGGAAAGGAGGCACCGGCGCGCCTGGTGCTCACAAGAAGTTCGTTGAAGAATCTTTTCCCCACCTGATTTACGGCGATCAAATGCTCGAACGATGCGGCGCGGAGTTTGATGCCCGTCGATCCACGAAACGGAAATGTCGGGTGGCCCGGAAGCATGTCGGTGTAAGGATCGCGCGTGGCCAAATTTCCCGGGATATGGAAGGTGCTGTCGTAACCGAGGTTCTGCTGCATCCCCGCGAGATTCGCCCCGATTCGCATTCCGGCAACGATGCCGCTGGCGTCCTGGCCGCGCGGCCCCAACACGGCCCAGCCGCTCGACACGAAGGCAGGTTCCTTCCAGCCCGGATAGAACATGGAGCGGAATTCGGGATTAGCGCCATGTCCTCCGGCACCGACGATGACCGCCTTGCGCGCCCTGATGAAGACCGTCTCACTGCGGTCGTCGATATTGCCGTTCTGCCAATAGCTCTCCAACCGCGCGCCGGTATCGGGATCGAAGCGCGGCGAATAGCTCGCCCGGATTCCTAAGACCCTGCCGGAAAATTGTCCTTCGCGGATGATCTCGTCCATGTGGCGGTTGAGAATGAACTGCACGCCTTTTTCGCGGGCGCTGAATTCCAGCGGCCTTGCGAGCGCTGCGCCGTTTCGGCGCGCGCCGGGGCTTGCCATGTCGCTGACGTCTTCCATAAGACGCGGCGCGAAGTGACTCGAGCTTACGCCTGCAACACCGGCATCCTGACTTGAAACCGTTCCGGCTTTGATGTCGGTTCGATCGCTTTCCATCAAAAAACACGTCGCACGCCGCGCACGCGACATGCCGCCATTGCTGTGTGTGCCATTGATGCGTCCCATGCGGACGTAGTTTGCCATCAGGAATTCTCTGGTGGCGTAGCAATTATTGGCAAAGGCCCGGTGAAGATCGCGTTGATTGTAGCGGTAGGGGGCTTGGGCCGAGGCATCCATGACCGACCAATCGGTGTGGTCTTTAAACAAAAAATCCGGATCCTCGCTCAGCTCGGCTTCCGAGTGGATTGGCGGAGCGGTGACGAAGCCTTCCGCATCGCCCTCGCCCGCGATGTCCCGCAATTGCAGCGGATCGCCGCCGCCGAGCGAAATCCAGGCACCGCTATGGAGCATTTTGCCGCCGACATCGAAATTCTGATCGACCACAATCACCGAGGATCCAAGGTCGGTCGCACGAATGGCTGCGGATAGGCCCGTGCAGCCGCCGCCAATGACGACGATGTCGGCCTCAAAGTCCCATTGGATGGCATCGGCAGGGTTTACTTGCGCCAGGGCCGTGCCCGACATCGAAAGCACCGATGCCCCGACACCTGCGCCGGCGCCGGTTTTGACGAAATCGCGCCGGCTTAACCTCTTGCCGCCTGCCCCCTTGGGATCTTTGTCCAAGCCGGTTTTCTTCTCAGCCATCTCTTATGCCCCCCGTCGATCCGCCGCCATGATTTGAAGGCCCGAGCTTAACGTGCTTGACCGCCCAATCCAATTTTGGCTCGGCGTGACAGATTCACAAGGGCGAATATTGATTGCGTTTCGCGGTGGTGGCCTGCGGCGCTCTAGCGAAGCGTTTCCCGCTCATCGGGCGTCCATTGTCCATCAATATCGCTCGAATAACGCAGGCGATCGCCATTCTCGTCCAGCATCTGCAGGGAGACCTGAAACAGCATCGGCAGGGGTAGGCCTTCGGGAACTCTCGCCTCCAAAACATACAGCCGGCCCGCCAGCAAATTAATCCCTATGTAAGTACGGCTTTGATTGGCATTGATTATCTGAAGCTGGTGGCCCTGTATCCCGTCGACCGTTACGTAGCCATCATAGGTGACTTTGCCTCCCGACTCCTCCGCGGCCATGCGATAATGCCAGGCCTCCCAAGCGATCGACCCGCGCACCTCACCCGCCGTGCCCGCCTCGGTATAATCGACCACTTTCACCGAATAGCTGCTTGCACCGTCATCGGCCCGGTAGATCTTTGCCGGATAGGTGCCGCTTCTTAGCGAAACGATCGTCGTGTCTTCGATCGTCGGCTCGCCCGGCAGATTGACGCTAAAGCGCTGCTCAGTATCGAAATAATTCATCCAGTCCTGCGCGAGCGCCGGCATGGGGGTGAGCGTTATGATTGCGGCTAATATGCAACTGGCGATACGCATGGCGTCGTTCCCCCAAAAACATCTTCCCGAGAGCTTCAGCCTAGCTCGTCTGCTTTGCCCATGAAAGCGGGCATGCCTATCGCTGGGGCAAATATCTGCTAGCGCAAAAAGGGCCCATCGGGCCGCCATAATGGCGCCCGCTTTTCGCGTTCGCGGCGACTAAGTATTTGAATAAAAGCCGTTCACAGCATTTAGCGCGAACATGTCCCTACTCGGCCGGTGGCTCCGAACTAAGTTCGAATCTCACCCTTCGCATGGTCCAGGCTTCGACGGGCCTGCCGTTTCGCTGCGCAGGCTCCCATTTCAGCCTCCCCTGACAAAGGCGAATTGCGGACTGGTCGAGCAGTGGGCTGTCCGATTCAACAATGCGGGCCTCTTTGCAGCTTCCGTCCAGGCCGACCAAAACGGACAAAATAACCTCGCCCGTTACGCGCTCGCGCACCGCTATTGGATCGTAATCTTCCGCAGTCGGCACGTAATCGGAAATAAAAATCGGCGGGGAATCGTTAGGGTCCTGTGCCGACAATGCCGCAACACATCCCGCGAGGCCCAGCACCGCGAGTAGCGAGACATTCGCGGCGACAGCCAAAGACGAACCACGGGATGCATAAGGTGCTCCGAGCAAACGCACGACACGTTTTTTCAACCCACCGCCGCCGGCCCCAAGGGCCAGAACCGGTGCCGCCCTCCAGCTTTCCAGTGAGGTTAAGGCCTCTGCATATGCTGTCACGTCGCCGCACATGGAAACGGCAAAATCATCGCAGCAATATTCCCGCTCGATGCTAACGCGCCGGCTCACCCACCAGACCGCCGGGTGGTAGAAGAGAATAGTCTCGATCGCGAGCAACAATATATTCGTGAAAGCATCGAAGCGGCGAATATGATCCAGTTCGTGCAGGATGATTGCGTCTAATTGTTGGGCGGGAAGACCCGTGATGGCCGAAAGCGGAATGAGTACAACGGGCCGAAGCCATCCCACAACGACAGGCGCCGTCACGCGCATTGATGCTAGGAACTGCACCGGGAAGCTGAGCGCCAATCGTGCCTGAAGCGCGCGGCAGCGGCGGAGCAAATCGGGCGGAAGCGCAGAGACGTCGCGGCGCCTTAAGTTTTCGGCCATGCACACCGCGCCGAGCGCCCGCATACTGAGAATGACGATCCCTAATAGCCAGAGAAAAACCAAAATCTCCACGCCGGGCAAGTACGCTGTGACCGCGGCGGATATTTCGGGAGCATCTGCATTGAGGGCTACAGGCCATAGCGCGTCGCTTCCGCGGGCATGAATAAAAAGAAAAGTAATGATAGGCGTCAATGCCATCATCACGGATGTTACGAGCGCGCAATTGTGGCGTGCCACAGGCCCGCGGCACATCGGCAGGACCAAGTTTAGCAGTGCCGCCAGAAGCAGCCCCTGCCAGAGGAAATGGATAAGCGTCCAGCCAATATCTTGAAGGGTTGTGTAGGGCAGCATCAAAAGCTCTCCACTCATTTTGATTTCCTACGGTGAGCCGCCAGCATCTTTTGAATTTCTGCAATTTCTTCAGGCGACGTAATCTTGTCTTGAAGCAGATGCAGCATTAACTGGCTCGCCGATCCGCCGAATAATTGTTGCGTCAAATCGCTAAGCAGTTGGCGCTTTGTCCTTTCGGATTCGCGCGCATCATAGATATGCGCACGCTGCTCTTCACGGCGGCTCACCAATCCCTTGGCAAACATATTTTGCAAAAGTTTTAGGACCCCGGTGTAGCCGATGGGTTTTTCCTGTTCGAGGCGCCCGTGAACCTCGCGGACCGTCGATGGTCCACGTTCCCATAATAGGGTGAGGATTTCGACTTCGGCCGGCGTCGGCTTTATTGATGGTTTCCGCGGCATATAAAAACACTCTACGATGTTTATCGTAGAGTCAACGACAACAATCGTACATGGTTGTGAATTCGACAATCGAGAGCCGCTTTAGGTTGGTTTCGGATCGAATTCAGACGTTCGGCCAAATATCGCCCCGCTGGCATTGCATTGCCCACAAGCGTAAATTGCAGCGGCTTCGGTACTTGATTAGTCGTGAGGTGACGGCCCATCATTGCTTATCGCGAAGCAAGGGCGAGGGAGAAGAAACATGCACAAAGACGACCCGCACACGATCACGCGGCGGCGCTTAATGGCAAATGCGGCGGCCGGAACAGCGGCGGGAACATTGGCGTTCTCTTCCCTAGCGTCCGCACAGAGTTCCTCAACGCCGCAGCGCATTAAAGGACCGCTCGTCTGGCTCGACATGGACCAGCAAGACCTCGATACCTCCTATGATAATGACGGTTTCGTTACCAATCACGCCCAAACCAATGTACGCCGTACCGCCAATAACGAGATCGCGCTCCAACATATCAATCCGCCGGAAATATTTTCCTACGGTCCAGCTGAGATCGAGAAGGTTGAGATTTATCGCACCACACAGCCAAACGCGCCGGTCACTCTTTTTCTCCATGGCGGCGGCTGGCGCGGGGGCCGCGCCGCGCAAGTTGCCTTTATGGCCGAGTGTTTCATCAATGCCGGGGCCCATTTTGCGCCGGTCGATTTCTCATCCGTGCTGCAGACGGGCGGCAGCCTATACCCGCTTGTCGAGCAGGCGCGCCGCGCGACCGCCTGGGTCTATCGCAATGCGGAAAGTTTTGGCGCCGATCCGAACCGCGTCTATCTCATCGGCCATTCGGCGGGGGGCCATATGGGCGGTTGCGTGGCTACGACGGATTGGGAAAGCCAAGCTTTGCCGCAAGATATCCTCAAGGGCGCGCTCCTTGGGAGCGGCATGTATGATCTGAAGCCTGTGCGCCTTTCCAGCCGCTCGGATTACCTCAGCTTCACCGACGAGATGGAAGAAGACTTAAGCCCGCAGCGCCATATCGACAAGATTCACACGCCCTTGGTCCTCACCTATGGGATGTTGGAGACGCCCGATTTTCAGCGCCAGTCGCGCGATTTTTTCAAAGCGCTACGAGCGGCCGGCAAGCCCGTCAGAATTGTCGCGGGCACCGCATATAATCATTATGAAACGCAGGAAACGCTCGGCAGCCCTTATGGCTTCATGGGCCGTGCAGCGCTGGAGATGATGGGCCTCAGCTACGCGTAACCGCAGCTGCGGAATTCGGGAACACTAGGATTCCGGTTGCGCGAATTTTTCAAAAATACAGCTTTGCGAATTGAACTCGTCCGTGTCGAAATCGTGCCAGACGTAATCGGCTTCCATCTGATCGCCTGTCACCCGGCCGGAAAAACTGTCCAAAGGGAAGTCTTCCGAAATTATTTCTAGTGTCACGCCGTCCCAGTCCCAAGCAGCGTAATCGTCCCGCTCGCCGGAAAGATAGGCAGCCTGAGCACCGCCACCTGCGCTCAAAAGAAAGGCGGAGAGGAAACACCCATTTGTCGTGCGCCACGCGCCGATCGGCCCGGCCTCAGTAGCATGGGCGGCCGGAATAAACGCGGCCACGGACGCGGAGCATAGGGCAAAGATCAGGACGAGCGTATTGACGAAGCGTGACACCGGCACAGGTCCCTTAGTCAGCGGTAGTTCCGAGCTCTTGCTGCAAAAACGCGAAACTACGCTGATAGGAAAGATCGGCCGCGGCGCGGCGCGCAGGCGGCAGCTCCTCGTCCGGCGCGATTTGCGCGAAGCTGTGCTCCATATCCTCATACCAATAGATCTCATATGGCTTTTGATATTTGTCGAGCGCGTTGGTGAAGGCGTCGACTTCGTTTTTTGGCGTGGAATGATCGTTTGTGCCGTAATGGCATTGCAGCTTGCACTCAATTTCCGCCAATTCGCGATGATCGGGAAAAAGGCTCTGGTGATAGATAATGCCGGCCTGAAAGGCTTTTGAGCGCGCCGCGGCGAGCAGCGCCAATCCCCCACCGAGACAAAACCCCATGATCCCAACTTTGCCTTCCGCTCCGACCCAAGGAAGACTGCGCAAAAAATTGGCGCCGCCGGTAAGGCGATCAACACTCACCGCAACATCCAAGGCATTCTTTGCTTTGAGGGCCTCGGTTCGGCCCTCAGGCTTTTGCCCGCCCATAAAGTCCGGCGATAGCGCAACGAATCCGGCGCGCGCGTAATATCTCGTAATCTCCCTTTGGCGCCAGCTGAGACCATGCATGCCCGAAAGCAGCACCATGCCCGGACGCGGGCGCCCATCGGCAGGGCGGGCTAGGAAAGCATCAGTATATACGCCGTTTGTCTCATATCCGGCGTGCAGCGAGACGATCAATTCGTCTTCATTCTCATCTGTGCTCATATTTCTCTCGCCTATTCGCGGGGCTGGAGCGAAACCCGCTTAGCACCGCTAGATTTTTCGCCCTCTATTGCTCGCCGTCTATTGTTCGCCGTCTCTTGTTCGCTGGCTATTGTTCGCCCTCTATTGCTCGCCGGCGGCATTTTTCAAAGATCCGATCATCTCGGGCGATTGCGCGAGCGCCTGTTTGACCATGGCCTCCACCCGATCGCCCGGCGCCAGATCCATGGGTATGCCTAGCCTCTCGGCCTCGGCAATGTAGCCGGGGTCCATCAACGCCGCCATCACGCCCTCACGAAGCACTGCCAGCACGTCCGGCGGAATGCCAGGCGGGCCAGCCGTCAGGCGGCCGATTTGAGAGAGCGTTGAGACAAGCGAGAGCAGCTGCCTGGCACGATCATCCTTCGCGTAGCGATCGGCATTGGGCACGCCGGCATAGGCATCGCTATCGCTAAGCACCAAAACAAACCGGCCATTGCCATTGTCGACAAAGGGCTGGAGCGAGGTTGCAGTACCCACTTGGGCAACTACTTCGCCGCGGAGCATGCTGAGTTCGGCTTCCGTCCCTTCGAAGCCGGGAACAATCTGCAAAGGAAGATTAAGTGCATCTTGGAGGATGCGGGTCTCGATATAGGCTGCCGAGCCGACTCCCGAAGCTCCGAACATGAGGGGCGTCTCGGATTCCAACAAATCCTCAATGCTGGTCAAACCCGAATTAGTGGAGATCATCAATGCACGCGTATCGCTTGTCGCCTTAGCGATGTAGCTCATCTCGGAAAGATCAAAGCGAATGCCGGGCCGCTCAAGCAATTGGGCGTAGATGAGCCCGGTATTGAATGTACCGATTGTGAGACCGTCGGGCCGCGATGCGTTAATTGTGTTTGCGCCAATAATATGGCCCGCGCCCGGAACATTCCTCACCAAGATACGCGAGCCCGGCAATTGTTCAGCTAGGAAACGCGTGAGGAGCCGACTCTGGGCATCATAAATTCCACCCGCACCGGTCGAGACGATATAGTTGATGGTCTTGCCGCGGAACATATCACTGTCCGCCGCTGCCAAAGGCGTTGCAAACGCGACAAGGCCTGATGCGATCGCTAAAACAATTGCAAATATGCTCTTAAACACAGCTCAGTCCTTTTTCCGGGGAGCCTTGGCGCCGATCGCGTTCGGGGCTTCGCTCAAGCCCGCTCTCTTCGCTCACAAATAGATCGCATCCATTCCCCCATGCTCCGCCCATGAGCGCAGAATGCAAGAGAAACGCAGCGCCCAAAAGTATCAATTGCGGATCGCAATGACCCGCTCAGCTCTTTTTCATAAGAATACGAGCGACCATCGCCAGTGGAATCAGCGCGGCAACCAAAACCCCTAACCGCGTGCTCGGCTCGGCGATCAGCGCTATACCAAGGACAGCAAACATCAACGCCGGTAATATCCACGGACTGGAGGGCCCACATGCCTTCGTCGTTCCATCTTCTGTGTCGGCCATAAGCGGGGTCCCTCTCATTTTACTTCTGCGCCACCACGGGTGCCGAAAAATCTAGCACAAAACGAATGATATCCAATGTGCGTATACGGTCTCGAAAGACGAAGTCCGTTCAATGGTTTATGATATGGAGGGGTATATTATGTCCGGCAATTAACGCGCCCCCGGTTTTAAAAATAACCGGCATCGAAGTATAATGCCAAACGAGGATCAGAGTTTTGCTTTGAGAAATGAAGGGTGCCATGCGTCACTTGGCTGTTTTGGTTTTGGGATTAGTTGTCGCTTTGGGGACTGGCGCTTTGTGGCAGCCGGCCAACGCCGCGCAAGGTTGGCAGCGGCTGGGCACCCGTATTGTGGATTTCGGCGGCGATCGCGACCAGATTAATGTCGGCGCCAATGAAGGGCGTTTTCGCGAAATCATGTTCGAAGCCGATGGCGGCGCTGTTGTGCTCAGCAATATTCGGGTTGTGTTCGGTAACGGTCAGGACTTTTCGCCAGTAACCGAATTGGTCTTCTCGGACGACGAGCGCTCGCGGGCGATTAATCTTCCTGGGAACGCCCGCATCATCCGAAATGTTACTTTTAGATACCGGAGTCTTCGGACCGGCCAAGGGCGCGCCACCATCACGATCTATGGGCGCTGAGTATTTTAGCTGAGTATTCTGGAAGGCGCCTAAACCCGCGTTTCAACAAATTCGGATTGGAACTATGAATCCCTCACACCACTCCCGACTGGAGCAGCAATAATCCTGCGCACAAAAATACGAGAAACCCGACGCCGGTAAGCGCGTACATATATTTACTGCTACAGAGCAGCATGACGACGCCGCCAAATATGACCATGGCGCCGAACAACATGCCCCAGAAAAACGTTCCCTCGATCGCGATCAGGAGAGCGGCGCAAATCTCCATAATTCCGCTGACGCGGCGGTCGCAACGCGGATAATTCCAATGAAAATATTGGTTTAGGAATCCTTCCGGCGCCGCAATATTCAGCATACCTAGAACGCCAAACTGCAAAGCGAGGGTCCAGGCCAGAAGAGTCTGAAGGCTTATCTCAACCACAGTGGCACCCCTCGCGCGTCACAGGAGGACAAAAACTGAGCCTAATGCGGCGCATGGAATAATTAAATGCCCTTCGTGACGATCCCCAAAACCCGCGTCGTGATATTCACTGGCTGATCTCCGCCTCGGGGTAAAAGGCATGAAAAGCGAAGGCGAAGGTCACATGGTGGACGACATCCACCAAGCCCTGCGCGGTGTGACGCTGAACAACAACATTGCCAACATCGCGCCCCAAACTGATGTCTCTTCTGTGAAGGGCAGAGTTTTGTCCCGGTGTCCAGCTTAAGACGAGATCGCCCTCCTCGATCACTTGCTCTTCCACCAAACGCGCCAGCGCCCATGCACGATCCTCCACCGCTACAACGCGCGCCATGGCGCGGATGCCGCGGGGCAGCCGCCCGCTAAAAAGAAGCGGCGTGCGGGCGCGGTCATATCCTTGATAAATATTCTCGTAATAGTCGGGGTTGCGATAGGCGGGCAGTAATATCTTTCCTGTCGGATAGCGGCTGCGAAACAAACTGAGCGATTCTATGCGTGAGGGAAGAATGCGGAGCTTTCGTCCCGCCAGCTCGCCGATGACCGCTTCGCCGGTAAATTGCTGCCACCAGCTTTCAGTTTGGCGGTCATACATAATGAGATCCGAATTTCGTAGCTTTCCGGTTACCCCGAAATTATAGATTGTCCCGTCCAGCTGCCGATCAAATATGATCGCGGTATTGCACAGCGGACAATAGGTGATTGTGACCGGACGCCCGCCCACAACATCATTGACGATCTCTTGCAGCATAAGGATGCGCAGCGGATAAGCGCGCGCATCATCGCCGATCGCAAAAGCAATGACCGGCTCTTCCTCTCCCAGCTCGATGGGATAGGGACCGTCAACGCCCGAAAATCGCGGCTGATCGATTGCCGGCATACCGTCTTTCGGGGGGCCTCCTTCTTCGATCTCACGCAGAGAGATCGTCGCCTGGGAGAAATCGGTATTAGGCCAGTCGCGCGCCCAACGGGATTCTGCTGCATCCGCTTGATAGAATGAGAACGTCATTACACCTGCCAGCGCTAGAACGAGCCCGAGCACAACCCGCAAGGATATGCTTGCCAAACTGGAGTTTGCTTTGACAGCGCTTCGGGTGTTCGCAAACTGCGAGAGCATGTTCAATTTAGCATGTTCAATTTTAGGCGCCTCGAACTTATTCGTGTCGCCTTTGTTATTCGTGCGAAATGCCTAGGAGGTTACGCCTCGGGCGGCAAAACTTCGTTGCTCTATGCGGGTATATCTATGTGGCAAACGTAACGCAGAAGGCCACCCGCACGAATATATAAACACCATGGGAGCCTGATCCATGTCCTCTACTAATCCCATGGCCCAACCCATGGTCACCCCGGCTGAAGCTAGGTTCAGCCGGGGCCCCAAATCGTGATTTTTGGTATTGTCTTGTTCGAATGGCGCGTTATTCGGCTGCGGTAGAGCTTTGAGCAAACCCGGTGACAAGCGCGTAAAACGAAACGGCGAGTAGCAGAACTTGAAACTCCATACCGCCTGCGGGATGCGTCTCCGAGGCCATGAAACTCCACTGGCCCCAATGCACCATAAATATGGCGCCAAGCATGACCGGAATGATCGCAAGACCCGATAGCCGCGTGATCAGCGTTCCATTGCTCCCCGATAGAAGACCGCCGACAATGAACCCGGCGCCGCCGGCAATTTCCGCCGCACCGACCAACAACCAAACCGGCACCGAAAGCCCCATCATCCCCGCCATGGCCGGCATCATGAATTTTCCAACGCCGTGAAGAATAAAAATTCCAGCCATGGTCAAACGAATCGGCCAGATGGCGACGCCACGACACGGCGCAGTTGCACTATCAAGAGCCTTTTCAATTCCTGAAGTCATTTGAGTACCCTCCCCGTTTAAGTGTCTATTTTTCGATAGATGCGTATGGGAACTGTGTAACGCACACCACCCTAGGCTACTTCGCCGGGCAGGGGAGAATTGTTACAGAGTAATTGGATGGTGCTTTGAGGCCGCAGCCCGGCGGGGGTGTTCTAATCCCATCAAAACGGCGACGGTGCCCCGCGAAACCGTAAACAGAGATGAATTCAACGCACGGTGCTCACCGCCCCTGATGCCTAAACTGCCTACCCCCCGGCGGAGGCGGCTTACCTCCTGATTTACCCTTCTGACCAGTTTGTTTGGTCGTCTCATTGAGAGCATGCGTCTTTGCCTGCTCGCGGCGCCGCGCCATTTCTTTCACGCTCATTTTTCCGGATGATTTCTTACCCATCATTGGGACCTTTCACGAAAAGAAGTCATTCCTGTCGACGGTCGATTTCATTCGAAACTCCAAACCCGGCGAAACTCCAAAACCCATCAAAAGCAAATCATAAACGCAAAATGCGGGTCCATGGACCCCATATTGTCAACTAAATCACGTCAGAGGGTGAATTAATGCGCCCTCCATTCGTGTTAATCTCCTCCCCACCTCAAGCAGGGCGGCGAAAGCCAGACGGAGATTTATATGAAAGTTTTTGTGTCTTTCTCGTCAATTCATTTGATCTCGCTGGTTTTATTGGCCTCCTTGAGCCCGGCAGGCGAGGCTTGGGCACAAGAGCAGAATATCCCGGCGCCACTAGATGTTCGCTATCCCGGCACCATCAAGCTATCCGTGGATGCAACAGATATCGAGCGTCACATATGGCGCGTGCGCGAGAGCATTCCCGTTGCCGGCCCAGGCCCAATGATATTGCTCTACCCGAAATGGCTTCCCGGTAACCACAGAGCCGCCGGACGGATTGACGAAATTGGCGGGCTTGTCGTGAGCGCAGAAGGCAAGCGCATTAATTGGACACGGGATCCAGCGGAAGGTTTTGCTTTTCACATCGATGTGCCGGCAGGCGTGAGCGCAATCGATTTGGAGTTTCAAATCTTAACGCCGGTGAATAGGAATCAAGGCCGCATAGTGGTGACGCCGGAGATGCTCAATCTGCAATGGTATAGAGTGGTGCTCTACCCAGCAGGCCACTATGCAAGCCAGATTAGCGTGGAGCAAAACCTTCGCCTGCCTGAGGGCTGGCAAGCGGCCACCGCGCTTGAGCCGATCTCGATGGAAGGCGGCCTCATCTCCTACCAGCCGGTCAGCCTCGAGACGCTCACAGACTCGCCGATTTTTGCCGGGCGCAACTTTGAACGTGTCGATCTCGATCCCGGTGGCGAAGTTCCATTCTACTTAAATATTGTTGCAGACACTCTTGCGGACATGGAATTCACTGAAGAGCAAATCGAGCCCCACCGCGCTTTGGTGCAGCAGGCCTATAAATTATTTCCACCCCATCATTATGATCATTATGATTTTTTGCTCGCGCTCAGCGACACCATGTCCGGGATCGGTCTTGAGCATCACCAGTCGAGCGAGAATGGTGCCCCCAGAGGGTATTTCTCTGACTGGGACGAATTCACCGATGTGCGCGATCTTCTGCCCCATGAATTGGTGCATTCTTGGAACGGAAAGTTTCGTCGGCCCGCCGATCTATGGGTCCCGAGTTTTGAAGTCGCCATGCGCGACTCGCTCATGTGGGTCTATGAGGGGCAGACGCAATATTGGGGCTATATCCTCTCGGCGCGCTCAAACCTTTGGACCAAACAAGAAGCACTCGACGGTATCGCGTGGACCGCAGCGGTGTACGACAATCGCGTTGGACGGCAATGGCGCCCCTTACAAGACACGACCAATGATCCCATTCTTGCTGCACGCCGCCCCATCCCGTGGCGCAGCTGGCAACGCAGTGAAGATTATTACAACGAAGGCCTATTGATCTGGCTTGATGCCGACAGCTTGATCCGAGAGTTGTCCGATGGGCGCCGATCGCTGGACGATTTTGCCGCCACATTTTTCGGCATCGATGACGGCAGCTACGAGGTTCGCACTTACACCTTCAACGATATTGCCGACGCGTTGAATGCCGTAGAACCTCATGATTGGGCAGATTTTCTTCGTACGCGGCTTGACAGCATCGGAGGCGGCGCGCCGCTGGACGGCATTGAGCGCGGCGGTTACCGCCTCATCTACACCGACACGGCTTCGGATCATTTCGGCGATTCAGAATCGCGGCGCGGCGTAACCGACTTAACATTCTCACTTGGGTTTGTCGTCGCGCGCGACAACACCCTATCCGATGTGTTGTGGGAAGGGCCCGCATTTCAAGCTGGGTTGACCGTCGGCACCGAGATCGTCGCGGTTGACGGCTCGGCGTTCAGTCGCGAGCGCATCCGCGCTGCCACTACACGTGCAAAAGATGGTTCGGACCCCATCACGCTGATTGTAAAAAATGGCGAGCGCTACCGCAGCGTTGAAATCGACTATCATGATGGGCTGCGTTACCCGCATTTAGAGCGCGTAGATGGCGTGCCTGCCCGCTTGGATGACATTCTCGCGCCGCGCCCGTGATGGTCATGCGGAAGGTGTGCGTGTCATAACAAAACTATGTGTCGCACTCCAATTCCGAGCCACGCTTTAACCGAAGTCTAATTGCCGGCTTTAAACGTCAACACATTCACTCCGGATTGCTCAATCGTCTCGGCGCCCGAGGCCAAGAGCAGTTCGACCGTGTCTGGGTAGTTGCTCCTCGGGCTTTGCTCGTAGGCGGTTTCCCCTTCCACGGTAATGATGCCGTAGGAAATGCTTAGGGGCGTCTGACCATATTGGTCCATTTTGTTCAAATCTGCTCCACTGTCTATCAAGAACCCCATGACGTTGTTCAGGCCCTGAAACGATGCTCCGTGCACCGCCGCCCAATCAAATTCACCTACAGCATTTACATCGATGCCCAAATCTACAAGCAGCTTAGCCGCTTCCAGCGCGTCTTCGCGTTCCTGAGCCGATCTGGGCCTTGCGGCATCGGACCCCCCGCCCGAAGCCAACATGAGCGGACTCGTGCCAAGCTCCGTCCAGATCGTCGGGTCCGCGCCGGCATCTAGCAGAGCACGCATAGCGCGCAGAGAGCTGACTTCGGAGGCCATCATGAAAGGCGTCGCACCTTGCATACTGACACCGGTATCGGCATAGGTATTCTGACGAAAATCGACGTCAACCAGTCGTTCTTCGGGCCCGTCCTGCACCAATCGGACGTTTGGATCTGCACCATGATCCAATAAGAGTTCTACGATTCCCGCCGAAGCCCTCATCCAAGCGGCGTGGTGCAAGGGTGCGTGTCCCTTACCATCGACCACATTGGGCTCCGCCCCATGCTCCAGCAGGAGAGCGACAATTGCCTCGTGGCCGCCTGAGCTGGCAATCAAGAGCGGGGTCACTTGGCTCTCCGGCAAACGCTCGTTGGCGTCCGCACCGGCCTCAAGTAGCGTTCGGCCGGACTCGGCGTCGCCCTGCTGAGCGGCAAACATTAGCGCCGAAAAGTCGGAATTCGAGCGCGCCGAGACATCTGCACCATGTTCAATAAGCAGTCTCGTAACCGCGGAATGTTTCTCGGCCGCAGCCCACATCAAAGCCGTCTGGCCATATTTCGATTCGGCTACGTTTGGATCGGCGCCACCGGACAGCAATAGTGATACCGCCTCCACCCGGCCCCGGTCCGTCGCGCCCATGAGTGGGGTCTCCCCCGACAGCAATGCCGCGTTCGGATTTGCGCCAGCCTCGAGCAACAATTCGATGAGTGGCCCGTCCGCATTTACCGCCGCCTCATAGAGCGGCGTTGCGCCGAACGAATTGGCGCGGTCGATTTCGGCGCCATTCGCAAGAAGTGCCCTTGCAATTTCGATATTGCTTGTATGGGCGGCCCAAAAAAGGGCGGTGGAGCCGTCGCCTGTCGAGATATTTGGATTCGCGCCATCATTTAGAAGCGTAGCGAGCGCCTCTCGATCTCCCTGTTCGGCGGCAACGATCAATGGCGGAGCACCCGGTGTGGCGGCAAAGCTCGCGCCTATAAGAAGCGGGACAACACAACATCCGGCAACAAATTTCATTCTAAGTCGCATCGCGAGCTTTCCTTATAAATGAGGCATTCTCTCCAAGTAGAGCGTTTTTTCTAAATAGAAGGCAGTTCAAGCCTTCCGGTGCTGTCGCCCAGACTTTCGACCTCCGGCACGCCAGCTTTGTCCAGCATGGTCAGGAATAAATTTGTCATTGGCGTTCCCGAAGGATAGCGGACATGGTGCCCGCCCTTTATGCCCCCAACGCCGCCAGCCACCAGCAAGACGGGCAAATCCCTAAACATATGCTGGTTTCCATCGCTAAGGGAGCTGCCGTAGAGGATCATGGCATGATCTAGGAGAGATCCATCGCCGTCAGGCGTCGCTTGCAGACGCTCCAAATAATAAGAAATCATCGTCGTGTGGAACGTGTTGATGGTGATTACCTTGGTGATCTTCTCGGCATCGCCCAGATGGTGGGTCACTGAATGATGCGAGTCGCCAAATCCAACTTCGGGATAGGCCCGGCTGCTCATCTCGTGGCCAATCTGGAAGGTGCCGACCCGCGTCATGTCGGTTTGCCAGGCCAAAACCTGTAGATCGACCATCAATTTGAAATAGTCGGAGAACAGATTTGGTGTGCCGACCGGTGCGGCCACAACCGGCAGTTCGCGGTCCGATTGTGACTCGGCCAATGCAATGCGGCGCTCAACATCGCGCACCGCTTCCAGATATTGGTCAATCTTGCTCCAATCCGTGGGAGCAAGTTTCCCGCGAAGGCGCGCCACGTCGGCTGAAACCGCGTCAAGAACAGACGAGTTTCTGCGCATGCGCTCAAGGCGAACTTTAGGATCGGTACTGCCGCTGGTGCCGAACAGCCGTTCGAAAATAGCGCGCGGGCGATTTTCCATGGGCAGAGGCGTCGTCTCGTTGCGCCAAGAAATCGTGTTGTAATAGGCGCAGCTGTACGAGGACTCGCATGCGCCAACCACTTCGCTGGTTTCCAAGCCGACTTCGAGCGAAGCCAGCTGTGTTTCCTTGCCGAATTCTTGCGCCGCCACTTGGTCGACCGAAATTCCTGCAAACAGATCCGCACCCGATGTCATTCGCGCATGGGCACCCGTGAGCCACGCGGTGCAGGCACGCGGGTGAGCGCCGCCAATCTCAAAATCAAGCCTCCCCGCCTCGCCTTGATCTAGACCACTTAGAATGAGCATCCGATCGTGGAACGGTGCCAGCGGTTCGAGAAGCGGCGTCAATGCGAAGCCGGGCCCTTCCGTTGTTGGCGTCCATTTGTCCATCATGATGCCGTTCGGCACTTCGATAAACATCATGCGAGTAGGACGACTGCCGGTCGCGGCTAAAGCCGGAACCATCGCGTCAAGAAACGGCAGTGCCAGAGCGGCGCTGGCCCCGCGCAAAAACGTACGACGTGGAATTGCTATATTACGGATTATCATCCCTCGCTCACTTTCCTCATCTGAAACGGCATGCTGCGTACAATGCCGGAAATGATTGACGACCAGCGGTGCTCGCTTTCGGCGGACTCCCGCGTAATTTCACGAATCGCAGGTATATCGTAATATTCCACGCCGCGGCCCAAACCATAGGTTAGAAGCCGCTCGGTGAACGTTTCCACGAAAAATTCCTGCTTACTCATCAAGGCATTGCGCAAACCAACCGGACCCTCGAAGGGCGATCCGTCCGGAAGTTCACCGGAGGCATCGACCGGGAAGCCTCCCGCGCCGCTCACATCGCGCCAACGGCCGAGGCCGTCGAAATTCTCCAATGCAAAACCCAGCGGGTCCATTATCTGGTGGCACGAGGCGCAGACGGCATTCGTTCGATGCAACTCCATCCTCTCACGCATGGTCATGATGCGCGTATTCTCATCCTCGACCAGAGAGGGAACATCCGGCGGCGGCGGCGGCGGCGTCGTGCCCAATAGCTGTTCCAGCACCCATTTCCCGCGAATGGTCGGTGCGGTGCGGTTTGGGTAAGAAGTCACGGTCAAAATACTCGCATGTCCTAATATTCCGCGACGCCGTTCATCGGTGACCGCAACCCGGCGAAACTCCGGGCCGTAAATACCTTCGATACCGTAATGCTGTGCTAAGCGCTCATTGAGGAACGTGTAGTCGGAGTCCAATAAATCGACGACACTGGCATCCTCGCGCAGCATGCTGAGGACCATAAGCTCGGTTTCACGCTGCAGCGCCTCACGTAAATTTTCGTCGAAATCCGGAAAAGAATAGGGGTCAGGCTGGATCCGGGGGATATTACGTAGGAACAACCATTGGCCCACAAAGTTCGAGACCAGGCTTTCGGAGCGCGGATCGGCGAGCATGCGCTGGACCTGACGGTCCAGCATATCCGGGTCCTTCAGCTCGCCCCGCTCGGCGATCGACAAAAGCTCCTCATCAGGTATGCTGCTCCACAGAAAGAACGACAAGCGTGAAGCCAGTTCTAAATCGCTGAGCGGATGCACGCTTCCCGGCGCAGCATCCGGCGAATCATATTCCATGCGGAATATGAATTCCGGAGAGACTAAGATCTTCTGCAGCGCCAACATGATCCCGGTTTCAAAATCACCATGGTTGGCTGGGTTATTGTAGAGCGCGAGCAGACTCTCAACATCTTCAGCATCGACCGGCCTGCGATAGGCGCGCCGTGCAAGCGCGGAGAGTATCTCTTCGGCACAAGCCAACTCGTCAGCCTGCGAGGTGGGATAGCAGGTGAAGATTATTCTCCGGCTTGGCGTGTCGCCCGGCCCCTGCACTTCGTAAGGGCCGGCGATGGAAAGGCTGCCAACGCCATCGAAGAATGCTTGCTCGCGTGTCTCGATCCTGCCGTTTCTGCGGGCGTTCAAGCCCTCTGGCTTGCCGGTGTCTTTGGCAAAGGTCGCGACAATCCGCCTTGTGCCGGCCTTCACCGGCAGACGAACTTCGAGGTGGGCATCCGCTGCAACTGCGGCGCCTAGACGGCGCGCATCCTGCCCACCGGAAATGGTGAATAGATCCAGCCTCTCATCATCCATGCGCAAATCGAGCTTGCGCTCCGTCTCGAGGCCCAATATTTCTCCGCCTCTTCCCCGCTGCAGCTGCACTTTGACGACGTACTCGCCGTCCACAGGGAAGTGATGATCAAGTGCGATGCCGCCGCGCGATCCAAATGGCAGATCTGCGTTCATCCACGCGCTCTGGACGAGGGCTCGGGGCACTTCATAAGTCTTGAACGCTGCGGCCATTGAGGGATCGCCGATGGCAAGACGGCTAATTACGTCCGCCGCCGAGAGATAGCGTTCCAATAAAAGGGGCGAAACCGTCAAAACATCGCCAATATTGTCGAAGCCGTAACCGATATCGTCTGCAGGCAACAATTCCGCGCTGTCGACATCAAGCGCTAGAAGATCGCGGATTGCGTTCTCATATTCGGCGCGGTTGAGACGATGAAGAGCAGGCTGGCCGGGATTCGGATTATCTTGGGCTATCTGATCCAGGCCGCTTGTCAAATAAGCGACCATGTCCTCATAAGATTCTGCGGGTGGCGCCGGCATTCCTGCCGGCGGCATTTGCCGGTTGCGCAGCTTGCCTAAAACCTTCTCCCATACCGCGCCATTATCGTTGAGATCGCCGATGTCCAGACCTTGTAGACTTAGGTTGGCGGTCAACAACACATCGTTGTGGCAGGCCACGCAGTACTGATCCAAAGTCGCACGATGGATGGTTGCGGGTGATTGCTGCGCGACTGTCGGGAGAATGGCCGCACCGGCTGCCAAAATGCCGATCCCCGCCGAGACCATCAAATAAAACCTTTTGTCACCGCTACGCTTCATTCGCCCCTCCACATTGGCCGGCATCCTAGATGATGCGAGCCGAGGCAAACACTACATATATTTGGGCAGCTATAGAAGCCGTCAAGTGCGATATCGAGGCCCAATCACAGGTGAAATATCACCGAAGCTGGCCGTCGAAACAGGAGCGCTTGTGGGTTAACTCTGAAAAATGGCCTGTGCCGGACCACCGAGCCGCGGAACCGCGGAGCGGTAGAAATTGGCATTCGCAGTGCGAACAGGCCCCATATTCTGGCGGCCGAAACCGATAGCCGTAAATTAACTGCGCTGGGCATGGCTGTTGCCATTCAAATCTCTTCCAACACGCTGGAGTAAAAGCATTATTAGTTTCGGCAAAGGGATATCGCAGAGCCTTGCCGTCTAAACGCATTTGGCCATAATCAGGCGGTTCCTGGGGGAAATTGACCGAGCAGGTGGAAATCCGTTTGTAACGGTCGGAACAAAGCTCCTAGGGACTCATTTTTGGAGCTCGAGCTGGTTATTTTAGGTGTGGCTGAAATGGGCGCGGAAAGAGGGCGCGATAGATGATTAAAACCAGAGCTTTGGCGCGCATATTGGCCGTGATCGGTACCGCAGCTGCGGGGGCCGTTCTCCTGCAGGCAGCTGCGCAGCCGTCGCAAGATTCCGTCGCCGCCCACCGCTCGACCATCGATCAGTACTGCGTTGCTTGCCACAATGATGCGCTGCTCACTGCCGGGTTAAATCTACAAAATGTCGATATCGGCAATCTCAACGATAATGGCGTGTTGTGGGAGAAGGTCTTGCGCAAGCTGCGCAATCGCGAAATGCCGCCCGCGGGAATGCCTCGGCCCGATCCGTATAGCTACGATGCCCTCGTCGTTTATCTAAAGTCGGAACGCAATCGTTTAGCCGAAGTCGAGCCCAACCCTGGGCGCACAACGCTTCACCGCCTCAATCGAACCGAATACGCAAACGCCATTCGCGACCTGTTGGCGCTAGAAATCGACAGTGCCGAACTACTGCCGGCCGACGACATTGGCTACGGCTTCGACAATATCGGTGACGTTCTAAACGTCTCACCCTTATTGCTTGAGCGATATTTGTCCGCGGCAGCTAAAATCAGCCGACTGGCCATAGGCGATACTTCGCTGCCCTTAGCGTATGACACCTACAATTTACCGAAGGGACTTATTCAGCTTGACCGCATGAGTGAAGAATTGCCATTCGGTTCGCGTGGCGGCATTTCCGTTCGCCATCATTTTCCCGTCGATGGCGAATATGTGTTTTCCGTGCGCCTGGCGACGGGAAGATATGATCAGATATTGGGCTTGGAACGCGAGCGCCAACTCGATTTTCGCCTCGACGATCAGCGCCTTGAACTGTTTACGATTGGAGCAACCGAGCTTGCCGGAATGCAAGTCCATGGAGAAAGGCCAACTGCGGACTCTCATCTTGAAATTAGAGTGCCCGTAAAGGCGGGAACGCGAAGCGTTGCTGCAACTTTTCTAAAAGACACCGTAATCCCCGAAGGCATACAGATACGCGAGCGGGAGACGGCGTTCTTTGAAGGCGTGGGCAGTCTTTCGATCACCGGTCCGTATAATATCGAAGGCCCTGGCGTAACGCCCAGCCGCGAAAGAATCTTTATCTGCCGCCCTGGCGCAGCCAACGAGGAAGAGGCCTGCGCCGAACAGATCATTGCGGCGCTTGCCCGCCGCGCCTATCGCAGGCCGATTACTGCCGAAGACCTTCCGCAACTTTTAGGGCTTTACCGGGAAGCCGCAGCGCAAGGCGGCTTTGAGGCCGGTGTTAGAATGGCTCTACAGAAAATCTTAGTATCGCCCGAATTTATTTTCCGCATGGAGTTCGATCCCGCGGATGCGGAGCCGGGCGGCGCCTACGCGCTCAGTGATTTGGAGCTTGCCTCGCGCCTTTCCTTCTTTCTGTGGAGCAGCATTCCCGACGATGAACTCTTAACCATCGCCGAAGAGGGGCGCTTAAGCGATCCCACCGTGCTGGAGCAGCAAACCCGCAGGATGTTGTCCGATCCGAAATCGCAAGCTTTGGTTTCGAACTTCACCGGCCAATGGTTGTTCCTTCGCAATATTGCGAGAGTGCAGCCCGACCCAGTCGCCTTTCCGAATTTCGACGAGAATCTTCGATACGCCCTGCAACGCGAAACAGAACTACTCGTGGAAAGCATGGTCCGCGAAGATCGCAGCGTCGTAGATATTTTGGATTCCGATTACACCTTTATGAACGAGCGCCTGGCGGAACATTACGGTATCGAAGGCATTTACGGCTCGGAATTTCGCCGCGTCTCCATAGACGATGACAACCGCCGCGGCTTGCTCGGACAAGCGAGCATCTTGACGGTGACGTCCTACCCGAACCGGACGGCACCAACCATCCGCGGGAAATGGGTTTTGGAACAACTTCTCGGCACGCCGCCCCCGCCGCCGCCGCCAAACGTCCCGTCCCTCGCCGACGATGAGAACAACCGCGTTCTCACCATGCGCGAACGAATGGAACAGCACAGAGCGAACCCGGCATGCGCCGTGTGCCACAGAATGATGGACCCGCTTGGCTTTGCATTGGAAAATTTCGACGGGCTCGGCCGCTGGCGCGATACCACCGGCGGCTTGGGCGCGCCAATCGATTCTTCCGGCATACTGCCCGACGGTACGACTTTCGATGGCCCGCTGGGTTTGCGTGAAGTTCTTTTGAGCAAACAAGATTTATTTGTAGAGACATTCACCGAACGGCTTCTGACCTACGCGTTGGGCCGCGGCGTGGAGCATTACGACCTTCCTATTGTCCGCAAGATCACGCGAGAAGCTGCCGATGACGATTACCGTTGGTCTTCCATAATTCTTGGGGTCGTACGGAGTACACCGTTTCAGATGAGGAGAGCATCAGATGAGAGTGTTTAAAAAGGCGATACCGCGCCGCGCCTTTTTGAGGGGAACCGGCGCCTCGCTTGCATTGCCGTTACTCGACGCAATGGTCCCAGCCTTTGCCTCGGAAGCTGCGCGCCCGATCCGCCTCTCCTTTATCGAGGTTCCGAATGGCATCATGATGGATCGCTGGACACCGGCCACCGAAGGAAAAAATTTCGAGCTCACATCCGTTCTCGAACCTGTAGCGGCATTTCGCGAAAACATGCTGGTTCTGGGCGGACTCGATCAAAATGAGTCTGAGGCATGGCCAACCGATGTCGGCGGCGATCATCCGCGGGCCTGCACGGCCTGGCTAACCGGCACCCATGCGCACATGACCTCAGGCGCCGATCTTCGTGCGGGAATTTCCGTTGATCAGGTCGCGGCGCGAGAGTTCGGCAAATACACACAGGTCGCGTCGCTGGAAATGGGCTGTGAATCGGCCGAAGTCGTGGGCGCATGCGAATCCGCTTATGCCTGCGCTTATTACAATACGATTTCCTGGCGCAACGAAACGACGCCGCTTCCGATGGAGAACCGCCCGCGCGTGATCTTCGAGCGTTTATTCGGCGATAGCGGCAGCACTGATCCGAATGTGCGTCTCGCGCGCATGCAGGAAAACCGCAGCATCCTTGATGCCGTTCTCGAAGATGTTTCGCGTTTGCGTGGCAGACTTCCGCCGACCGATCGGGGCAAGATCGATCAATATTTGGAGGCGGTGCGTGATGTCGAACGACGCATCGATTTGGCGGAAAACCAACCGCAAATTGATCTGCCCACTCTGACCAATCCCGTTGGAATCCCGGAAGTTTTCTCGGAATATTTCAAGCTTATGACCGATCTTCAGGCCTTGGCCTGGCAAACGGACATGACGCGGGTTTGTACCTTCCAAGTCGGCCACGAGATGAGCGGTCGCGCCTACCCGGAATCCGGGTTTGGCGACGCACACCATTCAGTGACGCACCATCAGGGTGATGTCGAGAAGATCGAAAAAGTCGTCCAGGTAAACATCTTCCACGCGAAGATGCTTAGCTATTATCTGGAAAAAATGCGCTCGACGCCGGATGGCGACGGCTCGCTGCTCGATCACTCCTTGATTCTGTATGGCGGCGCCTTAAGCGACGGCAATCTGCATCTCTACTCAAATCTGCCGCTGCTATTGGTGGCCGGACGCGCCACCGGAATTGAAGGCGGCCATCACATTCGCTATCCGGCGGGCACCCCGATGACGAATCTTCTTCTAACAATGCTGGGTCGAGCGAATGTCCCTCATGTGGATTCGCTTGGCGACAGTACAGGCCGTCTGCAACTGCCCACTATCTAGATTAAGGATCCTGAAATGGGGATGAGCGCGAAATTTCTTGGAGCAAGTTTGCTTAGTCTGCTCCTTTTCGGAGCCGGCACTGTCTTGGCCGCCGACAATGGGACAGCCCTGGGCGCGGACGTAGATATCGGGAGCGGCACATCTGCATTGTTGAGGGCTGTTCACAATGACGATTTGCAGTTGGTTGAAGCGTTGCTCGAAGCTGACATCGACGTCAATGCTGCGAACGAATACGGCGCAACTCCATTATATGTTGCAGCCGCCGATGCCGGCGCGGCGATAACGGAGAAGCTTCTGGGCGCCGGCGCCGATCCGAATGTGGCTTTGTTGTCAGGTGAAACGGCACTTATGGAGGCCGCGCGCCGCGGCAAAACCGAGACTGTTCGATTGCTCCTTGCCAGTGGGGCTGATCTCAATGCGAAAGAGTCCATTGGCGGCCAGACCGCGTTGATGTGGGCGGCCTCTGAACGGCATTCTGATGTTGTTGAGCTGCTTATCGCAGATGGTGCGGAAATAGATGCACGCTCGAAGGGCGGGTCGACTCCACTCATGTTTGCGGCACAGCAGGGCGCAGCAGACACCGCACGAATTCTAATTGACGCCGGCGCCGAGCCAAATGAACTCATGCCCAATACCGCGCTAACGCCATTGCTTATCGCGAGCGCAATGGGGCGCGGCAATGTTGTCTCGGTACTGCTCGCCGAAGGGGCCGATCCCAATGCAGTGGACGATGATGGATTTACCTCGCTGCACTATGTCGCCACCAATAAGAACGGTTTGGCGATGGTCAACGAGCTACTGAGCCATGGCGCCGATCCCAACAATCGCTTGCGCCAGGCGAGGCGGACCGAATTCGCGGCCTCCGGAGTTGCCTGGGAGGGCGCAACGCCGCTCCTCTATGCCGCGGAGATTAATAATCTCGAGGTGATTAGAGCCTTGGTCGATGGCGGCGCAGACCCGCTCATCACGACGGATCAGGGAACCAGCGCTCTTGTGTTCGCGGCCGGAGGCGGAACCGATTTGTCGCGCCCAAGACCACGCCAAGAACGCGCGACCGCGGTCGAGACCGCAAAATTTCTTGTCGAACATGGTGAGGACGTAAACGGAGCCGGCCAATTTGGTTGGGCGCCTTTGCACGCGGCAAGCTATCAGGGCCTGAACGACGTAATCGATTATCTTGTCTCGGCGGGCGCCGACCCGAACCAAATGGACGGCTTTGGACAGACGGCTTTGAGCATTTCTAATGCCGTCATCACCGAAGGCATTGGGGCCGCCTATTATCAAGCAGCGCGCGTATTCCGACGTGATACGACCGATCTGCTGCTTAGCCTGGGCGCCACGCCATTAGAAGACTCGGATGTTGTGCAAGTGACTCAAAGGGCTACGGACTAAGCGATCGGATTGGCGCCATATAATACCGGCACTTTCCGTTTGAAAATTTCAACACTTTATTAGCTCAAGAATTTAAGGGGCGCCGCGTAATGGAAGTATGGATGGATCGTGCCACCGAGATTTGGGAGGCTTTGGGCGCCTGGTTCACAAGCCCGCAATTCTACGCGCAGCTCTTTATTGCCAGCACCGCCTTCGTTTTGGCGTATATGGCTGCGCTGTTACTCAAGTCGCGGATCAAACCCGCTATGTTTGGGCCCGATGACGGCCCAGGCTCAGGCCTCAAAGCGTTCTTAGTAAAATCACGCGAGCTAATCTTTCCCCTCCTCGCCCTCATTTTCCTAGGGATCTCGGTCCAGATTAGCGCCTACTTAATGGGGCAAGATTTTATTGTCCGCATCGGACAAAGCCTTGCCGTCATAGTGCTGCTCTATCTGATCGTAGTGAACTTCATTGAAAATCCCGCGATCGTTTATCTTATGCGGTGGGTTGGGATTCCCATTGCGGTGTTACAAGTCTTCGGATTTCTTGACGACGTCACCGTATATTTGGACTCGATCGCAATTGTACTTGGGAATATTAGTTTTTCCGCCTACGACCTAGCGCGAACCCTGTTTTTTGGCACCATTCTTTTTTGGCTTGGCCGCATATCCAATGAAACTGGGCAGCAGGTCATCCGCAGACAGTCGTCATTTGACAAGGGAACGGAAGAGCTTCTCGTAAAGCTTCTTCAGATATCACTTTACTCCTTCATTTTTATTCTGTTGCTTCAGATTGTAGGAATCAATTTGACCGCGCTGACCGTTTTTGGCGGAGCGCTTGGCGTAGGACTTGGGTTTGGCTTGCAACAGATTGCCGCCAATTTTATCTCCGGCATCATCATCTTGATGGACCGCTCGGTGACGATCGGTGACTTCGTTGAATTAGAGGACGGGCGTGGCGGAACCATCCGCGAGATGAATATGCGCTGTGCAACTTTGGAGACCTTCGACGGGCGGGACATCATCGTCCCGAACGAACAGTTCATCACCAGCGTTTTTACCAACTGGACTCACAACAACAAGAAACAACGTTATTCGATTGAATTTTCTGTTGCCTACAAAACCGACCTGCCGCCCATGTTCGATGTCATCCGCAAAGTCGTGGCCTCCCACCCCCAAGTCTTGAGCGGCCTGGATATTCCCATTGCCGAGCGACCAGATGTGGAAATTGCTGGCTTCGGCGATTCCGGCATCGATATATTGGTCGACTTCTGGATGGAGGCGATCGATGATGGGGAATACCGCGTCGGTGCCGATCTCAACCTGATGATCTGGATGGCGCTGAAGGAGACCGGTGTCGAAATTCCGTTCCCGCAGCGCGAAGTCAAAATCCTCCCCGACGGCGGTGCTGCGCCATCGCTCGCAAAGAAATAAAAAAGGCGGCAGACGTTTTTGCGCCTGCCGCCCACAAAGTCTTTTACAAAATTACCAGCCTGGTTGAGGCAGCGTTTTTGTGAATTCAAACGGAACCAAAATATAGGCCGCGTTTGAGGTGTCGCCCCAAATCGGTTCCGCAATCGGTTGCGGGTTTTTCACCGCAACTTCCAACTTGCCGGCGCCTGCCAGATCGTTCGCCGGAACCGTCGCGGTAATCTCGGTGCGGCTATTGACTGTTGTTGGAACCGCCTCGCCGCCGACATAGACGAGCGAGCGCTGGACAAAGTTGAAACCGGTTATTGTGATCGTCGTGTCACCCGTGCCCCGCATTACTACGTACGGAGTCATGGCCTCGATGCCCGGTGTCGGCGAAGTATTGAAATTCGGCACGATGCCGGGAAGGCCCGGCTCTCCGCGAACCGAGTTGGTGTTGGGACGGAAGGTCGCGTCTTTCACCGCTTCTGCCCAATCGCCTCCGGTTACGACCGGTCCGGCGTCGTCGTCGCGTGTATTGCTGAACAGCCAGGCACGGTGGGAAGGATCATACTCGCGGTCGACGATCTCGCCGCCTTTGATGACCATGTGGATTTCCCGTGTGTTCCAAATGTCCTGAAGAGGATCGGCATCGAGGATCAGGACATCCCCAAACTTGCCGACTTCAATAGAACCGACATCGGGTGCGCGAAAACCTTCGGAGACCCATTTGGTCGCCGATTGAATCGCCTGCATCGGCGTCAATCCCACATCCTCTGCAAAGACAGTGAACTCTGCATGAAGACCAAGACCCGGCGCGGACTGCGTGATGTCGGATGCGGCAACGATCTTACCACCGGCATCGACATAGCGCTTGAGGAAGCGTCCATGGTTTTCAAAGCCCACACGCCGTTCGGCAAGCGCAGCAGGCTCCATCCAGGTCTCCGGCATCTCGATATTGTCGTAGAGATTGCCGATTGAGTAAGCCGGGTAATAGGAAGTCAGGTTCTCATCTTCGAAAACGCTATGCGCTTCTTCGCGAATACGCGGCCAGCTACGTGGAAAGCCTCTGCCCGTCGCGATGAGATCGGGTTCGAGATAGGCATTGCACCCCCGCAGATGCTGGATCATCGGATCGATTTTTGCCTCGTCCATATCGACATAGGCTTGTGGCGGCAGGCGAATATATGTGGCCCATTTCTCTTCATCGGTTGCGATTTGCGCGCCGACATTTCCGGTATGAACCAAAACGATACCGTCGCCCATCTCGCACACTTCGCGGGCACGCGTGGGCGGGCCCATTGCACGGAAGACAACGCCCATGCCGAGGTCTTGTGCCTCTTCTACCGCCGGAGCGAATAATTCCGGAGGCCCATCACCGTTCTGAAAGGTAATGAAGTTGACACCGGCGGCGTGCAGGGTACGCACATGCTCCACGCCCTCTTCGCCCGTATAAATCCGGCGCGATCCGCCACCGGGATTATAGTTTTGCGGCTTATCGAGATCGGGCCCCGGCCCATTGATCGTGACCGCTGTCTGATAAAGACGCGGCCCGCGATAGATGCCGTGATTGATCGCATCGCGATCAGCTAATCCGGTATTGTTGCGCCCGCCGCTGACCATGGCGCTGGTTACGCCATAATGCAGGAACGCCTCGCCATACATCCAATTCCAGTTCGCCTTGGCATCGACCAGACCCGGCAGAACCCACTTACCCGACGCGTCGATGACTTCGGCGCCGTTCGGGACATCGACTTGCCCGGCCGCGCCAACGGCCGTAATCCGGTCGCCCTCGATCACGATGACTGAATTGGCAATTGGCGCGCCGCCAAGTCCGTCGATTAGCGTTCCACCCTGTATGACAACGATCTGTTGTCCTTGTGCTCCGACGGTCGCGGTACTGCCCGCCATAAGCAATGCGGCAAACACCGCGAGCGACATTCGAAATCCGCTCTTTTTCATGTTTCATCACTCCCTGAAGACTTTGTGCTTCTAACCACCAAATTAACTGGCCGGGAGAATGTCACAGCGGCCATGAGATAAACAACAGCGAGTTCAGCGCAGCATGAAAAAAACAATAACCAATTGAATCAGTTATGGTTTTTCTCGTGCGTGGCGGACTTTGACACTAGGGAGCTGGAGAAACGAATGCCCGGCAGCAGCAAAGCAGACGCTATAGGAGGGGGCGGAAGGAGCGACAAAAAAATAAGGGCGACGAGATCATGCTCGCCGCCCCAAAGATCGCTTTTTCCAGACTTAAGATTAGTACCGGTTCTGAGACCATTCGGTGGTGAACTCGAAAGGCACAATCAGCGTTGCCGCGTTCGAGGTGTCGCCCCAGATCGCCTCCAATGAGGGCTGCGGATTTTTCACACGGATCTCTTTCATACCCGCTTGAGCCAAAATGTTGTCGTCCATTTCGAACTCTAATTCCTCGCGGTTTATGACCCGTGTTGGCACTGGCTCCCCGTCAACATGAACAACGGATTGCTGCACGAAATTGAACCCGGTCAGCTTTATCGTCGTCGTCTCTGTCCCGCGGATCAACGTGCGCGGCAAGATGCTCTCCAAGCCTGGTGTCGGATGCGCGTAATGGTTCGGGACGCCCGGAATACCGGGCTCGCCACGCGTCGCGAAAATATTCGCCCGATAAGTATCCTCTTTCAGCCCTTCCGCCCAACCGGCATCGACAATCGGCCCGTCGGCTTCCGTCCAGGTCAACGAGAACATGTGCCCCTTATAGGCCGGGTCATAGGACCGATCTTGAACCTGGCCGTCCTTAATAACGGTGTCGACCTGGCGTAGATTTAAGATGTCCTGCAGCGGATCGGCATTCACAACGATGATGTCCGCAAGTTTGCCTTCTTCGACGACGCCGATATCGGGCTGCTTGAAGCCCTCGGCGACCCATTTTGTCGCCGACTGGATGACCTGCATCGGGGTCAACCCAATGTCATCGGCAAAGACCGTCATCTCCTCATGCAGGCCAAGCCCTGGCGCGGACTGCGTGATGTCCGAGGCGGCGACGATCTTGCCGCCGGCATCGACATAGGCTTTGAGGAACCGCATCTGATTGCGAAAACCAGCGCGGCGCATCGCTAACTGTTCCGGCGGATTCCAATCTTCCGCCATGCGTAGATTGTCATAGAGCTCAGCCTGTGAAGTTTTTGGATAATAAGCCAGCAAAGCCGGATCTTGGAAAACCGTCCTCCCCGATTCAGAAATGCGGGCCCAATTCTTCGGCATGCTGCGCGATGTCGCGATGAGATCGGGCTCGAGATAGACATTTGCGTCCACCAAATGCTCGATCATCGGCCCGATCTTGGCTTCGTCGATATCGGAATAGGCGTCCGGCGGCAGGCGCTGATAATTTGCCCATTTTTCCACTGCATTGTCGCGGACCAATTGCACGCCGACATTGCAGGTGTGAATGCAGACGATGCCATCGCCCATTTCGGCGACTTCATAGGCGCGCGTACCAGGCCCCATGGCGCGGAAGATCACGGCCACGTCGTCGGCAAGCGTTTCGCGCACCGCTTGTTCGAAAATTTCCGGATCGCCATAGCCGTCGGTGAATGTGATAAAATCCGCACCGTTCTCACGATAATCGCGGGCGAATTGCGCGGCGGCTTCACCGGTCTCAGCAACGCGATTGACATTGCCGACCCGGTGATTGTCGCTGCGATTATGTTCGACACCGGGACCGCGAATACCGATCACAGTCTGGAACAGGCGCGGGCCTTCATAAATTCCATGATTGATCGCATCGCGCTCGGCGAGGCCCTGATCGCCCCTTGGGCCGCTGATCATTGCCGAAGTCACGCCATAATGGATAAAGGCCTCGCCATAAGGCCAATTCCAATTTGCCTTGGCGTCGATCAAACCGGGCAGCACCCATTTGCCGCTGGCATCGATGACTTGCGCGCCAGCCGGGATATCGATTTGTCCCACCGTGCCGACGGCTGTGATCCGATTGCCCTCGACCACTACAACGGCATTGGCCACCGGCGCTCCGCCATTGCCGTCGATAAGCGTTCCACCCTGGATAACCAGAGTCTGCTGCCCCTGGGCCGTCACCGGTACCGACGCGCCCCAAAGGAGCAGCACGGCACAGGACGCCAATGAACAGCGAAGTAGAGTTTTTTTCACTTCGTCTCTCCTGAATTTCTTCCCTTATTTATTCCCGTTATTTCTTCCCTGGGCGATGCGCTCGATGTGCTCGCTACCCAATAAAGCCAGCTTAGGTGCCGGCAGGCACTGGCGCAACTCTGTAGACGGCTAGGTGTCGCCTAAGAACTTCAAAAAAACAGCCCACCGCGAATACCGCTGCAACTGCGCTTCTAGTAGCGATAGTCGACCAAAAAATGCCCCGTATTGGAATTGCCGTCGCCCCAATTAGGACGGTTCAATGGCGCCGGGTTGGAGACAACAATGTCGAAACGCCCGACGCGGCCCAAAAGCGCTTCATCGAGTTTGAGCTCCAGCTCCGTGGGGCTGACATAGCGATAGGGTACGGAAACACCGTCGAACAAGACGCGCGTCTTGGCGACAAATCCAAAGCCCGTCAGCGTGACCGTCACCCGATCGCCTTGTGTTGCCACCAGCGGCGTCATGGTTTCGATCGCAGGCTGCGGCGATTCATTCGGGTTTGGCGGGTTCGCGCCTCCCCCTCCGCCATTAGCCTCCCCCTCCGCCATTAAAAGTGTCAGCTTTTAGTGCCTTCACCCAGAGCAGATCTTCCACAGCACGGATGTTATCGGTCTCTCCTAAGAACGGCGTGGAATAATAAGCGTGAATATCGCGATCAATAACTTTTCCGTTGAACACGACGTCCGCGATATCGCGCGTATTGTGAATGTCCTGAAGCGGATCGGAATTTAGGATCACCATATCGGCGATCTTTCCTGCTTCGATGGTCCCGTAATCCGCATCCTTCATCATCGCTTCGGCGACCCAGCTTGTCGCCGCCATGATGATCTGCATCGGCGCGATCCCGGCTTCTTGAAAAATTTCCATCTCGTCGTGAATCACAAAGCCCGCAACCTTACCGGCGTTTGTGTCCCCGCCAATGAGTGACTTACCGCCCGCGTCGGTAAACATTTTGTGGAAACGCAGCAGATTTTGGTAACCAACCATACGGCGCTCACGCAGCGCACCCGTGGCGACCGCCGTTCTTACCCGCGTCGTTTGCTCGTAAAACGCGTCGGGATAATAGGCACGCAGATTCGGGTTCTGGAGCACCTCGCGAGATTCCGCGGCCATGCGTTCCCATTCGGCCGGATAGCCCGGTGCCTCATGAATGATGTTGGGAACAAGCGCAACGTTCTCGCGGACCAATATTTCGATCAATTCTTGCGCTTTGGCTTCGTCCATATCGGCAAAGCGCTCAAGCTCGTTTCTTGCGTCCGAGCCGTCGCGCACAACGCCCATTCCAACCCCGCGCGCATGAGGAAGAATATCTGCCCCCGCCAATGCCGCTTCAATCGCACCCACCTGCGGACCACTGGCGCGCACGGTGCAAGGGATGTTGCGGGCGTGCGATTCTTCACAGCCAGCCACCACCATTTCAGGCGTGAAATTGCTGCCATCGTGAAACATGATTTGATCGGAACCCGCGTCGAGTAGCGTTCTGACGACCGTCCGAGTCTCCTCGACGCTGGTAGGAATTTGCCGCGTGCTGAGCGGCGTCTCGTAACCTGTCAGCTCTTCCGGGTCGGCACCGCCAAGATGTCCAATGCCGATCCAGGTTCTCGGTCCACGAATTTTCCCCGCATTCACCGCCCTGCGATGAACAATGGAGAGCTCCTCGCCATTTGCGATGTCACAGGTCGAAGTATTGCCTTGGTTCAACATCAACTCACCGTAGAACCAGGAATAATTGATCTGGCAGTCCCAGAAACCGGGAAGGATCCATTTGCCGTTCGCATCGACGATATCAGCCCCGTCCGGAATCTGAACTTGGCCAGCGGCCCCAGCGGTCGTAACGCGATTGCCCTCGACGACAATCACGGAATTCGCAATTGGCGCGCCGCCATTACCGTCGATCAGCGTAGCGCCCTGGATAACAAGCGCTTGCTGGGTTTGGGCATCTCCGGATTGCGGCGCCACCAGAAATAGCGCCGCGGCACAGATTCCGAGCGCAGACCGAATGTGGTTTCTCCCCATAACTCCCTCCAATTTTTATGATTTGGTCTTAGGAACGCCCCAAGTCCCGGTTGCGGCCACTGTGCCACATCGTCGATTGCCGCTCCAGCGAGGGTTTTTGAACCATTCAATGCGCGTTCATGGCTCGTCGGGTTCGATCTCGGAAAAGCGATCGATCTTTCGCAATGCAGGAAATAACAGCGCGAATGCTCCGACAACCAGAACCGCCCCCACGCCGCCGAATATCACCGCCGGAACGGTTCCAATCCATCCGGCCATAAGACCGGCACGGAACTGACCCAGCTCGTTTGAAGCGCTGACAAAAAGCGAATTCACCGAACCGACGCGTCCGCGCATATGATCGGGAGTCGCCAATTGGACAAGCGAAGAGCGAATGAAGACGCTGAACATGTCGGCGCCGCCAACGACCACCAGGGCCGCCAGCGATAGATAGAAATGCGTGGAGTAACCGAACACAATCGTCGCCAATCCGAAGAGCGCAACGAATCCGAACATGTGATTTCCGGTGTGACGTTCGAGAGGCCAACGCGCGAGCAGAAGCCCAGTAGTGGCTGCACCGAAGGCTGGCGCGCTGCGCAACAGCCCTAATCCGGCAGGACCGACAAGCAATATGTCGCGCGCATAGACCGGGAGCAGAGCGACGGCGCCACCGACGAGGACCGCGAATAAATCGAGCGTGATCGTGCCAAAAATAATTTGCCGTTTCCATATAAATTTTAGGCCGTCGGCGATGCGCTGATAGGCACGGTCACGGCTCGGCATCCGCACCGGACGGCGCAAACGCATTTGCAGCGCGGTGAGCGCTGCCAACAAAAACAAGACGAAGCAGGTGACATAAGTCAGCGCCGGTCCCGCGGCAAAAAGAAATCCACCGATTGCAGGACCGGACACATTCCCGATGGTTCCTATGGAAGAGTTTAAGGCAATTGCACTTGGGAGCTGTTTCGTCGAAACCAAAAAGGGAAGTGAGGATTGCAGCGTTGGAGTCGATATGCCTCGCGTCAAACCAAACAGCAGCACAACCATATAGAAATGCCAGACTTCTTGGCTTCCCATAAGGGTCAACGCAAACAGCGCCACCGAGCCACATGATTCCACAAGACGCGTGATAATTATGACCAGACGCCGATCCACCCGGTCAGCAAGATCGCCTGCCGGCAGCACAAGTATGAGCATCGGTAGAAATTCAATGAGCGCAACTATGCCGAGCGATACCGGATCATTGGTAATGCCGTAGACCTGCCAGCCGACACCGACAACCTGAATCTGGATGGCGACCGTTCCGAGGAACCGAGTCGTCAAAAAATAACGAAAATCACGAGGCTGGGACTGATACTCTTCGGCGGTACTCGATGGGACGCTCACGAGAGATGCATGCCTTAAGCGCCCCTATCGGACAATGATCAGATTATGGTCAGATGATTATCGAACTGGGTATCGGTATGCCAACGCGCTTCAAATGCAAACCCCGTCTCGCTCGCGCGCAAGAGCGCTAGTTCGCCCAGGCCCGAGCTGACCCAAAAAAGGCCAGCCTCCGGATCACTGGCGAGACCACAGACATCGGGCATCGAGATCCGCCCGATATAGGCCCCGCTTGAAAGTGACCAGAGCGCAATGGTTCCACCTTTTGGGCTGGTCGCCGCGATAAAACGACCAGATGAGTCAATTGCGATGGAGCCAATATAAAAACGCAATGCGCCGGGATCGTCGGTGGGAAGTTCAAGAAGCTCAACGCCCTGTCCGACGCGCAATACTCCGACCAAGGGTCGTAGCTCCGAGAAATCCTTATCCTGTATGCCGATGGCGATGGTCCGGCCGTCGGGCGCAAGGGCCAGGTGGCGTATGGAGAGCGAAGAGAATTCTTCGGACAGCACATGGCGGTGCAATAAGCGGCCCGTCTTCACGTCAAACTCAGCAATGGCGCTTTCAATTTGCCCAGCGTTCATTGCCGGACCCCTTACGCTTACGTCCTGAGCAATGCCCCCTAGAGCAACAATCAGACGCGCGCCATGATCGGCGACGAGTAGTTCATGCGGTTCGATTCCACCCGCATCCCAACTATTCACCGCCATGCCGCTCACCGTGTCACGCAGCACGATACGCCCTGCGGCCGTTTGGGCGTGCAGCTCACCGGTGAGAAACAGAGACTCGGTTGTAGCCGCATGACCGGCGAAGCGATGCTCTGCAAGCGGTGCAAGCAAATTAATAGTATCGGGCGCGGTGGAATCGAAAAGCGCGGCGAAATTTCCAGGCCTACGACCAACCAAAAGGAATTTTTCTGCACCAGGAATTTTTGCCGCCGCATGGGCTTGCGCGGGCAGCGTAAAATCGTTCAAACCCTCCGGCGACCAAACTGCTCCGCAATCTGCGCCGTCCACCCGCGCTGCGGTGATGAGGCGAGCATGTGGGGCGCTGGCACGCTCGGGCCCCCGCGCAAGAGCGCGCGGAAGTCCAACGGCCAAGCTCGCCCCTGCGCCCGCTGTGCCGGCGAGAAATTTGCGCCGTCTTATCATGTTTCGTTCAGTCGCCATCAAGCGCATTGAACCCCAATGTTATGCCAAGATCTGCCGGCAGGACGTCTACGATAAGAAGCTGCGTCGCTTTGATCGCATCGCGCGCTGCCTCAACGCTCGCACGGTGTTCCGGGTCGGCCGTGGCCTCGCCAAGATCTTCGACGAGCGCATCAATGGCCGCCACGGAGACATCGAAAGATTCCCCCAGCGCGGCGCGGCGCATTTCGCCTAAATGTTGCGCGAAGACATCGTTCATCGCGCGCGAGGCCTCGAGATTGAGGATAAGATCGCGCTTCGCCCTTTCGCTGCGCCAGGCTTCCGCCATACGGGGCCGCGCGACGTCTATGCTCTCCCCAAGAACAGGAAGCAGTTTGACATCATGCATCAGCCGGAAGGCGCCAACGAGATCGGTGAGAAGAAGCCGCGAGGCTTCTTCCCCATCCGTAAACAAATTGTTCCAGCCATTTCCGGCGGCAATCATATCGCGCACGCCGCCCTCGATAGTCCAATCGGTTAGAACCTCATTGGCAATTCCGTTGAGATTGCGTGCCAGCGCCAATCCAACATTTGTGCGCCGTTCGGGCTCTTCGGTCAGCGCCGTCAGAGCCGCTGCCGGATCGTCTCCGTCATAGAGAAGACGTTCCAACGCCGTCAGGCCCTGCCCGGCGACGTAATTGTTTGCAAGATTCTCCGGCAAAAGCTCGTTTGGATCGTTCGAGGCAATCAGCGCATCGAGCGCGCGCTGGGTTCCATTTCGCGCGTCGGGCCAGAAAGCGAAGCGCTCATAACGAAGAAACAATACGATTGGACCAGTGCGGATGATTTGCGCGCGCGCCCAGGCATCACATGTTTCATGATAAGCAGCGCGTAGGGTATCAACGTCGCCATTCGCACGGTCTGCTATATACGCCGTCCAAACATCGGCTTGCGCAGCTGTTGTTTCAGCCAAGCGACGATAGGTTGGGATTACAAAACCATCGCTTATCTCGAGCGCGATCCGGCTGGCCTGAGCAAGCTCAATAGCTCCCGCATCGCTATCTGCGGCGAGCATTAGTGGATAGGTCGGACGAAAACGCATTTGGCCTCTTACAATCCGCTCACATAATCTGCCAACGCGGTCTTTTCGTTCCGCGTCAAAGCGGCAAAGCGCGCTTGCGCCTCTGCCGACTCGCCACCATGCCACATTATTGCCTCTTCCACGTCGCGTGCACGCCCATCATGCAGCAACCCACCCAGCCTTAATGTCGCGCCTATCCCCCAAAGGGGCGCCGTTCGCCATTCACCCGGCGCCGCGGCGTCTTCGCGTATCCCATCATTAAGGCCGGCGCCCATATCGTGCAGCAGAAGATCGGTAAAGGCGCGCACCTCAGCGCCGCCCTCAAGGTGAAGAGTGGCGTGGCAGGCGCTGCAGCTTAGCTCCGCAAATAGACGCTCGCCCTCGGCGTTTTGAACGGCGAGGTTGGGCGCGGGCAGCGCTTCCAAAAACCCGACAATCAAATCGCGTATCTCGTTTGAAATTTCGACCTCGCCTGGCGCAGCGCCATGCGGCGCTTCGCGGCAAGCGATTTGCGTCTCGGTGCATTCACCCCAGGCGGTGGCTTGCCCACTGGTCGACAGACCGAGATCGCGCAAAAACGCCATCTCGGTTTGTCCCGCCAAATCCGGCTGACTTGCCCGCCAGCCAAAGCGGCCCAGACGGCTCTCGCCATTCGCACCTGCCACCCATGACGCGCGTCCCGAGATCCCTTCTTGCGTCTCTTCTTCAACAACGCGGCTTAAGATTTCAGCTTCCGGAACGCGCGCGAGAAGCCCAACGCCTTCAATCCGAAGCGGCCGGCGCAAACCCGCCTTAGTGTCCGACGCTAATTCGCCATAACCCAAACGATGAAGCGTCAGATCGGTTTGGCGCAAGCCCCCTGCCTCGCTAAACGAAATATCCGGAAGGCCTTCGACCATTTGCATTTGCAGGCCGCGGGTCTGCAATTGATAGCCGTAAACCGGATCGCCGGTGCCATTTGCGTTTCCCAAACGGACCACCATCCCCGGTGGGGTTACATATGGCTCCGCGATCGGAGCCGATGGCGGCACGTGACAATTGCTGCAAGAAACCGCGTCGAAAAGCGGACCGAGACCGTCATTCGCACTCGCAGAAGAGGGCGCAGAAACCCAGTTGCGCTCGAACAGATTCCGGCCGATCTCAAAATCGAGCGACGCGCCGAAAGGCTGCGCAAGCGCAATCGCCGGAACGCAGACGAGGATCCAGGTGAAGGCCCAGATGAAGAAAGGGGCTAGGCGACTTGGAACCATGCCATCATTCCTGTTTCCTGATGCTCAATAATATGACAATGCAGCATCCAGTTTCCCGGATTGTCCGCCACGAAAGCAATGCGCACGCGCTCGTCCGGCATCACAAGTACGGTATCGGCCCAGTGCACCGGACGGGGCAGCTCGCTCGCCGACAGAACTTTGAAACTATGGCCGTGCAGATGCATGGGATGGGGAAAGCGCGAAGAGTTAAAAAACTCGATATAGGCAGTCTCGCCACGCGCAAAGCGCAAGATGGGCGGCGGCGCGTTCTCATGTCCTTGTTCCGGCCAGGTCTGGCCATCCACCGCCCAAAGCGTCTCGGCCGATGTACATAGCGAATCGAGAAGATTGATTACCCGGCCATCGGGAAGAACGATCGGTGCAAGATCAGGATATTGAGTCGCCACCGCGGAGGCGCTGAGTTCCATTACACGCAAACTCGTATTTGCGATATCAGGTTCGGTAATGCGAACAGGAGGCAGAGCGGCTGGCGAAAATTCGCCTGTGCGCCGCGCTGCGCCGCGCGCATTGAACGCGGCCAGCGTGACGGGCTCTTCGGAAAAATAATCGAGAAGTGTAAATGCTCCACCATTGGGCGGGGTGCGGACGCAGAGCTCCAAACGCATGGCCGGGCCCAAACGCCAAGAAGTAAGAGAAAAGGGCGTCACAGCATTGCCGTCAATGGCGATGACAAAGCCTTCCGCGCCGGAAATTCCGATCTCGCCATTGCGAGTTGGGTCGAGGTTGGCGATACGAAGACGAATGTCTGCGCCTGCAGGGACCTCGATCTCGGGCGCTATTTGTAAATTCGTTGTCCGCAAATCGCCGAAGCTGCCTGCGCGGCCCGCGCCCTCATTTGTTATGAAGGGTAGAAAATTCCCCTGCCCGTCGACGCGCCAATCACGTAGCGCGCAAAACACATCGTCGTCGAACTGCGGCGCGCTGTCGTCATCGACGATCAAAATGCCGGCAAGGCCGCGGCCGAATTGCTCCGCCGTGTTGCAATGCGGGTGAAAGAAAAAGAGACCGGGATCGGGCGGGATAAACTCGTAAAGAAAATCCTCGCCGGGAAGAACCGGAGTTTGCGTGACATAAGGCACGCCATCCATTGCGTTGGGGACTCTTATCCCATGCCAATGAATGGTTGTGTGTTCACGCAATTGATTGTTTAGGCGCACACGTACGGTTTCACCGACGCGCGTGCGAAAGACCGGGAACGCCGTCTCGCCATAGAGCCAAGCAGGGATCGTCCTGGTTTGCCCCGCCAAGCGAAAGGGGCGCTCGAGCGCCGTTAAAACCGTCTCGCCGGGCCCTAAACGCATCTCGGGTAGACGCGACGGCCCTGATTGGAGGGGCGCCTCGGATATGCTTTCGCATCGCGCGAGCAACACCGCTCCCGAGGCTGCGCCACAGCCAAGGAGCGCACGGCGCGAAATAGGCCCCGCGCCTGATTTCCTGCCGGCTGTCATGCCCAACCCACTGTAGATCTCACTGAACCAGGGCGGGATTGTCGAGACTGTCCGATCCTTCCACGGCGATGGCGAGACCGAGGGTTACAACCACAGCCTCATCGGCGCGCGTTTGCGCAATCAAGGCATCGATGGCCTCTTGAATCATCTGATTGCCTTCGGGATGCTCCGCGCTGAGCATTTGATCATAGGCAAGCTGGCCGCTATCGGCTGAATTTTTAATTTGGCCCAAGCGCATAAGCGCCTCTTCCATTGCGGCATCCATCCGCGCCACCACTGCCGGGTCGCGTTCCAATACATAATCGTGTAGCGACGCCCCACTGAGCGTCGAACCGTCAACCCGCGCATATTCGCTGCGCCATAACGCGATCATCCCTACCTGATTGTAATAATGAGAATTATGCGTGTTGTCGGAGAAGCAGTCATGCTCTTCCTCCGGGTCGCGCAAAATAAGACCGAGCCGCATGCGCTCTCCGGCAAGCTCGCCATAAGAAAGACTTCCGATGCCGGTGAGGATCGTAACCAAGCCACCCTCTTCACCCTTGGCCGCCAATTCTTGGCGCGCGGCGCCTCCCGGCGCCCAGGCCGCAGTCATTTCCTCTAGATCGGCAATCAAAATCTCCGTCGCCACCCGCAAAAACTGCGCGCGGCGTTCGCAATTTTCGTTGCTGCAAGCAGCGAGATCGTAATCGCTTGCCGGCCGGTTTCCCGCGCCGGGCCCGGTGCCGTTCAAATCCTGTCCCCAAAGAAGAAATTCTATCGTGTGATAGCCGGTCGCAACATTGGATTCGACACCCATGCCTTCATGAAGCTCGCGTAGCAAATCATCATCGATGACACGCGCGTCGATCTCCCGCGCGCCGATGCGAATTTGCTCTTCGGCAATAAGATTGAGCGTGTAGAGCGGATTCATGTCGGAGCTGTCGCCGTAATTGTCGGCAACATAATCCAGTAGCCCCTCGTCTAAGGGCCATGCGTTCACACGGCCTTCCCATTCGTCGACATAGGCATTGCCGAAGCGCAAGCCCTCACTTTGCTGATAGGGAACGCGCGCAGCTATCCAGGCGGTGCGCGCTTCGCCAAGCGCCGCATCGTTCGGGTTTGAAAGAAAGTCTTCGATCGCGCTTTGCATATCGCGCGCCTCTAGAAGCGAATCCTCATATATCGCCTCGGCGATATCGCCATAGGTGGAAAGCACCTCGTTCGGTGCCACGGCGGCCTTTACCGTCCCGGGGACCGAAAGTGACGCCAAAATGACCGCCGCTAAAAAAAACCTATTCATTTTCAAGGCTCCAAGCCCTCCAACATCGGTAAAGAGAGTATAGTTGATAATGATTATCAAGTGCAACTATGTGCCGTTTAACTCGCCTCAATCACTTGGCGGTCTTTCAGCTCGCGATCGATCGTTACGCCCGGTTCATGTTTCGAGGTTCGGATTGCCAGAGCCGTTTTGACGCTCTCGACGTTCTTGGCAGCAGTCAACTGTTCGGTCACAAAGTCCTGAAATTCCGAGAGATCATGTGCAACGCATTTGAGAATGAAATCGATCTCGCCCGACAGCATGTAGCACTCGCGCACCAGCGGCCAGGAGCGAACTTCTTCTTCAAATGTCTTTAAATCTGCCTCGGCCTGGCTGGAGAGACCGACAAAAGCAAAAGCCGTCAATTCATAGCCAAGGGCTTTTGGTTCGAGGTCAGCGTGATAACCGCGAATAAGCCCGGCCTTTTCCAGCGCCCTTACGCGCCTCAGTGATGGCGGCGCAGTAATATTCGCGCGCTCGGCCAACTCGACATTGGTGATCCGCCCATTGGCCTGTAATTCGGCGAGGATCTTGAGGTCTACGGCGTCGATCTTATGGCGTCCCATTTCTTCCCCGAACTGCTCCTTTACGGGAGCAAAGTCTGCCAAGGTCCGGCCGGAGCCTCCGCGCAATTATATTTCAAAAACGATAGCTGGGAATAGGCGAACGAAAAGACGCGGTTTGGCTTGACCTTTGGCCTTGCCGCACAGATATGACCCTATCCCCTCACCCACCAAGAGGCATAAATGTCCGAAATACAGCATGCGAAAGTCCTCATATTAGGCAGTGGCCCGGCCGGATACACAGCGGCAATTTACGCCGCCCGCGCTATGCTCGAGCCGATGCTGGTAGCAGGCTTGCAACCGGGCGGGCAGCTCACCATCACCACGGATGTCGAAAACTATCCGGGCTTTGCCGACGCCGTCCAAGGGCCCTGGCTCATGGAGCAAATGCAGGGCCAAGCGGAGAATGTCGGGACCAAAGTCGAATTCAGCATGGTGTCCGCGGTCGATCTATCAAGCCGTCCGTTCAAGCTGACGGGCGATGGCGACAAAAACTACACAGCCGACGCGCTAATCATCGCCACGGGCGCGCAAGCGAAATGGCTTGGCATCCCCGGCGAAGAGAAACTCAAAGGATTTGGCGTATCGGCCTGTGCGACTTGCGACGGCTTCTTCTTCAAAGAAAAGACAGTCGTCGTGATCGGGGGCGGCAATACGGCGGTCGAAGAAGCGCTCTTTCTGACTAAATTCGCGAGTGAAGTTGTTCTGGTCCACAGACGTGATTCCTTACGTGCCGATAAGACCAACCAGATGCGGCTGGAGAAAAATCCAAAGGTGCGCATTTTATGGAATTCGGTGGTGGAGGAAATCTTGGGCGGCGGAACGCCCCCTGCAGTCAGCGGCGTGCGCGTGCGCAATGTTAAGAGCGAAGAAATTTCCGAACTTGAGGCAGATGGTGTGTTCGTCGCCATCGGACATCAGCCCGCGACGGAAATTTTCCAAGGCCAACTCGACATGGACAATGAGGGTTACATTCTCACTGCGTCGGAATCGACTTTGACCAGCGTGCCGGGCGTCTATGCCGCCGGCGATGTTAAAGACAAGATCTTTCGTCAGGCGGTCACGGCGGCGGGGATGGGCTGCATGGCGGCCCTGGAAGCCGAGAAGTTTCTCGCGGGCCACTGACTCCAACCGCTAAGTGATAGGAATATTTGGGGAATATCTGGCGAATCCTTGAGCGCAGAAATACCTTACCTCTGCCCTGGAAAGACCGCATTTCGACACCATATAGGAATGGTGAGGCTCGTCCCCCCCGAGCCGACCCGAGGACGGGCACTTGGAACCGTCCACCGCCTGAAAAGGCGTATCCCTCCCAAGAACTGGCCGGAGCACTCGATGCTCCGGTCTTTTCTTTTCGGCCTGGAGCGTCTTCCGGCCAGACCAAATAATCAAATTTGTCATCCCAGGCGAGCGCAATGGCGCGAGACTCGGGACCCAGGGAGACGATTCCACTCCCACTAAATGTCATGGCCCGACTTGATCGGGCCACCCAGTCGGCGCGCGTCCGCGTGGCGAATGAGACTTACGATCATCTGGGTGGCCCGCTTTTGCGGGCCATGACAATCATTAGGAATGAAATCGTTTGATTCGCCCCCACCCGAAAGTACTGCGCACATTTTTTTCGCACGCTGAGCGCGCGGTTGACAGGTGTGCATTGCCAGGCGATCACGCGCGTAGTCGACATGTACGCCGCCCGCGCAACAGTGCGGCACCTCCAAGCGGTTTTGCCGCACGACCGCCCGAGGTTTTTGCTAACGTGCCTGCGGGGCAATGATTTGAGGGTGTCCAGGTTTGAGAGTTCTCCTAGCAGCTGAGGAGTCTGCCGGAATCCAGGCACTGCGTGCGGTCGCGAAGAGCGAGTGCGAACTGGTGGCCGTGATGACGTCGGCGCCCGAAGGCACGCGGCGCGGTACAGTCGTGAGCGACGTCGCGCGGCAACTCGATGTTCCCGTCTGGCCCGCGGCCTATGTCAAGGATCCGGCGCTCGGCGTACGCATGCGCGACGAGGACGTGGATCTCTTGCTGAACGTCCACTCGCTCCACATCGCCCATGGCGACGTCGTCGCGGCACCCCGTATCGGTAGCTTCAACCTCCATCCCGGACCGCTTCCGCAATATGTCGGCCTCAACGCCCCGAGCTGGGCCATCGTGAACGGCGAGGCGCGCCATGCCGTGACGTTGCACTGGATGGAGGCGGGGTTGGATATGGGGGCGATCGCCTACGAAGACTGGTTCGACCTCGCCGAGAGCGACACCGGGCTCAGCGTGAGCATGCAGTGCGTAGGGCGGGGCATCGCGCTCCTGCGCCAACTTCTGGAAACGGCGAGCCGGGACCCGTCCGCGATCCCGGCGCAGGTGCCGCAGGCCGCGGAAGAAGCGGTAGGGTCGATGGACGTAGAATTGGAACGACGACAATTCGAGTTGCCAGTGCATCGCCTTGAGGAATTTGGGGGGCACGGTGTCGATGCCGCCCATCGCGGTGCAATACAAATGTGGCTCCGCCTTCAGCGCGGCACGCAGCAACATCATCCCGACCGCGGCGTACTTCTTTTCGATGGTTCCTTCCGAGACCGGCTCGTGCCAACCCGCCATCGAATGGACCTTACCGCGATAGCTAAACTCCTGGAATTTGAGCGTGTAGCCGCCGCGGACCTCGTCGCCTTCGACCGCCACGAAGTGCTCCTCGCGCAAAAGCGAGCCCTCGACGGGCGGTAGCCATGTGGGCACGACCGATTCCGGCAGCCGGGAATGGGCGGCGCCACCGAAGCGATTCTCGAGTTCGTCGACTTGTGCGGCGATGCGGGCGTTGAACGCCTTGACCGCCTCAATGTGATGCTCCTCAAACGGTTGGACTTGGATGCCCATCGACCCCCTCCTCCGCACCACCCTCGGTGACAGCTCCGGCGTAGTGAAGCACCAGGCGCGCGATCCGCGCAACCGTCGTGAGGTCCTCGATTTCTATCTCGTGCATCAGCAGCGTGACACTGTAAGTCTGTTCGACATGGAGTTAGGAGTTCCACGATGCCGATCGAGTCTAGAGCGAGCTCCGCTTGCACAGACTCGACCTCGAGGAAGAGGACGTTCTTCATGAACCCCTCCAGCTCAGCGACCACACCCTTTTGTTCAAGCATTGGTGATGTTCCTCACCTTCGTGCGGGCGAACGAACCGAGCAAGTGTCTCCGTGGGTCCCGGGTTTCGGCCAGCCACTCAGTACAATTGAATGGCTTGGCTTCCCCGGGTTGACACGAATGTATTTCCAGCCGCAGGGGAACAAACCTTGATTTGAAAGCATCCTAAACTAACGCCCGATCGAAAACGGCCTAAAACCAGATCCGCTCGTTTTCCCTACCCGCATAAAGGTGAGCGACATATTCGCCATAGCCGTTGAAGAGCTGTGTCGGCACGCGCGTGCCGGTTGCCAGCACTTCTTCCGTCGCTTGGCTCCAACGCGGATGCGGCACTTCAGGGTTGACGTTGGCCCAGAAGCCATACTCGTTCGCCTGCAACGCTTCCCAATAGGATTCGGGCTGCTCATCGGTAAAGATGATCTGCTTGATCCCCTTGATCGACTTAAATCCGTATTTCCAGGGCACCACAAGACGTATCGGCGCGCCGTTTTGCTTCTCCAGCGGCTTGCCGTAAAGCCCAGTGACCATGAAGGCGAGTTCGTTAGTCGCCTCGGGGATCGTGAGGCCCTCGGTGTAAGGCCAAGGATAGATGAATTGCCGCTGCCCGGCCGCAATAGAGAGATCGAGAAAGGTTTTCAAAACGACATAGGTGGCGCCGGACAATGGCTTGGCATAATCAATCAGCGCGCTCATCGGAAAACCAGACCAAGGCGCGGTGAAAGACCAGGCCTCGACACAACGATGCCGGTAGAGACGTTCTTCAAGTTCCATCGCGCCGATGAGCGTATCGATATCGACCGTGAATTCGCGCTCGACCATGCCTTCGATGGATATTTCCCAGGGGCGAATATCCAAGGCTTGGGCAGGACGCACGATGTTTTTGTCGAAGCCGAACTCGTAATAATTATTGTAGGTGGTGACGGTGCTTGCCGGTGTGAGCGGACGCTCAATTGTGTAACGCTCATTGCGCGCGAAAGGATAAAGCACTGCCGTCGGGTCTTGGTCCGAGGCAGCTTCGGAATCGCCGCAAGACGACAGAACCCCGACCGCCGCCGCCGCGCCGGCGGCCTTGATGAGCCCGCGCCGGTTGAGAACGAGCGATTCCGGGGTGGCCATGGATTCCGGAATTTCCCAGCCACGCCGCCGCTTGATCAACATCTCAAATACCCTTCCAATTCGTCGTCGTTCGCCTCTAGGCCATGAATCGATAGAATGCCCTTTAAGTCGGCTTTGGCCAAATCAATTTCAAAGGATTGCGCTTGGGGCAATATCGAGCCCAGCGTTCCGGTCACGAAATTAGCTCTAATGTAGTATATTTCAAAGCCTTATAGCGCGCCGCCCGGCATCGCAGCATTGCCGAAATTTCATCTGAGAACTCTCCGGCGTGGGCCCTCTTACGCGCGAACGAGCGCCCCATTTGGGCGCAGCTTTGCAAACAGCGCGTATTCGCCTTACCCCGGAAAACAGGGATTGCGTTGGCGAGGAGAGATGTCCGCTTAGAGACAGTAGCGGTCATTGCACCTTCGCGTGAGCGCGGCAGTATTATTTGGTGCGGGTAACGACAAGCGCGCGCGGGCCAAGCTTCGTCTTAAATTTGCGACCAGAGCTGGCGGCGGTGTTGCGAACCGTAGAGTACACTCGATCATATTCAACCGTTCTGCTTTTCATGCTGCCGTTGATCCGTAGGCTGCGGCCTTTGGCCAATGCTTCAAGTCTCAACCGTAGTTTTGTTTTGACGGGCATTCTTTTCTCCTAATGCGAATTGTTGTTGCTCGATCTGCGACGTTACAAGCCGCACAGGTCGTAAAAATTCAAGCGGACTATTCGACGCACTCCGTCCATCAAACTCTCTTATTATAGGTATGCGGCCTCAGGTGATCGATGCAACACAGGCATTAAATCTATCTGCCGGGGTCTGGAACCCCAAGGTCTGACGTGGCCTTTCGTTGAGCCTGCGGGCGATCTTATTTAGGTGCGCCTGCGAATGCACGGATAGGTCCGTCCCTTTGGGAAAGTACTGTCGTAGGAGGCCATTGGTGTTCTCATTGGAGCCACGCTGTCAAGGGCTTTGCGGATCGCAGAAATAGACATTGATATTGGTCGCCAAGCTAAAGCGCTTGTGATCGGCAAGCTCCTTGCCCCGGCCCCAGGTCAGAGATTTGTAGAGTTCGGTGGGGAGCTTCTTCGCCTGTTTGATCAGTGCATTCACGACTGTCTCGGTGTCCTTAGAGGGGATCTTCGCCAGCATCACATAGCGGGTATGACGCTCGACCAAGGTTGCGATATGCGTGTTCTTCGAGCCGGCCAGAAGATCGCCTTCCCAATGACCGGGCACCGCACGATCTTCCACGCTTGCAGGGCGCTCGCTGATCGAAACGATATCCGTGATCTGCCCACGGCCATCGCCATGCGAGCTCGCACGCTTAGAGCGCCGCATTGTCCGTTTGGAGCGAAGATACCCGGTCAGTTCCTTCCTAAATGCCCCACGGGATTGAATAAATAAGCTTCGATAGATGGTCTCGTGCGACACGCGTTTGCTCTCGTCTTCGGGATGCATCTGCTTCAGCCAACCGGCGATCTGCTGGGGCGACCAATCCTGTTTAAGCTTGCGCGCTACTGTCTGTCGTAACTGCGCATTGCCCGCCAATTTACATCGCTTCGGCCGGCGCGCACGTATAAAGGCCGCTTCGTCGGACAATGCCGCGCGGTAGCGATCATAGCCGCCATTGCGGCGAATCTCTCGGCTCACCGTCGAGGGCGCACGGCCCAGCAACCTTGCCAAAGAGCGTGCAGATTGTTCCGCCGCGAGACCTCTGGAGATCTCCTCGCGCTCCGACAATGTCAAAGCCAGCTTTGAACGCCGCCGGGGTGCTGGTCGGATCCCGCCAGAGGGCGACAGCTGACCACGAATCGACGACGAGGGCTTTTATAAAAAGCTTCATGGACATGGAATCCTTGAGCCGATCGACATAGTCCCAATCCATGAAAGTCCTACTCAGACCACTGCGTTCAAGCCCCTCATACATGGGTCTTGGACCGATGATTCCGGCGTCCGGTGCGTGACAGACCTGACATTCGGGATTGTCGTCGCGGCGGTGGCGGTAAAGTGCCTCGCGGTTGCTGACCGGCAGATCCACCGTCAATGCGAGCACCGGGCAGCCTGCTGCCTCGACCCGCTTCACCAAGGCCTGCGTCACTTGCCATTCGGCATCGGCGTAGAGCTGAAACCAAACCGGCCTGCCGCGCGTTTCGTTGACCTCCTCCACGCCTGAGGATGTCCCCGTGGAGAGAATTTGCTCCACGCCCCTTGTTCTCGCCGCGCGCGCTGTCACCAATTCGTCTTGGGGGTGAAAGGCTTTTTGGCTACCGCAAGGCGCAATCAGGATCGGGACCGGGTAGCGCTCTCCGAATAGCTCAAAAGAGGTATCGACATTTTGCGTGTCTATGAGCCTTCTCATTCGTAGTTGATAGTTCGCGAACCCCTCGCGGTTGGCACGCAAGGCCCCACCGTCATCAGTACCCAGCGCCATGTAGGTGTAATGACCCGGCATCAAACTTTGTTTGGCGACTTCGTGAAAGTCGAAAACATTGATCGCGTCTTGCGCATTCGAGATGACCTGCGGCGCATAAGGATCGAAAATATCGAAGGCGGGCTGGCCCATCGCGCGGCTAGCCGCATAGAGAACCGGACTGGCCGCGAAGAAACTCAGCAACGCACGCCTTGTAGAAAGCTTGAATGGCTCACTCATTTCGTGCCCTCCGAAACTCAGAATCCTACCGCCCCGCGGTCCACAAACGCATGGATTATCTCAGAAGTCCGGCGTATCGGCTTGCGGGATCGGCATTGCGTAGAGATTGAAATAGTCGGGATTGCCGTCGGCGCAGAAAGCTTCCTCTATCGGGCCTATCTCCGAGCGGGATAATAGCTGACGCGCGTTCCACGGCGTGGTGAATGCACCGGGATCCTCGACGTAAATATTCACTTCTATGGTGTCATCTTCCATCATACGAAAACGCTCGATGACGTGGAGTTGGTCGGTGTGCGGCGTGCTGAAATTGTCGACGAAGCTCAATGGGTGGTCGAGCAGTGCAATGGTATCGACCACCAGCGTATCGCCTTCGTAATGACCGACGGATTCGCCGTGCCAAGTCGGCTTTGGGTTCAGCGAATGCGGCACATTCAAAAAGACATGCCGCGTCTGATTATCCCCGCGCCAGACCATCAGAACTTTTTCGGGCGTCTGCACGAAAAAGATCATCGGCGGCGCGATGCGGCGGAAAACATTCCATGCCGGAACGCCCGGCGGATAGCATCTCTGTCGGGCCGTAAAAGGGATTTCGCCGGCCAAAACCGCCTCGTTTGAGCGCCTCATCTGCTCAATGACCCAGGGCTGGAGAATCGGGTTGCTCAGATCGGCAATGCGATAGGTCGGATTGCCCCCGGCGTCGTCTCCAATGCCGTTCGGGCGATAGGGATAATCCGGGTGCGAGGTCACCGGGCCGGGCCCGCTTGTAGGCGGCAGGTAATTGTCGCCGTCTCGCCGGTCCGGATACCAGGAGGTGTTTGGGTCCTGCGCGAAGTTCGGGATCGGAGCGGTTGCAGCTTGCGCCTGGGCGCCGAGGTAAAAAACGACGGCACAGATTACGCCAACCTGGTGGCCGTGTCTGCGCCTCAGCTTTGCAAAAAAGTCGCCCATTGCCCTGCCCCTGCGGAACTGCGCAGAGGCTATCACGAATCCAGTACGATCCAATCCGGCCCGCAATTATCAGATAGATGGTGCGGTCTCAATGGATCAACGCAACACTAGCGGCAGGCCTCTCTGCCGGGGGTTAGAACCTCAAAGTCTTTCAGGACCGTTCTTGAGCCGTCCGGCCACTTTTCTCGGATGCGAGAGCGGATAGATCGAAAACACAGCACTCTTCAGAAAGCGTTATCAGAGCAGGCGTTTGACGTTCCCATTGGAGCTGGGCTGGCAGTGATTCCACGGCCCAGGCTTCTCGTGCAAGGTGAACCACGGACTATGCCTTTGGCTCGTAAGCACAAACTCAGACTCCTCCGTTTGCGCCAAGGTGTTGCGTCGACCGGTTGAGGCGGCATGGGGATTTAGGTCAGATAGTTACCCCGCCGAGGCTTGTCTCGGTAAGGGTGACAAACTCCGCTTTGGGTCAAAAGCGGAAATCCCATGATGCGGCGCAAAAGTCCGCTTTGCCCCTGCCGCCTCAACCGGTCGACGCAACACTGAACCCTGCTGACGAAAGTGGAGACGTCCTGCGATAGGATTTTGATCGCAGGAGGTGCAAATGTCGAAGCAGAATGGGAACAAGGGCCGGCGGTTTGATCGGGCCTTCAAGGAAGAAGCCGTCCGTCTTTTACAGACGAGCGGGCGCAGGCAGCGGCAGATAGCAGGAGATCTTGGGATCAGCGTCAGCGCGCTCGGCCGCTGGGTCGCAGAATTGCGTGAGGAGGATTTGCTTTCCGGTCCGCATGAGGATGCAGCGAAGGAGATTACCCGTCAACGCCGAGAGCGTGATCTGGCCCGTCAGGAACGTGATCTCCTAAAAAAAGCGCTGGCCTTCTTCGCCAGGGAAAGTCGATGAGGTTCCGGTTCATCGACGCGGAGAGGGCCGGGTTGGCGATGCCGATATTCCGCCTGTGCAGACTGCTGCAGGTCAGCGTCTCAGGCTTCTACGCTTGGCGCAATCGCGGCCCAAGCCAGCGACAGCTCGATGACATGGTTCTACTCGCCCATGTCCGGGCAGCCTTTCGGCGCAGCCGCGAGAGCTACGGTGCAGAGCGGTTCCATCACGAGCTTGCCGAGAATGGGATCGAGGTTGGACGCCATAGGGTGGCTCGGCTGATGCGGGGAAATGGGTTGTCTCCAAAACGGAAACAGAAGTTCAAAAAGACGACGGACAGCCAGCACAACAAGGCCATCGCATCGAACCTTCTCGACCAGAACTTCTCCGCCGAGGCACCCAACGAGAAATGGGCTGCCGACATCAGCTATATTTGGACGGCACAGGGCTGGCTGTACCTGGCCGTCATGCTCGACCTCTACTCCCGGCGCGTCAGCGGCTGGGCCGTGGGCGCTCGCATGACCAGCGACCTGCCGCTCAGGGCGCTTAACCGTGCTATCGGGCTGCGCCAACCTGGCGCCGGTGTGATCCACCATAGCGATCGGGGAAGCCAGTACTGCTCAGACGCATACCAGGCGCGCCTCGGTGAACTCGGTTTCCTCGCCTCAATGAGCGGTAAGGGAAATTGCTATGATAACGCCGTCGTCGAGACCTTCTTCAAAACCATCAAGTCAGAACTGATCTGGAGGACTGTGTTCATGTCAAGAAGCCAAGCTGAAACTGCCATAGCCGGATACATCGACGGGTTCTATAATCCAGTCCGTCGGCACTCGACGCTGGACTTCACAAGCCCCGTCAAATTCGAGGCAGAAGCAATGCAAACGGTGTAGGGCGCCTCCACTTTTCCTGGATGGGTCCGCACCTTGGCGCAAACGGAGGAGTCTGAGTTTGTGCTTACGAGCCAAAGGCATAGTCCGTGGTTCACCTTGCACGAGAAGCCTGGGCCGTGGAATCACTGCCAGCCCAGCTCCAATGGGAACGTCAAACGCCTGCTCTGATAACGCTTTCTGAAGAGTGCTGTGTTTTCGATCTATTCGCTCTCGCATCCGAGAAAAGTGGCCGGACGGCTCAAGAACGGTCCTGAAAGACTTTGAGGTTCTAACCCCCGGCAGAGAGGCCTGCCGCTAGTGTTGCGTTGATGCATTGAGACCGCACCCCGAAAGCGGAAATCCAATGTTGCACCGCAATAAGTCTACTTAGTGCCAAAAGCCGGCATTCGGCGTCATCGCACTGCTGGTTGCCAAAAAAGCCTGTCGGGTCAGTACAGCCAGTAGTTTAACTCATTGCGTTGGTGAATCCCCATGATGTCAGTCAGGGGACGAGTGTCGGCGAACCATGGAATGCCGTCATCCATTCCATCGCCGATAGGCCATCTGCATCTTCTTCGTCAATGTCCAACCCAATTTGGATTAATTCCCTAGCGAGTTCAGCGCCGCCTTCGGTATCCGGATGAATAACCCTTGCCTATCCGGTTTACACCCACACCCACTAGGGCTAGAATGGGCGCAAACCGGATATAGGTGAGCGCGCCATGGATGTTCTCGACCGCGCCGATCTCCCATTCCCGCATTCGCTACCCGAGTTCCAGCGACTTTTCCCTGATGATGCGGCCTGCGCCGCCTACCTGGAGAAAGCCCGCTGGGGAGACGGCTTTGCCTGCCCGCACTGCGGCACGGCGGGAGAGCCGTTCCACTTTGAAAACCGCCCTGGCGTCCTGCGCTGCCGCAAGTGCCGCCAGAACACCGGGCTGACGGTGGGAACAGTGATGGAGCGTAGCCACACTCCGCTGAACGTCTGGTTCTGGGCCGCTTATCTGGTCGCCAGTCAGACGCCCGGCATGTCCGCCGTGCAGTTTCAGCGGCAACTTGGTCTTGCGCGCTACGAGACGGCCTTTCAAATTCTCCACAAGCTCCGCTCGGGCATGGTGCGGCCCAACCAAGACAGGATCGGTGGACAGCCCAAGAACCATGTTGAGGTGGACGAAACCTGGGTTGGCGGGCGAACGCGTGGGGAAGGCCGTGGTGTTCACCACAAGGTTCGCGTCTCCTGTGCCATCGAGGTGCGTCATCGAAAGCCGGGCACCAAGCTCGACAACCGGAAAGACGGACGCTATGCCGGACGCGTTCGGCTCGCCGTCGTGCTCGACCGTAGCGCCGAGTCGCTCTGTGGGTTCGTCGAGAGCACCGTCGCGCCGGGATCGCTGATCGTTACTGACGATTGGAGCGGCTATGCTGGCCTCGGTAAGCGCGGCTATGAGCACTTCGCTGTTGCCGAGTGTGGTGATCCAGAGGTTGCCGAGCAATACCTGCCGATCATCCATCTGGTTTTCGCCAACCTGAAGACGTGGCTGATCGGGATCCACCACGGCGTTAGCCACCAGCACCTACAAGCCTACCTCAACGAGTTCACCTTCCGCTTCAACAGGCGGTTCTACCCGTTCAACGCCTTCCGCTCATTGCTCGGCATCGCGGGCGACACCTCTGCTCCAACCTATGCCGAGCTTTACTCGGGAGAGTGGCGGCACCCTACATGTAGCGGTCATGGGCGTTAACCGGATAGGCAAGGAATAACCAACCAATGTAATATGGTTCCGCCCAAAACGTCTTTACGGACAAGCTCTTCCGGCTCAGCGATGTTAATAATTTCTCGTATTTGGCCAATGGGACGCCCTTGCGCGACGGCTAGATGTAATGGTGGCCAATATGCGCCGCTATCTTGTTCAATGGTTCCGTTTAGCCAAATGTGTTCGCAAGGCGTCGCGTGGGCCCTACTCCATCGATCTACAATACTAAACTCATCATAACTATGGTCACTAACATCAATCCAAAACACGCTGCGTTTCCACATTTGAGCACCACACACTCCGTCATGATGGACGGATACATGAGAGCTCAAATAAGCAAGCGATAATGTAGCTACCCCAACTAGAATGGACCTGGATGCGCCATTCATCGACAATCTCGGTTCAATGTTCTGATGACTTTAGTTTGCTAGCCTCATAATAAGGCTATTGCGTGGTCGCGACTTGAGCCAGAGTTGCTTCCAGACTAACTCCGCTTTGTGCCAAAAGCGGAAATCCTATGCTGCGGTGCTGAAGTCCGCTTTACTCCAAACGCAGACATGGCTACCGCGGCGCAATAAGTCCGCTTAGTGCCAAAAGCGGACATTGGCCACTCATACGGCCTCATTCAATAGACGCCGATTAGGCTGCACATTCGTCTCACTCTGCGCTGGAATTCACGCTGCTGCGTGGGTTGACGGCGACGGACATTTCATCCTGCGCTGGGCGATCCTCTCTAGCGCCCGACGGCAACTGCGCCCCGCAGTTTGCTGTGCCGCAATTTATTTTGGCAAGGTTTTGCGCTCGAGGCCGGGGTGAGCTTGCACTTTCGCGTCGGATCCACCGGTCATAACAAAAACATCAGAAATAAATTTCCCGTCTGCGATCGCAGCGCCTTAATTCCGCCAAGGTTTCATTCTCTTCTACATACCGACGCGATGCCAGAGGAGTTAAGGGGTGTGCAATGAAGATTTGGGCTAAGCCTCTTCTCGCGAGCCTTATTGCAGCTTCGCTGACACTGTCTTACACGCCCGAAGCTGATGGCGCTCAAGGCGATACGTTAGAGAACGATGTAGGCCAGAACGATGCAGGGATGTGCCGTCGTGCTCCCTCACCGATCGTATTGGCAGATGAGCCGCCGGAAACCTTCCAGCCGCGTGGACGCAGCGCGGCGCCTGACCGCAGCGCACCGCCTGACCGCAGCGCACCGCTTCTACCTCCGCCTCCCGCGCCTCCCCCTCCTCCACCGCCTTCGGACAGCAGTGCAGCGGAGGGTGCGGTTGGGGAAGTCCTGATCACCGGCGCGTTGATCGCAGGCGCTGCGGCTGTCGGCGTTCCAGTTACCACAGTCGGCGAGGCAGAGTTCGGCGAGACACCGGCCGGCTCAGCTTTCGAATATCGCGAGCGCGCGGCGCAGCCGCCGCCAGCCGGACTGCTCACCGCGGGCGACTATGACGATTTGCTCAATCCCGTGCTCTATGCGCGTTATGTCGGTAGTTTTCTCGAGAGTGAATCGCTGCAGGGTGTGCCGCGCGTCGATACTGCCCGCGTTCTCGCGGTCAATATCCAGGACCGCGCCGGGCGTCCCGTTCCGTTCGCGCCGGTGACGTTGACGTGCGCCGACGGCAACCAGCTCACGCTAACCACCATCGCGAATGGCTCCGCAATATTCTTCCCTGAACTCGATCGTCTTGGTGAGCGCGTCTCGATTTCCGTTCCGCGCGATGCGTCGCGGCGCGCCCACCACGTCTCACTATCGGACCGCGGCGACGTAAACCTTCAGACAATCACTGTGGCCCAGCGCGCGCCCACCATAGAGCGCTTTGATCTCGCGCTTGTCGTCGACACTACGGGCAGCATGGCGGACGAGTTGGAGTACCTGAAATCGGGGCTCGGCGCGATCTTAGCCACGACCACCCGAACCTCGACATCCGCGTCGCGCTTGTCGCCTATCGCGACATAGGCGATGCCTACCTCACCCGCACCTTCCCCTTCACCAGCGACATCGCCGCGCTACGCGCCGATCTTTCGCAGCAGCGCGCGGATGGCGGCGGCGATTATCCCGAGGCGGTCGAACAAGCCATGGCCCGCGCCGTTGCGCTTGACTGGCGCCCCGATGCGGTTCGCTCGATCCTCTTTGTCGCCGATGCCCCGCCCCATGCGGACGATGTCGCGTCCTCGTGGCACTCGACGGAAGTGGCGCGCGCCAAGCGTATTCAGATCGTACCCGTCGGCGCATCCGGTGTCGGCCCCGGTTCTGAGTATCTGATGCGTGCAATGGCGGCGCTGACTCAGTCGCGCTACATTTTCCTTACCGACGACAGCGGTATCGGCAATCCACATGCGACGCCCTCGGTGGACTGCTATCTTGTGACGAAGCTCGCCTCTTCAATCCACCGCGTGCTCAACAGCCAGATTTCCGGACGACGTGTTGAGCCGACTGACAACGAAATCATTCGCGCGGTGGGCGACTACGACATGGGCCGCTGCGTTATTGAATCGCAAAACCACCGCTGAGACTTCTTTCGGACTGGCATCGTGCCTAGTAACTGAAGTGGATAAGGTGTGCGCTACACCGAACGTCAACTTCAATAATGCCTCTCTGGGTCAAAAGCGGAAATCCAATGTTGCGGTGCAAGAGTCTGCTCTACCCCCGAAAGCCGACATCCATGCTGCAGCGCAATAAGTCCGCTTAGTGCCATATGCAGACATCGTGACCCATCACTGAAGCCTTTTTTCGCCACATTGGTGCACTAAATAAATAGAGAGCCGTCGCCCTCACCCCGAGGCGCTTCCCCTCAGAGGTGCTTCAACGGCAGAACCAACTCCCCCGCTGTAATACCAGTGGGCGGCGGCACCCCTTATCTGTGTATTATCAATGTGCCGTCGCTCTACACTCCAAATGGGAAACGGCTCCCCGACGTAGGAGTTTGCCCCGCCAAGGACAGCACATCGGAGCATTTTTGTTCGATGCCACATGCGAAGCCCTCGTGGTGGCGGTGACGGCGGACGACATTCAGCTATACGGATTGCCGCACACGCGTTACGGTCTTGGATTGATCGCAGAAGAGTCCGTTTCGCCCGACATACTCCGACTGATCAAGGACAATGCAAACGAAGTCCTGGAGCGCAACTCGGAGAAGGATTTGGAGACGGCGGCTCTCGCGCGCATCGCTTAAATCCGTGGGCTGCGGATTTGCGAAAGGAATGGGACCATGCAGATGAACGAAGAACTCGCACTCTCAACGCGGCGTGCTTTTTTAAGATTTCTGGCGGCGAGCCCGGTTATGCTCGCGGCAAGCCGCGTATCGGGTCAGCCCGTGGTCGATTTGTCCGACATCTATGCGCCCGAGATTCTTACGCGGGCGCAGGACGCGATCAACGTCTTCGACTTCCGGGAAACCGCCAAACATGTCTTCAACCCCGGTCACTACACCCGGATGATGATGGGGGGCGACAACGGCGAAACCGTAAGGGCCAATCGCGAAGGCTTTTCCAAGTTTCAGCTCCGCATGCGCCGGCTGATCAATACGCAGGACATCGACTCGTCGGTTGAGCTCTTCGGAGAAACCTACCCGGTTCCGATCTTCATCGCACCTTGCGGGGGCCAGAAGGCGTTTCATGAAGAAGGCGAAGTCGCGGTGGCGCGCGCGGCGCGGAGCCGGGGCGTAGGGCAGTTCCTCTCGACCGTCGCCTCGAGCGCCATCGAAGAGGTCAGCGCGGCGCGCGGGGCGCCGGTCTTGTTTCAGCTCTATCCGGACCTCGAATGGTCGGTGACGGAGGCCGTCATCAGGCGCGCAGAGCGGGCAGGGTGCCGCGTCATGGCGGTGACCGTGGATCACCCGGCGAGCAATCGCGAAGCGATCCAGCGTTTCCGCCGTGACTCCAACGCCGAATGTCAGGTGTGCCATTCGGAAGGGCGCGCAAATCCTGCGGGCCCGCCGATGTTCGAGGGGCTTGTCCGCAGCGACGCGCGCCGCACCTTCCTCGATTGGGATTATATCGACCGGATCAGGGACGCGACCTCAATGCATCTGATGCTGAAAGGGATCGTCACCGGCGGGGACGCCGGACTCGCAATCCAACACGGTATCGAGGGAATCATCGTTTCGAACCATGGCGGGCGGGCCGAGAACAGTCTGCGTGGAACCATCGAATCCCTTCCCGAAGTCGTGGCCGCGGTACAGGGGCGCATCCCGGTACTCATCGACAGCGGTTTTCGGCGCGGCGGCGACATCTTCAAGGCGCTCGCGCTGGGCGCCGATGCGATCGCGATCGGCCGGCCCTATCTCTGGGGCCTCGGCACTTTTGGTCAGGAAGGCGTCGAGACGGTGCTCGACATTCTGACGCGCGAGTTTGTGGTCGTCATGCGCCAGGCGGGAACGGTCAATCTCGGACAGATCGACCGCAGCTATATCGTCTGACCGTTTCGTTCATGCCCCCGAGCCTCTCTGGACAGCAAAACGGTATCACAAACCCGTACCTCTCCAATCTCAAGAATAAGCTGGATCAGGCTCCGCAAGGCCAAATTGGCACCCAAGAAGGCCCTGGAGGTGCAGCCGGGACGATGTCCGCTCATGTCAAAAGCGGACATTTCATGCTGCGGCGCAAGAGTCCACTTAGTGCCATAGCAGACGGGCCGGTTTCGCTAGGGGCGTCATCACTCGGATTACGGCCACCCTTCTAATTCCAGCAGCCTGCGTCTGACCTCAGTCCAGGGCAGCGAAAGCTACATCGTCGCGCCAACGCTCATCGTTAATCTGTTGCGAAGCAGTAAAAGAGCCCATCCCCGCCCGTGCTATTCAAAGCGGCCGGGCTACAGCCGGCACTCGCATGTGCTGAATTCCAGGGAGATCCCGGGACGCCCCGAGCTCTACGGTCGCCGTGACCGACCCACGGACGCCCCTCATCGTTGCTCGTCCAATTCTGGCATGTACGATCCTCGCCAGCGGGAAAAGCGGTCCCGTCTAGCTGCGAGCCGGTCAACATGTCGTGCCGCGATGGCTGCTCGCCCGTCTCGGTAAGAATGGTCTCCTCGGTGGGGTTGGCGTTGTCGCTATGAAGATCCGCTAAGCTCTCTGCGATGCGCACACCATTTACGTTGTACCAGGGCCCTGTCCCGATTCGATCTCGGGCATTCACGGCCGGCTGGCCTTGAGCCGCCGTAACACTGAGATACGCGCTCCAGGTATGGTTTCCAGCACCCGCAGTCTGCGCAAGAGACTGACAGTGCGCATCGGCGCCGGCCAAACCTCCTAGGTTGGCCCCATCTCCCGGGCCAGCGCTGGTTACAAAGAAACTCATGGGCGGGGCCGCATTCTGGGCCATCACCATCATGGGCGTCAGGCACAGAATAGGGAGAAGCAATAACGTAGAAAACTTCGGTCCGTTCTTCATGTCGTGATATCCTCCAATTCGTTTGGTCTTGAGTATGCGCTCCTTCGACAATACCACTACGGGTCATACCGCACGGAGTCTCAATTATCTTCATGCCCATATCCGGTTTGGGTCAAACGCCGACATTTCGGGAGTCTAGGCCAATGTCCGCTCACCCCCCGAAAACGGCCATCCATGCTGCACCGCAATATGTCTTCTTTGCGCCAAGAGCGGACATTTCTTCACTAACCGCTTGGTCCAAAAAGAGCCGGTCAGGTCAGAGCGTTCCGGCGGGAAGCCACAAGCTGAGGAAGAATACTACTTCGCTATTCGGACTCCGAGCGGGTGGTCGCGTGAAGCCTATCGGCCAAAAACCCACCGCAAATCGTTGCGGAATATCGTGTGGCTAGCTAGCCTATCGGACATGAGCCGAACCCGAGTAGCAAGCGATACTGTGAAGATCATGCAAGGGCAAAGGCAGCAGGGCTAGGCCGACAACATGTTCCTCGATCTCGGAATCCTCGCCGCCTACTTCGCAATCATCCTCGCAATTGGTATTCGAACTCGAGCGAAACCGGACGTGGGAATCGAGGAGTATTTTCTGTGTTCCCGCTCACTCACGTGGCCGGCCATCGCCATGTCGACCATTGCTACTAACATCCACGCCAACCACTTTATCGCGATGGTCGGTTCGGCGTATGTGTTTGGTCTGGCCCAGGCGAATCTCGAGATTAACGCGATCTTCGGAATTCTGGTCGCCACCTTTGTCTTTGTTCCGCTCTATCTCCGGATGCGGGTTGTCACCATCACTCAGTTCTTCGAGGCGAAGCTCGGGCCCAAGGTCGCTCTGGCCTATGCCGTCCTCATGATCGTGATGTACTCCTTCCTCTACCTCGGGACAGCGCTCTTCTTTGCAGCATACGCGATCGACGCCGTGTTTGGTGGCATGGGCGGGCTTCCGGATTTGAACCCTGTCCTGCGACTTGGGCTCCTTGTCGTGGTGACCGGTGCCTTCTCGGCGGCTTACACCTATCTGGGCGGGCTCAGAGCCGTCGTGCGCACCGACATCGTGCAGTTCGTGCTCCTCATGGGCGGCGGGATTGTGACGCTAAGTGTGGCAATTCACTACCTGGGTGGCTGGTCTGAGCTTTGGGGTACGACCGGGCATCTCATGCATCTCCATCTACCACGCGACCATGACACGCTTCCTTGGATTGGGCTCTTCGGCATGTTTCTCTTGAACCTCAACTACTGGGGCGCCAATCAAGTGATCCTACAACGTGCACTGGCAGCCAAGAGCCTCAAAGACGCGCAAATCGGTCTTCTTGTCGGCGGCGTGCTCAAATACGTGATGGTGCTCATCGTCATCATCCCGGGAATCGCCTTGGCGGGAATTCTGCATGACCAACCATTGAAGGACCCCGACCTCGCCTACCTCACGCTGGTCAGCAACTTTCTACCCGCAGGGGTCCGCGGCCTCATTTTGGTCGGGCTTTTCGCCTCGCTCATGAGCACACTAGATTCGATCTACAACTCGGTAGCCACTCTTTGGGCCGTGGACATCTACCGCCGCCACCTGCGACCAAACGCGACCGACGCTCAGGTCGTGCAGAGCGGCAGGCGCGCGATTGTTGCAGCGCTCGTCTCCGGCGTGCTCTTCAGCTTCGTCGTGATCTACGCCAAGTTCAGTAATCCAGATTTTCCACTGACCCATTGGTTCAATGAGCTCTCGTACTATGTCAAGAACGGGATTGTGATTCTGGTGCTGGCAGCGGTCTTCCTGCTCCACCCGTCAAAACGACTCGTGTTGACGACGCTGCTCCTGAGCGTCCCGATTTATCTGGTCCTCAAGCTGAGCTTTCCGGAGATGAACTACTTCGTGCGGTCGGGCTGGGTTATCGCCCTGACCTTTGCGGCTGTGGCAATTCCCACCATCATTCGTAACGGCTGGCGTCACGAGCGGACTTTGCTCGAGGTATCTACCGGGAGCGTGGCGCGATTCGGCACGGCATTGGCTGCATCTCTCGTTGCAGCGCACGTGCTGTTCCACTGAAACCGGCCTGCAGACACCAGCTGTGATCAACCACCAGAGTGACGAAGGAAATGGAGACGCCACCAACCCTGGGCAATCGGGGTTCTAGGTCAAGTAGTTATCATGCTGCGGGGGACAAAGTCCGACCAGTAAAATGTCCGCTTTGGGTCCAGGCTGTGTGAAAACGCGTTGGCTGGTATGATTCTTCTGTGATTTGGTGGAGGGGTCGATGAAGCGCTTTGTAGTTGGCGATGATCGCAGTTAAAGCACTCTTTTTCCTGAGCGGCTGGATGAGTATTTGGGCGATGACAACCCGGTTCGGGCGATTGATGTCTTGGTTGATGAGCTTGATCTGGGGGAATTGGGCTTTAGCGGGGTTTAGCCGGAGGCGACGGGAAGGCCTGCCTACCATCCGGCGACGCTGCTGAAGATCTACGTCTATGGATACCTCAATCGGGTCCAATCGAGCCGTCGCCTAGAGCGGGAGTGCCAGCGCAATCTCGAGCTCCTATGGCTGACCGGCCGCCTGATGCCGGATTTCAAAACTATCGCCGATTTCCGCAAGGACAACGGCGGGGCCATCCGCAAGGTCTGCCGTGCGTTCGTAGTGTTGTGCCGTCGCCTTGAGCTGTTCAGTGAGGCGAGCGTTGCGATCGATGGCAGCAAGTTCAAAGCGGTCAACGCGCGGGATCGGAACTTCACGCAGGCCAAGATGCAGCGGCGGTTGAAGCAGATCGACGAGAGCATTGCGCGCTACCTCTCGCAGCTTGATAGCGCCGATCGCCAGGGCGAAGCGGTGCCGGAGGCCAAGATCACGCGGCTCAACGAGAAGATTGCGATGCTGCGCCAAGAGATACAGCGCCTGAATGCACTGAACGTTCAGATGATGCAGAGCGAGGACAAGCAGATCTCCCTGACAGATCCCGATGCGCGCTCGATGGCCACGAGCGGCCGGGGCAGCGGGATGGTCGGTTATAATGTGCAAAATTCCGTGGACACGACGCATCATCTGATCGTTTCCCATGAGGTGACCAACAAAGGCTCTGATCGGGGTCAGTTGTCGGGCGCTGCCGCGCAGGCGCGCACGGCCATTGGTTCTGAAACCATCGAGGCTGTTGCCGATCGCGGCTATTACGCCGGCGAAGAGATCCTGGCCTGCGAGGAGGCCGGCATAACGGTCTATCTCCCGAAGCCCCTGACCTCAGGGGCCAAAGCCGCAGGGCGTTTCGGCAAGCAGGACTTCGTCTATGTCGCCGAAGACGATGTCTATCTTTGTCCCAACGGTGAGCAGCTCACCTATCGCTATACCAACGAAGAGGCCGGTAAGATGCTGCGCCGCTATTGGACGGCTGCCTGTCAGGCGTGTGCGCTGAAAAGCAAGTGCACGACGGCTCGGGAGCGCCGGATCTCACGTTGGGAACACGAAGCCGTCCTTGAGAGAGTTCAGGCGCGGCTCGATCGAAATCCGGACAAGATGCGCGTGCGCCGCCAGACCGTGGAGCATCCCTTCGGTACGATAAAGTCGTGGATGGGAGCGACGCACTTCCAGATGAAAACGCTCGAGCACGTCGGCACCGAAATGGCGCTGCACGTTCTGGCCTACAACATGAAACGCGTGATGAAGATTCTTGGCGTTGGCGGATTGATAGAGGCGAGCCACGCATGAGACGGGCTCAGGGGGCCCCATAACCCAGCATTCTTCGCATCAAGGAGCCGTTAGGCATCTCCGCGGACCGATTTTACTGAATTGGACGCGTCGGGTCGCATAATCCCGCCCCGACCTCCGCTTACGCTACCAACAACCAGACCCGACCACGTTTTCACACAGCCTGGGTCATAAGCCGAAATCCTATGCTGTGGTGCAAGAGGGCATTGTCACGTTAATCGGTGCAGGTCATAGAATTTAGCGTCTCTAATTTCGTCACGCAGCCGTGGCCGCGTTTTCCCATACACCGAATGCTTCGGCGCGAAGGTTCTTAAATCGGGTTCGATTTTCGAGATGACGTTGAACGTAGAAAGTATTGTAGACGGCGGAGTGGATGTTGAGGAACCTTTGGGCGGATCCGGGGGACTTGAATCTTTGCATCTTTCGTTCGCGTCGTCGCACGGGTTGATGCGAGTTCTCCGCCCGATTATTTGATCGCTTATTATCGATATGTTCCGCCGTGAGGCCAATCGATCTAAAGGCAACAGGATATGATCGGAGCTTATCAGTTATCATGCGGGCAGGTGCCCATCCCTGTTTCTTCAAGAGCTTACGGAGCAATCTTTTCGCTGCTTTGGCGTTACGTTTCGACTGTACCAGGAAGTCCAAAACCTCGCCTTCATTGTCCACCGCACGCCACAGCCAATGCCGCTTCCTACGGATAACAATGACCATTTCGTCCAGATGCCAGTAGTCGCTGGGTTTCGGTCGATTTAGCCGCAGGTTCCGGGCAATGGGCTGGCCAAACTTAAAAAACCACCGCCAACAGTTTCGTAGGAAATATCGAGGTTGCGCTGCGCGAGGAGGTCTTCCACATCTCGGTAACTCAGAGTGAACCGGGCGTAGAGCCAGACTGCGTGGCAGATGACTTCAGGCGGAAAACGATAGTGCTTAAAGGAAAGATTGTGCATCCGGAGACGCTACTTCAGGGTCGTGGTCAAAGACTAGTTGAGTTAATGTGACAATGCCCCCGAGCACTACCAGTACCGTCGGATGAAGATATAGAAAAAATGGAGATCGAAATGTTCAACGTACTGTCGATCGATGGTGGTGGCATCCGTGGAGTAATTCCCGCTGTCCTCCTGAAACACATCGAAGAGAAAGTGGGCAAACGTGTAGCCGATATTTTTGACTTAATTGTTGGTACCTTGCCTATCCGGTTTACACCCACACCCACTAGGGCTAGAATGGGCGCAAACCGGATATAGGGGAGCGCGCCATGGATGTTCTCGACCGCGCCGATCTCCCATTCCCGCATTCGCTACCCGAGTTCCAGCGACTTTTCCCCGATGATGCGGCCTGCGCCGCCTACCTGGAGAAAGCCCGCTGGGGAGACGGCTTTGCCTGCCCGCACTGCGGCACGGCGGGAGAGCCGTTCCACTTTGAAAACCGCCCTGGCGTCCTGCGCTGCCGCAAGTGCCGCCAGAACACCGGGCTGACGGTGGGAACAGTGATGGAGCGTAGCCACACTCCGCTGAACGTCTGGTTCTGGGCCGCTTATCTGGTCGCTAGTCAGACGCCCGGCATGTCCGCCGTGCAGTTTCAGCGGCAACTTGGTCTTTCGCGCTACGAGACGGCCTTTCAAATTCTCCACAAGCTCCGCTCGGGCATGGTGCGGCCCAACCAAGACAGGATCGGTGGACAGCCCAAGAACCATGTTGAGGTGGACGAAACCTGGGTTGGCGGGCGAACGCGTGGGGAAGGCCGTGGTGTTCACCACAAGGTTCCCGTCTCCTGTGCCATCGAGGTGCGTCATCGAAAGCCGGGCACCAAGCTCGACAACCGGAAAGACGGACGCTATGCCGGACGCGTTCGGCTCGCCGTCGTGCTCGACCGTAGCGCCGAGTCGCTCTGTGGGTTCGTCGAGAGCACCGTCGCGCCGGGATCGCTGATCGTTACTGACGATTGGAGCGGCTATGCTGGCCTCGGTAAGCGCGGCTATGAGCACTTCGCTGTTGCCGAGCAATACCTGCCGATCATCCATCTGGTTTTCGCCAACCTGAAGACGTGGCTGATCGGGATCCACCACGGCGTTAGCCACCAGCACCTACAAGCCTACCTCAACGAGTTCACCTTCCGCTTCAACAGGCGGTTCTACCCGTTCAACGCCTTCCGCTCATTGCTCGGCATCGCGGGCGACACCTCTGCTCCAACCTATGCCGAGCTTTACTCGGGAGAGTGGCGGCACCCTACATGTAGCGGTCATGGGCGTTAACCGGGTAGGCAAGGTTGGTACATCGACAGGGGGTATTCTGGCGGCTGGTTTGACCGTGCCGAAACGTGATGGGACCCCGAAGTTTTCGGCCGAGGATATGCTCGCACTCTACGCAGATCGTGGCCGAGAAATATTTGACCGTTCGTTCTGGCGCGGAATTACTTCCGCCGGTGGCGCCCTCGACGAGCAGTACGATCATAAACCGTTGGAGAAGATCCTTAAGGAATATCTTGGCGATTCTACTCTAAAGGACTGCATCGTCCCAATAGTCCTTACGAGTTATGATATAGAGAAACGCCAGCCATATTTTTTTAAGACAAGACGGGCCCGCGAAAAGAAAGACCGCAACCACTACCTACGGGATGCGGCTCAGGCGACTTCAGCAGCGCCCACGTACTTCGAACCGACAGTGACCGCTAGTCTTGCGAGCAAGTCTACTCGTCGGGTTCTCATAGACGGAGGCGTGTTTGTTAACAATCCGGGTATGTGCGCATACGCGGAGGCCGCTTCTCTTAGAGTCAAACCTGCCGACATTTCGATAACGTCTCTTGGTACTGGAGTTGGCACGAGAAAGATCCTGTATAAGGACGCAAAAGGATGGGGCGCCCTCGGCTGGGTGCGCCCGATAATAAGCGTGATGATGGACGGAGAAGCAGACGCAACAGACTATCAGCTCCGTCAATTTTTACCTGATGAGAGCAAGAAGAATGCGCAACGGTATTTTCGTTTTGATACCAAACTTGATTTGGCACTGGACGATTTAGATGCCGTTGGAGCAGGAAATATTGCCAACCTAAAGAGCGAAGCGAGCCAGATCATAAAGGAGCAGGGTAAAGAACTTCAGCGCTTGGTTGCGCGCTTAAAGTAATGGCGTACGTGGTCGGACTAATTGTCCCATTCTGTCCGATTCTTGCTGACAGGGAACCTCCGCATATAACTCCCAGGCTTTGGTGACCTGCATGAGCAGTATCAGACCAAGCGTTATGAGAGGTTGGCTTGAAAAGGAGGGTTGTAACGCTGGTGCTGGCATTGTCACATTAAGTGGCGTTGGACGTAATAGTTTGAACCCGTCATTTCTTCACGCAGCAGTGGCCGCGCTTTCCCGTACACCGAATGCTTCGGCGCGAAGGTTCTTGAATCGGGTTCGATTTAGGAGATGACGTTGAACGTAAAGTTTATTGTAGACGGCGGAGTGGATGTTGAGGAACCTTTGGGCGGATCCGGGCGAGTTGGATCTGTGCATCTTTCGTTCGCGTCGTCGCACGGGTTGATGCGAGTTCTCCGCCCGATTATTTGATCGCTTATTATCGATATGTTCCGCCGTCAGGCCGATCGTTCTAAACGCGACAGGATATGATCGAAGCTTATCGGTTATCATGCGGGAAGGTGCCCATCCCTCCTTCTTCAAGAGCTTGCGAAGCAATCTTTTCGCTGCTTTGGCGTCACGTTTCGACTGCAGACGCTACTTCAGGGTCGCCGTCAAAGACCAGCCGAGTTAACGTGACAATGCCCCTTCGGCCAACCGACTTTTCGCACGGCCCCCTGTACAGGCTCCGGAATCGGACAGTTCAGTGGAGGAGCCTAGCCGCTATTTCTCAGGCTGGCGGCGACGCCGTTGATCGACATGTAAATGCCGGCAAGAGTTTCGTCGTCGTCCTTACCAGAACGCCACCGCCGCAACAGATCAAGTTGGAGCAGACTTAGCGCATCGATATAGGGAAGGCGAAGTCGGATGGAATCAGCAAGTTCGGAATTTCTTTCCAGTAGCGTCTTCTGGCCCGTGAGCGCGAGCACAGCATCGCGGGTCACAGTCCATTCAGCCGAGATGCGCGAAAATATGGCGTCGGCCAATTCCTGATCGGCGACCAAATCGGCGTAGCAACGCGCGATTTCCAGGTTCGATTTGGCGAGCACCATTTCGAGATTTGAAACGATTGTACGGAAGAACCGCGACTTCGCGTGGAGTGCGTCTAATTCCGCGCCGCGGCCTGCCTCACGCATCTTAGCTACCGCCGCTCCGAAGCCGTACCAGGCCGGCAGCATCACGCGGGCCTGTGACCAACTGAAGACCCAGGGGATCGCGCGCAAATCCTCGATGCGCGCAGAGTTCGTGCGTGACGCGGGCCGGCTTCCGATCTTTAGATTTGATATCTCGGGAATCGGCGTCGACTCGCGAAAATAGATTTCAAAGCCCTTGGTTTCATAGACCAGCGCGCGATAGGCGCGGTAGGCATCGGCACTGAAACTGAAAAACAAATCTGCGAGTTCGCCGTCAGCGGCGTCGGCCTCTGGATCGAGGCCGGCAAGGACCGTCGCCGCAACTATGGTTTCCAGCGTCCGACGGCCAACATCTGGGTGACCATATTTGCTGGCGACAACCTCCCCCTGTTCAGTAATTCGGATGCCGCTGCTAACCGCGCCGGCCGGAAGCGCGCGTGTCGCCTCGAAGCTCGAACCGCCGCCGCGGCCAACGGTTCCGCCTCGACCATGGAAAAAGCGAAGCTTTATCCCACGCGACTCTGTCAGTTTGATCAGGGCGACAAGTGCTGACCGGATTTCCCAATTCGAGGTGACATAGCCACCATCCTTATTGCTGTCTGAATAGCCGATCATCACTTCTTGCAGATCGTCCTGGGCGGCAAGGATTGCGCGCCCCAAAGGCAGATCGAAGTACGCCGCCATCACGCACGCCGCTGCCCGCAGATCGTCGATCGTCTCGAATAGGGGCACGATCCTAAGGGCGCAGATGGGAGACTTGCCCGGAACGAAGAGCCGCGCCTCTTTTAACAGCACGGCAACTTCCAAGAGGTCGGATACGCTTTCCGATTTTGAAATGACGTAATTGGCCACTGCGTTATCGCCAAAGCGGCGCCGAAGCTCTGCCGCTTGGTCGGCTATCGCAAGCTCTTTCGCGGTCTCATCCGAATAGGATTGGGCGGGCGTGCGCAACATGCGCGGGCTACCCAGTTCACGCTCTAAGAGCGCAATGCGTTCCGCCTCCGGCAGCGATTCATAGTCCGGGCAAATCGCGGCCACGCGCAACAATTCGGCAACCACGCGCTGATGCACCGCAGAGTTCTGTCTGATGTCCATGATCGCAAAATGAAATCCGAAGCTCGTAATCGCTTCGCGCAATTGCGCAAGACGCCCTTCGGCCAAATCGCCGCTGCCGTTCCCAGTGAGAGAGTCGGCGATGATTGTGAGATCGTCAGCCAATTCGGATGCAGAGCCATATGCGTCCTCCTCACCGCGAGTTGCACTCTGAGATGGTCCGGGAGATGGACCACCAAGCAGCGTTTCTCGCGTGGTGACAAGGCGCCCGTAACACCTGGCCAAGGCCAGGCGATAGGGCTCGTCCGCCTTTTGCTTCGGGGTGTGCGTGCTTGAAGCGGCCAATGCTGCCAGCGCCTTACTGACCGGCACTAATTCGTCCGAAAGCGACAACGCGTCGCCCAGAGCCGTTATCTCTTCGAGGTAATGATCGATGGCAAGTTCGGCCATCTTGTGTACGGAATATTCGAGCGTCGCTGCCGTCACGAACGGATTGCCGTCGCGGTCTCCACCCACCCAGGAACCGACCCGCAGGAAAGCAGGAAGGGGTGCGTCCAATCCGAACATGGAGGCAAGCCGGCGCTTCACCCTAGGCACCTCGGAAATGAAGGTTCGCGCGAATGTCGATAATGCGTTGTCGATTTCGTCGGTCACGTGAATCCGCGTCGGGCGCAACATGCGTGTTTGCCACAGGATTCGGATTTCCCGCTTGAGTTGGATTTCGGTGTCGTGGCGCCGTTTCTTGTTGGAGGCATGAACATCATAGGCCGGCAGTAGCTCGGCGATGGCGGCTTCCCGGTTGATAACACTGGCCCGCCGGACCTCGCTCGGATGCGCCGTGATGACCGGTACCAATTGCGCATTGGCGAGAAATGCGCAGAGGCGCTCGGGCGTCATGCCAGGGCGTTCGGAGAGCCGCGCCAACGGATCGTGATTATCGAGATCCCCTTCGCAACGGGCGTGATAATCGTCTGTGATGTTTGCCAGCTGGGAGAAAATGGCAAACGCGCGGACGAGCAGAACCAGTTCGTGGTTGGGAAGATCGCTGAACTGCTGGACTCGTGTCGTCACCGGCCGACCTTGGCGATGTTCGCCGACAACATCGCGCCGCAAACCTTCGACACGGTCGAGAGCGTCCTGTCCGTGCTGATCGCGAATAACCTCGCCGAGCTGGCGGCCCAACAGACGAACCAAGTCACGGCTTGCCGCACGCAAGGGCCGCGTCGAGAGTTTTGAAATATCTCGTTTTGCCATGATGCTCGTTCAATTAACTTGCGGCCAAAAGATAGTCTGTCGCAACGCGATCTTCTGCAACGCACAAAAGACGAGTCGAGGTGAATTTTCGGGCGCGCCGGCAATTATTTTTGAGACGCAACGCGAAGATTGGCACAATTTTTGGTCAGTCCGGAGCAATTTGACCCTGTGTGTACCGAAAACTCGATTCAGCGGGAAATGGGACGAATTCGCATAGGCAGACCGACTCAGCTCATGCTGCTGGGCCATGTTGAAGGGGCATTGTCACGTTAAGTGGTGTTGGACGTAAAAGTTCACGCCCGTCATTTTTTCATGCAGCTCACGGTTTCGTAGGAGATATCGAGGCTGCGCTGCGCGAGGAGATCTTCTACATCTCGATAACTCAGAGTGAACCGGGCGTAGAGCCAGACTGCGTGGCAGACGACTTCAGGTGGAAAACAATAGCGCTTAAAGGAAATGTTGTGCATCCGCAGATGCTACTTCAGCGTCGCCGTCAAAGACCAGCCGAGTTAATGTGACAACGCCGTCCGCTCACCCCCCGAAAGCGGACTTCCATGCTGCAGCGCAATAAGTCCGCTTAGTGCCAAGGCCGGACAACGCTACCGCCAAGAACGCAAACGCCTTGCGCCAATACGTCCTTTCTGGAAGACCGCAGCCTTCATGATATGGTTGCTGAGCAGGTTTCCAGCGGGAATGTTAATAATGGCTCGAGCACATTTGGTTTCAGTCCTCGTTTTGTCGTTTGTCGTCTGTTTGCCCGTTTTGGCGCAGGAGGAAAATTTTGCACCTGTGACACAGGAGATGCTCGAGAACCCGAGCCCTAATGATTGGCTGATGTTTAGCCGGACATATGACGCGCAGCGCTTCAGTCCGCTGGACCAGATCAACAAGGAAAACGTAGACCAACTTCGGATGGTCTGGGCGCGCGGCCTGCCCGAGGGAACGCAGGAAACCATCCCGCTTGTTTACGAAGGCGTGCTCTACTCGGTCCTGCCCGGGGCCGGGGTGCTGGCGCTGAACGCAAGGAACGGAGACCAGATATGGGAATATCTGCGCGATATGCCCCGCGACCTTGGAGAGTTTACGGCTGCCGCAACATCGGCGCGGGCCAAGAACCTCGCGATATTCGAGGACATGATCTACTACACCGCTCCGGACGGTTTCGTAGTTGCGCTCGATGCACTGACGGGAGAGGTGAGATGGGAAACCGCGGCGCATGACTACAGAAAAGGCGCGCAGCACGCCTCCGGAATAATGGTCGTCGAAGGCAACGTGATCTCGGCACGGGCATGCAGATTCGCAGAGACACGCGAAGACGGCTGCTTCTTGGTGGCGCATGACACGCGCAGCGGTGAAGAAGTTTGGAAATTCTACACCACGGCGGCACCGGGCCAACCGGGTGGAGATAGCTGGGGCGATATGCCCGTGTCCGAGCGCAAAGCCTCGGCATGGGGACTGGCGGGTTCTTACGATCCGGAAAAGCGCCTGCTCTATTGGGGCATCGCCAACCCGTTTCCCTATACGCGGCTGAACCGCCATGACGGGAACCCCAACGCGATTTCAAACGCGTCGCCGGCCGAGGCCTATACCAATTCGACTGTGGCGCTCAATCCCGATACCGGCGAGCTGGTTTGGTATTATCAGGAATTGCCCGGCGATGATTGGGACCTCGATCACGTCCATGAAAAATTCCTGATCCGCACGCAAGTAAACCCGGACCCAGACGCGGTGAAATGGATCAATCCGGGCATCGAGCGCGGAGAAGAGCGCGACGTGGTGATCACGGTGGCTGAGGGCGGCGGCGTGTGGGCCGTTGACGGCGCGAGTGGCGAATTTCTTTGGGCAACGCCCTTTCCCATCGACACGCCCGATTTCCACATCTCGAACATTGACGTAGAGACCGGTCAGACCTTCATCAACATGGACAAGGTCTTCAAGAAAGATGGAGACCGCGTGCTGGTTTGCTCGTTCAACACGCGAGGCTATTGGCCGCCGGCGTTCCATCCGGGGAATAATTCGCTCTATATCCCGTTCCACGATTCCTGCCTCGACATGACGGCGAACCGGGCGAACGTGTTGGGGGCCGGGCGCCGCGTCGGCATACCGCGCCCGGGGATCGAGCTGGACGCTTTCACTGGTCTGGCGAAGATGGATGTCTCGACCGGGCGCTGGGACCGCATCTATACAGCGCGGACCCCGAGCAATGGCGCGGTGCTCGCGACAGCCGGCGATCTTATCTTCTGGGGCGACGTGGACCGCAGATTCCGTGCCTTTGACGCGGACGACGGAACCATCCTCTGGGAAACGCTTGTCGGGGGCGTCGTCCAGATGAGCACCGTCACCTATTCGGTCGATGGCAAGCAATACATCCTGGTGATGACCGGCTCAGGACAATCGGGAACAAACGGGGTCGAGCGACAAGTCCCGGGAATGAACCTCATTCGCGAGAACGCGATCTACGCATTCGCGCTACCGTGAATCCAATGGCCGTAAATTCGATGGCGATTAACCGCCGGTGCAGGAGCCGTGCACAGCGTCAATAGCGGACAACACTTGGACTAGTTGGGGCACGCCAAACCGGCGGAAAAAGCTACTCACAGGGAATCCAAATAACCGCTCGACGGTTAAGCCCATAATGATGTGGTGGCGTTGCCATTCCCTCTAGAACCAAAAAGTGTTCCGGGCCCACAAAGGCCTCCGCAATGACTGCGTCTTCTACAATGCCAATACGGATCAGTTCAGCTTTGACGGATTCGGCCCGGCGAAGAGAGAGTGACAGTCCCTCGGGTTCACGGTGGGCGGCATCCGCGTAGGCGAGGATGTGAAGCTCTTCTGCTCCAAGACGACGAAATTCATGGGCGGCATTCTCGACTATAGTTCTTGAGTCCTCCGTGAGTTCCTCGGAATTGGTATCGAAAAAGACGTAACCGGCGGGATCGCAAATGGGTGGCGGCGGCGGTGGAGTAGTCTGCGCTGCGCAACCAAAACCCACCAGCATCACGGTCAGACTAACTGTCGCCGGGCAAACGCACGTCATGCTTTTCACGCGGTGTACTCCTTCACGGCCACACGCTTTTGTTGCGAGAACACGCATCATATTACTGTTTTGACTTAAGAAACAGGCAAAGTCTGCTTTGGGTCCAGGCTGTGTGAAAACGCGTTGGCTGGTATGATTCTTCTGTGATTTGGTGGAGGGGTCGATGAAGCGCTTTGTAGTTGGCGATGATCGCAGTTAAAGCACTCTTTTTCCTGAGCGGCTGGATGAGTATTTGGGCGATGACAACCCGGTTCGGGCGATTGATGTCTTGGTTGATGAGCTTGATCTGGGGGAATTGGGCTTTAGCGGGGTTTAGCCGGAGGCGACGGGAAGGCCTGCCTACCATCCGGCGACGCTGCTGAAGATCTACGTCTATGGATACCTCAATCGGGTCCAATCGAGCCGTCGCCTAGAGCGGGAGTGCCAGCGCAATCTCGAGCTCCTATGGCTGACCGGCCGCCTGATGCCGGATTTCAAAACTATCGCCGATTTCCGCAAGGACAACGGCGGGGCCATCCGCAAGGTCTGCCGTGCGTTCGTAGTGTTGTGCCGTCGCCTTGAGCTGTTCAGTGAGGCGAGCGTTGCGATCGATGGCAGCAAGTTCAAAGCGGTCAACGCGCGGGATCGGAACTTCACGCAGGCCAAGATGCAGCGGCGGTTGAAGCAGATCGACGAGAGCATTGCGCGCTACCTCTCGCAGCTTGATAGCGCCGATCGCCAGGGCGAAGCGGTGCCGGAGGCCAAGATCACGCGGCTCAACGAGAAGATTGCGATGCTGCGCCAAGAGATACAGCGCCTGAATGCACTGAACGTTCAGATGATGCAGAGCGAGGACAAGCAGATCTCCCTGACAGATCCCGATGCGCGCTCGATGGCCACGAGCGGCCGGGGCAGCGGGATGGTCGGTTATAATGTGCAAAATTCCGTGGACACGACGCATCATCTGATCGTTTCCCATGAGGTGACCAACAAAGGCTCTGATCGGGGTCAGTTGTCGGGCGCTGCCGCGCAGGCGCGCACGGCCATTGGTTCTGAAACCATCGAGGCTGTTGCCGATCGCGGCTATTACGCCGGCGAAGAGATCCTGGCCTGCGAGGAGGCCGGCATAACGGTCTATCTCCCGAAGCCCCTGACCTCAGGGGCCAAAGCCGCAGGGCGTTTCGGCAAGCAGGACTTCGTCTATGTCGCCGAAGACGATGTCTATCTTTGTCCCAACGGTGAGCAGCTCACCTATCGCTATACCAACGAAGAGGCCGGTAAGATGCTGCGCCGCTATTGGACGGCTGCCTGTCAGGCGTGTGCGCTGAAAAGCAAGTGCACGACGGCTCGGGAGCGCCGGATCTCACGTTGGGAACACGAAGCCGTCCTTGAGAGAGTTCAGGCGCGGCTCGATCGAAATCCGGACAAGATGCGCGTGCGCCGCCAGACCGTGGAGCATCCCTTCGGTACGATAAAGTCGTGGATGGGAGCGACGCACTTCCAGATGAAAACGCTCGAGCACGTCGGCACCGAAATGGCGCTGCACGTTCTGGCCTACAACATGAAACGCGTGATGAAGATTCTTGGCGTTGGCGGATTGATAGAGGCGAGCCACGCATGAGACGGGCTCAGGGGGCCCCATAACCCAGCATTCTTCGCATCAAGGAGCCGTTAGGCATCTCCGCGGACCGATTTTACTGAATTGGACGCGTCGGGTCGCATAATCCCGCCCCGACCTCCGCTTACGCTACCAACCACCAGACCCGACCACGTTTTCACACAGCCTGGGTCATAAGCCGACGTATTCACGGATTGGGCCAATGTCCGCTTTGCCGCCGAAAGATGGGGTAATCGGCCGGCGCTCTTATCTCTGACGATTGTGGGTGCTGCGCTTCAGGCTGATGTTAGCACGGGGTCAGTTTTTGCTGCCCCAAACATCAAACAAGGAGAAGCGCAGCATGGAACATTTTGCCGGATTGGACGTATCGGTCAAGGAGACGAGCGTCTGTATTGTGGACGGCACGGGCAAGATCGTGCGGGAAGTGAAGGTGGCAAGCGAGCCGGAGGCGCTGCTTCCGGTGCTGACGAACCCTAGCTACCACTTCAAGCGCATCGGATTGGAAGCCGGACCCTTATCGCAATGGCTCTTCAGTGCTCTTGCCGAAGCGGGCTTGCCGGCGATTTGTGTCGAGACCCGGCATATGAGAGCGGTCTTGAAGGCCCAGATCAACAAGACGGACCGCAACGATGCGCGGGGGATGGCGCAGATGATGCGGGCGGGGCTCTATCGTCCGGTGCATGTAAAGACGTTACGCAGTCAGAAGCACCGAATGCTGCTGACCCACCGCAAGCTGCTTCAGTCGAAGGCTATCTCCATCGACAACGATCTGCGCGGGACCTTACGCAACTTCGGGCTCAAGGTCGGGATGGTGGGGGCTCTGAAGTTCGAGGCACGCATTCGGGAGCTTGTCGCGGACCTTCCGGATATGGCCCTTTTAGTCGAACCGCTTCTTATCGTTCGGCGGGTCCTTCGCGATCAGCTCGCCATCCTGCACCGCAGTTTGCTGGCCATCGTGCGGGACGATGAGGTCTGCAGGCGTCTGATGAGTATCCCTGGGGTCGGCCCTGTGGTGGCTCTGACCTTCCGCGCCAGTGTCGATGTGCCGGCCCGCTTCAAAAACTCCAAGGCGGTTGGGGCGGCATTTGGGCTGACGCCGTCCAAATATCAATCGGGCGAGATCAACCGATCCGGCGCAATATCGAAGTGCGGGGACGAGATGGTGCGGGCGATGCTCTACGAGGCGGCTCATATCATGCGGGTGCGTTCGACAAGATGGTCTTGGCTCAAGGCCTGGGCCATAAAGATCGCCAAGAAGCGCGGGATGAAGAAGGCGATCGTGGCGCTGGCACGCAGACTGGCTGTGGTCATGCACCGCATGTGGATGGATGGCACCGAGTTCCAATGCACAAGGGAAGGCGCAGTGGCATGAGCGCCAAAGCCAATCAAAGAGGATAGGAGGATTTAGGTTCCACCAAGCGGTGGAGTGATGTCCCTCGCGGGACGATGGATGAGGTGAGTTCGTATGTCCGCTTGGACCTGCCGTCCGTCCGATGGCAAGGCCGCCCGAAAGATTGTTCCGCCTCGTCTTCGAACCCCAAGATGGAAGGGCCTTAAGTGCCGATTCCGAAGAGAAGCGCGAGCCCGCGAGAGACATAGAAACCGCAACAGTGGAAAGTCTGAAAGTGCTTGACACCCAATGGCCGATTAGAGAAGCGGACATCAGTGCATTCGCAAGCTCACCTCAATAAAGTGGCGCGTCAGCTGAATGGAAGGCCACGTCAGGCCTTGGCGTTCAAAACTCCGGCAGATACATTTAACGCCTGTGTTGCATTGATCCCCTGAGCCGGCAGTCAAAAGCGGACATTGAGCGAACAAAGATAGGCTCCATTTGAAAGCAGTTTGACACCTCTGCTCCGAAAAGACCTGGTCAGGTCCATCGCGGTGTCATAAAGATGCCGCCAAGGCGAGTGACCCAAGCTGTGTCAATTTGTACACAGCGAAGCGCTTTTAAGCGCGCGCGCCTTCGGCTAAAGCCAGCCCTACTTGTTCCACATGCACCCATGGCGTGCACCCTGCGTTGCGCTGGGGCCTCCTAACACCCGCGGAGCTGAAGATTTTGTTTGCCAGCGCCAGACCCCACACAATGAGGCTTGTTTGGTTTCTGGGGGCTGTCCCGGTCGATGTTGAAAAGTTGAGGTAGGTGTCGCTCTCCTGGAGCCGTTAGGCTCCGGGTGCTGCAAACCCAAAAGGGAGAACGACACCATGGGAAATAATATCCGTAGTTCCAGCCGCCCGAAAGCCCTTGCCCCCTCGATTCCTATGCCGCCGCTGGCGGACGCGATGACGCAGTCCATCTCAGCGTGGATCGGTTTTGTCTTCTGGCCGGGGTCGAGGCCTTGGCCGAGATGATGGAGGAGGACGCCACGACCGTGTGCGGGGCCCGACATCGCCGCCATGGGGACCGTCGAGGTTATCGCTGGGGCAGGACACATAGCGAGATCGGCTACCACGGCGGCAAAGTGAAGGTGGCCCGGCCACGGGTTCGTGAGCGGGCGGGCAAAGAGGTGAGCTTGGAGAGTTGGCAGGCGCTACGCGATGGCAACCTGCTGCTCGAGTGGGCGCTCAACCTGATGGTGCTGAACGTGTCGACCCGCAAGTACCACCGCGCGGTCCGTCTGCCCGAGGGCGAGCTGGCGAAAGCGCGTGGCGACGGCACCTCGAAGTCGGCCGTTTCCCGGCGCTTTGTGGCGCTGTCACGCAAGAAGATGAAGGCCTGGCTCGCCTCGGATCTCTCGGAACTCGACCTGCTAGTCATCCAGATCGACGGTCTGCATGTCGGCGACCATGTCCTGATGGCGGCGATCGGCGTCGATGGCAACGGCGACAAGCATGTCCTGGCCGTGGTCGAGGGGGCGACGGAGAACACGGTCATCGTCCAGGCCTTGATCGACAATCTCCTCGCCAGGGGGCTCGATCCGACACTGCCGCGGCTGTTCATCGTCGATGGCGCGAAGACACTCAGCAAAGCGATCCGAAACACCTTCGGTGTGGCCGCCGCCATCCAGCGCTGCCAGGTCCACAAGGGCCGTAACATCATCGAGCGCCTGCCCCAACATTTGCACGCGAGCGTCAAGAAGGCGCTCCGTCAGTCCTGGGACCAGGACGACGCAAACAAGGCCGAGCGGCTCTTGCGCAACCTGGTCCGGCGTCTGGAGCATGAGGAACCGGGCGTCTCGGGCAGCATCCTGGAGGGGCTGGAGGAGATCCTCACCGTCATCCGCCTCGGCCTACCGCACGCACTCCGGCGCTCGCTCGCCTGCACCAACATCGTCGAGAACGCGCTCGGCACGGTGCGCCAGGTCACCCGCAACGTCAAACGCTGGAGACACGCCGAGATGGCGCTCAGATGGACCGCCGCCGGCCTGCTGGAGGCCCAGAAAACCTTCCGTCGCCTCAAGGCCTATCGCCAGCTGCCCATCCTCCGAAATGCTCTCCAGGAACACTTGAGAAAGGCTCAGGCCGACAGTGCCATTGAAACCATCATGAAGGCAGCATAGCATCATCAACCAGCGACGCCTGCCCCACGAATTTCAACAGAGATAGGGACATCGCCCCGGCATCAAGCCCTTCGGCTTGCGCGTTGATCTGGATTGCCCGCGCCTTAAAGGAGTAGCCTGCAGCATTATCTTGGATGAAATATCGCATAGAGGTCGGGCTATGATGAGATTGGTTACGATGGTTTGCGGATCGTTATTTTCAGCCGCTTTGCTCTTGGCTTCCTTTAACGGCGCCTGGGCACATCCTTGCCTATCCGGTTAACGCCCATGACCGCTACATGTAGGGTGCCGCCACTCTCCCGAGTAAAGCTCGGCATAGGTTGGAGCAGAGGTGTCGCCCGCGATGTCGAGCAATGAGCGGAAGGCGTTGAACGGGTAGAACCGCCTGTTGAAGCGGAAGGTGAACTCGTTGAGGTAGGCTTGTAGGTGCTGGTGGCTAACGCCGTGGTGGATCCCGATCAGCCACGTCTTCAGGTTGGCGAAAACCAGATGGATGATCGGCAGGTATTGCTCGGCAACCTCTGGATCACCACACTCGGCAACAGCGAAGTGCTCATAGCCGCGCTTACCGAGGCCAGCATAGCCGCTCCAATCGTCAGTAACGATCAGCGATCCCGGCGCGCCGGTGCTCTCGACGAACCCACAGAGCGACTCGGCGCTACGGTCGAGCACGACGGCGAGCCGAACGCGTCCGGCATAGCGTCCGTCTTTCCGGTTGTCGAGCTTGGTGCCCGGCTTTCGATGACGCACCTCGATGGCACAGGAGACGGGAACCTTGTGGTGAACACCACGGCCTTCCCCACGCGTTCGCCCGCCAACCCAGGTTTCGTCCACCTCAACATGGTTCTTGGGCTGTCCACCGATCCTGTCTTGGTTGGGCCACACCATGCCCGAGCGGAGCTTGTGGAGAATTTGAAAGGCCGTCTCGTAGCGCGAAAGACCAAGTTGCCGCTGAAACTGCACGGCGGACATGCCGGGCGTCTGACTGGCGACCAGATAAGCGGCCCAGAACCAGACGTTCAGCGGAGTGTGGCTACGCTCCATCACTGTTCCCACCGTCAGCCCGGTGTTCTGGCGGCACTTGCGGCAGCGCAGGACGCCAGGGCGGTTTTCAAAGTGGAACGGCTCTCCCGCCGTGCCGCAGTGCGGGCAGGCAAAGCCGTCTCCCCAGCGGGCTTTCTCCAGGTAGGCGGCGCAGGCCGCATCATCGGGGAAAAGTCGCTGGAACTCGGGTAGCGAATGCGGGAATGGGAGATCGGCGCGGTCGAGAACATCCATGGCGCGCTCCCCTATATCCGGTTTGCGCCCATTCTAGCCCTAGTGGGTGTGGGTGTAAACCGGATAGGCAAGGGCACATCATTCTTTTGCAATGTTCGATCAGACAAAACACGCGACGATCGAAGGTACGGTGCGCGAGTTTCAATGGACTGCCCCCCATGTCTGGTTGGATGTCATGGTGACGGACGAAGTTGGCGCGGAGCCTGTACTTTGGGGCATCGAGTCGCAAAGCCCCCGCATTTTATTCAATCGCGGCTGGGGCCCGGACACAGTTAAGGCCGGCGAAAGCGTCGTGGTGGATATCCATCCTGCGAGGGACGGAATGCCGGGCGGGCAGATGCTGCGCGTGACATTTGCTGACGGTCGCGTGATATCGACGGAACCTGGTGACACGTTTTTGCGCCTAACCGAGTAACGATTTTTTCCAATCTTAGTTTTGCGCCTTCGCGCGAAGGAGGACCAAGGAGTGAGCACCTTTAATCGCTCTATGCGCCGTTATTTCGTGGCGATCGCGGTCGCAATGGCCTCGCTATTTGTACCTATATTTGCTCAGACCAGCGCCAATGCGCAGGAAGCGGGCGTTGACATGGCGGGCTTCTGGACAAGGCGCGGTCCGGGCGTCGAATCCAGCACTGCGCCGCCGCTAACGCCGGAAGGGCAGCGGCGCTACGATTTTAATAGGGCAGGCATTGAAGCGTCCGATCCGGACGTCGATTTCATTCTCCAATGCCTGCCGGCTGGGTTCCCGCGTTCGATACAAGGCAGGGCAACCTTTTATCTCGCGCCGACGGCCGCTGTTGTTGTCTGGGTTGGCGGCGCCGGCGGCGTAGCGCAAATGATCTATATGAACGACGATTACCTCAATTCGTGGCCACTCTATATGGGCGATGCGATTGGCCGGTGGGAGGGCGACACGCTTGTCGTCGAAGTGCGCAATGTCAACACGAAGACATTTGCACATGATTCCGGGCTACCACATTCCGACGAGCTTCATGTGACCGAGCGCTTGACGCTGATTGAAGACGGCAGGGCTCTTCGAAACGAAATAATCATGGATGATCCGGTGATACTGACGGAGCCATGGGAATACATTGTTATTTACGACCGCTCCGACGAGAAGCCCGCCGAATATGTCTGCGAAAATCCACGGCTTCGCTGAATATGGGGTGATGGCAGTACTTAGCGGACATCCCTAGTCACCAAGGCAGTGCCTATATCACGGCGCAAAGCGGACATTCTCCATATGGGCCAAAAAAATCTGCATTTGACCCAAAACAAACATTTTTCTTCTTCTTCGGAAGCTTGCCATGTTCTCTGATAGTGTTGCGGCGTCTTCAGTGGAGGAATGGGATATGAAATTAATTGCTGTGCTATTTCTTGTCGGCGCGCTCATGCCTGCTTTTGTGCTCGCTTCGGACCCCGCTTTTGCGGCGAGCGGCGAACGAAACTCGCAGTTGATAAACAGGCACGACATATATGCGTTGCGCGAATTGGAGCATTACCGGATTTACGAGTTGGATAGCCATTTCAAACCCTTGAACGACGGAACCTTTTTGCTCGGATCAGGTGGGACGGTTAATCCAGAGACCAACGACGCAATCCCAATTCCGACGAGGCAGTCCCATCCGATGCAGCTCGCGGCGGGCGTGGATCATCTTATCATTGTTACGTGCGATGAAGACTGTATCGACACCGATTTGCGGGTCTACGACGCTGCTGGTGACTTGGTGGTTGAAGACGTAGGGGAGCCGACTTCTGACACGCGGATCATCGTCAGTCTGGCCCGTATAGTGCCGCCAATGGTCCAAGAATACCGGTTCGAGGTTGAGATATCTTGCCGCGACGGATCGAGAGGCGGTTGTTCCTATGCTGTCGGCGTAAACACCGAATAAGTGTGGGGCTGAATTAACTGGTTCTCCAGAAATTTGAATTTTCGACCGTTCGGTCGTACTTTACCGGTCGTACTTTAAGTGGGTAGCGTGCCGGCTATACCCTGCAAACAACATTTAGGAGAGACACAATGTCACTCAAGCTCCTCAGCCTCGCGGCGGTTTCAACGATTGCATTCGTACTGCCGGCTTGGGGACACCACTCGGGCGTAATGTATGATCGGGATAACCCGCTCAGCTTGGAAGCCACGGTGAAGGAATTCGTTATTACGAATCCGCATTCTTGGCTTTATCTCACTGTCACGGACGAGAACGGCCAGACCCAGGAATGGGCTCTGGAAACCAGCTCACCGGCCTCGCTTGCCCGGCGCGGCTGGACGCAAGAGACTCTTACATCGGGTGAGGAAATCTCGGTGACATTCAGGCCCATGAGAGACGGGTCTCTCGGCGGCGAACTCGAAACCGTGACTCTAGCGGACGGACAGACGCTTCGTTAGCAATTGGCGGCTTGGTATGTGTTTGCGTCAGGGTCGGGATCGACTTCTTTTCCGCCGGCGTCGAGGACCATGATCGATTGAATAAAATGGACCGCTTGCGCGCTCGGGGGAGCGCCAGCAGGAGCCGCCGCTTCCATGATATAAAGACGGCGGTCATACATATAAGTCGTTGCCAGCAAGCGGTTGCCGTTCTCTTCGGCAAGACTGAACTGGCGCGCAGGAATATTATCTTCTAGAGCCTCGTCCGCCTCAAAAAGAACTTCGCCTTTTTGGCGCAGCACAACCGAAGCGTGCTCCATCGCTTGCTCCATATCGATTTCGTTGCCCGAGAAATCGACCGCGGTCAGGACGAAGCGTCCGGCGTCGGTTTCAGCGGAAAACGCGACTGCGGGCACGGACACGCCATTCACTGACATATAGGAAATATCCTGCGCCATTGGTTCGCCGGGGAAATTGGCGCCCACCCGGAATTCGCAGCTCGCAAATTCCGTAAATGTCTGCGCGGAGCAAACACCCGATAGAGTCAGAACGGCCACTGCCGGCAGAAGGGACATCAGGCGCATTTTTTCGGCCTTAAAACTTTGTTTCAGTAAAACTGTACCACAGAAGGCTCGCTCCCGACACTGTCTGGGGTTCGCGGTTACTAGCCCAAGCGCGTCGCGAACTGCGAGGATGGTGCGACAATAATTTTGGGTGCGATTGCGGTTCCCGGAGCAAAATTCTTGTACGCGGCACATGCCGGTTTTTTGGGGGGCGGCGGCGCATGCGATCGACAGGATAAATTCAGAACTGAAACGTACGCCCTAGTCGCAGGGTAAACAGCGATTTCTTGGCAATGAATCTGGAATCAGGAATCAGAGCTGTCTGGCCGAAGGCGACGAATATCTCGTTGCCCAGAGAGTATTCCCAGCGGTAGCGCGCCGAGAACGCGAAGTCGCGGCTGATATTGTCGAATTGTGCTTCGATCGCCAGTTGCATATCCGGAGTAAAATTCACCACCGAGTCCAGAGTGAAAACATGGATATCAACCGATCCGGTGGGCAACTGGATGAAAGTTCCTTCATATCTAGGACGAAATTCAAAATATCGGTTGGGTCTAAAATTGAAATTGACGTTGGTTTCAAAGCCGTCGCCGTTGAAGAAGCGGCAACAGACAAGCTCGACGACCAATTGCCACGGTCGTGCAGCTGAAGTCTGAAAACGCCCACCGATCGTGGTCCAATTATAGTCGCCCATGAGAATGGGTACATTCCTCGGCAGATCGAAGGCTTCCGGCACGCTTTCAAAGTGATTTCTGAGATTTATAAACAACCGGTCGCTGCGCTGGGTTTCAAACTGCACCTGAAGCAGACTCTCCCGCGACTCCAAACGGTCATCGAGCGTTGTAGTGAAATAGCTTTCTGCGGCGATCGCAAATTGCCTCAATGTGCCTTCACGATATCGCCAGCGGTGATAGACACGGCCGTTATATGCTCTAATACCGGTGCGGTTGGTAAAGCCGAGAGCCGGCTCGTAAGCAGCGCCCAACTCCATGAAGTGGAAGGCCAAATGCCAGGGCTCATTTGGGTATTCAATGCCGACGCCAAAGGCGTCGTCTTCACCTAACTCGCTTGAAAAACTTCTTTCATAGAAGAAGTCAGATTGAAAAAGTTTGTCGCCGAAGAGATTCGAGGTTCGGTATTGGAAATCGACGCTGGCAACTGTGTTTTCGGTTGCGCCGGTAGGGTCGCCATTGGTGACGATAAAACCAAGGCGCGACTCTTCGAGGACAGGCCGGACCACGCGCGCAACCGACAGCCACTGACCCAGCGCGTCGGGCGTATCGGCTGTGCGTACGCTAAGAGCGCCAACACCGAAATCGGCATATTCACCGGAAAGCTTACCGCCGCCGATAATGCTGACGGGCGCACCATCGACGAGGCCAATATTGCGTGAGAAGAACGGTCGACCGTTGTTGGCATTAACAAAATTTTGTCCGCCGAATTCGAAGGCCGCAGCGTCCTGAAGAAAGAAGTCGCGGGTTTCATCCCTGAATAGCGAAAAGCGGGTCGTGTTGACGAGGCGGTCATCCAGGGGGCTGTCCGAGAAGTCCGGATTGAATGTCAGGGTCCCAGTCAGCGCCGGCGTGATCTTGTAATAGAGGTTGCCTCCTGCGGTACCGCTGAAGGCGTTACCGTCAATGCCTTCCCAATCGTGCCGGTACCGCCCCGTGCCATAGACTTGCACATCGAGGCCAAGTCCCGAGCTGACATTTTCGATACCGGTGAGTGTTCCGGCGAACGAAACGTCAGCAAATGCGCCGGTGGGGAAATAGGATGACCACCGTATATCTTCGCTTTTGTACCGAAGTAGCGCGAAAAATCGAAACCCCATTCGGTCTGGTCCGGATCGTAGGAGATGCTGCGGAAAGGGATGGAAAATTCTGCTACCCAACCATCGGCAACCAGCTGAACCTTCGCATCCCAAATCGTATCCCATTGGCTCAGGATGGCACTGTTGTTCTGGAACAGTAAATCGCTCCGTCCTCCGGTGGAGGAGACCTGAAACGAATAGCCGTTGCGGCGGGTTAAGCCAGGATCCAGAATCACACGCACGGAATCACTGGTGAATATGGGTGCGTCGCGCGCCATCGCTCTTAAGACGATCTGATCGGGCGTAGTATCGTAGGAATAGACGCCGAAATAGAGATTGGACTCGTCATACATGATGCGCAGAACCGTGCGCTCCGTCGCCGGTTCGCCGAAATTGGGGTTACGTTGATAAAATTCGTCAATAATTATGGCTTGGGACCACGCGGGATCGGAGAGGTCACCGTCAATAATCGGTGCCCTGGACCCATCCAGGAAAAGTGGAGGCGCCCTACACCGTTTGCATTGCTTCTGCCTCGAATTTGACGGGGCTTGTGAAGTCCCGCGTCGAGTGCCGACGGACTGGATTATAGAACCCGTCGATGTATCCGGCTATGGCAGTTTCAGCTTGGCTTCTTGACATGAACACAGTCCTCCAGATCAGTTCTGACTTGATGGTTTTGAAGAAGGTCTCGACGACGGCGTTATCATAGCAATTTCCCTTACCGCTCATTGAGGCGAGGAAACCGAGTTCACCGAGGCGCGCCTGGTATGCGTCTGAGCAGTACTGGCTTCCCCGATCGCTATGGTGGATCACACCGGCGCCAGGTTGGCGCAGCCCGATAGCACGGTTAAGCGCCCTGAGCGGCAGGTCGCTGGTCATGCGAGCGCCCACGGCCCAGCCGATGACGCGCCGGGAGTAGAGGTCGAGCATGACGGCCAGGTACAGCCAGCCCTGTGCCGTCCAGATATAGCTGATGTCGGCAGCCCATTTCTCGTTGGGTGCCTCGGCGGAGAAGTTCTGGTCGAGAAGGTTCGATGCGACGGCCTTGTTGTGCTGGCTGTCCGTCGTCTTTTTGAACTTCTGTTTCCGTTTTGGAGACAACCCATTTCCCCGCATCAGCCGAACCACCCTATGGCGTCCAACCTCGATCCCATTCTCGGCAAGCTCGTGATGGACCCGCTCTGCACCGTAGCTCTCGCGGCTGCGCCGAAAGGCTGCCCGGACATGGGCGAGTAGAACCATGTCATCGAGCTGTCGCTGGCTTGGGCCGCGATTGCGCCAAGCGTAGAAGCCTGAGACGCTGACCTGCAGCAGTCTGCACAGGCGGAATATCGGCATCGCCAACCCGGCCCTCTCCGCGTCGATGAACCGGAACCTCATCGACTTTCCCTGGCGAAGAAGGCCAGCGCTTTTTTTAGGAGATCACGTTCCTGACGGACCAGATCACGCTCTCGGCGTAGACGGGTAATCTCCTTCGCTGCATCCTCATGCGGACCGGAAAGCAAATCCTCCTCACGCAATTCTGCGACCCAGCGGCCGAGCGCGCTGACGCTGATCCCAAGATCTCCTGCTATCTGCCGCTGCCTGCGCCCGCTCGTCTGTAAAAGACGGACGGCTTCTTCCTTGAAGGCCCGATCAAACCGCCGGCCCTTGTTCCCATTCTGCTTCGACATTTGCACCTCCTGCGATCAAAATCCTATCGCAGGACGTCTCCACTTTCGTCAGCAGGGTCCACCCTGGCCGAGTCAATCCGTACCGCCTGCGCAGTGTAGTAGGCGGAACCCGAAGGTGGCGCTTGGCCATGCGAAGGGCTCGACGAGACCGTGAATGCGGTCACCAAGCACAGAAACCGGCAATGTCCCTATCTCTGTTGAAATTCGTGGGGCAGGCGTCTCTGGTTGATGATGTTATGCTGCCTTCATGATGGTTTCAATGGCACTGTCGGCCTGAGCCTTTCTCAAGTGTTCCTGGAGAGCATTTCGGAGGATGGGCAGCTGGCGATAGGCCTTGAGGCGACGGAAGGTTTTCTGGGCCTCCAGCAGGCCGGCGGCGGTCCATCTGAGCGCCATCTCGGCGTGTCTCCAGCGTTTGACGTTGCGGGTGACCTGGCGCACCGTGCCGAGCGCGTTCTCGACGATGTTGGTGCAGGCGAGCGAGCGCCGGAGTTCGTGCGGTAGGCCGAGGCGGATGACGGTGAGGATCTCCTCCAGCCCCTCCAGGATGCTGCCCGAGACGCCCGGTTCCTCATGCTCCAGACGCCGGACCAGGTTGCGCAAGAGCCGCTCGGCCTTGTTTGCGTCGTCCTGGTCCCAGGCCTGACGGAGCGCCTTCTTGACGCTCGCGTGCAAATGTTGGGGCAGGCGCTCGATGATGTTACGGCCCTTGTGGACCTGGCAGCGCTGGATGGCGGCGGCCACACCGAAGGTGTTTCGGATCGCTTTGCTGAGTGCCTTCGCGCCATCGACGATGAACAGCCGCGGCAGTGTCGGATCGAGCCCCCTGGCGAGGAGATTGTCGATCAAGGCCTGGACGATGACCGTGTTCTCCGTCGCCCCCTCGACCACGGCCAGGACATGCTTGTCGCCGTTGCCATCGACGCCGATCGCCGCCATCAGGACATGGTCGCCGACATGCAGACCGTCGATCTGGATGACTAGCAGGTCGACTTCCGAGAGATCCGAGGCGAGCCAGGCCTTCATCTTCTTGCGTGACAGCGCCACAAAGCGCCGGGAAACGGCCGACTTCGAGGTGCCGTCGCCACGCGCTTTCGCCAGGTCGCCCTCGGGCAGACGGACCGCGCGGTGGTACTTGCGGGTCGACACGTTCAGCACCATCAGGTTGAGCGCCCACTCGAGCAGCAGGTTGGCATCGCGTAGCGCCTGCCAACTCTCCAAGCTCACCTCTTTGCCCGCCCGGTCACGAACCCGTGGCCGGGCCACCTTCACTTTGCCGCCGTGGTAGCCGATCTCGCTATGTGTCCTGCCCCAGCGATAACCTCGACGGTCCCCATGGCGGCGATGTCGGGCCCCGCACACGGTCGTGGCGTCCCCCTCCATCATCTCGGCCAAGGCCTCGACCCCGGCCAGAAGACAAAACCGATCCACGCTGAGATGGACTGCGTCCATCGCGTCCGCCAGCGGCGGCATAGGAATCGAGGGGGCAAGGGCTTTCGGGCGGCTGGAACTACGGATATTATTTCCCATGGTGTCGTTCTCCCTTTTGGGTTTGCAGCACCCGGAGCCTAACGGCTCCAGGAGAGCGACACCTACCTCAACTTTTCAACATCGACCGGGACATCCCCGATGCCGGAATTCGGGGCTCGGTTTGTAACTTTTCAGGAATTCGCGGGGCCACGCGCGGGCTTTGCACTTCGGCCAATATTGGGAGTGGGCCAATGATTGAGTTTGGGGGGCGTTTTGATCTAGGGCGATCCGGGGCGATGTCGGCCTGATGGCGAGCGAACCCGATAAATGGCGATCACAGTTGAACGCAGCCAATGAGCCAAAAAGGACCAATATCGCCCCTTGTGTTATTCTAATTTTGCTTAGCGAGACGAGGTGAGTTGATGCGCGTGATTGCAATTATTGTTTCTATAGCCGCGATGCTGATTTCGCCGCCGGCCTCGGCGCAAAATTGGATCGACTATGTCAATCTTGGACACCGCTTTGCAGTGAATTTTCCGGTCGAGCCGACTGAAGAGGACACTGAATATAGCAGCGCAGATTCCAGCGTCGTTCCCGCGCGTAGCTTTGCCGCTGAGCAAGGAACCAGCCTTTATCGCGTGACGGTGGTCCACTTTGCCGAAGGCGCCGATGCCCTGGATGAGATCGAGCACACCGCCCAGATGATGCGCCAAAGGGGCGAGGCCATTTATGACCGACTGAGCGAATATGACGGCGTGCCGGCGCATGAAATAAGCCTGATCGCCGGGGACGGCCGTCAGATATTGGCGACAATTCTTTTTCATGATGGACAACTCTTTATCGCCGAAGGAGATGTGGCTGCGGACGCGTTTCCGCCCGTCCAATTTCAACAATCGATTTATGTGATCGATGCCGAGGGCGTTGCGATCGATTTGCCTCGATAGTGCGTGCCTAAGGTTGCGGCGCGCGCGCTACCCTTCGGCGCCGCCGCCTTCATAGGTAAAGACCGAACCGTCGGCAAAAGTGACGGTGCGAATAAGACCACCGCGTGTGCCGGCCAATAAGGGTCTGATCGTCACCGTAATTGCATCACCGGGCTGCGCGCCCTCGCTGGGCCAGCCTTGTCTCAGAAGGACAGCAGGTGCACCGCCTTCCAACGTCCAATTGCCGACCTCGCCATTTTCATCTTCTGCATTGATATAGAGAAATACATGCGGGTTGTTCCATTGCAGCTGGCTCACCGTGCCTTTCAGCGTGATCCGCTGCGTCGGTTCGTACATCGCATGGCTATGATGCGGCAAAGCAGGGGTCGAAAAAAATGAAATTGCTACGCAAGTAAACGGCAGTATTTTGGTTAGCGTTTTCATGGATAGCGACTGACCTCTTTTGGTCTCAATGGCCCTCGGAACATCTAACTTTTACGATAAAAATTCAATCACCCCTAGCCTGTTTAATTGGGCTCGAAAACTTGCAGATCACAGAGCTTGTTCGCCGATCAGAAGTCGCTCGTATCGGCCATTGGGATGGGAAATATTCCTCCCTGTGCGTCACGATTATTTTCCGCGCACACAGTCTCCTGAACTGCTTCGTCATCGCGATTAAATCCTCCGGGCACATATCCGGCCCGGGACGACGGACGAACATAAGCGAAACGTGCGGTCCAAGGGGTCGTAAAAGTCATTGGATCCTCGACCTCAAACTCCACGTTCAAAGTTTGGCGGTCGGCCGAAATAGTGTAGCGCTCGACAACTCTCATCGCTTCACTTTTGGGCGATCCAAAACGATCTGTGAGCGAGCGCGTGTCCTGCCCGATCGTATCTATGACAAGCGTATTGACGCCCTCATAATGGCCAATGGAATGTCCATACCAGCTGGTCGCGATTTCGTCCGGGTGTGCTTCATCTAAATAAATCTTGCGAAATTGCATTCCGCGCTGATGAATAATCATAACTTGATTGTCCTGCTGAAGTATCTGCAGTGGCTCTGCCATGTTCAGGATCAACGGAACACCGGGCGGCCAGCAGAGCGACCAAGCTGGATATATGACATTGTCGGCCCTGCCCTGATCGCCATGCGCCCGCACAGCTTCGGCGGCATGTGGCAGAAGGATCGGGCTCGTGTGATCGCCAATAGTAAATAGTCGTGCTTCGTCAATATTCACGAGTGGACCAGGGCCGATTTCGGGAGGGTAGAACATGCGTCCGTTCCCGGCTTCAGGTCGCATCCAATAACCGGAAAAATCCGCAACGCTTTGGTCAGCTTGCGCCGGCTGTGCAGAGGCGATCGTCGCCGCATGGGGAAAAACCAGCAGCATGAGCGCGAGAATAGCCGTCATGAGATAAGGCCCCCGCGCGCTGGAGGCTTTGTTTTCTCTCCCGGTTCGCCTGGTTCTCATGCGTTCATGACCTCTTTGTCTAAAGCTGTTCCACGTTAAGTATTGACGGGCCAAGCCATAAGTCAAAGGGACAAACCCTGCGGCGTACTTACCCTTAAGTTTTGGCGGTGTTATACTTGACAAACCATATGGGTGACATTTAATGTGCTGTCTCAAGCAGGGGGCATATTCAACCCTTGCCTATCCGGTTTACACCCACACCCGTTAGGGCTAGAATGGGCGCAAACCGGATATAGGGGAGCGCGCCATGGATGTTCTCGACCGCGCTGGACCCATCCAGGAAAAGTGGAGGCGCCCTACACCGTTTGCATTGCTTCTGCCTCGAATTTGACGGGGCTTGTGAAGTCCAGCGTCGAGTGCCGACGGACTGGATTATAGAACCCGTCGATGTATCCGGCTATGGCAGTTTCAGCTTGGCTTCTTGACATGAACACAGTCCTCCAGATCAGTTCTGACTTGATGGTTTTGAAGAAGGTCTCGACGACGGCGTTATCATAGCAATTTCCCTTACCGCTCATTGAGGCGAGGAAACCGAGTTCACCGAGGCGCGCCTGGTATGCGTCTGAGCAGTACTGGCTTCCCCGATCGCTATGGTGGATCACACCGGCGCCAGGTTGGCGCAGCCCGATAGCACGGTTAAGCGCCCTGAACGGCAGGTCGCTGGTCATGCGAGCGCCCACGGCCCAGCCGATGACGCGCCGGGAGTAGAGGTCGAGCATGACGGCCAGGTACAGCCAGCCCTGTGCCGTCCAGATATAGCTGATGTCGGCAGCCCATTTCTCGTTGGGTGCCTCGGCGGAGAAGTTCTGGTCGAGAAGGTTCGATGCGACGGCCTTGTTGTGCTGGCTGTCCGTCGTCTTTTTGAACTTCTGTTTCCGTTTTGGAGACAACCCATTTCCCCGCATCAGCCGAGCCACCCTATGGCGTCCAACCTCGATCCCATTCTCGGCAAGCTCGTGATGGACCCGCTCTGCACCGTAGCTCTCGCGGCTGCGCCGAAAGGCTGCCCGGACATGGGCGAGTAGAACCATGTCATCGAGCTGTCGCTGGCTTGGGCCGCGATTGCGCCAAGCGTAGAAGCCTGAGACGCTGACCTGCAGCAGTCTGCACAGGCGGAATATCGGCATCGCCAACCCGGCCCTCTCCGCGTCGATGAACCGGAACCTCATCGACTTTCCCTGGCGAAGAAGGCCAGCGCTTTTTTTAGGAGATCACGTTCCTGACGGGCCAGATCACGCTCTCGGCGTCGGCGGGTAATCTCCTTCGCTGCATCCTCATGCGGACCGGAAAGCAAATCCTCCTCACGCAATTCTGCGACCCAGCGGCCGAGCGCGCTGACGCTGATCCCAAGATCTCCTGCTATCTGCCGCTGCCTGCGCCCGCTCGTCTGTAAAAGACGGACGGCTTCTTCCTTGAAGGCCCGATCAAACCGCCGGCCCTTGTTCCCATTCTGCTTCGACATTTGCACCTCCTGCGATCAAAATCCTATCGCAGGACGTCTCCACTTTCGTCAGCAGGGTCCAGTCCCGCGCAGATCGTTGTCGATGGAGATAGCCTTCGACTGAAGCAGCTTGCGGTGGGTCAGCAGCATTCGGTGCTTCTGACTGCGTAACGTCTTTACATGCACCGGACGATAGAGCCCCGCCCGCATCATCTGCGCCATCCCCCGCGCATCGTTGCGGTCCGTCTTGTTGATCTGGGCCTTCAAGACCGCTCTCATATGCCGGGTCTCGACACAAATCGCCGGCAAGCCCGCTTCGGCAAGAGCACTGAAGAGCCATTGCGACGATAAGGGTCCGGCTTCCAATCCGATGCGCTTGAAGTGGTAGCTAGGGTTCGTCAGCACCGGAAGCAGCGCCTCCGGCTCGCTTGCCACCTTCACTTCCCGCACGATCTTGCCCGTGCCGTCCACAATACAGACGCTCGTCTCCTTGACCGATACGTCCAATCCGGCAAAATGTTCCATGCTGCGCTTCTCCTTGTTTGATGTTTGGGGCAGCAAAAACTGACCTCGTGCTAACATCAGCCTGAAGCGCAGCACCCACAATCGTCAGAGATAAGAGCGCCGGCCGATTACCCCATCTTTCGGCAGTTTGCGGATATATGGCGACGATCAGCCGCTTGCGCTTAGGCCCTGAGCTCTTATCGCGGGGCGCTTGGCGTTGCATCGGTTTTTGGCGGCGCAGCGCCTTGCGTCCCTAAATTTTTGGGCACTCCGTAGCTTGTCGCCGGTTCAGGTGAGAATTACGAAGCATGTGCACTTCTCAGATGAGCCTAATCCGGCATTTCCAGCACTGTCGCGTCGCGCTCAATGCGGTTCTGGGCAAAAGTATGTGAATCGATAAAACGGGTCAGGTTAGGCGAACCGTAATCCCCATTTGCCGGCAACACGGTACCAATCAGCTGAAAGAGAAAGCCCCGGTCGAAATAGAAAGCGCCCATCGAGCGCCCACCATCATTGGGCAGATCGATCGTTACTTTTCGTCCATAGACGGTGTCGACACGGGCGTAATCGTCCGTCAACACATTCGTTTCGAATTGAAAGGTGAAGGCTGCTTCCTCCATCAGGCTTGCCCCTTCACTCGCCCGGTCCCTGAAGTCGGATACCATTACTTTAAATTCGATATCATCCACCATGGATCGGTAAACGATTGTGGGATACTCGCCCGATGTATCGGCCCGATAACTTCCCCGCTCGACAATGAGCTCGCCCGGCGCGTGGAAGGCGAAACCAAATTCATGGCTGACATAGTCGGTCCACTGCGCTTTGGCCGGCGCTCCCATCAACATGAGCGCAGCGCCCACCAAGATCACTAAACTTGTGAACCGCATCTGTATCTCCCATCGAATTTCGCCAAACCGCGCAAAATTTGCTTCGCTGGCGCGCCACATTGTCCGCCCCCCGGTGCCTTGTGGCACCGCAATCGCCGCCTTATAACATACGGTAATCCGAGTTCCCTGACCAAGTCATCTTTGGGAGGCGCCGATGTTCTCTAAGACATTAATTATTGCGGGATTTACAGCATCGCTGTTTGCGATTCCCGCCTTTGGACATCATTCCATGGCCATGTTCGACCAAACCCAAGTTCAAAGCATAAGGGGAACCGTGACGGATTTTGAGTGGGTCAATCCTCATTCCTGGCTGCACTTAACGGTCAATGGCGAGAACGGCAATGAAGAAAGTTGGTCCATCACAGGCGGTTCGCCGCGCAATATGAGCTTTATCGGCTGGACAGCCGATACGGTGAAAGCCGGAGATGAAATCGAAGTAGGATTCCATCCGGCAAGAGACGGCTCTCGCGTAGGTGTGCTGAGCACAATCACACTTTCGGACGGGACCGAGTTGTGCAACGGCGCGACTTGCCGGGAAAGACTCAACGTCGAAATCCCCGAAGATGCGCCTTTCGTTCAGTAGGACGTCGCCGGGGCCCGTTAAAATAGTGCAATAGGCAGATTTTTCACGAAAACATTCGTTTTCTAAGTGATACTGTTCCAAGCAATCTGAGTGTGTCTTAGGAGCTGGGTTATGTCCGGGAAACGCCGCCTTGTCGTGAGTGTCGCAAGCCTGGTTTCCGTTCTGACCGTCGCTGTATTTGCTTTGGCAGGGCTCCTGTATTTTTTAGTCGTGCCGGGACTTTCCGTCGCCCGAAACGAACCATCACAGCTTGAAGTACAAATCGCGACATGGCTGCTACGCGCGAGCGTCCCGCAAGAGGCCAGGCGCGCCGTCAATCCGTTTGGCGATGAACCGGCAAGCGTCGCGGCCGGCGGCGTTCTGTTCCAGCAAAAGTGTGAAATTTGCCATGCCTATGATGGCGGTGGCCGGACCGAGATCGGCGCGGGGCAATTTCCGCGGACGCCAACGCTGCGCTCAATGAGTCTTGCGTCGATAGCCGCTGGCGAAATTTTCTATCATATCAGAAATGGCATCCGGAACACCGGGATGCCCGCCTGGGATATGCCCGATGAGGAATTGTGGCAGCTCGTCACGTTCATACGCAATTTGCCAAGCGTTGCTCCACTTTCTCCCGACGCGATTGTGACGGCTCAGCAGGAAGCCGTTTTGGCTGCAGACTATGTCGGATCATCTACCTGTCAGGAATGCCACGAAGAAACCTATGAGCGTTGGAGCAATTCGCGGATGGCAAATGTCGTTCGCGACCCGAGGGAACATCCCGACGCGATTATCCCCGATCTCTCTATTCCCGATCCGCTGCTCAATTTTACTGAAGACGATATTGCGCTCGTCTATGGGAGCGGCTGGAAGCAACGTTACTTCACCAGGATTGGAGACGATTTCTTCCCCTACCCTGCACAATGGGACATTGAAAATGAAACATGGCGTCGGTATTTCGTAGCCGATGGTACCGATTGGTGGACCGAGCATTACCCGCCGGATAATTTTCAGCGTCCCACCGGCCCTTTATGCGATGGTTGTCACTCGGTAAATTATGACATCGCAACCAAGACAGTGACCGAATGGAATGTCGGCTGTGAGGGTTGCCACGGCGCCGGCTCGGCGCATGTCGAGGAGCCCCTTCGTGCCAACATCCTCAATCCGGCATTGATGGACTATGTTCAGGCCAACGACACCTGCATCCGTTGCCATTCCCAGGGCCAGCCTCTCGATAACCCGATTTCCGATACCTATTACGACTGGGCTGTTGGCTATCATGTGGGGTTGGACTTGGCCGATTTCTGGAAGCTTGAAGAGCATGAGCTCGGCGAAGAAAGTTTCACCCACTATGCCGACGGGACTGCCCACAAGAACCGGATGCAGGGCAATGATTATGTGCAGAGCGCAATGTATGAGCGCGGCGTCACTTGCTTTTCCTGTCACGATCCCCACGGCACCGAGAACGAGGCGATGCTGCGTCAGCCGGCCAACGAAATATGCATGAGCTGTCATGCACCGAACGCACAGAACGGACCTCGCGCCGCCTCGATTGAGGAGCACACGCATCACGAACCGGGAAGTACCGGTAGCGAGTGCGTCGCCTGCCACATGCCAAAAATTGCGCGGACAATCGCCAATGTCAGTGTGAGTAGCCATACCTTTCACTTCGTGCCGCCAAGCGAGACAGACGGGTTGGACATTCCAAACGCATGCAATGTTTGCCACACAGACGAAACAACCGCATGGGCAAGCGCGGCCTTGAGAACGTGGTTGGATAGATCCCCCTGGCGCGTTGCTCCCTGACGGTAATGATAAATATGTCGGCAGGTGGAAGGGCGTTAATGCGCGCGATAAGTAAAGTTTCGTTTTTCGCAATGCTCGCGGCCGGAGTGGTTGGCTGGTATTCGCCTGCCTTTGCCTACCGGCCTTTCGATTCGACCGACCCCTCGGTGGCAGATCCCGGCGAGTTCGAAATTGAAGCGAGCCCGTTTAGCTTTCGCCATGACGATTCGGGTGATGTTTGGATCGGGCCGGCACTGAAATTCAACTATGGATTTGCGGAGTATTGGGAGCTCGTCCTAGAGGGAGAAGTCGAGCATCCGCAAAGCGCCGGGGCCTCCAGCACATTGGTCGGCAATGCGTTTTTTCTCAAAACGGTGGTGCATGAGGGTTCGCTTCAAGGGAAGTTGGGACCGAGCATTGCCACCGAATTCGGCGTATTACTGCCGGGCGTCAATGACGAAGCGGGGCTCGGACTTGAATGGGCCGGCATCATTGGCCACGAAGCCGACTGGGGTGCGATTCACTTCAATTTCGCCGCAGCCCTCAACCGAGACGAGAAGGCCGAAATATTTCTCGGCACGATTATCGAGGGTCCAAGCAATTGGGTTGTCCGCCCCGTTGCGGAAGTCGTGTATGAGCGCGAGTTTCATGCCACGGAAGTTTTTGCCGCCCTTGCCGGGTTCATCTGGGAGGCTCGCGATGATCTCGCTTTCGATTTCGCCGTGCGGCAGGCCGATGTAAATGGCGCTCCCGAGACCGAGGTGCGTTTTGGATTGACCTATGCATTTTCGGTCCGTTGAATCCGGCCTACCGCTTTTGTCTGGGCTCCCGAGCAACGCAATTTGTCCGCTTTTGGCCAAAAGCCGATAGGTGAGACTTAGGTGGCACAATCTACGGGATACGGGCTGGCATTTTCTTAAGGGCTACACCCCCTTTCGATGTGGGATAGAACGGCGCCAAACCAACACTCTCAAAGGGACATTTATTGGAGAGACGCTCCTCGCGTTTCGCATTCAAAATGGTGCTAGCAACACGGTTTTGGTCAGTCCCGGCGCGGTTTTAATTGTGCTATAGGCTACACAGGGAACAGAGAAGGATACGCGTCATGGACCAACGGCTCATCGATCTTTACGACGATTTCGAACATACCCATTTCGACCGCCGGCTGTTTTTGAGCCGCGCTGCGAAATTGTTGGGGAGCACCGCGGCTGCCGCGGCCGTGCTGCCCTTGTTCTTCTCTAATGACGCGCTGGCCGTAACGGTCCCGGAAGACGATCCGACGATCAGCACCGAAAATGTGAGCTATCCCGGCGCAACCGGCGAGGTGAAGGGCTATTTGGCGCAGCCACGCGAAGGCGCCGCCCAACGCGGCTCGGTCATCATCGTTCACGGCAATCGCGGGCTTAATGCCCATGTCGAAGACATTGCACGGCGCTTTGCCAAGGAAGGTTATAATGGCCTGGGCGTGGATTTCCTTTCGCCGCTGGGTGGAACGCCGGCGCCCGAGTTTAATTCCGAACGCCGCGCCTCCGATCTCGATCCGGTTGAGACCGTGGCCGACGCAGTTGCCACGGCGAATTGGCTGCGCGGCCGAGCAGACTCCAACGGCAAGGTCGGGATCACCGGCTATTGCTGGGGCGGCGGTGTGGTCAATCGCACAGCGGTGGCCGATCCGCTGTTAAGCGCCGCGGTTCCCTATTACGGCGCGGTGCCGGATGCAGCGGACGTGCCCAAAATCCAAGCGCCTTTGCTGCTCAACTATGCCGATCCCACCATTGATACGCGGATCGGCGCGATGTTGCCGGGCTATGAAGCCGCACTTCAGGCCGCAGGAAAATCCTACACGCTGCATACTTATGAAGGCGCGCAGCACGCCTTCAACGACGACACGCAGGTGCGCTACCATCCGCAAGCCGCCGCGCTCGCGTGGAGCCGCTCCTTGGCGTTCTTCGAGGAGCATTTGAGCTAGTTGTTGTTTGCGGCGGACTGAACGCTTCAATGCAAAGCGCATTGAGCGCTCGCGCTAAAAATCCGGTGTTTCGTCGATCGGGATACCGTAGTCGAAGAGTATGAAATTGCCTTCGCGGCAAATATTCTCGCCCAATTCTTCCTCGTCGCGCTCTAAATGGCGCATAACCTGCCAGGGCTCATAATAAGTGCCCGGGTCGTCAACCGTGATGAGAATATCAAGCTCGGTTCCGTCGTCGCTTAGCTGCCAGCGTTCCATGACATGTAGCTGCTCGGTATGCGGCGTGCGGAAAAAATCGACATAGGTCTCATTATTTATCCCGATCGTATCGATGACGAGGGCATTGTCCTCGTAATGACCGATAGATTCTCCGTACCAAGACGGTTTGGGGTTCGCCGAATGGGGCACATTCAAATAGATATGGCGCGCGAGACGTTCGCCCTCTTCGATGACCACAACTTCCGTCGGCGATTGAATGATGATGAACGGGCCGCCCGATTGCAGCACGGCTGGCGTGCCCCAAGGTTTGCAGGATTGCCCCGGCATATAGGCGATTTTTCCGGCAAGAACCTCGTCATTATCGACTTTCATGAAGTCCTTGGCCCATTGCATCAAATTTGGGTTGCTCAAATCGGAAATGTGGTAGGTCGGCTGCTGCCCAGTCTGCCGATTGATGGCGTTGTTGATGTAAGGATGTTCTGGATCGAACGTCACGGCGGGAGGCGAGCCAGGGACAACAAGAAACTCGCGGCCGTTCGCGCCGCCCCAACTCATCCCATTTGATGACAGATCGGGAATGGACGCGGTTGTTTGTGCAATTGTTTGTGTTGGGACAACGGCAATGGAAGCTGCAATGGCCAGCAGACAAGCGCCGCTAATAGCCAGCGCGTTTGTTGAAGCGAATTTGGACATTGTTCTTTGAGCCGAGTTTGGCATGCCTCTCTATTCCCTCCGGTATCTATTCTCGCCCGCATCTATTCCCGTACATATTTCGACAAGCCCCCCAAATTGGCTTCCGCGGTATAGAGATTGCCTGCAGGATCGATTGCAATCCCTTCTCCCATCGCACCTACTTCAGTGCCGTTATCATGTGGCGGGATAAAGATAGTCACTTGGCCATCGCTCAAATTCCCGATGCGGATGCCCCTGCGCCAGCCTGGGTGCCTTTCCGGATCGGATTCGGAATCGGCGGTGTAAATATTGTCGTCTGCATCGACCGCCAGCCCGCTTGAACGGCTAAACTCCGGATACTCACCGATATACTCACCTTGTTTTGTGAGGATTTGAACGCGGTGATTATGGCGGTCGGCAACGATCAGCCTTCCTTGGGAATCAAACTCGATTGCGTGCGGTGTCCGAAATTGGCCCGGCCCGGTTCCCGTGCTGCCGATTGTTCTAAGAAAATTTCCCTCGCTATCGAACACCGAGATGCGGCCGATAAGATTTGGGTCCGCGACATTGGTATGGCTCTCCGCGACGTAAATATCGCCATTATCCGGATCGGTAACGACATCGGTCGGCGCGGTCAGCGCCTCCGGCGGATTTCCCAGCACGCCTGGTTGCCCCAGTGTCATCAGGACCTCGCCTTGCGGACTAAACTTCACCGCAACGCTTCCCTTATTGTTTTCGCCGGGCATCGTTTCGAGTTCTTCCGCAGTTGCCACGCGCGCGTCGGTCACCCAGACATTGCCGTCCTGATCGACATGAATGCCATGCGGCCACACAAACATACCGCCGCCGAAGCTGATAATTTCCTCGCCGTTTTCGTCGATGTGATGGACCGGATTTGCATCGGTCGCGAGACAGCCCGGCGTAATCCGCCGCGAGCAGCGGTCGGTCGCCCATACCGTCACGCCATCGCGGTCAATGGCGACGCCATTGGAGCCGCCCCAGGGCCGTCCGTCTATGTCGCGCCCGGCCCAATCGCGGATGGTGCGATAGGGATTGTCGCCCTCATTGACCGGCGCAATGTCCGGCGTCTGGGCCTGGCTTACCGGCATGGCCATCAAAAGGGCAATTGCCGCAAATAACCCATATCTCGGACTGGCTGACATCGACATCAAAGTGCTCCTTTATTCGAAAAACGTTTTCTTGTTTTTACAGGCTACCACACCAAGAAAAAGGGTCCAGAGATGGCGTTCAGCTCCGCCTATTTCGCCCTCATCGGTGCGTTCGGTATGGGCAAACAGCTTTCCTTATTCGCCGGCGGCACCACCTTCAGCGTTTGCTCTTTCTCCACGCTCGAAGACACTTGCCCATGGCCGTGGATCCGTCGCGTCGCGATAGTTTGGATCGCCCGGGGTGTATTCCCTCAGAAGCCCATTTTCGTCGTGATAAACATTATTGGTTGAGGTGCATTCATTAAATGTCTGCGGCGCGGTGGTCCAATCCTCAAGCCGTCGAAACTCCACGACATCGTGCCAGGGAAAAGCGAAGGCTTCAGGATCGTAAAGCGTGATATCGAGCAAGATGGAATCGCCGATTTTCTTCACCCGTTCGACGGCCTGTAGCTCGTCGCTATATTCTCCAAGGCCATGGGTGAGCACCCAGGGAATGATGTCGTTTGTCCAAATGACAAGTTCATCGCCCTCCCAGAAGGCTTGCGAGTGTCCAATCCATGCGGGGAAACGATAGTCGGGCGGCAAGAAGCCGCGTCCGTCGGTAAAAATATATCGCGTTTCGCTTTGGGGACGGTCCTTGTGGATCAGGACCATCGTGGGATCCATCATAAAATGAAACACGGCGCCGTTAAGCGCATAGAACCGCCCGAACCCCTCGGGAAGACAGGTATCGGCCGGCCACCAATGCCGTGATTCCAGCTCTGCCGTTAAGAGTTGCTGAAAGCCGGGGCGATATTCCTCGGTAATCGCGTCCCATACGTCGCGCACCAGTGCGGTTTGGCGAAGCACGCCTTGAGCGGTGCCTTGCCAGCTGCCGCTCCAGTCGGGAAGGCTCATGCGGTCATGTTCGGTGCCGCCATCGGCTGCTTCAAGCCACGCATTGTAATGCTCTTCGGCGTTGTCATAGGGATAGGGGCTGCCGATTTGCACGCCGGTGCCGCCCGAGCCGTCAAAGGTGGCCAAAAAAGCTTCACTGGACAATCCCAGCTGCTCCGCGGTTTGGTATTCGCCGGTTTCGGTCCATTCGCGCCCAGTCAAGTTTCGAAAGCGGTCATTCGGATCTATTGCGGGAACGCCGGTCGCGAACAGCCCCCTCCACTCTTCGGCGGAGCTGGTGCTGGCAAAGGGGTCTGCCGGATCGAAGTCCAGATCTTGCTGCTGGCCGTAGACGGACACCATGCCAAAACTCGCTGCAAGCCCAAGCGCCGCTACAAGACTCATCCATATAATTCTCATCTCGACATTCTCCCTCTCCGACCTGCTTCTTATACCGGCAAATTGCGCTGCTGCCCTACCCCTAGGGACAAGCTAGCGAAAATTGCGCCCCATGCCGAGTGCGCCGGTGCAATTAGCGAGGGCGTTTAGCGCGCCTGGATGGGCATCCATCCATGCGTTAGGCTCTCAAACCACCGGGCCAAAGGATCCGGCAGGCTAGCCAATGTGAGCGACGATGTCTGCCAACGATCCCAAACCAAAAACGTACCAAATTGCCGCCGCAGTGATCGGAAACGCACTCGAGTGGTACGACTTCATCATTTTCGGCTTCTCAACGGTTATCATTTCCCAATTATTCTTTCCGACCCACAGCGAATACGCGTCGCTTCTGCTGGCAACCGCGACTTTCGGTGCAGGCTTCTTCATGCGTCCGGTTGGAGGGATTCTTCTGGGGATCTATGCGGATCGAAACGGCCGAAAGGCCGCTCTTCAATTGATTATCAGCCTGATGACTTTGGCAATCGCAATGATTGCGTTCGCGCCTACTTACGCTGCCATCGGGGTCGCGGCACCCGTGATCATCGTGATTGCGCGGCTTCTTCAAGGCTTTTCAGCAGGCGGAGAATTTGCGAGCGCCACCGCATTTCTCATTGAAAGCGCGCCGTCTCAAAGTCGCGGTTTTTATGGATCTTGGCAGATGTTCGGCCAAGGCTTAGCCACGTTCACAGGCGCTCTCATCGGCGCGCTTTTAACCTACAGCCTTGCGCCCAGTGCGTTTGAGGGCTGGGGTTGGCGCATCCCTTTCCTGTTCGGCCTGTTGATTGGCCCGGTGGGCCTCTATATTCGCCGCCATCTCGAAGAGACTGAGGCTTTTCTCGAGGCACGCCGAGCGCCGAAAGAAAAATATGGCGTCTTCACCGCGCTCGTTACCCATCTTAAGGAAGTGCTGGTGTGTATGGGCATCGTCACTGACACAACGATCTCTTTCTACGTGATACTGCTTTACATGCCGACCTTCGCAAGCACGCAACTACAATTGCCGATGAGCGCGGCCTTTGTCGCCCAGTCGATTGGCCTCACATGTTTCATGATTCTGGTACCGTTATCTGGTGCGTTGTCGGATCGCATTGGTCGAAAACCAATTATTATCGGCACGCTCTTGCTCCTTCTCGGGCTGGCGTACCCGTTATTTTCTTGGGTGCATGTAAGCCCCAACCTCAACAATCTAATAATCATGCAAGTCATTCTGTGCAGTGTGCTCGGGGCATTCGCCGGCCCGCTTTCGACAGCACTGGCGGAGCAGTTTCCGGTCCGCGTGCGTTCAACCGGTCTCGCAATTGCATATAACGTGGCGGTTCTGGCGTTCGGCGGCTTCGCGCTGTTCTTCGTCACATGGTTGATCGAGGCCACTGGCTCGCCGATAGCCCCAGTTTTCTATGTGATGTTTGGCGCAACGGTTGGGATTGTGGCTGCTTTCTACCTAGTGGAACGTGCAGGCAAAGCCTTGCCATTTTCGGACGACACCGCGATTGAATAACGATCGACGGATTTAGAGCTAGCGACCGCATACCCTGGCCTTCTAGGCCACTTCGTCATAGGAAACGCATCAGAATATTTTTTAGGAGAGCCAAATGGATGCTGCAAATATCTTTGCCCTTCAGCCGCTCGTCGCGCTGGTCATTGGGGTCTTGATTCTTCTTGTCCCGCGCCTATTGAACTATTTCATAGCGATTTATTTGATTTTCGTAGGCGTGAGCGGGCTTTGGCCGCAGCTCCTATAGCGCGTTTCCTATAGTGCTCCGTTCCAGCGCTTAAGATTCAAGCGCCGCGAGAACGATGGATTCGGTGAGGATTTGCGGAAGAATTTCCGCAGTTTGTGCATTGGGAGCGTAGTAAAGATAAAGCGGCACGCCATTGCGGCCATATTCTGCGAGCAACGCCGTGATTTCCGGATTTTGATTGGTCCAGTCCGCTTTAAGGGCGACCACACTATTTTCGGCAAAGGCATTTTTCAACGTCTTGCCCGAGAGCGCGATTTGCTCATTGACGAGGCAGGTAATGCACCACGCCGCAGTCACGTTCACGAAAACCGGTGTTCCCGCTACGCGCAATTCCGCGATGCGCGAGACGCTGTAAGGCTCATAGCCCAACACACCACCACCGGAGGCCTCGGCCTGAACCGCGCTACTGCCACCGACCCGCGCCGTGAGGAGCGCCACAAGGATAAGCGCAATAACTGCGCTCGCAAGCCCCAGCCTACTGCCCTTCCCGCTCGCTTTGCTGCTGGCGCCAAAGGCCCAAAGAGCAAAGGCCAATGCGAGGCCGGCGCCGAAAACCGCGAAAAGCCCATCGGGTCCGGTTTGCTGTGCCAGCACCCAAACAAGCCAGAGCGCGGCGCCGAACATCGGAAAAGCCAGCACCTGTTTAAAGACATCCATCCAAGCGCCAGGGCGCGGCAAATGCTTCAACACCGATGGAGAAAACCCAAGAATGACAAAGGGCAGCGCGAACCCTAGGGCAAGCGCGAGAAAGACCGATAGCGAAATCACAGCACTTTGGGTCGCTGCATAACCAAGTGCGGCTGCCATAAAGGGCGCCGTGCAAGGCGTGGCCACTACAACGGCGAGCGTACCGGTGAAAAAGCTTCCCGTCGCGCCGCCTTTGCCGGTGAGATTTTGCCCCGTCCCCGCAAACCGTCCGGCGCTAATCTCAAATAGCCCTGCAAGATTGAGGCCGACCGCAAACATCAGGAGCGCCAGCGCCGCAACAAAAATCGGTTGCTGCAATTGAAAGCCCCAGCCCACGGCCGATCCGCCGGCGCGAACTCCGATCAGCACCAAGGCCAAAACCACAAAGGTCGAAACGACGCCGGCGGCATAGGCCAAGGCCTCATATTTGGCTTCCGTGGGAGTACCCGCCTTATTTGCGAGCGCAAGCGCCTTCATCGAAAGTACGGGCAGCACGCAAGGCATTAGGTTGAGAATGATGCCGCCCAAAAAAGCGAAAAGCAAAGCGGAAAGGAACCCGACATCGGCGAGCGCTAAGGGGACCGCTACGGGAATGATTCCCGGTGTTGCGGTGAGCGAAAATGATTCCGTCTGCCCACCTGCCGAAGTGAGCACCAGCACGCCGGAAACATCTTCGAAGCTGGGCCGTTTTTCGGGATCGGCTATCTCCCACCCGGCAGTGGTCTCGAGTACCAGCCCATTTTGCACTGTACGTAAATTTTGCGCGGCGGGCGGCTCGACAATTCCATCCGTATACGGATAAAAAACCGCATCACGCGGCGGGGCGGCGACAAACGCGTTATTTTCTATAAGAAGCGCAAAGCGGGCATTGTCGGCATCAAAGCGAGATGTAAAGCTTGCATCTAACGGAAGCTTCTCCCGCGCCCCGGCAAAAAACTGTTCGGTTTCGGCGCTGGGCGGAGCAGGACTATTTGAGATCGTCAAATTGAGATCGACCGTGGCATCTTCCGGAATACAAACATCCGCGCAGACCAGCCAGCCGACATCGGTCGGAAATGTCAGAGTCTCGCCGGGCGTTGCATCCTCAGGGACAGTAACGTCCACGAGAAGCGCGACCTCGTGTTCATAGCCGTAATTCATCAGCGGCCCGATCGGCAGACGCATCGGATAGGGCCATTGAATATCGCCGGTGGACCATCCTTCGGGCAGCTCCCACTCGATAAAGGTCGGCGCGCCCGAATCGCCGGGGTTGAGCCAATAGGTGTGCCAGCCCTCCCGGATGACTTTATGCAAAGCGACGGTGACCGTTTCGCCGGGGCGGATTTCGCTCCGCTCGGGCACAAATTGTGCCTGAACCTTGGGCAAATTGTCAGGGGGGAGCGCATTTTGCGCGCGCGCCGGCGCCCCCAGGACAAGAAGTCCTAGGAAAACAATCGTTAAGGCCCAAATGCTCCGCATAGGCTAATCTATACTCCCAAGCTGGCAGCTTCCAAAGCCTAGCGTGTTTGTCTTTCGAAAAAGTGAGAATTTGTGAGCACTTCTCGCGCCCAAGCCCTCCATGGGGTATCGATGGCCGGCGCTTCCAAAATCACAGGAAAAACCATGCGGATTACCGCCGGCGCGTTAAAAGGCCGCCCTCTTTCCGCCCCTCAAGGGCTCAATGTCAGGCCGACATCAGACAAGGTCCGCCAGGCCATTTTCAATGTCCTGGAGCACCGCGATTTTGGGGCCGATTTCGGGCTTGACGATGCGCGCGTCATCGACCTCTTTGCCGGTACCGGTGCGCTGGGAATAGAAGCGCTCTCGCGCGGTGCAGCCTACGCCTTTCTTATCGATAATTCGGCGACAAGCCGCGCCACATTGCGGCGCAATGTCGAGGTCATGGGTTTGACCGGAAAAACCAAAATTTGGCGCCGCGATGCGAGTGATCTTGGGCGCAATATCAACAAGCCTTTCGATCTCACTTTTCTGGATCCGCCCTATGGTCAGAATCTGCTGGCGCCCGCGCTTGCCTCGCTCCATGCGGGCGGCTGGCTGCAACCGCATGCTATTGTCGTGGCGGAAGCCGCGCGGGACACAAATATTCCGTCTACGGATGATTACCAGATTCTCGATGAACGGCTTTATGGAGAGACGCGCGTGGCGTTCCTGCGCCCAAGCGATACCGATAATACTTAGCCTTCTCTCAGGCGCTCATACATTTCGTCCGGCACGTCGTCATTCACCGCCATGTCGAGCTCGACCAGCGCGTCGTAGAGAATCTCGCGCGCGACTTTCAGCGTCTCGGGCCCGGCATCGCGCCATTGCACGAAGGCCGTGCTCAAAGTCGTGCGCAGCGGGCTATAGCCATTGATGTAAGTACTTGTCCGCCAGCGAAGATAAAGCTGATTCGCAATAAAATGCTGCACCTCATCACGGATGTTCGGATTCAAGACCGTTATATCGGACAGCTTTTTCATCCCAACGGGACCGGCAAGCCAGAAAATAGCAATATCCGGTGTGTCGCTGAGGCTAAGAAAATCATGCGCGCCCTGAGACAATGCAGGAACGAAGAAAATTTCTCCGCCAGGATCGGTGATTTCGACATTTCTGCCCATGCTTTTGAGCAATTCGAGAATCAGTTCTGATTCTAACAGGGTCAGATAATTGTCCTGATACATGAGGATGCCGATGGTGCGTCCAATCTCTTCGGAGACCGCCTGCGTGCCTAGCGCGCCTCTTAACGCATCGGAAACGCGCGTATCTTCGACTTGCACCTTTCCATCTTCTCGAAAGGAGGCGGCGTCGGCTGTGGCGGACCACAGAAAGACGGGCAAGAGGAGAGACGATATTGCGGCAATCGTTTTCTTCATGGTTTTTCGCTCAAGCATCCCCATTTAGATCAGGACGACCTTAAAACAGGATAAGCCCACTCAACGTCAACTAGAATCTCACCCAAGTTTGGCAATTCCATGGCCGTTTTCGGCTAAGCGTCGGAACTCTATCGGCGTCCGAAAAGCCGCTCGATATCAGCCAGTTTCAGCTCCACATAGGTGGGGCGGCCGTGATTACACTGTCCCGTATTGGGCGTTCCCTCCATATCGCGCAGAAGCGCGTTCATTTCATCATTTCTGAGCTTGCGGCCCGCGCGTACGCTGCCATGACAGGCCATGGTCGCAAGAACATGATCGAGTTTTTCCTTAATCGTATTTGCCGTGCCGCTTTCGCTGAGCTCGTCCGCAATATCGCGCAGCAAGGGTTTGACATCGATCTCGCCGAGAAGCGCGGGCGTCTCGCGAATGAGCACGGTTCCGCTCCCGAAATTCTCGACGATCAGGCCAAGCTTTGAGAGCTCTTCGGCACGCGCGACAATTCGCTCCGCGCCACCCTCGTCCAGCTCCACGACTTCGGGAACAAGCAGTTTCTGGCGCGCAATACCGCCAGCCTCCGCCAATTCCTTCATCCGCTCATAGACAATACGTTCATGAGCAGCATGCTGATCGACGATCACCATGCCGTCTGAGGTTTGGGCGACAATATAAGTGTCGTGAACCTGACCGCGCGCAAGTCCCAATGCGGGTCCTTCATGATCATGCCCTTCACTGCTCTCATGTTTAGCGTCATCTTCAGGACCATCTGCTTGCGGGACATTTTCGACAATGCGTAAGTCCGGGCCACCGCGCAGCGGCGCGTAGAATTCGCGCGCCCCTTCATTAAAGCCGCGAGAACCGTGACCATGTTCGGGAAGCGCACCAATACGAGGTGTAAAAGACATCCCCGCTTGCGCGCCATTGGGGCTACGAAAAGCCGAGATCGTTGCGTCCGCAATGGTGGAAGAGGCGCGATGGGCTTCTTCATGCAAAGCGCTTTTGAGCGCGCCCACGATCAGGCCGCGCACCAAACCGATATCGCGAAACCGCACCTCGCTTTTGGCGGGATGGACATTCACATCGACAAAGGCGGGGTCGCAATCGATAAAGAGTGCCATCGCCGGGTAACGGCCCTTTACGATGGTATCGCCATAGGCGCCGCGCACCGCGCCCAGCAGCATGCGATCGCGCACGGGTCTATTATTGACGAAGAGAAATTGCATCTGCGCATTGCCGCGATGATAGGTTGGAAGCCCGGCAAAACCGGACAGGCGGACGTTTTCGCGCATAGCATCGATAGGCGCGACGTTGCCGGCGAAATCGCGCCCCAGAACGCGTGCAAGCCGCCTGAGCTTACCGTCAAAGAGAACCGATTCCGCCGCCAAGGAGAGCGACACCCGCCCGTCCGCCGTCAGGCTAAATGCGACATCCGGGCGCGCCATTGCCAAGCGCTTCACGACATCGATCACGGCCAAAGTCTCGCTCCGCACCGACTTCATGAATTTCAATCGCGCGGGTGTGGCAAAGAAAAGATCGTGCACCTCAACGCGCGTACCGTGCTGACCCTTTGCAAGATAGGCCGCCGGTTCAGGCCCCGAAACCTTACCGCCATCGACACGAATACTATGGGCATCGCTCTCAATGGTACGGCTCAAGACCGAAAGTCGCGCCACCGCGCCGATAGAGGGCAGCGCCTCACCGCGAAATCCCATGGTTTCAATATGGGTGAGATCGTCGGCGCCGTCGGTGCGGGCGGGTAGTTTCGAGGTTGCATGGCGTTCGATCGCAAGCTTCAAGCTATCGGCGTTCATGCCGATACCGTCATCCTCGACCAATATGAGCGAGGCACCGCCATCGGAAATCGTAATTGCAACGCGCGTTGCACCGGCATCAAGTGCGTTCTCGGCAAGCTCCTTCACCGCGGACGCCGGACGCTCGACCACTTCGCCGGCTGCGATCTGATTGATCGTGCCTTCCGAAAGACGCCGTATGGAGTTCGCGCTCAAGCGATTACTTCCCTGCTAAGATTTTCCGTGTCAGCGCCTTACCCTCTTCCACTGCGGGCTGACCGAATGGATCGACGGACGTCAGGCGAGCCATCAGAATCGTCTCCAGTATAAAGTGCATGAAGAGCGCTCCCAACGCGAACTCATTCACTGTCCCCAGCTGAATGACCCGAACAGCTCGCCCCCGGCGTGCCAAGGTCTGTGCGGTTGCCTGCGCGCCGGCGGCGACGAGATCGCCCAATGATTTTTCGGCAAGGTAGGAAAGTCCTAGCTTTTCAGCATCCTCACTTAAAACACGCGGCCCCTCACCGGCAGAGGCCAGCGAGATCAGCGTGAACAGCGCTCCGCCAGGCCCATCCAAGAAAAGCTGCAACTGGCTGTGTTGATCTGCCGAGCCAAGGGCCGTGACCGGCGTCGTGCCCTGCCCGCCCTTGCCCAGGCTCTCCGCCCAGAGTTGACGCCACCAAGCGCCAAACAACCCGAGCTTGTCGGCGTAAGACCATAATACCGTTTCGCGTAAGCGCTCAGAGCGCAACAACGCTGCGTGTAGTGCCGCGCCTGCAGCCGGACTTTCATCGGCGTCAGGATTTGCGCGCGCATTGTCGATGACAGCTTTGGCGCCCGCTCGGAAGGCTTTCGCATCCAAACCCATTAAAATTGCGGGCAATAGGCCGACAATACTCAACACCGAATAGCGTCCACCAATGCCCAACGGGTGATCGAGAACCGGGCAGCCAATATCTTCGGCAAATTGGCGCAATGGGCTTGGCCTCGCGTCCGTCACGACGGCAAAATGATCCGCAATGTTTTTCTGCTCTATTTTATCGCGCAGGAAAGCAGCGGCAGCCAGCGTCTGAATCAGCGTCTCGGCGGTACCGCCCGATTTTGAAATCGAGAGAAACTTGGTCTTTGCCGGATCGCATCCGGCCAGTGCTGCCGCAAATACCGAATGATCTAAATTGCTAAAGAACATCACACGCGGCACACGCTCATTTGCGTAGGGCAAGAGGTAGGAAAGCGCGTGACCGCCGGCGCTCGACCCACCGATCCCCAACACAAATATCTTGTCCGCGTGCTTGCTAAAATTCTTCGCAAAGTCCGCCGCAGCGGCCAAATCGTCCTCGCGGTCCAATATGGTTAGCAGCTCAAGCGGATCAGGGGCGTCAAGCAGCTCCATGAGATGAGCCTTGGACTCGCCCAGCGCAGCATTAAATGCTGCGCGATCCGGCGCGCCATCGCCGGTCAGCGCCAGGGAGAAGGAAGTTTCAAAGGGAAGCTTTGCCGACATTGAGAGCAACCTAGGGGGTTTTGCCGGCTGGTTGAATGAAAAAATATTTTGTCATCCTGGACGCGGAACAATCCAGCACGACAAAGGGCGTGCCTATTGCGCCGCAGGGGCCACTTCCGCAGCTGCCGTCTCTTCTGCCGACGCAGGCGTGCCCGCAATAACGACTACAAGCTGGTCGGGCCCATAATATCGTGCGGCGACTTCGTTCACGCGCTCCAAGGTCACAGCCTCGATAAGCCCGTTGCGCTCGATCACATATTCCGGGCCAAGCCCGGCAGTCTGAAACCCATTTAACGCTCCCGCGATTTTCGAATTCGAATCGAGGCTCAATGGAAACGAGCCGGTGAGATATGTCTTGGCGTCGGCGAGCTCCATTTCGGTCACGCCGTCTAACGCAAACTCCGCCATTTCTTGGCGCGTGACCTCCAATGCGGTCAGCACTTTCGTGCGTTCGCTTTGAACCGAGCCCCGGATCAAAGCCGTGGTGCGGTAATCCTGCAGCCCGGTGCGGATGCCATAGGTGAGGCCGCGCTTCTCACGAACCTCGTCCATCAGCCGCGAAGAAAACCCGCCGCCGCCCAAAACATAATTTGCAACATAGGCAGGAATAAAATCCGGATCGTGACGCATTGGTCCTATGGTCCCGAAGATTACTGCCGGCTGGGGAATATCCATTTCGATGATCTCGGTTCCGGGCTCACCGAATGCAGCCGGTGGCGCGACCGGCTCCACATTGCCAAGTGGCATCGGCCCGAAAATTTGTTTCAAATAGATGCCGAGTTGCTCTTCAGTGATATCTCCAGCGACTGCAACTTTTGCTCCGCCGCGCACAAGGTGCTGTTCGGCATAGGCACGAATGTCCGCTGCGCTGATCGCGGCGACGCTTTCGAATGTCCCACTCGAATCATGTGCGTAAGGGTGATCCAAAAAATAATGACTTGCCCAGGCCTTTGCCGCGATCGTGCCGGGGTCTTCCTCGTCCTGACGTAGCCCCGCGAGAGTTTGCGCGCGCACGCGCTCAATGGGCGCTGCGTCGAAACGCGGCGCGTGTAGCGCCAAGGCCATGAGACGAAAGGCTTCATCCGCATTTTCTGTGAGGGTCGACATGCTCACCGAGAGATATTCGCGCCCGCCGCCGAAGCCGAGGCGAATGGCATAGGTCTCCAAAGCCTCTTTGAATGCCGCATCATCCAAATCGCCCGCGCCCTCGTCCAGGAGCGCCGACGCCATCGAGGCGACCCCCGGCAAATCGGCTGGATCGTAAGCCGCTCCGCCCGGAATGGACAATCTAAAGGCGATCATCGGAATGGTGTGTTCTTCAGACAGCCAGGCTTCGACGCCCTCCGGCGCGTCGACCACCACAACTTCCGCCGCTTGGCCTAAAGATGGCGCAAGGAAAAGCGCCACGGCTAGGATTGCCCGATGTAAATTTCTCATGGCGTTAACGGCGCCAAGGTTCCGGTCACCGCCTCCTTCTTGATTAAATAATCGCGCGCGACGTTCTGAACATCTTCCGGTGTGACTAATTCTATTCGGTCGGGCCAGGTTTCAACGTCTTCGACCGTCAATCCTATGGTCAGCGAAAGGCCATAATCCATTGCCAGGGCGAATTGGCTGTCCTGCTCATAGATGTGCGCGGCAACAAGGCGCGTGCGTGCGCGCTCGAATTCACCGGGCTCAGGGGGCGCGGCCATCATCTCTGCGAGCACTTCATCGATGGCCGCTTCAACCTCATCGAAGCTCACGCCCTCGGCTGGATAGGCATAAACGCCGAATTCCGAAAGATTCGCTGCGCTGCCGTCATAATAGGAGCCGGCAGAAACTGCGATTTGTTGCTCAACCACCAACGCCCGGTACAAACGGCTTGTCGCCCCACCACCCAACATGGTGGTCAGCATATCGAATGCTTCTGCAACGCCTGGTTCCCCAGTTCTATACGTAGGAACACGATACATCCGCATGAATATGGGAAGACGGGTGTCGGGATGGGTCATATCGATGCGCGATTCAGAAAGCCGAGGCGGCTGCGCGGGACGGGAGCGCGGTGCAAGCTCACGCGCGGCAACCAGCCCATAGGTCTCTTGGGCGAGAGTCAAAACTTCCATCGGCTCGACATCGCCGGTTACGACCAGCATCGCGTTATTAGGTGCATAATGATGCGAATAAAAGTCTATCGCTGCTTCACGGCCGATTTGTTGAATTTCCTCGTCCCAACCGATGACCGGTCGGCCATAAGGATGGGAGAGAAAAAGCGCCGCCGACATCTGTTCGCGGAATTGCGATGAGGGATCGGATTCAACGCGCAAATTGCGCTCTTCGCGCACCACCTCTCGCTCGGTCAGCACATTTTCTTCCGAGAGAACTAAATTTTCCATGCGGTCCGCCTCCAGCTCCATAACCAAGGCAAGGCGGTCGCGCGCAATGCGCTGAAAATAGGCGGTGTAATCATGGCCGGTGAAAGCATTATCCGTCCCGCCATTGCGCGCGACGATACGAGAGATATCACCCGGCGCGACTTTGTCGGTGCCTTTGAACATCAAATGTTCGAAAAAATGTGCGATGCCGGAAAGACCCGGCGGATCGTCTACGCCGCCTACGCGGTACCACACCATATGCGATACCACCGGGGCCCGATGATCCGGGATAACGAGAATACGCATTCCATTGTCGAGCGTGAACTGCGCGACATTGCTGTCCCCTACGACGCCCGAGACTGCGGGGTCAATCTCACCGGCCGCCGTCGCAGAAATATCCGGGGCGCCACCCGGTTGCCCGATAAATACAAGCGCCACAAAGCCAACAAGAATCGCGGCGATCGCCGCTATGCGGGCGCCGATGCCGTTTTCCATTGCTCAAATCCTATTGCGTCTATTGTGTGCCGCGAACATCTGGCGCGTCCAGATCGGGCGCGCCGCCGTCGGGGAAAATAATGTCACGTGCGAATTCCTCGCCCTGATCGGATTGGCTTGAGTCAATCCCAATCTGTTGGCGGATGGCGGGATCGGCAAGCGAGCCCCCGGAGCGCGCAAGAAGAAGCCTTTCGCTCTCGCTATAGTCTTGGCCCAATCGCGCGGCGGCGGTCGAAGCATCCTGCTGTTGGAAAAGAGCCGCGCGCGCCATATCGGCCGGCGAACTTAAGTTGCGATCCGCAGCGCCGGGCTGTGGCGGACGCAAATTATAGTCGGGCGGAACAATCAGCGGCGCCTTGGTCAGAATCGTGAATTCATCGGGCGCCAATTTGGCGACGCCTGTCGCCTCGCGCACGCTTTGACAACCACAAAGCGCAACACCGAGACCGGCAATCATTGCCAGCTTGGTCCAGTTCGGAATCTTTAAGTCTGGAATTTCCAGCCATGTGGCCATCAACTCACTCCCAGTTTTCCGGCTCGAATACCGGAATTGTCCGTTTAGGAACTCTTGTTCCCACTCTTTCCTTCCGGACGCAAGAATGCGTCCAGCAAGAGCACTATAACACCTACAGTAATTGCTGCGTCGGCAATATTGAATACATAAAAACTGAAGTTTCCAGCGTGAAAATGGAAAAAATCGGCCACAGCACTGAATCGGATGCGGTCGATCACGTTTCCGAGCGCCCCGCCAATCACCAAACCAAGGCCTAAACCAAGGAATTTGCGGTCGGCCCGTAATAGCCACCAGGTCAAGAGCGCCACCGCGGAAAGTTGAAAAAGCGTCAGCAAACGCGTGAACAACATGCTGTCGGCTTGCAAGAGACCGTAAGAAATACCTCGGTTCCACACCATCACGAGGTCAAAGAAGGGCAATACTTCCACGCGCTCGAAAGGGCGCATAACAATGAACTCGAACTCATAAAGCAGTAAGTTTTTGAACAGCTGATCCACAGCCATCGCCAATCCGGCGACAATAAAGCCGATGCGGCGTACATCTCTCATCCAACCGCCTCGGCGCAGCGATTGCACAGATCGTCATATTTGGCATGTTTTCCGACTTCGGGAAGGACCATCCAGCAGCGGCCGCATTTATCACCGGACGCGCGTGCGAATAGGGTTGCGGCCCCGGCAACATCGGCAAGACGAAATGCCTCCTGCCCTCCGTCACCAATTTCGATTTTGGCTGCAGAGGTGATGGTCAGCTCCGCAAGGTCCGAACCGCTGAAAAGATCCGCATCTTCCTGCGCATCAACATACAGAACGGGCGCAGCCTCAAGGCTTGCGCCGATAATCTTGTCGCGCCGCGCGATCTCCAGCGCGCCCGTTACAAGACGGCGTAGGCTTCTAATACGCTCCCATTTCGCGAGCAGTTCTTCATTCGCCCATTCGGAGGGCGTCGTAGGGAAAGTTTCAAGATGAACGCTTGAATCAGCACCAAAACGCGTGACCCAAGCCTCTTCCATGGTGAAGCACAATATCGGCGCCAGCCAAGTAACCAGGCGCGTAAAAAGTGCGTCGATGACCGTACGCGCAGCGCGGCGGCGTTTTGAGTCCTTCACGTCACAATAAAGAGTGTCCTTTCGAATATCGAAATAGAATGCCGAAAGCTCGTTGGTGGTAAAATTGAAAAGCTGCGAATAGACGCGATTGAAGTCGAACTCGGCATAACCCTCGCGGACGTCGGCATCGATTTGCGCCATCCTCGCAAGTACCCAGCGCTCCAGTTCCGGCATCTCGTCATAGGAAACACGCTCGGCTTCATCGAAATCTGCAAGATTGCCGAGCATGAAGCGGATCGTATTGCGCAAGCGGCGATAGCCATCGACCGTGCCTTTGATGATTTCACCGCCGATACGAAGGTCTTGGGTATAATCGGAACTTGCCGTCCAGAGGCGCAAGATCTCCGCGCCGTTTTGATCCGTGATCTTTTGCGGCGAAAGCGTGTTGCCCAAAGACTTCGCCATTTTGCGTCCCTGCTCGTCGAGCACGAAGCCATGGGTCAGCACCGCATCATAAGGTGCCCGCCCGCGGGTGCCGCAGGATTCAAGGAGCGAGGACTGAAACCAGCCGCGATGCTGATCGGAGCCTTCCAAATAAAGATCGGCATGCGTCGCGCTGGGCCAGGCCGGATCGATAGGATCTTCGACGACAAAGACGTGAGTCGAGCCGGAATCAAACCAGACATCGAGAATATCCGTGATCTGCTCATATTCGTCCGGCGAATGATTTCCAAGAAAACGAGACGGTTCGGAGTTGAACCAGGCATCCGCGCCTTCGCTCGCGAACGCCTCGGCAATCCGGAGATTGACTTCTTTATCTTCAAGAAGTTTGCCGTCGGATTTTCTCACGAACACAGCGATCGGCACACCCCAGGCACGCTGACGCGACAGCACCCAATCGGGACGATCGCGTACCATCGCGCCAATACGATTCTGAGCTTGCGCGGGATACCAGCGCGTTTGTTCGATCGCCTTTAACGCAAGCGCGCGTAGAGTCTTGCCTTCGAATTCCTTGAGCGGTTCATCAACCGCAACGAACCATTGCGGCGTGGCGCGAAAAATCACCGGCGCTTTGGAACGCCAGCTATGGGGATATTGGTGGCGCAGCGAGCCTTTGGCGAGAAGCGCGCCTCGGGTGATCAATTCCTTGATTACTGCGCCAGTGGCGTCGCCATCTTTACCGTCGGGCGTTAACACGCGCTTGCCTGCAAAGAGTGGAACCTGCTCAATAAAGACGCCGTCTTCGTCGACGGTTTTGGGAACTTCGAGTTTGAATTTGAGCCCAAGTTCGAAATCGTCTTCGCCATGGCCGGGCGCAGTATGGACGAAGCAAGTGCCGGTTTCCGCCGTGACATGCTCGCCTGGCAATAGGGGAACATCGAAATCATACCCCGCGCCGTGAAATGGGTGGTGGCAGATAAACCCTTCCGGATTCACATCATCAAGGCGCTTGAGGCTGACACCCGCATCGCGGGAGCAGGCCTCGGCGAGATCGTCGCCCAGCACAAGCTGTTCGCCGGCTTTCGCAAAGCTTTTCTCAGCGGCGCCTTCGATCTCATAGAGCCCGTAGCGAAGATCCGGCGCATAAGCGATCGCGCGATTGCCGGGGATCGTCCAAGGCGTGGTGGTCCAAATCACCACGCTGGCGTTTCGCAGCGCATCGGGGCCGTTCTGAACAGGAAACTTTACGTAGATCCAAGGCGATTTCTTTTCGTGATATTCGACCTCGGCTTCCGCGAGGGCTGTTTTCTCGACGGGCGACCACATCACTGGGCGAAAGCCGCGATACAAAAGCCCATTGTCCAAAAACTTGTGCAGCTCGCGCACGATCTGCGCTTCCGCGGCATAGGCCATCGTCGTGTAGGGCCGCGCCCAATCGCCAAGGCTGCCTAGGCGTTTGAATTGTTCGCGTTGAATAGTGATCCATTTTTCCGCGAAGTTTCGGCATTCGGTGCGCAATTCGGCAACCGGAACTTCATCCTTGGATTTGCCTTTGGCGCGATAGGCTTCCTCGATCTTCCATTCGATGGGAAGACCATGACAATCCCAGCCTGGGATATAAGGCGCATCGAAGCCCAGCATGTTTTGGCTGCGCACGACGAAGTCCTTCAAAATTTTGTTCAGCGCGGTGCCGATATGAATGTCGCCATTGGCATAGGGCGGGCCGTCATGAAGGATGAATTGGGGGCGGCCTTCGGATTTAGCTCGAAGACGCTCATAGAGTTTCATCTCCTCCCAGCGCGCGAGCCAATTGGGCTCGGCTTTGGCAAGACCAGCCTTCATCGGAAAATCGGTTGAGGGCAGAAAGAGAGTCGGGCGGTAGTCGCGTTTAGCGTCGGAATCGGTGGTCATGGATCACGAGGTCCAAAATTAAGTTGGAGGACGAAGAACGAGTTCCCGGCGGCGAAAGACCTCGCGTAAAAGCAGGGGCGTTAGGCCGCCGGGCGGCGAATTCGTATGGTTTTTGTCGTCCTCGCGACCATGAATCGCAGCTCCTTAAGCCCGGCGTTTCTATCAGCCCCATCTTTAAGGGTCTAGCGCCGGAACTGAAGCATTGGATGTCAGAGCCGCCTTTGCCGCGTCGCGGTCGGCGGCCAATTGGCTTTTAAGCACCTCCAGAGCGTCAAATTTAACCTCAGGCCTTAAGTAAGAAATGAGTTCGACCCGCAAAAGCTGGCCATATAGATCGCCGACAAAATCGAAAAGATGAACTTCCAAAAGAGGCGCGGGGATCTCGAAAGTCGGTCGGATGCCATAATTTGCGACCCCGTCATGGGGCTGGCCCAGGCCGCGAATATAAGCCCGCACCGCATAGACGCCGAAAGCGGGTGAAAGGGTTCCATCAAGTTTGAGATTGGCGGTCGGAAAACCCAGCGTCCGGCCGCGCTTGTCCCCCTCACTGACATGGGCCTCGACACTCCACCAATGCCCCAAATAGCGTGCTGCCTCGTCAGGTTTGCCGTCCCGAAGCGCAGATCTTATTCGCGAGGAGGATATTTTCGTACCCTCGCCATCGGTGAGATGCGGCAATGTCGTGACCCCGAAGCCCTCCATTTCGCCCATATAGGCAAGCGTGGTGGCATCGCCTGCCCTGCCTTTGCCGTAGCGAAAGTCCTCGCCCACCACGACATGTTTGACCTCTAATTCTTCCACTAAGATCTCGAGCACGAAGTCTTCCGCGGACGTTCCGGCCAAAGCGGCATCGAACGGAAACACCAAAAGGACATCGGCCCCGATTTCTTCCAAGAGCCGCGCCTTGGCGCGAAAAGGCGTCAGGCGAAAGGGATCGCCGTCAGGGCGAAAGAATTCGCGCGGATAGGGTTCAAAGACGAATACGGCGAAAAGCGTACCCTTTTCCTGGGCCAGCCGCGCGGCCTCATTCAATAACGCGCGATGCCCTAGATGCGCCCCGTCGAAATTGCCGAGAGCTGCGATCGTTCCGCGTCCAGCCACCGGAACATCGCGATAGTGCTTTAAAATTCGCATCTATCGCCTATTTGGGTGTCGTCAATCGGGACGTGAAGGAACCAGCAGCGTGGCTTCTCCTTCGATCACGGCAATCTCGCCGACTTTGCAAATACAATCGCATATGACTCGCTTCTTTTCCGCGATCACCTCGCGCACAGTACAAATCGCAGTCACAATATCGCCAATGCGAACCGGCGCCTTGAAGCGAATCGTCGCTGCCATGAAGATCGAACCCGCGCCGGGGAGTTTAGTGCCCAGCACGGTGGAGATGTAACCGGCTGTAAGCAAGCCGTGCGCGATGCGGCCACGGAAAATCGTCACCTTGGCATAGTCCTCGTCGAAATGGACGGGATTAAAGTCACCGCTCACCTCGCCGAATTTTTGGATGTCCTCTTCCGTCACGGTACGCGAATAACTCTCAGACATCCCCGGCTTTAGTTCTTCAATGTAATACCGTGTCGGCTCTTCCGACGAAGCCATATATCCGCTCCCTGCCGCAGCCATCGTGGTGAACTAAACTTGTCTTATCGGTCATAGGGTGTTCGGGCAAGAAACCTTAAACGCGGCATCCTCTCTACCAGCATAGCTCCGAAATCGACCATTTCGCGTTAGCGCCAATTTTCTCAAAGAGTCCGCTCAAACGTGCCTTCGCTGCTGGAGTGGAAAGATCGCCGATTTCGACCCCATGAACGCCGCCCAGCACAAAAAGTGCATCCCATCCCATGGTGTTTGCGCCTTTTATATCCGTCTCCAGAGCGTCCCCGACGATGAGCGGCTTTTTGACCGAGCCGAGAGCTTGGGCGCGTGCCTTCGCCAGCTTGAGCATCGGGGGGTGTGGTTTACCGAAATATTTCACTTCGCCGCCGATCTCTTCATAGACGCGGGCGATCGCACCGGCACAATAAACAATCGTATCGCCACGGCGCACGACAAGGTCGGGATTGGCGCATAGAAATACCAGCCCCCGCGCGTGAAATCCTTCAAGAAGCGCCCGATAATCTTCCGGCCCTTCCGTCTCGTCATCGAAGAGGCCGGTGCACAATACAAGATCTGTTTCCTCGGGCTCGGTCAGGACGATGTCCAGGCCATCGCGGACCGCGCGGTCTCGATCCGGACCAAGATTGTATAGTTTAAGCGGCTCATGGTTCGAGATGTGCCCAATCAGCTCGGCTCGCGCGCCTTCGCCCGAGGTTATAAGAGCATCATAACAATCGTGCGGAACGCCTATGCGGTCGAATTGAAGTTCGACATCGGCCGCCAGTCGCGGTGCGTTGGTGAGCAACACCACGGGGCCATGGTTTTTTCGAAAACTTCGCAGCGCCTCGACCGTGGCCATAAAGGGTGCGCGGCCATTATGCAGCACACCCCAGACATCGCAGATCAGCGCGTCATAATTATCGGCAATGGCGCAAAGACCATCGATCTCGGTTGGCAATTGGAACCTATTCATAAAAAGACGGCTCGCACGAGGTGCGAGCCGCCGTCAAACTAAAGGTGTGCAAACTAAAGATTTTGTGCCCTGGCCGATTATCTAACCCCTAAAGGGCTCGAGCACGATTTCGACCCTCCGGTTGCGCGGTTCGTCTACGCCATCGGGGGTCGGAACCTGCAAATTCGTTTCGCCATATCCGCGCGGGCTGATACGTACCGGCTCGACGCCACCGCGAACGAGAGAATCCGCAACGCCTTCCGCGCGCTGCTGCGAGAGAGTTTGGTTGAAGGCGCGTGCACCTACCGTGTCGGCAAAGCCATTCACATTCACATAGGTCTGGCAGTATTCCATCAGCACAATTGAAACCGAAGAAATAATATCTTCGGCTTGCGGATAGAGAAAGGCCGAGCCTGAATCGAAGAGAATATCGTTCTCCATATTGAGATAAATATTATCGCCTACCCGGGTCACCGAGACACCCGAGGCCTGTAGGCGATTGCGTAGTTCCGCCTCCTGATTGTCCATGTAATTGCCGCCGAGACCGCCGGCGAGCGCGCCGATCCCGGCGCCGATCAACGCATTGCGGCCTGACTGGTTGCGGTTGGTCAGAGCGCCGACAACGGCGCCGCCCGCAGCTCCAATGACGGCCCCGCGCGTCGCGTTCGATGTCTGCTGCTCACCCGAATAGGGGTTCGTTGTCTGGCAAGCGGCCAATGTCATTGCACAGACAAGTCCGATGGCCATCGCTTTTGCTTTATTGCGCATCACTCAATCTCCAATTCGATATCTAAAATATGACCTCATGAATTCCGTTCGCGTTGCATAACGATGCGCGCACGGGGTTGATCCCCTCCAGGAACACTTCGTGCCGTTCCACTATGCCACAAGGTGCGGCAGATTTATGACCAGATCAGCAAAATAAATCTCCTAACGGCAATAAAACTGCCGGATTTTACTCGGCCATACGCCCCAACACGGCATGGATCGCCTCGGCCATTCGGCCAATTTCGTCTTCGCTGGCGATCAATGCCGGCGAAAGGACCAAAGTATCGCCCGAGAGGCGCACCACCAGATTTTCCTCCTCGAAACAGCTTATCATTGCCTCATAGCCGCGCTTTCCGGGCGCCTCTTTGTCGGGGCGAAGCTCGATCGCGGCGGCCATCCCGACATTGCGGATATCGTGCACATGGGGATCGCGCTCCAAAGCATGCACGGCCTGGCACAGCACCGGCTCCATCTCCTTAGCCCGTTCGAAAAGATTTTCGTCGCGATAATACTCAAGCGCAGCCAATCCCGCCGCCATGGCCATCGGATGGCCGCTATAGGTGTGGCCATGAAAAATATCGATGGCATGATCGGCTTCTTGCAAAAACGCCTGGTAGATTTTCTTAGATACGACCACCCCACCAAGCGGAATCGTTCCATTGGTAACGCCCTTGGCAAAACAGATCATGTCGGGAACCACGCCGTAGCGTTCGGCCGCAAAACCATGTCCAAGACGCCCGAACGCCGTAATCACCTCGTCGAAAACCAACAGAATTTCATATTTGTCGCATATCTCGCGAAGCCGCTGCAGATAACCGCGACGCGTCGGGAAAACACCGCCGGACCCCGTCATCGGCTCAACAATCACGGCTGCAATCGTGGATGCGCCTTGCAGCGCGACAAGACTCTCCAATTCCTCGGCATAGGAATCATCATAGCCATATTCGCCCTCGGTGAAGACGTCGCGCGTATGATTATAGGGCAAGGGCAGATGATCGTCCGTACCCGGAATAAGTGGACCGAACGCCTGACGGTTATTGCCGATGCCACCAACCGAAATGCCACCAAAATTAACTCCGTGATAGGAACGCTCGCGCCCAATGAGGCGATAGCGCGTGCCCTCGCCCGTTCGGCCACAATAAGCGCGGGCGATCTTCAAGGCTGTATCGGCGGCTTCCGAACCGGAATTGACGAAGAAAACATGATCCAGACCTTCGGGTGCAAGAGCGGCGATGCGCGTCGCAAGTTCAAAAGCCTTGGGATGAGCAAACTGAAAACAAGGAGCAAAATCCAGCTCACGCGCCTGGCGCGCTACGGCTTCGGCGATCGGTTTGGGCGAATGGCCTCCATTCACGCACCAGAGACCGGCAATACCGTCGAGAACTTTTCGGCCCGATTGGTCTTCGTAATACATGCCCGAAGCACTGGCCAAAAGGCGCGGATGGCTCTTGAAATGGCGATTTGGCGTGAAGGGAATCCAAAACGCATCAAGATTATTCGGTGTGTTGGGAGAGGTCATGGAAGCGGGTATGTCCGTGGGCACTAGGTTCTTATTGCCTTGATACGCTAGCAGACGAGGCGCGCGGTTTCACGGGCGCAAAAAGCCTCCGAGAGAGTCCAACCAAAAGATAAGGCGCCTGGTTTCCCTAGACGCCTTATCGGATGCGCTATCGCTTTGGCTTATCGCCTGCCGCGCCGATACCCACGCTGACCGCGCTGACCGCGGTTCCCGCGATTGAAGCCACGACTGAAGCCTCGGTTATAGCCCCGGTTGTAGCCACGATTAGGCCCACGGTTGTAGCCGCGATTGAAGCCACGGTTAGGGCCACGGTTGAAACCGCGATTAACGCCACCGTTAAAGTTTCTGCGAAATCTCGGGCCCGCGCGCAAAGAGCCGCGATTCCAGCGCCCGCCATGCCAATAATGGCGATGGCCACCATAGTCGCGAAAGTGAAACGGACCGTGATGCCAGGCGCCGCCGAAGAAGACCCGCCCTCGATAGAGCGGATAGCGGCAATAGCGCGGACGCGCATAATATGGCCGATAACACGGATTATGGTGAACGGCGCCCGGCGGACCACCATAGCCATATGAAAAGCTAAAACTTGAGGCCGCATTGGCGGGCTGGGCTGCGGCCAACGCCGAAACACTCAATATCAACGCTCCGAAAGCGATTTTAACGAGGGATTTCATGGCTCATCTCCTCTCATATAACCCTGCACATCTCTCACGATAATGCCCTCTGACTGAACCCAATCTGAACAAATTCGTCAGCTTCTGTGGGGCCAAATTTAGGGCTCGCTCGGCGCCCCAGTCGGGCCTTCGGCCCTCTTTCCTCCCTCACTCCAGCAATAAATCTTCCAAAAAACGCCTGCGCGTCCCTTGACGATGCCCCTGCCTCACCCTAACTACCCGCTCATGGGTTAGCACTCTCTAGGTGAGAGTGCTGCCAATTTGGGAAAAAGACCTTAACCCATTGATATTTCTAATTCTAACGGAGGGAGCATCCCTATGAAATTTCGTCCGCTCGGAGACCGTGTGGTCGTCCGCCGCGTCCAGGAGGAGCAAAAGACCGCCGGCGGGATCATTATCCCCGACACCGCCCAAGAGAAGCCGCAGGAAGGCGAGATCGTCTCGGTCGGCCCTGGAGCACTCGACGACAAGGGCAAACGCGTCGCCCCGGAAGTCAAAGCCGGCGAGCGCGTGTTGTTCGGCAAATGGTCGGGCACCGAAGTGAAAATCGACGGCGAGGACCTCATCATTATGAAGGAGTCCGACATCATGGGCGTCATCGAGGCCGGTAAGGCTAAGAAAAAATCCCGCTAATCAGTCTACAGATTTTCTGTACAAAGAATTTTTAGGAGAATTAAGAAAATGGCAGCAAAAGACGTCAAATTCGGCTCGGACGCGCGGGAGAAACTCCTTAGCGGCGTCGATATTCTTGCCGATGCGGTCAAAGTGACATTGGGACCTAAGGGCCGCAATGTCGTCATCGAGAAAAGCTTCGGCGCCCCGCGCACGACCAAAGACGGCGTGACGGTGGCGAAGGAAATCGAGCTTAGTGACAAATTCGAAAACATGGGCGCGCAAATGGTGCGCGAAGTGGCGCAGAAGACCAACGACACTGCGGGCGACGGCACCACGACAGCGACGATCCTGGCTCAAGCCATCGTGCGCGAAGGCGCCAAGGCTGTAGCCGCGGGCATGAACCCGATGGATCTGAGGCGCGGCGTCGAGAAAGCGGTGGCAACTGTTGTCGCCGACCTCAAAAAGCGCTCGAAGAAGGTCAAAGACAATGAAGAGATCGCCCAAGTCGGCACGATCTCGGCCAATGGCGATGCCACTGTCGGCAACATGATCGCCGAGGCCGTGGCCAAAGTCGGCAATGAAGGCGTCATTACCGTCGAGGAAGCCAAGAGCCTTGAGACCGAATTGGATGTGGTCGAAGGCATGCAGTTCGACCGCGGTTACATCTCCCCTTACTTCGTCACCAATCCCGACAAAATGATCTGCGAACTGGAAGAGCCGCATATTCTCATTTTCGAGAAAAAGCTCTCCACCCTCCAGCCCATGCTCCCGATCCTTGAAACGGTCGTACAGTCGAGCCGTCCCATCCTGATCATTTCCGAGGAAGTGGAAGGCGAGGCCTTAGCGACTCTCGTCGTCAATAAGCTGCGCGGCGGCCTCAAGGTCTCAGCCGTGAAGGCGCCGGGCTTCGGCGATCGCCGCAAAGCGATGCTGGAAGACATTGCAATCGTCACCGGCGGCCAAGTTGTATCCGAAGATCTCGGCATCAAGCTCGAAAATGTCACGATTGACATGTTGGGTACGGCTAAGCGGGTGCAGATCACCAAGGACGACACCACCATCATCGACGGGGCCGGCAAGAAGGGCAGCATCCAGGCCCGCGTCGGCCAGATCAAAAAGCAGATCGAGGAAACGACGTCCGATTACGATCGCGAAAAGCTGCAAGAACGCCTGGCGAAGCTCGCGGGCGGTGTTGCGGTTATCCGCGTCGGAGGCGCGACCGAGATCGAGGTCAAGGAGCGTAAGGACCGCGTCGATGACGCGCTCAACGCCACCAAGGCCGCGGTCGAGGAAGGCGTGGTTTCCGGCGGCGGCACGGCGCTTCTCTATGCCACCAAGGCGCTGAAGAAACTGGAAGGCGATAACGACGATCAGGATGCGGGCATCGCGATCGTGCGCAGGGCAATCCAATCACCCCTTCGTCAGATCGTCGAGAACGCGGGCGTGGAAGCCTCTATCATCGTCGGCAAGCTTTTGGAGCAAAAATCTGCAACCTACGGCTTCGACGCGCAAGACGAAGAATATGTCGACATGATCGAGGCAGGCATTATCGATCCGACCAAAGTCGTGCGCACCGCATTGCAAGATGCGGCCTCCGTTGCCGGGATTCTCATCACCACCGAAGCAATGGTTGCCGAGCGTCCGCAGAAGGCTTCGGCTGGCGGCGGCGACCATGGCGGCGGCGGCATGGGCGGCATGGGCGATATGGGCGGCATGGGCTTCTAATCCAGCCTTTAGCGCTAAAGTTGATGAGGGCCGGAAGAAATTCCGGCCCTTTTTCTTTTGCCTAGCGGCGTCCGCTTGTCATACTGGGTCTACTAGCTTGACCAGTTGCCCTGGGGGGCACGCCTATGAGCAAGGCTGATTATGAGCGCTGGAACACGCGCTACGCCATTCGCGATTACCTTTTCGGAACCGCGCCCAACGGTTTTTGAGGGCCGAAACGCGGCGCCTCAAGCCGGCAAGCGCAGTGCTCGCGCTTGCCGATGGCGAGGGACGCAACGGCGTCTATCTCGCCGAAAAAGGCATGAAGGTTCATTCCGTCGATTTTTCCGACAATGCCATCGCCAAGGCGAGACGCCTCGCCGAAGCGCGCAATGTGGCCATGCAAATCGAGAAAGCCGATGTTCTTAGTTGGGATTGGCCTACAAGCCGCTACGACGCGATTGTCGCCATCTTCATTCAATTCGCCACGCCCGATGAGCGCCGACAATTATTTTCAGACATGAAACGCGCTGTGAAGCCGGGCGGGCTTATCTTGATGGAAGGCTATGGCCCCAAACAGATGGAATATAAAACCGGCGGACCCGAAATCTTGGAACAGCTCACCACAAGAGAGCTTTTAGAAGAGCGTTTCTCCGATTGGGAAATTATCGACATCGCCGAATATGATTGCGAGATCAACGAGGGCAAACGTCATAGCGGATTATCGGCGCTGATCGATTTGGTAGCGCAGAGACCAAGGGAGTGAGCCATTTAACGCACGCGACGCGTGGCGAGAATTCTCGACCAGCGCCGGTTTCAGAAAGATGGACCCCTGCTTATTGGATCACGATAAAGACTCCCATCTCAATTTGGGAGATAATCATGTTAACTGCAAAGATGTTTACGTGTTCGATAGTCATGGGAATCATCGGTACGGACCTCGCGGTCCAGGATTATTCGGACGCCGAACTCAGAGTTGTGGGAATTCGACCGCAACTAGCTGGAGCTGCCCCACTATAGGTGCGGATTGGACGCCATGAGGAGCTTAATTATCATTGTCTGTTTTGTTGCTGCAGGGTGTGCGGCAGCTGGATCTAGTTCATGTGAGTTTGATTTGGCTTCACCTATTTGGGTGCGCGTTGAGCCGAAATCCAATCATGAAATCGCTCCGATTTCGGAATCCTCAGATTGGTTTGTAAATTCTAATGGTGATTATCTAATTTGTTACAATATGGGGTCGGACGAGACTTGCAATGGAATATATGAACTCTTTACGAGGCAACCGGATGGAGGATTTCTAAGACAGGAGATTGTATGTACGTGACCGCGCTCCTTGGTTAGGTCTGATCAAAAACGGAGGGCACGGGTTGTGCTAAGACAGTAATGAACTGACAGCTTCCGGCCCGCCGCGGGTTTAAACATGCGGTGCGCAATTCAATATCTTGACAATTTCTCGAAAGTTTTTGAGAATTATTCAGACGACTGGAAATCTTTGTCAGACATCTTCACGGTGTACACGCCCGTCGGAGCCGACTCCGGAGTGTCCTCCGGAGTGTCCTCTGCAATACCGATTTTAGAAAAAACCATCTTTCCCATCGGGGTCTGAGCAAATGCCTCAACCATACCCGCCATTTTAGTACCGCCCTCGGTGGAGAGTAGGTCCATCACGTCGCTTACCCCTTCGGAGGGCGAGCCCGTATTGGCGATGACCTTTATCTCGGCTGCAGTCAGAGCGTCCGCTTGCTTGCTGCCCACGATGATGTGCGCTTTGACGGCTTCGATAATGGCGAGATAGTTTTGGTAGCGCGGATTTTGACCGATTTCTTTGGCAAGCACGATTTGCGCTTCCACCGGAGCAAGCTGCATGAGTTTTTCAGCGGTCGCTAGAGCCGATCCTTCAACCTCGATACCTTCTGCTTCGCGCCGCTTAGCTTCGAGCATCCCTTCGGCGACGATGACCCGAGTCTTCCGGTCTTGTTCTGCGACAACCACTTGTTCGTCTCTGGTGATTTCCGCCTGATTGACCTGCTCCACACGCGTAACAAGCATATCACGCGTCCGAGTTTCTTTTTCCTGAGTCAGTACTTCCTGACGCGATTGTTGCTCAGCAATTCCGACGGCCTTTTCTTTCTCGGCCGTGCGCTCGCCGACGACTTGTTCGGCTTCTTGTCGACGAACATCAACAATCTGTTTGGCTTCGATTTCCGCTGTTTCAGCCGTCTTCATATTGTTGGCGACTTCCGAACGGCTCTCCATCTCGATGTGCGACATTTTCTTCGCCATGATATTGGAGATGACCTGACTGCCGTGACCGTCGCGGATGTCCATGAGTTCCATGGATTTGACGGGCTCCACGCCCCATTCTTCTAGTTGTGCGGATACTTCGTCAGTAAATGCTTGCCTGAATTGTGCACGCTCGAGCATGATCTTGTCGATTATCGCAGAAGCGAGAACTTTACGAACCGCGCCCTGCACGATTTGCGTGAGTTGGGATTCGAGCTCTTCTATGCTTTCGACGCGTTGTGCGGCGATGCCCGTTTTCTCGATACTGAAGAACGCCACGACATCGACCATAAAAGGAACCCGGTCCAAGTCGTAGGCTTCGTATTCCAGGAGCGACAAATCGAAGTTTGAGACCGGAAGCCTGATCACAGTGACACCGATAATCGGAAGCCACCGTGGCCAAGCATAGTAGACATTGCTGCCGGACCGGCCGGTGCCATAGGACGTGGTCTTCTTGCGCGACTGCACAATGTGGACCGTGTTGGTGGGGACAACGGAACGAAAGAGGATGGAGAGGCAAATCCACCCCACCGCAACTAAAACCAATACTACGGCGGCATCAGAGAAGCTGTTCATTTTCTTCTTCTTCTTGTTGAGTGAGGAACGGACCTAAAATGATGTCCATGGATTGTCGGTGGATTTAGATGGCATGGCACATACATTCCGTGAAGCTTGTAGAGCCCGACACTCCCTGGATGGCCGGTCGATTGGGCCGCCGAAACAGAAGGATAGCTTCGCTAACGACAACCTGGGAGCACGATAGCGACGCAACAAATACTCTGTCATTCCCGGCCCAGCCACTCAGGCGTGCTGAGTGGCTGGGCCGGGAATGACAAAGAACGGTGAACGCGAATGGATCCAGATCTCGCATTGATGCTCGCGCGGCTGACGCTTTATCTTCACTTTGCTGTGGTCGTGTTCAATATTGGCGGGCTCATCTTCATCCCGCTTGGAAAAATCTTTGCCTGGCGTTTTGTGCGCGTCTTTTGGTGGCGGGCGCTGCATGTTATTTCCATGGCGCTGGTCGCAGTGCAGGCAGCTTTGGGCCAATATTGTTTTCTGACGGCAATTACGAGCGCCTTTGAGCGCGCAAGTGCTGCGCCGCGCGAGCCCTTCTGGATCGATGCGTTTATTTCTGCTGCCGTATACTGGCCGATCCCGCTAGCGATTTTTGCCCCGCTTTATCTCCTAGGCCTGGGCCTCACTATCTGGTTTTGGATTTGGCTAAGGCCAGGCGAGCGATAATATGCTATTGAGCGCAAATGATTTGTCGCAACTCATTAATGATCGCAGCGATTCTTTGTGCCGGCATTGCATCCAATGCCTACGCACAAGACGCTCTTTCCGCCGAGGATCCCTATTGGATCGCGGATAAAGCCACGGGCTGTCTTGCCGCCAATCCCTCGCCGGTTCCAAATGAGACCATCGTCTGGAGTGGGGCCTGCGTGAACGGTCTTATCGAAGGCGAAGGCGTTCTCACCTGGTATGAGGTCGATGAATTTCTTGGGCGCGATTCGGGAAATTTTTCCGAGGGGAGACTTTTGGGCCAAGGCAAAATCGAGACCGCAGAGGGCTGGTCCTATGAAGGACGGTTTCCGGGAAGCGGAATCATGCGTTTTCCCAATGGCGAGGAAGTCCCCGCCCAAGCCGTGGGACGAAACTCCGGCTGGCGTATTATGCAGACCCGTGAGACGGGCTTGTAGACCCCCCTCCTGCCCTTCGGGCATCCTCCCCCTCAAGGGGGGAGGAACCACTCGAACTTTCCTTCCCCCCTTGAGGGGGCAGGTGTTCGGAACAGCCCGCAGGGCTGAGGCGAACGGAAGGGGGGGACGCGCAAATGAAGACCGAAAAAAGCCGACCCACAGGCCCACAACAAATAAGGACCGGGAAATTCCCGGCCCTTATTCGCCCCCAGCCCATTGCCAACTGCCAACTGCCGGGCCGTCCTCAGCGATTGAGCGAATGATTTTTCGCTATCGCGAATTATTCTGTTTCCTATTATTCCCCGCCCTTGCGCGCAAGCGTACCGACGCCAATGACAATAAGGGTCATGAAAATAATGAAAACTAGCATCAAGTAAGATTCCATAAAATCCAGTGGGAACATGGTGCCTCCAATGCGCCCGCATTTTGGCTGGGCGTCGGATCAATATCCCAAGACATTTAGCCGAATAATTTGATCTAGCACAAATCCGGCAAAAGGCGCTGCGAGGCCAAAGCGGAGCCTATCCGGTGGCTGCAGTGGCGTCGGAGCCGCCTTCTTTCACTTCTTGAACCCGTTCGGGCGGAAAGCGCAATTCAACCTGAGTGCCGCGGCGCGGCTCGCCCATGATCCGAAACTCGGCCATGTTCGCTTCCGCCAGCGCTTTGGCAACGCAAAGGCCCAAGCCCGGCCCTTCGTCTCCATGCTGAGCGGCTCCCTCGATCTGCCCGAACGGCTCTAACGCCTGTTGCACTTCGCGGTTGCTCATGCCGATGCCGGTATCGGCGACGCAAACAATCAGCGCGCCGTCATCGGCCAGCTGGGCTGACACGCTTATGCACCCGCCCTCGCCGGTAAATCTAATCGCGTTGGTAACTAGATTGATCAGCACCTGACGGAGCGAACGCAAGTCACCAATGACATTGGGAAGCTCGGTCGAAATTTCTTTCTCGAGGGTGAGAGAATACTTCGTCGCCTCGGGTTGAAGTAGCCGCACACACTCCTCAACCAATGGCTCCAGCGCGACATCATTAGACTCCAGCTTAAGTTGACCGGCTTCGATGCGCGCCAAGTCCAGCAATTCGTTCACCAAGGTGAGAAGACGTTCTGCACTGAGACGGATATCGCGCGAATAGGGCGATGTCCCTATCTCTGTTGAAATTCGTGGGGCAGGCGTCGCTGGTTGATGATGCTATGCTGCCTTCATGATGGTTTCAATGGCACTGTCGGCCTGAGCCTTTCTCAAGTGTTCCTGGAGAGCATTTCGGAGGATGGGCAGCTGGCGATAGGCCTTGAGGCGACGGAAGGTTTTCTGGGCCTCCAGCAGGCCGGCGGCGGTCCATCTGAGCGCCATCTCGGCGTGTCTCCAGCGTTTGACGTTGCGGGTGACCTGGCGCACCGTGCCGAGCGCGTTCTCGACGATGTTAGTGCAGGCGAGCGAGCGCCGGAGTTCGTGCGGTAGGCCGAGGCGGATGACGGTGAGGATCTCCTCCAGCCCCTCCAGGATGCTGCCCGAGACGCCCGGTTCCTCATGCTCCAGACGCCGGACCAGGTTGCGCAAGAGCCGCTCGGCCTTGTTTGCGTCGTCCTGGTCCCAGGCCTGACGGAGCGCCTTCTTGACGCTCGCGTGCAAATGTTGGGGCAGGCGCCCGATGATGTTACGGCCCTTGTGGACCTGGCAGCGCTGGATGGCGGCGGCCACACCGAAGGTGTTTCGGATCGCTTTGCTGAGTGCCTTCGCGCCATCGACGATGAACAGCCGCGGCAGTGTCGGATCGAGCCCCCTGGCGAGGAGATTGTCGATCAAGGCCTGGACGACGACCGTGTTCTCCGTCGCCCCCTCGACCACGGCCAGGACATGCTTGTCGCCGTTGCCATCGACGCCGATCGCCGCCATCAGGACATGGTCGCCGACATGCAGACCGTCGATCTGGATGACTAGCAGGTCGAGTTCCGAGAGATCCGAGGCGAGCCAGGCCTTCATCTTCTTGCGTGACAGCGCCACAAAGCGCCGGGAAACGGCCGACTTCGAGGTGCCGTCGCCACGCGCTTTCGCCAGGTCGCCCTCGGGCAGACGGACCGCGCGGTGGTACTTGCGGATCGACACGTTCAGCACCATCAGGTTGAGCGCCCACTCGAGTAGCAGGTTGGCATCGCGTAGCGCCTGCCAACTCTCCAAGCTCACCTCTTTGCCCGCCCGGTCACGAACCCGTGGCCGGGCCACCTTCACTTTGCCGCCGTGGTAGCCGATCTCGCTATGTGTCCTGCCCCAGCGATAACCTCGACGGTCCCCATGGCGGCGATGTCGGGCCCCGCACACGGTCGTGGCGTCCTCCTCCATCATCTCGGCCAAGGCCTAGACCCCGGCCAGAAGACAAAACCGATCCACGCTGAGATGGACTGCGTCCATCGCGTCCGCCAGCGGCGGCATAGGAATCGAGGGGGCAAGGGCTTTCGGGCGGCTGGAACTACGGATATTATTTCCCATGGTGTCGTTCTCCCTTTTGGGTTTGCAGCACCCGGAGCCTAACGGCTCCAGGAGAGCGACACCTACCTCAACTTTTCAACATCGACCGGGACATCCCCTCGAATAGGCCTCGTAACGCGCATTGCCTAAGGGGCCGAAATGCCCCTGCTGCATGATCTCGGAAAATCCAATAATCTCATAAAGGGGGTTTCGCATTTCATGGCTGAGCAGCGAGACAAAATCGGATTTTGCTTCGCCGTTACCCGCTGTTTTTGCAAGGGGCAACACTTGACCGGACGCCGGCAATTGCGCCGGATCAGTCATTGCAGAATCCTCATCTCCAGCAGACGCGTTTTGTGCCAATTGCGTCAACAGCATTCCCAGCGCGTGTCCCACCGTTACGTCTTCGCCGCGAACATAGATGAGCGGCATCGAACCGTCGGCCTGCTTGAGCCGTTTTCCAAAAAGGCGAAGCCGCCTGGATTCAATTTGGATACTGAATTCCGCACGGCCATTTGTGATGCAACTAAGAAGAAAGCGAGCCGCCACCTCTTCGCCGGCCAAAGCGCCAAGCGCGCGCCGCGGACCGCCCGTAAGCTTGCCCCAAGCACGATTTTCATCGAGCGGCCGCCCTTGCGGATCCATAAGACAAAGTCCGATCGGGGCGGTTTGAAAAAGATCGCTCGCATGCGCGCCCGAAGGCTTGGCGGGCGCCGGCTGAATGCGCGAGAGGCGAACCAGCCGGGCTTCACCTAATTCGGGCAATTCGATCTCGGCGATATCGAGCAAGGCCGAGACCCGCCCGCCGGGGAGGCTCAAACTGGTCTCGATATTGGAGCCGGTCATCGCCATGGTGCGGGCTTCCGGGCCTTGAGCGGCAAAAGAGCGAGCGGCGAGATCGAATAGTGACTGCGAGCCCCAGAATTCGCGGCCCGCGCCATTGGCCCATATGATTCGCCGCCGCTTTGGCTCCCACAACCAGAGCGGCTGGCCACTTCGCTCCAAATTTGCTGCTATTTTTGCGAGATCTTCCGCCATGCCCCAAACCTTCCGAGGCCCCCCTCGGCATTGGCGGTGAGTCTATGCTGCAATGGGCCGAAGAGCGCGCGATTTCGCGCAGGTGGCTTGCTTTTACACAGGCGCGTACATAGTTTCACCGCGGTTTAGCGATAAGCTTGTTTGGAAGTCTTGTGCAGTTGTAGCTCAGTTGGTTAGAGCGCCGGATTGTGGATCCGGAGGTCGGCGGTTCAAACCCACCCAACTGTACCATTTCCCATCGGTAAGATCGGATGGATAGCCTTAGGTAAGCAGGACCGGCTGTTTTCCCGAGCAGCTATCCGGCGGCCAAAATCGCCAATGGCGAAGCCTTGTTTCCCGACAATAGGCCGGCTGGAATCACACTTGTTAAGCCGCGATTGTGGAACCCCTAATCTGCGTATATTATGAGACAGGTTGGTTCCATTTGTGGGGTTTTTATTAGCTCTGCCGGGAGGATAATGATGAACACGAAGACCTTAAGCCTAGCTAGCATAGGATTTGTATTCTTGGCGGTGCCCGCATTTGGACATCATTCGCATGCGATGTTTGACTTCACCAGGACGGTAGCGGTAGAGGGCACCGTATCGAGTTTCGAGTGGACTAACCCCCATAGCTGGCTGCGCGTAATGGCTGCCAATGAAAATGGTGAGTCGGTTGAATATGTGATCGAAATGAGTAATCCGTCCCGCCTGTTTCGCAGGGGTTGGAGAAGCGATACCGTTGTCGCAGGCGATGAGATTTCGGTATCCATTTTTCCAACGCATGATGGCGATTATGCCGGGACGCTTGACTCGATTACGCTTCCGGACGGAAGAGCGTTGGCGGAAGAGTACGATTAGAAAATAGTATTTCGAAACGAAATTATCATGACCGAAAAAACGCTCACAATATCATTGGCGTCAGCCATGATGGTCGTGTCCTTGCTGACCGGATCTGCCGACAGCGCCGAGCCGGCTGAAGCACAGAGCATTTCAGGCGTGTGGTGGACACAGAGCTATAGCCCGGCGATCCGTCTGGTCGGTGAGAATGCGCTTCCGTTCACCGAGATTGGACGGGCGCAATATGAGAGCAATATGTCTGCCCTTCAGGAAGACCCGTTGAGCGACGAGGCGCGCAGACTCTGTCTGCCCGACGGCGTGCCGCGTATTTTGGGCAATCCCTACCCGTTCCAGATCATTCAGACCCCCGGACAGGTCAGTATGGCCTATGAACTTAACCGAGTGATGCGGCGCGTGATGCTCGACATTCCCATGCCGTCGGAGGAACTCCTCGAAAATATTCCATTCTATTCGGGTTACTCCGTTGGCCAGTGGGAAGGCGATACCCTTGTGATCGAAACCGCCGGCTACAAGGATAAGACATTCATTGACGCGACAGGTGTGCCGCATAGCGCCGAGATGCGCACGGTGGAACGTGTCCGCAAGCTGGGCAGCGATAGCCTTGAAATAATGGTGACGGTAGACGATCCCATAGTCTTTACTGAGGCCTGGAGCGCACGTTTTGTCTACGATCTGCATCCCGATATTCGTCTTCAGGAATATGTTTGCGGAGACGAACATCGTGATATTTCACATATTCCAGGCGTGAACGCGCCGAATTGAGCCTCGCGGGAAGGAGTGCCGGAAGTGACAAGGTTTTACTCGCTAATAAGTACCGCGATTATCGTCGCTATCGGCGCAGTCGTTTTCGCCGAGGCCCAAGCCCAACCCAACAATGTTTCGACGATTCTTGGCCCTGATTTCTCCGGTATTTGGCGCGCCGAGGATGCCGAGCCTCCCGGTCGGTCTGGTGTTCGCCGGCACCCGGATTACGAGCAAAGGGGCAGCCGCGGTGTGGGCGGCGTCCGGCAGGCGCCGGTCCCGGCAATAGCGGATGTGACGGATCCGCTTCTCCAGCCAAGGACCGCGGAAGCATTGAAGGACGTAGTCGACAGACGAATCGCGGGGGAAGTCATTCTGCCGGCCCGATCACTTTGCTGGCCCAACGGTGTTCCCGCAATTGTTGAGCTTGGCGGTCAGCCCATCGAGTTTCTGCAGACAGAGAACCAGGTAACAATCCATCATATGGAGGGTCCGGAGATGCGATACATCTATCTGGATGTATCTCATTCCGAAAACATTACGCCCAGCTGGTACGGCGAATCGGTCGGTCACTTCGAAGGCAACACACTGGTAGTGGACACCATCGGCATGAACGACAGAACGGTGGTGGATGATTTTCAGACGCCGCACAGCGAAAAGCTGCATGTCGTCGAACGCTACGCTCTACTAGAAGATGGTGAGACAATTGAGGTTCAATATAGTGTCGACGATCCGGAGGCGTTCACGGAAGTTTGGACTGGCTCGCGTATTCTGCACCGGATAATGGGGGCGCCCATGTTCGAAGAATTTTATTGTGCCGAGAGCAATCTCGATATCTTGACGGGCGGCGAATATCCAATGCCGACCGCAACCAGGCTGGATTTCTGAGGCCCGGTAAACTCCGAAATCTATAGATGTTCGCTCACCCTGGCGCACGCAGGCTTAGCACTCACCTTCGGCCAAGCTTACGGGCATAAGATTATACGCGGGATGGCGTTCTTCAAACTTAAATTCGCAGTCCAGGGCGCTGATGGTTGGACTGCTATCAAGCGCGCCCGGCCCAATGGGATCGGCGCGAAGCTTTAGGTGCGCGAAAAGCGGACGCATATCGCCATTCTCCGGAGGTTCGGCGGGACGTAATTTTCCGCTTGCATCCCGTTCGGCTGAGAAGAGCTTTAGAGTTACCGCGCGGCGCACATTTCCGCCGACCGTAAATATCCGCTCTTGGGACTCGTCAAGCTTGACGACAATATCGCAATGTGTCCTCGTGCCTACTCCAAGCTGCCGACGGCGCTGCGCAATGTTGCGGTAAGCGGGCCGACGGCCACTGCATAGAAGATCTCCCGGCTCGATGGGCTGCTCTCCCAAATCATAAGCAACAAAACCGCTTTGCGGTGCACGTCCGTCGCGCGCGTTAATCGCCTGATCAATATAGGTCCAATGCGCAATTGCGCGCTGAAATTGGCCGCTATCCCCCAGACCGCCTTCGCACATCACCCAGGACACGAATGCGGCAGACCAGGGGTCGGCCCATCGCCCTGCCAAACCCCGAGGCCCGTTCCACTCTTGGTTCTGCCGTTCAATCATCGCGGCCCCGCGCGGCGTGGCAGCCCAATAGCCTGCAACCGAGCTTGCAACACGCGAAGTCTCTTCTTGGGGAAGTGCCGGGAAGCGCCCGCCCCTGCGCAATGGATTAAAAGAAAATCCGTAGATGTTTGCCTGATTGGAAAGCGCCGCGGTTCTTTGAGAAGGCAATTCGTCGTCGAAATCCGTCAGGTCGGTTATCGGAAACCCGAAAAAACCCCACTCCTGGACCGCTATGTCCACAATGCGCCTGCGCGATTCTGCGATTGGCATATTCTGACAGGCAAGCGGACGCATAGTCATCTGCCCAGGGATACCCCTTACCCGCTCCGTCGGCGGCATGACATCGAGCACCTCTCTTGGCAGGCGCTGGTAATCGGCAGTTTGTGCGCTCAATATTGAAGCACTAGCGCAAGCGCCAAAAACAGCAATAGCGAGGGCAATAAATCGATTCATGGCGGCTCCAAATTAAGCCTATCAGTAACACAGTGAGCTATAGGGGCGCATAGGCGGAGCGCGCAACCCACATCGAAAACCAATAAATTCCCCGGATTTTAGTCCCCATATCCGCACTGCCTGCCGGACGCAGACGTTACCCAGATGACTAGGGATGTTCGCTGAGTGCTGCGGTCTCAATGCATCAACGCAACACTAGCGGCAGGCCTCTCTGCCGGGGGTTAGAACCTCAAAGTCTTTCAGGACCGTTCTTGAGCCGTCCGGCCACTTTTCTCGGATGCGAGAGCGAATAGATCGAAAACACAGCACTCTTCAGAAAGCGTTATCAGAGCAGGCGTTTGACGTTCCCATTGGAGCTGGGCTGGCAGTGATTCCACGGCCCAGGCTTCTCGTGCAAGGTGAACCACGGACTATGCCTTTGGCTCGTAAGCACAAACTCAGACTCCTCCGTTTGCGCCAAGGTGTTGCGTCGACCGGTTGAGGCGGCAGCCAAGAGCGGACATTGGGCCACCGCAGCGCTGCTTGAAGCAGGTCCCTCCCCAAGCGTAGCATTCAGTGCTCGGACTATGGATGTCGAGAATACGGCCCGGTACCGGAACGCTCATGAAAGTTTAGCTTTATGGAAATCATGCCATTGTCGATATTTAGGAGCCGCGGTGCCTTGCGGGCTATAGCTGCTTTTGCACTTCTCGCAATTGTTTCGAATTGCTCGCCGAGTGACGAATTCGCAGGCGTCGAACAAGACGCGCTTCTTTATGGCCGCATTACATCGCAAGACGGCAACGCGCTCGCCGGCATTCCCATACGTGCTCGCGGAGACGGCAAGAGTTTCAGCGTCGTTGTCTATAGCAATGGCGATGGAATCTATTCCTTCCCCGCTTGGTCCGATTTGTCCGCGGGCGCGCATACGCTTTCCATAGAGCTTCCCGATTATGGGCATGTTCACCAAGACGCCGTCGCGCTGAGCGAGGGGTCTTCCGCGCATGCGGATTTCGCGCTGATCGCGCGCGAGCCCTCGATCGAAGACGCGACCGCATCGGAGATTGTGGCGGCGCTTCCCGGGACGGACCGTGAGAAAGTGTTGTTTTCGCAATACAGCACCTGCCACTCGATTCAGCGCGCATTGCGCTTCGAATATGATCAGGCGGGCTGGACAGAAATTATTCACCTCATGGGCGGGCGGGCAAGAACGTCACAGAACTTCCCTAAATCCTTGAATTTTAGCCAGATGCGCTTCATCGAGCCGCTCGCGGAATACATCACCTCTATTCGCGGGCCGGGATCGTCCGATGTCATCCCCTTTGAATTGCGCCCGCGCCCGACCTCCGAGGAGGCCACGCGCCTTGTCCTGACCGAATATGATCTGCCGCGTGGCGGCGAGCGCGAGCTTTTCATGCTGCGCGGCGACGCACGCCATGTTTGGCCGCATGATGTTGTCATCGACGAGCAATATGCTTGGTACACGGATCATTTTTCCAATGCTTTGGGACGGTTGGACAAGAACACCGGCGAGGTGGTCGAACTTGCCTATGCCATTCCGCCGGGCGGCGGTCGGGTGACGGACGCGGCGCCGGGTGAAATTCGCGCCGGCAATCCCGGTGGCGGGTCCCACGATCTATTGGCCGACAGCCAAGGCAATCTCATTATCGGTATGGACATGGCAACGGTGCGCTACAATCCCGTTACCGAAATATTCGACGAATGGCCGTCGGGCGCCAGCATGTTCGGGCTCGATTCCAATGATCATGTTTGGCACACCAATGAAGGCGGCCCGCTCTTCGAGCTCAATCTGAACAATGGCGAGGTGATCACACACCCCATCCCCTATAATGACGGCGTCTATGACATGGAGACGGATTCGAAAGCCCGAACCATCATCAATATATGGCGGGGCGGCCAAATCGGCGTCTTCGATCCCACGAACGACGAATACAAACTCTATGAAATTTCAACGCCGGAATCGGGACCGCGGCGTGGCGAGATGGACGCCGAGGGAAATTTCTGGACGCCGCTTTTTTATGCGGGACGGATTATGCGCTTCAATCCCGACAACGGTGAGATGAAAGAATATCCTATGTTTCCCGGAACCGAGGCCTATGACCCGCCCTATGCCGCGCCCTATACGCTTTCGGTGGATGATGAAAACGGATGGGTTTGGACGACGGACTTCAACGCCAATCGCCTCTTCCGCATCGATATGGAAACCGGCGAGTCGGTCGAATATTTTATGCCGCGCCCCTATGTGATGCGCGATTTAACGGTGGAGCCCGGCACCGAACGGCCGACGCTTTGGATCCCCTCCTATCGTCCGCCCTCGCAAATCGTGAAAGTGCAAGTGCGATAGATATCGCTCTGAGGATCTCCGTTTCCGGTTCCCGGACATCTAAAATCCCTGGATGAGGTGCCCATAGTGCAGTAGTCTTGCTCCCCACCGCCAAAGATCGCATTAGCACCCAGAGGACCGAGCTATGAGAGGCATCTATTTCGTAATACTCACCTGGCCTTTGCTGGTCGCGCCGGCAGCATTAGCGCACCACAGCCACGCGATGTTCGACAACACTAGTGATGTGACCATCAACGGGACCGTGTCCGGATATGTGTTCAGCAATCCGCACGCCTTCCTCTATGTCGATGTCGAAGAGGAAAACGGCGAGACCGTGCAATATTGGATCGAGATGGTGAACATTCCGACCATGCTCCGCGGGGGAATGAACTTAAACACATTCGCGGATGGTGACGCAGTTAGTGTGAACATGCACCCCTTAAGAGACGGCCGCCCGGGCGGAAGCTTCACGACGATCACCAGCGCCGATGGGAATACTTACATCCACGAATAATTGGCATCTACGAATAACAGGTGCCCTCCGGGGCAAAAGCCATATGTCCGGATTCAGACAGGAGGAATGATCATGCGGGCTTCTCTGTCGGCGACGGTTTCGCTGGTTACGCTGTTCGCGGGTTTTGCCTATAGCGCAACCGCGCAAGACATCTTCACGACCGAGGATTTTCGTGCAGACCGCGAACACTGGACCGATCCGGCCTATTATCGGCACAATACCAACAGCGAGATGCGTGGGATGGGCGAAGATCCCGCATCCTACGGCACGACGGGCACGGGCGTGCCTGGCTCGCGCGAACATACGAGCCCCTATTCTTTTGCCACGGCCTGGGAGCACTACCAGGCTTGGCGCGAGGAGGCAGACGGCGGCACACAACATACCAAGGATACGATCCCAGATTGGAGCGGCGTTTGGGCGCACGAGCGGGGCGCGTTCGGTGGCGGACAGAACCCCGTAAGTTCGACCGTCGCATTACTGACGCCGCAACATCAGGAATATTTCATTCAGGACGTGCGGGCCGAAGCCCAAGCGCGTCCCTGGTGGGCGGGCGCCTTTTGCCTGCCCGGCGGGTTCATGTCTGCGCTAACGAATGTCGATGAATTCATCGTAACGCCGGAAAAGGTTTGGACCTTGGCCTCAAGCGTCGGCGTGAACTACATCCGCTGGATATACACCGACGGCAGTGGACACAGTTCGCAGGAGTTGCAATATCCCAAATGGCACGGCGAATCGGTAGGCTTCTGGGACGGCGATGCCCTCATCATTCACACCAATCAGGTGAAAGGATGGTTCGGTGGGCCCTCGGAACACACCGACAATCTGGAGACGGTGGAGCGCTACCGGCGCGTGGGCGATATTATCGAGGGCGAAGTCACGCTCTACGACCCGGAGGTCTTTGTGCGTCCCTACCACGCCAAGCACAATTTCAGGCTCGAGACGGAGACGCGTCCCGAATTTCGGCCGCTCTATGTGACGTGCACCGACACCAACGGCCCGTCACCAACAGTCTATTTGGACGAGAACGGTTTTCTCAACCATCGCGTTCCGGGCGAGCAGCTCGACTGGGACGCCACTGATCCGCGCCCCTGGGGCACGTTTTACGACGAGAGCGACAGGCGGTTCCAAGATTATCTCGAGGCGGGTGGAACACCGCACTGGGAATAATGTTCTGCGTGCGGACAAGACCATTCGCGAGATCGATCTCACTAGCTAGAGCGGCTAAGCAGTGGGAAGGTCGGATAGACCGACTTTCCTGGAAATGCGATCTTGTTTGGCTAGTGCGTTTTTCGACAGGAGGACATAGTCGTGCCCAAATCGATGATGTTTCTCGTTTTTTTACTCCCCTTGAGCCTCGGCATCTTCGTAACGGATGCGCAGCTCAATCGCGCACTCGCGCAAGCCTCCAACGACGCACAATCCGGAACCCTCGAACAGATTATCCCCGGTCACTATGCGTATCTTTCCGATCCCCGTATCAGCGGCGTAATTGTCACAAACGAAGGAGTCGTGGTGGTTGATGCTTTAAGCAACGAAGCCATGGCGATGCATGAACGGCAACTGATATCCGATATTATTGGGCAGCCTGTTCGCTATCTGATTTCCTCATCAAACCACGGCAATTATTCGCGCGGTAACGTCGCCTATCAAGATGCCATTAATATTGGCCAGGAGGACTACAAGGCCGATCTGCTAGGAGGCAATGATGTTCCGACACCGCAACAAGAGGCCATACTTCCCGATCTGACCTACGCTGAGCGCATGACGCTTCACGTCGGTGACAAGGAAATTCAGATTATCCATGTTGGCCCCGCGCACACGCGGGGCGACAGCATCGTTTTCGTTCCTCAAGACCGGATCGTCTATACGAGTGAGGTGTTTTTCTACGAGCGGTTTCCGTTCATGGACTCAGGAACTCTCAACTGGATAAACGCGATCGATTTCATCTTGAACCTCGAGGCCGACATTATCGTTCCCGGAAACGGAGCATGGACGGTGAACGAGCCTGAAGTAACCCGGCAGGCGCTGGTTCGATCCCGCCAAATTATGGTCGAAGCGCGCGATGCCGTTGAGAGAGAGATTGCGCAAGGAGCGACAGAAGACGAAGTCGCGGCTCGTATTCTCCTTCAACAATATGAAGGCATGACTGGATATGATTTGTTTGGAGGCGGCACCCTCCCGCAAAGGGAAGTCATGGTGCGCAGGATTTATCAAGAGCTCACGGGTGCAGTCCCGTAAATCGCACCTGGCTCCATCAGGCGCCAGAACCGCCGAGTGTCATTGCGAATTCACTGCTAATTCATCACGCCCCAGAGTCGATGAACATCGCCTCATGCCGAAAACGCTTTACCGGCCTCTTTTCTAGGACCGAGCCGAATGTCCACTTTGCCCCCGAGAGCAGACATCCATGTTGCAGTGCAATATGTCTGCTTAGTGCCATAAGCGGACATCCATGCTGCGGTGCATCGATCACCTGAGGTCGCAAAGGTAAAGCGGACATGTCGCACCCTAGACCGCTGGTACTAAAGGAGCCGTCAGGCCAAACTGCGCTACGCTGAGCCGCGATAATATGGTTTTGCTTAACTGGGCGGCTCCGAGGGTATCGCAATGCGCAGATCGATTTGCCGCCATCTCCTAATACTGTCCGGACTGTTCGGTTCAGGGTAATTGAGGGCGGGCAGTTTTGACGAAAGAAGTCCTATACCAGCGAGCGTGGCGCGACCTAGATTTTAGGCGCGCCCTCCTGTTGGGCACTTTCGTCTCTTTTGTGACCACGTGGTTCGCTGGCCCATTCTTTTTTCAAAATATTGATTGGGCCTATTTCGCTCCATGGGACGTTGTCGCACTTTTTGTTCCCTTCCTGTGGCACTCTGCATTCCTATGCCCCAAATGTGGCGAACCCTTTTCTTTTAAATGGGGGTTCCTAGGAGGGGTTACCGCTTTCAACAAACAATGTTTCAATTGTGGCCTGCGAAAAGGCCAGCGGAATCTTGAGTGAGCGTCCTAATTTCTCTAGCTAAGTGTCCTAATTGGTGCAGCACCGATGTCCGCTCTCAAAGTGCCGCCTCAACCGGTCGACGCAACACCTTGGCGCAAACGGAGGAGTCTGAGTTTGTGCTTACGAGCCAAAGGCATAGTCCGTGGTTCACCTTGCACGAGAAGCCTGGGCCGTGGAATCACTGCCAGCCCAGCTCCAATGGGAACGTCAAACGCCTGCTCTGATAACGCTTTCTGAAGAGTGCTGTGTTTTCGGTCTATTCGCTCTCGCATCCGAGAAAAGTGGCCGGACGGCTCAAGAACGGTCCTGAAAGACTTTGAGGTTCTAACCCCCGGCAGAGAGGCCTGCCGCTAGTGTTGCGTTGATCCATTGAGACCGCAAAGGTAAAGCGGACATGTCGCACCCTAAACCGCTGGTACTAAAGGAGCCGTCAGGCCAAACTGCGCTACGCTGAGCCGCGATAATATGGTTTTGCTTAACTGGGCGGCTCCGAGGGCATCGCAATGCGCAGATCGATTTGCCGCCATCTCCTAATACTGTCCGGACTGTTCGTCTTGATTTCTCCGGCGAGTATCGCCGCACAAGAAACTGAAATCCCGAATTTCACCGGCTATTGGACGCGTTCAGATAGCGCCGAAGGGCGATCGTTCCAAGCTCCCGAAAGCGGGCCGGGGCCGATGATGCGCGCGGCGGATTCGGGCCCCTTCTGGATCGCGGATTTGGACAACCGCATACTTGGACCAGAGGCCCTGGCGGCAGTTACGGCGCATGCGGCAATCGGCCGTTCGGGAAACATTAGTCAGCCCGCTTGGGTCTTGTGCTGGCCGCCCGGCGTGCCGTTAGTGGTCAACATGAACGATCCACTGCAATTTCTTCAGTCGCCCGACAAGGTGACGATCATTTACGAGCGCGACAATCAAGTGCGGCATGTCTATCTCAACGAAGGGCATGCCAATAATTCTCCCCGGACATGGTACGGCCATTCTACCGGCCATTACGAAGGCTCTGATAGTTTGGTTATCGATACGATCGGCCAGAATGACGTCGCACTCGTAGACCGCTTTGGCACGCCACGAAGCGAGAATTTGCACATTGTCGAACGATATACGATTGCGCCCGACCGCAGCGCGATTGCAATAGAACTCACTATTGAAGACCCTGAACTGTTCACCACACCCTGGTCAGCGCGCGCGACCTATTGGCCCGCGGCGCCATTTCACGAGTCTGCGTGTGCAGAGAACAACAAGGACCCTTCAGGCGGAGTATTCGATATTCCTACAGCCTCGGCGCATGATTTTTAGCGCCTAAAATGAGCGAAACTGACTTGTGGGCCACCGCTTTAAATAGCATTGCTCTTATAAATCTTGAGCCAAATCGGCGGCTGCTCACACCAATGTCCGCTTGTGGCACTTAGCAGACTTATTGCACTGCAACATGGATGTCCGCTCCTGACCCAGGCTGTGTGAAAAGGTGGTCGGGTCTGGTGGTTGGTAGCGTAAGCGGAGGTCGGGGCGGGATTATGCGACCCGACGCGTCCAATTCAGTAAAATCGGTCCGCGGAGATGCCTAACGGCTCCTTGATGCGAAGAATGCTGGGTTATGGGGCCCCCTGAGCCCGTCTCATGCGTGGATCGCCTCTATCAATCCGCCAACGCCAAGAATCTTCATCACGCGTTTCATGTTGTAGGCCAGAACGTGCAGCGCCATTTCGGTGCCGACGTGCTCGAGCGTTTTCATCTGGAAGTGCGTCGCTCCCATCCACGACTTTATCGTACCGAAGGGATGCTCCACGGTCTGGCGGCGCACGCGCATCTTGTCCGGATTTCGATCGAGCCGCGCCTGAACTCTCTCAAGGACGGCTTCGTGTTCCCAACGTGAGATCCGGCGCTCCCGAGCCGTCGTGCACTTGCTTTTCAGCGCACACGCCTGACAGGCAGCCGTCCAATAGCGGCGCAGCATCTTACCGGCCTCTTCGTTGGTATAGCGATAGGTGAGCTGCTCACCGTTGGGACAAAGATAGACATCGTCTTCGGCGACATAGACGAAGTCCTGCTTGCCGAAACGCCCTGCGGCTTTGGCCCCTGAGGTCAGGGGCTTCGGGAGATAGACCGTTATGCCGGCCTCCTCGCAGGCCAGGATCTCTTCGCCGGCGTAATAGCCGCGATCGGCAACAGCCTCGATGGTTTCAGAACCAATGGCCGTGCGCGCCTGCGCGGCAGCGCCCGACAACTGACCCCGATCAGAGCCTTTGTTGGTCACCTCATGGGAAACGATCAGATGATGCGTCGTGTCCACGGAATTTTGCACATTATAACCGACCATCCCGCTGCCCCGGCCGCTCGTGGCCATCGAGCGCGCATCGGGATCTGTCAGGGAGATCTGCTTGTCCTCGCTCTGCATCATCTGAACGTTCAGTGCATTCAGGCGCTGTATCTCTTGGCGCAGCATCGCAATCTTCTCGTTGAGCCGCGTGATCTTGGCCTCCGGCACCGCTTCGCCCTGGCGATCGGCGCTATCAAGCTGCGAGAGGTAGCGCGCAATGCTCTCGTCGATCTGCTTCAACCGCCGCTGCATCTTGGCCTGCGTGAAGTTCCGATCCCACGCATTGACCGCTTTGAACTTGCTGCCATCGATCGCAACGCTCGCCTCACTGAACAGCTCAAGGCGACGGCACAACACTACGAACGCACGGCAGACCTTGCGGATGGCCCCGCCGTTGTCCTTGCGGAAATCGGCGATAGTTTTGAAATCCGGCATCAGGCGGCCGGTCAGCCATAGGAGCTCGAGATTGCGCTGGCACTCCCGCTCTAGGCGACGGCTCGATTGGACCCGATTGAGGTATCCATAGACGTAGATCTTCAGCAGCGTCGCCGGATGGTAGGCAGGCCTTCCCGTCGCCTCCGGCTCAACCCCGCTAAAGCCCAATTCCCCCAGATCAAGCTCATCAACCAAGACATCAATCGCCCGAACCGGGTTGTCATCGCCCAAATACTCATCCAGCCGCTCAGGAAAAAGAGTGCTTTAACTGCGATCATCGCCAACTACAAAGCGCTTCATCGACCCCTCCACCAAATCACAGAAGAATCATACCAGCCAACGCGTTTTCACACAGCCTGGACCCAAAGCGGGCGTTGGCTATGACAATAAGCTGCTTATGAATCTCGCAACCGGCTTAGTTAAAGTCGTTATCTGTCCAATATTTGTTATGGGACAGTGGATTCCAGCTAGATAAGATCCCGCCGACATTGATTGGTATATCTCTATTTACGACTGCTCGATATGCTTTATTGATCGGCTTCAGCGGATAACCAAGAACATCATCCGGGTCGTAAAAATTCAGCCAACGCGCCCGAGCTTTGTTCTCCTGAGACAACGCAGAGCCAGGGAATTTGATTGGTTGAATATCGTCCTTCTCAAAGGCGAATGTGAAAAACGGGATATTGCAGCCGAATGTAATGAGACCTGCCACCGTCTTCATATACCGAAAGGCACTAATTCCTGGTTGCCTCGGTTGTCGCTTCTGCATGTCATAGATGTAATTTGACATGATGTGTCCGCCGAGAGAATGCGCCATTATGACTAGAGGCTTCTTAGGCTTAGCCGGATCATCAAGCCCCATTATGCTCGCGGTCACTCTCTCGTGAATGTCCCGGTAAGCGGTATTGCTGCGATCACCTGTCTTTCTATAGGCAGATGCATCTCCGAATGCCTCCAACATGAATTTTCGTAGCCGAACGAAATCAAGATCATTCCTCGATTTGGCCCGCTGAAAATACGCTGCTTGTCTTGGCGCTAAGATGTCAGCACAAAAAATTTCTCCCCAACTAACCTGACTCGCCTTCTGGCTGCCGAGTCTATTGTTTATCTCATCCCGGAGGGGATGCGAGAAATTCGCTTCCTGAGATCCCATGCCGTGTATGACAACAACCGCTATCTCTTGGCTCATACTGACCCCCGCATGTTGTTTCTGCATTTTCGGTTTTTCGGTGCGCTGCGCTAATCGTCGAAATCTATCTCCTCGTCAGCCCCGACCTGGAGCACATCTAGTCTATATAACATGGTGCGTCCCTCAGAAGTCCGGATCGCCGGCACTCGTCATCGGGAACAATTCCTCGCGGAAGAAGAAGCGATTATTCTCGGCGCAGACATGCTCCAGCGAGTTGTCTCTGTCCGGCGTTATTTCATTGTGCACGACTGCCCCCCACGGCTTCGTGAAAGCGCCCTGGTCCTCCACATTGTATTGCACTCCCAGCGTCTTGCCTCCGGGTAGCGGGCGGTAATAGGTGCCGACCCTGCCTTCGCGCCGCCGGTCTGGTTCCGGCGCTCTGACCACTTCCTCGCTGTCGACCAAGCGATAGCGCTCGACGACATGCAGGGCGTCCGTGTGGGGCGTGCCGAACCAATCGACCTCGGTATCGTCTGTCCTCTTTATGCCGATCGTGTCGATCACCAGCGTGTCATTGCCTTCGTAATGGCCGACGGACTCTCCGAACCATGTGGGCTCAGGATTCACTGTGTGCGCAACATTCATGGCGACGAAACGCACTTGGTGATTTGAATAATAGAGCATCGTGACTTGCCCGGGAGTCTGCAGGAACTTTACTTCCTTTACGGTGACAATTAGGGGCACGCCTTCCAGATCGCACATATTGTGCAGCGTTGGACGGGGCAGGCCGCTCAGCGCGAGTTCGGCATTGCGCTTGACGATCTCCGCCGCCCAGGGCCTGAGGATCGGATTGGTGTGATCCCCAGCGTTAAGACCCGGGATCTGGCTCGAATTTGTCACCGGCCCGGCGCCCGAAAAGGGCGGTTCGACTTCAAGGAGCGTATGTCCCCACAGGCCGGAAAAATCGGGTAGCGCAGCGTCGCCGAGGAGCGCGCGCTCCTGGGCGTGAACCGGCCAGGCGAGTGTGCATACACAGATTCCAACCATGAGAGCCGCAATCGAGCGTCTGCGCATCGTAGAGCCTCCGTGAAAATCGCGTTTGCCTGAAAGCAGCTTCACCCCCAACTCAAATCGTGATGGCGGAAGGGCAGGTCGCGGTAACGCCTTCCGGTGATCTGAAAGATGGCGTCAGCAATAGTGGATTGAAGCGAGACGCCGCGATCATGCCCCATGCCGTCGAGCCAATGCTCCGACTTGAAAAAGGAAATGTTGATCTCGGGCGGATTGTCGCCGATACGGCCCAAGGGAAATCTATCGAAATTGTTTTCGACGATGCGGCCCTCGCTAACGTTACATTCTTGATACATCACGTCGTTGTAGAACCACGGAATCTGGCCTTCGATTTGTTTTCTCACGCTGAGCGGGTTGACCAGACCGAAGCCTTCGTCATGCGCGATATCGACGCAAACAAGGCTTACTTCGCCCTCGCGACTGAGCGAGACGGTATGGACTTGGGCGCTGAACGTTGCATGGCCGTCGGCCTCGGCCCCGCGTTCTTCGAAGGCGATGGCGCGCGCGGTACCTTCAGGCAGAGGCGTGCCCCAGCCCGACATTTCGGCTGCCATGTCCAGCGCTTTGATCATGTCGGCCTTGTAGGGGAGGTCGCCGCGCGAAATCAGCTCGCGGCGGTACTGATACGGGTCCATCCCGGCAGCGTGGGCCAGTTCGTTTATGAAGCTCTCGCGATAAAAATTCATGGCAGGGGCGCCGACGCCGCGCCGCGTGCCTACGGGAATGTGGAACGCCACAGAGTGGGTCGAGAAACGGTAATTGGGCACAAAGTAGCGCGGGGCGATGTCGAAGCCCGCGGTGGAGCCGGGCGCCTTTTCGTCCATGGCTGTTTTGACTTCCCAAGCGATCGGCCAGCCATCGTCATCGAGAGCCGCGCGCAGCCGCGCGACGCCCATGGAACGATAAGTGGTGCTGACGAAGTCTTCCTCGCGGGTCCAAAGCATATGGATCGGCGTGCCGCGGTTTTGGTTGGCCAAAAGAATCGTCTGTTCGGCTTGTGGGCCGTTGCCATTGCGGCCATAGCCGCCGCCAAGATGGCACAAATGAAGATGGACGTTCTCTTCCGGGATGCCTGTAATACGGGATGCCGAATGGCGCGTCTCCTGCGGGCTCTGATCGCCGACCCAGATATCGACCCTGTCGTCGGTGACAAGCACGGTCGCGTTGCCGGGCTCCATCCGGGCGCGCGGGAGATAGGGCGTTGTGTAAACTGCTTCGACTATTTTCGCACCGCCCGCAAAGGCGCTATCGAAGTCGCCGGTGTTGGCTTGAACAGTGCCGGGTTCGTCCAATGATTCCATCAGCGCCGCGCGCATATTGGCGGTATTCCATGCGGCGTTTTCCGGCGGGATATCCCACTCGATCGGCATTTTATCGATCGCCGTGTTGGCCTGGTACCAGCTATCGGCGATAACGGCGACGCCCCCGCTAAACAAGCGGCCGCGGATCAATGACGGATCGGGGATCGGGAAATCGGTCGCCGAGATGATTCCCGGCTCGTTTCGAATCTGCTCGAAATCATAACTGCGCACGGTGCCGCCATAGACCGGGCAGGACCGCACTGCCGCCCATTTCATGCCCGGCAGGTCAACATCGATGCCGTAAACGGTCTTGCCGGAGATTTTGAACGGAACATCGAGGTTTTTCCGCTCGGTCCCCATCAATGTCCATCCCGAAGGCGGCTTGATGCGGATGCCTTCGGGATTCGGATGGGGTATTTGCGCGGCAATCGATGCAACCTGTCCATAGGTAATGCTGCGCCCAGTGGGCCCATGGCTGATCAGGCTGTTGGCCGAACTCACCTCTTCGACGGGAACGCGCCAGACCCTGGCGGCGGCTAATAATAGTCGCTCGCGCGCTTCGGCGCCGGCCAGTTGAAGATAGTAACGGCCATCGCGCACGGATGCGGCGGCGTTTGTCCGCATGCGCCGATAAAGGCTGTCCGGGATTCCATTTGTGCCGGTCGGGTTGCGGTCGCGGAACTCTGGTTCGCCGCCGCCATTAGGGTCTTGCGCGCCATCGCCCATCACGTTGAGCGTCCATTCCGGCGCCATTTCGCGCGCGTCTCGATTGATGGAGGCATATTCGGGCCTGACCTTGCTCCAGTCGCATTGCAGCTCTTCGGCCACCATCATGGCATTGGAGGTCCATACGCCCTGGCCGATCTCGGTCTGCGCGATACGGATGGTCACGCTATTGTCGGGCGCGACGACCACCCAGGCATTCACTTCGTCGAATTCGGGCTCATTGGCCCATGCGGCGCCTTCCGGATCTATGATTTGCGCCTTCGCGCGCGGGACCCGGAAACCGATAACGAGCGCGCCGGCCGCTGCCGCGGAAAGCATATCGCGCCGGGAAAGATCGGAGCCCGAAAGATCAGAGCTTGGGAGAGCATCCTTGTTCATCACAGCGTCCCCCCTTCCGCGGAAATCTTTGAGGCAGCCAAATGGATTGCCTGGCGGATGCGGTAATAGGTTGCGCAGCGGCATGCATTGGTCATCCCGGCGTCGATATCCGCATCACTCGGATTTGGGTGTCTGCGAAGCAATGCGACCGCGCTCATGATTTGACCCGATTGGCAGTAGCCACATTGCGGGACGTCGAGCTCGACCCATGCCTCTTGCACGGCATTCAAACCATCGGCTGATACGCCTTCGATCGTGGTCACGGCCTTGCCTGCCGCGGCCGAGACCGGAACGCTGCAGGAGCGCGCTGGTTGACCATCGATATGCAGCGTGCAGGCGCCGCATTGGGCGATGCCGCAGCTGAATTTGGTCCCTTTCAGCTTAAAGTGATCCCGGATCACCCAGAGCAGCGGCGTATACGGCGCTACATCGACTGAATGCTGAACCCCATTCACGTTGAGATCAATTGCCATAGCGTTCCCCCGCTAACCGACTAATTCTTGGGCGCCTTTATCCTAGCAGAAGGGCTGGGGCATCTCTACGCCGCTTTGAGCGTTTGTCGCCCCGGCCAACAGCAAGATCGCAAGAGGCTGGATGCTCGCGATCCACGAACCGACAATTCCGTCTTCCCCAACGCGCTGAAGCCGCGCTGATTTCTCCCGCCACCATTATACTGAGACCGCGGTACTTTGCGGTCGCCACAACTCACCAGGGCAATGCCTGCATATGGCAGGAAGCATCCATGACCTATTACGCCGGGCGCTCAATTGTCTCCCGCAAGCCCACATTCCCAGCTCCGAGACAATAATTCCGTTGACCGGGCACCAATATCGACCCGATATTCTACACTGCGCACTTCAATAAGACGGTCCGGCGTCAATCGGGCTCGGGGGCTTCATGCATATTATTCCGGCATCTTGGTCGCATCTTCATCTTCTGGTCAGCATATTTCCATCTATCGGGCTTGTATTTGTTCTCGGCGCTTATCTCACCGGGCTCATCACCAATAGCGAGCTGACCAAACGGATTTGCCTGGTACTTTTTGGTGTTCTGGGGCTATTGGCTATTCCGACCTATGTCAGCGGCCTCGGCTCGATGACGGCGCTTTCCACCGTCCCTGATATTTCTCAGGCCATGATGGACACGCATTACAATTGGGGATTGGTGGCGCTTGCCATATTGGTCGCCACGGGCGTCGCGAGCGCCTATGAGATCTGGCGTATTCGGCGCGGTGGGCAGCTCTCCAACCAAATCCTTCTTGTCGTTCTGGGCTTGGCGGTCGCTACGCTCGCTTTGATGGCGTTGGTCGGACTAAATGGTTGGGAAATTAATCACATCGAACTTAGTCCGGATTTTGAATCCGGTGGAACTCCGCAAAGCTGGTCGCATGTCCATATGATTTTAAATCACTTCCCAACAGCTGGGTTTGTGATTGGTCTAGCGCTTTTCATCACGGCGCTTCTAAAAGATGACGACACGTTAAAACGAATTGGGCTAGCGATTTTCGCAATCTGCGCTGTTCTGGGCGCTCCGACTTATGTCACGGGCGCGGCATCCATGTGGGCGCTGACCTTGCCGCCGATTCCTGAGTTTTCCGCAAGCGCGATTAATGCCCATCGTGACATGGCGTTGTTGACGCTTTTCGGCCTGGCCATCACCGGCGGTTTGGCCTGGATGGAGCTATGGCGCTACCGGCATGTCGAGCGTTTTTGCAATCGCGCCCTTTATGTCGTTTTGGGCTCTGCGCTGATCACATTAGGCATCATGGCGGAAACCGGGCATCGCGGCGGCCTTATTAGTCACCCCGAAATACGCTCGGCATCGGATGTCTTTCCCGAAGATGCCATTACCGGTTTCTGGAGCCCCGCCATCGAAACGGCGATCAATAACATCACCTGGTTCGTGCCCTGGCAGACGCTGCATTTCTTCGGCTATTCGCTTTTATTCGGCTCGGTGCTGTTTATTACGCTGCGTATTTTGGGTCTTTGGAAATTCCTACCCTATTCGTCCGTCCATCGCGTGCTTCCGCTCGCCTTCTTTGGATTTCTGATAAACGTATTCAGCGGCATGCTTATATTGTTGGCCGACACCTATCGCTATGTGAACAATACGACATTTGCGCCCAAGGTCGCGTTTCTCGCCATCGGCGGCGTGGCGGCACTTTACTACACCACGTCGAGCCACCTTTGGAGTTTAAAGGCGGGCGACGATGCCGCGATCAGCGCTAAACTGACGTCTATTCTAATTCTCGCGGCTTGGACCGGCGTAATCATGGGCGGACGCCTGCTACCCTATCTGTAATCGGAGGCCTTACATATGCAATTGCTGCTTTTGGTCGTCGCCTTCGCGGTCGTCGCACTCGGTGCGATATTCGCCGGAATTTTTATGTTGAACAACGCTGCGGATAAGGGCGATCACTAACAGATCTGGATTTGGAACATAACAATCGAGGAATGTGAACAATGCTCGAATGGCTGGGCAATACACCCTACGCAATTTGGATTCTAGAATCGATTTATGGATGGGCGATCATGCTGACCATCCATGCGTTTGGGAACGCAATTGTCATCGGCATCATTGTCATCATTGCCTTGCGAATGTTGGGGACCTTCCGCCCGCTTCCCTATACTTTGATGCAGAGGCTCATTCCACTCATCTGGATCGGCGTCGTGGTCCAGGCGTTGAGCGGCTTTTCCTTGTTTCTGACTAAGCCTGCACGCTATTTGGGTGACGGCCTTTTCCAGTGGAAGCTTGGCCTGGTTGTCGCCGGTATAGCGGCCACCCTTTATCTTCAGATAATCTTGAAGCGCGAAGCGGAGGGCTGGCAGGAGACGAACAGCGTCTCGGCCAACGGCATAAGGTTTGCCACTGTCGCGGCGCTTTTTTGGGCGGGCGTTCTAATCATGGGGCGGCTCACCGCCTATGTTGGTCAATTATACACTGCCTGAACGAGACGCGTTTGATTGTGAGCTGAGGCTCGCGACGCCAAGGAGTATTTAGCGATGCAATTAAACGGCACTAAAGGGTCACTTGCGCGACTCGTCTTCGCGATAGCGTTGATTGCGGGCTATGTCTGTCTCGGTATGGCTTACGACGCACTACTCTTTTCCTCGCCCTTCTAAAAATTGTGTCGACTGCCTGAGACGGTATTCCTGATGAGCAATCCATTTCTGCAGAGCGAAGCGCCATGTCCGCTTCGGCGCCAAGCGCACAGCTTGCGCCTGAGCTAAGAAATCCGAGTTCGGTACAGTGCGGGCGGTAGCTGGCGGTCTTAAACCCAGATAAAACACCATGCATATTTTATTTGCTTGGCGGTAGCTCGGATTCGGATTCAAGATTGTGAATGACCGAAGTCAAAGCCTCTTTGAAGATTTTTTGGTTCGCCTTACTTATTCCGCGCATCGCTAATTCATTCACCTCTAATGCCAGCGTGACTAAGATTTTTTCCAATGCCCGACCGTTCGCCGTGAGATCAATGTAGATGTTTTTTTGGTTTGTACCTTTTTTCCTACGGCGGACATAACCAAGATCCTCCATCGAACGGATTGCTGTAACGGTTGCCGGCTTGGCGACACTGGCCCTTTTGCTGAGCTCCGTTACGCTTAGACCTTCCTCGCGCCACAATATTCGCAAGAACGTCCAATGGCCGTAGGCCACCGAATATTGCGCCAGCCGATCCTGCATCGCGCGAGCGGTGGTTTTGCTTGCCAGTTTGAGAAGGTGGGCGGCTCTGTCGAATTGTTTGGATTCGACGGTTTGCCTTTGGCTGCGGCGCGCATGTGGCATTTGAGAGAGGCAGCCTCTTTTTTCACCGGCCAATTAATTCATTGCTCCATCCAAACCCGGCCTAGCCTTGACCCGGAGCACGTGATTTTGTTAATCACATAACAATATTCTTATGCGCATCACAATAGTCCGGGGCGAGGGCAAATCGTCGGATACTTAGGCTGTGGTAGGGCGTGAGGACTTTAAGAAGGGGCGTGCGGTGACGGTTACACACGAGCAAAATATTGCACTGACGAGAATCGGCCCCGGAACCCAAGCCGGGAATCTCATGCGCCGCTATTGGCATCCAATCGCCGTTGTTGACGACTTAAAAGAGAAATGGGCCATACCCATAAGGCTCTTAGGCGAAGATCTAGTGCTTTTCCGCGATCGTAGCTCGAAGCTGGGGCTTTTGGAGCGTCATTGTCCCCATCGGCGCGCATCGCTGGTGAACGGCATCCCAACCGATGAAGGGATACGCTGCGCGTATCACGGATGGGTGTTTGGCCGTGACGGCGCGTGTCTTGAGCAACCAAACCCGCTTGGCAACAGATCCTTTCATCAAAACGTCAAAGCGAGGGCTTACAAGGTTCAGGAACTTGGTGGATTAATCTTCGCCTATATGGGGCCGGAACCTGTTCCGCTGCTTCCGCGGTTAGACGGTTTTGTCGAAGACGGCTGTATCCGAATGGTGGGCCGTACGATGCTTCCAATTAACTGGCTTCAAGCCATGGAAAATTCACTGGACCCAGTACACACCGAATGGCTCCACGGTCACCTTTACGAATTCGTGAAGGAAAAAGAGGGTGTTAAAGTTGCGATCAGCGCTCCGCATCTAAAAATTGCCTTCAAGGAATTTGAATATGGCATTACCAAGCATCGTTTGCTGGCCGGCCAGTCGGAGGATTCGGACGACTGGCAAATAGGCCACCCAATCGTGTTTCCGAACATCCTTTCCGTTGGAAACGGTGATGAGAATTCTCGGTATTATGCCTTCCAAATTAGAGTGCCGGTGGACGACACCCACACGCTACACATTTGGTACACGGCTTATGTGCCGCCCCGCGGTGCAAGCGTGCCGGCCCATCTGACAGATAAAGTGCATACCTATGAGGTCCCTATCTGGGACGAGAACGGTGAGCATATTGTAGATAATGTCGATGGACAGGACATGATGGCCTGGATTTCTCAGGGAGAAATAGCCGACAGGACGCGCGAGAATTTGGGTTCGTCCGATCAGGGTGTCGCCATATATCGGCGCATGCTTTTTCGGGAGATGGAAAAAGTCGAGGCAGGTGAGGATCCCATAATGACGATCCGCGACGAGGCTAACAATCAGCGGATCGATCTTCCCAATGAACGTAAGAAGCATCACAATAGTGAAGGCATGAGGAGCTGGTTGGCGCGCACCCATGTGCGTTACGCGCCAATCTTAGATGATTTGGTTGAGTTATATGAACCCGCGCAAGCGCAAGATAAGGTTAGATCTCAAGCCTAAGACATCAACTTCGGCGAATGACATATCCGCACTTGGCAATTTGAGCTCTGGCACTTTGACCCCTGGCACTTTGGCCCCCGACAATTTGGTCCCCAACAAGTTGGTCCCCAACAAGTTGGTGAGGAATCCGTTTTGATCAGAATTGGTCTTGTTGGCTTGGGCGCAGCGGAGCGAGCATTCCTACCGGCAATATCTGCGCATCCTAAATTCGATCTCGCGGCAGCATGCGATATCTCGCCCAAAGCACGCGAGTCGCTTGGTGAACTTGGTATTCAGTCGCATGGCGATCTGAATGAGATGCTGGCCGATGAATCGCTTGACGCTGTCTATATCGCTACGCCAACCGATTTACACCACGATCATGTGCTCACATCTCTCGCGGCGGGAAAGCATGTGTTGGTTGAGAAGCCGGTTGCGACAAGCGTGTCCGATGCGTTGGAGATGGCCCAAGCCGCCGACGCGGCTGGACTTTCGCTGATCGTGGGACACTCGCATAGTCATGATTTACCCATACATTCCATGCGGGAAATTATTTCTTCGGGTCGCCTAGGCGAGATCCGGATGATTCATAACTGGTGCTATAGCGATTGGGTCTATCGCCCGCGTCGCGCTGCCGAGCTGCAGCCGGAATTAGGCGGCAGCGTTACTTTCCGGCAGGGATCGCATCAATTCGATATCATGCGCTATCTCGTGGGTGCGCCGGTGGAATCGGTGTCCGCTACGACATTTGACTGGGACCCTTTGCGCCCAACTATTGGCGCTCAAGTGGCAATGCTTAAATTTAGCGGAGGAGCGGTGGGAACCGCCATTTACAATGGCTATGGGCGCTTTTTGTCCACGGAACTCACCGGCGGCATTGGTGAATGGGGCTCTGTGGAAACCCAAGCCCGCCCGCACCAAAAGGCTCAAAATCCAGGTGACGAAGAAGCGGAGCGTCGAAGAAAGCAAGACCGCGCCATAAACGCCATTCCAGACCGCGCACCGCATCAACCGCATTTCGGTTTGACGATTGTCAGCTGCGCGGGTGGGGAAATGAGGCAATCGCCTGATGGCCTAATCATTTACACCGACAAGGGCCGGGAGGAAGTTAAGCTGGAAGGCAATATATCGCCCAGATATTTGGTGCTGGAAGAGTTTGCAAATGCGATCAGTGGGGAAGGGGGCGTGGTCCACACAGGTCACTGGGGCGCGGCCATCTTGGAGATTTGCGCAGCCGTTCTGGAGTCTGCGCGGCTTGGACAGGAAATTCGCTTGGTACACCAGATATGAATCTGGTCTGAGGAGCAGACAGAATGACGGACATTGGATTTATCGGACTTGGCCTGATGGGCCATCCCATGGCGGGGCGCCTGATCGATGCTGGACACCGCGCTTTTCTTCACAACAGAAGCGGCGTACCGCAAGAGCTTCTTGATCTAGGCGGTATTGCCTGCGAGTCGCGAAAAGAAGTCGCGGAGAAATCCGAGATCGTTTTTGCAATTGTTTCCGACACGCCGGATGTGGAAGAGGTGCTATTCGGCGCAGACAGTGTCGCTGCCGGTCTGTCTCCGGGAAAAATCATTGTCGATATGAGTTCGATCTCACCCATTGCGACGCGCGATTTTGCAGCGCGGATCGAAAAGCTCGGTTGTTCCTATCTCGACGCGCCGGTTTCAGGTGGTGATATCGGCGCCAAAGCCGGAACGCTGACGATCATGGTCGGCGGGCCGGAGGAGACATTTAAGAAGATAGAACCGTTTTTCGCGATCATGGGGAAATCGATCACGCGCATCGGCGAAAACGGTGCCGGACAGACGGCGAAGGTTGCAAACCAAATCATTGTTGCGCTGACACTTGCGGCAATTTCGGAAGCGCTCCTCTTTGCTTCCAAAGCTGGGGCAGACCCGGCCAAGGTGCGAGAAGCGCTGATGGGCGGGTTTGCGGGCTCGCGTATTTTAGAAGTGCACGCGTTGCGTATGCTCAGTCACACATTTACGCCTGGGTTTAAACTGGAGCTTCATCACAAAGACTTGGCGATCGCACTGGATGGCGCGAAACGGCTGCAGATGTCCCTGCCCCACACGGCCCTGTGCCAGGAGATGTTCAATGCCGCGCTGGCCGCCGGAGACGGGGCGCTTGACGATTCCGCTATTCTTAAAGTTCTCGAGGGTCTTGCCAATCACGAATTGGGTTCATTGGCCGCAAAGAGTTGAGCACGAATCCACAGCACTTTCTCGAAGGTTTGTTTAACGCTGCGCTTCTCGCCGTCGACCCTATGGCTTGTGTGCCGCCTCATCTCCCATCGCACCCAAAAGGTCGGACGGTCGTCGTGGGCGCCGGCAAAGCGGCTGCTTCCATGGCACGTGCCGTAGAGGAACATTGGCAAGGCGATTTGTCCGGGCTTGTGGTGACGCGTTATGGACACTCTGTTGCGTGTCGAAACATCGAGGTGCTTGAGGCGGCTCATCCGATTCCGGATGCAGCCGGAATAGCCGCCGCCGGCAAGATGTTGGCGCTTGTCCAAGGACTCTCTAAGGACGATTTGGTGCTCTTTTTGGGCTCGGGCGGAGGGTCGTCACTATTGTGCCTCCCTGCCGGAGGAATTTCACTAAAAGACAAGCAAGCAATCACAAGCGCGCTTCTTAGCCGTGGCGCCGCCATAGGCGAAATCAACTGCGTTCGTAAGCATCTCTCAAGGATAAAAGGCGGCCATCTTGCGCTAGCTGCGGCGCCGGCAAGTCTGCATGGGCTCCTCATTTCGGATGTGGCAAATGACGACCCGGCAGTTATCGCTTCGGGTCTAACTGTGCCCGATCCAACGGCACGCCAAGACGCGCGCGCGGTACTGGAGCGCTATGGCGTCACAATTCCCGAAAGCGTCAAGACACATCTCGGCGATCCGCGTTTCGAAACGCCAAAGCAAGACCACGCGCGTTTCAATTGCGTGAAGAATATTATTGTCGCGACGGCAAAGGATGCATTGAATGAAGCGGCGCGCAAAGCCAATGAGGACGGCGTGCGCGCAATTATACTCGATAGCGCAGTGGAGGCAGACGCATGCAGTGCCGCCGCATCACACGCGAACGCAGCGCGCCAAATTTTAAATGAGGGAAATGCTCCGCCAACCGTGCTGCTTTCGGGCGGCGAAGTAACCGTCGCGCTTGGCGGCAATGGCGGAGGCGATATTGGTATGGGGGGTCCAAATACTGAATTCTTGCTCGCCCTGGCCTTGGCGCTTGAACCCATTTCAAACCTATGGGCACTCGCATGCGATACGGATGGAGTTGATGGAACGGGGGACAACGCCGGCGCAATTTTCTCGCCCGATACGCTTTCGCGCGCGCGGGCGCGCGGCCTAGACCCGCGAGATTATCTTGTGCGCAACGACAGCTATAGGTTTTTCGAAACCTCAGACGCGCTCATTCGCACGGGCCCAACCCGCACCAACGTCAATGACTTCCGGGCAATCCTTATTAAGGCGCGTCGACGGGATCGCTAAGCGCGATAACGTCCAAGATGACTTCCTCGCCCGCATCCGCAGAAGGCTGCGTGATGACTTCGAAATGCGAAAGCGCTTCGATAGACGGAGCATATTCCGGATCAGCTTCGCTCGAGGCGAGATAGTCGTAGTAAGCGCCGGGGATATCACCCAATAAATATTTGGCCGCTGCGCGGTTGAAATAGACGAGGTGCAATCGTTTTGTGCCCCGATCCAGGCCGAGATCAATTGCGCTAAGCGCCTGCTCCGGCCGCATCAGGTTTAATAGGGCCGCCCCGCGATTAACGTGAGCCTCACCCATATACGGATTGAGGCCGGCTGCCGCATCGGCATCGGCCAGTGCGCCACTGTTATCGCCTGCACGCATACGAAGCACCGCACGATTCACATAGGTCGCTGCTTTGTTGTAGGACGAGATCGATGGTTGCGCTATGGCACGAGAGCATTCTGTAAAACCAACATTCATATTGCCCAAGCCGAATTCTGCTGCACGCCAACAGGCGGTGGCGGCACCACTGCCGACGACGATAATTTGCGCCTGGCTTGGAGAGCTAAGCAAACCCAATGTGAGACATGCGAACGCTAGAAGACGAATACGCATTGTACTAGCCCTTTCGATAACGCTTGAAAGTGTTTTTCCGGACTTTGTTGCCCGGTCGTCACCCTCATAGCGATTTGCCAGCCGAGTCTGGCTGCTTTGACGCTTATTATAACACACTAAACGGTTAGATACACCAGTGCTTTGCGTGCGATGGACAGGTCAATTTTGGTTGAATTTCATTTTACGATTAAATTTGTGTTCTTTTTGCTGGAGCCGGCGACCGCTCATATCGAAACTTGCCCGGTAAAGGGTTTGTGCATGGCTTTCGAACCGGCGTAGAATTCGGCCGGAGTTGGGAAATCGAGAGTGGAATTTTCAAGGGATTGTTGGATTATTTGGAGGCACGACATGAGACGGTTTGGTTTTGCACGAGCATTTGGCTCTGCCCCTACGCTTGCTCTGGCGCTTGGCCTTGCAGGTGGGTATCTGCTTGCACCTGCCCTCGCGCAGGCGCCCGAAGGCACGTGGAATATGACGGAAGCAGAGTACCTCGCCTCATTTCCGGCCGATGTTTATCCGGAGTCGCGCTCTCGCGTTCCCATTGTCGACCGGGCAAGTCTCGATCCCGTGCGCCAGATCGATTTCGACGAACATATTAGCCCAGAAACGACCTCGCTGGCGGGCATATACGGCCCGGGTGGGCTTCGTCTTCATGGCTCCCACGAAGGCACGGAGGGTGGAGATCTTGGGGGCAGACTAAGGGAGCTCATTCGCCTTATCGTCAGCCGTGAAATGGATTAGGCTTTCGAGTGGGAGGCCCATGAGCCGGTTGCTTTACGCGAGGGCCTGGAGCCGGAAATTATCGATATTATTCGTTACAGGCGGGATTTAGCCGGTGTTCCCGAGCGCGAAGCCGCCATGATTCAATTGGTCCGGGAATATTTCCAAACGCATAAGGTGACGTCCGAAACCTATGCCCGCGTAACGGCTGCCATAGGCCGCAAAAACCTCATCGATATGTGTGTTCTCATGGGCGACTATGTGGAGCCGGCGGTGCTTCTCGCCGTCAACGATGCGCACGTCGAATACGGGACACCCTATATTCTACCTGTCCCCTAAAAATTGTTTTCGTTACGGTTGCGTGGGGACCTAGCCATTGCTAGGTCTCCGCCCGTTTTTCCGACCGGAGTAAATCATGTCGTCCCTGCCAAAGGGCTTTCTCAGCGAGGCGCTCGGCCGCATTAAGCCGTCGCCAACCCTCGCCGCGGATCAAAAATCGCGTGAGCTGAAAGCGGCAGGCAAGGATGTGATTGGCCTTGCCGCGGGCCAACCCGATTTCGATACGCCCGACAACATCAAAGACGCCGCAATTGATGCTATTCGCCGCGGCGAAACGAAATATACGAACATCGAGGGCATCGCGGAATTACGCGCGGCGATCGCCGCAAAATTCAAGCGCGAGAACAATATCGAATACTCGCCGGCTCAGTGTTTTGTGGGCCCAGGCGGGAAATCGGTTTTGTATTATGCGCTGGTGGCCTCGCTCAATCCGGGTGACGAAGTACTTACCATCGCGCCTTATTGGGTCAGCTATCCCGACATTGTGCGGATAGCGGGGGCAACGCCCGTAATCGTCGAGACAAAACTTGGCGACGGATTTCGCCTAACGCCCGAGGCATTGGAACGCGCGATTACTCCAAAGACGAAGTGGCTCATCTTAAATCAACCCTCGAACCCGACGGGCGCCTGTTACACTCGCGATCAGCTTAAGGCGCTAACCGACGTGTTGCTGCGGCATCCTCATGTTTGGGTGCTTACGGATGATATGTACGAGCATCTCGTTTTCGGCGGCTTTGAATTTCACACCATCGTTGAGATCGAGCCGCGTCTTTACGATCGCACATTGACGATGAACGGTGTGTCGAAAGCCTATGCCATGACCGGCTGGCGTATCGGTTATTGTGCGGGGCCGCGGGAGCTGATCGCGGCTATGGCGAAACTGCAATCGCAATCGGCGACCAATGCGGCGAGCATTTCGCAATGGGCAGCGGTCGAAGCGCTGAATGGGACGCAAGATTTCATTCCCAAGAATCAGAAAATCTTTGAAGAACGGCGTGATCTTGTTGTGTCGATGCTCAATCAGGCCAAAGGAATCCAATGTTCGGTGCCGGAAGGCGCCTTTTACGTCTATCCAAGCTGTGCCGAGCTAATTGGGTTGAAAACGCCGGAGGGCAAAGAGATACCCAGCGATGCGGATTTCGCGGTAGCACTTCTTGAAACGGAAGGCGTGGCAGTGGTGCATGGCGCTGCGTTCGGGCTCTCGCCCTTCTTCCGCATTTCTTATGCTACCTCGAACAAGATTCTTGAGGACGCCTGCGCCCGCATACAGCGTTTTTGCGCAAGTTTGCGCTAGTAGCCTGGCATAATTTCCAAAGCGAGCCTCTAAGGCCTTGCATTTGCCCGGTGATTAGCGCGAGCATGACCCTGAGATCGGGTGCGAAAAGGCCCTTGCGTCGAATAATGGGCCCAACCAGCGCCCCTCAAACCGGTGGGTTTAGGGAGACGCTTAATGTCGAAAGCCAATAAGGCAAGTGGACCACGTTGCGTGGCGATTGTGGGTCCGTATGGGGCGGGCAAGACAACGCTGCTGGAGAGCATTCTCTGGATAACCGGCGCGGCCCACAGGAAGGGCTCAATCGTGGCCGGCAATACGGTAGGCGATTACTCTGCCGAGGCGCGTGCGCGGCAGATGAGCGTCGAGGTCAACGCAGCCACTACGAGTTATTTGGACGAGTCCCTAACGTTTCTCGATTGTCCCGGGTCAATCGAATTTCTTCAAGAAACACTAAATGTCCTCCCGAGCGTCGATGCCGCGGTTGTCGTTTGCGAACCGGATTCGGCAAAGGCAGCGATGTTGCAGCCCTATTTAAAGCGGCTTGCCGATTTGAATATTCCTCACAGCCTGTTCGTCAACAAGATCGACAAGGCGACTGGCGCTATCCGCGACACGCTTGCCGAATTGCAGGCGGTGGCGCCGAAGCCGCTTGTTTTGCGCCAAATTCCGATCTGGGAGAACGGCATTGCAGTGGGCTTCGTGGATCTTGCCCTTGAGCGCGCGCATGTCTACCGCGAACATGCAGCCTCCGAAGTAGTTGAAATGAAAGAAGAGGTGCAGGCGCGCGAGGGCGAAGCCCGCTTCCAAATGCTCGAAAAACTTGCCGACTATAACGAGCATCTGATGGAAGAACTCCTTTCGGACATTAGCCCACCGAATGATGAAGTCTTTGCAGATTTGGAGCGCGATCTCACTGAGGGTCTTATTGTTCCGGTATTTATCGGTTCGGCCGAAGGCGACAATGGCGTGCGGCGTTTGCTCAAGGCGTTTCGCCACGAGACGCCGGAAGTCGATATAACTTCAGCGCGCGCTAGCGCCCCTGAGGGCGAAATGGCTTTGCACGTGATGAAGACATATCACACCGGCCATGGCGGAAAACTGTCCCTCGCCCGCGTTCTATCCGGCCAGGTGAAGGATGGAATGGTGCTCTACCGCGGCGATGGCGAAGAGGCGCGCGTAAGCGGACTTTTCACGCTGAAGGGTGAAGCACAAAACAAGATAACGGAAGCAGTCCGCGGTGACACAGTCGCATTTGGGCGCATGGATGAAATTGAAACAGGTGATGTGCTTTCATCCAAGAAGGGCGGAATTAGTTTAAAGCTTCCGAGCGAGACGCTATCGCCGGTCTATGGTCTTGCGATCTCCGCCACGGACCGCAAGGACGAAGTTAAGATCTCCGCGGCAATGGCAAAGCTTCGGGACGAAGACCCCTCGCTCATTCTCGAACAGCATGCGGATTTGCACGAAATGGTGTTGCGCGGGCAAGGTGAGATTCATCTGAAAGTCGCAGTGGAACGCCTTTCCTCCAAATACGGGCTGAGCTTGAGCACGAGGCAGCCGCTAGTGCCTTATCAGGAGACGATCCGTAAACCGACGACGCAGCGCGGCCGCCATAAAAGGCAGAGCGGCGGGCATGGTCAGTTCGGTGACGTCATTCTAGAGATAAAACCGCTGGCACGTGGGGCTGGGTTCTCTTTCGACGATCGGATCTCCGGCGGAGTGGTGCCGCGCAACTTTATTCCTTCGGTCGAGAGAGGCGTAGTGGACTATCTAAAAAAAGGTCCGCTGGGTTTTCCGGTTGTCGATGTCGCGGTCGCGCTGACGGACGGATCGTATCATTCCGTCGATTCATCGGACGCCGCTTTCCAAACCGCCGCGCGTATCGCAATGAGCGAGGGCATGCCCAAATGCGCCCCCGTGCTTCTCGAGCCGGTGATGCATGTGAGTATTCACGTTCCATCCGAAGCCACGGCGAACGTCAATGGCGTGATCTCGAGCCGGCGTGGCCGCATTCTAGGTTTTGATGCCCGGCAGGGATGGCGCGGCTGGGACACGGTAGAAGCGGAGATGCCGCAATCCGAATTGCACAATCTTATTGTGGAACTGCGTTCCTTAACGCAAGGCGTCGGCACCTATGATCTGCGCTTCGATCATTTGTCAGAACTTGTCGGAAAAATCGCCGATGATGTCGTTTCGACTCGAAAGGCGGCTTGATCCACCCTCCCGATAGCAGCCCAAGGCTCTGCAATCCTATGCGGAGAGTTCGGGAATCAGTCCCTGCGCGCGTAGAAATGCCAATACCAACCGGTTGAATTCAGCCGGATTTTCGATGCAGCAGGCATGGCCTGCACCCGCTAGCATTTTATGCATCGCGCCAGGAATAAGGCTGGCCGTGCGCTGGCCCGCTTTGAGCGAGTGATCATGTTCGCCATTGATCACCAATGTCGGCATTTTCATTTCACCAAGCCGTTCGGTGGTCGCGGTTGAATTGCCGGCCGCGAAAACTTGCGCGATGGCCTCGCCTTTGAGGCGCGGTCCGCGCTCTGCGAACATATTCAGAAGATGCGCGCCGCGCTCGCTTTCTGCGAACGCCGGAGCGACCAATTCGCGCAAATGCTTCATATGATAGCTTGAAAGATCGCTTACATAACCATCAATGCGCCTTTGGTAGCGGCTGCTGGCGCCGCTATTGCCGCCGACTAGAAATAAGGCCTCGAATAATTGGGGGTGTTCCAAAGCCAACAACAAAGCGGTTCCCGAGCCGACGCTGCAGCCGCCCAAGACCGCGCGCGTGATTTTAAGATCGGACAACACGCCGACGACATCGTTGCACATGTCTTTCAAGGTGAACGGCTCGCTCATTTTAACCGAGCGGCCATAACCGCGAATGTCGATGGTGACGACTTTGAACCAGGTCGAGAAATGTGCTGTTTGGTACAGCCAAAGATCGTGATCGAAGGGATTGGCGTGAATCAAAACCATCGCCGGTCCATCACCGGCAGTTTCGAACCAAATTTTTACCCCATTGGCATGGCTGAAGGGCATTTTGCGTTCCTAAAACTGCGCCGTTCTCAGCTAGTCATTTGCCACCGATTTCCGCAAATCTGGCCGCAGGCCCGTGGCGCTACAATGAGCGAACCTCGAGATTTCACGAACCGGCGCATGGTGCTATCCGAAAGGGCAGGCCATTGCGACAGAGATTGAGGCGCATCCCATAAGTCGAGACCGAGACTTCATCCGAGCCCATAGAGAGCCGCGTTTTGCGGATCGCAGGGGAAGGGCAGCATCTCACGATCCGGCGCGTAGTCCCAAAAATTATTGCCGGTCGTTGGGCTCAACAAATACTCCGGATCTTCGATTACATATTCGATCAATAATCGCCTGCCATCCTCGCTCAACTCATAGCGCTCGACAGCGTGTTTCTGCGGCCCCGACGGTATGCCCCTTCCATTGCCCGTGCGATCATCGGTGAAGAGCGTCGTATCTACAACCAAGACATCGCCTTCCCAGGTGCCAATGGAATGTCCTTGATTGGTGCGCTCCCCATTCTCGGGATGCCCTCTTCCATCCAAATAGATGGTGCGCTCGACGTTAAAAAACTCGCTTCGGATGAATATTGTGTCGCCTTGGATATCGATCTCGTTCAAATAGGGCGCCCGGGCAATATTTGGCGAGGCGTAGGGCACACACACCGACACCGGATTATCCGCTTCAACGTATACAGCCTGTGCAGCGGCGCCACTCGTAGTCGGAGTTCCGGTATTGATCGTCCGCGTGCTGAACCCGCCAAGCGCATCCCAGACGCCCGCGAGGCCCGTCGCACCAACGCTCGACGCGCGGCCATTGGACCTGCGTGTCAGCAGCACGCCATCTGATTTGACAAGCGACAGTAAGATTGCATGGGGCCGCTCGGAATTTCTATCGGGATTCGCCCGCACCGAAACCGGATCCCCTGGGTTCAGCGTTGTGGGCGACCAGCCATTTCGTGTCATCATCGGTGTCGGGTCTGCTTCGATGAGCCATTCAACGACACTGCCCGTATCGTCCGTTACCTCGACATAGACATAGATATGCGGATTGGCCCAAACGTAACGGCTTACCGTGCCCTGAAGATTCACGGTCGAGGTGAGATCGAATATCGAGTTACTATGGTGCGCTGAAGCAGGCGGCACCCAAAGCAAAGCCGCTGTAATGAGTGCGACGTAAAGTGGTCTCATAACGCAATCCCCCCAAGCTCTCCTCAATTATTGACTGATATTGGGTAACGCTAATTTGTTATTGCAGAACCGTCCAGCTCGCTCGGGTCATCGCTGTTATTGGCTCGCCTATTCCGCGTTCGAATATCGTTTAGAAGGGGAAGGTAATATGGCGAGAGCTACCGGGCGCGACGCGGCGCATCATTTGCGCTAATCTCAAATCCTAAATCTGGCTCTGTAGGAGTGGAATCTCATGCGACATGCAACGCTTGTATTAGCAATAACTGGATCTCTTTGCGCTTATCCCGCTGTCGCTCAAACCTGGTTCGAGTTCGTGGAGAGCGAAGAATTATTCAGCGTAAACCTGCCGCATGCGCCGGCGTTCGAAGAATTTACCTATCATTCGGGATATCACGCGGAGCTTCCGGCGAAAAAATACACGACCTCGGATGCGCAAGCGGATTACAGCGTCACGGTCGTTAATTTCGCTCCCACGCATTTAACAGGCCAGCGGGCGGCTTGGGACCTTCGGGGGTCGGTGGCTCATGCGGCATGGGAAATCCGAAAGCGCGGTGACGAGATCACCCATGACGATTGGGTTCAGATCGACCGCATCGACGGACATCAACTTCAAATTTCCAATGCGGATCGAACGCGCAGCTATGTTCAGATTCATTCCCACGGAACGCGCCTCTATATCGTCGAGGCACGGGCGGCGCCGGAAGCAACGCCGCCGATCCATTTTCAGCAATCGTTGAGTATCCTCGACGAAAACGGGGATATTGTCCGCTTTACCTTTGCGGCCTCAGGTGATCGATGCAACACAGGCATTAAATCTATCTGCCGGGGTCTGGAACCCCAAGGTCTGACGTGGCCTTTCGTTGAGCCTGCGGGCGATCTTATTTAGGTGCGCCTGCGAATGCACGGATAGGTCCGTCCCTTTGGGAAAGTACTGTCGTAGGAGGCCATTGGTGTTCTCATTGGAGCCACGCTGCCAAGGGCTTTGCGGATCGCAGAAATAGACATTGATATTGGTCGCCAAGCTAAAGCGCTTGTGATCGGCAAGCTCCTTGCCCCGGCCCCAGGTCAGAGATTTGTAGAGTTCGGTGGGAAGCTTCTTCGCCTGTTTGATCAGTGCATTCACGACTGTCTCGGTGTCCTTAGTGGGGATCTTCGCCAGCATCACATAGCGGGTATGACGCTCGACCAAGGTTGCGATATGCGTGTTCTTCGAGCCGGCCAGAAGATCGCCTTCCCAATGACCGGGCACCGCACGATCTTCCACGCTTGCAGGGCGCTCGCTGATCGAAACGATATCCGTGATCTGCCCACGGCCATCGCCATGCGAGCTCGCACGCTTAGAGCGCCGCATTGTCCGTTTGGAGCGAAGATACCCTGTCAGTTCCTTCCTAAATGCCCCACGGGATTGAATAAATAAGCTTCGATAGATCGTCTCGTGCGACACGCGTTTGCTCTCGTCTTCGGGATGCATCTGCTTCAGCCAACCGGCGATCTGCTGGGGCGACCAATCCTGTTTAAGCTTGCGCGCTACTGTCTGTCGTAACTGCGCATTGCCCGCCAATTTACATCGCTTCGGCCGGTGCGCACGTATAAAGGCCGCTTCGTCGGACAATGCCGCGCGGTAGCGATCACAGCCGCCATTGCGGCGTATCTCTCGGCTCACCGTCGAGGGCGCACTGCCCAGCAACCTTGCCAAAGAGCGTGCAGATTGTTCCGCCGCGAGACCTCTGGAGATCTCCTCGCGTTCCGGCAATGTCAAAGCCAGCTTTGAACGGCGCCGGGGTGCTGGTCGGATCCCACCATAGGGCGACAGCTGACCACGAATCGACGACGAGGGCTTACCGAAAACTCGCCCGATCGCCTTCAGCGATTCACCCCGAGCCCAGCGATCCCAAACTTCGTCCTTCTCTAACGCACTGAAACCGTAATGGCTTTTCTGATTCCCATTTCCTTGATCCATCGAACACTCCATCTTTTCCAATTAAGATAAAGTGTTGCGTCCATCACTTGAGGCCACACAATGATTTCATCACCCGAGTTGAGGCCGAACGCTGAGCGCGCCGTCAATTTCGGCTTGCCAAGCTAGCCGGGGTTTTCCCCATGCAAACTCTTTGAGAGGCGCGGTAGGTGAAGCGCCGTGTGGAAGACATTCTTGGCTTGGACCAAAGGTTCGGCTAAGGACACAAACCCATGGCCCGGTCGGGCCCTAAAAAGAGCCGGCCAAGCCGACGAGCGGTGTAGGAAGTCGTTCGGAGCACGCTATACTACCCTTCGGAGGATTCATCATGTCAGTACGCTATCTCTTGGTTTTCGCCGCGCTTTTCGCCGCAGCCTGCACCGCGCAACCCACGGTCCAGCAATCCGATACGCCCTATAAATTGGGCACATTCGTGTCCGGTGGCCGGACTTTCGTCGGCGTCGTTCTCAATGGTTCGACTGTGATCGATTTGGAGATAGCGACAGCTAGCATTCACCCCAATGCTGGAATGGCCGCGCCTTCGGACATGAAAGATCTGATCGCCCGCTTTAATTCGGGCGTGCGCGGCATGATCCGCGAAGCGATCGGAGCTGTGGAAGCCGCAGGCACCGAAGCACCGGACTATGTTCACGATCTTGGGTCACTGAACATTCGACCACCTATCATGTACCCGACAACCATGTTGAACACGGCCGTCAACTATGCGGAGCACGACATCGAGATGGCGCGCGTCCGGGACGGCTCTCCAGGTCAGAACGCCCCGACAGCTGGTGGTGCATTGCCCGACACTTCGAGCGCACCCGGCATCTGGGAGCGTCCGGAAGATGACTGGCGGTGGAACCCCTATATGTTCATCAAATTACCGGCGACCGTCATCGCACATGGCGAAGAGATCGTAATTCCTGTGGGCCGTACCGAAGTCGAGTGGGAGTGCGAACTTGGCATCGTGATCGGACGCACGGCAAGTCACGTGCCCACCGAGAACGCGCTGGATTACGTTTTTGGCTACACGATTGAGAACGATGTTTCGGATCGTGGTGGTCGCGGAGATGGCCGCTATGGCTCGGACTGGCTGGTCTCGAAATCGCACGATACGTTTGCGCCGATGGGGCCGTTCATCACGCCCAAGGAATTTGTCGACGATGTCGGCAATTTGACGATCGCGTTTTCCTTGAATGGCGAATTGCTACAGGAAGGCACGACTTCGCAGATGATTCACTCCGTGCCCGAGCAGGTTACTTACGCAACAAGCATCGTTACGTTGCAGCCGGGCGATGTGGTGGCCACCGGCACGCTTCCGGGCGCCGGTTCTGCACGTACACCGCCCATCGTCTTCCAGCCAGGCGATCAGTCAAGCTGCAGCTATGAAGGTGTGGGCACGCTCGAAAATCCGGTGGTCGCTGCTCAGTAATTTCTGGAGAAAAAGCGCTGCTTAATTCTTGCGTTAGGCTGACGGCGCAGCTGCCATCTCCACAGGCACTCCCGGCGTCGCGGGATTATCATTGGCGATGGCGTTTAGGCCCGCATTGGGGTCGTGATAGAGAGCGCCCTCGGGAAGCCAATCCCAGAGCCATTTTAAATCGCGTCGGATAGGTTCGATGTAGTGCTCCGGTAATTCGGTTGTTTTCCCATCGAGATAGCGGACCAGCTCCTTATCGGTCTTGAGCAGCTCACGTATCCTCATATGGTTGCCAAAAAGCTTGTGGTTGCGCTCCGAGGTAATGCTACGAAAAAGTTGCTCGATTAGTGTGCCCATGTGCTTGGTGGCCACAAAGCGCCGATACATTGCCTTTTTCGAATGGGCGTAGTCGTAGAGGTCGCAGACATGTGTAAAAAACTCTAGCCAGGAATAGTTCTTGGGCCGGACATTCATCGAATGAAGTTGATTGAGGAAGTGGAACGGGATGTTTAGTACCCGGCCTTCACGCTGATAGCGCAGATTGTCCGGCGCATTACCGCCATAAGACATCAGAAGAGAGAAATAGGGGAACATGCCGGGGGCCAAATCCACGAAGCGCTTGGACAACTCGAAGGGTTCGGCACCAGCATCAACGTCGAGCCCCAAAATCAGATTGGCCTGCATATAAGGGATATAAGACGTGACCATGTTGGCGTGTTCCGCGACGCGCTTGACCTTTTCCATCCCCTTCGTCGCAGCCAAACGCGACTTGTCACCGATATCGTACCAAGACTCGATTCCCGGCGTGATGACTTTGAAGCCGTTTTGTTTGAGCCGTTTGAGGTTTTTTTCCTTAAGCAGCGCTAGCGACATCTCGGCTAAGAACGTGATGCTGCCAGGCTCGATAGCCTCTTCGATCACCCCCATATAATCATCGAAGCGGACGCCAAAATTGGGGTCGTGCCAGGCTACGATTGTGCGAGGTGATTTGTTCTTGATGATGAAACGCAGATCTTCTTTAAGCGATTCATAGTCTAGCGGCTGATAGCGCACGGTCGCATCGACGCAGAAGCTGCAGGTGTAGGGGCAGCCGAGGCTCCCGATCATCGGGATCATTCGGACGAAGGGGGCTTTTTCCAAGATGGACTGCATGAACTTCCAGCGTTGCACGACACCTGGGATGGTTGTTGGTTGTTGTTTGGCCGATACGAACTGCCCCAGTGGCCGGTGCTGCGCGCAGTCCTGAAGAATGTCGCGTAGCAACTCCTTGTCGCAAAAGCCGCCCGCGTAGTCGAAATATTTGACCGTATCTTCCGGATAGGAGCGCGAGTGCGGGCCGCCCAGTGCCGTTACCGCGCCTTTAGAGCGATAGTAATTACTGAGCGCATAGGCCAGCATCGCGTTTTGCGAAAACGCATTGATAAAGGCGATGTCGGCGTCAACCGGGTCCGCTCCGTGAAAGAGATCTGGGCCGTTGTAATAGACCATCGAGACGTCGTGGCCGAGTTCTCCGCACCACACCGCTACAATCTGCGGTCCGATGCTCTGATTATTGGACCGCATATGGCGCGAATACGCTTTTTTGCTGGCCGATTTACCCAGAATATCAATGACAGCGACTTTGAGCTTACGCACGAATGTCTGCCTCCGTTTTGCCGAAGTGATCTTGCACAAGATTTTCGGGGATGTCCCGGTCGATGTTGAAAAGTTGAGGTAGGTGTCGCTCTCCTGGAGCCGTTAGGCTCCGGGTGCTGCAAACCCAAAAGGGAGAACGACACCATGGGAAATAATATCCGTAGTTCCAGCCGCCCGAAAGCCCTTGCCCCCTCGATTCCTATGCCGCCGCTGGCGGACGCGATGGACGCAGTCCATCTCAGCGTGGATCGGTTTTGTCTTCTGGCCGGGGTCGAGGCCTTGGCCGAGATGATGGAGGAGGACGCCACGACCGTGTGCGGGGCCCGACATCGCCGCCATGGGGACCGTCGAGGTTATCGCTGGGGCAGGACACATAGCGAGATCGGCTACCACGGCGGCAAAGTGAAGGTGGCCCGGCCACGGGTTCGTGACCGGGCGGGCAAAGAGGTGAGCTTGGAGAGTTGGCAGGCGCTACGCGATGGCAACCTGCTGCTCGAGTGGGCGCTCAACCTGATGGTGCTGAACGTGTCGACCCGCAAGTACCACCGCGCGGTCCGTCTGCCCGAGGGCGACCTGGCGAAAGCGCGTGGCGACGGCACCTCGAAGTCGGCCGTTTCCCGGCGCTTTGTGGCGCTGTCACGCAAGAAGATGAAGGCCTGGCTCGCCTCGGATCTCTCGGAACTCGACCTGATAGTCATCCAGATCGACGGTCTGCATGTCGGCGACCATGTCCTAATGGCGGCGATCGGCGTCGATGGCAACGGCGACAAGCATGTCCTGGCCGTGGTCGAGGGGGCGACGGAGAACACGGTCGTCGTCCAGCTGTCAACGGCGGAGCAAAATTAGGGAATTATATCCAATCGTAACATTTTCTCTTGACTGTAACGCCTATTTCCTTTAACTATTAGTAACAACAACGGAGGAAATTATGGCAGGCAAGGCACCAGGGAAATCATACCGCAAGGGCCTTACACTCCTACAGATCGCGGATATGTTCAGCGATGAAAAAGCATCGAAGCATTGGATAGCAGAGCAGCGTTGGCCCAAGGGTGCCTACTGCCCGCACTGTGGCTCATTCAACGTCCAGTGCTGGATCAAGCACCCTTCTCAGACACATCGTTGCCGCGATTGTGAATCCAATCCGATGTTCTCTGTGAAAACCGGCACTGTCATGGAAGGCTCGAATCTGAAATACAGGGTTTGGGCTGTCGGGATTTATCTGTTCACAACGAACATCAAGGGCATATCAAGCATGAAGCTGCACCGTGAACTAGGCATCGGTCAGAAGGCAGCTTGGTTCATGCTTTCTAGGCTGCGTAAAGCCTACGAGCAGGACATTGGCCTGTTCTCCGGTCCTGTTGAAGTCGATGAGGTCTACATGGGCGGAAAGGAGCGCAACAAGCACTCCAAGAAGAAGCAGCGCGCTGGGCGCGGCCCGGTTGGGAAAACGCCTGTGGCGGGCATCAAGGACCGCACAACCGGCCAAATAACGGCTAAGGTAGTAAAAAACACCGACGCAGCGACCCTGCAAGGCTTTGTCACCGATCACACGGAAGAAGGCTCGACCGTCTACAGTGACGATGCCACCGTCTACCATGGCCTGAAAAACAGGACCCATGAGAGTGTGAAGCACTCGGTCGGAGAATACGTCCGGGACATGGCGCACACCAACGGTATAGAGAGCTTTTGGGCCATGCTCCGTCGCGGCCACCAAGGCATCTATCACAAGATGTCGGCGAAACAACTTGATCGGTATGTCGCTGAGTTTGCCGGTCGACACAATGCCCGCGACCGCGACACCATCAGCCAAATGTCAAGCGTTGTTGATGGGATGCAAGGCAAGCGGCTGCGCTACCGTGAACTGATCGCGGATAACGGGCTCCCACCGGGATCGCGTACTTAGCGTCAAGCAATCGTCGTTATGAAAAGATTGGCTTCTCTTTGTCGTCCTTGATGGCCTGCTTCATCTGTGCAGCGACTCGATCCAGATACTTCTTCAACTGTCTGATGTGACAATCGACTTCTCCATCTGACTTGCAAGCAGGATGGAGGTTCGGGCGGTCGGCAACCACCCGCGCGCCGTGAATATCGCTATCAAAGGAAAGTGGGCCGGTTTCAGGCATTATGTGCCTCCTATAGGTCGAACTCGCCTTGGCTGGAAGGTGGCTTCTTTGGAGGGGGCGGTAGATATTTGCCGCTTCTCGGCAGGACCTGATTCACGGCGAACATAAAGCCATTCCAAGTGGACTGCCGGCCCATGAGCATGAGCATGACGGCAATATGCGTCTCCAGCGCTGCTACGCCGACTGCCCCAACTAAGAGTTGATGCATTCGAACCGCGTGTTCGCCATGAGAAAGGCGTGGGATGCTGAGTTCGATGGATTGCCGAAGGCCGGGCCAGATACGATCCCAGACCAGATCATTCACGATGGAGCCGACAATCTGGTAGCGATTCTTCCCCATTCCAGACCATCGCCACCCGTGAAGCCGGTAGATTTCCTGCCAGAGTTCATCTGGGAATCGTTTGTGCCATTCGTCCGGCGCTGGACGAAGAATTGTCTGGAGACGCCTCCAGTCATCGACGATCCCCGTCACCCAGACCTGAAACTCGACGGAGAGCCATTGACCAAGATGGATCGCTACCCGAGGGTGAACCCAAGTGCCCTGGAGTTCCGGGAATCCCCCTCTAACTACTTGAATTAATTCCGAACCGGGAATTCCCGGTTCGGTCTTGAGGGCTCGCAGGAAAGCTTTGGTGATCTTCTGCCGCTTGTAATCGAATAGATCTTTCCCTGCCGCCTGGCACATCGCCGTCGCGTCGATATAGGTGTCGCGGGTCCGCTGGCGGATGAAGACGCCGCCTCTTTCGTGCGGTATAATTTCGTGGCTGGACGACAGCTTGGCCATAGCTGCGATTCACTCCCGCCGCGGCATAATGTCAAGCCACCCTGGGTAAGAAACCACAGCTGCCTCCGGCGTGGATTGGGCGTTGTAGTCCAGCTTGTGCTTGCCTATTCGCAGGCGTCCGCGTTCACGCGCAGATATTCGTCAATGAACCGGTCTGTCTGTTGCGACACCACCGACATGATGCCGATTGAATCACCGCCGTGCGTTCCTGTTATGCCAACATCCCAGGTGGTGGCTAAACTTACCTCCATGGAGGAAAGGTCCGTTACACGCTTATGGTACCCAACACCTATATTGGAAGCGACGGAAACGACATTCACATTGATGTATAAGTACGTCCGCCAGAACGGGTTTTCGCTGTAAAGACGTGCGCTGCGTAGTCTGCTGCGGACTGCTATCTCGATCGCCTCCACGGTAAGTCCGAGGCCGATGGCTTCCTCGCTCAGATCTTCGACCAGCAGCCCCACAGGGCGGCAATCGTCCCATAGTTTAAAGCGATCCATGGAGCGCGTAATGTCGCTCTCCTCGACGGCTGATGCCGAAGCGGCTGTGAACAAGAAGGCAGCCGCGAGCCATGGTCCAGTATGTTGTCTCATGTTGGCGCACCATATCATATCATGCGTCAACTAAAATGCTGCACCGGGCGCGAAACGCGCGTAAGATGAATGCGCCGGTCTTCGGGCCGCTGCGCCAGGGGGGGGACTGCAATGGCCAAGAAAAAACCTCAAAAGGCAGAATTACCGGAAGCGCGGGGAATAGACCTTCCCCCACGTGACTACCAACCGCCCAAGGCTAAACTGGAAGAAGAACACGATATGCCAAAGGCAAAGATGGCGACGCTCAGAAGGGCTTTTTTCAGGCCGTTCTCTATTCGAGAAAGCCGATAGAAGCCGTAGAAAATGTTACGATTGGATATAATTCCCCAAAATTAGTCCACCCGGGCGGAGCAAAACTAGTCCACTTAACGTTATGCGGTACGCGGTGTTGGGGGGGTGTCCCGGTAGTCCATAGGAGGGACCCGCGCTGCTTCGAGTAGCGCTTGCGTTACGCGGAGCGAAGCAGCGTGGGAGGTTCCTGTGGACCCACCGGGTCAACCATTGCACCGGCGGTTAAGCAGGTATTTTTGGGGATTTCCGCCGTTTTTGGCTTTGGTTGAGACGATAGCTCTCGCCGTTCATTTCCAGGATATGGACATGGTGGGTGAGGCGGTCCAGCAAAGCCCCGGTCAGGCGTTCCGAGCCGAATATCTCCGTCCACTCATCGAACGGCAAGTTGGAGGTCACCAGGATCGAGCCCCGCTCGTAGCGCTGGCTGAAGACTTCGAACAGCAGCTCGGCGCCGGTCTTCGAGAGCGGCACGAAGCCGAGTTCGTCGATGATCAGAAGGTGATACTTTGCCAGTTGTTTCTGCAGGCGCAACAGGCGTTTTTCATCCCTGGCCTCCATCAGTTCATGAACCAGGGCAGCGGCCGTGAGGAAGCCGACGGAGAGCCCCTTTTGGCAGGCCGCCAGACCGAGACCGAGGGCGATATGGGTCTTGCCGGTGCCTGAGTTGCCGAGCGCGATGATATTCTCACGACGCTCGACGTATTCGCATCGCGCCAACTCCAGAACCAGCATCTTGTTGAGCGATGCGATGGCCTTGAAGTCGAAGCTGTCGAGGCTTTTGACGGCGGGGAACCTGGCCTGTCTGATCCGCCGCTCGACCATGCGGCGCTCACGGTCGATCAGTTCCAACTCGGTCAGACGGACAAGATACCGCACATGGTCGGCGCCCTCGGTGGCGCATTGGCGGGCCAGCTTGTCGTATTCGCGCAGGAACGTCGGCAGTTTCAGGGTCTTGAGGTGATGGGCCAGCAACACTTGCGGCGTATCGGTCATGACGCGCCTCCACCCAACAAGCTCATATAACTGGCGGCGGCCGTGGTCGCCACGTTGGCCCGAGGCAGGTAGGGATAGATATCCAGGTCGAGTTTGGGCGGGCGTCGCTCGATACGGCACAGCACAAGGTGTTTGACGGCGTCGTAGCCGATCGCACCCAGGCGCAGGGCGTCCTTCACCGCGCCGTGAAGCACCTCGAGATCGAAGGTCTCCAGAAGCCGAAGGACCTGGACGTATTCCCGCTTGCCGGCCTTGCCCATGCGCGCCTCCAGGAGACGGCGCAGGGTTGGGAAGGCATCAGGCAGTTCCCATCCGGCTAGCGGCGCGGCCTGATCCAGGGCACCGATCTTGTGCTCCAGCAAAGGCAGGTAGTGGATCGGATCGAAGACCATATCTTCCCGGTCGTAGGAACGGGGGTGTCGGGCAATGATCCCGGTGCCGCAACCGATAACCACCTCGTGGACATAGCCACGGATCCAGACTTCCTGATGGCCGTAGGCGACGGGCACGGAATAGTCATTCGTCCGGTAGCGCACAAGGGACAGCGAGTTGACCCGCGTGCCCTGCTTGTCGCACGCGTCGAACGGTGCCGGCAGTGGCCTCTTCAACGCTTCGCGGTCACGCACAAACCGTTCGCCGATGCTCTCGCGGTGGCCGCGCAGGACGTTGCCTTGCCGGTTGCGGCATTGCTCTTCCAGGTGGCCATTGAAGGCGTCCCAGCTCGCGAACCGGGGAAGCGGCGTCATGAAGTTCCGCCGGGCATAGCCGACCACCCCCTCCACATTGCCTTTGTCGTTACCCTTGCCGGGACGGCCGTAGCGGTCCTCGAAGAGGTAATGGGACTGCAGCCCGCTGAACGCCCGCGTTCGTTGCCGCGTGCCATCTGACAAGATGCGCGACACCAGACACTTGTCGTTGTCGTAAAGAATCGATTGGGGAACGCCGCCGAAAAAAACAAAGGCTCTGTTGTGCCCGTCCAGCCAGGCCTCCGTCGCCGCCGCCGGGTAAGGCCGCAACGAAGCAGGCATCGCTGTGGGGAAGTGTCATGACGAAAAAATGCGCCCGATACTTGACGCCGGCGATGATCGCATCCGCCTCGCCAAAGTCCGCTTGAGCATGGCCCGGAGGATGTGACAACGGCACAAACATCTCACGCCGGCGAAGGCGCCGTTCCCGAACGTAATCCTTCACGATGGTCTCTTTGCCCGTGAAGCCATGTTCGTCGCGAAGGCGCTCGAATATACGCTTCGCCGTGTGGTGCTGCTTACGGTGAACCGTTCGGTCCTCCTCCAGAATACGGTCGATGATATCCGTGAAGGGGGCCAGTTTCGGGCGTTTCGGTGGCTGGCGTCGCCGATATCCCGGCGGTTCCGAATGCCGCAGCATCTTCCTCACCGTCTCGCGCGCAATGCCAAACCGACTTGCCGCCTCTCGCTGGCTCAGACCATCAACATGGCAGGCCAGCCGAACGCGCAGATATAGGTCCACGGTGTACATCCTCCCGCCTTCCATCTCAAAAAAGATCGAAGGCTACAGGTGGCAGAGTTTTACTCCGCCCGCGGCTGGGAAATCCCGCCGCTTCCGTGGACTAATTTGTCACCGCCGTTCTCATCCAGGCCTTGATCGACAATCTCCTCGCCAGGGGGCTCGATCCGACACTGCCGCGGCTGTTCATCGTCGATGGCGCGAAGGCACTCAGCAAAGCGATCCGAAACACCTTCGGTGTGGCCGCCGCCATCCAGCGCTGCCAGGTCCACAAGGTCCGTAACATCATCGAGCGCCTGCCCCAACATTTGCACGCGAGCGTCAAGAAGGCGCTCCGTCAGGCCTGGGACCAGGACGACGCAAACAAGGCCGAGCGGCTCTTGCGCAACCTGGTCCGGCGTCTGGAGCATGAGGAACCGGGCGTCTCGGGCAGCATCCTGGAGGGGCTGGAGGAGATCCTCACCGTCATCCGCCTCGGCCTACCGCACGAACTCCGGCGCTCGCTCGCCTGCACCAACATCGTCGAGAACGCGCTCGGCACGGTGCGCCAGGTCACCCGCAACGTCAAACGCTGGAGACACGCCGAGATGGCGCTCATATGGACCGCCGCCGGCCTGCTGGAGGCCCAGAAAACCTTCCGTCGCCTCAAGGCCTATCGCCAGCTGCCCATCCTCCGAAATGCTCTCCAGGAACACTTGAGAAAGGCTCAGGCCGACAGTGCCATTGAAACCATCATGAAGGCAGCATAGCATCATCAACCAGCGACGCCTGCCCCACGAATTTCAACAGAGATAGGGACATCGCCGATTTTCAGCTTTGTCGCACTCGGTTATCTCTATTTCCGACCAAATCGTGGATTTATTGAATTTTTTGGCGCATTTGAACCAAAGCGGATTGGTGCTTGGCCGAAACCTATCTCTTCAAATCCGATTGTCCAGCGTTCGAATCCATCGGCCTGCCGACACCATAGCGTCAGAGATCTGGGCCTCAGAAATCAGGCGTGTTGTCTTGTGGAATTGGCGGAACATCATAGCCGAAATAATCCTCGTTATTTTCCGCGCAGATATATTCGGTCATGGGCCGGTTTTCAGCTCTTCGAAAATGGCGGATCGCTGTCCAGGGCGTCGTGAACGCGCCCTCATCTTCGATGTGGATGATGATCTCAGGGGGAACACCGTCCTCAATGAAGCGAAAACGCTCCACAATATGAAGCTTCGTCGTATGCGGTGTCCTGTAATTATCGATAAAGGACCTATCGTTGAACCCGATCGTGTCGACGACAAGGGCGTTGCCTTCATAATGACCGACGGATTCGCCAAACCATGACGGTGTTGGGTTTTCCGAGTGCGCTTGGTTCATTCTGACATGGCGTATTTGATGATCTTGTTCCATGACCATCACAATCTCGTCCGGCGTTTGTAGAAAATAGATTGGCGAGCCGGGATAAAGCAGAAAGACCGGCACGCCCGCCGGCCAGCAACGCACTTTTCCGTCAAAGACGGCTGCGCCTGCATGCACTTCGTCGTTTTGCGCCCGCAAGGCCTCAACAACCCAAGGCTGCAATATGGGGTTGCTTAAATCCGCAACGCGAAAATTTGCCGGGTCTCCGGTCCGCGCCGCTTGTGCATTGCTGACATAGGGAAATTCCGGGTCGAAGGTAACCGGACCGGGTCCGCTTGGCGGCTGCTCAAGTTCGGTTCCATTCCCGCTCCAGCCTAAATCGGTCGAAGAGAAATCGGGAATAGACATATTGTCCTGAGCAACAGCCTGCGGCCAAACTGTCATGCAAGCGCCCAAGGCAATCAGAAGGCCTTTTAAAGTTGGATTTGATCTATTCGATCTATCCTTGCTGATCTGCATTGAAGCCCCCATTGTCGATAGCCATCGCTCATGCCTGGCTGGACGGAATTTTTGCGCCAGTGGAATGGAGAGATTACTGCAAAGCAAGGTCTCTACCAATGCAGCTCCGCCCGATACCCGCTATTGCGCTGAGCACCTATCCCCAGCGCAATCCAAATTGTCGTAAAGCGTGGTCAAAACTTAGGCGATGTTATACTTGACAAACCAAGGGTAAGAAGGTATATATAACTCATAGAGTTAAGGAGCCTTTCAATGTCTGCCCTATCCGTCACTTACATGCACGATGAAGCCGCTGCGTTTATTCATATTGAAGCGATGCTGTGGCCACACGGTCCAGTTTGCCCCCGTTGTGGGGTGGTGGGCAATGCTTATGAGTTGAAAGGTGTTCGCTCAAAGCCTTCAAAAAAGAACCCAGAAGGCAAAGAGCGTCATGGCCTCAAAAAGTGCAAGGAATGCGGAAGGCAATTCAATGTCCGCATCGGAACGATATTCGAAGACAGCCACATCGATCTGCATCTCTGGTTACAAGCGATCTACTTGATGAGCAGTAGTAAGAAGGGCATCAGCAGCCACCAACTTCACCGCACGTTGGGTATAACGGTCAAGTCTGCGTGGTTTATGTCCCACCGCATCTGCGAAGCCATGCGTATGAGCGAATTCACTAGCCAGTTGGGTGGAAAAGGAAAAAAGGTGGAAGTGGACGAAACCTTCATCGGTCAAAAGAAAGGCGTATCTGTGCGACGTGGTACGTCTCACAAGATGGCTGTCTTGTCTCTCGTGCAGCGAAGCGGTGCGTCCGTTCATTCCCAATCAACACTACAAAGGCCAGAGAGATCGCTCCCATCGTCAAACGTAATGTCGCTAAGGAAAGTCAGCTTATGACTGATGAAGCAGGACAGTATCAGAGCGTCGGCAAGGGGTTTGAGTCTCACGAATGGGTTGCCCACAGCATTGGCCAATACGTCTATGGTACCACTCACACCAATACCGTTGAAGGTTTCTTTTCGATCTTCAAGCGCGGGATGAAGGGCATCTATCAGCACTGTGCTGAGAAGCACCTTCATCGCTATCTCGCGGAATACGACTTCCGGTACAATAACCGCGTGGCGCAGGGAGTTGATGATAATTCTCGTGCCAACAACGCGCTTTTAGGTGTCGCTGGGAAACGCCTAACTTACGAAAGGACTGGTACGGTCGCCTAAGAAGTCATAAGCGACGCGATACTGTGGACGATTGACCTGACGATCTCGAAGCGATGAGGGCAATCTTAACCCCTTAGATGCTATCAGGAGCTCAGTACCTAACCGTTTCGTCTCCACTGAATAATTCAGATCAAACTCAAACTGGCGACGATCACGGTAAAGCATCTTGATTGCAGGATCATTGTCGTAAGTAATAATCCAAGGATTTTTTATGTCTAACATGGAGGAAGCAAGGATTGCGTGATCTGTTGGATCATAGAAACTGGCATAAAGTCTAGACCCCTTGTTGAGATATGGAGGGTCAATGCAGAAGAACGTCATCTCTGGGAGCCGGTTGCAAATGTCTTTAATGAAGGCCAGAGCATCGCGGTGGTATAGGTGGATACGACTGCGGTATTTCGCAATACGGCGGATACGGCGGACAAGATCATCTCGATTGAACCGGCAATCTATTTTGTAACGTCCATTCTGCTTCAAACCTCCAATGACCCCAGCCGTCTTGATAATACCTGATCGGTTTGTGCGGTTCAGGAAGAAAGTAGAGAAGCCAAGTGCGAGAGTGGCGTCTACATCCTGTGCTAATTGGATTTCACGCTGGCGTTGCCACTCATCAACGGTAATCGGAGTTTTTGCTATCATATAAGCAAGTTCATCAGTTTCGTTTAGAACGCTATGCCAGAACGCCCAAATCGAGGGATCGACATCATTTATATGAATATCGCTGACATGCCCTTGATACAGAAGAGAAAGCGCAAGACCGCACCCCCCGGCATAAGGCTCAGCGTAGGGCCAGTGCTCCAGCCTGTTCGCCTTAAGAACCGTGGACAAAAGCGGGAATAGGCTCGTCTTTCCTCCTGGATATCGAAGAGGTGAGGTTGCGCATGCCATTGATCTTATCCTTAAGTTACTTCAATCAATGGGATTCTAACAAAACCATGAACGGTCGGCCAGAAAAATATATGCTAGTTCGTACTTGCCTATCCGGTTAACGCCCATGACCGCTACATGTAGGGTGCCGCCACTCTCCCGAGTAAAGCTCGGCATAGGTTGGAGCAGAGGTGTCGCCCGCGATGCCGAGCAATGAGCGGAAGGCGTTGAACGGGTAGAACCGCCTGTTGAAGCGGAAGGTGAACTCGTTGAGGTAGGCTTGTAGGTGCTGGTGGCTAACGCCGTGGTGGATCCCGATCAGCCACGTCTTCAGGTTGGCGAAAACCAGATGGATGATCGGCAGGTATTGCTCGGCAACTTCTGGATCACCACACTCGGCAACAGCGAAGTGCTCATAGCCGCGCTTACCGAGGCCAGCATAGCCGCTCCAATCGTCAGTAACGATCAGCGATCCCGGCGCGACGGTGCTCTCGACGAACCCACAGAGCGACTCGGCGCTACGGTCGAGCACGACGGCGAGCCGAACGCGTCCGGCATAGCGTCCGTCTTTCCGGTTGTCGAGCTTGGTGCCCGGCTTTCGATGACGCACCTCGATGGCACAGGAGACGGGAACCTTGTGGTGAACACCACGGCCTTCCCCACGCGTTCGCCCGCCAACCCAGGTTTCGTCCACCTCAACATGGTTCTTGGGCTGTCCACCGATCCTGTCTTGGTTGGGCCGCACCATGCCCGAGCGGAGCTTGTGGAGAATTTGAAAGGCCGTCTCGTAGCGCGAAAGACCAAGTTGCCGCTGAAACTGCACGGCGGACATGCCGGGCGTCTGACTGGCGACCAGATAAGCGGCCCAGAACCAGACGTTCAGCGGAGTGTGGCTACGCTCCATCACTGTTCCCACCGTCAGCCCGGTGTTCTGGCGGCACTTGCGGCAGCACAGGACGCCAGGGCGGTTTTCAAAGTGGAACGGCTCTCCCGCCGTGCCGCAGTGCGGGCAGGCAAAGCCGTCTCCCCAGCGGGCTTTCTCCAGGCAGGCGGCGCAGGCCGCATCATCGGGGAAAAGTCGCTGGAACTCGGGTAGCGAATGCGGGAATGGGAGATCGGCGCGGTCGAGAACATCCATGGCGCGCTCCCCTATATCCGGTTTGCGCCCATTCTAGCCCTAGTGGGTGTGGGTGTAAACCGGATAGGCAAGGGTCGTTCTTTGCGACGCCACCGTTGCGGTAACCGCAGGCCTCGTAATCATGCCGGCGGTTTTTGCCTTCTCGTTCGATCCAACGGAAGGACCAGGGCTTGTCTTTATCACGCTGCCCGCAATATTCGGTCAGATGCCTGTCGGCGTATTGTTCTCAATCCTCTTCTTTACTTTGCTGCTCATTGGACCCTGCTGACGAAAGTGGAGACGTCCTGCGATAGGATTTTGATCGCAGGAGGTGCAAATGTCGAAGCAGAATGGGAACAAGGGCCGGCGGTTTGATCGGGCCTTCAAGGAAGAAGCCGTCCGTCTTTTACAGACGAGCGGGCGCAGGCAGCGGCAGATAGCAGGAGATCTTGGGATCAGCGTCAGCGCGCTCGGCCGCTGGGTCGCAGAATTGCGTGAGGAGGATTTGCTTTCCGGTCCGCATGAGGATGCAGCGAAGGAGATTACCCGTCTACGCCGAGAGCGTGATCTGGCCCGTCAGGAACGTGATCTCCTAAAAAAAGCGCTGGCCTTCTTCGCCAGGGAAAGTCGATGAGGTTCCGGTTCATCGACGCGGAGAGGGCCGGGTTGGCGATGCCGATATTCCGCCTGTGCAGACTGCTGCAGGTCAGCGTCTCAGGCTTCTACGCTTGGCGCAATCGCGGCCCAAGCCAGCGACAGCTCGATGACATGGTTCTACTCGCCCATGTCCGGGCAGCCTTTCGGCGCAGCCGCGAGAGCTACGGTGCAGAGCGGGTCCATCACGAGCTTGCCGAGAATGGGATCGAGGTTGGACGCCATAGGGTGGCTCGGCTGATGCGGGGAAATGGGTTGTCTCCAAAACGGAAACAGAAGTTCAAAAAGACGACGGACAGCCAGCACAACAAGGCCGTCGCATCGAACCTTCTCGACCAGAACTTCTCCGCCGAGGCACCCAACGAGAAATGGGCTGCCGACATCAGCTATATTTGGACGGCACAGGGCTGGCTGTACCTGGCCGTCATGCTCGACCTCTACTCCCGGCGCGTCATCGGCTGGGCCGTGGGCGCTCGCATGACCAGCGACCTGCCGCTCAGGGCGCTTAACCGTGCTATCGGGCTGCGCCAACCTGGCGCCGGTGTGATCCACCATAGCGATCGGGGAAGCCAGTACTGCTCAGACGCATACCAGGCGCGCCTCGGTGAACTCGGTTTCCTCGCCTCAATGAGCGGTAAGGGAAATTGCTATGATAACGCCGTCGTCGAGACCTTCTTCAAAACCATCAAGTCAGAACTGATCTGGAGGACTGTGTTCATGTCAAGAAGCCAAGCTGAAACTGCCATAGCCGTATACATCGACGGGTTCTATAATCCAGTCCGTCGGCACTCGACGCGGGACTTCACAAGCCCCGTCAAATTCGAGGCAGAAGCAATGCAAACGGTGTAGGGCGCCTCCACTTTTCCTGGATGGGTCCACATCGTCGCTTTGACCTCGGCGGTCTCGCTTCTCGAAGTCGTGACAGCCTATTTTGTCGACGAGCGCGGTCTGAATCGCAAAACGGCCGCCGTCTGCGTTGGAATTGCGATCTTTCTCGTTGGGATTCCCGCCTCCCTCTCTTTAGGTCCTTGGAGCGACGTCCTCCTATTCGGCATGACGATCTTCGATCTCATGGATTACGTGACGGCAAATCTTCTGTTGCCCTTGGGCGCCATAGCGATCTCGCTCTTTGTGGGGTGGGTTATTTCCCTCGCGCCTTGGAAGAAGCGACAAGCAAAGGAGCGCATCCTTTCATTTGGGCAGTGCCTTGGCGGTTTATTTCCCGCTATGTCGCACCGCTCGCAATCGCCTGGATTCTTATTATGGGTCTGCGAGGCTGAGCAGGCGCTCATATGTTCGGGATGACTGCGTGTGCCGAGAAGCATTCTTGCCTATCCGGTTAACGCCCATGACCGCTACATGTAGGGTGCCGCCACTCTCCCGAGTAAAGCTCGGCATAGGTTGGAGCAGAGGTGTCGCCCGCGATGCCGAGCAATGAGCGGAAGGCGTTGAACGGGTAGAACCGCCTGTTGAAGCGGAAGGTGAACTCGTTGAGGTAGGCTTGTAGGTGCTGGTGGCTAACGCCGTGGTGGATCCCGATCAGCCACGTCTTCAGGTTGGCGAAAACCAGATGGATGATCGGCAGGTATTGCTCGGCAACCTCTGGATCACCACACTCGGCAACAGCGAAGTGCTCATAGCCGCGCTTACCGAGGCCAGCATAGCCGCTCCAATCGTCAGTAACGATCAGCGATCCCGGCGCGACGGTGCTCTCGACGAACCCACAGAGCGACTCGGCGCTACGGTCGAGCACGACGGCGAGCCGAACGCGTCCGGCATAGCGTCCGTCTTTCCGGTTGTCGAGCTTGGTGCCCGGCTTTCGATGACGCACCTCGATGGCACAGGAGACGGGAACCTTGTGGTGAACACCACGGCCTTCCCCACGCGTTCGCCCGCCAACCCAGGTTTCGTCCACCTCAACATGGTTCTTGGGCTGTCCACCGATCCTGTCTTGGTTGGGCCACACCATGCCCGAGCGGAGCTTGTGGAGAATTTGAAAGGCTGTCTCGTAGCGCGAAAGACCAAGTTGCCGCTGAAACTGCACGGCGGACATGCCGGGCGTCTGACTGGCGACCAGATAAGCGGCCCAGAACCAGACGTTCAGCGGAGTGTGGCTACGCTCCATCACTGTTCCCACCGTCAGCCCGGTGTTCTGGCGGCACTTGCGGCAGCACAGGACGCCAGGGCGGTTTTCAAAGTGGAACGGCTCTCCCGCCGTGCCGCAGTGCGGGCAGGCAAAGCCGTCTCCCCAGCGGGCTTTCTCCAGGTAGGCGGCGCAGGCCGCATCATCGGGGAAAAGTCGCTGGAACTCGGGTAGCGAATGCGGGAATGGGAGATCGGCGCGGTCAAGAACATCCATGGCGCGCTCCCCTATATCCGGTTTGCGCCCATTCTAGCCCTAGTGGGTGTGGGTATAAACCGGATAGGCAAGGAAGCATTTAATGTGAATGAGGGTTAGGATAATGCCATTACTTCGATCGCTACCCGAAAACGCAACCCTTGCCGATCTTCGTAGCCGCGATACGGAGCTGTTCGAGCTTATGTGCCCCTATGCGCAGCGGCTGATGCGAGGCCCCTCGCCACTCACGCCGGGCGAACGGGAACTGATAGCGGCTTATGTTTCCGGTACCAATTCCTGCAGCTTTTGTTTTGGGGCGCATTCGCGAACCGCGCAAGGTTTTGGCATCGACGAGAATTTATTTTCGTCTCTGATGGATAATATCGATAGCGCCCCCATGGATCCTAAGCTGAAGCCCATCCTTGACTATGTCGGCAAACTCACTCAAACGCCAAGCCGCATGACTAAGGCCGACGCCGAGGCCGTTTACGATGCGGGTTGGGAGGAAGAGGCGCTGATACATGCCATTGCGGTGTGCGCCTATTTCAATCAGATGAATCGTCTTGTCGAAGGCGCCGGTATCGTCGGCACGCCTGAAGACTACGTGAAAAATGCGGAGCGCCTGGTTACGCACGGCTACCAGCCGTGAAATGCACGCGCATGGGTAATAAAACGCTCAGCGCGGCGCTCGCAATATTGCTGGCGGTTTTTTTCGCGATGCCGGTCCGAGCGCAAAGCGTCGAAGAATTTTATTCCGGCAGGGCGCTAACGCTTTATATCGGCTTTCCCGCCGGAGGCGGCTATGACCTTTATGGTCGCTTGGTCGCGCGTCACCTCGGTAATTTCATTCCAGGCGCGCCGACAATCGTTCCCGTTAATATGGAGGGTGCGGGAAGTCTGCGATTAATGAATTGGCTGTATTGGGCGCCCCCTAGGGATGGAACGGTCTTTGGGACCGTAAACCATGGCGCGCCATTCGTGCCGCTTCTGGGCGACGAGCAATTCGCGCGTTTCGATGCACGAGAATATAGCTGGATCGGAAGCGCGAATGAGGAAGTCAGCGTATGCGTGGCTTGGGAACGGACCGGCATCACCCAATTCGAGCAGCTCTTTGAGCAAGAGCTTATCGTCGGCAGCACCGGACCGGGCGCTGAAGAATTTACCCTTACGCGGCTTGTCAGCACTGTCTTAGGCGCGCGGCTGCGCCCCATAACGGGTTATGCCGGTAGCGATGAGATCAATTTCGCCATTGAGCGCGGAGAGGTAGATGGAAGATGCGGTTGGACATGGTCGAGCGTCAAATCGACCAGGCAGCGATGGCTCGACGACGGATCGATCAATGTTCTCCTGCAGCTTGGGTTAAGAAAACATCCTGAACTGCCGGAGGTTCCGCTGATTATGGAGTTGGTTGAAAATGACGAACAGCGAGAGGCCTTGTACCTCATCTTGGCGCAAGCATCTTTGGGCCGGCCCTTTCTGGCCCCGCCGGATATCCCGGCCGATCGCGCCGCTGCGCTTCAAGCCGCGTTCGACGCGATGGTGGCAGATTCGGAATTTTTGGCTGACGCCGCGCGGATGCGGCTTGAAATAAATCCGGTTTCGGCATCCGTTGTTGAGGCGCTTTTGGCGGAGGCCTATTCCACGCCTCAGCCTATCGTCGAGCGCACGCGGGAGCTTTTGCGATAGCTCCTTTTGGCCATTTTTCCCTTCGAAAGAAGATGAGGAGGAGCGGTTTAGATGTGCGCTTTATACCTGCCGTCCAGGACCGGCCCTCACTCCATTCTTACATTCGTGGAGAAATCATAGTCTTCCGGAACATCGCTCTCGAAACGCCACTGGGCGCCGCTCTGTGGCCATTCACCGGCGAATACCGATTCTAAAAACTGCTGTTGCGCCGTCCAACCTGCCTCGGCCTGCGCCTCGCGATAACGGCCGGGCATGGTATTGTTGAGCCAGCCATGTGGTGCACCGCCATAGACATGAATTTCATAACTCTTGCGGTGCTTCTCCAATACTTCGCGAAAAACATGCACATCCTCGATGGAGATGATGTGATCGAGCGAGCCGAAAGCTCCGAAGAGCGGGCAGGGCAGGCGGGCGATGATGTTGTCCAGCGCTTCTGGCTGGGTCTCATTGGTTTCCCATTCGCGTTTGGCGGCGGCGCCATACCAGACGACCACGGCGGAGACAGGGTGTTCGGCCGCATAGACCAGCGGGTGTCTTCCGGTTTGGCAATAGCCGCCGACGGCGCTGTGTTCCAGATCCGCTCCGTCCTGTGTGCGAAGCGCGCTAAAGGACGCCTCGAGAAGTTCGAGCGCTTCCGGATCGCTCATTGGGTAGCGCGAATCCCCGGCATTGAGAGCCTCCTGGTCGGGGTGGCGGAAGAAGAAATTCGGTGCCAGCGCAAAGAATCCCTCCTGGGCACAGCGCCGGGCCAGATCGCGGGGGTGCGCAACCAGACCATAGCGCTCGTGCATTAGAACGATCGCGGGCCTGCGTTCGCCCCCGGCTGGCCGGGCAAAGAAAGCAGGCATTCCACCGGGGCAGGTGATTTCACCGGTCTCTATTTCTACACCTGTGAGCGTTCCGGGCTCGCCAGCCAGGCGCTGAGTTCGGCGTATTTCACCCGGGGTTTCGGGTGCCGGCGCCACCTGCGCCCGAGCTTTGCCTGTAAGTCCACCGGCAACGGCAGCGCCACCAGATAGCGCAGCTGCACTTCCTTTTAAAAACTTCCTACGCGATGCCAGTTTAAAGATGTTCATTGGAGTATCTCCCCCGTTATTTCAGAACGCGACACCAAGAGATTCGCTGCTAGAACGGCTCCTGCGTCGAGGCTAAGCCCATACAAAAATGTTAACTCAACTCAAAACACTTCGCCAATCGAATCGTAAGAACGCTTGTTTTGCGGCTCGTTTGTGCCCAGCTGCGGGGCCGTCATGGGTCAAGGATGGGCAGATGACTGAATTGACAAAATCCAAACAAGTCTAGCTTTGAATGACTAATCGCCTCAGTCGCGGTGCCGTGCGCTAATCGGTGGATGACTTGGCTTTGAGCCTCTGCACGCGAATTGGCTTATGCATCGAAGTTACTTATTCTCTGTGGATAGCCCGTGTGAAGGCGGATTGCACAAAGGAGAACTCTCATGGCCCCAGCAAAATATATTCTTACACTAGGCATTGCGTTTTTTCTCGGCGTTGTAATGACCAAAAATAGTGATTGGAGCGAGGCGCTGGCACAAACCACTGAGCCGTCGCGCTTTCCGTCGGGAATTCGTGGACTTGTGGACGGGCAAGACGAGCCGCCTAGCAATCGCTGGCTTCTCGGAGCGCGAGACGATGAAGAGCGGTTTCGCCGTCTTCAAATCTACGCCGGCGGTACGGACCAGCAGATGTGGCAGGTCGGCTATCGCTACGAGGAAGTCTATGAGGCGATCGTCAATGAGAACTGGGAGTTGGGAACGCATCACTGGGGAAAGTTGCGCAATGTCTTTAATGTTGCGCTGATGAAGCGTCCGAACCGAACTCCAAATGCTGAAACCCTATTTTTGGATGACAATTGGCAATTGCTATCTGAGGCCTTGGAAGCTGGAGACGGTGCCACGGCGCGTGAAACATTCCTTCAGGAACGCCAAGCCTGCATGGCCTGTCATGTCGCGGAAGGGTTTGAGTTTATCAACGACACGGCTATGTTCGCGCAGACGATGGCCTTCCCCGAGAACTGAATACGGATCCGACTGCGGGGAAATGTCCGCTTCCGGCTCGAAGCGGGCATATGAGTCTGCCGCAGACTGAAATAAGATCGCGACTTTTCGCTAGCGCGTCGTGTTGGCCGCCAATGTAATGTGAGCGAAGCGTTCGCTGCCGCCATGCATCAGATCGCCGGTCACGACGCGGCTGCGATCCATCCCGACGACGGCGCCGCGGGCACATTCGGCGAGCATGTTATTGGCAATCAATGCAGAGCCGGCACCGCGCGCGACGGAGACTCCGATGCCGTAACCGGCCCGCCGCACGACGTTTCCTGTGGCGGCGACATCGCGTAGATATCGTCCATAGCCGAGAATCATGCCGGCAAAGGGCGCGTTCTCGATCGTATTGCCGGTGACGGCGCTGTCTGCTTCGACGGCGATGCCGATGCCGGCACCATCATTGGGATCGGTGCCCGCCGGGCGCTGTGCAAGCAAATTGCGGATCAGATTGCCCTAGACGACGGCGAGGCGTCCGCCGTGATTGAAATTGGTGACGGAGATTCCGATGGCGGCACCGTCGACGCTGTTGCCGGAGATGAGGGCGCCCTCAAAGCCGAATTCGGCATAAAGCGCGACCTCGCGCGCGTCCGTTACGGCATTGCCTTCGATGTGGAGGTTGGAGGCCGCATTGCCGCGCACGGCCGAAAAGGCGCAATGCGCGATATGATTGCTCCGCACGATGACATTGCCGGCGCGAAAGATATTGACGGCATTGCCGTACTGACCGGAACCGCCGGAGCGGTTGGAAACATTCTCGATGCGGTTGCCGGCAACGATGGTGCCGTCCTCGCCTTCCTCGCTACGCCAAACCTGAATGCCGTTATTGGCCGCGCCCGCGATATTGTTGCTCAAGATAACAAGCCCGCGCGCATCGAGGGAATGGATCGCGGTGTCCACGTCGCCGAAGTGATTGCCGGTGATTTCGCCGTCCGAGGCGAAGCAATGGAGTGCCGCGCCGCCGGTACGGACAAATTCGCAATCGGAAATCTTCAACGCTCGCGCGTTTTCGAAATGGACCATACCGCCGCGCCCCGCCGAGGGGCGATCGAGGCCGTCAAATTGGATTCCCGACAGCGTGACGTGGGAAGCGCCGGTGCTTGTAAGCAGCGCGCCGGTTTGGGCGCTCACGAAACGCGTTGCGCCCCGTACCCCAACGAGCTGGGCGGTGGGCGGAAGATTAAGGTTGGAAAGACGATAGATTCCGGGCGGGAAAACGAGAGGGGCTTGGCGGCGGGCCGCGGCATCGATGGCGGCCTGCGCTTTGCCGCTCTGGTCGTCGGGACTGCCCGGACGAAGTCCGAAATGGGTGGCGTCGAGTCCCAAGGCGGCAAAGCTCGCCGATAGGGGCGCGGGTGCGGCTTGCGCGCGGGTAAGGGCGGCGCCGGGCAAAGCGGCGGCGGCGAGTGCAAGAATATTGCGGCGGTTAACGGACATGGGGCCTCCGACGAAAGACATGCGTGAGAACGGCGGTGACAAATTAGTCCACGGAAGCGGCGGGATTTCCAGCCGCGGGCGGAGTAAAACTCTGCCACCTGTAGCCTTCGATCTTTTTTGAGATGGAAGGCGGGAGGATGTACACCGTGGACCTATATCTGCGCGTTCGGCTGGCCTGCCATGTTGATGGTCTGAGCCAGCGAGAGGCGGCAAGTCGGTTTGGCATTGCGCGCGAGACGGTGAGGAAGATGCTGCGGCATTCGGAACCGCCGGGATATCGGCGACGCCAGCCACCGAAACGCCCGAAACTGGCCCCCTTCACGGATATCATCGACCGTATTCTGGAGGAGGACCGAACGGTTCACCGTAAGCAGCACCATACGGCGAAGCGTATATTCGAGCGCCTTCGCGACGAACATGGCTTCACGGGCAAAGAGACCATCGTGAAGGATTACGTTCGGGAACGGCGCCTTCGTCGGCGTGAGATGTTTGTGCCGTTGTCACATCCTCCGGGCCATGCTCAAGCGGACTTTGGCGAGGCGGATGCGATCATCGCCGGCGTCAAGTATCGGGCGCATTTTTTCGTCATGACACTTCCCCACAGCGATGCCTGCTTCGTTGCGGCCTACCCGGCGGCGGCGACGGAGGCCTGGCTGGACGGGCACAACAGAGCCTTTGTTTTTTTCGGCGGCGTTCCCCAATCGATTCTTTACGACAACGACAAGTGTCTGGTGTCGCGCATCTTGTCAGATGGCACGCGGCAACGAACGCGGGCGTTCAGCGGGCTGCAGTCCCATTACCTCTTCGAGGACCGCTACGGCCGTCCCGGCAAGGGTAACGACAAAGGCAATGTGGAGGGGGTGGTCGGCTATGCCCGGCGGAACTTCATGACGCCGCTTCCCCGGTTCGCGAGCTGGGACGCCTTCAATGGCCACCTGGAAGAGCAATGCCGCAACCGGCAAGGCAACGTCCTGCGCGGCCACCGCGAGAGCATCGGCGAACGGTTTGTGCGTGACCGCGAAGCGTTGAAGAGGCCACTGCCGGCACCGTTCGACGCGTGCGACAAGCAGGGCACGCGGGTCAACTCGCTGTCCCTGGTGCGCTACCGGACGAATGACTATTCCGTGCCCGTCGCCTACGGCCATCAGGAAGTCTGGATCCGTGGCTATGTCCACGAGGTGGTTATCGGTTGCGGCACCGGGATCATTGCCCGACACCCCCGTTCCTACGACCGGGAAGATATGGTCTTCGATCCGATCCACTACCTGCCTTTGCTGGAGCACAAGATCGGTGCCCTGGATCAGGCCGCGCCGCTAGCCGGATGGGAACTGCCTGATGCCTTCCCAACCCTGCGCCGTCTCCTGGAGGCGCGCATGGGCAAGGCCGGCAAGCGGGAATACGTCCAGGTCCTTCGGCTTCTGGAGACCTTCGATCTCGAGGTGCTTCACGGCGCGGTGAAGGACGCCCTGCGCCTGGGTGCGATCGGCTACGACGCCGTCAAACACCTTGTGCTGTGCCGTATCGAGCGACGCCCGCCCAAACTCGACCTGGATATCTATCCCTACCTGCCTCGGGCCAACGTGGCGACCACGGCCGCCGCCAGTTATATGAGCTTGTTGGGTGGAGGCGCGTCATGACCGATACGCCGCAAGTGTTGCTGGCCCATCACCTCAAGACCCTGAAACTGCCGACGTTCCTGCGCGAATACGACAAGCTGGCCCGCCAATGCGCCACCGAGGGCGCCGACCATGTGCGGTATCTTGTCCGTCTGACCGAGTTGGAACTGATCGACCGTGAGCGCCGCATGGTCGAGCGGCGGATCAGACAGGCCAGGTTCCCCGCCGTCAAAAGCCTCGACAGCTTCGACTTCAAGGCCATCGCATCGCTCAACAAGATGCTGGTTCTGGAGTTGGCGCGATGCGAATACGTCGAGCGTCGTGAGAATATCATCGCGCTCGGCAACTCAGGCACCGGCAAGACCCATATCGCCCTCGGTCTCGGTCTGGCGGCCTGCCAAAAGGGGCTCTCTGTCGGCTTCCTCACGGCCGCTGCCCTGGTTCATGAACTGATGGAGGCCAGGGGTGAAAAACGCCTGTTGCGCCTGCAGAAGCAACTGGCAAACTATCACCTTCTGATCATCGACGAACTCGGCTTCGTGCCGCTCTCGAAGACCGGCGCCGAGCTGCTGTTCGAAGTCTTCAGCCAGCGCTACGAGCGGGGCTCGATCCTGGTGACCTCCAACTTGCCGTTCGATGAGTGGACGGAGATATTCGGCTCGGAACGCCTGACCGGGGCTTTGCTGGACCGCCTCACCCACCATGTCCATATCCTGGAAATGAACGGCGAGAGCTATCGTCTCAACCAAAGCCAAAAACGGCGGAAATCCCCAAAAATACCTGCTTAACCGCCGGTGCAATGGTTGACCCGGTGGGTCCACAGGAACCTCCCACGCTGCTCCGCTCCGCGTAACGCAAGCGCTACTCGAAGCAGCGCGGGTCCCTCCTATGGACTACCGGGACAACCCCCCAACACCGCGTACCGCATAACGTTAAGTGGACTAGTTTTGCTCCGCCCGGGTGGACTAATTTTGCTCCGCCGTTGACACCAGCCGTCGACGTATTGTCCGTAGGTAGCACGAAATGCCTACCTCATCGATCCCCGCCTCGGTAACCCGGACGCGGCCGACGGCTCTGTCAAGTTAACCGGATTTACTCCGAAATATCAGTAAATTGTCGATTGCCCCTCTATGCAATTTCAATGGCTTAGCCTCATGGAGAAATACCGAAAACAGCCTACAATCAGTTAACTTGACAATGCCCACGGCACCGCGGGCACGGGCATGGTTGCCGTGCCTTCTTCGTGAGGCGGCACCCACTCAAACTTTTGAATACGAGGCTAGTGCTTCTTTCGGCTTTTCATTCTTATTTACGATGAAGCCAGACAAGCCTTTGCCTTTGGCGCGGCGCATGGTGTAACCATAATTGCCAAGATTGAACTTCGGGTCATTCTCAAAGCCTGCGAGAGCCTCAACGATCTTCGTCGCAACGGGATCTGGTTTGCTTTTGGCTTGTGAAGTCGCCTGGCGCTCCAGCCACTTTGCAAAGACCTCTTCGGCGAGCTCGTCACCGATTGATTTCCGGAGCGCGTTTAATTTTCTCACCAGACCTTTGTTGAGTCCGGTTTCATCGATTGCCATCCCTAATACCTCTTATTTCAAGTCTTTTATACTGCAACGCGGCGAAGCTTTAGTACAAATGATTGCCACTGTTAAGCTTCAGGTTACTGTTTCCCTTTTGTCATCCTTTTCTCATTAGTTAAGTTGAACCTGCGTACCGGATGCGTGCCATTGCCAAACCAAGTTGGTCGCAGACGGCGCCGACAAGGGGTGTTTACAGGGATTGCCCGATGTTCACCGTAGTCGCCCCCACAACGAGCCTCAGCCTCGACGCTCATTTCATAAAGCGTCCGGCGGCAACATTCTTCGTCACGGCCGAGGGCGATGGCATGGCGGAACACGGGATTCTGTCCGGCGACACCCTGATTGTCGACCGCTCGCGTACGCCAGGTGTGGGCTCCATCGTCATCGCCGCAATCGAAGGAGAGCTTACGGCCCGTCCCTTCACCGCTCTCCATGGCGAGGATGCCCATGTCTGGGGTGTCGTCGCCGGGGTGGTCCGGAGCCTGCCATGAGCGTGTACGGGCTGGCCGATTGTAATAACTTCTTCGTCTCCTGTGAGCGCGTCTTCGGCCCGGCGCTCGAAGGCCGCCCCGCCGTGGTTCTGACGTTGACCCCAAAATCCGGACCAGGTGGTTCTTCACCTATGCGGCCTGAGCGATGGTCATATCCCTCCTGGCCTGTGCCGGCGCCCGGTAGCCGATGCTCGAGTAGCGCCGTCGTTGGTTATAGAAGATCTCGATGTACTCGAATAGCGCAGCCTTGGCCTCGCGCCGGGTAGAAAACCGGGTACGGTGCACGAGTTCGGTCTTGAGAGACCCAAAGAAGCTCTCCATAGGGGCGTTGTCGAGGCAATTCCCCTTGCGGCTCATGGAGGCCTTGATGCCATGGAGGCGGAGCAGCTTGCGGTAGTCACCGCAGGTATATTGCACACCGCGGTCGGAATGGTGGATCATCCCCATGGGCAACCGGCGGCTGCGGATCGCCATCTTCAGCGCATCCTCGCACAGGACGCTCTTCAGCCGCTCGGCCATCGACCAGCCGACGATCTCCATCGTGGCCAGATCCTTGACGGCGGCGAGGTAGAGCCAGCCTTCGTCAGTTGTGATGTAGGAGATGTCAGCGAGCCAGACCGCATCGGGCGCAGCGGCTTCGATGTTGCGGTCGAGCAGATTGGGCGCGATCGCATGGGAGTGGCGGCTGTCGGTGGTGATCGGCGCCCGCCGCCTGCCTCGCGGTGGACGAATGCCGTTCTCTCGCATGAGCTTGGCGAGCGTGCGCTTCGAGGTGCGAAAGCCGCGGGCTTTCAACTCGGCATGGATCCGAGGCGCGCCGTAGCACCTCTTGCTCTGCTCGAAGATCTCCCGGATCTCTGACCCGAGCCTGCCACGCCGGGCAGCGCGTTCAGCTCTCTTTGGGGCCGCACGTCGCCGGGCGTGGAACCAGCTGTGAGCAACCCCCAGGACCCGGCACATGAACCGGATGGCGTGCTCTGAAGCATGGGCGGCGATGAAAGCGTGCTTCGTCTTCATGTCTTCGCCGCCCATTGAGCGAAAAAAGCCGAGGCTTTGCGTAGAACCTCAACCTCCTCCGTCAGCTGCTTGTTATCCCGGCGAAGCTGCACCAGTTCAGCGGCCTCGGCTTCCTGCGCCGCGGTCGCCGCGGCCGCGCCCGCGGCCTCAAGCTCGAGCCGCCAGGTCTTCAACTGCGTTGGCGTGACGCCGAGCTCGGCAGCCACACTGCTATGCGTCGCACCCGGCTCCGACAGCCGGGCAACCGACTGTTCCTTGTATTCCGGCTAAAATCGCCGCCTCGTCTGCTTTGTCATCTCGTCCCTCCAGGTCGGTATTCAATTTACCGCCTGGTCCGGGATCCGGGAGCAATGTCAGTAGAGAGGTAACGGCCAAGAACGCAGTTTGCGCTGCATACAAAACTGGTTCGTGGGGTCGCTATGCGCTCCGACCAGCATTCAACGTCTTCACAAAATCGACCGCTACAACAATAATGGCCGCGGATCCGAGAACCGCGGGTATAATAGCAACCCCACCGTAACCGATTTCCGGCAGCCAAGTTCCAAACATACTCATACTGAGCCACGCACCGACATAAGCCCAAACTGTGGTTGCGACGAAGGACATGGCGTCGCTGCGTATGTGCACCTTAAGACCATAGTGTAGTACAGCCGTAACTACGATGCTGATTACGAGGAGAACAACAAAGCTCGTCAAAGTCATTTCTAACCCTCCGTTAATCTGGCGATGTCCCTATCTCTGTTGAAATTCGTGGGGCAGGCGTCGCTGGTTGATGATGCTACGCTGCCTTCATGATGGTTTCAATGGCACTGTCGGCCTGAGCCTTTCTCAAGTGTTCCTGGGGAGCATTTCGGAGGATGGGCAGCTGGCGATAGGCCTTGAGGCGACGGAAGGTTTTCTGGGCCTCCAGCAGGCCGGCGGCGGTCCATCTGAGCGCCATCTCGGCGTGTCTCCAGCGTTTGACGTTGCGGGTGACCTGGCTGTCCGTCATCAAAACAAATGGGACTGTTGAGCGTGTTTCATAAGGGAGGATCTGGCTCATCTTTGTTTGATGTTAAGCCGCTTGGCGTTGATGGTTCAAGCGGCGGTTTTGGGTGGTCAGTTTTTTGATCCTTTTTCTCTTTTCGATGATGGCGGTGTGGCGTCCAAAGTAGGCGTCGGCTGGAGTTACGTTGCCGATGCTCTCGTGGTAGCGTTGGTTGTTGTAGTGATCTACGAAGGCGCTGATCTGGTTTTCGAGATCGCCGGGTAGATAATAATTTTCAAGCAGGATCCGGTTCTTCAGCGTTTGATGCCAGCGCTCGATCTTGCCCTGGGTTTGCGGGTGATACGGTGCGCCCCGAACGTGATCCATACCGTGGTCCTCGAGCCATTCAGCCAGATCGCCGGAGATATAGGACGAGCCGTTGTCGCTGAGCAGCCTCGGCTTGTGGACGACATTGGCGCGATTGCAGCCTGAGGCTTCTAGCGCCAACTTCAGTGTTGCCGTCACATCGTCCGCCGTCATGTTGGTGCAGAGCTTCCAAGCAATTATGTAGCGGGAATAGTCGTCCAGGATGGTCGACAGGTAAAACCAGCCCCAGCCGATGACCTTGAGATAGGTGAAGTCGGTCTGCCACAGCTGGTTCGGCGCCGTGGTCTTGTCGCGGAACTCATCGGCTGCCTTGATGACCACGAAAGCGGGGCTGGTGATCAGGCCGTGGGCCTTGAGAAGCCGGTAAACCAAGGCTTCCGAGACAAAGTAGCCCCTGGTGTCCGTAAACCTGACGGCCAGTTCCCGGGGCGACAGTTGCGTCTCCTCCAGGGCAAGATCGATGATCTGCCCCCGGACATCATCCGGGATCCGGTTCCACATCCGGCCCGGGCTGCTGTTGCGATCCTCAAGACCGGCGTCGCCAAAGGCCAGAAAGCGATCGTACCAGCGATAAAAGGTGGTCTTCGGAATGCCCAGCTTGTCCAAAGTGGACCCGACGCCCAGGTGGGACTGCTCGACCAGGCGGATGATCTCCAGCTTCTCGGATGCGGGATACCTCATTCCTCGCCTCCCCCATGCCCGATCATATTTTTTTTGAGAAGACGGTTCTCCAGCGAAAGTTCGGCGACCAACTCCTTCAAGTCGCGCATCTCCTGGCGCAGGCCTTTAACCTCGCCCGAGGTCGCTTGGCGCCCGGTGTCGCCGGCAAGCCGCTTCTTGCCCGCTTCCAAAAACTCTTTCGACCAGCTGTAATACAGACCCTCGGCGATGCCCTCGCGGCGGCACAAGGCGGCGATGCTCTCCTCGCCGCGCAGGCCCGACACCACGATCCGGATCTTCTCCTCAGCCGTATACTGCTTGCGTGTCTTGCGCCGAATATCCCGAACCGTTCTCTCCGCCGGGTCGTTCTTGCTCATTGATTTCTGTCTCATCTTCGTTCCCTTCGGTCACTACGATGAGCCAGAAATCCTCCGTTATGCAATTACCTCAATTCGTCCCAAAGGCGCTGACGTCAGACACCCACGGCCATCGCCATGCGAGCTCGCACGCTTAGAGCGCCGCATTGTCCGTTTGGAGCGAAGATACCCGGTCAGTTCCTTCCTAAATGCCCCACGGGATTGAATAAATAAGCTTCGATAGATCGTCTCGTGCGACACGCGTTTGCTCTCGTCTTCGGGATGCATCTGCTTCAGCCAACCGGCGATCTGCTGGGGCGACCAATCCTGTTTAAGCTTGCGCGCTACTGTCTGTCGTAACTGCGCATTGCCCGCCAATTTACATCGCTTCGGCCGGCGCGCACGTATAAAGGCCGCTTCGTCGGACAATGCCGCGCGGTAGCGATCATAGCCCCCATTGCGGCGAATCTCTCGGCTCACCGTCGAGGGCGCACGGCCCAGCAACCTTGCCAAAGAGCGTGCAGATTGTTCCGCCGCGAGACCTCTGGAGATCTCCTCGCGCTCCGACAATGTCAAAGCCAGCTTTGAACGCCGCCGGGGTGCTGGTCGGATCCCGCCATAGGGCGACAGCTGACCACGAATCGACGACGAGGGCTTACCGAAAACTCGCCCGATCGCCTTCAGCGTTTCACCCCGAGCCCAACGCTCCCAAACTTCGTCCTTCTCTAACGCACTGAAACCGTAATGGCTTTTCTGATTCCCATTTCCTTGATCCATCGAACACTCCATCTTTTCCAATTAAGATAAAGTGTTGCGTCCATCACTTGAGACCACCGGGTGAAAGTGGACATTAGCTCGTTTAACCTTTGGATGAGCGAGGCTGCCCGGTATAGCGCAGATAGGGTTTCACCTTGCGAAAGCCACCCTCAAATATTTTTTCGGCATCTTCATCCGACACGGCTGTGACGATGATCACATCGTCCCCTTGCTTCCAATTGACAGGGGTTGCCACCTTATGCGCGGCGGTGAGCTGCATCGAATCCAGGACACGCAGGACCTCGTCGAAATTGCGCCCCGTTGTCATTGGGTAAACAAGGATGAGCTTTATCTTTTTATCGGGCCCGATCACGAAAACATTTCTGACCGTTTGATTGTCTACGGGCGTACGGCCTTCCGAGCTATCGCCTGCATCGGCCGGAAGCATGTCGTAGAGTTTCGAGATTTCAAGATTCGGGTCGCCAATGACGGGATAGTTCAGCTTGTTGCCCGACACATCTTCTATGTCCTGTGCCCACTTCTCGTGATTGCCGACGGGATCAACGCTGAGCCCAATGATTTTGCAATTGCGCTTTTCAAACTCGCTTTTTAACCCTGCCATATAGCCAAGCTCGGTGGAGCAGACGGGCGTGAAATCCTTCGGGTGCGAAAAGAGAATGCACCAGTATTCCCCTATCCAGTCATGGAAGTCGATTTCACCCTCTGTGGTTTGCGCCTTGAAGTTGGGTGCTGTGTTGTTCAGCCTTAGTGTCATAAATCCCTCCCTTGGAAATTTTTCGTTTCTGTCGAGTTACGCCCCAATGCCCCTCAGTAATTCGCAAGAGGTCATGATAAAGTTACACACCCAGCCCATTTTTTTACCAACCCGAAGGCACGGGCTGATAGTCCATTTTACATGTAACGGGCTGGCCACATACTGCCGGACGAACTGGAGAAGAGTCCGCTCTTGGCACTAAGCGGACATATTGCACTGCAACATAAATGTCCGCCTTCTGGAGTAGAGCGGATATTTCCTCTCGGCCCTCAAATGCCTTGTGACTACCGAAAACGCGAATCATCGGAAAATAGGACAAATTTGGCAGGCATCGGTCACCAACCGGGCTCCACCGAGCGATCCGGAATTACGTGACTGAGGTTTCTGGGTTGGCTGCCCGGACATTCATCGGACCGAGTATTTGGTAAAAGCGCCACCGGCCCATGGTAGTGAATTCGGTCCTTCCGCCGCGTAAACATTGCCGTCCGCGTCAACGGCAACGCCTTCGCCTGCGGCGCCCTGGTAGGGCCGCTCATCCTGCTCGACAGGTGGAATGAAAGCCGTGATGCGGTCCTCGTCGACATGTCCGATGCGAATCCCGTTCCTCCAGCTTACGTGACGGAACGGATCGGACTCGGAGTCGATCGCATACACATTGTCGTCTCTCGTTATATAGATCCCGCTGATGCGGCCATACTGGTAGCGCGAGTCGATATAGTTGCCTTGCTGATCGAAGATCTCGATGCGGTGGTTGCCGCGATCCGCCACCCAGAGACGATCACTCGAATCGAACGCCAGAGCATGTGGTGTGCGAAACTCACCGTGCAGCGCACCGATTCGTCCCCACTCCATAAGGCGCGCGCCATCGGGCGAGAACTTGATGATCCGCGCCGTGGCGCCCGACGCCCGCCCATTTTCCACGGCCTCAAGGCTCGTCATGCCCTGACCGCTGTGTCCCTCGGCGACGAATATGCTGCCGTCGGTTGCGGTGATCACGTCATTCGGCTGATTGAACTGGTTGGGTCCGCTGCCAGGCTGCCCTGAGGTCCCCAGACTCATGAGCAGCTCACCGTCGGGGCTGAACTTGTGAACCTGATGGCCCTTGGTGCCCTCCGCATTGCCCGCAAAGTCGGTCACCCACACATTGCCCTCGCGGTCCACGTGGATGCCATGAGGCGTCACCATGATGCCGCCACCGAAATTCGCGAGCATCTCGCCCGTGTTGCGGTCGAACTTGAAGATCGGATCGACAGGGTTGCTGTCGCAATTGACCGGCGCGCCCTCCAAAGCGCCCGCGCCGCAGCGCTCATAGGCCCAGATATTCCCATCGATCGGATCGATATCGATGCCGGCCGTCGAGCCCCACATCCTCCCGGCCGGGAGTTCTCCCCAGTTCGCACTTCTTATTGGCGCCGGGTTCGGCAGGCCTTCGCCCGTGATCGGGTTTCCGATGATTGCAGGACTTGTGGCACTCGCGGCCTCCGGGTCCGCAGAACTTACGGCCTCCGGGTCCGCGGAACATCCGTTGAGCACAACGAGGCTGCAGACAAACAACGTGGACGTCAGGACTCTTGGCATAGACATGGCAGTTTCCTTAGCGAGGTCGCGGTAACCCGAGATGGCATTGTCACATTAACGCGGCTGGTCACTGACGGCGAGCCTGAAATATCGTCTTTCCCAGCGCCCAGACGCCTTCATTAAATTTAACCCTTAGTCGAAGCAATTGACCGCTTATGGCACCAAGCAGACATATGTTTGGCGCTCAAATCTCGCACGTGAATTTTCGATCTAGAAATCTGGCATTGTTGCCAGCGGAATCGGATACCCTCCGCCCGCAGCGTCGCGATTATTTTTGGGACAAATATATTCGGCAAATATCGTTTCCTGCGAGCCCTCTGCGCTTCCCGGAGGCACCCTCACATAGCTGACTCTCGCCGACCACGCCGTCGTGAACGTCCGGGGATCTTCTACGTTTAACTCAATATCCAAGCGCTGTCCGTCGGCGGAGATCGTAAATCTTTCGACAATGCGCATCGCTTCGCTCTTTGGCGTTCCAAAGCGATCCATCAGGGCGCGTGGGTCCTGCGCGATCGTACCAATCACCAGCGTATGATCCCCTTCGTAATGCCCTATGGAGTGCCCGTACCATGAGACTTTGGGATCGGCGGGGTGTCCTTCGTTGAGGTAAACGCGTCGAACCGTCTGGCCCATCTGGTAGATGACCGTGACCTCGTCCTCGGATTGTAAGAATTGAACCGCCCAGACCATGCTGAATGCGAGCGGCACGCCAGCCGGCCAGCAAAGCGCCCAAGGCGACCAAACGCCGTCCCCTCGACGGTAGGTTTCATGTTGCGCCCTAATCGCCTCTGCGGCATGGGGCAAAAGAATGGGGTTGGTATCGTCGCCCAGATATTGCTGGCCCTGCCGCATCTCGCCCGCTTCCTCGCTGAAGGTAACCGGTACGGGCCCGTCCTCCACCGGGTAGAATACGGCTGCCCCGCCGGGGGTTTCGGGCCGCTCCCAATAGCCCGAGAAATCGGCGACGGCATGCTCACCGTCTGCGGCACGCGCAGTTGGGATAACGCCGCTGAACGATGCGATGAGCGCTAGGATGATGCCGAATGCCGCTGCGGAGGATACTCCGAAGCCGGCCGGCAGCGCATTCGATCGCAGATCCACAATGTAATTTGAGAACATGTTCATCTCTAAGCGTGTTCCTCACACTCGTGTCGATTGATCGCTCACGATATAGCATCTTTGCCTCGACTCCTTCTACCCGTGAGTCGGTTAGCGGTCTTGGAAACTGGGCCGTTTCGATTGTTTGGAGTTCCGCCGGTAGATGCATCTCCTTAGCCATGGCTGCTCATAACAAATGTCCACTTCTCTAATCTGCCATTGGGTGTCAAGCACTTTCAGACTTTCCACTGTTGCGGTTTCTATGTCTCTCGCGGGCTCGCGCTTCTCTTCGGAATCGGCACTTAAGGCCCTTCCATCATGGGGTTCGAAGACGAGGCGGAACAATCTTTCGGGCGGCCTTGCCATCGGACGGACGGCAGGTCCAAGCGGACATACGAACTCACCTCATCCATCGTCCCGCGAGGGACATCACTCCACCGCTTGGTGGAACCTAAATCCTCCTATCCTCTTTGATTGGCTTTGGCGCTCATGCCACTGCGCCTTCCCTTGTGCATTGGAACTCGGTGCCATCCATCCACATGCGGTGCATGACCACAGCCAGTCTGCGTGCCAGCGCCACGATCGCCTTCTTCATCCCGCGCTTCTTGGCGATCTTTATGGCCCAGGCCTTGAGCCAAGACCATCTTGTCGAACGCACCCGCATGATATGAGCCGCCTCGTAGAGCATCGCCCGCACCATCTCGTCCCCGCACTTCGATATTGCGCCGGATCGGTTGATCTCGCCCGATTGATATTTGGACGGCGTCAGCCCAAATGCCGCCCCAACCGCCTTGGAGTTTTTGAAGCGGGCCGGCACATCGACACTGGCGCGGAAGGTCAGAGCCACCACAGGGCCGACCCCAGGGATACTCATCAGACGCCTGCAGACCTCATCGTCCCGCACGATGGCCAGCCAACTGCGGTGCAGGATGGCGAGCTGATCGCGAAGGACCCGCCGAACGATAAGAAGCGGTTCGACTAAAAGGGCCATATCCGGAAGGTCCGCGACAAGCTCCCGAATGCGTGCCTCGAACTTCAGAGCCCCCACCATCCCGACCTTGAGCCCGAAGTTGCGTAAGGTCCCGCGCAGATCGTTGTCGATGGAGATAGCCTTCGACTGAAGCAGCTTGCGGTGGGTCAGCAGCATTCGGTGCTTCTGACTGCGTAACGTCTTTACATGCACCGGACGATAGAGCCCCGCCCGCATCATCTGCGCCATCCCCCGCGCATCGTTGCGGTCCGTCTTGTTGATCTGGGCCTTCAAGACCGCTCTCATATGCCGGGTCTCGACACAAATCGCCGGCAAGCCCGCTTCGGCAAGAGCACTGAAGAGCCATTGCGATAAGGGTCCGGCTTCCAATCCGATGCGCTTGAAGTGGTAGCTAGGGTTCGTCAGCACCGGAAGCAGCGCCTCCGGCTCGCTTGCCACCTTCACTTCCCGCACGATCTTGCCCGTGCCGTCCACAATACAGACGCTCGTCTCCTTGACCGATACGTCCAATCCGGCAAAATGTTCCATGCTGCGCTTCTCCTTGTTTGATGTTTGGGGCAGCAAAAACTGACCCCGCGCTAACATCAGCCTGAAGCGCAGCACCCACAATCGTCAGAGATAAGAGCGCCGGCCGATTACCCCATCTTTCAGGGGTAGAGCGGACATGCCGATGTAACGGTCACTCTAAGCTGGCTTCTCACAAGGCGTGAAACAGAAGCGCTCCTAGTTTAGGACTTCGCTGGCCTCGGCCTCGGCGATCAAACGCTCCGCGTCATCTCGCAGAAGATATCGCTCGCTCACTAATCGCTCGGCCGCTTCGCGCACTTGTCCGACATAATTTTCATGTGTGCCATAGCGCTCTTCCAGTGACAGTCTCGGATCGCCTGCGGCAAGGCGTTCTTGTCTGGTTCTGGCGAAGGGAATGTAGCCGCCGGCATTGGAGCGAATATGGCCCTTGTAGAATCCAGCGGCGTTTATATTCCAGCCCGTATAGGTTCCCAGAGGAACCTGGTGGAGCACACTGGCGATGCCACTTGTCTCGTTCCCGTCGGAATCCACTGTCGGCACGAGGGTGGGAAGAACCTGCCGGATGGGGAGGGGTTGAATGGTGATGACTCCCGAGACGTCTTTGTAATTGAACTGCGTTCCAAAATCATAATCGTAAAGTGGATTGAGAATGCCGTCGGGTAGCGGCACTCCGGGTATCGCCGGAAATCCCAGCGCGGCCTGCGTCGGTGCCGCCAGCTCTCCTTGATCGAGGCGCGGATATTTACTTGGTGGGGGTAGCGTGCCCGTAACGACCCAATCCACTAATGCGGTACGCAATGCCCGCAATGAATCAGTGACAGGATTTGGATTGGGCGCGAGCTCGCAGCAGGAATCCAATTCAGGGTTTGGATCAAATCCGCCGGGTCCGCCGCCATGCCTTACGCCAGGAAAGTAATAGCGCCGGACATTCGGCGGCAACGGAATATCGGCGTCGGCCCGCGTGCCGACCAAGGTCGGAGACGCACGCAGATTGTAAAATTCCGCCGAGCCGAAGGTTTCCACGATCTTGGGGCAGGTGTCTGTAGCCGTGCAACGATCGAGCAATCCCGCGGCGGAACGGCCTCGGGCTTCGTCGGCATAGCTGGCCCACCAGACGACGCCATCACTCCCGGCTTCATACATGTCGGCGCCCCCACTAGGGGCCGCAAATCGGATATTCATTGCCAAAAGGCGCGCAGCGCGTTCCGGATTGATACCGTCAAAGACAATTCGTTCGGCCTCGTCCTGATTGAAGCCCAAATGAACAAAGCTACGCAGAAAATTTCCGGACTGCGAATTACCCTGGCTCACCGCCCAGTTGATCCTCTCGGCTACAATGTTCGCGCCCTCCGCTTCGTCCTCGCTTCCATGGCGTAAGTACGAAATCAGATCCCGGGTTGCGGCAAAGCCTATTCCGTGAACCTTGGGATCCTTGGCGGTGTAAACGAGCTCATACAAATAAGCGGGGTTGAAGCCGTGTTTGAGGCAAAGCTCTTCCGGATCGGGCGTGCCGGGAAATGCGCTCTCGCTGCAATCGGCAAATGCCCAGTCGTCGCCGTGCAGAGGAATAACGGCGCTGCCTTCCGAGGCTCGGCGGGTCAGTGTGGCTTGGGCAGTATCGAGGCTGACCGGATCGGCGGTGCCGGTGACGCGGCCGCGAACAATAGGTAAATTCGTCGTGTTCGCGGGGCTATCGCTAAAACGGGCGAGCACGGGCCCGGTGATGCTGGATCCATCGGGGTTCCGGGCTACGTGGACGATAAGCGTCTCCAAACCTTCTCTGGGCGTGAGGTCTGCCTGCCATCCGCTGGCGACAAGGACATGGCCTTGATTTCGCGCGTCGGCGAGGAATCCACCGCCGGCCAAATTCATACGGCCACGGTTCGGGACGGCGTAGAGCAGCACACCACTGGCATTCGACATGTCGGCTGGTTTGAGGATGGTGAAGGTCGCCACATATTCCACCATCCCGCGCTCGTTACGCGGCGCAAATTCGAGATCGGTAATGATGGCGTTCAGTGGGAGCGAGGGGTCGAGCTCGCCATAGAAGTGACCGTTGAGTTTTTCATAATCATTATCGGCTCCGAGCTGCTCGGTGTTTTCCACTGCCAGCCGCGTGATCTCGGCCTGCACCGGGCTCGCCAATAGGAGGACTGCCACAGCCGCAATCGCGGCCCTAAAGAGTGGAGCCTGCATTTACGACCTCCTTTGTTGACCGCGTGGGGCGGAAACTTCTTGCTAGCCGGCTAGGCTAGGACCTGACGGATTTTCTTTAACAGGCGCATGGTGAGGCTATTGCATCGAAGCGGTCTGATCCAGCCGCTATTGTTTCGCCGTCTCGTCTTCGATCAGTGGTCGGACCATGTTCTGTAGGAGCTGATCGCGGTTGAAAAAATAGTGCTTCATCGCGCCGCCGATGTGCAGGACTAAGAGCGCGGCAATTGTAAATCCGCCCCAGCGGTGGAGGTTCTCCAAATAAATCGCTTGCGCTTCGAATAATTGCGGCTGGGGGATTCTAAAGAACACAAACTCAAACCAGTGCAACCTTTCGAGGAAAATCCCCCACATCATCTGCCAAACGAGCAGCAATAAGAACAGCCGCCAGACTGAACCCGCTGCGAGTTTCAACACGCCGCGAAGAGAATGCGTTTGCGGCTTGCCATGAGCTACGCGCCAGAAAATGCGGCACAGGAAGAACGGGATCGAGGTCACTGCGACAGAGAGGTGAAAATAGGCGATATCGTCGCGCAGAGGCCGTAGCGCCCCGTGCGCGCCGATCAAATAGATGACAAACCCCGTGGTCAGGAGAAAGAGAACGGCGGCGGCGACGTACCAATGGAGAATGATTGAGACCAGCCCGAAGCGCGTTTTGGTATCGCGTATAATAAGCATAATTTACTCGCGCATCAGCAAATGGTTCACGACGTCTCCCTCTTCCCGGCATCCGTGGCTGAATGTGCAAATGCCGCTATGGCCAAACATATCCATGGAGTCCGGTCCGAGCAGTGTGGCGCTATGGGTGAATTCGTAACAGCCGATGAAGGGCAGGCAGGATTCGCTTGTAAGCGTGAGAGTATCGCCGTCGATACGGCCTTCTTTAAGATGGGCCAACCAAAACCGCGCCGCACGGACTTCGTTGCCGACAATTTCGTCAATCCTAAACCAGAACCGGTTCTGATCGTCTCGCCATGTGCCTAACAGGAATTGAGGATCGGCCTGCTGCATCTGCTGCTGTTCCTGAGGCGTCGACTCACTTTCGGCTGCGTCCACGGATTCAAACGCGCATAGAACCATCGAGATCGCCATGATCGAAATAGAAGCCGGCAGCAAGCGCTTCATATATCTACTCCATGCGGAATGTTTCACGCGGCGAGAGCCACGACCACCAAACCATCCGGGCGGCGATAGGCCGATGTCAAGGTCCGGGTTTGGGGGCGGAAAATCGTGTTGCGGTGCGATGGCCGAGATTGGATCGCACTAGATTTATTGTAGCTTGCCCGCCATGGCAGCTGGTTTGCAATTTTTCTCTAACCTGGTTTGAGTTCTTTGGTGGCAATCAATTTCACTCCACGATTGCCTGGTAGACGAGCGCGGACACCAATGCGGCCGATCGCCGGAAATGTCTGCCAAGTGTTACAACAGGCGCATGTTTTTGTTAAAAGAGAACCCACCAAGTCGAAATCGCATACTCTGAAAAAAGGGACGAGGAGAATATCATGAGCGGCATAGTCCAGACGGTTAGTTTGCGGGGCCGTTTCCGAATGGCCGGTATTGTTGCGCTGGTGGGATTCTTGTTGCTGCCGATGGCGGGGGGGGGGGCGCGCGCAGAGCGTGGAATTTAACTCCGACCGCCTGGGTAGTGATTTCGACCGCGTGACTCTCGGCGCCGAGAATTACAAATTCTGTCAAGCGATCTGCCAAGACACCGATATATGCGTCGCCTGGACCTATACGCCGTCGGGTTTCGGTGATTATGAATCGCCCCAATGCTGGTTGAAAGACCGCGTTCCGCGTGCGTTTGAGCGTAAAGAGTCTGGGTCGGGAACTTTTCCAGCAAGAATGATCGAACTTGGTGTTGAAGAAGGGCAACAGCCGGACCCGGACGCAGTCGTCGAAGCCGAGCAATCCTGTCAGGAGGCGGTAGAATTCGGGGTGCCCCTCTCAATGTGCATGTCCCAAGTGGCCACGGAGCAGTACGACGCCTCAATTTGTGACGCACTGCAAGGTACTGGTCGCGAAAATTGTCACTATTCGACCGGACACGCTGCGATGCAGGAGTGCTTGGCTCTTGAGGGCGAGAATCGCCAGCTTTGCCAAACTATTGTTGCCGTGGAGTTTGAATCCAAATTGGCATGCGATATCGCCGACCCTGACTACAAAATGGAATGTTTTATGACGATGGCGGCGGAATCCGGTAACCCCGATTTGTTGCTGGACGAAGTGAGATTCATGCTGTCCGAGGAACGAGACACTTGGATCGGCATGTATGCCAGCCTGACACAGGACTATGACTATCTGGAGCTTATCGAAGACAACCGTATGCGTGATTTGGTGTTAACGATGATTTCTAGCGCTCGAATTGGCGCCGGAAAATATGTGGCACCCGGCGTTTGTAGCCAATTGGTTGGAGGCTATTCGGATTTGGAAGGCGATCAAAGTGCAGCGAGTGTGCAAGAGGTTTGTCAGGCGACTGTGGCGGCGGCACGGGTGGTTTCCGAATACGCCGAAAACCATTCCATGGACGGACTCTTGGAACTGCAACATGGATTGGTGGAATATTGGGATTATCTCCGCAGAGATGAAGAGGATGACGAATATGATCCTCTTCTTGAAGGTTTCGACCCTGACACGCTTTTGCCCCCAGGGGTAAGGGAAGCGATGGACCGCGGATTGGCGAACGCGAGGGGCGAATCTGCCGCCCCCAGCGTGACCCAGTCGGGGTACACGGAACCGGACGCAAGTACGCCGCCCGCGAGTGAGCCAAGTGGCGTTTCCACCATCGACGCCGGCGGTGACTACAATATCGGGGACACCTGCTTGTTCGGTTTGTGCTGACGCGGGCTTCACGAGATTTGCAAATCCGCTATTGGCACCAAGCAGACATAGTGCGCCGCAAAAGTTGTCTTCTTTTGGGGGTTGAAACGGACATTGACGAGTCAATAGTTAGGCTCAGGCGAAGCCGAGACAAATCGCAATGAGGGCAAAAACTCAGTCGAACTCCCGGCCCGCATGGAGCTCATGCGTCGGCGGCAATTCCTCGCCATCGAGTACCAGCACATAACCGCCCAAGCAGCCCGGCCCTCTGCTGCGCAATTGATAGCAACTGATCTTTATCGAAGAGCCGACATTCAGCATATCGCGTGTCCAGCCTTTCCGCGCGAGCTGGTCGATCGCGGCGCCTTCCATGGCCCAGGTCCTGGTGGTGCCGTCCTCATTTTCGACATCGAGATAAATCCAAACATGCGGATTGGCCCAGCGTATCTCTGTTAAGACGCCCTCCAACTCGATCTCGCCGACTGCGTCATACATTGCGTGCGAATGATGTGCTCCGGCCGGGGCCGCGAAGAGGAAAGCAGCAAAAGTGGCGAGCGCGAAAGATCTGGATTTCATGTTTCACTCCCGGAACTGTTTCACCGATAATACACACTGGATTGGTTTGAAAATGATAGCCCACAAACATGGCCGAGGGGCAATCCCAAATTGGGGAATAATTCTCGCATATGGCGAGCCAATATGCTCGATATGCGGTCTAATTCGGCGCTTGCGGCGGTTAGGTGTTGGTATGCCCGCATTTGAGCGCCACAATTGGCGATGAGCTATGGCTTAGGCTTGTCGCCAATGCCCCAAGCTTAGGGTGAAGGAGGATTTCATGCGGCTTGCACTCATAGTCTCGGCTGCGTTGGTGTTTTTGGTTTCAAACCCCTTAGCCGCGGCCGACGATCCTTGGTTTACCTATGTGAGCCGCGAGGACCGCTTTGCCCTCAATCTTCCGGCCGAGCCGCGGATCGAGGCATTTACCTATGTCTCTGAATATGGCGCGCCTTGGCGGGCCCGCCGCCACACCGCCGAGTATCAGGGCTTTACCCACCGCATGAGCGTCGTCGATATGAGCACCGCTATCTTAACTGGGCAAAGCGATAACGTCTCGCCGGGGTTCGAAAAGCGCGGCGCCATGGCCTTTGCCGCGGCGCAACTCCGCACCACCGGTGAAGTGATACTCGACACCTATGATCAGGTGCAGGTGATCCCGGGTATGAAGCTGGAGATCATTCTTCCCGACGGGCGTTTGGACCTTGTTGAAATTCATATCTATGACGAGCTTCTTTACATCCAGGAGAGTATTTCTCCGGCCGATGCGATCCCCGGCTATGACGTTCAAAGCTCGATGGAACTCTTGAACGCCGATTTGATTGTCCCGCGCTACCAGAATACGGGATTTCCCGGTCCGGTTCCTGTGGCATCAATGAGCGCCTATGCGCCGCGGGCTGTCGGCGAAGACGCAATCGATTTTGTCAGCCGTGACGACCGCTTCGCCGTGATGTTTCCTTCCGAGCCGATGGTCGAAGAATTTACTTACGAATCTGCGCAATATTCGCCATGGAATGCGCGGCGCTACAGCGTCGAATCCGACGGCCAGCAATACAGCATGACCGTAATCGATATGACGACCTCCCGATTGGGCCCGGGCGTCGATGCGTTTCGCAATACCGCGCGTCCGGGAAGCGAGAGAAGTGGTGCGCTGGCCTTCGCCGCGTGGAACTTGCGCGATTCCGGCGCTGTGGAAGTTGACAGCTATGTGGAGCGGCAGAGCATTCCGGGCATAAGAGTTGAGGTTGTATTGGAAGATGGGCGCCGCAACATTGCCGAGATCTACGAGCACCATGATTATTTATACATATTGGAAAATATTAGGGCGGGTGATTCAGCCGACGTAATGGATGTTCACGAATCGCTTCAATTGCTGGACGATGACGGAAATGTTCTGATTTATGCGGACGACGATCACACCTTCCCCGATTACATGACCATGACGGGGGATGGTACGGGCGCCTCCGGACGCGACTTAGGAGCGCTTATTCGCGGCGAGGCTGCGGCGCCTTAAGCGGAGCACTTTCGCGGTGCGATTCAGATTCGACACCTATTGAAGAAAATAGAAGCTGGCATTTTCAACGTCGCAGCCGAAGGGCAGCATCTCGCCATCGGCCGCATAGTCATAAACGCTGGTGCCAATCGTGGGCGTCGATAAATATTCCGGATCCTCGATCACATATTCGATAATCAATTGGGTGCCGTCATCGCTGAGATGGAACCGCTCGATCGCATGTTTCTCGGCTCCCGACGGAATGCCTCTCATATTGCCCGAAGGATCATCGGCAAAGTGGGTCGTATCGACGACCAAAATATCATCTTCCCAATGTCCGATTGAATGGCCCTGATTGAGGCGTTCGCCATTTTCTGGATGGCTGCGGCCGTCGGTATAGATGGTGCGCACCACATTGAAAAACTCGCCATTGATGACCACGCGGTCGTCTTCGATGGTGAACTCGAAACGGTAGGGCGCGGGGGCCATGAGGTGCGGCGTGGAGTAGGGGATGCACTTCGCCGCCGGGTAATCGGCATCGCTATAGGCGGCTTGCCCTGCGGCACCCCTCTCATTGGGCGTGCCGACCGTAAAATCCATCAAATCATTGTTTCGGATCGCGTCCCACACGCCGGCAATGCTCTCAGCGCGCACAGTTGAGGCGCGGCGGCTGGAGCGGCGGGTAAATAATTGACCGTCCTCTTTAACCAGTGACACCAAGCGCGCGTGGGCTCGCTCGGTATTCCTATCGGGATTGGCGCGTACCGAAACCCGCATGCCAGGCGTCAAGGTTTCCTGCGTCCAACCATCGCGCGTCATGATGGCCGTGGAATCGGTTTCCAATTCCCATTCGACAGTTTGCCCTGACGCGTCCGTGGTCTCGACGAAAACATAAACATGCGGATTTGCCCAATTGAACTGGCTGACCGTGCCTTCCAAGGTCATGGTCGTTGTTTGATCGAACATGGCGCCGCTGTGATGCGCTACGGCGGGCGGCGCAGCGAGCATCAATGCAATGAACAGCGCGGAAAAATTGGTTCTCACGAATTGGTTCCCCCGAAAGGCTTTTGGCGAAGGATCGTAGTCGCTTCGCCTAACGCGTCATGCTCGTATAGGCGCGATTGAGAAAGTTCGCCGGATCGCCCCTGACCTCATCCCATTCGGCTGTGGGCGTAGCTGCAACAATGTCATCGAGGGTTGCTCCATCGCTGATGAGCGCGGACATGCGGGCGTGAATGATGCGTAGCATCGAGACATATTCAATGAGGCCTTGATAGTCGGACACCAGTCCATGACCAGGCACGACAACACTTCCAGGTTCGATTTCATCGAGTACCGCTTGAGAGAACTCGATAATGCCTAGAAGAGTGCCGCCATTATCGGCATCGACGAAGGGATAGCGCGAATTGTGGAACACGTCGCCCATATGAACGACGTTGCGGTCGCGGAAAATGATCGCAGTGTCGCCGGTGGTATGCGCCGGTCCGAAATGCAGCAAATCAAGCTGTTGACCGTTGAAATGCACATGCATGGTGTCGCCATAGGTGAGCACAGGCCAGGCTTCGGGCGGGTAGGCCGGTTGATCGGTGGTGGTGCTGACGGCGTTGATGATGTTGTGCCGCATCATCATGTGGCGGGCATTCTCTTGGCTGACGAACCAGGTGCCTTCCGGCCCCAGCGCCAAATTTCCGTCGGCATGGTCGTAATGCCAATGGGTGTTGATCACGAAGGCGATGTCCCGACCGCCGCCGAGCTCGGCTATCGCGGCACGGTATTTCGGCACCATCTCGGGAAATTGATCGTCGATCATGAGTACGCCCTGATCGCCGATTGAGACGAGCATGTTGCCGCCCGTGCCGTAGAGTACATAGAGGTCCTCGGCGACTTGAACCGTCTCAATGTTAATTTGAGAAAAATCCCGCGCCGAAGCGGGTTGGACAAATTGGCCGACACCGAGGCCTACGCCAAGGCCAAATAAGGCCAGCGCAAGCGTGAGCCTTCGAACGACATTCATTGCATTTCTCTCCCCTGAAAAGAGCAGCCGGGCCTCTAAATGGGCTTTTCTTTAGACTTATTAATGGGCGTCCCTAGCGCCCCCCCACCATGGACCCCATCATATAGGCTTTTCGGCCCGTTGCGAGGCGTCGGCGTCATGCCGGCCTAGCGCCGTTCGGCAGAAAACAGGGCTGCTGGCTTACTAAATTGCGGCGCTGGAGCGGTCCCCCATATACGGGCTAGGCGTGGGCATTCGCTTAGTCTATGACCGGGTCAAACCCTCGTGATTAATGACAATTTGAGGAAAGTTGGGCTGGTGGTAGAGTAATCTTCTAGGATTCATGACCTGAGCGAGATCAATCCCCGCACAAAATGACAATACCCTTTAGATCAACTGGTATGACTATATTCAGGGACTGAGCAATGAATGTTGTAACGAAAGAAGATGGGCTCGCGAGTGCACCGCTTCCGCCATCGAATGTTCGCTCGGCGACAATCGATGCCAATGAGGCCGTCGCACGCGTATCGTATAAAACCAACGAAATTTGCATCATCTATCCGATTACGCCCGCTTCGGCGATGGGCGAGCACGCAGACGCTTGGGCCAACAAAGGCGAGACCAATATTTGGGGTGTCGTTCCCGACGTCGCGCAGATGCAGAGCGAAGCCGGCGCGGCAGGCTCCGTGCACGGATCGCTGCAGACCGGCGGGTTAACAACGACCTATACAGCCTCCCAGGGATTACTGTTGATGATCCCCAATATGTACAAGATCGCCGGCGAACTGACGTCCACCGTTTTTCACATCGCCTCAAGATCCATTGCGGCCCAAGCATTATCCATTTTCGGCGATCATCAAGACGTGATGGCGGCGCGCCAAACCGGATTCGCAATGCTCTGTTCCAGCTCGGTTCAAGAAGCGCAGGACATGGCGTTGATCTCTCAATCCGCGACGCTCAAAAGCCGCGTGCCATTCGTGCATTTTTTCGATGGTTTCAGAACCTCGCATGAGATCAATACGATCGATCTGGTCGAAGATAGTCAGATCGATGCGATGATCGACAATGAGTATATTCATGCGCATCGCGAGCGGGCGCTAAATCCAGAAAATCCATTTATTCGCGGGACAGCGCAGAACCCGGATATTTATTTTCAGGCGCGCGAGACAGTCAATCCCTATTACGCGGCGATGCCGGGCATCATCCAATCCTACATGGATCGCTTTGCCGAGCTCACCGGACGCCAATATGAGCTATGCGCTTATCACGGTGCGCCCGATGCAGAGCGGCTGATCGTTATCCTTGGCTCTGCCGGCAATGTCGTCAAAGAAACCTTGGAAGATTTGGCCGGGTCCGGCGACGACAAATTGGGCGTTTTAAAGATCCATCTCTATCGGCCGTTTCCGGAAGCCGAGCTGGTTGCGAAAATCCCCGCGAGCGTCAAATCCATTGCCGTTTTGGACCGCACCAAAGAACCCGGTTCCGGGGGCGAGCCTCTATACAAGGACGTCATGACTGCGGTGGTGCGAGCCCATATAGAGGGCAGCCTTTCATGTGAAAAATTACCGAACATCATCGGCGGCCGTTACGGGCTCTCGTCGAAAGATTTCACGCCGGCGATGGCAAAGGGCGTGTTTGATGAGTTGAAAAAAGAGCGCCCGAAAAACAATTTCACGGTCGGCATAATCGATGACGTCACCCACACCTCAATCGACTACGACCCAAACTATATCATCGACCTGCCAGGCGTGTATTCCGCAATGTTCTATGGTCAAGGGGGCGATGGCACCGTCGGCTCGAACAAGAACACGGTTCAGATCATCGGCCAGCAGACGGATTATGAGGCCCAAGCCTATTTCTATTACGATTCGAAAAAGGCCGGCTCAGAGACGATTTCTCATTTGCGCTTTGGACCCAATAAAATTGAGTCACCTTATTACATTCAGAAAGCGAATTTTGTTGCCTGTCACCTCTTTAGCTATCTCAACAAGCTGAATGTGCTGGAGTTTGCTGCGGATGGTGCAACATTTCTGCTGAACACTGTCCACGGGGTGGATGAAGTCTGGGATCAATTGCCGCGTGAAGTGCAGCGCGACATCATAAAAAAGCAACTCAAGTTTTACGTGATCGACGGAGACAAGGTTTCCGAGGAAGCGGGGCTCGGTCGGCGTACCAGCACAATCATGCAGACCTGTTTTTTTGCGATCTCGGACATCCTTCCTAAGGACGACGCGATCAAAAAAATTAAGCAGGCAATTGAAAAGACCTTCAGCCGCAAGGGCCAAAAGATTGTCGATATGAACTACGCCGCAGTCGACAATGCACTGGCAAATCTGAAGCAAGTCACCTATCCACAAAAAATTACCAGCAGCTTCGACATGCCCTCTCCGGTGCTTCCTGGCGCACCCGAATTTGTTCGCAATGTCACCGGGCCGATGATTGCCGGCCGTGGCGATCTTCTGCCGGTCAGCGCCTTGCCGGTCGATGGAACCTACCCATCGGGCACCACGGCTTGGGAGACCAAGGATCTCACAAACGAAATTCCGGTTTGGGAGCCGGAGATTTGCGCGCAATGCGGCAATTGCGAAATCGTTTGCCCACATGCCGTGATCCGAATGAAGGCTTATGGCGACACCGCGCTGGATGTCGCGCCGGAAAAGTTCAAATCCATTCGTCTTAAAGGCCGAGGCATCGACACCGATCAGCGCTACACGCTGCAGGTGGTTGCCGATGCGTGCACGGGCTGCGGTCTGTGTGTGGCGGCTTGCCCGGTCGATGATCCGACGCGGCCCGGTATCAAGGCCATCAACATGGCCAAAAAGGCACCGATCCTTGATCAGGAGCGCGATAGCTGGAATTTCTTCCAAACTTTGCCTGAGACCGAGCGCGGCGATTTGACGAGCTTTCGCATGCGTGAGACTCAGATGATAACACCGCAATTCGAGTTTTCCGGCGCCTGCGCCGGCTGCGGCGAAACCCCTTATCTAAAACTGCTGACGCAGCTTTTTGGGGATCATCTCTATATCGCGAATGCCACGGGCTGCTCCTCGATCTTCGGCGGTAATCAACCGACAACACCTTGGACCAAAGACAAGCATGGCCACGGACCGGCCTGGGCGAACTCGCTGTTCGAAGACAATGCCGAGTTCGGCTATGGATTTCGTGTGACGCTGGACAAGCTCGCCGAATATGCGCGTCACGCGTTGAAGGAGCTCGCACCGCAAGTTGGTGAGGAGCTCGCCTCGCAGATTCTCGTGGCCTCGCAGCAAACCGGTAACGAGCTTGATGCGCAGCGCGAGCGTCTCGATGAATTGCGCAAACGCTTGACGGGTATTCCAGATCCCAAAGCCAAAGATTTGCTCGCCCTGACCGACCATCTGTTGAAGCGCATCGTTTGGATCGTTGGCGGCGATGGTTGGGCCTATGACATCGGTTTCGGTGGTCTCGATCACGTCCTTGCCAACAACCGCGATGTCAATATTTTGGTCATGGACACAGAAGTGTATTCGAACACCGGCGGGCAGAAATCGAAAGCTACCCCGCGCGCTGCGACGGCAAAATTCGCAACCGGCGGCAAATCCGCTGCCAAGAAAGATTTGGGGCTCATCGCCGCCGATTACGGCCATGTCTATGTCGCGCAAATTTCTTTCGGCGCCGATCCAAAACAAACCGTCAAAGCAATGCAGGAGGCCGCCGCACATAAAGGGCCGTCCATCCTCGTTGCCTATGCCACCTGCATCGCACATGGGTTCGATCTGACTTACACGATCGAGCATATGCGCGCCGCGACTGATAGCGGCTATTGGCCCTTGTATCGGTATGATCCAAATTTGAGGGCGGTCGGCCGCAACCCGATGCAAATCGATTCAGGCGAACCCACAATAAGCTTCAAGGATTACGCTTTAACGGAAAACCGATATCGATCGCTTGCCAAGACCAATCCGGAAGAGGTCGATGCCCTTATGGAGGCCGCTCAAGCCGATGTGGTCAAGCGTTGGCAGACCTATCAGCGCCTGGCCAAAGAGGTAGTGGTCTAGTGGATATGAAGAAAATCGTTTTGAGTATTGAGCCCAGCCGCAACCGGATGCCACATTTCTCGCTCACCCGCGAGGAGGGCTACGCAAATCAGCCCAAAGACATGGATTGGTTGAAGCAAAACATTCCTTGTCAGGATGCCTGCCCTGCGCATACGCGCATCCCGGACTATCTCGGCGAGATTCACAAAGGAAATTACGACCACGCCTATTTTATCAACCTGGTCGACAATGTTTTCCCCGGTGTGCTGGGCCGCGTGTGTTCGCGCCCCTGCGAGGACGTTTGCCGTCACGGCCGCGAAGGCTTAGGCGAACCGGTTGCGATATGTTTTTCCAAACGCGCTGCGGCCGATCTTGGCTCCGGCAAGCTTGTCGTCCTCAATCCGCTCTATCCAAAAACCGGAAAAACCATTGCGGTGATCGGGGGCGGACCGGCCGGCCTTGCAGCGGCCCGCGAGCTCGCGCTCTACGGCCATAGTCCGACGGTTTTCGAAAAGCATTCTATCCCCGGCGGCATGATGAATCAGGGCATCCCTGAGTTTCGTTTGCCGCGCAACATCATAGATAACGAGATCGAGCAAATTCGCCAGCTCGGTGTCGAAATTCTCTGTAATCAAAACATTGGTGTCGATACGACGATCGAGGAACTTCTAAAATCTTATGACGCGGTGATCATCGCAGCCGGCACGCTGGATCCGAACATCTTAGATTTACCCGGTAAGGATTTAGGCGGCATCCGGCACGGCCTCGATTTTCTGCTTGAGGCCAATGAAACGGGCAAGTCCGATATCGGCGAGCGGGTCATCGTCATTGGCGGCGGCTTTACCGCGATGGACTGTGCACGCACAGCCATTCGTTTGGGCTCGGCATCAAGTGTTTATTACCGCCGCTCGCGCGAAGAGATGTCGGTGACCAAGGATGAAATCGACGAGCTCATTCACGAAAAGATTCCGCTTGAGCTTATGGTTGGGCCGACGGCCTACCTCGCCAACCAAAATGGCCATGACAAGGTCAACCAGACGCAGTTCATCCGTAACGAGTTGGGCGCGCCCGACGAGAGCGGTCGGCGCAGGCCGGTGGCTGTAGAGGGCAGCGAGTTTGATGTTGATGTCGACACCATCTTGCTCGCGACCGGCCAATGGCAGGACACCTCCTGGCTCGATAAATCCATTGCACCGAAAGTCCTCGATAAGGACGGATGGATAAAGTCCGGCTCGCCGGTTCTAACCGATCACCCCAGTTTGTTCCTTGCCGGCGATTTTTCGATTGGCGCTTCGACATTGATCGAAGCGATTGGCCACGCCAAAACATGCGCGCGCGCCGCGGACGAATATCTGATGGGCGAAACGCGCGTGCTTGATGTTGCCCAGATCACCGGCGGCTTTACGGAAACAGGCCGCATCCCGGAAATGGATGAAATTGACCGTCAGGCCAACCCAACCATACCGCTTGACGAGCGAACTTTGCACGCCGAAGTCGAGACCGGCTACACGCCCAAAACCGCGACCCGCGAGGCGATGCGCTGTTATCTCTGTCACTTCAAATTTGAGATCGACAACGATATTTGCATCTATTGCGAGAAATGCCTCGAGGTTAAACCGCACGACAATTGCATCGTGCGTGTGGACGATCTCAAATATGACGATGACGGGCTTATCACAGGCATGGTCGATGCCAAGGAACAAACACCGCACAAATATAATTTGCTTTACATTGATCAGGACAATTGTACGCGTTGCGGGCGCTGCGAAACAGTGTGCCCGGTGGAGTGCATCTCGATTCAGAAAGTCACGCATAACACCGAGAACACTTGCAACGTGGTGAAATAAAAGCCGCTCTGTAGGGCTGCCGACGCTTTGCCGTCGACATCTAATTTCTTGGTCGAGGAAGGCGGAGCACGGTCCGTACCGGGAGAAATTTGGGCGTGCAGAACCCTGACTCATTTGCCGAAGCTGCGAAAAACTACGCGCATCGGTTACCCTATATTCAGCCTTTCTTTGCAGAAGCGTCGCAACAATTGGCGCTGGATAAAGATACGCGTTTGCTGGACATCGCCTGCGGATCGGGAGAGCTGTCTTCAGGCTTTTCTAAATATTGCGGCGAGATCACTGCAATCGATCAGTCGGCAAAAATGCTTGAGTTGGCGCGCTCTAAAGTGCCGGAGAATGTCTCGCTGGTTCAGTTCGACCTGAACCAACCATTCAATCTCGACATCAGAAAATTTGATGTCATCACCATTGGCCGGACTCTTCGATATCTGAAACGAGAATCTCTGCTCAATGTTTTGGACCAAACGCTTACGGATACTGGGTCAATCCTTATTTGTGGAGCCGGATTGCATGAATCGACGCTATGGGCGGAGACATATGTTGGCGTGCTGCGCGCGTATCAGGAGATGGCCAAGCCGCTAGACCCCTCTTGGCGGAAAATTTTTGACAACTCGTCGTTTGAATATTGTGATGAGTCTAGGGCAATGGGGAAAAGCAGTTTTCCATAAATGATCTGGTGAATAACGCGCTGTCCTATCGCGCATTATCGATAAGTGCTCGCGAGAACCTCACAGATTTTAAGTCTCAACCTTGCCTATCCGGTTAACGCCCATGACCGCTACATGTAGGGTGCCGCCACTCTCCCGAGTAAAGCTCGGCATAGGTTGGAGCAGAGGTGTCGCCCGCGATGCCGAGCAATGAGCGGAAGGCGTTGAACGGGTAGAACCGCCTGTTGAAGCGGAAGGTGAACTCGTTGAGGTAGGCTTGTAGGTGCTGGTGGCTAACGCCGTGGTGGATCCCGATCAGCCACGTCTTCAGGTTGGCGAAACCCAGATGGATGATCGGCAGGTATTGCTCGGCAACCTCTGGATCACCACACTCGGCAACAGCGAAGTGCTCATAGCCGCGCTTACCGAGGCCAGCATAGCCGCTCCAATCGTCAGTAACGATCAGCGATCCCGGCGCGACGGTGCTCTCGACGAACCCACAGAGCGACTCGGCGCTACGGTCGAGCACGACGGCGAGCCGAACGCGTCCGGCATAGCGTCCGTCTTTCCGGTTGTCGAGCTTGGTGCCCGGCTTTCGATGACGCACCTCGATGGCACAGGAGACGGGAACCTTGTGGTGAACACCACGGCCTTCCCCAAGCGTTCGCCCGCCAACCCAGGGTTCGTCCACCTCAACATGGTTCTTGGGCTGTCCACCGATCCTGTCTTGGTTGGGCCGCACCATGCCCGAGCGGAGCTTGTGGAGAATTTGAAAGGCCGTCTCGTAGCGCGCAAGACCAAGTTGCCGCTGAAACTGCACGGCGGACATGCCGGGCGTCTGACTGGCGACCAGATAAGCGGCACAGAACCAGACGTTCAGCGGAGTGTGGCTACGCTCCATCACTGTTCCCACCGTCAGCCCGGTGTTCTGGCGGCACTTGCGGCAGCGCAGGACGCCAGGGCGGTTTTCAAAGTGGAACGGCTCTCCCGCCGTGCCGCAGTGCGGGCAGGCAAAGCCGTCTCCCCAGCGGGCTTTCTCCAGGTAGGCGGCGCAGGCCGCATCATCGGGGAAAAGTCGCTGGAACTCGGGTAGCGAATGCGGGAATGGGAGATCGGCGCGGTCGAGAACATCCATGGCGCGCTCCCCTATATCCGGTTTGCGCCCATTCTAGCCCTAGTGGGTGTGGGTGTAAACCGGATAGGCAAGGTCTCAACTTACCGATGCGTTGCGCCCCTATTTTGCCGAGGATAACGCGCTAATGGGCGCGATTGTCTCTCGCGGCAGGCGATTCCGGCGACATGTGACGGGTTAGAGCGGCTGTTCTCCGTCACGAAGCATTCTTATTCCCGCACGGCTAGTAGTCGGCTAGACTTAGTTGGCGCTTAGAGCGCAAGAGATGCGCGCAATCGAGGGAGAACCCGACATGAAATGGTATCATTATTTGATGTGCTTCTTAGGAGGCGCATTTGTGGCGAATTTTGTTCCTCATTTCGTAAGTGGAATTTCAGGACTTGAATTTCCCACACCATTCGCAAACCCGCCGCCGCCCGAGGGAGTCTCGTCCGCACCTTTAAATGTGGTTTGGGCTTTGGGTAATTTGGTGGGAGGATATTTGCTTCTGCGTTTTGGGAAGTTCTCGTTAAAGGATTGGCCTGCGCTCATACCCGCTTTTCTTGGCTTCGCGGCGATGAGTTTGATGCTCGCAAATGTGTTTTCGGAAATTCCGCGATAGCATCATGGCTTGCGCCTGTATCAACTTTCGGCGATATGCGGATCCGCTCCAGCCGCGCGCGCGAATCTGCCTATTCGGGCGAGCTCAGCATTGAATTGGCCGCCGCGCGAGCCGTCCTTCAAAAGTGCCGGCCCTGAAGGACCGCCTACCGATTGGCGCGTATGAACTCTGTCCCATCGTCTAAGACCGCCTCGACGAATTGGCCGCCGCGCGAGCCGTCTTTCATGGGATGATAGGTCACGGTAATGCCATCGCCGGGAGTTACCGAACCGCGGCCCATGCCGTATAAAGCTTGGACCGCAGGGGAGCTCCCCTCGAACGCCCATTCCCGCATTTGGCCGCTCTCTTCGTCCATGGCCTCGATTCGCAGCCAGCTATGCGGATTGACCAGCTCATATTCCGTGACCGTTCCCTCCACACTCAGCGATTGTGTGGTGTCGAACATCGCAAAGGAATGATGCGAAAGGGCGGGCGCCGCAAGAAAAGCCATGCCCAAGGCCGAAAGGCCGAATGCTTTGCCAAACGCATATATTTTCATGGGTCCCTCCCAAAAATGCGGCCTGTTCGATTTTATTGTAACATATTTCCAAGAGAGCATAATACAGAGCAGTAGCGCGAATTAAGCTAGGCTTTGAGTGTTAAACTGTGGCTATTCTTCATGGCGCCATAAGATATACGGAGTAGTGGGATGCGTTTGGGCTTGAATTTCGCATTGGGGAATTTCGCATTTGGGGCCGTCGTGGCGGGAATTGCATTGGCTTTCTCGGCTGCGCCCGCGCAAGCGGCCTGGGAATATTACATTTCTCATCCTTTGAGCTTTTCTGTTGTTATGCCGGGCGAGGTCACCGCGTCCCGCGGTAACTATGAGGCCATTGTCGCAGGCGCCCAAGACACAATCGTTTTCTCCAGCTCAGAAAATGGGATCGACTATCGCGTCACATTGGTCGACATGCGGGAGATACAGAACAATGCCGCGACGCTTCTTGGTGAGGCGGCCTATAATTTTCAGGACGGCAACAGTCTTATGATGGATATCGATGCGCGCGCCGATCGCCATTACGGCCGTAAGCTCACCGTCGAACTACCAAATGATGGTGGCCGCGCGACTGCGGAATATTTCTTTATCAATGGCCGCCTCATAGAATTGCGGACGACGATTGCGCCCGGCGGCGATTACGGATCGCCCAATATCGCAAGGTTTATTGATTCAGTTTCCTTTTTTCCCGACATGGCGAACCAAAACTCGATCGAACTGACGCTTCCCGAATAAAACGGGAACCCCACGAGGCTTTCATGCAAATCTCAATTATCCGTATACTGATTTTAGCGTTCACCCCGGGTTTGGCGCTTGGGACAAGCGCCGCACATGCGCAAACAGGCTGGCAAAGCTATGTCAGCCATGAACTTGATTTGTCGTTCGAAGCACCCGGCGGGATTGTTTCCGAAATCGGCGCCACGTTGCGCGGCACTATCGTTGGGACCAAAGAACAGATCGTCTTCAGAACGGAAGAAAACAATATCGAATATCACGTCGGCGTGGCCAATTTTGCCCAAGCGCAGATGATGTCTGAAACTATTCTCGGTGAGGCGCTGGTTTTGTTTCAGGGCGACAAGGCGATTTTGACCGACACATTCGCCCGCACAGGCGAGGGCCGTGACATGGTCTATGGCCGCCAATCCACAGTGGAACTTGCCCAAGGCGGTCAGGCCACCACGGTCTTCTATTTTGCCAATGGCAAACTCTACCAGCTCACCGCGACGGTCAGCGCAGAGAACGGCGATTATGAATCGCCCGGCCTCAGCCGATTCATCGGATCCATCACATTCGATCTGGCGGGCGCAAACCCGAACGCGGTTGAATTGGAGTTGCCGGTGTTTTGATCGCGGGTCATGTTGGGCTTGGGCCTGCCGGCCTAATCTTTTGACCGAAAACCCTAGTTTGTCCGTGGCATAATACGCGGATTGGATATCGCTCGATTCGTGCTAGTTTTCACCAATAAGGTAGGCAAGGGCGGTGCATCAAGGGGGCTAAAATGGCCAAGAAACGTGACGACAATAAGGGCGATTCTAAGCTTAAGGGCGAGAAGCCCCTCAGCCGGCGAGATTTCGTCGCGACGGGAGCGAGCGCCGGCATAGGCGCGTCTGTTCTATCGATGTCGGGAAGCGCTGCGGCGCAAGAATCTCCGGCCGACACTATTCAATGGGATTATGAGGCCGATGTCGTTGTCATTGGCGCGGGGTGCCTTGGGCTGCCCGCCGCCATTCGCTCGCGCGACCTTGGCGCTTCGGTCATCGTCGTCGACCAGAACTTCGACTGTGGAGGCAAAATGCTGCATAGCGGCTCATGGATATCGCTGGGCGGTGGCGATCCGCTGCAGCTGCGCGATATTGCAGGCGAAAGCGATAAGGAAGGATTTATTACCGTTCCACCGCAGCACAGCGTGGAGGAACTGACTGAGGATCCGGATTTCCTGTTTAGAGACCATACGGATTGGTCTGTCATGGATACCGCGGCGCAAGCTCCTTACCGCTACAATGAACGCGACCTTCATCGCGGCTATGCCGACAATTGCTACGCCACCCGCGAATTCCTGATAGACAATTACGTTCGCATGAGCCGCATATCGGGCACGCACGGCACTGGCGGCATGTCGCGCGCCAGGCGCGCCGCTTGCTTCCTCATGGAAGGCACCGCAACGGACATTAAGGCGGGAACCGTCTCGGCCCAAGATGCCGGTGTCGAGGGCGTCCATTCGAGCCATTTTGCACCTCGGGTAATGACCGATGCAACTAATGTTGTTGGTCCGGGTGCGCGCGCCAACGGCGCGGCGCTCGCAAGGCCGTTGGAATTCAGCGCGCGTGAAAAAGGCGCGCAGTTCATGCTCAACCGTCACATGGATGAGATTATTCGCGAGCAGCAGTTCTCGGGCAGGGTGCTGGGCATTCGCGTGAGTTATTCGCCGCGCTTCGATCCCGAAACCGGTGCGCAATTGCAGAGCCTATGGCAGAACGGCAATATCGAAGACCGTACAGAGACGCTTTTTATCAGGGCGCGCAAAGCAGTTGTCGTTGGCGCGGGCGGACATGGGGCCAATCCCGAATTTCGCTCGATGTTCTATCCCGGATTTCGCGAGCCCGCTTTTGTGTCGAGTGGCTGGGCGCTATTGGGCCCCCGCGGCCAGGACGCCAGCGGCATTATCGCCGGCATGAGAGTCGGGGCGAACCTCGCGGGCATGTCGCAAAATCACTCTTACCGCAGCACCTTCCACATCCCCGGAATCCTTGCGACGCGCGATCCCTATACCAACATGCTTCCCGGTCACCCGACATTCTCCTTGCGCGGATCGACCGGCGTCGAGCTGGAGCCGGATTCGTTCCAACATTTGATTGTCGTGAACCAGGTCGGGAAAAGATTCTTCAACGAACTTCTTGTGACGGAAAGGCATGGTAACGCTGCCTATCCGGCAGGACCTGCCAAAGGCCAGCCCAAATCGGGGCTCAACCATGTGCAGATGGATTGGCGCAATTCCAGCGTCGAAAACATAAAGGCCACCTATAGAGAGACCGGTAGTATTCATGCCGCCTTGGCGATGAATGAGGGCTCGGAGGCGCCTGACTTTTTCTCAGGGCCGATCTGGACGATCTTCGATAGGGCTGCGGTGGAGCGCGATGGCTGGAACATTGAGGCGCCCTTCACCTCGTCCACCAATGGCTATTTCTTCCAAGCCGATACGATCGAGGAATTGGCCGCCAAAGTTCACGCCGGCCATGAGTTCCAACGCATGCCATTGTCTCATTTGAGCGAGACTGTGGCCAAATGGAATTCCTATGTCGATGGCGGTTCCGATCCTGATTTCGCGCGTGGATCGGATGCGCCCATGTACAAGATCGACACCCCGCCATTTTACGCGGCAACGCTTTATCCGGTGTGGCATGATTCTTATGGTGGGCTTCGGATCAATGGGCGCGCTCAAGTGATAGACATGCAGGGTGACCCCATTCCCGGTCTTTATTCGGGCGGCGAGTCGAGTGGCGGCGGCAATCAGCATGGCTTGGGCAGAGCTTTGGTCCATGGCTATATTGCGGGCACCAATGCTGCAAATGAAGCGTGAGAGCGAGGCTTCTCTCAAAGTGGCTAAACTGATGGACGAGCGTTAGCGGTAACATGGCTTCGCAAGAAGAAGAGACGCTTGGTCAAGTAGATATTGCGGTTAAGGTCTCGCCCGAAGCTGTCGATGCCGGGGCCGAGATGACGCTGCGCGCGCAAACCGCGTGCACGCCTTCTTGCGATTTGCGCGGTCACAACCTTTTGCTCACAGACGCTGCCGGCGCCGAGATGGGGCGCCTGGTACCCACCGAATTCGATCTTGAGCGAAACGAAAGTGCCGCGCTCGTGGTGAAGGCGCCGCTCGCCATTGGAGATTATGTTTGGTCGGCATTTAGTCCCGCCCTCGACAAAGACGGCGTTTCATATGACGAAGCCTCAAAGGCGATTTCGTTTAGCGTTAAGGCCCACACGACGCGCGTTCTCGCCTGGGGTGTACCGTCTTCCATCATTGCCGGCGAAAAATTCAAAATGAATATCGGAATCAAGTGCTCGAGTGAGTGCCAATTCGCCAATAAAGACTTTGCCATCTACGACCATGAAGGCGCCGAGATCGCATCGGGCGCGCTTTCTAGCGATCTCTGGCCCGGCACGACTGGCCTCTATTATGCGGAAGTAGAGCTGGAATCTCCGTCCTCGGCAGGTCTCTATCATTGGAGCGCCAAAGCGTCAGGGGCGGACAGCGAGATGCCGCATCTTGAGGGCGCAACAAGTTTTGGCATACGAATTGTCGGACCGCCCGAGGTTCTGGTGACCATCGAGGCGATCGATAAGATTTCTCGCGAGCCCTTGGCCGGCGCGCGCGTGGCATTGCATCCCTATAGCGCCGTCAGCAATGAACGCGGCATTGCCGAAGTAAGGGTCGCAAAAGGTGCCTACACTATTTTTGTCGCGCAGAGCGGCTACATCACGCTCGGCCTTCCCGTCGAAGTGAGTGCCGATATGGCGGCCAGCGCGGAGCTCGATCTAGAGCCGGAATTCGAACGGAATTGATGCATACGAATTACTCGGTAAAGCCATCGTCGGATATCGATGAAACCGGCGGTTCGAGCGCCAGAGTATTTATGATCAGTATTTTCGATCACGCCGTGAACCGCATAGCGGCCTAGTTTGCCGCTTCTTCCCACCTTGCCAAGCAATTAAACGGCTGAAGTTCGATCCCAGGCGTCCATGGCCGCGACTTCTCGAAGGTGAGGGGCTCAGTAAACATCACCGGGTCCGTCGCAGTGAAGGTGTAGTTCAGCGCTTCGTCTTCGCTGGAAAAGCTAAATCTCTCGACATAGTGGGTCTGATCGGATTGCGGCGTGCCATAGGGATCGAATTGCGGCCAATCGACATGCGTCGTAGTGACAACAAGCGTATCGCCCTCCCAACGTCCGAGCGAATAGCCAAGAGGCGAGTTTTCCGGCTCGCCAGCGCTCGCATCCGTGGTCATATGGACCACGCGTTCGACATCATATTCCTGCACGCGAATGAGGATACGCTCTCCCTCGTTTACAAACTCCATTGGGACCGGGTCGAACATTGTTGTCGGCATGCCCTGACGGCAGTCGAGCTCCCCATCGTCTGTGGCGCGATTGTAACTGGCCGCCAGTTCGCGGCCCCGCTCGGTCAGATATTGTTCGTAGCTGGAAAGCGGTGGGTGCGGGGGAGTGCCGTCCCGACTTCTGCCGCCCCAAACACGGAAGATTCCCTGCGCGCTCTGCCGCGCTTGTGCGATCTTTGCTGGATCGAGCGGTCGGTCAACGGGCCTAAATTGCTCATCGGCCCAACGTAGCTCGCGATCGCGAAAGACATATTCCCGGCCATCGGGCCGCTGATAATGCAACACGCCCAAAGAGCCGTTATCGAACAGCGCAACAACGCCCGCGACTCTAACCAGGTCTCCGACTTGCGCAAAATCATCTGCGGAAATTCCCTTGCGGGCGAAGCTGATCGGGCTGCCGTCCAGCTCCAATTCCCATATTGTCTCCTCGCCGCCGTCGTCTACAACGCGCATCCTCAATCGCGGATGCGGGTTGCGCCAAAGAACATCGGTGATCTCCCCCTCGAACTCCATGAGATTTTCGGCCTGATATAAGACCGGGTTACCGATGGGGCCGTGATGCGCGGCGGCGGGCCAAGCGAGAAGCGATGTTGTCGTGACGAGTGCGAAGCAGATTGATCTCATAACGCAATCCCCCGAGGCTCAATTGGCGTATAGGCTATTTCAGGTGACGCCACTTGGCAATTGAAGGTCCGCCCAGCTATCTTGGATCGGACAGATTTTGAATCCCCTTCTACGGCTCTTAAACCCCGGCATCCGGCAATCAGCGGAGAAAGACGATGAAAGCATTATTGACCTTGATCCTTTTGGTCTTTAGCTGGCCTGTTGCCGCCGCACAGGATGTTGGCGCGCAATTTGTTGGGGTCTGGAACATGGTTGCGATTGAACGCCACGACCCCAATGGGCAGGTGGTGCCGTTGAACAGGCCCTATTCAAATGGGCAAATTATTTATACGGCCGGAGGGCATTTTGCCTCTCAAATGAACCGTCCGGATCGCCAGCCCTTTGCCGCGGACGAACCGAGCGCGGACGAAGCGCTGGCAGCGTTTAAGGATTATGGCGCCCGCTATGGCACTTTCACAATCGATGAAGCCGCAGGAACGATCGCGCATCATCAGCAAAATAATATGGTGCCCTCGAATGATGAGCGCGCCGATTTGACTTATGCATATGAGTTCTCGGGCAACCGCCTCATTTGGAGTGCCGCGCCAAGAGTCATTAACGATCCCGGCCACCGATTTAATGGCACGGAGATCATCCAGTCTTACATCTGGGAGCGCGCGGAGTAGCAGACTATTGTCGTGTTGGAGGCGGTAGAGCGCCTGTATTTGGGCTTGCGGCGCGCAACCTCGCGCGGGAGCGTTTCGATGGCTTAAGTTTTGCCCTATAGTTCAAAAATACGCCTTCGATCAATTTTAAAGACCGTTCGGGAGAAAGAAATGACAAGAACTTTATTACGCCAATCGCTTATTGCCAGTGCGGTTGTTTTTCTATGGGGTTGCAGCGCCGAGGAGCAAGCGGCAGCGCCTGCAGATAGCGATCCCGCTCAATTCGTAGCGCCGACGACGGGCCTTGTCATTCAAGGCGCGACGCTGATCGACGGCAATGGCGGTGTTCCAGTGGAAAATTCCGTGGTCGTTATCGAAGGCAATCGGATTACCGCGGTGGGCGTAGAGGGCGAAGTCACACTTCCCGATGGCGCGCAGATCATCGACGCCGCAGGTAAATATGTGCTGCCCGGTCTGATGGATGCGAAATCGAACTGGTATTGGAATTACGGCGAGGCGGGCTTGCGCTGGGGCATGACCACGGTCTTTTCCAGTGGCGGGCGCAACGATACCGGCATGGCGCTGCGCGATGCGGTTGACCAAGGAATTATCGAGTCTCCGCGCGTGTTTCAAACCTATGTCGCGATCCGTGGACGGGGACCCGACGGAACGGGTCCCGATCCTTATGGGCCGGGCGAAGGTAACAAACGTGTCGCATCGCCCGAGGAAGCAGTGGAATGGGTGAACCGCGTGCTTGAAATGGACGCCGATTTTATCACCTTTGGTGATGGGAACGGACCGACGGAAATTTGGGCGGCGGGCATCGAACAAGCCGTGGCCAATGACAAAGCGATCGCCTTTCGCGCCATGGGTCCGCAAACGCGCGCGCGCGAAGCCTGCGCCATGGCCGACGGCATTATCTTTGTGCATACGGGAAATATCGGCGCGCAAATCGCTGCAGACGAAGAAAAATGGGCAAACTATACGGGGCTTCCGCCTGACGCCTTTGCCGAGATGGACGATACCAAAGCCGATGCGATGATCGAACAGCTGATCGGCTGCGGTGCATATTTAGAGCCCGATTTGATGGCAGCCGACCGTGGTTTTCACGTGAATTGGGCGCGCGTGCAGCAGGAAAACATCGATTTTCTGGAAGACCTGCCACCCTATTATCCGTTGAAGAGCGCCCATGGCGTGATCGAAAATGCCAAAGCGCCCGAGACTTATCTCAATCCCGAACAGCTGCAGATGCGCGCCGCAGGCTTTGCCAATCACGCCACGTTTTTGAAACGCTTCGTCGATGCCGGCGGTAAAATTGTACCCGCCTCCGACAATCCGCAAACCCATCCGGGTTTGGGCCTGCATCAAGAATTCACCGCCTTTGTCGAGGATATAGGATTGACGGAAATGCAGGCGATCATGTCCGCAACCTCGTGGACGGCCGATGCCTTCCATCAGCCCGATCTTGGCCGCATCGAGGCCGGAAAACTCGCCGATGTCATCATCGTCAATGCCGACCCGTTGGCTGATATTCTCAATCTTCGCCAGGTCGACACGGTGATCAAGGACGGTGGCATCGTAGATTTCGCTTACGATCCCAATCATGCCGGAACGCTCTTTGCCAATACGCTGGACGACAACAACGCGCCGGTAATCAGCAATGCCGCTTGGATGAGAGCGGCCAAGGATGCCACCTGGCGTCCCTATGCGCGCAATGGCGGATGGGGTAATACCGGCGGTATCGATTCCGCATTGTCGCCCCCGCCCGGCATCGAGGCCATCATGCCTTATGTCGTCAATCAAAATAGTACCGACACCAAAATGACGATCACAGGATTTAATTATGTCGAGGGCTCGACCGTGTTTGTCGATGGTAGTCCCGTCCCCACAACTGTGGTCAGCCGGACCGAGATCAGCGCAACCGTTCCCGCTATTAGTTTAGCGACCGCGGGCAAGCACGAGATCAGCGTTGAGAACCCGCTTCCCGTCAGAAGTCCGGAATGGGGCAATAAATCCAATTCGGCTTATCTATTGGTGCCCTTTACCTTCACCACCGCTCATTCGCAAAACAGATGGTGAGGAACTGATTGGAGCCGGTTGTGCGGGTGAATTCAGGACATTGTTTCAAACCCGCGGCCGCGGCTCTGGTCTCGACGTTTCTACTTGTCTGGCCGGCAATCGGTGCGGAGAGCGCAACTCCTATTCCTGATCTCTCCGGCAGTTGGGGCCGCAATACGCTCAATCTCGAAGCGCCGCTATCGGGCTTTGGGCCCATTTTCAACATCACGCGGAAGGCGGACGGCACACTCGATCTTCGTATTCCGGTCGGCGATTACGCGAACCCAATATTGAAACCCGAGGCCGCTACAGTCCTAAGGGAAAGAGGAGAGATTTCTCTCGGCGGCAGCGCGTTTCCCAGCCCACATAACCAATGTTGGCCTGAGGCCCCACCTTTCATTTTGGCAATCCAATTCGGCGTTCAGATTATACAGCACGAAGACGAAGTCATTTTGGCTTACTTAAGCGATCATCAGGTGCGCCACATTCCTTTGAACACGCCACATCGCGCGGATATGACCCCAAACTGGCAAGGAGATTCGGTAGGACATTACGAGGGCGATACGCTTGTGATCGATACCATCGGCATCAAAGTGGCGCCGTTTTCCACGGTCGATCGCAACGGCACGCCTCACAGCGAGGCGTTGCATGTGGTCGAGCATTACCGGTTGGTCGACGGCCAAACAGCAAGAGAAGCGGTACTACGGCACGAAAGCTTGTATAGCCGGGACTTTACCGTCAGTGCCGACAGAGATGCCAGGCAATATGGCCGAGGTCCAGTCAACCCAGACGTCAGTCTGAACGGGCTGCAAGTCGAAATTTTAGTTGAGGACCAGGGCGCCTTCACCGCGCCATGGTCCGCGCTTGTTACTTATCGGCCTGCCACTGGTGATTGGCCTGAAGCTGTGTGCGCCGAAAACCCTCGTGATATCTCGGGGGCGGAAACGCCGGTTCCCATCGCGCAGCGACAGGATTTCTGAGCTGTAGCCCTTACCGGAGCGTCCCTTTCAGGTCTTGATATGTCCGCCGCACGACAACTTCTCTTTGCCGTTCATAGCCACCCAAATCTTGGTACTCCGAAAGCAAGACATTCGCTACAACCTCGTCTTCGGTTGCTCCGTGTGCAATTTCTCTTTGAATGGTGTCGCGCGCATCCACCAAAATCTGGCGGAAATTAATTAGCTTTTGCCGGGAATCTCCTGGAAACCCAGCCGCGAACATGTCGTTACCGCCTTGTCCGGGCACAAAGATGTCGGCCTCGATGTTCAAGACGATATCGATTGCGCTGATCCAATCGACATAACCAGTGTTCATCCACGGAAAGCGGTCGTAGAAAAGCAGCTCGCTTATATAGACGATCCGGTCTTCGGGAACGAAAATGATGCTGTCGCCCCGCGTGTGCGCCGGGCCGATATGAATAATCTGTATCTCCTTGCCGCCAAGATGAAGAGTCATGCGGTCGCGATAGGTCAGATCTGTGAGCCTAGGCGCCCGCTCCGCTAGTGGTTCATTGTCCTCCTCCATCAGGGCTATTAGATCGGCTCTGTGGTTTACGTGGCCTATTTTAATGGCCTCCCCATAGGCCGCGTTGCCCCGTGTAAAATTATTATGGAAGGTAGAGGAAACAAGATAACGCACCGGCTGCTGGAGCGTGTCGGAGATCAGCTGCTGGACGTGCCGACCTCTGGCCTCGCTGTTCAAACCGTCAACCACCAGGGCGCCTTCGCTGGTGACAATGACTCCGGCGGCTTGAAATCCGGAATTGTACATATAATGGCCAGGAATGATTTCGGTTAGGGTCCCGGATTGCGGCTCTGGATTGCCTTGCGCCGAGGCGGGATTGAGCTGTGCATCCGTCGAGATTGCGACGACGCAAAATGGAAGCAAAAACGCTAGAGCCATTATAGTTTTGTGCACGGCTGCATCCTCCTGTCGTGAAACAATATTGATATCCAGAAATTCAATCCCAAATGGACCGCCCATCCGGCCAGTATAGCGCGAGCATAGTGCGGCCGGGGGCAATCTCAAAGCAGACTTCGGTGAGAACCCAGAAATCCTTTGCTTTCAACTGAGAACAGATTTGGCGCATCCGTCCATTGGCCCCGTAGGTGGCCGCTATTTTTACAAAGGCGACACCAGATCACATTTGTGAGACACTTGGCGCGCAACGAAATCAGAGGGGGTGGTTGGATGCGTTTCGTTACGCTGATTCTCGCGCTCGCGGGGTTACTTTTTTCCAGCTCGGCCGGCGCGCAGCAATGGATCGAATTTGAGGATCGTGTTTGGGGATTCTCCATTAATTTTCCGCATGAACCAATGGCAGAACAAATCGATTATACGACGTTCTTTGATGAAACCGTCCCCGCACGCATCTATTCAGCCGAGACTGGAACTGGCCGTTACAATCTGACGGTCGTGTATTTCTCGCACGCGCCAACAGAGTCACACACCACGGTTTCACACGCGGCTCAAACTATTCGTGAAAAAGGTGAGGTCACTTATTACGCATTCGATAGTCTCGACGGTATCCCCGGTCAGATGATCAGCGTTACCGAACCCGATGGTCGGCTCATCCAGGCGACCGTCTATTTCGTGGACCAGCGTCTTTACATTGCCGAGGGAAGCGTCGCGGCTGGCAGCCCGGCTCCGTCTCAGTTCAGCCAGTCGATCCTAATTATTGATCCCGAGGGCGATCCGATCATCTTGGATCCGGACTGAGCTGGCGGAATTATGTACGTTGTCGCGCCGTGGCCTGATTTCGCTTGGGCCTGATTTCGTTTAAGATCGATTGCAGCTTTGGACGAAATGCTATGAGGCTTGCTTCTTTCGCAATATTGGTCGCCGCCATCGCCCTGGTCTCGTCGCCGGCCTCGGCTGCCTGGCAAGAATACATCTATGAAGATCTTGGCATCGCCAAGGCGTTTCCGGTCGCGCCAGAGCGGACGGAAGGGCTTTATGAAACGCCTGAATTTGCACGCGATAATTTACGCGTGGCGGGGTTAGACCGTCCGGCCATCCATTTCACCGCCGAGTTGGACAATATTATCTATCGCATGAGCGTGGTGGACATTAGCGACATTGTTGATGACAGCATCTATGTTTTTGGCGAGTGCATCCTTCTTGCCGAACAATCGGGAAATGTCATTTCCAACATTCATTTGGGAATCGGCCTCACCGGCGGCCGGCCAACTGTCTTCGGCCGCGTGATCACCGTTGATGCTATTCGCAATGGCGGCCGTACGCGCACGGCGTGCTTAGTCAATAATGCGAAACTCTACAGAAGCGAAGCCCATGTTCGCCCAGAGCACGGCACTTTGGATCCGCCCGAGGTGGAACGATTCATGACCACGCAACGCTTCGATCTCGACACCGATTTCGCGGCGGAAGAAGCACAGGCTGCAGCCGACTACGAGTATTTTTTGGAACATGGCGTCTTTCCGGACGACATTCAGGAATAATTTCCAGATCAGGAAAAGAAAAATGAACCGTACTGCTCTCCCTCTAATCTGCATGGCGGCACTTTCTCTTACGGCCCCGGCGCAGGCGCACCACAGCCACGCAAATGTTGTCGAGGATACAATCGTGATTGACGGGACGGTGAAAGAGTTCGAATGGGCCAATCCGCATAGCTGGGTCACGCTCGAGGTCGTGAACCACGAGACCGGCGAGCCCGAAGTTTGGCTGTTGGAGGCGCGAGCGCCGGCTCAACTTCTTCGCCGCGGCTGGCAGCGCGATAGCCTCAAGCCGGGCGATGTTGTGAGCGTCACCTTGCGGCCATTGCGCAGCGGCGGTCCCGGCGGCTTGTTGCGTCTGGTGACGTTTCCCGACGGAAGTGAACTGCAAGACGAGCAGCGGCAACCGGACAGGCAGGTTCAGGAGTAGGGCGTTTAGCGCAATCCCATAGCTACTGGCCCATCCATGAGGCGAAGGAGAATATAATGCGGCGCACACTCATTTTCTCGGCTGCGTTGGCGTTTTTGCTTTCAAACCCCTTAGCTGCGGCCGACGATCCTTGGTCTACCTATGTAAGCCGCGAGGACCGCTTTGCTCTCAATCTTCCGGGGCAGCCCAACATCGAGAGCTTCATCTATGTATCCGAATATGGCTCCCCTTGGCAGGCCCGCCCTCACACGCTGCACTTTGAGGGCTATTTGCACCGCATGAGCGTCGTGGACATGAGCACGGGGCAAAGCGATAGCGTCTCGCCGGGTTTCGAAAAACGCGGCGCCATGGCTTTCGCCGCGTCGAATTTGCGCGAGAGCGGTGAAGTGATCCTCGACAATTATGACCAAGTGCAGATTATACCGGGACACAAGCTGGAGATCCTTCTTCCCGATGGGCGTCTGAATCTCGTCGACCTTCGTATCCATGACGAGCTGCTTTACATCCAGGAGTCTATTTCGCCGGTTGATGCGATTCCGGCCTACTACGTCCCAAGCTCTATGGAGTTGCTGAACGCCGACTTAATTGTCCCGCGCTATCAGAACGCAAGCTTTCCGGGCCCCATTCCTATTGCGTCGATGAGCGCCTATTCGCCTCGTGCGCAAGCTCAGGGCGGGACCGACTTTGTAAGCCGCGAGGACCACTTCGCCGTGATGTTTCCCGGCGAGCCAATGGTCGACGAGTTTATTTACGAATCCGCACAATATTCTCCATGGAATGCGCGGCGTTACTCAACCGGTCAAGACGGCCACCGATACACTATGACCGTGATCGATATGTCTACGACACGATTGGTGGCCGGTGTCGATGCCGTGCGCAATACTGCGCGACCAAGCTGGGAGCGTAGCGACGCCCCGGTCTTCGCTGCATCGAATCTGCGCAAGTCCGGTGATGTGCTCGTCGATCGCTATGTCGAGCGGCAGGCCATTCCGGGACACAGGCTCCAACTCGTTTTGGAAAACGGGCGCCGCAAATCCGCTGAGATCTATACGCATTACGACTTGCTCTACATATTGGAACATGTTTCTCCGGTGGGCGCTGCAAATGACGCTGCGTCCAGATTTGACATCCATGCTTCGCTCCAATTGCTGGACGGTGATGGAAATATCCCGCTCTATATAGATGACAATCGTAGCTATCCGGATTTTATAACCATGACCGGCGACGGCACGGCTGCTTCCGGACGCGACCTTGGAGCGTTAATCAGCGAAGGTGAGGCGGCGCCTTAGGCAATGCACTATATCGCGATCGAGCATTTTGCTCTTAGAGGTTTTCGCTGAGCGAAATCGGCATGTGTTCGTCAACCGAATACGACCCAAACGACCAAGCCCAAAGCCAGTATCAGCAACACCCAGCCATAGGTGCTGTCTCCAAACACCAAAGAGAAGAGACCTACGACGCAAAGCGCGAAAATGATCCCGCCAAGGAGAAGCCATATGGTTCTATCAATCTTCACGTTTCACCCTAGGACCCTTCGGCATAAGCCGAATATATGTCGCAATTGTCTGGCGCACATTACCCGGATTGGTTAGCGTGCCATCATGACGATATTACGGCAAATCGTATACTACGTTGCACGAAAAGCCGCTGCGAATCCCGAAGCACGGGAGAAGGCAATGAAGGCCGCCCGCGGCGTCATTCAAAAAACCCAGCAAATCGCAAAGGATGACGACCGCGCCTATGCGGCAGGTCGCGCGGTGCGTAAGGCGCTCGATAGGCTGAAGAGCAAGCAATAGCGCACGCCCGGCGTGGGGTGATTGGCCGAGAAGGATATGATGCGGTGCGATCTAGAAGTCGGGCGTATTGTCCATAGCGATCGGAAGTATGTGACCCGGCCAAAACCGACGCTCGTTATTTTCCCCGCAAACGACTTCGTCCCACACATTTTGTGTTCTGTAACGGCCTTGACCTGACCAGGGAACCGTGAACGCAACAGGATCTTCGGTCGTGACAAAGACTTCGAGGGACAGACCGTCATCCGAAAGGCGATAGCGCTCTGTCACGTGGATCCTGTCCGAGTGCGGCGTGGCGAAACGATCGATATGGGTCAAGTCGTTTTGCCCGATTGTGTCCACGACCAGTGTGTCGCCCTCGTAATGGCCGACGGACTCGCCATACCATGTGTGACCCGGATCGTCGGAATGGCCTTGGTTCAGATAGACGTGGCGCATCTGATGGTCCCGCTCATACAGGAATATCACTTCTGTCGCAGTTTGCAGGATCATCGTGCGATTCAAGATATTCACGATATGAGGTACGCCCGAGAGCTTGCACAGGGTCTGCATTTCCGGATGCGGAATTCCTGCAAGTTCTTGCTCCGCAATCTCTTCGAGCGCTGCCCGTGTTTGTGGTTGCAGGATAGCGCTAGTCGTCTCCGGCACCCAGCTTGTCGTATAGCGAATAACATTCTCAAGTTCCTCGTCGGTCAGGACAAGGCGGGGAACGCCATTGGAGTTTGTTTTCGGATAGCGAGAATCTTGGACGATGGGGCCGTAACCACTCGGCGGCGGTTCCAAGAGGTTCTGGTATGCAAAATCGCGCCGCCATATTCCGGAGAGATTGGGCGGCGTATCGACCGTCTGCGCGTATGCCGGTACCGCAATGATCACGATACCTAAAACGAAAAGAGCTCGCATGTTTAAGCGCCCCGTTCTTTTGTTGCGCACGCAACATAATGGCTGGAACGTTTTTCTTTACAAGCGTTTTCTATTGACACAGCCTCCCCCGATGAAGCGCAAATTTGCAAGTGCGAGAGCGCGAATCCGACAATTGTTTAGAACCGGTAATTTATGGACCTATGATGGCAGTGTTACGTATATTGGTGCCGGATCGGGCTTTCGTTGCATGGTTGAGTTGGCCGCGGCAAATTCATCACTGATAAAATCTTTTGTTTAAGAGACGATGCTGGTTCGGCAGCCTGCAACTGAATGATACCAAGTTTGTGCCAGAGCATGGCGTTCTCACGCAGTGCATGGTCCAAGAAAGCCTGTACACGTCTAACCTCAACGTCACGGCGTGAAGATCTTTTACCCAAATTTCTATAAGGGCTCATCCGCCACACGGTTTCAGTAATCAGTACCGAAACGTGCGTCCCAGCCGCACGGAAAATTGTGATCTCTGTGCAACAAATCTTGAGCCTGGAATTTCCGCGGTTTGCCCAAACGCGATGAAGAGTTCGTCGCCTGGTGCATATTCCCAGCGATAGCGCGCCAGAAATCCAAATTCCTCGCTGATGTTGTCGTATTGCATTTGCAGGTCGAGTTGCATGTCAGGCGTGAAATTAACATTGGTATTGACCGTCAAAACGTGTAAGTCCACATTGCCTCCCGGCAGGTCGAGAAACGTCGCCTCCCATTCTGCCGCGATTTCGAAGAACTCGCTCGGGCGGTAACTAGGCCGCACCGACACCTCGATCGCGTTGCCATCGTAAAAACTACAGCAAGTAGCCGCAACTCCGATTGACAAGGGGTGCGAATTCGAAGTCCGAAACCTAGCTTCAACGCTGGTCCAAGTGTAGCGACCAGCCGGAACATCGATGTCGGCCACGTCGAATGGCACAAGGACATTCTCGAAACTATTCCCGATTTCCAGAGCGTACCCATTATCTGCAGAGGTTTCGGCCTGTATGGATAGTTCGCTTTCCCGGGTTTCAAGACGGTCGTCGAGATCCGTAACGAATGTGCTATGCGCACCGAATTCCAATTCTCGCAGGAAATGATCGACGTATCGCCTTCGGTTGTACAAATTACCCTGGTACTCGCGAATGCCGGGCCGATTGATGAAACCAAGGCCGGGCTCAAAGTTGGCGCCGACTTGCTTGAAATTAGCGTCCCATCCCCAAGGCTCGTTTGGATAGTTGAGAGCCAAGCCAAAGGCATTGTCGTCGCCGACAGTACTGGAAAAGCTGCGCTCGAAGTAAATATCAGATTGGAAGATTCCGCCGCCTAACCAATTCGAGTCACGATATTGAAAGTCCGCGCCAGCAACCGTGTTTTCGCTAATGCCCGTTGGGTCGCCATTGGTAAGCACAATTCCCATTTTGGACTCGGCAAACACCGGCCGCGTGATGCGCGCGACCGAAAGGACCTGTCCAGAAGAAGTAGGTGTATCGCCGGTTAATACGCTGAGCGCACCAATGCCGAAGCCTCCAAATGTACCCGACAATTTGCCGCCGCCGATAACGCTCACCTGTTCTCGGTCAGCTAAACCGATATTGCGGGTAAAGAATGGGCGTCCATTGTTTGCAGAGCGATCAAAACCCCTGGAGAAACCCCGGCCGCCAAACTCGAACGCTGCTGCGTCTTGCAAGAAGAAGTCACGCGTTTCAGGAAAGAACAGCGAAAAGCGGGTAGTGTTGATCTGACGAGCATCCAGGGGTGCATCGGAAAAATCGTGCCGCCTCAACCGGTCGACGCAACACCTTGGCGCAAACGGAGGAGTCTGAGTTTGTGCTTACGAGCCAAAGGCATAGTCCGTGGTTCACCTTGCACGAGAAGCCTGGGCCTTGGAATCACTGCCAGCCCAGCTCCAATGGGAACGTCAAACGCCTGCTCTGATAACGCTTTCTGAAGAGTGCTGTGTTTTCGATCTATTCGCTCTCGCATCCGAGAAAAGTGGCCGGACGGCTCAAGAACGGTCCTGAAAGACTTTGAGGTTCTAACCCCCGGCAGAGAGGCCTGCCGCTAGTGTTGCGTTGATGCATTGAGACCGCATCGGGATTGAAGGTAAGCGTGCCGGTGAGGCTTGGGGTGATACGATAGAAGGCGTTGCCGCCGGCAGTGAAACTAATGCCGGTATCCTTACCTGGAATATGCCAGTCGCGCTTGACACGCGTGACACCGTAAACCTGTATGTCGAGCCCGAGCCCCTGGTTTATATCCCTAATCCCGGTGAGCGTTCCTGCTTGCGAGAAATCGGTGAATTGCAGTGCCGGATTCTGCACCGCCCATTGGACGTCTTCGTTCTTGCGTCTAATTCTGCGATCAATATCGAAGCCCCAATCAGTCCCTCCAGCTTCGTAAGAAAGACTTTTAAAGGGTATTGCAATTTCAGCGACCCAACCGTCGGCGACAACGCGCGTTCTGATAGACCAAATGGGATCCCACGCATACAACTCCTCTGAATTGTTTAAGATGAGTGAGTCGTTGCGTCCGCCTGAGGGACCAAACTGAAACGAATAAGCGTTGCGCCGCGTTGGGCCTGGATCAAGAAGAAAACTTACATTGTCGCCCGTGAAAATTTCTCCATCACGCGCCATAGAGCGCATTACGATTAAGTCGGGCTCGCTGTCATAAGCATAGACACCAAAATAGAGATTATTCTCGTCATACATAATGCGCACGACCGTGCGCTCCGTGCCGGGCGCGCCGGTATTGGGTTCTATCTGAAGTAACTCATCGAGAACCGACGCCCTTGTCCAGGCGAGGTCCGAAAGATCGCCGTCGATTGTCGGGGCTTCCGCCACGTCAATCCGTGTCGCAGAAACAGTTGGCGGACCCTGCTGCGCCCACGCAGCGCTACAAGACATCAAGACAAAAAAAGTCGCCGAACAAGCTGTTGTCCGCTAGGTATACCGGCCCTTGTCAAATCTAATCTTCAATTAGGAAACTCACCCAGCTGTCGGCTTTATCCTGTCCCGCAAGCCTGACTTAAAGGTTATAGGCCGCACCAATGTCAAAGATATCTCAACCTGTAACGAAAATATGTTCAGTTCGGGTTGCCCAGCAAGATTCTACCGCTCGCCGTTCCGCTTAGGATCGTTGATATTTCGCTTGTTATGCAATGCAATCTAGAAGTCGGGCGTAAGGTCGATAGCGATTGGGAGTTCATGGCCGGGCCAAAATTCGCGTTCGTTGTTTTCGGCGCAGACGATTTCGCTCCAAATATTGTCTCGTGGCGCATAACGCGCTTGCCCTGACCAGGGAACCGTGAACGCAATTGGATCTTCCGTTGTGACAAGGGCTTCGAGGGTCTGGCCGTCTTCCCCAAGACGATAGCGCTCTACCACGTGGATCCTGTCCGAGTGCGGCGTGGCGAAACGGTCGACATGGGTCAAGTCGTTTTGCCCGATTGTGTCCACGACCAGTGTGTCGCCCTCGTAATGGCCGACGGACTCGCCATACCATGTGTGACCCGGATTGTCGGAATGCTCTCGGTTGAGATAGACGTGGCGCATCTGATGGTCCCGCTCATACAGGAATATCACTTCCGTCGGTGTTTGCAGGATCATCGTGCGATTCAAGATATTCACGATATGAGGCACGCCCGAGAGCTTGCACAGGGTCTGCATTTCCGGATGCGGAATTCCTGCAAGTTCTTGCTCCGCAATCTCTTCGAGCGCCGCCCGTGTTTGTGGTTGCAGGATGGGGTTGGTCAGATCCGGTATCCAGCTCGACGTAAAGCGGATAACGATACCGAGTTGCTCGTCGGTTACGGCACGGTCGGGAACGAAAGTGGCGTATGTTTTCGGATAGCGGGGATCTTGGGCGATGGGAACGGGACCGCTAGGTAGCGAGTCCAGGAGGTTCTGCATCACATATGTGCGCTGCCAAATGCCGGAGAGATCGGGCGGCGTATCGGCCGTCTGCGCGTTTGCCGGCACCGCAATGATCACGATACCCAAAATGAATAGAGCTCGCATGCTCAAACGCCCCGTTCTCTTGTTGCGCACACAGCATAATGGCCCGAACGTTTTTTGTTGCAAGCGTTTTTCAATGCACGCCGTGTGAGCGTGGTATTCGTCTAAGGTTTAACAAGCGTGGGCTCTCGCCCGAAGCTTAAAAACTATATTGCGAGCCGAAAAATAAACGCATCAAACTTGATCGAATGGTCAAACGCGAATGGCGCCTGCCCGGCGGTGTCACTGCGCTAGAGTGCAGGCCTCGCACGCTCCATTGGCCTCGGTTTTGCGGTGAGATCGCCATTAGGCTAGGCCTCACTGCCTGTGCCGTGATATCTCGGTTGCGGCGGGACAGGAAGCCGGCGTTTTGGGGGGCGAAAAGATGAGTGCAACAAATTCGGCAGGCACGGACGAGCCCATCCGATCGGGAATACTCGACCGCAGCCGGATCATTGCGAAACCGGGGTTCAACCGCTGGCTGGTGCCGCCATCGGCGCTCGCGATCCATCTTTGCATCGGCATGGCCTATGGCTTTTCGGTGTTCTGGCTGCCCCTAACACGCGCGGTCGGCGGCGATGGCGCGATGGAATGCCCCCAGATGGGCCTCGGCGAAGCGCTCTTCACAACCACCTGCGATTGGCGGATCAGTGATCTTGGTTGGATGTACACTTTGTTCTTTGTGTTTCTCGGGATTGCCGCGGCCGTGTGGGGCGGCTGGCTCGAGAAGGCCGGGCCGCGCAAGGCCGGCGTGGTTGCGGCCATCTGCTGGTGCGGCGGCATGGCCATCTCGGCGCTCGGCATCATCGAGCATCAGCTTTGGCTGATGTGGCTGGGCTCGGGCGTGATCGGTGGGATCGGTTTGGGCCTTGGCTATATCTCGCCGGTCTCGACACTCATCAAATGGTTCCCCGACCGCCGCGGCATGGCGACCGGAATGGCGATCATGGGCTTCGGCGGCGGCGCGATGATCGGCGCTCCCTTGGCCCAAATTATGATGAGTTATTTCGGCGGCGATGGCGCGCCCGGCGTTTGGCAGACTTTCCTCGCGCTCGGAGCAATTTATTTCGTGTTCATGATGGGAGGCGCCTTCGGCTATCGCATGCCGCCGCCGGGCTGGAAGCCCAAAAATTGGACCCCGCCCGTCGCGAAGCGGATGATCGCGGGCGGCCATGTTCACCTCAAAGACGCGCATAAGACAAAGCAGTTTTGGCTGATCTGGTGGGTGCTTTGTCTAAATGTTTCGGCGGGCATCGGCGTGATCGGCATGGCCTCGCCCATGCTGCAAGAAATTTTCGGCGGCAGGCTGACCAATGAGCCCGATATTGCCTTCACCGCATTGAACGAAACCCAGTTGCAATCAATTGCGCTCATCGCCGCCGGCTTCACCGGCCTCTTATCATTGTTCAACATCGTCGGGCGCATCTTTTGGGCATCTTTGTCGGACGGCATCGGACGCAAAGCGACCTATTACACGTTCTTTCTCTTGGGCATCGCGATGTATGCCTCTGCACCCCTGCTTGCCCATACCGGAGCGCTGGCGCTCTTCGTTCTTGCCTTCGGCATCATCCTTTCAATGTATGGCGGTGGCTTTGCCACGGTCCCGGCCTATCTCGCCGACATTTTCGGTACGCAATTCGTTGGAGCTATCCACGGGCGTCTTCTGACGGCATGGGGCGCGGCGGGCATTTTCGGACCCAGTATCGTGAATTACATTCGCGAAGCGCAGATCGCAGCGGGCGTATCGCGCGAGCTGGTCTACGACTTTACGCTCTATATTCTCGCCGGAATGCTGGCACTGGGATTTCTTTGCAATCTTGCTATCAAGCCGCTCGACAAGAAATGGTTCATGAGCGAGGAGCAACTCGCCACGCTTCATCCAAAAGTCCAAGCGCATGCAGACGGCGCGGCGCAAGATATTGGCGCCTGGCGGCTAGATGCGACGGTCGTTCTTGCCTGGCTTGCCGTGGGCATACCAATCGCCTGGGGGATCTGGATCACGCTGAGGAGCGCATTGGTTTTATTCGGCTAGAAGCTGGGCGCGCGAAAGCCACTCTGATCTTCACTTATGGCGGCACGATGCGGACATTAGTGCGGGATGTGCTTCATCAAAAGGCTTAGGATGATTTCAACCCGGTAAGTTCCACGCAAAAGCGCATTTCGAGATTGGACGCGCTCGGATTCATGGTAGCATTCTTACGTGTCTGGTTGGTGCTGCAAATGCAAAAATTACCGTCTCGCCTCATCGCGATGTTGATCAGTATCAGTATAGTTGCGCTGGCAAGCGAGAGCATGGCGCAGACGAGCGCCGCGCCGGCGACGGCAGGCACGCGTCTTATCACGCTTGGGACGTTGTCGGGACCGAACCCGCAGGCCCATCAAGCACAATCGTCCAACCTTTTGATCGTCAACGGTGCCATGTATGTCATTGATGCCGGCGACGGCGTCACGCGCCGACTAGCGAAAGCGGGTGTCGTCATCCGAGACATCGGAACCATTTTTCTTACCCATATGCACGACGATCACACCTCTGGTCTTGGCACGCTCATGTCCGTTGCATGGGACCAAAATCGTACCAATCCGATCAATGTCTATGGTCCGCCGAGAACAAAAGAATTGGTCGCGGCTGCCGTGCAGTATTTCACAATAAGTGCGGAAATCCGGATCCGCGACGGAAGCAGAAGCGTCCCATTAGCAGAGATATTCTTCGGTCACGATGTCGGCACGGGGGTGATTTACGAGGATGCCAACATCAAGGTGACAGCAGTCGAAAACTCCCACTTCGACTTCCATAATGCGGACTCGGACGCCAGCAAACCAAAGTCTTATTCCTATCGTTTCGAAACGCCTGACCGCGTGATCGTGTTTACCGGTGATACCGGCCCAAGCGACGCACTTACTGAGCTTGCAAGAGACGCCGATCTGCTGGTTACGGAAACCGTGTCGGTCCAAGATCGGATGGACAGGTTGATCAGTAGCGGCCGATGGCAGGTCATGACTCCGGAGCAACGGGACGGCTTTCAGGAGCAGGCCAATCGAGGGCATATGACCGCCGAATTCATCGGCAAGTTGGCGGCCAGCGCGAACGTCAAGACTGTTGTGCTCAGTCATCTCACCTACAGGGCGGACGGGGATTACAACGCACGCGCCGAGGAGGTGAAGAGATATTTTTACGGCCAAGTGCTTGTTGCGAGGGACTTGGCGAAGTTCTAAGCCTGGCCTGGATACGATCGGCTATTTCATCATTTTTCAAGCGCTCCAATGGAGGATATCTCTGTGCTGCTACTCAACAACCAAGACGTTGCAAAAGTGTTGGACATGAGCCTGTGCATGGCAGCTCTTGACGCGTCCTTCGCAGAAATGGCGGCCGGCGATGCGGTAGGTATGGGGCGCATTGATGTCTATGTGCCGTCGGGCAAAGAGCCGGATCCCTATTACCGCTGGGCAGTGATGGCCGGTGGAAGTAAGAAGGACGGGTATGTCTGTGCAAGAATGCTGTCCGACATGGTTAGCTGGCCACGCGAGCACGGTAAGATTCGCGAGACCAAGCACGCGCAGGCACCGGGCACGTTTTGCGGACTTCTATTTCTATTTGAGGCCAAAAGCGGCGTGCCCGTAGCCATGATCAATGACGGTTTCTTGCAACATATGCGCGTGGGTGGTGGTGCCGGGTTGGGCGTTAAATATCTTTCGCGCGAGGACAGCCAAACTGTCGGGATGATTGGCTCCGGCGGGATGGCCCGGACCTATCTAAGCGCTTTCTTACAGTCGCGCAGAATTAACAAGGTCAAAGTCTTTAGCCCAAACGAAGAGAGTGTTCGTCGTTATGCGCATGAGATGACGGAACAGCACGGGATCGAGGTTGAGCCGGCAAGCTCGGCGCGCGACGCCGTGCGCGGCGTAGACATCGTATCGGTATGTACGTCGTCCAACGAGCCGGTGTTCTTCAATGAATGGCTAGAACCGGGAATGCATGTGACCAATCTAACCTCCGCAGATATCGAACCGAGTTTGTCGCGTGCCGTTGACGTTGCGGTTCGAGCTGGCGAAGCGACACCACGGCTGGCCAAGCCAACGGAGCAAAGATTCTATGCCCGCGCCGGATTTCTTGGATATGTGGCAGGGACAGATGAAGAACGCGCCCTGGTCCCCAAAGTCGATCTTCCCGACAACATCATTGAGATGACTCAATTGGTCGAACTTGTTTCAGGAAGATCACGCGGTCGGACCGACCAAAAACAAACCACGTTCTTTCTCAATGTAGGAGCAATCGGCGTGCAGTTCGAGGCGGTTGCCGCAGTGGTGTTTGAAGCGGCCCACAAACAGGGATTGGGAAACGAGATTCCCACCGATTGGTTCTTGCAGGATATTCGCGACTGAGAGGTGACCGCATTGGCCTGACCAAGCTGATCAGGTCCAATAGTCGCCAGGGCATGATTGTCCGCATTCGGCACAAAGCAGTCATTGGATCATTTCATATCCGTGATAGCTTCTGGGCTTATCGGATAGGGCTTAGCGAAACGGGCTGAACGAAACGGGCTTTGGGGGCGATGGACGATTTCTTCTCAGAATTAAGACGGCAGCACATTTACCGTGTTGGCGCGGCGATGGCGGAGTGCATGTCACTTTCATTTCGGGCCAAAACAAGGGCCCAACCATGAAGATAATAAGCGCTTCGATCATCTTCGCTGCAATTGCTACCGCCGGGGCGATATTATTGGTTGCCCAAAGCGCCGAGCCCCCCGAGGACAACGCAACTGGAGTTGCGCTGCAGGCGCTCAGTCCGAATGCTGGTGAGCTATTTCCCGGCGAGCTACCGCAAGATGGGCTCTACATTCCTTCGACGCCCGACAATGTACAATGGGGCTCGCTACCCAATCGCGACGCACAACCGATACTCAGTGTTGCTTCGGGGGCAATTGTCACCTTCGATACGGTTTCGCACGAGGGGATCTTAGAGGATCAGGGCCGCGACCCGGTGCAATATTTCGCAACCCACAATGTTTCGCCCGACCAGGTGCTCGACGATGCCAAGGCGATTGCCGCATCCGATCTCAGCCATGATTTCGACGCGGATGGCCCGCATGTCGTGACCGGACCGATCGCCATCGAGGGGGCCGAGCCAGGCGACGTGTTGTTGATCGAGGTTCTCGCGCTTCTGCCGCGTGTGCCTTATGGCGTTATCTCGAGCCGCCACGGCAAGGGCGCGCTGCCGGGCGAGTTTCCTGAAAATGACGGGCGGGGCGCAGACGCCGGCGTGGAGCAACCGGATCTCTACAACAATGTTTCGATTTTCAGCGAGCTCGAAGATGTCGGGGGCGAGTCTTATGCGATCCTGCACAATAGAAACGGCGAAGAGATACGTTTCCTGATCGATCCTTTCATGGGGATCATGGGCGTTGCGCCGGACACAAGCGAGAGAGTGAACTCGGTTCCGCCGGCCGCATATGGCGGCAATCTGGATATCAACGAGCTGGGCGTTGGCTCGAAATTATATCTGCCTGTCCAGGTCCCCGGCGCACTTTTTTATGCCGGCGATCCCCACTACGCCCAGGGTGATGGGGAAGTGGCCCTGACCGCCCTAGAGGCGCCACTAAGGGCCACGTTCCGCCTCACCTTGTTGGCGAGCGGCGATCCTGAGATTCCAGGCGGCAGCCCGTTTACCCAGCCATTTGGCGAGACGGAGGAATATTGGATTCCGATCGGGCTGGACCCCGATCTAGATAAGGCCATGAAACAAGCCGTCCGGGAAGGAATCGATTTCTTATCAAACTCTCTAGGGGTCGACCGAGCGGTTGCCCTTGCCTATATGAGCGCTGCAACCGATTTCGAAGTCTCGCAAGTCGTTGACCGCAGCAAAGGTGTCCACGGATTGATCCGCAAGACGGATTTCGCGGCGATCACGCCTTAATAAATTTGGCTCCGGGGAGGTATCTTTGAATAGAAAAATGTTCATCGCGCTTTCACTCGTCTCATTGTTGGGCGTGGGGCTGAGCGCGGGCGCTACCCTGGCTCAGGCCCCGAACGGCGAAAATGTGAAAATCTACGCGGCAGCAGTCGTCAAAACCTCACTCACCGCCATCGCCGCCGAATATGAGATGGATACGGGCAACACGGTCAGCGTCGTTTTCGATTCGGCTGGTGCCTCGCAACAAAGTTTCCTGGCCGATCCCGACGCGGCATTGCTGATCACGACGCCAGCCCGGATTGAGAGTTCTATAGCTGAGGGCGCGCTCGAAGCGGGAACCAGCATCGTGCTCGGCACCACGGTCGCCGGCATCGCAGTGCCCCCCGGATCGCCAAAACCAGATATTTCCAGCGCGGAAAATTTGAAGGCCGCGCTGCTTAGCGCCGAGCGCATCGCGTTTTCGGATCCGTCCCGTGGGGCGACGGTGGGAAATCATTTCATGGGCGTGATCGACGCGCTGGGCGTAACGGACGAAGTCCTCGCGAAGGCTACGCTTGCACCGAACGGCATCGAAACCATGCGTCTTGTTCTCGAAGAGGGAGTCGATATCGGCATAACGCAAACCAGCGAAATTTTGCAGGCCGACCGTGACGCGCTCGCGGGACCCTTCCCGGGCGAGTTTGAATTAGCCACGGCCTATGCGCTTTGGCATCGCACCACCATCTCACCAGCCGTTGGCGATTTTGTCGCGGCGCTGCTCAGTCCCGAGGGCCGGGCCGAGCTATCGGCGGAAGGACTCGCGCCTCCCGCTGCGAACTGAACCAAGCGCCGATCCATCGCTAGCGCAAGTGTTTGTACGTGGCACAAAACCGACATTTTGTGCTGCGTCAGAGATGTCTGCTCGCATGGGAACCCAAATTAAACCGTTCGGAGTCAGATGTTCCCCGCCGGATAATTTACGTTACTACCAATCACAAGGATTGAACTGACGGAAGATATTAAAGCGGAAACGATGGAACCAGCGACGTCGTTGCCCGCACCCATTCCCGGCCACGATTTCACTGAGCTGCTCATTTGTCATCTTTATTGTCGAAGGAATGCCGTCTAATGGCACAAACTGACTTTCGGCAGATGCCGATGAATCCGAAACGGAATCGGCTCTCATATCCGAGGACATTTCTTCGGCGGATGCCGCTCCAATGCTCATCGCAAGGGCGATGACGGCTATGGAAGCATAGGTCGTGATTTTCATAAATAACCCCCCTACCGGCCCTTCAATTGACGGAGCAATTTCCTGGTGAAGCGGCCATCTGAAAAAACTATCTCAACCGATGAGAAAAAGTGATCAGCCCCCACTGACTGGTCCAGTTTGAATCTTAGTTCATGGTCGGTCTTTCTGGCAACGGGACGATGGTTTCTGGCGCCGGGGGCCAATAACCGAGGGCACTGTGCGGGCGCTTTGTGTTGTAGTGCCGCCGCCATTGCTCGATGACGATCTGTGCTTCTCTCAAAGAATAGAAGATTTCCCCGTTGAGAAGTTCGTCCCTGAAGCGTGCGTTGAAGCTCTCGATGTAGCCGTTCTCCCAGGGGCTTCCAGGCTCAATGTAGGCGGTCTTTGCTCCAACCACGCTGATCCAGTTGCGTACGGCTTCAGCAACAAACTCCGGCCCATTATCGGAACGAATGTAGGCTGGTACGCCATGCAGAATGAAGAGATCGGTGAGGACATCGATCACATCGGTAGAATTGAGTTTCCGCTTCACCCGAATGGCCAGACATTCCCGACTAAACTCATCCAGGACGTTGAGGGTTCGGAACACGCGCCCATCGTCGGTTCGATGATGAACAAAATCATAGGACCAGACGTGGTTCACATAGCCTGCCCGCAAGCGGACACACGAGCCATCATTGAGCCACAGGCGGCCTTTCTTCGGCTGTTTCTGTGGGACCTTAAGCCCCTCCCGTCGCCATAGGCGCTCCACACGCTTGTCATTGATATGCCAACCGGCCTCTCGAAGGAGGGTGGCAATGCGACGATAGCCGTAGCGGCCATATTGCCGGGCCAGTTCGGTCATGTCGCCGACAAGGCGCTCTTCGTCTTCTTTGCCCCTTGGATCGTGGCGTTGTGTGGTGCGATGCTGACCAAGTACGCGACAGGCACGGCGTTCGGAAACACTCAGCTTGTCACGCACCTGATCAATGCAACACCTACGACGCGAGGGGCTTAGAAGTTTCCCCGGGCGGCCTCCGCTAGGATCTGCTTATCAAGCGTGAGGTCCGCAACAGCCCTTCGAAGCCGTTGGTTCTCCACCTTAAGCCGCTTCAACTGTTTGCGCTGATCTGTACCCATGCCGCCATAGTTCTTGCGCCAGCGGTAGTAGGTGAACGCGGTTACGCCAATCTGGCGAATGGCATCGATCCGAGACTTCCCTTGCCCCAGTAAAACGTCAACCTGACGCAGCTTAGATACGATCTCTTCTGGTTTATGGCGCTTAGCAGCCATCTTCGGTCCTCCTCTTTCCATCACAATAGGGTGGACCAATTCAAAGGGGGAGGATCAAAAGCCAACCAACTATGTTGCATTCAAGCTGCTGCATCCGGAAAGGAGCCAGCCAGGCAGCCGGAATGGGGGCCAACTGGAGCAGTTTTTGTTCGAGGACGACCGGCGCCGAGCGATTCTTGGCGTGAGCTCGCGATTCGTCAATTTTGCGCCTAATAAGCCTCGAGCGCATTGACAGGCGGGCTAACAAGCTTCTCCATTGTCTTGCCGTGCTTATGCCAAAGGGCCATTCGAAGAGGGGTATATTCATGAACCGTCACGCCACGCATCGACGCAGCTTCTTGATCGGAGCGGCTTCTGCCGCAGCTTTTTCCGGTTTCAACCCATATGGTCTCCTGGGGGCCGCGCGTGCCGCCGAGGGCCGCAAAACCATCATGGTCGGTGGCCGGCGCGTGAGGACAGTCGATATTCACGGCCATTGTGTCATCCCCGCGGTCGCGGATGTCATACGCGGCACCCCACTTGCCGGCGATGATTTCCCGGGCAATCAGATTCTGGGCCCGGCACGCATCCAAGCCATGGATGCGCGTGGTATCGATGTTCAAGTCCTCAGTATCAACCAATATTGGTGGTATGCCGCCGAGCGGGAGCTTGCCGCCAACATTGTTCGGACCCATGACGAGGGTCTTGCCGATTGGGTCGGGCGCGATCCCGAGCGCTTCGTCGCGCTCAGCTCCGTTGCGCTTCAATATCCCGACCTCGCTGCCGAGCAACTTGATTATGCAGTAAATGTATTGGGCCTGCGCGGCGCTTCGCTCACCGGCACCGTCAATGGCGAAGTTCCCTCGACCGAGAAATATGATCCCTTCTGGGCCAAGGTCGAGGAGCTGGACGTCTCGGTGTTCATGCACCCGACCAATGGCAATAATGTGCTCAATGATGACGTGATGGAGGGGCGCGGTAATCTTACCAACATCATCGGCAATCCGCTCGAAACCACCGTCTTTCTTACGAAGCTGATCTTCGATGGAACATTAGATCGCTTCCCAGGCCTGAAAGTGTGCGGCGCCCATGGCGGCGGATTCCTTCCCTCTTATTTCGAGCGTACCGAAATCACCTGTGATGTGCGCCGCAACGCGCGTTGCATCAACCAAAAGCGCCCGCGCGAATATTTGAGCACGCAGATCTTTGCCGATTCCATGGTATTCACCGAGGAAGGCCTGCGCCACCTTGTGGCCGAAATGGGAGCAAGCCAAATTGTTTACGGCACCGACATGCCGTTCAATTGGCCCGACACGGCCGATCTCATCGCCAATGCAGACTTCCTCAGCAATGCCGAAAAGGAAGCTATCCTCGGCGGCAACCTCATCGCCATGTTGAAGATCGCGGCTTAGACCCGAAGGCTTGGTGCCATAGCCGCAATTAGCCCATATCCGCAATTGGTACGTAGCCGGTATCCCTCGTTCCCACGTAGAGCCTGCGTTCGGAGTATAGCGGAGCAGCTGCAGCTTCGCAGCCAGCCCGGCCCGTCACGTTTTCCTTCTTCGCTTAGCCGGCTTCGCGCACGTGTTCGTTGAACCACTCAATGGTGCGCGTCCATGCTTGCTCGGCCGTGACCTTATTGTAGCGAGCCGGCGTAGCGTCATTGAAGAAGCCATGAACCGAATCCGGATAAATGTGCCCCTCATAGGTAATGTTGTTTCTCTGCAGCTCGGCTTCTTGCGCGGGATATCCCTCCGACAACCGCATATCGAGCGCGCCGTGATGTATGAGCATCGCCGCTCTGATATTGTGCACGTCCGCCGGGTCCGGCGGGCCGCCATAGAAAGGAGCGCCTGCCGCCAAATCTTCGCCCAGCCGAACCGCCAATGTATTGGTCATGCCGCCGCCAAAGCAAAATCCCGTTGCGCCGATATAACCATTGCAATCCGGGCGTGCTTTCAACCACCGCGCGGCGGCGATGAAGTCCTCGGTCCTGCTCTCGCGGTCGATCTGGGAAAATAATTGGCCGCCCCTATAATCGTCGCCCGGATAACCGCCGAGCGAGGTAAGCCCGTCCGGTGCAAATGCCATGAAGTTCTCCAGGGCAAAGCGCCGTGCAATGTCTTCGGTGTGTGGGTTCAGTCCTCGGTTCTCATGGATGACGATAACGCCGGGCAATTGCTCTGGGGTCTCTGTGCGTGAATCGGCGCTGAATGGCCGGACAAGATAGCCCCGGATGGCCCCATTGCCGTCCGGTGAGGGCACTGTTTCATAGCTTCCCGTGATCCGCTCATCATCCGTGGAAACTTGCTGCCCCAAGGCGTAGTTCGGCATCAACGCCTCGACAATCGCGCTGGCTGTAAGGCCGGCGACGGCATAACGCTTCACCCCATTTAAGAAAGCACGACGACCGACCTCGCCATGAATAAAACGTGTGTAGAGTTCTACCGCTTCCGCGGGAATCTTCTTGATTATCTTCATCTCATCCATGGCTGGCTCCTATGTCTGATTTAAGCCTAGTACTGCGGGCGCCAGAATTGAAGCCTGAAAACGGATTGGTTTTTCGGCGAGGCCCGATCGTGGCCCTAGCGGCTTATATGCGATCCTGCGATTGAAAGGGCGATGTCCACTCCTGGCGTAAATGGGCATATTGCACTGCAGCACCAATGTCCGCTTCTCTAATCGGCCATTGGGTGTCAAGCACTTTCAGACTTTCCACTGTTGCGGTTTCTATGTCTCTCGCGGGCTCGCGCTTCTCTTCGGAATCGGCACTTAAGGCCCTTCCATCATGGGGTTCGAAGACGAGGCGGAACAATCTTTCGGGCGGCCTTGCCATCGGACGGACGGCAGGTCCAAGCGGACATACGAACTCACGTCATCCATCGTCCCGCGAGGGACATCACTCCACCGCTTGGTGGAACCTAAACCCTTGCCTATCCGGTTTACACCCACACCAACTAGGGCTAGAATGGGCGCAAACCGGATATAGGTGAGCGCGCCATGGATGTTCTCGACCGCGCCGATCTCCCATTCCCGCATTCGCTACCCGAGTTCCAGCGACTTTTCCCCGATGATGCGGCCTGCGCCGCCTACCTGGAGAAAGCCCGCTGGGGAGACGGCTTTGCCTGCCCGCACTGCGGCACGGCGGGAGAGCCGTTCCACTTTGAAAACCGCCCTGGCGTCCTGCGCTGCCGCAAGTGCCGCCAGAACACCGGGCTGACGGTGGGAACAGTGATGGAGCGTAGCCACACTCCGCTGAACGTCTGGTTCTGGGCCGCTTATCTGGTCGCCAGTCAGACGCCCGGCATGTCCGCCGTGCAGTTTCAGCGGCAACTTGGTCTTTCGCGCTACGAGACGGCCTTTCAAATTCTCCACAAGCTCCGCTCGGGCATGGTGCGGCCCAACCAAGACAGGATCGGTGGACAGCCCAAGAACCATGTTGAGGTGGACGAAACCTGGGTTGGCGGGCGAACGCGTGGGGAAGGCCGTGGTGTTCACCACAAGGTTCCCGTCTCCTGTGCCATCGAGGTGCGTCATCGAAAGCCGGGCACCAAGCTCGACAACCGGAAAGACGGACGCTATGCCGGACGCGTTCGGCTCGCCGTCGTGCTCGACCGTAGCGCCGAGTCGCTCTGTGGGTTCGTCGAGAGCACCGTCGCGCCGGGATCGCTGATCGTTACTGACGATTGGAGCGGCTATGGACCCATCCAGGAAAAGTGGAGGCGCCCTACACCGTTTGCATTGCTTCTGCCTCGAATTTGACGGGGCTTGTGAAGTCCAGCGTCGAGTGCCGACGGACTGGATTATAGAACCCGTCGATGTATCCGGCTATGGCAGTTTCAGCTTGGCTTCTTGACATGAACACAGTCCTCCAGATCAGTTCTGACTTGATGGTTTTGAAGAAGGTCTCGACGACGGCGTTATCATAGCAATTTCCCTTACCGCTCATTGAGGCGAGGAAACCGAGTTCACCGAGGCGCGCCTGGTATGCGTCTGAGCAGTACTGGCTTCCCCGATCGCTATGGTGGATCACACCGGCGCCAGGTTGGCGCAGCCCGATAGCACGGTTAAGCGCCCTGAGCGGCAGGTCGCTGGTCATGCGAGCGCCCACGGCCCAGCCGATGACGCGCCGGGAGTAGAGGTCGAGCATGACGGCCAGGTACAGCCAGCCCTGTGCCGTCCAGATATAGCTGATGTCGGCAGCCCATTTCTCGTTGGGTGCCTCGGCGGAGAAGTTCTGGTCGAGAAGGTTCGATGCGACGGCCTTGTTGTGCTGGCTGTCCGTCGTCTTTTTGAACTTCTGTTTCCGTTTTGGAGACAACCCATTTCCCCGCATCAGCCGAGCCACCCTATGGCGTCCAACCTCGATCCCATTCTCGGCAAGCTCGTGATGGACCCGCTCTGCACCCTAGCTCTCGCGGCTGCGCCGAAAGGCTGCCCGGACATGGGCGAGTAGAACCATGTCATCGAGCTGTCGCTGGCTTGGGCCGCGATTGCACCAAGCGTAGAAGCCTGAGACGCTGACCTGCAGCAGTCTGCACAGGCGGAATATCGGCATCGCCAACCCGGCCCTCTCCGCGTCGATGAACCGGAACCTCATCAACTTTCCCTGGCGAAGAAGGCCAGCGCTTTTTTTAGGAGATCACGTTCCTGACGGGCCAGATCACGCTCTCGGCGTAGGCGGGTAATCTCCTTCGCTGCATCCTCATGCGGACCGGAAAGCAAATCCTCCTCACGCAATTCTGCGACCCAGCGGCCGAGCGCGCTGACGCTGATCCCAAGATCTCCTGCTATCTGCCGCTGCCTGCGCCCGCTCGTCTGTAAAAGACGGACGGCTTCTTCCTTGAAGGCCCGATCAAACCGCCGGCCCTTGTTCCCATTCTGCTTCGACATTTGCACCTCCTGCGATCAAAATCCTATCGCAGGACGTCTCCACTTTCGTCAGCAGGGTCCAAGGCGCATCTTTGATTTAAGCAAGGAGGGGTTAGGCGTCCTAGGGCAGTGTCGCTCGGCGCTGGAACGGCACAGAGTCTCATCGCCGGATGAACATCCTGAATGAGCGGGTAGAAATGAGGATGGGGTTCATGACGAATGCTGCGGCAAGTTCTAATGCTCTTGCGGTCGAATATCGGACGGTAGGCAGCCTGAAGCCAGATCCGCGCAATGCGCGAACGCATCCCAAGCGGCAGCTAGAGCAAATCAAGGCATCGATCGAGGAGTTCGGCTTCATCAACCCGATTCTGATCGATGAGCAGAGTGTCATTATCGCTGGGCATGGGCGTCTGCGAGCTGCAAAAGAGCTTGGGCGTGACAAGGTTCCAACCATTGTGCTCGCGGGATTAACCGATGCCCAGAAGCGCGCACTGAGACTGGCCGACAATAAGATTGCGCTGTGTGCGAGTTGGAACCTCGATCTCCTAAAGCTGGAATTGGGCGATCTCTCCAAAATGAACTTTGATGTCAGCCTCACGGGCTTCTCGGGGGGAGAGATCGATTTCACCTTGTCAAGCGCAAACGATCCGGACGACGAGCATCTTCCGGAGACCAGGCCGACACCGCGGACCCAACCGGACGATATCTGGATTCTGGGCGACCACCGCCTTGGATGTGGGGACGCTCGCGATCATGAGTTCTTGCAGCGGGTCATCGGAAAAGATGTGACGATCGACGCAGCATTTCTCGACCCGCCCTACAACGTCGCAATCAGCGGGCACGCAAACACGCGCGGGCGCCACCGCGAATTTGCGATGGCCTCCGGCGAGATGAGCGCGGACGAATTTCGAACGTTTTTGCGGGACGCTTTGGGTGTCTGTGTCGCTGCGTCCCGCGATGGCGCCGTTCACTTCATCTGCATGGATTGGCGTCACATGGATGACCTCTCGGCCATCGGCCGGGACCTTTACGGCGACCTGCTCAACCTGTGCGTTTGGAACAAGTCCAATGCGGGAATGGGTTCGCTCTACCGCTCAAAACACGAGCTGATATTCGTTTACCGGGTTGGCCGGGCACCACATTTCAATGCGGTCGAGCTTGGCAAACATGGGCGCAATCGAACGAACGTCTGGGACTACGCATCTGTCAACACCATGGCCGGTAGCCGGCGCGAAGATCTCAAGCTCCATCCGACGGTCAAGCCGACAGCAATGGTCGCCGATGCGATCCAGGATGTGACCAAACGGGGCGATGTCGTTCTTGATATCTTTTGTGGTTCAGGCACGACGCTCATCGCCGCGGAGCGGACCGGTCGGGGGTTCCGCGGCGTGGAGATCGATCCGGTTTACGTGGACGTCGCGGTCGATCGCTGGGAGGCCGTGACCGGAGAGACGGCCGAACTCGAGAGGAAGGCGGACGCATGAGTAAAGTCGGACCAGGGAATCCGCCAAAGGGCAAGCGCTTCCGGAAAGGGGTGAGCGGCAATCCCAGCGGCAGACCCAAGAAGGAACGCCCCCCAGACTCGGGTTCTGCTTTCAACCTAGTCATCGGTAAGACGTTGACCATTACCCAGGACGGCGAGTCCCGAGAGGTTACCGTAGAGGAGGGTTTGCAACACAAAACCTATCAGGATGCGATCATCGCCGGCGATCGCTCTGCCCAGCGTGAGATTCTGAAGATGATCGCCAAGCGGGAAAAGTATTTCGCCGCCCGTAAGAAGAAAACGTGGAAGCCTCGGACCGAAACCAAGATCGAGAGCTCCGACCCGACCAATGCCGATGAGGCACTGCTGGTACTCGGGATAGCGACCCGCAACCCTGCCCGTAAGGATTGGGGAGCGGATCGCGAACAGCTGCTACTTGAGCCCTGGGCCGTGCAGGCCGCGCTCAGCCGACGCCGTGGCGGCAGCAAGCTCACGGAGCATGGGATCAATGAGATCCGGCGGCGCACCCGTGATGCAGTTACCTTGCGTTGGCCGCGAGGAACAGACGAATGAGCACCGAGGACGAGATTGGGTACGGCAAACCACCGAAGGAACACGGTTTCGCAAAGGTCGGAGCGGTAACGCTGGAGGCCGCCCACTCAGGCGTAAGAAAGTGCCGCCCTACGAAGCGGTTCTCGGGCAGATGGTGACCATTCGCGAGGACGGCATCGAGAGGCGCGTCGCCGCCGCCGAGGCCTTTGTCTTGTATCTCACCAAACGGGGGCTCGATGGCGATAATGCCGCCGCCCGGCATGTTGCGGCTGCGATCGAAGACGCCCGCGCCAAGCTTAATGAGTTCCCGTTCGAAGACGTCCGGAGGCTCGTCTTGCATCTTGTCGGTGTGGGAAGTGTCAACATTGCCATCAGGCCACTGCGTATGGCCAAGATGCTTGACTGTTATCGCGATACCGCTCGAATGGCGCTTGAACCCTGGATCGTTGAGATGGCGCTTGACCGCCCCGGCAAACGGCGCCTGACGTTGCAGGAGCAGCAAACGGTTCTGAGGGCGACCAGAAGCCCGAAGAAAGTACGGTGGCCGGATTGGTGGGAGGCACTCCCCGAGGCAGGCTGAAATAGACAGCTGTAAACCGACAGAGAAGGTGGCGAATTTGGCAGTGGATCGACTTGCCTGGATGAAGGCGGATGAAATGCGGTAAACCAGGGCTTAGGGAGCCTCAGGGGATTGTCAAGTAAAGCTGTTTGGTCCCATCTTCAGTCAACCCTATCCACGGCATTGTCAGACTAAATGGGCTGGACCTGCAGAACCTTCAATTGAGGACCTTTAGGCTGCAAGTTGCCGCCATTCGGCCTGGGCGGCGGCCCGGTCTTGCTTGAAAATGTCGCGACGGTTGAGATGGCGTTGGTGGCTGAAATGGTTGTGGATCGAAGCATGGACGGAGGCGAATTTCTGCAGGGCCTTTATGTCTCTGAACCGTACCATTGCCCCTTCCCGCCTTCGAAAGGACTGATGTGAGTTTTCCGCCAGGTTGTTGAGCCAGCGCCTGGTCTCTTGGCAACCCTCGTTGCCGATCACCTTCATCGCAGCCCGGTATGATTGTAGCCTGTCTGTGATGATCGTGGCTGGCCGTCCATACCGCTTCATAGCCCGCCTTAGAAACCTAAGCGCGGCTTCACGATCCCGCCGTTTCGTGGCCAAAACCTCAAGAACTTCGCCTTCATGGTCAACGGCGCGCCATAGGTAATGTGTCTCACCGTTGATGCGGACGAACACCTCATCAAGATGCCAGCGCCACAGTGAATAGGATCCATGACGAATACGGCGTTTCCAGATCTCGGCGGCAAACAACGGACCAAAGCGGTTCCACCAGTACCGCACGGTCTCATGGCAAATGTTGATGCCCCGTTCGAACAGAAGATCTTCGACCTGTCTCAACGACAAGGGGTAGCGGACATACAGCATCACCGCGCTGCGGATTACCTCAGGCGAATTGTTGAAATAACGGAAGGGATTGTCCATCAATGGAGGCTACGAGAACTTACTTCCTGGCTCAAGCCAATTTACTCTGACAATGCCCATCGCTCCTACAAACGGATGGGCGTCAAGAAGGGCGATGAATTGCGTATTGCCGGGGTGGACCACGATGCTGGAACCGTGACCCTCGCCGGAAAGAACGGTGAAATCGTTTCCTGGCTATTCACGCGCTTAGCTACGTCTTCCACTGACCAATAAGAATCATGGCAAACCACAAAAATCATCATTTTGTTCTGGACCCATCCAGGATAAAGTGGAGGCGCCCTACACCGTTTCATGCGGTGCGCACACGGTTTCTCGGCACTATCGCCACGACCCGGACCGATATCTCCCCAATCCAGGCATTGAAAGACCTGTGGGGGGGCGAGTGGCCCGAGTTCGACGACATGGATGCTTTCAACGCGTTGTTGCAGGATCTGACGAGCCTCTGGAACGATTTGGTTGGACGGCAGTCGAGAACGAAGCCGTTCCGGCTGGCAAGGCTGTCGGTCAAGCCGGATCCCGACGATCTCCAACGCCTGTGCCGTACGCGCGTGGAGGAAATCGAAGGCTTCGTTGAGGGATTGTTCGGCGACGAGGAATCCGTCGATGTTCCCGAGAGCGCCAGTGAGGCCCTGGACCATCTCGCGGGGATCAACGCCAGCATGCATGGTTGCGTGGATCTAATGCAACAAGTGCCGGCGCCAACGGGATCCGAAGAGACATTGGCGGTCACGGTCAAGCTCCTGAAGAAGCTGTCCCGCACCGCCGAGAAAGAACTCCAGACCGTGGTGCTCTCCTGCAACCGGGCGCGGCGGCTAGGTCTCTCGACGTTCGCCATGGGCAAGCCGACGATCCACTGACCCATCGGCCGGCGGGCGTCGGCAACTACCGCCGCACGCCGCTTGCAAGCCCGCTTCCCGGATCAACAGCTGGAAGAGAGCGCAAGCCGGCTGTCACACCGCCGGCATCCGCTTCGCCGAGCCACTCGTTGAGCTTCGACCAGCGGTGCCGTCCCGAGACATTGCGAACGGCAATGGCCACGGCCTTCTGTTGCCCGACCAGCACGACCAGCCGCTTGCCGCGCGTCACGCCGGTGTAGAGCAGGTTCCGCTGGAGCATCGCGTAGTGCTGCGTCAGGACGGGGATGACGACGGCGGGATACTCCGAGCCCTGGCTCTTGTGAATGGTCGCGGCGTATGCCGGAACCAGGGTGTCGAGTTCGCCGAAACCATAGGCGAGCGCGCGCCCGTCGAAACGCGCGGTCAGTTCGCCTTCGTCGGGATCGACATCGTCGACATAACCGATGTCGCCGTTATAGACCTCCTTGTCGTAATCGTTCTCGATCTGCATCACCTTGTCGCCGGGCGCGAAGGTCCAGCCGAAGCGCTCGACCTTGCGTTCGCCGGCGGGATTGAGGGCGGCTTGCAACTCGATGTTGAGCGAGCGGGCGCCGGCGCCGCCGCGGTTCATCGGGCACAGCACCTGAATGTCGCGCACCGGGTCGAGCCCGAAGCGCTTCGGGATGCGCGTCTTTACCAACTCGATGATCATGGGGACTGCGGTTTCCGGATCGTCCGCCTGCACGAAGTAGAAGTCGCTGTCGCCTTCGGGCCTGGAAAGATTGGGAATGGCGCCCCGGTTGATCCCGTGCGCACTGGTGACGATCCGGCTTCGCGCCGCCTGACGGAATACCTCGGTCAGCCGCACGACGGGGACCGCGCCGGAGGCGATGACGTCGGCCAGCACCTGGCCCGGACCGACCGACGGCAGTTGGTCGATGTCGCCGACGATCAACAGAGCGGCTTCGTCGGGGACCGCCGTCAGCAACGCCCGCATAAGCATGACATCCACCATCGAGGTCTCGTCGACGACCAGAAGTCCGCAGTCGAGCGGATTGTCGGCGTTGCGTTTGAACCCTCCGCCCCTGGGATCGACCTCAAGCAGCCGGTGGATCGTCATGGCCTCGAACCCGGTGGCCTCCGTCATCCGTTTGGCGGCACGTCCGGTTGGCGCGCACAACAGCAGGGTCACGCCCTTGGCGGTCAGGATACGGAGGATGGCGTTGACGATGGTCGTCTTGCCCACGCCCGGCCCGCCGGTGATGACCATGGCCTTGGAGATCAGGGCCAGGCGAACCGCCTCGGCCTGGCTCGCCGCAAGCGACAGGCCGGTCTTCCTCTCGACCCAGGGCAGCGCCTTGCCGGCATCGATATCCGGCCAGGGCAGCTTTCCGCCCACGATCTTCTGAAACCGTTCGCCGATCGCGCGTTCGGCCCGGTACAGGCCGCCAAGGAATATACAGGGCGTTCCCGCAACCGTGTCCGCGACGACCGTTCCCTCGGCCAGTTCGAGGTCCAGAGCGGTTTGAACCAACTCATGCGGGATTTCCAGCAATTCGACGGCGAGCGGCGCAAGCTCTTCGGCAGGTAGGCCGCAATGACCGTCGTCCATCGCCTCGGTCAGCGCATGCGAAATCCCCGCGCGAACCCGGATCATTGCTGTATTCTCGATGCCGAGTTTCATGGCGATCGCGTCAGCGGTCTTGAACCCGATGCCGCGAATGTCGCGGGCAAGGCGGTACGGGTTCTCGGTCATGACCTGAACGGCATCCATGCCGTAGGTCTTGTAGATCCGCACCGCCCGCGCCGTGCCGACGCCATGGCCGTGCAGAAACACCATAATCTCACGTATGACTTTCTGCTCGGCCCAGGCGTCGGTGATGCGTTTGGCGCGCACCCGGCCGATGCCGGTCACCTCGCGCAGCCGTTCCGGCTCCGCCTCGATGATATCGAACACCTTCTCACCGAACGCCCTGACCATCTTCCCGGCATAGACCGGCCCGATGCCGCGGATCATGCCGGAGCCGAGGTATTTCTCGATGCCCTCGATCGACGAGGGCTCCGAGGTACGCATGAAGCGCGCCTTGAACTGCTGGCCATGGGTACGGTCGTTGATCCATTCCCCCGATGCGGTGATCCACTCCCCCGCCGAAACCATGGCGGCGTGGCCGACGACCGTCACCAGATCGCGGTGGCCGCGGGCCTTGATGCGCAGAACGCAGAACCCGTTATCGGCATTGTGGAACGTCACCCGCTCGACGAGGCCGGCCAGAACCTCCTGGTTCGGCGCTTCCGGTTGCCGCACGGCCGCGCCGCTCACGACGTGCCGAGCGTATTGGCGGTCAACAATTCCTTGATCGTATCGAATTGCTGCAGCCGCTCCGCCACCGGGTTTTCGAAGTCCGGCTCGTCGTCTTCCATGGCGGCCATGTCATGTTCATGGCGCTCGCGCTCGATCCGCGCGAGGTGCGTCTGTAGCTCTTGTGCCGCGAACATCCGCTGCACGCGGGAAACGAACCGGGGCAGTTCGCGGGCGACTTCGGGATGTTGGGCAGCGACTTCGGCGAAGTTCAGCAGCTTCTCGGTAACCGCATAATCGAAGGACGCCTCGAGACCGTACCGAAGCTTGATGGCCTCGGCGGCCTCGCATTGTTCCTTCCAGATCTCGTGCCAGTTCCGGTCCGTCATGAGCGTACGTCCTGTGAATCCCGGCTCAATCCGCGGCTTTCAGCTTCGTGGACAAATCAGCGAAGAACTCAGAAGCAGGCTCGACCCCGGAAACCAGCAGCCGATCTCTTGCCCGCGTACAGGCCACGTAGAACAGATGGCGTTCCGTTTCGTAGACGTCATCCAGTTCGGTCTGGTCGGCGACGGTCTCGATGCGTTGCTGCAAGGGCAGAACGTCGTCATCGCACGCCATGACGGCGACGGCCTTGAACTCAAGGCCCTTGGCAAGGTGCATGGTGCCGATGGAAATGCGCCCGTTCCGATCGACGACGCGCTCGGACGGCATTGTAACGTTAAGTGATTGCAAGCTGTTTTCGGCATCTCTCCATGAGGCTAAGCCATTGACATTGCGTAGAGCAACCATCGACAATTTACCGAGATTTGGAGTGAATCCGGTTAACGTGACAAAGCCGCCAGTACTGCTCAGACGCATACCAGGCGCGCCTCGGTGAACTCGGTTTCCTCGCCTCAATGAGCGGTAAGGGAAATTGCTATGATAACGCCGTCGTCGAGACCTTCTTCAAAACCGTCAAGTCAGAACTGATCTGGAGGACTGTGTTCATGTCAAGAAGCCAAGCTGAAACTGCCATAGCCGGATACATCGACGGGTTCTATAATCCAGTCCGTCGGCACTCGACGCTGGACTTCACAAGCCCCGTCAAATTCGAGGCAGAAGCAATGCAAACGGTGTAGGGCGCCTCCACTTTTCCTGGATGGGTCCAGACGCCAGGGCGGTTTTCAAAGTGGAACGGCTCTCCCGCCGTGCCGCAGTGCGGGCAGGCAAAGCCGTCTCCCCAGCGGGCTTTCTCCAGGTAGGCGGCGCAGGCCGCATCATCGGGGAAAAGTCGCTGGAACTCGGGTAGCGAATGCGGGAATGGGAGATCGGCGCGGTCGAGAACATCCATGGCGCGCTCCCCTATATCCCGTTTGCACCCATTCTAGCCCTAGTGGGTGTGGGTGTAAACCGGATAGGCAAGGAAGGTTCTCCAGGTCCAGCCCATGACCCGGACCCTTGGGGCTGGCCTATAAGGGGCGGCACATGGCGGAGTGTTGGCTACTTGCAAGGCCGATGCGCGCACTCCAGAATGGCTTCGCTTCAAGGGGGAGCTGAATGCTCGTTTCGACATCGCGTGCGCCTGCGCGGGGTGCTTTCATTTTTGGTGCTCTGGTTTGGCTGCCGGTGGGGATCGCTGTCATAGCGGCATTGCACGGCACGGGATTACCGGTGCAGCCGCAGACCTGGCTGACGCTGGTCGTGATCGCGCCATGCGGCCTGCCTTTGGCGCTGCCCAGCCGGCGGCTATGGCGCGGGGGATATCCCGGTCCGGCATGGATTGCGTTCGCCGTTCTGGCGCCCGCGACGATTGCGGCGTCCCTCTTCTCGGGGCTGCCCGGACCGCTGGCGATTGCGGGTTATTCGGCGGTGATCAGCCTGCCGGCCTGGATCGCGGCCAGACTACTGGTTCAGAGACGGACGGTTCGGAGACGGCGAGTCCTGAGACTCTAGATACGCGCACTTGATGACGCATGGGTATGAGGCGGCACCCTGAGGTTACCACAGAGTCCTGCGGCTTATTCGCAGACCATTCCATCGCGGTCCCGATCGGTCATGAACGGATAGGCTGCGTGGCCCCGCGGCACCGGTGCGATGCCGTGGCGGCGGGCCTCCAGGCAGGTGATGTGCCCGTTGCTGTTATCGTCCCACGAGCCCAGCGGATCGCGGCCGGTGGATAGCGGCGCTGTTGGCGCCGGTTCCGTGAGGTGGATGACCATCTCCGTGGACTCACAATTAGAGAGCACACGCGTCAGCGCGTCGGCCTCGCGCTTATCGACGCTCAGGCGATACTTTTGCCGCACCGCGACCACGCGAGCGGCGAACCAGCACCGGTTGACCGGCGGCAGCCACTCGGCGGCGTCAAAGGCGCACTTAGCCCCCGCGCCGCACCGGTTCACTGCCGGTGCGGCAAGCGTCAGGTTGAGCAGGTCGGTGGCGAAACGCTGGCGCAACTCGGCGCTTGCTGCGCAGAGCCCGCTGTCATGGGCCTCCGACAGGGCGACGATGTGCTCGATATCGGTCCGGCGGGTATTGGAGAAGATCCGTCCCGTATAGGGGCCGTAGATGCGCCCGCCCTGGGCGGCGACGATTTGCACCTCGATGGTAGGCGGATAGGGATAGCCGGCACGGTCGTAGGGTGTACATCGGTGTTCGGGAGCAACGATGAGTCCGCGCCAGGTCTCGGGCTCGGCCGTCTCGGCGGCAGCCGCGGTGCCGACCAGTGCAATGACGGCCCCCGCTATCATGAGGGCTCTTAATCGTTTCTGTCTGCCGGGATGCGGTTTCATGGGCGCATTCTTGCGCCGCGTGCTGCTTTGGGCAATCGGCACCTTGGGCAACCGGCCGTCAATTCAGCAGCGCGCCGTTCGTGCGGATGCGCATGGACCTGCTTACAAGAGCCGACCAGGCATCATGGTCCAGTCCGAGCCTCGCGTTCAGCTGATCGCAAAGCCGTTCCGCATCTTCGATGGTCAACGCGACCATCGCGGTGGGGACGTAACCCGGCATGCCCTCGAAGACGATGCGGATCTGTTGCGGCTCGCCGTTCATGTCGTAAGCGGGGGAGAAGGCATAGACGGGATCGTCGCCGAGCGTGTGTGCGGTCATCGGTCAACTCCTTTATGGATGGTCGGCCGCGGCCAGGGCCGGCGCGATGCAGCAAGCGGCGGGCGGGCCGGCTGTACGGACAGGCACGCTGTACGGACAGGCACGCCTATTATACGGCTGTCTCGGCGAGCGGCCAGCGTTCAACGATACGCCCGAGATCGATATAGGCGGGGACGAACACCCGGGTGCGCCATGACACGATCTCCGTAACGCAGCCCATTCGCTTGAGGGCCGCGATATCTCTGTCGGCGGGGCCCTCAATCTCGATACGATCATTGCCCATCAGCTTGCGGCGAGCGAGGCGCCAGCCATTGGCCAGCGCAAAGGACGCGCCGCGCGCCATGATCTCGTCGTGAAGCTCGGCCGGGGTAAGCCCCGGTCCGCCGGCAAGGCCTAGAGCGGCGCGGAAGGCGGTGGCCTCGGCGGGGCTGAGCACGCGCCCGATTATGCGCTCGCCGGTGTCGGCGACAAGCCGGCGCACGCGCATGTTGTGATCGGGCAGCCGGTCCCAGATGGGAAGCAGGAGTCCGGTGACCAGCCATAGGCGGGATTCGGTGTGGGACGGAAGGCCGTCGATCTCGGCCTCCCAGAAAGTGCGCCATGGCGCTTCATCGGACTTCTTCCAGTTCGACGCATCGAGTTCGGCGCTCGCCATACTCTCGCGGGTGGCGGGACGGATCAGACGCACGCGGGCCTCGACACCTCCGTCCTCGAGCATGCGCGAGACGTGGGGCAGCACCAGCGCGGCGCGGCCCGAGCGCTCGTTGATCATGAGGCGCGCCGCATGGCCGGCGCCTGAGGCTTCGGCGCGAAGCGCGAGGGCCGCCTCTGCACTCAGCGGCTGGAGCTTGTCACGGCGGGCTATCTCGCACAGCTCGGTGGCCGCGCCGGTGCCTGGACCCTGCTGACGAAAGTGGAGACGTCCTGCGATAGGATTTTGATCGCAGGAGGTGCAAATGTCGAAGCAGAATGGGAACAAGGGCCGGCGGTTTGATCGGGCCTTCAAGGAAGAAGCCGTCCGTCTTTTACAGACGAGCGGGCGCAGGCAGCGGCAGATAGCAGGAGATCTTGGGATCAGCGTCAGCGCGCTCGGCCGCTGGGTCGCAGAATTGCGTGAGGAGGATTTGCTTTCCGGTCCGCATGAGGATGCAGCGAAGGAGATTACCCGTCTACGCCGAGAGCGTGATCTGGCCCGTCAGGAACGTGATCTCCTAAAAAAAGCGCTGGCCTTCTTCGCCAGGGAAAGTCGATGAGGTTCCGGTTCATCGACGCGGAGAGGGCCGGGTTGGCGATGCCGATATTCCGCCTGTGCAGACTGCTGCAGGTCAGCGTCTCAGGCTTCTACGCTTGGCGCAATCGCGGCCCAAGCCAGCGACAGCTCGATGACATGGTTCTACTCGCCCATGTCCGGGCAGCCTTTCGGCGCAGCCGCGAGAGCTACGGTGCAGAGCGGGTCCATCACGAGCTTGCCGAGAATGGGATCGAGGTTGGACGCCATAGGGTGGCTCGGCTGATGCGGGGAAATGGGTTGTCTCCAAAACGGAAACAGAAGTTCAAAAAGACGACGGACAGCCAGCACAACAAGGCCGTCGCATCGAACCTTCTCGACCAGAACTTCTCCGCCGAGGCACCCAACGAGAAATGGGCTGCCGACATCAGCTATATCTGGACGGCACAGGGCTGGCTGTACCTGGCCGTCATGCTCGACCTCTACTCCCGGCGCGTCATCGGCTGGGCCGTGGGCGCTCGCATGACCAGCGACCTGCCGCTCAGGGCGCTTAACCGTGCTATCGGGCTGCGCCAACCTGGCGCCGGTGTGATCCACCATAGCGATCGGGGAAGCCAGTACTGCTCAGACGCATACCAGGCGCGCCTCGGTGAACTCGGTTTCCTCGCCTCAATGAGCGGTAAGGGAAATTGCTATGATAACGCCGTCGTCGAGACCTTCTTCAAAACCATCAAGTCAGAACTGATCTGGAGGACTGTGTTCATGTCAAGAAGCCAAGCTGAAACTGCCATAGCCGGATACATCGACGGGTTCTATAATCCAGTCCGTCGGCTCTCGACGCTGGACTTCACAAGCCCCGTCAAATTCGAGGCAGAAGCAATGCAAACGGTGTAGGGCGCCTCCACTTTTCCTGGATGGGTCCAGCCCGCGTGGATGAAGACCGGCTCGCGGGATGCAATGGTAAGCGAGTCGGCATGAACTGTCTCGACGCCGCGGTCGTAGGTCCCGGCCTAGACGGCCTCGGCAATGAGCGCGGAGATACGAAGTTCCAGTTCCGCGAAGAGCGCGTTCTGATCGTCGATCGGAAGTGCGAGCAGCCGGTTGAGGAATTTCGGCATCGGCGGCAGCTCTTCCTTAAGAGATCCCTCCCAGGTGAGGCTAAGTCCGGTCGCCTCTTCGAAGCGCTCGATCCCCCAGCCCTCAAACTCGCCGCGCCACAGCGCGAGGTAGAACCGGCGCAGCGCTGACCTGGCGTAGGGGCTTTCCAGATTGTCCTCGGGCCGGAACATGGCCTTATCCTCTCCCATGGCACTCTGAGAATCCCGCTGACCCCTTGTGATGGCGCCGAGGGTATCGAGCCTTCGGGCGATGGTGGCGATGAAGCGCCGCTCGCCCTTGACATCCGTGCTCACCGGGCGGAACAGCGGCGCCGAGGCCTGATGGGTGCGGTGGGTGCGTCCCAATCCCTGGATCGCCTGATCGGCGCGCCAGCCGGGTTCCAGAAGATAGTGGATGCGCCGCGCGGTATTGGCGCAGCTAAGATCGGCATGATAGCTGCGCCAGGTGCCGCCGGCCTGGCTGAATACAAGGATGCGTTTCTCGTCCGCCATGAAGGCGGCGGCCTCGGCAAGATTGGCGGAAGCAGGCCGGCTGCGCAGCGCCAGGCGCTCTCCGGCAGTATCGGTAACACGCAGCACCCGGCGCGAGCGGCCGGTGATTTCGGCGACGGCGTCATGGCCGAAGTGATGGACGATCCGGTCCAATGCCGCCTGCACCGGGGGCAGTGAAGCGAGCTTCTCGATCAGCGCATCGCGCGCGGCGACGGCCTCGCGGCACAAGACCGGGTTGCCATCGGCGTCGGTCACAGGCCAGCTCATCAGATCGCCGTCCTCATTGGTGTAGGCTTCCTGAAGCTGCACCGGAAAGGCGTGGGCCAGATAGTCGAGAACATACTCTCTCGGCGTTAGGTCTATGGAGAGGTCGTCCCATTCCGAAGCCGGCATCTCTGCAATGCGCCGCTCCATCAGCGCCTCGCCGGTGGAGACGAGCTGAATGACGGACGCGTGGCCGGCGTCGAGGTCGGCCTCAACGGCGCGAATGAGGGTCGGACATTTCATTGAGGTGAGCAGATGTCCGAAGAAGCGCTGCTTGGCGCCCTAGAAGGCGCTGAGCGCGGCGGACTTGGCGTTGCGGTTGAGTGTGTGGCCCGGCATTGTCAAGTTAACTGATTGTAGGCTTTTTTCGACACCTCTCCATGAGGCTAAGCCATTGAAATTGCATTGAACAGCCATCGACAATTTACCGAGATTTCGGAGTAAATCCGGTTAACTTGACAAAGCCTGATGCCCGGCGCCGCCGAAGAAAACCCGCCCGCGATAGAGCTGATAATGGCAATAGCGCGGCCGCCCATAATAGGGCCGGTAACACGGATTATAGTGAACCGAAACATGCGGTCCGCCATAGCCGCCGCCATAGCCATAGGAAAAACTGAAACTCGAGGCCGCATTTGCAGGCTGGGCTGTGGTCAAGGCCGCGCCGGTCAATACCAGCGCTCCGAAAGTGAGTTTGGCGAGGAATTTCATGTCTGGCCTCCTCTAAGATAGCCCTCCACATCGCTCAACCTATTGGCAGGAGCATGAATCGAAGCTGAACGATTTGGTCAGGTTTCAAGGCCTCTTTTTGAGGGCCGTCTTGTCGCGCACACACCGCCGAACCAGGAGCCGAGCGCGAGAAAAAACCACGGCGTGTCCCTTGACGGTGTGGCTGCCTATCCCTAACTACCACCCCATGGGTTGGCACTCTCTATGTAAGAGTGCTGCTAAATTGGGAATTTTGACCTTAACTCATTGATTTTTCTAATTCTAACGGAGTGAGCATCCCTATGAAATTTCGTCCGCTCGGAGACCGCGTGGTCGTCCGCCGCGTCCAGGAGGAGCAAAAGACCGCTGGCGGCATCATTATTCCAGACACTGCCCAAGAGAAGCCGCAGGAAGGCGAAATCGTCTCGGTCGGCCCCGGTGCGCTCGACGATGCCGGCAAGCGCGTTGCACCGGAAGTCAAGGCCGGCGAACGCGTTTTGTTCGGAAAATGGTCGGGCACCGAGGTCAAGATCGACGGCGAGGACCTCATCATTATGAAGGAGTCCGACATCATGGGCGTCATCGAGCCCGGCAAGGCTTCGAAGAAATCGCGCTAATCAGTCTACGGAACATCTTTACACAGAATTTTTAGGAGAGATAGGAACATGGCAGCGAAAGATGTCAAATTCGGCTCGGACGCGCGAGAGAAACTCCTGAGCGGCGTCGATATTCTGGCCGATGCGGTCAAGATAACCTTGGGTCCCAAGGGCCGCAACGTCGTCATCGAGAAAAGCTTCGGCGCTCCGCGCACGACCAAAGACGGCGTGGCCGTGGCGAAGGAAATCGAGCTCGGTGACAAATTCGAAAATATGGGCGCACAGATGGTGCGCGAGGTAGCGCAGAAGACCAACGACACTGCCGGAGACGGCACCACAACGGCGACGATCCTTGCCCAGGCCATCTTGCGCGAAGGTTCAAAGGCGGTCGCCGCGGGCATGAACCCGATGGATCTGAGGCGCGGCATCGGTAAAGCGGTCGAAGCAGTCGTCGCCGATCTCAAAAAGCGCTCGAAGACGGTCAAGGACAATGAAGAGATCGCCCAGGTTGGAACCATATCGGCTAATGGTGATTCCGATGTCGGGCAAATGATCGCCGAGGCGATGGCAAAGGTTGGCAACGAAGGCGTCATAACCGTCGAGGAGGGCAAGAGCCTCAGTTCTGGGCTTGAAGTGGTCGAAGGCATGCAGTTCGACCGTGGTTACATCTCCCCTTATTTCGTCACTAATCCCGACAAAATGGTCTGTGATTTAGAAGAACCGCATATTCTCATTTTCGAGAAGAAGCTTTCCAAGCTTCAGCCGATGCTTCCGATTCTCGAATCGGTCACGCAGTCGAGCCGCCCGCTCCTCATCATTGCCGAGGAAGTGGAAGGCGAGGCGCTGGCAACGCTCGTCGTCAATAAGCTGCGCGGCGGCCTCAAGGTCTCGGCCGTGAAGGCGCCTGGTTTCGGCGATCGCCGTAAAGCGATGCTCGAAGACATCGCAGTAGTCACGGGTGGCCAAGTTATCTCTGAAGACCTCGGCATTAAGTTAGAAAATGTCAAGATGGATATGCTTGGCACGGCGAAAAAGGTACAGATTACCAAAGACGACACCACAATCATCGGCGGCGCAGGAAAAAAGGGCGACATCCAGGCCCGCGTCGGCCAGATTAAGCAGCAGATCGAGGAAACGACTTCCGATTATGATCGCGAAAAGCTGCAGGAACGTCTGGCGAAGCTCGCAGGCGGCGTTGCGGTCATCCGCGTCGGAGGCGCGACCGAGATCGAGGTCAAGGAGCGTAAGGACCGCGTCGATGACGCGCTTAACGCCACCAAGGCCGCGGTTGAGGAAGGCGTGGTCCCGGGAGGAGGTGCGGCACTCCTCTATGCCACCAAAGCTTTGAAGACTTTGGAAGGCGAAAACGATGATCAGGACGCCGGCATTGCAATTGTTCGCAAAGCAATCCAAGCACCTTTGCGGCAGATTATCGAGAATGCGGGCGTGGAAGCTTCGATCGTGGTCGGCAAACTCTTGGAGCAGAAGTCAGCGACGTACGGCTTCGACGCGCAAGCCGAGGAATATGTCAACATGATCGCGGCAGGCATTATCGACCCGACCAAGGTGGTGCGCGTCGCATTTCAGGATGCGGCGTCCGTTGCCGGGATTCTCATCACCACGGAGGCGATGGTTGCCGAGCGTCCGCAGAAGCCTACGGCCGGCGGCGGTCACGACCATGGCGGCGGCATGGGCGGCATGGGCGATATGGGCATGTGATCAAGCCATTAGCGTTAGAGTTGAGAAGGGCGGGAAGAAATTTCTGCCCTTTTTCTTTTCCGTCTTCACGGTTACCGCTTCGGTGCATAGATCCAAGCTTGCCTATCCGGTTCACACCCACACCCACTAGGGCTAGAATGGGCGCAAACCGGATATAGGGGAGCGCGCCATGGATGTTCTCGACCGCGCCGATCTCCCATTCCCGCATTCGCTACCCGAGTTCCAGCGACTTTTCCCCGATGATGCGGCCTGCGCCGCCTACCTGGAGAAAGCCCGCTGGGGAGACGGCTTTGCCTGCCCGCACTGCGGCACGGCGGGAGAGCCGTTCCACTTTGAAAACCGCCCTGGCGTGAGAACGGCGGTGACAAATTAGTCCACGGAAGCGGCGGGATTTCCCAGCCGCGGGCGGAGTAAAACTCTGCCACCTGTAGCCTTCGATCTTTTTTGAGATGGAAGGCGGAAGGATGTACACCGTAGACTTATATCTGCGCGTTCGGCTGGCCTGCCATGTTGATGGTCTGAGCCAGCGAGAGGCGGCAAGTCGGTTTGGCATTGCGCGCGAGACGGTGAGGAAGATGCTGCGGCATTCGGAACCGCCGGGATATCGGCGACGCCAGCCACCGAAACGCCCGAAACTGGCCCCCTTCACGGATATCATCGACCGTATTCTGGAGGAGGACCGAACGGTTCACCGTAAGCAGCACCACACGGCGAAGCGTATATTCGAGCGCCTTCGCGACGAACATGGCTTCACGGGCAAAGAGACCATCGTGAAGGATTACGTTCGGGAACGGCGCCTTCGCCGGCGTGAGATGTTTGTGCCGTTGTCACATCCTCCGGGCCATGCTCAAGCGGACTTTGGCGAGGCGGATGCGATCATCGCCGGCGTCAAGTATCGGGCGCATTTTTTCGTCATGACACTTCCCCACAGCGATGCCTGCTTCGTTGCGGCCTTACCCGGCGGCGGCGACGGAGGCCTGGCTGGACGGGCACAACAGAGCCTTTGTTTTTTTCGGCGGCGTTCCCCAATCGATTCTTTACGACAACGACAAGTGTCTGGTGTCGCGCATCTTGTCAGATGGCACGCGGCAACGAACGCGGGCGTTCAGCGGGCTGTAGTCCCATTACCTCTTCGAGGACCGCTACGGCCGTCCCGGCAAGGGTAACGACAAAGGCAATGTGGAGGGGGTGGTCGGCTATGCCCGGCGGAACTTCATGACGCCGCTTCCCCGGTTCGCGAGCTGGGACGCCTTCAATGGCCACCTGGAAGAGCAATGCCGCAACCGGCAAGGCAACGTCCTGCGCGGCCACCGCGAGAGCATCGGCGAACGGTTTGTGCGTGACCGCGAAGCGTTGAAGAGGCCACTGCCGGCACCGTTCGACGCGTGCGACAAGCAGGGCACGCGGGTCAACTCGCTGTCCCTGGTGCGCTACCGGACGAATGACTATTCCGTGCCCGTCGCCTACGGCCATCAGGAAGTCTGGATCCGTGGCTATGTCCACGAGGTGGTTATCGGTTGCGGCACCGGGATCATTGCCCGACACCCCCGTTCCTACGACCGGGAAGATATGGTCTTCGATCCGATCCACTACCTGCCTTTGCTGGAGCACAAGATCGGTGCCCTGGATCAGGCCGCGCCGCTAGCCGGATGGGAACTGCCTGATGCCTTCCCAACCCTGCGCCGTCTCCTGGAGGCGCGCATGGGCAAGGCCGGCAAGCGGGAATACGTCCAGGTCCTTCGGCTTCTGGAGACCTTCGATCTCGAGGTGCTTCACGGCGCGGTGAAGGACGCCCTGCGCCTGGGTGCGATCGGCTACGACGCCGTCAAACACCTTGTGCTGTGCCGTATCGAGCGACGCCCGCCCAAACTCAACCTGGATATCTATCCCTACCTGCCTCGGGCCAACGTGGCGACCACGGCCGCCGCCAGTTATATGAGCTTGTTGGGTGGAGGCGCGTCATGACCGATACGCCGCAAGTGTTGCTGGCCCATCACCTCAAGACCCTGAAACTGCCGACGTTCCTGCGCGAATACGACAAGCTGGCCCGCCAATGCGCCACCGAGGGCGCCGACCATGTGCGGTATCTTGTCCGTCTGACCGAGTTGGAACTGATCGACCGTGAGCGCCGCATGGTCGAGCGGCGGATCAGACAGGCCAGGTTCCCCGCCGTCAAAAGCCTCGACAGCTTCGACTTCAAGGCCATCGCATCGCTCAACAAGATGCTGGTTCTGGAGTTGGCGCGATGCGAATACGTCGAGCGTCGTGAGAATATCATCGCGCTCGGCAACTCAGGCACCGGCAAGACCCATATCGCCCTCGGTCTCGGTCTGGCGGCCTGCCAAAAGGGGCTCTCCGTCGGCTTCCTCACGGCCGCTGCCCTGGTTCATGAACTGATGGAGGCCAGGGATGAAAAACGCCTGTTGCGCCTGCAGAAGCAACTGGCAAACTATCACCTTCTGATCATCGACGAACTCGGCTTCGTGCCGCTCTCGAAGACCGGCGCCGAGCTGCTGTTCGAAGTCTTCAGCCAGCGCTACGAGCGGGGCTCGATCCTGGTGACCTCCAACTTGCCGTTCGATGAGTGGACGGAGATATTCGGCTCGGAACGCCTGACCGGGGCTTTGCTGGACCGCCTCACCCACCATGTCCATATCCTGGAAATGAACGGCGAGAGCTATCGTCTCAACCAAAGCCAAAAACGGCGGAAATCCCCAAAAATACCTGCTTAACCGCCGGTGCAATGGTGGACCCACCGGGACAACCCCCCAACACCGCGTACCGCATAACGTTAAGTGGACTAGTTTTGCTCCGCCCGGGTGGACTAATTTTGCTCCGCCGTTGACACGGAAGTTCTTCGGGATCGCAAGTCAGGCTGGTGTGTCATGACCCAGCGTCTTCGCTGCGCCATCTATACCCGTAAATCGACAGAGGAAGGGCTCGAGCAGGACTTCAATTCTCTAGATGCCCAGAGGGAAGCCTGTGAAGCCTATATAAAGAGCCAGACGAACGAAGGCTGGTCCTTGGTCAAAGGCCATTATGACGATGGAGCCTATTCGGGAGGCCATCTCAACCGCCCGGCCATTCAAGAGCTGCTTGAGGAGATCAAGCTCAACCGTGTCGATGTCATCGTCGTCTACAAGGTCGATCGCCTAACCCGGTCCCTTGCAGACTTTGCCAAGCTGGTGGAGCTCTTCGACAAGCATGGGGTCTCGTTCGTCTCGGTTACCCAAGCCTTCAATACCACCACCTCCATGGGCCGCCTGACCCTCAATGTTCTTCTGTCCTTTGCCCAGTTCGAAAGAGAGGTCACCGCAGAGCGCATCCGGGACAAAATCGCAGCTTCCAAGAAGAAGGGCATGTGGATGGGTGGCCCAGTCCCTCTGGGCTATGAGGTGAGGGATAAGAAGCTCATCATCAATGAGGTTGAGGCGTCCCAAGTCCAAAGAATCTTCGAGCTCTATCTCAGCCTCGATAATGTCCGGGAGCTCAAAACAGAACTCGACCGCCTCAATATCCGGACCAAGAGACAGATCTACCGGACCGGCAGGGAAGTCGGGAGCTGTGCCTTCACCAGGGGGCGGCTTTATCATCTCCTGAAGAACCCACTCTATATCGGCAAGATCAGACATCGGGATGAATCCTATGATGGCCGGCACCAGGGGATTATCAACAGCGATATCTGGGACGCCGTTCAGGCCAAGCTCGAAGGCCGATCCAACCGGCATGCCGGTAAGACAAATGGGAATGGCAGTTTGCTCGCCGGGCTCATCTTCGATGAGAAGGCAAAGCGTCTAACCCCGAACCACGCGGTCAAGGGCAATAAGCGCTACCGCTATTACATATCGAGCGCTCTAAACGGCAAACGGGCAGAGGGGGGTAGCAAAGGATGGCGGCTACCCGCCGAAGAAATCGAGAAACTCGTCAAAGAATCCCTCAACCGTTTCCTGAAAGATCAGCTCCAGCTCATGTCGGCCTTAAGTCTCGATACTCCGACCGTGCAAGAGATGGAGGGTCTCAATCGGTTCACAAGCGGCAATCCTGTTCGGCTATCAAGCGAATCCCTTGTAACAAGACTCATCACTCGCGTTACGGTATGCGAAGACAAACTTCTTCTTGAACTCAGCGCTGCGAGCCTTCGCGAAACCATTGGGCTTCGGCAAGTTGAAAACGGGAACAAGGCCCATCGCGTGAGTATTCCGATCAAGCTCAAGCGCAGGGGCGTCGAGACCAAGTTAGTTGTCCTGAACTCTGCGTATGCCCCATCACGCAAAGTGCCGAACCTCATCAAGCTCGTCGCGCGTTCAATGGACTGGTTTGAGAAGCTGAAATCGGGTGAGACAAGTTCTCTCGAAGAGATCGCAAAGAGAGAGCATATGAGCGCCTCCGATGTCAGCCGCTATCTCCCTCTAGCCTTTCTTGCGCCCGATATTGTCGCGAGCATTGCCAAGGGTTGGACTTGTCCCGGTTTGATTCCGGATCCGCTACTCATTTAAGCGGCCTTTTGTTCGAAGGCCAAGGGGCTTTTACCTCCCAAAGCTGAATGGCGTCTGCGCAGATTGTAGAAGCCGTTGATGTACTGAAAGAGCGCGCCCTCAACCCCTCTTCTGGTGTACCAGGTTTGGCGCCAGATCAGTTCAGCCTTTAGCGTTTTGAAGAAGGTCTCGACCACCGCATTGTCGTAGCAGTCGCCTTTGCCGCTCATTGAGACTTTGAAGCCGTGTTGACGCAATCGCTTCTGATAGTCGTGCGAACAATACTGGCTGCCCCGATCCGTATGATGAGTGCATCCTGGTGGCGGCTTGCGAAGGGCCACCGCCATATCCAAAGCTCTAATTGCCAGATCACGCTTGAGCCGGTTGCTGACAGCCCAGCCGATGACACGACGCGAATGAAGGTCCAGCATCACGGCGAGATATAACCACCCCTCGCGCGTCCAGATGTAGCTGATATCACCTGCCCATTTCTGGTTTGGCAGGGTGGCTGTGAAGTCACGGTTCAGCAGGTTCGGTGCAATGTTGAAACGATGATTGCTGTCTGTTGTCGCCTTGTATTTACGGGTTCTGACAACGGATATACCGTTTTCACGCATCAAACGCCCAACACGACGATGACCGACGTTCAAGCCCAGCTCTTTCAATTCCTCCGTCATACGCGGACGTCCGTAACTGCCAAGACTCAAACGGTGTTGCTCTCTGATATGGGCCAACAGAACCAGATCGTTACGCTGACGCTGGCTGATTGGACGGCTGCGCCAGGCCCGATAACCACGCGACGTGACATCCATTATCCGGCAAAGTCGTTCGACAGGGACCTGGTGGCGGTGTTCGTCAACGAAGGCAAATCTTATTTGCTTTGCTCCGCGAAGAACACTGTTGCCTTTTTTAACAGATCCCTCTCCTCCTTGAGGAGGCGAACTTCTCTGCGCAGGCGCTCATTCTCCTTCGCCAGATCCTCTTGTGGGGCCGACGACAGATCATCTTGCTTCATCGACTGAACCCAATTGCTCAATGTCGAAAAGCCAATGCCTAAATCTGATGCAATCTGTTTGCGGGTAAGTCCGCTCGTCTGCGCAATGCGAACCGCCTCACGCCTGAATTCTTCGCTGTGTCTGTGTCCCATGATGATTCTCCTTGTTGGTAAAATATCCAATCAAGGACCCGGAACAAATGTGAGACATGTCCAGGTCGTCAGCCAATCGAGCTCAGTGTTCAGCACCTGAAAAGGCTTTCTCCGCTACCCGTACATTGGAACGAACAACGCCGCCTTTTAGGCTACCCAGCCTAGGCGATCGGGCCCCGCAAACACGCCAATTTCCCCATTCTTCTCCACGGTCTGGCCACTGAAATGGCCCCGTAGAGAATTCCTTGCCTATCCGGTTAACGCCCATGACCGCTACATGTAGGGTGCCGCCACTCTCCCGAGTAAAGCTCGGCATAGGTTGGAGCAGAGGTGTCGCCCGCGATGCCGAGCAATGAGCGGAAGGCGTTGAACGGGTAGAACCGCCTGTTGAAGCGGAAGGTGAACTCGTTGAGGTAGGCTTGTAGGTGCTGGTGGCTAACGCCGTGGTGGATCCCGATCAGCCACGTCTTCAGGTTGGCGAAAACCAGATGGATGATCGGCAGGTATTGCTCGGCAACCTCTGGATCACCACACTCGGCAACAGCGAAGTGCTCATAGCCGCGCTTACCGAGGCCAGCATAGCCGCTCCAATCGTCAGTAACGATCAGCGATCCCGGCGCGACGGTGCTCTCGACGAACCCACAGAGCGACTCGGCGCTACGGTCGAGCACGACGGCGAGCCGAACGCGTCCGGCATAGCGTCCGTCTTTCCGGTTGTCGAGCTTGGTGCCCGGCTTTCGATGACGCACCTCGATGGCACAGGAGACGGGAACCTTGTGGTGAACACCACGGCCTTCCCCACGCGTTCGCCCGCCAACCCAGGTTTTGTCCACCTCAACATGGTTCTTGGGCTGTCCACCGATCCTGTCTTGGTTGGGCCGCACCATGCCCGAGCGGAGCTTGTGGAGAATTTGAAAGGCCGTCTCGTAGCGCGAAAGACCAAGTTGCCGCTGAAACTGCACGGCGGACATGCCGGGCGTCTGACTGGCGACCAGATAAGCGGCCCAGAACCAGACGTTCAGCGGAGTGTGGCTACGCTCCATCACTGTTCCCACCGTCAGCCCGGTGTTCTGGCGGCACTTGCGGCAGCGCAGGACGCCAGGGCGGTTTTCAAAGTGGAACGGCTCTCCCGCCGTGCCGCAGTGCGGGCAGGCAAAGCCGTCTCCCCAGCGGGCTTTCTCCAGGTAGGCGGCGCAGGCCGCATCATCGGGGAAAAGTCGCTGGAACTCGGGTAGCGAATGCGGGAATGGGAGATCGGCGCGGTCGAGAACATCCATGGCGCGCTCCCCTATATCCGGTTTGCGCCCATTCTAGCCCTAGTGGGTGTGGGTGTAAACCGGATAGGCAAGGAGAATTCTTAGCCGAATTCTCAAATTATCTCCTCAGGCCCGTTCTCTGTGCCAGAGCATCGGGCCCAACGACCCCGCAAGGTTTTGAAATGTCGGAAGAAAAATTCAAGGCAGAATCCAGCCCTAGTGACAGTGAGACTGGATGGTGGAGGATGCAGTCTTGAGCGAACTCGCCTCCGCGAAATTCTCTGTTTAACAGGGAATTTTTTGCGTTTTCTGCCTCAAAACAGGGAGAATGCAGCGATCCCCCAGCGAAGAAGCCAAAAATTACCCGTTATATCAATGTCTTCCGTACTTTCCTGTTTTTCTGCAAAGCAGGGTGACTTATGACTGACATCAGGGAAGCGAATGAGGGAAACAGCGGAACATAAGGGCTTTTTTGGGGTAGTTGAGTTAGCGGGATGTGGATGCTGGTTCCTATTCCGGTGATGCTGAAATGGGGGATTGGGTGGCTTGTTGCGACTAATCGTCCAGCATTAGGCCTTGAGCAGCGTGCGGGTTTCAGCCCTGCGGCATGGCGAGCTTCAGCAATCGCTCTTTGGATCTCCAGTGCCAGAAAGGCCAGGCAGACGTTCTCAGCCTCCGCCTGGTTGACTGCAAAGGCGTGCGAGCTATTGGCCAGCAGGGTTGTAAAAAAGCGCTACCCCGTAGCCCAACGCCCTCGCCATGGAGGTCATTGGGAGCGAGAAGACCACGACCACCACCCCGACGGTGAAGAACCACCTGGTCCGGATTTTGGGAGCAACGTCATACTGACATTGCTCCCGGATCCCGGACCAGGCGGTAAATTGAATACCGACCTGGAGGGACAAGATGACAAAGCAGACGAGGCGGCGGTTTTCGCCGGAATACAAGGAACAGTCGGTTGCCCGGCTGTCGGAGCCTGGTGCGACGCATAGCAGTGTGGCTGCCGAGCTCGGCGTCACGCCAACGCAGTTGAAGACCTGGCGGCTCGAGCTTGAGGCCGCGGGGGCATTGTCAAGTTAACTGATTGTAGACTTTTTTCGGCGTCTCTCCATAAGGCTAAGCCATTGAATTTGCGTAGCCAAGCCATCGACAATTTACCGAGATTTCGGAGTGAATCCGGTTAACTTGACAATGCCTTCCTTTGGCATTCGGCGAAACCTGTTCCACCAGTCCCGTTGCGATGCAGCATAACCCAGCCCTGGCTTTTGCACTTGAAGCAACATGGCGTTGAATGGCGCAAAACCTCTTAGCCGGACTACGAACTCGAGAAGAGCATGATAGTCTTTGCTCCGGCGGTAAAGGCGCGAATCAGAAAGAAGTTGATCGAGCAGCGATCGCGTGGACGCAGTTTCAAACAAGTACTACCGTTTATCTTCATAATCCACTGTGTGGTTGCTCACGATTCTTCTACCTCAATCACTGAAAGTAAGTGCTTTGCACGAGAGCGCGACATAGCTGTTAGCCTTATTATACGGATCAGGGCAGGGACAGAATTAGGACGTTTTCAGAGTAAATCGGCTTGAGCCACCTTGCGAGTCTTGGCGGGTCGGCGCCCACTCAAACTTTAGAAGACAGGGTCGGCGCTTATTTCGTCTTTTCATTCTTATTTACGATGAAACCCGACAAGCCTTTGCCTTTGGCACGGCGTAGTGTGTAACCATAATTGCCAAGATTGAACTTCGGGTCATTCTCAAAGCCTGCGAGAGCCTCAACGATCTTCGTCGCTACGGGATCTGGTTTGCTTTTGGCTTGTGAAGTCGCCTGGCGCTCCAGCCACTTTGCAAAGACCTCTTCGCCGAGCTCCTCACCAACAGATTTCCGAAGCGTGTTCAATTTTTTCACCAGACCTTTGTTGAGTCCAGTTTCATCGATAGCCATTCCTAGTACCTCCTATTTCAAGCCTCATATACTGTAGCGTGACGAAGATTTAGTACAAGTGATTGCCACTGTTAAGCGTCATTTTACTGTATGAACCGCTCCGGGTTTGGCGGAGGCTCCAACTCTTGAGAAAGTGGAGCCATTATGAGCAAGACAAGGAACATGTTTTCTTCTGAGGTTGGCGCCCGTGCGGTTCGGATGGTTGTGGAGGCATTGTCAGACTAAGTGGCGCTGAGTAGAAGAAGCCGTAATTCGAGTAATTTCAGGCGGCAAGTTGCTGCCACTCGACCAGGGCAGCGGCTCGAGCTTGTTTGAAAATGTCTCTGCGGTTGAGATGGCGTTGGTGGTTGAAGTGGTTGTAGATCGAAGCGTGGACAGAGGCGAATTTCTGCAGGGTCTTGATGTCTCTGAACCGAGCCATCGCGCCTTCTCGTCGGCGGAACGGTTGGTGTGAAATTTCGGCTCGATTGTTGAGCCATTGACCACAAAGCTGACGGTCTTCGACCCCAATATCTTTCATAGCGGCGCCGTATGAACGAAGTCTGTCCGTGACAATCGAAGCTGGTCGGCCATAACGCTTCATGGCCCGCTTCAGAAACTCAAGCGCGGCTTCTCGGTCTCGGCGTTTGGTGACATAGACCTCAAGGACTTCGCCTTCATGGTCAACGGCACGCCATAGATAAAGTGTTTCGCCATTGATGCGGACAAGCACCTCATCAAGATGCCAGCGCCAGTTCGAATAGGACGGCGTTTCCGGATTTCAGCGGCAAACAACGGGACAAAACGGTTCCACCTGTCTTTCCCGAAAACCTCATCCACACCCGGGCGATTTGCATCATAAGATCGGCTGATAAGGTTTTCGGGAAGGAAAACGGAGGCTTTACGCCGGAAGCTAAAGTGGTTTTGAGCAATTGTAATCAGCTTTTCACTTCGGCTTAACCTTCTATCCAACCCCGGCTATGGTACGTACATGGCGCTCATTGATCACTTTAATGAATTTGCCGCACGGTTCGGCGGACCCATGGTCCGCGGCGGGCTGCCGTTGGTCAGTGTTGTCCGGCTTGCGGGCTCCATTCGTGGATCTGGCCTTACCCAGCGCAGCCTTAACCTTGCCTCCCTAGAAGTGCCGTTGCGGCGTGCGTTTGGCCGTCGCGGTGTCAAAGCCGTCGCTCTGGTAATTAATTCTCCCGGTGGTTCGGCTGTGCAGTCGGAGCAAATTGCCGAACGCATTCGTCAGCTTTCTGAAGAAGAGGACGTACCGGTCTATGCCTTTATGGAGGACGTCGCAGCGTCGGGCGGGTACTGGCTCGCCTGTTGCGCAGACGAGATTTATGCCAGCCCCATGTCCATTGTTGGGTCTGTTGGAGTTATCACATCGACATTCGGTTTTCATAAACTGATTGACAAAATCGGTATTGAACGACGCCTCTATGCCCAGGGTGATAACAAAAGCATTCTTGATCCCTTTAAACCGGAAGATCCAGAAGACGTCAAACGACTGCTTGACCTGCAAAAGGATATTCATGCGCAGTTCAAGGACTATGTAAAAGCCAGGCGCGGCAGCAAGCTTAAAGGGACCGACAAAGCACTCTTTAACGGCGATATCTGGACCGGTGAAAAGGCCGTCAAAAACGGACTGATCGACGGATTGGGCGAAATGCGTGCTGTCATGCGGCAAAAACTTGGCGACAAAGTCAGATTCAAACCGGTACAGCGTCGTATGGGCTGGTTGCAACGCCGGTTAAGTCGGGGCTTGAATGCTGATATCGGTGATGAGGGTTGGGCCGGTGAATTGATCGCAGCCGTGGAAGAACGCGCTTTGTGGTCCCGCTTTGGTCTGTAACCAAATCCATTCGTTACCAATCTCTCTTATAGCTTCGGTTTAAACTGCCGGGACGATCCACACTCAAATCAACCGGATGAGGTAAACGGAAAGGACAGGGGCAAGGGAAGTCTCGGATCGATGCCATTCGCCAGATTGGCGTAACCGCGTTCACCTACTACCGCTGGCGCAAGAACTATGGCGGCATGGGTACAGATCAGCTCAAACAGTTGAAGCGGCTTAAGGTGGAGAACCAACGGCTTCGAAGGGCTGTTGCGGACCTCACGCTTGATAAGCAGATCCTAGCGGAGGCCGCCCGGGGAAACTTCTAAGCCCCTCGCGTCGTAGGTGTTGCATTGATCAGGTGCGTGACAAGCTGAGTGTTTCCGAACGCCGTGCCTGTCGCGTACTTGGTCAGCATCGCACCACACAACGCCACGATCCAAGGGGCAAAGAAGACGAAGAGCGCCTTGTCGGCGACATGACCGAACTGGCCCGGCAATATGGCCGCTACGGCTATCGTCGCATTACCGCCCTCCTTAGAGGGGCCGGTTGGCATATCAATGACAAGCGTGTGGAGCGCCTATGGCGACGGGAGGGGCTTAAGGTCCCACAGAAACAGCCGAAGAAAGGCCGCCTGTGGCTCAATGATGGCTCGTGTGTCCGCTTGCGGGCAGGCTATGTGAACCACGTCTGGTCCTATGATTTTGTTCATCATCGAACCGACGATGGGCGCGTGTTCCGAACCCTCAACGTCCTGGATGAGTTTAGTCGGGAATGTCTGGCCATTCGGGTGAAGCGGAAACTCAATTCTACCGATGTGATCGATGTCCTCACCGATCTCTTCATTCTGCATGGCGTACCAGCCTACATTCGTTCCGATAATGAGCCGGAGTTTGTTGCTAAAGCCGTACGCAACTGGATCAGCGTGGTTGGAGCAAAGACCGCCTACATTGAGCCTGGAAGCCCCTGGGAGAACGGCTACATCGAGAGCTTCAACGCACGCTTCAGGGACGAACTTCTCAACGGGGAAATCTTCTATTCTTTGAGAGAAGCACAGATCGTCATCAAGCAATGGCGGCGGCACTACAACACAAAGCGCCCGCACAGTGCCCTCGGTTATCGGCCCCCGGCGCCAGAAACCATCGTCCCGTTGCCAGAAAGACCGACCATGAACTAAGATTCAAACTGGACCAGTCAGTGGGGGCTGATCACTGCTCCAAATGCTGGAACTTGCCCTGCTGGTGCGGCATCACTCAACAGAACTAAACTGGGATCGCACCGCAGAGAATTTTCACGCCGCGGCACATTATTCAGTTTTACAAAACAGTATTGAATTTATCGTGCGCCAATTTGGTGTGGATAGACCATCAACGATTGCCGCGCCTGATCGCGATCCGCTCCGTTCGTTACGAAAAAGGCTTGAAGGCCGCTTCGAATGGCCGGGCTATGTCATGGCCAATTATTTTGCTTTTTACCTGCGATTCATTAGAGAGAGGCCCCAGAAACTACTCGGAATATTTCACCCGTGGCGCTTGGCCCGCCATATCCATGAAAATTTTGTGCGACCATGGCGGTCGTCCAAATGGCGCTGATCTTTCCGTCATATCGCAACTCGTGTAGTGTCTACTCGCAGAGCGAACACCGGAATCACTCCATGCCCTCATTCCCAGCTAAAGTTCCTGCTAAATCGATTGCTATAGCCGCATGCATTGCGGCGCTGCTTTCAATATCGGTTTCGGCTCATCACTCGCATTCTATGTTCGATAGCGACACGACCCTAAATATCACCGGGACGGTCGATACGCTTGATTGGACCAATCCGCATGTCTGGTTGCACGTAAATACCACCGACGAGTCGGGAGCGGCCTTCCGATGGTCTTTGGAAATGGGCTCGCCGGCAAACATTGCGCGGCGCGGCTGGCGTCCAAGATTGGTTGCTCCCGGAGATGTCGTTTCGGTTGCTTTGCACCCATTGCGCGACGGTGGAAAAATCGGCTCATTGGTGGCGATCGGCCTGTCTGACGGAACGCAATTGGGCGACGTGGAATATTTAAACTAGCTCCAAACAAACAAAGAGGTTTGCGAATGGTGCGCTCGATTGTGCCCCGATGTTTATTGCTTGCGCTATCGGTCATTGGTGGCGCGCCAACCGCTGTTGCTCCGGCGCAAGCCCAAACTCAAGACGTTGGAGATTTTTCAGGCCTATGGACGAGGGGCCCCGTATCTCAGTCTTTTTTTAGACAGCCGGAAAGCGGCCCGGGCCCGGTTGTTAATCTGACGCCTCCGCCTCCCACCGCGGGCGGCGGCGCCGGTAATCCCAACCGGGGCGATCATACCAATCCGATTTTGCAGCCCTGGGCGGCGGAATTGGTCCTACGCCGCGCCGAGGCCGATCGCGCCGGCAGGCCCGAACTTAACTCGCAAAGTGTTTGCCGGCCGTATGGTCTGCCGTTTATTTTGCAGCTCAACGACACAGTGCAATTTCTGCACACCCCCAATGAATTCGTTATTCTTTATGCTCGTGAGGGGCTCCCGCGAATTATCCATATGAATGTGGGACATCCAGACGATTTTGAGCGGAGCACGTACGGACATTCCATTGGGCATTGGGATGGCGATACGCTCATCGTCGATACACTCGGCATGACCGACGAAACCTGGGTCGATGGCTTGGGAACGCCCCACACAGATCGGCTTCGGGTTGTCGAGCGCTACCGAAAAATCGCGGAGGACCAGATCCGCGTCGACTTCACAGTCGAAGATCCCGGCGCCTTCACGACGCCATGGTCGGCCTATGTCGTTTATTCGCAACGCGCTGGCGATTATCACGAACAGCCATGCGCCGAGAATAACATCAATACCCTTACCGGGCTGGAACAAGATATCCCAAGCGACAGCACACCGGATTTTTAGGCCTGTCTGACGTCAGCGCCTTTGGGACGAATTGAGGTAATTGCATAACGGAGGATTTCTGGCTCATCGTAGTGACCGAAGGGAACGAAGATGAGCCAGAAATCAATGAGCAAGAACGACCCGGCGGAGAGAACGGTTCGGGATATTCGGCGCAAGACACGCAAGCAGTATACGGCTGAGGAGAAGATCCGGATCGTGGTGTCGGGCCTGCGCGGCGAGGAGAGCATCGCCGCCTTGTGCCGCCGCGAGGGCATCGCCGAGGGTCTGTATTACAGCTGGTCGAAAGAGTTTTTGGAAGCGGGCAAGAAGCGGCTCGCCGGCGACACCGGGCGCCAAGCGACCTCGGGCGAGGTTAAAGGCCTGCGCCAGGAGATGCGCGACTTGAAGGAGTTGGTCGCCGAACTTTCGCTGGAGAACCGTCTTCTCAAAAAAATATGATCGGGCATGGGGGAGGCGAGGAATGAGGTATCCCGCATCCGAGAAGCTGGAGATCATCCGCCTGGTCGAGCAGTCCCACCTGGGCGTCGGGTCCACTTTGGACAAGCTGGGCATTCCGAAGACCACCTTTTATCGCTGGTACGATCGCTTTCTGGCCTTTGGCGACGCCGGTCTTGAGGATCGCAACAGCAGCCCGGGCCGGGTGTGGAACCGGATCCCGGATGATGTCCGGGGGCAGATCATCGATCTTGCCCTGGAGGAGACGCAACTGTCGCCCCGGGAACTGGCCGTCAGGTTTACGGACACCAGGGGCTACTTTGTCTCGGAAGCCTCGGTTTACCGGCTTCTCAAGGCCCACGGCCTGATCACCAGCCCCGCTTTCGTGGTCATCAAGGCAGCCGATGAGTTCCGCGACAAGACCACGGCGCCGAACCAGCTGTGGCAGACCGACTTCACCTATCTCAAGGTCATCGGCTGGGGCTGGTTTTACCTGTCGACCATCCTGGACGACTATTCCCGCTACATCATTGCTTGGAAGCTCTGCACCAACATGACGGCGGACGATGTGACGGCAACACTGAAGTTGGCGCTAGAAGCCTCAGGCTGCAATCGCGCCAATGTCGTCCACAAGCCGAGGCTGCTCAGCGACAACGGCTCGTCCTATATCTCCGGCGATCTGGCTGAATGGCTCGAGGACCACGGTATGGATCACGTTCGGGGCGCACCGTATCACCCGCAAACCCAGGGCAAGATCGAGCGCTGGCATCAAACGCTGAAGAACCGGATCCTGCTTGAAAATTATTATCTACCCGGCGATCTCGAAAACCAGATCAGCGCCTTCGTCGATCACTACAACAACCAACGCTACCACGAGAGCATCGGCAACGTAACTCCAGCCGACGCCTACTTTGGACGCCACACCGCCATCATCGAAAAGAGAAAAAGGATCAAAAAACTGACCACCCAAAACCGCCGCTTGAACCATCAACGCCAAGCGGCTTAACATCAAACAAAGATGAGCCAGATCCTCCCTTATGAAACACGCTCAACAGTCCCATTTGTTTTGATGACGGACACTCGGTCGAACCGGGCTGTCATATGGTCCTGGGATGGGCCACGTGGGGAGCGACGCAATGCGCGCGCGAGAATAACGCGGTACCCCTTCCCGCATAGCCGGTGGTTAAACCCTGAGCGACCATTGAAAAGATAACGATGTGTCGCCATGGCAGGATGCCCATTGGCGCTCTCAGGGAGCACCATGCTATACAATCTCACACCAAGCGCCGCGCGGATCAACTAAATGGAAATAACCATAAACCCCGGTATCATCGTCCCCACCCTCGTCGCCGCAGTTTTCGCGCTCGCTGCCCCGGCAGTTCATGCGCAGGCCAATTGCGCGGACTGGGACTTGAGCGGCGATTTCTTCGAGGCGGCAGAAGTTGAGGACGTGACCCGTTGCCTTGATGGCGGAGCCGACCCGAACGCACGGGACGGGGACGGCTTTGCACCCCTGCACTTCGCGGCCTACAACACCGACAATCCCGCTGTGATCGCCGCGCTGCTCGACGGCGGAGCCGACCCGAACGCGCGGCCCGAGGACGGCGCGGCACCCCTGCACTTCGCGGCACGCACCAACGACAACCCCGCCGTGATCGCCGCGCTGCTCGACGGCGGAGCCGGCCCGAACGCACGGGACGGGGACGGCTGGGCACCCCTGCACATGGCGGCACGCACCAACGACAACCCCGCCGTGATCGCCGCGCTGCTCGACGGCGGAGCCGACCCGAACGCACGGAACGGGGACGGCGCGGCACCCCTGGACTTGGCGGGGGCCACCAACAGCAACCCCGCCGCAATCGCCGCGCTGCTCGACGGCGGAGCCGACCCGAACGCGCGGACGACCGAGGGCGGCTTGGCACCCCTGCACTTGGCGGCATTGGACACCGACAACCCCGCCGTGATCGCCGCGCTGCTCGACGGCGGAGCCGACCCGAACGCACGGAACGGGGACGGCTGGGCACCCCTGCACTTCGCGGCCTCCGTCAACGACAACCCTGCCGTGATCGCCGCGCTGCTCGACGGCGGAGCCGACCCGAACGCACGGGACGAGATCGGCATGACACCCCTGCACAACGCGGCATTGGACACCGACAACCCCGCCGTGATCGCCGCGCTGCTCGACGGCGGAGCCGACCCGAACGCACGGGACGAGGTCGGCCTGACGCCTTGGGATTTTGCACAGGAAAACGCCGCCCTGAAGGAAACCGATGCGTGGTGGCGGTTGAACGATGGGCGTTTCTGACTGCACATCAACGACGAGAAATAGTGGGGATGCAAGTACAAATCGCGCTACCCGGAAGCGCTTGGTGCAATAGGAAACCCCTCGCCGAGAAGATTCGATGCAGCGTTCCCTCGGGTCGTCCCCAAGCAAACAAAAAGAACACGGTATCGCGGGCGGTTCTTCGATAGATCGAGTGACGTTAAATGGGCACGCTACGTCGGCCTATCACAGGCTTTATCGCAGCAAAATTACCGTCATTGTCAGGCCACATCGCCATCGCGATGATCCTGCCGACTTTCTCCGTCGCCTCGACGAGATGCCCATCGGCTAGATGGGCGTAGCCCGCCGTGGTCCGGTGCCGCCGGTGTCCAAGCCGCTTGCCGATCAAGGGCAGGTTCTCTCCCGACATGACGGCCTGGCTGGCATTGTCAGATTAAATATACTTGGTCGTCTCTCCCTGTCCCTATTGGGATTTCAGGACGTAAAAACATGTTTTGTCTGGCTTAGACCGGACAAGCACGGGCGACGAAGATGGCTCAACAACGGGAAAATTCTAACATACGATTTTAGTCTGACAATGCCGAGGCGCCGGAGCGCTGCTGCCTGATCACCACCGCCGCCTCGCGGCAGCGGCCCGAGCTGCGGGCGTTCCGGGACTGGATCCTGCGCGAGGCGCAGGCCGCGCTGCCGGGCATTGTCAGAGTAAATTGGCTTGAGCCCGGAAGTAAGCTCTCGTAGCCTCCATTGATGGACAATCCCTTCCGTTATTTCAATAGCTCGCCTGAGGTCATCCGCAGCGCTGTGATGCTGTATGTCCGCTACCCTTTGTCGCTGAGACAGGTCGAAGATCTTCTGTTCGAGCGCGGAATCGACATCTGCCATGAGACCGTGCGGTACTGGTGGAACCGCTTTGGTCCGTTGTTTGCCGCCGAGATCCGGAAACGCCGTATTCGTCATGGATCCTATTCACTGTGGCGCTGGCATCTTGATGAGGTGTTCGTCCGCATCAACGGTGAGGCACATTACCTATGGCGGGATGTTGTATGTCCGCTACCCCTTGTCGCTGAGACAGGTCGAAGATCTTCTGTTCGAGCGCGGAATCGACATCTGCCATGAGACCGTGCGGTACTGGTGGAACCGCTTTGGTCCGTTGTTTGCAGCCGAGATCCGGAAACGCCGTGTTCGTCATGGATCCTATTTGCTGTGGCGCTGGCATCTTGATGAGGTGTTCGTCCGCATCAACGGTGAGACACATTACCTTTGGCGTTCTGTGGATAATGAAGGCGAAGTGCTTGAGGTCTACGCCACGAAACGCCGAGACCGCGAAGCCGCGCTTGAGTTTCTGAAGCGTGTAATGAAGCGCCATGGCCGGCCGGCTACGATCGTCACGGACAGGCTACAGTCATACCGGGCGGAGATGAAGGTGATCGGCAACGAGGGCCGCCAAGAGATCAAGCGTTGGTTGAACAACCGCGCGGAAAACTCACATCAGCCCTTCCGACGACGGGAAAGGGCGATGGCGCGGTTCAGAGGCTTTAAGACCTTGCAGAAATTCGCCTCCATCCATGCTTCGATCCACAACCATTTCAACCACCAACGCCATCTCAACCGCCGCGACATATTCAAACAAGCCCGAGCCGATGCGATGGCGGAGTGGCGTCAACTTGCTACCTGAAAGTCCTGTATTATGGGTTCTTCTTCTCAGCGCCAGTTAGTCTGACAATGCCCGGTGGTGTTCGGCGGCACGTACGCGCAGACGCGTCTTCACCTCGTCGTCGAGGTTGCGGATCGTGATGCTCGCCATAGTCATGCCCTCCGATCGTCCAGGAGCCTAATTTACGCATCGATTGCGATGCAATCAAGGCGCCGCGAACGGACTCGGCGGCCGGCAACGCCGATCCTGCGGTCGCAAACCCAGATCCTTCACGTGAGCGGTGTGGTGTTTGGCGCCGGGAGGAGTGCTGCCACCGTCGCCATCGTCAGCAGGCCCGCTGCCCGTCCTCAGTTCGGCATCGGATTCCCCAAGAAGAATATCTGGATGGCTTACAAGGATTCGCCGGTCGGGCTGGCGCGACCGCGATAGAATCGAGAGGCGCTCTACCGAGCGCTGGCGCTGCCGAAGGCAAGCTGCGGAGCGCTTGGCGTACTGTGCACGCATTGCGGCCAAGCTCCCGCCGTCTCGGAGTGCGCCGACTGCGAGAGTTGCGGAGAACAGCGCTGCGAAGAACTATAGTCTCAAAAACTACCGGCTGTTTTGAGGCGAGTCGCCCACTTCAAAAAATCCCGTGCACGAGGTCGAATGCGATCCATTTCCCTACGCACACTCCACACCATTCGAGGATTGTATCGGCTTTGTCACGTTAACTGGATTCACTCCAAATCTCGGTAAATTGTCGATGGCTGCTCTACGCAATGTCAATGGCTTAGCCTCATGGAGACACGCCGAAAACAGCTTACAATCACTTAACGTGACAATGCCGGCTACAGTCATACCGGGCGGCGATGAAGGTGATCGGCAACGAGGGCCGCCAAGAGATCAAGCGTTGGTTGAACAACCGCGCGGAAAACTCACATCAGCCCTTCCAACGACGGGAAAGGGCGATGGCCCGGTTCAGAGACATCAAGACCTTGCAGAAATTCGCCTCCATCCATGCTTCGATCCACAACCATTTCAACCACCAACGCCATCTCAACCGCCGCGACATATTCAAACAAGCCCGGGCCGCTGCGATGGCCGAGTGGCGTCAACTTGCTGCCTGAAAGTCCTGTATTATGGGTTCTTCTTCTCAGCGCCAGTTAGTCTGACAATGCCCAGCTCCGCTCTGCGCAGAGGGTACTCCGTCGTCGTGCCCTGTTCAGTCGCAGGAATCATCCGACTCCCTCTGACCCCACCAGATCGCATCGAGATGAACCGGCAGGACGTCCTCCATAGAGGCCGCGATCCGAGCCGCTGCGTCCTGGTAGCGCTTGCTGGTGCGATACTCGAGTGCCCTGACCCCGCGCCAGCGAGGTAGGCCATTTTTGTCAAAATCTCGAATGCGCCTAGCGCTGATGCTGTCGAGCGGTACCTCAAAGAACGGCTCGGCTTGATTGAGATGGTATCGTTCCCGGAGGTACACCGTGTAGAGGCACTTGCGCAGGAAGATGTTCAGGGCCTTGCGGGCAAGGCCCCAGCACCTCGCATCCTCCGGCAGCACCGCCCGCAGCCGGGTTGTGGCGCTGTTGAGTTCCGCCCGGAAGCGGGCGTCGTCGCGAGTGCCGAATGGGCACAGATCGAGGCGACCGAGATGGGTGCGGGCGGCAGTGACGACGCCAGTGTTTCCCGCCCCTCGCATGCTTGAGCTGCTGATCGCGGCACGTGCGGTGTAGTGCTGGATGGCGCGTAAGAGTCTACAATTCATGGTGGGCTTGACTCGATTCGGTGGAGATCTTTCCAATACGCAGGACGCTCAGGCTCGTCAGGACGGCCGACCCCACGTTGCTGATCGTGCATACTCCGCGCGCCTGCTCAAGCACGAACTCTAGCTCCCTTCCGGGCATTGTCAGATTAAATCTTCTTGGTCGTCTCTCCCTGTCCCCTTTTGGGGATTTCAGTGCGTAAAAACATGCTTCCTTGCATATCCGGTTAACGCCCATGACCGCTACATGTAGGGTGCCGCCACTCTCCCGAGTAAAGCTCGGCATAGGTTGGAGCAGAGGTGTCGCCCGCGATGCCGAGCAATGAGCGGAAGGCGTTGAACGGGTAGAACCGCCTGTTGAAGCGGAAGGTGAACTCGTTGAGGTAGGCTTGTAGGTGCTGGTGGCTAACGCCGTGGTGGATCCCGATCAGCTGTCCGTCATCAAAACAAATGGGACTGTTGAGCGTGTTTCATAAGGGAGGATCTGGCTCATCTTTGTTTGATGTTAAGCCGCTTGGCGTTGATGGTCCAAGCGGCGGTTTTGGGTGGTCAGTTTTTTGATCCTTTTTCTCTTTTCGATGATGGCGGTGTGGCGTCCAAAGTAGGCGTCGGCTGGAGTTACGTTGCCGATGCTCTCGTGGTAGCGTTGGTTGTTGTAGTGATCGACGAAGGCGCTGATCTGGTTTTCGAGATCGCCGGGTAGATAATAATTTTCAAGCAGGATCCGGTTCTTCAGCGTTTGATGCCAGCGCTCGATCTTGCCCTGGGTTTGCGGGTGATACGGTGCGCCCCGAACGTGATCCATACCGTGGTCCTCGAGCCATTCAGCCAGATCGCCGGAGATATAGGACGAGCCGTTGTCGCTGAGCAGCCTCGGCTTGTGGACGACATTGGCGCGATTGCAGCCTGAGGCTTCTAGCGCCAACTTCAGTGTTGCCGTCACATCGTCCGCCGTCATGTTGGTGCAGAGCTTCCAAGCAATTATGTAGCGGGAATAGTCGTCCAGGATGGTCGACAGGTAAAACCAGCCCCAGCCGATGACCTTGAGATAGGTGAAGTCGGTCTGCCACAGCTGGTTCGGCGCCGTGGTCTTGTCGCGGAACTCATCGGCTGCCTTGATGACCACGAAAGCGGGGCTGGTGATCAGGCCGTGGGCCTTGAGAAGCCGGTAAACCAAGGCTTCCGAGACAAAGTAGCCCCTGGTGTCCGTAAACCTGACGGCCAGTTCCCGGGGCGACAGTTGCGTCTCCTCCAGGGCAAGATCGATGATCTGCCCCCGGACATCATCCGGGATCCGGTTCCACACCCGGCCCGGGCTGCTGTTGCGATCCTCAAGACCGGCGTCGCCAAAGGCCAGAAAGCGATCGTACCAGCGATAAAAGGTGGTCTTCGGAATGCCCAGCTTGTCCAAAGTGGACCCGACGCCCAGGTGGGACTGCTCGACCAGGCGGATGATCTCCAGCTTCTCGGATGCGGGATACCTCATTCCTCGCCTCCCCCATGCCCGATCATATTTTTTTTGAGAAGACGGTTCTCCAGCGAAAGTTCGGCGACCAACTCCTTCAAGTCGCGCATCTCCTGGCGCAGGCCTTTAACCTCGCCCGAGGTCGCTTGGCGCCCGGTGTCGCCGGCGAGCCGCTTCTTGCCCGCTTCCAAAAACTCTTTCGACCAGCTGTAATACAGACCCTCAGCGATGCCCTCGCGGCGGCACAAGGCGGCGATGCTCTCCTCGCCGCGCAGGCCCGACACCACGATCCGGATCTTCTCCTCAGCCGTATACTGCTTGCGTGTCTTGCGCCGAATATCCCGAACCGTTCTCTCCGCCGGGTCGTTCTTGCTCATTGATTTCTGTCTAATCTTCGTTCCCTTCGGTCACTACGATGAGCCAGAAATCCTCCGTTATGCAATTACCTCAATTCGTCCCAAAGGCGCTGACGTCAGACACCCGATCAGCCACGTCTTCAGGTTGGCGAAAACCAGATGGATGATCGGCAGGTATTGCTCGGCAACCTCTGGATCACCACACTCGGCAACAGCGAAGTGCTCATAGCCGCGCTTACCGAGGCCAGCATAGCCGCTCCAATCGTCAGTAACGATCAGCGATCCCGGCGCGACGGTGCTCTCGACGAACCCACAGAGCGACTCGGCGCTACGGTCGAGCACGACGGCGAGCCGAACGCGTCCGGCATAGCGTCCGTCTTTCCGGTTGTCGAGCTTGGTGCCCGGCTTTCGATGACGCACCTCGATGGCACAGGAGACGGGAACCTTGTGGTGAACACCACGGCCTTCCCCACGCGTTCGCCCGCCAACCCAGGTTTCGTCCACCTCAACATGGTTCTTGGGCTGTCCACCGATCCTGTCTTGGTTGGGCCGCACCATGGGCATTGTCAGAGTAAATTGGCTTGAGCCCGGAAGTAAGGTTTCGTAGCCTCCGGCGATGCAAAACCCCTTTCGTTATTTCAACAGTTCGCCTGAGGTAATCCGCAGCGCGGTGATGCTGTATGTCCGCTACCCCTTGTCGCTGAGACAGGTCGAAGATCTTCTGCTCGAGCGCGGCATCGACATTTGCCATGAGACCGTGCGGTACTGGTGGAACCGCTTTGGTCCGTTGTTTGCAGCCGAGATCCGGAAACGCCGTGTTCGTCATGGATCCTATTCACTGTGGCGTTGGCATCTTGATGAGGTGTTCGTCCGCATCAACGGTGAGACCCATTACCTATGGCGCGCCGTTGACCATGAAGGCGAAGTTCTTGAGGTTTTGGCCACGAAACGGCGGGACCGCGAAGCCGCGCTTAGGTTCCTGAAGCGGGCTATGAAGCGTTATGGCCGGCCAGCCACGATCGTCACAGATAGGCTACAGTCATACCGGGCTGCGATGAAGGTGATCGGCAACGAGGGTTGCCAAGAGACCAGGCGCTGGCTCAACAACCGGGCGGAAAACTCACATCAGCCCTTTCGAAGGCAGGAAGGGGCAATGGCTCGGTTCAGAGATATTAGGACCCTGCAGAAATTCTCCTCCGTTCATGCTTCGATCCACAACCATTTCAACCACCAACGCCATCTCAACAGCCGCGATGTTTTCAAACAAGCCCGAGCTGCTGCGCTGGCCGAGTGGCGTCAAATTGCAGCCTAAAAGTCCTCAATTGAAGGTTCTGCAGGTCCAGCCCATTTAGTCTGACAATGCCGCCATCAGAAACAGGTCACCCTGGTAGTGTGACAGACCCACTGCGGTGTTGTCGTCGCTCATGTTTACCGTTTTCCACCAAAGCCGGCACTCAGATCGTTGCGCTCGAGAACACCACCCATGCCTTCGTGAGCCGGGCCGAAAAACGCTCCTGTGACCGTTCCGGCATCGCCACCAGTCTGACCGAAGGTGTTGCCGCGGGCTTCGATTCGGTAACTTAGGTCGCCATCGTGCCACGTGGCGCCGGTCCCAATAGGGCCCGGTGCCGCATTAGCCGCCCAATGCTCGAGTACCGTGAAATCCACCTTGCCGGACAACGTCGTCAGCTCGACGGTCAGACTAGCGGCGCCGGCGACGGTCTCGGCGCGCTGCGTCAGGCCCGTGAATCGACCGGACCAGGTGATGCTTCCCGATAGCTCGATGTTGTCCTCCAGATCCGTATACGGTGTCGGACCGAATGCCCATGGTTGCGACAAGCCGTTTCTGACCGCGGCGCCGAATGCAATGTCGCCGCCCGGAATACCAAGGGTGCCGCGGACGTGTACTGAGGTGTCGGACCAAGGCCCTAGAACTTCCGCGATGCTTGCAGGTGCCGTTCCCGGTTGAAGGCGGCTGTAGACGGCAAGAAGAGCTTCGCGGTCGAGGGGGTGTAGAATGTGTTCAGACAATTCTTCGCTGCCACCCGGCACCATGATCGTTCTGGGAAACCGATCCGCGTCCACGTGGCCTCGGCCGAGAAGGTGAATGATCTCGTGCGCGATGACGCCCAGCCGCTCGTGTCCTTCTGTTCGCGTAGGGTCCACCAGAACCCGACCGGCGACGATCTCTATGGTAAACGGAGAATCGGGATCTTCGGGTGGTATGATTGTGTAACGCGGCTCTGCGATCCCCAAGTCTTCGGCGACTGGCGGGGTGCCCACATGAGTCCAATCCTCTTGCGGCGCGAATTCGACAACGATCTCGAAGTCTGAAGGGACGAGCGTGCCGGCGGGTGCAGGATCACGGCTGAATCCTAGCTGCCAGTCTTGGGGCAGGGCCGCGTTGATCGACTGTACTACACGAAGCGTCTCGTCTTCTAACTCCGGCGTCGTGCCTTCCGCCACGCGAACGGTCGGCGGCATGAACCCGAAGCGGAGGAGTAAACCATCCGGGATGAGCTGGACCTCCATTTCGTCCCCCTCGTCGGAGTTCAGGAAAGAGGCAGCGTCAGCCTCCAGATAGGCGATGATTTCCGCGGCGCTTACCCCGTCTTGGACCGATCCGTGGGAGACGCGAGTCTCTCCGTGACGGGCGCCCGGCGTTAACTGATCGGCCGGGGCAGCGGTATCTGCTCCCACATGTAACGTGCCGTCGAGATCTACGATCGGAGCCTGGGCCGCTTGAAGGGGCGTCAGTAACGGAAGTTTGGGGTACTCCCGGACCGTCGAATTGTTTTCTCCACCAGCGCATGCAGCCAGCATCAGCGCCACGCTCATGCTGAAACTGGTCCGCCGTAGATTCATGAAGTTCTCTCCCCTTTGCCTTACCCTATTGGCGGATCGAACGGGACGATCTGGAGGCGATCACAACCCGACAAACGGCCGCCTCGACGTCCTGGCATTGGTCAAGATCAAGGCGGCGAAGGGGCATTGTCAAGTTGACTGATTGTAGGCTGTTTTGGGTATTTCTCCATGAAGCTAAGCCATTGAAATTGCGAAGAGTAGCCATCGACAATTTGCCGAGATTTCGGAGTGAATCCGGTTAACTTGACAAAGCCGTCTGTTCCTCGGGTCAGCAAAGGCAGCCGTCGATCGAATACCATTTCCGGATCTGCCGCGAGCACTGTGCCAATCAGCGCAAAAGATTGACACATGGAAACGCTCGGTTTGAGGGCATGTGACGTCAGGAACGACAGTTGAGAATGCCATCTACAGGGGCGGCGTCGTGAAATTGGTGCTCTCGGTCCGCGGGATGGCAATGGCACCGGACTCTGGATCGGTGCGTGGACGCGTCAATCTTGATGAGGTGTTCGTCCGCATCACCGCCGAGACACATTACCTATGGCTGGCTGTCGATCATGAAGGCGAAGTGCTTGAGGTCTTTGCCACAAAACGGCGGGATCGCAGGGCCGCGCTTGAGTTTCTGAAGCAGGCTATGAAGCGTTATGGCCGACCGGCCACGATCGTGACGGACAGGCTAGTCATACAGGGCTGCGATGAAGGTGATCGGTAATGCAGCCGCCCAGACCTGCGGTCGTTGGCTGAACAACCGCGCGGAAAACTCACATCAGCCCTTCCGACGACGGGAAGGGGCGATGGCTCGGTTCAGAGACATTAAGACCCTGCAGAAATTCGCTGCCGTCCACGCCTCGATCCACAACCATTTCAACCACCAACGTCATCTCAACCGCTGCGACATATTCAAACAAGCCCGAGCCGCTGCCCTGGCCGATTGGCAGCAACTCGCAACCTGATGGCTCTCAATTATAGGTTCACTAGGTCTGGTTCAGTTAGTCTGACAATGCCGCTGTGAGCAACCCCCAGGACCCGGCACATGAACCGGATGGCGTGCTCTGAAGCATGGGCGGCGATGAAAGCGTGCTTCGTCTTCATGTCTTCGCCGCCCATTGAGCGAAAAAAGCCGAGGCTTTGCGTAGAACCTCAACCTCCTCCGTCAGCTGCTTGTTATCCCGGCGAAGCTGCACCAGTTCAGCGGCCTCGGCTTTCTGCGCCGCGGTCGCCGCGGCCGCGCCCGCGGCCTCAAGCTCGAGCCGCCAGGTCTTCAACTGCGTTGGCGTGACGCCGAGCTCGGCAGCCACACTGCTATGCGTCGCACCAGGCTCCGACAGCCGGGCAACCGACTGTTCCTTGTATTCCGGCGAAAACCGCCGCCTCGTCTGCTTTGTCATCTTGTCCCTCCAGGTCGGTATTCAATTTACCGCCTGGTCCGGGATCCGGGAGCAATGTCAGTATTCCACCATCTCGTCGCCCTCAAAGATCTGGCGGTGCACGTCCCGCTGATCGTCGTACTAGACCCGCGCTCCGGGTCGCGGAAAGACGGTCTTGATGGAGAGCAGATACCGCATCTGACGCGGCTTGAAGATTCCCCGCTGGGGATTGACAAGCGGGATGCGTTCTCCTTCAAAAACAAAACCCGGCTTCAATTCGTCGGCGGTCAAATGGTCGTACACCTCGCTCAGCTTTCGAACATGCTCGAAAGCAGCCATCCGCATCAGGGTGTCCCGGTCGATGTCGCTCATCGAGACATCCCTCACCCCCTGAAACAATGCTCATTGTGCCAAGTCAGAGCATCGGGATCAGGGCGTTGCGAGGCGTCTTGGGGCGTGCTGATCTGCTGACCGTGCAGAGCATAGTAATGCTGGCCGTTTTCAAACTCCTCCTTGATGCGGCGGCTAGCCTCGAAATGGAGATCAGGCGTCACCGTTACATAGCCGGCGTCGAACAGGCTGTGGATGTCGCGCCGCAACAGCAGGCCGTTCCGCGCCTCGTGGGCGCCACCTTCGCCATAGGGCCGGATGTGCGCCGCCTCCAGCGCCGGCAGGGTCCGTTCCAGCGTGACCGCACAACGCCGCCTGTAAATGTCGGTCACCAGCACGCGGAACGCGCCCTGCCCCAGACGTGGGCGAATGAGATGGGGCTCCCCGAACCGCGCCTGCTCTTCCCCGATGCCGGAGACCAACCGCCGGCCCAGGCGGTCGTTGATCGCCTCCCACAGGGCCAGCCCCTCGGCGTCGCCCGTGTTGTAGGTCTTGAACGAGACGATGTTCGGCGCGAAGCTTGCCGGCACGGGAATCCAGTCGGACTCCTCGAAAAAGAACGGCTGGGTCAGGATGCGGCAGCCGATGGGAAAATCACTGCGGTCGCCCGAGTCTGCCCGGCGATTCTTGGCGATGAGCGCCCGCATTTCCTGTGCCGTCGGCGCGCCATTCGCCTCCCCGAATGCTTCCCAGGCAAGCGAGCACGGTAATGCATTGGCATAAGCGAAGATGCCGCCGCCGACGATCACGTTGCGCGGTGCGTGCAGCTTGAACAGGAACAGCTCCCCCGGCTGGAGCGCACGGAAATTTTTTGCCGCCGAGGGCGCCCAGAAATTTACCTCATCCAAGTCCGGCCGACGACGCAGCATTTCGAACCAGTCTTCATCCGTAACGGCGACAACGAGATTGATCTCCATGGTCAGCCGGCGCGCTCTTGCATGGGCATTGTTAGACTAATTTGGTATTCGCTCGACGGAATCGACTCACTGCTGGGTGCCGGTCCGCACCAGATGCAGACCCAGGGTCACCGACAGCAGCGGCAGCGCAGCGTTTATGAACGCCCACACCAGATCGATGGCATCGGCTCCTACCGCGGTAAAGTCGGGACTGAGGAGGTTGAACCAGTTCCAAAAGAACAAGATGCCGATAAACAAGAAACCGTAGAGCTGTGTGTTGGCAGCAAGATACGCGCGGGTGATCGGCGCGCCATTGCCGTCACGGTCAACGGCCCTCTTGCGGAGGCAGCCGAAGATCACACCCAGCACCACCGCCAACGCCATCACCGGATCAAGAATGTTCCAGCCCGGACTATACGGACTAGCATCGGTGGAAACGTGATACAGGGGCTCGATGATCGTGTGAATCGCGATCACGAGCCCAATGACGATGAGCACCACGCCGACGATACGTTCGATAAAATCCACAGGCTTATATCCCTCCGGGACTCCTCAATACCTCATTCTCCAGTGATGGACGTAGATAACACCTTCGACCAGTTTTCGACAACTCCTTTCCGGGGGTCCGATTTCCAGAGCGGCGGCCGTCCCGAAATCGGCATTGTCACGTTAAGTGATTCTAAGCTGTTTTCGGCTTGTCGCCATGAGGCTAAACCACTGACATTGCGTAGAGCAGCCATCGACAATTTACCGAGATTTGGAGTGAATCCGGTTAACGTGACAAAGCCGTCGGCGATATTGTCACGGACGCTCTCTTGAGCTGCTAGTCCGGTGCTTTCGGACGATATTAGGGCCATCGGGATTGATGGAATCTACGTCTACAAGCGCCCCAACTCATCATTGATAGCCGGCTATTTGTGATATATGTACATGATATGTACATGATATGTACACGATCTGTACTTTTAGGAAAGGCGCATCTTTGATTTAAGCAAGGAGGCGTTCGGCGTCCTAAGGCAGTGTCGCTCGGCGCTGGAGCGGCACAGAGGCGCATCGCCGGTGGAACATCCCGTATGAGCGGGTAGAAAATAGGACGGGATTCATGGCGGATACTGCGGCGAGTTCTGATGCTCTTGCGGTCGTGTACCAGACGGTAGGTAGCCTGAAGCCAGATCCGCGCAATGCGCGAACGCATCCCAAGCGGCAGCTAGAGCAAATCAAGGCATCGATCGAGGAGTTCGGCTTCATCAACCCGATTCTGATCGATGAGCAGAGTGTCATTATCGCAGCGTTGTTGCATGGATCGAGGCGGAGATGGAATTCGCCCTTTCCCAAGCGGTAGCGTCAGGCGATGCGTTCGAACACGGGACGTCCGAGTGCGGTCATTGTGTTCAGAACTTTCTGGCCGACCTGAATTTCCGTGATTTGCCTGGAGAAGCTGCGAGATTTGAGCTTGGGGCCGATGACGCTCTTCCAACGGCCGATCTGCGTTTCTATCCGGCTGCGCTGGTTGTACCCTGCGGCCACTTGCCAGGCCATGCGGCCGTTGCTGCGGATCTGGGCAATATGGCGATCCCGAACGGTTGGATCCCGCGCCGATTGCGGGCGGATCACTGCGTTCTTCGGCGGCGGTATAACCACATCCAGGGTCTCCCCATACCGCTGCCTCAGCATATCCCGTGTAGACGCCCCATCATAGGCGCCGTCAGCCAGAAAGCCCGTGACCGGGCCATCCAGCTGATCCAGGAGCCCGGGTAAGGCGGTGCTGTCTCCAACGTCATCGTGAGTCAGATTGGCGCAAACAATCACACCGCTGGCCAAGTCCAGTCCGAGGTGGAGTTTGCGCCAGCGGCGGCGTATTCCCTTGATTTTATGCTTCTGGGCGAGCCATTCCCCCTCGCCGAAGATCTTGAGGCCGGTACTGTCCACCACCAGATGAACAGGCACAGATCCTGCCTGCCTCATCGCCTGAGCGATGCTCAAGCCGTTTGCGCGACGCGACAGTGTGGAGTAATCCGGCACCCGTATATCCAGACCCATGAGCGTACCGATCGAACCCATCAGCCCCTGCGTCTGCCGCAACGCAAGCCGATACGTCGTGCGCAGCGTCAGGCATGTCTCGATCGCAAAATCCGAGTATCTCCGCTGGCCACCCCGTGACGTGCGGCGCGGTGCGCTCCACATACTTTGAGCCTCCTCACTGACCCAGATCGTCAGATCACCCCGCTGGCGGAGGCTCTCGTTATATTCCGCCAAGTTGATCACCCGATACTGCGCCTTATCAAACTTGTGCCGTCGGGCTGCGTTGAACTTATGTGGCATCTAAGTTATCCCCAGTGTTGAAAAACCCAATGATAAGACATCCTTCGGGATGATCCATGCAACGAGGACATTGGGAAGGCGATCTATTGGTCGGGTCGAAGAACACGCACATCGCGACCTTGGTGGAGCGTCATACCCGCTATGTGATGCTGGCGAAGATCCCCTCTAAGGACACCGAGACAGTCGTGAATGCACTGATCAAACAGGCGAAGAAGCTTCCCACCGAACTCTACAAATCTCTGAGCTGGAACCGGGGCAAGGAGCTTGCCGATCACAAGCGCTTTAGCTTGGCGACCAATATCAATGTCTATTTCTGCGATCCGCAAAGCCCTTGGCAGCGTGGCTCCAACGAAAACACCAATGGGCTCTTAAGGCAGTATTTTCCCAAAGGGACGGACCTATCCGTGCATTCGCAGGCGCACCTAAATAAGATCGCCCGCAGGCTCAACGAAAGGCCACGTCAGACCTTGGGGTTCCAGACCCCGGCAGAGAAATTCAATGAATGTGTTGCATCGATCACCTGAGGCCGCAAGGGTAAAGCGGACTCTCGCACTGCCGCAGGGATTTCCACTTTTGACCCAAAGTGGACATCGGCTGCCTAGACAACCCTAGGCTGCGTCGCCTGTCTTGCCCCCTTACAGCTGTGCCAGTTGAGCTGGATTATTCCATAATGATGGCGGAATTATTGGACGGCTTGGAACGTTTTCGGACAAAAAGTTTTTGAACCCGCAAAATGAGCCAATAGCGAAATGACTAATATCTATGCCGCGCTAGGAAAGGTGTCCTCTATTTCTTCGATCAATGTTGGCAACGTCCCATGCAGATTGCCGGACGTAAGAATTAAGACCACATCGCTAGGCTCAAGTTCCTGAACTACGGAATGGACTTCACCATCTTCAATTCTCATTGTTTTGATACCTGACGCTTTAATACGCTCAACAATTTCATCATGCGTAAGCTGAGAGTGTGTACCGGCGCCCTGCTTGGCCGGAGAGTATACAAAGACCGCGCCCACACCACGAAAAACATCGTCGTACCAGGGCAGAGCTGAGCGATTCCGCCAACTAAAGGTGTGCGGCTCGAAAAGCACCTTTACGGAGCAATGCGGAAAATGAGTGATTACCGCGTCGATCGCAGCGCGCGCCTTTTCCTTGGATGAACCGAAACCTTCATAAACACGAACCGTTGAGCGGGGCGTCACCATGTCCAACCGACGTTTCACACCGCGAAATTCAGCTACTGCTTCGCGAATCTGCTGAGCCGTTGCCAGACCCCGCTCAATAACAAAGGCTGCAGCACCTACGATATTTTGTATGTTGTGAAGGCCGAGTTGGGAGGTTCGAATATCGACCAGGGCCTTCCCTCGGTGGTTAAGGACGAATGTCGTTTGCTCTCCGTAAATGATCGATCCAGCGCTCCAAATTGCATCAGGATGGGACCCATTGCTGTAGGTAATCAATTTTGCGCTAGAAGAACTCGCAACCCGCACAGCATTGGGTTCGTCAGCGCAAGCGATAACGATAGCCGACGATGGAAGGCTTGCTGCCAGATCAACGAATGGCTTCTGGTAGGATTGCACCGTTGGATAGACATTGAAATGATCATGGACAACGGAAGTCAAAATGAGATCATCAATATGATAGCTCATAAATTTGGCGCGCGAATCAGTATGTGAGGTAGGATACTCGTCGGCTTCTACGACGAATGTGCACCCTTTGCCGAGACGAGCTGGCCTTGGAAAATCTGTCGCCAAAGCTCCAATAAAATAGCCGGGATCCTGGCCAGCACTTTCTAAAAGCCAAGTAAGAGCTGCGGTTGTGGTCGATTTGCCGTAGCTACCGGCGATACCGACTACTCGTTTATGGCTCACTGCGTCCGCGATAATTTCTGGAAAGGACTTCACGGGTACACCGCGTGAAAGGGCCTCTCGAACTTCTTCATTTGTTTGTGGGTCTAAGCGCGCACTCCGTCCAACAACAATTAGGTCGACGTTGCTCGGTATGTTTCCGGAGCTGTATGTCGGATTTATCGAAACATCATTTCGCTGTAGGAGTCCTTTCACGGGTTCAAAGCACTCGTCATCCGAGCCTGAAATCTCATAGCCGAGGTCTTTCAATAAAAGCGCGGTAGCACTCATACCAATTCCACATATGCCGATAATGTGCGCCCTTTTCATTTGCCCGCCTTAAACAGCTAATAACAGAACCGTATATACAGATTCCTTCCACTTTATGAGTTGTTGGGGACAACAACACGCTGAACGGAATGCCCCATTCTGCTTAAGCACGTGTCAGGTACAGAAATGTCGGCTTATGACCCAGGCTGTGTGAAAACGTGGTCGGGTCTGGTGGTTGGTAGCGTAAGCGGAGGTCGGGGCGGGATTATGCGACCCGACGCGTCCAATTCAGTAAAATCGGTCCGCGGAGATGCCTAACGGCTCCTTGATGCGAAGAATGCTGGGTTATGGGGCCCCCTGAGCCCGTCTCATGCGTGGATCGCCTCTATCAATCCGCCAACGCCAAGAATCTTCATCACGCGTTTCATGTTGTAGGCCAGAACGTGCAGCGCCATTTCGGTGCCGACGTGCTCGAGCGTTTTCATCTGGAAGTGCGTCGCTCCCATCCACGACTTTATCGTACCGAAGGGATGCTCCACGGTCTGGCGGCGCACGCGCATCTTGTCCGGATTTCGATCGAGCCGCGCCTGAACTCTCTCAAGGACGGCTTCGTGTTCCCAACGTGAGATCCGGCGCTCCCGAGCCGTCGTGCACTTGCTTTTCAGCGCACACGCCTGACAGGCAGCCGTCCAATAGCGGCGCAGCATCTTACCGACCTCTTCGTTGGTATAGCGATAGGTGAGCTGCTCACCGTTGGGACAAAGATAGACATCGTCTTCGGCGACATAGACGAAGTCCTGCTTGCCGAAACGCCCTGCGGCTTTGGCCCCTGAGGTCAGGGGCTTCGGGAGATAGACCGTTATGCCGGCCTCCTCGCAGGCCAGGATCTCTTCGCCGGCGTAATAGCCGCGATCGGCAACAGCCTCGATGGTTTCAGAACCAATGGCCGTGCGCGCCTGCGCGGCAGCGCCTGACAACTGACCCCGATCAGAGCCTTTGTTGGTCACCTTATGGGAAACGATCAGATGATGCGTCGTGTCCACGGAATTTTGCACATTATAACCGACCATCCCGCTGCCCCGGCCGCTCGTGGCCATCGAGCGCGCATCGGGATCTGTCAGGGAGATCTGCTTGTCCTCGCTCTGCATCATCTGAACGTTCAGTGCATTCAGGCGCTGTATCTCTTGGCGCAGCATCGCAATCTTCTCGTTGAGCCGCGTGATCTTGGCCTCCGGCACCGCTTCGCCCTGGCGATCGGCGCTATCAAGCTGCGAGAGGTAGCGCGCAATGCTCTCGTCGATCTGCTTCAACTGGACCCATCCAGGAAAAGTGGAGGCGCCCTACACCGTTTGCATTGCTTCTGCCTCGAATTTGACGGGGCTTGTGAAGTCCAGCGTCGAGTGCCGACGGACTGGATTATAGAACCCGTCGATGTATCCGGCTATGGCAGTTTCAGCTTGGCTTCTTGACATGAACACAGTCCTCCAGATCAGTTCTGACTTGATGGTTTTGAAGAAGGTCTCGACGACGGCGTTATCATAGCAATTTCCCTTACCGCTCATTGAGGCGAGGAAACCGAGTTCACCGAGGCGCGCCTGGTATGCGTCTGAGCAGTACTGGCTTCCCCGATCGCTATGGTGGATCACACCGGCGCCAGGTTGGCGCAGCCCGATAGCACGGTTAAGCGCCCTGAGCGGCAGGTCGCTGGTCATGTGAGCGCCCACGGCCCAGCCGATGACGCACCGGGAGTAGAGGTCGAGCATGACGGCCGGGTACAGCCAGCCCTGTGCCGTCCAGATATAGCTGATGTCGGCAGCCCATTTCTCGTTGGGTGCCTCGGCGGAGAAGTTCTGGTCGAGAAGGTTCGATGCGACGGCCTTGTTGTGCTGGCTGTCCGTCGTCTTTTTGAACTTCTGTTTCCGTTTTGGAGACAACCCATTTCCCCGCATCAGCCGAGCCACCCTATGGCGTCCAACCTCGATCCCATTCTCGGCAAGCTCGTGATGGACCCGCTCTGCACCGTAGCTCTCGCGGCTGCGCCGAAAGGCTGCCCGGACATGGGCGAGTAGAACCATGTCATCGAGCTGTCGCTGGCTTGGGCCGCGATTGCGCCAAGCGTAGAAGCCTGAGACGCTGACCTGCAGCAGTCTGCACAGGCGGAATATCGGCATCGCCAACCCGGCCCTCTCCGCGTCGATGAACCGGAACCTCATCGACTTTCCCTGGCGCGCCTGTGCCAGCGCTTTTTTTAGGAGATCACGTTCCTGACGGGCCAGATCACGCTCTCGGCGTAGGCGGGTAATCTCCTTCGCTGCATCCTCATGCGGACCGGAAAGCAAATCCTCCTCACGCAATTCTGCGACCCAGCGGCCGAGCGCGCTGACGCTGATCTGTCCGTCATCAAAACAAATGGGACTGTTGAGCGTGTTTCATAAGGGAGGATCTGGCTCATCTTTGTTTGATGTTAAGCCGCTTGGCGTTGATGGTTCAAGCGGCGGTTTTGGGTGGTCAGTTTTTTGATCCTTTTTCACTTTTCGATGATGGCGGTGTGGCGTCCAAAGTAGGCGTCGGCTGGAGTTACGTTGCCGATGCTCTCGTGGTAGCGTTGGTTGTTGTAGTGATCGACGAAGGCGCTGATCTGGTTTTCGAGATCGCCGGGTAGATAATAATTTTCAAGCAGGATCCGGTTCTTCAGCGTTTGATGCCAGCGCTCGATCTTGCCCTGGGCTTGCGGGTGATACGGTGCGCCCCGAACGTGATCCATACCGTGGTCCTCGAGCCATTCAGCCAGATCGCCGGAGATATAGGACGAGCCGTTGTCGCTGAGCAGCCTCGGCTTGTGGACGACATTGGCGCGATTGCAGCCTGAGGCTTCTAGCGCCAACTTCAGTGTTGCCGTCACATCGTCCGCCGTCATGTTGGTGCAGAGCTTCCAAGCAATGATGTAGCGGGAATAGTCGTCCAGGATGGTCGACAGGTAAAACCAGCCCCAGCCGATGACCTTGAGATAGGTGAAGTCGGTCTGCCACAGCTGGTTCGGCGCCGTGGTCTTGTCGCGGAACTCATCGGCTGCCTTGATGACCACGAAAGCGGGGCTGGTGATCAGGCCGTGGGCCTTGAGAAGCCGGTAAACCGAGGCTTCCGAGACAAAGTAGCCCCTGGTGTCCGTAAACCTGACGGCCAGTTCCCGGGGCGACAGTTGCGTCTCCTCCAGGGCAAGATCGATGATCTGCCCCCGGACATCATCGGTAACGTTACACTTGACATACCAGACACAAGGGGTAGGATCATGGATGATTCGGTAGAAGTGCTTAAAAGCTGGTTTTCAGTCTTCTATCAGTTTGATGGACTAATCATAGTGCTTAAGGCATTCTTCGACGAGACTGGTGGTGATGAGACCAAAGACCTGACCGCTGTTGCTGGATTTGTCTATGACGAAGCGGGCTTGACAGAATTTACCGAAGCGTGGGCTCCACATATAACTGGTCTCTCCAAGCCCTACAGAACCTCTACCTGCAACGCTGGATATGACCCATTTAACCAACCTGATTGGCCGCATGATAGGCGACAATTTCTTATGGACAAGCTGGCAACCCTAAGTGTGGATCACTCGCTCGCGGGGTTTGTTACCGCGACAACCAAGCGTGATTATGAGGAGGCTTGTGAAAACGGTCCAGGGATTGGAGGATTCATAGACAGCCCTTACACATGTCAACGGCGGAGCAAAATTAGTCCACCCGGGCGGAGCAAAACTAGTCCACTTAACGTTATGCGGTACGCGGTGTTGGGGGGTTGTCCCGGTAGTCCATAAGAGGGACCCGCGCTGCTGCGAGTAGCGCTTGCGTTACGCGGAGCGAAGCAGCGTGGGAGGTTCCTGTGGACCCACCGGGTCAACCATTGCACCGGCGGTTAAGCAGGTATTTTTGGGGATTTCCGCCGTTTTTGGCTTTGGTTGAGACGATAGCTCTCGCCGTTCATTTCCAGGATATGGACATGGTGGGTGAGGCGGTCCAGCAAAGCCCCGGTCAGGCGTTCCGAGCCGAATATCTCCGTCCACTCATCGAACGGCAAGTTGGAGGTCACCAGGATCGAGCCCCGCTCGTAGCGCTGGCTGAAGACTTCGAACAGCAGCTCGGCGCCGGTCTTCGAGAGCGGCACGAAGCCGAGTTCGTCGATGATCAGAAGGTGATACTTTGCCAGTTGTTTCTGCAGGCGCAACAGGCGTTTTTCATCCCTGGCCTCCATCAGTTCATGAACCAGGGCAGCGGCCGTGAGGAAGCCGACGGAGAGCCCCTTTTGGCAGGCCGCCAGACCGAGACCGAGGGCGATATGGGTCTTGCCGGTGCCTGAGTTGCCGAGCGCGATGATATTCTCACGACGCTCGACGTATTCGCATCGCGCCAACTCCAGAACCAGCATCTTGTTGAGCGATGCGATGGCCTTGAAGTCGAAGCTGTCGAGGCTTTTGACGGCGGGGAACCTGGCCTGTCTGATCCGCCGCTCGACCATGCGGCGCTCACGGTCGATCAGTTCCAACTCGGTCAGACGGACAAGATACCGCACATGGTCGGCGCCCTCGGTGGCGCATTGGCGGGCCAGCTTGTCGTATTCGCGCAGGAACGTCGGCAGTTTCAGGGTCTTGAGGTGATGGGCCAGCAACACTTGCGGCGTATCGGTCATGACGCGCCTCCACCCAACAAGCTCATATAACTGGCGGCGGCCGTGGTCGCCACGTTGGCCCGAGGCAGGTAGGGATAGATATCCAGGTTGAGTTTGGGCGGGCGTCGCTCGATACGGCACAGCACAAGGTGTTTGACGGCGTCGTAGCCGATCGCACCCAGGCGCAGGGCGTCCTTCACCGCGCCGTGAAGCACCTCGAGATCGAAGGTCTCCAGAAGCCGAAGGACCTGGACGTATTCCCGCTTGCCGGCCTTGCCCATGCGCGCCTCCAGGAGACGGCGCAGGGTTGGGAAGGCATCAGGCAGTTCCCATCCGGCTAGCGGCGCGGCCTGATCCAGGGCACCGATCTTGTGCTCCAGCAAAGGCAGGTAGTGGATCGGATCGAAGACCATATCTTCCCGGTCGTAGGAACGGGGGTGTCGGGCAATGATCCCGGTGCCGCAACCGATAACCACCTCGTGGACATAGCCACGGATCCAGACTTCCTGATGGCCGTAGGCGACGGGCACGGAATAGTCATTCGTCCGGTAGCGCACCAGGGACAGCGAGTTGACCCGCGTGCCCTGCTTGTCGCACGCGTCGAACGGTGCCGGCAGTGGCCTCTTCAACGCTTCGCGGTCACGCACAAACCGTTCGCCGATGCTCTCGCGGTGGCCGCGCAGGACGTTGCCTTGCCGGTTGCGGCATTGCTCTTCCAGGTGGCCATTGAAGGCGTCCCAGCTCGCGAACCGGGGAAGCGGCGTCATGAAGTTCCGCCGGGCATAGCCGACCACCCCCTCCACATTGCCTTTGTCGTTACCCTTGCCGGGACGGCCGTAGCGGTCCTCGAAGAGGTAATGGGACTGCAGCCCGCTGAACGCCCGCGTTCGTTGCCGCGTGCCATCTGACAAGATGCGCGACACCAGACACTTGTCGTTGTCGTAAAGAATCGATTGGGGAACGCCGCCGAAAAAAACAAAGGCTCTGTTGTGCCCGTCCAGCCAGGCCTCCGTCGCCGTCGCCGGGTAGGCCGCAACGAAGCAGGCATCGCTGTGGGGAAGTGTCATGACGAAAAAATGCGCCCGATACTTGACGCCGGCGATGATCGCATCCGCCTCGCCAAAGTCCGCTTGAGCATGGCCCGGAGGATGTGACAACGGCACAAACATCTCACGCCGACGAAGGCGCCGTTCCCGAACGTAATCCTTCACGACGGTCTCTTTGCCCGTGAAGCCATGTTCGTCGCGAAGGCGCTCGAATATACGCTTCGCCGTGTGGTGCTGCTTACGGTGAACCGTTCGGTCCTCCTCCAGAATACGGTCGATGATATCCGTGAAGGGGGCCAGTTTCGGGCGTTTCGGTGGCTGGCGTCGCCGATATCCCGGCGGTTCCGAATGCCGCAGCATCTTCCTCACCGTCTCGCGCGCAATGCCAAACCGACTTGCCGCCTCTCGCTGGCTCAGACCATCAACATGGCAGGCCAGCCGAACGCGCAGATATAGGTCCACGGTGTACATCCTCCCGCCTTCCATCTCAAAAAAGATCGAAGGCTACAGGTGGCAGAGTTTTACTCCGCCCGCGGCTGGGAAATCCCGCCGCTTCCGTGGACTAATTTGTCACCGCCGTTCTCAGTCGCCCTCTGGCGGGATCCGACCAGCACCCCGGCGGCGTTCAAAGCTGGCTTTGACATTGTCGGAGCGCGAGGAGATCTCCAGAGGTCTCGCGGCGGAACAATCTGCACGCTCTTTGGCAAGGTTGCTGGGCCGTGCGCCCTCGACGGTGAGCCGAGAGATTCGCCGCAATGGCGGCTATGATCGCTACCGCGCGGCATTGTCCGACGAAGCGGCCTTTATACGTGCGCGCCGGCCGAAGCGATGTAAATTGGCGGGCAATGCGCAGTTACGACAGACAGTAGCGCGCAAGCTTAAACAGGATTGGTCGCCCCAGCAGATCGCCGGTTGGCTGAAGCAGATGCATCCCGAAGACGAGAGCAAACGCGTGTCGCACGAGACCATCTATCGAAGCTTATTTATTCAATCCCGTGGGGCATTTAGGAAGGAACTGACCGGGTATCTTCGCTCCAAACGGACAATGCGGCGCTCTAAGCGTGCGAGCTCGCATGGCGATGGCCGTGGGCAGATCACGGATATCGTTTCGATCAGCGAGCGCCCTGCAAGCGTGGAAGATCGTGCGGTGCCCGGTCATTGGGAAGGCGATCTTCTGGCCGGCTCGAAGAACACGCATATCGCAACCTTGGTCGAGCGTCATACCCGCTATGTGATGCTGGCGAAGATCCCCTCTAAGGACACCGAGACAGTCGTGAATGCACTGATCAAACAGGCGAAGAAGCTCCCCACCGAACTCTACAAATCTCTGACCTGGGGCCGGGGCAAGGAGCTTGCCGATCACAAGCGCTTTAGCTTGGCGACCAATATCAATGTCTATTTCTGCGATCCGCAAAGCCCTTGGCAGCGTGGCTCCAATGAGAACACCAATGGCCTCCTACGACAGTACTTTCCCAAAGGGACGGACCTATCCGTGCATTCGCAGGCGCACCTAAATAAGATCGCCCGCAGGCTCAACGAAAGGCCACGTCAGACCTTGGGGTTCCAGACCCCGGCAGATAGATTTAATGCCTGTGTTGCATCGATCACCTGAGGCCGCAAACGGATTGGGGAAAATATCGTTTTTATGTCTCACGGCTCCCATAAACGACACCAAGCACGACTCCAAATATCATGTGCATGACGAGCGTTGTTATGGGCGCCACTATTCCCTGGTTTAATGCGAAGAAACCCACGCCAGCCAACGGCATTACAGCGACCATCATCATCAACCACGCCCCGACACTAAAGATCGTTCCCTTCAACCATGGCGTTTTGCTGGGTAGGTGCGGATAGATCCAAGCAAACAAGCCACCCCAAAATACCGTGCCAATAATGAAGTGACCGATCCAGGATGCAATAGTGGGGTTCAAGTGGGACAATACTTGTACGAGGTCTACGGCAATTAGGTTTGGCATGAACCCCACGACCGACTTGGCGATCATCAAGACCGCCAAAACGAGTGTGCCCAAAAACCCTGCAATGAAACCATTTACTATATTTGTGTGCGTCATTTGAGTCTCCCTGGTTGGCCTTTATACCAGCGGCATAGAGAGACTATCGTATGGTTGCATCCTGATCTAGTGGATTGACCGGAACGAAAGAGTCCGCTTTGGGATTCCGTATTGTGCGGTGTCATGCGAGTCTGTGCTATGTGTACCGGCATCCATTTTACTGTCACGTCTGGCGACCATCAGCGATTACAAGCGATCGTCGCGGCCCCGAATAGCTCGCAGAAACATGTCTGGCGGGCGCGGATCATCCTGAAGACCGACGAGGGGCTCGGCACTTCGGCGATCATGCGCGAGACCGGCAAGTCCAAGACCTGCGTGTGGCGCTGGCAGGAGCGGTTCATGCACGAGGGTGTCAACGGCTTGCTTCGCGACAAGTCCCGTCCACTTGGCAAAGCGCCGATCCCGCCGGAGCGCGTCGCCGAGATCGTCCGCCTGACCCAGCAAGCGCCGCCGCACGAGGCGACCCACTGGACGCTGCGCGCGATGGCGAAGGTTGCTGGCGTCGCGGTGTCGACGGTCCAGGCGATCTGGAAGGCCCATGGCCTCAGCCCGCACCGCTGGCGGCACTTCAAGCTCTCCAATGATCCCGCCTTTGCCGAGAAGCTCACGGATATCGTCGGCTTGTATGTCGACCCGCCGGCCCATGCCGTGGTGCTGTCGGTTGATGAGAAATCGCAGATCCAGGCGCTCGACCGCACCCAACCCGGCCTGCCGATGAAGAAGGGCCGCGCCGGTACAATGACCCATGATTACAAACGGCATGGCACGATGACGCTGTTCGCCGCGCTCAACGTGCTGGACGGTACGGTCATCGCACAAAACATGCAGCGCCACCGCCATCAGGAGTTCATCCGCTTCCTCAACCGCATCGAGCGCGAGGTGCCGACGGACAAGGCCGTCCACGTCATCCTCGACAACTACGCCGCGCACAAGAAGGACAAGGTCCGCGCTTGGCTCGCCCGCCATCCAAGATGGACCTTCCACTTCACGCCGATCTCGTGCTCGTGGCTCAATGCCGTCGAGGGCTTCTTCGCCAAACTCACGCGGCGCAGGCTCAAGTATGGCGTCTTCCAATCCGTCGCCGACCTTCAGGCCGCCATCAACCGCTTTGTCCGCGAATACAATGACGCAAACCCAAAACCCTTCATCTGGAAAGCCGACCACGATCATATCATCGCCGCACGAAACAGAGGGTTCCAAACGTTGGAATCAATCCACTAGATGGTTTCCGCACGGCCCGAAGCTGGACACTTCTAAAGACCTCGTATTGTCTAACATTAGCGCTTATGGGACAGATTAAGGTGATTTCGTAACGGAGGATTTCTGGTTCATCGTCGTGACCGAGGGGGACGAAGATGAGACAGGAAACGATGAGTTCGAGAGAGGGCGCGTCGTCCCGCGCGCGGGTCCCTCCAATGGACTACGCGGACAAGCTGCCACCGAGCCCGTGGGACAATTTTATGCCGCCGCGCCGGTACATTCTTATGCCGCCGTTGACATCGCAAGCATCGGTGCGGCCCGTGCGACGACGAGGCCAAGAACGGCGCCCGTGACACAGAGTGCACCCGCCTCGATGAGGACGAGGGCGAGCACGCCGCTGTCCGAAAAACCGATTGCTATCATCACCGCGTCTGGGGGTACGACCACACGCTCGAAGTGAGAAATTTTCGATCGCAATTGACATCGTTGGCCATACCGCCGGTCAATGAACAGCTTGCGGAGTATAGGAGGACTAATCATGAGTTTTGGACCGATGGCAGATGCATTGGCGCCTGTTCGGTTACAGATGCAACAGCAGGTGCAGGAGCGCGAGATCGTGCGCGTTTATGCGACCGTACAAGGGCACAACTCGGCCGCCGCAATGGACGCAGCCAAACGTGAAGCACTCGTTTGGACTCAGAATAGATCTGGAGGGCAGCTGCCTCCCGAAGCATGGGACGGGCTGAGCTTCGAACTTCTGGCTGGTGGCCGCACCACGCTTGACACCCGGATCGACGGCGCGGACTTCAGCCTATGGGCCGTGAGAGGGGATGACCCAGACAAGACGATGCCGGGAAGAACTTGGACAACCGAGATAACGCTCGGACGACAAGGCGATGGCTCGCCACAGATGGGCCTTAGGCTGCTCGTTGGCACACCGGAAGCAGAGTTGCCGATCATCCCCCATGTTCCTGGCGTGCTGCAACAGATCGCAAAGACTTTTGGACTCAGCGCGGGGCCGTTTCCTCTCACAGCGCACGCATGGCGAATCAACACCGATGCCGATGTCGAAGACTTAGTCGCGATGCTCAAGAGTGAGGATCGGCGGCTGCCCGTTCTGTTGGCATCGGGAGACGAGCGCGCTGAGGATCCTTCTGCGCCATTGATCGATGTGGATGCCCTGGCCCGAGCCACTATTGGTATTGCGCATGTGATTGCAGTGCCTGCAGATCGGACATATCCGTTGTCAGATGCTTTCGGAAAGGTCCTTTCTGTCTATCACGGTGCGGTGCGCATGTATCTTCCGGGGTTCAATGCGGCCTCAGATCCATACCAGCATAGACTCTTCCTCAGCGATGGGATCATTCGCGGTCCCGATAGAGCAATGTCCGAACTCAAGAGGATTTCTGCCGTAGAGAGCCTTCGTAGAACACGGTTGGGGCGGGAGGTAATTGCCTTCCCACAGATGAGAAGCGCGGCTCTGCGGATCGAACAAGAAAGGCGCTCTAACGAAAGTGTTAGTGATTCTGTTCAGATCGATCTTATGCGGAAGCGTCTCGAGGCGCAGCAAACCGAGATTGAGGCAACGAGAGCAGAAGCGGCGCAGAGTTTTGAATTAGCTGCTACCGAGGAAGAGCGTGCAAAACTGGCCGAGGCCCAACTGAATGCTTCTCGGTGGCGAATCCAGCACCTTACGACCCAGTTGAATGCACAAGGACTGCACCTCAATGACAATTTGGTCATTCCGGAGACATGGGATGGTTTTGCGGAATGGTGCGATCAGAACTTTGTCGGGCGATGCGTCCTTACAACTGTGGCTCGTCACAACGTCCGTAAGCCTGTATTCTCGGACGCGGCGCTGGTTGGACGCTGTCTTCGTTGGCTTTCCTCGATCTGTCTTGATCGCCGCATCGAGGGTGGTGGTAGCCTCACCAAAATCCCTATTGAGGAAGGCGTCCAGAACACACCCTGTGGCAGTGATGCATTTGACTTCGTCTTTGAAGGCCGCTGCCTACAAGCAGACTGGCACGTCAAGACGGGCGGAAATACACGTGATCCCGCCCGCTGCCTTCGCATCTACTATGCTTTCGATGAGGTAACGCAGCAGATAATAATTGCTGACATGCCGGCTCATCGAAGAACGGGAGCCAGCTGATGATCGTTTCCGGCACCATTGCCATAAGTGTCAATGTCTGTTTAAAAACAGGCCATAATGTTGGTGCAAAAACCAGCCTAATTATAGCAGATAGTAAAACGTGATTGGTCAGACTGCATGTACTTGGCATTGTCACTTTAAGTGATTGTAAGCTGTTTTAGGCATGTCTCCATGAGGCTAAGCCATTGACATAGCGTAGAGCAGCCATCGACAATTTACCGAGATTTGGAGTGAATCCGGCTAACGTGACAAAGCCCTCGGCTTAGGCCGCGCCGACCAGTCGACGACGATGTGTGTGTGGAAGAGAGGCATCTGCGCTCCGATAACATCCCCAACGATGTTCTCAATGGTAACCTGGGCGATACCGCCGCGCACCTGCTCATCCGTGAACTCGCCCTGGAGTGCAGCTATAACACCGCCGGTATCCGCGAACACATATGTTCCGATACTGGAGGCGAGCAGCCACAGGCCGGCATTCTCGTTTACACCGTTACGGCGGACACTGACGGTACGTTCGGCGGACTCATGAATCTCGGCAACTCGCCATACTCAAGGCGAGAGCGAACGGTTATCACGCTGCCTCCGCTAGTTCGCGTAACGCGCTTGCCAACAATCGGAATTCCTCGGTTCTCAACGACGTCCGGCGCCATGCCAGTCCAATCCGGCGTGACGCGGGCGCCGCAAGCCGCAAGAGCGAGATACCCGTTCCCCGCGTGATGTGAGCGTCGAGCGCGAGCCGAGGGACGAGCGTGACGCCGATGCCCGCCGCCACCATCTGCACTAGCGTGAGCAGGCTGCTGGCCTCGAACTGCGCCCGCGCCTTCCTATCGCCCATGCGGCAGACGTCCAGCGCGTGGCCGCGCAGACAATGACACTCCTCCAGCAGCAGGAGCCGTTCGCCGGCGAGCGCTTCTACCGAGACCTCGCCAGCGCCGGCGAGCGCATGAGTCCGATTGCAGGCGAACAGAAACTCATCCTCGAAAATTACCTCGGTGCCCAGGTCTCCGGTATCGTAAGGCAGCGCAATCAGGGCAACGTCCAGCTCCCCGTCGTCCAGCCGGGCAAGCAGCGCGGCGGTCTGCTCCTCCCTCAGGTAGACCGTCAGCTTTGGAAATCTCTCTCGCAGCACCGGCAGGACGCCGGGCAGGTAGAACGGGCCGATCGTCGGGATCACGCCGAGGCGCATCTCCCCCGTCATCGGAGAGCGGCCCGCCCGGGCCAGTTCCATGACCTCTTCGGCGTCCCGCAACAGCGCCTTTGCCCGCTCCGCAACCTGCATGCCAATGCGCGTAATCAGCACGCGTCGGTTCGAGCGCTCCGCGACCGCGGCCCCGAGCACCGACTCGAGATCGCGAATGCCTGCGCTCAACGTCGATTGGGTAACGTGGCAACGCTCCGACGCACGGCCGAAGTGCCGGGTGTCGGCCAATGCCACCAGGTACTCGAGCTGTTTCATCGTGGGCAAGTGCTTCATGCGGCATCTCCGGGAGCCTATTTCGTAATATGCGACTATTGTAATCAATATTCATCGTTGTACACGATGTCACGCAACTCCTACGCTCACCCCTGCAGTCAAGTCGGGTGACGTGATGACGGAGTTTCCTTCCCATGAATCAGGGCATCGGCATCGAAATCAGCGAGGAGAACCGGAACGCAGTTGCGCGGCTTCCCGCTGTTGCCGACCGTGGGCCGAGGGAACCGATGTTCTGCGCGGGGCACACGACGGACGGGCGGCAGTGCGCGGAAACCGCCATGGGCACCGTTTACGCCGCGAACCGTCGCCATGCCGCGGCTGTTGCCGCGAGAGGCCCGGCCGACAGGCGCCGGGGTGCGGTCTCCGGAATCGTTTCAATCCACTGAACATGCAAAGGAGAAAACCATGAACGACGGCAAGTGCCCGGTCATGCACGGGACTCGTGGAAACGCCGCTGGCGGCGGCACGTCGAACCGGGACTGGTGGCCGAACCAGTTGAACCTCAGCGTGCTCCACCAGCACTCTCCCTTGTCTAACCCGATGGGCGAGACCTTCGACTATGTCAATGAGTTCGAGAGCCTCGACCTCGACGCGGTCAAGCAGGACATCTTCGAGCTGCTGACCGCGTCGCAGGACTGGTGGCCGGCCGACTACGGCCACTATGGGCCGCTCTTCATCCGGATGGCGTGGCACAGCGCCGGCACCTACCGGACCGGCGACGGTCGCGGCGGCGCACGCACCGGCACGCAGCGTTTTGCGCCGCTCAACAGCTGGCCCGACAACGGCAACCTCGACAAGGCGCGCATGCTGCTCTGGCCGGTCAAGCGGAAGTACGGCAACAAGATATCGTGGGCTGACCTCATGATCCTGGCGGGCAACTGCGCGCTGGAGTCGATGGGTTTCAAGACGTTCGGATTCGCCGGGGGGCGCGAGGACGTCTGGGAGCCCGATGAGGACATCTACTGGGGCTCCGAGAACGAGTGGCTCGGCGACAAACGCTACACCGGGGACCGGGAGCTTGAGACCCCTCTGGGCGCGGTGCAGATGGGTCTCATCTACGTGAACCCGGAAGGGCCGAACGGCGAACCGGATCCGGTCGCCTCGGGCCGGGACATTCGCGAGACCTTCGCTCGCATGGCCATGAACGACGAGGAGACCGTCGCGCTCGTTGCGGGCGGGCACACCTTCGGCAAGGCCCACGGGGCCGGGGATCCGGCCCATGTCGGTCCCGAACCCGAGGGCGCGCCCATCGAGGAGCAGGGCCTCGGCTGGAAGAACAGCTTCGGAAGCGGCAAGGGCGGCGATGCCATCACCAGCGGAATCGAAGGCGCATGGACCCCGACGCCGGTGACCTGGGACAACAGCTACTTCGAGACCCTGTTCGGCTACGAGTGGGAAGTGACGAAGAGCCCTGCCGGCGCGTGGCAGTGGGTGCCCAGGGATGGTGCTGCCGCGGACACCGTGCCGGATGCCCACGATCCGTCGAAACGGCATGCGCCCATGATGACCACGGCGGACATGGCCATGCGGATGGATCCCATCTATGAGCCGATCTCGCGGCGCTTCCATGAGAACCCGGAAGCGTTCGCCGATGCGTTCGCCCGAGCGTGGTTCAAGCTGACGCACCGCGACATGGGTCCGCGCGCGCGCTATCTCGGCCCGGAGGTTCCAGGGGAGGAGCTGATCTGGCAAGACCCGATCCCCGCCGTCACGCATGAACCGATCGGCGAGAACGACATCGCCGCGCTGAAGGCCAGGATACTCGATTCAGGTTTGTCCGTTTCCGAGCTGGTCTCGACCGCGTGGGCGTCGGCATCGACCTTCCGCGGCTCCGACCTGCGCGGGGGAGCGAACGGTGCGCGCATCCGCCTCGCGCCGCAGAAGGACTGGGAGGTCAACCAGCCGTCCCAGGTGGCATCTGTGCTCGAAACCCTCGAAAGCATCCAGCGGGAGTTCAACGACGCGCAGGCAAACGGGAAGGGTGTGTCGCTGGCCGACGTGATCGTGCTCGGTGGGTGCGCGGCCGTCGAGCAGGCCGCAAAGAACGCCGGGCACGACGTCACGGTCCCGTTCACCCCGGGCCGCGCAGATGCCTCGCAGGAGCAGACGGACGTCGAGTCCTTTGCCGTGCTCGAACCGGCCGCAGACGGGTTCCGCAACTACCGCAACGGCCGGTTCGCCGTGTCGGCGGAGGAGCTGTTGGTGGACCGGGCGCAACTGTTGGGGCTGACGGCGCCTGAGATGACCGTTCTCGTCGGCGGCATGCGCGTCCTGAATGCGAACTACGGACAGTCCCCGCACGGGGTCTTCACCGGGCGGCCGGAGGCGCTCACCAACGACTTCTTCGTGAACCTGCTCGACATGAGCACGACGTGGGAAGCGGCCTCCGAGTCCGAGGACGTGTTTGAGGGGCGCGATTGCGCATCCGGCAAGCTCAGGTGGACAGGCACCCGTGTCGACCTCATCTTCGGTTCGAACTCTCAGCTCCGGGCGCTCGCGGAGGTCTACGGATCGGGGGACTCCCGGAAGCAATTCGCGGATGACTTCGTGGCTGCCTGGAACAAGGTGATGAACCTCGACCGTTTCGATCTCGCGTGATCGCGGGAGGGCGGTCCTCGACGGGTGGTATCGAGGACCGCCTCCACGAGCGTGGATGTCGTTCGGCGCGCAGGTTCGACGCCGATCGGCGCACTAACCTATTGAGATCCCTTGATTCTAGGGGGTCAAATTTCCACGCCGATTGACAATCTGCGCAAGCAGTTCGACCGGCGGTCGCGGCGGCCAAGCGGCGAACGGTTGTTACGGGGGCAGCACCGACAGCGGCAGTCACGGATACGCGTGAATTGGAACGAATCCGCTTTCGGATTGATTACCTGTTTCTTGATAGTTCATACCTTGCCTATCCGGTTAACGCCCATGACCGCTACATGTAGGGTGCCGCCACTCTCCCGAGTAAAGCTCGGCATAGGTTGGAGCAGAGGTGTCGCCCGCGATGCAGAGCAATGAGCGGAAGGCGTTGAACGGGTAGAACCGCCTGTTGAAGCGGAAGGTGAACTCGTTGAGGTAGGCTTGTAGGTGCTGGTGGCTAACGCCGTGGTGGATCCCGATCAGCCACGTCTTCAGGTTGGCGAAAACCAGATGGATGATCGGCAGGTATTGCTCGGCAACCTCTGGATCACCACACTCGGCAACAGCGAAGTGCTCATAGCCGCGCTTACCGAGGCCAGCATAGCCGCTCCAATCGTCAGTAACGATCAGCGATCCCGGCGCGACGGTGCTCTCGACGAACCCATAGAGCGACTCGGCGCTACGGTCGAGCACGACGGCGAGCCGAACGCGTCCGGCATAGCGTCCGTCTTTCCGGTTGTCGAGCTTGGTGCCCGGCTTTCGATGACGCACCTCGATGGCCCAGGAGACGGGAACCTTGTGGTGAACACCACGGCCTTCCCCACGCGTTCGCCCGCCAACCCAGGTTTCGTCCACCTCAACATGGTTCTTGGGCTGTCCACCGATCCTGTCTTGGTTGGGCCGCACCATGCCCGAGCGGAGCTTGTGGAGAATTTGAAAGGCCGTCTCGTAGCGCGAAAGACCAAGTTGCCGCTGAAACTGCACGGCGGACATGCCGGGCGTCTGACTGGCGACCAGATAAGCGGCCCAGAACCAGACGTTCAGCGGAGTGTGGCTACGCTCCATCACTGTTCCCACCGTCAGCCCGGTGTTCTGGCGGCACTTGCGGCAGCGCAGGACGCCAGGGCGGTTTTCAAAGTGGAACGGCTCTCCCGCCGTGCCGCAGTGCGGGCAGGCAAAGCCGTCTCCCCAGCGGGCTTTCTCCAGGTAGGCGGCGCAGGCCGCATTATCGGGGAAAAGTCGCTGGAACTCGGGTAGCGAATGCGGGAATGGGAGATCGGCGCGGTCGAGAACATCCATGGCGCGCTCCCCTATATCCGGTTTGCGCCCATTCTAGACCTAGTGGGTGTGGGTGTAAACCGGATAGGCAAGGTTCGTTCCTTGCCTATCCGGTTAACGCCCATGACCGCTACATGTAGGGTGCCGCCACTCTCCCGAGTAAAGCTCGGCATAGGTTGGAGTAGAGGTGTCGCCCGCGATGCCGAGCAATGAGCGGAAGGCGTTGAACGGGGAGAACCGCCTGTTGAAGCGGAAGGTGAACTCGTTGAGGTAGGCTTGTAGGTGCTGGTGGCTAACGCCGTGGTGGATCCCGATCAGCCACGTCTTCAGGTTGGCGAAAACCAGATGGATGATCGGCAGGTATTGCTCGGCAACAGCGAAGTGCTCATAGCCGCGCTTACCGAGGCCAGCATAGCCGCTCCAATCGTCAGTAACGATCAGCGATCCCGGCGCGACGGTGCTCTCGACGAACCCACAGAGCGACTCGGCGCTACGGTCGAGCACGACGGCGAGCCGAACGCGTCCGGCATAGCGTCCGTCTTTCCGGTTGTCGAGCTTGGTGCCCGGCTTTCGATGACGCACCTCGATGGCACAGGAGACGGGAACCTTGTGGTGAACACCACGGCCTTCCCCACGCGTTCGCCCGCCAACCCAGGTTTCGTCCACCTCAACATGGTTCTTGGGCTGTCCACCGATCCTGTCTTGGTTGGGCCGCACCATGCCCGAGCGGAGCTTGTGGAGAATTTGAAAGTCCGTCTCGTAGCGCGAAAGACCAAGTTGCCGCTGAAACTGCACGGCGGACATGCCGGGCGTCTGACTGGCGTCCAGATAAGCGGCCCAGAACCAGACGTTCAGCGGAGTGTGGCTACGCTCCATCACTGTTCCCACCGTCAGCCCGGTGTTCTGGCGGCACTTGCGGCAGCGCAGGACGCCAGGGCGGTTTTCAAAGTGGAACGGCTCTCCCGCCGTGCCGCAGTGCGGGCAGGCAAAGCCGTCTCCCCAGCGGGCTTTCTCCAGGTAGGCGACGCAGGCCGCATCATCGGGGAAAAGTCGCTGGAACTCGGGTAGCGAATGCGGGAATGGGAGATCGGCGCGGTCGAGAACATCCATGGCGCGCTCCCCTATATCCGGTTTGCGCCCATTCTAGCCCTAGTGGGTGTGGGTGTAAACCGGATAGGCAAGGTTCGTACATCATATTGATAACTCAATAGAAATATAACTGAACGATCTTTTTGATCGGAACACCCCTTACCAGATGATCCCGACGGATCCGCGCAATCGTCCCCACAACCAGCATCTCCCCAGCGTTGTTGCATGGATCGAGGCGGAGATGGAATTCGCCCTTTCCCAAGCGGTAGCGTCAGGCGATGCGTTCGAACACGGGACATCCGAGTGCGGTCATTGTGTTCAGAACTTTCTGGCCGACCTGAATTTCCGTGATTTGCCTGGAGAAGCTGCGAGATTTGAGCTTGGGGCCGATGACGCTCTTCCAACGGCCGATCTGCGTTTCTATCCGGCTGCGCTGGTTGTACCCTGCGGCCACTTGCCAGGCCATGCGGCCGTTGCTGCGGATCTGGGCAATATGGCGATCCCGAACGGTTGGATCCCGCGCCGATTGCGGGCGGATCACTGCGTTCTTCGGCGGCGGTATAACCACATCCAGGGTCTCCCCATACCGCTGCCTCAGCATATCCCGTGTAGACGCCCCATCATAGGCGCCGTCAGCCAGAAAGCCCGTGACCGGGCCATCCAGCTGATCCAGGAGCCCGGGTAAGGCGGTGCTGTCTCCAACGTCATCGTGAGTCAGATTGGCGCAAACAATCACACCGCTGGCCAAGTCCAGTCCGAGGTGGAGTTTGCGCCAGCGGCGGCGTATTCCCTTGATTTTATGCTTCTGGGCGAGCCATTCCCCCTCGCCGAAGATCTTGAGGCCGGTACTGTCCACCACCAGATGAACAGGCACAGATCCTGCCTGCCTCATCGCCTGAGCGATGCTCAAGCCGTTTGCGCGACGCGACAGTGTGGAGTAATCCGGCACCCGTATATCCAGACCCATGAGCGTACCGATCGAACCCATCAGCCCCTGCGTCTGCCGCAACGCAAGCCGATACGTCGTGCGCAGCGTCAGGCATGTCTCGATCGCAAAATCCGAGTATCTCCGCTGGCCACCCCGTGACGTGCGGCGCGGTGCGCTCCACATACTTTGAGCCTCCTCACTGACCCAGATCGTCAGATCACCCCGCTGGCGGAGGCTCTCGTTATATTCCGCCAAGTTGATCACCCGATACTGCGCCTTATCAAACTTGTGCCGTCGGGCTGCGTTGAACTTATGTGGCATCTAAGTTATCCCCAGTGTTGAAAAACCCAATGATAAGACATCCTTCGGGATGATCCATGCAACGAGGACGCTTAGGACCAACTCGTGGCTGCAAGGCGTGAGCAATGCACCTCACGCGGACTGGCGTGTGGGGGCCGCCAGAGCGACGGTTCTTTTGTATTTTAAGATATGGAGGAGAGTCGTGGCGCAGCAGAATGTGGGGGAAAAACTTGAAGAGCTCGAAACGTGTGATGTTGAATCCCTAAAGGCGAGATGGCGCGCGTTGCATAGAACCGATCCGCCAAAGGGCTTGAGCGCGAAGCTGATGCGACGGGCCATCGGGTTTGAGATTCAGGTTCGGGTCTATGGCGGATGCAAACCTGCCATCCGCAGAGAACTAAGAAAGGCATTAAGCGCAAGTGCAGAGAAGGTCGGCAATTCGATCGCCCCGGGCTCCCGCCTGATCCGCGAATGGCATGGCGACATCCATGTGGTCGATGTTGTCGAGGACGGCGTGACCTGGAATCAAAAATCCTATGCCTCCCTATCCGCTGTCGCACGGGAGATCACGGGGACACGCTGGAACGGACGGAAGTTCTTCGGGGTCGCAAGTCAGGCTGGTGCGTCATGACCCAGCGTCTGCGCTGCGCCATCTATACCCGTAAATCCACAGAGGAAGGGCTTGAGCAGGACTTCAATTCCTTAGATGCCCAGCGGGAAGCCTGTGAAGCGTATATAAAGAGCCAGACGAACGAAGGCTGGTCCTTGGTCAAAGGCCATTATGACGATGGAGCCTATTCTGGAGGCCATCTCAACCGTCCAGCCATTCAAGAGCTGCTTAAGGAGATCAAGCTCAACCGCGTCGATGTCATCGTCGTCTACAAGGTCGATCGCCTAACCCGGTCCCTTGCAGACTTTGCCAAGCTGGTGGAGCTCTTCGACAAGCATGGGGTCTCGTTCGTCTCGGTTACCCAAGCCTTCAATACCACCACCTCCATGGGCCGCCTGACCCTCAATGTTCTTCTGTCCTTTGCCCAGTTCGAAAGAGAGGTCACCGCAGAGCGCATCCGGGACAAAATCGCAGCTTCCAAGAAGAAGGGCATGTGGATGGGTGGCCCAGTCCCTCTGGGCTATGAGGTGAGGGATAAGAAGCTCATCATCAATGAGGTTGAGGCGTCCCAAGTCCAAAGAATCTTCGAGCTCTATCTCAGCCTCGATAATGTCCGGGAGCTCAAAACAGAACTCGATCGCCTGAATATCCGGACCAAGAGACAGATTTACCGGACGGGCAGGGAAGTCGGGAACTGTGCCTTCACCAGGGGGCGGCTTTATCACCTCCTGAAGAACCCACTCTATATCGGCAAGATCAGACATCGGGATGAATCCTATGATGGCCGGCACCAGGGGATTATCAACAGCGATATCTGGGACGCCGTTCAGGCCAAGCTCGAAGGCCGATCCAACCGGCATGCCGGTAAGACAAATGGGAATGGCAGTTTGCTCGCCGGGCTCATCTTCGATGAGAAGGCAAAGCGTCTAACCCCGAACCACGCGGTCAAGGGCAATAAGCGCTACCGCTATTACATATCGAGCGCTCTAAACGGCAAACGGGCAGAGGGGGGTAGCAAAGGATGGCGGCTACCCGCCGAAGAAATCGAGAAACTCGTCAAAGAATCCCTCAACCGTTTCCTGAAAGATCAGCTCCAGCTCATGTCGGCCTTAAGTCTCGATACTCCGACCGTGCAAGAGATGGAGGGTCTCAATCGGTTCACAAGCGGCAATCCTGTTCGGCTATCAAGCGAATCCCTTGTAACAAGACTCATCACTCGCGTTACGGTATGCGAAGACAAACTTCTTCTTGAACTCAGCGCTGCGAGCCTTCGCGAAACCATTGGGCTTCGGCAAGTTGAAAACGGGAACAAGGCCCATCGCGTGAGTATTCCGATCAAGCTCAAGCGCAGGGGCGTCGAGACCAAGTTAGTTGTCCTGAACTCTGCGTATGCCCCATCACGCAAAGTGCCGAACCTCATCAAGCTCGTCGCGCGTTCAATGGACTGGTTTGAGAAGCTGAAATCGGGTGAGACAAGTTCTCTCGAAGAGATCGCAAAGAGAGAGCATATGAGCGCCTCCGATGTCAGCCGCTATCTCCCTCTAGCCTTTCTTGCGCCCGATATTGTCGCGAGCATTGCCAAGGGTCGTCAGCCAATCGAGCTCAGTGTTCAGCACCTGAAAAGGCTTTCTCCGCTACCCGTACATTGGAACGAACAACGCCGCCTTTTAGGCTACGCCGCATAAGCAACTCGGCCCCGCAAACACGCCAATTTCCCCATTCTTCTCCACGGTCTGGCCACTGAAATGGCCCCGCAGAGAATTCTTGCCCAAACTCTTGAATTGTCTCCTCAGGCCCGTTCTCTGTGCCAGGGCATCGGGCCCTACGACCACGCAAGGCTTTGAAATTTGGCAAGAAAAATTCAAGGCAGAAACCAGCCCCGGTAATAGTGAGACTGGATGGTGGGCCCGGCTGGACTCGAACCAGCGACCAGACCGTTATGAGCGGCCGGCTCTAACCAACTGAGCTACAGGCCCGTTTGACGCCACAAGCTGGATAGGCTGCGCTAGATAGCAGGAAAATTGCCGATGGCGAACGGGTCAGTTTCCTGAGGCAAAACTGGTCATTTTCTCTCGCCAAGCCGGGGAGGGGCCCGCTATAGCTGCGGCGCAAGATAGGAAGGCCCTGGGGCCAGATGGCTAAAGTCAAAAACATACTCTTTATTATGGCCGATCAGCTGCGTGCCGATTATCTCTCCTGCTATGGCCACCCCCATATATGGACCCCCGCTCTGGACGCGCTGGCCGAGCGCGGGGTGCGTTTTTCCAATGCCTTTCTGAACGCGACCGTCTGCGGCCCCTCGCGCATGTCTTATTATACCGGGCGCTATATGAGCTCGCATGGCTCGACCTGGAACACGGTGCCATTGCGCGCGGGCGAGCCGACTTTGGGCGATCATATGCGCATGCTGGGCGTTAGCCCGATCCTTGTCGGCAAGACCCATATGGCGGCGGATCATGAGGGCATGGCGCGGCTCGGCATGTCCTTTGATAGCATCGAGGGCGTGCTGACCGCGGAATGCGGGTTTTACCCCTATGAGCGCGACGATGGGCTGCATCCGGATTCGCCCTATTCTGAAGAGCTTGCCTATAACCGTTACTTACGCGAGCAGGGCTATGACGAGCCCAATCCCTGGCACACGGCAGCCAACTCGGCGAAGGGCAGAAAAGGCAAAACCCTAAGCGGCTGGTTCATGCGCAATTCGAAAAAGCCCGCCCGCGTTGCGGAAGAGCATTCCGAAACCGCCTATATGACGAATCGTGCGATGGAGTTCATGCGCGAGGCGGGTGATACGCCATGGTGCGTGCACTTAAGCTATATCAAGCCGCATTGGCCCTATATCGCGCCCAAGCCCTATCATCGGATGTATGGCGCCGAGGATGTCATCCCGGCCAATCGCATCAAAAAAGAGAAAAAGAATCCCCATCCGGTTTTTGATGCCTATATGCGCCACACCGAAAGCGTAACTTTTTCCGACGAAGACGTTCGCCGCGCGGTGATCCCCGTCTATATGGGGCTCATCCGGCAGATCGACGATCATCTCGAGCGGCTTTTTGATTTCTTGGAAGAGGAGGGGCTCAAGGATAACACTATGATCGTTTTTTGTAGCGATCACGGCGATTATCTCGGCGATCATTGGCTCGGGGAAAAAGAGCTGTTTCACGATCCGATCGTGCGTACGCCGCTCATCATATACGACCCGGATCCCGCGGCGGACGTTACGCGCGGCACGGTCGAAGACAGATTCGTCGAAGCAATCGATTTGGTGCCTAGCTTTTGCGATCTCTATAACGCGCCCAGGATGGATCACATTTTGGAAGGGCAATCGCTGCTACCCTTATTGCGTGGCGGTGACTGGATTGAGCGCGATGCGGTGATTTCAGAGCTCGACTATACTTTTCGTGCGGCGCGAGAAAATCTTGGCGTGCACCCCGAGCGCGCCCGCGCCTATATGGTTCGCACCAAAGAATGGAAATATATTTTCTATGAAGGTCTTCGCCCGCAGCTGTTCGATTTGAAAAACGATCCGAAGGAACGCCACGATCTCGGCGATGACCCGAAGCATGGCCGGGTACGGCGAAGACTTCACGAGCGTTTGTTCGAGTGGTCGCGCAATTTGCGCATGCGGATTACTTTGCCAAACCCCAGCACCGCACCGCGCCCCCAGCGCCCTCGTGGCCCACGTAAATCAAGCTCCGGCGGAGTCATTATCGGCGAGTGGTAGTGGCTTCGCGGCGAATTTACGCTTCAGCACCCTCACCGAAAACAAATTGTCATCCCGGGCGAGCGGGTTCGCGAGACCCGGGAGCCACTTGGTGGCCACGCGCGAGCGTTGAATTAGATTCGCCTCACTCGCGCACAAGTTTCCAAATCGAGCAAATGTTGCCCTGGGTCCCGGATAGTCCTTCGGCCCCAGCGTGCGTCGCACGCCAATTGTGAATCCTGCGCGGCAAAGCCGCGCGGGGCCGGGATGACAGGTGGATGTGGGCGACGGAATCTCTACCCCTGAAGCGGCAAGGCCTCCGGCATGGTGAGGAAGGCCTGCGCCACATGCATCGCTTTTGGGATTTGAAACTCAGTGAGACGCCCTTGCGAGCTGGCGTGGACTCCAAACCGATTCTTACTACTCCGTGCCCATGATGACATCGCGGTAAAGCGGGCGCCATTTTCCTATTTCATCGACATATTTCTGGACATCGACCAGGCTGAATTCCAGATCTTCGGGAAGATTTTGATAGTTAAGGTTGGTCGCGGTGTTGTCACGGCTTTCATAGATGCCTTGCGCGTCGGTCAGCAGGAATTCCATATAGAGCATGGCGGCGTAAGGGTGGGGCGCTCGCGCGGCCACCGCCGCGCCCGATGGCACCGCCATCACCGGATCTACAAATACATAGTCAATCGGCGCTCCGCTGCGTTTCGCGGGCTCCAGGAAGTGGCGGTAAAGGTTGATGCCCAAGGGCACTTCGCCCGCGATCACGAGATTGCCCAGAAGCGAGTGGCCGACGCGCACCGATAATCCGTTGCTCGCCTGGATGTCGCGATAAAGTTGTACACCGTCTTCGCCGCCCAGCGCATCGGTGAGCGACATGAACAAATTAAAATCCGTTGCTTCGATCCCGATGCGGCCCTGCCATTTGGGATCGAGAAGGTCGTGATAGCTAGTTGGCAGCTCTGCTTCGCTCACCAGATCGGTGTTGTAGCCCATGGCAAATATAATCAGCCGCGTCGCGACCCAGGGGCGCCCCTCCACATAGGCCCCCTCCATCAGCTCAGAATACTCGGGAAGCATGACTTCCTTGAACAATCCTTCGCGGCGCATCGATTCCATTTCCGATCCCGGCGCTTCGATCACCTCGACCGAGAAACGTCCCGCGCGTGCTTCCGTGGTGGCGCGCTGCAAGATGTCCGAAGCGCTGCCGCGCCAAAGCTCCACTCTGACACCGTATTTTTCTTCGAAGGCGGCGTTGAGCAGCACCATGTCGTCGACCGTCACCGTCGAATAGACGCTGACAACGCCTTCGGCTTGCGCGCCCGCAATCAAGCGCTCCATCCGGTCGGGACCGGTGAGTTGGTCGGGCTGGTCTACCGCTACTTCCTGGCTGCACGCAGCCATGGCCAAGGCCATCAGCACGGAAAACAATAGGCGATTCATTAAGCTCTCCTCGCGCCGACTATATCGGCGCGTCCGCCTTTCAGGAAGGTGGAGCGGTTCAGAGTCTTCACCTCCCCCAATGCGGGGAGGTCGATCCATTTGTTCCCAGATCTGTTCCGGGGGCATATGGATCGGGTGGGGGGTAACCGTTGCAATTGCCCCACCCGCTCACGGGTAAGAGCCTCGCTCGCGTTTTCGGGCGGTGAAAGGTCTACCGGACCTTTCACTATTCGCCCTCCAGCCCCGCAAGGGGGAGGTAAAGAAATCGCATCCGAATTGCGAAACTGGTTTTTTGGATTGCGCTGCGCCCGGGATGACAAATTTAATATTGCGCGCGCCCACTATCAGCCGCCCAAAAAGAGTTCGTGATAGAGCTCCAGCCATTCCTGGTTCTCGTCGACATATTTCGCGACATCGAGAATTTTGAAGTCCGGTTCGCCTGCCACCGATGGGTAATTCGTATTTGTCGGAATCATCATTTGATTCGCGATCAATTGCTGTCCCTCGTTAAAAAGAAAATCCATGAACAGGATGGCGGCGTGCGGATGCGGCGCGTCGCGAAGAGTTGCCACAACCAATGGCATGGCGATTACCGGTGGCATAAATACATAATCCACGGGTGCGCCGCGTTCTCATGCTTGCTCGACATGCTCGTGATAGGCGTTGATTCCGATTGGGATTTCTCCCGAGGCGACGAGATTCACCAAAAGCGTGTGACCACGGCGCGCAGACATGTTGTTGGTCTCGGTGATCTCGTTAAATAGCTCGATGGTCTCGTCGCGGCCCAGCGCGGCGGAGACCTCCATCAGCCAATTGGCGTTCTCGGCTTCAATGCCGATCATCCCGTTCCATTTGGGATCAAGTAGATCTTGGAAGTTTTGCGGTACATCGCCCGGAGAAATGAGATTGGTATTGTAGGCCACGACAAACAGCGTCAGGCGCGAGGCGACCCAAGCACGCCCCGCCGCCGCCGCGCCGTCGGCCATATGTTCGAACACCGGAAAATCGACCGCTCGGAGCAATTGCTCGCGCTCCATGGCTTCGACTTCGGCGGCTGCGGTTTCTACAACATCGACGACATGGCGCCCAGCACGCGCTTCGTTTACGGCGCGCTGCAGAATCTGTGTTGATTCGGCGCGGTACATGGTGACGGGAATTGCGTATTTGGCTTCGAAGGCCTCGGTGATCTCGGTCGTCGGTAGGACCGGCAGCGAGGTGTAGAAGCTCAGTTCGCCTTCTGCCTGGGCGCCCGCGATCAAGCGCTCCATCCGGTCCGGTCCGCTGAAGGTCCAAGGTTCAACACCGGTATTTATCGCCGGCTCATTGGCGCCCTCGGTCGGTTCCGCACCGCAAGCAGCCAGGCCAAGAACGACAAGCGCGGAAAACAATACGCGATTCATAAGGCGCCTCCTCGGAGCGAGACTATATCGGCGGGAGGGCCCCGCAGGAAGGTGGCGCAGTCTACTGGCTTCACCCCCCCCCTTGCGGGGAGGTCGATTCATTTGTTCCCGGGTCTGTTCCGGGGGGCATATGGATCGGGTGGGGGGCAAATGTCGCATTGCCCCCACCCCCTCGCGGGCAAGAACCGCTCGCCTCTCCGGGCTGCGAAAGGTTCGCCGGACCATTCGCTTGTCGCCCTCCGACCCCGCAAGGGGGAGGTCAAGAAGTTGCATTTGAACTACGTAGTTGGTTCTGAAATACGCTGCGCCCGGGATGACACTTAATGGTCAAGCACCTTACGCCGCTTTCGGCGGGAGATCGTCCAATTCCCTCTCATAGGCGTCGTCCATCGCAGGGGTAATGCCGCGCTTGGAGAGCGAATCTGCGAACATATTGCGCACTTCCGCTGTTTCGTCGGCATAGTCGATTTGTTCGCCACCGACGCGGCGTGAAATCCACGCGGTCGGAACGCCCTGCGAATTACGGATCAGTGCAACTTCATGTTTGAAGGCGAGATAGCGTGCCGGCGTGTTTCCGGAATTGAAATGCTGGTGAAACCATTTATTGGGCGGCACGATCATCGAGCCGACTTGCCAATCATAGCGCTTTGGCTCTTCGCCTTCCTGCCACATCAACGAATAGCCGTCGCCGGTAAGAATGATCACATGCGCGCTCGGCCCATGGGCGTGGGCCTTTTTGTAGGTACCGACCGGAAATTGCGAGATGTGGCTCGACATCGAACCCTTGGCCATATTGAAGCGGATATGTCCGCCGCCGGCGCCGCGCTCTTTGGCCGGGATGAGCGGGAGGTTCACGGCATCGGGCACGAAATTTGTCGGCAATAAGAACCCTTCAACTTCTGTCTTGGGCGAGAAATAATCGGGCTCGCCTGCGAAACGGTTTGGGAAATCATAAGTCGTGTTGAAAACGAAACTCGGATCGTCATAGAGGTTCATTACCGAAGGACCATTGGTGACCGCTACAAAGCGCACGGCGTCCTGGCCCGAACCATTGAAATGCTGGTGCCAGGCGTTTAGCGGGATCGCGAACATCGCGCCTTCTTTCCACTCGAAGGTGATGCGCTTACCGGCATCATTCCACACGGAAGTCGAGCCGCGCCCCGAAAGCACTAAAATCATCTCTTCGAAAAGCTGGCGCTGCGGCTCCAGCTTCTTGCCGGGCGCGATTTCGCAGACATAGCAATCATTCGAAGTGCGTGAGGCATCGTGATTGATATAGACACCTTTGCCGCCGCGCCGCGGCCAAGGATTCACATCGACCGTCCTGAGGTCGGGCACATGCAACGCGCTGATGACCTCGAGGCCTTCGGTGGCAATCCAGCGCCGGTAAGGCGTGTCGGCGTCTTTTTCCGTGGTGAATTTCTTGGCAAGTTCTTCCGAAACAATTGTGTCTTTGGCCATTTTCTATCCTTGAATGCTCGCGCCGCTATCTCTGTGGCTTAATTCGTGTCTTCGCTTAGCACCACGCATTTGTCTGGCGCTACCCTGACGTGAATTGCATCACCGACCGGCGTGCGCAAATTCGGGTGGGCGCGAGAAAAAAGCATGTTTTCTCCGACTTTTACCTGGAAATCGATGAAATCGCCGAGGAATATTGTCTGATCGACCGCACCGGTGCAGATATTCGCCGGCTCGCCGCCCGCCTGTACCGTCTCGCTCAGTACGACATTTTCCGGACGGATTGAGAGCGAAACTGTTGTGCCCTCGTTGAGCGGCGCATCGCTTTGCGCGGTCCAACCGCCAAAGGGGCAGCGCACGCGCCAAAACCCCTCGCGGCTGTCCCGACCCAAAACGCTTGCCTCGATGAAATTGCTGGTGCCGATAAATTCCGCGACGAATTTGGTCCGTGGTCTTTCGTAGATCGCGCGTGGCGAGCCTATTTGCACAATCTCGCCCTCATTCATCACTGCAATCTCATGCGACAGCGCCAAGGCCTCCGATTGATCATGGGTGACATAGACGGTCGTCACGCCTAAATCTCGCTGTATGCGCTTGAGTTCAAAACGCATGCGCTCGCGCAGCTTGGCGTCCAAATTCGATAAAGGCTCGTCGAGCAGCAGGAGCTCCGGCTCCATGACGAGTGCGCGTGCCAAGGCCAGGCGTTGCTGTTGGCCGCCCGAAAGTTTGGTTGCATCACGATCGGCATATTCTTCCAGCGCAACAGCGTTCAGAACGCGCGCCACTCGGTCCTTTATCTCTGCCTTCGCGAGGCGCTTCCTGCGCACTTCCAATGGAAAAGCAGCATTGGCGTAAACGCTCATATGCGGCCAGATCGCGTAGGATTGAAACACCATGCCGAAATTGCGCTGGTTGAGCGGCAAAAACATTTTTTTCGTCGATGAATAGACCAACCGCCCGCCGACTTCGATTTCACCCGATGTTGGGCGCTCCAACCCCGCAATCGAGCGCAGCGTGGTGGTCTTGCCGCATCCTGAAGGGCCCAAAAGCGTGAAGAATTTCCCCGCAGGGACTTCAAAGGAAACGTTCTTTGCCGCAAGCACAGGTGGCCCATGCGCAACTTTGTATTCGGTGTTCAGTGAACTGACGCTAAGCACTCGAATGCCCCACTAATGCTAAACTTCTTTGATGCCGACGCGCCGGCTTACCATTTGTGCCAGCATCACAAATACAAAAAGGCCCAGGATCAGCATAACCCCAAAGGCTGAAAGCTGGGTGTATTGCCCATTTTGCCACAGCTCCCAAAGCACCACGGCAATCACTTCCGAGCCCGGACTATAGAGAAGTATAGAGGAAGAAAGCTCGCGCACTGAGATGATGACGATGTAAATCCAACCGGCAATCAGTCCGGGCTTTAGAAGCGGCAACACAACGCGGCGGAAAGTAGTGAACCAGGAGGCGCCCGAGAGTGCAGCCGATTCTTCCAGCTCTTTGTGAATTTTTAGCATCGCTGCCGAGTTGAAGCGCATGCCGTAAGGCATGAACCGAGTCATATAGGCGATCAGCAAGATCCAGATCGTGCCGTAAATCCCGCCGCCAATGACGAGGTAGCAAATCATTATTGAGAGCCCGAGCACGATGCCGGGCATCACCAGCGGCATGGTGGCAATATTATCGAGCACCCAACGGCCGCGAATATTGGTTCGTAGAACGATCCAGCAGATGACGGCGGTCAGAAACATCACTGCGGTGGCACTTGCCAGAGCCAAGAATATGCTGTTCCAGACGGCAGTGCCGACGCTCGGAAAGGCCAGCACCGCGCGATAGGAATCCAGCGAGACATTTTGCAGCGCCTCCCAAGAGGGCACGCTGAAATAGCGCTGCAATGAGCTCCAAAGCAGAACCAAAAACGGCAGGCCGATCACGAGCATCGAGTAGAGAATAAAAAGTCCTGCGGTGAAGTAGCGCCAACGGCCTAGATCGATCGTCCTGGGGCGAAAGCCTTTTCCGGTCACGGTTGCATAGCGGTTGGCGTTTCGCGCCAATCGCGACTGCCAGTAAATTCCGCCGCCGGTCAGCGCGAGAAGAATCACCGCATAGGTCGAGGCTAGGCCGATGTTGGACGGGTAGCCGTGGAGCGCCTCCCAAATCGCCGAGGTAAAGACTTCGATCCCAACGGGCAGACCAAGAAGCGCCGGCGTCTCGAAGGATTCAAGCGAGCGCACGAAGAGAATAAGAAAGGCCGCCGCGGCTGCGGGCGCCGCCAGCTTCAAGGTGATGCGCCGCGCGACATGCCAAATGGAGGCGCCGCTCATCATTGCGGATTCTTCCAATGAAGGGTCCATCGTTTTGAGCGCCGCACTCATCAAAAGAAAGGCCAGTGGCACATGCTGTATGCCGTCCACCCACATCATGCCGGTCAGCGTGTAGACATCGACAAAGACATAACTCGTGTCGAAGGCACGCTGGAGAATGAGATTGATGATCCCGATATTTGGGCTTGCCAGCATGATCCATGCGGTGACGAACAAGATGCCGGGCATAAACATTGGAACGATGGAGAGCGCGTAGAAAAAGGGCTTGAAGGGTGTATTGGTGCGCTCGCAGACCCAGGCGAGGCCGGTTCCGATAACAAGTGCAAGAATGGACGAGCCCAGAGCGTAGCCCGTCGAATTGCCAAACAGCCGCAGCGTTTCACTGTTGGTATAGACTTCAAGATAATTTCCCAGCGTGAATTCGGCAGGCGCGTCGAAGCTCTCCGGCGTCATGAAGCTCTGCCAAAGAAGAAAGCCCAGTGGGACGAGCGCCAGCCAGGCAACAATAAGAACGACTGCGCCAATGATGAGCCATTTGGGCTCGAACATTTTCAGCGCGGGCGTTTTATCCAGCTCTAGGCCGAGTGTCGCCAATTTTCCCTGTCCCCTAGTTCCCCAATGGCACTTTTATCTGTTGGCGTGCCTTGTGTTTTCGAAACTCCGCGCAGTCATCGCTCTCACTAACGGCCATGCTCATGCGAATGGCCATGAGAATGCGCGTGTGAATGACTATGCCCGTGCCCGTGCCCGTGCCCGTGCCCGTGCTGGCTATTCTTGTGCTTCGTCCCGTCTACGAGCGTGTCGTGAAACAAAAGTGATTTGATAGTCACGGGAACCGTATAGGACGGCACCCGAAGCCGCCCGAGATCGATATAATCGAAATCAGTCAGCAACACGCCATCGATTACAAGTATTTCAACGGTAACATCACAATCTTCGCGTAACACCGCACCCAAAGTTTGCGCGATATCTCCGTCGAGCATGATGTAGAGCGGTTGTTTGGCAGCGATCTTATCGGCGAGGCCTTCCACAATTCCGCATGCGAGTGCGTAGATGCGTTCATAAGAGGGCGCGCCGCTCCACTGGATGGCGAGCGCGATTTCGGCATCATGATGCTCGACCTCGAAGGTTTTGCGGTGGTTTAGGATCGCTTTTGCAAATGCTTTCGGGTCGATTTCATCCTCGAAATGAAAATGAGGTTGAAGAACCTGTAGATTGCGCCGCGGCAGAAGGATTCCCGGCGTCGAGATGTAGCTGGTATTGCCCGAGAGCTGGACGCTGTATTCCGAAGCGCCAAGGGCTGTCGCGCGGATGCACTCGCCTGCGGGTAGAAGAGGCCAAGGAAGTGCGTTTGCGTTTAATCTCTCGCGAATGGCCGCACCCAATCGTCGTCCCAAATCGCTGAAATCGCGGGATTCGCGTTGATAGACATATTCTGCAACGCCTCCGGAAAACATAATGCCGCCAATGGCGCTTAAATCTTCTAACGGATCGGAGAGATAAAGCTCGGCCACATCCTCGGGGATTTCGCCCACGGTAAGTGCGCTCACCAAAGTATCAGCCATAACATTGGCAACCTGATCGAGCGCCGCATCATCCACAGTGTCGCCGATGTTCCAATCGAAACCGGCACGCCGCGCATGTTCCTTTCCGGCAGGGTCAAGCCGAACGATGCGGTGCTGGTCGTCTACAACTTGAAGCCGCCCGCCGATATGAATCGCCGCCGTGGCAATGACCCGCCCGGCATCCACAAGAGCAAGCTTTGTCGTACCGCCGCCCATATCGATGTTGAGGATGCGCTTATCTTGCTCTTGGCTGGCGCGCGAGGCGCCCGATCCGTAAGCCGCCAACATCGATTCCATATTGTGACCGGCGGTTGTGCACACGAAATCACCACCCTGGCGCGCGAGGAGGCCGGCAATGGCTTCCGCATTTTCTCGGCGCAGTGCTTCACCGGTCAAGATGACCGCTCCAGTGTCGATGTCTTTAGGAATCAACCCCGACGCTTCATAGGCGTCCTCGATAATCTTGGTCAGAGCCACGTCGTCGATGCGTGTGTCGCTCATATAGGGCGTAAGCGCGACGGGCGAGAGGTAGAGCGTCTCGCGCGAGACCACGTAATAGCGGCTGGTCAAATCTTCTGCCAAGCGACGCATTTTGATGCGCGAGAATATCACCTGGGTGCCGGACGAGCCGACATCGATTCCGACGCTGGTGAGCGTGACATTGTCTTGTATCCACAGCGGATTTTCTTCCAGCGGAACGTCGTCGTAGAACTGGTCGTGGTCGTGGTCTTCGTCGCCGCTATGCTCGTGGATGAGGTCCTTGCCATAGGCGTGGTCGTCAACGCTGTGGCCCGAGGCCTTCGCTTTGTTCTGGTCTTCGGCCATCGCCTCGCTTCAAGTCCTGTGCTTTGGATTTAATCAAGTTTTCCAGGAAATTGGGCCGGTAAAGTGCCTGCTAGGGCCTCATGGCGCAAGGCGAAGTTTCGGGTGCTAAGCGCTGGTCGGTGGCCGCGCAGATAATCGGGAGTGAGGTGGCAATGGACAATACATGCGGCGAATTTCTCCACGGCAAACCCGTTGGCACATTGGGGTTGCTTCTTTATCCTCTTACCCCATAAACGACACAATAAACGATCATTGGGGACGGGGTTTAGAGCATGGCGGCGGCATCTGCCGAGAATATTCATAGCGTCCAAATCAACGGCATTGATTTAGACATAACCGAGCAAGGCAGCGGCGCACCGCTACTTTTTCTTCATCCGGGACATCCTTTGGGGCGGTTTGCCCCGGACGAGCCTGCGCTTAGCCAACTGGCAAAGTCATTCCGGGTCATCGCGCCGACCCATCCGGGTTTCGGGCGCGCGGACGCGCCGGACTGGATGACGAGCATCGATGATCTCGCTTATCTCTATCTCGATCTGCTCGAAGCACTTGATCTTACCGACACGGTGTTGGTGGGGGCGTCCTTGGGCGGCTGGATCGCGGCCGAGATCGCGGTTAAATCCACTTCGCGTTTGTCGCGTCTGGTACTCGCCAATCCGGTGGGAATTAAGATTGGCGACCGCGAAACCCGCGATTTTGTCGACATATACTCCATATTCGATAAGGAAATTGCCGAGCGCGCCTATGCCGATCCTTCAATAGGAAAGCCGGACATACCGAATTTAAGCGATGAAACACTTTTTCATATGGCGCGCTCGCGCGAAGCGACAGCACGCTACGCCTGGTCGCCTTATCTGCATAACCCAAAGCTGAAGAGCCGCTTGCATCGCGTCGATATTCCGACGCTGGTTCTTTTCGGCGAAGCGGACCGCATCACGCGCGAGGGCTATTGCAGCGCCTATGCGGATTGTATCCCGGGCGCGCAATTCACACCGATGAAGGGCGTGGGGCATTTCCCGCATAAGGAAACGCCGGATGAGTTCGCACAGGCCGTCGCGGCGTTTGTCGCGGGCAAAGAGAAGGAGCTTGTGTTGTGAGGGTCTTTCAGTTCACCGAACAACCTTACCCCGACGCTTGGGACAAGCATGAGGGCTCGCTACGCGTAAACTTGCCGAACAAGCTAATCGATCCCGTGCATGCCGCCGATTTGTTCCACCGCTATTATGACGAATGGCAGCTTTCCGACGAGCTCGGGCTCGACATCATGGTCAATGAACACCATCAGACGGCGACTTGTATGTCTTCCACCTGTGTGGTGACGCTCGCGGTGCTTTCGCGCATCACGAAACGGGCGCGGCTTTTGATTCTTGGCTATCCGGTATCCAATCGCCCCGATCCCTTACGCGCCGCTGAGGAACTCGCCACCATCGACGTGATTTCGCGTGGGCGTCTGGAGATGGGTTTTGTCAAAGGCGTGCCGCAGGAAGTCGCGGTGGCGAATTTGAATCCCGTCTTTCAAAACGAACGCTTCTGGGAATCGCATGACTTCATCATCAAGGCGATGACCAGCCATGACGAGCCGTTTAATTGGGAGAGCGAGAACTTCCATTACAAGCACGTCAATATATGGCCGTGTCCATATCAGCAGCCCCACCCGCCCGTCTGGAGCACCACCGGAAATCCGGCCACGGCGGAAAAATTGGGCCGCTATGGCTACGTCATGGCTACGCTCGGAACGGGCTATGCGACGCGCCCGCTCTATGATGCCTACCGCAAGGGCTATATGGAGGCCGGTCGCGATGCACCGGGACCGGACCGCTTCGCCTATCTTGGTTTTGTCGCCGTGGCGAACAGTGACGAAGAGGCGCGGCGCCTTGGGGAGCTCGTTCTTGCTTACCCGCGCTCCTCGGGAATCGTGCATCCGCCTTTCCGCAATCCGCCGGGCTTTCTTTCGGTGGAAAACAATGTTCGCATGATGAAGGGCGAGAGTAAGCCGCGGACTTTCACCAAGGACGGGAAGGTCGTCGACATGCGTACAGGTGGTGTGCAGGCCCTGATCGATGCGGGCGTTCTATTCTGCGGTACGCCCGATACAGTCTATGATCAAATAACCGACTTCATCGGTCATTGCGGTGGGATGGGAAATCTCTTGATGATGGGCCATGCGGGCGACATGTCGGCTAAAGACACAGTGTCGAACCTTACGCTTTTCGGCAAGGAAGTCCTGCCGCGGCTGAAAGAATTCCAGCAACCCGAAGCTGCCGCGGCAGCGGCGGAATAGATCACCGGTCAAGGGTGAGAAAAAATTGCCCGAGATAGAAGAAAAATATGTCGATGCGGGCGGAATGCGCACGCATTACTTTGAAGCGGGGAAGGGCCATCCGCTTGTCCTGTTGCATAGTGGCGAGTTTGGCGGCTGCGCCGAGCTGACCTGGCAGTTCAATATCGGACCGCTGGGAGAGCATTTTCATGTGCTCGCTCCCGACTGGCTGGGCTTTGGCAAGTCGGAAAAGATTTTCAGCTTTGAGGACATGCAGGGCTTACGCATTCGCCATATCGCAGCATTTCTCGAAACGCTGGGAATCGAAAAAGCGCATTTCATCGGCAACTCGATGGGCGGCGGACAATTGGCGCGCGCAGCTGTCATGGACCCGCCGGCATTTCCCATTGTGAAAATGATCTTGGGCGGTGCAGGTGGATTTGCACCGCGCAATGATTCGCGTGAAACTTTGAACTCCTATGACGGCAGCCGCGATCACATGCAGCGATGCGTCGAAACATTGGTGCAGCGTGAAGATATACGCACAGATGAATCCTATATCGACCGCCGGCATGAAATTTCCCTAGAGCCGGGCGCGTGGGAATGCACTGCCGCTGCGCGCTTCAAAATGCCGGATAGGGCATCAAGCGGGCGCATTGAGACGGAATTTGGTAAGATAAAATTTCCGACGTTGATTATCGCGGGCGCGAAAGATCCCTTACGCAATCCGGGCTATGCCGACGAATTGAATAAGGAAATTAAGGGTTCGGAGCTGGTGACATTTGCCGATGCCGGGCATTGTTCGCAAATCGACGTGCCGGACGCTTTCAACAAGGCCGTGATCGAATTTCTTTCGCGCTAGGCGCGCCACCCGTCTCGTCACAATTGCGAAATGAGGTTAGAGTGGCGGAACAATGGGCCACGAAAACTGGCCTGGTCATGGGTTGAAGAAAATGGGGGCAGGGATGCACAAATTCCAGCTGATCGGCGGCGCAGTAGCGCTTTCGGTTCTCGCAAGTTCGTATTTGGCGCTTGCCCAGCAAGCCGGAGAACAACACGAGATGAATTTCTTCGTTACCAGCGAGGCGATTGGTGATGGTGCGAATTTCGGAGGGCTAGAGGGCGCCGATGCGCATTGCCAAAACCTCGCTACAGCGGCAGGCGCGGGGCATAAGACCTGGCGCGCTTATCTAAGCACACAGCCCTATGACGGGCAGCCCGCGATTAACGCGCGCGACCGGATTGGCGAAGGACCTTGGTATAATGTGAATGGCACCATGATCGCGCGCGACAACGCCCATCTTCATGGTGACACACTCGATCTGGCGCGCCTTGGCAACAACGTCACCAAGATCACCAATCTCAATGAGAAGGGTGAGATCATTTACGGCTTTGGAGATTTTCCCGATCCGATGGATGATTTTTGGTGGTATGTGCAAACAACACCCTACACCAATCGCCATGAGGTTTTGACAGGGTCTCAGCCCAACGGCATGGCCTATGATGAGACCGATGTGGATCACACCTGTCAAAATTGGACGAGCAATGCGGCCGGCACGTGCGGCCAGAATGTTTGCCGCAATGGTATTGGCCCGATGGCGCAGGTGGGCATGTCGGATCGTAATGGCGGCGGCAACGGGTCCTGGAACTCCGCTCACCCGACGGGCGGCTGCGGCCAAGCCGATTTGGTGCGCACCCATGGCCACGGCTTTTACTACTGCTTTGCAATCGATTGATCTGGGCGCAGTTCTAAGGAGAATCGAATGAGAAGACTTTCCATTGCGCTAATCTCGGTCGTGGTGGCCTTGTTCTCGGGCCTGCATTTCGCTTCTGCTCAGCGCGTTTTGGAACTTCCCGAAATGGAGTTCTTCGTCACCAGCCGCGGCATGGATCATGGCGCCAATTTGAGCGGCCTCGCCGGTGCAGACGGCCATTGTCAGATGCTCGCCGAAACGGTGGGCGCGGGTCACAAGACGTGGCGCGCCTATTTAAGTACCCAAGCACGCGATGGGCAGCCCGCGATCAGCGCGCGGGACCGTATTGGAACCGGGCCCTGGCACAATGCGCGAGGCGCGGCGATTTCGGCCGATCAAAACGAATTGCATGGCGATACGCTTGCCCAGGCCCAGCTCGGGAGCAATTTATACAAACGCTCGGCGTTGAATGAGCGCGGCGAAGTCGTCAACGGCGTCCGAGATAATCCCAACCAGCATGACATCCTCACCGGTTCTCAGCTTGATGGCCGTGCGTTCACGGACGATGCCGATCACACATGCAATAATTGGACGAGCGAAGCCGAGGGCTCGGCGCAGGTCGGTCACTCCGATCGTATCGGCGGCGGTAACACCTCGTGGAATTCCGCGCATGGCAGCCGCGGCTGCTCTCAGCGCGATCTCATCGGCACCGGCGGTGCCGGGTTCTTTTATTGTTTCGCGATTGACTGAACCCAGCGCTTAAAATTGGTGACAGGTGTTAGCGCTTGGCGTGGGCCGACCTGATCAGCCCCCACTGACTGGTCCAGTTTGAATCTTAGTTCATGGTCGGTCTTTCTGGCAACGGGACGATGGTTTCTGGCGCCGGGGGCCGATAACCGAGGGCACTGTGCGGGCGCTTTGTGTTGTAGTGCCGCCGCCATTGCTCGATGACGATCTGTGCTTCTCTCAAAGAATAGAAGATTTCCCCGTTGAGAAGTTCGTCCCTGAAGCGTGCGTTGAAGCTCTCGATGTAGCCGTTCTCCCAGGGGCTTCCAGGCTCAATGTAGGCGGTCTTTGCTCCAACCACGCTGATCCAGTTGCGTACGGCTTCAGCAACAAACTCCGGCCCATTATCGGAACGAATGTAGGCTGGTACGCCATGCAGAATGAAGAGATCGGTGAGGACATCGATCACATCGGTAGAATTGAGTTTCCGCTTCACCCGAATGGCCAGACATTCCCGACTAAACTCATCCAGGACGTTGAGGGTTCGGAACACGCGCCCATCGTCGGTTCGATGATGAACAAAATCATAGGACCAGACGTGGTTCACATAGCCTGCCCGCAAGCGGACACACGAGCCATCATTGAGCCACAGGCGGCCTTTCTTCGGCTGTTTCTGTGGGACCTTAAGCCCCTCCCGTCGCCATAGGCGCTCCACACGCTTGTCATTGATATGCCAACCGGCCTCTCGAAGGAGGGCGGCAATGCGACGATAGCCGTAGCGGCCATATTGCCGGGCCAGTTCGGTCATGTCGCCGACAAGGCGCTCTTCGTCTTCTTTGCCCCTTGGATCGTGGCGTTGTGTGGTGCGATGCTGACCAAGTACGCGACAGGCACGGCGTTCGGAAACACTCAGCTTGTCACGCACCTGATCAATGCAACACCTACGACGCGAGGGGCTTAGAAGTTTCCCCGGGCGGCCTCCGCTAGGATCTGCTTATCAAGCGTGAGGTCCGCAACAGCCCTTCGAAGCCGTTGGTTCTCCACCTTAAGCCGCTTCAACTGTTTGAGCTGATCTGTACCCATGCCGCCATAGTTCTTGCGCCAGCGGTAGTAGGTGAACGCGGTTACGCCAATCTGGCGAATGGCATCGATCCGAGACTTCCCTTGCCCCAGTAAAACGTCAACCTGACGCAGCTTAGATACGATCTCTTCTGGTTTATGGCGCTTAGCAGCCATCTTCGGTCCTCCTCTTTCCATCACAATAGGGTGGACCAATTCAAAGGGGGAGGATCAGAACCCTTCACACAAAACATTCGGCGTTTGCGCGAGATAGATCGCGCGCAGCTATTTGCGCATTGCTATTGGGAAAGTGGTCTTGAGGCAGCCGATAAGGATGTCAGGTTTTGAAAGAATAAGCTTCGCTTGACACCGTCATGGAACCGGTGAGTTCGCATTAAGGTCAACTCCACTTGCATTCCCTAGGTTTGGCACCCTCCGCAACACCACCTCAAGACCAACCAAAACGCTATTCCGAGATTTTCGAGCTGTCAATCACATTGCATTGCGCCGCTACGCGCCGCGCAGGCGGATTTTGTCGCTGCACCAAACAGCAAGATTACTTTGTTGGTGTTTTTCTAATGAGAGTTGCAAGTGATTGTTTGGAGAGGGGAAATTTAGTCGGACAAAGCGCGATGAAATGAATCGCATTTGGTTGACTAAAGAATGACGATATTGTTTTCTTGAAACATTGCAGATTGTCTAGAACGGAAAGTGTCGTCGATTTTATGGAGGCTGTGTCTTAATTGTCAAACAAAATTAGGACGATGTCGACTTACTCGCGCTTTGTAGGCGGCGGCCGCAAATCGACCGCTACTGCTTTGCGCAGCTTTGCGTTTTGTTGTTTGACGGCGCCGTTGCTTCTCTTCTCTATGTCGCCGCTGTCCGCGCATCATGCGCGCCCCGAATATGACCGTAATGTTCAATCTAGGGTTACCGGCACACTCAAGGAATTCCAGCTGGTCAATCCGCATGCGTGGATTCACATTACAGTCACGACGCGAGAGGGCACAGTCGAAGATTGGAGCTTTGAGGGCGGAAGCGTAGGGCGGCTGAACCGCATTGGCTGGTCTCGCGACATGCTAAAGCCGGGTGAAGAAGTAATAGTCTTGTTCAACCCGAAGCGTGACGGTTCTCCAGGCGGATTGTTTCGCGGCGTCACCACGGCCGTAGGAAAATTCTATTCGGCTTCGCGTGCGCGGCTCAATGTCCGCTTTTGACAACTGTGTGTTGGCCTCGGGCTGAAGCCATTTATTCGTTTTAGAAATCTGGTGTCGCGTCCACGGGAATTGGAAAAATTCCGCCGCTGGGATCCTTGTTGTTCTCGGCGCAAATTCGCTCGACGAAACCTTCCGCGGCTCTGAAATAGCTCACGGAGCCCGACCATGGCGAGGTGAAGGTTTCGAGATCCTCGACTGTGAAATCCACGTCTATTTGGGAGCGATCCGGGCTTATCGTGTAGCGCTCCACGACCCTGATGCTCTCGCTGCGCGGCGTTCCAAAGCGATCGATATCGGCTCTGTCGTTTTGGCCCACGGTCTCCACCACCAGCGTGTCGGCGCCCTCATAATGTCCCACAGAAAGTCCGTACCAGCTTGGGTGGACATCTAAAGCTACTCCATCGTTTAACTTTATGCGTCTCACCTGCATGTCGCGGCGATAAAGAATGACCACATAATCCGGGTCCTGAAGTATTTGAACCGGCTCGCCCATATTGAGAACCAAGGGAACGCCCGATGGCCAGCACAAAGACCAGGGCGGCATCACTACTTCACCGCTACGCCCGCGATCGCCAAATTCTTTGACAGCCTCTGCCGCGTGCGGGCGCAAAATCGGATTGTTGTAATCGCCAATTCTGAAGGCGCCCGCCTCGAGAAAATCCTCAATCGGTCCCGGACCTGTCGCCGGTTGTTGATAGGTTCGGCCCGAGGCATTTTCCGCGCGCTGCCAAAGACCGACAAAATCCGGGATCTCAGTTTCTTGAGCCATTGCCGGTCCCGCCAAAGCCACTGCGCCGATCAAACCGGCGATGAATCTAACGCGTGAGTTATGCATGGCATTTCTCCGTACAGTCATCTTTGGCAATAGAGCATATATCCTTCGCTACGTTCTGTAACGCATTGCTTTCCTCACACCCTGCGGACGCTTGCGTGGGTCATAGGCGTTTATTGACAATCCAACTGTCTTGTCTACGCTATCTAAAATTAACGCCTTTTCTCGGAGACATGGAAGATGCATGTCAGCTCACGCTCTCTTGTAAGTGTTGCGGCGCCTGTTTTTACGGCAATGATGTTTGCGGCGCTGATATTTGCGGCACCGATTTTTGCGACGCCGGCATGGAGGCACCACAGCCGTGCGATGTACCAGCCGGCCGAAAACGCGATCACCATAGTCGGCAAAGTCACGGAGCTCCTGTGGGCAAATCCGCACGTTTATATTTATGTCGATGTGGTGAACGAGGACGGACGGCCTGAGGCCTGGGCTCTCGAAGGCGGTTCTCCACACCAGCTCACGGAGCAAGGTTTACCGCGCGACAATCTACAGCCCGGCGACGAGATCACGATCCTCGTCAGGCGACTTAGGAGCGGCGGGCGCGGTGGTCTGTTTCGCGAGGTGACCTTCGCGGACGGATCGCACTTCGTCTATGAGTCCGCTACTCCCTAAAAGCCGCGATAAATGGGGCTAGGCGGTATAAGGAGATCGCGTCGATCATCGCGGTCTGACGCGAGGCTTGGCGCGCCGCTTGTGGCCTCAATTTGCGATCGTCAAACAGGCGTCAGGGACACTTGCTGACAGACAAATCGGATTGCCCTCAGCGTCGAGGATCACGATGGAGGTCTGAAATCGGACGGGCGGCGGCGAATCGGCACTCACCTCCGCCTCGAGAGAGTAGAGGAGATGCTCGTGGTAGAGAACATTTGCGTAGATCTGCCGCCCTTCGGGACCAGTCAGGTTTAATTCGTGCCCCGGGACGCCGTCATAATTGGCAAGCTGATCGTGCAGGACCTGACCTCTTGAACGCACCAGATCCGCAGCATGATCGAGTTCCGCCGGCACATCGACAATTTCAGTCGGCGGTCTCAAGCGATGGACGCAACACTTTATCTTAAGAAGAAGAGATGGAGTGTTCGATGGATCAAGGAATTGAGGATCAAAGAAGTCGTTACGGTTTCAGTGCGTTAGAGAAGGCAGAGGTGTGGGATCGCTGGGCTCGGGGTGAAACGCTGAAGGCGATCGGGCGAGTTTTCGGTAAGCCCTCGTCGTCGATTCGTGGTCAGCTGTCGCCCTCTGGCGGGATCCGACCAGCACCCCGGCGGCGTTCAAAGCTGGCTTTGACATTGTCGGAGCGCGAGGAGATCTCCAGAGGTCTCGCGGCGGAACAATCTGCACGCTCTTTGGCAAGGTTGCTGGGCCGTGCGCCCTCGACGGTGAGCCGAGAGATTCGCCGCAATGGGGGCTATGATCGCTACCGCGCGGCATTGTCCGACGAAGCGGCCTTTATACGTGCGCGCCGGCCGAAGCGATGTAAATTGGCGGGCAATGCGCAGTTACGACAGACAGTAGCGCGCAAGCTTAAACAGGATTGGTCGCCCCAGCAGATCGCCGGTTGGCTGAAGCAGATGCATCCCGAAGACGAGAGCAAACGCGTGTCGCACGAGACGATCTATCGAAGCTTATTTATTCAATCCCGTGGGGCATTTAGGAAGGAACTGACCGGGTATCTTCGCTCCAAACGGACAATGCGGCGCTCTAAGCGTGCGAGCTCGCATGGCGATGGCCGTGGGCAGATCACGGATATCGTTTCGATCAGCGAGCGCCCTGCAAGCGTGGAAGATCGTGCGGTGCCCGGTCATTGGGAAGGCGATCTTCTGGCCGGCTCGAAGAACACGCACATCGCGACCTTGGTGGAGCGTCATACCCGCTATGTGATGCTGGCGAAGATCCCCTCTAAGGACACCGAGACAGTCGTAAATGCACTGATCAAACAGGCCAGGAAGCTTCCCACCGAACTCTACAAATCTCTGAGCTGGAACCGGGGCAAGGAGCTTGCCGATCACAAGCGCTTTAGCTTGGCGACCAATATCAATGTCTATTTCTGCGATCCGCAAAGCCCTTGGCAGCGTGGCTCCAACGAAAACACCAATGGGCTCTTAAGGCAGTATTTTCCCAAAGGGACGGACCTATCCGTGCATTCGCAGGCGCACCTAAATAAGATCGCCCGCAGGCTCAACGAAAGGCCACGTCAGACCTTGGGGTTCCAGACCCCGGCAGATAGATTTAATGCCTGTGTTGCATCGATCACCTGAGGCCGCAGTCGGAAACCGGACAACACTCATACGATAGTGGCTCGTGCCTTCCTCGGCGGAAAACACGCGTGCAGCGTGGGTCGTTCCATCGAGACTCACATAAACGCCGTCCTCCTCCATGGGCGCAACCGGAAAATTGAGCATGAAGCGGTATTCGTGATTGACGTATTCCGGCGCTTGCTGCGCCAAGCCCGATGTCGATGCGACACCGGCAACGCCCGCGACAATGGCAGCAGCAAAAAGAGTTCCAATGTTGGGGCGCATATCCTCACCTCTCTGCGTTTACCGAAAATCTCATCCATTTAATTTCGGCAAATGTCGGAAAATCCTACCATTATCTGTTGCGATGTGAACATGGCCACACTTTCTTTGGACCGCGCTCCGAATTCTGGTTAGCTCCCGCTGTCCGCTGACAACCGAGAACCTGCTCCTTCGTCATCCACTCAATGTTGCGACACGCAGGCGAAAGCGGCGCAAGCTCAAAGGGCGATGGGCGTGGGCAGATCACGGATATCGTTTCGATCAGCGAGCGCCCGGCAAGTGTAGAAGACCGAGCGGTTCCGGGCCATTGGGAAGGTGATCTTCTGGCCGAGTCGAGGAAAACCCAGATCGCAACCTTGGTTGAACGTCATACCCGCTACGTGATGTTGGCGAAGATACCCAGTAAGGGCACGCAGACGGTTGTTTCGGCGCTGATCAAGCATGCGAGAAAACTCCCAAGCGAACTCTACAAATCGTTGACATGGGATCGAGGCAAGGAGCTTGTGGATCATCGGCGCTTTAGCTTGGCGACCGACATCGATGTCTATTTCTGCGATCCGCAAAGCCCGTGGCAACGCGGTTCTAACGAGAACACCAATGGCCTCCTACGACAGTACTTTCCCAAAGGGACGGACCTATCCGTGCATTCGCAAGCTCACTTAAATAAGGTGGCGCATCAGCTGAATGGACGCCCGCGTCAGACCTTGGGGTTCCAAACCCCGGCAGATAGATTTAACGCCTGTGTTGCGTTGACCACCTGAGCCGGCAGTACAAAGCGGACACAAAATCGATAGACGAATACTGTGACACAGCAAACCGGAGATCCCGAACGAGTGGCAAGAATTCGCGACTACATTGATGAAAGACTGTAGGCATCTACTCTGTGGACGCTATCAATCGTTACGTTTTTGATAAGCAAGCTGATTCAGAGTCAATGGTTAGACAAGAGCTACGCTCAATCGAAGTTTACGGTCCCGTTCTACGAAGGTCAAACGACATTTGATGCGGCGGAAACGAAGGCACATTTCGGCGTGCTGCTTGAAAACGACACATTGGACGTATTTTGGCAGACCCAAATCATCGACTTTGTCTACATCTTTGCGACGTTTGTATTCACGGTCGTTGTGATGATCGCCATCTACAAGATGCTTTCATACTCTCCAGGACTTCAAAAGTTTTCATGGTTGATGGTGTTCTTGATGCCGCTGAACGCTATTCTTGATGTTTTCTAGAATTTAATCTCATTCATTATGTTGAGCGATCCGACGGGCTTTGCCGATTGGCTTATCATTCCATATTCCAGTTTGGCAGTTGCCAAATTTGCTTTCTATTTGGTCGGTTATTTTGGATCGTCATCGCATTGCTCATCAAGCTCGCGAAGGCACGAAAATAGGATGATCAAGGTGCGGTCTTGCCGGCCAATCTTTAGCCAAAGAAAGCCTAGATAGAGCTCGGACGCATCCTTTGCGTCGTTCAGAGAAAATTTCTTATTCAGGAGGGGTGCCCATGTCCGCTATTGGCACCAAGCGGGCATGTTGCGCTGCACCCAAATCTCCGCTTTCGGGGGGTGGTCTCAAGCGATGGACGCAACACTTTATCTTAATTGGAAAAGATGGAGTGTTCGATGGATCAAGGAATTGGTGACCAGAAAAGCCATTACGGTTTCAGTGCGTTAGAGAAGGACGAAGTTTGGGAGCGTTGGGCTCGGGGTGAAACGCTGAAGGCGATCGGGCGAGTTTTCGGTAAGCCCTCGTCGTCGATTCGTGGTCAGCTGTCGCCCTCTGGCGGGATCCGACCAGCACCCCGGCGGCGTTCAAAGCTGGCTTTGACATTGTCGGAGCGCGAGGAGATCTCCAGAGGTCTCGCGGCGGAACAATCTGCACGCTCTTTGGCAAGGTTGCTGGGCCGTGCGCCCTCGACGGTGAGCCGAGAGATTCGCCGCAATGGGGGCTATGATCGCTACCGCGCGGCATTGTCCGACGAAGCGGCCTTTATACGTGCGCGCCGGCCGAAGCGATGTAAATTGGCGGGCAATGCGCAGTTACGACAGACAGTAGCGCGCAAGCTTAAACAGGATTGGTCGCCCCAGCAGATCGCCGGTTGGCTGAAGCAGATGCATCCCGAAGACGAGAGCAAACGCGTGTCGCACGAGACGATCTATCGAAGCTTATTTATTCAATCCCGTGGGGCATTTAGGAAGGAACTGACCGAGTATCTTCGCTCCAAACGGACAATGCGGCGCTCTAAGCGTGCGAGCTCGCATGGCGATGGCCGTGGGCAGATCACGGATATCGTTTCGATCAGCGAGCGCCCTGCAAGGTGGAAGATCGTGCGGTGCCCGGTCATTTGGAAGGCGATCTTCTGGCCGGCTCGAAGAACACGCATATCGCAACCTTGGTCGAGCGTCATACCCGCTATGTGATGCTGGCGAAGATCCCCTCTAAGGACACCGAGACAGTCGTGAATGCATTGATCAAACAGGCGAAGAAGCTTCCCACCGAACTCTACAAATCTCTGACCTGGGACCGGGGCAAGGAGCTTGCCGATCACAAGCGCTTTAGCTTGGCGACCAATATCAATGTCTATTTCTGCGATCCGCAAAGCCCTTGGCAGCGTGGCTCCAATGAGAACACCAATGGCCTCCTACGACAGTACTTTCCCAAAGGGACGGACCTATCCGTGCATTCGCAGGCGCACCTAAATAAGATCGCCCGCAGGCTCAACGAAAGGCCACGTCAGACCTTGGGGTTCCAGACCCCGGCAGATAGATTTAATGCCTGTGTTGCATCGATCACCTGAGGCCGCAGGCAAATAAAGTTGTGTCGACCACCAAGATTTCTTCCTCCCAGAACCCAATGGAGTGACCTTGATTGCTGCGCTCGCCGTTTTCGGGATGGCCACGGCCATCCATGTAGACTGTGCGCTCAATGCTAAAATATTCTGTCCGGATGAAGATGACGTCCTCGCGGATGTCGATCTCATGCAAATACGGCCCACCGTCAATGCTCGCCGGCGTCGGTCCGGGGATGCATAGTGCCTCGGGGTTTTCCGCGCTTGTATAGGTGCGCTGCGCTGCGGCTCCCATTTCAGTAGGGGTTCCCGCCTGAAAGCTGCGCCGCGTATCAGTTTGACCGATGAGGGGCCCCCAGACGCCCGAAAGGCCCACCGCGAACACGGTTGCTGGGGCAGTGTTGGATCGTCGTGCCAACAATACGCCATCGGATTTGGTGAGTGACACCAGTCGCCCGTGGCTCCTCTGCGCATTCCTATCGGGATTTGCCAGCAGAGAAACCGGGTCTCCCGGGGCTAGTGTGGTTGCCGTCCAGCCATTTCGTGTCATCAGCGGGGTTGGATCGGCCTCAATTTGCCATTCCACCAATTGGCCGGAATTATCTCTCGCCTCAACATGGACGTAGACATGCGGGTTCGCCCAAACGTAACGGCTGACCGTGCCCTCAATGTTCACAGTCGAAGCGAGATCAAACATCGCGCCGCTGTGATGCGCGAAAGCAGTCGGGACGACAAACAGAACGCCAGTGATCAGTACGGCAATGATCAAGACGGCATAGTTGCTTCTCATGATGTACCCCAGTGGATGATTGCCCGGCAGCGGCCTCTTAGAGTCACATATGGGCCCGACCGCAGACGGCACCCGCTCACCAATATCCGATCATACGCCCGGCGCTTGTCGCAGTCAGCCAGCAAAGCAGCGAGAGCCCACCCATGCTGGCCAATCGCCGTTCCTCGCGCGCCGAAAGCGCCCGCGTCTGATGCGCTGTCCACGCGGCCGAACGGTGGATCAACAGCACATTGACAAGCCCGAGCGCGATCGCGGGAAACTTAATATAAAAAAACGGATTGCCGAGATATTCCGTCGCCTGTGTGGCGAGGAGGCCTAATCCGGTGAGGGCTGCCAAGATGAATCCGGCCACACCCAGCGTGGTGGCCGGCTTCGAGAGCGAGGCGAGCGGAATGCTGCGCCACAGGCCGAGCAATTTGAGGTCCAGCATCAGAATCGAGCCGAATAATGTCGCGACCCCAATTATGTGAGTGAGATTGACAATTCCGTAGGTCCACAGGCCCGAATTGCGCACGGCGTAGCCGAGGGCCGAGTCCTCGAGCCACGTCAGAAAGTCTGCAAGCGTCAATGCCTAAGGAACACTCAGCGGTCAGGGTAGACGTGGAAGCTCTGGTCGCCCCACTTCACCATGAATGTCTTCATCTCAAAACGATTGGTATCGCTATTGCGGTTGCCGGTCACGGTCACGGTCTCACCGACGGGGATAATCCCCTCCGCGAGGCCGGCCCGGCTCGTACGGGCTGGCGGCGCAAGCGTAATGTCCCAAGCCACTTCGTCCACATACAGCTTCATTGTGGCGTGCGGTCCTGCAAGGCTGACCCCTTCCATGACCGTGCCGGTCATTTCCGTCGCCTCGCGCACATTGCCGCCCCAGCCGTGATGGGCGCTGGCGGAAATCGGCAGAAGAACGAACACCGCTCCACAAGTTATGGCCGCAATGGCCGGGCGAAATATTTGCATGCGCATGGGCACCTCCGTCATTTGGTCCGACATTCCCAGATGTCAGATTGATCCTGACATCCAGACTCAGAGCATACTCGGTCCGACATATATATGTAAATACGCGCGTAATTTCGATGCCACGCTTGATCATATTTTGAGGCGCTTTAAGTCAAAACACGGAACAAAAACCAGCCGTCTCCCGCTTTTGCGAGCGTTAAAGGGCGATTGACCCGGCCCAACCCCTCCGCCACCGCGATAAATAGAGTTCCCCTCGCCACGAGCCATTCGCCAGACGCTTTTGAAAATCCGCTCCTAGCACTGGGCGGCCTTATTGCGCTGCATCGTTGATGTCCGCTCTTGGGGGTAAAGCCTCATGCTAGTCTTGCGTGCTGTTGGATCATGCCACGCTGTAGTAACTTCTCTATCCTGCTGGTTCAAAAAATCCGTCAGGCCACAATGAGTGCTGAGGTAGATTTCTATTTGTATGAGGGTGATGGAAACCAAGGCGTGCTTGGCGTCGCGCGTGTCTGTTGGAAAGTAGACCAGGTACTTAATATTAATGGCCGTGAGGTATTACTTGTACGGATCGAACCCGCAATCGAAGTAGGTGTGTTGCCACCTAACGCAAGAAGGGACCTAGTTGGGATATCGGCGCGTACCACTCAACCATTGGATACACTTGCAAGTGGTGAAATACGATCAGCGATAGTATGGGAAGTCCATGATGTTGGTGAGGGATTCTACGATGTACAGCCCAGCATTGGAATCGGAGTTGTGTATTACGATCCTCCAACGGCGCATTCTTCTGGCAATGAAATTAGCAGATAATCTCGTATGAGTATTGTAACGCAAAGACACCAGCAGATGGCTTGGTAACACGCCCATGTCCGCTTCTCTAATCGGCCATTGGGTGTCAAGCACTTTCAGACTTTCCACTGTTGCGGTTTCTATGTCTCTCGCGGGCTCGCGCTTCTCTTCGGAATCGGCACTTAAGGCCCTTCCATCATGGGGTTCGAAGACAAGGCGGAACAATCTTTCGGGCGGCCTTGCCATCGGACGGACGGCAGGTCCAAGCGGACATACGAACTCACCTCATCCATCGTCCCGCGAGGGACATCACTCCACCGCTTGGTGGAACCTAAATCCTCCTATCCTCTTTGATTGGCTTTGGCGCTCATGCCACTGCGCCTTCCCTTGTGCATTGGAACTCGGTGCCATCCATCCACATGCGGTGCATGACCACAGCCAGTCTGCGTGCCAGCGCCACGATCGCCTTCTTCATCCCGCGCTTCTTGGCGATCTTCATGGCCCAGGCCTTGAGCCAAGACCATCTTGTCGAACGCACCAGCATGATATGAGCCGCCTCGTAGAGCATCGCCCGCACCATCTCGTCCCCGCACTTCGATATTGCGCCGGATCGGTTGATCTCGCCCGATTGATATTTGGACGGCGTCAGCCCAAATGCCGCCCCAACCGCCTTGGAGTTTTTGAAGCGGGCCGGCACATCGACACTGGCGCGGAAGGTCAGAGCCACCACAGGGCCGACCCCAGGGATACTCATCAGACGCCTGCAGACCTCATCGTCCCGCACGATGGCCAGCCAACTGCGGTGCAGGATGGCGAGCTGATCGCGAAGGACCCGCCGAACGATAAGAAGCGGTTCGACTAAAAGGGCCATATCCGGAAGGTCCGCGACAAGCTCCCGAATGCGTGCCTCGAACTTCAGAGCCCCCACCATCCCGACCTTGAGCCCGAAGTTGCGTAAGGTCCCGCGCAGATCGTTGTCGATGGAGATAGCCTTCGACTGAAGCAGCTTGCGGTGGGTCAGCAGCATTCAGTGCTTCTGACTGCGTAACGTCTTTACATGCACCGGACGATAGAGCCCCGCCCGCATCATCTGCGCCATCCCCCGCGCATCGTTGCGGTCCGTCTTGTTGATCTGGGCCTTCAAGACCGCTCTCATATGCCGGGTCTCGACACAAATCGCCGGCAAGCCCGCTTCGGCAAGAGCACTGAAGAGCCATTGCGATAAGGGTCCGGCTTCCAATCCGATGCGCTTGAAGTGGTAGCTAGGGTTCGTCAGCACCGGAAGCAGCGCCTCCGGCTCGCTTGCCACCTTCACTTCCCGCACGATCTTGCCCGTGCCGTCCACAATACAGACGCTCGTCTCCTTGACCGATACGTCCAATCCGGCAAAATGTTCCATGCTGCGCTTCTCCTTGTTTGATGTTTGGGGCAGCAAAAACTGACCCCGCGCTAACATCAGCCTGAAGCGCAGCACCCACAATCGTCAGAGATAAGAGCGCCGGCCGATTACCCCATCTTTCGGGGGGTGAGCAGACTCTTGCACCGCAGCACGGAATGTCTTCTTTTGACTGCCGCCTCAACCGGTCGACGCAACACCTTGGCGCAAACGGAGGAGTCTGAGTTTGTGCTTACGAGCCAAAGGCATAGTCCGTGGTTCACCTTGCACGAGAAGCCTGGGCCGTGGAATCACTGCCAGCGCAGCCCCAATGGGAACGTCAAACGCCTGCTCTGATAACGCTTTCTGAAGAGTGCTGTGTTTTCGATCTATTCGCTCTCGCATCCGAGAAAAGTGGCCGGACGGCTCAAGAACGGTCCTGAAAGACTTTGAGGTTCTAACCCCCGGCAGAGAGTCCTGCCGCTAGTGTTGCGTTGATCCATTGAGACCGCAGCACTAAGCGGACATTGCCGCGGTTTTTGTAATCTTTGAGACCACGCCTTATGCGCCACTGAAAACGCCACGAAATTCATAAAAATCAGCTCGTTAAAACGATCTGCCAACGCCAAAGAAAAAGATCAGGCCGGCATAAGCCAAATGTATGAGTCCGCTTAGTGCTCTTTCACTTAAAAACCTTTAGGGTATCGCTTGCCGGCACACCGAGCCGCACGCCTCATATACATCCGGTCTAAAGCGGAAGTGTTTGTATAATCGCTCTACATTAGAGATAGGAGAATGGAAAATGAGACCATCATCCTTACCAACTCTGCAAACGGTCCTATGCGTATCCATTTTTTGCCTGCCCACATTGGCATTTGCTCAAATAGATGGGCGATACGACGATCACAACTTTGGCGATGGGACAGGACGCGCGTGTGCAGTTGGAGAATACGAAGCGTGTTTTTCTCTTCAATTTGGCAGGTGCGCGGACGCAAATCCCAGGGTTGCGATCCCGGCTTGTACTCGGCAGTTGGCAGCTCAAGATAACCGCAGGATTAGCGGCAATATCCGTTTCGAGCGGGCAGTCCGCTACGCGCTGCGCGCTATCGCACATACAAGACAAGGTAATGTCGATCGTGCACTTTCGGATTATGACCGGGCGGTCAGGGCCCATGGAAGTATTTTCTGGATCCAAACACTTCGCGGCGACGCCTATTTCCTCGCGGGTGATTATGAAGAAGCGCTGGAATCTTTCGATGCGGCGGTCGGGCTGAATCCCGACATGGCAGCGGTCCTGGTTAACCGGGCCTTGGTTTTAGCCGCCGCGCCCGATGAAGAGCTCCGCAACGCTTCACAAGCGCTTGCCGACGCACAAAGAGCGAACGAGCTCGCACCGCGGCAGCCGGCCTATATCGATGCGCTGGCATGTGCCTACGCTGCGAACGGCGATTTCGAGAGAGCGGTGGAAGAACAGCGCAGGGCAATAACCTGGTTGTGGCCCGATGATCAGGACACGATTGACGATTATAGGGTCCGCCTCGATCTCTATGAGCAAGGCATGCCCTATTTGATGGTGCCACCGGCCGACACCTGAAGTGCGCAATCATTGGAGCGGTTTGGGCAATGTCCGCTTATGGCACTAAGCAGACATTGCTGCACTGCAGCCAAATGTCCACTTCTCTAATCGGCCATTGGGTGTCAAGCACTTTCAGACTTTCCACTGTTGCGGTTTCTATGTCTCTCGCGGGCTCGCGCTTCTCTTCGGAATCGGCACTTAAGGCCCTTCCATCATGGGGTTCGAAGACGAGGCGGAACAATCTTTCGGACGGCCTTGCCATCGGACGGACGGCAGGTCCAAGCGGACATACGAACTCACCTCATCCATCGTCCCACGAGGGACATCACTCCACCGCTTGGTGGAACCTAAATCCTCTTATCCTCTTTGATTGGCTTTGGCGCTCATGCCACTGCGCCTTCCCTTGTGCATTGGAACTCGGTGCCATCCATCCACATGCGGTGCATGACCACAGCCAGTCTGCGTGCCAGCGCCACGATCGCCTTCTTCATCCCGCGCTTCTTGGCGATCTTCATGGCCCAGGCCTTGAGCCAAGACCATCTTGTCGAACGCACCAGCATGATATGAGCCGCCTCGTAGAGCATCGCCCGCACCATCTCGTCCCCGCACTTCGATATTGCGCCGGATCGGTTGATCTCGCCCGATTGATATTTGGACGGCATCAGCCCAAATGCCGCCCCAACCGCCTTGGAGTTTTTGAAGCGGGCCGGCACATCGACACTGGCGCGGAAGGTCAGAGCCACCACAGGGCCGACCCCAGGGATACTCATCAGACGCCTGCAGACCTCATCGTCCCGCACGATGGCCAGCAAACTGCGGTGCAGGATGGCGAGCTGATCGCGAAGGACCCGCCGAACGATAAGAAGCGGTTCGACTAAAAGGGCCATATCCGGAAGGTCCGCGACAAGCTCCCGAATGCGTGCCTCGAACTTCAGAGCCCCCACCATCCCGACCTTGAGCCCGAAGTTGCGTAAGGTCCCGCGCAGATCGTTGTCGATGGAGGTAGCCTTCGACTGAAGCAGCTTGCGGTGGGTCAGCAGCATTCGGTGCTTCTGACTGCGTAACGTCTTTACATGCACCGGACGATAGAGCCCCGCCCGCATCATCTGCGCCACCCCCCGCGCATCGTTGCGGTCCGTCTTGTTGATCTGGGCCTTCAAGACCGCTCTCATATGCCGGGTCTCGACACAAATCGCCGGCAAGCCCGCTTCGGCAAGAGCACTGAAGAGCCATTGCGATTAAGGGCCCGGCTTCCAATCCGATGCGCTTGAAGTGGTAGCTAGGGTTCGTCAGCACCGGAAGCAGCGCCTCCGGCTCGCTTGCCACCTTCACTTCCCGCACGATCTTGCCCGTGCCGTCCACAATACAGACGCTCGTCTCCTTGACCGATACGTCCAATCCGGCAAAATGTTCCATGCTGCGCTTCTCCTTGTTTGATGTTTGGGGCAGCAAAAACTGACCCCGCGCTAACATCAGCCTGAAGCGCAGCACCCACAATCGTCAGAGATAAGAGCGCCGGCCGATTACCCCATCTTTCGCGGGTGGAACGGACATCGGCCTAACCCCATAAAATGTCTGCTTTTGACCCAAAGAATTGGCCAGCAATGTTCGATCGAGCTTGCATGACGCCAAAAAAACGCGCCTAAATGATAAGGGACTCGTTTTGAGGATAAGATCAGAGAGATCATGTCGCATCTGACCAAATGGCGGACCGTCGCTGAGATCGCGAAGCCAGGCCCAGCCACATTCCTTATCCCGGCACTGAGCATGGCTCTCATCTTCTTGACGATGAACTTCACTGCGGTTCAAGCGCAGTCGCACGCCCCTGACCTCAATGGGGTTCAGGCGCAGCCGAACGTCCCGGACTTCAACGGGGTTTGGGCACGCGAGGTGCACGGCTATCCCAAACCTTATTATCAATCGGGACGGTCGGGGAACGGATCGGGGCGAAACATAATAGAGGACGGCTACGACAACGAATATTTAAAACCCTGGGTCGTCGAATTGCTGGAGAGAGACGAGTTGGTGACCGCCAGCGGGCGGACCATTGTGACCCCTCACTCCATTTGTTACCCGGAGAGCGTTCCCTACATCTATGGCGGCACTCAAGTGCAAATCCTACAGACGCCGGACGAAATCACGATGATTTACGGGGATCAGGGTCAGTGGCGTACCATTTATATGAACCGCCCGCATTTGAGCCCTGTTGTGCCGAGCTGGTGGGGTGATTCGGTTGGACATTTTGAAGGTGACATCCTCGTCATCGATACCGTTGGTCTCGCCGTGAACCCGCAGGCAGGGTCCATGGGCCGATACGGGACACCCCATAGCGAAGGGCTTCATCTCATTGAGCGCTGGCGCTTCTTAAGAGACGGCGAAACCTCGACGGCTCCACCGCCCCGCAATGCCTCCTTCGACGCGGCTGCCGTCGTCGAAGGAGGCAAGGATATGCGGCTTACCTTCACGCTGGAAGACCCCGTCGCCTACCGGAAGCCGTGGTCGGTCACCATAGATTACTACGAGCTAGATGCGAGACTCAGAGAATTTGCCTGTGCAGAAAATAGCCACTTCTGGGATTTGGCGCCGCTTCTGCCGACTGCTGTAACGCCGGATTTTTAAATTCGCAGCCGTTTACTGGCCAAACGCTTATTGGATTCTGGCGCGGCGCGCCGCGGTTACGCCCGGGATATGCGAGATGTCCCGGTGTGCTTCACCACAAACATAAGTCTGTAACTCCACCTCCGGATGAGCATCATAGAGGTAACGAGCAATAACCGGCTCGGTCAGCATCAATGGGTCGGTGATGGTAACGACATTCTCGAGCTGCGAGCCATCATTGATCTTGCGAATCCGCTCTACCGTACTCATTTGCCATGAATGCGGTGCACCAGTGGCGTCGAGGAAAGTACTATCCTTGAAGCCGGCGGTCTCAATCACCAGCGTGTCGTCTTCCCAATGCGCAACCGAATGGCCAGAATAATAGGGATAAATTTCCAATCGGTCCGGCGTCATTTGAATTTGGTCCATAAGGACAACGCGAAAGACACCATTCAGCTCATAAACGATCGTCGTCTGACCTGGCGTGTGAACGATTTTAAAAGGATAAGGATTGCCGAGGATGCGCGGCACACCGTCGGGGACACAAAGTCTCCGCGCCTCGTCCACGAGGGAGCCATCTTCAAGGCCCGCCATATTCTGCGCGTATCGCGCGCTGGCCTCTTCATTATAGGGAATATCGCCACCGCCCTGAATTTCCAAGTTCGGGCTGTAGCCAACACCCCACCAGACTCCGGAAACATCGCCGGCCGGCGTGCCCTGGGCAAGGGCACCGGACGCCGGCAAAAGCATCGCAGCGGCGAAAGCAGCCGCAAATACGCCTGCGCGCGCAGCGGTCAAACACAGCGGTTTCAAACCGCCAACTGACAACATCCTGACCATCATCGCCCCCTCATCTAAACCCGAGCGCCACATCACCCCAAGAGCAGACAAAATCAGCGCACGAATTATTCACAGTGCTTCTTCTCCTTGGTCACCCAGATTTGCAACGATGACCAGGCTTGCAACGATGAGAGATGTCTCCGACGACGTCCAAATTCGAAAATGTTGGGATTGATGTTGGGCCCCGTCGCCCGGCATTGTCAACGCGCTGAACGCGTTAGGCAGGTATGGCGAAGCAATCGAGGTGGACCCATCCAGGAAAAGTGGAGGCGCCCTACACCGTTTGCATTGCTTCTGCCTCGAATTTGACGGGGCTTGTGAAGTCCAGCGTCGAGTGCCGACGGACTGGATTATAGAACCCGTCGATGTATCCGGCTATGGCAGTTTCAGCTTGGCTTCTTGACATGAACACAGTCCTCCAGATCAGTTCTGACTTGATGGTTTTGAAGAAGGTCTCGACGACGGCGTTATCATAGCAATTTCCCTTACCGCTCATTGAGGCGAGGAAACCGAGTTCACCGAGGCGCGCCTGGTATGCGTCTGAGCAGTACTGGCTTCCCCGATCGCTATGGTGGATCACACCGGCGCCAGGTTGGCGCAGCCCGATAGCACGGTTAAGCGCCCTGAGCGGCAGGTCGCTGGTCATGCGAGCGCCCACGGCCCAGCCGATGACGCGCCGGGAGTAGAGGTCGAGCATGACGGCCAGGTACAGCCAGCCCTGTGCCGTCCAAATATAGCTGATGTCGGCAGCCCATTTCTCGTTGGGTGCCTCGGCGGAGAAGTTCTGGTCGAGAAGGTTCGATGCGACGGCCTTGTTGTGCTGGCTGTCCGTCGTCTTTTTGAACTTCTGTTTCCGTTTTGGAGACAACCCATTTCCCCGCATCAGCCGAGCCACCCTATGGCGTCCAACCTCGATCCCATTCTCGGCAAGCTCGTGATGGACCCGCTCTGCACCGTAGCTCTCGCGGCTGCGCCGAAAGGCTGCCCGGACATGGGCGAGTAGAACCATGTCATCGAGCTGTCGCTGGCTTGGGCCGCGATTGCGCCAAGCGTAGAAGCCTGAGACGCTGACCTGCAGCAGTCTGCACAGGCGGAATATCGGCATCGCCAACCCAGCCCTCTCCGCGTCGATGAACCGGAACCTCATCGACTTTCCCTGGCGAAGAAGGCCAGCGCTTTTTTTAGGAGATCACGTTCCTGACGGGCCAGATCACGCTCTCGGCGTAGACGGGTAATTTCCTTCGCTGCATCCTCATGCGGACCGGAAAGCAAATCCTCCTCACGCAATTCTGCGACCCAGCGGCCGAGCGCGCTGACGCTGATCCCAAGATCTCCTGCTATCTGCCGCTGCCTGCGCCCGCTCGTCTGTAAAAGACGGACGGCTTCTTCCTTGAAGGCCCGATCAAACCGCCGGCCCTTGTTCCCATTCTGCTTCGACATTTGCACCTCCTGCGATCAAAATCCTATCGCAGGACGTCTCCACTTTCGTCAGCAGGGTCCAAGGAGGTACGCCGTGGCCGTGGGATCGCGGGAACTTCTCCCTTACGCGCGCACAGCGAAGCGGTGGCCCACGCGATGAGGCGACGGCTACCAAAAAGCATTGGCGGCGCTGGGCGATGGGGCGGTGCGCGACATGCGCATCAATGAAGGGATGGAATAGTCCAGGGCCCGATACTGCAGCAGCGATGTCCCTATTCGGTAACGGGCCTGAAGCGTTGCACCCGCTGGCCGCGATTCTCAGCGACATAGACGTTGCCGATTGAATCGACGCCGATGCTGTGCCCCTGATTGAATTGACCCGGATAATTGCCGGCGCGACCGAAGCTGGTCAGGAAAGTGCCGTTCTCGCGCTCGAAGACGTCGATCCGCGCATTGTTCTGATTGATGACATACATCAGCCTTTGTTGAGGATCGGACGAAAAGGCAATGTCCACTGCTGAACCGCCGCTCTGGACGAGTTGTCCGTCTTCTGGCGGCGTGACGGGCCTCCAGGGAACCGCGATACGGCGCTGGAGGCTGCCCATCTTGTCATAGACACGGACCTCGGAGCCGCGACGGTGACAAACATAGACCATGCCGTCATTGGACAGATGCACGCAGTGCACGGATTCCATTTCGTCCATAACCCATTGGCGCAGGAACGCGCCGCTCCCGTCCATAACCGCAATGCGGTGGTTGCTGCCCGGCTGTTCGCCGTCCGAGACAAAGATGTCGCCGTTCGCCCGGTCGACGCGGATGCCCGACGGCGTCAAGAATTGCGCGGCGTTGGAATTGAGCGGCGTGCCCTCGCGCGTCCCGTCCGAGGAATCGAGGACGCCCTTCTCACCGATCTGCATCAGCAGCGATGCGCCGTCGTGCGAATATTTCTGCACCATGCCCGAGGGCGCGCTGGCAATCCATACATTGTCATCCCCGTCGAAATGGCACGAGTGCAAGCGTTGATCGAGAAGCTCCGGATCGCCCCAGGAATTGACGACATTGCCTTGCGGGTCGAACTCGATCATATGCGGCGCCGGTATCCCCGCATTCCGGCCTCCCTCGATCAACTCCTCCTGCCGATGGAGAACGAGGACATGGTCCTGACTATCGATGCAGAGACCCACGAGCCCGCCGACCACCCATTGGTCGGGCAGAGGCTTCGGCCAGGCGGCATCGACCTCGTAGCGCGGCACGGGCTGCGCGAGGGCGGTAAACGGAAAGAGGGTGCCAAAGGCGATCGCCATGCCCGCGCCCAGAGCGGCGCGGAATATCCTCGTTTTCATCGTCGTGTCTCCTTACCCCATCGGCGTTTGGACCGAACGCGCCGGCCCCGTATAGCTCGCCTCGTATCGCCCGATCATGCTTGTCTTCGGCGCCCGGCGCAATGCCGGCCCGAACAACCAGGAAAGGGCCGGATCGGAACGGCGTCCTTTCGTACTGCCGATGTCCGCTATTGGCACTAAGCGGACTCATTACGCGCGGGCCCAATGTCCGCTTCTCTAATCGGCCATTGGGTGTCAAGCACTTTCAGACTTTCCACTGTTGCGGTTTCTATGTCTCTCGCGGGCTCGCGCTTCTCTTCGGAATCGGCACTTAAGGCCCTTCCATCATGGGGTTCGAAGACGAGGCGGAACAATCTTTCGGGCGGCCTCGCCATCGGACGGACGGCAGGTCCAAGCGGACATACGAACTCACCTCATCCATCGTCCCGCGAGGGACATCACTCCACCGCTTGGTGGAACCTAAATCCTCCTATCCTCTTTGATTGGCTTTGGCGCTCATGCCACTGCGCCTTCCCTTGTGCATTGGAACTCGGTGCCATCCATCCACATGCGGTGCATGACCACAGCCAGTCTGCGTGCCAGCGCCACGATCGCCTTCTTCATCCCGCGCTTCTTGGCGATCTTTATGGCCCAGGCCTTGAGCCAAGACCATCTTGTCGAACGCACCAGCATGATATGAGCCGCCTCGTAGAGCATCGCCCGCACCATCTCGTCCCCGCACTTCGATATTGCGCCGGATCGGTTGATCTCGCCCGATTGATATTTGGACGGCGTCAGCCCAAATGCCGCCCCAACCGCCTTGGAGTTTTTGAAGCGGGCCGGCACATCGACACTGGCGCGGAAGGTCAGAGCCACCACAGGGCCGACCCCAGGGATACTCATCAGACGCCTGCAGACCTCATCGTCCCGCACGATGGCCAGCCAACTGCGGTGCAGGATGGCGAGCTGATCGCGAAGGACCCGCCGAACGATAAGAAGCGGTTCGACTAAAAGGGCCATATCCGGAAGGTCCGCGACAAGCTCCCGAATGCGTGCCTCGAACTTCAGAGCCCCCACCATCCCGACCTTGAGCCCGAAGTTGCGTAAGGTCCCGCGCAGATCGTTGTCGATGGAGGTAGCCTTCGACTGAAGCAGCTTGCGGTGGGTCAGCAGCATTCGGTGCTTCTGACTGCGTAACGTCTTTACATGCACCGGACGATAGAGCCCCGCCCGCATCATCTGCGCCATCCCCCGCGCATCGTTGCGGTCCGTCTTGTTGATCTGGGCCTTCAAGACCGCTCTCATATGCCGGGTCTCGACACAAATCGCCGGCAAGCCCGCTTCGGCAAGAGCACTGAAGAGCCATTGCGATAAGGGTCCGGCTTCCAATCCGATGCGCTTGAAGTGGTAGCTAGGGTTCGTCAGCACCGGAAGCAGCGCCTCCGGCTCACTTGCCACCTTCACTTCCCGCACGATCTTGCCCGTGCCGTCCACAATACAGACGCTCGTCTCCTTGACCGATACGTCCAATCCGGCAAAATGTTCCATGCTGCGCTTCTCCTTGTTTGATGTTTGGGGCAGCAAAAACTGACCCCGTGCTAACATCAGCCTGAAGCGCAGCACCCACAATCGTCAGAGATAAGAGCGCCAGCCGATTACCCCATCTTTCGAGGGGTGAGCGGAGAAACTAAAACTGGTAGCAGCGGCTGGAATTGAACCAGCGACACAGGGATTATGATTCCCCTGCTCTACCACTGAGCTACGCTGCCAAGGACCAGTTCAAAGGCGCCGGAATATGCTCCCGCGCTAAGGGTCGGGATGTAAAGCGGCGGCTCGGCGCAGTGTCAAGTTTGGGCGCGCGCCCGCGAGGCCTAATCCGGCTTTGAATTTGGCTCATAGACCAAATAGAGCGTGCTTGCTTCCCCGGTATTTTGGTCCTTTGAGACCCGCCGCCTGATATTCTTGCTGGAAAAGGCACATTCGAGAATATCGGCCTCGCCCAGCCCAAGCGCCCTGATGAGATGCATAATGGTCCGTTGGCCCTTATCCGTGCCGGCGCCTCTTTCCTCTCGGAGGTAATCTTCTAGCAACTTGCGTTTACCCGCCCAGCGGCGGCGATATGCCAGATAGGCCCAAAGCGCGACCACAGCAGTGAGAATCGAGGCGAGATTTGCGCCGACGGTCAGCCAGCCACCCAAGCCCTCCATCGCTCTGCTCCTCCTTGGGTTTAAGCCGCAGCTGCCGGAGTCGAATCCGCTGTCGCCAATTCTGCCGGTGCCAAATCGATCTGGGCCAATTCCCTCTGGGCCAAATCGGTCTTGGCGATCCAGCCGCCTCCCAGCATGCGCGAGCTGCCCTCAGCGTAAAAGACGCAAGCCTGGCCGGGCGCAACGCCTTCCTCGCCGGCCGGCAGCTCCACCCTCGCTGTGCCGTCCTCAAGCGCCTTCACGCGCGCTGGAACCGGCATGCGTGTCGAGCGCACCTTGACCCGGCAATCGCCCTCAAAAGGGGTAAGCCAATTGGCATTGGAGAGTGTGATATTTCGCACGCGAAGCGCTTCGCGCGGGCCCACAATGACGCGCTTTGAAGGCACATCAAGGCCGACGACAAAGATCGGGTCGGTATTGCCCGACAGCCCTAAGCCTTTGCGCTGCCCTATGGTGAAATGAATGATGCCGCGATGGCTGCCGAGAACCGCGCCTGAGAGATCGACAATCTCGCCCGCTTCAGCCGCCCCCGGCTTTAGGCGCTCAACAATATCGGCATAGCGCCCCTCGGGAACGAAACAAATATCCTGACTGTCCGGCTTGGCGGCAACGCTTAAGCCCAGTTCCTCGGCCATGGCCCGGACCTCGGTCTTTTCCAAGCCCCCAAGCGGAAAGCGCAGCATTTGGAGCTGCTCGTTTGTCGTCGTGAAGAGGAAATAGCTTTGATCGCGGGCCTCATCGATGGCGGCGTGGAGCTCCGGGCCCTGGGGGCCGGCCATGCGGCGCACATAATGGCCGGTCGCTAGAGCATCGGCGCCAAGCTCTTTGGCCAGCTGCAGCAAATCGCCGAATTTCACGCGCTCATTGCAGCGTATGCAGGGAATTGGCGTCTCGCCGCGCGCATAGGCATCGGCGAAGTCCTCCATTACCGCTTTGCGGAAGCGCTCTTCGTAATCGAGCACGTAATGCGGAATAGCGAGCTTCTCGGCGACGCGGCGTGCATCGTGAATGTCCTGACCGGCGCAGCAGGCGCCCTTCTTCTTCACCGCCGCTCCATGATCGTAGAGTTGAAGCGTGACGCCAATGACGTCATAGCCTTCGCGCTTCAAAAGGCCTGCAACCACGGAAGAATCGACGCCGCCCGACATGGCGGCAACGACGCGCGTGGCGCCGGGTTCTTTGGCGATGCCGAGGCTGTTTAGAGTATTGCTCATGGTCCCTCGGGCTATAGCGCTGGGTGGATTGCCCGCGCAAGGGCGTGAAAGAATACGGCCAATCGCGAGGCCGAGAGAAAAAAGTTCAAAAAAAAGGAAACGCTCGATTTTTTTCGGGTGCGTGGCGTTCTGGCACTGTCCCATTCCGGGCAGGTTGGTCGCATCCGGCAAGGTGCCGCGATCGATCAATTAAGGAAGCAGCGCAATAACCCCCTAAATAGGGCCTTTGGCTTTACCGAAGTAAAGAGCGTCTTTCACGGTACAGCACTGCGGTCGGGTATCGTTTATGTGTTCGTTTACCGTTCACTTTTACGGTTTCTTAAACGACTTCGCCTAAGTTCTCCTCATGATTGAGAGCGCTAGGAGAATAGATATGGGCGAAGAGCAGCGCAGGCCGCGCGTCAGCTATGTCATCGGCCCCGACGGAAGTCCGCTCACGCTCGCGGATTTACCGCCGTCGACAACGCGGCGCTGGGTCATCCGCCGCAAAGCCGAAGTCGTGGCTGCGGTGCGCGGCGGCTTGTTGACCCTTGAGGATGCCTGCTCGCGCTACACGCTGACGGTCGAGGAATTTCTCGCCTGGCAACGCGCGATCGACCGGCATGGATTGGCCGGTTTGCGCGCCACACGCGTTCAGCAATACCGGAACTAAAACAACATTCGATTTTTGGCCAATCAATTTTTTGGCCAATTAATTTTGGGGTGTCTCAAATCCAGGGTAGGACAATAGTCCACCCTGGGTTTGCTTTTTTACGTGCCCTAAGACCTATCCTGCGGTCGTGGAGCAATATTATGCGGATGTCCCAATTGGCGTGTTGGACGGTGCTCGGAGCATCTTTCTCTCTTCTTAGCTGTGGGGAAATGCCTCAAGAGGGCACGCCCGCTGCCGAATCTTCTGCAGCGGCGCCGGGCAGCGAGTTTTCCGATTGCGAGAATTGTCCGGCAATGATCGTGGTGCCCCCCGGGTCATTCATGATGGGTACCCCGCCGGGTGAGCGCTTTCGCGGCGCCGAACCGCTGCATGAGGTTGTGATCTCCGAGCCCTTCGCGGTCGGCAAATTTGAGATCACTTTCGACGAATGGGATGCCTGCGTCGCCGAAGGCGGTTGCGATGATTATACGCCCACCGATCATGACTGGGGACGCGCCAACCGGCCTGTCATCCAGGTCCATTTCGGTGACGCACAGAGTTATATCGCCTGGCTCAGCAAGAAAACCGGCCAGCCTTATAGGCTGTTGTCGGAGACCGAATGGGAATATGCGGCCCGCGCAGGAACCCAGACGCCTTTTAGCTTCGGGGATACGATCAGTTCCGAGCTTGCCAATTATGACGGCCGAACGGGCTATGACGGCGGTCCCACTGGCGAGTTTCGCGAGCAAACCATGCCGGTGGGCAGTTTCGAGCCAAACGCGTTCGGCCTTTACGACATGCACGGCAATGCTTGGGAGTGGGTCCAGGATTGCTGGAACGACATCTACACCGAGGCCATGCCCAGCGACGGCAGCGCATGGCTGGATGGCGATTGCTCAGGCCGCATCATGCGCGGCGGCTCCTGGGAAGATTATTCGGGCGAAGTGCGCTCGGGTGCACGGGTAGGGAGCGGCATAGGTGAGAGCTATTGGTCCGACAGCTTTCGCGTCGCCAGAAATCTCGACTAAGATCTCAGCGCCGATCTGGAGAGCGCTCTCGATTAAGTTGAAAGCCAGGAAAAAGTTTTTCTAGTTGAAGAGGCTGGAGACCGATTTCTCATTGCTGATGCGCTCGATGGCTTCGCCGAGCAAAGGGGCGATGCTGATACGCCTGATATTGGGGCAATTCGTAACGTCTTCGGTCGCCGCAATCGAATCGGTAATCACCATGGATTTCAGTTTCGAATCGCGAATGCGCGCGACCGCGCCCCCCGAGAGCACGCCATGGGAGCAATAGGCGTAAACGGTTTTTGCGCCCTTGCCCAAGAGGGCTTCGGCCGCATTGCAAATGGTACCGCCTGAATCGACAATGTCATCCAGTAGGAGGCATGTCCGGTCCCGGACATCGCCGATAATATTCATGACTTCCGATTCACCGGCACGTTCGCGGCGCTTATCGACAATGGCGAGATCGGCGCCGATGCGCTTTGCCAGCGCCCGCGCCCGCACGACACCGCCGACATCGGGGGAGATCACCATCACATTCTCGCCTTCCAGATAGTCCTTGATGTCCTGGACCATCACCGGCTGCGCATAAAGATTGTCGGTGGGGATATCGAAGAAACCCTGGATTTGGCCGGCGTGGAGATCGACGGTCAGAACGCGGTTTGCGCCTGCCTCGGTGATCAGATTGGCCACCAGCTTGGCCGAAATCGGCGTGCGCGGTCCGGGTTTGCGGTCCTGCCGCGCATAGCCAAAATAGGGCAGCACTGCCGTGATCCGCCGTGCCGAAGAACGCCGCAGCGCGTCGATAACGATAAGAAGTTCCATGAGATTGTCATTGGCCGGAAAGCTCGTCGATTGAATGACAAACACGTCTTCGCCGCGGACATTCTCCTGAATTTCGACAAAGACTTCCATGTCGGCAAAGCGCCGGACAACGGCCTTGGTGAAAGGCTGTTTCAGATATTGGCCGATGGCTTCGGCGAGTGCGCGGTTACTGTTGCCGGCCAGCAGCTTCATAGTCATGCACTCATTTGCGAATCTCCATTGGTCTTCTAGCAAGGCGGGTTTGGGCGGTAAACCGGTCTTGAGCTTAAGTCACAACTCAAATCGCCAGTTCAAGTCGCCAGCCTAAGTCGCTAGCCTAATTCGAGAGCGAAATTGCCGAGAGCTGCCGCCCATTGTCCGGCTCCAAGCGGTGCGTTGCGCGCCGATAGGAAAAGAACTCCGATTCGCGCGAATAAGTGCAGACGGAAAGTGACGCGATTTCGCGCACCCCGGCGTCGATCAGCCGCGCAGCGACAAAATCCTCCAATGCGAATTGCCAATGTCCGGACCGCTCGGAGGGCACAAAAAATCGCGAATAGGATGGGTTAGCGCCGCGAAAACGCCTCTCGAATTCGGGGCCGACTTGATAGGCCTGCTGGCCGATACAGGGGCCTATCGCAGCACTAATGCGCTCGCGCCGAGCCCCGAGTTCCGTCATCGCGGCGACGACCGATTCGATAATACCGCCAAGCGCACCGCCCCAACCTGCATGGGCCGCGCCGATAACCCGCGCTTCACAATCGGCAAGAAGCAGCGGCGCGCAATCGGCGGTGAGAACACCCAGCATGATATTGCTGCGGTCCGTTACCATCGAGTCGGCTTTTGGGTTCTCCTGTGCTGCCCATGGCTCGGTCACAACGACCGTGTTCGCACTGTGGATCTGATAACAGGTGACAAGCTCGGCTGGGACATCACCGCTCAATGACGTGACGGCCCGTATGCGGTTTTCTCTGACATCGCCTGGGCTATCTTTCGATCCTGGCCCACAATTTAGGCTGGCATAGATTCCCCTCGACACTCCACCGCTGCGGCCCAGAAAACCATGGACGATATTTGGCGAATTAAGATTTTCTGCTTGTAGTTTCAGCATGGGAATCCCGGTAGTTGCTTTGAGCCGGGCGCAGAGAATGCCATGGCTTTGAACAATGCTCCCATTTGCTTTTCATCGCTGAGCCGCGCCACCGCCTCGTCAATCTCCTTGGCGATTTGGGGCGCTGCCGATTTGAGCTGACCCGCTCGTAAATGAATACCAAGTTCCTTCAATAAAAGGCCTTGGGTGAGCGGCCCGGAAACGCCCGTGCCGGCGCCTAGGGCAGATGTTCTTAGCGCGGCAAAATCGACATGTGCCGTAAGGTCGGCCTCGCCGGGCTCGGCAAGCGGATCGGCATAGCTGTTCTTTTTCACCGCTTGAAAACTGTCTCCAAGCCCTGCTTCGCAATAGCCATAATCTATGATCAGTCCCACGCCGTTCGTAGTGGCGATCCGCCGCGCAAGGCCCGACATGATCGCTTGGGCGCTTAGGTTCAATTCCACCACTGCACCATGTTTTGCGTCAGGAGCGTGTTCGGTGAAAAGAGAGTTCACGGCTTTTGCCTCGGGCGCGAGTACAAACCTCAATTCGTCATTCTCGGCGGCGACCATCCGCTCGTGCCAGCCATCCGCTCCGCGCTCATATTGGTGAATCGGTAGCGCATCGAAAAATTCGTTGGCAATGAGATAGACCGGCGCGCCCTTCGGGATCTCTTCCCATCGCAGGACCCAGCTTGGGTCAAAATGCGACAGAGTCTGCTTTTGCGTCGAACGCAATAAGGGACTTGTTTCCACAAGAACGAGTTTCGCCGCCCTAGCAAAATCAAGGCGGACTTTCTCGGCGGCGCGCATCATGTCGGCCATAAGCGTTCCACGCCCGGGGCCCAGCTCAGCAAAAAATATAGATTCCGGTTGGCCGCGATCTTCCCATGCCTGCACGAAAAACAGACCGATCAATTCGCCGAAGACTTGGCTTACTTCCGGCGCTGTCACAAAGTCGCGGCCAAAGGGATCGCGCGAAATATAATAGCCGTGAAACGGATCCCCGAGCGCAATTTGCATATATTGCGCGATAGTAATCGGGCCTTCAGCGCGGATGATATTGATGATTTTTTCTTTTAGCGCACTCACTTCGCTGTCTTCGTGCCAGACGCTTTTGTGGACGCGTGATAGGCGTACCAAGCGAACAATGCTGCCGCCAGAAGCATCGGGATGCTCAACGCCTGACCGACGCTGAACCAGGCATAGATTTTCGATTCGGAATCGCGGAAGAATTCTACTCCAAAACGGAATACGCCGTAGCCAGCCATGAACCCGGCAGTGACAAGTCCTGGGCGCCGGTGCATTCCAAAGCGCACCATTGCGATGCGCAAGATCGTAAAGAGGAGTGCGCCTTCCAACAACGCTTCATAAATTTGACTGGGATGGCGCGGCTCCATTCCTGCCGGGCAAGTGTTGGAATAGTTTTCCAAAATGACGTCGTTACAAAACACGACGCCCCACGATACATCCGTAACGTTGCCCCACAATTCGCCATTGACGAAATTTGCGATGCGGCCGAAGAAAAGGCCGATCGGTGTCGCTGCGGCGATGAGATCGGCAATAACGAGTAATTGCAGTTTGTGACGACGGCAATAAAGAATGACCGCAGTGACGACGCCGATCAGCCCGCCATGGAAAGACATGCCGCCTTCCCACGCTGCGATGATCCGAAGAGGATTCTCGACAAAGCCCCAAGGCAGGCCGCCGCAAGCCGGTCCCGCTTCGCCCGCGAAGCCGCAATAAAGAACGCCGTAGAAAATGACAAAGCCAAGTCGCCCGCCGATGATGACGCCGAGCGTAATCCAAACGAAGAGATCGCCGATATGATCGGGCGTTGCGGGAGGCTTTGCCTTAAAAGGTTTGTCCGCCCACAGCACAGTGTTTCCGAGTAGACGGACGATGTAGTACCAGCCGAGCAGAAGACCTGCGATATAGGCGAGGGCGTACCAGCGTATAGCGAGTGGGCCGAACCGGATGATTTCCGGATCGATGTTGGGGAAGGGAAGCGCGGCCTCGACCATGGTGGACTAGCTCGCGCGACAGGCGCGTGCCTGTCAAGCACCGCGCTTTCAGCACGTCGCTATTGTGCCCCTTCAAGAATTTACGTTGATGGCAGTTCTATGCTTGTGTGGCCCAATTCCAAGGGCCATATAGCCCCTAAGGAGAGCGCTCATGCAGACCGAAAACCGTGTACTCGACTCCCTCGCCCGTGCATTTACCAATGCCGCCGGGGCGGCTGCTTCGTTCCGCGAAGAGGTTGAAACCATGGTCAAGGGCAAGCTTGAACGGCTTGTCGCCGATATGGACCTTGTAACGCGGGAGGATTTCAACGCGGCAAAGGCCATGGCGGCAAAGGCGCGCGCGGAAAACGGAAAACTGGAGGCGCGAATCGCAGAACTCGAGTTAAAGCTTGGCATTACGAAGAAACCCAAGCCGAAACCGCGCGCAAAAAAGACAAAAAAAATTAAGCCGACACGCGCGAAATAGCCTTTGGCAAATCTGTGAGTTCCGTAAGACCGTCCACAAGGGGACGCGTCGAAGGCTTGTAACGAATCAATATGTTGTGTCACCTTGACACATACTGCTTCGCGCTTCGTATCTCGGCGCAATAAAAGGACTTTTTTATGAAGCTCGCCGCGCCTGAGGAAACGATCGCGCTAGACCACCCTCTCGATCTTTTGGAACAGGCGGTCGAGGACAATGGTTGGCCGTTCGAACGTAACGGGCAGGATGAGATTAACCTCTCTGTCGCCGGTAAGTGGTGCGACTATCATTTTTGTTTCACTTGGCGTGATGATCTGCAGTCACTGCACGCTTCCGTGAGCTTCGATATGCGTGTCAGCCGTGAGCACCGCTCCGAGATCGCAGAACTTCTTATGACCATCAATGCGCAACTCTGGATGGGTCATTTCGATCTGTGGGCCGAAGACGGGTTGGTGCTTTTCCGCCATGTTTTGATTTTCCCGGACTCGCAGGTGAGCGCCGCGCAATGCGAGGCGTTACTACATCTCGCAGTCGAAGCGTGCGAGCATTATTACCCGGCATTTCAATTTGTGCTTTGGGGCGGCAAGACTGCGCGCGAAGCCATGGCGGCCGCGTTGTTCGAAGTTGCCGGCCAAGCCTGACGTGACCACCAAAACGGAATCAGACGGTTCGGTTCTCCTCATTGGGGCAGGCCGGATGGGTGGCGCAATGCTGAAAGGCTGGCTCGGCGCGAAATCCTTTTCAAAAATTCACGTTGTCGAGCCCAAACCAACACGCGCGCTTCGTAGCTTGGCGAAAGAAAAGAAGATTTTCCTCTCGACGGCTTTGCGTTTGGACAAGGGCATGGACATCTCGGCAGCCGTTCTCGCGATCAAACCGCAAGTTCTGAAGGAAGAAGCGGAACTTCTTAGCGCATTGGGTGAGACCGGCGCACTTGTGCTTTCTATTGCCGCAGGGATTACGACGCGCGCGCTTCGAGCACGTTTAAAAGCCGAAGTGCCAATCGTGCGTGCGATGCCGAATACGCCGGGCGCAATTGGCCGCGGCATTACCGCGCTCTACACAGCCAAAAGGTTGAAACGCAGCCAACGCGCCTTGGTACAGCAGCTGACTGCAGCGCTGGGCGAATCCATTTGGGTCGCGGAAGAAAAACTCATCGATGCGGTCACGGCTGTTTCCGGATCCGGTCCGGCCTATGTCTTTCTGTTTGCCGAAGTACTGGCGGCGGCGGCCTGCGAACGCGGTCTTGACGCGGTGACCGCCGACAAGCTTGCCCGCGCCACCATCATCGGGGCAGCTGCGCTCCTTGAGCAGGACAAGCGCTCGGCTGCAATGTTGCGCCAGGAGGTCACGAGCCCCGGCGGTACCACGGAGGCGGCCCTCAAAATTCTGATGGGCAGAGACGGCATGCGCCCCTTACTGCGCCGTGCGGTCAAAGCGGTAGCACGGCGCAGCAAAGAACTCGGAAAATGAGCGAATTCGGAGTCTTTGTTTCCGGCGATGATGGCGGCGATGATAGCGGCGATTCTATTCGCTTCGAGCGTGTGCTCAATGCAACGCCTAAGCGCGTCTGGGAATATCTGACCGATTCCGAATTAATGTCGGAATGGCTGGGCGCCGGAGAGATCGAGGCCAAAATTGGCGGCAAAGTATTCTTGCGTTCGGGTGGGCCGGTTATCCGCGGTACTGTTCTTACTTGCGATCCACCGCACGCGCTTTCTTATAGCTGGAACGTGCTCATGCTCGGCACGGAAACGCCGGTGACAATCGAAGCGATTTTAAGCTTCGAGTTGAAAGAACAAGAGGGCAAGACCGCGCTGGTTCAGACCCATGGCCCGGTCGAAGACCATTTCCGCGCCCCCACGGCGGCGGGGTGGCATGCGATTTTGGATATTTTGAGCGCACATGTCGCCGAGGAAGCGCCGCCCGATTTTATGGAAGTCTATCAGCGGGTAGCCGCAGAATATGAAAAGACGCCCGCGGGTTAAGCACGGTCATTCCGGCAAGGGTGAACGGCGTAGTTGTCATCTTGACCTCCCCCCACGCGGGGAGGTCGCGAGCGAGATTCATTTTGCGAGCGGGTGGGGGATGGAACGCTTGCCCCCCACCCGATATCACTCGCTTCGCTCCTGTTATCGACCTCTCCGCGTTGGGGGAGGTGAAATTGCTGAAGCGGATTTGGAAAATAATCCCCTCACCCCGAGCCTGTCGAAAGGTGAGGGGGTGAGCGCTTGGATGCCGCCTGGCTCGGTGATTGAAAAAACAAATCGCCCCTAAACCGGAATTCGCACCACCGCGCATAGGCCGCCCAATGCACTTTTGTCGAGGCGTACATCGCCGCCATGGGCGCGCGCGATGTCGCGCGCGATAGCGAGGCCCAAACCTACGCCGCCGCTCTGTAAATTTCGTGCCTCGTCAAGGCGATAAAAGGGTCGAAACGCCGCCTCGCGGTCCTCTTCGGCGATGCCCGGACCGTCATCGTCGACATATATCTCGATCGCGCGGGGTTGCCGAACCAGCTTAATCTCCGCGCGTGTTCCATATTTCAGGGCGTTCTCGATTAAATTGATAAGGCAGCGCCGCAATGCGTTGCGCTTCACCAATACGGCCGGGCCGTCTTCCACCGACAGGCCGACACTATCAACCGGCACCTTTCGCGCCCTGGTGCAATCTTGAACGGCGTCCTCCAGCAGCATCGCAATATCGCTGGGCTGCGGGTCCTCCCCGCCTTCGCCGCGCGCGAAATCGAGATATTCCTCGATCATATGCTCCATCTCGGCGACATCTGAAATAAGCGCTTCATGGTCGGAATCCTCGGGGAGCATCGCAAGTCGCAAACGAAGCCGTGTCAGTGGGGTGCGCAAATCATGGCTGACGCCCGCCAGCATGTCAGTGCGTTGCTGCACATGACGGTCGATGCGTTCGCGCATTTGGATGAAGGCATGGGCGGCACGGCGGACTTCGGTCGCGCCATAGGGCTTGAAGCCGGGAAGGCTGCGGCCTTTGCCGAAATCTTCTGCGGCCCGGGCGAGACGCTCAATCGGCTTTACCTGATTGCGCAGGAACAACGCCGCAACGGCGATCAAAACAAGAGACGAGCCCAGCATCCAAAACACGAATATTCTGGCGTTCGCCGCCGCGACGCGGGCTCTGGGGACGAGAATCTGAAGCACGCCATCATTCACTTGCACGCGGACGTCCACCGAATCCTGGGAAACACCGCTATTGAAACGCGCCTCTTCGGGGATTTGCTCGTCGAGAACAAAGAGGAGCTGACGATCAAGCGGCGTTGCCGCTTCGGTAACCGCAGGGCCCAATTCTTCGCCCGCCAGGAAACGCGCCGGCAACCCGAATATGCGCGCGGCATTTTCGCGCTCAACGTCCCGCTGGCCGCCCAAAGGAAGCCGGTTCTCGAGCGTAACCATATAGCCAATCTCATCGGCGACGCTGCGCGTCAGCGTTGCAGTGACAATACGATAATGGCGGTCGAAAAAAACCAGCGCGATGATAAGTTGAAGAATCAGCAGGGGCGCGACGACGATAATCAAGGATCGCCCGAACAAGCCATGCGGCAGCACGCGGTTGAGCGCCCGAAAAGGGTGAAAGCGCCTCGCGGCGGATGGTGGCTGTTCGTTATTCGACACTGTCTGGGACCAAAACATAACCGACGCCGCGAACGGTCTGGATGTAAAGCGGGAGCTTAGGATTATCTTCGATCTTGCGTCTTAGGCGCGTCACCTGCACGTCGACCGAGCGTTCCAGCGCGATACCGAGTTTCGAGCATAGTGTGCTGCGTGAAAAGGAATGTCCCGCATTGGCGGCAAACACTTTGAGAAGCTGCGCTTCTGACTCCGTCAAGCGAACGATCTTACCCTCGCGGCGCAAATCGCCACGTTCCAGATCGAAGACATTTGCGCCCATTTGCACTTGGCGAAGCGGCGCACGATCGGGGTCGCGCGTGCGGCGTAGAAGAGCATTGAGGCGTAGCATCAATTCGCGGGGCTCAAATGGCTTACCCAAATAATCGTCGGCGCCGCGCTCAAGCCCCTCGATGCGGTCGGCCGGCTCGCCGCGCGCTGTCAGCATAAGAATCGGAATGTCGGAATGCGCACGCAAGGATTGGGCAAGATCGAAGCCGTTTTCGCCGGGCATCATCACGTCGAGGACCAGCGCGTCGAACGTCAGGCTTTTGATGAGCGCGCGGGCTTCCTTAGCGTTTGCCGCCGCGGTCACCCGAAAGCCGCTGCTCGAGAGATAGCGTTGAAGAAGCGAACGCAGACGCTCGTCGTCGTCGACGACAAGCAGATGCGGGTTATCCGCGCTGAGCTCGGTGGTTTCCATCCCTCTTCCTTTGCGTGATCTTACCACCCTATGGGAAGGCTGCGAGGGCATGAGAGGCTGTGCTTGGGTTGCGAGTGCGCTCGACGTGCGGTGCAGAGCCGTATCCATACCCTCGGGGGCTGGCGCGAGGGACCCGGCTCGGCCATATTGTCGCTGTGAAAAGGGCCCCGAATGCGATCGGGCCAGGCGTTAAGGTACGGAAATGGCCGAAATTATCCCGTTTGACGAGCACGACGGCGTGCTTTGGTACAATGGTGAGCTCGTCCCCTGGGGCGAGGCCAAAACCCATGTGCTGACCCATGGTCTGCATTATGCGTCCTGTGTTTTCGAGGGCGCGCGCGCCTATTCCGGCACCATTTACAAGCTTGCCGAGCACACGGCGCGGCTCTTCTACTCGGCGGACGTACTTGGGATCAAAATTCCATTCACCGAGGCCGAGATCAATCAAGCCTGTATGGATGTGCTCAATGCGAAGGACCTGGAAGACGCCTATGTTCGCCCCGTCGTGTTTCGCGGCAGCGAGATGATGGCAATCTCAGCGCAACACGCGAAAACCCATGTCGCGATCGCCGCATGGCAATGGCCGTCTTATTTCGACCCGAAGGAAAAGCTAAAGGGCATTCGACTCGATATTTCAAAATGGCGGCGCCCTGCGCCCGATACCGCTCCGACCGATGCCAAATCGGCCGGGCTTTACATGATCTGTACCCTGTCGAAGCATAACGCCGAAGCCAATGGTTATGCAGATTCGATGATGCTCGATTATCGCGGCTATGTTGCCGAGGCGACCGGCGCCAACGTCTTCTTTGTGCAGAACGGAAAGCTCCATACCCCGACGCCCGATTGCTTTCTGGACGGTATTACGCGCCGCGCGGTTATAAAGCTTGCAGGCTTGCGCCAAATCGACGTGGTCGAGCGGCATATAATGCCGGAGGAAATGACCGGCTTTGAGGAATGTTTTATCACCGGATCGGCCGCCGAAGTGACGCCGGTGTCTGAGATTGGTCCCTATCGCTTTACGCCAGGCAAGATCACTGAAGCTTTGATGACGGATTATGCGGAGGAGGTACGGCATCCCGCAAAAGTAGCAGAACCGATTAGCGCCAGCGCTTAATCGCTTCGTCGTCTTCACCGCGCGCTTCGACCCAATTTCCGCCCTCAAAGCGTTCTTCGAATTTCCAGAAGGGCGCGCTGGACTTCAGATAATCCATCAGAAAATCCGCGGCCTCAAAGGCGGCGCGCCGATGGGCAGAGGCCACGCCGACGAAGACAATGTTCTCGCCGGGTTTCAACTCGCCAATGCGGTGGACCACACGCGCTGCTATTAACGGCCAGCGTGTTTTGGCTTCACCAATATGGTCCTCGATTTCGCGCGCAGTCATTGCTGGATAATGTTCCAAACGCATCGACTTCAATTCGTCGTCGCCGCGAACGATGCCGACAAAAGTCACGACTGCGCCCACATTTTTTCGTCCCTCAGTGAGCGCTTTCGTTTCGACGCCGGGATCGAAATCTTCCGTCTGAATGCGAATGTCACCTTCGCTCATTTTTTACCCGCCCGTTACCGGAGGAAAAAAAGCAATCTCGTCACTGTCCTTTATAGCTGTATCGAATGCTTTATGTTCTTGATTGACGGCGCAGCGAATGGAGCCCGCGTTGCGAAAGGCCGCAGCATAGCTGGGCCCGCGCTTGGCAAGCTCATCCATCAGTTCGCCTATGGTTGAAACGCTTTCGGGCAGCGCAATTTCTTCCTCGGACTTGCCGATTTTCTGGCGTACCCAGGCGAAGTAGAGAAGTTTGGCCAATCTAATCGCCTCAAAATTTAGGCAAGTTGCATCATGCGCCAAATGGCCAGAAATACGTGGTCCGAAACATAGATAAAGGAGACCACGACGGCGGCGCCCAAGGCTGCAATCCCGAGCATGGTGTCTCCTGCGCTGCCGGGCTCGGCCATAGTGAGCGCGGTCACAAGCATGATAAGTTGGGTCGCCGGGTGGATCACGGTTTTTAGACGGGTGCTCCAGCGAATATCGATGGGATGACCGATCTGCTTTGCGAAGGCGCCGGCATAAGGAACGACAATCTCGGCAACATAGATCATCAAGAACCAGGAGGGCGGAAGCCATCCATTCGCAAGAAATCCCAGGAAAACGCTGATATTGAATATCGCATCGGAAGCCCCGTCAAAATAGCGTCCCAGCTCGTGCACGTTTTCCTGCTGGCGCGCCAGATAGCCGTCAAAGAAATCCGATGCGGCCGCGATTGCGACGATGAGCAGGGCAACCGCTATCGCCCAATATCCGTCGATTGCGAGAAAAATAAGAACAACCGGGCCAAGCAATGCGCGCCCGAGGCTGATCAAATTGGGTGTGGTCGCTAGCCGGCTCATGATTGTCGCAACAATTTTTGCATCGTACCGTTTACGTAGTCGCATAGGGAAAAAAGCGTCACCGCGACCGCGATATACAAAATGCCCTGTGCAGTGATGGAGTAAGGCGCGAAGCTGTCGATACCGTATACGGCAACCATAAAGACAAGAATTATCTGCGCCGCACCTTGCACAACGGCCTTTATCTTGCCGCTCATGCGGGCCGCCAATGTTTCCGATCGCGTTTCGGCGATTTCCCGCAAGTAAGAGACCACCAGGTCTCGCCAAACAATGATGGCAAACATCCAAACAGGCATCCAGCCATTGATCACAAAGGCAATAAAGACCGAGCTGTGATAAATCGTGTCCGCCATCGGGTCCAAGATTTTTCCGAAATTGGAGACGCGAGCGGATGATCGCGCCACATAGCCGTCCACCAGATCGGTCGATTCGGCGACTATCATCAGCACAAGTGCGCACCAAATGAGAAGATTGGACCCCGCCGTCAGCCACCAGATGCATATCGGTCCCGCGAGAAGGCGAGAGGCTGTAATGCCATTGGCAGAGGTCCAAATTAGGGTTCGCGACATAGCGGTTTTCAAAACTCCCGGCTTTCAAGGTTCCTGGCAAAGCTCCCGGCAAATTACCCGGTAAAGTTCCCGATGGCCGCGTTATATTACGGTTCAGTAAGCATATCGGGTGGAGCCGTGCAATCTATCGACTAGCGGGTTTGCTTGCCAAGCAAAGAAAAGCCGCATTAAGTAGGACGCTGCCACCACCCTCACCCAAAGTGAAATCCGGTCTACCCTCGCATGAAACCGCTTAAGGCGCTTCTCCCAGACATTGCCGGAAAGATCGACTTTGTGTTGTGCGATCTCGACGACACCTTGACCTTAAACGGACAATTGCCGGCTGCAAGCTATGCCGGGCTTGAGCAACTCGCACGGGCCGGCAAAAAACTGGTCGTGGTCACCGGGAGGCCCGCCGGATGGTGCGATATGATCGCGCGATTTTGGCCGGTTGAGGGCGTGGTCGGCGAGAATGGTGCTTTTTACTTCCGCCATCTCCGGTCGGAAAAGCGCATGCTCCGGAAATATTTTTTCAGCGAGAAGAAGCGTGATCGCGACCGTGCCAAACTCACGGCGTTTTTCGCCGAACTGCGCAAGACTTATCCGAAAATAAAACTCGCCTCCGATCAGACTTTCCGCGTCAGCGATATTGCAATCGATATCTGCGAGGATGTCACTCCGCTTTCGAAGGAAATAGTGCGCAATATTGTCGTGAAACTTGAGACGCTTGGCGCGAGCGTGAAAGTCAGTTCCATCCACATCAATGCCTGGATCGGTAAGTTCGATAAACTGTCGATGCTGAATATGTTGTTGCAAGACGAGTTCGGTTTGAGTGCGGTAAAAGCAAAGAAATGCGCGCTCTATATTGGCGACTCGCCGAATGACGAACCCATGTTCGCTTATTTCACGCATACGGTCGGGACTAGAAACATCGAGAATTTTGTTTCCGAGATCCGCGCTCTGCCGGAATACATCACCCGTGGCGAAGGCGGCCTCGGATTTCTCGAACTCGCGCGCGTTCTGGCGCGTGGCGCTGCACCGCTTAGCCCGGCGCGTGGAAGAAGTCGTAGATCCTCTTTGCCAAGGCGGCGCTGAGGCCGTTCACATTTTCTAATTCCACGACTGTCGCATCGGCGACTGCTTTTGCCGAGCCAAAATGGGCGAGAAGCGCCTTTTTTCGGGCCGCGCCAATGCCAGTGATTTCGTCGAGTGGATTGGCGGATATTGCTTTTGAGCGCCTTGCGCGGTGGCTTCCAATGGCAAAACGGTGAGCCTCGTCGCGTAGTCTCTGCACGTAATACAGTACGGGGCTTTTGGACTCGAGCCGGAACGGTTTGTTCCCTCCGCGAAAAAAATGCTCGCGGCCGGCCTCGCGCTCAATGCTTTTCGCTATTCCGACGACAGCGACATTATCTGCGCCGACTTCCGCCAGCGCTTGGTGCGCGGCGGCGACATGGCCTTGTCCGCCGTCGACAAGTACGAGGTCGGGCCATTTGGTCCATTTATCGTCTGCGTCTTCCTTGCTGCTATCGCGCACCAAACGCCCAAAGCGGCGCGTCAGCACCTCGCGCATCATCCCATAGTCGTCGCCCGAACTCAGGTCGGCCGATTTGATGTTGAATTTCCTATACTCGGATTTTTGAAAGCCTTCCGGACCGGCCACGACCATCGCGCCCACCGCATGGTCGCCTTGGACATGTGAGTTGTCGTAAATCTCGATGCGTTGTGGCGGCGACTCCAAGCCGAAACTTTCGGCAACGCCTTCGAGAAGCTTGCGCTGGGTTGCGCTTTCCGCCTGGCTACGGGCGAGCTGCGCGCGCGCATTGTGTAACGCCGACGCAACGATTTCGTGTTTCTCGCCGCGCTTTGGAATTGCGATATCCACATTGTGCCCTGCACGAACGCTTAAGGCTTCTTTGAGAAGTCTGCGCTCGGGAATATCGGAGTTTAGAAGGATCAGTGGTGGCGGCGGCGGGCGCGAATCGTAAAACTGCCCTAAGAACGCACCCAAGACATCCGCTGCGCCGACCTCTTTGGCATGGCGTGGAAAATAGGGGCGATTGCCCCAATTCTGACCGGCGCGGAAAAAGAATACTTGGATGCAGCTCGTGCCCGCTTCTTGATGAATGGCAAACACGTCGGCATTGGCAAAGCTCGTCGGATTGATGCCTTGGCGCGCATGGATTTGACTCATGGCGCGAATGCGGTCGCGCAGCTGTGCCGCGCGCTCGAACTCCATACTCTCGGAGGCTTCGTGCATATCTTTGGCCAGCGCTTCTTGTATCGCGCGGCTCTTTCCGGTCAGAAAGTCTTTCGCCTGGCCAACCAAATCTGCGTAACCGGTCTCATCGATGCGCCCGACACAGGGACCGGCGCAGCGCTTGATTTGATAGAGTAGGCAAGGGCGCGTCCGCCCTTCGAACACCGCATCGGAGCAGGAGCGTAAAAGAAAAGCGCGCTGCAAAGTGTTCAGCATAGAATTGACGGCGGAGGCCGCCGCGAACGGCCCGAAATAAACACCCTCGCTTGAGCGCGCTCCGCGATGCTTCAAAATTTGCGGATAAGCATGATCGGTGCGAAGCAATATATTCGGAAAGCTCTTGTCGTCGCGAAAAAGCACATTGTATCGCGGTTTCAAGCGCTTGATCAGATTGGCCTCGAGAAGGAGGGCTTCGGTTTCCGACGCGGTGGAGATAAAAATCATTTCCGTCGTTTCGGCGATCATCCGCGCGATGCGATAGGATTGGGCCTCCGGCTTGGTGTAGGCGACGACTCGTTTTTTGAGGTTTTTTGCTTTGCCGACATAAAGAACATCGCCGCGCGCATTGAGCATGCGATAGACGCCGGGACCATTGGGCAGGGTCTTCAGATAAAGGGCGATGCGCTTGGCGCCTTGGATCTTGCCCTGGGGTTGGTCCTCGGACGAACCGTTTTTCGCGCTCTCGGGCGCTTTAGAGATGGTTTTTTCGTCCATGGCATTCAATATAAGTATCGATGCGAAAATGCACGCGATCCGGTGCTAGATAAAGCCTCTATGATCCCTGTTTGAGAGGACAACAATGCTTATTTTTCGACAATTGTTCGACCAGCAATCCAGCACCTATACCTATCTTTTGGGTGACAGCGAAAGCGGCGAAGCGATTCTAATCGATCCTGTTTTCGAACAGACGCGGCGCGACAAGGCATTGATTGCAGAGTTGGGATTGACGCTTCTCGCGACATTGGACACGCATGTGCATGCCGATCACGTCACCGGCGCGGCGCTTCATCGTGAAAGCCTTGGCAGCAAGATCGCCGTTGGTGAAGCGAGCGGTGCGCTGGGCGCAGACATTGGTTTGAAGCAAGGCGATAAGGTGAAATTCGGCTGCCGCTATGTCGAGGCGCGGGCGACACCCGGACATACTTCGGGCTGCATGACCTATGTTCTCGACAATGAGAAAATGGCCTTTACCGGCGATACGCTACTTATTCGCGGCTGCGGACGGACCGATTTTCAGCAAGGTAGCACGCGCAACATGTACCAATCGGTGCACACTCAGATTTTCACGCTGCCGGACGAATGTCTGCTCTATCCGGGGCATGATTATCAGGGCCGTACGGTCACAAGCGTCGGCGAAGAAGAGCGTCTTAATCCGCGTCTCGGCGGCGCCCTCTCGGAAAGCGATTTCGTCGGATTTATGAGTAATCTCAATCTTCCGCATCCGAAGCAGATCGACATCGCCGTTCCCGCCAATATGAAGTGCGGTGCGCCGGACGAGGCGCATCCAAGATCGGAGCCCGATTGGGCGCCCGTGATGTACACCTTTGCCGGCATCTGGGAGGTGCAGCCCGATTGGCTTGAGGAACATGTTGACGAAGTGCAAGTCCTCGACGTCCGCGAGAGCGAGGAGTTTGATGGGCCGCTAGGGCACATCGCAGATTCGATATTGGTTCCGCTTGGGGACCTTACAAAGCGTTTAGACGAGCTTGAGAAGACGCTCCCTATTGTTGCGGTCTGCCGCGCCGGTGGGCGCTCGGCGCACGCGACCGGTATTTTACAGAAGGCCGGGTTCGACAAAGTCGCCAATCTTGCAGGCGGGATGCTACGCTGGCGCTCGGAAGGCCATGCGGTCAAAGGCGGCGCGGATTAAGCGCTTTGAGCGTGATACGGCCAGATTGAACCATTCTGACGTGGCAGGTTTGCGACAAGGTCGAGGGATTTGTCGAAGAGCATAGCGGGGCTATGGTCGAGATAAAGCCCGAAGGATTTGGTGCAAACCCGCCCGTCCCTTTGGGTTTGCGTCCGGCAGGCGCCCACTTTGTCATACGGCTTGCCCGATGCGCGCACATCGCGCTTCGTCGCCTTCCGCGTGGATCACCTCGCTGGAGCGCAAACAGAATTGATTCAATCTGGCCGTATCATGCTCTAGCCCTTTATGGTCGCTCGATCTCCACGCCGGCGGCCTCGGCGCCTTGTAGGGCGTGGAGCTTTTCCACCCTGACGCGCGCTTTTCCGACACGTTTATCGGCAAGGCACATAGCCGCGATGCGCTCGGCAAGCGTCTCCGCCAAATTGATATGTCCGCCCGCGATAATGTCGCGTATGCCCTTCGCGATCGCCTCGTAATCGACCACTTCCTCGACGCTGTCCGCGCGCGGGGATGTTTCCGCCTCAAGTTCAACATTGACTCGTATAGGCTGGGGCATGCCTTGCTCGTGCCCATGAATGCCGATACGAGCGAGCAATTCGAGATTGCGGATAAAAATGCGCGTACTCGCCATCTTGCTCTATTCCACCCCAACCGCGTCGGCGCTACGCCAAGCCAGATGCTGGCCGCCATCAACCACGATGGTTTGCCCGGTAACCGCCTGTGCCTCGATAAGATATCGCACTGCTACGGCAATCTCTTCGGGGCTCGCGCCAATCCCAAGTAGGGTAGAAGATGCTTGTCGCTCGAAATGCTCCTTACTCTGACGCGGGCTCGGAAGCGTCGGCCCAGGCGCAACCGCGTTCACACGGATGTGCGGCGCTAGCCCTTGTGCGAGCGTTGTCGTCAGCCAATGCAGACCAGCCTTGGTCACGCTATAGGAAAGAAATTCGGGCGTGGGCTTGAGGACGCGCTCATCCAAGAGGTTGACGATCGCGCCATGTTCGCCGGTCGACAGCTGCTCTGCGAATTTTTGCGCGAGAATAACCGGGGCGCGTAAATTCACCGCCATATGCCTTTCCCATGATTCGCGCGTCATAGTGCCAATATTGTCATGCTCGAAAATGGAGGCGTTGTTTACCAATGCGCTCAGTGGTCCAAGAGCGCTCGCCGCCTCGGCGACGAGCCGTCCGGCGTCCTCTTCATGGCTAAGATCGCAGCCGAGAACGAATGCTTTGATGCCCTTCTTTCGAATGGCCTCGGCGGTTTCCTCGGCTTCTTTTTGCGACTTTCTATGATGCACGGCGACCGACCAGCCGCGCTCGGCCAGCTCCATGGCAATAGCCCGGCCCAGCCTTTTGGCAGCACCCGTCACCAGTACGTTTTTAGGTCCGCTTTCCATCAGGGCTATCTATACCGCCAAGGCAGTGCTGTCGAAGGTCATCAAGGAACAAGCACTGCCGCGCCTGAAATTCGACCTTCTCTTAAGTCGTCGAGCGCGACATTGGCTTGATCCAGCCGGTAGTCCACTGTCTCGCAACGCACCGGAATATCGGGCGCTAGCGCGAGAAATTCTTCTGCGTCACGGCGCGTGAGATTGGCAACCGAGCGCAAACTTCGCTCCTCCCAAAGCAGGCGATAGGGGAAAGACGGAATGTCGCTCATATGGATTCCACCACATACCACCGTGCCACCCGGGCGCACGGCGCGAAGCGCGTGGGGTATAAGCGCGCCAACTGGCGCAAAGATAATCGCGGCGTCCAGTTCCTCCGGCGCTTTGTCATCCGAATCGCCAGCCCAGACCGCGCCCATTTTGCGCGCGAAGTCGCGCGCTTTTGAGTCTTGTGGCCGGACGAATGCGTAGACATCTTGTTGGCGATGTCTGGCGGCTTGAATTGCGATATGCGCGGCAGCGCCAAAGCCATATAGCCCTAGCCGTTTGCCGTTTCCTGCCATCTTCAACGCTCGCCATCCGATCAGCCCGGCACACATCAGAGGTGCGGCTTGGGAATCGGAATAGGATTTTGGAATAGGAAATACATAGCGCGCATCGGCGTAAGCGATCTCGGCAAAACCGCCATCGATGTGACAGCCGGTGAAGCGCGCCTTAGGGCAAAGATTTTCCTGGCCGCGCTTGCAGGCATCGCAGCTGCCGCAAGTCCAGCCCAGCCAAGGCACGCCGACGCGGTCGCCCTCGGAAATTGCCTTAACCCCTGCTGCTACAGCTTCGACATGACCGATAATTTCATGCCCGGGAACAATCAGGTGTTTGGTATCGGGAAGTTCTCCATCGACGACGTGAAGATCGGTCCGGCAAACCGCGCAGGCGTTAATGCGGATGCGAACCTCGTTTTCGCGAGGGCCGCGCAGCTTCAATTCCGCCTCGCGCAAGACTGTCCCGGGTTTTTCCAAGCGCATGGCGCGATAATTCTGACTCATAAACGCTTTTCCCTATGCAAATTGCAGCGCTTGCTTGCCTTCAAAGCGTATACTATGCGCATTTGAGGGCTTCTGGAGACCCGCATGTCCGTCGATTTTGTCGATCCGCCATTGGCGCCGTTTATGGGCCGTTCCCTCGATGGCTTCGCGCTTCTGGACGGCGACGAGCTGCGGCGCAATTTGACGGCACTCGCCCGCCGCCATGGCGGCAACAGTGCCGTGCTGCGGCGCGAGGCGCTCGATCTCATCAAGACCGCGTTCAACAATGGGCGGGAAATCGTTCGCGGACGCGTCGAAAGCGGCGTTTCGTCGGGACTCGCTGCAGCGCGTGCCCTGTCGGTCCTGCAGGACGTCACAATCCAGGTTCTCTACGATTTCGCTACGCGGCATATTTACTATGCCCCCAACCCAACCGAGTCCGAGCGCCTGTCGGTCATCGCGACCGGTGGGTATGGACGCGGTCTTCTCGCGCCCGGCTCGGATATCGATCTTCTCTTTCTCCATCCCTTCAAGATCACGCCTTGGGCCGAGAGCGTTGTCGAATATATTCTCCATACGCTTTGGGATCTCGGTTTGAAAGTCGGCCATGCCACGAGCTCATTGAATGCCTGTGTCCGGCTCGGCAAAGAGGACATCACAATTCGTACTTCGCTTTTGGAGGCACGCTGCATCTGGGGCGACAACACTCTTTACACCAAATTGAATGAACGATTCTGGAACGAGATTGCAGCGGGTAGCGGCCGCGAGTTCGTGCAGGCGAAGCTTGCAGAGCGGGACACACGCCATAGAAGTCAGGGCGAAAGCCGCTATCTGGTCGAGCCCAACATCAAGGAAGGCAAAGGTGGGCTGCGCGATTTGCAGACGCTCTATTGGATCGGAAAATATGTCTACCAGGTCGAGGACACCAGCGACCTCGTTCATCACGGGGTTTTCACCAAGGACGAATACAACACGTTCCAAACGGCCGAAGCTTTTCTTTGGAATGTACGCTGCCATTTGCATTACATCGCCAAGCGTGCCGAAGAGCGCCTATCCTTCGACATGCAGCCTGAACTCGCGAAACGCTTAGGCTATTTCGACCCACAGCCCCATCGGGCCATCGAACGCTTCATGCGAAGTTACTTTCTGGTGGCGAAAGATGTTGGCGATCTGACGCGCATTTTCTGTGCCGCCTTGGAAGAGCAACATAAAAAGCCCACCCCTGCTTTAAGCCGTCTGCTACCGGGCTTTCTCAAGCCGCGTACGGCAGACGACGCGTTTTACGCTGAGAATGGGCGGCTTCGCGCGAAAAAGGGTTTGTTCAGGAGCGATCCGATTAATTTGATCCGCTTGTTTCAAATTGCAGACTCCAAGGAAGTCGACATCCATCCGCAGACGCTGCGCACCGTCACGCGCTCGCTGCATTTGGTCGACGACGCACTGCGCACGAATCCGGAGGCGAATCGACTGTTCCTCGATATTCTGACTTCCCGCCGCGATCCTGAAACCGCACTTAGGCGGATGAACGAAGCGGGCGTGATGGGAAAATTTATACCTGAGTTCGGCCGCGTCGTCGCATTGATGCAGTTCAACATGTATCACCACTACACGGTGGACGAGCATCTTCTGTTCGCGGTTGGAACATGCGCGCGAATCGAGCGCGGCGAATTGCGCAAAGAGCACCCTCTCGCGAGCGAGCTCATCAAGCGGGTTAAGTCGCGCGACGTGCTCTATACGGCGATGCTCCTTCACGATATGGCCAAAGGGCTTCCCGACGATCATTCAGATATCGGTGCCAGGCTTGCCGAAACAATTTGTACGAGGCTTGGCCTTTCGCCGGCCGACACGGCGACAGTGGCCTGGTTGGTGAAACATCACCTCTTAATGAGCGATATGGCGCAGAAGCGAGACGTGTCCGATCCCAAAACAGCGAAGGATTTTGCGGCCATAGTCCAAACGCCGGAACGGCTGCGACTTCTGCTTATCGTGACGGTTGCCGATATTCGCGCTGTTGGCCCGGGAGTTTGGAACGATTGGAAGGGTCAATTATTACGCGAACTCTATGCCGAAACCGAAACATTGATGACAGGTGGCGATTCATCGCCCGAACGAAGTGTGCGAATTTCAAACGCTAAGGGCGCATTGCTTGAGCGCATATCAGATTTGCCCGAGGATGTAAGGGAACAAGCGGTCTCGCGCCAATATGATTCCTATTGGCTTGCCTTTGATGCCGATGCTTATGAATTTCATGCGCGCCTTGTTGCCCAAGCAGAGGCTGGTGATGAAAAGCTCGCGATGGGCTCTCGCATTGACGCGCTTCCCGGTGTCACCGAATTTGTGATGTTTACCGGTGATCATCCAGGTTTGTTCGCGCGTCTTGCGGGTGCGTTTTCCCTTTCCGGCCATTCCATCGTCGACGCCAAGATCTTTACGACCTCGGATGGCCACGCCATCGACGTGTTCCGTGTGCGCGATTCGTGGGCGGGCGCCTTCACCGATCCGGGTCGTGTAGCGCGATTGAAACAAATGATTCTAAAAACGCTTGCGGGAAAAATTCTACCCCATTCCGTTCTAGCCGAACGGATGCCGGGCAAGCGACAGGCCGCGTTCGATGTCGCGCTTAAAGTCAATTTCGACAATGAGGCTTCGGGGATGTCGACCGTAATTGAAGTCGAAAGCGCGGATAAGATTGGCCTTCTTTATGAGATAACCCGAATCTTGTCGGATATGGGCCTTGGTATTTCGGCGGCCATCGTCACGACCTATGGCGAGCTTGCCGTTGACGTCTTCTATGTCCGCGATGGTTTCGGCCACAAAGTAACCCGGCCCGAACGCCTCAAGGAAATCGAAAATCGGCTTGTCAAAGCGCTGGAAGAATAGGCGGCGAATTTAGACACTCTGTCATCCCGGGTTCGTCTTCACCGGGGATGACAGGTAGTTTTTGTATTCTTGCTTTCTCTTGAGTTCATGATCACGCTCAGCCATAAGCACAACAATCGGGTTTTTCGCGCACATGCCAATGCTAGTAGAACGCAATGATCGAATTCAATCCCGTCTCCGGCAACCATAAGCCGCTCGTTTTCTCGGGTATGCAGCCAACGAATACATTGCATCTCGGCAATTATTTGGGTGCGTTGCGAAACTGGGTGAAGATGCAGGATCAATTGCCCTGTGTTTATTGCGTGGTTGATATGCACGCGATCACCACGGCGCAGGATTCAAAAGAACTTGCCAATGCAACCCGCGAGGTCACAGCAGCCTATATCGCTGCGGGCGTCGATCCGAAACGTTCGATTCTCTTCAATCAAAGCCAAGTGACTGCGCACGCCGAACTTGCCTGGGTGTTCAGCTGCGTTGCACGGTTGGGCTGGCTGAACCGTATGACCCAGTTCAAGGAGAAGGCCGGCAAGCACCGCGAAAACTCCAGCGTCGGGTTGTTCATCTACCCCACCCTCATGGCGGCGGATATTCTCGCCTATCGCGCAACCCATGTTCCGGTGGGTGAGGATCAGAAGCAGCATCTCGAGTTGACGCGCGATATTGCGCAGAAATTCAATCTCGATTTTGACGCGCCGAATTTCTTTCCGCTCCCCGAACCAGTGATTGTTGGAGCAGGTACGCGCGTTATGTCTTTGCGTGACGGCACAAAGAAGATGTCGAAATCGGACGAGTCGGAATATTCGAGGATCAATCTCACCGACGACGCCGATGCCATCAGGCAGAAAATTCGCAAGGGCCGCACCGATCCCGAACCATTGCCCGATCATCTCGACGGACTAAAGGGCCGCGCCGAGGCGGAGAACCTCGTCAATATCTACGCAGCGCTTGCAGATAGTGCGCCGGAAGCGGTCATTTCGGAACATGGTGGTGCGCAATTCTCCCAATTCAAGAGCGCGCTGGCCGATCTTGCGGTTTCAAAATTGAATCCGCTCGCGGCCGAAATGCGCAGGCTTCTCGCCGATCCCGGCGAGATCGACAGAATCTTGAAAGACGGCGCCGAACGTGCCGATGCCATCGCCACCCCGGTGATGGAAGAGGTTCGCCGCTTGGTGGGGTTCGTTGGCTAGAAGAAGATCTCCTTTCGCGGTGTGGCCGCAGCAGGGATCATCCATTTCCTTTGCAAGTTCGCTGCGCGAAGCAGCAGCCTTCACCCAGGCAAGCATTGCGCCGAAGGATTTTCCCGACGATGCGGCACACGGGAAGGGGCGCCCTGTCGTTGTGCTCCCAGGCTTTTTCTCTCCCGACATCGGGACCGCACGCTTGCGCGCATTTCTCGCGCGGCAGGACTTCACGGTTTATCCCTGGGGGCAAGGCTTCAATATTGGTCCGACGACAACCATCCTCGACGGGCTAGAGCGTGAATTAGAGAAAATCGCTGAGGGATGCAGCACGGCGCCCGCGCTTCTTGGGCAAAGCTTAGGCGGGACCATCGCGCGCGAAGCGGCCAAGCGCCGGCCCGATTTGATTTCACATGTTTTGACGATCGTGAGCCCCATTCGCTTGCCGGTCCAGACGACATTGGCTCCGCTTGCCCATGTCGCGTCGGTTTTGTGGGATAAGGAAACAAGCGCCGTTCTGCATCAGATTTCTGTGCCGCCACCAATGCGCCTGACCGCCATCGTCGCCCCGCGCGATGGGTTGGTGGACTATCGCTGCTGCATGCCCGACCCTGCGCCCAATGTGGAAGTGATCTTGGTCGAAGGTACCCACACGACCATGGGCTCTAACCCGACCGTGCAACGCATCGTCGCAGAGCGGTTGGGTGCGGATAACTAAACTAGCGTTTCCTGTTCCGTCTGCTCGCGCGCCCAAGCGAGATAATCGGAACTTCCGCCCTCAATGGGTAGGATCAGAAAACAGGGCGTCGAATAGGGGTGCAGCGGCCGCAATGCTGCGATCGCTTTATCGACCAAATTGCGCCGCGTTTTGATGAAAGCCGCGATCTCTGTTTCTTCTTCCTGCTCACCTTTCCACCCATAGAAACTGGTCATCGGCGGATAGACATTCACGCAGGCGGCTAATTTTTTCGAGAGCAAAGCGCGCGCGGCCGCGTGGGCGGATTCGCTGTCGGGATAAGTGGAGTAAATAAAACAAAAATCGAGGCTAGCTTCAGCTTTCATGGCGCGGCTTTCATCTGGCTTTGCCAGTCTAGCTAAAAATGGGTCCTCCGAATATTTCTTCGGAAAAATTCGAGCAAAAAAAAGGCGGCAGATGCCCCCCCCTCGGCCGCCCTTAAGTCCTGAAATAGAGTTCGCCTATTCAGATTCGCGCAAATTCACCGCTTTGGAGCCGCGGGCATCCGGCTCAATGTCGAATTCGACCTTTTGACCTTCGGCAAGCGAGCGCATACCCGCCGCTTCCACCGCGGTAACATGAACGAACACGTCTTTGTCACCACCTTTGGGGGTAATAAAGCCAAATCCCTTCACGGTATTAAAAAACTTAACAGTTCCAACAGTCATAACCGCTCCTAAGCATTTCCAAGTCACACCGGGCAACATGCCGCGGTGCAGCAAACAACAGTCCACGAGGTTTTGGAAGAAAGCCGTCTCGTCCACGCGCGCAGTAAACAGGCGTTCGGAGTCAAAAACTGGCACGCTTCGTCTGACGTGACGCTGTCGTCGAGAAAAGCTTATGCGCTAGCTCGCAGCCTTTCAAGAAGCCACAAGACGCGTATGGGTTGCCTGAACTATGATTGACTAAAAATTAGGCAGGAACTTTTGGGCGGCTGCTGCATCTTAGCTTAGGGGGGGTAGGCTGAAGCCTCTCTGGGAGTAAGGGCGCCGGAGAAATGGGTGACCGGCCATGGTCCAAGGAGATTGGAAATGAAACTATTTGCTGTAGCTATGAATGAAGCTTTCCTATCCGGTTTACACCCACACCCACTAGGGCTAGAATGGGCGCAAACCGGATATAGGGGAGCGCGCCATGGATGTTCTCGGCCGCGCCGATCTCCCATTCCCGCATTCGCTACCCGAGTTCCAGCGACTTTTCCCCGATGATGCGGCCTGCGCCGCCTACCTGGAGAAAGCCCACTGGGGAGACGGATTTGCCTGCCCGCACTGCGGCACGGCGGGAGAGCCGTTCCACTTTGAAAACCGCCCTGGCGTCCTGCGCTGCCGCAAGTGCCGCCAGAACACCGGGCTGACGGTGGGAACAGTGATGGAGCGTAGCCACACTCCGCTGAACGTCTGGTTCTGGGCCGCTTATCTGGTCGCCAGTCAGACGCCTGGCATGTCCGCCGTGCAGTTTCAGCGGCAACTTGGTCTTTCGCGCTACGAGACGGCCTTTCAAATTCTCCACAAGCTCCGCTCAGGCATGGTGCGGCCCAACCAAGACAGGATCGGTGGACAGCCCAAGAACCATGTTGAGGTGGACGAAACCTGGGTTGGCGGGCGAACGCGTGGGGAAGGCCGTGGTGTTCACCACAAGGTTCCCGTCTCCTGTGCCATCGAGGTGCGTCATCGAAAGCCGGGCACCAAGCTCGACAACCGGAAAGACGGACACTATGCCGGACGCGTTCGGCTCGCCGTCGTGCTCGACCGTAGCGCCGAGTCGCTCTGTGGGTTCGTCGAGAGCACCGTCGCGCCGGGATCGCTGATCGTTAATGACGATTGGAGCGGCTATGCTGGCCTCGGTAAGCGCGGCTATGAGCACTTCGCTGTTGCCGAGTGTGGTGATCCAGAGGTTGCCGAGCAATACCTGCCGATCATCCATCTGGTTTTCGCCAACCTGAAGACGTGGCTGATCGGGATCCACCACGGCGTTAGCCACCAGCACCTACAAGCCTACCTCAACGAGTTCACCTTCCGCTTCAACAGGCGGTTCTACCCGTTCAACGCCTTCCGCTCATTGCTCGGCATCGCGGGCGACACCTCTGCTCCAACCTATGCCGAGCTTTACTCGGGAGAGTGGCGGCACCCTACATGTAGCGGTCATGGGCGTTCACCGGATAGGCAAGGAATGAAGGCTTGAAAAATGGGGTTCTGAGCGATGCGGCGCGAAAGAAATTTGCGCGGGCCTTGCTTGTGCTTTTTGCGGGCTCAAGCGCCTTGCCTGCCAGCGCTCAGGATCGTGTGCCTTTCGATCGCCCGACGCCAGTGAGCGGCATAGAGGTGGTTTGCACCGGAATTGGCTCCGGCGCGCGCGATGATCCGCGCTGGCAGGCCTATCCCCTAAGAGTGGAAGTGGCAGGGGCGAACGGCCAGTTTCTCGGCAATGTTTCGGTTGCCTTCGAACGGGACGGCCAGACCCTGGTTCGCGTTGCCTGTGGCGGCCCCTGGGTTCTCGCGCGGCTGAGACCGGGCGCCTATACCGTCACCGCCAGTTTTGAAGGCCAAAGCGCATCAAGCCCCGTAAACGTCCCGATAGAGGGTCAGGGCCGGCTGATCCTGCGCTTTCCCGAATCCGGCGGTGCGGTTAGCCCGGAGCATGAGGCTTCACCCAATTGAGCCCTTGGAGAGGCCTCTCCGGCCTTGCAATCGATGTCTGAGGGGCCCGCATTCATCTCTCTGTGACTTGACGAGTCAGTCTCTGCTGAGGCTGAGTGGCGCCGAAGACGCCATTTTTAGGAACTTGTCATGTCCCGTATTTCCGCCGGTATCGCGATGCCCCTCGCTGCTCTATTTGCGCTTGTCTTGAGCGTCGCCCCCGCAACCGCGCAAAACGCCCCTGCCCAAGATGCACCTGGTGCGGGCGTCAAATTTGGCCCCGCCATCGGCGAGAGCATCGATTTTGGGACACTCAAAGATCAAACGGGTGCCGAGCGCGATTTCGCCGGCATAACCGGCGAGAATGGCCTGGTACTCATGTTCGTGCGCTCGGCCGATTGGTGTCCCTATTGCCAGGCTCAAATGATCGAGATCAACGGGAGCCTCGCCGAGCTTGAATCGCGCGGATACGGCTTTGCGACGATTTCTTACGACGATACCGACATTCTATCGCGTTTCACCGCGCGCGAAGGCATTGGCTACACCATGCTCTCCGACGAAGGCTCGCAAATCATCGAAAAATATGGCTTGCGCGAATCGAATTACGAAGAAGGCCACCGCGCCTATGGTGTGCCCAAACCCATCATCCTTATTCTTTCCAGTGATGGTGTGATCCAGGGCAGGCTCTTCGAAGAGAGTTTCCGCGAGCGTCCGCCGGCCACCGCAATTGTCGAAGCGCTCAATGAGGTGAATTCGGGAGCGTGAAATTAATCGTCTGACGGAACCCGAACACCACTGCTGCGAGGCGCGGCATTTGGTACCTAAATCACCGAAAACGGTAGATAAAAACTTCCTGCCGTAATGAGGGTCGCAAAAAGCCTTCCGTGTTGGCCCGAATCAACGGGCACGGCGCGGCGTCCGCGCGGAACTGCTTTTGGCTTTGCCGCCTCGCGTCCCGGCGCGCCCTTTGGTTGAACGCCCCACCGGGCGCTGTTTGGCACCTTGCACTGCGCTGGTCGCCGCGCCCTCCACCGCACTTTGTTGGGCGAAAGGATCGTTTGAAATCGCAAGCTCGGTTGCCTGCAAGCGTTTTATCTCGTCGCGCAAACGCGCGGCTTCTTCGAATTCCAGATTGCCCGCCGCCTCGCGCATTCTCTTGTCGAGATCTTTGAGATGGGCTTTGAGGTTGTGACCGACAAAAGCGCGGCCTTCCTCGGCAAGGCCGAGATCGACCTGTAAATGATCGCGCTCATAGGTGCTTCCCATAATATCGGAGATGTTTTTCTTAATCGATGAGGGCGTGATGTTGTTCAGCCGATTGAATTCTTGCTGCCTCTCGCGCCGGCGCGAAGTTTCGGCCATGGCGCGCTCCATCGAGCCGGTGATGCGGTCTGCATAGAGGATCACCTTGCCGTCGATATTGCGCGCAGCGCGGCCGATGGTCTGCACCAGCGAGGTTTCCGAACGTAAGAATCCCTCCTTGTCGGCATCGAGGATCGCGACCAGCGCGCATTCGGGAATGTCGAGGCCCTCGCGTAAAAGATTGATCCCCACCAACACATCGAAGGCGCCTAAGCGTAGATCGCGGATGATCTCGATTCGCTCCATCGTGTCGACATCGGAGTGCATGTAACGCACCCTGACGCCCTGTTCGTGAAGATATTCCGTTAGATCTTCGGCCATGCGCTTGGTCAGCGTGGTGACCAGAGCGCGATAGCCTTCGGCCGCTATGCGTTTTGCCTCGGAAAGCAGATCGTCCACCTGGTGCTCGGCCGGGCGAATTTCTACCGGCGGGTCGATTAACCCGGTCGGGCGGATCACCTGTTCGGTGAAGACGCCGCCGGTGCGGCCCAATTCCCAAGGCCCCGGTGTTGCCGACACACACACCGTTTGCGGGCGCATCAGATCCCATTCCTCGAACTTCAACGGTCTGTTGTCGAGGCAGGACGGCAGACGGAAGCCATATTCGGCAAGCGTCGATTTGCGCCGGAAGTCGCCGCGATACATCGCGCCCAATTGCGGCACGGTCACATGACTTTCATCGACGAAAACAATCGCTTCGTCGGGCAGATATTCGAACATGGTCGGGGGGGGCTCGCCCGGCTTTCGCCCGGTAAGCCAGCGCGAATAATTTTCGATCCCGGCGCAGGTTCCTGCCGCTTCGATCATCTCGAGATCGAACATGGTGCGCTGCTCCAGACGCTGCGCCTCTAAAAGATTTCCGTTGTCGTGATAGTAATCCAAACGCTGACGCAATTCCTCGCGAATGCCTTTGGCCGCTTGCGCGAGCGTTGGGCGCGGCGTGACATAATGCGAATTGGCGTAGATTTTCACCGTGTCCAATTGCGCTGCTTTTTTCCCTGTTAGGGGATCGAATTCACAGATCGAATCCACCTCGTCGCCGAAAAGCTCGATCCGCCAGGCACGATCCTCGTAATGGGCGGGAAAAAGATCGATCACGTCGCCTCGGGCGCGAAAGCAGCCGCGTGCAAAGCCGTCATCGTTCCGGCGGTATTGCAAGGCGACGAACTGATCCAACAGCTCTTTGCGCTTGACGCGTTCGCCCTTGGTGATCGTAACCGCGCTACCGGAATAGGTCTCGACAGCGCCGATGCCGTAAATGCACGAGACCGAGGCGACGAGGATGACGTCGTCGCGCTCTAGAATCGCCCGCGTCGCGGCATGGCGCATGCGGTCGATCTGCTCATTGATCGCAGAGTCTTTTTCGATATAGGTGTCGGTGCGCGGCACATAGGCTTCGGGTTGGTAGTAATCGTAATAGGAGACGAAATATTCCACAGCGTTTTCCGGGAAGAATCCCTTCATCTCCGCATAGAGCTGTGCTGCCAAAGTCTTGTTGGGTGCAAGCACCAAAGCCGGGCGTTGCAGCGTCTCGATCACCTTGGCCATGGTGAAAGTCTTGCCCGAGCCAGTGACTCCGAGCAGCACTTGATCGCGCTCACCTTGATTCGGCTCTGCAGTGAGGCCCGCAACAAGCTCGGCGATGGCCTGGGGCTGATCGCCTGCCGGCTCATAGTCGGAGACGAGCTTGAACCGCCTTCCGCCTTCGGTTTTCTCCGGTCGTTGGGGCCGGTGCGGCACAAAGGAAGCCATTTCCGCACCCGTCATGGGACGAAATGCGGCCGGCGCTTCGGCTACGCCTAGGGGACGAAAACCCGGACCATTATTGTGCGGCATGGGCTCAATATAGGGGGACAGAGGCCGCGCGTCATCGGGCTGATGGCGGAACGTTATGCGCGGTCACTGCAAGAAGCAAAAACCCCGCGCCCCTTTAAAAGTACGGGGGTTTTTTGCCTGAGACAGGTAAACGGGTGTTGGAGCCTTACGGTATCGCTGCTGTGAGCATAACAACAACGGAGCCGTTATCGCCGGGCAGCATGGCGCCCGCGTAATAGGTCGAGACCGTGAAATTCTCCCATGTGGCGGCTATTCCGACATTGTAATCGAACACGTCGGTCGAGACCTCCCAGGCATAATATCCGACTCCGCCGGACAGTTCGAGATACTCGCCCAGCGGAACGCCCAAGCCGGCATTCCAATAAAAAGTCGTCTCGCCGCCAACGTACGGCGAAAAGGCGACCGAGGTGGAGAGCGATGGCCCGCCAAGATCGAAGTCAAACCCACCATTGAACTCGAAAAAATTCAAGTTCGCACCGCTGGGTTGGCCGGGATAGAGATAGGCAATGCCGCCTATATTGGCGCTCATCATATCGGTAATGGGGATGGCGAAGCTGCCATAGAGATCGATCTCTGCGGTGGTGTTGTCGCCAAAATCGACATTGGACGCCCAGGCGCCGAAGGAAAGCCCATTGTCGAATTCGGCATCGAGGCCGCCTTGAACAGCATATGCGTCGTCTGTTTGGGTCTGGCCGCGCCAAACATAATTATTGGTAACGCCGATATTGGCGCTGAAACTGACGTCCGTATTTCCAAACTCTTGCGCCTGCGCCGAAGTCATCGCCGCGGTAAATATCCCTGCTGCTGCGCAGAGTGTGGGGAGAAGTTTTTTCATGATTGTTGCCCTCTTAGTTATTTCCCGCGTCGCACCGGCTCACGGGCCGAAGTCCCTAGGTGCCATTGCCCTGCACCCCCAAAACCTGCCGAAAGTGTTGGGTGGAACCGTCGATGAACACAACTACGCTGCAGTGCAAAAATGTGTTTTTTTGGTAACAGTTTCGCTCTATCTAGAGGAAAGAGCAGTTCTAAGCCCATATTTGAGCATCATTTTCAAGCAGTCGCACACAATAGGCAATCCACTGACCGTGCAGAAAGAGGAATCGCTGCGCCCAGTCACCCTCTTCCGGCCATTTCTGAGTTGTTAATCAGGAAAAATATTTCTCGGTCCGGGCGGCGCCTGCGACCTCAATTCTATTGGCCCAAGCGCAATGTTCGGCTTATAGAGGCTGTCCGCAAGTCTCATGCGGGACTTTAGTTTCGGACAGGATTGGGCGCTACTTGGTGTTACTTGGCTTATGACGGTTGCGGTTTCCACTCCCAAACGCAGTTTTCAGTATTTTAGCGAACCCGCGAACGCTTTGCAGATCGTTCTCGTTCGTCACGGCAAGCCTGCGATCGAATCCTCTCGGCGCACCAGCCATCATGGTTTCCGCCGTTACATTGATGACTATCAAGAAGCGGGCCTCGATCCGTTGAGCGCACCGCCCGAGGAATTGCTCGACCTCGTCAAGGGGCTGAACGCGGTTCACACCAGCGATACGCCGCGCGCCAATGACAGCGCGCGCACGTTGTTGCCGGAAGCCGAACTATTTGCAGATCCGCTTTTTGCGGAAGCGCCACTCGCCGCGCCGCGTATTCCGTTGTTAAAAATGAAGGTTCCGGTTTGGGCGGTGATGGCGCGAATCATGTGGCATGTAGGCTTTCATCCGGAGATCGAAAACTACGGCCGGGCTAAATCGCGCGCCAATCAGGCTGCCGATATTTTAATTGACCGCGCCGAGTCGAATGAGGGCATAGCGGTTCTTGTGGCGCATGGATATTTCAACGCCATGATCGGGCGCATCTTGCGCAAGCGCGGCTTCCACCGCACCGGTTCGCATCGCGTTCGTTTTTGGAACGCGGTTGTTTATCAGCAAGACTGAATTTTAAAAGCGCGTCACCAATGCATCGATGTCCGGGCGCGGTCTGTCTTCAAGCGGAGCGGTCGGGTGTCCGATATAGATATAGCCGGCAACGCGTTCGCCGGCTTTCAGTCCAATCCGCTCCAATACCGCATGATCATAGGCGTACCATTCGGTGATCCACTGCGCGACGAATCCCAAAGTATGTGCAGCGATCAATATGGTTTGGCAAACCGCGCCGGCGGAGAGCTGTTGCTCCCATATTGGAATCGCAATTCGTTCCCGCAGACGGGAGACGACCGCGAGCACAACCGGTGCACGTAAGAAGCGCTCCTTCTCCAATTGGATTTGGTTCGCCGTGAAATTGAGATCCTTCGCCGCACATTCAGCAAGAAGCTCGCCCATGCGCGCTCGGCTTTCGCCTTCGAAAACAATAAAGCGCCAAGGAACAATCTTGCCGTGATCGGGCACACGCGCCGCGGCGGTCAGGATCGTCTGAAGCTGGTCCGCATCGGGACCAGGTCCAGTCATCGTCTTGGCCGATCCGGAGCGCCGGCTTAACAGCAGGTCCATCGTTTCAGGGGTCGCAACGTTCAATTTGTCCGGCTTCTGGTGCATTTCGCGCAAATTTCCTCTTGGCGGCTGCCTGTGCTCTGGGAGCCAAATTGATCTTAAGGGTTCTAAGCGAATCCCGAAATCCCCGCCTAAGCAAGAATATTCGCGAAAGCCCATTCTCCCTTTGGTTGGATTTCCTTTCCTCCGCCTATTTGGCTTTAACCTTCTCTGCCTTAGAATGAGCATATGAGCGAGGAACGACACGTCATTTCGGCCGACGATAAGCTTGTCAGCTATGATCCTATCTGGCGGACATTGAGGACCCAAGCGGAAGAGCTGGCGCAGGGCGAGCCCGCGCTTGCGAGTTTTGCCCACGCGACGATCCTCAGACATGAGCGCCTTGAGGAGGCACTCGCTTATCATCTCGCCCGCAAGATCGGCGGTGAGAATTTAAGCACGCTTCAAGTCCATGAAATATTTCTGGAAGCGTTCGCGGCAGATCCTTCGATCGGCGCGGCGCTGCGCGCAGATTTGTCTGCCGTCTTTCAACGTGATCCCGCCTGTACCTCCTATGCGCAGGCATTTCTTTTCTTCAAAGGGTTCCATGCGCTGCAATGCTACCGTGCGGCGCACTGGCTTTGGTTCAATGACCGCAAAATTATGGCGCTCTACTTTCAGAACCGGATATCGGATTTGTTTTCCGTGGATGTTCACCCGGCGGCGAAACTCGGCCGCGGTATCATGATCGACCATGCAACAGGCGTGGTGATCGGCGAGACAGCAGTGGTCGAAGACGACGTGTCGATACTGCACAATGTCACGCTGGGCGGCACGGGCAAGGAAGAAGAGGAGCGTCATCCTAAAGTGCGCCGCGGCGTGCTTATTGGAGTCGGTGCCAAAATTCTCGGAAACATCGAGATCGGCCAATACAGCCGCGTCGGCGCGGGAAGCGTGGTGATCAAGCCGGTTCCTCCGCACACAACCGTTGCGGGTGTTCCCGCGCGCGTAATCGGGAGCGCGGATTCCGAATGCCCGTCCCAAGATATGGATCACCGGCTCAGCGGGTGGGGATCCTACGATCCCTCGATCTGATCTCGGATGTGACTTATGTCGCTCTGTTGGTATGGAAGCGTAGGTTAACGGTGTTGGTGTTTGGTGAGTAACGCTTGACCCGCGCTGGGCGCCTATGCGACGTCACCCCATGCTTAAGAGGAGAAAATTTTGACACGCTCCGAGATATGGCGCATCGAAAAATATCTGCGCGGTTTGTTTCGTCCCGACACGATATCCTTGGTCGAAGGGCCAAAGGACGATTCGGTAGAGGTTCATGTTGGTGATGAGTTCATCGGTGTCCTCTTTAAGGATGATGAGGATGGCGAGATTTCCTACGCATTCAACATGGCGATCCTCGAAATAGACTTGCCGGAACCGCCAACAGCCGGCGGGTAAGGCATTTGGCCTCCGATGGGCAAGATGTGGGTTCGGGAGGCAATCGCCTCGACAGCGATGACCCGGACGATGAGCGCCTTGGCAATAATGAGCCTCGCAGCGCAAAGCCGGACCGCCCCTTCTTCTTTCTCGGCCTCAAAGGGGTCATCGGCGCGAGCGTTCTATTCTCCGTGCTTTCGCTTATTGGAATTTCCTACGCCAATACCACTGTTCTGGTTCCGCTGCTTCCGGGTCTAGCGGCGTCCCTTGTTATTTACGCGGCGGCGATCGAGGCGCTCGGTTTTTCGGCGCGCCTTGCCGTTCTAGCGTCAGCATGGTTGGCGCTTTGTTTCCTCTTGAGCTTCGGAATTCTCGCAATAAGGCGCATCGATTTGGTGCCTGAAACAATCGCTGCTGTCTTTGCAGTGAACGCGTTGGTTGTCGCACAATTGGTTTACGGAGTGACGGTAGAACTATGGCGCGACATGAGTGTCGAAGCCGCCATTCGCAAAGGGCTCAAGCGTTGGGCCACGCCCGGCGCGGTCGCTGTTGCAGCGATATTAGTATCGATCCTGGTTTTAGCGCCGTTGGAACCGGTATGGATCGGCACTCTGTTCGCGACCGGCATGTGTGTGATTGCAGCTGCGGTCCCCGTCATTTTTTTGGGGCTGCCGGTTAGTTTGAGCCATATGCGCTTCGACGAGTCGTCGGTCGCACTTGCAAACCGCCATCGCGAGCGGCGCGAGAACATGCTTGGGCGCTTGGCAGCGCTTGCGACGCCGCGTTGGGCCTATGCGGTAATCGGAATCTTTGTCGTGCTTTTTGCGATTCTTCTTTCCGAAGGCGGACGCGCGGCGGATTTTCGCAATACGGCATCCGTCCTGCTTTGGCGGGAGGGCGGAGCGGCGCTGGGCCTTTCAGTGTTTGCGGCCGGATTGATAGGCGCCGTGACCGCGCGCGACTGGCGTGCGGCTTTGGTTTGTATGACCGCGCCCCTTTTGCTTGCCACATGGGGGGCGTGCTTTCCTATCATTTGCAGATCGCCTCCCTTGCGATGTCGGCGAAGATGCTGGTCATCGGCGGAGGGTTCGGCGCAGGAATGTGCGTCCTTCTCATCGACGCGATTGGTGTCTACCGACGATTGGAAGACGATGTGGAGACGGCCTCCGCACGTGCGGTGATTGAAAGCGGTCCGGTATTGTTCGTCACTGGTCTGGCGATCGCACTCGCCGCGGCGTTCTTCGCTTTGCTATTTGGAGAACTGTCTTCGGCCAGCCTTGTGATTCTAATTAAAGTCGCAGGCGTGATGGCCATCGTTCCGGCTCTGGTGAGCGTTATCGACGAAATATTCCCGAAGCGGCAATCGATGGAAGAGCTCTATCGCGACGGATAATCCCGCCACGTCATGCTCTAGTCTCGCGACTTGACCATAAATGCGCCCAGAAGGGCGCGTGCGCTGGCTTCCATGTCCTGCCACTGGGCGACATGCGCGCGTTTAAAGCGATAGGTGGCAGTGAGACCATTGCCCAGCAAAATATCGCCTAGGCAGTTTGGAGACGGCACGTCCGCACCGGGCCGCGTACAGCGGATAAGCATGGTGCCGTTTTGGCCTTCTCTGACATAGAGCTCTTCGTCGCGATATTCTGATTCCTCGAGAAAGCTGTACAGCATCGCCCCGGAACTTGTTCGCGTACCGTTCCGCTCCACAATGTGCGGCCGGTAAATGCGCGCGAATTTTTCCTCTTGGGAGATTGCGATGCGCTCTCTTCGTACGCCGATATAAATGACTCGCGCGTCCGGCGCGTTCGAGGTGAACTCCTACGCGTCCGCCAGCGTGTAACCCTGCAATCCAGGAAACAGCGCGATTAATGACAGTTCTTCCATTTCGCCGCCGCGGCGGTCCGCGGCAAAAAGAACGTAGTTGGACGGAATATGAAATCCGGTTCCGGCGATCGAGAGCATGATGAGCTCTCCGGAGTCGGTTGGGGCAGGACGCGTGCGCGTGAGTTGCTGCGGGCTTGGCGCAAAATAATAAGCAAGAAAGAGCGCCGACAGGATTGCGGTTACAACGAACACCGCCAGCGGGATCAGCCAACCGGAGTATTCTCTTGCAGGTGCAGAAAAATCACCCGCGATTCGATTCATGCCGCCACCTTTACCAGCTGCGACTCCCCTTCGACGGGCCGACTCATTCGGCTGATTCCTAGCATGACGGCCCAACTGGCCGCAGAAAAACGGAACGAAAAGTCTTGATGCCGCGTTTTATTTCAAGGAAAGCGGTGTTTTTTTCTCCCCATGGAGGACGCGATGAAAAGATGCCTTTCGGGACCTTAATCGGGATTGCGGCCGCATTTCATGCAAGTGATTCGCTCGCAGGCCGGTTTGGGCTGGGTCCATATGGTGTCGCTCCAAACCATTCCCTGCGCGCTAAAGGGCCTAAAAATCTACGCCGAAAGGCTATCGCAATGGATCGGCGAACAGATCGTCTTGCTCGGCACCTGTGAAACCCGTCCGCAATCTCTCACCCGGCTCGCGCCTTGGTCTGTCTCTTTTTGGAACGCTATTTCTGTTTTTGCCCGACAACGGCATGTTTCGGAACACTTAACTGCCCGCAATCGCGGCATGTGATCTGCACTTCTCTAGTTGCGGAAAAGGGAACCCAGCAATTATGCACGGAATATGGCTCATCATTTTTACGGTCGCCGCTGGGTTTACGGCTTCCGGTATCGTTGCTTCGCTTTACCGGCTTTCGGGGCTCAAACCAGAAACCCAGGGCGGCAAGATTGTCCGCACCGCAGTCCTCGTCATCGCCGGTCCGAACGTCATCTTCCAATCGGCGATGAGCGGGTTGCTCAAAAAAGAATGGAAGCCATTGATGTTCTGGTTTGTGGTGGCAGGCCTCAGCTATTGGAGCCTCGGGATAGGACTCTTTGTCATCGATATCGCCATTAGCATTTAACGGGCGCTCTCTCTTCTTCGCTTTGGTACCGATTTGCACGCTCAAAATGCGCTGGAATAATCCTTGCCTATCCGGTTAACGCCCATGACCGCTACATGTAGGGTGCCGCCACTCTCCCGAGTAAAGCTCGGCATAGGTTGGAGCAGAGGTGTCGCCCGCGATGCCGAGCAATGAGCGGAAGGCGTTGAACGGGTAGAACCGCCTGTTGAAGCGGAAGGTGAACTCGTTGAGGTAGGCTTGTAGGTGCTGGTGGCTAACGCCGTGGTGGATCCCGATCAGCCACGTCTTCAGGTTGGCGAAAACCAGATGGATGATCGGCAGGTATTGCTCGGCAACCTCTGGATCACCACACTCGGCAACAGCGAAGTGCTCATAGCCGCGCTTACCGAGGCCAGCATAGCCGCTCCAATCGTCAGTAACGATCAGCGATCCCGGCGCGACGGTGCTCTCGACGAACCCACAGAGCGACTCGGCGCTACGGTCGAGCACGACGGCGAGCCGAACGCGTCCGGCATAGCGTCCGTCTTTCCGGTTGTCGAGCTTGGTGCCCGGCTTTCGATGACGCACCTCGATGGCACAGGAGACGGGAACCTTGTGGTGAACACCACGGCCTTCCCCACGCGTTCGCCCGCCAACCCAGGTTTCGTCCACCTCAACATGGTTCTTGGGCTGTCCACCGATCCTGTCTTGGTTGGGCCGCACCATGCCCGAGCGGAGCTTGTGGAGAATTTGAAAGGCCGTCTCGTAGCGCGAAAGACCAAGTTGCCGCTGAAACTGCACGGCGGACATGCCGGGCGTCTGACTGGCGACCAGATAAGCGGCCCAGAACCAGACGTTCAGCAGAGTGTGGCTACGCTCCATCACTGTTCCCACCGTCAGCCCGGTGTTCTGGCGGCACTTGCGGCAGCGCAGGACGCCAGGGCGGTTTTCAAAGTGGAACGGCTCTCCCGCCGTGCCGCAGTGCGGGCAGGCAAAGCCGTCTCCCCAGCGGGCTTTCTCCAGGTAGGCGGCGCAGGCCGCATCATCGGGGAAAAGTCGCTGGAACTCGGGTAGCGAATGCGGGAATGGGAGATCGGCGCGGTCGAGAACATCCATGGCGCGCTCCCCTATATCCGGTTTGCGCCCATTCTAGCCCTAGTGGGGGTGGGTGTAAACCGGATAGGCAAGGAGTAATCTAAGCGGTGCTTAAGCGTGGCGTCGCCGGCGAAGCATGCGGTGCATCACGGCGAAGCCTAATATCGCTGCAATCCATGCAATGAAAGCGACAACCCACTCCACCAAAAACTCGAAGATGTTCAACGAGACTCGGAAAGTTCTCAGGCTGGTCATTCCGGTCAGCTCGATGATGCCGCGCGTTTTTCCCCCCAAACGCGTTCCCATCGCGGTGATGTTCTCCAAATCATCGGTCGTGCGCACAAAGCGAAGCAGGCGCACCGCTTCCCCGGGACCGACACCATCGCCGAGCTCGCCCAGCTTTGTCATAACTGGAAAAATATCTGCCTGCCGCACACCGCGCGCATAGCTCGACAGCGCTTCTTCGGTCGCGCGCAAATCGGTGAGACTGACGCCGCGCAAAGCGATCGCAAGTCCTTGGAGATTTACTGCATCGCGCGAGAGCCTCAGAAGCGTCGCCGCAAACTCCTCCGTCAAATTTCCCGACCGCGCTGCAACCTTCAGAGCGGAGACGCCGAGCTTAGCGGGTATCCCGCCGCCGCCCGTCGCAATTGTCACCCCCGATGCCGTGAGGCCGACGACCGAAAGACCAAATATGAGCTGGCTATAGTCGTCACCGGCAACCATTTTCGCGCCTTCACCGGCAATATCGCGCACATCGCCGATCAATGTGAGATCCGAGGCCACCGCTCCGGCAAACTCCGCAGTGGTTGCGCCGTTGCCGCTCACAAAGCCGCTGGCAAAACCGCCGGCATTTCGAACAATGGTTGCGCTTGTCGTCATCGCATCAGCTAGACGCGTCCGCGTCTCTAAGGGCAGCGTTCGCTGCATGTAGTCGGCGATCTCGACATACATGGCAGCTTCCTCTGCGTCCCCTCGGTCAAGCGCTGCGACAACGCGTTTGTCGAGCTCCTCGGTCGTTGCCACAGATCGCAATTCATGGCGGATCGCCTCGTCCTGGGTGATGGCAAAGCGCACGTCCAAGAAATACGCCACCGCGATCGCCCATGCGGTGAGAAGGAGGAGCACATAGGGAATGCGCGCAATCATGTCCTGTCCATCATGCTATGACCAATGGTTTGGTTGTCCCGGGCTTGGCTCGTTACTTTGGCGCCCCATTTTATCGCCCCATTTTGGCGCATCGGGCGCTTCACTGGTAGTCTCGCCATTGCACGTCCACTTGCCATCACGCTTGTGACGTTTGGTTAAGATTGGAGCCAATTTATGGCGATCTATGAGTTGGACGGCGAGACGCCCGAACTCCCTGAAGAAGGCAGCTATTGGATTGCGCCCAATGCGGTGCTCATCGGCAGAGTCCGGCTGATGAAGGGGGCCAGCATCTGGTTCGGGGCCGTCCTGCGCGGAGACAATGATTGGATCACTGTGGGCGAAAACAGCAATATCCAGGATAATTCGGTTCTTCATACCGATGCGAGCATTCCTCTCACTATCGGCAAGAACGTGACGGTCGGTCATTCGGTCACGCTTCACGGTTGCACCATTGGCGACAATTGCATTGTCGGGATGGGAGCGACTTTGCTCAATCACAGCCAGATTGGAGTGAATTCGGTTGTCGGCGCCAATGCGCTCGTTTCGGGGGGCAAATCCTTTCCAGAAAAATCTCTGATTCTCGGTGCGCCGGCGCGCGTCGCCCGCGAACTAAGTGAAGAAGACGCAAAATCGCTTCCGTTGATTGCTGCGCATTATGTCGAGAACGCGCAACGCTATGCGAAGGGAATGAAAGTGAGGGGCTAAGCACGCGTTGAAAGAACGCAATCCAAAATTGCTGCCATAAAAAAGTGCTCCCGGCCAAGCGGGAGCACTTAAAGCAATGAGAAGCCGCAAACGCGCTTAGCTTAGAATTTCCCAGCTGCCATCGCCGCGTCGGCACGCATAGCCACGCGCGCGCTCGGGGCGGCCCTGAATCCAAATGGTTTGCGCATAGGTCGCGCAGCGCTGTCCGCGCGGCCCCTGATAATAATCGCCGACCCGGAAGGCGCCGTGATGGCCGATATTAGGGTTACGCCATTGATAGGTCCGGTTCGAGTAACCGCGTTCGAAGCCGCCATAATAGGTTTGTTGGACATAGTAGCGGTCGTCGCAATCCATGTTGCCGGCAATGCCGGCACCCAGCGCGCCGCCCATGATCATGCCCATAGCGGTCGCACCGCCACGATTGCGCCGGCCTGAAACCGCATTACCTAAAAGGCCGCCCGCGATCGCGCCGAAAACCAGTCCGCCGACTTGGTTGTTGGCGCGCTGGCGTTCGCATTCGCGACGATAGGCGTAGTGGTCGGAGGCGGAATAGTAATCGTCCCGCGCGTAATAGCCTTGGCCGGATTGGTCGTAATAACCCTGGTCTTCTTGCCCGTAATAGCCTTGGCCCTCTGGCGCGTAATAGCCTTGGTCTGTTTGGGCGACATAGCCTTGGTCCGCATAGCCTTGGTCTGCTTGCGGGTAATAATCTTGGCTTGTTTGCGGGTAGGTGCTCTGGTTCGGTTGAGCGCTGTAACCCGGATTGCCCGGCTCAGGCGAACCGGTTTGATATTGTGCCCGCCACTCCTCTGCTGCGCGCTCTCGTGCATAATCTTCATCGCCAGTGCCACCATAGCCAGTGCCGTTATTGCCTTGGTCATAAGGCGCGGTGGAGGCGTTGCCGTTATTTGGATAGTTCGCATAGGGCGCATTCTCGTTGTAACCACCCTGCGCGTACCAAGTCTCGTTGCCCTGCGCTGTCGCCGGTTGCACCGCGGTTGCACTTGCCAGCAAAGCTGCGGCAAACGCGCTCAAAGTCTTGTTTTTCCTCAACATGGCCAAATCCTTCCGAGCTTCACTATGCGGCCGGAGTAACGCCCCTCCATACCCTTAATTGTCAAATTGACAGGGTTTTCCTGAACCCATTCTGAACGGCTTAGTTTAAGGGAAAAAGCTATGTTTTCCCAAGGCCTAGCGCGGAACTGTGGCGAAGCCGGCGCTCACCCAACCCGCCACGGGGAGACAAAGGTGCCGCCCCAGGCGCGAAAGTCACTGTGCCCAACATCTGCATGGAACACAAAGCGCGCGGGCGCTCAGCCCGAAATGCCCATGCCGTTCAAACTGAATTCGCGTGCCGAAAAGGAATAATATCAAGAGAAGTAATTGGTTTTACGCTCCCGCGTCATGGCTATCATGCGTTTAGTACGAAGCGATTAGCTGAGGCCTTGCAATGAAACGCCTGACTTGCGCCCTAATTGTCGGCCTGCCGCTGATCGCGGCGCCGCCTTCGGCAATGGGAGCCGATGCGAGCCTCCAATTTGAGGTCATGCCTCCAGGGAGTGTCTCCTGCGCTTCATGGATCCGAGGGCGCGACGCGGCCGGACGAGACGATGTTGTTCTTCTCACCCAAGCAGGGGTAGAGCGCGCCGAACGCGAAGGTTGGGTAAGCGGTTATCTTACCGCTTTGAATATTGAAATTCTTCCTTCGGACCGGGGCGCGACACGCGACTTGGCCGAGGGAAGAAGTCGCAACGAACTCATGGCCTTGATCGACGAATATTGCGTCGCAAATCCGCTGCATTCTTTATTAAGCGCCACCGCGAATGTGAGTTTGGCCTTGGCCAATGAATGGCTCGCGGCGCACCCGCTGCTGGGGCCGCTCAGTGACCAGGGCACGCGCTTACCGACCGCGGGCCCCCCGATTCCCGGCGATCCCATTTTACCGGACGAAGAGACCTCTCCTTCTGGTGCCTCACTGCCCTTGGCGCAGCTGCGCCCTGAAGCGCTTCCCTAGCCAATCGCACAGCCCGCGGCGCAGGCTCCAGCATTGGCCCCACCAATATCGCCGCCACCAATAGCAAATCCTCCGGCAGAGCCCGCACCACAGCTAACGGCCCAAACACCGTCTCCACCACCCGCACCACCGCCGGTTCCAACGCCTGCGCCGACACCTGCGTCGCCAGCGCCCGCGACCGCACCGGCTCTTGCCCCGGCTCCGGAATTGCGCAGCGCGGTCGTCGCTATTTCGGGTGATGCAATTCTGCAAATTGGTGCTTACCGCAGCAACGCCCTAGCGGAGCAGGCCTGGCAGGAATTTCTAATGGACCATCGCGAAATCGTACGTGATCTCGCCACCGACATTAAACCGGTCAATCTTGGTGAGCGCGGCGTTTGGCATCGCCTGCGCATCGGTCCGTTTTCCGACAGCGACGCGGCCGATGGTGTGTGCGCCATTCTGAAAGCGCGTGGCGCCGATTGTTTTTCTGCCGCACCGTAAAAACTAGATAGGCAGATCACGCTCTTCAAAGGGGGTCATGCGTTAGCTTAGGCAGCATTCTTCCTGGAATAGACCCGGAGGGCGTGAAACCGATATCTCGTGCGCCCATATGGCGATAAAGTTCGGCAGCGTTGGGATCCGATTCGATAATTAGTCGCTTTGCGCCATGAGCGCTCGCAGTTTCGCAGGCCCAATCTAATATCGCTCTACCCACTCCATTTCCGATGCTCATGGGTTCCACAAACATTTTGAGCAGCTCTGCTTCGCAATTCTGAATTTCAATCTGTGCTACTCCGACGATCTCACCGTTCGCCTCGGCAACCACGACATGCGAAGACTCCAACGCATCCTCGTACAGCTCTAATTCGTCTTTGCAGGCGTCTAGAAATGCCCTGTCATACCCCCACACCGCTTTTGACCGCAGGCACAGCGCACTTAGTACCTGCAATTCGTCAGCACGGGCGGGGCGGAGGTCTATCAATAGAGTGAACTCCAAAGTGGCTGCGCTTGGCTTTCGCTTACTCGTCGATTTCGATTAGGCCGACGCGATTGAGGGTGCCCATCGCAAAAGCGAGATCACCGTCTTCAGTCGCCGCTAGATCGCGCACCACGCCAAAACCCGTTAGCGGCCAAGACTGAAAACGCTCGGTCGCGGGATCGAAACGCACCAGCGTATTGGGATTGGCGCCGGCTTCCACATACCAGACGATGTTGCCGATCGCGGCGATGCCGTGCGGTTCGGAAAGCACTCCCGAGGGAGATTCATATTCCGTGACTGCGCCGGTCTCGGGGTCCAGGCGCCCAAGATAGCCGCGGTCAATATCCGCGTACCACACGATGCCGTCATCACTGATCGCTAAACGGCGGGGCTCGGTTTCAGGACCGGTAAGCGGATATTCCCTGGTTGTGAAGTCTTCGGGATCGATACGAAGGATGCTTTTGGAATCGCGAAGTCCGGCAAACACGGCGCCGTCGGGAGCCAGCGCAATTGCAAATGGTGTTGCCCCCTCGCGCGGCATGGACGTGAATTCGATTTCGCCCGATTGCGGTTGAATGCGCCCCACGACATTTCCATTCTGCGCGGTGAACCACAGCTGAGAATTTAAATCGATTACAAGATCCGCCGGATCGGGAGCAATATCCTCGCGCATGGGAAAATCACTGAGCGCCCTCGTCACCGGATTGAGCTTTCCTACATAGCTGCGCCGGCTCGAGGAAAACCAGACCTCGCCATTTCCATCAACCGCGATTCCCATCGGTGCTGAATAGGGCCTCAATTTGTGTTCGCTAAGCCTGCCCGTTGCAGGATCAAGTTCGATCAGCGTACTTGCGAACATGCCCGAGAACCATAGCGTACCATTGGGCGCGACGGCAACATCACGCGGCATCGTGCCTTGGGTCGGCACCTGCCATTCCCTAATTTCAATTTCAATGTTGCCGGGAACGATGACCGCTTGAGGACGCGGGCTTTGCGGCGAGTTGACGGTGAGATAGTCCGCGAGCAGATCGAGCTCGTCATCGTTTAGCGCCGCTCCGATATTGCGCATCTGATGGAGGATTTCGCGCCAACCTGCCGCGTCATAATCGCCGCTTCTGACATTGCGTATCGTGTGGCAAATATCGCAGCGCTCCAAAATCATGTCTTTAGCTGGGTGTTCCGGATAGTCGTCGAGCTCTTGCCCGGCTGCGCCGGTGCTGAGCAGGATCAGAGCTGCGAGGCCGAAAGAGGATGCAAAATCAGGTTTCATTTTTCGCCGAACTTCATTTTCATGCATTCGATAACAGGCTTTGCAGCCGGCAAAATCAAGAGCTAGGCCTCCATTCAATTATGTTGAGTGCCGTGCGCAATTATTGTAGCTTGGGCAAGACGAGAGCATTTCGGAGGCCTTCCATGTCCAGATTTCCCGTCAAATCTATCGCGATGGCCGCGCTCATAGCAGGTTTCCTATCGGTACCGGCTTTTGGTCACCACTCGCATGCAATGTTCGACCGCGACACAACGCTTAAGGTTACCGGTACGGTTGCCGCGTTCGACTGGACCAATCCGCATGTTTGGCTGCACGTCAATACGAGCGATGAAGCGGGCGAGGCCATGCGCTGGTCGCTTGAATTGGGTTCGCCCGCACAGATCGCGCGGCGTGGCTGGCGCCCAAGAACGGTCAATACCGGCGATGTCGTGTCGGTGGCGCTGAACCCGCTCTATAATGGAGAGCCGATTGGCGCGCTGGTGGGTATTGCGCTTCCCGACGGAACAACATTAGGCGACGAAGAATTTTTGAACTGATTGCGATGTATTTTTTTCGCCGAAAGATTCTGTTTGCGGTTTTGATGTTTGCCGGGTCGATGTTTACCGTTGCGGCGTTTAGCGCTGCATCCGCCCAAACCCAATCCGCCCAAACCCAATTTGGCCGCGATTTGTCCGGCATGTGGACCAGGGGCCCCGCGGCCCAATCTTGGTATCGGCAGCCGGAAAGCGGCCCCGGACCAGTGCAGAACCTCACGCCGCCCGCGCCTACCGATGGCGGCGGTGCAGGCACAATCTATATCGGCGATCATAGCAACCCGATTTTGCAGCCCTGGGCAGCAGAAATGGTAAAGCGTCGCGCCGATGCTCAAGCCGCAGGCACGCCGGAAATGAGCGCACAGCAAGTTTGCCGCCCCCATGGCGTGCCTTATATTTTACAGCTCAACGACTCGGTGCAGTTTCTCCATTCACCCGATTTGTTTGTGATCCTCTATGCCCGTGAAGGGCGTCCGCGGATTATCCATATGAATGTCGCGCATCCTGAAAATGTTGGATGGAGTACCTATGGGCATTCCATTGGGCATTGGGAGGGAGAGGTTTTGGTCGTCGATACCATTGGCCTTAGCGATGACACTTGGGCGGGTCGCTTGGGCACCCCTCACACGGAACAAATCAGAGTCGTCGAGCGCTATTCTAGGATAGCTGAAGACGATATCCGCGTTGATTTCATGGTCGAAGATCCGGGCGCCTTTACCACCGCCTGGTCGGGTGTAGTGAACTACAGGCCCGACACCGGTGGCTATCATGAACAGGCCTGCGCCGAGAACAACATCAATACCCTCACCGGGCTGGAACACGATATTCCTAGCGATCTGACGCCTGATTTTTAGGCGGCAATACACGCTTGTCATCCCGGGCGTATTAGCTGGCGCCGAAGTGTCACCTAAACGTTTTTTTACCTCCCCCTACGAGGGGAGGTCGATCCGGCGGCTCCCGGGTTTTAAACCGGGGGGCGGCGGATCAGGTGGGGGGATCGAACACCTATCCCCCACCCGATATCGCTCGCTTCACTCGCGCTATCGACCTCAGGGCGGCGAAAGGTTCGCTGGACCTTTCACTTTTCGCCCTTCGACCCCGCAAGGGGGAGGTGCACAAAATGTTCAAAACCAAATTCATGTTCGTCGCAGATGTTATGCCCCCCGTGGATCCCGGATCGCTTCGCTGCACTACGCGTCTGGGGTGACAAGTATTGGTGGTCCAATCTGCTCGAAAGATGCCCTAAAACTCTAACCTTGATAGGAGCCGATCTCGCTTGCGCCCATCGCAAGCGGGGGTTCGTCGCAACGGTCCTTAATAACGCTGACAAAGGCTTTGAACGCGTCGAGCTGCGGCAGCGGGTTACTGCCGTCGGCGGTAGACACGACCGCGTGGTGAACGAAGGTCAACCCGTCTTCAAGCCTGTAGGAAGAATAGCGAAGGCCGGCAGGACGTTTTTGTGCCAATTCCGCAAACACCGCTTTGATGAGGCTTTCGTTTTCGTCCCCACGATCCGGCTTAACTTTGTACCGTACGATTACATGTCCCATCGTCGATCTGCTTCATTCTTGCTTATTTGGGAGTATAGCCCGCACATCGCGACCGCGGCGCAGTTGAAGCACGCTCACGCTGCGGATCTTCGTGTCGAAGGTATGGTGAGAGCAATGATTAAAGCTCCACCTGAGGAGATTAGCGCAGCGATTAGAAGTCCCGTTGCAAACCCGGTTTCATATGACAAAGCTGCGGCGGCTATCGCTACACCAACGAGTTGCGCGATACGGCTGGCGGCGTTGTTCCTACCCGAGGCGAGCCCCTCATCTTCCTTACCAACGCTTGACATTACCGCCGCTGTCAATGGCGCAACCATCAAGGCAAATGCAATTCCAAGCGCCGCCATGGGCACGAGAACACTAAGCAAAAGCGGTGCGCCGCGTAGTCCTGCCATCAGTGCATAGGCAAGCTATGCGCCCAATGGACCAATGATAAGCAATAGGCGCGAGCCAATCTTGTCGGCCAGGCTGCCAAACAAATAAGAAAGAAGCCCAATCCCCAGCGTTAAGGGAAGAAATACCATGCCGGCCTGGGTCGGGCTTAACCCGCGATGATCCATGAGCTCGAACGGAACCAAGAAGAACATGATCGACAAAGCAGCGTAGATTAATAAGGTCGCCGCGTTTAGACCGGTGAAGGTTTTGTTTGCGAACACGCGAGGCGGCGTCATGGGATGCGCGCTTGTTCGCTCCCATGCCACATAAGCGGCAAGGCTTATGAGCCCTGCGATGCCGGCGAGCGTCAGCATCATGCCGGAGGCCCCCGCAACTTTGCCAGTTTCACCGGGGGCGATACTGCTAAGCAGCCACGCAAGAGTACCGAGCGCAATTGCTAGGATCATCGCGCCGGGGATATCGAATTGGCGCTCTTCGAGCCAATCTTTGCCTGCGAAAACCACAAGAAGTGACATTGTTGCCAAAGCAATTGGAGGGTTAATCCAGAATATCGCTTGCCATCCGAATGTTTGCGTCAGCCACCCTCCGAGGATTGGTCCTCCTGCAGTAGTCAGCGCGGATGCAGCAGCCCAAATTCCGATTGCGCGATTGCGTTCATTTTCCGGGTAGGTGGCGCCGGTCAGCGCCAAACTCGATGGCGTCACGATTGCCGCTGCAACACCTTGTATGATTCGCGCGACAACAAGAAGTAACGGCGTTGGCGCGAGCGCACATGCGATCGATGCGATAGCAAAAACCAAGCAGCCTATCCAAAGCGTCCGTGCCTTGCCGTAAACATCGGCCAGCGCGCCTCCGATGAGCGTGAAAGCTGCGAGCGCAAGCACATAGCCGTTGAGGACCCACTGCACCAATGCGATATCGGCACCAAAATCGTCGCGGAGAGCCGGCAATGCGACCGTCAAGGCCGAGCCATCAATGAACGCCATGGAGGAAGCCAGAATACAGGCGGTGAGAATCCACCGTCGCCGATGAGGCGCAACCTCGCGGCCCAGTGCCCCTGGGCAGGGTTGGGCTTTTATGAGACTGCGGTCGCAGGGCTGGACATAGGGTTGAGCCATGGCAATCCTCGATCCAGCTGTGGCTGCCTCAGGGGCGCGAACGCACAATCGGCTTAGCGCTAGAGAGGGCAGACTAGAGGGCTTCATCGCGTTCCAGCAAGAGCGGAAGATACATCTCGAGCAGAGGTTTCTTGGATTAGGTTTGGACCGCTAGGGCGATATTTATGCTAGCCTTGAACCAACGGAAAAGACCCGCGATTCAATCGTGGTGACAGATAATAATCGGGGGAAGACAGGATGGGACATCTCAGCGCCAAATTGGGCCTTACCGGCATCGCGCTTTTTGCAATGTTGCAAACAGCTTGGGCGGCGGACGCCCCGCAGTTCGAAGTCGATCCGTTCTGGCCAAAAACGCTTCCGAACAATTGGATCATCGGCCAAGTCGGCGGCATCTTTGTCGATTCCCAAGATCATGTTTGGATCAATCATCGCCCCCGCACCCTTGAAGAACGTGAAACACGTGCCACCAGCGCAGCCAATGTCGAATGTTGTTTTCCTGCTCCCGAGATCATCGAGTTCGATCAGGAGGGCAATGTCGTGCAGTCCTGGCGTGGGCCCGGAGACGGCTATGACTGGCCGGACAACGAGCATGGTATTTTCGTCGATCACAATGATTTCGTTTGGGTCGGCGGCAATGGCGCGAATGACGGTGTCGTCTTAAAGTTCACCCGCGACGGCGAGTTCGTCATGCAAATCGGTCATCAAGGGCCGCAAACAGGCAGCCTAGATACAACACGTCTTGGCAGACCCTCGGACATGATCGTCGATCCGGCCACCAACGAGCTCTACGTCTCCGACGGCTATGGCAATCACCGTGTCATTGTCTTTGACGCAGAAAGCGGTGCGTTCAAACGAATGTGGGGCGCCTATGGCAATCCGCCCACCGATTTGGATATGCCGGCATTCGATCACAATGCCCCCTTACCGCAGCAATTCACCAATCCGGTGCATTGCATCCGCATGAGCAATGATGGTCTCGTCTTTACCTGCGATCGCGGTCACAACCGTCTTCAGGTCTTCAATAAGGATGGAAGTTTCGTGCGCGAATATTTCATTCAGCCCGAAACGCGCGCCGCAACAACCGGATCCGTAATGTTTTGGCCTAGAGAGGAACAAACCCTGCTTTTCACCTCCGACGATTCGAACGGCAAGATTCGCATTTCAAGGCGTAGTGATGGCGTAGAGATTGGTTCCTTCGGACGCTTCGGGAATGCCACCGGCGAGTTCAACAATCTGCATAATCTTGGGATCGACAGCCAAGGCAATATCTACACCGCGGAAATTCAAGGAAAACGCGTGCAGAAATTCGTCTACCAGGGTGAGCAGTAAAGCGAAGGGCTCTATCTAAGGGCGCAAGCCTTCCACATTCACGCGCACGCGCGTCACCATGCTCGGTCCGGTGGCGTAAATCGTCATTGCGTCATCATCGCCCCAGGCGAGATTGGTGATGCGCTCGGGCAGTAAAATTGTGCCGAGATGTTTTCCCTCCGGAGAAATGACCCAGATGCCGCCGGGACCGCTATTCCAAATATTTCCGTGTATGTCGATTTTCATGCCGTCGGGGTTTCCTGGCTGGGTTTCGGAACGCGGAATACTGATCAAGACGCGGCCATCGGCCAAGCTCCCATCCGCCTGAATTTCGTAGCGCATCAAATCGCGTGCGCGGATGTCGTTGACATAAAGAACCGTCTCGTCGGGTGACAAGGCAATTCCGTTCGGTGCCTGCAAATCGCTGACCAGCAGCGTCAGCGTACCGTCTTCCAAACGATACACGCCGGTATGCGGCACGCCCTCCGGCGGATCTTCATCCGCGGTCGCGAGGCCAGCGCGAATATCGGTAAAATAAAGTGCGCCGTCCGATTTATAGACAAGATCGTTCGGCGCATTGAGATGATGCCCGTCATAGGCGTTTGCGAGCACGCTAAGGCTTCCATCGGCCTCGCGGCGCATGATCCGTCCGGACCCCATGGCGGCGAAAACAAGGTGGCCCATATCGTCCAGCGTCTCGCCATTGGGTCCGATCTGAGCATAGGAGTTTCCCTCCCGTTCGAAATGAATGGCGGAAGCAGAATCATTTCCGGTCCAGACGGGCGAAACATAATCGGAAATCTCTTGCGTTTGCGGATCCCACTTTCTGATGCGATTGGCCACAAGATCGCTAAAAGTAAGAAAGCTGCCCTCAGTGCCGTGGTGCCACACCGGCCCTTCGAAAAACGTTTCCGCCTCTTCGTGAAGAATTTTGACTTCCACATTGGGGCCGACCAGAACATCGAATGCGAGATCGAAGCTTTCGACCGGGCCGGTGGGAGTCTGGGCATGGCTCGCGGAAACCACCAGCGAGGCGATTGCTGCGAAGGCAATTGCAATTGTTCTCATGAGCTTTCTCGTCGCGCGTTGGAGAAATAATAAATCGCTTTCTCGGACTATAGCACGGACCTCAAGGCGCAAAGCGGCGCTGCCTTGGGTTTTTTCGCGCCTGCCCAATTTTCTCTGGCTGCGCATGAGTCCCAGAGCTGAGCTAACAGCGCGTCGGCAAAGGCGCGTAAAGGGGGGGCATCGATATGTCGCGTAAATTAGTTGCTGAATTGATTGGCACGTTTTGGCTCGTTCTTGGTGGCTGCGGAGCGGCCGTATTGGCGGCGGGCGTCCCCGATGTCGGCATTGGTTATGTCGGCGTCTCGCTGGCTTTTGGTCTTACTGTTTTGACCGGCGCTTACGCTTTTGGTCATATCTCAGGCGCGCATTTCAACCCGGCAGTGACCTTTGGGCTGTTCATGGGAGGGCGCTTCTCGGCAAAGGACATCTTTCCTTATTGGCTGGCGCAATTGGTAGGCGGTGCGGCTGGCGCCGCGGCTCTATACACGATCGCAAGCGGAACCGCCGGCTTCGATGCCTCGGCAGGATTCCCGTCCAACGGTTATGGCGCTCACTCTCCGCAGAATTATTCGCTGGTAGCGGGTCTCATTGCCGAAGTGGCTATGATGTTCATGTTTTTGATGGTCATTTTGCGCGCAACGTCAGAGAAAGCCCCCAAGGGCTTTGCACCGATCGCAATTGGTCTCGCGCTGGTGCTGATACATTTGATTACGATTCCTGTGACCAATACGTCGGTCAATCCGGCACGCTCAGTTGCAGTTGCAATATTTCAAGGCGGCTGGGCGCTGCAGCAACTTTGGTTGTTCTTGTTGGCGCCGCTGGTGGGGGCTGATCTCGCGGGCGTTGTTCAGCGCTGGATCCAGAGTGCGGATTCCTCAGACTAAAATATAAGTGGACACTGGCGCGAGCTTATGGTGCACTTAGCTCACCGCGATAGGGTTGTTCTGCCTCATAGAGATTCAGTCGATTCTCATAGCCGGACAGCGTCTCGCCATCAGGCGCGTCACCAAGAAGTTGAATTGCTAGCCGCTGTTCTTCCACGGCACTGTCAAATTGCCCTGCCTCCGCATGGGCTGCCGCGAGCGTGTCACGAAAGCGCGCTTCATCCGGCATAAGCTCGGCCGCCTTTTGGGCAAACTCGATTGCCTGTGCCCCGTTTCGTATTTCCTCTGGGCCGGTGGCCAAAAGCCATGCAGCGTTGTTCAGGAATTCTGCGCCATTCGGGTCAATCCTGATCGCTTCGAGTATATCTCGGAGCGCGCGATCATAATCTTGTTTGTTAAAATAGGCGCGGGCGCGGTTATTAAGGGCAAAACCATAATTTGGATCGAGTCTGATCGACTCGTCATAATCTCGGATTGCGCGATCATAATTTCCTAGGCTGCCGTGAGCATTACCACGGTCATAGAAGGCTATCGCATCTGACGGATCGAGCCTGATCACCTCGTCATAGTCCCGGATCGCACGATCATAATCTTGTTTGTTAAAATAGGTTAGCGCGCGGTTACTTAGGGCAAAACCATCATTTGGATCGAGTCTGATCGCCTCGTCAAAATTCTGGATTGCACGATCATAATTTCCTAGGTGGTTATAGGTGGCACCGCGATTATTAAAAATAGTAGCGATTGAGGCATCAACTTCGATTGCCCTATCATAATCTTGGATCGCGCGATCATGATTTAGCAAATCATTATAAGCGTCACCGCGGCTGCCAAGCGTGAGGGCGAGGCGAGCACCAGTTTCGCGCCCCGATTGCACAATCCTTGTACATACTTCAATGCGAAGATCGGTGTCGCCCTCTACACATGCCAGATATTCCCGAAAATTATCCGGAGAGCACGCTGCAAGTGAGAGCAGCGCCAAAGCAGCACATACAGCAAAATACTTGCGCTGATTCATAGCTGCTCCTGAGCGCTGCACATGAGCCACGCTTCACACTCCCACAAATTACGCCGCCGGCTGGAAAGCCGGCCGGGCGCAAACACTTACCTGTTGCGAATAAGACCAATGATGAGGAGCAAAACCGCGCCGCCAACAAGGGAGGCGACGACACCTCCGATCATGCCCGTGGCGCCCAGTCCAACTATCCCCAGTAGGTAATATCCGAGCCCTCCGCCGAGAATGCCGACGACGGAGTTCCACAACACGCCAAGGCTTTTGTCCTTGAGGAGCATTCCGGCGAGATTGCCGCCAACTGCGCCGATCGCGAGATTTATGAGTAGTCCCATTAGGCCCTCCATAGATTTCTCGGTTGACACACAAAGTTTGAAAGAAACGCCACGCCAAATCTAGGCCGTTTAACCAATTCTAGGCTGTTTAATAAGTCCGCGCCTTTGGTGGGATATATTCAATGTCGTTTGACAGCGTGAATTTATGCACCGGACGATAGTCGAGGCGCGTCTCGGCTGTTTTGTCGTCATACCAGGCCAAACTATGTTTCATCCAATTTTCATCGTCACGCTCGGCAAAATCTTCGCGTGCATGAGCGCCGCGCGATTCTTCGCGGTTCGCAGCTCCATCGATGGTGACGATCGCCTGAGAAAGAAGATTGTCGAATTCGAGCGTTTCGACGAGATCGGTATTCCAGATCAGCCCGCGATCGAAAACGCCGATATCGGGAATCTGTTTGTGTATTTCGCGGATCGCCTTTTGCCCGGACGCCAGTGTTGTGCCGGTACGAAATACGGCCGCATCGCTCTGCATCACTTTTTGCATTTTCGCGCGCAGATCGGCGCTCGGCACTTTGCCTTTCGAAAAACGGAAGCGATCAAGGCGCGCCAAGGCTTCCTCACCCGCTTCTTTCGGCAGGTCGCGCTGTTCCTGGCCCGGCTCGATCCCTTCGGCCGCGCGTTCGCCCGACGCTTTGCCGAAAACAACCAGATCGACCAGCGAGTTCGAGCCTAAGCGGTTAGCGCCATGCACCGATACGCAAGCCGCTTCGCCAATGGCGAACAGCCCGGGAACGATTGAATCGGGATTGCCGTCTTTGAGCGTCAGCACTTCGCCGAAATGGTTCGCAGGAATTCCGCCCATATTGTAGTGAACGGTCGGGATTACCGGGATCGGCTCTTTGGTGACATCGACGCCGGCAAATATGCGTGCGCTTTCAGAAATGCCGGGAAGACGTTCGTGCAAAATTTTCGGATTGAGATGGGAAAGATGCAGGAAGATATGGTCCTTGTTCGGTCCTACGCCACGCCCCTCGCGAATCTCGATGGTCATGGCCCGGCTGACGACGTCGCGTGAGGCAAGGTCCTTGGCATTGGGCGCGTAGCGTTCCATGAAACGCTCGCCCGATGCATTGGTAAGGTAACCGCCTTCACCGCGCGAACCCTCGGTAATCAACACCCCAACGCCATAAACGCCGGTGGGATGAAACTGCACGAACTCCATATCCTGCAGCGGCAGACCTGCACGCAGCACCATGGCATTGCCATCGCCGGTTTGAGTGTGCGCGCCGGTGCAGGAGAAATAAGCGCGGCCATAGCCGCCGGTCGCCAAAATAACCCGATTGGCGCGAAAGCGGTGAATCGTACCATCGTCTAACTTCCAGGCCATTATTCCGCGCACTTCGCCCTCTTCCATAATCAGATCGAGCGCGAAATATTCGACAAAGAAATTCACCTCATGGCGCAGACACTGACCGTATAGCGTGTGCAGGATCGCATGGCCGGTGCGGTCGGCGGCGGCGCAAGTGCGCTGCGCGATGCCTTCGCCGTAATTAGAGGTCATGCCGCCAAAGGCACGCTGATAAATTTTTCCTTCTTCGGTCCGTGAAAATGGCACGCCGAAATGTTCCAGCTCGTACACCGCTTCGGGCGCCTTACGGCACAAATACTCGATCGCGTCTTGATCGCCGAGCCAATCCGAGCCCTTCACGGTGTCGTACATGTGCCAGCGCCAATCGTCCTCACCCATATTGCCCAAAGCAGCCGAAATACCGCCTTGCGCGGCGACGGTATGGCTTCGGGTCGGAAAGACTTTGGAGATACATGCGGTCTTTAGGCCCAGACGCGCGGTTTCCAATGTCGCGCGCAGTCCCGCGCCGCCCGCGCCTACAACCACCACATCATAGGTGTGATCGATTATCGGATATTCGCGCATGAGCGGGGAGTTCCTAAAGAGATATTTTGAGAAGCGCGAAGCCGGCGGCGAAGCCGATGCCAAACGCATAAAAACGATTGAGCATGAGGCAAAGCAGCTTGATGCGCTCCCCATGAATGTAATCTTCGATCACCACCTGAATGCCGAGCGTCATGTGATAGAGCGCTGCGAAGAGAAAGAGAAACATCAAGATCGCGTTGATCGGCTCGCCCAAAAAGACAAGCACCTCGGCGAGATTTCCGCCGACAAGCGAAAGCGCACCCCAAACAAACCAAATGGAGAGCGGCACAAGGGCAACCGCGCTCATGCGTTGACGCCAGAAATGCACCGTTCCGCGTTTCGCCGAGCCGAGGCCGGCCGCGCGCGATAATGGCGTTCTCATCTCTGTCGGCGTGCTCAAAATAGGCTCCCATTTTCAATATAGCCCAACGCGAACACGCCAATGGCTATCAGCAGCGAAAGGCCAAAGACCAAGGCAGCGGACAGCCGGGCAATGTTAAGCCCATATCCATACCCAAGATCCCAAGCGAGATGGCGCAGGCCGTTCAACAGGTGAAAGGCCAGCGATCCGACGAAGCCGAAAAGGATAATGCGTCCGGCAGTCCCCGCCGCGAATTCGACAAAATTGTCGTAGGCGTCGGGCCCGCTTGCGGCGGCGATCAGCCACCAGGTGAGAAACAATGTACCGCCCGCAAGCGCTATTCCGGTGGCGCGATGGACGATCGAAGCGGCCATGGTGATCGGCCAGCGATAGATAGTCAGGTGCGGAGACAGGGGCATAGGGCGAGAACCGGCTTGAGGCCGCGCCTGCGCTCCCGCGCCACCCTCGCTAGGGCCATCGGCCATTGAAAATCCCCGGTAGAATAGGTGTTTCGTGCTGTTCGGAGTGTAGGGAGAGGGATTTCCGAGTCAACATCGCCATGTTCGAAACTGGTCTCGCGGGCGTGGACCAGATTCTTGGCGAGCAGATTTTCGCCAACAAGTTGTGGCGTCCGCATGAATAGCGCACATAGACTAGTCTTATGGCGAATCAGGTTCGTATAGCACCTTCCATTTTGTCGGCAGATTTCGCGCGGTTGGGCGAAGAAGTCGCAGCTATTTCCGCGGCGGGGGCGGATCTTATCCATATCGACGTTATGGACGGGCATTTTGTACCGAATTTGACCATTGGGCCGGACGTGGTCAAAGCGCTGCGGGGCTATTCGGACAAGCCCTTCGATTGCCATTTAATGATTGCCCCGGCCGATCCTTATATCGTTGCTTTTGCCGAAGCCGGCGCCGACATCATCAGCATTCATCCGGAAGCGGGTCCGCATCCCCATCGCACGCTGCAGCGCATCCGGTCTTTGGGCAAGAAGGCGGGCATTGTCCTCAATCCAGGTACGCCGGTCGATGCCGTGGACCCGGTTCTCGATCTTGTCGATCTGATTTTGGTGATGACCGTCAATCCAGGTTTCGGCGGACAGGCCTTTCTCGAGGACCAATTGCCGAAGATCGAAGCGGTGCGAGAACGGATCACGGCTTCGGAACAAACAATCTGGTTGGAAGTGGACGGCGGAGTAAACGAAAACACCTCTAAGCGCGTTATCAAAGCCGGTGCCGATACGCTTGTCGCCGGCAATGCGATTTTTCGTGGGTCCGGAAACGGGCCAGGAAACGGGAAAGGAGGAGACGGTGCCGACTACGCAGGCCGCATCGCTAGCCTCCGCGGATGAACCGCGAGTAGCGCCCGTAGCCGAAAGCGAAGGGGCGCCGCTGGTACAAAAACCCGTCATTCGTACGCCGGTTTCGGCAAGCAGGGGCGAAGGATGGCGTCCTGCGCTTTGGAGCCAAGCGCTCAAGGCCATGCTTCGCAATTTTCGCGAAGCGCTTTACACGGCATTTCGCCCGGGCTTTTTTTACCGTCTGTCCCTTCGCGGGAAAATCACCGATCGCATCGCGTTTCATCCTCTCGATCCACGCACGCGCAAGCTCGACGAGGCCGACGCCTATTTCCGTGGACGCTTTCGCTTTGCCGGTCACAGTGTGGACGCGAAATCTAAGTCGATTTTCGAGTGCCCGTCGCCCAGCAAGAACTTTGCGCATGCGCTGCACGGCTTCGAATGGCTGCGTCACCTTGAAGCGGCCGGTGGCGAGCACGCCCGCGAATTTGCGTTGGGACTTACCGACGATTGGCTTCGGCTTTGCTCGGTTTACGGCAAACCGGCCTGGGAGCCGGAAACTATCGCACTGCGTTTTCTCAACATCTTTGCCCATGGGCGGTTTTTTCTCGCCGAATCCGATTTGGTGTGGCGTTTGAAATTCTTCGTGTCGATGCGCAATCAGACCCGCATGCTTGCGCGCACGATTTCAAAGGCGCCCGCCGGTTTGCCGCGCCTGCGTGCAAGCGCTGCGCTGGCTTTGGCGGGATTGTGTTTGTCCGATCGGGCCAGTGCCAATCTCGGACTAAAACGCCTTTCGGATGAAATCGAAACACAAGTTTTGCCCGACGGCGGTCATGTAAGTCGTTCGCCGCAAGACTTGGTCGAAGCCTTCCATATCCTTGTGATGGTTCAGCAAGCGCTCGACGCGGCAAATCGCGAAACGCAAACCGCATTGCGAGGTGCGCTTGACCGCATGGCGCCGATGGTGCGTTTTTTCCGTCTCGGGGATGGCGGCCTTGCGGTGTTTAATGGCGGCGGCGAAAGCGATGGGCGGCTGATTGCAACGCTTCTTGAACATGATGAGATCCAAGGCCGCCCCTTCGGTCATGCTCCCCATTCGGCTTTTCAGCGGCTTGCCGGTGGCCGCACCCTGGTGCTGCTCGATGTCGGTGCGCCGCCGCCCCAGATCCATTCCAACAAAGCCCATGCGGGATGCCTTTCGTTTGAAATGAGTGCCGGCGGGCAACGCCTTGTCGTCAATTGCGGCGCTGCGCAAAGCGAGGACGGCGGGTGGGCTGGGGCTTTGCGCGCCACGGCCGCCCATTCAAGCGTGATCGTGGCCGACAGGTCCTCGGCTATTGTTCTGCAGCGCGGGGTCGTACGCCGTGCGATTGGCCCGAGATTAATTGCTGAACAAGGCGAGGTGCTCACGCGGCGAAACGAAAGTGCACAAGGCTTACTTGTCGAAGCCAGCCATGATTATTATTTGCAACGCTTCGGCATTTTGCATCGCCGCCGCCTGGCGCTTTCGCCCAAAGGCCTGTTGCTTACCGGCACCGACCAGCTGGTTCCGACCGGCCCAAAATCGCGAAAACGCGATAAGGGCCGCCCGTTCGCCATTCGGTTTCACATGCACCCCGATGTCCGGCTCTCGCTGGCACAGGGCGGTGGTTCGGTTATTCTCAAACTGCCCAATGGCGAGGGCTGGCGTTTTCGCTGTAGCGACGGCGCGCTCTCTATCGAAGAGAGTGTGTATCTGGGGGGTGGAAGCTTGCGGCGCTGCGAGCAGCTGGTGATCGGCGCGCATGTGCGCAATGAAGAAGTCGAGATCGCATGGCTCTTCGAACAAATAGGCGCGAGTTGAGGTCCGAGACGTTTCGCCTTGTCGTGGTCCGACTTGAAGATCGGCCCGCCATCAGGAATTAGAAAGAGTTGTGCAGTCAGCCCCACATTGTCATCCCCGGCGAGCGCCGCAAGGCGCGAGGGAAGGGGATCCAGGTGTTGAATTTCGCGCGTTGTCGCTACCTGGGTTCCCTTCCCGCTGCAACGCTAAAGCATTGCAGCGCCGGGAAGGACAACTGGGGGAGCGATGAAGCGTTACAAGGGAGGCCGTCTGTCACAACCGGAGTTTGTCAGAAGCTAGGGCGCTTGTTATTGAAGAGTCTGGGTTCTAGATGTCTGGTCGTTCTTTAGGGGGAGTTCATGGTTCAGTTGCGTTTGCCTAAGGGCAGTGAGGTCAAAAAAGGCAAAGCCTGGCCCGAGCCCAGAGGTGCCGACGGAAAACGGCCACGACGCGCCAAGCGCCTCAAAATTTACCGCTACGATCCCGAAGCCAGCGAGAGCCCGCGTGTCGATAGCTATTCCGTCGATACCGAGGATTGCGGCCCGATGGTTCTGGACGCGCTGATCAAAATCAAAAGTGAGATCGACCCCACGCTTACCTTTCGGCGCTCCTGCCGTGAGGGCATTTGCGGTTCTTGCTCAATGAATATCTCAGGCTCGAACACGCTCGCCTGCACCAAGGCGATGTTGGATATATCGGGCACGATCAATGTCTATCCGCTGCCGCATATGCCTGTGGTGAAAGATTTGGTTCCCGATCTCACCCATTTCTATGCGCAATATGAGTCGATCCAGCCTTTTTTAAAAACCACGACACCGGCACCCACGACCGAGTGGCAGCAATCGCCGGAAGAACGAGCAAAGCTGGACGGACTTTACGAATGCATTCTTTGCGCTTGCTGTTCGACGTCCTGCCCATCCTATTGGTGGAATGCGGATCGTTTCTTAGGTCCCGCGGCCCTACTGCAATCCTATCGCTGGCTTTCCGATTCGCGCGACGAAGCGACCGGCGAGCGCCTCGATGATCTTGAAGACCCATTCCGGCTTTATCGCTGCCACACCATTATGAATTGCGCCAATGCGTGCCCGAAGGGACTGAACCCTTCGGAAGCCATCGGTGAAGTTAAACAGATGATGGTAAAACGCGCGGTCTAGAGCCGCTTCTCAAAACAATCCCCGCAAGCGGACCGCGATGCGCAGATCGCGGGTTTCGTCCCATTGCTCGGTGCGCCGGACGGTGCCGTCAAACACATTGGTGGCGTAGAGGACTCGGCGCCGAAATTCCGTTGCCCCAAAAAGATTCTGCGCTTCTACGCGTAGCGTGGCATTGCCGAAGATGCGCTTCTCGACAAAGCCGGTCCAGCGCGGGTCGATTGTGTAAAATTGCTGCACCGTAAGGTCACTAATGTATTGTTCGCCGCCCTTGGATTGTAAAGTGAGCCCATAGGACATGTTCCAAGGTGTTATGTCGTGGCGAATACTGGCGTCATAGGAATAACCCCCGCGATCATCCAATAGCCGCCGTGTGTCCCCGGTAAAGGGATCGGTAAGGTCCGACCACTGGCGAAGATAGCGCAAGGACAGCGTTGCATCGGGCACGCCGATTAAACCGAGGCGCACGCTAGCCCTGCCCTCGATTCCGTAGAGATTGGCATCGGCGATATTTCCCTGCGCCGAAACCAGAATATTGTTCTGATCGATGAAGGGGATTTTATCGATGTGATCGGTGATCTGATGGTAAAAGGCGCGCAAATCGAGCACGCCGCCATCATTGGCCAGGCGGTGTTCGAACCCTGCCTCATAGATCCAAGTTTTTTCCGGCGCCAATCCGGGATTGCCAGGCTCGATCCGCTGATCGACCACTTCATAGCTGGGCACGAAATTACCGAAATCAAGCTGACTGACGGTGCGCTCCACCAAAAGGCGGAGCTGATTGCTTTGCCCCAATTTGTAACGCGCATCGAGACGTGGCTTGAGAAAATTGAGACGGCGTTCCGGGCTGAAAGGAAAATTGTTGGAGATTTTGGAGAACTCAAAGTTCAGTGACGAATCGACTGAAAGCTCTTCCGAAGGTGCCCATTTGTGACTGACAAAAATCTCCCCGCGGCTTTCTTCGACATGCGCAACTGCCGTCGGGATTGCTACTTCCTCCAGCGTCCCATTGTCGTCGAGATCGAAAAACACCCTAAAGGTTTGATCCAATGTGTTGCGCGCACCCTCAGCCGCGACTTCCAAAACATGTTGGGCCGAAAGCGGCCACACATAGGACGCGCGGAGTATGTCTTCACCCCGCTCCAAATTGGAGATTGAGCGGTTGAGTTCGGTAGTACCGTCCGCCGTAATTCGATTGCGATAATCGGATAAAGGGCGGTTGTCGCGTCGATGCAGTATTAACCCCGTGAACCCGCCAGGCCCTAACTCCGCCTCGTATTGGCCGCTCAATTCCAAGATCGAGAAATAGTCGAATTCGCGCGACCGGAAGTCCGTGGCTGGAAGCGTTTCAACGCCGTCGATGTCGAAACGCACAAAAGGAGTTGTTTCTTTCTCCTGAATCTCCAGTGTTTGGTAGAAGGCATTGAGCTCTAAGCGTTCACGATTAGTGAAATCGTAAATTAGCCCTCCGGTGAAAATCCATTTTTCGTGATCGCGCTGCCAAGATTGCGGTCGTATTTCTGCGAGTTCTCCAGTGGGGTGAAAATAGAACTCGTCGTGAAAGCGATAGGTCCATCTCGCGTCGCCGGCTGGGGGCGACCACAAATTGCGCTCAATGCCGAGCGAATAGCTTATTTGGCGCCAGACTCCGTTATAGGACAAAAGACCATCGAGACCTTTGTCACCGTGATCGTTGAAGCGCGCATTGAGTTCCCACGAGCCCGTCCCGGCCAGCCCTGCGCCCTCGCGCAGAACCAGATTGACCAAAAGCCCTCCGCTACGCACCGCGATGTCGCCGGACACGCCCCGGATCAGCTCGACTCGAAGGACGCTGTCCGGCGCAATGCGGCGCAGATTTGTGTTGATCTCGTTTGCTTTGCCTGGGAAGCGCCGGCCATTGATCAAGACTTGCGCGCCGGCTGTGCCAAAGCCACGTTCTTGCTGCTCAGCGCGGGTATCCAGAATGGTCGGGACGCCGGGGATCAAACGCAGCATGTCCTCGGCATTGTTGACGTTGTAGCGGGCAAAGAAATTTTCGTCATAGACGACAGTGTTCTCGTCCGGCGCGCCCTCCTGGGCAAAGGTCGGGAGGGGATGCAGGGCGGCGAGGCAAATTGCCGCCGCCAGTACCGGCAGAATTTGAATCCCCACTTAGCGTTCCTTGAAAGAGCCAGGTCAGACGCCGGCAGCCTGTTGCCCGGCGGCTGGGTGTAGCGCACCGCTTGTGCAGACTTCAAGCTCTTGCGCCACAAAAGCTGGTGATCGCACAGGAAAACCCGGGTGATTTCAAAGGGCCTAAGGTCGGGCGGGGCTAAATTTTGGCCGGCGCTCGGCTAGCCAACGTTCGGGATCGGCGAATCACGCCCCGGGAGACCCGGGCCCTCGGGCGGTGCAGTTGATGCCCTTTTCATCCAATGCTTTGCCAGGCGGCCCGGCTGGTGTAGATTGTTTCCGAGGAATTCTCGGAGCTGAATATGACAATGAAATCTTTTGGTCTTGCATCGCTTGCCGCGCTGCTCATTGCCGTGCCCGCTTTGGCACATCACTCGCATGCGAATTACGAGCTGAATGAGTTCTTGGAACTGGACGCCACGGTGACACAAGTCATGTGGATCAACCCGCATGTCTGGCTCTATGTGGAGGTCGAAAAAGAGGACGGCACAACCAGCACGTGGGCCCTAGAGGGCGGCAGCGTTGGTGCTCTGACGCGTGGTGGCTGGCAGCGCGACACCCTTCAGGTTGGCGATGAGATTAGTGTTCGTTGCCATCATTTGAAGGATGGCGATGACGGCTGCCTCCTTGGGTATATTTCGACACCCGACGGTCGCATCACGGATAAGGAATTCGACTGAGCGCAAGTTTCGCGTTCAAGCAAGGAATTTACGTAATGGGCGGGCTTCGGCTCGCCCATTTTTTTATGGTGTGACCAATCTCATGCGCAGCTGAAACTAGGCCGGTTTGCGCAGTGCCACGGCATAGCCCGCGACCGGGACTTTATCCTGGGTCCGCAACACGCACTCTACCGATTCGACGAATTCGAGGCGCTGGCGCTTTGCTTCCTCCTGGAGGTAGGAAAGGCTATGGGCAAAGCGGTTGCCGCTAGTTTTTTCCCAGCCCTCTCCATCTTTCGCTTCGACTGCGAAAATAAAATACCCGCCGGGATCCAAACGATACGCCGAGCCGCCAAATGTTGGAGCCAAATCGCCAAGATAGATCAAAGTGTCGGCGGCCAGCATCAAATCATACGGCGCTCCGGGAGAGGCAAGATAGGGCTCCAAATCGCCAAGAATCAGCTCGTCATAAATGCCGCGCTTTTTTGCCTCTTCGTTCATCATGGGTGACAGGTCGATGCCGTCTAGGCGGCCGCCTTCGGTAAAGTCTTTGAACGCTTCTCCGACAAGGCCGGTTCCCGAGCCGAGATCGAGAACACGCAAAGCCGCCTTCCTATCGGTCAGAACCTTGTTTGCGAGATCGCGCAAATGAAGATGGGCGCGATAATTTAGCGTCTCTAACATGTGGCGATCATAGGTCCCGGTGAAACCGTCAAAGAGGCGGCGCATATAGGTTGGCGGACAACGTGGCGTGCGGCCGAGCGCAAACAAAGTGTGTTCGCGGTTCTCGCGCGCCGTAGGATTGTCCGGTTCCCCGGCAAGTGCGGCATTATAGGCGGTGAGTGCCTCTTCATAGTTTTTCTGCGCCGTAAAGACATTGCCGCGGATGATCAGCGCGTGAACAAAATCCGGCGTGAAGGCTAGTGCGGTTTCAATCGTTACTTGCGCCTGCGCAATACGCCCAATATCTACAAGCAAAACGGCACGATTAGTTAGCGACTCGACATTGTCGGGCTCGAGGCCAAGCGCGCGATCGATACAATTTAGTGCTTCTTGCGGACGCCCTTGATTATGGAGTGCCGCGCAAAGCTGAACCCAGGCTTCCGTGAGGCGCGGTTCCAGCGCAACCGACGCGGCAAGGTGGCGTTCGGCGTCCGCGTAACGCTTTTGCAGTGTGTACACAAATCCGAGCGCGCAATGCGCCGCGAATTGGCGCGGCTCAGCCTCAATGACCTGCAAATAGAGTTTTGCCGCCGCGTCGAGTTGCCCCGATTCGTGGAGCGTTTTCGCTTCCTGCATCAATTGTTCGGTCATGATTTTCTATATCTATGCTGCGGCGCGCACAGACTGTTCTTTGTTATGCATCCCTGCGCGCAGCGAGAGCACTCGCCAAAGCGTGGCGCAGGCAATGGAGCTGATGCGTCCAGACGGGTTGAGGCCCGCAGGTTTGGCAACCATTCTTACCAGCTTGTCGATATGATGACGGCGATAGAGACTCATGGCCTTGCCATGACAGGCCCGCGCAAATTTTTTGCGCACATATGGAATTTCTTTGATCTTATCGGCCGGCACATTAGCGCAGTAATAGGCATAAGACAGTTCGTCATCATCCGATTCATTAATTCTCGAGACGGCAACATAGATCTTGCGCCACAAGGGGAGCTCGGGCTCCGTCTCTGACGTGAGAAGATCGTAAAATAGTCTGTAGTGTCGAAATTCGTCGGCGGCAATCCGTCCGGCAATTTCCTTCAAGAGCGGCTCGTCCGACGCATCTCGGACCGCGCTGTAATAGGATGAGGTTCCGCTTTCCACCACGCAGCGCGCGATCATTTCCCCGCGCCTTGATCCACGCACCGAACCGTTGCCCACTTCAAAATGCTCCGGCCGGTAGCCGTCGCGAAAACGCTTAAATGCCGCATCGAGCTTGAAATTGGGGTCCGCCATTTCGGCCCAGCGGCCGAGCGCTTGCCCGTGCTGAACCTCTTCCATCCCCCAGCGCTCGATATCGGGGACGGCGTCGGGCCGCATTTCGGAATAGACGCGTTTTAGATAAGTAACGTAATCCGGCGCATTAAACTCGACCAGAGAGGCGGCTTTAACCGCGCATAGCAGGTCGGGTTCGACCTTCGATGCATCGAATTTGGACCAGTCGACGTCGTCCAACGTCCAGCCGGCTTTGTATACAGCGCTCTCGGGCATGCTTTAGCGTTCCAACCCTTTGATATGCTTGACCTAGCTAGAAATACATAGCGCAATCGACGCGGGACCGGAAGACTGGATTATCGGCTCAAACGGCAGCGCGAAGTTGTCTCAAATGGGTCAATGATTTAGAGACGCGCTCGCGATCCTCATCGGAATTGGCCGCCGCCAAATCTTCTTCCGTGTTTTTGATGTTTTGGTCGAGCTCTTCAAGGTTCAACTCGGCAAGTATGGTGGCTTCTTCGGCGAGAACGGTAATTTTGTCGCCGTTCACCTCGGCAAATCCGCTGCGCACAAAAAGGCGTGAGAGCGCGTCTTCGACGCCTTTCACTTCTACGACACCCGATTTTAGAGTCGAGAGCACGGGTGCGTGACCTGGAAGCACGCCAAAATCACCCTCCGAGCCCGGAAGCGTGACCATGTCGACGTCTTCAGAAAGAAGCAGCCGTTCGGGCGAAACAAGATCGAATTGAAGTTTATCGGCCATGTTTTCTTACACTGCTTCCGCTGCCATTTTTTGCGCTTTCGCCACAGCATCTTCGATGGTGCCAACCATATAAAACGCCGCTTCCGGCAAATGATCATAGTCGCCGCGTGCCACAGCCGCGAAGCCTTTCACCGTATCGGCAAGATCGACAAAGATCCCGGGAAAGCCGGTGAAGACCTCGGCGACATAGAAGGGCTGCGAAAGGAAACGCTGAATTTTACGCGCGCGCGTGACGATCGATTTGTCTTCTTCAGAAAGCTCGTCCATTCCGAGAATGGCGATGATATCCTGCAAGCTTTTATAACGCTGTAAAATCTCCTGCACTTTGCGGGCAACTTGGTAATGCTCGTCGCCCACAATACGGGGATCGAGAATACGCGACGTGGAATCCAGCGGATTGACGGCCGGATAAATACCGAGCTCCGCGATCTGGCGCGAAAGAACGGTCGTCGCGTCTAAATGCGCGAACGAAGTCGCAGGCGCCGGGTCGGTCAGATCATCTGCAGGAACGTAAATCGCCTGCACCGATGTGATCGAGCCTTTTTTGGTTGTCGTGATGCGCTCTTGCAGCGCACCCATATCGGTCGCCAATGTCGGCTGATAACCCACGGCCGAAGGAATGCGTCCCAAAAGCGCCGAGACTTCCGAACCCGCTTGGGTAAAACGGAAGATATTGTCGACAAAGAAGAGCACGTCTTGGCCTTGATCGCGGAAATGCTCGGCAACGGTAAGACCCGACAGGCCAACGCGCGCTCTGGCGCCCGGCGGCTCGTTCATCTGGCCAAACACCAGGGCGCATTTCGAGCCTTCGGTCGAGCCATTGTTCTTTTTCGGGTCCTGGTTCACGCCAGATTCGGTCATCTCGTGATAAAGATCATTGCCCTCGCGCGTACGCTCGCCCACGCCGGCGAACACCGAATAGCCGCCATGCTTCTTCGCAACATTGTTGATGAGTTCCTGGATGAGAACGGTCTTGCCCACGCCGGCACCACCGAAAAGGCCAGTTTTTCCGCCGCGCAAATAAGGCGCGAGCAGATCCACAACCTTAATGCCGGTGACCAGAATCTGTGATTCCGTGGCTTGATCGACAAAGGCGGGGGCGGGCGCGTGAATAGGGCGCCTTTCTTCAGTCGGGATCGGTCCGGCCTCATCCACCGGCTCGCCGATGACATTCATGATGCGGCCCAAGGTTTCGTCGCCGACTGGAACCGTAATTGGAGAGCCAATATCGCTTACTTTTTGACCACGCACCAGACCTTCGGTCGCGTCCATGGCAACGGTGCGCACCGTTGATTCACCCAGATGTTGCGCCACTTCGAGCACCAAACGGCGCCCATTATTGTCGGTTTCCAGGGCGTTCAAAATTTCCGGTAACTCGCCCTCGAACTGCACGTCGACGACGGCGCCCGTCACCTGGGTCACGCGGCCCTTTTTGCTGCTGGTTGTTGCTGGCGCGTTCATGGTCTCACCTTTCAAACGTCAGAGCGCTTCCGCGCCCGAAATAATCTCGATCAATTCCGTGGTAATCATCGCTTGGCGCGTGCGGTTATATTGCAGCGTCAGCCGGTCGATCACGTCACCGGCGTTGCGCGTTGCCGAATCCATGGCGCTCATTCGTGCGCCCTGTTCCGAGGCAGCGTTCTCAAGAAGTGCCCGGAAAATCTGCACCGAGACATTGCGCGGCAATAGCGCAGTCAGAATTTCTGTCTCGTCGGGTTCATATTCATAAATGGCTCCGCCGCCGGCGCTTAAATCTTCATTCTCATCGACAGGTGCCGGGATCAGGCGTTGCGCTGTCGGTTCTTGGCTGATGACCGATTTAAACTTTGAATAAACGACCGTTGCGACATCGAATTCACCACTCTCGAAAAGATCGAGTACACGCTCCCCGATGGATTCGGCATTTGAAAAGCCGATCCGTTTGACGCCGGCGAGCTCAATCGTGTCGATGATATGTTTGCTGTAGAGGCGCTTGAGCTGGTCGCGCCCCTTGCGCCCAACGCAAAGAATTTTCACTTCTTTGCCTTCTTTAAGAAGGCCGTCGATTAGGACGCGTGCGCGACGCACAATATTGGTATTGAAGCCGCCGCAAAGTCCGCGCTCGGCTGTCGCAACAACCACCAGCTGTACATTGTCCGAGCCCGTCCCAGAAAGAAGGCGCGGGGCACCGGGGTTGCCGGCCACCGAGCCCGCTAGTCCGCCAATGACTTTCGCCATTTTTTCAGCATAGGGCCGAGCAGACTGCGCAGCGTCTTGGGCGCGCTTCAGCTTTGACGCCGCAACCATCTGCATCGCGCGCGTGATTTTGCGCGTCGATTTAACGCTCGCAATGCGGTTACGGAATTCCTTTAAGCTCGGCATTCAAAAATCCTCAAGCGAAGCTCTTGGCGAATTCATCAAGGGTCGCTTTAAGCTTCTTCTCGATTTCCGGTTTCAGCACTTTCTCGTTGCGGATGGACTCGAGAATGTCTTGGTGTTTTGCACGCACAAGACGAAGTAGCTCGGCTTCGAAACGCGCTATGGCGTTGACGGCTAGCTTATCGAGATAACCCTTCACGCCGGCATAGATCACGACGACCTGATCTTCGACCGGCATGGGCTGGTATTGCGGTTGCTTCAGAAGTTCGGTGAGGCGCGCGCCACGATTAAGGAGCCGCTGCGTCGCAGCATCTAGATCGGAGCCGAACTGAGCAAAGGCCGCCATTTCGCGGTATTGCGCGAGCTCGAGCTTAATCGAGCCGGCAACTTGCTTCATGGCTTTGATCTGCGCCGCCGAGCCGACACGCGAGACCGAAAGGCCGACATTCACTGCGGGGCGAATGCCTTGATAGAAAAGATCAGTCTCGAGGAAGATTTGTCCATCGGTAATCGAGATCACATTGGTTGGAATATAGGCCGATACGTCATTGGCCTGGGTCTCGATAATCGGCAACGCGGTCAGCGAGCCGCCGCCATTGGCCTCGTTCATCTTCGCGGCGCGCTCCAAGAGACGCGAATGGAGATAGAACACATCGCCAGGATAGGCTTCGCGTCCCGGCGGACGGCGAAGGAGAAGCGACATCTGACGGTAGGCAACGGCCTGTTTGGAGAGATCGTCGTAGATGATCAGCGCATGCATGCCGTTGTCGCGGAACCACTCGCCCAGCGTGCAACCCGAAAACGGCGCAAGATATTGCAGTGGTGCTGGTTCCGAAGCCGTTGCGGCAACGACAGTGGTGTATTCCATCGCGCCCGCGTCTTCGAGGGTCTTAACGATCTGCGCTACGGTCGAACGTTTTTGGCCAATAGCGACATAGATGCAGTAGAGCTTGATGCTCTCATCATTCGATTTGTTGTTCTCGCCTTGATTGATAATGGTGTCGATCGCAACCGCGGTCTTGCCCGTTTGACGGTCGCCAATGATCAGCTCGCGCTGGCCGCGTCCGACCGGAATAAGGCTGTCGATGGCCTTTAGGCCGGTTTGCATCGGCTCGTTCACCGATCTACGCGGAATGATTCCCGGCGCCTTCACATCGACACGCCGGCGCTCTGCGGCATCATTGATGTCGCCTTTGCCATCAATGACATTGCCGAGCGGATCGACAACGCGGCCCAACAAAGCTTTGCCGACCGGAAAGTCCACGATCGCGCCGGTGCGCTTGACCGTATCGCCTTCCTTAATCGCCCGGTCGTCGCCGAAGATCACGACACCGACATTGTCGGTCTCTAAATTGAGCGCCATCCCGCGGACACCGCCCGGAAATTCCACCATCTCGCCGGCCTGAACATTGTCGAGGCCATAAACGCGCGCAATGCCGTCGCCGACGGAAAGGACCTGGCCGACCTCGGTGACTTCCGCTTCCGAATCGAAATTGTTGATTTCACGTTTCAAAATGGCGGAGATCTCGGACGGTTGGATGTCCATTTCAGTTACCTCTCATAGCGATGCGAAGCCCGTCGAGCTTCGTGCGCAGGGATGAATCAATCATGCGGGAGCCAATGCGAAGAACGATGCCGCCCAAAAGTGAAGGATCGACGTTCAGTTCCAGCTTAGGCTCTCGGCCCAAATTTTCCTTCAAGATACGCTTCAGCTCTTCGGTCTCAACGGCGTCAAGCGCGCGCGCCGAAATAACGGACGCTGCAACTTCGCCGCGGTGGCGCGCCAGCAATGCGTCGAAGGCGCCGATGACGTCTGCAAGAATAAAGAGGCGGCGCTTGCGCGTGAGCAGGAGCACGAGTTTCCTGGCCATCGAAGATGCGTTTGCTTGCTTCAAGACGGCTTCTACGCCCTTGGCCTGGTCTTCGCGCGAGAACGCGGGTGAGCGCACCAGGCGGGTGAGTTCGGGGCTTGTCCCTAGCAATGATTTAAGGGCTGTGAGATCTGCGCCAAGCACATCAAGCGCGTTTTCTTCGCGTGCCAGCTCAAAGGCCGCCGTGGCGTAACGCCCGGCGAGGCCGCCAATCTGGCTGTCGTCAGTGGCCAAGAGAAAGCCTTATCGTGATTGCGGTTGTCCGAGACCCAGGGTCGCGAATAACCCATTGAAAAGAATACATTAATTTACCGAAAGGAACCCTTTTTCCGGTGCGCGGGAAATAGCATGGGCTTCACGCAGGTGCAACATTATAGGGGTGCGGCGCATCGGCCCCTTTTTCGCCGCTTGGACGCCTCAGTTTCGGCCCCCTGAAGCGGTTACTCAGATAGCCAAACCGAGAGGGGTTTAAACAAGCCATGAGAACCATTTCATTCTTACGCATCCCAGCTGCGCTCGCTGCTGCCGCTATTTCAGCACTTCTCACCTGCCATACCGCCAATGCGCGAGAGGATGTGCGCGTCGATATCTACGAGTACGGCCTTTACGAAAGTAGTCCAGAAATAGGCGCGGAGCCGATCACCGAATATGGATTCGCGCATGATTATGTTGCGAGTGCTGAAAACATCGAAGTAACTCAAATTGTACCAGGTCGCGTCGGGCTTCAATTTGGTGTGCGCTTCGTCGTCCATGCAGCTTCGCCTGGATCTCCCATATGGATTCGAACAATTGTTCGGTTTCCGCCTCAGGGGCTCCAAAACCCCGAGCGCGCCGATCCCGCCTATATGGATGAGTGGCTGATAGAACGGGTTTCGGGTGAGGAAACATTCTATCTGTGGCCATTCGAGAAGCGATGGCACATCGAGCCGGGCATTTGGGCAATCGAATTTTGGCATGGCGATGAGTTGCTCGGCGAACAGCAATTTGAAGTTGTGACGCCGCCGCTTTCATAAAACATCAGACTTGATTGCGCTCTGTGTAGCCCGCTGCGAGCCAATTTTTTTGACATTCACAAACCGCAGGCGCGTCAATGGCTTGGTGAAGCGATCTCGTACCCTATCGCGCTGGGAGCAAGAGCGTATAAGATTATCGCGGATAGGAGCCGACATGACGATGACTTCGCCGTCAGATATATTCACACGCGGACTTCTCGCGGCGCTTCTGCTCTTTCTGGGGGCTATTGCGGCGAGCGCCCAGGAAGCCACGGGCGTTGAAGTCTACGAATACGGGATTTATCAGCGCGGGGAAATTTTAGGTGAATCGTCCCCGCCCAATCAGGGGTATCGGCACACCATCGTTTCCGGAATGACCCATTTGGAGACCACACGGATCATCCCGGGCCGACTCGGTGTAACTTTTGGAGTGCGCTACCGCATTCAGGGCGGCCTCGGATTTATGGTCCCGGTGCGGGTGGTGCTGAAATTTCCTCCGCAAGGACTCCTCACCCCGGGATATGACGAACTACTTCTCGTCGATGAAACGGAGATGATGCGCCAACTGGGCGGCGATGATTTTAGTGCCCACACCTTCGATTATCCGTGGGAGATTGAGCCGGGAATTTGGACCATTGAGTTTTGGTCGGGCGACACAAAACTCGGGGAAGAACAATTTGAGGTCATTACCCCGCCAATTTCTTAGAGGCATATTTGGTTGCCGCTTATTCGCGGCCAAGGCGGCCTTAAACCTGTTACAATCCGCTGCCCTAATTTTGCCCGTTCTTGGAGTTAGATTCGGCGCATCGTTTGACCTGACGCAGGAGCGAGATGTGAGCCTCCCTTTTTCCTTGAAATCATGCGCGGCGGTTCAGATTGCGTTGCTGGCGCTGTTTTTCGGGGCATCGGCGGCGACGGCGCAGAACGCAACGCGGGTGGAAGTCTATGAATTTGGCCTATACGAATTAGGGCCGCCGCTCGGCGAATATGCGCCGCCCAATATGGGATACCGCCATGAAACGGTATCCGACATCCGGCATTTGGCGACCACAAGGATTGTACCCGGCCGGATTGGCGTATCGTTCGGCGTTCGCTACCGGATCCAAGGCAATGGCATCGGATTTCCTGTGCCGCTCAAGATCGTTCTGAAATTTCCACCCCAAGGGCTCTACAGCCACGATTATCGTGACACATTGTATATCGATGAGACCGAGACGATCGAGATATTGGGGGAGGACTCTTATTCTGGGATTACCTTCGACGAACAATGGGAAATCGAGCCCGGTATATGGACCTTTGAATTTTGGTCGGGCAATGTGAAGCTTGGCGAAGAGCAGTTCGAAGTTATCACCCCGCCAGTGTCTTAAATTCATGGCACGATGTTGTAGTTTTATGGCCTGAACAAAACACAGGATTTTCACCTCAGCACTTGACAAACGGGGCTTGCGCCTCTTCGTTGCGGCCCGCGAAGCGCCCTTAATGGGGTGGCTCCTTTAGGGGCAAATCCATGGAATTCATATCGCGCGCAATTTCTATCTGACGCGCATTCGATAAAGCGCAGGCGGCGTGTCGATCCGTTTCTGCCGACATAAGGGAGACAAAAATGTTCGAGAAGAATGTCGATGCCAGGACGCCGGACGGCGTCGCGGATTGCGAATTTTTCGCGCCGGACGAGTCGGGCCAATGGCCCGGCGTGATCATGTATCCCGATGTTCTTGGCACCCGTCCGGCATTCCGCGACATGGCGCGACGCCTTGTCGGTGATGGCTTTGCGGTATTAATGCCGAATTTCTATTATCGCGTTTCCAAAGTGCCGGTGTTCTCTTTCACCCCGTCCTTCGGCGAGGAAAAGACCGTCGCGCGGCTTGGCGAGCTGCGTCCCAAAGCAACGCCGGATTTGGTCGCGCGCGATGTTGGGCCCTATGTCGATACTCTTCGTGCACAGCCCCAAGTTAGCAAAGGCAATGTCGGCACGGTCGGCTATTGCATGACGGGAAGCTTTGCGATGCGGACCGCCGCAGCGATGACGGAAAACGTCGCGACCGCAATATCCTTTCACGGCAGTAAGCTCTATAGCGACGATCCGGAAAGCCCGCATCTGGTGCTCCCAATGATCAAAGCGAAACTTTATTTTGGATTTGCCGTAAACGACAAAACCATGCCGGACGATGTTGTGGGGAAATTTAAGGAAGCGCTGGACGCTGCCGGCTCGAATTGGGACAGCGATATTTATGAAGGCGCCAACCATGGCTGGTGCATGCCCGATCACCCCAAGCACAATGAGGCGCAGGCCGAGCGCGCCTGGGCAAAAATGGTCACGTTGTTCAAGGAAACATTGGGCTAGCGGCCGCACCACAAAAAATATGTCATCCCGGAAGCCCGAAGGGCTATCCGGGACCCACTGAGGACGAACATGAATTTGGTTTTGAACACTTTGTGCACCTCCCCTCGTAGGGGGAGGTAAGAAAATGTTTAGGCGACACTTCGGCGCTAGCTAACGCGCTTGGGATGACACCCAAGGAATACTAGTCGCCGGAGAAAATAGCCTAGGTTAGAAACTGCCCCTTACGAACCCAACCCGGTCGGGCAAATCTCGACCGTTCGCAAACGCTTTAATATTCGCAACCACTTTCATCCCCATGGCGGTGCGCGCTTCCAGCGTGCCCGAACCCATATGCGGCAGCAGTACGACATTCTTCAATGTCATTAGTTTCGCATTGACCTCGGGCTCGCGCTCGAAGACGTCGAGCCCCGCGCCGGCCAGCTCGCCCGATTCCAGCGCTAAGGCCAAGGCGTGCTCATCAACGATGTCGCCGCGCGCTGTGTTGATAAGATAGGCGGTGGGTTTCATCCGCTTCAGCCGAACCGCCGACATCAGATGATAGGTTTCTTCGTTACGTGGGCAGGTGAGGATCACCATGTCCATTTGCGCCAACATGTCATCCAGATCGCGCCAATATGTTGCGCCAAGCGCTTGGGCGAGTTTTTCGTCAATCGGTTTTCGGTTGTGATAATTAATCTCCATACCGAATGCCGCGGCGCGGCGTGCAACCGCCTGGCCGATGCGGCCCATCCCGACGATGCCAAGACGCATGCCGCCAAGGCGCCTGCCCATCATCCATGTCGGATACCAGCCTGTGAAGGCGCCTTCCTCCAATGCACGAATACCCTCGGATAAACGTCTCGGCACGGCCAGCATAAGCGCAAAGGTGAGATCGGCCGTGTCCTCGGTCAAGACGCCCGGCGTGTTGGTAATCGCAATGCCGCGCGCCTTGGCCGCCTTCAGATCGATATGATCGACGCCCACGCCAAAATTGGCGATGAGCTTTAATCGCTCTCCCGCAGCCTCAATGATTTCGGCGTCGAGTTGATCGGTAATGGTCGGCGCCAGCACGTCAGCTGTCTTAACCGCGTGCAGTAAAGCAGGCTTATCGAATGGTGTATCCTCGCTATTGAGCCTCGCATCGAAAAGCGCTCTGAGACGTTCTTCCACCGCGTCCGGGAGCTTGCGAGTAATTGTGACGTGCAATTTTGGGGCGGCGGACATAATTGGCTCTGTGGTGAAGTCTCTCAAATGTCTAGCAGAACGGCGCCGCGCGCGCCAAAGAACGCCCTCGCCGCTTTTCCAAAGCGTGCCTAGCGCTTAAAAGATGAGACGCGCTTCAATAAACGATTCGTTGGGCCCGAACCGATGTTCGAGACGAGAGTGGAAAAGAAAACGAGATTTATTTCTCTGCCGATTTTCTATGGGTTTATTTTTATTGGCGCGCTCTGCAGTGCAGTTTTCATGACACCCTTAAGCGCAGCGCCGCAACCGCCGGGCGAAGCACAAATCGAGCGTCCGCGCTTTGTCAGTCTGAGCTCCGATTTGGTCAATATGCGCGAAGGGCCGAGCACTGCGCATAGCGTAAAATGGATTTATCATCGTGAAGGATTGCCCATGCAGGTGTTGGCCGAATATGACGTTTGGCGGCGCGTGCGCGATCTGGACGGCGAAATCGGGTGGATTCATGTCTCGCTACTTAACAATGAGCGCGGCGCCGTCGTGATCGGAAATGGTTATGCCGAGCTGCGCGCGGACGAAGACGAGAACGCACCTATCATAGCGCAGGTCGAGGCCGGTGTGGTGGGACGCGTCGAATCCTGCGGGCCAAATTCGTGCCGCTTGGATTTTTCCGAGTTAGAGGGTTGGATCGACCGCGCGCGGATTTGGGGCGTGTATGCAGACGAACAGCTCTGAGGTGCCTGACAATCCGCGAGGGCTGGCGGAAGAGGTATCATCACTAGGGCGGACAGCTTGGGTCGCGTTTGAATGGGCGCGCAACCCCTATTTCATTCTCGTTGGCATCTATATTTACGGGCCCTATTTTCAAAACCAGATTGTCGGCGATCCGGTTTTGGGTCAGGCGCTATGGGCAGATATTTGGGCCTATGCCGGTCTCACGGTCGCGATCGGCGCGCCTTTCCTTGGTGCGATTGCCGACGCTGGGGGGCCGCGCAAACCCTGGCTGCTGTTTTTCTCGGGGCTTCTTGCGCTCGCCAGTTTCTTGCTTTGGTTCGGTGAGCCGGGAGGCGTGGGGCTTTCGGTGTTCGCCATTGGCGCACTGATTGTCATTGCGAATGTCGGTTACGACGCCTCGATCGTTTTTCATGGCGCGATGCTGCCCGGAATCGCGAAAGAGGGCGGTATCGGACGCTTGTCCGGCTTAGGCTATGCGCTCGGCAATCTCGCCAGTCTGCTGCTGCTGGTTTTCGTGCTTGTCTTTATTTTTCTTCCCGAAAATCCGCTGTTTGGATTGGACCGCGAGGCCCACGAGCATGAACGCGTGGTCGGGCCATTGGCAGCGCTCTGGTTCATGCTCTTTTGCATTCCATTCTTTCTCTGGACTCCCGATCGGCGGCCCAGTGGGCTCGCGCTCACCAAGGTCATTCGCAAAGGTTTGGTGTCCGTCAGCCACACGGTGCGCAGCCTCAATCAATATCGCAATGTCGGGGCCTATCTTCTTGCGCGCATGGTCTACAATGACGGCCTCAATATGATGCTCACATTCGGCGGCATCTATGCCGCCGGCGTATTCGGCTGGGGCGTCATCGAACTCGCGGTCTATGGAATTATTTTAAGCCCCTTCGCCGCTCTGGGCGGGTTTGCCGGCGGGATACTTGCCGATCGGATTGGGACCAAGACTACCTTGCGGCTATCTCTGAGCGGCTCGGTTCTATTCGGGTTTTTGTCGCTTGGTTTTGCGCCGGATCGCGTCTTGTTTTTCTTGCCTTACGCGCAAGGAACGGAGGCGCTGCCGCTCCCCGTATTCGGAACATTGCCCGAGCTCCTTTATATCTCTGCAGTTGCCTGCATCGCGGTATGCGTGGTCGCAACTTACGCCAATAGCCGGGCAATGATGGCGCGGATCGCCCCGCGCCAGCGCATGACCGAATTTTTTGGGCTCTATGCGCTTTCCGGCGAGGCGACAGCCTTTGCCGCGCCACTCGCCGTGGGCATCGCCACAAGACTATCCGGCAGCCAGCAATGGGGCATGGCGGCAATATTGGTGTTTCTCAGCATCGGTCTTGTGGGCTTATCATTTGTGCGCGAAGAGCGCGCAGAGGCGGTGTAATTAATGCCTAAAATGCCGAACGCCGGTAAGGACCATGGCAAGCCCGGCCTCATCGGCGGCTTTAATCACCTCATCATCCTTGATCGAACCGCCGGGCTGAATCACCGACGTCGCGCCTGCCTCTGCGACTACGAGTAATCCATCGGGGAAGGGAAAAAATGCGTCCGAGGCCGCGCTGGAGCCCTTGGTCATCGGCTCATTCCAGCCCGCTTTTTCCGCCGCTTCGCGGGCCTTGATCGCGGCGATGCGCGCCGAATCCACCCGGCTCATTTGGCCGGCGCCGATCCCAGCCGTGGCGCCATTCTTGGCGTAAACGATGGTGTTCGATTTAACGTGCTTGGCCACGGTAAACGCAAACAACATGTCGGATATTTCCGCGTCACTCGGTTGGCGCTTAGTGACGATTTTCAGATCGGCTTTGCTCAGTTTTCCGGTATCGCGGTTTTGCACCAGCAAGCCGCCTGCAACCGAGCGCAATGTGGTGCCCGCGGCATTTGAATCCGGTAGGCCGCCTGCAATCAGCAAACGAAGATTCTTCTTGGCGCTAAGAATTTTGCGTGCGTCTTCGTCTGCATCCGGCGCGATAATCACTTCGGTAAAGATCTTCGCGATTGCCTCCGCCGTTGAGCCGTCGAGTGTTCTATTGAACGCCAACACGCCGCCAAACGCGCTCACCGGATCGCAAGCGAGAGCCTTTTTATAGGCCTCGGTCAGCGAGCTCCCCAATGCGACTCCGCACGGGTTGGCATGTTTGATTATGGCGCAGGCGGGAGAATCATTTGGCTCGAATTCCGAGACCAGCTCATAGGCCGCATCGGTATCGTTGATATTGTTGTAGGACAGCTCTTTTCCTTGCAGTTGCTGGGCATTGGCAACGCCCGGCCGCATCTCGTCCGTGACGTAGAACGCTGCCTCTTGATGCGGGTTTTCGCCATAGCGCAATTTTTGACGCAAATGTCCGGCAAAGCTCACGCGCCGTGCGGGCTCTTTATCGCCGGTTTTTGCGATCTCGCCTCCCAGCCAGGTCGATACCGCGGCGTCATAGGCCGCAGTGCGCGCGTAAGCGATATGGGCAAGCTTTGTCCGCGCGGCTTCAGTGGTGGCGCCGTCATTCGCGCTCATTTCGGCAAGCACAAAATCATAGTCTTCAGGGTCGACGACCACAGTGACCCAACCATGGTTCTTGGACGCCGCGCGGATCATGACCGGCCCGCCAATATCGATATTCTCAACGGTCTCATCGAAACTCGCGCCGCGCTTCACCGTTGCCTCGAAGGGATAGAGATTGACGACAAGGAGATCGATGCCCTCGATCCCGTGCGTAGTCATGGCTTCGGCGTGATCTTTATTATCGCGCAAAGCCAAGAGCCCGCCATGGACTTTGGGATGCAGCGTTTTCACGCGCCCATCCATGATTTCGGGAAAGCCGGTGGTTTCGGAGACGTCGATCACCGTCAGCCCGGCCTCGCGCAGCGCCTTGGCGGTGCCGCCGGTTGAGAGAATTTCGACATTCGCTCTCGCCAAGCTTTTCGCGAATGCGACGAGATCTGTTTTGTCGGACACCGAAATGAGGGCGCGGCGGATCGGGCGCAAGGTCATGGGCGACTCATATAACTTGCTGATTTCAACTGCTCTTAGCGCCGGAAGAACCAAATGAGAAGGGTTACAGCTGCGCTAACCACAAGAGAGGTAACAATCGGAAAATAAAAGCGAAAATTCTCTCGCTCGATGACGATATCGCCCTACAGCTGAGCCAACCCCAGGCGGCCAAGCCCAAACCGGCTGGCCCAAACCCATGCGAGCCCGACGATGACGAGCACGATTCCGGCGATGATGAGAAAGCGGCCCATTCCCATCTACACACCTTTGTCTCGGCCACAATGTCCCGCTAGGCTCCGGGCATCTGAACGAGGGAGAATGAATGGCCGATTTTTCCTGCCCTGTAATTGCGGCACTCATGCGTTTTTGCCAAGACACAGAGGCGGTCCCCGCAGATCATCAAGTGTTCGACCGCCCCGAGCTCAACAAGGAAGCCTCCGTCATGGTTGGAGAGCCAATTCTCGACCGTGGGGATATCACCGTGCATCTGGGAGCCGAGCTCAAGAACGAAGTCTCCTTCGGGGAGGATTCGATCCCCGGGTTTGGGGTCGAATACAAGATTCCACCCGGCCCGCTGGGTCTTCCGGAGCGCAGTGAGGACCACACCTATTTTCTTGCCCAAGGCATGACGAGAAGCGAGTGGCTCGCCGAAGGGCAGCCATGGGGCCGCGGCGGCCTGTGCGTGAGCAATTCCGACCCCAGCGACATACACGGTTTCGTTCAGATCGGTGATTGCGATTGGGAACTGGATACGGTGCCCGAATTGGAGCCGATTGCGGTTCTCGATTGGAATGCTCCGGCGACCTATCGTCAGACCCTGATCTATGGCGGACGCGTCGGCGACGGATTGAGGCTTCGGTATCGCGAATTTCTCGGCGATTTCAGCCGCCCGCCCTTGGAGTTGGAATTCGAACATCCGCTTGCGGACGGCAATTTCATCGACTTGAAAGGGGCGCGCATCGAAGTGATCGAAGCGCGCCTCGATCAATTGCGCTATCGTGTCATTTCGAGGTTCGAAGAATAATGCTTGCCTATCCGGTTTACACCCACACCCACTAGGTCTAGAATGGGCGCAAACCGGATATAGGGGAGCGCGCCATGGATGTTCTCGACCGCGCCGATCTCCCATTCCCGCATTCGCTACCCGAGTTCCAGCGACTTTTCCCCGATGATGCGGCCTGCGCCGCCTACCTGGAGAAAGCCCGCTGGGGAGACGGCTTTGCCTGCCTGCACTGCGGCACGGCGGGAGAGCCGTTCCACTTTGAAAACCGCCCTGGCGTCCTGCGCTGCCGCAAGTGCCGCCAGAACACCGGGCTGACGGTGGGAACAGTGATGGAGCGTAGCCACACTCCGCTGAACGTCTGGTTCTGGGCCGCTTATCTGGTCGCCAGTCAGACGCCCGGCATGTCCGCCGTGCAGTTTCAGCGGCAACTTGGTCTTCCGCGCTATGAGACGGCCTTTCAAATTCTCCACAAGCTCCGCTCGGGCATGGTGCGACCCAACCAAGATAGGATCGGTGGACAACCCAAGAACCATGTTGAGGTGGACGAACCCTGGGTTGGCGGGCGAACGCGTGGGGAAGGCCGTGGTGTTCACCACAAGGTTCCCGTCTCCTGTGCCATCGAGGTGCGTCATCGAAAGCCGGGCACCAAGCTCGACAACCGGAAAGACGGACGCTATGCCGGACGCGTTCGGCTCGCCGTCGTGCTCGACCGTAGCGCCGAGTCGCTCTGTGGGTTCGTCGAGAGCACCGTCGCGCCGGGATCGCTGATCGTTACTGACGATTGGAGCGGCTATGCTGGCCTCGGTAAGCGCGGCTATGAGCACTTCGCTGTTGCCGAGCAATACCTGCCGATCATCCATCTGGTTTTCGCCAACCTGAAGACGTGGCTGATCGGGATCCACCACGGCGTTAGCCACCAGCACCTACAAGCCTCCCTCAACGAGTTCACCTTCCGCTTCAACAGGCGGTTCTACCCGTTCAACGCCTTCCGCTCATTGCTCGGCATCGCGGGCGACACCTCTGCTCCAACCTATGCCGAGCTTTACTCGGGAGAGTGGCGGCACCCTACATGTAGCGGTCATGGGCGTTAACCGGATAGGCAAGGAATAATGATGAAAATGGTGCAAATGGGGTTTCGTGCGAGCGCAGCGTTGTTTGCCGCTTCTATGCTTGCGGCATGCGCGACTCCCGTCACATCGTCGGTAAATCTGCAAACCCTTCAAACACAGGCGGGGAGCGACATATTGGACGCCGGCCTTGGAGACATCGTGCTCGAATCGGCCAACGTCGCCGTATCCGAAGCGGTAAATCTCGAGAACGAAGTTAGCTGGGGCGACGGCGTTTTGTTTTTCAGAGTTACGATCCGTCCGGGAAGGCTCGTCAGCTATTTTCGCGACGAGGCCCATATATATTACGAATCCGACCGTGCGACGGTCTACGACGCGGCGTTGGGAACTTTCGAACGTTCTGCCGGGATTTGCGTTGCGCTCGAGGATAGGACTTATGTGCGCGGTTTTATCGAACCCGGCCGCTGCGCTTCCGAACCGAACGAGCCTCCGATTTTTACCACAACAGAAGTTCGCTTCATTCCCGACGACGGCTACCGGCGGGAGCTAATCTATACGGGCCGAAACGCCGATCGTCTTCGGTTCGTTTATCGTGAAATCTCCGGTGATCCGAAGGTCGATATGGTCGAAAGGCAGCTCGAGCTCCCCTTACAACAAGGTCAGCCCGTCACAGTCGAAACCGCATCGTTTGAAGTAGTGGAAGCAACCTTGCCTATCCGGTTTACACCCACACCCACTAGGGCTAGAATGGGCGCAAACCGGATATAGGGGAGCGCGCCATGGATGTTCTCGACCGCGCCGATCTCCCATTCCCGCATTCGCTACCCGAGTTCCAGCGACTTTTCCCCGATGATGCGGCCTGCGCCGCCTACCTGGAGAAAGCCCGCTGGGGAGACGGCTTTGCCTGCCCGCACTGCGGCACGGCGGGAGAGCCGTTCCACTTTGAAAACCGCCCTGGCGTCCTGCGCTGCCGCAAGTGCCGCCAGAACACCGGGCTGACGGTGGGAACAGTGATGGAGCGTAGCCACACTCCGCTGAACGTCTGGTTCTGGGCCGCTTATCTGGTCGCCAGTCAGACGTCCGGCATGTCCGCCGTGCAGTTTCAGCGACAACTTGGTCTTTCGCGCTACGAGACGGCCTTTCAAATTCTCCACAAGCTCCGCTCGGGCATGGTGCGGCCCAACCAAGACAGGATCGGTGGACAGCCCAAGAACCATGTTGAGGTGGACGAAACCTGGGTTGGCGGGCGAACGCGTGGGGAAGGCCGTGGTGTTCACCACAAGGTTCCCGTCTCCTGTGCCATCGAGGTGCGTCATCGAAAGCCGGGCACCAAGCTCGACAACCGGAAAGACGGACGCTATGCCGGACGCGTTCGGCTCGCCGTCGTGCTCGACCGTAGCGCCGAGTCGCTCTGTGGGTTCGTCGAGAGCACCGTCGCGCCGGGATCGCTGATCGTTACTGACGATTGGAGCGGCTATGCTGGCCTCGGTAAGCGCGGCTATGAGCACTTCGCTGTTGCCGAGCAATACCTGCCGATCATCCATCTGGTTTTCGCCAACCTGAAGACGTGGCTGATCGGGATCCACCACGGCGTTAGCCACCAGCACCTACAAGCCTCCCTCAACGAGTTCACCTTCCGCTTCAACAGGCGGTTCTACCCGTTCAACGCCTTCCGCTCATTGCTCGGCATCGCGGGCGACACCTCTGCTCCAACCTATGCCGAGCTTTACTCGGGAGAGTGGCGGCACCCTACATGTAGCGGTCATGGGCGTTAACCGGATAGGCAAGGAAGCAACGAATGCGTCGTTGCGATACCGCGTTCTATCGCCATTGCTTTCCCCCGCTCCGGCGGAGACAGAAGCGGAAGCGGAATAGGAATAAGCGCTCAGCGTGCCAAATCCGGCCCGAACTCCAAACCACCCATTCGGCCCACGGGCTGAGGGAAGAAGGCAAGCAGATCGAGGATCTCGGTCGGCGTTTCGGTCGAAAGCACCAGGCCAAGCTCGCCTGCCTCGCGTAGCGCCTTGGCGGTTCCGCCGGTTGAGAGAATTTCGACATTCGCTTCGGCCAAGCCCTAACCGGCTAGCCCAAGGCCATGCGAGCCCGACAATGACCAGCACGATTCCGGCAATGATGAGAAAACGGCTCATGATCGCCCACAATCCTAATTAGCTCTCGAATTATTGACCATGGGCGAAGCGCCGCTATGATCCCGGCCCCATTCGAAGATGTGCCCGGGTGGCGGAATGGTAGACGCAGCAGACTCAAAATCTGCCGGGAGCAATCCCGTGGGGGTTCAAGTCCCTTCCCGGGCACCAGTCTTCGCGAGGACTTGATCCGGGGTTCGCCTGGCGGTGGCTAGGCGGCAGTGCTGGATGATTTGGCGCCGCGACACAACGCATAATTCATTCCGACTCTGGCTCTCTGCTCAACCCAAAATTCATCGATCATGAGCGCGAGCGGCGCCACGTCAGTTAACCCAGAAACGCGCCCTGTTCGGTGGTTTTTGTCGTCCAAATAGGGACGCCATTCTTCATTTCATTGAATTTTTGGGGATATAGGCCTATATAGACCGCGCGACGGCGTTCCGTCAGACGAAGCGCATCTGTTTTTCAAAGACTCGCAGAATTGCGCGCCTGGCCGAGACAGTCCACTTCCCTAACTGATTTACTCGCCTATTAGCGCCGCTTTGGCATTCGCCACGGTGAATTTGATGACTAGGAAGTGACTATGACGACTGGAACAGTAAAATTTTATAATGCGAATAAGGGCTTTGGATTTATATCGCCGGAAGATGGCAGCAAAGACGTATTCGTTCACGCTACAGCCCTGGAAGCCGCGGGTTTGCGCGGCCTCGAAGAGGGTCAACGCGTAACATTCGACATTCAGCCGGACGCGCGCGGCTCGAAAGCGGCAAATCTTAAGGCTGAGTAATCGGTCTCATTTTGTGACAAGGTGCCGGTATGGGTGATCGCCCGTACCGGTCGCTTCTTTCGGAAAAGTGCAGCAATCCCGGTTAATTGGGGCTTCGCTTGACCGATTTGCAATTTATGACGACACTAAAGGCGAATTTCCGGCGCAAATTTTGCAATTGGAACTTATTAGGCCCGATGCTGCCAGCTTTTGAGGCAGATATCTGACCGCGCCCAATGTGCAGACGCCGATAATAATTCTTATTCCCCTTGGTTTGAACACCGCTTGGCGTTCGGCCAATCACTCGTGAGTTGGGGAGTAACGGTTTCAACAAGGAAGGATTGCGATGTCCGGTCAACGCGGAACGCTAGATCATACGCGCAGCGCCCAGAAACATTTCGCGCAGAAAAAGAAACACGACAGTTTTGCGGCAGAGCAGGAAAAAGCGCGTATAGTGCAGCAGGAGAAAACAGAACGTTTGCGCGCATTACGCTTGGCGAAGGAGGCCTCGGATGCCGCCGATGCGGCGGAAGCAGTTAAGTAATATAGCAGGCGGGCCGAACCGCCTCATCTAAATGAATGTTTATCGACCAATCACAAACTAGGACTACAGAACTATGGGTAATAGTATCACCAAACCGAAATACACCGATCGCCTGGCGCATGGAATGCCGCTAAGACGTCCGGAAGAAGACATTGCCAGCATGCGTCGCTGCATGGGGTGCGGCGGAGAATTCGAGAGCGAGGGCTGGCATAATCGGCTTTGCCAGCAATGCCGCAAGCGTACCTAAAGCGCATCACGCGCACATAGCGCCCACCAGACTGAGCCTGCCCGGCGCTTAAAGTGTCGGGCGTGAGCGCTCGGTGCGTCGAATTCGTCGTCCAGTTTTCTGATCAGTTTGCAAGATTTCCCGAGCATGGCGTTCGGGGAATCATTATCTAAAAGATTTTTCAAAGACAGCGTAACGAAGACGTGGCACAGTTCTTCGCATTCCTCATATCTCAGGGGCGATATGATTGATCGAGGGATTCTCTGCGGAGTTTTGGCACTGATTTGTGTGTCTTGCTCCACCGCACCAGGCACGCAGAGAGCCAGCGAAGACGATCCCTCGCTACGGCAGGCTGCTATCGGGCATGCTTTTCTTGAGCGCGGTGACTACGCCACCGGCGCTGGTATTTTGCTTCCCTTGGCCCAAGCCGGCATTGCCAACGCGCAATTGGACATGGGCATCATCTACAACAACGCTTTGGGCGTTCCCCAAGACGTCGATGAGGCCATGCGCTGGTATCGCTTGGCCGCCGAGCAAGGTCATCCTGACGCGATGAATAGGCTCGGCTTTACCTATCAGCGATTGGTTCCCCCCAATTTCGAAGAGGCACGCATTTGGTACGAGCACGCGTCCGCGCTTGGCTCGCTCCAGGCAACCAATAATCTTGGGCTACTGTATATGGATGGGCAAGGTGTCCCTCAAGACTACGCTGAAGCGCGGCGCCAGTTCGAAATCGCCATCGCCGAGGGTCACGCAAATTCAATGCACAATCTTGGCATCATGTATCAGAACGGGCAAGGCGGTCCCGTGGACCACGTCGCCGCTGCCGAAATGTTTCTTGCGGCCATAGCAGCAGGAAATACCGGTGCCTTCGGAAGCATAGGGAATATGTATGCGCAGTGTGTGGGGGTGGATCGGGATGTAACCGAGGCAGTTCGGTTTCTCAGTGCCGGGGCGCAAGCGGGCAGCACATTCTCGATGACGGAACTCGCTCGATTGCATGTGATTGGTCAGGATATGCCTGTTAACTCCGAGCTTGCGCGAGAACTCTTACAGCCGGCAGTTGAAGCGGAGTATCCGCCTGCGCAGTTGCTTCTTGGGCAAATCTATTCGGCAGGCGTCGGCGGCGATGCCGATCAAGATGAGGCTGAACATCTCTTTCTGCTGGCCGCCGAGAACGGTCTCCCCCTCGCACAAATTGCGGTGGCCAGCGTTGCGACGCAGCGCGAGGATCATACGACCGCCATCCAATGGCTCGAACGGGCAATGGAGGCAGGAGAGCCCGCCGCGGCCGCGCGCCTTGGCGTCAACTATCAGCAGGGAAATGGCGTTCCACAAAATAATGCGCGGGCAAACGAGCTTTCTCAGATCGCAATTGACCATGGTTCGGCGGAGGGGCGGGCATTGCTTGCGGGTTCCTACATGTTTGGCCTGGGTGTTCAGCAAGACTTATTTCGCGCGCGCGCGCTTTTTTGGGAGGCTGCGCAACAAGAATACCCGCAAGCACAATACTTTTATGGGGTGTTGCTGCTCCAAGGTCAGGGTGGTCCTGCTCAACCGTCTGAGGGCGTGCGCTTTCTAAAAATGGCTGCAGATTCAGGTTTACCCCCGGCCCAGGTCCAATTGGCACAAGTGCTCTTGTCCGCCTTAGGCACGCCGCAAGATTATAGCGAAGCGGCCAGATACTCTTTGCTTGCCGCGGAACAAGGCTCGGACGCAGGTCAAAACCAGATCGGATATCAATATGAGCTCGGGCTTGGTGTGCCGGAAAATGCGGCGGAGGCAGCGATCTGGTATCGGCGCGCGGCCGATCAAGGTCAGCCGAATGCAATGCATAGTCTGGCGGGGCTATATTTGAGAGGGGATGGCGTCGAACAGGCCCCAGCATTGGCCTATGCGTGGCTTAATTTGGCGATACGCCATTATTCGCCTGGCACAGGTTCCCCGTCTGAATTTGTAATTCAGCTCGGCGGTGCGGACGTTCAAGCGCGTCGCCAAAATGCACAGCGCCAGCGCGATCAACTAGGCTCACAACTTCCCATAGCCGCACTACAGCGTGCGAGCGCATTCGTTTCGAATTGGCAAGCGGCCCATGGAGACCTCGCCGGTCGGGCGTCTGCTGCGTCTTCCTCCGGTGTCGAAACCACTCAGAGCTCTCAGGCGACACGGATGCGTCTTGCCCGCGCCTACTTCTCCGGCAATGGCGTTCCTCGCGACCTTGCCAAAGCGCGCGAATTGCTGGGGCCATTAGCCCAGGAGGGCGTCGGAGCTGCCGACTATCTCTATGCGAGCATGCTGCTTAACGGGCAGGGCGGGGCGGTGAATTTGGAAGAGGGCGTAAGAATGCTGCAGCTATCGGTGCTACGCGGAAACGTCAACGCGGCCGCGCTCCTCGGCGACCTCTATAGAAGTGGGCGTGGCGTAGTGCAGGATGTTTCGCAAGCAGCGCAGTATTATTTGATTGCCGCCAATCAGGGTTCGGCGTCGGCACAGTTTGTATTGGCGTCGCTCTATCGTCAGGGCTCTGGCGTTGATGAAGACGCGGCTAGCGCTGTGAGTTGGTTTAGGCGATCTGCAGAGCAAGGTTATCCGCTCGCAATGCATAATTTGGCGGCCGCCTATTTGAGCGGGCGCGGCGTCGAGCAAAATCCGACGATGTCCTACGCTTGGTTTCAGCTCGCCCTACGATACTATCCCGAGAACGCGCCAAATCGTGATACTGCGCAGCGCGTTCATGATCAATTGGCATCGCGCCTGCCGCAAGACTCGCGCGACGAGGCAGTGGCGTTCGCGGAAGGTTTTGAACCAGAATCAGAATAGTGCGCGTTGTCGGCGTTGCATTGCTTAACGCGCATCGCGCGGCATCAATAGATTCGCTGTCGTCGAACAAAATTCTGGGTGCTTAGGCAGAGGCATAAAAAAGCCCCCATGCCAGATAAGGCATGGGGGCTTTAAGTTTTGTGATTATGCGCTGCTAAGTTGCTTAGTCGTCCAACAACTCCACAAATCCAATGCGCGCATTATAGGCAACGCCGCTCCACCAGATGCGGTTGGGATTGTTCTGGTCGACTTCGACGCGGCGGACATCGGTTTCGGTTTGCATCAGCGGCAAGCTCAGCCACTCGCCCGTCGCCGGATCGTAACGCGAGAGCAAGTCCGCGGTATGCATCGTTGTCCAAAAGACGCCATTGCTATCATCAAAATCGAGTGCATAGGCCCCGGCATGCTCGACAGGCGCTTCAATGACTTCCATGTCACCGGTCAAATGATCGATCTTTAGGAATTTCCCGGCGGCCCAAAGCGCAACCCAGACATCGCCATTCGGATCGGTGTCCATACGGCGTGGGAAGGATTCAGGGACCGGAATGTCATACTCGACGACATCGCCGGTTTCGCCATCGAAACGGGCCATCGAATTGACGACTTCCAATGCCAGCCAGAAGCGGCCGGCGCCGTCAATCGTGTTGCCATATCCGCCGGGGTCCATGCCTGTGCGTTCCCAGCTCGGCGTATCCCAATCAGACCATTCGCCGGTCGCGGGATTAAGACGCCGCGCCGAACCCGGTCCTGATTCCCAGATGGTTCCATCGGGAGCCAGGGCCATCGAATTGCCTTGCACGTTTCCGCGAATATCTTCGATCGGATAGGGATATTCCGTCCATGCGCTATTATCGATGTCGTAGCTCAGCCAACGAATTTCAAAGGGATCCGGAAGCCAAATTTGACCATCTGCGCTGATCTGAAGATTGCCCGGGCGCGCACGCTCGCGCGTGTAAAGCGGTGGGCCGATTTCGTCATATTCATAGGTCACCGGATTAAAATGGCTGACCAAGCCGCCGACGCGCTGATTGGCCCAGCCATCACCATTGTGATCGACTGCAACATCATGCGGTTCCGCGCCGATGTTCTCCAGAGCGTATTGCACGACGCGATAGTTTCTCTGCTCGCCCGTCATGAGCTCGCGCGGGAGGCGGGCATTCGGATCGGGTATTTCTTCGATCTCCGGAAGATTCGCGACGACATATTCGTAGAGAGTGGCCGTCTCATCGTCCGAGAGCAGTTCAATACCGGTTCCCTCGGCAATCTCGGTCATTTCTTGAATGGTGTTCGCCCACGCATTGGCGTTCTTACGGCTCGCCGCAACGCGGTTGACCGTGTGGCACAAAACACATTTCTGAGCGACGATGTCCTTGCCCGCTCCCTCGGGAAGAGTGTCGAGTGTCGCAGTGGCTTGGTTGACGCGACGTGGCCAGGCATAGGGAAGGGAAGGTGCGCGCTCGACATTGAGCGCGATGTTCGTTTGCCCCGTTCCATGTGCAGTAAGCGCTAGGGGTTCGGACCAGGCGCTCTCATAGTCGCCGCCCACGCCCTGTACCGTGAAGTTACCAGCCGGCAATTTTGTAGCTGTGAAGCGTCCACCTTCTTGAGAGATGTACATAAAGCCGAGACGTTGTTCGGCGTCTTCCAACTTTACGAATGCGCCGGCAACCGGCTCTCTATTCGCATCGGTCACGACGCCCTCAATACAGCTGCTATGTCCATCCATGTTACTCGCGGCAGCAGCTTCACACAGCGCTTCGTTTTCTTGCGCAGTTTGCTCAGCCGAGCATCCCGCAGCCAAAATAACGATCGCTCCAATACCAACGAACGATTTATGGGTTTGACTAAACATTCTTGTTCCCTCCCTTGCGGGCTTGATCTGCTGCTCATTTCGAAATCCGAGATGAGCGCATCTATCCGCATATGATGGCGAGAGACTAATCCTTAGCCCGCCTTCAATCCAGTTCGACTTTGTGATTCCGATGTCCCGGAGCGGCCAAAAAGGCTAGCAACCGGATTGCCTTAAATTCCCTGACTATTTCACTGCGCGATCACTATGGGCAGGAGACGAGTTATAAGGCGTTTCATACACAAAATCAGATAGTTACATGGTGTTTTGAAACGATTTAAATCTATCCGCCTAAAGGGTGCAAATTAAGCATTTTCCACACATCCCTTTCCGCACCCACCGCTCAGCGCCTGGGCAATGTTGATTTCGTCGTTGGGCCGCAGCGTATGAGCCAGATCGAAAACCTGCTCGCCTCTATCGAATAATCGCGCATGCGCACGCATGATCGGCGCCTGATCAAGCAATAAGTTGGGCTGGACGAATGAGGCAAAGCCTATCCGAGCGTGCCGGCTAAGCGCCCGGCCTATTCGGCAGCCGCCGCTTCGGCTTGCGCAGCAAGCTCTCTTTGATATTCCAATTCTTCGAAGACATCATAGAGGTCGGCAATGCCTGCGTCGGGGTCCTCGCCATAGGCCCCACCGCGATACCACCGCTCCGTCTGGCCATTGATGTCGATCTCATAGCGCACGCGCATTCCGTCCTGATCAAAAATGCCGATCGAATTCTGGAAATGCAGTGGAGGGGGTATGCCTTGCGGCGTTGTCGCTTCCAAGATGAACAGCCTTGCGTCGTGCGGATGGATGGCAACGAATGTGCGGCTGCCATCATCATTATTGATTTGAAGCTGATGGCCGCCAATACGGTCAACCTGTCCGTAGCCATCAAATGTGAGTTCACCACCGCGCTTGCGGTAATTCCAAGCTGCGTAGGCCATGCCACCGAGCGTTTCGGATATGTTTGCGGCGGAGTCGTTATAATTGACGACGGTGACGGAATAATCGGCTGCCCCGTCTTTCGCCTCGTATAGTTTGGCGGGAAGTGTGAGGCCGGATTCGGACTCGAAAGTGGTATCGCTCACCGTGGGTTCTTCCGGGAAGTTGACGGTAAAGAATTCCGATTTGTCTTCAAACATGAACCAGCCTTGGGCAGCCGCCGGTGCCGAAAACATGAATGCAAACATGAACGAAGCTAGGCAAATATTACGCATTCCACTTTCCTCCGATTAGAGAGGGATGATTAGCACAGAATGGATCGAGTCTCACGCCTTCTATGTGTTGCGCTGCGGGATGCCCCGATTTTTCGGAGCCGAGCATGTTGGCAAGCTCGCAAATCTCTTTGTTTTTCACTGGGGCAGCTGCTCTTCAATAAGTCTTGCAAGAATTTGCGCGCTTTGTAGAAGGCCGGGTCCAGGCCTGCTGAAGTGCTCATATCCATTCAAGATGTGTATATCCAGATCGGCCGGTGCCTGGTCTTGCGATGCGCGCGCTGCCGTAAATCCACAACATGCAGCAATTACGATGTCCGGTTCTGCTGCTCGAACATCGTCCCAGGAGATCTCGTATGAGGGCTCGCCAAGCCGCGCCAGTACGCTTTCGCAGCCCACAAGTTCGATCAAATCCGGAATCCAGTGACCCGCCGCGAATGGTGGCTCGAGCCAATCAAGAAAGGCCACTTTATGGGGTAGTTTAGTTTGGCGGCGGAGCGCCGAGAGGGTTTCGTTCCAGTTGCGAATGACGGATTTGGCCTCTTCGTGGCGGTTGATTGCGGCGCCAACGTCTTCGATCCCTTGGGGAATGTCCGCTAAGCGAAATGGCGGTAGATTCACCAAATGAGGCCGGCTCGATAATTGAGTGACCGCCTTTTCCACATCGCCGGAAGGAACAGCGCAAACATCACAGAGCGATTGGCTCACGATCACGTCTGGTGAAAGACGCTCCAGCGTCTCGATATCCAGGTCGTATAATGGGTCGCTCGATGTTTTTACCTGCGCGTCGATAGCCGAACTGGCGCTTGCCACATTGATGCGCGTACTCGTCAGGCGCGGAAGAGCCGACCATCGGGATCCGCAGCTATGGCTAACCCCAACCAGTTCCTCTTGCGCGCCGAGCGCTACGACAATGTCAGTTGCGCTGGGTAAGAGCGATACGATGCGCATAAAGCTGCCTCACTAGAGTGACGGCGCCGAAGGCCAAGCCGCCGAACACGATGTTTGCAAGAATGCCGCGCGCGAGAAACGCTAAGCCGTTGACGTAGCACGCCACCCAGCCCTCGAAAGTGGCGGGATAGAACAACATCGCTTGAGAAATATTCGATACCAAATAAAACACGACCGCATTTAGTGCCGCAGCGCTTAGCACAGAGCGGGGCCTTACGACTCCTAACCCCGGAGCAATCACCAGCGCTCCCGCGATGTAGGCAAGATAGACAAACCCCATTGCCGCCCAGCCAAAAGGACCGACCATAAAGTCTGCGGCGACCACGGTAATAAATACGGGAATCAACAATAGATGGCGTGGAAGATAGGCCGCCGCGAGCATGCTCAATGCGCCGACGGTCGAAACGCCCATGCTATGGGGAACAAGATGAGTGACTAGGCCCAAACATGTGAGTCCGGAAAGAATCAGCCAGTTTCGAATAGATATGTTCATGATGCGCTCCAAATGCCGCCATTCCCACGGGCGGAAAAGAGGTACCGTTCGGTCGGTCTCCGGACTTACGAGTATCGAACCGTGTCGCCTTCCCATGCACAAATGCACAGTGGCAATGACAGGTTCACTCGATCACCGTTGCGAGGACAGTATCGGATTTGCACCGATTTCCCGTTCACCAAACAGCCTGTGCTTTTAAGCACTGCCAGATTCATAACACAGATAGTGAACCGCTTGGTCCAAAAAAATAAATGGCTGGGGCTAAGACAAACTGATGAGTGGCAAATGGCGAAGGTTTGCGCCGGGAGAAATGATGCTTGTCATGATCATCAATGAGTCCTTGACGCCACCGATGAAATACACATTATTCGCGCGCGGTCCGGAAGGATCGCAAATGAGACCACGCCGATGCCTGAAAGGGCTTCACGGGAACATAATCGAAGGGCGTTTTTCTTCGATTTGGCTGTCCCTGCAACTGTAAGCGGCAAGTGGGAGCGCATTGTGAAACGGCTTTTTCGTTTCACAGCCACTGGGCAAATGCCTGGGAAGGCGCGCAGTCCCGCATTGAGCCGTAAGCCAGGAGACCGGTCGGCGCGGGTCGCTCATGCCTCGGACCAGGGAAGTCCGATGCGCGGAGATCCGTAGAGCGACGCAGCGGCTTTATGCCGCTTTGGTTGGGCCGAAAGGCGCGAAATATCGCGTCTTTTTGCCCGTCATTTGCGCGCTAACTACGGGGACAAACATGTTTTCCAGGCACACTTCTAAATTCAAATTACTTCTTTATATGGCGGCATTCGGCACGGTGTTGTTGGCATTGAATGCCAATCTTGCACGTGCGGCGGAAGAAATCAGCGAAGACGGCGTTGGCGAAGTCGTCATCACCGCGACCATCGCAAGCCGCGACATATTGGGCGATCTGCGCGGCGTTTCTTCTACGCAAATTGACTCCGACCAATTGGAAACTCAGCAGATTCGCATCGTCTCAGACATTTTGCGCGATGTACCGGGGATCGCAGTGAGCCGCTCCGGAACATTCGGCAATTTTACCCAGGTTCGTATTCGCGGCGGCGAAAGCAATCATACCTTGGTGCTGATCGATGGCATGGAAGTCGGAGATCCGTTTTCCGGAGAGTTCGACTTCTCGACATTGATTGCTGACGAAATTGCGCAGATCGAGGTGCTGCGTGGGCAGCAAAGCGCACTCTACGGCTCGGACGCGATTGGTGGCGTCATACATTACATCACGCCAAGCGGGCGCGATGCTCCGGGCTTGCGTGCGCGCGCTGAAGGGGGCTCCTTCGGCAGCTATGCCGGGGCGGCGCGCCTTGGGGGGGCTACCGAAATGCTCGACTATGTTGTCAGCGGTTCCTATTACAGAACCGATGGGACGGTCGTCGCCCGTAACGGGAGCCAGGAGATCGGTTCGAAAAGCCTTGCCGCTTCCGCAAAATTTGTTTTGAACCCGAGCGATAATTTAAGCATGACAGCTGTCGGGCGGTACAGCCAGCTTGATACCGATGCGCCCACACAGTCGTTTTTCGGGCCCGACTTTGGCTTCGTCGTTGATGGAAGCGACACTTCCGCAACCGATTCACTCCACGGATTGTTGAAAGGTGAGCTTGATCTTCTTGACGGCAATTGGACCCACGCGGTCACGCTGCAAGGTGTGCAAGTCAAGACCGAAAGCGCTACTTCCGGGGCACCAACATTCAAGACCGACGGCGCGCGGCGCAAGATTTCCTATGCTTCGACTTATTTCTACTCGATGGCGGCGGCCGATCAGTCGATCACACTCGCGATCGATAATGAGCGCGAATCTTTTCGTAATGTGCCAATCGGCGTTCCCGGACCAACGAATAACAGACGCTCACTCACGACCACCGGCTTGGTTGCAGAATATAATTTGAACCTGAGCAATAGCTTCGGATTGGGCGCCGCCTATCGCCACGATTGGAACGGCGCGTTCCAAGATGCGGACACGTATCGACTCAGCACTAGTTATCGCCTCGACAATGGGCTTCGCGTCCATGCGGCGGCAGGAACGGGGTTTAAGGCGCCGACAAATTTCGAGCTGTTTGGATTTGATCCTGGAAATTTTATTGGAAATCCGGATTTGAAACCCGAACTGTCAAAAGGGTGGGAAGTTGCTTTGCAGCAAGATTTCAGTAATGGCGTGACGATCGGCGCTGCCTATTTTAACAATGTTTTCGAGAACGAAATCTTTACTGAGTTTCCGGCGCCTAGTTTTGTTGCGTCACCCGGTAACCGGACCCTCGATTCAAAGCAGCAGGGGATCGAGATGTTTGCATCAGTAGATCTAGACAACGGGCTCCGTTTTGATGGGAGTTACACTTACCTTGACGCGAAGGAGGGCGGTGCCGAAGAAGTCCGCCGTGCCCCTCATATCGCAAGCGGCACGCTTTCCTGGCGGGGCATGGACGAGAAGTCTGGTGCGTTCCTTTCCGTCCGATACAATGGAACTCAAAAGGACACGCAGTTCCTGCCAGATTTTCCCTTTAGCACCGCTGTGACCCTCCCCGCGTTCACTTTGGTTAATATGGGTGCAGATTGGAGATGGAACGAGCAGATTCAAGTTTTCGGACGTGTGGAGAATCTCTTCGACAAACAATATGAGGAATTATTTTCCTACCGAGCCGCTGGGCGCGCTTTCTATGTTAGCGTTCGCGGCAATGTTTGACTCGCACCGCATTTTACTTGTCGCGGCTGCGCTCTTCATTCTGGGTGACAACACGTTTGCACAGGCGCAGGCACCACAGCGCGTTATGTCGCTCAACTTGTGCACGGATCAGCTGCTCTTAAATCTCTTGCCGCCGTCGCGGATAACATCGGTCACGTTCCTATCGCATAGTTCTCTCAACGCGGCCCTTGCGGCGCAGGCCGAACAAGTCGGTATCAACTTTGGTACCGCCGAAGAAGTGCTGGCGCAGAATCCGGATCTCATTGTTTCCGGTGATGCCTCTACGCCGACAACGCGGGCGATGTTAAATCGTGCCAGCTATCGCCTCTATGAAGTAGCGTCCGCGGACACTTTCGAGGAGATTCGCGACACGACCCGTGAACTTGGATCTGTGCTTGGCGAGGAGGAACGCGCGGCCGCGTTGATTGCACAAATGGACGCGACGCTGATCGAGCTCAGGCGCACAATGCCCGAGCGGAAGATCACCGTCGTCGCGTGGGACGGCGGCGGTTTCGTGCCGGGGCGTGGATTGCTTTTCAACGAAATATTGACCATTGCCGGCGGAATAAACATCGCCGCGGTCGACAGCGCCGACTATCTGGTCGATTTTGATCTCGAGGAACTCTTAACTGCGCGGCCCGACCTTATCGCCTATGCCTCTGCGACTTTGGATGCTCCGGCGCTGACCACGCAATTGCTCCGCCACCCCATTGTCAGGCGTCTTTATGGCGGCCGCCAGATCACCTATCCCGACAATCTTTACATATGCGGTTTGCCGCAATCGGCGGAGGCCGCGAAGGATTTGCGTGCCGCGATGTTCGAGGCCCTCGCGGAGGCTGAACGAATCCGATGAGAACAAATTTTCCGCTGATCTCGTCGCTTCTCGTCTTGCTGGCGGCGCTGTTTTTTCTCTCGCTGCTCGCAGGGCGCGTTTGGATTGCGCCCTTGGAAGCCTTGCAGGGTTTGTTTGCAGGTGGTTCGGATTTGAGCGAGATCATTATTTTCGAATTGCGCTTGCCCCGTGCGGTGCTTGCCGTTTTGATCGGGGCATCGCTCGGCATGGCGGGCGCAGTGCTGCAAGGATTGACGCGCAATCCGCTTGCAGAACCCTTTCTTCTCGGCGTCTCCGCCGGCGCGTCTTTGGGCGCAGTAATTGCAATCTATTTTGGACTCGCCGCGGTGTTTGCGATTGCAACGCCGCTTCTCGGCATTTTCGGTGCGTTTGTCGCCACCGCAATTACATTTGCGCTGGGTTGGGGCGGAGGAACCTTAGCGCTCATCCTAGCCGGCGCGGCGGTATCGGGATTGGGCGGGGCGCTTATAGCGCTATCGCTCAATCTCGCGCCAAACGCCAATGCCGCCTATGAAATTATGAATTGGCTCATGGGCTCGCTCGCGGATCGGAGCTGGGATCATGTCTGGCTGGTATTGCCCTTTGTCATAATCGGCGGAGCGATATTGGTTGCCACTGGGCGGGCGCTCGACGCGCTGTCGCTCGGTGAATCCCAGGCGCAAAGTCTTGGTGTCGATCTCTTACGTCTACGTCTTCTGGTGTTGTTCGGCACGGCGACAGCCGTGGGGGCGGCGACATCCGTCACCGGCGTTATTGGCTTCATCGGGCTTGTTGCTCCGCATTTGATACGTCCTTGGACGGGCCATCAACCGAGCCGCCTCATTATTCCGGCAGCGCTTGCCGGCGCAGTGCTTCTTCTTGGTGCAGATATCGCAACCCGAATCATTCGCCTTGGTCCGGAGTTGAAACTCGGTGTGTTCACGAGCCTGATCGGAACACCCTTCTTCTTTTGGCACGTCGTAAAGCTGAGAAAGACCGCACCGTGACGACGCTGGATGTATCGTCTTTAGTTATCCGCCGTGGCAGCCGGAACATTGTGAATGATGTTTCGCTGAGCGCCCATACAGGCGAGTTCATTGCGCTTGTCGGTGCGAATGGGGCCGGAAAATCGACGTTGATCTCCGTCATCGCTGGGCTCATGAGACCCGATGCCGGGTCGGTTATGCTGGACGGACAGGCGCTAAACGCGTTTCGCCGCCAAGATCTGGCGTGTCTGCGCGCTTATTTACCGCAAAACCCCTTCTGCGAATGGCCGATATCGGTCGAACGGTTGGTCGCCCTTGGCCTCACGCCGTCTTTGCCGGCGATCGGCAAGATGCCTGCGGCCTATGTCTCAAAAATTGCAGAGACGCTCAACTCTTTTGATTTGAACGATCACCGCGATCAGCCAGCAACAACGCTTTCTGGCGGTGAGCTTACACGGGCAATGTTGGCAAGGGCGCTTGTTGGCGATCCCCAATTGCTTTTCGTTGACGAGCCCATTGCCGGGCTCGACCCGCGTCACGCTCTGGATACGATAAAGCGCCTCAGAACACTTGCCGAAAACGAAAAACTTGTCGTTGCGTCACTGCATGACCTGACCTTGGCTACGCGTTATGCCACACGGATTGTGGCGATGCATGACGGGCAGGTGGTTGCCGACGGCGCGCCTGCGGAGATTGTCACGCCGGAATTGTTACGTGAAATATTTGATGTGGACGCGCGCATAAGCGGCGAGGGCGATGGTGCCTTCGTAGATTTTCTATCGTCCGTCTGAGCGCAAGCAGCGCTGCAATCAGTTCCAGCCCGCGCGGTCGAAGATCATTTGCGCCTGCGTCTGATTGGTTCCATAGACCGAGACATTTACCGGGTCGGGTTTGAATTCGCCGAGCGCGATTAGGCTATCGGAGAATCCGGCGCTCTTCACTGCCGGATATTCGTCGCTCGAGCCGACAAAAATTCTCTGCGCCTCGTCGCTCGCCAAATATTCCAAAAAGCGGACTGCCGCTTCGCGATGCGGCGCATGCATGAGCACGCCCACCCCGGAGATATTTACATGCGTACCCACACCATCTTGATTGGGGAATATGAGCTGAACTTTTTCGGCCGCCGCGGTTTCGGATGAAATTCGCGACGCCTTCAACCGCAAATAATAATAATGATTTGCGATTGTGATGCCGCATTCGCCTGCGGCCACACTTAAGAGTAGCGACGTGTCGCTCCCTTGCGGATTGCGCGCAAAATTCGCGACGACGCCTTCAGCCCATTCTTCGGCTTCCACAGCGCCCAGCCGGTCAATCAGCGCACCCATAAGCGACAAATTATAAACTTGCGCGCTGGTGCGCATGCAGATTTGGCCTTTCAAACGCGGATCGGCCAATGATTCATAGTTCTGAACAAGCGAAGGATCGACTTTTGCCGAATTGACAAAGATCATTCGCGCCCGCGTGGAAAACCCGTACCAAAGATTGTCCGGATTGCGCAGCGACGCTGGGATACGCTCGGAAAGAACAGCTGAATCTATCGGCTGAAAGAGGCCCTGTTTCTCCGCGGCCCAAAGGTTCCCCGCATCCACCGTCAAAAATAGATCGGCCGGACTGTTTGCGCCCTCGGCCCGCATGCGCGCGATTAGCGCGGGGCCGTCGGCCTCGATAACATTTACTTCAATTCCAGTTGCCTCACGAAATCCGTCATAGAGAAGATCGTCGGTGTCGTAATGCCGCGCCGAATAGATGTTCACGCTCTCCGCGCTCAAAGCCGGAGGCGCGGCCATTGCGGCAAGGAGCGTGAGAAGCGCAAATCGGTGCGACGAGCGAAACATGTATCGAACATTCTCCTTATGGAGCGAATCAGGTTGGCGGCAGCCAACATTGCGCCCGGCCTGCCGGTATTCGTGCCGCCCCAACCATATGGCTCATTTTGCTACTAATTCTTAGTTACATAAAGACAAGGGCGCAACGCCGCCCAAAGCGGCACATTTGCGCTGCAAATGATAGAGAAACCTTGCTTTTTCTACCGGGCGGTCGGGTCGAACACCAGATGACAGCCGGCGCAATCGTCCACCAGCGAATCTCCAGCCGCGGCCAGAGCGCTTTGGTCTTTGGCTTCAGTGGCTTGGAGGGCGGCCAGTGCGGTTGTTGTCAGTTTCTCCGACCATTCGTGCCACTGCCGATCGTCCGTCCAGCCTTTTTCGGTGGCATCTGTTCCTCCGAGCGAAATCAGGCTTGCCGCCGACAGCAATTGCGAAGCCGCTTGTTTTGCCTCGTTCCAGTCCTGATCGGTGAGGTCCGGGGCGTAGCTTTTGTCCCAAATGGGATTGGTCGCAGGCGTGGCGACATCCAGCATCAATGCGCTGGTCGTCAACGGAACCGGAACATAGCTGCTTGGTGTCTGTGCGACTGCGCCAACCGCAAACAAAACCAAAGCGGCGGCTATTAGCTTCGTCGAGTTTCCCATCATCGTACGCTCCTTAGTCACGAATACAATCGCGTGTTCATTGCACACAAACGTTCGCCCACTTGGACAGAATCTACGCTCACGTCCCCATGGGTGCATTGATTTGGATCAATGCCCGCGTGCCTAGGCTTAGGCAATTTTACGATGATGGCGGAGCGATTTATGGCCGAACAATCCGAGGATTATTGTACCGACAAATGCGAGTCTTGCCGGGCCGTGATCGTGCGGAGCTATCGTGGGTTTCGTGCCTGCGGGGGCGACGATCCATCGGCGTTTAGAACTGCCGTTCAGGTTCTTTGTTTGCGGCATCCCGAGCGGACGCGGGAAGAAAATAGGGAGCTGGCTTCGCTCTGGATTGCGCAAGCGCTTGAAGATTGAGAGCCTGGCAGGATCAATTAGGGTGATATCTTCTTTGAGTTCGCAGGTTTCAAATATCCAGCTCGACTACAATTGACGCGCCTAACCCCCCGTTTGCCTGGAAAAACCCGATAATTCTTTGAATGAATCTTGCTCATCCGATGGGGTCCACCTGCGGCCGCAATCTTCTTTGGCAGGACGGCTGCACCATTTCGTGTAAACTATGGAGCGAAAGCACAAAGGGCCCAGAAAGCTGGAGCCTGCAGGAGGATAATCTATGAATGTGTTGAAACTTGTTCCAGCGGCATTGCTGCTTTTCCATGTGAGCACGGCCTCGGCCCAGAACTGGTTCGAATACCAAAATCTCGAAGATTTATTCTCTGTCAATTTTCCGGCCGAACCGGTGGTCAGCGAGAGTCCTTATATCTCGGAATATGATTCTCCCTTTGTTGCGCACAAATATTCCGCAACGGACGGAGATACCGAATATTTCGTAACCGTTGTGGATATGGAGAACTCCGCCCGTCCGCCTGGCCGGCGCGGAACCGAATGGCGCGGAGCGATGGGCTTTCATGCGACCAAACTCCGCCACACCGGCGAAGTGACATTCGATGCCTATGGGGAAATCAACGTCGTCCCCGGGCAGCAACTTCAGATCACGCTTCCCGATGGCAAGCGGAACTTCGCGAATATTCATTTCCATGGGCATCGCCTCTATATTATTGAAGCGATATCACCACCCGAACTGCCGCCGCCGGCACTTTTCCAGGCCTCCTTCGCGGTTGTAGACGAGCAAGGCAATAGTCTGCGCTATCTCGATGAAGATTACTCCTTCCCCGATCGTATTCCGCTTACGCGGCGTGGTGGCGTAACTATACCCACCGGCAATTAAGGGCTCGAAGTTGGCGAAGCGCAAGATCCAAACGAGGCAGGCATTTGTTAGCGCGGGCTTTACGCGTTCGATGAGAATCACGTGACGGGCGAGTTACGAAAAGCGATGTAACGCGCTCTTCTTTTCGCCGAAGGACTGGCAATTCAAGGAGTTTTGTATTCGAATTGATAACAATCATATTTGGGGAGGTTTCCGTGTCGAAAACCATTTACTGTCTATCCGCTGCCGCTTGCATTTGTGCGCTTTCGGTTCCTGCACAAGCGCAGTTGCCGGTCGAGCGCGTTCTCACTTACGAAGTTGCCAGTCAGATGGTGAGTGTCGCCGTTGAAGCATGCGTTGCGGCGGGCGCCGACGTTTCAGTTCATGTCGTCAATATTCACGGCGAAACCATTGCTGCGGCGCGTGGGGACAATACGCGGCCATACACCTTCGACAACTCTTATGAGAAAGCCTATACGGCGATGGCCTTCCGCCGGCCCAGCGCCGACTATCAGGCCGAATATGCCGAGGGAACTGCGACGCGTGTGCAGCAAGCCGATTTTCCCAACATTGTCGCGATCGGCGGTGGCCTGCCGTTTTATGTCGGTGAAGTGATCTTGGGCGGCATTGGTGTTTCGGGTGGAAACAACCAAACCAATAATGGTTGCGGCCAGGCGGCAATCGACGCGGTCGCCGATCAGCTGCGCTAGAATGGGGCGGCGGACTCGATCGAGGTAACCCGTTCTAGCGTTGGCGGGTGGCGTTTCCGTTCTCGTCGATTTGATAGCGGATCGAATTGCCGTCTTCGTCTAGAATTTGTAGCGCCGCCGCGAAATGTAGTGGCGGCGGTGCATTGGCTGCGACTTCCGCCTCCAAAATGTAAAGCCGGCGGTCGGGATAGTGAAAATAAACCCCGACATACATTTGCCGTCCGTTCGGCAGAGTGAGCTGCATATGATGACCGTCTAATCTTTCGAGATGCGCATAGGTGTCATAAGTTGTCTCACCCCTATCGCGGTAAAGGCTCGCTGCGTGGCCGACCGTACCTTTTAGCGTCGTGATGTGTTCGATCTCCTGATAATTGACCACGATGATGGCAAACCGACTGTCGCCGTCAAAGGCCTGGAATCGCTTTGCGGTGATCTGGCCGCTGACAAGCGAAGGCAGCTGCCCTTTTTCGTAATCGTAATCATAATCTTCCACACCCGGCTCGCCAGGGAAGTTCGTCAGGAAGCGCTCTTCCATATTGACGTATTCCCCCCAGCCCTGCGCCAAGGTGGGGTTCGCAATCATCAAACCGACAAACAAAGAAATCAGACCGACACGACGCATATGTATTATCTCCTAAATAGGTGGCCGCCCTTTGGGCGTGGTGATAAAGATTCTAACATTTCATATGGGAAAGGTCACATCACGCCGGTTGGCGGCGTACCGTGTTAGCTGCCGATGATTCCGCTATCGCTGCGCCGAAATTGAATTTCCCTGCCAGTTGAGTTTAGCCGCCATATTTCTACCGTTTGTTCTATCCTGAACCGCAAAGATCACGATCACAGCCCGTTGGAGAACCTGTCATGCTTACGAAATACAGAAGGGTGCTGGGCGCTGCCGCGGTTTACTCCCTCGCAGTCCAAGCCTGCGCCGTGCTGCCGAATGCTGCGGGCGGCACGGGGGGCATTCCGCAAGCAGGTGATGCATATTTTACGGCAGGCGAAGAAGCCTTGAGGCAAAAACTATTGCAGCAGCCGAATATGGCGGAAGCCAAGAATGTTATCCTCTTCGTCGGCGACGGGATGAGTATCACGACGATTGCGGCCGCGCGCATTTATGCCGGGCAGAAGAGCGGATTGGACGGCGTCAGTTATAAGCTTGCAATGGAACAGCTTCCCTATTCGGCACTGTCTCGCACCTATTCGGATGATTCTCAGGTTGCGGATTCCGCACCGAGCGCAACGGCGATGACGACCGGGGCAAAGACAATCGATAATGTGGTGGGCCTAAACCGAAATGTGGTTGTGGGCGATTGCGCGAGCGCGCGCGGCAACGAGTTGATGACAATCTTCGAGATGGCGGAAATGGCTGGACTTTCCACCGGCGTCGTCTCCACGGCACGGATCACCCACGCCACGCCCGCATCGGCCTATGCGCATACGCCGCACAGGAATTGGGAGGACGATAACGACATGCCGGCTGCGGCGAAGACCCAAGGCTGCGTCGACATTGCTCTGCAATTGGTCGAGTGGGATTACGGCGACGGTTTTGAGGTGGTCCTTGGTGGCGGGCGGCGGAATTTTCTCTCTGCGGAGCTGAGCGACATCGAGTATCCGGAAAGCAGCGGTTCGCGCGGCGATGGGCGCAACCTGATAACGGAATGGCTGACGCGAAATGATGGTGCAGCCTATGTATGGAATAAGGCCGAATTCGATGCGATAGACGCCGCATCGACCGCGCGCCTCCTCGGTTTATTCGAGCCGGACATGATGAACTATGAGAGCGATCGGATGGCTGATGCGGCTGGGGAACCTTCGCTCGCCGAGATGACGGGCAAGGCCATCGAATTTCTCTCGAAGAACGAGAACGGCTACGTTTTGATGGTCGAGGGTGCACGTATTGATCACGCGCATCATACGGGAAACGCGGCGCGTGCGCTGGAGGACACCGATGCCTTCGATGCCGCGCTCGCCACGGCTTTGGAAATGACGAACACAGCCGAGACTCTGATTGTCGTGACGGCCGATCACAGCCATACGCTTAGTTTTGGTGGATACCCGGCGCGGAACAATCCGATATTAGGTCTTGCCGCAGATGCCAGTGGAGAACCCTTCCTCGCGCAGGACGGAAAGCCTTTTGCAACGCTCGGCTATGCAAACGGGCCCGGCGCAACAGAAATGCCAAGGGCGGATTTAACGGACGTCAACACGCTAGACATCGATTTCAAACAGCAGGCCCCGGTCCCGCTGAATGCTGCGACACATAGCGGTGACGACGTCGCGATATTCGCTAGCGGACCATACGCGCATCTTTTCCAAGGCGTGGTGGACCAGCATTTCATCTATCACGTCATGGTCTATGCCAGCCGCATTCCAGGAAAGGCCCGTGTAAAATGATGATGTGAAGTGATGGTGTGAAGTAATGGCGTGAAGCAAAGAGGCGTTTCGATGACAGATGCCCGTGCGTCACCGGCTACGAAAAATTGTTTCGATTGAAAGGTGCAGTGGCGCTTAAGGCCTCATTCGCACTCAAAATCCGGCAGCTCATCCTGCTGGCTAATCTCTGCCGGATGTTTCGCATGGTCGCGCGGCTCAAGCGCGCTCGAAGCAAGAGCGCGTTTGAGCACAGTTTGGCGCGACAAACGCTCGGCAATTATTTGCGCGCTATGGGCTGATGCGTGAGAGCTATGCGCGAGCATTGTCGGTCTTCTGGTTTGAGTCCTCTGTTCGCTAGTGGCACTTCTTATAGTTCCGACTAAGCAGCCACCAATTCACCGGCCAAGCAGCTAGAAATCCCGCCGGGATAGCGGCGAGCAATGCGATCCAAAACGTGGCCGAGAATAGGGAGCCAGACTGCATCCCTCCAGCATAAAAATCTGCTCCGTTCATCGCTATTTCCATAACACCAATTGAAACAGCTTCACCGAACCATATCAGCTTCAAGGCCTCGAAAAATGTTTTGTTCTGCTTGCGCATCACCGGCAATAGGCCAAGAGAAAACCCAGAGATGTAAGCCAAACCAGTTGCAAGTAATATTGTTGCCCATACGCCAAGCCCCAAACCTATCGCGATCATCAGACCGAGCACTTCGCCAACTGCACAGCCTGTAAGACAATGTAGAGTGGCCTGGGCGGAGGTAACAAAAGAATTGTCGCCGGCGTGGTCACCACAATGTGGGGGATCGGTGTGCATCGTGCTCATTGCTTGGCCTTCTCGAACAGCTCGACAAGTTCGGAGAATTTTTCGCGCTGCTGCCTCGCGTTCTTGCTGCGGATGGCGTCTTCCACACAATTGGCGGCATGGCCCTTCAAGATTTCATTTTCGGCTTTGCCCAGCGCGGCTTTGACCGCCTGGATCTGGTGCAGAATATCGATGCAATAGCGCTCTTCCTCGACCATACGGGCAACGCCGCGAATTTGGCCTTCGATGCGTTTCAACCTATTGACGGTGGCTACGTGCTTCATGGGCGTGTCCTTGACCAATACCCCTAGGGGGTATAAATATATGCGCTCGCCACAGATGTAAAGGCGTCGAAGCCTTTTGTGGACGCGTCTATCGCTAATGGAGGAACGGCGCGTGCCGTCCGACTTTTCAAAACCCCGAAAAAACTTTTCGCCGACACGGCGGCGTTTCGTGCAAGGCTTGGCGCTAAGCAGCGCCGCGAGTTTGTTGTGGCGCTCGCCTTCCAGCGCGCAAGGCGCGAGCCCTTCTAATCTCCAAGGTAATCATTTTGATCTCGATATCGCGCCGATGGAGTTCAACCTCACCGGTCGTCCGCGCATTGCGACGCTCGTCAATGGAATGTTGCCCGCCCCAACGCTGCGTTGGCATGAGGGCGATAATGTTACGATCAATGTCACAAACCATTTGTCGGAAGACACCTCGATTCATTGGCACGGGATAATGCTTCCCGCGCCCATGGACGGCGTTCCCGGACTGACCTTTCCCGGAATCAAACCCGGGGAGACATTCACCTACCAATTTCCGGTTAGGCAGGGCGGAACCTATTGGTATCACAGCCATAGCGGCATGCAGGAGCAGACTGGATTATATGGCGCGCTAATCATCGATTCACGTTGGGGCGAGGCGCACGCTTTCGACCGCGAGCATGCGATTGTGCTGTCCGATTGGACCGACGAAGATCCGATGACGGTCGTCGCCAATCTCAAAATGGAATCAGACTTTTATAATCGTGGCCAAAGAACGCTCGGCACATTCTTCGACGATGCCGAGCGCATGGGGATCGGCGCGGCGCTGAGCGATCGTCTCATGTGGGGCGATATGCGTATGAGCCCCACCGACATCATGGATGTGACGGGCGCGACTTATACCTTTCTCGTCAATGGCCGTCCGCCGGCAGCAAATTGGACCGCATTGTTCGAGCCCGGTGAGAGGGTAAGGCTGCGTGTGATCAACGCCTCGGCCATGACGACATTCGATATGCGCATTCCCGGCCTTGAGCTTGAAGTGGTGCAGGCCGACGGTGTGGACGTTCAGGCGGTTGCAGTTGAAGAATTCAGAATAGGCGTCGCCGAAACCTATGACATCATTGTCACGCCGCAGGCCGAAACCGCATATACAATCTTTGCGCAAGCGCAGGACCGAAGCGGCTATGCGCGCGCGACATTGGCGCCGCGCGAAGGCATGAGCGCGCCGGTCCCGGCGATGGACCCGCGGCCCCTACGCACTATGGCCGATATGGGAATGGATCACGGAGCCATGCAGATGGGTGAGGCGCCAGCAATGCCCGAGATGGACCATGGAGCCATGCCGATGGGCGAGGCCCAGGCGATGCCCGAAATGGACCATGCAAACATGGACCAAGCGAATATGGATCACGGGGCCATGCAGATGGGCGAGGCTCAGGCGATGCCCCTAATGGACCATGCCAACATGGACCACGCGAACATGGAGATGGCGGGCGCATCGGCCAGTGTTGAAAACGCTGATGGGGTCGATCCTTTGACGCTGCGCGGCCACCCCAATGTCGCCAATATCGCAGAGATGACCCGAAGCCGCCTCGCCGAGGCCGGCACGGGACTGGATGGCAATGGCCGGCGCGTTTTGACCTATGCGGATTTACGTTCGATCAGCCCGCATGACGACATGACGCCGCCCAGCCGCACGATCGAATTTCATCTCACGGGAAATATGGAGCGCTTCGTTTGGGGATTTAACGGCAAAAAATTTTCCGAATCCGCGCCTATCCATGTTGCGCTCGGTGAGAAAGTTCGATTTGCGCTCATCAACAATACGATGATGGAGCATCCCATCCATCTGCATGGATTCTTCACCGTGCTTGAGAACGGGCAAGGTAATTTCTTGCCGCTCAAACATACCGTCAATGTCAAACCGGGCGAACGTCTCAGCTATTACTTTTTTGCCCACACACCCGGTCATTGGGCCTTTCATTGCCATCTCATGTATCACATGGAGACCGGCATGTTCCGGACCATTCTCGTGTCATGAGAGGACTGCTCGCCCCCGCGATTGTTGCGATGTTCACTTTGTTGTTGGCGTCGCCTCTACTAGCTGCGGAAGCGGGCCAAGACGAACGCACGCCTTTCGGCATGGCGATGCATGACGATATGCCGATCTTTCATCTTCTGTTGGAAGAGTTCGAATATCGCGCGGGTGGTGATGGCGCTTTTCACTGGGACGGCCAAGCCTGGTATGGAAACGACACCCACCGTCTGTGGCTCAAAAGCGAAGGCGAAATATCCGATGGGCATTTCGGGCATGGCCAACATGAGATTTTATACGACCGGCCGATCTCGACCTTTTTTGATCTTCAAGCGGGCTTACGCGCCGATATCGATGACGCTCCCGAGCGCGGCTGGTTTGCGCTCGGCGTTCAAGGCCTCGCGCCTTATTTCTTCGAGTTTTCGGCCACCGCCTATGCCGGCAGCGATGGCCGTTTCGCGGCCAATGCCGAGGCCTCGTTCGATCTTCTGCTCAGCCAAAGGCTCATTTTGCAGCCCAAAGCCGAGATAGATATTTATACCAAGAACGATCCTGCGCGCGGGATCGGATCGGGCATCTCGGGTTTCGAAACAGGCCTTCGCTTGCGCTACGAGATCACACGCAAATTCGCGCCCTATATCGGGCTCAACTATGAGCGAAGCTGTGGCGCTACAAAACGCTTTGCCGTCGCAAATGGCGAAGACCCTAATACTCTTAGGTTCGTGATTGGCGTTCACGCTTGGATTTGATCGTAGTGCCGCGCGTGCGGGCATAAACAAATCGGCAAACAAACTCATTGCGCCGCCCTTTTGAATTGGTGTGGTGTCGGTATAAGGTCTATGTCTACAGTCTTTGCGCGACTGCACTACCGCGCCGGCACTTCCTTTTTGCGAGAGTATTCATGCAAACGCTTTTTATCGGTCAGACTTATATCGACGTGACCTTCCTGGCCGATCATATTCCCACCGGGGACGAGAAGGACGTCGCGAAGGATTATGCGATCGCCTTTGGCGGAAATGCGGTCACGGCGGCGTTTTGTTGCGCCAAGCTCGGTATTAAGCCGGATCTTCTGACCTCGCTGGCCGATGATTGGCTGGGCCGAATGTTTCTCGACATGGCCTCGAAATATCAAGCCTCGATTCACGCGCGCAAAGTTGAGCGCTCGTCTCTTTCTTTTGTCATGCCGCGCGGGAACAAGCGCGCGATTTTGCGCATGCGCGATGATGAGTATCTTCATCCTTTTCCGCCGCTCAATATTTCAGACTGCCGCGCGCTGCATCTCGATGGACACCAAGCCGATGCTGCTATCCACTACGCCAAGAAATGCCGCGAGGCGGGCATATTAACCTCGCTCGACGGCGGTGGGGTCCGAGACAAAACAGCAGAACTGCTTGAGCTGATCGATGTCGCAATAATCTCGGAGCGCTTTTGCGAACAATTGAAACTTTCACCGGCTGCAGCGCTCGATCTGCTCAAGTCGAAAGGCTGCGAAATCGGCGGGGTCACGTTGGGTGAGCACGGAATGGTTTGGTATAATGAAGCAGGTACCGTCAAAACCATGCCTTCATTGAGCGTGCCGGAAAGCGCAATCGTCGATACCAATGGAGCCGGCGACGTATTTCACCGGGCTTATATTTACGCTTATTTGTCGGGAGAGGGTTCTAATTGGGAAGAGCGCTTATCCTTCGCCCGGGCGGCGTCCGCGCACGCGATCCAGCATCTCGGTAATGAAGCGAAGATTCCGAGTGTGGAAGATGTGAGGGCTGCGGAGCAGAACTATTTTCCGGTGAACGCCGCCTAAATCCTATTCCGCACCCTGCAACTGCGCTGCGTCAGGGACTTCCGCATCTAGCGAGTGATCGCGTGCGACCAAAATATAAAACGCCGGCACCACAAAAAGCGTAAACAATGTCCCGATGGTCATTCCGGAGGAGACCACCAGCCCCATACTGAAACGTGCCGCAGCGCCTGCCCCTGTGGCGAAGAGAAGCGGCGTGACACCGAGGACGGTGGCGGAGGCGGTCATAAGGATTGGACGCAGGCGGATGGCGGCAGCCTCTTCCACGGCTTCGCGCTTGCTACGGCCCTCGCGCTGCAAGCGGTTGGCCACATCGACAATTAATATCCCGTGTTTCGAGATGAGCCCGATCAACGTAACGAGTCCAACCTGCGAGTAGATGTTCAATGTCGCGCCGCCGAGCTGAATAATGTCCGGTAGGAACATCCTGATCCCACCAACCACATAGATCGCAATCAACGCGCCCATGATGGCGGGTGGAACGGAAATCAGAATAGTCAGCGGATCGCGAAAGCTTTCATAGAGAGCGGCAAGGACAAGAAATATAAGCACCACTGCAAATAGGAATATCCAAATGAAGCCGCTTGTTTCCTCAACGAATTGACGCGACGGTCCGCTGTAATCGACAGTATATCCGTCGGGAAGAACGCGATCGGCAAGTTCGTTCAGGCGTGCGATGATTTCGCCTTGGGCAAGATTGGTTGCGCCGCTAATCGTGGCTGCGTTCTGCTGCTGGAAACGCGGCAGCGATTGCGGGATCGTCCGGTACTCGATGGTTGCGATTGTCGATAGGGGGACGAGCGTGCCGTCACCCGCCCGCACATAATAGTTCAACAATTGATCGGGATTGAGGCGGTAGGGCTGATCGGCCTGTGCCATCACGCGGTAAGAACGCCCATCGAGGCTAAAATAGTTCACGTAACCGCCGCCCAGCATCGCGGTGAGGGTGTCGCCGATTTCGGCCATGCTGAGACCCAAGAGGGCAGCTTTTTCACGGTCGATTTGCACGGTGGCCTGCGGGCGGTCGATTCTCAAATCCACTTGGGAAAAATAGGGAAACAAGCCGGCGGCCTGCGCCTCGCTTTGAAAGTTTCCTACGACCTCGAAAAGGCGGTCGAAGGGCTCGGTTGTCTTAATAACAAATTGCACCGGGGCTCCGTCTCCGGCGCCCGGAAGCGAGGGGAGGGGAAACGCAAAAAGCTGCAGCCCGGTCACTTGCCTTAAATCTTCGCTCGCGATGCGCGTCACTTTGGCAGAACTATCGTCGCGGTCTTCCCAAGTCCTTAGAGCAAGACCGGTGAAAAACTGCCCCTGAAAGATGGCCTGAAACACGCCATCCACCGCCGGGTAGTCTTTCACCTTGTCATAGGTATCATTTGCGTAGAGCAACGTTTGGTCCGGCGTCGCGTTGGACGGGCCCTGACCGGCAATAAAAATGAAGCCCTGGTCTTCTGCCGGCGCCAACTCGCTTTGCATCCCGGGGGCGATCGTCAGCAACACCCCGAAAACGACAATCATGAGAGTAAAAATTCCTGTCAGCCCGACAGTGTCGAGGGAACTGTTTAACCGCCTCCGATATCCCGACTGCAGCGAAGCGAATCTTCGGTCGACAAAATTCGCAGTTCGTTTCTGCCATCCCGAGGCATTTTCGTCTTCCGGCTTAAGCAAATAGGCGCACATCATAGGCGAGAGCGTCAGCGCTACGATGGTCGAGATCAAAATTGTACCTACAAGGGTGAAGGCGAATTCCGTGAAGAGCGTTCCCGTCAACCCGCCCTGAAATGCAATGGGAACGTAAACGGCAACAAGCACCGCCAACATCGCTATGATCGGACCGGCGAGCTCACGCGCAGCAACAATCGCTGCCTGAAATGGTGCCATCCCTTTGCCGATATAGCGGTGAACATTCTCCACCACGATAATGGCATCGTCCACAACGAGTCCGATGGCCAAGACCATGGCCAATAGCGTGAGAAGATTGATCGAATAGCCCAACGTCAGCATCATGATGAATGCGCCGATTAGCGAAAGCGGAATCGCAACCGCAGGAATGACAACCGAACGCACCGAGCCAAGAAACAGGAATACAACAAGGATCACGATGACGAGGGCTTCAATGATCGTTTGTATGACCTCGTCAATGGAGGCGTTTACAAAATCAGCGGCGTTAAAGACCAAATCTCCGGTTAGTCCCTCAGGAAGCTCTTGCTCGATGCGCGGGAATAACTCCTCCACGGCGGCACCCACTTCAAGAATGCTGGCATCTGGCGCCATATGGATGGCGATCACGATGGCGCTCTCGCCATTGTAGCGAATCTCGGAGCCGTAATCTTCCGATCCAAGCGAGACCTCCGCAACATCACGTAGGCGGACGATGGTTGTATCCGTTTGTTTGGCTACAAGGTTCTGAAATTCTTCAAGCGAGTGAAGGCTTGTCGAAGCGTTCAGATTGACCTGAACCATTTGTCCTCTGGTGCTGCCGAGGCTGGAGATAAAATCATTGGCCGCAAGCGCGTTGCTGACATCCGAGGCCGTCAGGCCGTAGGATGCGAGGCGTTGCGGATCGAGCCAAGCGCGCAGCGCGAAATAGCGTGCACCCATGATCTCGGCCAACTTAATGCCGTCAATGGCCTGGAATTGCGGTTGAACGACGCGCAAAAGATAGTCGGTTATCTGATTGCTGCCCAATGTATCGCTGAAAAACGTGATGTACATCGAAGCGACGGTTTGACCGACCTGAACATTGATAGCTGGTTCCTGTGCTTGTGGTGGAAGCCGGTCGGCGACCGCATCAATGCGTGCACTGATTTCCGACATCGCCGCGTTGTAATCATAATTGAGCTGCAGACGCGCCGTGATGGTGCTGATCCCTGCTGCGCTCGAGGAGGTGAGATATTCGATGCCGGCGGCCTGCGCGACAGCCGTCTCCAGAGGTGTCGTAATAAACCCGGCAACGACATCGGGATCGGCACCAAAATAGGCCGTCGTAACGGTGACGACAGCATTCTCGGTTCGCGGATATTGCAATACGGGGATCGAAAGCGCCGCGCGCAGGCCCGCGACCAAGATCATCAAACTAACGACGATGGAGAGCACCGGCCGTTCGATGAAGATGTCGGTAAATTTCATGGCGGCGCGTCTCGCCTAGCGTTGCAAGGGTCTGGGGTTAGGATCGTTCGAAGGTTGAACACTATTATTGATTTCGATTGTCATGCCGTTTTGCAGTTTGAACTGCCCTGCGCTGACAATCTGCTCACCGGGAGATATCCCGGAGAGAATCGTAATCTGATCCCCGCGCGTTTCCCCGGTCGTAATGAAAGTCTGAGTCGCTATGAGACGCGTTTCGCCGTCTTCTGTGACCTCTTCGACGCGATAAACCGTATTTCCGTATGGATTGAAGGTCACCGCCGTCTGCGGGACGGTAAGAAATTCCTGCGCTGCACCGGTGACGATATTGGCCGTCGCATACATCCCCGGAAGCAATCTGCGATCTTCATTCGCCACAATTGCGCGGATGGCAATATTGCGTGTTGCTTGATCGACTTTCGGGTCGATAGTCGCGATATCACCCATAAACGCGGTGTCGGTGTAACCGTCTACGCTGATCAAAACGCTTTGCCCGACTTTCAATTGTTCCAGAGTCTGTTGCGGGACACTAAAATCAAAATGGATCGGATCGAGCGCTTGAAGCGTAGCGATGACCGAGCCCGGATCTAAATATTGTCCGACATTGACCTGGCGGATTCCAAGTTCTCCTGCAAAGGGTGCACGCACGACTTTCTTTTCGATAATCGCACGCTGCTCGGCGACCTGCGCCTGTGCCGACTTCAAGGCAGCTTCGCTGGTTTCCAATTCCGCGGTGCTGATCCCCTGAATCTCCAAGAGACGCTGATTGCGCGCATGGGTCGCCGCGGCAAGCTCGGCATTGGCTTCGAGTGTGCGCAAGCGTGCGGTTTCGTCGGTCGTGCGCAAGCGGATGAGCGGTGCTCCGGCCGATACTTCGCCCCCGGATTCAAAATAGACTTGCGCGACGATGCCGGATACCTCCACGGCCAGATCGGCACCTTGGCTGGCGGAAAACGAGCCAACGACTTCGACATTTGGCTGCCAGGGTTGCATTTGGGCGGTGATGCTGGAAACAACGGGAGCGGGTTGGGGAAAGTCCGGCGTCACCCCAAACAGGCTCAAAACGCTAAACGTTGTCTGCAAGTTCGAAAAAAATATGACTAGGAAGACAAACACGGTGCCGCCGAGAACGAGTATCCATCGTCCTGTGTAGCTGCGCCGTGACGCTCCGCCGATGCTCCTGGACCGAAGGCTCATGGAATTGGAATCGGATTAGGCCGGGTGGCCGTTACGATCTCTTCGCGGTTCCACCAGCCGCCGCCAAGCGCTTGAAAGAGGGCCACCGTGTCGGCAAAACGCGCGCCTTGCGATTGCGCCAAGGATATACGCGCTTGCTGATAGGTTCGTTGGGCATCGAGCAAAGGAAGGTATGCAATGGCGCCGGCACGAAATCGCTCGGTGGTAATGCCGAGGCTCTGTTCTGCTGTATCCGCTGCTACTTCTTGCGCGCGCAATGCTTCGGCATCAAAACGCAGCGCGTTCAAGACATTCGCAACATCGGCAAAGGCTACAAGGACTGTGCTGCGATATTGCGCTTCGGCAACTTCAAAACCGTAAAGCGCGGCTTGGCGCTGACGGGAAAGCTGCCCGCCTTGAAAAATCGGTGCAGCCACGCCCGCGCCAAGACTCCAGCCCGCTGTACCGGTCCCAAATAGCGCGGCCGTGCCGGGTATGGATGTCGAAGTCGTGCTGTAATTTCCACTAAGCGTGAATTGCGGCAACATATTTGCCGTCGCAACGCCGATATTTGCGCTTGCCTGATGGAGTAAGGCTTCGGCGCCGCGCACATCGGGGCGTTGATTGACCAATTCGGAAGGAAGGCTCACGGGAAGCTCTTGCGGCAAGCTAAGATCGACGAGCGAAACTCCTGGGGGCGCATCTTCAGCCGGGTAGCGGCCCAGCAATATCGTCAGCTGGGTACGAACTTGCGCCAATTGTTTCTGGAATTCGGGTAGATCAGCCTGGGTTTGGTTCAGCTGCGATTGCTGCGCAAGCACATCGCCGCGCGCCACCGCGCCCAGCTCGAATTGCTGTGTCATCAAGTCGAGCGCCTGGGTTTGCACCGCGATGATTTCATCAATTGCTTCGATTTGAGCTGCCAGCGAGGCTTCTTGAATGGCTGCTGTAAGCACATTCGCAATAAGCGTCAGATAGGTGGCTTCGAGCTGATAGCGCTGGTTATCGACTTGCGCGCCGGCAGCCTCTACGGCTCGCCTGGTGCCGCCAAATACGTCGAGCAAATAAGAGACGCCCACCGAAGCGTTATAAAGATTGAGGAGCGCATTGTTGAATTGCGTGTTGCTCGTTTGCGGCGACTGCTGACGCTGTGCGCTTACATTGGCTCCTATCGCGGGAAATAACGGGCCGCGTGCGGCAAAGTAATTTTCACGCACCTGATTGAGCGCAGCTTCCGCTGCCTCCAAATCAGGATTTGCTTCGAGTGCCAGTGCGACAAGCTCGTTGAGTGTGTCGGATTCGAACAATGTCCACCATTGCCCGGAGACATCCATGCCGGCGGTGAAACGCTGGGCCTCGCCTCCGGCAATATCCGCCGAGCCGGCCACTGTCGATGCGGGAAGAGCCATCGCGGTGTAGCCGGTGACTTCCGGCGCTGCGGGCCGTTCGAAATCCGGACCAACTGCACATCCTGCGAGGAGGAGCACAGATGCAGCGGTGCAGGACAGCAACAAGGAGCGATTTGTATTCAGCACTTTGAACCCTTTGGAGAGAAACTTATCCACGTATATAGCCGATATTGTTCATCATTGGAGCGGAATCGGGCGTCGGGGGTTAACAGCAAGCCAAAATTCCGAATTAGGAAAATAGAAACTACCCATATTCCGTCAAACTGAACTCATCGTTTGCCATGCCATGAGAAGCGCCGCTTACGACCCAAGCAAATTCGCGTAGATATATCGGGAAACTCGTGGCCAAATTGGGGCCATCCGAGCCGTCTTGGCGTGGGAGTTGGCGGCCCATCCTCGCGGAATAACCTCGAGATATTCTTCTAACCCCGGCCGAGTATGTCTTGATTGGGGCTGCTTAGAGTGAGGCGGGTAGGGGCAATCTCGCGAAGCACGCTGCTATAACCGACATTAAGACATGATATAGTTTTGGCAATCTTGGCGCCGCTCCTTTAAGCGGTGAGTTGCATGTTTTCCCACGCAATTGATCGAGCTTGTATGCGTGCATAACACTTGGTCGACACCGATATTGATATTGAGCGTCTTAGGGGCGTTCGGCATGCTTGCATTTGCGGCAGCTGCCGGTGCGCTGGTGATTCTGGCGAGCGTTGCCAGCGTATTATGCCTCGCTTTGGGGGCATATCTTGCTGCGCCTCGGCGATCGGATGCCGAAACTGCGCCGCCGCACGAGGAGGCGGTCGCGCCGCCCTCCATGCCCGATGCAACCAAGGCCCTGCTCGATTCACTGGATGATCCGATTGTCGTCTTCGATGAAACGGGAAAAGTGCTGTTTGCCAATTCTGCATCGCGCGCGTTGGTCGGAAGCGATAGCGAGAGGAAACATATTTCTGCAGTACTTCGTTACCCTGAGATTTTGGAAGGTACGACGCGCGTGCTCGCGGGAGGTGCGGCGGAAACTATCTTTTTTTCGGTCATTGTGCCGGTGGAGCGGCACTACCGAGCGCGTATCGCGCGTTTGGTGAGCGAAGGGCCCGGTCTGGTGATTTTGCAGTTTAGCGACCTCACCGCTATGCGGCGCGCCGAGGTGCTGCGCGCAGACTTTGTGGCAAATGCGAGTCACGAGCTACGGACGCCGCTTGCCGCGGTATCGGGTTTTATCGATACCCTACGGGGCCATGCGAAAGACGATGCCGTCGCACGTGAGCGTTTTCTCGAAATCATGAGCATTGAAACGGCGCGGATGAACAGGTTGATCGACGACCTTCTCTCTCTAAGCCGTATCGAACTGAACGAGCACAACCCGCCGGCGGATAATGTCGGGCTTGTCGCGATTGTCCGTGATGCAGCATCGGCGCTGCTGCCCTTGGCCGACATTGACAATGTGACTCTGAATATTGGCGAAAGCGAGCCCGTATGGGCAATTGGGGACCGTGACGAACTCACACAGGTTTTCCAAAACCTCATCCACAATGCCATAAAATATGGCGGTGAAGCGGGAACGGTGCATATCGATTTTGGTGCAACTCCAGATGCAGGACGAAGTTCGCCAGCACAAGTTTTTGCCTCCGTTCGCGACGAGGGCGAAGGCATTCCGCGCGAGGCGATTCCACGACTCACCGAGCGCTTTTACCGCGTCGACGTAAAGCGTAGCCGAGCGCGCGGTGGTACGGGCCTCGGACTTGCGATCGTCAAGCATATCCTTAACCGGCATGAAGGTAAGCTGCAGATTGATAGCGTCGCGGGCGAGGGCAGCACCTTCACCGTGTCTCTGCCGGCGGCCTCGACACCTGTGGAGGGGGGCGCTGAAAACTAGGTGAACAATGAAATTCGGTGAACGTCATAAATTCGTTATACTTCCGTCACATGTGGTTGAACCTGCCGTTGTAATCGGGCCTTGTGGTCCTTCGCTGAAAGACGGGGCATGAACGAGCATAGCGTGAAATCATTTACCGAGCAGTTGGACGCTTTGACCAATTGCGTCGCGCAAATGGGCGGGCTTGTTGAAGCGCAGTTCGGCAATGCCATGGAGGCGATTGCAAAACGCGATGCGCATCAGGCCGAGACCGCGATCAGCACCGATGAGCGTGTCGACGCGCTTCAGCAAACCGTAGAGGAACAGGCTCTCAAGGTTTTGGCGCTTCGCCGACCGATGGCTGTCGATCTGCGAACGACGCTCGCTGCGATACGAATCGCTTCCGAGCTTGAACGCATAGGCGACTATGCAAAAAATATCAGCAAGCGTGCTCTTGTTTTGAATCGCGAACCGCCGATTCGCCTTGCGCAGTCCCTCGCGAGAATGGGACGGCAAGCAATGGCGCAGCTTAAGGCGGTTTTGGACGCCTATTCCGACCGGGACGCGAAGGCTGCGAAGAATGTCTGGTATCGGGATGAAGAGATTGATGAGTTGTACAATAGCCTCTTCCGCGAACTTCTTACCTATATGATGGAGGATCCGCGTACGATCGGATTGTGTACGCATTTGTTGTTCGTGGCAAAAAACATTGAACGGGCAGGCGATCACGCCACCAATATCGCCGAGACTGTCTATCACATGTCGACCGGAGAATATTTGCGCTACGACGAGCGACCCAAGGCAGATATAACGTCAAGCGCGCCTTTACCAAGTGATCCTAATGCACATGAATTCAATTACGGGGCGGATGCGTGAGGGGACCTTCCCAGCCTAGTGTGTTGATTATCGAGGATGAGGCCGCATTAGCGACCCTATTGCGGTACAATTTTGAGCGCGAAGGCTATCGCGTGTTTGAGGCGTCCGACGGCGAAGAAGCGCTAATAGCAGCCGACGAAACCCAGCCTGACCTTGTGATTCTCGATTGGATGTTGCCGCAGCTTTCCGGAATTGAGATCTGCAGACGGATGCGCTCGCGCGGGCATTTGCGCAATACGCCTATCGTCATGCTGACGGCCCGTGGTGAGGAAGCAGATCGCATCCGTGGCCTGGATACGGGTGCCGACGACTATATCGTGAAGCCTTTTCCCATGAGCGAACTCCTCGCGCGGATTCGCGCCGTGAGGCGCCGCGTTCGGCCTTCGCTGGTTGAAGATGTGATTGAGGTCGGCGAAATCAGCATGGATCGCGGAACCCATCGTGTGAAGCGGGCCGAGCGTGACATTCATCTCGGACCGACGGAATATCGCTTACTCGATCAATTGATGCAGCATCCCGGGCGCGTCTATACGCGAGAACAACTCCTCGACTCGGTATGGGGTTCGGATGTTTATGTCGACACGCGAACCGTTGACGTACATGTCGGGCGTTTGCGCAAGGCGCTCAACGAATCGGGTGAACGCGATCCCATTAGAACCGTCCGCTCGGCCGGCTATTCCTTCGACGAAACTTTCGCCGCGCCCGCGCCTTCCGGAAAAAATTCGGAGAATGCCGTTGCGAAATAACGCGCTTAGCGCGTTGCATCGCAGCAGGTCAGCATCGGTTGGCGTCCCAACGAGCCACAATTTGTCCGAACTTTAGTTTTTGTGTGTCCTAATTAAGGCGCACCCCGGCATTGCGTCACCTTGCCTCGGACGCCTCTATTTAGTATCCTGTTCGACAGCATGGCTGTGCAATTTGCACAGAAGCGAGGGCGCGTTTTTTACGCGCAAACGTGAATAGCTCCAGGCGCCGGCAAGCGGGGCACTTGCCAAATCAGCGCTTTGTTGTGGCATGAAATTCGGGAACACGCCCGTAGACGGCGTGTGCCTGAAAGAGAGGTCATTATGAAGACGATTTTGGCATTTGTGTTTGCTCTTTTGGTTGCGGCTCCTGTGGCCGCGAACGCTGCACAAGATAATTGGCGGCAAGAACTTTCGTTTCAAAAATCCGCGCGCGGCGGCATCATGCGCGCTGAGCTTCGAGACGCTCGTCCTGTGCAATTAATACAAGTACAGGCGCGCGGGCAGCGCCAGCAAGGGCGAGCACGCCCACAACGTCAAGCGCGACAGCAGCAGCGCCAGGCCCGCCCGCAGCGGCAACAAGCCCGCCCGCAGCGGCAAGCGCAGCGCCAGGCACGCCCGCAACGGCAACAAGCCCGCCCGCAGCAGCGAAATCGTGCCGCTCAGAACCGTCAGGGCCCAAATAGAGCCGCGCCCAATCGTCGGGGCGGCAATAGATTCGCGTAAAACCGCCAAGGCCCCAATAGAGCCGCACCAAACAGGCAGGGTCCAAACAGGGCCGCGCCGAATCGGCGGAATAATCAGCAAGGCGCAGGCAGGTTTGGCGGCAATCGCAACAATGCCTTGAATGGACGTCCGGGCCGCAATGGTAATGGCGCGTTTCGTGGCCCTGGACGCAATGGTTATGCCGGCAATCGTAATGCGGGCAACCGCTATGCGGGGCGAGGCCGAAATCTGAACCGCGGCTACAACAACAACCAACGCTTCAATGGCCGCAGAGGCGTAGGGCGTCAGTATTACTACTCTGGCAATTATCGCCCTTCGATCCGCGTAAGACCTTATCGTTATCCGCGCGGCCACTATTACACTAACTGGCAAATTGGCGCTTATCTGCCGTCGCTCTTTATCAGTGCGCAGTATTACTACGACGACTACTACCAATTGGGACTTGCACCCCCGCCACGGGGCTATCGCTGGATCCGCTACGGAACGGACGTTCTGCTTGTGAATCTATATTCTGGCGAAGTCGTGGATGTCGTCTACAGCGCCTTTTATTGGTAGGTGATTGGTGCGCTGGATAGCGCCAAATTAGAGAAAGCGGGTCGATCATCGGCCCGCTTTCTTTTTGCCTGGTTACTTCCTTGGCTTTTAACCGGATGCGCGGCGGTCGCGGCGCTGTATGTGCGGCTGGTAGGCCTTGCGCGCATGGGCTTCGCAATAGGGTGAGCCCGATTTCGGATTGCGGCCGCAGAAGTGAAACTCGTTCTCCGATGGATCCCCGATCGGCCAACGGCACATCCTGTCATTGATGGTGAGCACGGTCGCAAAGCTTCCATCGTCTAATACGATCGGATCTTCCTCGACAATTTCCGGCTCCACTGCGGCTGCGCGGGCAACGGATCTGCGCGACGATGTATGCCGCGGACGGTCGCTACGCCTAGGCCCGGCCCGACCTGCCAGGCCTAATCTATGCACTTTGCCGATAACCGCGTTTCGGGTTACTCCACCCATAACCCGCGCTATCTGGCTTGCGCTCAGACCCTCAGTCCACAGCGTTTTTAGTTGTTCAACCCGTTCTTCCGTCCAGCCCATAGGAATTCTCCGGTAATTTCTACTAAATATCGTAGCAGAGGGCGGGTAGCATACAAGCTGTGCCCATCACCCCCTAGGTCTTGTCCACAACAACGGCAAAGTGGGAATGTGCTTGACCACCGTCTCCTATCTGGCGGATAAGACGCGTTTTCTTTTTCGTCCCCGCGCGGAGCCGCGCCAGGTCCGGGAGGCCGTTGTGATTCCTCCATTATTGCCCACCTATAACCGTGCGGATATCAGCTTTGTTCGCGGGGAGGGTCCCTATCTCTTTGACGAGGCGAGGGAAAAATATCTCGATTTCGGCGCGGGCATTGCTGTCTGCTCGCTCGGACACACCCATCCCCACCTGGTCTCCGCCTTGCGCAGCCAAGCGGGCAAGCTTTGGCATACCTCCAATCTATATCGCGTGCCCGGACAGGAAAAACTTGCCCGTCGGCTGATCGAGATCTCCTTCGCCGATACGGTGTTCTTCGCAAATTCAGGCGCTGAAGCGATGGAGTGCGCGTTCAAAATGGCGCGTAGATATCATCATGCAAATGGCGCCCCCGAGCGCTACCGGCTGATCACATTCGAAGGCGCGTTTCACGGACGCACGCTCGCGACCATCGCGGCCGGCGGTGCGCCCAAATATCTTGAGGGCTTCGGCCCAAAAATGGATGGCTTCGATCAGGTGCCCTTCGGCGATTTCGACGCTGTCAAAAACGCTGCCGGCGCTGAAACCGCAGGAATGCTGATAGAACCTATACAGGGCGAAGGTGGCGTGCATGTGCAGCCGCAAGGATTTTTAAAGCGTCTCAGGGAGTTTTGCGACGAGAACGGTCTTTTGCTCATCCTCGACGAAGTTCAATGCGGGATGGGGCGCACCGGGCATTTGTTCGCCTATGAAGAAGAGGGAATTGTGCCGGACATCGTGGCGACTGCCAAAGGGATTGGCAGTGGGTTTCCCCTTGGAGCCTGCCTTGCAAACGAGAAGGCAGCCATGGGTATGACCCCGGGCTCACACGGTTCAACTTATGGCGGCAATCCTTTGGCGATGGCGGTCGGCAATGCTGTGCTCGATATTGTCACGGCACCCGGATTTCTCGACCGCGTGCGCCTGATAGGCAGCCATTTTCAGCAGCTCCTCGCCATGCTTCTCTCCGAGTACCCGCATGTTGTTGAGGAAGTACGCGGGCGTGGGTTGATGCTGGGATTGAAACTTAATGTTCCTGCGGCCGGCTTTGTCGCTGCCTTGCGTGAAAGAAAATTATTGGTGGTTGGCGCCACGGAAAACGTGATCAGGCTGGTTCCGCCCTTGATCGTGGACGAAAGTCATTTGCGTGATGCCGTGGAAATATTGTCCGCGGTTTGCGCCGGCTATGATGCCGAGAGGAAGGCCACATGAGTTCAGTAAAAGCCTTAAGACGTGAGCCTGTGGCGCCACGTCATTTCCTTGATCTTTCGGATTTCGACGGCGCAACCCTAAAGCGATTGGTCGAGGCCGCGCGCAGGCGAAAAAAAGCCCGTGTGGGTTTGTCGCGTGGCGCGGTCGATAAAGACGCGCCCCTGCAAGGCCACGTATTGGCGATGATTTTCGAAAAGCCCTCTACACGGACACGCATCTCCTTCGACGTCGGTATGCAAGAGCTTGGCGGGAGCACCATCATGCTCACCGGTGCGGAAATGCAATTGGGCCGGGGCGAGACCATTGCCGATACCGCGCGCGTTTTGTCGCGCTATGTCGATGCGATCATGATCCGCACGCTGCATCATAAGACGCTTCTAGAACTTGCTGCGAAAGCAGAGGTACCCGTCATTAACGGCCTGACAAAAAACTCGCACCCCTGTCAGGTGATGGCGGACGTTATGACCTTCGAGGAAAAGAAGGGCTCCATTCGTGGCCGGACGGTGGCCTGGACCGGCGATGCCAACAACGTGCTCGCATCCTGGGTTCACGCTGCGTCGCGCTTCAATTTCAACATGCGCATAGCAACGCCGACCGAGCTTGCGCCGCCGCTGGCGCTACGCAATTGGGCCACGCAAGCCGGCGCGAACGTCGCCTTCATGCGCGATCCCGAGCAAGCCATTGCCGGCGCGGATTGCGTTGTCGCGGACACTTGGGTCTCGATGGGCGACAAAGAAGGGTCCAAGCGTCATAATATTCTCAAGCCCTATCAGGTCGATGCGAAGCTAATGGCGCGCGCGCATGAAGACGCCATTTTTATGCATTGCCTACCGGCGCATCGCGGGCAAGAGGTCACGAATGAGGTTATAGACGGCCCACAATCGGTCGTGTTCGACGAAGCGGAGAACCGCCTTCACATACAAAAGGCGATTCTTAATTGGTGCTTGGGGTGACAAAAAAAGATGCCGGCTACGCCCCGGCGCCGCCCGCCGATTTCGTACTGCCTTTCGATCTTCCCGGCATCGGTTTGCGCGGGCGCATAGCACGACTTGACGAAGTATCCTCAAGGGCGCTTGTCGCGCATTCCTTACCTGAGGCCGCCCAGCGCGTGCTCGCAGAGGCGCTTGTTCTTTCGTCACTTCTTGGGTCCGCACTGAAGCTGGAGGGGCGCCTCAGCGTTCAACTAAAAGGGGACGGACCGCTTTCGCTCCTGGTGGGTGATTATTTCGCGGGTGGTGGACTTCGCGGTTATGCGAAATTCGACGAATCACGATTAAGCGATTTTCCAACGGACGCGGCATTTTCGGATCTCGCGGGCGAGGGTGCCCTGGCAATAACCATCGAACCCAAGCCCGGTGCGCAGGCCTATCAAGGTCTCGTGCCGCTTATCCCGGAAGGGTTGGCGCGCTCCGCCGAAGGCTATTTCGGCCAGAGCGAGCAACTCCCGACTTTGATAAGATTGTCAGCCGGTCCGATTTACCGAGCCGGAGAGGAAAATGGCTGGCGCGCGGGCGGGATCATGGTGCAGGCCGTTCCCGAAAAAAGTGTGGGTGAGATTACTGAAACCGACGATTGGCAGCGCGTTCAGATGTTTCTCGACAGTTTGGAGCCCTTCGAACTTCTCGATACGGATTTGAGCGCGGAATCCGTTCTTTGGCGCCTCTTTCATGAAGACGAAGTGCGCGTGCAGCCTTCGCGCATATTAAAGTTTCAGTGTACCTGCCACGAAGGCAAGGTGCGTTCCGTTTTAAGCTCTTATCCTGAAGAGGAGTTGGCCGAGCTCGCGGAAAAGGACCGCATTGTGCGCACGCGATGCGAGTTCTGCGGTAAGGCTTATGATTTTCCACTCGAAGAGCTGGCGATGAGCCCCAAAACGCAGAAGCAAACGCAAAGGCAACCGAGAGAGCAAACGCCAAGCCAGGCGTAGACACTTAGATCTAATCGGTATCGCGTTAGCGGCTTGCGCGCTCAGCGATGCGGCGGAGGAAACCCGTACAGGCTTCTATTTGCGAAAGTGCGACGAATTCGTCGGCCCGATGAGCCTGGTTGATTGATCCGGGTCCGCAAACGACGGCAGGGATGCCCGCGGCTTGAAAGAGGCCTGCCTCCGTTCCATAGGATACGGCGTGGATATCATTGCTGCCGGCCAGGGCGCAGGCGAGCTGAACGGCGGGTGAATTCGGATCTCGCACTAGGCCCGGGTAGCTAGCTTTAAGGCGTGTCTCGAATGCCGCTTCCGGCGCACCTTCCCTGTAATGCGGGAGAATATCGCTCTTTGCTCGTGTCTCGACGCGTGAGACCAAAGCGTCGATATCGCGGTCGGGAAGGGCGCGATACTCCCAAACAATATTGGCTTCGCGTGCAAGCACGTTCACGGCCGTCCCGCCACTTACCATATTGGCTTGCAGCGTTGTGTAAGGCGGTTCGAAATGCTCGTCGCGATCTTCTTTCAGCTCTTCACCGATCGCCGAAATCACGGAGATAAATTCGCCCGCCATCATCACAGCGTTCGCACCTTTTGCCGGCGCGCTGGAATGCCCTTCTCGGCCTTTCACCGCGGTGATGGCAACAGCACCGGCCTTGTGCCCGCCAACCACACGCATTTCGGTAGGCTCGCCAATGATCGCCAATGCCGGTTTTACGTCTTGTTCGCGCAAATCTTCGAGCAGCGAACGCACACCGACGCATCCAACCTCTTCGTCATAAGAAAATGCGAAATGCAGCGGCCGCTTGAGCGGCGCAGCTGCGAATTCCGGAACAAGTGCAAGCACGGCGCCGACGAAGCCTTTCATGTCGGCGGCGCCGCGGCCGTATAGCCTGTCTTCCCGAATTTCCGCGGCGAATGGGTCAGAGGACCAATCCTGACCGTCGACCGGAACAACGTCACTATGGCCGGACAATACGTAACCGCCGCCCCCTTCGGGACCTAGTGTTGCGAAAAGATTCGCTTTTCTGCGGTCTGAATCATAGGTGAGGCGGCAGCGAGCGCCCGCTGCTTCCAGAATATCTTGTGCGAATGCGATCAATTCGAGATTCGAATTCCGGCTCGTGGTGTCAAAGGCAATTAGCCGCTTAACCGTTTCGATTGCGTTCGCAGTGCTCATCGTATGGAGGTTTAACTCTCCACTGACGAAGCGGGATTGCCGATAATGGTCAAGAACTCGCGGCGTGTCATTGGGTCGTGGCGGAAAGCACCGAGCATGTTTGAAGTCACAAGCGTAACCCCAGTTTTGTGTACCCCACGCGTGGTCATGCATTGATGCGTCGCCTCGATTACGACGGCAACGCCTTTCGGCTCCAGCACATTCTGAATGCAGTTGGCAATCTGCGCGTTCAGTTTCTCCTGTACTTGAAGGCGGCGCGCATAGGCTTCGACAACGCGTGCAAGCTTAGAGATCCCAATAACTTTCTTATTGGGAAGGTAGCCGATGTGAACGCGGCCGATGATGGGAGCAATATGATGCTCGCAATGCGACGAAAAACGGATATCGCGTAGCACAACCATCTCGTCATATCCTTCGACTTCCTCGAAGGTACGTGACAAATAGCCTTCGGGATCTTCCTTGTACCCGGCGAACCATTCTTCATAGGCCTTTGCGACCCGTGCCGGCGTATCGACAAGGCCTTCCCGGTCCGGATCGTCGCCCGCCCACAGTAAAAGCGTATGGACGGCTTTTTCGACATCTTCGCGGGCCGGACGCTCCGATATTTTTTGCACAGGGCTTTTGCTCACCGCCGCACTGCCGTCGCTATTGTGTGCCAAATTATTTCTCCTATCGGCCTGATTGTACGACGCGCACTGGGGTGCGGATCAAGCCCAGTCTTCGGTTGAAGCTTTTGCGTCGGCAAGCGGTCATATCTAGTGGACTTGGCGCGTCTCGTAAGGGCTGGCCAGCGCGAAAAGCGGGATTGTGATGTCAAAGCTTTCGCCAGACGCTTCGCGCATTTTGTAGCTCCCGGTCATAAACCCGGAGGGTGTCTCCAAGGGCGCGCCACTCGTGTACTGATAGACAGTTCCTGGATCGATATTGGGTTGTTCGCCGATGACACCTGGCCCACGAACTTCGCGGACGCGCCCATGCGCGTCGGTTATCTGCCAATAGCGTGAAATGAGCTGCACCGAGGCCGTCCCGCAGTTTTCAATCGTAATGCGATACGCCCAGACATAGCGATTCTCTTCCGGAATCGATTCATCCTCAAGAAAACGCGGCTCGGCCATGACGCGGATGTTGCGTGTTGTTTCTTCGTACATTGTTCTCTTGCGGTCTGCTAAATTTTCGCCAGCGCTTGCGTGAGATCGTCGGCAAGGTCTGCAGGGTCTTCTAGTCCCACCGAGATCCGAAGGAGTTCATCGGTGACACCGGCCTCAAGGCGTGCAGCTTTTGACATGCGCTGATGCGTCGTTGTCGCGGGATGGGTGAGGAGGCTTTTCGTGTCGCCAAGATTGTTTGATATGTCGATCAGCTTTAGCGCTTTCGCAACCTTAAATGCAGCTCGTTTGCCGCCTGGGACTTCAAAGGTCACGACGCCGCCTCCACCCGACATTTGCTTCCTCGCAAGCCTGTATTGCGGATGGGCTTTGAGGAAGGGATAACGCACTTTTTCGACCTTTTTCTGTTTCGACAAAAATTCCGCCACTTTAAGCGCGTTCTCGCAATGCGCACGCATACGCAGCTGCAACGTCTCAAGGCTCTTTAAGTGAACCCAGGCGTTAAATGGGCTTGCCGAGGGACCGGTGTTGCGTAGGAAAAGCTGTAAATGATCGGATAGAAAATCTTCGTGACACAAAATGACGCCGCCCATAACGCGTCCCTGACCGTCAATATATTTGGTCGAGGAGTGCACGACGATGTCCGCGCCAAATTTCATTGGCTGCTGAAGCGCGGGCGAAGCAAATGCGTTGTCGACGATCACGCGCGCTCCCACCCTATGCGTGATTTCGCAGACACGCTTAATGTCGACGATCTCCAGAGTTGGGTTGGACGGCGTTTCCAATAGCGCAAGCTTGGTCTCGTCGCGCATGGCCCTGCGCCACGCCGCAAGATCAGTCCCGTCGACGAGGGTGATCGCGATGCCATAGCGCGGAAGGATGTCTTCGATAACAAAACGTATGGCACCGAACAGCGCCTTTGCGGCAACGATATGGTCTCCGGTGCGCAGACAGCAAAGAAGGCTTGCGGTGACGGCCGCCATGCCACTGGCGGTGGCGCGTGCAGCGGGAGCGCCCTCAAGAAGCGCCATGCGTTCTTCGAACATCGTAACTGTCGGATTGGCGTAACGCGTATAGGTGTAACCGGGCGCGCCCTTAAAGCGCGCTTCCGCTTCCGCCGGGCTCTCATAGGCATAGCCTGAAGTGAGAAATAGTGCCTCGCTTGTTTCTTGAAATGGCGAGCGAATTTGTCCGCCCCGAACCGCGAGCGTTTGCGGCCGCCATCCCTTCCAGTTCTTGTTCGTTGCCATCTTATCAACCTTATCCGGGCGAATTGTCGGCGTTTGCCCGGGGTGAACGAAGCGATAGGGTTCCGTCTTGCTTTCGTCAAGCATGCGGAAATTCGGCTCACTGTCTAAGCCTTGTCATGATAGTGCTTGCTGCCTAGTGTTTTCCGGCAAGTTTTCGCCGGGAATGTGTTGAGACTTTTTCTCCTTCGTCACGCAAAGTCGGATTGGGGCAATAAGAGCCTCGACGATCATGATAGGCCGCTCAGCCCTAGGGGATTGCAGGCTGCACCCCGTATGGGTGCGCATATGCGGGCACAAAAATACCTTCCCGAACTCGTGAAATGTTCTTCGGCGGCGCGCACGCGCCAAACGCTCGATCAAATGAATCCACTCTTTGAACCTCGACCCGAAATTCTCTACTCTCGCTCCCTATATCTTGCCGAGCCGAAAGCGCTTCTGGCCGAAATCTGCCAGGCGCCGGATGCCTGCTCGGCGCTGATGTTGGTGGGGCACAATCCGGGGATCGGTGCACTGGCTCTGGCCTTGGCCGCGCTACCCGAAGACGAAGACGAAGAAATTCGCAAAGAAAGATTGGCGGAGAAGTTTCCGACCGCGTGCCTTGCCGTGCTCGACTTTTCTGCAAGCCAATGGGGCGCGGTGAAGCCATTGTCGGCCCGGCTTGTGGATTATGTACGCCCTAAGGATTTGCCCGCTGCGCCTGGGGATGGCGAGGGCGGCGGCGCGTGATGCGGACGCGTGAAGGCGAACAGCGCCATGTCTTGATTACGGGCGCCTCGGCCGGGATCGGCCGGGCTTTGGCACACGTGTTTGCGCGGCATGGATATAATCTGGCGGTTACGGCACGACGTGGCGAAAGGCTTTGCGCGCTAAAAACGGAGTTGGAGAATACGTACCAGATTCGTGTTCACGCTTTGCCGGCGGACCTCGCAAATCCCGATGCAGCCGACGAGATTGCCGGCACTCTACGCCAAAGGGAAATCCATATTGACGGGCTGGTGAACAATGCGGGGTATAAATTGCGCGGCGCCATTCCCGATACATCGTGGCAGGACAAGCATGATCTGTTACAGGTCATGGCCATCGCGCCTTATGCGCTGACACAGCATTTTCTTCCGGGCATGCGCGAGCGCAAATTCGGACGCATATTGAACGTTGCCTCTGTCGTCGACTTGTTGCCCGGGGGGGGGGTCAGCAATTCGCTTTATGCCGGCGTGAAAGCCATGCAGGTGGCTTTTTCGGAAGCGCTTCATGCCGACGAGAAAGCCCATGGCCTTCACGTCACGGCGCTTTGCCCCGGTCTGACTTACAGCGAGTTCCACGATGTCGATTGAAGTCGTGCAGATATGCAGCGTTCACCGAAATTTCTCTGGCATTCTAGCGAAAGCGTTGCCGAGGCCGGCTACGCTGCGCTTTCCCGCAACAAAGCAATCTGCGTGCCCGGTCTCTTCTATAAGGCCGCGATAGCGGGTGCTCGTATCATTCCGCGGCGCCTTGCGAACACATTCGCGGCCCGAATTGCACGCGCTGGTGGCAGATAGTTCTTAGGGCAACTATAAGAGGTTTTTGCTCTTGCTGGTTCTGACCAGCGCCAGATCGCGCCAGCCGAAGGCAACCTCCGGAACGGGAATGCCCATCATATTGGTGGTACGCTCCGCAACCAGCTTGCCGCCCACCGCTTTGTAGAAAAAGCGCGCAGGATTCTTAGCATGCGCCCAAATAATACAGCTCTCGTGCTTCTGTTCGCTGAGCGCGCCAAACGCGCCTTTTAGAAGCGCACGGCCTATCCCGAGACCGGTGAGTATGGGATCGACATAAAGCGTATAAATTTCGCTATCAAAACTGAAACCGGAATCGCGCGAGCGTCCGAAGCTCGTCATCGCCAACACGCCGGCCTTTTCGTCCTCGGCAACATACACGGTTTCGCGCGCTGCAATGGTAATGGCGTTGCGCCAGCGCTGGGTTTGTCCCTCCTGCGTCATCGTCAGAAGCAGGCGCGAGGGCAGTAGGGCCGGGTAAGTGTCTTGCCAGGCTTCGATATAGATGCGCGCAATCGCCTCCGCGTCTGAAGGGCGCGCTTTGCGGATGTCGAGTGGCCTTGCCATTCGGTAAGCTTGACGGATGAACTGCCCATTTCGCAAGTAAAATCGAACCAAAATATGCGGCTGTATTGGGCTAAACTATGTGTTTGCGAGAAAATGTTGCGCTTGCACTCAGTTGAGCAGTGCTGCGCGCGCTGCGCCTATTGCGGCGATCTGGAATTTGTTTGTGATGCGCGTTGGCCGAGCGCGCCAAATGGACCGAATGTTCTTGCGAGGTGTTGGAGCGGACGAAGGGAATCGAACCCTCGTCAGTAGCTTGGGAAGCTACAGCTCTACCATTGAGCTACGTCCGCCGACGGCAAAAAACTCTGGCCTAAGAAACATAAGCGTCATAACTAGCATGGGCTGGGCACGGTGCGGAAGCAGAAGAAAACCGGCGAATCCATCAAACAAAGAGCCAAACCAAGTGGCCAGATAGCGCGGAGGCGACCGATCGGTTACGACCTGGCCGCCTCACACTTGCCCCTCAATGCGCTTGCAAGGGAGCGCGCATCCCCCCGTCGAATGCGTGAGCGAAGAATTCCCTTGCTGGATGATTGGCGCAACCCCTCGCGTGCGCTTAAGCGACATTTCGCTCGGCTGTTGTGGGCCAAATGCCACACAATTTTTGATGCTGAAGTCAGGGGAGGTGAAAGTGCTTGGAGAGCTTTAGGCCTTGCCTTTGGTAGTTGGATCCCAGATCGTCTCCGTAGACCTGTGGCGGTGTATCGGTGAGACGCTCATAAACCAAGCGCCCGACTGTCTGGCCGTGCTCCAGCACAAAGGGAACCTCTCGCGAACGCACCTCGAGCACGGCGCGGGCTCCTCGTCCATGTCCCGTCTCATGGCCAAATCCGGGGTCGAAAAAACCCGCATAATGCACGCGGAATTCGCCCACCAGTTGATTGAAGGGCGCCATTTCGGCTGCAAAATCGGGTGGAATGCTGACGGCCTCGCGGGAGGCAAGAATATAGAATTCGTCGGGGTCTAGGATGATGCTGTCGGCTTTACGCGCATAGACCGGATCCCAAAAATCGAGAGGATCATAGCTGCCGACCCTATCCACATCGATCACGCCCGCATGGCGGCGGGCGCGCCACCCGACTTGATGGCTGACCGCTTCACCGTGGAGATCAACGCTAAGCGCCAGGCCGCCATCTATATCTGCGGGACCGTCCACCAGCCCCACTTCTTCATGCAGGCGCCGAAGCTGCGTGTCGGTAAATTGCGGCGAACCGTGCCGTAACCTCAGCTGATAGAGACGGGAGCCCTTGCGAACAAGGATCGGAAAGGTTCGCGGCGAAATCTCCGCGTAAAGCGGCCCATGATAGTTCTCGTCGACACGGTCAAACGCTTGTGCATTGTCGGTGATCAGACGGGTAAAGACATCGAGCCGGCCTGTTGAACTTTTCGGATTGGCGGAGGCAGAAACCCGAAATGAAAGCTCGAGCCTCTCCATTAGCGGGACAACATAGACGCAACCGGTTTCAAGCACGGCGCCACTGCGCAGGTCAATTTTATGGATCGCGATATCGTTTAACTTATCTGCGACGCGCGTCCCTTTGCCCGGAAGGAAGCTTGCGCGCACCCGATAAGCGACAGGGCCGAGGCGTAAATCGACACTTGCCGGCTGTATCTGCTGGTCGAGGATTTCGTCGGTTGCCAGAACTTCGCGGTGCGCGTGAATCAATCTTTTAAGAATGTGTGAGGGCAAGATTCCGGTGGAATGTTTGCCATAGGGACCGGGACCGCCGGGCACAATCTCGGGATCACCCGGGCCCTTGCCAAATGGAAGTACGGCATCTTGATTCATCGCGGCCTTTTTTATCGCAGCTTGGCCCATTTCCCTTGTTTAAACGCCGCCGGGCTCGCCCGCCAGCGCTGCCGAGAACGATCCAAAGGAATCTCTTCTTTCGCGTTCAAGTCATAGCGCAGATGCGGGGTGGATTGGCAGCTAGAGCATGATACGGCCAGAATGGTTCAATCTGGCCGTATCACGCTCTAAGCCGCGAGATCGGGATAGAGTAGGTGCAGAGCGGCTCGGGTTCGCTCATGCTGGGCCAACACTTCCTGGGCCGTGGTCACGAGGGTGTCTTGATCGGCGCCGTCGCGCGCGTTTTGCGCGAGCTGGCGTGCCGCGGTGGTTAGCGCCGTGAGCCCAAGGCTGCCGGCAGCCCCACCGATATCCTGCGCGACTCTGGCGGTTTCAGCCCATTCTTCTGTATCGAGCGCCTTCGAGAGCGCAGCGGTAAGTTGTTCCGCCGTCGCCATATAGGATTGAAGAATGTCGATAAGGGCCTTGAAGCCAAGCGATTTCTCCAACTCGGCAAAGGTTGTCGAATCGATGACACCCTCTACGCTCTCCGGCGTGGTCGCTTCGGTTTGGGTTAAAAACCCGACCGCGGCGTAGAGCGCGTTTGCCGAGTTTGGCCAGCGCAAAACGCTGTCGGCGCCTTCGGGTGGTTGATCTTCGCCGCGGGCAAGCGCGAGGATCGGTGTGTTCTTGCCCGGAGCCGAAGTGAGGGCGCCAGCGGTGTCCACGTCGCAGATCACAAGCGAGTACTCACCCCGTGCTGCAAGGCGTGCCGTTTCGGCAAGTGAGGTCGCAAACGAGATTTGGTTGCCAAAGGGCGATAACAAATGCTCGAGGGCCGAACGCATAGTGCGATCGGGAAGATGGACGAGCATTGAGAGCCCGCTCGGCGCAGAAATTTCCTCGCCTGCTTCGTCAACGGAATTGGCGGATGATGTTGCCGCCGGAATCTTCACCCAGAAAGTGGTGCCCGCGCCAGTCTCGCTTTCGACGCCAATGGTCCCGTTCATTGCCTGTACAAGTCGTTGTGCCACAGCAAGACCAACGCCAGCGCCATTATATTCACAGGCATAGGATTCGTCCGCCTTCGCGACAGGCTCGAATATTTTTTCGGTAAGTTCGCCCGGAATTCCGGAACCTGTATCAATAACGCGAAAGCGCAAAATATTTTCGCCATCGGCGTTTTCGACCGCGTCGACTACAATTTCAATATTTCCGCGCTCTGTATACTTAATGGCGTTGCCACCAGGCTTGAGCAAGATACGGCGTAGGACGCGCGGATCTGCGGCAACGCGAGGAAGTCCCGGCGCAACATTGACGGCAAGCCGAAGGCGTTTTTCCCAAGCATTGGGCTGCAAGAGGCGCCCGACTGTCCGCGCGGCCTGCCCGGCGTCGCAGCCATCGCCCGGCGTCTCGCTCAACGCACTGTCGCCGATCTGCGACAAGGCGATAATGTCGTCGAGTAGAATCTTAAGGCCGCGCCCTGCTTCTAAAAGGACTCTGACATGGTCGCGTTGGGTCTTTTCAAGGTTGCTACGCTCAAGAAGTTGCGCCATGCCGAGTATCGCGTTGAGGGGCGTGCGTATCTCATGGCTGATGCTTGAGATGAAAGCAGACTTGCTGCGCTCGCTTTCCTGCGCCGAATCGCGTGCGCGTTCCGCTAGGATTTTTTCCTGCGACAGGTGTTCGATGAGGCGAGACTTGTCAAAACGCAGAAGGATGCTTTCGTCCAGGAGGCGTTCGACCGAACCACTATAGGTGTATAGGACGCCGGCGAAGAAAAGGACGAGGACAGCTGTCATCTGGGCGTAGATATCGCCTTGCAGAACCAACAGGACAGCAAGCGGGAAAAGCGAAGTCATGGCATGGGCTAGGTAGGCCGGTCGGTAAGCACCGCGGGCGGTGAATTCGGTGGCGGTCATGCCAAGAAAAGCAAGGACCAGATAGGCTTGCGATGCGAACGATCCCGGGACGAACCAGATCACCGCTCCAACTGCCTAAACGCTGCCCGTAAGGGCTGAATAGAGCACAAATCTGCGGCCCCAAATTTTTAGATCACCGCTTGGGTCGCGCGAATCATAGGCCGCTTTAAGCCGGATGGCCCCAACCGCAACGAAAATATGAAGAACCATCGGCAGGGAGACGAGCCACAACGCGGTCGTGTAGTGAATGACGGAAGCGGCAACGCAAAGAGCGGCAAAAGGCAAGAACAAGAAGTGATTGCTCATTGCGTAGACGATCGAGATGCGGCCGCGAAGGATTGCGTCCTCGCGAACTTGACCGGCATCCTGCATTGTTGGATCAACGCTCACGCAAGCACACCCTCAAACGCAAACTCGTGTTTTGCCGGGAGATCGAAGGCGGACACAGTTTGACGCAATTCCATGCGCAGCCTAGCTTTCCCTCTCTTTCAAACGGCTTAACGAAAACCACAACAATGTCGCCCGATTTCGACCCCATAGCTATTCGCGCCTGGCCCTTCGACGAAGCCCGCAAACTGGCCGCGCGCATTGAAAAGCGCTTGGCGGCGGGCCAAATCGTTAACAAAGTATTGTTCGAGACCGGCTACGGCCCTTCAGGGCTTCCGCATATCGGGACGTTCGGTGAGGTTGCCCGCACCAGCTGGGTTCGCCGCGCGTTCGAGGGCTTTTCCGACCACCCGACCCATCTCTATGCCTTTTCCGACGATATGGACGGGTTGCGGAAAATTCCGGACAACGTCCCCAATCAAGAGATGCTGCTTGAGTCTTTGGAAAAGCCGCTGACCTCGGTTCCGGACCCGTTTGGGACGCATGATAGTTTCGGGGCCCACAATAATGCGCGGCTGCAGGCCTTTCTCGATCGCTTCGGCTTCGAATATGAATTCTTAAGTGCCACCGAATGCTATCAATCGGGGCGTTTCGATACCGCGCTCATCGCGGTACTGCGCAACTACAAAAAAGTGCTGAACGTGGTGCTGCCCACTTTGGGCCCGGAGCGCCGCGCAAGCTACAGCCCGTTTTTACCTATTTGCCCCAAAACCGGACGGGTTTTGCAGGCGCCGGTCGTCGCTACCGATGCGGACGCCGGCACGATTGTCTACGAGGAAGAAGGCAAGCGCACCGAAGTGCCGGTCACCGGCGGCGCCTGCAAGCTGCAATGGAAAGCCGACTGGGCCATGCGCTGGTTCGCGCTCGGCATCGACTATGAGATGGCGGGAAAAGATCTGATCCCCTCAGTGGAATTATCCTCCAAGATTTTGTGCATTCTCGGCGGTACACCGCCGGCGGGTTTCAACTACGAATTATTCTTAGACGAAGGCGGTCAGAAAATATCGAAATCCAAAGGTAATGGACTTTCGGTGGACGAATGGTTGGCCTATGGGCCCGAAGAAAGCCTGGCGCTTTTCATGTACCAAAAACCGCGCGCGGCCAAGCGGCTTCATTTTGATGTCATTCCTAAAGCCACGGACGAGTATGTTTCTTTTCTGAACCGCTATCACCGCGAGGCAAATGAGCGCGAAAAGCAGCTCGAAAATCCCGCCTGGTATGTGCATGACGGAAATCCGCCACGGGAAGAATATCCCGTCAGTTTTGGCTTGCTCCTCAATCTCGCTGGCGCATCCGGGACCCATGATCGCGAAGTTTTGTGGGGCTTCATACGCGGCTACGCCCCGGGAATCGGGCCTGATACCCATAAAGGGCTTGATCGCTTGGTTGGCCATGCCATTCGCTACTACGAAGATTTCGTGCTGCCGCACAAAAACTATCGTGCGCCCGACGACAAGGAACGCGCCGCGCTGGTGGCCCTTGCCGATGCGCTGGAGAGTTTGGACGGTGAGCGCAATGCGGAAACCGTGCAGTCGGTCATTTACGAGATTGGAAAAGATCATGGCTTCGATCCATTGCGTGATTGGTTCAAGGCCATCTACGAAGTTGCGATGGGGCAATCCCAAGGCCCGCGCTTTGGCTCCTTTGCCGCTTTGTTCGGTTGTAAAGAGACGGCGGTCCTTATCCGCCGCGCGGTAGATGGCGCATTTTTGGAACATGCGGAGCATTAGCGCAGCGCTGATATTTGGCTTCATGATGGCGAGCGCGCCCGCTCACTCGGCTGTTTCGGCAGCTGATTTTTACGCTGGGGGTGAATATTTAAAGGCGATCTCCGCCGGTGAGGAGGAGGGCAGTGCCGGCGGATTTGCCTTAGCCGCTCGCGCCGTACTCGCCGATGCGGAATTGCGGGACATGCCGTGCATTGAGTGTCTAAGACGAGCCGAGGAATTGGCGCGCGGGGCCGTCGCCGCTGATCCTGAATATGCTGAAGGCTATATTTTTCTGGTCACCGCGCTCGGTAGAAGGGCGCGGCTGAGCGGTTTTTTCGCTTCGCAGCGAGAGGGCATTGCCGGCCAAACCGACAGCGCAATTGCCAGCGCGCTTCAACTGGAACCTAACTCGTCTATTGCGCTCACCCTGCGCGGCGCCTGGCATATTGAGGTGGTGAGCCAGGCAGGGCGTTTTCTCGGCCGCGTTCTCTATGGCGCCCGCGTCGAGGAGGGCAAGAGATTTTTCCATCGGGCCATTGAGTTGGAGCCGAAAAATTTGGTCATAAACTATCCATATGCGCTTGCTCTCGATGGCTATGATTTTGCCGCTGAACAGCAAGAAATCGAGACGGCTTTGGCGGCGGCTTCATCGGGCGTGCCACGCGATGCCTATGAAGAGGCCATAAAAGAGCGCGCTTCTGCTCTTCTCGGTCTTCTTCGAGATGGGACGGAAGACGCGCTTCGTGAAAGCATGAAAAGATTTAGAGGTGATGCGTGAGCGATAATGTGATTTACAAAATCTTCCGGGCCGCCGAATGGCAGGCAGCCGAAGGATCGGTTGAATTCGCCGGCTCAGCGGACGATATTCGGGACGGTTTTATTCATTTCTCTACCGCAGAGCAGCTGCGGGGCACGCTCGAAAAATATTTCGCAGCCGAGGAGGAGATAATTCTTGCATCCTTCGAGGCGAGCGCTTTGGGCGAAGCGCTGAGATGGGAGATCTCGCGCGGCGGAATGAAATTTCCGCATCTCTATGCGGCTTTGCCGGTGAACGCCGCGTTGCAGATCAAGCGGGTACTTAAGAATAATGCGGGAGAGTTTATCCTGCCTGACCGACTTCTATGATGTCGGGAATGGCACTTTGAGCCTGCGGCCCGCCCCGCATGCCTTGCATGCGAATCAAACAATTGGCGCGCAAAACGCGCCGGGCGTGGCCACCCAGACGAACGTAGGATTTCACCGGCGCATGGATATGCGCCTACTAGGTGGTCCGATCAAGTCGGGCCATGACAATCATTGGGAAGCAAATCATCCAGACAGGATCTTGCCGGCCTAAACCGCCGAACCAAGCTCGGCCAGAACAGCATCGCCCATTTCGCGGGTACCGACCTGCTTCTTGCCGTGCTGCATGATGTCGCCGGTTCGAAAGCCATCGTTCAACACGGCCTCGACAGCGCGCTCAAGTAACACTGCGTCGTCCACCTCTTTGAAAGAGTAGCGAAGGCACATTGCAAGGGAGAGAATGCAGGCGAGCGGGTTGGCAGTACCTTGCCCGGCAATATCGGGGGCCGAGCCATGCACCGGTTCGTAAAGCGCCTTTTGTTTCCCGCTCGACGGGTCTTTCGCGCCCAATGAGGCCGAGGGAAGCATGCCGATCGACCCTGCGGTTTGCGCCGCTTCATCGGAGAGCATATCGCCGAACAGATTGTCGGTAACGATGACATCGAACTGCTTTGGATTGCGGACAAGCTGCATGGCGCAATTATCGGCAAGGATATGGCTCAGCTTGACGTCGGAATATTCGGCCTTGTGAAGTTCTGTGACGACTTCGCGCCACAAGACGCCGGAAATCATGACATTAGATTTTTCTGCAGAGGCGACTTCGTTGCTGCGCAGGCGCGCGAGTTCGAAGGCGACTCGGGCAATGCGCTGAATCTCGGAAGTTGTATAGACTTGGGTGTCGACCGCGCGGCGCTCGCCATTGGCAAGTTCGGTGATCTCCTTAGGCTCTCCGAAATAAACCCCGCCCGTCAGTTCACGCACGATCAAAATGTCTAACCCGGCGACAATCTCGGGCCGCAGCGAAGAAGCATCGGTCAGCGCTTCGAAACAGATCGCCGGGCGCAAATTGGCAAAGAGCCCCAAATCTTTGCGCAGACGCAGAAGCGCGCGCTCGGGCTTTTTGTCGAAACTATTGCTGTCCCATTTGGGCCCGCCCACGGCGCCGGACAATACAGCGTCCGCGTCCAATGCAAGCTGCATCGTTGCTTCGGAAACCGGTGTGTCTTCGGCATCGAGCGCAGCGCCGCCGACAAGCGCGCTTTGGGTTGTGACGGAAATATCGCGGTTTTTTCCGAACCATTCGAGAATGCGTTCGACCTCGCCGATAACTTCGGGGCCAATTCCGTCACCGGGCAGGAATAGAATATTATATGTCATGAATTTATTTTCGATTTGTTAGAGCCAGGGTTGGCTCTGTTTGCGTGTGTTTTCGAAATCCGTAATTTTCTGCTCGTTCTTGAGCGTCAGCCCGATATCGTCCCAGCCATTAAGCAAGCACTTCTTGCGGAAGGGATCGATCTCAAAGCCGATCTTGCCGCCATCGGGGCGCTCGATTTCCTGATTTTCGAGACCGATCGTGAAAATCGCATTGGCGCCGCTACCGGCTTCTTCCATTAATTGATCGACATCTTCTTGTGGTAAGATGATGGGAAGAATGCCGTTCTTGAAGCAATTATTATAGAAGATGTCCGCATAAGACGGCGCGATGACGCCGCGAATGCCGAAATCCAGAAGCGCCCAGGGTGCATGTTCGCGGCTCGAGCCACAGCCAAAATTCGCTCCCGACACCAATATTTTTGCGGTCCTATAGGCCGCGCGGTTGAGCACGAAATCCGGGTTCACGCTTCCGTCGGGATTGGTTCGCGCCTCGAAAAAGAGAGCGTCCTTCAGACCGGTACGCTTGATGGTTTTCAAAAATTGCTTGGGAATGATCATGTCGGTGTCGACATTGACCATGGGGAGCGGCGCGGCAACACCGGTTAGTGTCGTGAATGGTTGCATCTTCGAAATTCCTTCGGGGCGGCGGAACCTAGCCCCAAGAGATGAGTGGCTCAAGAGCCAAATTGGCGGTGAAAAGCGCTTAACCGCGCGTCATCCCCTTGGCTGCCAGCTCTTCGAGATAGGCCGCCCATTTGACATCTTTTTCTTCACCCAATTCTCTTAAGTAAGACCAGGAATAAAGCCCGGAATCATGGCCATCATCGAAGATGATGCGCACCGCGTAATTTCCCACCGGCTCGAGCCGCGAGATTTTAACGCCGCTTTTTCCCGGCACCGTTTGACGCTGGTCCTCGCTATGACCCTGCACTTCGGCGCTTGGCGAAACCACGCGCAAATATTCGGCGCGCAACGCGTGAGCGCTTTGATCGTCAAAGCTGACGAGGAGCTCGTCTTTGGCCGGGTTCAACCGCAGCTCGGTCGGCCAGGGCTCGGACGCGCTCATTCGCACTCCGCGTCGGCCAGCTCGCGCCCTTCATCGGCCAGCATAATGGGAATGCCGTCGCGGATGGGAAAGGCGAGCCCCGCCTTCTTGCTTATCAGCTCCTGTTTCTCGCGATCATAGACAAGAGGCCCCTTGGTCAGTGGGCAGACCAGAATTTCCAAAAGCTTTGAGTCAATTTCCATTTGATTTCCCTAAAAACGCCTTCAATTGAAGGGCGTATCATTGCCCGAAGTGCCGGAGGCCGCATTTGCCATGTTTAATAGAGCAATCAGCGTCTCTGCGCGCTCACCAATACTAGGTGCTTCCAACAGTGCTTGTTTCTCCGCCGGATCGAATGGGCACATCATCGAAAGCGCGTTGATCAAAGCATCGATCGGGGCCTCTTCAATAGCGTGCCAATCGGTTTCCATATCGCGGTCGGCAAGATAGGGCTTGAGCACATCGATCAATCGCTCGCGTCCCATGCCGGTCGGCTGTTCGGTCGCCAGATCGATTGCGTAAGGCGCATAGTTTGCCGTGACCTGGCGAAAAGGTGTTTCATCCTCATCTTCGCGCTCTCCAACAACGTCAAAACGCGCTACGCCCAGAAGGGTGACGAGATAGCGACCGTCTTCGGTCTCGGCATATTCGACAATGCGCCCGACACAGCCAACATTCGAAAGCGCAGGGTGCTTTTTCATGTCGTCACCCGCGATGCGCGGCTGGATCATTCCTATCAGGCGCGAGCCAGCCATCGCCGCATCGATCATGGCCAGATAACGCGGTTCAAAAATGTTCAGTGGCAGCCGCGTTTGCGGAAGCAGTAGCCCGCCTGTCAGCGGAAAGACCACAATGATTTTGGGCAGCTCGTCAATATTCAAATAGCTGCGCGCACCATGCATGATATTACGAGAACAATATTGTTGAAAGACGCCGGCGCGCGTCCACCGTGCGCAGATCACCGGGGCCCATTGCCTCGAACAGCGTCAGCAGATGTGTGCGGGCGGCGTCTTCGTTCCAGTTTCGCTCTTGGCTGATGATTTCAAGGAGTTGATCGATAGCGCCTTCGCGATCCTCTGCGCTATCCAGCGCCAACGCCAAATCGTAACGCGCTTGCAGATCGCCCGGATCAGCTTCGATGCGTGCGCGCAAGGGATCGGTTTCGGAATTGTCCACCGCTGCCGCTTTTTCTTTTAACGCAAGCTCGGCTTCCACCGCGCGGATCGCATCGTCTTCCTTCGCGTCGGGGCGAACCAAGCCAAGCGTATTTTGAGTCCGCTCCAGATCACCGCTCATCAGATAGCATTTGGCAAGGCCCGCCACTGCCTTGGGGTTTCCAGGGTCTTCTTGCAATATCTTCCCAAAGATCTGTGCCGCCGCGGCGATATCTCCTGACTCCATCGCCTTGGCTGCGAGCTCCAGCGTGGTTTCGGTGTTTGCTGCCGCGCCGGCATCGCCGATCAAATTTTGAATGAAAAGATTTATTTGGCTTTCCGGAACGGCGCCCATAAAGCCATCGGCCGGTTGAGCGTCCTTGAAGGCATAGACCGTTGGAATGGATTGAATGCGAAGCTGTTGCGCGATTTCCTGGTTTTCGTCGATATTGATCTTGACCAGGCGCACAGCGCCCTTGGCCTCAAGCACCGCTTTTTCCAGCATTGGACCCAATGTTTTGCACGGCCCGCACCAAGGCGCCCAGAAATCGACGATGACCGGCGTTTCCTTTGAGGCTTCCAGCACGTCGGCGGCAAAATGCTCGATATCCGAATCCTTCATATAGGGATTGCTGGCGGAATCGCCGGCTTGATTAGTTTTGCCATCTGTCGCCGGAGCAGCCGCGCCGCCCTTCTGGCTCGTCACTGGGCGGCCCGAAAGATCGATAATCGGCATTACGAGAAATTCTCCTCTATTTCTCTAAACATGGTGGCCCAAGGTCCAAAAGCCAAGAGCAAAAGCCTAGAACGAAATCCACGACCAAAAGCGAAGACTTTGGCGGCATAATGCAGCTTTTTAAGAGCGTTCAGGCAGCTCCACAAGGCGCGGCGAATGGCCGGTATCTTCGGTAAATTTAAGAAGATCATTGGCCGCGATGGCCATGGTCTTATCGTTTCTTAAAGGGTGAAAATTCAAGATAGTGCCGTCCATCATGGCTTTGTCGAACACGGCGGCAACGCGTCCACTCACATCGTTCATCAGCGCAAAAGGCGTAACCGCGCCGGGCGCAATGCCAAGCGTTTCGACCATAAGTTCTGGCTTACCGAAGCTGAAGCGCGGCGCGCTTAAATTTTTCGCCAGCGCGTTCAGATCGAGGCGAAGTTCCTCCCGCGCCACCACCAGCCAGAGCCCGCCGCTCTTATCTTTTAAGAAGAGGTTCTTGGTGTGCAGCCCCGGCAGGCTCCCGCGCAAATTCTTCGCTTCTTCAACCGTGAATACCGGGGCATGGGCATGAAGGGTCCAAGCAATCCCAAGCTTGTCTAGCCGCTCGCAAAGCGCTGCCTCCCGCGCAGCCGCCGATGGCAGCTGTGCCTCGAAATCGGGCGCGGATTCTTCGTTTGGGCCCGGTTGCGTGGTGCTCATTGGGCCTCATAGCATTTTGGGGGGGAGAGGGAAGTGAGGAGGGAAGCTGGGTGCACGTCATCGCCGTCCCCCGGCGCGCTTTACGCGCCAGCGAAAGGATTCGCGTGCAAGGCACGCAGGAGGCGGTCATCCATCGGGCGCGCGTCCGCGAGCGAATGGCAATGTTCCTGCGCGCAACACCCGGCAAAACCTCCAAAATCCCGGACCTATTGAATATTCACCATCCTTGGGCAATAACGCCCTCCGACTAGGAGCGCGGGCGTAGCTCAGGGGTAGAGCATAACCTTGCCAAGGTTAGGGTCGTGAGTTCGAATCTCATCGCCCGCTCCAATGTTTTCAATGTTTTATAGAGGTGCTGCAGGCGCAGATCGGCATCGGGACAGCACCGGGACAGCACGGGGAAGCAGCGTTAGAAATCGTGCTGCCCGGTCTCTCGGCATCCCTCGCGAAACAACGAGAGCTAGCACTACCTCTATGCCACCGTCCGGATCGCGTCCTGCCCTAGAGCCCCCACCCCCTTCAAAATTTCCCCGACCAAAATCCCCCAGACGAGACCCCACCCGGGGGGTACCCCCCCTATGCTGAGAAAACTTTGGGTCCCTCCCTACTTACTAAAAGGCTCGTCCGATGAGTGGGTTTGGGTTTATGCCCCCCCACATTTCCCTGGTCCCAGATTCCGCCTTAGACTTCCCACATGAAAAACCTGGTCGCCACTCTCTGCCTGAGCTTTGCCGTGCTTATTGGATGTGCGGAGGAGAGCCCTGATCTTTTCCTGGCGGGTTTGGATGCATACGAGCGTGAAGACTACGCAACAGCACTGAGCATGTTGCAGACATTGGCAGAACAGGGTCATGCGGCTGCGCAGTCCAATCTTGGCTTTATGTACAGCAACGGTCGGGGCGTAGCGCAGGACTACAGGGAAGCTGTGCGACTGTTTGGGCTAGCAGCAGAGCAGGGGATTGCGGAGGCGCAGTACAATCTTGGCCTGATGTACGCCAACGGTCAGGGCGTAGCGCAGGACTACAGGGAAGCTGTGCGACTGTTTGGGCTAGCAGCAGAGCAGGGGATTGCGGAGGCGCAGTACAATCTTGGCTTGATGTACCGCAACGGTCTGGGCGTAGCGCAGGACTACGTGGAAGCTGTGCGACTGTATCGGCTAGCAGCAGAGCAGGGTTATGCGGCTGCGCAGTCCAATCTTGGCTTTATGTACGAAAACGGTTTTGGCGTCATACAAGACAATGTCTATGCCCACATGTGGTACAACATCGCTGCGATTTCAGGCGAGAGCGAAAACGCATCAAATAATCGCGACAACATTGCCTCGGAAATGACACCAGCCCAAATCGCAGAAGCACAAACCCTTGCCCGTGAATGTGTCCGAACGATGAGTGAGTTTGGGCTTTCCTAAAAAACTGGTTGGTTCCGATTTTGTCCAGAGTTGGCTTTGCTGCGCCGCACCTAAATGTCCGCTTCTCTAATCGGCCATTGGGTGTCAAGCACTTTCAGACTTTCCACTGTTGCGGTTTCTATGTCTCTCGCGGGCTCGCGCTTCTCTTCGGAATCGGCACTTAAGGCCCTTCCATCATGGGGTTCGAAGACGAGGCGGAACAATCTTTCGGGCGGCCTTGCCATCGGACGGACGGCAGGTCCAAGCGGACATACGAACTCACCTCATCCATCGTCCCGCGAGGGACATCACTCCACCGCTTGGTGGAACCTAAATCCTCCTATCCTCTTTGATTGGCTTTGGCGCTCATGCCACTGCGCCTTCCCTTGTGCATTGGAACTCGGTGCCATCCATCCACATGCGGTGCATGACCACAGCCAGTCTGCGTGCCAGCGCCACGATCGCCTTCTTCATCCCGCGCTTCTTGGCGATCTTTATGGCCCAGGCCTTGAGCCAAGACCATCTTGTCGAACGCACCAGCATGATATGAGCCGCCTCGTAGAGCATCGCCCGCACCATCTCGTCCCCGCACTTCGATATTGCGCCGGATCGGTTGATCTCGCCCGATTGATATTTGGACGGCGTCAGCCCAAATGCCGCCCCAACCGCCTTGGAGTTTTTGAAGCGGGCCGGCACATCGACACTGGCGCGGAAGGTCAGTGGACCCTGCTGACGAAAGTGGAGACGTCCTGCGATAGGATTTTGATCGCAGGAGGTGCAAATGTCGAAGCAGAATGGGAACAAGGGCCGGCGGTTTGATCGGGCCTTCAAGGAAGAAGCCGTCCGTCTTTTACAGACGAGCGGGCGCAGGCAGCGGCAGATAGCAGGAGATCTTGGGATCAGCGTCAGCGCGCTCGGCCGCTGGGTCGCAGAATTGCGTGAGGAGGATTTGCTTTCCGGTCCGCATGAGGATGCAGCGAAGGAGATTACCCGCCTACGCCGAGAGCGTGATCTGGCCCGTCAGGAACGTGATCTCCTAAAAAAAGCGCTGGCACAGGCGCGCCAGGGAAAGTCGATGAGGTTCCGGTTCATCGACGCGGAGAGGGCCGGGTTGGCGATGCCGATATTCCGCCTGTGCAGACTGCTGCAGGTCAGCGTCTCAGGCTTCTACGCTTGGCGCAATCGCGGCCCAAGCCAGCGACAGCTCGATGACATGGTTCTACTCGCCCATGTCCGGGCAGCCTTTCGGCGCAGCCGCGAGAGCTAGGGTGCAGAGCGGGTCCATCACGAGCTTGCCGAGAATGGGATCGAGGTTGGACGCCATAGGGTGGCTCGGCTGATGCGGGGAAATGGGTTGTCTCCAAAACGGAAACAGAAGTTCAAAAAGACGACGGACAGCCAGCACAACAAGGCCGTCGCATCGAACCTTCTCGACCAGAACTTCTCCGCCGAGGCACCCAACGAGAAATGGGCTGCCGACATCAGCTATATCTGGACGGCACAGGGCTGGCTGTACCTGGCCGTCATGCTCGACCTCTACTCCCGGCGCGTCATCGGCTGGGCCGTGGGCGCTCGCATGACCAGCGACCTGCCGCTCAGGGCGCTTAACCGTGCTATCGGGCTGCGCCAACCTGGCGCCGGTGTGATCCACCATAGCGATCGGGGAAGCCAGTACTGCTCAGACGCATACCAGGCGCGCCTCGGTGAACTCGGTTTCCTCGCCTCAATGAGCGGTAAGGGAAATTGCTATGATAACGCCGTCGTCGAGACCTTCTTCAAAACCATCAAGTCAGAACTGATCTGGAGGACTGTGTTCATGTCAAGAAGCCAAGCTGAAACTGCCATAGCCGGATACATCGACGGGTTCTATAATCCAGTCCGTCGGCACTCGACGCTGGACTTCACAAGCCCCGTCAAATTCGAGGCAGAAGCAATGCAAACGGTGTAGGGCGCCTCCACTTTTCCTGGATGGGTCCACAACCCGCTCGCAGCCAAGCGCAAGGCCAGGGTGCCGACCTTCCGGGAGGCTGCCGATAAAACCTTCGAGGCGAATCGGCCTCGCTGGCGAAACGCCAAGGTCGCTAAGAGCTGGATGCAGCAACTGGAACAGCACGCTTTCCCCATCCTTGGCAACAAGCTGGTTGACCGCATCGGCCGGGAAGACGTGTTGCGTGTTCTAACACCGATATGGACATCTAAGCCGGAGGTCGCTCGCAAGCTGCGACAACGGATCAGGATGATCCTGCGCTGGGCGGAGGCGCATGGCTATGTTGAGCACAACGTGGCTGGGGAAGGTATCAGCGGCGCATTGCCCACCATGCGCGCGGTCAAAGAACACTACCGTGCGTTGCCCTATCGTGAGGTTCCGGACGCATTGACCAAGGTCGAAGCGTCTGGAACATCATTGGCAGTCAAGTTGTGTTTTCGCTTTCTCGTGCTCACTGCCGCCCGATCTGGCGAAGCCCGTGGTGCATCATGGGATGAAATCGACAAGGAAGCGCGGGAGTGGCGCATTCCTGCCGAACGCATGAAGGGTAACGCCGAACACCGCGTCCCGCTTTCCGACACAGCCCTAATACTGTTAGACCAAGCGCGCCCGCTCCGCGACGACTCGGGGCTGGTGTTCCCCTCCCCGACCAGACGCGGCAAGCGGCTATCGGACATGACGTTGACAAAGATTCTGCGGACGACCAGCTTGGCCGAAAAGACGGTAGTTCACGGCTTTCGGTCGAGCTTCCGGGATTGGTGCGCCGAGACTAACAAGCCGCGCGATATTGCTGAGGCGGCACTTGCGCACACCGTCGGCGGCGTCGAGGGAGCGTATTTCCGAAGCGATCTATTCGCGCGGCGTCGCGTACTGATGGCGGACTGGGCCGCATATCTGATCGGCGATAACGCGAAGGTGGTGCGACTACATGGATAGTGGAGCATTCGGGGAGGCTGTTGCTGAAGCCACAAAATGGGACGGGTACTTCAAGTATATATTTCAAGACCCAGCCCGGTCGCTTGCGAGCCTTAACCGCCGCGAATTTGATTGCGGCGACACGGTGATCCAAGCCTGGAAAAGAGAAGCCGAAGACCCAGACCAACGAAGAAAGTTGGCTGCAGACGCGTTGAATCTGATTGATCCGCGATTTCACGTGCAAGCGGCGACTCGCCGAGGGCCGCACCCGGATGCTTTAGCTACCCGTAACTTTGCCGCCCTTGGGGCCATGTGGTACCTGTCCAAACGCTGGGGCTTGAAGCCGCAGACCCGAAACCATACGCAGAAGAGGGTTGCGATGCCGTGTGCGTGTAACGCAGGCGGATCGGTCTGCGATGCGGTTGGCGTCGCAATGGGCTTGAACTACAAGAGTGTGGAAGCGTTATGGACTCATAGAGCCGAGATATTGCGGCGAGACCCGCTGTTCTTCATGGTGCTTTGGGCGGAGTTGCCAAGCGTTGCCTTCCTTGGCATCCCTGAAAAATATGGGGATTGTAAAGAGGGCTTGGCATTCGGTCCGTAGCTCTAGTTGACGAAGTAAAGCGTTCTCTCATTCTTTACTGTAATCGCGTCATAGTCATCCTGAGACATGGACTCGATCTGATCGATGGTTGTACTGGAAATATGTCGTTCTAGCCCGACAGATTGTTGGCCGCCATGGACTATCTGTTGCACCACAAGCGATGGCGATTGCGGCTTATTCTCCAGCGCGCTGATACGAACACGCAGCCCCCATAAGCCTAGCGCCGTCACTATGCAACCGCCGATGGCCCACAAGACCCTTATCCCAAATTCGATAAGCGTTGCCCCCAGAAGGGCGCCCGTCCAGTCCATACCCCTAATGTGCCGAGGGCAGGGGAATTAGTAAAGCCCTCTTTAATAATCCCAAAAAATAAACTATTAGGACGCGTCACCTAGGAAAGCGTGAAACCTTCGGGGAAATTGACCCGGAGGATCCGCATGACCGACAACGACCGCCTGCTCCGCCGCGATGAAGTCGAGGAGCGAACCGGTCTCAGCCGCAGCGCAATCTACAGGCTCATGCGCGAAGGCGAATTCCCAACGCCAATCAAGATCGGGCCGCGCGCTGTCCGCTGGCCGCAATCCGAATTGAGCGAATTTCTTGCCCGGTGCCCCCGTGCGACTGGCCAATCCACCGCGGCCTGACGTGTTTCCGGCACGGGGACGCGCCGTGCGTGACGCGCCCATAGCTCGGGGCGATAGACAAAATGCCGAGTAGCAAAGAGGGACGCACCTCAATGCGAAAATCCGGGCAACGGCACGTACCTACCCCGTGCGGACTTGTCACCGCACGACCAGGCGACCCGGCGCACCTCAGATCGATGTGAAATGACAGAAAGTGACGGCTCCCTACAAGGCCACGAAAATATGCCGCTGGAGTCGAATGCCGCCCGTGAGGGATAAGGCACCGTCGCCCCGGAAGTGATTGATCCGAGGCGGGCCGATAAGGGTAGATCGGAAGGGAAACCAGTACGCCAGTGTTACTTGCTTCACACTGCCCCATGGTCAGGGGGTCTAGAAGGCCGACAAGGTCTGTCTAGTGCGGAAGGGGTACGCCTATGGCGAAGCCCTGAGACTACATAAGCCAACACAGTTAATGCTTGTTCCGAGAGGGATTCTTGAGTGATTCTTAGAGGAAAACATTTAAGCCCGATTTCTTAGAGCACGTTCCAAGCGCTGTGGACTAGAGTTTACTCCAGTTGTGGAGGCTGGAGACAAGTAGTGAGGGCTGTATGGACCCATCCAGGAAAAGTGGAGGCGCCCTACACCGTTTGCATTGCTTCTGCCTCGAATTTGACGGGGCTTGTGAAGTCCAGCGTCGAGTGCCGACGGACTGGATTATAGAACCCGTCGATGTATCCGGCTATGGCAGTTTCAGCTTGGCTTCTTGACATGAACACAGTCCTCCAGATCAGTTCTGACTTGATGGTTTTGAAGAAGGTCTCGACGACGGCGTTATCATAGCAATTTCCCTTACCGCTCATTGAGGCGAGGAAACCGAGTTCACCGAGGCGCGCCTGGTATGCGTCTGAGCAGTACTGGCTTCCCCGATCGCTATGGTGGATCACACCGGCGCCAGGTTGGCGCAGCCCGATAGCACGGTTAAGCGCCCTGAGCGGCAGGTCGCTGGTCATGCGAGCGCCCACGGCCCAGCCGATGACGCGCCGGGAGTAGAGGTCGAGCATGACGGCCAGGTACAGCCAGCCCTGTGCCGTCCAGATATAGCTGATGTCGGCAGCCCATTTCTCGTTGGGTGCCTCGGCGGAGAAGTTCTGGTCGAGAAGGTTCGATGCGACGGCCTTGTTGTGCTGGCTGTCCGTCGTCTTTTTGAACTTCTGTTTCCGTTTTGGAGACAACCCATTTCCCCGCATCAGCCGAGCCACCCTATGGCGTCCAACCTCGATCCCATTCTCGGCAAGCTCGTGATGGACCCGCTCTGCACCGTAGCTCTCGCGGCTGCGCCGAAAGGCTGCCCGGACATGGGCGAGTAGAACCATGTCATCGAGCTGTCGCTGGCTTGGGCCGCGATTGCGCCAAGCGTAGAAGCCTGAGACGCTGACCTGCAGCAGTCTGCACAGGCGGAATATCGGCATCGCCAACCCGGCCCTCTCCGCGTCGATGAACCGGAACCTCATCGACTTTCCCTGGCGAAGAAGGCCAGCGCTTTTTTTAGGAGATCACGTTCCTGACGGGCCAGATCACGCTTTCGGCGTAGACGGGTAATCTCCTTCGCTGCATCCTCATGCGGACCGGAAAGCAAATCCTCCTCACGCAATTCTGCGACCCAGCGGCCGAGCGCGCTGACGCTGATCCCAAGATCTCCTGCTATCTGCCGCTGCCTGCGCCCGCTCGTCTGTAAAAGACGGACGGCTTCTTCCTTGAAGGCCCGATCAAACCGCCGGCCCTTGTTCCCATTCTGCTTCGACATTTGCACCTCCTGCGATCAAAATCCTATCGCAGGACGTCTCCACTTTCGTCAGCAGGGTCCAGTACCCTAGGAATTACAGCGCACCCTTTCACTCACCCCCCTCAAGCCCACAGCACCTTTATTCTTTGCCGCCTCAACCGGTCGACGCAACACCTTGGCGCAAACGGAGGAGTCTGAGTTTGTGCTTACGAGCCAAAGGCATAGTCCGTGGTTCACCTTGCACGAGAAGCCTGGGCCGTGGAATCACTGCCAGCCCAGCTCCAATGGGAACGTCAAACGCCTGCTCTGATAACGCTTTCTGAAGAGTGCTGTGTTTTCGATCTATTCGCTCTCGCATCCGAGAAAAGTGGCCGGACGGCTCAAGAACGGTCCTGGAAGACTTTGAGGTTCTAACCCCCGGCAGAGAGGCCTGCCGCTAGTGTTGCGTTGATGCATTGAGACCGCACTTGAATAAAATTTCTCCCGGCACAACCGGCCGCGCCTGTTCCCGAATCCCCGGCCCTAGCCTCGTTGAGAACCCTTGGGCGGCGGATGGGCCATCACACTCGTTTGCGCGAGGATTTAGCCGGAATGCGCACTCACGCATATAAACCCCTTCCAAGGGTACTGTGCCGGGCAGGCGAGCGTCGGGGTAGGGGGGCAGCACTTTTCTTGCCGATTAATTGCAACTATAAATTGTGTGCGATAAGATATGCACGCAATGAGATTTCTCGGTTTGACATTGGACCGCACGAGCGCGCTTGAGGCGCGGGCCGCAGACCTTAACGTTGGCAAGGTTTATGCATCGTTTTTCCAATTCGGGGCGAGCCAATACGCTTGGCAGGTTTCGCCAGCCGTGTTGGCCGGGAGCATCACGCAGGACGGCGAGCAAAGCCTGATTGAACATTCCCGGCGCCTGTCGAGGCAATCACCCCTTCTCCGGGCCTACCGGCGCTGCATGACCGGCGGAATACTGACCGGCGAGCCTGAGGGGCCAGTTTTCGAGGAAACCGTACCGGAGGCGATGGCCGACCGCGTGAGCGATCTATGGCTAGAGCGGCACGAATGCGAGATGGAGCGGGCCGTCATCCATCGGCTTATCGTCGATGGCGATCTTCTCCTCCTCGATGATGGCGAAATAGTCCCTTCCGACCAGTTCACAGCTTCCGAGGCCGGGCCTGAGTGGGCGCGGCGCGTCGTCGGCTGGCGGATCGGCAAGGGATCGAGGGCCAGGCGCACCGGGCTGATGTATTTGGGCGACCGCTCACCGGGCGAGACGCGGGCCGCACCGTGGCAAGCTGGCGCGATCTGGCCTTGCGCGGGATTGGTAAACATTCGCGTTGCCTCTGCGCATGGTCTGGGATCGCTCGCAAAGCTGGCCGCTGTGATCGAGGCGGCAAGCGCCGACCGGATTGCGGCATCGGCGGGAGTGCGTTCCGGGCTTGCGAGCCAGGGCGTGGACGCCGGGGCTGAGCGCCAAGAGCTGCACACGTTTGGCGTTGGGTCCGTTCCCTTCATGCGCGCCGGGGAAAAGATTGCGCGCGTGCAAGCCGGGCCGGATGCACAAGCGATGAACTATGAAAGCGTGTTGGAGACGGAAGCCGCGACCGCTCTCAATCTTCCGCTGTCGGAACTGAAAAGCGACTACAGCTCCGGATCATTTTCTAACCTTCGCATGGCGTGGCAGGACGCCGACCGGGAATACCGTCGCCGGCGGACATGGTTCCACCGCAACTACCGCGCGCCGTTGTTAGAGGCGATGGTATCTGACGGGATCGCGGACGGATCGCTTTCCGGCGTCAATCCGCAAATCCGTTCTGCACTGTCGCGGGTTTCATGGCCCGGGCCGAGGCGCGAGCCGCCGCAACCCGAAAAACAATATCTCGCCGTCGCAGCCCTGGCGAAAGAGGGCCTAACCCCCGCCGACGCGGACAATCAGCCTAGCAACCAGTAAAGGAAACCATCATGCTGAAATCTACGAAATTGGCGCTACGCGCTTCAGAGCTTCGCCAGAAAGCCAATGAGCTTCCGAACGATGAAGCCAGTATCGAAAAGCGCCGGGCAATCCTTTCCGAGCTTTCCACCGTCGAGAAGGAATACCGCGCCGCGCTCACCGCCGAGGCGGAAGAAGTAGAGACGCGCGCGACCGGCGAGGGCCTTAGCGCTGAGGAACGCGAACGCCGCGCCCTCGAAAGCCGCGCCGAACTGCGGAACGCTTTGCACGCGGTAATAAACGAAAACGCTCTCCCCGGGGCCGAGGCCGAATTGCAGCAAGCTACCGGCTTGGGCGGAAATCAAATCCCCTGGGAGCTGATCGCACCGCGTCGGGTTGAAGGTCGGGCCGGTATCGAGAATCGCGTCGATGCGGTTAGTGCCGCGCCGAGTGATTCGCATCTGATGCAGCACCCGATTCTTGGCCGCGTGTTTTCGCGATCCGCAACAATGACCCTTGGTGTTCCAATGCCGATGGTCCCCGTTGGCTCGCAAAATTATCCCGTCATTAGCGCTGGCAGCAATGCGTCTATCCTGGCCGCAGATGGCGACCTTGGCGACGCGGGAGCTGCCACAATCACCGCCCACACAGTCGGGCCAAGGCGCTTGCAAGTCGAATACCTATTTCGGCGTGAGGATCAAGCCGTCCTTATGGGCCTTGAGGAAGCGTTACGCCGCGATCTATCCGGCGCGCTGTCGGACAAATTAGACCTTGAGGTGTTGTCAGGCGGCGCGTCGCCGCGCTTTGGCGGTTTCCTATCGACCGTCGCACAAGGCGGCTTGCCCCAGCGTTCCGACACCCCTGCGGCCGTTTCATATTCGCTGGCGGCCGGAGAACTCGCACAAGGGATCGACGGCAAATATGCGGGCGGGCTTGATGAAGTTTGCGCCGTTGTCGGACACGACACAGCGCGCGTCCTGGCCGCGACGTTCCAAAACCAATCGGGCGAAAGCAGTTGGAGCTATGCGATGCGCACGACCAAGAAAACAATGGCAAGCGCCAACGTGCCCGCTGTCGCCGCAACCTTTCAGGGCGGCATCTTGGCCAGAGTCGGGGCCGAGGGCATGAACGCCGTTTGCCCTGTGTGGTCGGGCGTTGCGATGGTCCGCGATGAGGTCAGTTCTGCACTCCGCAAGGCCGGGCATATCTCCGTCACCGCAATCATGCTGGCCGGATTCGACGTTCTCCGGGCCGATGGATTCCGGCGTTTGAAATTCAAAATCTCCGCATGATGATGAACGCGACCGAATACCGCTTTGCCGAGTTTGAGTTTCGGGCCGAAGGCGACCGCGCCATAGTCGAAGGCGCGGCCATGCCCTACGGGACCGAGGCGAACATTGCCGGGCTTTTTCGGGAGACCGTGGAGCCTGGCGCGTTCGCGGGCCGCATGGGCGACGTGATCGCCAATCTAATGCACAATCGCGATGAGCCTTTAGGGCGCACCGATGGCGACGGCTTGACGCTCACCGATTCGACTGACCGGCTGAGGGCGCGCCTAGAGCTTCCCGAATACCGGGCCGACGTTGCGGACATGGTGAAGCGGCGAATCCTCCGGGGCTTTTCCGTCGAGATGCGCGTCACCGATGAAGATTGGCCCGAACCAGACAAGCGGATCATCCGCGCGGCTGAACTATCCGCAATCGGATTGGTTGACAGACCGGCCTACGGCGAGGCGACCGCGGCGATTGCGCAGCGCATGAAAGGGAGCGCCCGGCATTGGCCCGTGGTGTTTTGATTTGCTGTGTCGATCGCTCGTAACACGGCTGGCAAATTCGAGGCTTGGGCCGCTGACAATATCGTCCTGCCCGATGGCCCGCTAAAGGGAAAACGCTTCAAGCCGCAGCGCGCACCCTGGCGCGAGATATTCAAGGCCGTCACGTCGCCGTAATTGGCACAAGTCACGATCCGCGCTTCCGTACAATCCGGCAAAACTGCTTTGCTGATCGCCGTCGCGCTCTACTTCATGGCCCATGGCGCCAGCGTTTTATTCTACGAGCCTTCCGACCTACTCAAGCGCCGGATCGCCAAGCGTGTTTGAGCCTTCGGCATGGCCAGCCGTGATGATGGTTTGCGCAAAGCGTGGGATCTAAAACGCTCGCCAGATCACCGCGAACACGAGTCGGGCGGGAGCCTGGAAATTATCGGCGCGCTTGAACACGGGGCGGGCCTGTCGCGGACGGCTGAAATCGTGATCATTGACGAGCTGCGCGCCTTCACCGCTGACCTACTCCAAGAGATCAACGACCGCATGGCCGCCTTTGGAACAAAGGGCCGCATGATCACAGCATCGAGCGCAGGGTTTCAGGACCAATGCAAAACATCCGCAGAGCTGTCGAAATCCGACGCGCGGCAATGGTTCATGGTTTGCCCGAATTGCGAACGCGAAAGCATTGCGCAATGGGAGGCGTTTAAGTTCGACCGTCCGCCGCTGCGCTATCAAATGCCCTGCTGCAAATTGGCCCTTGGGAACGATGGCCTGGCCGCCGCTGTCGGGGCGGGCCGATGGAAGGTGACGAAGAAGGCGAGCGTACCGAGAACGCGCGGCTACCATCTCGATTGCTTTTCTGGGTCCGCGTTCGAGACCTTGGAGACGATTCACCGCGCTTGGGTCCGCGCAAACGAGCACCGGCGTCTGATCGGATCGCTTGCCGAGATAATCCAGTTTCAGCAAGGGCGGCGCGCTCTCCCATATAATCCAATTGCCAATTCCGGCGTGACGCCGGATGCGATCATGGCGACGTGCCGAAAAGACTATGACCCCGCAGTCATGCCCGCGTGGGCTTCCGTTCTCACCGTCGCGTGCGACGTGCAGGACAATCGCCTTGAGGCCGAAGTATCGGCATGGGGCGCGATCCGCGTCGAATCCGAGGCCGAGGCGACCGAGGTGCGCGGCTGGACCGATTCACAATTCAAGGGGATCAAATGGCGCGGCGAGTATTACCGCTTGCGCCGTGCTGCGCTCTCCTACCATCGCATTTATGGCGATCCCGGCACGCCTGACACTTGGGAGCAATTCGCCGAACTTGCCGAATCGACAATCCCGCACGCGAGCGGGCCGACCATCTGACCGGCAATCGTTGGGATAGACAGTGGCGGGCATCACACGGCGAGCGTTGCCGAATTCGTGAAGTCGAGGGGCGGCGGTTATCAAGCGCTCAAGGGCCTGGGCGCGAATCGGCATGAAGGAACGCTTGCGAGGCGCAGCGCAACGATTGACGCGCTCACCGAATACGGGCCTGCTGGGCTTCTATTGGTTTGCACGAATTTGGCAAAGGCGAGCGTCTTTTCGATGCTTCGCCAATCTATCGCAGGCGGCGATCCGGCGATGATATGGCCGCTGGCCGAAACGCATTACGGGCCGGAAGAATATGAGGGGATCGCAAGCGAAATCCTCACCCGGCAATTGAACCGCCAGTCCGGCCAGACACAGCAAGTTTGGAAGAAAGTGGGCCGGTACAACGAGCCGCTCGATCTAATCGTTTATTCGTTGGCGCTGATTAGCTTCGCCGGAATTGGATTCCTATTGAACGAGGCGGAAGCAATCGCGGCCGCGTCGAAAGAGAGGGTCGCATGACGTTGCATTGTCCGAACACATACCGCCGTGAAATTCACTACGGCGAGGCACTAAGCTGGGAGCCGGTAAGCGGCGCGGATTCCTTCCAAGCGTGGGTAAGGGATCACGCGGGCCCGAGAAGCCGATGGATCGCGGCGGGTGGTTACGACATTGCCGTGAACGCCGCAATTGAGGCAGTTAAGACCATTCCCGAGATAGTAATCACCGCCGAAGGGCTTTCGCTCCCGTGGGCGACCATCGACCTGATTTGTGCCCTTAACGTGTCCGTTGATATTGCGCCGGACATTCCAGTTGACGGCGAGCGGTTTACGACCCTCCCGGCGCGCGAGCCGCTCCAAGTGATCAGCTATTGCGACGGCAAGGCGATCAGGATCGACCGCTTCCGCTTTCCCGTCGAAGCCGCGAGCCCGATAGAAACGATCATCGAGCAAGACCGGAAATATCTGCACGAGCTTCTAAAGATGCGTGTTGAGACTGTCCTGACCGGAGGCAAGCGGATCATTTCAGATGGGGACGGCGCGACCGAAACCTATGCGAGCGTCGAGACGATAGACCGCCGCGTGGCCGAGGCACGGGCCAGGATCGCGTGGTTTGAGACGGCGGCGGCGGGCGATCCGATGCCACGTAATGAGTATTGGTAGGTGATGCACCGACCGAGACGCGCGACACCGGCGCGCAATTGACTGAGCCAGAACCCTTGAGGGTGTTTTCGTGGGAAAATAATAGAGCGTTCCTAAAAAAGAACTTTTAAATCAATAGATTAGAAATAAAGTCTGGTACCCCCAAGGGGAATCGAACCCCTGTTTTCGCCGTGAGAGGGCGACGTCCTAGGCCGCTAGACGATGGGGGCCTGAGGCGGACGCTTATAGCCTTGTGCCAAGGAGGCAATCAAGGAGGTGAAAGCCTTTTAGCAACATAGGGTTAGCGCGCCTCACGATTCGCTTGCGGCCGGTTCTGCGTCGCTAGCAGGACTGCTGCGGCTGAGAAGATAGTGCTCGTGCCGATACATCGGGAACGCGAACCCTCCAAGATAGATAACGGATAGGGCGAGCACTGCGAGTTCAACCATCGCGAATGCCAAACGGAAAAAATAGTTGTGAAAGCTTGCCAAAAAATCGAAAGCGAAAAAGAGAACGGCAAAAACAATGTAAACCACGCAAACGACGCCGGCGAACCAGGTGTGGAAAAATATATTATAAGGCAGCGGTAAAGCCTGTTTGCTTTTTTCACCATCTCGTCGCTGATTGTGATCAAGGCAAACGAATGTGCCGCATAAAAGTATGCCCACTCCGTTGCCCGCGAACATCAAATGGCTGCCGAGCTGATGAAGGTAATCGGATATTGAGCCGGTGTACTGGCTAAGCATAATCACACCAACGATCGCGGTCGCTTCCGCCATCACGATGAAGCAGAGCAGAACGCCCATCAGTGTGCGGTGGCGCGGCGAGCCGATCTTAAGCGCCGTTCGGCTCAAGGCCAGAGTCAGGCGATAGACTGCAAGCGCCTGAGCTCCTCCGACAACAAACATCCAGTACGCGAAGGGATCGCCAATTATGGGATCGGCAATGGCGCGGCTGATCGTCGGCGGATTGATGGCCGCCAATGTAGGGTGCAGCTTTATCGACTCATGGCGAGCCCAGAGCATGGCCGCGATGGTGACTGTCGGGTTGATCAAAAACGGAGCAACAAGCGCCGCAGCGGCAGCTCGTATTCGAACCGAAGTGCCCTCTCCCTTCAACGAATTACCCCCTGCTCCGGACGCGGAGGCAATTAGCGAGGATCGCTGCTTGGTGTCAATTCTATCCACCGCCGCGTATCAGGCGTGCAGGCTACGCAATATGAGATTGTCAAAAACGCTCAGAAACGCTTCAATGGTGCCACCGCTATCGCGGGCAAATGTCTCGCCATTGAGCCAATGCAATGGCAGTGCACCAATGGCGCGCCATCTATTGTACCAAAGACAATTAGCCGAGATTGTCGCCTCTAAATTCTCGACGGCGTGCCAGTAATAGCTCGGAAGATAAAGGACATCGCCCGGCTCGAGTACGGTGTCGTAGCCCTTCGCACAACGGAACCAAGGGTGGATCGAATAATCCGTCGACAGGAAGTCGACCTCGGAGCCGATGAAGAGCGTACGGGCCGGGATGGGGTAAAGAAAACGCGTCTGGCTCGGTGCATAAAGCCGCCAGCGCTTTCGGCCCACAAAACAAGCGTGAAAAATGTCGGAGCGCTCGGTATGAAGATGCGTCACACTCCCTGGACCGCCCATATAGAATTCATTCGTGATCTCACTTTTGGGGACACGGCCGCGGCTCCAGCGCGTCATATCAGCCATATCGAGATGCTCGCGAAGCTCCGGAGGGTGCTCGAACACAGGCAGGAATTTTAGATAAATGCTGGCGCCCGCCTGTACGGCGTCAGTGAACTGGGCCATCGAATAGTCGGTTAGTTTTATCGTGTATCCGGTGCCCTCCTTGCCGCGTGAAAATGTCTCTTCTGCGATTGAAATGGGCGTATCGGGATAACTCGTTTTGAAATAGTCAAAGCTCCATTGTTTTGTGGCGGGCCAATTCTTGGCCGCGCCTTTGAACACGGCAGGACGCCTCTTTCGGATAAATTCGCGCTCGATAATCTGTGGATCGAGATCGTTTAGAACCGGAACCTGCTCGATTTTGCCTGGCGGCCTGCCCGCCAAAGTCTTGGTAAGCGCCTTTATGTGGCGCCGGCGCAAAGCACCGATGACCCGCTCGTTCCGGAGCAGATCGCGCTCGAAAAATGCGGCATTTACAGCGCTATGAAAGCGTTCGGAGAGGCTCATCGGATGCGGTGTATCGATTATCTGCGCTCAACTCTATCGGCGGACTTCAGCATTGACCAGTGTTAGAGAGCCATGTCGCGAAGTTGCGCCTTGGACTGCGTTTGGTGCATCTCCAACCCCATCGGCAATTCCTACCGACACAAAATCAACGGCACAAAACCATCCGTGATGTTTGCGAAAACATAGGCGTTTAGTTCGAACGCATCCACCTTCTCACCAGAGGCAATGAGCCACACGAAATCATCTTCGATCGCCTGTGAGCGGTCGGACGCGGAAGGCGCCGCGCGCCCATTGGGGTGCGAATGAAAACAGCCGATGATACGCCGTTCTGAGCCGCGCAGGCTGCGCAACAGCTCAAAATGAGATTGCGGATCGACCAGAAAATGGCTCGCGGGATCTTCAGCGAGATTTCTTGCGTTGTGAATTGCAAGCACGTGCCAAGCGTCCGCTGTACAGAGGCCTTCGATCAAACCGCAACATTCCAGAGGAAACGTAGCGCGCGCAGCATCGATAATTTCGTCGCGAAAATCTTGCGAGAGATGAAGTACGCGCGGGCTCAAAGAACAGCGCCTTTATGGAGCGTGATCAAGTTCAACCCGCCCAAGGACGCGGCCCGTTGTCGCTTCAATAACGATCACGGCTTGACCCCCACCGTCTATGCGCCCGTCGTCTACGCGAATTAGAAGGCGATTTCCGTCAAGTTCGGTTTGGGTAATGCGCGCGTCTGCGGGAGCAGGAATCGAAGTTAGATAGGCCTCGCCTGGCGCTCTGCCTCCCGGCCCGGCGCCGAGCAACACCCCTCCGACAAGCGCGCCGAAGGCAAGTAGAAGCAGCACGCCCAAAATAATAACCAGCGCCAAAAGGCCGCGGTGATTTGCCGGAGAAGTGCTATTTGCGCTATCAGCCTCGGTCATGCCGCTCAATCAGTCCGTAGACGGAGAAAATCACGAAGCGCTTGTCGGCGCTGGCGATTCCGGCATGCGCCTCGATCGCTTTCTCGCTCAATCTCTTACTGAAATTTCCCGCTCGCGCCTGCAAGCACTCATTGCCCAAGGCGCAGTTTCCATTGACGGCGAGACGATAGGAGACGCTGACAGGGCGGTCAAACAAGGAGAAGTTTGTTGCGTTCATGTGCCGCCTCCGGAACCCGCCATTCCTGAGGCACAGAATATTCCACTTAACATCGTCTTTGAGGATTCCGATTTAATCGTCGTCAACAAACCTGCGGGGCTCGTCGTCCATCCTGCCGCCGGCAATCGGGACGGCACTTTGGTCAATGCCCTTCTTGCGCATTGTGATGACCTTGCCGGGGTCGGGGGCGTCGCGCGCCCCGGCATCCTGCATCGTCTCGACAAGGACACAAGCGGAGTTTTGGTTGCAGCGAAGAACGAGACGACGATGCGCGGTCTTTCGAAACAGTTTGCCGCGCACAGCGTCGAGCGAGCCTATAGCGCGGTGGTCTGGGGCATCCCGCGCAAAAGCAAAGGCGTGATCGAGTCAAACCTAGGCCGCAGTCCCTTTGACAGAAAAAAGATCGGTGTTCTGCGCAGCGGAGGAAAACCTGCCATTACGCATTATAGCGTGCTGGAGCGTTTCGGCGCACATGACCGCCCTTTCGCCGCACTCATTCAGTGCCGCTTGGAGACCGGGCGCACGCACCAGATTCGCGTTCACCTTGCTCATCTTGGCCATCCGGTGATCGGTGACGCCACTTACGGCCGCTCGCGTACCCCGCCTCTTGCGCGTAACGCCCAGGAGGAAACCGCCTATGAGGCCGCGCGTAACTTCCCACGCCAGGCCCTTCACGCCGGATTACTAAGATTTCATCATCCGAAACTGGGCAAGAAGCTGAGCTTTAAAAGCCCCTGGCCAGGTGATTTTACCAACCTTATCAGTGCTTTACGTAAAATAGCCGATTCAGGGGAGCAGCCCCACTAGCGGATCGCCACGCCGTGCAACTTGAATTATCTGCCTCTGATCCCACATTTTACCCTATGGGGGGGCTCGTTGTACCCAACAGGCATGTTGGCCCAACGGGTTGCAGGTGGAATTACAGCTTTCCGAGGCCTTGTCAGTTGAAGACTAGAAAGGGGTGGAATTGAAATGGCGTCGCGCACGCTCCCGGCACTGAGTGACAGCGGGCTTTCGCATTACCTTGCGGAAATTCGCAAATTCCCCCTGCTCGAACCCAAGGAAGAATACATGCTGGCAAAACGCTTGCGCGAGTACGAGGACACCGATGCTGCGCATCAACTCGTCACCAGCCATTTGCGGCTCGTCGCGAAGATCGCGATGGGCTATCGCGGCTATGGTTTGCCCATCAACGATGTGATCTCCGAAGGCAATGTCGGCTTGATGCAGGCGGTGAAACGCTTCGAGCCGGATCGCGGATTTCGCCTTGCGACTTATGCAATGTGGTGGATTAGAGCTTCGATCCAAGAATATGTTTTGCGTTCCTGGAGCCTTGTCAAAATAGGCACGACGGCGGCGCAGAAGAAACTCTTCTTCGGTCTTCGCCGCACCAAGGCGCAGATCGATGCCCTAGAGGACGGCGATTTAAGGCCTGAGCATGTGAAAGAAATCGCCCATCGCCTTGGCGTGAAGGAGGCCGAGGTCGTCTCGATGAACCAGCGTCTTTCGGGTCATGATTCCTCGCTCAACGCGCCCTTGCGCGGCGATACCGATTCCGAAGCCGAATGGCAGGACTGGCTCGCCGACGACACGCTCGATCAGGAAACCCAACTCGGCGAAGCCGAAGAGCTGGATGAGCGCCGGACGCTACTAGTTGCTGCGATGGAAGAATTGAACGAACGCGAACAGGACATATTGCGATCACGGCGTTTACGTGAAGAGCCGCTGACGTTGGAAAAATTGTCGGTCAAATACGGCATAAGCCGCGAGCGCGTACGCCAGATTGAAGTTCGCGCCTTCGAAAAGCTTCAAGAGGCAATGAAGGGCGCGCATGACGCCAAGCATGCCGAGATGCTGCAGGTTGATTAGCGTTTTTCGCCGCAAGCAGCCATTGTTCAAAAATGAGGCTCAAACTCTGGCAGATTGACGCCTTCGCGTCGCGGCCCTTTGAGGGAAATCCGGCGGCCATCGTGCTGCTGGAAAATTGGTTGCCGGACGAAACCCTGCAGGCAATAGCACTCGAGAATAATCTTTCGGATACGGGATTTCTCGTTCGCAAAATCGACAGCGAGTATGGCTTGCGCTGGTTCACACCCACAATGGAAGTTCCGCTTTGCGGGCATGCAACCCTTGCATCGGCTTGGGTTCTGTTTAACGAACTTTCCTTGGACACCGAAACTGCTCGTTTCGATACGCGGAGCGGCGTTCTTGAGATTGCGCGGGACGGGGAGCGCTTAGCTATGTCGCTTCCTGCAGGCGATACAAAGCCCTATTCACCTGCCGATGGATTCGGCGCGGATATCGGAGCCTCTCTTGGGATAGACGCACCCTCGGAATTTTTCTTTGCCCCGCGCGGAGCCGGCGGGACGGCTGGATTGGTTGCACTGTTCGACGAGGCATCTTTAAGGCGGGCGACATTTTCGCCCACTTTGCGCGCGCTTCTGGACGACACAAAAATGGCCGCGCTGTTGGCAACAGCTCAAGGAAGTCCACCTTATGACTTCGTTTCGCGCTTCTTTGCGCCTTCAATGGGCATATCCGAAGACCCTGTCACCGGTTCGGCGCATGCGAGTTTGGCACCGTTTTGGGCGAAGCGGCTTGGTAAAAAAACACTTCGTGCCTTTCAAGCCTCGGCGCGCGGCGGAGACATTCTGTGTACTGATGAAGGCGCGCGCGTAACCCTTTCGGGAAATTGCACGCTCTATATGCGCGGCGAGATCGAAATTTAAGGCCAAGCTCACCCCAACGCATCCAATTTGACGGCGGCCGCGTGAGCCCCTATAGGGGCTGCGGGCCACGCTCCCCCAACGGAGTGCAACTATTCTGGAAGGAATAGAACATGACCGGAATTAGGCCGGCCGTGCGCCCTGCACGGCCTTTTTTTTCGTCTGGACCTTGCGCCAAGCGCCCTGGTTGGACTGTCGACGCCTTGAGCGACGCCTTTTTGGGGCGTTCGCACCGCTCCAAACCGGGCAAAGCCAAGCTTAAGGAAGTGGTTGACCGTACCCGCGCAATTCTCGGCGTGCCGGAGGAATACCGTATCGGCATTGTCGCGGCCTCCGACACCGGAGCGGTGGAGATGTCGCTGTGGTCGCTTTTGGGGCCGCGCCCCGTCGACGTCCTTGCCTGGGAAAGCTTCGGCGAGGACTGGGTCACGGACATCGTCAAACAGCTGAAGCTGCAAGAGACCCGCACAATCAGGGCCCCTTATGGCGAGCTTCCCGACTTGAACGGGACCGATCCGGCGCACGACATCGTATTTCTTTGGAACGGCACGACATCGGGCGTGAAAGTTCCCGATGCCGATTGGATTTCGGATAGCCGCGAAGGCTTGACCATTTGCGATGCAACTTCGGCGGTCTTCGCCATGGAGCTTCCTTGGCAAAAGCTCGATGTGGCGACGTTCTCTTGGCAAAAAGTCATGGGCGGCGAAGCCGCGCACGGCATGCTTATTCTCTCGCCCCGCGCGGTGGCGCGGCTTGAGAGCTACGAGCCGCCATGGCCGCTTCCCAAGACCTTTCGCCTTACGAAGGGCGGAAAGCTTATTGAAGGCATTTTCAGAGGCGAGACCATCAACACGCCATCGCTCCTTTGCGTCGAAGACTATCTCGACGGGTTGAAATGGGCCAAGAGCCTTGGTGGGCGCGAAGCAATGTTCGCGCGTGCCAATGCCAATTTGGCGGCGCTCGAGACTTGGGTCGCAAAAACCGATTGGATTGATTTTCTCAGCGCCGATCCGAAGACGCGCTCCAATACCAGTGTGTGTCTCAAGATCGTCGATCCTTGGTTCGAAGCCCTCAGCGATGAGGCCAAGGCCGATGCGGCGAAGAAACTCGCGGGGCTACTGGAAGATCAGGGCGCAGCCTTTGACGCCGCCGGCTACCGCGCCGCCCCACCGGGACTTCGGATTTGGTGCGGCGCGACCGTGGAGACCAGCGATGTCGAAGCGCTCACGCCTTGGCTCGATTGGGCCTTCGCGCAGGTGAAAGAATAAAGCATGCCCAAAGTATTGATTTCCGATTCCCTCTCACCTGCCGCCGTTTCGATTTTTAAGGAACGCGGCGTTGAAGCCGAAATGAAAGCGGGTCTCTCGAAGGAGGAACTTCTTGCAATCATCGGCGAATATGACGGGCTTGCCATCCGCTCTGCGACCAAGGTCACGTCCAAGCTTATCGAAGCAGCGAAAAATTTGAGGGTGGTGGGCCGCGCCGGGATCGGTGTCGATAATGTGGATATTCCAGCGGCGACCGCTGCAGGCATCATCGTGATGAATACGCCTTTCGGCAATTCGATCACCACTGCCGAGCACGCGATCGCATTGATGATGGCCCTGGCGCGCGATATTCCGGCGGCAAACACCTCGACCCATGCAGGCAAATGGGAGAAGAACCGCTTCTTGGGTGTCGAGCTTTACGGAAAGACGCTCGGCCTCATCGGCTGCGGCAATATCGGCTCCATCGTCGCCGACCGGGCTAAGGGCTTAAAAATGCGCGTCATCGCTTTCGATCCCTATTTGTCGGAAGAACGCGCGGAAAATCTTGGCGTTGAAAAAGTCGGTCTTGACGAGCTTTTCCCACGTGCGGACTTCATTACGCTTCACACGCCGCTCACGAATGAAACGCGTAACATTATCTCTGCCGATTCCATCGCCAAGATGAAAAAAGGCGCGCGGCTTATCAATTGCGCGCGCGGCGGCTTGGTAGACGAAAGGGCCGTGAAGGCGGCACTCGAAACGGGACGGCTTGCCGGCGCGGCGTTTGATGTGTTTGGCGCGGAGCCGGCAAAATCCAATCCGCTTTTCGGCAATGACAAGGTCGTCGCGACTCCGCATCTTGGGGCCTCGACCTCGGAAGCGCAGGAAAATGTCGCGCTGCAGGTGGCCGAGCAAATCTCGGATTATCTTCTTACCGGCGCGGTGACCAACGCGCTCAATATGCCTTCCATATCGGCGGAAGAAGCACAAAAAGTTCGCCCCTGGATTGCGCTTGCCGAGCGGCTCGGCGCTTTCGCAGGGCAGCTGACCGAGACTTCGATCGAAAGTGCTGAGATTCTTTACGAAGGCACCGCCTCCGCACTTAACACCCGTGCGCTGACGCAAGCAGCTTTGATGGGCCTTTTGAAACCGACCTTATCCGAAGTGAACATGGTCAACGCGCCTATCATTGCCAAGGAACGCGGCATAAAGATCACCGAGGTGCGACGTGATCAGCAAGGTATTTATGACGCCTACATCCGGTTGACCCTGACCACCGAGCGCCAGACGCGCTCGGTCGCTGGGACCGTCTTTTCGGATGGGCGACCACGCCTCATTCAGGTGAAGGGGATCAACATGGATGCTGAGTTCGCCCCGCACATGCTCTATGTCACCAATGAGGACAAACCCGGCTTTATTGGCGCGATTGGCACGGCCTTCGGGGAGGCAGGCGTGAACGTCGCTTCTTTCTCGCTGGGACGCAGCGGGCCGGACACTGATGCCATTGCGTTGATCGAGACCGACGGGCCTGTGGACGAAAAGGTGCTGGCCGACATCCGCAAGCTTCCATTGGTCAAACAGGCAAAATCTCTGTCGTTTTGATGAAACGCGTAATTGAGGCGATACCCACGCCAGCCGCGCGTCGATTGCCGTCTCCATCTATTGCACGCTTGGAGCAGCACTTCAGCGGTGCTTCCCCTGTTGTCATCCCGGGCGCGGTGCAGCGCTTCAGCGTTGCTCCCCCCGTTGTCATCCCGGGCGCGGTGCAGAGCTTCAGCGGTGCTCCGCAGAACCGGGACCCAGCGAGCACATAACCAAGTGGGTCCCGGCTCAAGGCCGGGATGACAGTCTTTTTTTAATTTCGCACCCATGAAAAGATATCTGGAGAAGTGGCGCTGGTGCGCCAAATGAGGGTAAGTTTCCCGGCACTCACGAAAGCTCGTAATGCATGGCCAACGTCGCGGTGATCGGCGCCCAATGGGGTGACGAGGGAAAAGGTAAGATTGTCGATTGGTTGTCCGCGCGTGCGGACGTCGTGGTGCGTTTTCAAGGCGGTCACAATGCCGGCCACACACTCGTCATTGACGGGACGACCTACAAGCTTTCGCTTCTTCCATCGGGCATTGTGCGCAAAGGAAAATTATCCGTTTTGGGAAACGGCGTCGTCATCGATCCTTGGGCGCTGGTGGCGGAAATCGAGTCCATAAAAGCCCTCGGCGTCGAAGTGACGCCGGACAATCTTGTACTCGCCGAGAACGCTCCGCTTATTCTTTCGCTCCATCGCGAACTCGACACCATGCGCGAGACCTCGAGCTCCGGTACGGTTATCGGGACGACGCGGCGCGGCATTGGCCCTGCCTATGAGGACAAGGTTGGGCGGCGGGCGATTCGCGTTGCCGATCTAAAAGATCTCGGCGGCCTCAAGGGCAAGATCGAACATCTCCTAAACCATCACAACGCGCTTCGCCGCGGCATGGGTGTCAAGGAGGCGAACGGCGAAGAAATTGCCCAGGGCCTCGGCGAGATCGCGCCGAAAATTCTTCCTTTTGCCGGCCCGGTCTGGCGCCGACTGGAGGAGGCAAAGAAAGCGAACCAGCGCGTCTTGTTCGAGGGCGCACAGGGTGCGCTGCTCGATATCGATCACGGAACCTATCCCTATGTCACCTCATCCAACACCGTAGCCGGACAAGCGGCGGCGGGCTCGGGCTGCGGACCGCACGACACTGGTTTCGTACTTGGTATCGCCAAAGCCTATACGACACGCGTCGGCGAGGGACCGTTTCCGACCGAACTCGACGATGAGACCGGAGAGCGCATCGGAAAGGCTGGCGCAGAGTTTGGCACAGTCACCGGGCGTAAGCGCCGCTGCGGCTGGTTCGATGCGGTAATGGTGCGCCAGACTGTTGTGACCGGAGGGATTGACGGGATCGCACTAACGAAACTCGATGTTCTCGATGGCTTCGACGAACTCAAAATATGTACCGGTTACAAATTAGGGGAACAGAGCTTCGACTATCTGCCCGTCGATTCCAACGATCAGGCGCGCGTTACGCCGATTTACGAAACCGTCGAGGGCTGGCACGAAACCACTCAAGGCGCGCGGTCTTGGGCCGAACTTCCGGCTACGGCGATCAAATATATTCGCCGCATTGAAGAGTTGATACACGCGCCGGTAGCGCTTCTTTCCACAAGTCCTAAGCGCGAAGACACAATTTTGGTGCGCGATCCGTTTTTGGGGTGAGGAAAGTCCATGCCGTGCTTTCTCTCAATGTTGCGCCGCGCGAAAAGGACACTGCCCGCACTTTTCCTCGCAACGTCGTTGACGGGATGTTTCCTTTCAAAGGAACAATTGATCACACCCGAGACCGCCGACTATCCGATCGAGGACGGTTCCCATTTCGACGCTTTTGCGCGGCGCGGCACGGATTGGCGCCCTCTGCCGGAGGGACGCTCGGTTTACCGCCGGGGCGATTATTATTTTTACGTCAATGATGATAGCGACAGGACAAGCGTTCCATTTCTGCTGATGGAAATATCGCCAGGCCGTTACATCGTGCAAGCAAACGATACCTCGGCGTTCGAGCGCGTCTCGGAATATTATTATTTTCTCGTGGATTTTGACGGTGTCGAGGCCATTCAATATTCCAGCGCATGCTGGCCGCGCCAGGAATGGGTTGATGAAGGTGTCATCACGCAAGTGGAGCGCACTTCCATGAACACGCGCTGTCACTTTGCGGATATCGATAGCCTGACCACTGTGCTCCAGGGAGCCTCGAGATATACTGCGCCAGAAGAAAAATACGTGTTGAGCGCCTCCAACGTGGTTGACGCTCCTTAAAACGAGGGGCCAAAAAACTTAGTCGTCTTCCTGCCGAACCAAATCATGCATGTGGTTGAGTGGTCCATTGCCCTTGCCGAAGCCGGGTGCGGTGCGAATAGAATCTTGCACATAGCGATGGGCACGCGCGACCGCATCGAACAATTCCATTCCTTGGGCAATTCCAGCGGCGCAAGCAGAAGCGAGTGTGCAGCCCGTTCCGTGGGTGGAGGTTGAATCCACGCGCCAAGCCTCGAAAAGATGGACGTTATAGGCGGTGACCAGCGCATCGCTCACCATGGGACCGTCCAGATGGCCACCTTTGACAAGGGCCGCCCTGGCACCAAGGGCAATCAACGCTTGCCCCGCCTGGACAAGATCGTCCGTCGTCTCGACGCGAATGCCGGTAAGCATCGCGGCCTCCGGCGCATTGGGCGTCACCAGATCAGCGCGCGGCAGGAGCTGCGCCTTTAGGGCCGCGACACCGCCCTCATCTAGGAGCGCCACGCCACCCTTGGCAAACATCACCGTGTCGAGAACGAGCGGGATAGATTCATACAGCGCCAATTCCGGTGCAACGGCGCCCACGACGTCCGCCGAACCGAGCATGCCGATTTTTATGGCATCGGCGCCGATATCTCCCAGCACCCGTGTGATCTGATCGCGAATGATTTCGAGCGGCACCGGATGGATGCCATATACGCCTGTCGTGTCCTGCACGGTAATCGTGGTGACCGCCGTCATGGCATAACACTTCAATGCCGAGAGCGTTTTTATGTCGGCCTGAAGTCCTGCCCCACCACCCGAATCCGACCCTGCGATGGAAAGGACACGGGCAGGCTTGGCCATTAGGCTGCGGCTTCTCGAATAACGGCGACGACTTCGCTTACAACCTCGCGTAAGAGCTTTTCGTCGTCGCCCTCGCCCATGACACGGATCACCTGCTCGGTGCCCGATTTGCGAACAAGAAGCCGTCCGGTTCCGTTGATACGCGCTTCTCCCGCTTCGATGCAGGAAAGAACTTTTTCGTTGGTCAGGGGTGAACGATCATCATTGAAATGAACACTTTCGAGAATTTGCGGCGCCGGCACGAAAAGATTGGAAGCTTCGCTCGCGCGCACGCCCTCCTCCGCGATGACCGCAAGAACTTGCAGAGCGGCTACAATACCATCTCCCGTTGTGGCGAAGTCCGAGAGAATAATATGACCAGATTGTTCGCCACCGACATTAAACCCACCATCGCGCATCTTCTCAATGACATAGCGGTCTCCCACGGCTGAGCGGCACAGACTAATGCCGAGCGATTCTAAATGGCGTTCCAGGCCGATATTGGACATCACTGTTCCCACAACCCCGCCGCCTTTGAGGTTCCCGTTTTTCGACCAGGATTGCGCGATCAGCGCCAATACCTGATCGCCGTCAATCACGCGGCCGTTCTCATCACACATCACGACGCGATCGGCATCACCGTCGAGGGCTATGCCGAGGTCGGCGCCGGTCTCCATAACTTTTCTGCACATCGCCTCGGGAAAGGTCGAACCGCACTCATCATTGATGTTCATGCCGTCTGGGCTGACGCCAAGCGCAATGATTTCGGCGCCGAGCTCCCAGAATACAGTTGGCGCAACGCGATAAGCCGCACCATTCGCACAATCGACGACGATGCGCATATTTTCGAGCGTAAGACGTCTTGGGAAAGTACGTTTGACATATTCGATATAGCGCGCCTGCGCATCGTCAATGCGTTTTGCGCGGCCAATGTTTTCCGCAGCGGCCAACCCATCTTCGAGACCATTATGCATGAGCGATTCGATTTCACCCTCGACCTCATCGGATAATTTATGGCCGTCCGGACCGAAAAATTTTATTCCGTTATCGACATAGCGATTGTGCGAGGCCGAAATCATGACCCCGAGGTCGGCACGCAGCGAGCGCGTGAGCATGGAAACGGCAGGTGTTGGCAAAGGACCAAATTGGAACACGTCCATGCCCACCGAGGTAAAGCCTGAGACAAGCGCCGATTCGATCATGTAACCTGAAAGCCGCGTATCCTTGCCGATAACGACGCGGTGGCGGTGCGCGCCGCGGGTGAAAATCCGCCCGGCAGCCATACCCACCTTCATCGCGATTTCCGGCGTCACCGGAAAACTGTTCGCGCAGCCGCGTATGCCGTCGGTTCCAAATAAACTACGTTTCATCTTCCGGCTCTCAAACACGCTTCCTAAAACTATAACCCAGTCAATTTCGACAATGGTAATTTCGACAATGGTAATTTCGACAATGGCAAATCAAACAATGGCAAATCCAACAAACTCAAATCCAACAACCGCACCTTTAGCAAAGGCTCACCGCTAGAGGGATCAAAGATTCCGACCGATCCTTTCAGCCGGCGTCTTGCGCGCCTGCCGGTCCGCCACCTGAGCGCTCAATATGGCACCAAATCGTTAATGCGTCCCGAAATGCCTTGGGATCATGGGTTCTAATCATGTCCGCGCCATGGCGCGCGGCAAAGAGCTCCGCAGCCAGGCTCGCCGGTCCGATTTCAGCAACGGGGCGGCCTGTCAGCTTGCGCAAAAACCCCTTGCGGGACACCGAAACGAAGAGCGGAAGGCCAAAGACGGACTTTAGCTGGGAAAGCCCTTTGAGGACCGTTAATGAGACCTCGGGCGATGCCCCAAGGAAAAAACCCATGCCGGGGTCCAAGATCAGGCGCTGGCGGGCGATCCCTGCCTTTGTGAGCGCGTTTACGCGCTGCTCGAAGAACTTAAATATGCGGTCCATGATTGTTTCGGGGTCGGTTTCAATCCGCTGAGCACGGCCCAATTCCTGGACGGAGTGCATAACGATCAGCTTGGCTCTAAAGCGCGCCAAGTCGGGATACATCTCGGGATAGGGAAAGCCCTGAATATCGTTGAGATATTGAACGCCCTCGCCAATCGCCCAGCTTTGCGTTTCAGGCGCAAAGCTATCGACTGATATTGGCCAGCCTCGATTTTTGCCCAGCGCAACAATCGGCGCCAATCGTGCGATTTCGGTCTTGGGGGGAACGGGAGCGGAATCGGGATTGCTCGATGCGCCGCCGAGATCGAGCACGTCGGCACCATCGCCCATCAGCATTTCGGCGTGGTTGAGCGCAGCCCCAGGGGCGAGAAATTTTCCGCCGTCCGAAAACGAATCTTCGGTGATGTTTAGAATGCCGAATAGTTGAGGTTGAGACATATCCGTCCGCGAGCAACGCTGTTATGAGATGAACACTCCACTCTTATGAACGGCGCATGACCGCAACTGTTCTTATCCTTCTTTCGGCAATTGTCCATGCCGTCGTCAACGTGTTGGCTAGAGCATGATGTAACCAGATTGAATCAATTCTGTTTGTGGTCCGGCGTGGCGATCCACACGGAAGGCGACGAAGCGCGATGCTTGGGCATCGGGCAAGCCGTATGACAAAGTGGGCGCCCGCCGGACGCAAACCCAAAGGGACGGGCGGATTTGCACCAAATCCTGCGGGCTTTGTCGCAAACCTGCCACGTCAGAATGGTTCAATCTGGTCACATCATGCTCTAAGCGCGCCGACGACAAATACGCGATGCGATTGTTGATGGGTGGATTTGCAGTACTCATTGTTATTCCAGCGGCATTCTTTGTTCCGCCTCCCGAGGGCAAAGTTATTGCGATTTTAATCGCGTCCGGAATTGTTCATGCCATCTATGAATTGTTTTTAATCAAGTCATACGAAAACGGGGCGTTCTCGGCGGTCTATCCGGTCGCACGCGGAACCGGTCCACTCTTCACTGCGCTGGGCGCCGCGCTGATCTTCAGCGAACAAATATTGCCGCTGCAACTTTTCGGGATATTTCTCGTGAGCGCAGGTGTCATCGCAATCGGGATTTCGCATCGCGCGGCTGCGGGAGCCAATAAAGGGTTCGCCTATGCGCTCGCGACCGGCGTGATAATCGGAGTTTATACAATTATCGATGCCGCGGGGGTTCGCGCGGCACAGGACGCTGCGACGTTTATCGTTTGGTTTTGGTTTGGCTGGGTCATTCTGTTGTTTGTCATGGCCGGCGTTCTACGGGGTCGAGAGGTCTTCTTTGAGGCCGCCCGTCACTGGAAGCTGGGCGTCCTCTTGGGCGCGCTGGCGGTGATTTCCTACAGCACAGCCCTCCTCGCCTTTCGGCTTGGCGCGACGGCCGAGCTGGCCGCCTTGCGCGAGACGAGCGTCCTATTCGGCACTTTGTTGGCGGTGCTTTTGCTGGGCGAAAAAATGACCACGCGGCGCTGGATCGCCGCGGGCATTGTCTCAATAGGCGCGATTTTGGCGCAGTCTGCTTAAGAAAGCAGCGTTATGTCCCGGGCTGAGGCTCAGGGGTCGGATCGATTTCGGGCGCCGCCTCTTCGCCGCGCGGACGGCCCGTTTGAGGAACCGTTGCAGAGGGACGATGTGAATCGGGCGGCGGCTCATCATAGGGTGTCCTTACCGGCGGGTGGCCGGCCAACAGCGCCTTGATTTCGTCACCGGTCAGGGTTTCGTATTCGAGCAATCCCTTGGCCAAAACTTCCAAATCTTCCCGCTTGTCGGTGAGAATTTGTTTCGCCTTTTGATAGGCCTCATCGACGATGCGGTACACTTCCGCATCGATCTTGCGCGCGGTGTCTTCGGAAATATTTTGCTGACGTGAAACGCTATGGCCTAAGAATATTTCTTCCTGGTTCTCGGCATAGGCGATGGGACCAAGCTTGTCGGACATCCCGAAGCGCGTCACCATTGCGCGCGCCATCCGTGTTGCCGTATCGATATCAGATTGCGCCCCAGTGGTGACTTTGTCGTAACCGAAGATCAACTCCTCGGCGACGCGCCCGCCGAAAGCGACAGCCAGATCCGCGTTTAGCTTTTGTCGCGACAAGGAAAGTTGATCGCGTTCGGGAAGGCGCATCACCATGCCAAGCGAGCGCCCGCGGGGAATTATTGTTGCTTTGTGAATCGGATCGGAACCGATTACGTTCAACGCGACGAGGGCATGGCCGCCTTCGTGATAGGCCGTTAGCGCCTTCTCCTCGTCGGACATGGCTAATGAGCGCCTCTCGGCACCCATCATGACTTTGTCCTTGGCGTCCTCGAATTCCTTCATGGATACGACGCGCCGGCCTCTACCTGCTGCCATAAGAGCCGCTTCGTTAACGAGATTGGCAAGATCCGCGCCCGAGAAACCGGGCGTCCCGCGCGCAACCGTGCGTGGGTCGACATCGGGTGCCAGCGGCACTTTGCGCATGTGAACGCGCAAAATCTTTTCCCGGCCGGAAAGATCAGGGTTGGGCACAACGACCTGGCGATCAAAACGCCCCGGGCGGAGGAGAGCAGGATCAAGTACGTCCGGACGGTTGGTCGCGGCGATCAGGATGACGCCTTCATTTGCCTCGAAGCCATCCATCTCGACGAGTAATTGATTTAAGGTTTGCTCGCGTTCATCGTTTCCACCGCCTAGGCCCGCGCCGCGGTGGCGACCGACCGCATCAATTTCATCGATGAAGACGATGCAAGGCGCGTTCTTTTTCGCTTGCTCGAACATGTCGCGCACGCGGCTGGCGCCCACGCCGACGAACATTTCGACAAAGTCCGAACCCGAAATCGTGAAGAAGGGAACATTTGCTTCGCCTGCAACCGCGCGCGCAAGCAGCGTCTTACCCGTACCGGGTGGGCCAACCAGCAACACGCCCTTCGGAATATGGCCACCCAGTTTTTGAAACTTTTGCGGATCGCGCAGGAAGTCGACGATCTCGACTAAATCGTCTTTGGCTTCGTCGACGCCGGCAACATCTTCAAAGGTCACGCGACCGGAACGCTCGGTGAGCATCTTCGCCTTGCTCTTGCCGAAACCCATTGCCCGGCCGCTTCCCGATTGCATTTGACGAATGAAGAAAATCCACACCGCCAAAAGCAGCAGCATGGGAAACCAATTGATCAGTATACTGAGCAATGGTGACATGGCGGCATCCGCATCCTCAGCGTTAATCCGGACATTGTGCTGGTTGAGCCGCGGCATAAGCGTCCCATCACTAAACGGTTCGTCCGGTGCCAGCGTCGAAAAGCGCCGGCCGTCAGTGAACGTGCCTTCGATCCGGTTTCCCACGAGGGTGACATCGCTTACCGCACCCGCATCCAATTGCTGTGAAAACTCGCTGTAACTGGGTTCGGCCGGGCCATTGCCTTGGTTTGGGCTTTGAAAAAGGTTGAACAACGCGACCAAAAGCAGCGCGATGATGATCCAAAGGGCGAGATTGCGAAAATTATTCACGATAGCCTTGTCTTTCCGCCGGGGGGGCCGTTCTAGCTCCTGCTGGGGCAAGCTCTAGAGATAGGTAGTAGCATAGGCTTTTTCTAGTCAGAAAACGTTAAGGGCCCATTTAAACCCCTGAATGCGCCGTGAATTGGGCGAAATTAACGCTCAGGCCGTTTTCTTGCTAGCTCCCTCCTAATCTCTAATGTTGCCTCTCCGAATAATTGTAGGCGCTTGGGAGCAAGACCCATTCGGCAGCCATGGAGGGTACGAGCGCGGAACTTTGGTGTGGCGCAAAGGGCCGAATAGAGCGCCATAAGGCGCTCAAAGCGCGGGCGGTATGATGCCCCCGAGACCCCCACGATCAGCTTGCTCAAAGCCCGTAAACCGATTTCGCGCGGCGCCGCGCATAGCGCCTGACGGTCGAGCAAGACCTTCCCGGAGCCATCGATGCTCGAATGCGCACCGAGCAATTCATCGGTATCCGTGTCAAGCGCTTGACGGGCCCGGGCAAGATGGCCGGCCGCATCGACGATCCTTTGTTGCGATACCCCTGCCGCTTCCAAAGCGGGCATGAGCGCACGGACTCGCACGCGCGAAAATCGCGGATCTTCATTCATTGGATCTTCGAGCCAAGCGACACCCTCACTCAGAAGGTGAGAGCGCAATTCTTCGCGCCCGAAATCCAACAAGGGCCGGGCAATCGCAAGCTCCCCAAATCCGGCCAAGGGATAGGGCGCCACGGCGCGCATGGCGGAAAGTCCATCGACGCCACTTCCGCGCCCCAACCGCAAGAGAAATGTTTCCGCGACGTCATCGCGTGTATGAGCAACAAAAAGAAATCTTGCTTTGTGTTTGTGGCACCACTTTCCCATAAGCGCGTAGCGCGCCTTGCGCGCAGCATCTTCGATATTCGATTTCGGCTGTTCACCCGACCAATTTAGGATGTGTGCGCGCCAACCGGCAGCACGCGCCGCGGACGCGACCTTCTTTGCTTCACCCGCGGAACCGGAGCGCAAACCGTGGTCGACTATGAGTGCATACAGGGAAGGTTTGGCACCTGAGTGCCCATCGGATTTTTGCCAATTTCCGAGAAGCTTCATAAGCGCGGTGGAATCGCCTCCGCCCGAAAGCGCAAGCGCAATCCGCGGCCCAACGCCGATGTCCAGCGCCTTCATCGCATCGGCAAAACGCAAATCGATTTTTTCCGTGCGCCATTGTTTTTTGCGACTAGACGCAGGCAGCGTTTTGGCGCTCCCCACGCGCGCGGTCGGTGATCGAGGCCGGGGCATTGGGGAAGGATCTCGGGAGCGCGGCAAGGGTTACACAACCTTCTTCTATCTGCCCCAAGGCCAGCAGTGAAAGCCCGAGCTTCAGCATTCCTTCCGGCGCGCGCGGCGCGTCGGGATATTGTCTCAACAGCTCGGCGAAATCCCGCGCCGCGCCCTGATAGTCCCGATCGACAGAGTAAGCGATGTCGGCAGTCCAATACAGCGCCTGGGCGCCGAGTTCGGTATCAGGATAAATCAGCGAAAATGTACGAAAGGCTTCTTCAGCGCGCCCATATTGCGCTCTGGTAAGAAGGTTCATTGCGTCCTCAAATTCTACTTCCGGATTCCCACCAGCGTTAAAGGGGGGGAAATCTGGCGGTGGCGCATTGCCTTGCGCGAACGCCTCGTTTTGCAAGGGTGCTCCTTCTTGCAACGGGTTCTCTGGCGTCGGCAAGATTGCGCCCTCGGGAATCGTCCCGAGCGTGCCGTCATTAGGCGCAAGCGCCAAATTGCCCGGCTCTCCAGTCGGCAATTCGAAAATCTGTTGTTCGCCAGTTACACCGGGAAGTGCCTCCCCAGGCGCAGCACCCAAGCCCGCATCCGGCGGCAGTCCGGTCAACAAATTTGGAGCGCTTTGATTGCGCTCGATAAGATCAAGCTGGTTTTGCATCCGGTCCATGCGCTGGGAGAGCTGATTGAGCTGAAACATCAGCTCTTCCATATCGCCGGTAAGCCGCCGGAGACTTTGCTCGATATCGTCGACGCGCTGGGCCGACAACGCCGCACCCGTCTGAGCGCCGGCATTATTGTTCCGGAAAACTTCCATCTGTAAATCGCGCATGTCGCGCTGAAGGCGTTCGATTTGCGCTTGCAATTCCGCAGCATTGCCGCCGCCAAAGATTTGCGCTTCCGCTACACCAAAGAATGATGCGGCAAACATCGATAGCGCAAATGCCATCGTACCATACACCGCATTTTGCCGATTGATCATGTCCGCCTCATTTAAGCGAAGTGCTTTGCCCGCTTTGACAACATACACGAGAACCGAATCTAATTTAGAACCTAAAGCATGAAGTAGCCAGATTGAACCAATTCTGGTTATTTCATGCTCTCACATTAGCTCCGGAAAAAGAAAGGGCGCCCATTAATGAGCGCCCCCTCCGATTACAAATGACAAGAACTTTAGGAGGCGGCACCGCCCCGTATCGTTGCAACGCCACGACGATTAACTTGCCAGCAATTTTCTGCCGACTCGACGCAAGTAGGCCGCTCGCTTCCGTAAGAGATGGTTTCAACCCGTGCCGCGCTTACGCCCAAGCTTACGAGATGTTCGCGAACCGCAGCCGCACGGCGTGCACCGAGCGCGAGGTTGTATTCGCGTGTACCGCGCTCGTCACAATGTCCCTCGATCGTAAGGACAATGTTCGGAAACTGATTCAGCCACGCCGCTTGACGTCCGAGCGTGTCGCGATCGGTTTGATCTAGCGTGGAACTATCATAGTCAAAGAAAACGCGGTCTCCCACGTTCCGCTCGAAATCAATAATACTTCCCGGAACGACCACATCCGTCGGCGCAACCCTTGTCGGCTGAGCCACGGTAGGCGGTTGCTGCTGCGCAGCCTGTACGGGAGGAGGCTGCTCCTCCGATGCACACGCAGCAAGAAATAGAACTGCACCCAAGGTCAACAATTTTGGGGTCAATAGTTTGGGGGTCGCCAGTTTGGCGCTTGGCATCACACTCGACATTTTTTTACAACTCCATCGCGCGCGTGCCGGACTTGGCAATGCGCATTGTTAAAGTGAGCATAATATTACTAAACGTATTTCATACGCCTATGGCGGTCCCTCTCAAGGCATTGCCTTAAAACATTACGAATTTGTAATCATTGTATCAAGGGCGACCATGCAGGATCCGAAGCATCGCCGGGCGACAAAACACGCCTTTCGTTCCGTCCGGTAACATCAACCGACCATATTTGCGAGCCGCCGCCGCTGCCAGTCGGCCCAGTCTGAAATGTTCGCGTAAACATGACAACACGCCCATTTGGAGCCCAGGTCGGCCCTTCGTCCTGCCAACCCGTACTCAATACCCGTTCTCCCGATCCGTCCGAGCGCATTACACCGACGCGAAAGACGCCATTGGCAATTTTCGTGAAGGCGATGAGATCGCCCCGCGGGCTCCAGACCGGCGTTCCCGAGCGTCCTGAGCCAAAACTGATGCGCCGCGCGTTCGAACCGTCTGCATTCATGACATAGACCTGTTGCGAGCCTCCGCGATTAGACTCGAATGTAATCTGCGTACCATCGGGCGAAAATGACGGCGCTGTGTCGATTCCCGGGTCACTGGTCAGACGCTGCGAGGTTCGGGTCGCAAGGTTCATGATATAGATGTCGGAATTGCCGTTGTTTTCTAGCGCCATTACCACGCTGTTTCCGCTTGGCGAGAAACGCGGCGAAAAGGTCATGTTCGGAAAATTTCCCAGCATTTCCTGGCGGCCCGTCTCGAGATCAAAAATGTAAACCCGAGGACGGTCGTTGATATACGACATATAGGCGATCATCTGCGCGGTTGGATTAAAGCGCGGCGTCAGAACCAGATACTCGCCTTGCGTAAGAAAGACGGGATTAGCGCCGTCCTGATCCATCACCGCCAAACGCTTTCGGCGTTGGAGCCTTGGCCCGCTCTCGGCGATAAAAACGATGCGCGTGTCGAAATAGCCGCTCTCACCGGTGATGCGCTGGTAAATCGCATCGGAAACGAGATGCGCGATGCGCCGCCAGTTTTCCTGCGTTGCCGTGTATTGCAGCCCGATCATTTGCTCTTCGCCAAACACGTCCCACAATCGAAAATCGACGCGAAGGCGCCCATTCGGTTGGAGGGTTGCTTGGCCGGTGACGAGGCCCTGCGCCTGTATGATGCGCCAGTCGCCGAAGCGCGGCGGCACATTGATGTCGGAGATATTTTCTATGAAGGATGCGGGCTGAAGCGGGCGAAAGAGGCCGGAGCGCTCCAAATCGGCGCGCACCACATTGGCAACATCGGCGCCCATGGACGCAGCTTCCGGGTTCACACCCAGAAAATCGGGGATTGCGATCGGCAATGGCGTGGCAACGCCCTCGTCCACCCGCACTTCCAAAGCGCCGTTTGCTGGAAGAGCTACGAAGAGCGCCGCGACAGCCACAACAATTCCCAGGAATCTGCAAGGAAGAAGATTTTTTCCCGAATTCATCACTGTCACCTTCAAACACTCGCTCTGTTAAAGCCCGGCCATTTTCGTCGGGTCAAATGTAATCGTGATTTCATTCCACATCCCATATTGGTCGGCCGGCAAATTGCGATAGGGCGCGCAGATATTCACTGCACGCAGGGCCGTTTCTGCTGCTGCCCGCATAAAGGGATTTGCCGCCGCCGCTGCTCGGCTTGCTGTGCTCAGCTGCGGCGCGCGTGCAAGGGTACCATTAGGCGCGAGAAAGACGGTCACCCCGACAATGAGTTCCTCCGGATTGGGTGCACCGACTGGAGGGCTCCAACATTCGTACATTTGGGCTCTCACCAAATCGCGGAGATTCATGGTCATCGCGTTGCGATCACCGATTCCAGCGCGCGCTTGATCCGACAGCTGTTCCGGGGCCTCTGTTTGCGAGCGCGAGTCGAGCAAGGCAATCACTGAATCGAGATCGAATTCTTCGCGCTGCGGCTCGGGCTTTGCGACCGGCGCCGGCGGCGGCGGTTCGGGCTCCGGCTCAACCTCCGCCACCACTTCGGGCTCAGGTTCGGGTTCGAGTTCCGGAAGGGGCTCAGGCGGCAGGGCTTCGACCAATTCTGGCTCGGGCTCGGCAATAGGCGGCTCCGGCTCTGGAAGCTCAGGCTCCGGCGGCTCAATCTCGCGGACAGTCGCTAGAATGTTTGTCACGTCATCAAGCGTAATCAGCTCCACAGGCACGATGGGCAGGGCCTCATCGCTTTGCGAGAAGGCACTTGGCCACGTGACCATCGTCGCGCCGATTATCCCCATATGGAGCGCGGTCGATACAATGATGCCTTTGCGCATATCGCCTTCATCTTGGTGGAATGTCCTCGCCCTGATTAACCAGCCCGATGCGGGTAAACCCAGCGGAACTCAATAGCCCCATCACTTCCGCGACAGTGCCATAAGCAACGGCTCTATCGCCGCGCACGAAGACGCGTTGATCGTAACCGTTTCGTGCGATGGCCTCGAGCCGCGGAACCAATTCTTCGATTTCAACCGGTGTATCCTGGAGATAGACTTGTCCGCCACTGTCGATCGTGACCGCGAGCGGCTCGAGATCCTGTCCCAATGCCGGAGCACGCGTCTCGGGCAAATCGACCGGAACGCCGACGGTCAAGAGAGGCGCGGTCACCATGAACACGATCAACAAAACGAGCATCACATCGACAAACGGCGTGACATTGATATCCGACATCGGGTGCAAACGCCGCCCCCTGCCGCGACGTACCCTATGCGTGCCGGTGTTCAGAGCAATTCCCATTAACCGTTTCTTTCATCGACTTGGCGCGAGAGAAACGCCGACAACTCGTCGGCGAAGCACTCCAGCCGCCCGCTATAGCGAGTCACTTCGCCTTGGAAACGGTTATAGGCGACGACGGCGGGAATGGCCGCCAAAAGACCTAAAGCCGTAGCGAACAAGGCCGCGGCAATACCGGGCGCGACTACGGCAAGCGTTGTGTCCTGGCGCACGGCAATCGCCTGAAAGGAATTCATGATGCCCCAAACCGTTCCGAACAGACCAAGAAAGGGCGCGGTCGCCCCCACCGTAGCGAGGTAATTCAAACCGCGTCCGAGTTTGTCCGATTCGCGCTGGATCGAAACATTCATCGCCAGTTCGACACGCGAACTGATACCCGAAAGATTGGCGTTTTTTTCGTAAGACCGTTTCCACTCGCGAAGCGCGGCAATGAATACAAACGCCATGGGCTGATCGGCGCGCTCGGAATATTGCGCGTATAATTCATCGAGCGAGCGGCCCGACCAGAAATTCTTTTCAAAGCGCCGCGTTCGGCGATTCAGACTCCCCAGCGAAATCCATTTATCGACGATCACGACCCAAGACCAAAACGAGGCAAGTATGAGCAGGATCATTACCGACTTCACGACCCAATCAGCGCGCATAAATAGTCCTAACGGCGTAAAAATGTTTTGGAGTTCGGTTTGCGGACCGACGAATTCCGCCTGAACATCACCCACAGGAGCGGCAAGCGGTGCGCCTTCGGCCCCTTCGCCAGTGGGCGCCGCAATGGGCGGCGCGCCCTCTTCGCGCGGCACCGTTTGTATTTGTGCCTGGCTGGCGCCTTCGGCAAGAAAAGCCAGAGTAATAGCCAACGCCGCCACCGCCACGGCGCTTAAACGCATCCACTTCATCGACAAACCTTTATGACGTCCCGTTGAACGCGCTCACCGCTTCGCTCAACTATTTGCGAGCCCGAATCTTCGATTAGCATAAACCCCCTAAACATGGCGTAATTTTGTTCCCTTCCCGGCTATTCCTTAACGATTGAGTCGAAAAGAATATCCAAATATCTCGGGAATATCTTCCACATGCCCTAGTTCGCCAAGAACTCAGCAAGCTTCGCAGCCACATGGCCGGGAATCCGCCTGGGATTGCCATCGAGCGTGATCACGCATGCTTCGACCTCCGCCTCGGTGAGAAGATCCTCCCCGCGGCGAATTTCCTGGATAAGCAGCATTCGGGCGCCAGAGAGATCACGGACCTTCGTATGTACCTCCAATGCTTCATCGACGCGTCCCGGCTTGCGGTAATCGATCGAGACGCGGCGGACCGCCCACACCAAAGGCTCACTGGCGTCCAGCATGCCCTGGTGGCGCAATCCGATTGAACGCAAAAACTCCGAGTGGCCACGCTCCATGAATCGCAAATAAGTCGCGTGATAGACAACGCCCGATAGATCTGTGTCTTCATAATAGACGCAAACAGGAAAGACGAAGGTCTTTTCCTCAAACCAACCCGACGCGGGCGTGCGCGCTTTAGGTGTCGTCATCGCCAAAAAGCGCATCCTGCGCTTTGGGCTGCGCAGCGCCCGGAAGGCCGAGATGTTGATAGGCTTGCGCCGTCAGCATCCGCCCGCGGGACGTTCTTTGCACAAGGCTTTGCTGAATAAGATAGGGCTCGGCAATCTCTTCAATGGCGTCTCGCGGCTCGCTAAGCGCCGCTGCAAGCGTTTCGACCCCGACAGGGCCGCCGCCGAAGCCTTCCGCGATAAGCGTAAGATAACGTCGGTCGAACGCGTCCAGCCCGCGCTCGTCGACTTCCAAACGCGCAAGAGCGGAGTCGGCAACTTTCTCATCAACCTCATCGCGCTTTGCAACGTCGGCAAAATCGCGAACGCGTTTTAGCAGCCGACCGGCAATGCGCGGCGTGCCGCGCGAGCGGCGTGCAATTTCACGCGCACCCGCTTCTGTAAGTTTAAGCGACAGGAAGCGCGCGGCTCGCGTGACAATCTCGACGAGTTCGTCGGTATCGTAAAAATTGAGACGCACCGGAATTCCAAAACGATCGCGCAGAGGCGTGGTCAAAAGCCCTGAACGCGTCGTGGCCCCGACAAGGGTGAAAGGTGCAAGCTGAATCTTGACCGAGCGCGCCGAGGGACCCTCCCCAATGATCAAATCAAGTTCAAAATCTTCCATCGCGGGATAAAGAATTTCCTCGACCGCCGGATTGAGACGGTGAATTTCGTCAATGAACAAAACATCTCGCGGCTCCAAATTTGTCAGGAGCGCAGCGAGATCTCCGGCGCGGGCAAGCACCGGGCCGGAAGTGGAACGAAATCCCACGCCAAGTTCACGAGATACGATCTGCGCTAATGTCGTTTTGCCAAGACCCGGCGGGCCGGAAAACAGGACATGATCCAAGGGTTCCCCCCGCGATTTTGCGGCCTCGATAAAGACCGAAATATTGGCGCGCGCCCGCGCTTGACCAACAAATTCGGAAAGCCGCTTCGGGCGGAGCGAGGTTTCCAATTCGTCTTCCTCGCGGGCCAAGGGCGTAACAAGGCGGTTGCTGTTTTCCTCCGACCCCGTTGTCGTTTCGCTCATTGCTTTGGATGTGGTCATCAGATCTCTACCTTGCCAGCTGCCTGAGCGACTCGCGAATAAGGACATCGAGCGGTATCGCGTCCTTATCTTGCCCAGCGCGCGCAACCGCTTCGGCGGCGGCCAGCTGAGAATAGCCGAGGTTCATCAGCGCGGCGATGGCATCGCTTTCAACAGGGTGTGCAACGCCCGAATGAGATGGCAATGCGCCGGCTTCGGCATGACGCTGCATAACGAGGGCCGGCGCCTTATCCTTTAATTCGCTGACGATGCGGCCGGCAAGTTTTTGCCCAACGCCCGAGGCACGCCCGACGATTGTCTTGTCGCTAAGAACGATGCTGCGCTCCAAATCCGATGGCTTCACGACACTCAAGATTGCCAGAGCCACACGCGCGCCGACTCCCTGAACGGTTTGCAGCAAGCGAAACCACTCTCGCTCCTCTCCGGCGACAAAACCGTATAGGCGGATCGCGTCGTCCGAGACCTTTGTTTCGATGAAAAGACTCACCTCTATGCCCGCGGAAAGACGGCTAAGCGCTGCGGACGAGCAATGGACAAGATAGCCGACCCCGCCAACATCGACGATGACGTGGTCGGCGCCGACAAATTCGATCTTACCGGTCAGCTTTCCAATCATGCGCTGAGTGCCGCCTGAATCCGCTCATTGGTGCCCGAGAAATGAGCGTGGGCGATGGCACAGGCCAACGCGTCGGACGCATCCGTGGTCTGAAAGCGCGCAGTGGGGAGCAAACAGCGCACCATCGCCGCGACTTGCTCTTTATCGGCATGACCAACACCGACGAGGGACTTTTTAATGTGGTTGGGTGCGTATTCGGCGATTTCGAGCCCTGCTTCCGCTGCCACCAAAAGCGGAATGGCCCGCGCATGGCCGAGCTTCAGCGCGGCCGCGGGATTCTTGGCGATGAAAGTCTGTTCGACTGCCGCCACATCTGGTGCGTGCTGTTCGATAACTTCGTGAAGCGCCTTGTAAATAATCAACAGGCGCTCGCTGAGCGGTAACGCAGCTTTTGTTGGAATTGCACCATTGGCGATGTGCAAAAGCTTCGAGCCGGCAATGGAAATCATGCCCCAGCCGGTTCGGGTCAATCCGGGATCGAGCCCGAGGATGCGAATCGCACTCGAAGACATAACAAAATGGGTAGCGCCGAATGGGTTCGCTGGCCAGCCCACAATCTGATGAGCCGCAAAAAACGTCTATTTTACGCTGCCGAGAGCTTTTCCATTAACGAATCGGAGAACTCGCAATTGGCATAGATATTCTGCACATCGTCATGATCGTCGAGTGTATCCAGAAGCTTACTTAAGGTTTCGCCGCTATCGTCGTTGACTGGCACCATGCTTGTCGGCTTCCATAATATCTTGGCCGCAGAGGGCTCGCCCAATTTCGCTTCCAGGGCATCGCGCACCGTGCCGAAATCCTCCATCGCGCATAAAAATTCGTGGCCGTCCTCGTCTGAAAGGCATTCCGAAGCGCCGGCCTCGATGGCCACGTCGAGCATCGCTTCGCCATCGCCTTTGTCGGCTGGATAGGTGATCGAACCAACATGATCGAATTGAAAAGAGACCGACCCGGTTTCGCCCATCGCGCCGCCATATTTGGCAAAAGCGGCGCGGACATCGGAAGCCGTGCGATTACGATTATCGGTTAGCGCTTCGACAATGATCGCAGCGCCGCCGGGTCCGAAACCCTCATAACGCACCTCATCGTAGTTTTCGCCTTCGCCCCCCAGCGCCTTCTTAACCGCGCGCTCGATCACGTCTTTCGACATGCTCTGCCCCCTGGCGACAATGATCGCCGCCCTTAAGCGCGGATTATGCTCCGGATCAGGCATCCCCATTTTGGCAGCCACCGTGATTTCCCGGCTCAGCTTGGAGAACAGCTTAGAACGCTCTGCATCCTGCCGGTTCTTCCGGAACATGATGTTTTTGTATTGGGAATGGCCGGCCATAAGGGAATTTCCGTCTTCTACAGGGCGCTGAATAGACGGCTCAGCTGGGTGAATTCAAGGGTTAGAGGCCCAAATGGCCTCAAATTGCAGGAAGCGCCGGCGCCAACCGCCCGCCGACGCGCACCGGCGCAACGCTTTTAGCAAGGCCTGTCTTATCGTCGGTTTCCACAAAAACCGCGCAAAGCGTCGCCGGGCCCGTTGCGGGCTTCATGCGCCCGCCCGATATTTTGGTGGTAAAGCGCCGCAGCGGCTCTTCCTTATCCATGCCGATGACCGAATCGTAGTCGGCGGTCGCGCCAGCATCGGTTTGATAGGCTGTGCCGTTTGGAAAGATTTGCGCATCCGCCGTCGGAACGTGGCTATGCGTTCCCACGACGAGGCTGGCCCTTCCGTCGCAAAACTGGCCCATCCCCATCTTCTCCGACGTCGCTTCGGCATGCATGTCGACCACAATGGCATCAGCGCCCTCGACCAAGGGACAGGCGGTAAGCTCGGACTCGACCGCGGCAAAGGGATCGTCGAGTTCGCCCATGAAAATTCTGCCCATTGGATTAATGACGAGGACGCGGCTGCCATTCTTGGCCTGGTAAAGATTGGCGCCACGGCCCGGTGTGCCTATGGGGTAATTGATTGGACGCAAGATGCGATCCTCTCCGTCAATGAAGGTAAGAATCTCGCGCTGATCCAGCCAATGATTCCCGGTTGTGAGAACATCGACGCCAAGGGCAAAAAGCTCGTTCGCGACTTTGCGCGTTACCCCGAATCCGCCTGCGGCGTTTTCCGCATTTAAGATAACGAAATCGAGGCCAAGCGTTTCGCGCAAATTGGGGAGCTCCGCGCCGACAACGTCGCGGCCGGGACGGCCAATGACATCACCGATCAATAAAATGCGCATTCAGTTCCTTTCAAAAGGGCGTGCATGTTTCTCGGTCACGATCCAGTCGAGTCTTTTGTCGTTCTCGTCATGCGGCAATACCATCTCTTGACCCGCAAAAGCGATACCGACGGCTAAAACTGAAGCGCGCATGCGCAATGAATGCAGCGATCGATCATAATAGCCGCCGCCATATCCGAGGCGGTAACCGTTCTTGTCAAAACCAAGCAAGGGTATGAGAAGAACATTCGGAACAATTGATGGCCAATCGGACGCAGCCTCCATCATGCCGAAAGCGCCTTTTACCGTGGTCTCATTATCGTGCCACAAATGAAAATGCAGCGGCTGGCATTTCTCGACAACGCGCGAAAGCGCGAGAGGATTACCGAGCGTTCTCAATTGTTCCATCAAGGGCAATGGATCGGCCTCGCCGCGCGCCGGGATGTAGCCCGCCACAATCGCGTTGGATGCCAGTGAAATCGCAACAGAAAAATTATGGGCAATTGCGTGCGCGGCATCTGGCGCCGAGCCGGCAAGGCGATGTCGTAAATTTTCAGCCTCGCGCCTTAATTGTTTTTTGTCTTCTGCAATCGTCATGGGGGAAATGGTCATAGGCCCGAGAATGGAGCGGCAAAGCGGACGGGACCGCCGCCACCGTCGGAAATTGAATCCTCACGGGCCTGCTGTGCAGGTGGGCGCCGTATACCCGGGACCACGATCCCGGACAGGGACAGCTCCCTGTGAGTACATTAAGGCCCCAAGGTTCGCTTTCCTAACGAGAGGAGCAGTACCCGTCCTGATATGAACTTAAGGGGGCGCTATACGCGCGGCAATGGCCTCGAGGCGCTCTGAAGCATTTTCAATCATTTCAGCGAGTGCGGTCTCGCTCCCTTCGCTATCGCCGCCGAGTTTTTCTTTCAATGCCGCGAATTCTTTCTCAATCTTATCCAAGCGCGTGAACGTTTCCGACAATTCATCGCAAATGACGAGTCCCGCCATAACCAAAAGGCGTGTATCGCCTACCTCGCCTACCGAGCTCGCCAATTCCCGTACTCTTTTGTCGAGAATTTGCGAGACGTCCCGCAAACGCTCTTCTTCGCCCTCGTCACATGCGACGGTGTAGGCGCGACCGTTTATAAGAACATTTACGAGCGGCATTTGGACTCCCTAAGTCCTCAACGACTGATCCCAATGGCCGTAACGATCAATGACGAACGCGACGCGGGCCTTATCCGCGCCCGAGCGCTGCGCGAATTTCGCTGATCGCGCCATCAAGCCGTGTTTCGACCGCTTCGGCCAATCCGGCAAGCGATTGGGATTCTTCTTCAAACGCTTTGATGCGGGCCAGCAGTTGCTCGCGCTCAGCTTTGAGCTCCGTAATTTCCTCAGAATAATCGTTCTGGTCCGCGCTATCGGCGGACTTATTTGTCAGGGTTTCGCAACCGCTTTCCAGCGTATCCAGCGCTGCATTAAAGCGCGCCACAGCTGCATCCAGCCTTTCCATTTGCGTCCCCTTCTGAACGTATCCTCAAGCCGGTTGAAGCCCATGTCAACGCGCCCCGAGCATTCGGGTTTGCATTCCTGTTTGCGCTCCGCTCCCGACCCTTGACGGGTGGGACCCCCCTCGCTAAGGCCACTCGTTTCCAAAGGGTTTTTTAGGATGACGAGTGCAGAAGCGTCGCCGGCCCAGGCCGCCTCCACTACGAGCTCAGAAGTAGCTTTCGAAGCAACATCCGCAGGGCTGCGCAGCATGGCAAATGCTGTGCGCGCTTTGTCGATGGATGCCGTGGAAAATGCGAAATGCGGACACCCTGGAATGCCCATGGGGATGGCCGACGTCGCGACCGTTCTGTTCACAAAAACACTGAAATTCGACGCCGACGATCCCGCCTGGGCCGATCGGGACCGCTTCGTGCTCTCCGCCGGCCACGGCTCTATGCTGCTCTATTCGCTTCTCTATTTAACCGGCTATCAGAGCATCACGCTCGATAACATCCGAAATTTCCGCAAATTGGGAAGCCCGTCGGCGGGACATCCCGAATTCGGTCATGCAGCAGGAATTGAGACGACGACCGGGCCATTGGGGCAAGGGCTCGGCAATGCCGTGGGTATGGCGCTCGCCGAACGTCTTTTGAACGCACGCTATGGCGATGCGCTTGTCGGTCACCGCACCTATGTGATCGCCGGTGACGGCGATCTGATGGAAGGCATCAGCCACGAAGCTTGCAGCCTGGCGGGTCATCTGAAGCTAAACCGTCTCATCGTTCTTTATGACGACAATGAAATTTCCATAGACGGCCCCACGAGCCTTAGCGATTCCACCGATGTGTTGGCGCGATTTGCTTCCATGGGCTGGGCCGCGCGGCGCATCGACGGCCATGACGCAGACGCTATTGAAGCCGCTTTGGAGTGGGCTAAAACCAGCAACAAGCCCGTCTTGATCGCCTGCAAAACAATCATCGGTTATGGCGCGCCCAAGCGTGCGGGCACGTCCAAAAGCCATGGCGAAGCGCTGGGATCCGAAGAGATCGAAGGTGCGCGTGCCGCGCTAAATTGGCCACATGCGCCGTTCGAGATTCCCGACGATATTATCGAGGCCTGGCGCACAGCGGGTTCGCGCGGGAAAACGTCGCGCCAAGCGTGGCAGAAGAATTTAGAGGCAAGTTCGGAGCGCCAGTCTTTCCAAACGGCGTTATCGGGCGAGATTCCGAACGCGCTTGGCGATGCGCTTCAAGATTTTAAGGCCAAGCTCAAGGCCGACAAGCCGTCCGTGGCCTCGCGCAAGGCATCGGAAATGAGTTTGGACGTCATAAACGGCATCGTCACCAACACCATTGGCGGCTCGGCCGATCTGACCGGCTCGAATCTAACCCGGACGAAAGACACCGGCGCCGTCACCCGGGACGACTATTCCGGCCGCTTCATCCACTATGGCGTGCGCGAACACGGCATGGCCGCGGCCATGAACGGCATGGCGCTCCATGGTGGGCTAATACCCTATTCCGGCACTTTTCTTGTCTTTTCCGACTATTGCCGTCCGGCGATCCGCCTTGCGGCATTGATGCACCAGCGCGTGATACACGTCATGACCCATGACTCGATCGGCCTCGGCGAAGACGGCCCAACCCATCAACCCATCGAACATCTCGCCTCGCTGCGCGCGATCCCTAATCTTCTGATGTTGCGCCCGGCTGACGCGGTTGAGACCGCCGAATGCTGGGAAATCGCACTTCAGGACAAAACCCGCCCGTCGATCCTCGCGCTTTCGCGCCAGGGCCTTCCGACGGTGCGCGACGAGCCCGGATCTGAGAATCTTTCAGCCCGCGGGGCCTATGTTCTGCGCGAGGCGGAAGGCGCGGCGGCCGTGAGCCTGATCGCTACCGGCTCCGAAGTCGAAATCGCCTTAAGCGCGCGCGATCTCCTGCAAGCTCAAGGCGTTGGGACACGGGTCGTTTCGATGCCCTCTTGGGAGTTGTTCGAAGATCAGCCCGACTCATATAGAAATGCCGTGATTGATGCCGGCACGGTGCGAATCGCCATCGAAGCTGGGAGCCCGATGGGCTGGGAGCGCTACACCGGACCCAATGGCGCGTTTATCGGCATGCATGGTTTCGGCGCCAGCGCGCCTGCTAAGGATCTCTACAAACATTTTGGAATCACCGCGGAAGTAGCAATGGAAGCTGCGCTCGCGCGGCTTAACAAGACTTAAGCCCAACAAACATTTGGAAGGAAGTGAAGCATTATGACTGTGCGCGTCGCGATTAACGGATTTGGCCGCATCGGTCGGCTGGTGTTGCGGGCAATCGTCGAGACCGGACGTGACGACCTGGAAGTCGTCAGCGTCAACGATCTTGGCCCGGTGAAAACCAACGCGCATCTTCTTCGCTATGATTCAACCCATGGGCGCTTTCCTATCGAAGTGACCACCGAGCCCGACGCGATGATCATCGGCGGCAAGCGCGTCAAAGTGACCGCGATTAGGACCCCGGAAGAATTGCTGCATAAAGAACTCGGCGTCGATATCGCGCTGGAATGCACCGGCATTTTCGCCTCAAAAGAAAAAGCCTCGACGCATCTGACGGCCGGCGCAAAGCGTGTGCTCATTTCTGCGCCTGCACCAGGCGTCGACATCACGGTGTGCTACGGCGTCAACCATGACCAACTCACGAGTGATCACGTGGTCGTCTCCAACGCGTCTTGCACCACCAACTGCCTCGCGCCATTGGCGAAAGTTCTGCATGAGGCCATTGGGATCGATAAGGGCTTTATGACCACGGTGCATAGCTACACCAATGATCAGCCCTCGCTCGATCAACTTCACAAGGACCTTTACCGCGGACGCGCCGCTGCCAGCTCTATGATTCCGACGGGCACCGGTGCGGCGAAGGCTGTCGGCCTTGTGTTGCCTGAGCTTAATGGACGGCTCGACGGCGTATCCATCCGTGTGCCGACACCGAATGTTTCGGTGGTCGATTTCAAACTGATCACGAAACGCGCGACGAGCGTCGACGAAATCAACCAGGCGATTATCGCCGCGGCGGAAGGGCCAATGAAAGGCGTACTCGATATCGTCGACGAGCCGCTGGTCTCAAGCGACTTCAATCACAACCCTGCGTCATCCTCCTTCTGCCTCGATCAAACCAAGGTCGTCGACGGCAATCTAGCGCGCGTCATGTCGTGGTATGATAATGAATGGGGGTTTTCGAACCGCATGGCCGACATGGCCGTGGCCATGGGCAAGCTGCTCTGATCTTCGATGTATCGCACGCTCGATGATTTGAACGTTACGGGGAAGCGCGTCCTGGTGCGCCTTGACCTCAATGTCCCGATGAAAGACGGCAAGGTCGCGGACGCGACACGCATCGAGCGCCAAGGCGGAACCTTGCGCGAATTAGCGGATAGCGGAGCGCGCGTGATCGTTCTTTCGCATTTCGATCGCCCCAAGGGACAGATCATACCCGAAATGTCATTGGCACCGCTCATCGAGCCGCTCTCAAGAGCGGTGAGCCGGCCCGTCAGTTTCGCGCATGATTGTGTCGGTGACGAAGCCAAAAACGCTGTCGAGGCGATGCAGGACGGGGAAATACTCCTTCTCGAAAATACGCGTTTTCATATTGGCGAAGAGACAAACGACAAGGCGTTCGCGGCCGAACTCGCTGCCCTTGGCGATATTTTCGTCAATGACGCATTTTCGGTGGCACACCGCGCGCACGCTTCGACCGAAGGCATCGCCCACCTCATCCCCTCAGCGGCCGGGCGCAGCATGGCGAGAGAACTCATCCATTTGACGAAGGCGCTAGAAAACCCAAAGCATCCGGTCATGGCGGTTGTCGGCGGCGCAAAAATATCGACCAAGACCACGCTGCTCGAAAATCTCCTCTCGAAAGTGCAAATCCTGGTGATCGGCGGGGCCATGGCGAACACATTTCTCTCTGCAAAGGGCCATGCCGTCGGCAAGTCTCTGATCGAAGCGGATCGGCAGAAAACGGCAATTGAAATAATGGCGGCGGCCGAAAAGAAGGGCGTTCTGCTCCTTCTTCCCCTCGATGTCGTCGTGGCGAAGGAATTTAGGGCTGAAGCGGAGCATCGAACCGCCGACATCTCCGAAGTTGCGAATGAGGAAATGATTCTGGATATCGGTCCAAAAACGATTGAGCTGTTTGGCAAGCAATTGCAAGATACGGCAACCATTGTTTGGAATGGGCCACTAGGCGCCTTTGAAATGACGCCGTTCGACGCCGGAACGAGTGCAGCGGCAAAATTGGTAGCGGGACGGACAACAGCTGGAAAACTTTTGTCGGTCGCTGGCGGTGGAGATACGGTAGCCGCGCTGGCAAAGGCCGGCGTATTGGACGGGTTTACCTATGTATCGACAGCGGGCGGTGCTTTTTTGGAATGGCTCGAAGGACAGGATTTGCCGGGCGTGGCGGCGTTAGAACAATAGAGTGCTCGCGCGGCGAGATGGACAGGTGGGAGAGATAGGATGGCGATGAACTTGGACGAGCTGGTCACAACAGCCAATGCGATGGTGGCGAAGGGGAAGGGTATCCTTGCCGCCGACGAGAGTTCCGGCACGATCAAAAAACGCTTTGAAGCCATCAATGTCGAGTCTACCGAGGACAATCGCCGCGACTATCGCGAGATGCTGTTTCGGACCGAGGTGGCGCTGAGGGACAATATCTCCGGCGTCATCCTCTTTGACGAAACCCTCCGCCAGAAAGCGAAAGATGGAACGCCTCTCATAAACGTAATCTCAGGCACCGGAGCACTTCCTGGAATTAAGGTCGACAAGGGGACAAAACCATTGCCGTTTTGTTCGGGCGAGCTGGTGACAGATGGCCTGGACGGTCTTGGCGATCGGCTGGCGGAATATTACCAGTTGGGCGCACGTTTCGCGAAATGGCGCGCGGTGATCACCATCGGCCAAAACATTCCGAGCCATACTTGCATAAACGCAAATTCTCATGCGCTCGCGCGCTACGCCGCGCTTTGTCAGGAAAATAATTTGGTGCCGATCGTCGAACCGGAAGTGTTGATGGGTGGTGGTCACGACATCGATACCTGTTTTGATGTGACGCAATGGACGCTGAAAACCGTGTTCCAGGATCTTTACTTCCAGCGGGTCAAGCTGGAAGGAATCGTTCTGAAACCAAATATGGTTATCTCCGGTACTAAAGCACCGAACCGTGCCGGCTTCGACGAAGTTGCGGAAAAGACCATTAGATGCCTGAAAAATTGTGTTCCGGGTGCAGTGCCTGGTATTGCCTTCCTCTCCGGCGGCCAGAGCAATGAAGAAGCAACGGTGCATCTCGACACGATGAACAAGATGGGGGCGCATCCTTGGACCGTCACCTTCTCCTATGGCCGGGCCTTGCAGCACGATCCGCAGCATATTTGGGCAGGTAAGGCAGAAAACGTTGCAGCGGCGCAGAATGCATTTGCGCATCGTGCGCATATGAATGGACTTGCGGCGCAAGGCGCATGGAAGCGCGACCTCGAGAAAGCGGCATAGTTATTTGGCAGGCAGTGGCCGACGAACAAGGCACCGCTAAGGTCCACTCATGATCGATGAGGAAAGCGCCAAGGGCGATTTTGAAGCCATTTGGGAGTGGTGCCAGCGTTTTGCGCGCGAGGCGCTGGTCGATTTTGGTGAAATCGTTCCCTTTGCGGTCAACGTCAATATTCACGGCGAACTGATTCCGTTTGCCATCGACCTGGAAGAGCGCGTGCCGAAAGCCAATCACGTAATCGATCTTATTATTCGCGCAGCCAAGAACGAAGCGGGTCAGGAGCACATACGGGCATTCGGTATTTGTTTCGATGCCACGGTCAACTTGCCCGGGCAAACGGAACGAACAGACGCCATTATTTGCCGCCTCGAACACCGCGACCGCGATCCGCTGGAAATCATATTGCCCTACACGCTTGACGATGGCTGGCTAGATTGCGGAAAGCTTCAGGCCGGCCCGGCGCACTCGCGCGTTTTCAACGCCGAACTGCAATAGTGGTTCAAATTATGCAGCCTCAACCCCGGTGTCGCCTCTATCTGATCACCCCACCAAGGCTCGATGCCAAAGCATTTTCCGAAAAATTGAAGCGCGCGTTTGATGGCGGAGAAGTTGCGTCGCTGCAATTGCGCTTAAAAGAGGTTTCGGACGACGAAATCCTGCGGGCGGGCGAAATCTTGATGCCCGTGGCGCAAAGCGCGACCGTGGCTTTCATTCTCAACGACCGTCCCGATCTTGCGGCCAAACTCGGCGCCGATGGCGTTCACATCGGACAAGAAGACGGCTCCTATGGGCAGGCCCGCGCTGCCATGGGTGCTGAGCGCATTGTCGGTGTGACCTGCCATGATTCCCGCCACCTCGGGATGGACGCGGCAGAGAAGGGCGCCGACTATGTCGCTTTTGGAGCATTCTTTCCGACCCAGACCAAAGAGCCCAAAACCCGCGCGGATGTAGATGAGCTTCGCTGGTGGTCTGAAACCATGGTGGTCCCTTCCGTCGCCATAGGCGGGATCACGGTCGAGAACGGCAAATCACTGATCGAAGCTGGTGCCGATTTTCTTGCGGTTTCTGCCGGCGTTTGGGACTACGCCGAAGGCCCCGCCGCAGCGGTGAAGGCGTTTCAGACACTGTTTTCGCAGGCGATGGACGGGCACTGACGGCCCTGCTAGAACCCGCGCGCTCTTTCAAAGTTTAAATCCACCGATCCTTTCGCGCCAAGGAGTGCCACCTGTTATGGGTAAAGTTGGAGGAAATGAAGTTCGGCCAGGCATGGTTATCGAACACAATGGACAGCTCTGGTCGGTGGTCAAAACGCAGGCCGTCAAACCGGGCAAGGGCGGCGCGTACTATCAAGCCGAGCTTAAAAACGTCCTAAACGGCTCCAAACTTAATGAGCGCTTTCGTTCGGCTGAAACGGTGGACGAAGTCCAACTTGAACGTAGGGATTTTCAGTTTCTCTATGCCACTGGCGACATGCTCACCTTCATGGACATGGAAAACTACGAACAAATTGAGCTCGCCACTGATTTTGTTGGTGAACGCGCGCAGTTTCTTCAAGACGGTATGAAGGTCACCGTTCAGCTCCATGACAGCAAGCCCCTTGGAATCGCCATACCGCAGCAGGTGACGCTCAATATCGTCGAGGCCGATCCGGTCACGAAAGGGCAGACCGCCTCGTCTTCTTTTAAGTCCGCCATATTGGAGAACGGCATGCGGGTTCTTGTCCCGCCCTTTGTCGAAGCCGGCACCAAAATCATCGTCTCAACCGATGATTGTACTTACGTCAAGCGAGCGGATTAATAGTGCCTTATCTCTCACCGGCTCTGAACGTAATGATTGCCGCGGCGCGAAAAGCGGGCCGTCGACTAATCCGCGATTTTGGCGAATTGGAAAATCTTCAAGTTTCGCGCAAGGGACCGGCCGATTTTGTGACGGCGGCAGATGAGCGCACCGAGAAAATCCTTGTCGAAGAGCTCTCCATTGCGCGGCCCGGCTATGGCTTCCTCCTTGAAGAAGCAGGCAGCATTGCAGGCAGCGACAAAACCCATCGATTTGTCATCGATCCGATCGACGGTACGACCAATTTCATGCATGGCGTTCCGCATTTCGCGATCTCCATCGGGCTGGAGCGCGAAAACGTTGTGGTGTCCGCGCTGGTCTTTAATCCGGTCATAGACGAAATGTATGTGGCCGAGCGTGGGCATGGCGCATTTCTCAACAACAAGCGTTTGCGCGTCGCCGCGCGCAGCAATCTTGCCGATATCATTGTGGCCTCGGGTGCGCCCTTTATGGGAAAGGACGGCCGCGAGGAGTTTTTGAAGGAAGCCGATTCCATTCTTGCCGCAACTGCAGGAATCCGCCGCTTCGGCTCGGCCGCACTTGACTTGGCTTGGGTCGCGGCGGGGCGTTTCGATGCTTTTTGGGAGCGTAAGCTACAGCCTTGGGACATTGCTGCGGGACTGCTTTTGGTGCGCGAAGCCGGCGGCATGGTCAGCGATCTCACCGGCCGCGAAGAGATGCTCAAATCCGGCGATATTCTCGCTGCCAATGACACGCTGCACCGAACTTTGCTGTCGATGATCCGCGAAGCATCGAATTAGCGTGCCTATCCCGCCAAGGCGCGCGCTTCGCTGAATTGTAGCGCAGCAAGACGCGCATAAAGACCGCCGCGCGCAACCAGCTCGGCATGACTGCCTTCGCCGACAATCCGCCCACCATCGAGAACCACAATCCGCTTCAGGCGCTGTATGGTCGCAAGACGATGGGCGATAACGATTGTCGTACGCCCGGCCATGAGATTGGCGAGCCCCGTTTGCACCAGGCGCTCGTTTTCCGCGTCGAGCGAACTTGTCGCTTCGTCGAGAAGAAGCACCGGCGCATCGCGCAAGATCGCCCGCGCAATGGCAATGCGCTGGCGCTGCCCGCCGGAAAGCGTGACTCCGCGCTCGCCAAGAATCGCGTGATAGCCTTCAGGCAGCCGGAGAATGAACTCATCAGCGGCGGCCGCCTCTGCGGCGCGGTGGATTTCTTCCTCGCTCGCTTCGGGCCGGCCATAGCGGATATTGTCCAAAATCGTTCCGGCGAAAATGACCGGCTCCTGCGACACCAGTGCAATTTGTCTCCGGTATTCGCGCGGATCGAATTCGGAGATGTCCACGCCATCAAAAAGAACCCGTCCCTGCTGAGCATCGAAAAATCTGAGCATAAGTTGAAATAATGTGGACTTTCCTGCCCCGGAAGGTCCGACCAAAGCGATCGCTTCACCTGGATTTAATTTAAGCGAAAAACCGGCAAGGGCTTCATGATCGGGCCGCGTGGGATAGCGGAAGGTGACATTGTCGAAGGCAATTGCGCCTTTGGCAGGAAGCGCAACGTCACGCGGTGATTTGGGCGCGCGAATGTCGGGCGTCGTCAAAAGGATTTCCATCAAGCGTTCGGTTGCTCCGGCAGCACGTTGCACATCGCCCCAAACCTCCGACATCCCGCCCACCGAACTTGCAAGAAAAATTGCGTAAAGGATGAATTGCCCAAGCTCGCCCCCCGTCATTCTTCCCGCAAGGACATCGTTTGCGCCCGCCCAAAGAACGCAGGCGACAACCGAACCGGAAAGAAAAATAGCGAGCGCCGTGGTAACGGCTCTCATTCTTGTGCGGGCGATTGCCGCTACAAAGGAGTCTTCGACCGCGCTGCCGAAATTTTTGCGGTCGGCCGCTTCATGGGTGAAGGCCTGCACGGTTTGCACCGAGTTCAGCGTCTCGCCTGCAAGTGCCGCGGTATCGGCAATACGGTCCTGAGATTCGCGTGAAAGGCGGCGCACCTTGCGTGCGAACAAGATGATCGGAGCGAGTACCAACGGCACGCCGACAAATGTAAGCGCCGTGAGACTGAGACTAGTGACCAGCATCATCACCACGCACCCCACCCCCATCACCATACTGCGTAGTGCAAAAGATGCGGACGAACCGACGACGGTTTGAATGAGCGTCGTATCGGCCGTCAGGCGCGACAGAACTTCGCCCGTGCGCGTGACTTCGAAAAAGGACGGGCTCAAGGATAGCACATGGCCGAACACGCGATCGCGCACATCGGCCACGACACGCTCTCCAATCCAAGACACAAAGTAAAACCGTGCGGCGGACGCCACACCCATAAAGGCAGCAACGCCAACCAAGGCTAAGAAGTAATTTCCAATGCGATCGGCGTCCTCAGCAGAAAAGCCGTGGTCGATGACGCCGCGCACAGCAATGGGAAGAACCAGAGCGGACGCCGCGGCGAATAGGAGCGCCACACCGGCAAAAGCCAGCATGCGCCGATAGGGCATGAGAAACGGCATGAGCGCGCGCAACGGCGTGAGCTGTTTCGAGGGTTCACGGCGGGCCGCTTGGGCGGCAAAAGGGTGGGACTTAGGTGCCACGGTGAGAAAATCTCAGCTTTTGGGATTTGAGCGAACGCGCCAAGTTAGGCATATGGCGGAGATATGGCCAGATAGAGCCCAGAGCATGCTTCAACTGGCGAGCTTGGGCGAAAATATGTTAGAATTGCGTGAGCTTAAAGCTGGACTGCCATCGGACATCGATCTTCCGGGACAATTCGGGAGACCACTATGTTGCAGCTCGATTACGCTTATACCCGCTACGCACATCGCCGAGGCAGACCCCCTTACATATCGGGGTTTGTATTTGTCTTCATTCTCCATGCCATATTGATCAATGTATTGATCGATGCGCTGGGCAAAGTGGATACACCGGTGAAAAGGGGGCCATTCACTGCCCGCGTCATTGAACCGGATAAGGAAATAACTCCCTTACCGCCGCCACCTGCGCCCGTCATAGACCGGTCCCTGCCGGTAGACACCCCAATCGTGCAAGAAGTGATAATCGCGCCGACTGAGAGCCCACGAAACACGATTACAGAGCCGGTTAGAACGCCTGCAAAGCCGACTGAGACCACCGTACCCATCTCCGAAATCCCTCCGCGGGTAGTAGCGAGCACCCAAACCGGGCCAACCTATCCGGCGATTTCACGCTGGCTGCGTGAGGAAGGCTCGGTCCGCCTACGCCTGACGATAGGGATTGATGGCAGCGTAATCGATGCCAGCGTCGTAAGCTCAAGCGGCTTTCAGCGGCTCGACGAGGCGGCCATGCGATGGGTGCGCAGAAATTGGCGCTACGAGCCGGCTATGCGCGGTGACATGCCAATCGAGGCGACATCCGAGGTAACGCTCACTTTCCGCTTGGAATAGGACGTACTCCGTTCAACAACGCCGAAATATCCAGAATATTCTTTATTCTTAATGACTTGGGGGCCGCTTGAACGAGCGGTCCCCATCGCTTATAAGCCCCCTTCGTTGCAGGAGCATTGAGCGTCAGATGAAGAAGGGCATTCATCCCGAATATCACTTTGTGACCGTCAAACTTAATGACGGCACGAGTTATAAGACGCGTACGACCTGGGGCAGCGAGGGCGACACCATGACCCTCGATATCGACCCCTCGACGCACCCAGCTTGGACAGGCGGCCAGCATAATCTGCTCGATCGAGGCGGGCGCCTGTCGCGCTTCAATAAGCGTTTTAAGGATTTCGTAAAAACCTGATCGGGTGCGCGCGAACATGCGCGGGCTTTGAGCCCCACTCTTTTTCTACAATAAGGCTTTTCCTACAATCAGGGCCTTTTAGTGCCGAACGCGTCTTCTAGCCGGGCAAACTGACGCTGCACCGGATGCTTTGGCACATCCGAAATATTGCGGAAGAAAATATCGTCAAAACGCGCAATGCGCCGGTACAGACTTTCACTGCGCTCCAGCAGCTCGCGTAATTTTTCCGGAAGTTCCGACATGTGGTCTTCACGCCGCCCAAAGCAGATTTCGCGTGCCCCCAAGCGATAACGATCGGAAGCGGCGTCCTCTGCTTTCATATCACCTTCCTGAACTGCGCGCTGGACGAGCAACCAACTCGCTGCCTGCATCAGGCGCGTCGTGACGCGCATGCTTTCCCCGGCATAGACCAGCGCCGCCTTCTTCGGCAGCGCACGCGATTCATCGCGTCCCCGACCATCGAGATAGCGGGCACATTCTTCGACGAGCGACATCGCCTCATCGAAAGTACGGTCGAATAATGCCGACGCCGTAAACTCTTCAAGCGCTACGCTATTAAGCGCATCGGCAGCCACCGCCTCAACTTCCGTATTTTCCGCAGCCATGCGCTGTGGCGCCTCCAAAACTCATTGCCCAAACAACATTGCCAAATTGGCTCTAATTCGCAAACGATAGACTGTCATTATGGTTAGAAACAGCATTTTTGGCCCAACCAAAAGTGGCATCAGCGTTAATCGTAAACATGGCCGATACAGCGTGGCCAATAATATTTGGGCTGCTTGGCTATATCTCAGCTCTTGAAAACCGCCTCGGCGGCGTTTTTTGTCGCGGCGCGCGCTTTCAGTGCCTCTTCGCTGCGGGTGATTTCGCCTTGGAGCGCAGAGATGCGCTGCTCAAGCTCGATAACCAACAGCGCTGAAATATCCTGGCCGATGACGATCTTGGGCGTTTTTTTGCGCGGAAGGAGTTCTTCGGGGTCGATCGCCATTGTACCGGGCTCTCTGTTGAAACGGCGCGAGCGATTTTGTTGGGGCAATTCCGTGAACGCAACCCCCAGAGGCGCGCGGGTGAGCGTCCAAACCAGGAATTACCTATGGATTAGGGCCTTTTTTTGGGGTCCTGCGCATTGCCCCTTTTCCTTGCGCGTTTCGAGGGGTAAGAACAGCCATTCCGCAAATGGACGCTATATGGCGGCGTGGGAGTTGAAAGAACTTCACGCGAGAAAGGACAGTCTTATGTCGGACAAACCGTTGATGCCCAAGGCGACGGCCGTATGGCTTGTCGACAACACGTCTCTTACCTTTGACCAGATTGCAGATTTTGTTGGCATGCATCCTTTGGAAGTGAAGGGCATCGCCGACGAAGACGTTGCCAAAGGGATCAAAGGCAGCGATCCGGTTACGAGCGGTCAATTGACGCGCGAGCAAATTGGAGACGGAGAGAAGAACTCGGAATCACGGCTTACCCTCGCGCCTTCAAAATACAAACTCCCTCCGGTCAAGGCCAAGAAAACACCTCGCTATACGCCGGTTTCCAAACGCCAGGACAAACCGGATGCCATCTATTGGCTTATCCGAAACCACCCTGAGATGACGGACGCGGATGTCATCAAGCTTATCGGCACCACCAAGGCAACGATCTCGAAAATTCGCGATCGCGGTCACTGGAATTCACAAAACATCAAAGCCGTCGACCCGGTGACGCTTGGACTATGCTCACAAATCGAACTTGATTTCGTGGTCAATCGCGCCGCAAATCGCAAACCGCGCCAGCCGCGCAAGTCCGCTGAGACGTTGAAACCGATTGAAGACGCAGCCGCCCCCGCGAGTGCAGATGGAGAGGCGCCGGTAAGCGCCGAAACCGAGGCGGATGCGAGTGTGGAGTCCGAAGCTCCGCCAAGTGGCGAGCCTGAAGCGCCCACAGCTGTAGAGCGCGAAGCCCCTGCAAGTGTAGAGCCCGAAGCACCGGCCAGCGCCGAGCCGGAAGTGCCCGCGACTTCAGAGCCCGAAGCTCCGCCAAGTGGCGAGCCTGAAGCGCCCACAGCTGTAGAGACCGAAGCGGTGAGCGATGACTCACCCGAAGCGACGAGCAGCGACGACGCCCGGAATCAAAACACGTAGCGCACCGCCAATACACCGGCGATCACTAAGAAGACCGCAGCGGAGACCACAATCTCGAGGCGCTTTTCGATGAACTCGCGCACCGGTTCGCCGAACCAGTAAACAAGCGCGGCTTCGAGACCAAAGCGCGTACCGCGCGTCAGCGCCGATAGAATCACGAACAGGAAGAAGTCGTAGCCGGCGATACCGGACGCAATTGTAATGAGCTTATAGGGAACCGGCGTTAGCCCACCGATGAGAAGAGTCCATGGACCCCACTCGGCGTAGAGCAATCTAAAGGCCTCCATACTCTCGCCATAGCCATAAACAGAAACAAGCCATTGGCCGATGGACTCGAATAAGAGGGCGCCGATTAGATATCCGAATATGCCTCCAAGAACGGAAGCGAGCGTGCACCACGCAGCGAAGAAAAATGCGCGGGCCCGGTTCGCCAAACACATTGGAACCAGCATGAGGTCCGGCGGAATCGGAAAAAACGAGCTCTCGGCGAATGAAACAACAAACAGCATCTTGGTGGCGTTTGGGCCGCTTGCCTTGGCCATGGTCCAATCATAGAGTCGGCGAATAAGGCCAGGGCGTTTTGCGCTGCCGTCATTTCCCACGATCTGCGGATTGTGTTCACTCATACGACATCTTTCGGCGTGCGCGGATCCATCGCGAAAGCGGCCGCCGAGCCTTGCGGCAAAGAGGAGAACGCCTCGCGCTCCTCTTCGTTGGGCACCTCAGGAAGCCACTCGCGAACAAAAGCAAAAAACGCCATTAACGCATTTACAAGTGCAATGAATATGAATACCGCACCGGTATAACCAGTTGTAATCACAGTAAGAATTGACGCAAGAAGCGGACCTGCAACGCAGGCACCGGCGAAGATCATCAAAAGGCTTGCCGAGGTCTGGAGAAAATCAGCACTAGGCAAACGATCATTCGCATGCGCGATGCTGACCGCATAAAGCGGTAGCACGGACGCGCCTAAGGCGAATATTAGCGGATAGAAGATCTCAGGAGCGCTTACAAACAGTCCGCCGAATAGGCCCAACACAAGGCCCGATATCGCCGCAACGGTACAGGTCAGTGCGATAACTCCGCGGCGGTCGACGCTGTCCGATATTCGGCCCAACGGCCATTGTGCAAGAGCGCCGCCCGCGATGAAAACGCTCATGAATAATGCGAGTTGGCCCATACCGAAGCCAAGCGAAAGCGCATAAGACGGCGCCAAAGCCCAGAACGCGCTGCCCGCAAGGCCCACCGTAATACATCCGGCCGCACCTACCGGTGCAACGGCAAAAATCTTCTTGATGTCGAGTTGCGGCATCACTTGCGGATTGGGCTGCGGCAAACGCGTAAGACCAACCGGAAGAAGACATAGGCAGAAGCAGATCGCGGCTAAGGTGAAGAGCTCGAACGACATCGGCGATCCCAAAAGAAGGAGCCACTGCCCAAGAATTACTGCACTCAAATTGACGACGATATAGGCGGACAGGACACGGGCGCGCGTCTCACTGGTCGCTCGCTCGTTGAGCCAGCTTTCGAGCGTCATATAGAGAACCGCGATGAACAACCCGGTCAAGACGCGTAACGAAAACCATGCCATCGGGGCCGATAGCACCGGTTGCAGGAGAATCGCCACAGCGGTGAAAGCGGCGGCAATAGAGAACGCGCGAACGTGACCCGTGCGGACAAAGAGATAGGGACCAACGAGGCAACCGGTTGCGAAGCCGGCAAAGTAAGATGAGCCAAGCGCTCCGAGGGCCAGAGCCGAAAATCCGTCGAGATCCGCGCGTAGCGGAGTAAGCGTGCCAATCAACCCGTTTCCCATGAGGAGAATCATGGCTGAAAGGAGAACCGCGCCGACGCTGTATAATTGGCTGAACATAATGCGGTGATATTCCTGACTCTGTCTAAACCGAACCGATTCTCAGGCGAATGTCGAGCTTTGTGAGGCTGGTTATTGCCATTTGAAGGCAATTCGATGGCACTGGAACACTCAGGGGCGGCTTGCAGAATGCTTGCCCGAAGGCGTGCCTTTCATTAGCTTTCAGGCGCCTTTGTGGACAAATGAAGAAGGCGCGCAGCGCGAGCATGAAAAAAAACAAGAAAAAAGCTACCCGCACCACTTCAAAGCGACCAGCGTCAAAAAAATCTTCCCCCGGCCAAGCTGCAAAACCCGCCAAAAAACGGAAAACGCCCGTAAGGGCGAAGACAAAAACACTGACTCCGGCCAAGAGAAAAACTAAGCCGGGCACGAAGACTGCCGCAAAACGCCGGACTAGGGGGCCTGAGAAGGCAGCCAAGAAAAAGCCACCACAGAAAAAAATTAGGCGGCGCAGTACCACGCCAAGCATTGAAGTTGCTGTGGCCGCGCGCACTCCCCTTCCCGGCAGGCCGACACGGAGCCGGCGCAGGGTGACGCTTCCGCGCAAGGCGCCAAGCCGTAGCGGGCCGCAAAATATGCCCAAGGGTCCCTTTGAAACTGGACTCGAGCGCAATCCTGCAAATTTTCAACCCTTGACGCCGATTGCCTTTCTCGCGAGGGCGGCGGCGGTGCACCCGGAGGCGACAGCCATCGTGCATGGCCGTCGGCGGTTTAACTATGCGGAATTTTATTCCCGCTCAAAGCGTCTGGCGTCATCACTGAATCGGCTCGGAATCGGAAAAAACGACACAGTTTCGGTGCTGCTGCCAAATGTTCCGGCCATGCTTGAGGCGCATCACGGTGTGCCGATGGTGGGCGCGGTTTTAAACGCGATCAATACGCGCCTCGATCCGGCTTCGATCGCCTTCATTCTCGACCACGCGGAAGCCAATGTCTTTGTGACCGATAGAGAGTTCTCAAAGAGCGCGACTGCTGCGCTGAAGCTCGCCAAGACAAAGCCAATCCTGATCCAATACGACGATCGGGAATTTCCACAAATAGGCAGCGTAAAAGGGGCAATCGACTACGAGGCGTTTCTCGCCTCGGGCGATCCGAATTTTACTTGGGAAATGCCCAAAGACGAGTGGGACGCCATTTCGGTGAACTACACCTCCGGTACGACCGGAAAACCGAAAGGTGTTGTTTGCCATCATCGCGGCGCTGCGCTCATGGGATATGCCAACATCCTTGCCTGCGCCATGGCTGCACGGCCGGTCTATCTTTGGACGCTGCCCATGTTTCATTGCAATGGTTGGTGCTTTCCTTGGACATTGGCCTTAAATGCCGGCACCCATGTGTGCCTACGAAAAGTCCGCGCCAAGGAAATGTACGAGTTGATTGCACAGGAGCGGGCTACGCATTTGTGCGGCGCGCCCATCGTTATGGCGGCTTTGCTTAACGCGACGCCCAAAGAGAAGAAGACTTTTCCACATCAAGTAAATTTTGTTCACGCCGCCGCGCCGCCGCCTGAGACCGTTCTAATGGCAATGTTGAAGGCGGGTTTCACGCTCACCCATGTTTACGGGCTAACCGAAACTTACGGACCTGCCACCGTGAACGATTGGAAGTCCGAATGGGATAGTTTGCCCGACGACGAAATCGGGGCCAAGCGCGTCCGTCAGGGCGTGGCTTATGCCACGCTTGAACACCTTGCAGTGCTCGATCCAAAAACTTTGGAAACTATTCCGGCTGACGGAAAGACGCTTGGCGAAATCATGTTCCGCGGAAACATCGTTATGAAAGGATATCTGAAAACCCCCGCAGAAAACGAGAAAGCGTTCGCCGGCGGCTGGTTTCATTCAGGCGATCTCGGCGTCCTTCATCCCGATGGCTATATTCAACTGAAAGACCGCGCCAAGGACATCATAATTTCCGGCGGCGAAAACATTTCTTCCATTGAAGTCGAGGAAACGCTTTACAAACATCCGGCCGTCCTATTCGCAGCCGTCGTCGCGAAACCGGATAAGAAATGGGGAGAGACGCCATGCGCCTTTGTGGAGAAACGACCCGGTTTCGAGAGTTTGGTTGAAGATGAGTTAGTCGAGCATTGCCGCAGCAAGCTGGCCCATTTCAAGTGCCCTAGAACGATTGTCTTTTGCGAACTTCCAAAAACGACAACCGGAAAGATCCAAAAATTCAAATTGCGCGAACACGCAAGAACCTTAGGCTAAGCGGGCCTTACGGTAAGGGGACTTTACGGTAAAGGGGCCTGCGACATTAAAATATTGCCGCAAAATTTTATTTGTTAATTGGGCGCGCACGACGCCCGCGCTGCCTTAGCTCGACGCGCCAAGACGAACTCGCGAATGCGCCCGAATAGGCCTAATTCGATCGCAACCGTTCGAGTTCATCCTTCAATCGGAGCTTTTCCTTTTTTAAAGCCGCGACCCTTATCTCGTCCCATCCCGGTTGGGCCATTTCGGCGTCTATAAGCTCCTGTAATTTCTCATGTTTTTCGGCAATTCCTTGAATCTGAACCTCTACGACCATTGCTCTCCCTCTTGCGTTGAAGGTAGTGAAATTAGATCACTCCAGGGCCTATCTGTCACGCCTATTTTGGCCAAAATTTTACGGCGGACAATGGCCGTTTGAAGAGCGCAATTTGGCGTGAATTTCTAATCCCCGAAAGGGGCAAAACTGTCTAGATAATGCGAATTGACGAATGACCGACGAGGACGAACAGGCCCTACGAGCCAAGCTGGCACAACTCAGCGAAGAGCACAGCGACCTTGACGCTGCGATATCGGCTTTGATGAAATCCGGTTCGGCAGACCTGCTGCAACTTTCGCGGTTAAAGATAAAGAAAGCTTCTTCTCAAGGATCAAATCTCGCAGATCGAAGATTCCTTTTTGCCCGATATCATCGCCTGAGTGTCACCTGGAACCGCCGCAACGCAGCGCTCTTTTTCGAGCGTACATCGCCCTGTCGGCTTGCGCGATCGCTCCCTCCGCAGTTTCGCCCGCCTGTAATCTATGCACGCCATGGGAGAAGTTCAGTATTACCGGCCGGTCATTCCACCTCGCGGGCCGAGCGCTCAAGGCACGCACAAACTTTTTGCCTTTTCGTGTTGCCTGATCCAGCGTGGCGTGAGCGAGAATGATCGCGAATTCATCGCCTCCGACACGCGCAAAATTATCCGTGTCGCGAATTTGCCCCAAAGTAACATCCGTAAATTGACGCAACACCGCGTTGCCTGCCACATGGCCGTGAAGATCGTTTACCGCCTTGAACCCGTCCAGATCGATATAGACAAGGCAGGAAAGCGTTCCATGGCGCTCGGCAAATGCAATCGAACGAGTGACCTCGCGCACAAAGGCGCGCCTATTTAGAATCGGTAGTAGCGCGTCCCGATCGGCGTTTTTTGTTGCATCGTCCAGACGGGCATTTGCAAGTTCAACCTGCTCGCGCAAACGCTCGGTCTCGCGAAACAAAGAAATCAGCGCCTGTCTGACACGCGGCGTGAGTTCGCCCTCGGGTATTCCGAACGACGTGGCCGAAACTTCCGGGCTCGGCTTACGAGGGGGTTCGATCGTGTCCCAACTGCCCGGTGAGCCCGCATGCACACCCTTGCGCGCGGGCGCCCGATTCGCTCCCCCTCGTCCTGATATCTCTATTACTTTTTCCGACCGATCTTGCATTTGACCCGAATCGCCGACGCCTCGCTCGGAGTCTGGCAGCAAATTGCCGTGCGGCAACCCATAAGGACGCAAGACTGGCTCGCTTTGCCTGAAGTCCCTATACTCCACAGAGTCCCTATACTCTATGACCTGCCGCGATGGCGGCCCAAACATCACCACTCCAAAATGTCACCCACCCAGACCTCCCCAGATGCCAAAAAAGTTCGCCGTTAAAAAAACTTCGCGTTCGCGAAAGCCGAAGATTGGCATCATCATGGGCAGCAAATCAGATTGGCCTACGATGAAAGTGGCCGCCGACATGCTCGAAGAATTGGGCGTGCCCTACGAGTCACGCATTGTGTCCGCTCACCGTACCCCTGCCCGGCTTTGCGACTACGCCGAGAAAGCCGTCGCACGCGGCCTAAAGGCGATTATCGCCGGCGCGGGCGGGGCGGCTCATCTGCCGGGAATGGTCGCCTCAATGACAAGGCTGCCGGTTTTGGGCGTTCCAGTGGAATCGAAGGCGCTCAAAGGGTTGGACAGCCTTCTTTCGATCGCGCAAATGCCAGGCGGCGTTCCGGTCGCGACATTTGCGATCGGTCAGGCTGGCGCGAAAAATGCCGGCTTGTTCGCCGCCGCGCTCCTTAGCCTTGAAGACCCCGCGCTGGCCAGGCGCCTCTCGGCTTGGCGCAAGCGGCAAACCAAATCCGTTGCAATTTCGCCAATCGATATAAAGCCATCATGAGCGAGCCCAAATCGCTTTCCTCTCCCGTAAAAGTGGGAGAGACCATCGGGATTCTTGGAGGCGGACAATTGGGCCGTATGTTGGCGCGGGCGGCGAAACGGCTTGACTTAAAGACCCACATCTATTCGGACGAGGCCGACGCCCCGGCGTTTCAGATTGCCGACGCGTCGACCTATGGGCTCTATGACGATGAGAATGCGCTCGACGCGTTTGCTCGCGACTGCGCGCTTGTCACATTCGAATTTGAAAATGTTCCAACCGCAACTGCCCAACATCTTAGCCGGCAAGTTCCCGTTGCCCCCTCTCCACATGCGCTTGAAATTGCGCAAGACCGCTTGCTTGAAAAAACATTCGTTGCGAGCCTGGGCATCCCGACGGCCGCGTTTCGCGAAGTGAAGGACGAATCCACTGCGCGCGAGGCATTTCGTACGCTGGGCGCGCCCGCAATCCTAAAAACAGCCAGGCTCGGATATGACGGCAAGGGTCAGGCGCTGATTCGTAGCGAGGACGAAATCGTTCGAGCCTTTCTTGATTTCGGCGCGGTACCGGCAATCCTGGAGGACTTCGTGGATTTTGCCTATGAGGTTTCGGTCGTTGCCGCGCGAGGGCGAGACGGCGCGTTCGCCGCGTTCGATCCGCCAAAGAACGAGCATGAAAACCACATACTTCGACGTTCTACCGTACCATCACCGCTGGCCGACGATAGCGCTGTTGAGGCAATTCAAATCGCGCAACGGATTGCCGACGCGCTTGACTATGTTGGCGTGCTTGGCGTCGAGCTCTTTGTGGGGCGCGACGAAAAGCTTGCCTTCAACGAAATTGCGCCACGGGTTCACAATTCGGGCCACTGGACCATTGAGGCTTGCGCGACCAGCCAATTCGAACAGCATTTGCGGGCGGTCGCTGGTTGGCCATTGGGCGATCCGGCGCGCCATTGTGACGCGGTGATGGAAAATATCATCGGCGCGGAAGTCGAAGCCTGGTCGAAGATGGTGGAGAAGGCGGAGGGTCTTCATCTTTACGGTAAAGGAGAGCCACGCGATGGCCGCAAGATGGGCCACATCACGCGAACAGTGCCGCTCACCTAGAAAAATACGCGCTTAGCGCGCGCGAGGCTTGGTTATTCTTGCGAGCACATCCATGGGACTGGGAAACTTTTCTAAGCTTTTTTTCAAGCCCCCGCGCATTTTTTGAATTTTCATTACGTCTTCGATGCGCGCATCCAGAAACGTCCAAGTTTTGGCGCGGTCTGCGCTCGAATCACTCAACCAATGGAGCAGCGTCGCGCTGTAGACGCCGGCGAGCAGTGCGCGCTTTGTGTAATAGTTGAAATCGCTGGTTTGATCCCCTGTGGCGCGCCACATGGCGTCGACCGTGTCAAACATTAGCTTTGCCGCGAGTGGTGCGTTTTGCGGTAGCGCCAGGAAAGCAGCCGCGCGGCGAGCCGCCTCGCGATGAGGAGCCATTGCTTCCAGACGCGCGCGAACCGCAAGCGAAATGCGGTCGCGGACTCGCGCTTCTTTGACATGCGCCAAATGCCGCCTCATTTCGCCATCCACCATTTGCGAAAATGCCTCGACGAGACTAATTGGGCCGCGCGGAAAATGCCGCCTTACATCTGCGAGAGACGATCCGGTGTCTTTCGCTGCCGCCTTCAAACTCGCATCGGAATAGCCGCTGAAAGGGACTTCCTTCAGAGCTGCCAAGAGAAGTTTATGTTTTGATTCTTCCGTCACTTATTCTGTCGTGCCTTTTTGTTCTTCTTGTTGCTCTAACCAATGATGCGCCTCGCTCTCGAATAGGAGCTTCGACATATCCTGCATCCGGCTTGGAAAAAGAATTCCGTCCAAATGATCGCATTCGTGCTGAACGACACGCGCGTGAAAGCCGCGGGCCGTGCGGGAGACTCGATTGCCGGTGGTATCAAATCCGGCGTAACGGATACGATACGGCCGTTCGACCCAGCCTCTTAAGCCTGGGACCGAAAGGCAGCCTTCCCATCCGCCTTCGACAGTTTCATCCGCCACTTCGATGACCGGGTTGATCAAAAGGGTCAGGGGCGCAGTGTGATCGAAGTTTTCCACTGCTGAGAGGCCGGGATCGCTGCGATCGCCCGGCGCCTGAAAGACCACCACGCGTAGCGGCGTATGGACCTGAGGAGCGGCCAGACCCGCACCGTCAGCGTCTTTCATGGTCTCGATCATGTCTGCGACAAGACGCCTGACTTCGGGGGCAGCGGGATCTGAGACGGGCTCCGCGATGCCGGCTAAGATGGGATGCCCCATACGGGCGATTTTCAAGATTGCCATAGCGACTATATTGGCCGGGCGCGGCACCAGGTCAAAGGTGGCGCAGAAATGCCTGCAAAATGGCCTCCGGGGCGCCCTGAGCAGCGTTCTTCACGGGGTAGACAGGCACTAGGCCTTCTGTTAGTTACCCGCCCCTCAAGCTGTAAATCCACGTAAATTGGTCTTCAATTAGACTTCGGCACAATAGGAGCTGCCCTTGCAGATAATCGTCCGCGACAACAACGTAGATCAGGCGTTGAAGGCGCTAAAAAAGAAGATGCAGCGAGAAGGCATTTTCCGCGAGATGAAGCTGAGGGGACATTACGAGAAGCCGTCGGAAAAGCGCGCCCGCGAACGGGCCGAAGCGATTCGCCGCTATCGCAAATTGCAGCGTAAGAAGCTGCAGCGCGAAGGCCTCTTACCGCGTTAGGTGCCATAAGCAAGAAGGACAATAGTGGGCCGCAACCGGCAATTCGGGGCGGCCTTTTTTATTTCGCGTCTTCGGCAGTAACAAAAATCACTCAGTGCTAACAATGGATTAGACTTGTGTTATGGGCGCCGCCTGTCCTCTAATGCCAGCAAGTGCACAGGATCAGGGTTTGACTTGCCGTTGGTCTTTTTCAACCGTTGGAAATGATAGCCACAATATTTCGGCAAGCAGAGAGGCAAGGAAATGGCGAGACGGTGGCTGGTAAGGGCCGCGACTTCCATCGCATTCGGCGCAATGCTGGCTGCTTGCGACCGGGCGCCTGAGACGGCAACTCCCACGCAAATCGAAACAGTTCAAACTGCCTCCGAGCCCGATACAGATTTCTTCCGGGGAAAAACGGTAACCTACATCGTGGCGACGACGGCTGGCGGCGGGTACGACATCTATGGTCGCCTCCTGGCGCGCTATATGGAGCAATATCTGCCGGGCAGCCGCTTTGTCGTACGAAATGTACCCGGTGCGGGGCAGATAATCGGCGCCAATACGATCTACGTTTCCGCGCCGGACGGTCTCACTTTCGGAATTTTCAATCCTGGGCTGGTTTATGCGCAGTTATTGGGACAAGAAGGCGTGCGGTTCGATCTCGGCGCGCTGAGCTGGATTGGAAATATGGCCGAGGAGGGCCGAAGCCTCGCCATTGCCAACAATTCAGGCTTTGCCTCGGTTGAAGATCTGCAAAATTCGCCATTACCAATCGTTCTGTCTGCCGCGGGAGTTGGCTCCGCTTCCTACATCGAAACTCGGATCATGGCCGAGGTAATGAATCTGAATATTCAGATTATTACAGGATTCGACGGTGGTGAGACACAACTCAGTATGTTGCGCGGCGAATTAGACGGCGTCTTGGGAGCAGCCAGCTCAAATCTGGAATTTGTCGAGCGTGGGGATGGCGAATTTTTGCTTTCTATTGCAGGCGCGCGCTCAGTACTCCCGGGCGTGCCGCAAGTACGGGAATTCGTTTCAGAACCGGACCATCTGCGCCTTCTCAATCTGGTGGAGACCTTGGCTGAACTTGGGCGCCTGACCGCCGGACCTCCGGGGATTCCTGCAGCCCGGTTGCGCGCACTTCGGGAGACTTTTAACGCTGCCATTGAAGACCCCGACTTGCTCGCCGATGCTCAGCGGCTGTCAATTCCGATCGCCGCCGGTACGGGTGAGGAGATCGAGGGCAAAGTGCGCAGCATTCTCGATCAGCCGCCAGAAATTGTCGAAATGCTGCGCGACGCAGCACAAGATGGTTAAGGGTCGGGAACAACAATGCAAAAAAGGCGCGGCATGACCACCGCGCCCAGTTTGAATTTAAGTGGACCTTAGAGCCACTCAGATTTGAGAGTAGAGGTTCCACGCATGCGCGACCGGCCGCATTACAGCATCTTGCTCGGCCTGCTCAAAAGACTGCCGAGCCTCGGCATTCTTGCCCTGGTCGAGTTGGACAATTCCAAGAAGAAGTCGGGCATCGGTAGGATCCGCCAATCCGCCTTTTTGAATTCCACGCTGAATTGCCGCTTCGGCATCGGCAGCGCGACCGAAACTAAAGAGCAATTCGCCATACTGCACTTCTTCCTGCCCTGTAGGGGCAGCAGCAGCTTCGGCCCCAAAAGCATCCAGCGATGCTTCTGTTTCCGTTACAAGCGCGTTGATGTCCGCCATTGAGATCCCGACATCACCTTCCGCCAATAGGCCCTTGGAAATTGCCTCTTCGAATATCGCCTTTGCTTCGGCAGGGAGGCCCAATTGGGCGGCTGCTTCCACGATAAACTTATAATCCCCCGCTTGCAGTTCAGCGACTTTGTGGCGCAAACGGTACAAGTTTAGGTAATGGCGATCTTGAAGATTGGGCGCGAGAAACGCGTTGGTAATTACGCGCTCCCAATTCTCTGGAGTTGGTTGAATAACAGCTATTCTGTCGGCGGTTAATGCTGCCTCGGCTTCCTTGCCTTGTTCCTGTTGCGAAAAATACAACACATTCATTATTTCGAATGTCGGAGTCTCTCCGGCAGCGTCTTTACGCGCAATCACGCTAAGCCCCTGTTGTTCGGCCGCGGCAAGATCGCCACTAAAATAATACGCGTTCACCAAGACCTGATCTCCCGCATCGTCCCAGCCGGGAAAATTTTGTCCTTCGAGGCCATACATAATCGCACGAGGATGATCGGATTGATTGAGGATCGTCGCGGTGCGCAAGTATCTTGCTTTATCGGAGCGCGGCATAATCCCAAGATCGTAAGCCGCGTTGAAGGCCGGCGTCGCGGCTTCCAAGTTCTGCTCTTGCAGGTAGAGCTGGAAATCGAGCATCTGCAGTGTGTATTGCTCCTCCGGCAACCAGTCTTCCTCGGCCAGCGCTTCGGCAAGGATGACGTGCGCGGCAGGTATATCCATATCTTCTTGGAAAGCCTCTACCGCATCCCCGTAGTAGCCTCTGAATGTATTGCTGAAATCTGAGGTGTCGAGTGCGTCGTCCGCTTCCTCCGCGGCTTGTACGACGGGCGCGAAAGACGTAACCGCTGCAACAGAGCCGCCTGCAAGAAGGGCAACCAAGATGGCGCGATAGAAAATCTTATTCATCGGGAACCTCGTTCAGTTTGGGGCCGCTTGTTTCCGGAGGGAGAAACTTTCGCTATGCCCTTGTTTCGTTTCCAATGTTTCCGGTCCAATGTTTCCGGCGAGTCTACGCGGGCTCTCACCCCCACGCAAAGACCAACGTCAACTAGCTAATCTTTATTATATCACGCTTGCCGGGCGTAAATAGACCACAACCTTGCGATCACGGCATTCGTATTATTGTCGGCATAGCCTTCAACTTTGGCAAATTCCGCCGCAGCCGCTTGATTTTCGCCCAGACCAAGTAGAGCGCGACCGAGTGCAATTTGCGCCAATTGGAGATTGACCCCGGTGGGATTTTTCTCCAGAGCAGCACGAAGAGCTGCTTCGGCCTCTTCATATTGCCCATAACTATTATAGGCTTGCCCAAGTTTCATTCCGACAAATCCGGTCGCGTCCGCCGACGCGGCCGAAACGGCGCCCGCCATCTGCGCTTGATGGGTCGCCACGCGTTCGGTCGTCATGGTGGCAAGACGCACGGCGCGCTCGCCTCCCGCCATTTCGTCTTCTTCGGCGCGCGCCATCACGCTCTGGGCTTCGCCCGGTATATTCGAGAGGATCGCGAGCTGCGCCATCTCGCTATAGTCCTGCGGGCGGGTGAAATTCTCCGTCAGCAGACGAAGGCGCAAAATGTGCAAATCCTGCTCGTCGTCCAATCCGTTTACGGTGCGCCGAACATTTCTGAGAAGACCATCCCAGGCTGCGGCTGAAGGATAGTGCAGCGCAACCAATTCGAGATATTGACGCTGACCGGCAAAATTTTGATTTTCAAAATAGCAGGCCGATAGAAGATCAAGGATCCCTTTTTGCGGCCTGTTGCCGCGCGCCAGCGGCGCTGCCAGGCGGATGCACTCGGCAAAGTCATCACGTTCGAAGGCGGCTTGGGCGGAAAAGATTGCGATATCGCCGGTGCGGCCCAGCTGGTTGGCATATTGTTCCGCCTTGCCCTGGTTGCCGACATTAAGCGACAGTTGAAGAGCCGATGTCAGATTATCATTACGATTGCCGGTCCCGTTGGCGATCATTCTTTCAACTTGGGCGAGCGCATTGGTGTATTGCCGCGCTGACACCAAGTAAGCGAGGATCGATTGTTGGGTGAATGTCCGTTCGGCCGCGGTGATGCCGTCGACTTGAGCGGCGCGGCGCATGGCCGCGATCGCTTCGGCATAATTGCCGGCCGCCGCCACCGCCGTCGCTTCCTCAACAAGCTCCGCAAGTTCTTCGCTTGTAATCGTCAACTGGGCGCTTGCAGGTCCACTAGAAAGAGCAAGCGCGGACGCACCCAAAAGCAATGCCCCTATGAGCTTGCCGGAAATAATTTTTCTGGAAATAAGTTTGCTACTGCTCTGCGATCTCATTGGCATTCCTCATATTTACCAACAGAACTGCCCCCACGGCCCCAAGGCTAAGCCTGAAAAAAGGGACTTATAAGCTTGAGTTGATTTTCCTTGCCCTTGTGCCGGCTTCCACTTAAACCTACCAAATGCGGCAGCGACGCTTCGCTGCGGCCCTAACTTGCAAAACCCGGCTAGCACCGGGGTTTGCGGGTCGATTTAACTGAGAGCGCGCGGCGCGTTCGCTAACAGGGTAATCCTAGTGATTCTCCGAACGCTGTCAATGCGCTCTTCAAATATGAGGAGGGCGCTATGCGCGACCCGATGCCGTCGCAACATTTAATAAATGTCTTTGACGTTTTCAGCTGGGCCCTTGTCGATACAGTGCGAGAGCTAGATAACGTTCAGCGCCGCGAAGACATAACGGCAGACAACTTCATGGCCGCTCTTTCTTCCAAGGTTCTGCGGCTTGATAGCGACGCCAAAAGGCTCGGAGCGGATGATCACCAGTAGGTGTCTTCATGTTTGAATCTTGCCTATCCGGTTTACACCCACACCCACTGGGGCTAGAATAGGCGCAAACCGGATAGGCAAGCAACATTGCACGACGTGCTGTATACGGTTCCGAAGGATCAGATAGATATCCTTCAGGATAAGCTCTCAGGAACCATCGTTGATCTAAAGGGGCTTTGGTCGGGCAGGCTCTCGCCTCTCCAAGAAGGTGTTCTGGAAGAGCTTGAGCGTATCGAGTTCCGCCTTAGACATAGAGATAAAGTCCGGCCACGTAACGATTCCGCTGGCGAGAAGCCTTACTTCATCTGTAGAAAGTGCGAGACTGCCATCCTCATTGTAGATATTTCCGACGTTATCTGCCCGGCATGTCGCACCGATCGTGGGCTTGAATTGGTCTACGCCTGATTGATGTTTCTTCCTTGCCTATCCGGTTTACACCCACACCCACTAGGGCTAGAATGGGCGCAAACCGGATATAGGGGAGCGCGCCATGGATGTTCTCGACCGCGCCGATCTCCCATTCCCGCATTCGCTACCCGAGTTCCAGCGACTTTTCCCCGATGATGCGGCCTGCGCCGCCTACCTGGAGAAAGCCCGCTGGGGAGGCGGCTTTGCCTGCCCGCACTGCGGCACGGCGGGAGAGCCGTTCCACTTTGAAAACCGCCCTGGCGTCCTGCGCTGCCGCAAGTGCCGCCAGAACACCGGGCTGATGGTGGGAACAGTGATGGAGCGTAGCCACACTCCGCTGAACGTCTGGTTCTGGGCCGCTTATCTGGTCGCCAGTCAGACGCCCGGCATGTCCGCCGTGCAGTTTCAGCGGCAACTTGGTCTTGCGCGCTACGAGACGGCCTTTCAAATTCTCCACAAGCTCCGCTCGGGCATGGTGCGGCCCAACCAAGACAGGATCGGTGGACAGCCCAAGAACCATGTTGAGGTGGACGAAACCTGGGTTGGCGGGCGAACGCGTGGGGAAGGCCGTGGTGTTCACCACAAGGTTCCCGTCTCCTGGGCCATCGAGGTGCGTCATCGAAAGCCGGGCACCAAGCTCGACAACCGGAAAGACGGACGCTATGCCGGACGCGTTCGGCTCGCCGTCGTGCTCGACCGTAGCGCCGAGTCGCTCTGTGGGTTCGTCGAGAGCACCGTCGCGCCGGGATCGCTGATCGTTACTGACGATTGGAGCGGCTATGCTGGCCTCGGTAAGCGCGGCTATGAGCACTTCGCTGTTGCCGAGCAATACCTGCCGATCATCCATCTGGTTTTCGCCAACCTGAAGACGTGGCTGATCGGGATCCACCACGGCGTTAGCCACCAGCACCTACAAGCCTACCTCAACGAGTTCACCTTCCGCTTCAACAGGCGGTTCTACCCGTTCAACGCCTTCCGCTCATTGCTCGGCATCGCGGGCGACACCTCTGCTCCAACCTATGCCGAGCTTTACTCGGGAGAGTGGCGGCACCCTACATGTAGCGGTCATGGGCGTTAACCGGATAGGCAAGGTTTCTTCATGAGTTTACCCAAAGACGACTGTGAATGGAGTCCGCCATGACGCTTATTTCTCGTTCCGACCCAGCTATACACGTGGTCAAAGTAGAGTACCAAGCCCTGGTGGCGGCGGTGACATTATCAATTCAGGATGATCAAGGTAAATTTCAGTTATCTGTCGTTGAGCACGTAGCTTCTGGTCCTCTAGCTGAAAAATTTCCCGATACAGTTTCCGTAGGCGTGCGGCAGCTGAAATCGCACCTTGAGTCAGTTGTTCAGAAGTTAGATTTGTATCTTCAAGAAGATGAGGGGTAGACATGCCAAAGCGCTCCGTGTAGATTTCGAGCGTTAACGGAGTGCCTCTGTTGCAGCCCCTTACTCGTCTCTCCTAGCCTGCCAGCATCGGAGACGGCCTGCCGCAATTTCATTGGTGTCAGCCTAGGCCACCAAATCCTTATAGCTAAGCCGCTTCCCTGCCACCTCAGGAAACAACCGCTTGCATTTGGTTCAGCGTATCACGTTCGCGTATACCATGGCGACCTGAAAATTCATTCACGTACCGCTGCAAATGCTTGTGGCTCATCTTGTGATAGACACCCTTGTGGGCGCGCTTGAGGGTTGCCCAAAACGACTCAATACCGTTCGTGTGTGCCATCCCAGAAACGTATACGCCAACGCTATGCCGCACGCTCTCATGATCGAAGGGCATTCCCTTGTAAGCTGCGGCGTCGTCGGTATAGACAGTTGCGCCAGCAATCGCGGTGGCGACAACGAAGCTCTGTAGTGTCTTAGCGTCTGTCGCCTTCACGACCGCAGCCTTGATCTTGTTGGTCTTGCGATCTTTCGCACCGACAATGGCGGACTTGCCGACTGGCCCACGACCAGCGTGGAGCTTCTTCTTTGAATGCTTGTTGCGCTCTTTCCCGCCCATATAGGTTTCGTCGATTTCAACCGGTCCAGCGAATGGCAGTTCATTGCCTTTCCAGGCTTCCCGAATTCGTTGCAGCATGAACCAAGCAGTTTTTTGAGTAACGCCTATGTCCCTATGGAGTTTCATGCTCGAAACGCCTTTGAGACTGGTCAGATGTAGATAAATCGCAAACGCCCACTTGCGAAGCGGGAGTTTCGAATTGTGCATCGCAGTTCCGGTCTTGACGCTAAAATATTCCCGGCAATCGGAGCAACGATAAGGCATCTTGTTGCCGCCGTCGGCCTCATGTGTGCGCGTGCTGCCGCAATTCGGGCAATGCCGACCACCCGGCCATATGCGAGCCTCGAACCACTCGCGGGCCGAATCTTCATCTGGGAACATATCTCCAAGCTGCACCAGAGTGATGCCTTCGCGATTAGATTTTCCGGGTGCTTTGTGAACCATAACCGCCGTTCTCCCTATATCTTGAATATAGGAAGTCAGGCGCTAATTGTCAAGATAAAGGTATAAGTCCCTAAAAAAACCATCCAAATGCCAGTCTACCGGTCAAATTGGGTCACTTCGTGACCATTTCTTGCCCGTATCTAGTCCGCAAATTCGCCCGTTCCAACAAAACCAATTTTTGTAACGCCTAAGCTTTGGGCATCGGCGAGCACACGTGCAACCGTTTCGTACCGCGCCAAGCGGTTAGGACGAAGATGTATTTCCGGTTGCGGATCCTGCACACCGACAGTTTCCAGAAAGGCGCGAAGCGTGGCGCGATTTGGGACCGGGCTCCCGTTCCAAATAACCGTGCCGTCAAAGTCGACTTCCAAGTCGATCACGATGGATGCGTCTTGCGGCGGTGCCGCAGTAGGAGTCGGCATGTCGAGCTTAACCGCATGAGTTTGAATCGGAATCGTCACAATAAAAAGAATAAGTAAAACCAGCATCACGTCGATCAATGGAACGAGGTTCATATTGACCATCGAGCCGCCACTGTCGCCAACACTAAATGACATGACGTGTTTCCTTTTTCGGCTTACTCACTGCAATACAGGGTTGGTGATAAACCCGACCTTGAGGATCGACGCCCGTTGAAGATTATACATAACCCGCCCGACAAATTCGAAACGAACATCCCTGTCGGCGCGGATATGCACTTCCGGCTGCGGGATGAGAACGGCCACTACAGCCAAGCGCTCAAACAGCTCTGCGCTGGTTTCGACTAAGTCTTCTTCCCAGTAGATATCGCCGGCGGGATTGACCGCAATCGTGATATTTTCCGGCGTCGTCTCGGTTACGATGTTGTTCGCTATCGGAAGGGTAAGCGGAACCGATCTGATCACGACTGGGATCGTGATCATGAAGATGATCAGCATCACCAACATCACGTCCACAAGTGGAATGACGTTGATCTCCGAGGAGATGCGGTCGCCGCCACTATCCCCCTCCATAAGATCGAATTTAGAAGTTTTCATCGCCTGGCTTCCTTAACTTTTCGTCCCGAGTGTCCGCTGCAATTAGCGCTTGGCAGTCAAGAGGAAGGTTTGAAGGTCGGAGGCGAACGAGCGGTATTTCTCGTTAATGACCTTGTTGCGGCGAACAAGCAGATTGTAGGTGATAACCGCCGGCACCGCGACGGCAAGACCAATAGCGGTCATTATAAGGGCTTCGCCAACGGGACCTGCAACACGGTCAATCGACGCCTGGCCGGCAATACCGATTGCCGTCAAGGCGTTCAAAATACCCCAGACCGTGCCGAACAAACCAACGAACGGCGCCGTTGACGCCACCGAGGCGATGAAGGGAATGCCGCCTTCGAGACGAGCACTTTCCTCTTCAACCGCACGGCCCAAAGATATCGATACCCAGTCGGCCTGGGTCAACATTCCACCCTCGCGCGCCATCGCCTGCTGACCACGCTCGGCAACGTTTCTAAATACGTTATTCTTAGCGAGTTGCTCGATGCCTTCATCCAGGGAGGCCGCGGTCCAAAAGCGCTTCTCGGTCAGTTTCGACATGTTCAGCACCCGCTGCTGCTCCCAATACTTGACGAAGAAAATGTACCAAGACCCAATCGACATAATGATCAGAATAATCAGGGTGGAGCGGGCAACCATGTCGCCTTCGCGCCACATATGCATAAAGCCGTAGGGATTTTCGACTTCCTCGGTGGGCGTCTCGATATCCCCAGGACCAGCAGGCGCGCCAGCGGCAGGGGCAACTTCATTACCGGCTGCAAAGGGATCAGGCGCGGCAAAGGGATCAGGCGCGGCAAACGGATCGGCAGCAGGAGCTGCACCTTCCTCAGCTGCGGGCGCTGCCTCTTCAGCTTCTTGGGCTACAGCCTGGCCGAAGCCCAACATCAGGGCAGCGACTGCGGAGGCGATCGTTAGGGTCTTAGCGTTCATTCTACTCTGCTCCATCCTGATGGACGCCTCGCGTCCCTACAAATTATGAGGTTTCAAGTACTTCAGAAGACGAAAGTCAATTGTCGGTGGTGATAATCGCTCCGTCGCGTTAGCCGAGCGCCCAGCGCACGGGCTGATTGGCGCAGTGGCGCATTGGCTCCCCGCCCTGCGTTGCCGGGTTGTATCTAAAGCGATTGCCCACCATCCTAATGGTTGCCGCGTCAAGGCGATCGTGACCGCTGGATTCAATGAGCGTAACGTCACTGACATCGCCGTCCGGCTCGACACAAACATTCACCACAACGAGGCCCGTCTCGCGCAAGCGAATAGAAATAGCTGGATAGTCTCGCGCGGTAACGCGGTTCCCGTTGCCGTCAGCGGTGAATGGCCGAATTGGTGGTGGCGGTGGCGGTGCCGCGACAGGCGGAGGCGCCGCACGATCAACAACTTGCTGAATGGCGGTCGTGTTCTCAATCGCGGCGCGCTGAATATCGATAATAACGGAAGGCGGTGGAACGACTGGCGGCGGCGGCTCGAAATCCGGCGGTGGCGGTGGCGGTGCAAGCTCTTCTACTTGCTCCTCCGTCACAACTGCCGCTTCGATATTGCCGCGGACCAAATCCATAGTCGCGGTGGCCAGACCGCTGATCAGCGCCCAGACAAGAAATACGTGTAGGACAATGACGAAGACGACTCCCGGCAAGCGGTTCTTCTTCATCTTTCTCAGCGGCGGCGGCCGCAAATTTTGCAGTGCGTTTGACATGTTTCCAACTACCCGATGAGCCATTTTTGGCAAGATTAACTGAGCCTTGGGCTACACGCGTATCGGCCTCCCCCGCCTTCTAAGTTTCACCCAGAGGCGCATCCTCATATACTATTAATTCGTAGCTTTGAAGCGTGTCAGCATAAATTTTAAAAAGATTTTGATACCCCTTTAATCCGACATTCCCCAGATGACATCCAAATTCGCGGAAATCGTACCACGGCCCCATCTCCAAGGGAACTCTGTTCCCATTGCAGCCATCCGATGACATGATTTTGGTAATCGGCCAGCGCGTGGAAGGCCATTTGGTCGTTTCTCTTGCCATCCAGACACACCTCTCGTGTCGCAATCTCCTTGCCGTCGATTCCCTCGGCCTACGCCGGAGCGGGTCTTCGTCGTAGATCATCAATCAGGCTCAAGATTTTCTGGAACAAGCTTCTTGGGACTGCAACCTCGGCCAATTGAAATGTGACGTACCGGCCATGGCTGACAACTTTCGCACCGATCTTGACCAGCTTCTCCCTCAGCGTCGTCAGCGACCATTGCTCCACGGCATCGGGCAACGCCAGGGTCCGCATGAAGTTGCCGAGGTTATAGGCGAGTGCATGCAGCTGGAGCCGGACGGCATTGTTGCGTAACGAACGGCATGACAGCCGCGTCCACTTGATGGCGTTCTTGCCTTCCTTGATCTATTGCTCGGCAGTGCCGCGCTGATTGTAGAACGCAACAACCCGCTCGGCAGGACGGCTCAGGTTGGTAACGATGAAGCCGACGCGGGGATACAGTTCCCCTGAGTGCCACTCCACCTTGGCGACGACCCGGCGGGGCTCCGTCCAGCTACCGGCCCGATAGCTGAAGTTCGCGTAATACGACGAACTTCCTTCGGCGGCCGGCCGACGGGGCGCTTGAGCAGGTGCGCGATGCTGTCGTGCAGCACCTTGTTGGCCGGAAGCCGGATGGCGTACTTGAAGCCTTCCGCTTCCAGAAACTCATAAACCTCGGGCGAGGCGAAGGCGGCGTCCCCACGGAAATAACGCCGGAGTGTCTTGTTCCGGTATCGAGCGACCACCGGGTCCAACACATCGCGCCATTCATGGGCGCTGTGCACGTTGCCCGGACGCAGGGCGCAACACTCCAGATCGCCGAACTGCTTGAACACGAACAGCGGGTGATAGCACGTGCAGCCGAGGTGACCGTTGTAGGCCGTGCCCTCCTGGTCACCGTAGGTCGGGCTGACGGAGCTGTCCATGTCGAGCACGATAATCTTCGGCGGCTTGCGCTCGTTAACCTGGTCGATCCAGATGCCCAAAAGGTCAGCGAGCGCGGCGAGGTTGTCATTGGTGGCGAGTAACTCCGTCTCGAACCGGCCCATCTGGCTGGTCGATGCGCCGCCGCGCTCGACAGCCCTGCCGCCGACGATCCACCGCATCGCAGGATCGCGCCCCAGCCGGTCGGCGTCGTTCACGTCCTCGTCCCCGGCGAGACGACCATAGACGGATTGGCGAAGGAGACCGATGATGCCGTGCCAACCGATCTTGCCGGTCCGGCTGTCAGCAATAACGTCACCGGCCAGCGTGGTCAGGCCGAGGGCTTCGTCCAGTTCACGATAGGCGAGCAGACCAGCGTCTGACGTGATCCGCGAACCGTGGAACTCGAACTTCAGTCTTCGGTCGAAAAACGCCCGCAGAAGCCCCCGATCCGACTCACCCTCCAGGTTCCGCATTCGACCCACCCTCCGTCTGATCTAATCCACTGATTCTTATACAGGAATCAGACGGAAACCGCATCAGATGGATCGGTCACTTGGGGAATGCGGGTTAATAATGGTTCAGTTTCGAGCGCCAGCCGTGCGAACAGTAACGAGATCCAAACGCATTGAGCCAAGCTCGCTTGAGCAATTCGAACTTTTTCGGCGCTCCAGTCGGTGCGATATTAGACCTGCCCGAACAGGCAATACAATAATCTCAATGGGCGCAAAATTGGGGAAAATGCAAGTAATTTTTTTGTTTCTCCAGCTTTTGTCAACGGCGGAGCAAAATTAGTCCACCCGGGCGGAGCAAAACTAGTCCACTTAACGTTATGCGGTACGCGGTGTTGGGGGGTTGTCCCGGTAGTCCATAAGAGGGACCCGCGCTGCTGCGAGTAGCGCTTGCGTTACGCGGAGCGAAGCAGCGTGGGAGGTTCCTGTGGACCCACCGGGTCAACCATTGCACCGGCGGTTAAGCAGGTATTTTTGGGGATTTCCGCCGTTTTTGGCTTTGGTTGAGACGATAGCTCTCGCCGTTCATTTCCAGGATATGGACATGGTGGGTGAGGCGGTCCAGCAAAGCCCCGGTCAGGCGTTCCGAGCCGAATATCTCCGTCCACTCATCGAACGGCAAGTTGGAGGTCACCAGGATCGAGCCCCGCTCGTAGCGCTGGCTGAAGACTTCGAACAGCAGCTCGGCGCCGGTCTTCGAGAGCGGCACGAAGCCGAGTTCGTCGATGATCAGAAGGTGATACTTTGCCAGTTGTTTCTGCAGGCGCAACAGGCGTTTTTCATCCCTGGCCTCCATCAGTTCATGAACCAGGGCAGCGGCCGTGAGGAAGCCGACGGAGAGCCCCTTTTGGCAGGCCGCCAGACCGAGACCGAGGGCGATATGGGTCTTGCCGGTGCCTGAGTTGCCGAGCGCGATGATATTCTCACGACGCTCGACGTATTCGCATCGCGCCAACTCCAGAACCAGCATCTTGTTGAGCGATGCGATGGCCTTGAAGTCGAAGCTGTCGAGGCTTTTGACGGCGGGGAACCTGGCCTGTCTGATCCGCCGCTCGACCATGCGGCGCTCACGGTCGATCAGTTCCAACTCGGTCAGACGGACAAGATACCGCACATGGTCGGCGCCCTCGGTGGCGCATTGGCGGGCCAGCTTGTCGTATTCGCGCAGGAACGTCGGCAGTTTCAGGGTCTTGAGGTGATGGGCCAGCAACACTTGCGGCGTATCGGTCATGACGCGCCTCCACCCAACAAGCTCATATAACTGGCGGCGGCCGTGGTCGCCACGTTGGCCCGAGGCAGGTAGGGATAGATATCCAGGTTGAGTTTGGGCGGGCGTCGCTCGATACGGCACAGCACAAGGTGTTTGACGGCGTCGTAGCCGATCGCACCCAGGCGCAGGGCGTCCTTCACCGCGCCGTGAAGCACCTCGAGATCGAAGGTCTCCAGAAGCCGAAGGACCTGGACGTATTCCCGCTTGCCGGCCTTGCCCATGCGCGCCTCCAGGAGACGGCGCAGGGTTGGGAAGGCATCAGGCAGTTCCCATCCGGCTAGCGGCGCGGCCTGATCCAGGGCACCGATCTTGTGCTCCAGCAAAGGCAGGTAGTGGATCGGATCGAAGACCATATCTTCCCGGTCGTAGGAACGGGGGTGTCGGGCAATGATCCCGGTGCCGCAACCGATAACCACCTCGTGGACATAGCCACGGATCCAGACTTCCTGATGGCCGTAGGCGACGGGCACGGAATAGTCATTCGTCCGGTAGCGCACCAGGGACAGCGAGTTGACCCGCGTGCCCTGCTTGTCGCACGCGTCGAACGGTGCCGGCAGTGGCCTCTTCAACGCTTCGCGGTCACGCACAAACCGTTCGCCGATGCTCTCGCGGTGGCCGCGCAGGACGTTGCCTTGCCGGTTGCGGCATTGCTCTTCCAGGTGGCCATTGAAGGCGTCCCAGCTCGCGAACCGGGGAAGCGGCGTCATGAAGTTCCGCCGGGCATAGCCGACCACCCCCTCCACATTGCCTTTGTCGTTACCCTTGCCGGGACGGCCGTAGCGGTCCTCGAAGAGGTAATGGGACTGCAGCCCGCTGAACGCCCGCGTTCGTTGCCGCGTGCCATCTGACAAGATGCGCGACACCAGACACTTGTCGTTGTCGTAAAGAATCGATTGGGGAACGCCGCCGAAAAAAACAAAGGCTCTGTTGTGCCCGTCCAGCCAGGCCTCCGTCGCCGTCGCCGGGTAGGCCGCAACGAAGCAGGCATCGCTGTGGGGAAGTGTCATGACGAAAAAATGCGCCCGATACTTGACGCCGGCGATGATCGCATCCGCCTCGCCAAAGTCCGCTTGAGCATGGCCCGGAGGATGTGACAACGGCACAAACATCTCACGCCGACGAAGGCGCCGTTCCCGAACGTAATCCTTCACGACGGTCTCTTTGCCCGTGAAGCCATGTTCGTCGCGAAGGCGCTCGAATATACGCTTCGCCGTGTGGTGCTGCTTACGGTGAACCGTTCGGTCCTCCTCCAGAATACGGTCGATGATATCCGTGAAGGGGGCCAGTTTCGGGCGTTTCGGTGGCTGGCGTCGCCGATATCCCGGCGGTTCCGAATGCCGCAGCATCTTCCTCACCGTCTCGCGCGCAATGCCAAACCGACTTGCCGCCTCTCGCTGGCTCAGACCATCAACATGGCAGGCCAGCCGAACGCGCAGATATAGGTCCACGGTGTACATCCTCCCGCCTTCCATCTCAAAAAAGATCGAAGGCTACAGGTGGCAGAGTTTTACTCCGCCCGCGGCTGGGAAATCCCGCCGCTTCCGTGGACTAATTTGTCACCGCCGTTCTCAAGCTTTTTCGTAGCGCAATCGGGGGCATCAATCTCAGCCTATTCCACAAGAAATTTGTGCAAAATGTCCGTGTGGCGGATGTTGTGCCCGGTTAGGCGTTTCGCCATCTCCCACACTGGATATAGGGAACGAATTTCCCCTTGTGTTCGGTTTGGTTAAAATCACATCTATTGGAAAACCGGCCAATAACAGCGCTTTGTTGAGAAAGCTCTGTCCGTCTTGCCCCACCGCCAAATAACGATATCCAGGCTGCGGAGGTATCAGAATTGCGCCTCTATTAGCTCTTGATGGCCACAGCAGGGCCCTCAGGCTGAAGTGCCGGCGCTGCTCTGTGGCTTCAAGCAGGCCTGCGCCACGCTTTCTTGACGCAGTTTGCCAGCACGCCCCAGGTGCCGGCCGGCGCCGCCAACAGCACGAATAGCCCACGCGCGCGTTGAATCGGCCACGCGGCGATAGCGGACAAGTATTATTGGCGCAAAGCGCCGATACCATTGCGCATAGATAGGAATAGAGAGCGTTCTTGAGAGCCGAGGGAGCCAGTTCATATTGTCGCCTCCGGTTTCGTTCATCTTTGGAACGAAACCACGCTGTGATTTTCCCAGCCCAAAGGCCTAACGACCGCAAACCCACCACCATCATGGCCCTTCGAATGTGTCCATTCGATGGCGAGCGTTTCACTTTGGATATTGCTAGTGGCCGTTAGAAGCGGCTCGTCATTGAGATGCTTGCAGATTGCGCTAAAGCACCTGACGTGTGCGACGCGTCATAACTGAAAGCGGCGGACCAGTTGTTGAAAAGGTAGGAAAAACTTGCGCCGCCTAATAACCGCGAGGCATCAGACACCGGCCCGACAACCGAAAAATCCGAGCCCGGCACCGCTTCGAAGGAAGCATCGATAGTAGGCCGGTCATTAACCATATCCTGGCTCCAACCCGCGAGAATTTGCGGCTTCATGATGCCATCGTCGAGCGCAAACTCTGTCTGTGCAACGACGCCCGCAAAAACGCGTACAGAGCGCGTTGTCCGTGTCCCAAGTGCGAGACTGACGCCGGGCCCACCAAAACGTTCAGTATACGCAGTATCGTGCATGTAAAGCCCGTCAATGCTGATATGCGGAATGACTTGGAACGCTCCAATATCCATTACGTAACCCGAGGTCACGCCGCCAGAGGCAAGAAAGGTGTTCCAGTCCGAAATTGCCAGACGCGCAATGGGGCCAGCGACGACCCGCCGACGATTGTCGTAAGACGCATAACCAATATTCGCTTGCGGGGTCACGAAGAAGCTATTGGAACGCCAGCTGGCGTATGCCGACGCAAGGTTCAACGCAATATTTTCCTTGGTTGTTTGCGCGCCTGTCTCGGTCACTTGACCCGCAAAATAAGTGTAGCTGACTCCATAGCGCACCGTTGGCGTTTGCCCCCATTCCATCCCGACCGAAACGCCCGATCCGCTCCCGAAAAAGCTTGGCGCGGTTGCCGTCGATCCGCCGTTTAAATTCTGATAGAATTGCTGTCCCCAAAAACGCAAACCCTGTTCCGGCGTAGCAATGAGACTACGCTGCCTGCGACCGATCGGTCCCCCGATGCTATCCGTCACCGCAATAGAAAGCGCGCGTGCCCCGACACCAATATTGGGGAGCAGCGATGCGAGTGCCTGCTCGACCCCTACTTCGTCGGTGATCGCCAACAATCCGCGCCCAAAAAAATCGTCTTCGCTCGCAGCTATTAAGGCAGCGTCGAAGATCGCTGCGCTATTTGCGGTCAGGTTGAGATCGGCTGCTGTTTTTCTATCCAGCGAAAGAGAGATCGTATCGGTGCCGCCATCGCTTGTAAGATCAAACTCACTGCGAAATAGAAACGGCGAATCAAACGCGACCAACTCTTCCAAATCTCTACCGTTAAGGTTGATTCCTCCCGAAGCGCTAAGAAGCGTGTAGACTCCGTCAGTCCCAAGAAAAGCTAGCGACGAAAAGCTGGCGGTCGCGTTTGTGTGAAAATCAACCGCACCGCTCGCAGTTATGATGGGATCGATATTCGGCGTTTTGGCCAACAAAAATTCAACCGTTCCGGCCTCATCGTTAGGAGCGCCGGCGCTTCCCACTGTAAGGCCTCCCACGGTGGCTTCTTCAGTACGCAGCAAGCCGTCGGTCACGGTGACGTCGACTTCGCCGGTCGTGAGAACCCGCCCGCTAACCGAAGCTCTTGAAGTTACACCTTCATTATTGGTCACATGGCCATCGATGGTAAGTTTGTTAAAGAGTGACGAGCCCATGAGTATGTCGCCGATAATTGTTGCGGTCGAAAAACTGTCTTCCAATTGCGTGTTGGTAATCGTAACCGCCTCGGTAGCCAACGAAACATCTATGGCAACTGCGGTAGAGCCGCCGCTCGTTTGCGTTGCAGTGGCAGTGATTAGGCCGTGGTTATTAATGGTGAGGAGCGTGCGCGAAAGATCAATTATGGCATAGGCCTCGATATTGTTGAGATCGGTGTCCGCATTGGTCATAGAGAATCCATTAATCGCCGAAGTGGAAGTGTTTGTGATACTCGGAAGAAAGCCGCCGGCCTCGATTAACACGCCAATCCCCGTGCCCCCCTCCGGACCACTGGTTTGCCCGGTGATCGTTCCTTCATTCACCAATGTCGGAATTGTCACACCATTGCCGATAATAAGCGCGGTAGCGTCGGATGGCGCTTCGGGATCGTTTATCGCAGAAAGATTGTGGCTAACGGCCTGGGCGTTAATGACGCCTTTATTATAAAATCCGCCTTCAAAGGTGACGGTATTGACCCCATCTCCCTCGATACGAAATGCCTCCGTGTCTACCCCCGGCTCTAAGCCATTGCCCTGAATGTTTCCGCGATTCACAAAAGAGTATAGGCCCAAAAATGTGCTCGCTCCGGCACTGCTGGTATCAAAATTAGGGTCGTTTTCGAGAACATCCAGGTTCGTGATGCCATCGAAGTCCGAATAGAGACCAAACTCAATATTGGCGGCGGCACCGCCTGCGACGAAGGGCGATATGTAAACCGCCGGCGCGCCGCCTAACGATATGATTTGGGCCGAACGAGTCGCAAAATCAATCAATTCGAGCGGTCCATTAACCTTGACGCCGCCGACAAGGACTTCGGGGGTGAACTCATCGTCGTCGTGATCTATCGATTTGGTAATGCTGGCGCCGATCGAAATCGCCGATCCAGAAATCTGATCCCGAACCGCAGTCGTCGGCGTGGCCGTTCCTCTGGCGACAACATTTGATATAAAGGTCAGGTGTCCGGTTATCGCGGCGGTGGACATGAAGCCAACCGCATCAATGCCACTAATGGTTATCCCGCCGTCAAAGGTAAGGTTGCCAACGACTTCTTGATTAACTGCGATGCCAACCGAATCGTCACCGACAACTACGAGAGTTGCGATATCACCGAAAGTCAGGTTGCCAATGTACTTGCCGCCAACTGCTCCGGCAGTTCCGATACGAATTCCAGTGATGTTAGAACCTATAGGAACATTGATGTCGGGCTCTCCAAGCACCAAACCGCCGCGGAAGTCGATCAACCCTGTGCGGTCGTCTGTCAGATCAATAGCAATGCCGACCCCATTGCTGCCCACGGAATTTGTAAGCGTCGCACCGGTTTCAATAATGACGTCGGTATCGCTGTCGATCGTGACAATCGGTCCTTCGAGATCAACCGTGACCGATCCAGTTTCTGCGACGACGAGATTCTCGTCTTCGGGCGCTTCCGAAGTCGAAACCGGCTCTGTGCGTTCGGTGTCAATCGTCAGCTGGGCAAACGCCGGCGCCGTGTGGGCTGCGAGAACACACACAATCCCAATTATCCCGGCATTCGTTATGCACGCCGCAAACAATTTGCGCTTAATCACGCCGCCCTCGCATATACTTGATCTTTATGACTTTTCCGGCCCTTCAGCCTGAATGGCGCACCCTACCCAAGGCTGGCGATAAGCGAAAGCCCATTTTTCGTTACAAAATGCCACCTTATGAGTTCGTAACACCCAGTCCATCAACGCGTTCCATTAAGGCGTTATTAGCGAGGTTTCTGGCAAAATCCGCCCTCCATAGAAAACGCTCGGCGCGGTTGCGCGCCTTAACGCCACGGAAACTCGAATGGACAGGTCCCACTGTACTAATTACACGAAATTGGGCGAGAAGCAGGTCTCCCAAACAGCGGCCCAGCACGAACTACTCTATTCCGGTCGGGCCGGCGGCGCGCGAGCCGATTTTTCCTTCCAAGATCTTTCGGGGGTGGATCTTTCGGGACGTAATCTCACCGATGCCGATTTCACGGGCGCATGCTTGGACGAAACCGATTTTTCAGACACCCAGCTCGATTCCGCCAGCTTCATAGGCGCCTCAATGAATCGCGCAAATCTCGCGGGAGCGTCCTTGCGCCGCGCCGATTTGCGCGGTGCTGTGCTGGCAGGAGCAAACCTTATCTGCGCCAATCTGCGCGAGGCGGATATTCGGGATGGGAGTGCCGTGTGTCGGACCCATTCGTCTGCGTTTCGCGATTTTTCAGGCGAAATCGGACCGGCCGAGTTCTCAACAGCCCTGCTCTCTTCTGCCAATCTGGAAGGAGCACAAATGTCCGGCATTGTGGCCGTACAAGCAGATTTTAGTCAGGCGATTATGAGGCGCTGCAATTTGAGCGGCGCGCGGCTAGCGCAGTCTGATTTTTCCGGAGCGAATCTTGAGCAGGCCATCCTCACAGGCAGCGTTCTCACCAGCGCAAATCTGCGCGATTCGGTTCTTGTCGGAGTCCAAACTGAGGATGCGGTTTTGGACGAGGCGGACATGACCGGCGCGCTGACCGATGCAGTGACCGGCAAAGATCCCAAGCAGCTTTCTCAATCGATCGAAAAAATTCTTTGCGCCCACGGCATTTGGGCAGAGACCGACGGACGCGATGGCCAGCCCGCCGATCTTTCCAGTGTCGATCTTCGGGCTGTAACGGATCTTGCGCACCTCAATCTCAACGCGCTTTCGGCGCCAGGCGCCGTCCTTTACGGCCTCGATCTCAGCGGCGCGCAGCTTCAAGGGGCGCAACTAGAAAGAGCCGATTTGCGTTTTGCTTGCCTTCACAGAGCAAACTTGCGCGGCGCAAACTTGACGGTCGCAAAACTCGATAATGCCGATTTTCGCGACGCCGACCTTGGCCCCTTATTGATATCTGGTGAGCGCCTCCTGCCGGCAAGACTGAAGCGCGCCGATGCACGCTATACCGATTTCAGGGGAGCAGAGCTCCGCCTGGCCGATTTTAGCGAAGCTGACCTAGCTTATGCCGACCTCACCGGGGCAAACTTGCAGGCCACGAATTTTAGGGGGGCGATGCTGCAATCCGTAAAGCTTTCCTTCGATGCGGCCGTCGCCGGGCATTTTGACGAGACGCGCTGCGATTCCACAGCAGTGGCCCTCTAAGAGGTTCCCTACTCTCTATTGTCAGCCAAATCGGCGGCGCCAGCGGCGAGCGAAACTATTTTCGTCGTTTTTGTCGTATGGGTCTGGACAAATTGGCCCATTCGCCCAAGCGAAACCTTCGTTTCCGAGGCGTTGGGATTTGCCTGAAAGACATGGTGTATACCGTCATAAATTTCGACGGAAATCGGGATGTTCGCGGCCGCTGCAAGTTCTCCGATTTTGCTCGCGTCGTCGCGGAGTATTTCCCGCGATCCAGCATGCACCATGATCGGTGGCAAATCATGGAATGACCCATAGACGGGAGAGGCGTAAACATCGGCCGGGCTGGCTTTCTGCAGATAGTGGCGGGCGCTAGCGAACAAAAGTTCCCAGTTCAACACTTTGTCTTTGCGCGCATTTGTGTGTACCGACCAACCGGAAAGTGTGAGGTCCGCCCAAGGTGACATGGTTACGCATGCGGCAGGCATTGGGAGCCCGGCGTTGCGAATAGCAATCATGGTGGCAAAGGCCAGACCGCCCCCCGATCCATCCCCCGCGAAAAAGATCGAATTCGGCGAGAACCCTTTTCCGATAAGGAGACGATACGCGTCGACGGCATCGCGCAGAGCGGCCGGAAAGGGAAATTCCGGCCCCAAACGATACTTAACGACAAGCGCAGCCGCACCACTTGCCTTGCAAAGACTGGCGACAAGTGGGCGGCGTGTTTCGGGTGAGCCCGAAATATATCCGCCGCCATGAAGATAGAACAGAAGGCGTTGCGGTTGAGTCTCGGCGACGCGAAGCCATTCGCCCTTGATCTGCCCCAACTTCGCGGGCTCGACAACCATGTCATCGGGACCCGCGCCGTACTGCCCGCTTATGTAATCATATTGGTGCCTCAGATCCTCAAGCGAGCCCTTGGAGAGCGCGACTCGCGACTTCGACAGACGCGGCAGGCCGGTGGAAAAAGGTTTTTGCCAGCTTGGCATTTCATTTCGAATTTCGAGCGGCTTCGAGTGCGAGTGTATGCCGTGTTGCGCCGGGAACAAGGGAGCTGGAAAAGAAAAAGCGCACCCCGAAGTGCTGGGATGCGCTTTCTCGCCGATATATCGTTAAGCGATCATCAGTCCGTTCAAGCTGCGTTCGCTTTGGCGTCTATGACCTTATTGCTGCTCCGCGCAGCGGCGGAAATCGGAATCTGGCGCGGCTTCTTCTCCTCGGGCACGATCCGTTCAAGATCTATATGAAGCAACCCGTTTGCGAGACCGGCAGTGCCGACCTCCACATTTTCGGCAAGCTGAAAGCGACGCTCAAAGCTGCGGGCCGCAATGCCTTGATAGAAAAAGTGCGGCTCATCGGCGTCGGCTTCCTCTTCGTGGCGGCCTTGAACAGTCAGTACGCCCTCTCGAACCTCTACGCTAAGCTCGTCATCGCCGAAGCCGGCCACGGCCAGTGAAATCCGGTAGTGGTTTTCGTCGGTTCGTTCAATGTTGTAGGGCGGATAGCTCGCGCCGGGGTCGTGTTGACCAACGGAGTCGAGCATGTCGGCGAGGCGGTCAAAACCAACCGTCGACCGGAAAAGCGGGGTAAGATCAAAACTACGCATGGTTTACATCCTCCTTTAGAAGCGAAGTTACCGGGCGCGCGAAAAGCCGCGCCGCATATGGCCTCGGAAGCCCATGCGGGCCTTCCGATAGTTATGAGGTAGGAACGATGCGCGCGCCCTTCAAGAGCTCCGAGAACATTTCGTTTCGAACATCAAATGGCTGAAATATTTATGGAAAAAGAGACAGAAGAGCCGGATCGCCGCGCGCAGATAGATGCAAGAACGCCAGCAGCCAAAGCACGAAAAGAGCACCAAAGCTAAGTACATCCATGTTGGCGGGACTTGTCCGCAGCCCGAAAAGCCGGAATGCAGCCATCGAGATGAAGCGGCCTTCGCGCGTCGCTTCGGGATCGCGCCACCGGCCCAAGCGCAGGAGCGTTTCAAAATTGCTGATGACGCAAGAGCCTTGATTGACCAACCACTGCATCGCGACAAGCGGAAGAAAGGCGAGATAAAACATCAGCGCAGATGTGGACGGGACAATCCAGCCCCAAACAATATAAGCGCATACGCCAAGGTGAAATGCGAAGAAAGAAATGCCGAGAAGATCGTGGGTGAGACCATGCGGTTTTAGCGCATAGGGGTCCGGGAAGTCGCTGTTCGCGATCCTCAATTTCCGGTTTTCAATTTTCCGAATGTCCTTTGCATTCATGACACACCGTTTCTTCTCTTAAGGGCCTCCCCCCAAGCGCCGGCTTTCCCGTTTTTAGCCTGCAATTTCGGCAAAGCTGTGTTTGCAAAATGGCTTTTTTTGTGGTGAAGGCAGAAAAAACCGTGCAGCTTGGCTGAAACTGGCCGCGTCAAGCGACGCGGCGCACGAATTTGTGACGAGGGGCGCGCAAGATGAATGAGCGTTTCAAGGCGCTGGGATTACAGGCCCCCGATGGCCTCGGATTGCGCGCCGGCAAATGGGACGTCTCTTCGGACGTAACACCGCGCGGCGTGTGCATCCTCTTGGAAGGATTTGCGGAGTTCCTCGAAAAATATCATGAAGTCGCGGAAGAACTGAATAAAAGAGGCTTTGTCGTCGTCAGTGTCGATTGGCGCAGCCAGGGCGCGTCCGAACGTGGCGCACGCGACAATCGCACCGTGCATGTCGGCGATTTCGTGGAATATGAACTTGATCTTGCAGTTCTGTATCAAAAACTCGTCGCGCCATTAGATCTACCCGTCATCGTGCTCGCCCATTCGATGGGTGCGCATGTTCTTCTGAGGAATATTCACGAGAACAAACGCCGCTTTCTCTGCGCAGCGCTTGTCGCGCCGATGCTGGACATTGTTGTGGAAAAGCATCCCCGATGGTTGGTGAACATTCTTACCCTTGTCTTGAATTTGCGGCGGCCCTCGAAACGGCCCTTACCTGCAAGCGCCCAGCGCGATCTGCTAACGCTTCCCTTTGAAGAAAATCAGGTGACATCCGACCGGGTGCGCTACGAATCCGCGCAACAGAAGCTAAAAGAGCAACCCTTCCTTAGGGTCCACGGACCGTCCTTTGGTTGGTTGGGTGCAGCCTTTCGTTCTATGCGCCAAATTGTACGCAAGAATTTCGCAGAAGAGATTACAACGCCGCTGATCGTATTTGGCGCTGGGCAGGACAAAGTCGTGAAGACAGAAACGATCCGCGATTATGCCGACCGGCTTTCCAATGCCGAATATGTCGAGATTAAAGATTCGAAACACGAAATTCTTATGGAAAGAAATGCCGTGCGTTCTCGCTTCTGGAATGCCTTCGACAAATTTGTCGAAAAACAACTCTCAAACAATCCATCAGGCTTCTTTGCCGAGCGCGGTCGCGATCAGAGCTAACACTTCGCCATGCACCTTCGCATCGCCCGCGGCAAGAATACTGCCGCCATCGGAAACCGGTTTGCCATCCCAATCGCTCACGATTCCTCCTGCACCCTCAATGATCGGAATGATTGCGGCGGTATCCCAGTGCTGTAAGCCGGCCTCCATGACGAGATCGATGAAACCCATGGCGACCAGTCCATAGGCGTAACAATCTCCGCCATAGCGCGAGAGTCGTGCACCCGATTCGATGTTGGCAAAAAGCCTGGCTTCGTCATCTGTGAAATGGGTGAGAGGATGTGTTGTGGAAATCACCGCTTGGGAAAGCGTTTCGCAAGGTCGGGTTTTGAGTTGCGAATTGCCTTCAGGCGAATGAAACTCCGCTTTCCCGCCATGTCCAATAAAGCGTTCGCGCAAAAAGGGTTGATCAAGAATTCCAAGCACGCGCTCGTCATTCTTTTCGAGCGCGATGAGCGAGCCCCACATGGTCTGACCCGAGATGAAGGCGCGAGTTCCATCGATAGGGTCCAGCACCCAGCGATAGCCACTGGTGCCGGGCGTATCTCCGAACTCTTCTCCTAAGATTCCATCGCTGGGATAACTCTCGATGATCAACGCCCGGATTGCCTGCTCGGCAGCTTTGTCGGCCGCCGTGACGGGATCGAAGTCGCCGTCTCGTGTCGATTTTTTTTCTTCGACATCGATTTGCCGGCGAAAATACGGACGAATGACCGCACCGGAGGCATCTGCGAGGCGGTGAGCCAATTCCAAACGGTCGCTAAAATCGGAGTCCATAGCTCCGGTATAGTCGGAGCTTAGAGGAATGGCGAGGGTTCTATGCCGTTGCCTGTTTGGCCCGCTTTCGCAAATGCTGCACCAGTTCGCGCTTTCTCAATCGGATCGATTTGGGCGTTACTTCGACCAATTCGTCATCCTCGATATAGGCCATGGATTGCTCCAGTGTCAGGAGCGTAATCGGCGTGAGGCGCACTGCTTCGTCCTTGGCGTGGGTTCGGATATTATTGAGCTGTTTGCTGCGCAGCGGATTGACGTCAAGATCATTGTCGCGCGAATGCTCGCCAATGATCATCCCCAAATACGTGCGCGCGCCCGGAAGGATGAATAGACGCCCGCGTTCTTCCAGATTCCAAAGTGCATAGGCGACGGCCTCGCCATCATTGGTCGAAATAAGGACACCATTGCGCCGTCCCTCAATAGCGCCCTTGTAGGGGCCATAGTCGTGGAACATGCGATTGATGACGCCGGTCCCGCGCGTATCGGTCAGGAACTCGCCGTGATAACCGATGAGGCCGCGCGAGGGGGCAAAGAACACGATGCGGGTTTTCCCTGCACCGGTCGCGCGCATGTCCTGCATCTCGCCTTTGCGGTTCGACATTTTCTCGATGACGATGCCGGCATAGGGCTCGTCGACATCGATCGTCACCTCTTCGATCGGCTCCAAACGTTGGCCGGTCGCGGGATCGGCGCGATAGAGAACGCGCGGACGCGAGAGGGCAAGCTCGAAGCCTTCGCGGCGCATGGTCTCAATGAGCACACCTAGTTGAAGCTCGCCACGCCCCGCGACTTCGTAAGCGCTGTCTCCAGCATTTTTGACTTCGATCGCGACATTGCCTTCCGCTTCGCGAAGGAGCCGCTCGCGGATCACCCGGCTTTGAACCTTATCGCCCTCGCGTCCGGCCAATGGCGAATCGTTAACCGAAATCGTCACGGCGAGCGTCGGCGGATCAATAGGATTTGAAGGAAGCGACACACTCTCGCTGACGTCGCATATGGTATCTGCGACCGTCGTATCCTGAAGCCCGGCGATGGCGACAATGTCACCCGCCTCGGCGCACTCTACAGGCACGCGCGCCAGGCCGCGAAAGGCAAGCAGCTTTGTCGCGCGCGAGCGCTCTACCTCGCGCCCGTCATGCGAAAGCGATTTGATCGCGCGGTTGATCGTAATGATGCCGGTTTCGATTCGTCCGGTGAGCACGCGTCCGAGATAAAGATCGGATTCGAGCGTCGTGACCAACATGGAAAAGGGATACTCCTCGCTCGCTTTCGCGCGCGCACTTGGCGGCGGTACGTCGGCAACGATCCGCTCGAAAAGAGGTTGGAGACCATCATGAGGGTGATCGAGCTCTTCAACGGCCCAGCCTTGGCGTCCCGAGGCGTAGAGCACATGAAAATCGAGCTGATCGTCATTGGCCTCAAGCGCGAGAAAGAGATCGAAAATGCTCTCCAGCGTTTCATTTGGCTGCGCGTCGGAGCGATCCATTTTATTGATGACGACAATGGGCTGTAAGCCGAGTTTGAGCGCTTTGGAGAGAACAAATTTTGTCTGCGGCATCACGGATTCTGCCGCATCGACTAGAAGAACAACGCCGTCGACCATGGAAAGAATGCGCTCGACCTCGCCACCAAAATCGGCATGGCCGGGCGTATCGACGATGTTGATTCGCGTATCCTTCCATTGGACGCTGGTGCATTTGGCGAGAATGGTGATTCCGCGCTCGCGTTCCAAATCGTTCGAATCGAGCGCGCGCTCCTGAACCTGTTGGTTTTCCCGAAACGCGCCGGATTGCTTCAAGAGGTGGTCGACGAGCGTCGTTTTGCCATGATCGACATGGGCAATGATCGCGATATTGCGAATATTCATGGGGAAACGACGCACCGTTTGGGAAGCCGCGGCTTATAGTGCCGTGCCGGGTTTGCCGCAATGCCGGCGCCCTTCATCGTCAATCGATATGCGCGAGATTGCTGGGAAACTGTTCGCTCGAGGCCCGCCAAGAGTGAGGCAATGCGAATTCACGCGCAGCATCCCGAGGGCGGAGCAGAGGGGGCGTAGCAAATGGGACATAGCAAATGGGCCATGGCAAATGGGCCATGGGCGGGTCTACGGGCAATCAATCGATGCTTGCCGCCGCCCTGCAAGGCCAAGCCGGCCATCAAATGCGGATTTTGGCTTATTCTGGCGCAAATGGGATGGAGAATGCGCTTTTTATTGCGCAATGCAGCATGGTGCTAAACCATGGGAAAAATTAGGACAAAATGCTTAGTAAATTTGGTGTTTTCTTACAAACAAAACATAAAATTAGTTCCAAACACTGGCTTGATTACGCAGTTGCAGCATAGCATATTGCTGCAACGCGGTATTTCGAACGCCCCTCGTTTGCAATATCGCAGCCCTTCTTGGGCGTTTCCTCCCTAAACTTGGCCGCCCCTTCAACAGGGCGGCCATTTTTCTAGATAAACAGGCGTTTTTGTTATTGCAGCGAACCAACCGCTCAGCGAATAGGTTGGTCCAGCAGCTGGGCAATGAAGGTCTGAATGGCCCCGAGGCAGGGTTCAAAATCGGCAGATTTTTCGATCCGCTTTTCGACGAGATAAAGCCCCCGATTGAGCTCGATCTGAACCGCATGGAAGTTTTCGGCGGGCCGGCCGTAATGGCTGGTGGTGTACCCCCCAGCATACGGAGAATTGCGCGCCACACTAAATCCGGCGGTTCGTAATGCCGCTTCGATGCGGTCAGAAAGCTCTCGCGCGCAGGCATTTCCGTGACGATCGCCAAGCACCACGTCATGCCCGTTCGCCACCGGCGGCATGGAGTGGCAATCGATAAGGACGCTCATGCCGAAACGGGCTTTCGTCTCGGCGAGCAGGCGCGCCAAGGCCGCATGATAGGGGCGGTAGAACGCCTCAAGGCGAAATATTGCTTCCTCAAATGGAAGGCGCTTGTCGTAGATCTCCACGCCGTCACGCACCACTTTCGGAATCACCCCAAGCCCGGCATGCACCAGCGCGCTTTTCGGGCCGGTCGGCCTCGGTATTCCGGGTTTGAACATGGCAGGATCGATTTCGTCGTCAGCCCGGTTTACATCCACATAGGCCCTGGGAAACCGCGCCGAAATCAGGCGCGCGCCGTGATCCGGAACGGCGGCGAACAATTCATCGACAAAGGCATCTTCGGAGCGGCGCAGTGCCAAGCGATTGAGTCTGCTCGAGGCCACGAAGCTCGGGGCATAGACATTGCCGCTATGGGGCGAGGTGAAAAGAAATGGCGAGGACCACTTCAAGGGCTCCAAAATTGTGAACGGCTGCTCCATCAGCGCCCGAATGTCAGGATTTTGGCCCGTGCCAAGCTCTGCCGCGGATATTGCCGTGACGGGCTGGGAGGCGACCTGAGAGATGGGGGCCTGAGAGCCAGGGGGGGCGTTTTCGTTCATTAGGGTTTCTACGAGAAAGTTGGCCCAAAACTGCAAATGGAGCGCTACAACGCCAAATAGGAGCACCGTGGGCGCTTGCGATCAAGTTCGCCTAAGGGCAATAGAGTCTAAGATAGTTTCCGCGGGCCGAGAACCGCACAGTCCGATGCCCCCATTAGCGCGAGTGGCGCTTGGGGTTCTGGAACGCCTTGAGGGGGCCATGGCCAGCATATTACTCGCCGAGGATGACGAGTCTCTGTGCCGGTTTCTCACCGCAGCGCTGGTGCGCGCCGGACATGTGGTGATCGACTGTCCCGACGGCAATGCTGCATTTCATCAGCTTCAGCAATTGAAATTCGATCTTCTTCTTTCCGATATCGTCATGCCCGGGATCGACGGGATCGAGCTGGCCAAGCGCGCCGTCGAGTTGGATCCCAATCTGCGGATCATGTTCATCACGGGCTTTGCGGCCGTTGCGCTGCATCCGGCATCGGAGGCACCCAAAAACGCCAAGGTGCTCTCCAAACCCTTCCACTTACGCGACATAGTCGAGGAAGTGGACCGCATGGTCGCGGCTTAAGGTATCGGTGCCGCGCCTTGCCAGCCGCGCGAAACCGGCGTTATAGAACCGGTCCCTCGACGATAGGCGGGCGCGTAGCTCAGTGGGAGAGCACTACGTTGACATCGTAGGGGTCACTGGTTCAATCCCAGTCGCGCCCACCATTTATCCCTCATGCATTCCGCTCGATTTTACATTTTCATTACGCGGTTTGGCGTCATGCATTGGAAACACGCGCGCAAATTCCGCCCCTAGCCACCATCATCCAAAACATCGACAATGCTTCCAAATGATTTGGCCAAACAATTTGGGAGGGAATTTTCATGATTAAAAGAACGACATTTGCTTGCGCTATGGCGCTCGGCTTGGCGTTTGGCGGCGCCGCTAACGCGCAAGTGGTGATGCAACCAAATATCTCATTGCCGTTGGCGCTCGAGATCGCCAACGCGACATTGGCGGCCTGCAACGGCGCCGGCTTCGATACCTCGGTCGCCGTGGTGGACCGCGCGGGCCATACGGTGGTCTTGCTACGCGGCACGTCATCCTCGCCGCAGACCGCGGAGATGGCGCGGCGCAAAGCCTATTCGGCGCGGATGTGGCGCCGGTCTACCCAGCTCTGGGCGGAACAGACGCGCGAAGAGGCGGTGCGTTATCCGCAACGGGACGTGCACGACGTGCTGGCGCTCTCGGGCGGCATTCCAATCAAGGTCGGCGAAGACACGATCGGCGGCGTAGGCAGCTCGGCGCGAATTTGCAACAGGACCATGAGTGTGCGCAGGCCGGTGCCGATGCGGTGGCGGCGCAGCTGCAATAGTTTGCGCGATTGTGATGGCCCACCTAATTACCCTTCGACAAGCTCAGGGTGAGGATTTTTGGTTGGCCAGACGATGAGGCCAAATGCGCACTAACAAAACCTTTGACTACGTCATTGTCGGTGCGGGCTCGGCAGGATGCGTGCTGGCCAATCGTTTAAGCGAAGACAAAGACGTCCGTGTGCTGCTGCTGGAGGCGGGCGGGCGCGACAGCCATCCCTATATTCATATCCCGCTCGGTCTTGGGCAAATGCACAAGAAGCGCATGTTCGATTGGGGCTATGACAGCGAGCCCGAGCCGAATTTGAACGGGCGGCGCATCGAGGCAATGCGCGGCAAAGTGTTGGGCGGCTCGTCCTCGATCAATGTAATGGCCTTCACAAGGGGCGACCCGGGCGATTACGACCGCTGGGCATTAAACGGCGCTTCGGGCTGGGCGTATAAAGATGTGCTTGGCTATTTCAAGCGCGTTGAGAGCTGGGAGGACGGGGAAAGCGAGAGGCGAGGGGGCGATGGTCCCATCGGCGTCGAATGGGCGAAAACAAAAGATCCGCTGTTCGATGCTTGGATCGAAGCGGCCATTAGCGCCGGCTATTCTCAGACGCAGGATTATAACAGCGCGACGCATGAAGGGTTCGGACGTAGCCAATATTCGATCCGAAACGGCCGGCGCTCCTCCTCGGCGAATGCCTATTTAAGACCTGCCGAGAACCGCGCAAATCTCACTGTCGAGACCAATGCGCTTGCGTTGAAAGTTCTCATTGAAAAAGGCCGGGCGAACGCAATTGAATATGCAAAGGGCGCCACCACGATAAGCGCGCGCGCTGAGCGCGAAATCATTCTTTCGGGCGGCACCTTCAATACGCCGCAGCTTCTGATGCTCTCGGGGATCGGCCCGGCGGATCATCTCATCGAGTTCGGCATTGATCCCATCGTCGATCTTCCGGTTGGCGATAATCTGCAAGATCATATCGCGGTCCAATTAACCTATACGCGGCCCGAAGCCAGCCCCTTTCGTAAAACCATGCGGCTCGATGTCATGGCGAGAGGATTGCTCCAAGCGCATCTCTTCGGAACGGGACCGGCGACGATCGTTCCCGGGGGCTTGCATGCCTTCATCAAGACCAAGCCGGAGCTGAGCGTTCCCGATATCGAGTTCATGTTTCGTGGCACCGCACTGAACGCGCATCTTTGGTTTCCGCCGTTCCGTAAAGCCTATCTCGACGGCTTTGGTATCCGCCCGACGCTGCTGCATCCCAAAAGCAGGGGCCGGGTGCGCTTAGCCTCTGCCGATCCCAAAACCCATCCGCGAATCTTTTTTAATCTTCTTTCCGCGCCGGAAGATTTACCGGTGTTGCGTGATGGCGTTCGCCGCGCGCGCATTGTCGCCCATCAAAACGCGCTTGATCGCTATCGCGGCGAAGAAAAAAAACCCGGATCTAGCGCCATTACGGATGACGATATCGATTCCTGGATCAGAAAGGTCGCCATCACCGCGCACCACCCGGCGGGAAGTTGCGCCATGGGCGATAGGCAAACAAATGTTCTCGATCCTTATCTAAGGGTGCGTGGAATTGAGAATCTTCGCGTCGTCGATGCGTCTGCGATGCCGGATATGGTTTCGGCCCATATCAATGCTTGCGTGTTGATGATGGCGGAGAAGGCCGCGGATTTGATCTTGGGCAAAGAAGCTTAAATCCTAGAGCGTCCACCGGCTGTCATCCCGGCCAAGCGATGCCTCAGCATCGCGCGAGCCGGGACCCACGGCGAAGCGTCTCGGTGGATCCCGGATCGCTTCGCGTCCGGGATGACAGGCTTAGTTTGCACGCGCACAAGAGGTGATATTTTGCGCCCATGAGGCCGCGTGATTAGAGTGGCTGGATCAGGAGAACCGTATGGATAGCGAAACAAAGACCCGGCTTGAGATCGTTCCCCTCTCCGAACATATCGGTGCGGAAATCAAGGGCGTGGACTTACGCGAAAAGCCTGACGAAGAAACTTTGCGCGCGATCTATCAGGCTTGGCTTGATCATCTTGTGATTGTCTTTCGCGGGCAGGAGCTAAGCCAAGACGATCAAGTGCGCGCGACGAGTTATTTCGGCGAAATCGGCCATATCGACCGCCCGGCGCATTACCACCCCCCGGGATTTAAGCGCATGCTGCCCGGCATCATGCTGATTTCGAACATTCGCGAGAATGGCGAGCCAATCGGCGCGCTGCCCGACGGCGAGATGATGTTCCATCACGACATGATTCACAGTGCGATGCCGTCAAACGCAACCATGCTCTATTCGGTCGAAATTCCTTCCCATGGCGGCGACACGCTTTTTGCGAGCGGCTATGCCGCTTATGAAACCCTCGATCCATCCATCCGTGAGAAGTTGGAAGGCAAACGCGCCTTTCATCATTACAATTATGGTTCGGTCCAAAAGGGCGACGGGCGCGGCACCGAGGCCTTCGCTGAATGCTCGCATCCCATCTTCCGCACCAATGACGAGACCGGGCGCAAAGCCGTTTATGTTAACCGCTTGATGACCGAGCGTATTGACGGCATGGACGACTCTGAGAGCAAACAGCTTCTCAACATCCTTTTCGATCACATGGAAAATCCGGATTTCGTTTACACCCATGTCTGGCAGAAGGGGGACCTGCTTCTTTGGGACAATCGCTGCTCCACGCATGCGCGCACCGATTTCCCCACCACCGAGCGGCGGCTTCTCCTTCGCACGACCATCAAAGGCAACTCGCCTCCGCATTGAGCGTGGTTTCACGCTAAGGCGTGGCCAAACCTAACGCGGCAATTGGCGCTCATTGAGTATGCGGGTCAAAAGACCAGCGCTCGGAAAGCCATCGGCGGTGAGCCCGCGCGCGGTTTGATAGTCGCGGATGGCCTGGCGGGTATTGGGCCCGATGATCCCATCCGCACGGCCAGTGGGATAACCCAGATCCTCAAGCCCTTCCTGAATGGTAACGCGTTGGCGCAGGCTCAACTGATCCTCACCATGGGGCCAAGCGCCGAAAATTCCGGGGCGCCCACGCAGCCCGTCCGAAAGATAGCTGATGGCCAGCGCGTAGGACGTCGCAGGGTTGTAGCGCATGATGGCCTCGAAATTTCCAGTGATAAGAAAGGCCGGACCTGCGGCGCCCGCGGGAAGGATAATCTCGGCCTGAACATCGCTGGCCGGCATTGCCTCATCGGTAATCCTGCGCACGCCTGCCGCCGACCAGGCGCTGATGGATCTTCTTACGTCGGCATTGGCCAGCGCGTAGTTGAAGCCCTCGGGAAGCCTTACTTCGGTGCCCCAATCGCGGTCACTGCTCCAACCCGAACGTTCTAGATAGGACGCGGCCGAGGCCAGGGCATCGGCATGCGAATTCCATAGATCGCGAACACCATCGCCATCGCCGTCTACGGCATAGGCGAGAAAAGTTGTCGGAATAAATTGCGTGTGGCCAAACGCCCCCGCCCAAGAGCCGGTCATTTGGGACGGATCGGTTCCCTCCTGCTGGGAAATTTTCAGTGCCGCGATAAGCTGGCTGCGTCCGAAATTTTGCCGCCGCCCGTCATAAGCGAGCGTCGCCAAAGCCTGGAACAAATTATAATTGCCTTTGATCTGGCCAAAATTGCTTTCCAGGGCCCAGACTGCGGTGAGGACTTCGCGCGGCACGCCATATTCGCTTTCCAGCCCGTCGAAGAGGGCGGTATTGGCGGCTAGCTGTTCGCGGCCACCATCTAAGCGCCTTTGGGAAACAGCGCCCTCGATATATTCCCATATGGGACGCGTGAATTCGGGCTGGGTGTTGAGCGCCCTCACCACCCGCTCATTAGGCGTGAGGCCCGTCATCGCGCGGTCATAGACTTCCGCAGTAATGCCCTCGGCCATCGCTTGGGAGCGAAACGACGCAATGAAGGCCTGAAGATCAGCGTTCTGCGCATTGGCCGATCCGTCGGCCAGGCTCAGATTCGAACAAACGATGAGCGCGACAAGCACCCATCTATGCGCAGACTTGATGCTGCCAAGGACAATCATCTCGAAACTCCCGCGCCTGTCTCAACACCCATAAGCGATAGAATATGGGCCCCCATTAAAAGCGCCACAAAAATCGCAAAGAATTGCACATATGCGTAATTGATTAGGCGATGCTTTAGTGGGTCCACCGGACGCCACGCCCTCCAGCTCGCATAAGCAAAAAGCCCGATAGCCGTCATGAAGATCGTTAGGGTGAGGGGCAACCCAAGCATGGTGGGAGCTGAATATCACGACCCCCCAAACCCATGAAAGCCAATAAAACGGCTGGTTTATCCGTATATATGCCGGTTTTGGCGTTGACAGGCTTCGGTGGCTTAAATAGGTTCCGCGCTCTAAAAAAACGGGCAGGGTTAGGCCGGAGAGAACGATGAAAGTCCGCAATTCACTGAGATCACTGAAAAAGCGGGATAAGGACTGCCGCGTCGTTCGTCGCAAAGGCCGCGTTTACGTGATCAACAAAAAGAACCCCCGTTTCAAAGCACGCCAGGGTTAAATCCCTTTAATCCAACATGGAAAGAGCTTGTCGCCAGCGCTGAATTGTTGCGCTAAACTCACACCCATGCGTTGCCTCATACCCGCTTTGGCCATTGTCCTATTGTCCGCTGCTCCAAGTTTCGGGCAGGGCAATCCCTTTGAGCCGCCCTCCGAACTCGAATATTTCGACGAGAGTTCCGAAGATTTGGAAGCACCGCCCCCGCCTCCGACGGCTGAAGAATTGCTCGCCGATCTCGCCATCGCCGAGAACGAAGAAGATGCCGAGAATCTTGAAAGGCGTCTTCAAACTTTGTGGTCGCGTTCGGGAAGTGCAACCGCCGATCTTTTATTCGCCCGCACCGACGAAGCATTAGAGGAAGACGATTTCGAGACGGCGGCGTTGATTCTTGCAGAACTTACCGAGCTGGCGCCAAATTTTGCGGAAGGCTGGCATCGCCACGCCATCAGCGCCATGCGACAGGAAAATTTCGAAGAGGCCATGACGTCCCTTCGTCACACGCTATCGCTGCAGCCAAAACATTTTATCGCCATGGCGGAGCTGGGAAGCATATTAGAAGAGTTCGGGGACACTGAGCGGGCGCTCGCCGCGTACCGCGAGGCGCTTGCGCTCAATCCCTTTATCGACGGACTCGAAGAGCGTGTTCGCGAACTTACGCGAAACGTTGAAGGCCAAGGAATTTAACACGAGGCCACCCGCGTGCTGCGTATCTTTTTTTATGTGATGTACACCACTGTCGTCTTGTCGCTTGCGGCAAGCGCGGCAGCAGCCAACCCGGCCGGTCTTTGCGTTGGCGAAGGCCAGCCACACGATCCTGAAATAATCTCTTATGATGCCTTCAACGCCGACGGGACTTTCAGATTCGAATTTCGAAAATACGATGATTGTGAAATTGTTTATCACACTATTGAGGAAGGGAGTTGGATTCGCGAGGGCGACTTGATCACTACACAAATCCACAAGTTAGATGGAAAGCCCGCCTTCTATAGTCATGTCTATCGCTACGAGTTTGAAAGTGACGAAGAGATGCGTGTACGCCACCTCGGAATGGGTGATCTCTATGTTGAGCGGCGCGTCGATAGCTTCGAATTTCCAGCTTGCTGGTTTGGGTCTTAGTGACGTGCAACGCTCAGCAACTATTGCGATTTTCTCCATTGTAGTTCTTATTTTTGAAGTCAGCGCGGCGGCAGCCAACCCGGTCGGTCTTTGGTATGGCGAAGGCCAGCCACACGATCCCAATATCCTTTATCTCGATCAATTCAATGAAGACGGCACTTTCAGGAGCGAGTTTCGTAGATACGAGCGTTGTGAAATCGTTTGGCAGCAAGTTGAAGAGGGCCGTTGGAATCAAGATGGCGATCTCGTGATCACCCTCACCGACACCCTCAATGGAATGTCAACTTTGCGATATCAAGAATATCGAAATGAAGGTCAGACGGAGAACGAAATCCGCCTACGCCATCTTGAAACGGATTACCTTTTTGTCGAACGGCGCATCGACAGTTTCGAGTTTCCGGCTTGCTGGATCGGATCCTAGCGCCCGGCGGGAGCACAACGAATTTCATTTAACGATCGCAACACGCAAGAGATTGGTGGCGCCGGGCGTACCTAAGGGCAGCCCCGCTGTGACCACGATGCGGTCTCCCTTCTTGGCTAGTCCCTCCTCGAGCGCAATCCGGCAAGCACGCTCGGCAACATCGTCCAGATCCTTTGCATCTTCGGTCTCCACGCAGTGAAGTCCCCAGGCGATGGTCAGCCGCCGCGCCTGCGCCTTGCTCGGCGTTAGAGCCAAAATCGGAACATTCGGGCGCTCGCGTGCGCCCCTAAGGCCGGTTGAGCCGGATTTGGTCCAACAAACGATGGCTGCGGCGCCGACATTATTGGTCACGTCATGAACGGCAGCCAATATCGTGTCCGGCATCGTAGCCTCGGGCGCAAGCCGTTGTGCCTCGATGACGTCGCGGTAATAGGGATCGGCCTCAACTGCCTGGGCCGTGCGATCCATCACCGCGACGGCTTCGACAGGGTATTTCCCCACCGCGGTTTCCGCCGAAAGCATCACCGCGTCGGCGCCCTCAAAGACGGCCGTCGCCACGTCTGAAACTTCGGCCCGCGTCGGAACCGCCGCATTGATCATCGATTCCAGCATCTGTGTCGCGACCACCACCGGTTTGCCCGCTCTACGGGCCGCGCGAACGATTTGTTTTTGCCGGCCGGGAACTTGTTCAAGCGGCAATTCCACTCCCAAATCTCCGCGTGCGACCATGACCGCATCCGAAAGCTCGAGAATTTCGCCCAGCGCGCTGAAAGCCGCGGGCTTTTCGATTTTGGAAAGTATTCCGGAACGTCCCGAAACCGCTTTGCGCAATTCAGCGACATCCGCGGGACGCTGCACAAAGGAGAGCGCGATCCAGTCAATATCGAGCGACAGCGCGTAGTCGAGATCGCTGCGGTCCTTCGCGGTCAGCGCGGGGATCGGCAAAATGGTATCGGGAAGATTCATTCCCTTATTATTCTTGACCACTCCACCGTGCAGAACTGTTGCCCGAATTCTGTCTTTCGATATCTCGTCCGCGCGCAAACGCACTTTCCCGTCATCGACCAAAACATTGGCGCCTTCGGTGAGCGCGTTGAAAATTTCGGCATGAGGCACCGGCAATGCGCCAACTTCGTTCGCCGTCTCGCCGCGAACCAGAATTACTTCCGCATCGTTTTCGAGACGCAGCTCCCCATCGGCTATTTTCCCTACCCGCAATTTCGGACCCTGCAGATCAACCAAAATAGCGATCGGACGCCCAGCCTCCGCCTCGACGCTGCGCACTGTGCGGACAAGCTGCGCCAGCTCGTCATGGTCGGTGTGGCTCATATTGATGCGAAACACGTTGACGCCTGCGCGAAAAAGCGCGCTGAGCTGTTCGCCGCCTTTGCTGGAAGGGCCTAACGTGGCAACGATCTTGGTCTTACGGCTACGGCGCATGTTTCAATCCGATAATGTTTCTTTCCATTCGGTCGCGTCGCGCGTATCGACCTGGTAAAAGCCCTTGCGATCATAGCCCCGTGCCAGACAATCGCTCCGCCCGCGAATGCGAAACGCGCCTGAACCGACGCAAAAACTTCTATTCCCGTTCCACGATCCCCCGACTTCCTCATGGACCGCATGGAGATAATAGTAGCGCCCGAGAAGCGGATCGCCGGAAAGTTCCGCGCAGTCCTGTGGGTCAATACGCCACCACCCCTGACTACTCCACTCTTCGCCATCGAAAAAGCCGAACGAAACCAAGGCAGGGTATTCGGTACTGTTACAGACGCTAAAGCTTGCCATTGCCGGGCCCGAAATACCGGCAAGCAGTGCTCCTAGGAGTGCAACAAGGTAAAAACGACTCATCTCACCAAGGGTGGCGCGAACAACATGGCTGTCAATAAGGCGTCCACCCCACTCGCAAATGCATCACCTCAGAGTGGTCCAATCTGGTCGCATCATGCTCTAGTGTTCGGGTAATGAGCGTTTCTTCGACAAATCTCCTCTTTCTTTGCGATCACGCGTCGAACGCAGTACCGCCAGAGTTGAAAACGCTCGGACTGCCCGCGGACGCATTCAAGACCCATATCGCATATGATATCGGCGCAGGCCCATTGACCGCCGCCCTCGCCGAGCGTTTCCAAGCCCCCTCGGTACTGGGGCCATGGTCCCGTCTCGTTGTGGATCTCAATCGGGGCCATGACGATCCGACCGTCGTCATGCGGCTCTCGGACGGGCGGATTATTCCGGAAAACAGAGATATCACGCGAGAGCAGATTAGAGCGCGCATCAAGCGCTACCATCAGCCCTATCACGCGGAAATCGAAAAACGCATCGCCGAGATACAAGCGAGTGGACAAACGCCGATCCTCATTTCGGTCCACAGTTTCACGCCCGTCTGGCGCGGGATAAGGCGCCCCTGGCAGTTTGGCATTCTGTGGGACCGCGATGGCCGCCTGGCACAGCCCTTGATCGATCGTCTTCGGCGCGAGGAAAATCTCACCATTGGCGACAATGAGCCTTATGTCGGCACGCTGGAAAACGATTGCATGTACCGGCACGGAACACTAAACGGCCTCCCACATGCATTGATCGAGATCCGGCAAGATTTGATCGCCGACGACAAAGGCGTTTCGAAAGTTGCAGCGTTTCTGGAATCGGCACTACGCGACACTCTCGATGCGATGGGCCCAGCAACACTTCGATTTACCCGTCCCCTATCCATTCCTTCGCATCTTGCCCAATCTTCAAATCCAAAAGGAGTTCACCGCATGGATAAAAAGACACGCACCGATATTGAGGCCGAGGTGTTTCGGCGCCTGGTTGCGCATTTGAGAACACGGAGCGATGTACAGAATATCGACATGATGAATCTATCCAGCTTTTGCAGAAATTGTCTTGGCGACTGGTATCGCAAAGCGGCAGCAACGCGGGGAATCGCGCTTGAGAAGGACGAAGCGCGCGAAATCGTTTACGGCATGCCGGTTTCACAATGGAAACAACAGCATCAGAAAGAAGCGAGTCCCGAAGCGCTTGCGCAATTCGCTAAGAGCAACAAGACTCACAGCTAAATCAAAAAATCGCCACTCGCAGCTCTTCCCGCCGGGCAGCGCGCGGTCTATCTCAATGGCGCCACTGAAATATTGATGGAAATATTGGTGGTGGAAAATTAGGAGAGCGGCCGATGACCAAGTCCGGCTTTGCGGCAGGTCAACTCAAATCCTTTGTCGAGCGCGTCGAGCACCTTGAAGAAGAGAAAGCTGCTTTGAGCGCGGATATTCGCGAAGTCTATTCCGAGGCCAAGGGGCTGGGGTTCGATTCAAAGATAATGCGCCAAGTGGTGCGCATGCGCCGGATAGACAAATCGGAACTGCAAGAACAAGAGGCCGTACTTGACCTCTACCTCTCTGCACTGGGGATGCGTTAGCGCTGTTCAGAGCATGATACGGCCAGATTGAATTAATTCTGTTTGCGGCCCGCAAAGGCAATCCGCAAAGAGGGGTGGTCCACGCGGAAGGCGGCGAAGCGCGATGTGTGCGCATCGGGCAAGCCGTATGACAAAGTGGGCGCCCGCCGGACGCAAACCCAAAGGGACGGGCGTGTTTGCGCCAAATCCTGCGGACTTTGTCTCGACCATAGTCCCGCTATGCTCTTCGACAAATCCCTTGACCTTGTTGCAAACACGCCTCGTCAGAATGGTTCAATCTGGCCGTATCATGCTCTAGGCGCTGGCGCGCTTGACCCCAGGCGCATCAAGGGGCGCATCCAAGGGTGCATCCCCAGGCGCATCTAACGATGCATCCAGGGGCGTATCTGAGGACGCCTTTTCCACCCTCTCGCCGCCGTCGTCGGACTCGAGTCCGAACTCCTTCAACTTGCGATAAAGTGTCGAGCGGCCGATCCCGAGCCGGCGGGCGACTTCCAACATCCGCCCTTCATAGCGGCCGATGGCCAAACGAATGACTTCCGATTCCAAATCTACCAATTTGCGCATGTGCCCCGCACCGTTGGTTCCTGCGATCGCATAAGGCGAGTCGGCACGCATCGGTGCACTAAAACCAGCTTGGACGACCGCAGAATCCGATGGCGCTCCAGGCACGCTATGCGCCACAAGCGATATTCCCATCGCGCTCACGATTTGCGGAAAATCGACTACGTCAAGCGCATCGGTATCGCAAAGAACGACCGCGCGGAAAATGGTGTTTTCGAGTTGGCGTACATTGCCCGGCCAAGAATAGGAATCGAGAAGAGACATCGCCTCGGCGGTAAATCCGGAAATAAGTTTGTTCTCTTCGGCGGCGAAGCGCGAAACGAAATATTGCGAAAGCTCGGCAATGTCTTCATGCCGTTCGCGCAAAGGTGGAACATGAATGGGAAAGACGTTCAGGCGATAATAGAGGTCTTCACAAAAATTTCCCGCTTGCGTCAATTCGGCAAGGTCGCGATTGGTTGCGGAAACAATGCGGATATCGACTTTGACAGGCCGTTTCGAACCTACAGGGTCAATCTCACCCTCTTGAAGAGCGCGCAGGAATTTGACTTGCATGTCGAGGCGAAGCTCTCCGATTTCGTCCAGAAACAATGTTCCCCCGCTGGCTTCTTGAAACTTGCCTAAATGCTTTTCGCTAGCGCCGGTAAACGCACCCTTCTCATGTCCGAATAAGATGCTTTCAACAAGATTTTCCGGAATAGCGCCGCAATTGACCGCGATGAAGGGTTTGCCACTGCGCTCTGAAGCTCCTTGAATGGCACGGGCGATCAATTCTTTGCCCACGCCGGACTCACCCTTGACGAGAATAGGTATGTTCGATTGCGCCGCGCGCTGGCCCAAGCGGATGACCTGGCGCATTGCCGCGCTCTTCGTGATCAAATCGTCAAATTCCAACTGATTGGATTGCTTTTTCTTGAGCCGCGTGACTTCGCCCGAAAGGACGCCGAGCTTCAACGCGTTTTGAATGGAAACCTTGATGCGTTCGGGCGATGCGGGTTTGACCAGGAAATCATTTGCGCCCGCGCGCATAGCTTCGACCGCAGAATCAATACCGCCCTTCGCGGTCAGAACGATGACAGCAAGTTCTTGGTTCACGGCACGCAGTTTGGTTAGCACTTCGATGCCGTCGATATCGGGCATGACGAGATCAAGCATCACCAGCGAAATCGAGTCGCCGCGCGGGGAAAGAAGAAGATCGAGTGCGGGACCACCGCCCGGTGCGGTGACGACCGTCAGTCCGAGCCGGGTTATCGCCGCTTCTAGAAGACGCCGCTGTACCGGATCGTCGTCCACAACAAGGATAGTTTGAGCCATGAGACCTGAGACACCCCTCTTTTTCGAGGTGATCTTGGACCCACAACAGTAAAAACGAGTTTAAGCGCTCCGAATTGTGTCACTTTTTTTGGCCCAGACGCGGTTTTCCTGAGTCCGGCTCGGCAAAGAATTAATGAGAAGTTTCAATAGTCTATCGCAGTTTAGGCTTTCCGGCGTGTGATAAGCTCTTTATCCTGCAGCTCGTCCTGGCGAGCGGATCGAATTTGCAATCTGTGGTTGCATTGACGCTGTGCGGTTAAGCCGCCTTTACCAAGTCTTGCGCGCTTCAATTCTTTCCGTTAGGTCCCCCCGCGCGTGGGGGAGAGGGGCGTCTATGGCCAAAAAGGCCCGGAGCGGAAAACAACGAGACACATCCGTAAAGGGCACGATGGACATCACCGAGCAATTGAAGACCTGGAATCGCTTTTTGACCGGGTTGAAATTATCGGGTGTCGGGATCCTCGCACTTTTGATTTTACTCGCCATCTTCCACACAAACTAGTAATTGCAGTGCCTCCAGATTCGTTCCCACATTTGCCACCTTCTTAAGACGAAGGCCTTCCAGTCATGATAATTGCAATTCCGAAAGAGCGGCAGCATGGCGAAACACGTGTCGCCGCATCGCCGGAAACAGTAAAAAAGCTCAAGGGCCTTGGCCTGGATGTGGTCGTCGAATCGGGTGCGGGCGAGACTACGCGAACCCCGGATTCCGACTTCGAGGCGATGGGCGCCAAAACCGCGCCGGACGCGAGCGCTACGCTCAAAGACGCCGATATCGTCCTTAAGGTGCGCGGGCCTAGCCAAGAAGAAATTGCGCTGTGTAAGCGCGGTGCCATTCTTGCGGCGCTGCTCTCGCCGGCTACGGAAAAAGACACGATCGAGAAATTGGCCGAGGCTGGGATCGACGCCTTCGCGATGGAATTTTTGCCGCGCATTTCGCGCGCGCAGGCGATGGACGTCTTATCCAGTCAAGCAAACCTCGCCGGCTATAAGGCCGTAGTCGATGCGGCGGCTGCGTTTGGACGCGCCATGCCGATGATGATGACCGCGGCAGGCACCATTGCCCCGGCGCGCGTCCTTGTAATGGGCGCAGGCGTTGCCGGCCTTCAAGCGATTGCCACGGCCCGGCGCATGGGCGCGATTGTTTCGGCAACCGATGTCCGCCCGGCCACGAAGGAGCAGGTCGAATCTTTGGGCGCGACTTTCGTCGCGGTGATGGACGAAGAATTCGAGCAGGCCCAAACGGCTGCCGGTTATGCCAAGGAAATGTCGAAGGAGTATCAAGCAAAACAAGCCGAGCTGATCGCGGCAACGATAAAAAAGCAAGACATCGTTATTACCACGGCATTGATCCCGGGGCGCAAAGCGCCCGTTCTTGTCACCGAGAAGATGGTAAAAACGATGCGGCCGGGCTCGGTCATTGTCGATCTGGCAGCCGGACAAGGCGGCAACTGCCCCTTGAGCAAAGCCGACGAAGTAATCGAGGCCCACGGCGTGATATTGATGGGCTACACAAATCTTCCAGGCAGGCTCGCGGTCGACGCCTCAAGCCTTTACGCGCGCAACCTCTTCAATTTCGTCAGCCTCTTCGTCGACAAGGAAACCGGCGAAGCGAAACTTGATTGGGAAGACGAGATCATTAAGGGCGCCGGCCTGACGCGCGACGGCGCAATCGTCCATCCGGCGCTAAAAGGATAGAGCCATGGAAGCTATCGATCCATTTGTATTCCGACTTTCTATTTTCTTGCTGGCATGTTTTGTCGGCTATTTCGTGGTCTGGAGCGTGACCCCCGCTCTGCATACGCCGCTGATGAGTGTGACCAACGCGATTTCCTCGGTGATTGTTGTCGGTGCATTGATCGCCATATCGGTGCCGGCGTTGTCAGCTGAATCTTGGCTTTCCAAAGGATTTGGTTTTGCCGCGTTGATTCTAGCGTCGGTGAACATTTTCGGCGGCTTTCTGGTCACCCAGCGCATGCTCGCCATGTACAAGAAAAAAGCAAAGAAGTGAGGCGGGGAGAAACTAGATGGACGCCAATATTGCCGCCCTTCTTTATCTTCTTTCGGGCATTTTGTTCATTCTCGCATTGCGCGGACTTTCGAACCCCGAATCTTCGCGCGCGGGCAACCGCAACGGCATGATCGGCATGACCATCGCGGTCGTGACGACATTGCTCTTAGCGGAAATAAGCGACGCGCTGACCTGGGGTCTCGTGATCGGCGGCTTTGCCATTGGCGGCACGACAGGTACGGTAATGGCGCGGCGCATCGCAATGACCGCGATGCCGCAATTGGTGGCGTTCTTCCACTCGCTGGTTGGTCTTGCCGCGGGGCTGGTTGCCGCCTCTGCGCTCTATAGCCCCGAGGCCTATGGGATTGGCGAAGCCGGTGCGATCCACGCTTTCTCTATCATAGAAATGAGCCTCGGCGTCGCCGTCGGCGCAATCACATTCACCGGCTCGATCATTGCCTTCGCAAAGCTGAACGGCAACATGTCCGGCGCTCCGATCATCTTGCCCGCTCGGCATCTGCTTAATCTTGCCATGCTGCTCGGTATTTTCGGGCTCAGCATCTATTTCGTCTCCGCGCAGGACCCTTGGATTTTCTGGGCCATTACAGGCTTGTCGCTCATTCTCGGCTTCACCTTGATTATTCCGATCGGCGGCGCCGACATGCCGGTGGTCGTTTCGATGCTGAACTCCTATTCGGGGTGGGCTGCCGCGCTTATCGGTTTCACGCTGGAGAACTCGGCGCTGATTATTACCGGCGCGCTTGTCGGATCGTCGGGCGCGATTCTTTCCTACATCATGTGCAAAGGAATGAACCGTTCTTTCGTTTCGGTTATCGCCGGCGGCTTTGGCGGCGATGTTGCCGTGGCAAGCGGCGCGGAAGAAACCCACCCCGTCAAACAAGGCTCGGCCGACGATGCCGCCTTCATCATGAAAAACGCTGCATCCGTGATTATCGTGCCGGGCTATGGCATGGCGGTCGCCCAAGCCCAGCACGCGCTGCGCGAGATGGCGGACAGGCTCAAAGCAGAAGGCGTGAAGGTTTCCTACGCCATTCATCCAGTGGCGGGACGCATGCCCGGGCACATGAACGTGCTCTTAGCCGAAGCGAATGTGCCCTATGACGAGGTTTTTGAGCTCGAGGACATCAATACGTCCTTTGCGCAAGCCGATGTCGCCTATGTGATCGGCGCCAATGATGTCACCAACCCCTCGGCAAAAACCGATCCGCAATCTCCAATCTACGGCATGCCCATTCTCGATGTTGAAGATGCCAAGACCGTCCTCTTCCTCAAACGCAGCATGGGGGCGGGCTATGCGGGGATTCAGAACGAGCTTTTCTTCCGCGACAACACCATGATGTTGTTCTCCGATGCGAAGAAAATGACGGAAGAAATCGTCAAGGCGCTGGGATAGCTTCTTCTTCAGAGAATTTCTTTTAGGGCCCAAACCCCCTCTCGCCTCCGCCCCCTCGCACTTTAGGCCGCTTTCGCGCAAAATGAGCCCATGTTGGGGTTTTTGACAGCGGCGGAGTTCGAGGCGCTTGCGCTCTCATTCCGCGTGGCGAGCGTCGCGGTGCTCAGCGGCCTGCCCTTCGCCTTTTTTGCCGCGCTGCTTCTGGCGCGGCGCGAATTTCGCGGCAAGGCGTTGGTCGACGGGCTGGTGCATCTGCCGCTTGTCTTGCCCCCTGTGGCCATCGGATATCTCCTCTTGGTGAGCTTCGGCACGCGCGCACCGCTGGGTGCGTTCTTGTTCGAGACCTTCGGCATACGCTTTGTCTTTAGCTGGACCGGCGCGGTCCTGGCCTCCGCGATCCTGGCCTTCCCTTTCCAGGTGCGGGCGATCCGCCTGGCGCTGGAAGCCGAGGAGCACGGCCTTAGCGAAGCTGCGCAAACACTGGGCGCGAATGGCTGGGACCGGCTTTGGAGCCTTCATCTGCCTTTGGCCTCGCCGGGGATCATCGCCGGCGCGGTGACGGCCTTTGCGGCCTGTCTCGGAGAATTCGGCGCGATCATCACTTTTGTCTCCAACATTCCAGGTGAGACGCGCACTATTCCGCTGGCGATCTACACCGCTATCCAGTCACCCGGAGGCGAAATCGCGGCAGCGCGGCTTTCGGCGCTCTCCATCGCGCTCGCGCTTGCCGGATTATTGTTCGCCGAATTTCTTGCCCGCCGCGCGCGTATCGCGACCGGCCAAACCCCGTCACGCGCATGAGCGCCGAGATTTCTCTTCGTCATACCCAAGGCGCGTTTCGGCTCGACTCCAGTTTTGGTTTTTCTGCGCCGGGCGTGACGGCGCTTTTTGGGCATTCGGGTGCCGGAAAATCCACCATCATTCACGCAATCGCGGGTCTTACCCAACCCGACGAAGGGTGCATCGTCGTCGAAGGCGAGACGTTATTGGATACGGCACAGCGCATATCGGTTCCCGCCCATGAACGGCGTATGGGCGTGGTGTTTCAAGATGCGCGGCTGTTTCCTCATTTGAACGTCAAAACCAATCTCCTCTATGGGCAGCGCCGCACGAAGGAAAATCCGAGTGCGGGAGAAATCGATGGCGTTGTTGCACTATTGGGGCTTGCGCATTTGTTGGAGCGAAAGCCGCGCTCGCTGTCCGGCGGCGAACGTTCGCGCGTCGCGCTCGGCCGCGCGCTTTTAATGCATCCCCGCGCGCTTCTTCTGGACGAACCCTTGGCCGCGCTCGATGCGGCGCGGAAGAATGAAATCCTTCCCTATCTCGAACGGGTTCGGGACGAGAGCAAGATTCCCATTTTATATGTCAGCCACTCCATGGATGAGGTCGCACGTCTTGCCGACCGCATCATCGTGCTTCATGAGGGCCGGGTTATTGCCGAGGGCTCGCTGTTTGACGTGACTTCGAACCTCGATTTGATCAGCGGCAGGGCGCAGCTTCCCGGTTCGGTCCTTGAGGCGAGAGTGAGTGGTCATGACCAAGCGCATGCTTTGAGCGAGCTGAGCCTTTCAGGCGAGACGCTTGTGGTTCCGGCGCTGAGCCGAAACATCGGCGACAAGGTCCGCCTGCGCATCGACGCACAAGATGTAATGCTCGCAACTTCGAAACCGGATGGGATCAGCGCCAATAATGTATTGCCCGCATCCATTTCCGAAGTCAGGCCTGGAAGCGGTGCCTATGAAGATGTCTTGCTAAGCGTCGGGGACGCACGACTCATCGCGCGCATTACGCGCAAATCGGCCAGGCGGCTGGGGCTCGAAAAGGGGCAAAAAATCTTTGCGGTGATCAAATCGGTCACGGTCGGCGGCCGCTAGCAGCACGCGAGCAATTTTTTCACGGGCGCTCATTCGGAAAAAGGGGGCGCTCAGTCCGAAAGCGGGCGCGCGATCATCTTTTGGAACATGTCTTCAAGCGCGGATTCGAGGTCAGGCTGCGATACCGTCTTTTGCTCATGCCAATCGGGCGCCGCACCGTGAACGCTGATCCGACCGTCACTCTCTAACTCCAGCCACATATGACCGGCGCTCTCGTGATGGGTGCCGATCCAATAATAGACAATAAGCGAGCGTAAAGCCGGGCTGCGGTCGCGACGATAGACATGCAATTCATGGCTTTCCGCCCAAGGCATCAGGACGGGATCAAGACTTGCCAAATCCGCCATTTTCTTACCGTTCTCCGGTTTGTTTCTCAGCTGGGGCAAGGATAGCATATTCGCCGACAAGACATCAGACGCGCATTGCGCCAGATCAATTGCCGCAAGGCGCATGGGAATAAGGGCATTCGGCTGAGGTTCATGTTAGACTTTGTGCGAGCGGCGCATTTGAAGGCGTGCCAACAGAGATATTTCGATGGAGGGTTCGATGAGCAAACTTAAGACAGGCCTGACGCTGGGTGGAGCAGCGGCTGTGTTGATCGTTGCGGTGGCCTGCGGCGCGCAGGAACAGACGCCTAGCTGGTCGGTAAAGGGTACCATGCCCTTTCCGCGTTCCGAGGTCGCGGCGGTGCAAGTGGATGACAAGATCTATGTCCTGAGTGGCCACACGCCAGGGACGCAGGCCACCATGTTTACCCAGGAATATGATCCTGCAACGCAAGAATGGCGCGATCTACCCTTCATGCCATATGTCGCGTCCCATGGGGCCGCGGCTGTGGTGGACGGAAAAATTTACCATGTGGGTGGCTTCGTCGCGAATGTTCACGTCGGCGCAGTTGATCGTGTGTACGAGTTCGACACTGCGGCCGAGAGCTGGCGGCAGGTCGCCTCGCTCTCCGCGCCCCGCGGCTCTATCGGCGTTGTTGCATTGAACGGGCTCGTCCATGCCATCGGTGGACGCGATCCGAATTTGGAAACAGTGGACACGCACGAGATTTACGATCCCGCGACCGATAGCTGGACACTCGCCGCAGCGCTGCCCATCGCGCGCGATCATCTAGGCATCGCGGTTTTCGACGGAAAAATCCATGTCTTTGGCGGCCGGACCGGCGCGACTTCCGCTAACATCGCTCGCCATGATGTCTATGACCCGGCGACGGGTAGTTGGAGCCAGGCGGGCGAGCTCAACGTTCCGCGTAGCGCCGGCACCGCCTTCGTGATGGACGGCAAGATTTTTTATGTGGGCGGCGAATGCAAAACGCCCGATGCCGATGTGCGCCTCACCTTCGACGATGTAGAGGCCTACGATCCAGCCAGCGATAGCTGGAGCGAATTAGCGCTTATGCCCGAGGGAAGGCATGCCACTGCGGGTGTCGTAGTCGACGACGAGGTGCTTGTCTTCGGCGGCAGCGCGGGCTGCGGCGGCGACATGCGGCGCGATACGGTGTTGTCCCTCACGTTCAACTGAGCGGTTACGTCACCCATGCGAGGGCCCAACGATATTGGCGGACTGGACGCCGGTCCGGTCGATACCGAGCCGCATAATATGACGTTCTGGGAAAAGCAGATCGATGCGCTGAACGTGCTGCTTGGCGCCAAGGGGATTAGACGTACCGACGAAAACCGCCGCTATATCGAGATGCTCGGGCACGACGCCTACAACACGCTTTCCTATTACGAGCGCTGGACCGCGTCGATGTCGCGGCTTCTGATCGACAAGGGCCACGTCACCCAGGACGAGATCGACGCCAAGATCGCCGATCTGCGCACGCGCCTCGCCAAGGACATAGTAGGCGAGGATGTTAAAAAATGAGCGGCAGCGCCGCGTTTGATCCGGGAACGCGCGTTATTGTGCGCGAGGACTATCCGGCGGGCCATATTCGCACCCCCATCTATGTGCGCGGGCATATTGGTGTCATCACCAAGCGCGTAGGACAATTCAGCAATCCCGAAACCCTTTCCTTGGGCAAGGACGGTTTGCCCCTAAAAACGCTCTATGAGGTAAAATTCAAACAAGAGGAATTATGGCCCGATTATAAGGGTCCTTCAGACGATTCCCTACTGATCGATCTCTACGAACACTGGCTCTCAAAGGTGAACGATGACTAGTCATAGTGATAGCCATGAGCATGGCGAAGACGGCGCACACGCCCATGCGCCGCCGGCAAAAGACGAGAAGATTCACGGCTATTACCAATTGCTGGGTCTGGCGCTGAAAGAGCTTCTGATCGAAAAGGAAATCCTCACCGGCCAAGAAATTCGCGAGGCAATCGAAGGGCGTGACGCGATCACGCCGGCGCTGGGCGCCAAAGTCGTTGCCCGCGCCTGGGTCGATCCATCCTATAAGGAACGATTGCTCGCCAACGGACATGACACGGTCAAAGAACTTGGGATCGAGCCCGGCGCACTCAATCTATCGGTGGTCGAAAATACGCCGAGCGCCCACAATGTGATCGTCTGCACCCTGTGCTCGTGCTATCCGCGCAATGTGCTTGGCCTGCCGCCCTCTTGGTACAAAAGCCGCGAATATCGCTCGCGCGTGGTGCGCGAGCCACGCGCTGTGCTTGCCGAATTCGGCACCGTGCTCTCCGACGATGTCGAGATCGTGGTGCATGATTCGACGGCCGATCTTCGTTATCTCGTGCTGCCGATGCGCCCCGAAGGCACCGAGAATTTGAATGAAGACGAATTGGCCGCGCTGGTCTCGCGCGATTGCATGATCGGGGTTAGCGTGGTGACGGCGTAGCGGCCAGGCTCTGTATTTGTGATATAAGCTCCGCGATGTTTGGGTGATGTGACATGGCCAAATCTACCTTGGTTCTTGGGATCTTTTTGGCAGGCCTCCTATTGCCTGGGCTGGCCGCGTCGCAGGCCAGCTACAGCCAACACATTCCCGATTTTTCCGGCAGTTGGGACCGAATCGGTCAGCATGTCGAAATGTTTGAAGAGATCCCGGGCTACGAGGGGCCCGGGCCGTTGATGGCAGATCCGCGCTACCCTGGCGGCACGGTGCCCGGGCACAGGCTGCCCAAGGTCGCCTCGCTCGACAATCCAATATTGCAGCCCGCAACCCTGGCGAGGCTGCAAGCAATTACCGATGCAGAGCTGCAGGATATTCCGCATGTCAAAGACGAGGGCATGTGTCGGCCGACCGGGATCCCCATGGAATGGAACAGAACGCATGCCGCAATTCGGATTCTGCAGACACCCACACAAGTAACGACCATCAATGCGCGCGATCACCAGTTCCGGGTCATTTATCTGAACGTGCCGCACTCAGTAGATCCCGGGCACACTTGGCATGGAGAATCGGTCGGTCATTATGAGGGTGGCGACACGCTTGTGGTCGATACCATTGGGCAAAACGACAAGACGCAAATCGACCGCTATGGCACACCCCATTCCGAGAAGATTCACGTCATCGAGCGCATTCGCGTTTCGCCGGATCGCCAATCGCTCGACGTGGAAGTTACGGTCAGTGACCCGGTTGCGTTTACCGTGCCGTGGTCGGCCTTAGCGCGTCACACAAGCCGGTTTATTGAATGGGAGGAAGAGGTCTGCGCCGAGAATAATCGCTATGTCGGCAAGGTCACCGTCGACGGTGTGATCACGGAAGACGTTCCCATCCCAACCGAAACCACGCCCGACTTCTGAAGTCCGATCGCGTTCGGTCCCGAGGCCGTCGTCTCAGCCTTGCATAGCGTTTCCCTGGAGGCTTGAAAAAGGACAGCTTCTGGACGCGGATGCTTAGCGAGAAGTGCAGAGATGAATTCTCTGCGCCATGGCAATAGACTGGACCCATCCAGGAAAAGTGGAGGCGCCCTACACCGTTTGCATTGCTTCTGCCTCGAATTTGACGGGGCTTGTGAAGTCCAGCGTCGAGTGCCGACGGACAGGATTATGGAACCCGTCGATGTATCCGGCTATGGCAGTTTCAGCTTGGCTTCTTGACATGAACACAGTCCTCCAGATCAGTTCTGACTTGATGGTTTTGAAGAAGGTCTCGACGACGGCGTTATCATAGCAATTTCCCTTACCGCTCATTGAGGCGAGGAAACCGAGTTCACCGAGGCGCGCCTGGTATGCGTCTGAGCAGTACTGGCTTCCCCGATCGCTATGGTGGATCACACCGGCGCCAGGTTGGCGCAGCCCGATAGCACGGTTAAGCGCCCTGAGCGGCAGGTCGCTGGTCATGCGAGCGCCCACGGCCCAGCCGATGACGCGCCGGGAGTAGAGGTCGAGCATGACGGCCAGGTACAGCCAGCCCTGTGCCGTCCAAATATAGCTGATGTCGGCAGCCCATTTCTCGTTGGGTGCCTCGGCGGAGAAGTTCTGGTCGAGAAGGTTCGATGCGACGGCCTTGTTGTGCTGGCTGTCCGTCGTCTTTTTGAGCTTCTGTTTCCGTTTTGGAGACAACCCATTTCCCCGCATCAGCCGAGCCACCCTATGGCGTCCAACCTCGATCCCATTCTCGGCAAGCTCGTGATGGACCCGCTCTGCACCGTAGCTCTCGCGGCTGCGCCGAAAGGCTGCCCGGACATGGGCGAGTAGAACCATGTCATCGAGCTGTCGCTGGCTTGGGCCGCGATTGCGCCAAGCGTAGAAGCCTGAGACGCTGACCTGCAGCAGTCTGCACAGGCGGAATATCGGCATCGCCAACCCGGCCCTCTCCGCGTCGATGAACCGGAACCTCATCGACTTTCCCTGGCGAAGAAGGCCAGCGCTTTTTTTAGGAGATCACGTTCCTGACGGGCCAGATCACGCTCTCGGCGTAGACGGGTAATCTCCTTCGCTGCATCCTCATGCGGACCGGAAAGCAAATCCTCCTCACGCAATTCTGCGACCCAGCGGCCGAGCGCGCTGACGCTGATCCCAAGATCTCCTGCTATCTGCCGCTGCCTGCGCCCGCTCGTCTGTAAAAGACGGACGGCTTCTTCCTTGAAGGCCCGATCAAACCGCCGGCCCTTGTTCCCATTCTGCTTCGACATTTGCACCTCCTGCGATCAAAATCCTATCGCAGGACGTCTCCACTTTCGTCAGCAGGGTCCAGACCAGACATCTTGGCGGAGTGGTGAATCCGCTTACACCAGGTAGAATGATCTCCTGGTAGCCCAGCTCTGCCGGTTGTAACCTGAGGGGCGATCCACTAATCCGACCCGAGAAATCCGTTTTCAAAAATTAAAACAGCTCAGATGAACATTCTTTTTGTAGCGCCCAATTGTCTATTAGATCCGTCGAGCGGCGCTTCCATGTCCTGTCGGAGAATACTTGAAGGTCTTGCAGCGCGCGGTCACGACGTAAACGCATTTGGTGCAACCGTTTTTGACCGCCCACAATTTTCCGATTCGCAGAAATTCTTGCAACACATCAAGGCGAGCGTAGTAAGCAAACTCCCTGCACAGGGGACTGCCATTTGGGGCCTAAAGCGTAATCTTGTGACTTACCTCATCCTTCCCTTGCACTCGCTCGTGCGGATGAAAATGGCCTGTGAGGAGGAGGTTTTCTACCAGGAAGTATTAAAGTCCATTGTCCCGCAGGTGCGCCCCGATGTCGTCTTAGCTTATGGCGGCTGGTTTATGGAAAAAGACACTTATCGCTGGCTCAAAGACCAAAACATTCCAACAGCATTCTATCTGGCGAATCCAAGGTACAATAAAGCAGATACGTTTCGAGACGTCAGCTTGCTGATCACGGACAGTGAGGCGACCGCCGATCTCTATAAGAAGAGATTGGGGCTCACTCTTCATCCCCTTGGTAAATTCGTCACCCCCGTACCTATGGGTACGGCGGCACAACGTGACTGCGTAACCTTTATCAACCCGTCGATGGATAAGGGGGCGACAATATTCATAGGCATTGTTCAGGAAGCAAAGCGGCGTGGATTGTCGGCCAAATTCTTAGTTGTTGAATCTAAATCTCGGCTTGAGGACGCGTTAAAAGCGCAAGGGCTCGCCATAAGCGAGTTTCCAAATATAACATGCCTGCCATTGCAAGAAGACATGAATACCGTCTGGTCCCGCACGCGGGTTTTGCTCAGCCCTTCGCTTTGGCATGAAAGCGGCCCGCGCACGATTGTCGAAGCGTGCTCCGCGGGGATTCCGGTTCTTTCCACGGATTCCGGCGGCGCCCCGGAGTTCTTGGGCGATATCGGCTTTCTGTTTCCCATACCCTCGGAAGCAAAGGAAAACCCTTCAAACCCCATCAAGATCGAGACTGCGAAGGAGTGGACGGATGTTCTGGAAAAACTTCTGACCGACGAGGCGTTTTTCGAGCAGGCCTGTGAGCGCGCTGGCAGGTGCTAAATCAACGCGATCCATTCACAAAATTGGAAAATTTGCTTGAAGGCATTTTGCCTAAAACGAGCAAAGGTGCGCCCTCTTAACACCGCATAATACGCAGACGACGCTTGCAAAGAGATCGCGTTTTGCGGTCAAGAGCGACTTTCCCGCGCCGGCGCCGATCGAATATCCTGCCGCGCAAGATCGGATAGGTAATTTTCCAGTAAATTGTGCATTTCAGCTATTGAGCTGGAATTATCTATAATTCGGTGGGGCATTCTTAACTCTTCAAACTCAGCCCTGGCCTTTTCATATCCCAACAGATTGCACGCTGAGTCCCCTGCCGCATGCCTCGTTTGAACTCTTCCGCGGGCGATTTCTCTTCGCGCCGTCACCAACAAGGCGGAGCAGTCCGCGCCCGCTTCGATTATGGCGTTCGTGATGTTTTGCCTCTGTTCTGCAGATCGAAAAACACCCTCAACGACAATATGCGTCTTTGGGTATTTGCGGTGCGCGCCTGGAACTATGTTGCACATTTCAAGATAGGCTGCTTCTAAGCGTCGGGTATTTTCACTGTCTGAGATTTGCTCGCCTTGGATTGGAAACAACGCGCTATAGACCGGGTCCAGCCGTATGGCCATTGCAGATAGTTTTTCTACCAAAAATTCTGCGGCAGCGGTTTTTCCGGTTCCGGGCAATCCCATAATCAAATGGAACATGCTTGCGGTCCTCCAAAAGCGTCTTGGCGCCTTACAATTGTGTCTCTGCTGAAGGATTAGCCTTACAAAGTGGTCCCGTTGGCGTGCAAAGAAATGATCGCATGTCTACCACCGCCAGCATCCGCCGCCAACTCGCGCTGGGTTGTGTTGGCCAAAGAACCGGCCCAATCGTCTTAAGCGCGCCCGGATCTACAACCTGGCCGCAAATTCTATGATAATGTTCTCATATGAACACGCCTAACTTTCTGCCTTCGGGCGCTGTATCCACCCGCTATTGGACCAAGATGCCCGATGGCCGCGTGCGTTGCGATGTCTGCCCGCGCGAATGCAAACTCCAGGACGGCCAGCGCGGGCTATGCTTTGTGCGCGCGGCCGAAGGCGGCGAGGTCGTTCTGACCACTTGGGGCCGCTCGTCGGGCTATTGCGTCGATCCGATTGAGAAAAAACCGCTGAATCATTTTCTGCCTGGAACGCCGGTGCTGTCCTTTGGCACCGCTGGTTGCAATCTTTCGTGCCAATTTTACCAGAACCACGACATCTCTAAGAGCCGCGAGGTCGATACGCTTGCGGATCAAGCGCGCCCCGAGACGATCGCCGCAGCAGCAAAGAAGCTAGGCTGCCGCTCCGTCGCGTTCACCTATAATGATCCCGTCATTTTTCTCGAATACGCGATCGACGTGGCCCAGGCCTGTCGCGAAGTGGGCATCAAAACCGTTGCGGTCACCGCCGGATACATGAAGCCCGACGCGCGCGCCGAATTCTACCGCCACATGGATGCTGCGAATGTGGATCTAAAAGCCTTCACCGAGGATTTCTATTTCAAGATCACCAAGTCCCATCTCCAGCCCGTGCTGGAGACGCTGGAATATCTCAAACACGAGGCGAAGATCTGGTTCGAGATTACGACCCTTCTGATCCCGGACGAGAACGACTCGGCGCAAGAGATCGAAAAGCTATCGCGTTGGGTTGTCGATCATCTGGGGCCCGACGTGCCGCTGCATTTCAGCGCCTTCCACCCCGATTTTAAAATGCTCGATAAGCCGCGCACACCGCCCGCAACATTAGCGCGGGCGCGCCGCATCGCGCTTGGCCAAGGTGTCCGTTATGCCTATGTCGGCAATGTGCACGACGTTGGACGCCATTCGACCTTCTGTCATCAATGTGTAACATGCCTGATTGAGCGCGACTGGTACGTCCTTGGCCGCTGGCATCTCGACGATGAAGGAAGCTGCCTCTCTTGCGGTGCTCCATGCACCGGTGTGTTCGAAGCGAAGCCGGGCAAATGGGGCGCGAAGCGCTTGCCCGTGCGGCTTGCCGATTTCGAAAAGACGCTTGGAAAAAATTCGCAGGCTGAAAACCTAACGGCATAACCGCGAGGCCTGCCCAAGCCCCAATGCGCTTAAGGCTCGTCGCCAAAGCTTTCGGTCACGAAACGAAATGCCTCGAGAGTCGGCGACCAATGATTGGCGGCCAGTCCAGCCTTCAGTTTCAGCTGCCGGATGAATATTTTCGGATCGTGGATTTGTTCCCAAACGCTTGGAAGCAGCACGCCGCGCTTGTCGCCGTCGCGTAGGATTATGCCATCTACATCGGGGCGTATAGCGCGGACGAGTTCATCCTCGCTCACACAAGGTATTCTCCGCGCTGTCGACAAAATCGAGACATGATAACTGAGGCGCTCGACCTCGTCGGCTTTAAGTGGGGAAAAACGCGGATCGTCGAAGGCCGATCGCCAAGCATGGTCGGCCACGTCTGCGACCAGCGCCCGTGATGGCCGTAGCGAGCCGCGGCAGCCACGCAGTTGATCGCCGATTTTCAGAGTAACAAAGCAGGCGCGCTGCGCCAGGAGCGCGCGCGGAAGCTGCCCGTTGACGTTGAGGCGCGGCCGTTTTCCGCCGTCCTGCGTAGCTTGTTTCACGACCTTGCGGGCGACATCCATAATCATGCGGCGCGCCGGTTCGCCGAGCTGCGCGGTATGGGAATATTCGAACGCGAATGAGCCATAGCCCACAACGCGGTCACGCGGGCCATGCGTATCGCCAGAATTGCGAATGTCCAGCGCGGTAACCCGAAGATCGCGGCGCTGCGCATGATCGAGCAGTCCGGCGATTGCAAAATGTCCGCAGGCGCGGTCTCCGCGACAAACCGCGCTTTGAAGCGACTCGATACCGCGTGACGTCTCCGCGTCCTTTTTTTGGCAAGTCTCATAATCGTGGAAATGGCTGAGATCGGAGGAAACAACCTTGCCTATCCGGTTTACACCCACACCCACTAGGGCTAGAATGGGCGCAAACCGGATATAGGGGAGCGCGCCATGGATGTTCTCGACCGCGCTGATCTCCCATTCCCGCATTCGCTACCCGAGTTCCAGCGACTTTTCCCTGATGATGCGGCCTGCGCCGCCTGCCTGGAGAAAGCCCGCTGGGGAGACGGCTTTGCCTGCCCGCACTGCGGCACGGCGGGAGAGCCGTTCCACTTTGAAAACCGCCCTGGCGTCCTGCGCTGCCGCAAGTGCCGCCAGAACACCGGGCTGACGGTGGGAACAGTGATGGAGCGTAGCCACACTCCGCTGAACGTCTGGTTCTGGGCCGCTTATCTGGTCGCCAGTCAGACGCCCGGCATGTCCGCCGTGCAGTTTCAGCGGCAACTTGGTCTTTCGCGCTACGAGACGGCCTTTCAAATTCTCCACAAGCTCCGCTCGGGCATGGTGCGGCCCAACCAAGACAGGATCGGTGGACAGCCCAAGAACCATGTTGAGGTGGACGAAACCTGGGTTGGCGGGCGAACGCGTGGGGAAGGCCGTGGTGTTCACCACAAGGTTCCCGTCTCCTGTGCCATCGAGGTGCGTCATCGAAAGCCGGGCACCAAGCTCGACAACCGGAAAGACGGACGCTATGCCGGACGCGTTCGGCTCGCCGTCGTGCTCGACTGTAGCGCCGAGTCGCTCTGTGGGTTCGTCGAGAGCACCGTCGCGCCGGGATCGCTGATCGTTACTGACGATTGGAGCGGCTATGCTGGCCTCGGTAAGCGCGGCTATGAGCACTTCGCTGTTGCCGAGTGTGGTGATCCAGAGGTTGCCGAGCAATACCTGCCGATCATCCATCTGGTTTTCGCCAACCTGAAGACGTGGCTGATCGGGATCCACCACGGCGTTAGCCACCAGCACCTACAAGCCTACCTCAACGAGTTCACCTTCCGCTTCAACAGGCGGTTCTACCCGTTCAACGCCTTCCGCTCATTGCTCGGCATCGCGGGCGACACCTCTGCTCCAACCTATGCCGAGCTTTACTCGGGAGAGTGGCGGCACCCTACATGTAGCGGTCATGGGCGTTAACCGGATAGGCAAGGAAACAACTATCGCCGTTTCCGGTCCGCCCCAAAGCAAGCCCAAAACATCGGAGACCTGCTTGGGTGGCGCCTGGCCAACCAGGACCGGCACGATCTCGACGTCGCCCAACGCCCTATGGACGAAGGGCAGATGCACTTCGACACTATGTTCCCCGGCAAAGGGTTCGGAGGTGACGGTCACATCGGCTTAGCGCGCTATAAGATCACGTACCGTTTGATCTACTTTTATTGGTCCGAGCGGCGTCTGCCATGAATCGGCAGGCGAGAGCGCTATGCCGCGCACGGGCATGCGATGGTTCGGGCCCAAAAGAACGACACGTTTTATTTCGCCCTTGCGCCGCGCAACCAGCTTGTAAGCCGTCCCCGCGACGTCCCCGGAATAGACATGTCCCGCATGGGGCGCGATCACCGCTTTGGGAACGGTCGAACTGGGCACGGCTTTCGCGAGAGACGCATCGACGCCCGCGGCCAATTGTGCCGGATCGGCTGGATAAAACTTCCCCGCAACGCCGGGTGGTTGCACCGATGTGCTCATTTTGCGATTGCGCTAAATTTCCATAGCAACATTAGAGCATGAAGTGACCAGATTAAACCATTCTGACGTGGCAGGTTTGCGACAAGGTCAAGGGCTTTGTCGATGAGCATAGTGGGGCTATGGTCGAGACAAAGCCCGCAGGATTTGGTGCAAACCTGCCCGTCCCTTTGGGTTTGCGTCTGGCGGACGCCCACTTTGTCATGCGGCTTGCCCGATGCTCAAGCATCGCGCTTCGCCGCCTTCCGCGTGGATCGCCACGCCGGGCCGCAAACAGAATTGCTTCAATCTGGTCACTTTATGCTCTTGCATTGCGCCTTAAGGAGCACAAACCCGGGACCGTCGGTAGGTGAACGACTTGGCTAGGAAAAAGGACGAAAGCCTCAGCCCGACGGCTGGCACAGGGTTCAAGGCTTCCAAACCTATGCCGCGTTTCAAAACCGCAATGTATGCCCGAGGCGAACAGTCAATTGCGATCTTTGGGCGACAAAGCGCGAAGTCGGAATAGTCGCGGCTTGGCCAAACGCAATAAGAAGTTCGGAACCCGGGAGGAGCTCCCAACTATAGCGCGCCAGCAAACCGAAATTCTGGCTGATATTGTCATATTGCGCTTGCATTGCAATTTGCATGTCCGGCGTAAAAGTAATGGTCGTATTCAGGCTTGCGATATGAATATCGATCGTTCCATCTGGCATCTCTAGATGCGTCCACTCATGGCTTGCTTCGATCGCGTAATATTGGTTGGGCCGGAAAACCAATTCGAGCGAGGCATCCAAGCTCGTGCCATTGTAAAAGCTGCAACATTCGACCCCTAACCTCGCCGAAAGCGGAAATATGCGCGACGTTGCGATCTGAGCAGTCACATTGGTCCAGTTATATTTGCCGATCGGCACGAGAACGTCATCGGGAAGAAAGAACTCTTCGGACACTTTTTCGAAGAAATTGGTCACGCCGATTGAGAATAGTTTGTTCCGCTGCGTGATGGCCCCGACGACGAAACCGCTCTCACGCGTTTCTAAAACATCGTTCAGATCGGTGACCAGAAAATTATTGGCCGAAAACTGCAATTCCCGCAGGAACGGGCTGTTGTCCGCGCCGTAGCGCGACAAATGCCGGACATTCGCATCATAGACCCGGATACCTCTGCGGTTGGTAAATCCTAAGGCGGGCTCGTAATGGGTTCCAACCTGTTTGAACACCACCTCACCGCCCCAGGGCTCATTGGGAAAATTAAGCGCCATGCCGAAGGAATCATCATCGCCCGAAACATTCGAGAAGCTGCGCTCGTAAAAAATATCGCCCTGGAATACATTGCCGCCCCAAAAATTGGAATTGCGGTATTGGTAGTCGATTCCGGCAACGCTATTATTGCTGGCGCCCGTCGGATCACCATTGGTGACGATGAATCCAAGTTGCGATTCGTTGAAAACGGGGCGGGAGATGCGCACCGCCGACAATACCTGACGGCCGGCGTCCGGCGTTTTATCGGTCAATACACTAAGCATTCCAACACCGAAGCCGGCGAACTCGCCGGACAATTTTCCCCCGCCGATAATGCTCACCGGTTGTCCGTCGACCAATCCGATATTGCGGGAGAAGAACGGCCTTCCATTATTAGCGGTACGCGTGTCGCCGCCACGGGTAAATCCCCGACCACCAAATTCGAAAGTGCCGGCGTCTTGCAGAAAAAAGTCTCGTGTCTCAGGAAAGAACAATGAGAACCGCGTGGTGTTGACCTGGCGTGCGTCGAGCGGCGCATCCGAGAAATCTGGATTGTACGTCAGTGTCCCGGTCAAGGCCGGTGTGAGGCGGTAAAATGCATTGCCGCCACCGGAAAAAATTATGCCGGTATCGTCACCAGGAATATGCCAATCGCGCTCAATGCGGCTGACGCCATAAAGTTGAACCTCGAGCCCGATGCCCTGATCAAAGCCGGTGAGGCCGGTGAGCGTTCCAGCCTGGGAAACATCATGTGTCTCAAGCTGGGGGTTGATCGACGACCAGTAATCTTCCTCACTCTTGCGCTGGATCACGCGCCGGAAATCGAAGCCCCAATCGCTTTGCCCTTTCTCATAAGAAAGACTCTGAATGGGAATGGACGCCTCCGCGATCCAGCCATCTTCGACCACAGCGGCCCGCGCAACCCAAATCGTATCCCACTCGCTTAGGTCTTCCGTGTTGTTCATAAAAAGTGCATCGGCCCGTCCGCCCGAAGGCCCAATTTGAAAGGAATAGGCGTTGCGCCGTGTCATTCCCGGATCCAGATTCACCCCAATCATATCGCCGGTGAAAATCGGACCGTCACGCTCCATGCTGCGCAAAATGATTCCCGACGGATCGCTGTCAAAGGCATAGATTCCGAAATAGAGATTGTTCTCGTCATATAGAATTCTTACTTCGGTCCGCTCCGACGCGGGCGCGCCGGGAACGGGCTCTTTTTGTCTGAAATCCGTAATCAGCGTTGCCTTGGCCCAGATCGGATCCGAAAGATCGGCGTCGATGGTCGGGGCTTCGCTAGCCTCTATTCGTACTGCGGCCGCGCTCGGCCGGTCTCCCACCGCTGCAAATGTTTGCTCTACAGGCTGCGCTACGCCGGGCGTGGTGAGGCATACCCAGACAAAACCACCGAGCGAAAGCATCAGCACGCCCGAAGAGCAGCGTCCAAACTTCAAATGCATTTCTCCCGGAAAATACGCTACTACCCCAACATCGCGGCGCGGAGATTTATCGGCCTGAACCGCAAATCAAATCCGAGCCGTCAGTGGCGCCATCCTAAGCTGCAAGATGAGGCATGTCCCGATAGAATTTGGTCACAGTGTCAGAATAGCTACGCTCCAAGCGGGATTTCTTGGTCCAGAGCCTTAGTTCGCGCAAATAATTTAGGCGAGACAGGAGGTCGTTGGATCGGCTTCGCCGTCCGGGACAAAGCTGCGGCTAAGAAAAAAGGGCCGCCCAAAAGGCACCCCATTTTTCAAGCCTCGCTTTGGGTGCGGGGGAAGGATTTGAACCTTCGACCTTCAGGTTATGAGCCTGACGAGCTACCGGACTGCTCCACCCCGCGTCAAAGAGGGATGGGGGTATAGGTGATACCCCTTGGGCTGTCCAGCCCCGGTCAAACGCTGATATTTACTAATGTTTAGGCTGCTTGTCGGGCCTTCAGACGCGCCGGTATATCGGCGATTTCAGAGGCGCCAAGCTTCATCGCCGCGGCGATGGCCACTTGCGCGCAAGCGCTCGCATCTTCCGCCGCATTGTGATGCTTAAAGCGAATGCCGAGATGGCGCGCGACGGAGTCCAGAGCCTTTGATTTGAGTTCCGGCCAAACGGCCCGTGCAATCATCAGTGTACAGAGAAATTCCATTTTAGGCGGCTTCACGCAGTAGGTTCGCGCGCAACCGCGCATGACGCCTTCATCGAAGCTCGCATTATGCGCAAGTACAAGAGCGCCGCTGAGATCCGCACGGAACTCGTTCAGCACATCGGGAAATTCCGGTTGGTCCCAGACATACTCCTCGGAAATGCCGTGGCACCAGGTAAAAGTAAAATTCATGTCGCGCGGGCGGATATAGCGCTCTTCCACGCGCGTAACTTCCAGCCCCTCGATCCAGGCAAGACCTATCTGACAGGCATTTCCCGGCTGCGGGCAGGCGGTTTCGAAATCGAGCGCAATGGTTTTCATCTCTGCAAATCTATTTGAGTCGGCTCAAGTGAAACAACCCCGCATAAGCCTGCCAAAAAAGGAGGCCCCGCGCTCAAACAGCGCGAGGCCCTGCCAAAAGAGCGAATTTCTCGCTCAGATTAGACTAGTTGCAAGTCCCTCCAACTGCCGGATCCGGTCCGGCGCCACCACGGCACCATTGCGGCTCGCCAGTGAACGGATCACGCGGCGGCGCGACCGCCAGAAGTGGCGGCTGCGGCCCCAGGACCTCCGTCAACGCGTGGTGGCCGCACATTTCGTCGGAGAACCCCGGCGAAGGTGCTGCGCCGCCGACACCAACAGCTCCGATGAGCTGATCACTGACGACGATTGGCAAGCCGCCCGAATTCGGAAACAGGCCATGCGCGGTGATCTGGTAGATTTGATAAAAAGGATCGTTCCGCGCCCGGTTCATACGCGCATGAGTCATGGCGCGCGTTTGAAGCGCAGTGCGCGCCTTCATCTCGGCGGTACGGATATTGTTCCAACCCTGACCGTCCATGCGCTGCATGGCGACATGATTTCCAAATTGATCGATTATGTAGATGCTGATGCTTTCGTCGTGCTGGCGCGCGTAGTCGATACAGGTATCGACGATGGAACGGGCCGTTGCCATGTTGATCTGATTGAATTCCATAATATCGCGCGCCGCTTCTCCCGAAACGACAAACTGCTCGGGAACATTTTGCGCTGCCGCGCCGGCAGCAATGCCGAGCGCCGACGCAACCGCCACTCCTATGATCTTCTTCCTCATTTAGCTCTCCTTTAGTTGCAATAGATTACCCTGCTTAAAAGCTGTCGCGTCGCCAGCTTGGCGACGTCAAAATGGACACGCCTGCCCCAACAAATGATAGGTTCTGTTTGCGCTACCAGCTACCTGTATTGGGCATCGAGGCCCATGGCTCTTGGGGCGCGAGACGCTTGCCCTTTTGTAGAAGTTCTACGGAAATACCGTCCGGCGAACGCACAAACGCCATCCAGCCGTCACGTGGCGGCCGACTGATCGTCACGCCCTTGTCTTGGAGACGTTGGCAAAGCGCGTAGATATCGTCGACCGCAAAAGCGACATGACCAAAGTTTCGGCCGCCATCATAGTCTTCCGGATCCCAATTATATGTGAGCTCCATCATCGGCGCTTCAGCGTTGGAACTCGCGCGCTCCTCGTCGCCCTCCGCGGCAAGAAAGACCAGCGTAAAACGCCCCTGTTCGTTCTCGTAGCGACGTATCTCTTTCAGCCCAAGCTTGTCGCAATAGAAGGCTAGGCTTTCGTCGAGATTCTTCACCCGGACCATCGTATGCAGATATTCCATATTCTTCCCCGTGATTGTATTTAAGCGCGTTTGCCCTCGTCCGTTTCGCCTAGAAATTAGCCTATCATTGAGCGCTTGGATGCGCAGCCGCGATGGCATTTATCAGTTCCCAAGCATCAATGGGAGAGTGCGTTCGCCATACCCATAGCTGCATTCAGCCCCTTCGCCGTACATTGCAAAATTTTCATCTGTCGCAAAGTGTAACACCAAGAAAATACGGGATATTTCGTTACGCAAAGCCACTCGACATAGGGCCAAACTTCGCTAACAATGGTCTTGTTTGGAGGGGTCCAACAGGCTCGGCGCTGCAAGCTGTGGGGGCAGCGGCCACGTTTAAGCGCCGGCGACTATAAGGGACCTCAGAATGAAAAAACTCATCTATTCTCATCGCAGAAGCTTAGTGGGGCCGGGCCTCATCGCGGCTCTCGGTGCCAGCGCCTTCGCAATGGCGCAGCCAGCACCAGCAGCATCGGATGCACCGGCAACGCGCATGGCCGAAGACCCCGAGGCTTTACGAGAAGAGCATCTTGCAATGCGCGCAGAACGGCGTGTGGCCCGTGAAGCCTGGCGTGAGGCGCGGCTCGAAGGCCACCTTGCCTTTATGCGAAACCGCCTCGGCATCACCGATGCACAAGCGCCGCTATGGGATGCATTCGCTGAGAGCCATCGCAACAATATGCTTGAAAGAGTTGAGGCGCGTCCTGAACCGCGCGACCCGGACGCCGGACGGCCCTCCTTGGTAGAGCGGCTAGAGCGCCAACAAGCAAGGCTTGCGGCGCGTGTCGATCGGCTTGACGCGACGGCAAACAATTTGGTTCCGCTTTATAGCGCGCTTGATAACGAACAGAAAGAAATCGCGGATCGTGTTTTTAGGCATTTGCAAGAAGACAGATTTGCAATGAGAGGCGAACGTGGCCGGCGTGGCGATCTGCGGGGCGGCCAGCGTGGCGACAGATGGCGTGGCCGCAGAGGCGGTCAAGATTTCGGCGGTCAAGATTTCGGCGGTCAGGATTTCGGCGGTCAGGATTTCGAGAGCCTACCGCAACAGCTCTAGCGCGTCGATATTTTTCTCCAAAAAAAAGGGCCCCGAATTATCTACGGGGCCCTTTTTCGTAGGAGTGCCCTTTTCGTGTTTACGGATCTTGCACGATTGCCGGCTGCGGCCCGACGACTTCTTCGAGCGCTCCATGCGCGCAAATCTCATCACTCCATTCGGGTGGACGCGGCGCGGAACCACCGATCCCGATAAAGCCGATGATTTGTTCGCCAACCCAAATCGGCAATCCACCTGCATTGGGAAGAAAATTCATATTGTATTCGAATTGCGCCCTGTTCGGATCCCGCTCCAAGGCGTTTTGCCTTAGATGGGTCGATGCACGCGTCATATAGGCGGTCCGCGCTTTTCTCTGCGCGAACATCATAGAACGGATGGTTTCGCCATCCGCCCTACTTGCATAGGCCAAATTTCCAAGATTATCCAAAATCACGATCGCCATTGTTTCTCCGCGCGCGCCCGCGATGCGGTGGCATGCATGAGCGATCGCTTCGGCCGTTGCGAGATTGATCATATTCATCTCGCCATTCAGCGCTGCTGCCTCTCCGGAAACAACGAGGCGTTCGTCGACCTGAGCCAACGCACCTGTAATACCGAATCCGGCCGCAACAAGGGTAACCGCACCTACAGCAATTGTTTTTCGTATTATGTTCATTGGAACCTCCAACGGGATGGGCGTTGTGCAAGCCCGCATGAATGCGACCTCGCGCAAGCAGTGTTATGGTTGATCAAATACTAACCGTTGAGATCTTCGATCAGCGCCGGCTGCGGTCCGATGACTTCCTCTATCGCACGATGCGCGCAGATTTCATCGGTCCATTCGCCAGGACGCGGCGCCATGCCGCCTATGCCGACAAAACCAATGATCTGTTCGCCAACCCAAATCGGAAGGCCACCCGAATTTGGGAAGTTCCCGAGATTCCACTCGCGCACCGCGCGGTCAGGTCGCCGGATAACATTGTTCATGCTCACCTTGCTGGGCCTACGACCCAGACGCGCTGTTTCCGCTTTCAATTCTGCCGTGTGGATCGCGGTGTAGCGCGCCGCACCGTCCATGCGGTGCTGGTGCACGACATTGCCGAAATTGTCGAGAATGACGATTGCCATATCCAAATCGCGTTCGACCGCCATGCGTTCACAGGCCGCGGCAATTCCTCTCGCCGTTGCGGCGTTAATCATGTTCAGCTCGCCATTCCTGGCGGCGTCCGGCCCAGTGATGACGAAACGCGAATCGACTTGCGCCAAGGCGCCGACCGATACCAGCGCCGTGATCGCGCCTGCCGCCACCCCACCGATGACCCTTTTACTAAGTCTCATTTTTCTTGCCTCCCATTGAGTGCTGTGCATTCGATGCGCTCGGCATCGGCGACACAATGCCTGGGGAGCCCCTTTGAACGCAAAGATTTTTCCAAATTTTCGGCCGAATTTTGCGCTCGGGCGCGCCAGCTTCGCTCGTATAGACCAAAGATGTCTCAAATCTTCTACAAATTCGCCTAAGAGGCCGCCTAGCGACTTAACAGGAACCACACCTGTCTTCGCCTACAAATAATTCTTGTTGAACGAACCGAATGTGGGGGGCTGCGAAGGTGGCAGGAGGCGAAACTTGCATACACTAGTACTTGCATCTCAGAAGGGCGGCTCGGGAAAGACGACGCTTTCCGGGCATCTTGCCGTAGAGGCCGAACGGGCGGGGGCAGGCCCCGTTGCGCTCATCGACACCGACCCCCAAGGGTCCCTGGCCGAGTGGTGGAATGCACGTAAATCGAAAACCCCCGTTTTCGTGAAGGTCGGGTCCATGGAGCTCGATGATGCACTTATCGAATTGCGCAGTGCAGGGATCCAACTTGCCATCGTGGACACGCCGCCGGCGATCACAGGGGCAATTTCGAAAGTCGTTTCTTGCGCTGACCTCGTCATCATACCCACGCGTCCGGGTCCACATGATTTGCGGGCGGTAGGTGCAACTGTCGATATTGCCGAAAGAGTCGGAAAGCCGCTCCTTTTCGTCATCAACGATGCTACCGCTCGGGCGCGGAGCACCGGCGATGCGGCGGTGGCGCTTTCGCAGCACGGGACGGTTGCTCCCATAACGCTTCATCATCGCGTTGACTATGCGGCAAGCATGGTGGATGGACGAACCGTCGGCGAAGTGGTCTTGAGCTCAAAGTTGGCTAAAGAGATCAAAACGCTCTGGAGTTACATTTCGGAGCGTTTAAAAAAGCTCTAAATTAGCCCCGAAATTGTGGCCAATACGCGCCCGCCGGTTCTTGTACCAGATCGACCGACGCTTGTTGTTGACGAAGAAATTCTCGCCGGCAACGAAGACGTCCCGATCGCGTCCGCCTTGGTTGCTATCGAGTCCGCGTCGGATTCGGATGAGACCGGTTTGAATTCCGATGAGCCAAATTTGAATTCCGACGAACCTTCCGAACAGGAATTATTTGAAGGCGTGGAGAGACGCAGCGGCGACGAACGGCGTGTGGCGAAACTAACTAATGGCAAATTTGGATCTATCGAGCGGCGCAATGCGAGCCCGTTTGGCCGCCGCAGGTCCGACCGCGCTGTGTGACAGATTAGGGAAAAAACAGGTGCGCTACGAAAAATCCTCGTCCATGACCGCTGCGCTTCTTGCACGCAAAGGTGAGGCCGTTCCTTCAGTTGTCGCAGGGCAGATTGGACCAAAGGGTATTGAGCCCGTTTCTGGGAAAAACTTTGCACAGCCGCTGAAACAGCCCAAAACACGTGCACAAACCAAGCAAAACGCGCCGGTTCCGCACCGCGCGCGCCGCGCCGCGCCGGGAGTGGTGGCGGGCACCAAACGCCGCATCATGCTGACGCTTACCAATGAGGAATTCGAGCGCATTGGCATTGCTGCAGTGAAAAGAAACGTCAGCCGGCAGCAACTCGCGCGCGATGCGCTATTTGCTTACCTCTCTGCAATGGCACTGGAGTATGAAGACTGTTCCTGTATTGCAGCCAGTCAAAGAGCGCGATTGCAAATAGTCTTTGCAAGCCTTGCTCCAGAGCATGACGTGATTAGGGTGCCCCGGGACCCGGCCGATCTTCCCACGCTTCAGCCTCTAAATTGTCGGGAATCGGCGGTTGCGGGCCAATGACCGCTTCAATGGCGCGGATACCGCATTTGTCCTCATCATAAGTCGAGTTGCGATGGGCCGGCGGAATGCCGCCAACGCCGATGGCGCCGATCATCTGCCCGTCCGCAATAATGGGTAACCCGCCCTCCTGCACGGTCAGCTCATAGCCATACATATGTGTCTCGGTGAACTGGTTATTGTTATTGCGATTTGCGAGATTAACTGACGGACGCCGGGTGCGAAGCGCGGTCATAGCTTTTTGCTGGGCCGCGTTGATCGAAACATAACCCTCGCCGTCCATCGCGTGCTGATGGATCGTAAGGCCGTAAGGATTGAGAACAACGACCACCACACGGCTATTGTTTTCACGGGCGATCGCTTCGCAGGCTTCGGCTATACGCCGCGCGGTGTCCGCATTTATGGAAATGCGGTCATAGAGCCCGTCGGCTGCCGCACCGCCGATCACGAATTCCAGATTGACTTGCCCGAGCGCGCTCCCCATCGAAATTGTAGCCGCCGCAAGTCCAAAACCAATCGCCCGAACTATATTCATAGCAACCCCCCCTGTTCTGATGCCCTTTTACTAACTTTGCGCGTAGCACCAGGCGGCGCAAGGGAGCGACGGTCGCGTTTGACTATTCTTCCCCGGAGACCACGCATCGCGCCGTGCCGACAGGCCGGCATTGTGGGGATTGTCGTCCCTTAAGGGACGCTGGGCAGAAGCCTCGACTAGAGCGCTCTCATAAAATCAAGAATTTCCTTGAGCGCAAGAAAGACAGAGCGGTGTCGAGGGATCAAGTTCCAGACGGCGAATATCAATCTCCTCCTCGCATTTAACGCAGAAGCCATAATCGCCCGCCTCTATTCGGCGCAACGCGGCTTCGACGCGCACACGCTCCTGTTCGCGGCGCTCTTCGGTGGCAAGGGCCATGGCCTGGCCTTGCATTGCACCCATGCGCGATAGACGCCCAACGCTTTGCCGATCGAGCGGGACGGTCTGGCGGCTTTCGCTGCTGAGGGCGCTAAGCTGATCCAACTCCTCGCGCCGCGCGATAAGTTTTTCCTTGAACCTATCCGTTTCCAAACCGCTCATAGCCGACTGTCTCCCCACAACCGAACCCTAGCAGAATGCCGGCGTGAAGCTCATAAGAACGAAAATACCGCTAAATGCGCGGGCTCCTGAGCTTTAAGCGCCCGCCGGCTCGAGATTAAGTTCCTGGCGCAAGCGTGCGCTTTTCCGGGTCGCCAGATAAACATGTCGAGTACATAATGGTGTGTCTGAGCACCCATAGAGAC